>NZ_BMLQ01000023.1 GCF_014645315.1 Citricoccus zhacaiensis | reverse complement strand
GGAAGCGCCACGCACGTAGCCACCGGTCTCCTCCGCCGGCAGGCCTGCGGGAGAGCTGCCGGTGATTGCTCCTGGTCTGTCTTGGCCGGTGTCCAGGATCGGTCGCAGGTGCGCATACCGCGGGGAGCGGATCGGGCCGGCCAACGCGATCTGGCAGGCCGCTTCCACCCGTTCGGCGGAGAACCGTCGCGTCAGCCGCAACACCGCCAACGCCGGATTCAGGCCCTGCTCGGCCACCGGGACGGATTCGAAGACCCTGTCCACCACGGTCACCGTCGATGGTCCGATGCGCCCGGCCCATTCTCTGACTCGGTGTTGGTCCCACTGCCGGTACTTCGGTCCGGCCGGCAGGTCGGCGTCATGGGTGCGGTACTCGTTCACCACGTTCTCCGGCAGCAAGAGGTGGCTGGCCAGTCGCTGGTGGCCGTGGTGGACCTCCAGCATGGTGTCCGTGACCCGCAGGTCGACCTTGGACCCGACGTGTGTGTAGGGCACCGAGTAGTAGTTCCGGGCGAAGGCCACGTGCCCGTTGCGCGCGACCCGGCGGCCATAGACCCAGCGGCTGATCTCATAGGAGACGGCCGGCAACGGGCGCAGCAGCGCCTGCTCCTCGGCGGCGAAGACGCTGGCGCGGGAGCCGGCGCGTTTC
>NZ_BMLQ01000022.1 GCF_014645315.1 Citricoccus zhacaiensis | reverse complement strand
GCGCCGATCGCCGAGACCACCGTGACCGGCACGGCGATGGCCAGGGCGCAGGGCGAGGCGGCCACCAGCACCACCAGGGCACGGGTGATCCACAGTTCCGGGTCCCCGAACAGGGACCCCAGGGCCGCGACGAGCACGGCCAGGATCAGCACCCCCGGCACCAGGGGCTTCGCGATCCGATCGGCCAGCCGGGCCCGTTGGCCTTTCTCGGCCTGGGCCTGTTCGACCAGGTGCACGATGGTGGTCAGGGAGTTGTCGGTGCCGGCGGCGGTGGCCTGAATCTCCAGGGCCCCGGAGGTGTTGATCGACCCGGCCGAGACCGCATCCCCGGGGCCAACCTCGACCGGGATGGACTCCCCGGTAATCGCGGAGGTGTCCAGGGAACTGCGCCCGGTGCGCACGGTCCCGTCGGTGGCGACCCGTTCCCCGGGCCGGACCACGAGCACCTGCCCAACCCGCAGGTCCTTGGCCTCGACGTCGATCGTGGCCGCGCCCTGGCGGATGGTGGCGGTCTCGGGCACGAGGCTCAGCAGGGCGCGCAGCCCGGCCCGGGCCCGGTCCATGGCCTTGTCCTCCAGGGCCTCGGCGATGGAGTACAAAAACGCCAGGGCGGCGGCCTCTTCGATGTAGCCCAGGATCACCGCGCCGATGGCGCTGATCGTCATCAGCAGCCCGATGCCCAGCCGGCCGCGGGTGAACAGCCCGCGCAGTGCACCGGGCACGAAGGTCCAGGCGCCGAGCAGCAGCCCGACCCAGAACAC
>NZ_BMLQ01000021.1 GCF_014645315.1 Citricoccus zhacaiensis | reverse complement strand
GCCGTTGAGAGCCGGTGGCCGATGGGGTCAGAGCCACCGGCTCTCAACGGCGGTTTCTAGAGACCGTTCATCGCGGTGTGTTCGCGCATGTTGAAGCTGCCGGTCTCGATCCAGAGGGTGTTGTGCACGATCCGGTCCATGATGGCGTCGGCGTGGACTCCGGAGCCAAGTCGCTGGTGCCAGTCCTTCTGGGCGTACTGGGTGCAGAACACCGTCGAGGTGTTCCCATACCGGCGCTCGAGCAGCTCCAGCAGCATGCTGCGCATGCCCTCATCGGGGTGGTCCAGCAACCACTCGTCGATGACCAGCAGGGTGAACGCGGCGTATTTCTTCAAGAACGTCCGCTGCCCGTGGGGCTTGTCCTTCGCCAGTGCCCAGGCCTCGGCCAGGTCCGGCATCCGGATGTAGTGCGCCCGGATCCGGTGCTGGCAGGCCTGTTTGGTCAGCGCGCAGCCCAGATAGGACTTCCCGGAGCCGGTGAAGCCCTGGAAGACGACGTTCTGCTGACGGTCAATGAACGAGCAGGTTCCGAGCTGGGCGATCACCCCTTGGTCCAGGCCGCGCTCGGTTAGCAGGTCCAGCCGGCGTAGGTCGGCGTTGGGGTAGCGCAGTCCGGCCCGCCGGATCAGGCCCTCGACCTTGGCGTGGGTGAAGGAGGTGTGGGCCTCGTCCACGACGAGCCTGACCTGGTCCTCGAAGCCCAGGCCCAGCATGAGGGTCTCGTCCCGGGCCTCGAGAGACTCCAGCAGGGCGGTGGCTCCCATCTCGCGTAGCTTGCGTTTGGTCTCGGTATCGATCCGGGTCACCGGGTGCCTCCCGCCGCGTAGTA
>NZ_BMLQ01000020.1 GCF_014645315.1 Citricoccus zhacaiensis | reverse complement strand
CGCACCCTTGACGCCCGAGGGGCGTCGTCGTCTTGCTGTTCTCGTTGTCGATCAGGGCTGGCCGTTGCGTCGGGCGGCGGAGCGCTTCCAGTGCTCACCGGCAACGGCGAAGCGATGGGCCGATCGATATCGGGCCGGGCTACCGTTGATCGATCGCAGCTCGAGGCCGCAGACCTCGCCGAACCGGCTGCCGCACCAGACCGAGCGGCGGATCGTCGCGTTGCGGTTCACGCGCCGATGGGGGCCACACCGGATCGCTTATCACCTGCGGTTGCATCGCTCGACAGTCGGTAGGGTGCTGGCCCGGTATCGGATGCCGAAGCTGGCGAATATCGACCAGGCCACTGGTCTGCCGGTCCGTAAAGCCAAACCGGTGCGCTACGAGGTCGACAGGCCCGGCCAGCTCGTCCACGTGGACATCAAGAAGCAAGGCCGCATCCCGGACGGCGGGGGCTGGCGTGTCCATGGGAAGGGATCCGTGCAGGACCGCGCTGCCGGCCTCGCCCGAGGAAAAGCGACGCGTGCCGGCGCGGCGGGCTCACGCGGCTACCGATACCTGCACCACGCCGTCGACGACCACTCCCGCATCGCGTACTCGGAGATCCTCGACGACGAACGCAAAGAAACCGCCGCCGGCTTCTGGACCCGCGCGAACGCGTTCTTCGCCGGCCTCGGGATCACCGTGAACGCGGTGATGACCGATAACGGCGCCTGCTATCGGTCCCACGCCTTCGCTGACGCCCTCGGAGAGAGCGTCAAGCACAAAAAGACCAAACCTTACCGGCCACAGACCAACGGCAAGGTCGAGAGATTCAACCGCACCCTCGCCGCTGAATGGGCCTACGCGAAGCCCTATACCAGCGAGATAGAGC
>NZ_BMLQ01000019.1 GCF_014645315.1 Citricoccus zhacaiensis | reverse complement strand
TGGAACGGCTCGGCGTTGTAGGCGTCAACGCGGTCGGTGACGGCCACCTTGAGCTCGGCCAACGTGGCGAACTGTTGGTCCCTGAGGTCGGCGATGACGCGCATCGCCATATGCCAGACCGTGTTTTCCACGCTAGCCTTGTCCTTCGGTGCCCGGATTCTGCCCGGCAGCACGGCCGCCGAGTAGTGAGCGGCCATCTCCCGGTAGGCGTCGTTGAGGACGATCTCGCCCTCCTTGGGGTGCTTGATCACCCCGGTCTTGAGGTTGTCCGGCACAATCCTGGGCACGCTGCCGCCGAAGTACTCGAACATGCCCACGTGGGCCCGTAGCCAGGTGTCCTGCTTCATGTCCAGGGTCGGTTCGACGAAGGAGTACCGGCTATACGGCAGGCACCCCACGAACAGATAGACCCGGGTCAACTCGCCGGTCGCCGTATCGAGCAACTGCATCGTGGGACCGGACCAGTCGACCTCGACCGTCTGGCCGGCCTTGTATCCGATCCTGGAAGCCAGCCCGGTAACCATCACATGCCGCTGGTAGAACTTGCAGAACCGGTCATAGCCCATCGCCGGGGATCCATCCTGAGCGCACTGGTCCACGTATTCGCCGTGCAGCAACTTCATCGTCACCCCGACCCGGGCCATCTCCCGATGCACCCGGGCCCAATCCGGCTCAACGAAGACGCTCTCGTGTTCCCCACGCCCGGGGAACAACAACGCGTACACCTCAGCATCGGACCGGTCAGCGATATCGTCCCACCGCACCCCTGCCATATCGGCGGCCTCCAGCACCTCAGCGACACTGTTCCTCGAGATCTGCTGCGACGCGGCGATCGCCCTGCCGGACAGACCCTCGGCCCGTAGCTGCAGCACGAGCTTGGCCTTGATC
>NZ_BMLQ01000018.1 GCF_014645315.1 Citricoccus zhacaiensis | reverse complement strand
TCGGTGAAGGTGGCGCCCGCGTCGCGGCGGTGTTTGTCGGTGACTTGGTAGCTGTAATTGAGGGCGTCGGCGACGATGGGCGCGGGCATTTCCAGGACCAGGGCCCGCAGAGAGGCGTTGCGGGCGCCGAGCAGGTCGATGCCTCGCTCACGCAGGCGGCTCATGATGGTGTTCTGGTGCAGGTGTTCTCCGGGCCTCATGCCGGGGAAGAGCCAGGTGTTGGCCCGGTGCGCGGAGGTGTTCGTGTGCGGCAGCGCGTCAAGATGTGCCCGCACGATCCTGTCGAACGGGGGCGGGATCTGGAGTCGGTCGTCGGTGAAGCTCACGGTGAGCTTGCCCTCGGTGTCGTGGATCTGTGCCAGGCGCATCCGCGAGATGCGGGTGAGCGATTGACCGTAGAGCAGCAGGAACAGAGCGGCGACTTGCAGTGTGCCCGGGATCTGAGTTGAGGGTTCGGTGAGGGTCCGGAGGTGTTCCAGCCGCTGGGCCTGGCTGATGACAGGGGTGGCCTGGGCGATGCGGTAGGGGAAATCCACGGTGGGCAGGTGCCCGTGCTCGACGGCCCAACGCACGAAGCCCCGAGCCAGACTCCGGGTGGTGGGCCCACCGGCCAGCCAGGCGTCCACGTCGTGCTGAGTGCATTCCGCGGGGCTGTGTCCGCGGGCCCTGAGGTGTCCCAGCAAGCCGATGGCCATGGTGATGGACTGCTTGGCGGCCAGGAAGGTGCCCTTCTTCAGGCCCTCGGTGGCCTGAAGGTGATGTATCCGGTTCAGGTGCACCCAGAGGGCGTACTGCCGGATGATCCGGGCGTCCTCGGCGGGCAGGGCGCTGACCTTCGTCTCGAGCCAGGACTGGAAGCGTTCGATGTCCAGGTTCACCGGCTCCAGTAGTTGGTGCTCGAGGCACAAGGCGCGCAGGAAGGCGACTTTGCCGGGGCAGGGGTGCTCCTGGAAGGTCTGGTGAGTCAGGGGCAGCCGGCCTTGGGCCAGATCCCGCAGCAATTGTTCGGCGTGCCGGTTAATGGTGAGCCAGATCCGGGCGCTACGGGCGTGCTTCTGGCCGGTCAGGGCGGTAAACAGGGGGAGCAGTGGTGCAGCGATGGCCCCGGTGCCATCGTCGAGCAGCACGGTGAGGTCATCGGCCAGGCAGCAGTGGGCGCAGAGTCCGGTGCGCACGAACTCGTCCTCGCGCCCGCACCGGGTGCAGTGGAAGTCGGCCGGGATGCCGGTGCAGTCGGCGCAGGCCGGGGCGCCGTCGAGTAGCCCGGGCAGTAGGCGGTGTTGGGCGCAGCCGGGGCAGGTGCCGTGCAGGCGGGTGGCGCGCTGGTAGCAGCGCCGGCAGATCCGCCCCTCGGGCCAAGTGGCCGCGAACCTCACCCCAGTGCGGTCGCAGCGGGCGCAGGGCCCGGTGAAGGCCGGCCGGCTCATTCGGGCCGGTGAATGCGGGCCCTGATCGGGCGGATGGCGTCTCTCTTCGCGGTGCTGGCCTCGGTGCCGGTGGCCTGGTGCCGGACCGGAGTGGCCACCACCGTGGTGGGGCAGAGATCTTCGAAGCTGCACTCCAACACGTCCAGCAGCGCCCCGAGCAGAGTCAGGTTCATCCGCTCCGGGGTGGCCCCGAGCAGCCGGTAGAGCTGGGAAGACGACAGGCTCACCCCGCGATCGTGCAGGTGGGGGATGAGCTCGGAGAGGTTGTTCATCCCCCGGGCGGCCATGACCTCCCGCAGCCGCCAGGTGTACTCCACGTGCCGTTTCATGGGTCAGTACTCCTTGCTGGTGGTCATCGCGGCCGCGGCCATCCGGTGGATGGCCCCGTCCACGACCCGGGCCCGGTAATCGGGGGACAGGCCGGTGTAGATCGAGGTCGTCGAGGCGTGCTCGTGGCCGACCTGTTGCTGGATGAAGAACGCGTCGTAGCCGGCCTCGATCAGGTGGGTGACGTAAGACCGGCGCAGCGAGTGGAAGTCCAGGTCATCATCCAGCCCGGCCTCCCGCTTGACCTCATTGAAAGCCCGGCTCAGCGAGTCCGCGGCGATCGCCGCGGTGCCCCGCTCGCTCGGCCACAACCAGGTCGAACGGGCCGGGGCGTACAACGGGCGCACCTGATCGGTCCATTGCCGCAGGCATTCCACGGCCCAGTCGAACTCCGGCACGGTCAGCACGCTGCGCCGCTTCGGCGGGGAACCGCGCATGGCCTTGCCGTGCCGGACGTAGATAATTCCCGCGTTGCCGAACTGAGGTGCCCGCGGATTGGTGGCGATGTCGACCAGGTCCAGGCAGCGGACCTCGTTGCGGCGCAGCCCCCACGCGTAGGCGACCTTCATGATCGTCGCGGTGCGGAACGCCGGGATCCACCCCTTGGCCCCGGCCTGGCGAATGCGCAGCACCCGGTCATCGGCGCAGTCGAAGAGGTCCTCGAGCTCGTCCCGGGTGTACGGGCGCTTGCCCGGGGTGGCCACCGCATCCTGGGCGTGACGGGCGGTGTTCCACTCGTGGAAGACCTGCGCCGGGTGCTCACCGAACCGCTCCCAGCACTGCTCGCCCCACCCATACGCCGGGTCCGTCAGGTACTCCAAGAACATCCTCAGCGCGTTCTGGTACCCCAGCACCGTCGACCGGGCCGCACCCTTGACCGCCCGCAGCTCCAGGAAGAACTCGTCCACCACCGAGGCCGTCCACTGCCACGGGTAGGCCTCGGCGAACCGCCGGAACCGCATCACCGTGGACCGGCGGCCCTCCACCGTGCCCGCCGAGAGGTTCCGGGCGAACTGCTGGGCCGCCCACCCGTCCAGCATCGCCACCCACACCGTCTCGGCCTCGTTCAGCACGCCCGTCCCGCAGCGCAGCACCAGCGGAACACTGCCGACCGGACCCACCTCAGGCGTTCGCATAATGAGCGAAATCTTCGCACTAACCGCGAACCACCGTCAATGCTTGCCGTAAACCGCTGGTCAGCCCGGTGTTCTTGGCCCCTGTGTCCGGACAT
>NZ_BMLQ01000017.1 GCF_014645315.1 Citricoccus zhacaiensis | reverse complement strand
GATTTTGGGTGGCATGTGGGTCTGGTTTTCCGCCGGGTCTGTGTGTTGTCCGCTTTTTGTTTTTTACGGAGAGTTTGATCCTGGCTCAGGATGAACGCTGGCGGCGTGCTTAACACATGCAAGTCGAACGCTGAAGCTCCAGCTTGCTGGGGTGGATGAGTGGCGAACGGGTGAGTAACACGTGAGTAACCTTCCCTTGACTCTGGGATAAGCCCGGGAAACTGGGTCTAATACCGGATACGACCTTCCATCGCATGGTGGGGGGTGGAAAGATTTATCGGTCTTGGATGGACTCGCGGCCTATCAGCTTGTTGGTGAGGTAATGGCTCACCAAGGCGACGACGGGTAGCCGGCCTGAGAGGGTGACCGGCCACACTGGGACTGAGACACGGCCCAGACTCCTACGGGAGGCAGCAGTGGGGAATATTGCACAATGGGCGCAAGCCTGATGCAGCGACGCCGCGTGAGGGATGACGGCCTTCGGGTTGTAAACCTCTTTCAGTAGGGAAGAAGCGAAAGTGACGGTACCTGCAGAAGAAGCGCCGGCTAACTACGTGCCAGCAGCCGCGGTAATACGTAGGGCGCGAGCGTTATCCGGAATTATTGGGCGTAAAGAGCTCGTAGGCGGTTTGTCGCGTCTGCCGTGAAAGTCCGGGGCTTAACCCCGGATCTGCGGTGGGTACGGGCAGACTAGAGTGCAGTAGGGGAGACCGGAATTCCTGGTGTAGCGGTGAAATGCGCAGATATCAGGAGGAACACCGATGGCGAAGGCAGGTCTCTGGGCTGTTACTGACGCTGAGGAGCGAAAGCATGGGGAGCGAACAGGATTAGATACCCTGGTAGTCCATGCCGTAAACGTTGGGCACTAGGTGTGGGGGACATTCCACGTTTTCCGCGCCGCAGCTAACGCATTAAGTGCCCCGCCTGGGGAGTACGGCCGCAAGGCTAAAACTCAAAGGAATTGACGGGGGCCCGCACAAGCGGCGGAGCATGCGGATTAATTCGATGCAACGCGAAGAACCTTACCAAGGCTTGACATGTTCTCGATCGCCACAGAGATGTGGTTTCCCCTTTGGGGCGGGTTCACAGGTGGTGCATGGTTGTCGTCAGCTCGTGTCGTGAGATGTTGGGTTAAGTCCCGCAACGAGCGCAACCCTCGTTCCATGTTGCCAGCGGGTTATGCCGGGGACTCATGGGAGACTGCCGGGGTCAACTCGGAGGAAGGTGGGGACGACGTCAAATCATCATGCCCCTTATGTCTTGGGCTTCACGCATGCTACAATGGCCGGTACAATGGGTTGCGATACTGTGAGGTGGAGCTAATCCCAAAAAGCCGGTCTCAGTTCGGATTGGGGTCTGCAACTCGACCCCATGAAGTCGGAGTCGCTAGTAATCGCAGATCAGCAACGCTGCGGTGAATACGTTCCCGGGCCTTGTACACACCGCCCGTCAAGTCACGAAAGTCGGTAACACCCGAAGCCGGTGGCCCAACCCTTGTGGGGGGAGCCGTCGAAGGTGGGACTGGCGATTGGGACTAAGTCGTAACAAGGTAGCCGTACCGGAAGGTGCGGCTGGATCACCTCCTTTCTAAGGAGCCCCTTAGCCAACAAGCCCTCGACCCTGGTGTCGGTGGTGTTGTGGTTCAGGTGTAGTGCTCGTAGCGGCCCCGTTCGTGGGTCGGCGAGTTGCTCATGGGTGGAACATCAACGAATAGTGCCCTGGCCGTACCGGCTGGTGGTCGTAGTACTGCGTCTGGAATGGGCGTCTGGGGTGTTGCCCTGGATGTCGCGCCGTCGTGTGGAAGGACTTACCGGGTTTGGATGGGTTGGGGTGTTGGCACACTGTTGGGTCCTGGGACAACAGGACCGGCTGCTCGTGCAGCACATGATCGCTGGGTCCTCTTTCGAGGGGGCGGGTGGTGGTGTGGTGTGGGGGTGGTTGTTCCGGGCCTGTGGTCTGGTTCCGGCCATGCTGAAGCATTGACGTTGATTCGTTGGTGTGGGTGGTGTGGTGCGGGTTGTTGTTTGGGAACTGCATAGTGGACGCGAGCATCTTATTTTTATTGCTGCTGCGCATCGCCCCCTGGTGGTGTGTGGTAGCGCCGAGAATGTAGTCATCTTTTGATACACCCGTTGTTGACCCCCGCTTTTGGTGGGTGGTTGGTGGTGGGTGTTGCTCATTGAGGGCTTGGCCTTGTGTGGCTAAGTTTTTCAGGGCGCATGGTGGATGCCTTGGCAACAGGAGCCGATGAAGGACGTGGGAATCTGCGATAAGCCTGGAGGAGTCGATAACCGGACGTTGATTCCAGGATTTCCGAATGGGGGAACCCCGCACACCTGTGAGTGTGTGACCGCCGGTTGAACACATAGGCCGGTTGGAGGGAACGCAGGGAAGTGAAACATCTCAGTACCTGCAGGAAGAGAAAACAAAATGTGATTCCGTGAGTAGTGGCGAGCGAAAGCGGATGGGGCTAAACCGTTCACGTGTGATACCCGGCAGGGGTTGCGTGTTCGGGGTTGTGGGCCCTTTCGTCCCAGGTCTGCCGGCTTGGGGTGGTGAGGAGCGGGCGTATAGACGAACAGCTTTGGATGGCTGACCGTAGAGGGTGAGAGTCCCGTAGTGCGAATGCGTACCGCCGCTTAGAGAGTGTGCCCGAGTAGCACGGGGCCCGAGAAATCCCGTGTGAATCTGCCAGGACCACCTGGTAAGCCTGAATACTACCTGTTGACCGATAGCGGATCAGTACCGTGAGGGAATGGTGAAAAGCACCCCGGGAGGGGAGTGAAATAGTACCTGAAACCATGTGCCTACAATCCGTCGGAGCCTTTTGGGGTGACGGCGTGCCTTTTGAAGAATGAGCCTGCGAGTTAGTGCTGTGTCGCAAGGTTAACCCGTGTGGGGAAGCCGTAGCGAAAGCGAGTCTGAATAGGGCGTTTGAGTGGCACGGTCTAGACCCGAAGCGGAGTGATCTACCCATGGCCAGGTTGAAGCGCGTGTAAGAGCGCGTGGAGGACCGAACCCACTTCAGTTGAAAATGGAGGGGATGAGCTGTGGGTAGGGGTGAAAGGCCAATCAAACTCCGTGATAGCTGGTTCTCCCCGAAATGCATTTAGGTGCAGCGTCACGTGTTTCTTCCCGGAGGTAGAGCTACTGGATGGCAGATGGGCCCTACAAGGTTACTGACGTCAGCCAAACTCCGAATGCCGGGAAGTGAGAGCGTGGCAGTGAGACCGTGGGGGATAAGCTTCATGGTCGAGAGGGAAACAGCCCAGACCACCGGTTAAGGCCCCTAAGCGTGTGCTAAGTGGGAAAGGATGTGGAGTTGCTGTGACAACCAGGAGGTTGGCTTAGAAGCAGCCACCCTTGAAAGAGTGCGTAATAGCTCACTGGTCAAGTGATTCCGCGCCGACAATGTAGCGGGGCTCAAGCACACCGCCGAAACCGTGGCATTCAACGCAAGTTGGATGGGTAGGGGAGCGTCGTGTACGAGGTGAAGCCGGGGCGTAAGCGTCGGTGGATTGTGCACGAGTGAGAATGCAGGCATGAGTAGCGAAAGACGGGTGAGAAACCCGTCCGCCGGATGACCAAGGGTTCCAGGGTCAAGCTAATCTGCCCTGGGTAAGTCGGGACCTAAGGCGAGGCCGACAGGCGTAGTCGATGGACAACGGGTTGATATTCCCGTACCGGCGAAGAACCGCCCATGCTGAGTCGGTGATACTAACCGCCCGAACCTGCCTGGATCCCCTTCGGGGGACGTGGTGGGGGAGCGCGGGACCTGAACCGATAAGGCAAGCGTATTAACAGGTGTGACGCAGGAAGGTAGCCGGGCCAGGCAATGGAATTGACCTGGTCCAAGGGTGTAGGGTGTCTGGTTGGCAAATCCGCCAGGCGTGTGCCTGAGACCCGATAGGCCCCCACTAGGTGGGGGATCCGGTGATCCTATGCTGCCAAGAAAAGCATCGACGCGAGGTTCTAGCCGCCCGTACCCCAAACCGACACAGGTGGTCAGGTAGAGAATACTAAGGCGATCGAGAGAATCATGGTTAAGGAACTCGGCAAAATGCCCCCGTAACTTCGGGAGAAGGGGGGCCCTGAGCCTGAAGCCCACTTGCTGGGTGGAGGGTGTATGGGCCGCAGAGACCAGGGGGAAGCGACTGTTTATCAAAAACACAGGTCCGTGCGAAGTCGCAAGACGATGTATACGGACTGACTCCTGCCCGGTGCTGGAAGGTTAAGAGGACCGGTTAGTTCTTCGGAGCGAAGCTGAGAATTTAAGCCCCAGTAAACGGCGGTGGTAACTATAACCATCCTAAGGTAGCGAAATTCCTTGTCGGGTAAGTTCCGACCTGCACGAATGGAGTAACGACTTCCCCGCTGTCTCAACCGTGAACTCGGCGAAATTGCACTACGAGTAAAGATGCTCGTTACGCGCAGAAGGACGGAAAGACCCCGAGACCTTTACTATAGTTTGGTATTGGTGTTCGGTGTGGCTTGTGTAGGATAGGTGGGAGACGTTGAAGCATGGACGCTAGTTCGTGTGGAGTCATCGTTGAAATACCACTCTGGTCACTCTGGACATCTAACTTCGGCCCGTGATCCGGGTCAGGGACAGTGCCTGATGGGTAGTTTAACTGGGGCGGTTGCCTCCCAAAATGTAACGGAGGCGCCCAAAGGTCCCCTCAGCCTGGTTGGCAATCAGGTGTCGAGTGCAAGTGCACAAGGGGGCTTGACTGTGAGAGCGACAGCTCGAGCAGGGACGAAAGTCGGGACTAGTGATCCGGCGGCCCGTTGTGGAACGGCCGTCGCTCAACGGATAAAAGGTACCTCGGGGATAACAGGCTGATCTTGCCCAAGAGTCCATATCGACGGCATGGTTTGGCACCTCGATGTCGGCTCGTCGCATCCTGGGGCTGGAGTAGGTCCCAAGGGTTGGGCTGTTCGCCCATTAAAGCGGTACGCGAGCTGGGTTCAGAACGTCGTGAGACAGTTCGGTCCCTATCCTCTGCGCGCGCAGGAAATTTGAGAAGGTCTGTCCTTAGTACGAGAGGACCGGGACGGACGAACCTCTGGTATGTCAGTTGTACCGCCAGGTGCACCGCTGATTAGCTACGTTCGGGAAGGATAACCGCTGAAAGCATCTAAGCGGGAAGCCAGCTTCGAGATGAGATTTCCACGACCTTCGGGTCGGGAGGCCCCCAGCAGATCACTGGGTTGATAGGCCGGACGTGGAAGCAAGGACTAACGACTTGTGAAGCCGACCGGTACTAATAGGCCGATAACTTACACACACAAGCATCTCTCATACCCGCTTCAAAGGGTATGAGAGGGCCAGATGCGTAGCGTCCACTATGCGGTTGCGGAACAACAACCAACCGAACCACCACCCCGTGCAGGGGTGGATAAAAATTGAACAGTGCAACAGTAGTGTTGTAACCACCAAGACTACCCACGACCAACACCACCCACCCCACCCCTGACGGGCTGGAAGGGGGGAGTGTGTTGACAGTAGGGGTAACAGGGTTACGGCGGTCATAGC
>NZ_BMLQ01000016.1 GCF_014645315.1 Citricoccus zhacaiensis | reverse complement strand
CACCGTGGCCGCGACGCCGGCCCCGGACCACTCCAGGACCAGCCCGGTCAGGAAGGCCACCCCGGAGAGCACCGGGAGCAGGATGGCCGCATCTCGCCACCACGGCCGGTGGCCCTCGTGCTCCTCCGGTGCCCCGGAAGTGGGGGACGGGGCCTCGCAGCCGCAGGCGGCGCTCACGAGGCCACCTGCACCGTGTCGCAGCACCCGGGCACCGAGCAGCCCGGGTCCATGCACGGGGCGGAGGCATCCACGGCCAGGGTCACCTCGACCAGGGCTGTCAGCGCGCGGGTCAGGTGTGCATCGGCGATCGCGTACCGGGTGCGGCGCCCCTCGGGCGCGACGGCCACGATCCCGCAGTCCCGCAGGCAGGCCAGGTGGTTCGACACGTTCGACCGGCTCAGCTCCAGATCCCGGGCCAGCTCGGCCGGGTACCCGGGCCCCTGAAGCAGGGAGAGCAGGATCCGGGACCGGGTGGGGTCGGCCATCGCCCGGCCCAGCCGGTGCATCACGTCCAACCGTGTGGAAATAGTCAGCATGCGCTGAACTATACACCCCGTGCTGTAGCGTATTTGCGGGTTTCACCCGGACTTCGGTGGCCCCGACCCGTTGACCTAGTGAGGACCCTCCGTGACTGCCCGTTGCCGCCCCACCTGTCCGCGCCGCCCCGTCCGGGGCCGGGGAGGACGGGCATGAACTTGGGCGGGTTCTTCGCTGAAATGGTCCAGTCTGGGGCACTGCTGGTGGCGATGCCGCTGGCCGCGGTCGCCGGCCTGGTGTCCTTCCTCTCCCCGTGCATCCTGCCGCTGGTGCCCGGATACCTGGGCTACGTCTCCGGGCTGGCCGATCCGCGCCGGGAAGACAACCGGCGCCGGGTGATGACCGGGGTGGGACTGTTCATCCTCGGATTCGCCGCGGTCTTCACCGCCTACGGGGCCGCCTTCGGAGTGATCGGTGGTTGGCTGCTGCAGTGGCAGGACCTGCTGATCCGGATCCTGGGGGTATTCGTCGTGCTCATGGGCCTGGTGTTGGTCGGCTGGCTGCCCTTTCTGCAGGGCACCAAGAAGATGTCCTTCCAGCCGAAGACCGGCATCGCCGGCGCCCCGCTGCTCGGAGTGGTCTTCGGCCTCGGCTGGACCCCCTGCATGGGCCCCACCCTGAGCGCCGTGCTGGCATTGAGCACCACCACCGGAGACCCCTGGCGCGGGGCCCTGCTGGGTTTCCTCTACTGCCTGGGCCTGGGCATCCCCTTCGTCCTGGTCGCGATGGGCCTGGACTGGGTCACCCGCACCCTGGGCTTCGTCCGCCGCCACATCCGGGCCTTCAACATCATCGGCGGGATCCTGCTGGTGCTCGTCGGGGTCCTGATGGTCACCGGGATCTGGACCCTGTGGATCTACCAGCTGCAGAACCTCGCCGGCACCTTCACCACCCCCGTCTAAACCCCTGCCCCTGACTCCCGACCCCACGGATTGGACCGACCATGACTCCCACCGACCCCACCCCGACCAAGGCCGACTCCGCCCCGTCCCGGCAGCGCCGGGCCAAGATCGTGGTCTGGGTCCTGCTGGCCCTGGTCATCGTCGGCGGCACCATCGGCTATTTCGTGGCCCGCGGCGCCACCACCACCCCACCGCAAGACGCCAGCGCGTCCACCGGTCAGGAATCCGGACAGCCGAGCCAAGAGACCGGGCAGCTGGTCCGGGAGAACAGCCGGGTGCTCTCCCAGGCACCGAACGAGAAGGCCGTGCTGGTGGAGTTCTTGGACTTCGAATGTGAGGGCTGCGCCGCGGCCTACCCGGTCGTGGAGGACCTGCGCGCCGAGTACGGAGACACGGTGACCTTCGTGCACCGCTACTTCCCGCTGCCGGGCCACCCGAACTCGATGACCGCCGCCACCGCCGTGGAGGCCGCAGCCCAGCAGGGGGCGTACGAGGCCATGTATCAGAAGATGTTCGACACCCAGGAGCAGTGGAGCCACACCGCCGAGGACCGCAGCCCGGTGTTCCGCGGCTACGCCGAGAAGTTGGGCCTGGACATGGCCGCCTACGATGCTGCGGTGGCCGACCCGGCCACCCGCGCCCGGATCGAGCAGGACCTGGCCGACGGGGCCGCCCTGGGCGTGCAGGGCACCCCGACCTTCTTCCTGGACGGAAAGCCGCTCACCCTGAACACCCTCGAGCAGTTCCGCGCCGAGGTCGACGCCGCCGCCAAGAACTGAGCCGCCACATGCGCACCCCTGCCCCGGACGCCGACCCGCCCATGACAACCCCCACCACCACGGACCACCCCGCCGAACACCCCTCCGAGCCCCCGGCCGGCGCCGGACCGGCCTCCGAGGCGGCGGGGACGCCGGCCCTCGCCCGGCACCGCCCGTTCGGGGTGGTGCTGCTCGTCACCGGCGCCGTCGGCTGGATCGCCTCGGCGATCCTGGTCCTCGAGCGCCTCGCCCTGTACGAGGACCCCGGCCACACCACCAGCTGCGACATCAACCCCTGGGTGTCCTGCGGGCGGGTGATGGGCACCTGGCAGTCCGAGCTGTTCGGCTTCCCGAACCCGCTGATCGGCATCGTCGCCTTCGCCGTGGTGCTGGCCACCGCGATGGTGGTGCTCTCCGGGGCCCGACCCGGCCGCTGGTACTGGGCCGGACTGCAGGCCGGGGTCACCCTGGGGATGGGGTTCGTGGGGTGGCTGTGGTTCCAGGCCCTGTACGAGATCTACATCCTGTGCCTGTACTGCATGATTGTCTGGGCGGCCATGATCCCGCTGTTCATCCTGCTCACCGCCCGCAACCTGGCCCACGGCGTGATCCCCGCCCCGCCGGCGGTGGCCCGGTTCGCCACCGGGTGGGCCGGGACCCTGATTGCCGTCGTGTACGTCGCCGTCGCCGGCTCCGTCTTCATCCAGTTCCTCCCCGCCTTTACCGGCCCCTGACCGGCACTGGCCCCAGGCGGCGCCGAACATCTCACCTGAGTTGCGCCCCGCAGGGACCAGACGCACAACACCGTTCAGAGACGAACCCGCATGATCGCCACCGTCGCCGCCATCCTTGCTCTGGCCGTGTACCTAGCAGGCCTGGAGGTAGGGCGAACACCACTACCCGAGTCCTCACCCTGTGCGAGAAGCGCACATGGTTAATGGTCTACCTGACGTCATCATGCTTCTCGGCCGGGCGTCCGTGCCGATCACCGCTTGGCACTCGCGAGGCTCATGAGGCCAGGTTTTCCCCTGAGGCCTACCGGTCGCCGGCGGCGGGACCTGACGAGTTCCGCCAAGCCGCTCCAAGGCCGAGATGATCCTTCCCTCCCCCGATGCTCTTGCCGGGGGACAGACACCGGCCGCAGCACGGGGCCAGGCTCGACACGGTGAAGAACCACGGACGCTGGCCGGGTTTCCAAGCGGGCCTGCACCGCGGACCCCCCCGGTCTGGGCGGCGACGCCGGGCCCACGCAAGGGGGCGGCCGACCCCTTGCCAGGGGGAGATTTTAGTCGCGCAGCGTCCGAATTTCTTCTTGAGCCGCGCTCAGCTCGGTACGCAGAGACTTCGTCTCGGTGTCGGTCTTGCGGAGCTTTTCCCGGGAACTCTTGAGATCTTTCCGCAGCTGTGCCACCTCGGCTTCCGCCTGCTGGCGGGTGGCCTTCTCCTGGGCTTGGTCTTGACGGGCTTGGGCCGCGGTCTCGACCGCTTGATCCCGCTCGGCCTGCACTTTGGTCAGGTCAGCTCGGCAGTCTTTGAGGGTGCTGAAGGCCTCGTCCCGACTGATCTCGGCCTCCGTGAGGGCTGTTCGCGCCGTTTTCGTCTCCGCTTCGGCCTGGGCCCGCGCATGGCGGTCTTGCTGGGCCTGCGCTTTCGCCTGGTCGGCGATGTCTTGGAACTCGCGGACCCGCTCCTTGGCCTCGTCAAGCTCTCCTCGTAGCCGACCCGCTTCGTTCACCGCTTGCTCCCTACGGCCCTCCTCGCGGGCGCGGGCCTGGATGGCATCCGACGCTTTTCCGATGGCCTGCTGCTGTTCGGCTTGGGCCCTGGTCAGCTCGGCCCGGATTCGCTCGAGCTCGCTACGGGCTTCATCGCGACTGACTTCCGTCTCGGTGATGGCTGCCAAGAGGTCGGCCGCTTCGGCTTCGGCGTGCTCTTGGGCCTGCCTGGCCTCGGTGGCCAGGTGTTCAACCTCCGTCCGCGCGGCCGTCAGGGCTGCCCCCCAAGCGCCATTCAGGGCCCGGGCCACGGCCTCGGGAGGTTCGGGCACGGACTGAGCCTGCGCGTGGGCCTGCCGCCAGGCGCGCACGCCCTCGGAGGCATCCTGCATGGAGACCTGGGCCTGCTTCCGCACCGTAGCCACGGTGATGCGCTCTCCGGCGGCCTCGAGCTGGTCACAGGCCGCGAAGACGCGGTCGCTCACGGTCGGGGTGGACATTTCGACCATCGAAGCTCCCTAGAACGAGAAGTAATAATAGTCAGCCTACTACTATTACTACTTTTCGTCGAGTAGGGGCTGGCCTGGGTTCTTGGAGTCTTCCCTCTCTGCTTCGGTGAGGGTCATGGATGCCGCTCTATCAGCTGGGTCTACTGCTGTGTGAGCCTGGGCCGGATGCACCGTTGCCATCCACGGCCCTCCTGCTGCGGCCGCTGGTCGCCAGTCCACGGAGCACGGCGGATACCGGAGGGGACGGAGGGGCAGTCATCGGCCCCGCCGCCCCCGGGCTCATCTACGCCTCGGGGTAGTCCAGGGCGTCGAGCTGTCCCTGCATCAGGTCCGACGCAGTTCTGCGGTGGCCTGCTTGGCTAGTTCTTCGATCTTGTCGGGGCGGAAGCCGGACCAGTGATCGCCGGTCTCGGTGATCACGACGGGGGCCTGCATGTAGCCGAGGGTCCGGATCCGCTCTAGAGCCCCAGCATCCTGGGACAGGTCCACGGTCTCGTAGGCGATGCCCTTGTTCTCCAGGGCCCGGTAGGTGGCATTGCACTGCACGCAGGCCGGCTTGCTATAGACGGTCACGGTGATCATGGTTTCGTCCTTTCCGGTGGAGTTGTCGTGGTCAGTGGCCGTGGATCAAGTCGGGGTCGATGCCGTCGCCGAACTCGGCGCCGGGGAAGCAGCGGGGGTAGATACCACTGGTGATCTGCTCGCGCAGTCGGGGATCGACCTCGGGCAGGGCGTCCTGGACGGGTTGGCCTTCCATCAGGGCGTCAGCACCCGGCTGGGGGACGGTGATCCATCCCTGCTGGCCGCAGAACGGGCACACCGGGGTCAGGATGTCGGCGCAGCCCTCTTGCATGCTGTCGTAGATCGCGTGGTGACTCATCTGGGGTTCCTCTCGCCGTGGGGTGTGGGTTAGTCCTCTCCCCGTTGTTTTTTGCCTGCTGGCGAAACGCAGTGGAGCTGCCCCGGACGGAGCCGGCATCAACCCGGAGGGCGGTGGAGGAGGAAAGCTTGGGAAGGAAAGAAGCGACCGAGGAACGAGGGAGCGCCGACCCCAGGTTTCCGGGGGAACCGGCCCCGGAGCGCTAGCGGAGGGGCTTGTGCCGGTGGAGCCGGGGCGCATAATCCGAAGAACAGCAGCAAAAAACGAAGAAGAAGCCGGCCCGCCAGGGCCGGTACCTGGTCGACGCCGTTCCGGCGGGACAGGACAACAGCCGGCCGCAGGCCGCCCGCGTGTGCGGTTCCGAGCCAGCGAGGAACACCACCGGGTCCAGGGCTTCGATGCCCCCATCAACTGCGGCGATTCCCAGCTCGCCTCCTAGCTCGTCCGGCCCTTCCCCTAACCTCTGACCCGAGCACCAGCCGCTACAGTGGCTGGTCTTGCTCGTTGCTTCCTGTCTTCCCCTCGCAGGCTGGCCCCCGTCCCAGGGGCCGGTCACGCTCACCCCAAAATGGGGTCGGCATATTGCCTCGAGGAAGGGGAATTCAGGGTGGGAACCTTGACTCAATCGGTGGGCGTGACGTGCACCACGGCCGGGGTGCCGCTGCGCCTGGACTGGGAGCATCGCCGCTATATCGTCGCCGCGGAACCGGCCCGCTGGTTCGAACGCCGCCGGTGGTGGACCGAAGAGTACCGGGCCGAGCGCGGCCGCGGCCCCGGCCTGGTGGACCACGAAGTCTGGCGGCTCCAAGTACGCCTGGAACGAGCCCATAACGCGCCCCTGCTCACCCTCGACATCAGCCACCACGTCGATTCGGGCCGCTGGCGATTAATCCGCGTCCACGACGACCAGGGGCTCGAACAGTCCATGGTCGGCCGCCGCCCACTGGCCAGCACCTGATGTGTTCGACAATCACTGAACGCAGTGCTGGCCCCTGGCCTGCACGGCGCCCCGCGCCCGAGGCAAGGCGGTGTGCATGTCGTGGGTGAAGCGCCCCGGCGGTGGCGCGTACCGTGCGAACGCAGAGTTGTTCCGGACCTCGGATCCGACGGTCTTCGGCGGGCCGAAGACCTGGCAGCCCGAGGACACCTCCGGGCCACCATCAGGCCTGGAGCCCTATGTGCGGGTGAGCTTCCCGGTCCAAGACGCCAAGGCGGTGCGCTGGACCCAGACCCACGTCCTGGTCCAGTGGCCAGATGACGCCCATCATCCGGTGCAGGCCTGGGTGCCGGCCTCCTGGGTCCACCGCATCCCCCGGGAAGAGTCCTCCTGGACGGACCCCTACGACCGACACGACCGGTAGCTCTCAGGGTTATCCACAACCGCGAAGCATGAGACCTCAAGCCCGGTTAGGCTCGGCGTGTGGAGCGGAAGGGGCGGGCACATCCTGAATGGGTGATGATGTCCGACAGGGGCGTCTCAGCCGCGGTCATTGCCCGCTTGAACGACGTGAACCCGGAGTATGTGCGGGAGTACGTGCGCCGGCGTGGTGAAGCACTTCGGGGCGGGCCCGCCCCGACGCGCCTGGCCCTCCATGACCGGCCGCGCCCCAGGCCCTCGAACTGGCCGGATCCGGACCGGCGCTGGCGAGCCCGCCTCGAGGAACTGGACCGATTCCTCCAAGAACACCAGCGCCGCCCGCACGCCCGCCGGTCGGATGACTCCCGGCAGACTGGTTCCGAGTGGTCCCTGGCCCATTGGCTGATCACCCAACGCTCCCACCATCGCGCAGAACGGTTGCCCTTGCACCGAGAGCGTGGATTAGATCGGGTGTTGCCGTCGTGGAGGTTGGATGACCGGTCGATCGAGAACGAATCCAACTGGCGACTACGCCTGGTCGAGCTGCTGCGCTTCCTCCACGACCACGGTAGGTTCCCCCAGCACACTGACATGCCTGGCGACCAGGAGAAGAGTCTGGCGGTGTGGGTCTATGCCCAGCAGAGCGCCTACCGCGCCGGAACCCTGGAGCCAGAGCGGCTGCAGTGGTTGGACCGGCAGGTTCCGCGGTGGCGTCCGGTACGCGAACAGGAAGAGAGGCAGGGGTCCTCAAACTCCACTCCATAACCCTCCCTGAGGACGCCGAGCGCGGCCGGGACATACTCATGACAGAGTTGTGGACATACAGAGCCCGTGACTCACAGAGTCTTCGACCGTTCACCAGCAGACATCCACGCAAGGCGAAAGAACACTCTCGTTCACCCCGTGCACTGATGTTCACAAAGTACACACAAGTACACCGGGGGAGTGGTCGTGGCTCAGTTGAATCCGTTTCGCCCCACTGCAGGGGCGGAACCGCCGCAGCCCTGGACGCCGCCGTTGGCCACCAATGCTGACAGACTGCCAGGCCGACAGACTCACAGAGTTCGACAGTCCAGGCCGACCCCTGGAAGTGAGTTCTAAAGGGATAAAAACTCTGGCGGACATCGCCGCCCGCATGGCAAGACCAGCCGGTACGCCGGGGTCTACCGCGACCGGCTGCTCAAGGCGGGCATGATCCAGGCCGCCGGCTACGGGCTGGTCGACTTCGACGCACCCTACCTCTGCGAATACCTGCGTGAGCACGCCGCCCACCTCACGGCCGACTCCCACACGCGCGGAACATCCTCTGACTAGGCCAGGTCCGGATAAACTGCCGGCTGTGGCCTCACAGTGTGGGCCGGTGCGAGCACATGACCTAAGGAAGCCATGGCCCAGAAGGCACAAGTAGTTTTGATTGACGACCTCGACGGATCTCCGGCAAAGGAAACCGTTTCGTTCGGCCTGGATGGACGCCACTACGAGATCGACCTGTCCACCGCCAATGCCAAGCAGCTGCGCGGCGAACTGACCGCCTACGTTCGCCAGGGCCGAGCCACCGCGCCTCAAGCGCCGCCTCGCCCGGCGGCGGCCATCCGCCAGTGGGCCCAGCAGAACGGTTACGACGTCTCGGCCCGAGGACGCATCCATCAGGACATCCTCGAGGCTTACAACAACGCCGAACAGACGTAGTCAGAGAGTCCACTTACTAGACATATAATCCAGTAAGTGCTGGCCTGACGTATTCGTGACCGGCGTATTCTCTCGATTCCAGAGCGGGAGCGGGCTATGCGGGGAGCCCAAGGTCAGAGATCGGTGCTGCGGTGGTTGATGTAG
>NZ_BMLQ01000015.1 GCF_014645315.1 Citricoccus zhacaiensis | reverse complement strand
TTCCTTACCATTGAACTGCTCCTTCCGCCGGGTGCCCTTTACACCCAGCGGAAGGAGCCTAAGCAGGTGGCTCTGAACCAGAATAACGATGGCTCCCAAGGCGCCCAACGCCTCAAGCGGTCACTGGCTCTCAAACCCAATACGGATGGCGCTCAGAACGCCGAATATTCACCGGTGGGCCAGGGCCTCCACGAAGTGCGTCTTACCGGTGCCAGAAGGCCCGGTGATGGCCAGGTTCTCGCCGCGGTGGACCCATTATTCCAAGGAGGCCAGTGCGGACTGGGTCTGTGCAGGGATCGAGGAATCAGCCTCGCGCCACGAGTCGAACGTTTTGCCAGCCGGCAGCCCGGCGGCCTTGCGGCGGGCGGCCTTGGTGGCCTCCTCCCGGCCGCGGATCTCCTCGGCCAACAGCACGCGCAGGACCTCGGTGCGGTCCCGCCGCTGGGCCTTGGCCGCGGCCAGCACCTCCGGAGCCACGGGCCGTAGGTGGGGCATCAAGAATTCCCATGATCTCCCCGTCGGGCTTCTTCATGCGTCCCTCCGGTGGAATCGGCTCGTGGCGGTCAGAGACCTCGAGCAAACCCCGGAGGGACGTTCTTGGGTGGACCGACACGACCGGTCCAAGTGGCCACAGACAGGGAGATCAACTGTCCTTCAGCAGGGAAGTCCTTGTCCGCCTACAAGGAGATTGGCATGTCCGCTAGCACCCCGGCACAGGTCGTTGCCTCGTCGTTGGGCAGGGCTCTCTTAGAGCTTGGTCCCGTTCCGGTCCAGGGCCGCGGCCACGGCGTGATGTTGGACCTTGCCCACATGGACCCCGAGGAAGACTCTCACCTCGTGGTGGCCAGTGATCTTGCCTGATTTCCACTCGTCGGATCTGCGTTCCAGTGTCGGTCAGGCTGCGATGTCAGAGCTCGGCATCCACTTTGCGAACGTCCTCGATGACTTCTGGCCGGGCAGCACACCCCACGTCCACTCCTGCAGAAGGGGCTGCGAAGAAGGTACCGGGGAGACTGCTGAATGACCTCGTCACGACGACGCGGATGCACACTGAGACAGCAGAAGGGCCCCACCGTGGTGGGGCCCTTCTGCTGTGGAGATTCTCGGTCAGTGGCCGATGGACGACTGGCCGTCCTGGCCTTCCACGGCGCTCGGAACGTCCGAATGATCGTGGGTCTTGGCCTCGGCCAACTCCTCGCGGGTCACCGGAGCAACGCGCTCCTCGTAGAACCAGCGGTTGAACTTGGCCCGCTGCTTCTCTGAGGCCTTGATCTTGCCATCACGGCCTGGCTGGGCCGGGATGGGCTTCTTGTTCTCGAAGCTGACGAGCTTGTAGAGGCGGTAGTCGTCCAACCGCTCATGGCGCTCACGGAACTCACCCTCCGGCGTCATCTCGATGACACCTGCCTCGCGGCCATGCAACACGATCTCACGATCCTTGCGCTGGAGGGCGAGGCACACGCGCTTCGTGATGATGAAGCCGATGAACGGACCGAACACGAAGAGCGCGCGCAACCAGTAGGTCACGTCGTTCAGCGAGACGGAGAAGTGCGTGGCGATCAGGTCGGAGGAGGCCGCAGCCCACATGACGCAGTACCAGATGATGCCGGCCACACCGACACCGGTGCGAGTCGGGGCGTTGCGCGGACGGTCCAGGATGTGGTGCTCCCGGTTGTCCTTGGTGATCCACCGTTCGATCCACGGCCACCCGAACATGACGGCGAAGAGGATGCCGGCGGGAACCAGAGCCGGCAGCAGGACGCCCAGCGCAAGCGTATTGGTGCCCCACGGGAAGGGAATGTCCCACTTGAAGGAGAAATCGCCCAACGTGCCAGGCATCAACCGCAGGGCGCCATCGACGAAGCCGATGTACCAGTCCGGCTGGGTACCGGCCTGGACGGGCGACGGGTCGTACGGTCCGTAGTTCCAGATGGCGTTGATCGTGAAGAAGCCGCCGAGAAGGGCGACCACACCGAACACGATGAAGAAGAAGCCGCCGGCCTTGGCCGCGTACACCGGACCCACCGGGTAGCCGACCACGTTGTTCTCGGTGCGTCCCGGACCGGGGTACTGGGTGTGCTTGTGCACCACGACCATGAACAGGTGAATCACGATCATCAGCAGGATGAGGGCCGGAACCACCAGCACGTGCAGGATGTACAAGCGCCCGATGATGTCGTCGCCGGGGAACTCGCCGCCGAAGAGGAAGAACGAGATGTAGGTGCCGATGAGCGGGATGGCCTTCACGACGCCATCGATGATGCGCAGGCCGTTGCCGGAGAGCATCTCATCGGGCAGGGAGTAGCCGGTGAAGCCGGCGGCCAGGCCGAGGATGAGCAGCGTGCACCCGACGACCCAGTTCAGCTCGCGTGGGCGCCGGAACGCGCCGGTGAAGAACACGCGGAGCATGTGCACTGACATGGCCGCCACGAACAGCAGCGCCGCCCAGTGGTGGACCTGGCGCATGAACAGGCCGCCACGGATATCGAACGAGATGTCGAGTGCCGAGGCATAGGCCACAGACATCTCCACGCCGTAGAGGGGCTTGTAGGAGCCCTCATACGTGGTGTGAGCCATGGACGGGTCGAAGAACAGCGTCAGGAAGGTGCCCGACATCAACAGGATGACGAAGGTGTAGAGGGCGACTTCGCCGAACATGAAGGACCAGTGGTCCGGGAAGATCTTGCGGCCGAACTCCTTGACCATGGGGGACAACCCGGCACGGGTGTCCATGAAGTTCGCGATCTTCCCCGTCGGGGTCGAGGCCTGGTACTCGGTAGTGGTTGAGGTGCTCATGAGTGTCAGCCACGCTCCCAGTATGCCGGTCCAACGGGTTCATGGAAGTCGCTCCGAGCGACCAGGAAGCCCTCTTCATTAACTCTGATCGGCAGCTGCGGCAGCGCGTGGCCGGCCGGACCGAAGATGACCTTGCACTCCTGCGTCAGGTCGAACGTCGACTGGTGGCAGGGGCACAGGAGGTGGTGGGTGTGCTGTTCGTACAAGGCGACCGGGCAACCGACGTGCGTGCAGACCTTGGAGTAGGCGACGATGCCGTCGACGTTCCAGTCCTCGCGTTCCGGCGAGACCTGCATGTCCTCGGGGTTGAGGCGCATGAGCAGGACGACGGCCTTGGCCTTCTGGTTGAGCATCTCGTGCGGGTCGAGCTCGTTGAGCCCTTCCGGGATCACGTGGAAGGCGGAACCGATGGTCACGTCGGAGGCCTTGATCGGGGTACCGGTGGGGTCGCGCACGAGGCGGACGTCGGTGGCCCACATGGTGTGGCGCAGGCGCTCGGGGCCGAAGTTCTCGGCGGCGAATTCGCTTCGGTTGTCCGTGTCGTCCAAGTCCCTGAAGATGGCGATCGCGGGCAGGACGGCCAGGACGCCGGCGCCGATCAAGGTGTTGCGCAGCAGCGGGCGGCGCTTGACCTGGGTCTCGTCGATGATGTCCTCGATCATGCCGACGGCCACCTGGCGGTCAGCCTCGGTGCGGACCTCGTGGCGCAGCTCGGTGGTCTCATGGTCCGGCATCAGGGTCTTGGCCCAGTGGACAATGCCCACGCCGATGCCCAGCATGGCGAAGGCGGTGCCGAGGCCGAGGAGCATGTTCTGCAGACGGATCGTGGCGAACGTGGTGTCGGGGCCGATCTGGCCGACCACGAAGTACCCCACGAAGAACAACAGCGTTCCGACGATGGAGAGTCCGAAGAGGAAGGCGGCCTGGCGCTCGGCGCGCTTGGCGGCCTTCGGGTCCTCGTCTGCCAGACGCGGCCGGTGCGGCGGGAGGCCGGGGTTGTCGATGGCGTATTTGCCAGACTCCTCCACACCGGCGTGCTCAACGGCGCCCGTGTGATCCGGGCCTCCGTGGCTTTGCTCAGACATAGATCTGAATCCTTTGCTTGAGTGATGGTGACGTTGTGTGCGGCCGGCGCCCCCACGGCGCCGTCAGGTCAGGAGGACCGGGAGGTCAGCCAGACCATGAAGCCGATGAGAACCGCGAGGCCCCCGGTCCAGACCAGGAGGCCTTCGGACACGGGTCCCAGTGAGCCGAGCGCGGCGCCGCCGGGAGAACCCTGGCTCTCGATCTGCTTGAGGAAGGCGATGATGTCCCGCTTGTCCTCCGGCTTGATGTTGGCGTCACTGAAGACTGGCATGTTCTGCGGACCGGTGATCATGGCCTCATAGATGTGCTGCTCGGAGACGCCGGCCAGCGGCGGGGCGTACTTGCCGCGCGTCAGGGCACCACCGGCGGCGGCAGCGTTGTGGCACATGGCGCAGTTCACGCGGAACAGCGTGCCGCCGTTGCCCAGGTCCACGTCTTCGTGGTCGGTGTCCAGGTACTGCTCTTCCGGGATGGCGGGGCCGGCACCGAGGGAGGCGACGTAGGCGGCCAGTTGTGCGGTCTGTTCATCACTGAACTGGTTCGGCTTGGCCTGGGCCTGAGGCCCCTGCATCTGCATCGGCATGCGGCCGGTGCCGACCTGGAAGTTGACGGAGGCGGCGCCGACGCCGACCAGGGTCGGCCCATTCTCGGTGCCGACGGCCTCGACGCCGTGGCAGGTGGCGCAGTTGGCGTTGAACAGCTTCTCGCCCTCGGTGATGTCCTCTGCGCTGTAGCTAGAACCCGTGTTGGAGGCCTGGGCCTGGTTCATGGTGCTGGCGACGGAGTACAGGCCGCCGGTGATGAGAAGTCCCAGAAGCAGCAGCGCGAGCCCGGCGATGGGGTGGCGCCGTTTCTGTGAAAGTGCCTTCACGGTTGGTTCCTAACGTTTCTTTTGTGACCGGAGGAGGGTGACGTTCCGAATCCGGTCTACCTCGGTGTGGTGCGGGTGTGCCGGGAGGACGGCGTGGCCTATTTCAGGAAGTAGACGATGGCGAAGAGGGCGATCCAGACGACATCGACGAAGTGCCAGTAGTAGGAGACGACGATGGCCGAGGTGGCTTCGTGGTGACCGAAGCGCTTGGCCAGGTAGGCGCGTCCGATGATGAAGAGGAAGGCGATGAGTCCACCGGTCACGTGGATGGCGTGGAAGCCGGTCGTGATGTAGAAGGCAGATCCGTAGGCATGGGCGTCGATCGTGATGCCGTGGGAGACGAGCACCGCGTACTCGTAGCACTGCACGGAGACGAAGATCGCACCCATGATGAAGGTCAGGATGAACCACTCGACCATGCCCCAGCTCTTGAGGGCGAGCAAGCCGCCGGTGCGGCGTGGCTGGAGGCGCTCGGCGGCGAAGACGCCGGCCTGGGCCGTGAAGGAGCTCGCCACGAGGATCAGGGTGTTCACGAACGCGAGCGGCACGTTCAGCGTCGCGGTGCTCTCGGCCCACAACTCGGGGGAGGTGGACTTCAGAGTGAAGTACATGGCGAAGAGGCCGCCGAAGAACATGAGCTCGCTGGAAAGCCAGACCATGGTGCCCACTTGCACCATATTGGGTCGGCTGGGGAGCCCTGTTGCGGGCCGGGGGAGGGCATGGGTTGCAGTCGTCACCCAGCCATTATGGCCCTAAAACGCCCAATGGCTCCAATGCGACGAACGTTTCGGCGTTTCCCGTTCTTCCCGTGTTGATCGGTTTCTCACCCAGTTGGCCAAGAACGTCCAGCAATCTCGCAGATTTGCAGGTCAGTTGACGTTTCCGCTCGGGCTGGCCGCGTGGTTACGAGTCATGAGTATGTCCTAATTCGGCCCGTCTGGGTAGAGGGGCCGGAAAACTGCATACACGTAGGGGACTTTGGTCTCCACATCGGACGCCCGGAACCGAGAGTATGACGCGCACGACGCCCTCTGCAATAGACGGTCGCACGCTTCGGTGGCCTCGCGGTCCAGCGATAGCATGACTCGCGTGAGTACTTCGTCGACTGCATCCCTGTCCTGGCCTTTCGTCTTCGGGCGGCTGGTGTCCCGCCAGGACCTCACCACCGAGGAGGCCATGTGGGCGATGCGGGAGATCATGTCCGGCAACGCCACGGACGCGCAGATCGCCGGATTCCTGGTGTCCCTCGCCGCCAAGGGGGAGACGGTCGGGGAGCTGCTGGGCCTGACTCAAGTCATGCTGGAGAATGCGGTGCATCTTGAGGTGCCGGGGGAGACCCTGGACATCGTCGGTACCGGCGGAGACAAGCTCGGAACGGTCAACATCTCCACCATGTCGTCGCTGGTGGCGGTGGGTGCGGGTGCGACGGTCGTCAAGCACGGCAACCGTGGTGCGTCCTCCACGGCGGGCGCTGCCGACGTGATCGAAGCCCTCGGGGTCGACCTGTCCATGTCAGTGGACAAGGTGCTCGAGTGTGCCACGACGGCTGGAATCACCTTCCTGTTCGCGCAGGGGTATCACCCGTCCATGAAGTACGTGGCCCCGGCGCGCAAGCAGCTGGGCGTGCCGACCGTCTTCAATTACCTCGGACCGCTGACCAACCCCTCGGGTGTGCGTGCCCAGGCACTGGGATGCGCCAGTGCCCGCATGGCGCCGTTGCTGGCTGGTGTGCTGGCCGACCGTGGACTGCGCGGACTCGTCTTCCGCGGCAGCGACGGCCGCGACAAGATCACCACCTCCGGTCCGTCGTCGATCTTCGAGATCCGTGATGGCGTGGTGACCGAACATGAACTCAACCCGCAGGACTTCGGGATCGAGCTGGCGGCCGTGGAGGCCTTGGCCGGCAGGGATGGGCAGCACAACGCCGGGATCGTCCGCGACCTGCTGGCAGGTCAGGTGGGGCCGGTCCGCGACGCGGTGCTGCTGAACGCGGCCGCCGGCCTCACCGCCTTCGACACCTCGGCGGAGGGGCACCTCTTCGAGAGGATTGCGGCGAACATGGTGCGTGCGGCCGAGTCGATCGATTCCGGCGCCGCCCAGGGCGCTCTGGATTCCTGGGTACAGGTCTCACACTCCTGAGCCCCGCCGCCCCGGTCGCCGCTGTCATCTCGGAGGTTCCGGCACCGCTGGGATCGCCGGGCTGGACACCGTTGAGGGTCATCCTCTACGACTGAGGGCCGCTACTGCTCGATGTTCTCGAAGCCGAGGGCGAAGCCCTCTTCCAGATCATGACGTGAGTAGGCGCGGAAGGCGAGCATGGTCTCGGTGTCCCGGACGCCTTCCACCTTGGACATCTGGTCGGCGATGACGTCAGCCAGGTCCTCGTACTGACGCAGGCGGACCATGGCCACGAGATCCCAGTTCCCCGTCACCGAGTAGACGGACGTGACGCCGTTCAGGTCGGCCAACTGCTCGGCGCACTCTGGGATGCGGTCCGGGTCGGTCTTGATCATGACGAAGGCTGTCACCATCGTGGTTCCTCCTGAGTTGTCTTGTTGGTCCCGTCTGGTCTCGAGGCCATCCTAGGACCGGGAGCGGCGTCGGGACCGCAGGATCAGTGCGGTGACGGCGCGGCGGCCCAGCAGGAGCACGGCCAGTGCGCCTGCCGTCACCCACTGGAACGCGAGGGCTGCCGTGCCACCGAAGGCCACCCGCAAGGCGAGGCCGCCCACCACGGTCACCAGCCACACCACGACGCCGGCCGGCCAGATCTGCGCCCAGGTGCGGTGCGGGCGCGTGACGGCGGTGGAGATGGCCCACGCCAGCAGGAAGGGGAGCGCGGTGAGGAGAATGCCGCCGAGGTCCATGCCGGACTCGTGCGTCTTGCGCCCCTGCGCGGCAAAGAGCACGATGAGCACGGCATCCAAAATCAGGCTCATCCACACCCAGCGCGAGGCCTGAGTGCGCGTGTGGGGCATCGTCCGTGCGCCGGCCGGGGATGGGGTCTCGAAGGAAGCAGGCATCCCTCCACTCTAGACGTCCCTTCATCAACAAGGTTCACTCCTTGTTGATAGACCTACTAAGCACTAGGCTTGTGAAATGTTCGTCATGACTATGGACCAGCGCGCTTCCAGCCGGGGACCAGATCGGGTGACCGCCCTCATCGAAGGGCTCGTGGACCAGGACGCCGAAGAGTCCGCCCGTGGCATCATCCGCCCATTCCAGCGCACGGCGGGGGACGAGGTACAGGGTGTGGTGGATCGGGCAGAGATGGTGGTTGGCATCGCCCTCTCGGCGGCGCGGTCCGGCCATTGGAGCGTGGGGATCGGAGTAGGCCAGGTGCGCCAGCCCCTGCCGGCGGAGACCCGCGCCGGCGCAGGGCCCGCCTTCGAGTACGCCCGCATCGCCGTCGAGCGGGCCAAGCATTCGCCGGGTCGGGTGGCCGTTGCTGGCCCGGTGGGGGACGAGGTGTCTGTGTTGCTGGAGGCGATTGAGGCGAGCCTGCAATTGCTGGCAGAACTCGAACATCGTCGCAGTGAGGACGGCCAGGATGCCGGCCGGCTCGTGGACGCTGGCATGACGCAACGCAAGGCCGCTCGTGAGTTGGGTGTCACGCAGCAAGCGGTGAGCTCGCGGTTGCGCACTGGAATGTGGCATGAGTCCCGTCGTCTGGCGTCCGTGGTCTCTGGCATGCTGGAGCGCGTTGACCGGCTGGTCGATGGCGGAGGTGGATCAGGGGGACAGGAATGACAGGCTTGGCCGTGGTGTCGGTGACCCTGCTGGTGGTGTCCGGCCTCGTCGCGGTGCCCCAGTATCTCGAGCGAGGGCGAGGAACGCCGAGCCGTCCACAGATCTGGTTGTACTGCACCGCACTGGTCCAGATCCTCCTGTTGGGCGCGGCCGCCGTGGTGGCGCTGCTCTCGGGCGGGGGAGCGGGGTGGGCTGTCTCCGGGCCCTTGGCAGTACTGGCGGCGACGGTGGGTGGCGGCTCTCCCACGGTTGCGGTCCTGCGGCTGTCCTTCAACGCGTCCCACCCGGAGCACCAGCGGGTCCTGACAGGGCCAGAGGGGGAGCAGGTCTTCAACGAGGAGATCAACGCACAGCCTGTCTTGCGAGGAGGGGCCTGGATCGGGGTCCTTGAGCGATTGGCCGTGGCCTCAACGCTGATCATGGGCTGGCCTGAAGGACTGGCGATCATTCTGGCGGTCAAGGCTCTGGGCCGGTATTCGGAACTGGGCAAGTCCGGGGCGGCCGAACGGTTCATCCTTGGGACCTTCGCGAGCCAACTGTGGGCGTGCGCCTGTGTCGGCGTGGCTGTTCTGCTGGCCTGATGCCCTGAGATCCCGCTGAGCTCACGATAGGGAGCTGGCGCTGGGCGGGCCCCTGATGCTCAGCACCTAGAGACAGAATTCGTTGCCCTCCGGGTCCTGCAGAACGGTCCAGACCCACGGTCCCTGGCGTCCCGTGCCCACCTGCGTGGCGCCCAGGTCGACCAGGCGGTGCAGCTCTTCGGCGCGGCGCTCATCATCCGCACCGGGTTCGCGCAGGTCCCAGTGGACCCGGTTCTTGACGGACTTGGATTCGGGGACGGCCTGGAAGAGGATGCGCGGCCGATCGCCCGCTCCCTCAGCGTCCCCCGGCGGATTGATAGCGGCACCGACGGCCCACACCAGCCGGCCACGGTGGGTCGTGGTCTCGGCGTCGCTGGCATGGCCCTCGGCCACCATGCGGCGGATGAAGTCCTCGTCCTGGGTCTCGACCTCCCAGCGAAGGGCCTCGGCCCACCAGTCGGCGAGCTCGTGCGGACGTGCACTGTCAACGCAGAGCTGGAGACCATAGGCGGGCCCCGCGGGATTCGGGGGTAGGTGAGTGGTCATCGCCACAGCCTAGGAGCGAAGCGGCCAGCGGAACATACTCAGGCGACGGGCTCTGCGGTGGGTGCGCGGCCGGCGTCGCGCATGGGCGTTCCCGAAGGTTCCGGAGACGGGGCCGCCCAGGTCTGCCATCCGGCATAGGACCCCTCCAGCTCGGCGATGGTGAAGCCGGCCCGGCGCAGGGCGGAGGCAGCCACGGAGTTGCGGATGCCGGTCTGGCAATAGGTCACGATGACTCGTTGGCGGGGGAGCGCGTCCAGATTCCACAGGACCTTGCCGGCATTGAGTTGCCGTGCGCCGGGGATGTGTCCGTCGGCATACTCGCCCTTGCTGCGGACATCCAGGAGGAGTGCGTGGTCGGTGGAGTCGAGGTCGGCAGGGGAGAGGACAAGGGGTGTGCTGCTCGGTAGCCCCTCGATGCTCTTGACGTAGCCCACCACCCGGTCGATGCCGACGCGGACCAGGTGGTCCCAGAGCCGGTGGGCCTGCTCGCCGTCCTCGGCCAGGAGGACGATCGGGGTCGAATCCTGCTCAGGGTCGTAGGCCCACGCTCCGTGGCTGGCCACCTTGCCCGGGTTGGGCAGGGACAGTGCGTCCCGTACTGTCCCGCGGTGGACCGCCTCTACCGGGCGGGCGTCCACGAGCACGAGGGATTCGTTGTCCAGGCCGGCGGCGACCGTGTCCATATCCAGTTCGGCCAGCCCCGCCCTGGGTCCCATGACCTCCGGTCCCTGGCGGTTCTGGTGTTTCATGCGTCCGAAGTAGGCATGGGCGTCCGGTTGACCATCAAGCAGCTCGTGGATGAAACCGCCTTCGTCCTCGGCCGCCAGATGCCTGCCCCACCACGAGTACAGCCGCTCATAGCCCACGGAGGTGGACGGCAGTGCACCGAGCGCCTTGCCACACGGAGACCCGGCACCGTGGCCTGGAAAGACCTGCACGTGGTCGGGAAGCGTGAGGAAGACGTCTCGGAGGGAGGCGAACAGCTGCCGGGCCCCCTCGAAACGGGTGTCCACGCCGCCGGCCGCCTCATCGAGGAGGTCGGGGCGACCGAGATCGCCCGCGAACACGAAATCTCCAGAGAGGAGATACCCCGGCTCGGTGGTGACGGCGCCATCGGTGACGAGGAACGACAGATGCTCCGGGGTGTGCCCGGGAGTGTGCAGCGCCTGGAGGGTGATGTTGCCCAGAGTGACAGTGTCACGGTCATGCAGCCGCTCGGCCTCGAAACCGTACTGCCAGTCCGGACCGCCCTCCGCCGAGACCCAGAGCGTGGCACCGGTCGCGTGGGCGAGTTCTCGGGAACCCGAGAGATAGTCGGCATGGATGTGGGTCTCTGTCACTGCGGTGATCTGCATCCCGTTCCGGGCAGCAAGGTCCAGGTACTCCTGGATGTCCCGGCGGGGATCCACCACGATGGCTTCCCCGGTCTTCTGACAGCCGATCAGATAACTGGCCTGGGACAGGTCGTGGTCGTAGATCCGTTCCAGCAACATGGCAATGCTCCTTGAAGGCGGTGGTGGACACATTAGTGGACAGCGGGGCTGGGGTGGAGAGTTGGACGCCGCCGTCCGGGTGGCCGATAGGGTGATCGGATGACTTCCTCCAACGCGCTACAGACCACCACGATCACTTTGGCCGGTGCCGACTACGCGACCATCCCTCTGGTCCTCGGAGGCAACACCTTCGGCTGGACCTCGGATCGGGAAACTTCCTTCTCCGTGCTGGACGCCTTCATCGAGGCCGGTGGCACCTTGATCGACACCGCTGACCTCTATGCCGTCTGGGCCGGCGACCATACCGGTGGCGACTCCGAGCAGGTTCTGGGGGAGTGGTTCACCGCCCGTGGAAACCGGGAGCAGGTCGTCCTGGCCACGAAGATGGGTGGCCTGACCCCGTATGATAACCAACAACATGATTCTGTGATCGCCGCGCTGGAGGCCTCGCTGGATCGGCTGCAGACCGACTACATCGACGTGTACTACGCGCACTATGACGATGAGAACGTCTCCATCGAGGACCAAGCCGCGACCTACGACGGCCTCGTCAAGGCCGGCAAGGTCCGCCACATCGCGCTGTCCAACTACTCGCCGGGTCGCATGCGTCAGTGGTTCGAGTACGCCACTGCGAATGGCCTCGCGGTGCCGGTGGCCATCCAGCCGCAGTACAACCTGGTGCACCGGCAGGATTTCGAGTCGGCCTACCTGCCGATCGCCCGAGAGTTCGGTGCCGCCACCTTCCCGTACTTCGCCCTGGCGTCCGGCTTTCTCACTGGCAAGTACCGCTCCGCCGCCGATCTCGAGGGCAGGGCACGTCAGGGTATGGCCGAGGGATACGCCACCGAGGAGGGCTTCGCCGTGGTGGAGACGCTGGTCCGGGTAGCCGAGGCACGCGGCGTCGAGCCGGCAACGGTGGCCCTGGCCTGGCAGCTCGCCCAGGGGGTCACTGCCCCGATCGCCTCGGCATCCACTCCCGACCAGCTTCCCGCGTTGGTGGCCGCTGGCGCCCTGACGCTGACCGATGCCGATCTTCGGGCGCTGGACGCCGCGTCTCAGCCCTTCGCCTGACAGTAAGGCAGGCGGGCCAGTCGGCGTCGCCTGCCTGATGAATTTTCCGCGCAGTGCTGGTCTGTACGCCGGCTGCCGAATCACGGGACACTGGCGCCATGCGGAAACTGACCTGGGGGATGAACGTGAGTCTGGACGGCTACATTGCCGCGCCCGGCGACGATCTCGGTTGGAGCGTGCCGAGCGACGAGCTGTTCCAGTGGTGGTCAGACCGGGTGGCTGTGACGGAACTGGCGCTGTACGGGCGCAAGCTGTGGGAGACGATGAGTTCCCACTGGCCGACCGCAGACCAGCAGCCTGGGGCCACACCGGCGCACATCGAGTACGCCCGCCGCTGGCGGGACATGCCGAAGGTGGTGTTCTCCTCGACGACCAGCGCGGTCGACTGGAACGCCCGCCTGGTCGCCGGCGACGCTGTCACCGAGATCGCCCGGCTCAAGACCGAGGATGGCGGTCCGATGGACGTCGGCGGCGCCGCCCTCGCCGCGGCGGCCATGCGGGCCGGGCTAATCGACGAGTACGCGATCGTCACGCACCCTGTCCTGGTGGGTGGCGGCACGCCGTTCTTCACGGCCCTGGACCACTGGGTGAACCTGAGCCTGGTGGAGACCCGAACGTTTTCCGACGGTGTGCTCCTGACCAGGTACGAGACCAGGCGTTGAGTACTCGCTCGTGGCTTCACCGGCGGCCGGGCTACTCAATTCTCCGAGGAGGTATCGAGGCGTTCGCCGATCTTGGCCAGCGCGCGCTGTTGCATCGGTGCGAGCGTCGTCGCAGAATACTCGGCGAGGAGGCTGGTGGCGTTTGAGAGGTCGAGAGCGAAATCCTCCTCAGCGAGGGAACGCAGCACCGGATCGAGCGACGTGACGAGATCTTCGACGAACTCGTCGAGCTGGGCCTCGCTCGTGTGCTGACCCAAATGATAGAACCGAGACGCGACGTCTGTCAGAGTAGGCAGGACATCCGGGGCGCTGAGTCGCTCCAGGAAGCCCACGAGCTGCGGCAAGCCCGACTCTCCGACCAGATGCGCCAGCAGCACTGTCTGGTCGCGGTCGATCCGTTCCATCTCTCTTGATGGTGCGATGCCCGAAATTGCTCGGAGGAACCGTCCGAGCTCGGGCGGTATGTCGGGGGCGCCGGACTCGCCGCGCAGCCTTCTGATCACCGCACGCTGCGCAGCGATGCGTACTTCTTGCGACATCAGCTCCGCTTCGAGACGATCCAGCAATGCATCCGCCTCCAACGAACCACCGGCGAGCGGCTCATCAAGCAGCCTCGGCGTCTCCTCGAGCGGCACCCCCACCGCGATGAGCCGGCGGATCTTCAGCACGCGGATGAGGTCATGGACGCCGTAGCGCCGGTAGCCGTTCGCAGCCCTCTCCGGCTCCGGCAGGATGCCGATCTGGTGGTAGTGCCGCAGCGTGCGCACTGTCACCCCGGCGAGCGACGCCAACTCAGCGCTCTGCATCTGCGTTCACCGCCTCCGCCTTCGGGCCGACGGGGGAGGGCCCGCCGCTTGCCGCCTCTGATCGCTCGAGTCTACGGAGTGATCGTGTGGCAAGGGCGTAAACGAACGCGACGACCCACACGCCGAGTAGCGTCAGCGCAGCCACTTGCAGGCCCGCGAACTCCGTGACCACTCCCACGAGCATGATGTGACCACTCCCACGAGCATGATGCCCAACGACGGCGCCAGGGTCATCATCGCGTTCTGCGTCCCTAATGCGGCCACGCATTGTCTCCGGGATCCGCTCAACCTGGAGCACGCCGGTGAGTGCGCCGAACAATCCGCTCGCGAGACCAATGATGAACGCACCCACGAGCACGACCCACACCGACCCGAGTGTCGCAATCGTTGCGATGCCTACCGTCGTGCCGACAAGACCCGTGACGAACCACACGCGCCGCCGCCCGCGCGTGCCGAAGAACGCGTACACGCCGCTGCCCAGCAGTGTTCCGGCCGCGAGTGCGCTGAGCACGAAGCCCAGCAGGGCCGGCTGTCCCTCAGCGGTGAAGAACACGGGCAGCACGAGACCCTGCATTGCCGCGATCACCAGGGCCGACGCCATGCTCAGCACGGTGACCGCGATGAGGAACGGCGTACGGAACAGTACACGCCAGCCGTCGCGCAGCTGCGACCATGCCGTGCGCGACGATGTCGGCGACGCATCGACGGGCATCGATCCTATGGCTCGCGGCAGGAGCATCGTGGTGAGCGCTGCCGCGAGCGATGTCCCCGCCGTGATCCACAGCACCGTGGAGCCGTCGAACATCACCATGAGCGTGCCAGCTGCTGCCGGCCCCAACAGTATTGCCACTGCACCGAGGCTCTCGCGCAGTCCGAGGAGACGCTCGGCACTGACCCGCCCGTGCCGCAGGATCGAGGGAAGCAGTGCCTCACGTGCCGTCATGCCCGGGACGTCGCCCAATGAGCCGACGATGCCGAGGATCACGAACCACCCCAGGCTCAAACCACTGATCATGTCGACGAGCGGTAGCGCAGCGATCGACGCGGCCGAAATGAGGTCGGCGACGACCGACGCCATACGACGGTTGATGCGGTCGATCAAGACGCCGGCAAGGATGCCGGCGAGAACCGCCGGGATTGCCGTTGCCGCGGCCACCGTACCCGCCCCGAGGGCGCTGCCGGTGGTCTGCAACACGATGAGTGGCAAAGCGATCGCAGCGATCGAGTTGCCCAGCAGGGAAAGGACGGAGGACGTGAGATACGCGATGGGTATGAGAGGCATGCGGATAGTCCAAACCATGACGTTGCGTCGGGGTCAAACGCAGCAGGTAGGAGGTCGTCGCGTCACGGTCGGGGCGAGTGCTGCGGAGCTTAAGTGCTGGCCTGACGTATTCGTGACCGGCGTATTCTCTCGATTCCAGAGCGGGAGCGGGCTATGCGGGGAGCCCAAGGTCAGAGATCGGTGCTGCGGTGGTTGATGTAG
>NZ_BMLQ01000014.1 GCF_014645315.1 Citricoccus zhacaiensis | reverse complement strand
GTGTACTGCAAGTGCTCCGCGGCCCGCTCAGAAACCGATCTCCAGCGCTCCGTCATGGGGGAGTCGTCCCAACCGGCGGATTCGCAGAAATCGCCAACATGCCATGGTCTACTTTACGTAACGATGCTTATCGGCGTTCAAAGAGTTCGAGTAGAAGCAGTCGAAATGACTTGTTTGAGTGCAGCATTAGTGACCTCGGATGCGGCACTGTTGATCACATCCCGTTAGAAGGCTGTCGTTCGTCTATTTGGTTTCGCACATGAGTTTCGGCGACGGTTGCGAACCTGAGAACGGTGCCAGAACCCGTCGGAGCCAAATCGGTCGTTTTTGGACATGAGAGGCAGGCACGCTGTTGCTCACATCGCGACCGGTCATGCGAACTGGCGGTATCTGGCGGTATCTGGCGGAAAGTGGAATGCCCCTGCAAGACGTGGCAGGCTCCAAGAGCTAACAACCCTGCCGTAACCTGTCCGTCGGGAAGCCTAGTCTGCGTATATGGACGCAATCTATGGATCGCAGGGTGATGTGGTGGGCTGGCTCGAGGATGAGGAGATTGTCCGAGACCTGAGCGGCCAAGTGGTCGGATGGCTTTACGGCGACGCCGTTTACGGGCTAAGCGGGCAGCATGCGGGCTACTTCAACAACGGTAATTTCCGAGACGACCGCGGCACCGTAGTTGCCTTTGTTGCGGGAGCGCAAGGCGGCCCCGCCAAACCGGCCCGGCATGCTCGTCCGGCCAGACCGGCGCGGGCTGCGCGACCCGCCCGTCCGGCTCGCTCCGCACGCCGTACCCGTGCTGCCCGAGCTTTTGCCTGGTCCGACCTGTCGTTTGCTCAATACTTACGTCGGTAGAGACTCCTGTCAGATTCAGAAGTCGGCGGCACTGATGTCAGAAGCGGTCTTCACTGGTCGGCCAGGTGACGACGATGCTGCGCCGCAAGGGGATCCTCATGCGGGTGCTCAACCGGGTCGATGGAGTGATCATCGCGATTCGGGTTGTGATCCGTAGACTCCTACTTATGGACCTTCTAGACCTGGGGCGGATCATTGTCGGGTTGGTGCTGCTGGTGCTGGGCGGGGAGGTACTGGTGCGAGGGGCCTCCGCCCTGGCTCGTCGAGCGGGGGTTTCCTCCCTGGTGGTCGGGCTCACCGTGGTCTCGGCGGCCACGTCGGCGCCCGAGCTTTCGGTGAGTATCGGTGCGGTCCTGCGCGACGAACCCGGACTGGCGGTGGGCAATGTGGTCGGCAGCAACATTGCTAACGTCTTGCTCATTCTCGGCCTCTCCGCTCTAGTTCTGCCGCTGGCCGCGACACAACGGTTGGTGCGCTTTGATCTCCCCCTGATGCTTTCTCTGTCCGCGGCGCTGCTGCTGGTCTGCCTCGACGGGGTGATCAGCGCGGTAGACGGGCTAATCCTGTTCGGTGCCGTGGTCGCTCACACCGTGCTGACCGTCACCATCGGCCGCAGAAGGACACAGTCCAAGGCCCCTGTTATGCAGCTGGCTGAGGGTTCCCCGGGTATCGGCACCTCCGCCCAGGCCCAGAAACTGCCTGTGGCCTCGAGCGGAAAGTCGATTCTGCTCGTGGTGTTCGGAGTTGCTCTCCTGGTAACCGGGGCCACGCTCCTCGTCGAGGGCGCGGTGAACACCGCCACCACGCTCGGGGTGAGCAGCCTAGTGGTCGGTTTAACCGTCGTGGCCATCGGCACATCTCTGCCTGAGCTGGCGACTTCCCTCATCGCCGTGCGCCGTGGCGAACGTGACTTGGCGATTGGCAACGTGGTCGGCAGCAACATCTTCAACATCGGAGTCGTGCTCGGGTTGCCAGCCATGATCTCCCTCGAGGGCATTCCCGTATCCAGCGCCGCCCTGGCCTTCGATATCCCGGTAATGTTGGCGGCCGCGATCGCCTTGCTGCCCGTAGCCTTCACCGGCTTCACGGTGGCGCGATGGGAAGGCGCCCTGTTCGTAGCCCTGTATCTGGTTTACCTCGGGTATCTCATCCTGGCTGCCACCGCACACGACGCACTGGAAGGATTTACCGCCGTGATGGCATGGTTTGTCCTCCCATTGATCACAGTGACGCTGATCGCCTTCACCGCATACGAAATCGGGCTGCGTAAGGGCCGACAAAGCAGCGGCACAACCCCCCGTCCGTCCTGACCACGAGCCGCTGACTAGATCAACCCGGGCCTGTCAATACCGCGCGCCCCCCCAGGCACCAGATAGTCGCCCCCCCCGATCAGTGCCAGACCCAGTGTCTAGTGGCCACCTGCATGGACACCCGGCCTGTAATTCAGATGACGTCACGAGGTGGCCTGAGTATTGGATCAGAGGAATCAACTCTGCAAGCCTCCCCAGCACACTGGCCGGCCATCACCTGCACCCCAACACCGTCATAGAGCGGCTGCGCGACCTGGGCGTCAACCCCTCAGCGCCCGCCACCGAGCCATCGGTGAGCTCGTCCTCGAATGCCCGCCCTCGCTCGTTGCCGAGGTCCTCGGCTACAGCACGCAGGTGGCTTTCCTCCACGCGAGCAAGGCTGCTGAGCCATGGGCCCGATGTGCCGGCCGATCCGTCAGGTCGCCCTGAGCGTCCCGAAAGACGATCATCCAGCGGACATGCCTGAGCCCATGGTCGGAGCCGCCACCACAGATGACCGCCATTTATCCCCGAAATTCACAGGCTTGTTGATTGCCTTTCGCTGGAGTTGGTCAGGCGCATCCGGACAGGGCGGCACCGAGGTAGGGCAGGTACACGATCGTGGCCAGTAGGACGAGCGTGGCCAGGTAGGAGGTGGTCGTGAGCGCGGCGAGCAATCCGGCCGGTCCGGTGTGCGGTTGCACGAGATGGCGGATCCGGTCGGGACCGAGGGCGTGCAAGGCTCCGTCGAGGGGTGCCTCATGCCCAGCGTGGTGGGCGTGCTCGCCGAGGGTGAGCAGGGCGCTGGCCAGGGCGGGGGTTCCGACGCGGCGGCGGGCGGCGTCGTCGGCGGCGATCTCGAGGTAGTGCCCGAGCGCGTCCTCGACGGCGGCCATTATTGGCAGCCAGCGCAGGGGCCGGCAGATGCTGGCCACGGTGGTGGTGATCAGGTGGTGGCGCTGATACAGGTGGGCATGTTCGTGGGCCAGGACTGCGGCGAGTTCATCGCGGGTCAGGGCTCGTAACGCCCCCTTGGAGATGAAGATTCCGCCGTGGCGCCGCGGGAGTGTCAGGGCGAACGGTCGGGAGTCGTCGATGATGAGCACGCTGTGACCGAGGATCTGTCGGGGCTCGGCCCAGACTCGCAGCCGGTGCGCGGTGCGCGTGGTCGCCCGGCGTTGCCGGTGGGCCTCGGCGCCGACCATGATGGCAAGGCCGGCAGCACCCAGTGCAGACAGGGCCAGCAACACCGCAGCGGGAATCCCGGTGTCGATGGTTGCGGTGGGGAACGGGTTGGCGGCGGCGAGGCAGCGCTGGCAGACGTCGGCGGCGCTGCCGGGTAAGAGCACCGGGCCGGAGGTGATCCACGCCAGCAGTGGCCCGAGGGCGAGGGCGGTGATGACCCAGCTGACAACGCTGCCGGTGAGTAGCGCCGCGGAGGTCCGGGGTGCGCGGACCAGTGCGGGAGCAGCCCGTCTGAGCACCCACGGGCCGGCCAGCGCCGAGACGGTCAGTGCGAGGACCAGCATTACGGTGAGACTCTCCGCGATCACCGCCCCCCTCCGTCCGCTCCATCCGTGCGCGCACGCAGGTAGTTGCGCAGCAGGTCGAGGTCGGTGGGAGGGATCGTGTCGATGAAGTGCAGCATGGACGCGGTACGGTCGCGGCTGGATTCCAGGGCGTGCCTCATCACGGAGGCGACATGCTCCTCCCTGGGGATCCTCGCCTCGTAGCGCGTGGAGTGGCCCTGCCGCAGGGCGGTGACCAGCTTCTTGCCGTCGAGGTTGCGGAGCACGGTGGCGATCGTGGTGTAGGCCGGGTCGTGAGACAGCCGGTTGATGATGTCCCTGATGGTGCCGGGACCGTGATCCCAGAGCGCGTCCATCACTTGTGCTTCCAGGGCACCCAGGCGGGGTGGTTCTGCTGCGAGTCCAGGCGTGGTCATCGGGCGGTCTCCATCCTCGGGGTAGGGACTGGGCAGGCGAACTGTCCGCGGAGTCGGCCCAGCAGGGCGATGCCGGTCAGCAGCAGGGCGCCGAGGGCGAGGTACGGCTGGATGGGGGCGAACCAGGTGATGGCCCCGGAGTAGCCCAGCGCTAGCAGGGCAAGCTTGTTGCACACCGGGCATCCCACGGCGAACCATGCCAGCAGGCCCCCGGCGACACCGAGCCGGCTCGTGCGCTGTTCCGCAGCATCACTGCCGTCCTCCACCCTAACGCGGCTCGTCGGGGCGGCCGCGCCGGCGGTGTCGACGCGCCCGCGCACGTAGGTGGCCACGAGCATCCCGGACAGTACGGAGGTGAGGACCCATACCGGGTAGTTCCACCACACCGGGGGGATCTCGCGGGTGAAGAACGTGTTGGGGATCAATACCGTCGCCAGCCCCAGCACCAGGCCGAACACCAGTGCCGCTGCTGTCGCGACCAGCACCTGGCGCCCCGTCCATGATCGGAGCGCCTGAACGGCCTCGGTGATGGACCGGGTCGCGAATGTCGGTTGGCGCGGTGCAGTCCTCATGGCTCCATCCTGCCCGAGGATGACTATGAATCATAGTCGACTATGTAAGATAGTCGATCGTGGCATCAAAGCGTCAGCGAGGAAAGGGCCCCGAGGCATGAACGCACAGAACGGTTCAACGAAGAAGAGAGCCTGGATGGTGCCCGCCGTCCTGGTGGCCGTCGCGGTCCTCCTGGTCGGGACAGTGATGATGTCCGCCCTGGGCGGTTCAGGCTCCGACGGCGCTGCTGCACCATCGACACCGGTGGAGTCGGCGCCGACACAGGTCGAGGGACCGCCGGATCTATCCGAGGCCGAACGCCACGACCCCGACGACCTGCTCGCAGCCGGCCCGGTGGAAGCGCCGGTGACGCTCGTGGTCTTCTCTGACTACCAGTGCCCGTTCTGTGCGCGCTGGAGCGAGGAGACCCTTCCGCTGATGATGGAGCACGTTCAGGCCGGTGACCTGCGCATCGAATGGCGGGACGTCAATGTGTTTGGTCCGGCCTCGGAGCGGGCCGCCCGCGCCTCCTATGCGGCCGCACTGCAGGGGGCGTTCTGGGAGTACCACGACGCCCTGTTCCAGGACGGGCAGAAGCGGTCCGAGGGGCAGCTGAGCGAGGAGGCGCTGACCGCCCTGGCCGAGGAACTCGGGTTGGATCCCGACCAGTTCGCCGAGGACATGGACTCGGCTCAGACGGCCGAGCAGATCGCCACCAATGAACAGCTGGGGCTGGGGCTGGGCGCCTACTCGACCCCGACGTTTGTGCTGGGAGGCCAACCCATCGTCGGCGCCCAGCCCTCGCAGGTGTTCCAGGACGCCTTCGACCAGGCCCTGACCGGATCGGAGTGAGTCCGTATGGATATTGGATTGCTCAGCGCCTTCCTGGGCGGGGTCCTGGCCCTGCTCAGCCCGTGCGCGGCCCTGTTGATGCCCGCGTTCTTCGCCTCCACCGTCGGGGCCGGGCCCCGGTTGCTCGCCCATGGGGCGGTCTTCTACGTCGGATTGTTGCTCGTGCTGGTGCCCCTGGGCGTGGGCGCGGGGGCCATTGGGACTCTTTTCGCCACGCACCGCGAGGTGATCGTGCTCAGTGCCTCGGTGCTGCTGGTGGTGCTGGGCGTAGTGCAGTTGCTCGGGTTCGGGTTCGACCCGGCCCGGCTGTTGCCCGGCGCGGCCCATCTGCAAGAGCGGGCGACCACGGCCACCGGATGGGCCAAGACGCTGCTGCTGGGCGCCGCCAGCGGGGTTGCTGGCTTCTGCGCCGGCCCGATCCTTGGCGCCGTGCTCACTCTGGCCGCCGCCCGAGGTGACATGGTCTCCGCCGGGACACTGCTGGCCGTCTACGGGGCCGGTATGGTCGCCCCGTTGCTGCTGATCGCCGCACTCTGGGGCCGCTTGGGGGCCCGGGGCCGGCGGGTGCTGCGTGGCCGGGCCTTCACGGTCTTCGGCCGCGAACTGCACAGCACCTCCATGCTCACCGGGTTCATCCTCATCGGAGTGGGCGTCGTCTTCTGGACCACCAACGGCCTGGTCACCGCCCCGGAGTTGCTGCCTTTGGAGGCCCAGGCCTGGTTGCAGGAGGGGTCGGCGGTCCTGGCCAATCCGGTCGTGGACATCCTTGCCATCCTGGTCCTGGTCTGCGCGGTGCTCATCGTGTGGGCGCGGCGACGACGGCGCGACCGCTCCACGGCAGGCACCCGCCCAGTGGGCGGATCATGATCCGTGGCCTCCGGGCCCTGGCTCTCATCATGGCCGTGGTTCTGGCCTTGACCGGGTGCGCTGGTGGGCTACCGGAGCCGGTGCGGGACCCGCATCCGGCCGAGGAGCCGCTGCCCGCGGTGGATACCCGTGCCCTGCGGCTGCCCACACCCTTCACGGGGTTGAGGGTGGTGGACCCCGGGTGGACCAGCGCCCCGCAATACGCTGACGGCATCTTCGTGGGGGTCGCAGAACAGGAGGCTCTGTGGCGGTTCTCCGCTGTCGATGTCCACGGTCAAGTGCGGTGGGTGGCCGAGCGCCCCGCTGAGGACACCGGGTTCGCGCTCACCGCCGACGCCGACGGGCGTTCACTGGCCGTGCTCACGGACGCCCACCAGGGATCCGGCACCGAGCCCGACACGGTCACCGCGACGGCCTACGTGTTGGCTACCGGGGAACACGTGTGGGGTCCCGTGGAGGTTCCCGGTCCCCAGGTGGGGCCCGGCCTCGTCTTCGCTCGACCATCCGAGGATCCGGCGGCGAGGGTGAGGTCGCGCACGGTCCTGGATTCAACCACCGGCCGCGCCGTGCCCTCGATATCCGACTCCTCCGACCGGGTCGTCGGCGAATACCACGGGACGGTGCTCGTCAGCGGAGACCACACCCTCACCGCACTGGACATCGCCGATGACCAAGAACTCTGGAGCATCCCGTTGGCCGAGCACGGTGAGGTCATCGCCGCCGTGGACTCCTCCGGGACTGCAGCCGCCGCGAACGGGCTGGTCCTGCTGGAGACCGAGCACTCCCGGGGTTTGCTCATTGATCTGCGCAACGGCGCCATCCTCAGCGACACGGCCCGCGACGCCGCCGCGGACCCTGGTACGGGCGCCGTCGTCATTCTGGACGAGGCCGGCCTGCATGCGACCCGGGACGGTCAGCAATTGTGGTCATTCACCGTCGCCAGCGACACTCGTCTCGCCGCGCTTGGCGGGGCCCTGGTTTACCTGCGGGACGACGAAGCAGTCCGGGTGCACAACGTCATCACCGGCGAGGTCGCCGACGCCTACGACCCCACCGGGACCGGCACCATCCTCGTCCCGGCGCACCTCACCGCAGAGGGGGCCGCGCTGTTTGTGGGCAAGGGGTCACGTCACCTCATCGTCACCCTCGTCCCTGAACCGGGCGCCTCTGGTTGAAAGTGACCGGGGGCACCCTGCCCGCCGATAGGCATCTTTTCACCGGGTACACCACGGGTTCTTCGGCGACTGAGGCCCTACCGGACACAGCCGGTAGGGCCTCAGCCGCGGGCGGCATGGGTGCTGGGGGGCGTCAGCGCCCGAACAGGCGGGCCAGGAGGCCGGGGCGCCGGGTGCTGGTCGGCGCTTCGGTGCGGTCGTGGCCAGGGCACCAGTTCCCGGCCGGGACGGTGCGCCTGACCTGGTCGATGTGCTGGCCGCAGCCGGCCCAGGTGGTCTTGCCGCAGACGCGGCAGGTGACGGATCGGCACATGGTCGGTTCCTTTCGAAGCGGGCGCTCCTGCCCGGCGGAAGGCACGGGGTCGGGCGGGGAGGATCGGTGACCCAGATGAAGACGGTGGGCCCGGCCGCGGGGGCGATGAAGGGGGGCGTGCCCCCGCGGTCGGGGGTCTAGGGGTGAGGGTCTGGAAGGGATGGGTAGAACCTTCCGGACCTCGGCTCAGCGGGCTTGCAGGGCGGTGGGGACCTGGTCGAAGAAGGAGGTCAGGGATGGAACCGCCTCGACGCGGTTCCACGGCATGCGGGACAGTATCGAGGCCATCGCGCAGGAGTCAGAGGCGGCGGAGTAGGCCAGGCCGGCGCCGATCGCCCCTGCCACCAGGCCCAGGCGGCGGTGCACCAGCTGGCCGGCCAGGGTGCCGGCCAGCACCAGGGTGCCGGCAGTCAGGCGGACCTGGCGGTCCATGGCCCACCGGTTGCCCCGGCGCACGACGTCGTCTCCGCCGGCCGCCTCGTAGGCGGCGACACCGCCCTCGAGCACCTCTGCGGATTCGAAACCGACGGCCTGCAGCTTCTGCCGGGCCTGGCCGGCGCGGGTGCCGGACTGGCACACCAGCACGACGTGTCCGGCCAGACGCTCTGCGAGGTCATCGGTGTGCTCGGTGAGCAGGTCCAGCGGCACGTTGTAGGAGCCGCGGATGTGCACGGTCTCGAACTCGCCCGGGGTGCGAACGTCGACGACCATCAGGTCCTGGTCCTGGTTCAGTCTTTGGCGCAGCTCGTCCGGGGTGACCGAACGGGTCTTAGGTGCGGTGGCGGTTACTGTCATCGGGCGGCTCCTGAGGTTTCGTTCTGCACTGTGGTGGTGTTCTGGGCGGTGTCCTGTCCGGTGTTCCAGGCGGACCAGGCGGCGTAGCTGCCCTCAAGCTCGACGACGTCGTAACCGGTCCGGCGCAGGGCGGCGGCGGCCACGGCGTTGCGCACCCCGGACTGGCAGTAGGTCACCAACGGGCCAGCGTCCTTCGCGGGCAGCTCGTCCTGGTAGAAGAGCACCTTGCCGGCGTTGAGCTGTCGGGAGCCGGGAACATGGCCCTCGGAGTGCTCGGTGCGGTTGCGCACGTCCACCAGCACGGCGGAGTCATGCTCAGCCAGGAAGGCGTCCAGTTCGGCCGGGGCGACGGTCTGCGGGATGGATGCCGGCAGGCCTTCCAGGGTCGGGGTGTAGCCGACCAGACCATCCACGCCCACGCGCACGAAGTGGTCGCCGTACTCGGCGGCGGCCTGCGCATCCTCGGCCAGCACGACCAGGCCGGCGTCATCGGCCTCCGGGTCGTACGCCCAACCGATGTGGGTGGCGGCCTTACCCAGCGACGGGACGCTCAAGGCTCCGGGCACGGTGCCGGCGTGCACTTGATCCACCGGGCGGGTATCCACGAGGGCCAAGGTGCCATCGGACAGGCCTCGGGCCAGTTCGTCGGCGGTGAAGGAGCGCGGGGCCGAGCGCTCACCGAGCAGGGCCGGGCCGACCTTGTTCTGCCGCTTCATCCGGGCGAAGTAGGCATGCGCGTCCGGCTGGCCCTCGAGCAGTTCGTCGATGAAGCCCTGCTCGTCGTTGTTGGCCAGGTAGGTGGCCCACCAGGCGAACTTGCGCTCATAGCCCACCGTGGTGGACGGCAGGGCGCCCAGGGCCTTGCCGCACGCCGAGCCAGCCCCGTGGCCGGGGTAGACCTGCACGTGGTCCGGCAGGGTCAGGAAGGCCTCCTTCAGGGAGGCGAACAGGTCCTTGGCCCCGGCGAAGCGGGTGTCCTGGGCCCCGGCGGCCTCGTCCAGCAGATCCGGGCGACCCACGTCACCGGAGAACACGAAGTCCCCGGTCAGGTAGTAGCCGGGCTCGTCGGTGAAGGCCCCATCGGTGACCAGGTAAGACAGGTGCTCGGGGGTGTGGCCGGGGGTGTGGCGGGCGCTGACGGTGATGTTGCCCAGAGCGATGGTGTCGCCCTCACGCAGCAGCTCGGCGTCAAAGCCATATGCCCAGTCCTCCCCGCCCTCGCCGGAAACGTAGAGGGTGGCGCCGGTGGCCGCGGCGAGTTCGCGGGTGCCGGAGAGGAAGTCGGCGTGGATGTGGGTCTCGGCCACGACGGTAATCCGCATGCCGTGGTGGGCGGCCAGCTCCAGGTACTGCCGGATGTCGCGGCGGGGGTCGACGACGAGGGCCTCGCCGGTGGCCTGGCAGCCGATCAGGTAGCTGGCCTGGGCCAGGTCCTCGTCGTAGATGCGCTCGAGAAGCATGATTCCTCCTGCGGGTCGGGAGCGAAAGTTCGGGTTCCGGCGTTCCGGATACCCCCTACCGTATTGTATACCCCCCTGGGTATGCAAGTGGGGGCGTGCGGTCGAACGCGCGTCTTAGCGGGCGTGCCCCGTTCGCCAGGGATTTGCTGGTGACCGGGAGTTCACCCGGGAGGAGCCGGTGGGTAGGGTGGCCGATACCTGACGGTACGAGGCGGTAGCGGTGCTGAAGCTGTCCCGACCCCGTAATTGCGATCTCCGTCAAGTCCTACCCAAGCGAAGGGCGATGATCGAGTGAAAGGACGGCCATGGCGGATCAGCACACGCCCCTTGAGATGTCCGACCCGGTGCGCGCAGTCACTCCGGAGGGCACCCAGGTCGGCCTGGACCGGAAGATCAAGCAGCGCGTGGAGTCCTACGCCGAGGCGTCCGCCGGGGAAATCTCCGTGCGCATCGACGAACTGGAACGCGAATGGGACATCGAGCGAGTGCTGGAGCTCAATGCCTCGTCCCTGGCCTTCGTGGGCACCGTGCTCGGCGCTACCGTCAGCCGGAAGTGGCTGCTGCTGCCTGGTGTTGTCTTACCGTTCCTTTTCCAGCATGCCATCCAGGGGTGGTGCCCGCCTGTGTTCCTTTTCCGCCGCCTGAGGGTACGCACCCGTAAGGAGATCGAGCTGGAAAAGTATGCCCTCAAAGCCCTCCGCGGGGACTTCGTGGCGTCCACCAAAGAAGTGAACCCCGAGGATGCCCTGCGCGGGGCGACGCGTTGAGCGCGGCCATGCGCAGGGGAGTGAAGAAGCGATGGAGTTGTTGAGGGGCCCACTGGTAAGGGAACAATGGCCACAGGGGCCGCGATGCTGGGAGGTCTGGATGTCTGCTGCTGAGACGAGTGCAGGCCGGGGTGCAGCACCCGAGGCGCGCCGGGGATCCGGGACCACCCTGGACCGGCGCACGGTGGCCTCGGGGTTCCTGTTCGGATGTGGGATCGCGGCGTCGATGATCGACCTGTTCATCTTTCACCTGGGCCTGCAGTGGCATCACTTCTACGATCTGTCCACCACGCAGGTGGCGTTGACCGCAGATGGGTTCTTCCACGCCTTCGGGTGGTTCATCACCATCTGGGGACTGTTTCTGCTGGCCGACGTTCGACGTCGGACCGAGGTGGTCTGGAAGCGTTGGACAGGGGCAGTGATTGCCGGGGTCGGGTTCTTTCAGCTCTTCGATGGGGTAGTCGATCACAAGGTGCTGCGAATCCACCAGGTCCGCTACGGAGTGGACCTGCTGCCCTATGACATCGCGTGGATCGGCTCGGCGGTGTTGTTGTTGATGATCGGGGTTCTCATCCTTTGGCGCACCCGGCCGACCGGCGTCACGGACTGAGTGTCTTGTGAGGGATCACGACCACAGTAGCGGGCACAGTGGCGCCGGTCATGGCCCGGTCCTGGGGACCGAGGCCTGGGGGTGGGCGCTCTTTGATGCTGTGGTCGTCCTCGCCCTGGTGACAGCCGCGGTTGGTTATGCGGCCTGCCTGTGGGCGGCCCGGGGCCGCAGCCCGTGGCCGGTGCGCCGGACCGTGGCCTGGTACGCCGGTCTGGTCTGCGCCGGGGCCAGGCTCCTCGGCCCGGTCGCCGCGGCCGCTCACACCAGTTTCACTGCCCACATGCTGGGGCATCTGTTGCTTGGGATGCTAGCCCCGTTGCTGCTGGTCCTGGGCGCGCCTGTCACCCTGATCTTGCGGGCTGTGCCGGTGGCCCGGGCCCGGTCACTGACTCGGCTGCTGCGCAGCCGCTACGTCCGGATCATCACCCACCCGATGGTCGCGGCCGTGCTCAATGCCGGTGGGCTGTGGGTGCTCTACAGCACCGAGCTGTATCAACTGATGCATACCTCGGCACTGATCCACGGGCTGGTGCACGCCCACATCTTCCTAGCTGGTTACCTCTTCACCGCCTCCCTGGTGGGGGTGGACCCGGACCCGCACCGGGCCTCGGTTCCCGTGCGCTCAGCGGTGCTGATCGCCTTCATCGCCGCTCACCCGATCCTGGCCAAATGGCTCTACGCCCATCCGCCGGCCGGAGTCGAGGTCACGGACGGCCAGGCAGGGGCGCAACTGATGTACTACGGCGGGGATGCCGTCGACGTGGTGTTGATCGTGCTGCTCTTCGCCGGGTGGTACTCAGCCACCCGACCCAAATCCGTAGCGGACTCTCCATCCGGACCCCAGAGCACTCGAGATCTCCAGGTAGACAGAGAACACTGAACGAAGCGGAGGAATGAGCATGTCATCACGATTCAGCGGCATCCTGCAGGCGGCTGGCACCGGTGCGGCGGCCGGCCTGGCCGGAGGGGTAGTGATGGTGGTGGGTGAGAAGATCGAACAGGCCATCACCCACCGACCGAACTCCTACGTGCCAGCCCGGGCACTCTTGACCCTGGTCGGGCAGCACCCCGGCGACACGGACCGGCCGGTGGTGTGGAACCATTTGATGCACTATTCCACCGCCGCCACCCTCGGTGCCCTGCGCGGAATCTGGGCGGTCACCGGGATCCGCGGGGCCCATGCCAATGCCTGGCATACCGTCGTGAGACTGGGCTTCGACCAGACCATCGAGAACGCCACCGGGGTCGGTGCCCCGCCGACCACCTGGCCGGTGCGTGAGCAGGTGGTCGACGTCCTGCACAAAGCCGTGTTCTCCGTGGCCACCGGCATGATCGCCGACCGCGCCCTGGCCCCGGTGCTCACCTCCACCCGAGGGCGCACCAGCCACTAGTTTTCCCAGCCCAGCCCGGTGCGGTCAACAAGGACTAGACACCGGCGCAACAGCCCGTCGCACAGGACCGGCTCGCAGCGGCCAAGGCCGCACCCGATGACGCCATCACCGGGCCCGGCTTACGGATGCAGATAGGACCACCCCTCACTCTGGCGGATTACCAGATGGGCCATCCCGGAGGGCACGACAGTGGCCTGAGGGTGAATCCGATCTGGCGTAAGGCCGCGGGCGGTAAGAGTGTTCTGGCAAACGCGCACCTGTAGGCCGGCCTCCAACAGGCCGGGCAACAGCTCGCCGACCGGCTCGGTGGCCACGGCGATGCCGGGACCGTGGGCCACCAGCTCAACCTGCAGATCGGGGCCCAGCGCCGTATAGAGGTTGGTGACGTTCTGCAATACAGCTTGAATCTTCGTCGGATCGGCGTCGTTGAGATGTACGACGGTGCGATGCATGAGCACTCCTTCGCTACGGGCATGAGGCTGCGGCCAGGTGGGGGCCCGCCTGATCTCACCTTAGGCGTCTCGATATACCTCCTGTGGACCTCGAGGGGCAGCGACCCGTCCGCAAAGGCGGCGGCAGGGGTCTCAGTGACTGGCGCGGCTCAGGCCGAGAAGGACCAGCGTGGCGGCGATGACCAACAGAGCGGCCAGGGCGTTGACACCGGGGTAGCCGATCAAGCCCATGGCCGGCCCGGCGGCCGCAGCCCCGACGGCCCCGGCCAGGGACATGGTGGCGTCGGAGAAGCCCTGGGCCGGGACCCGCTGGGCCGGGGCCAGGGAGGACACCAACAGGGTGGAGCCGGCCACGGTGACTGCGGACCAACCCAGCCCCAGCAGGACCAGTCCGGCGGTGACCGCCCCCATGTGCCCCGGCGCCAGTCCGGTCAGGGCGACGGCGGTGATGAGGGTGCCCATGCCGGTCAGCACGGTGGGGGTGGGACCGAGGCGGTCGGTGAGCCATCCCATCACCGGGGACAGGGCGTACATGCCGGCGATGTGCAGGGAGATGGTGAACCCGATCAGCGCGATGGTGTCCAGGTGCCCGGCCGTGGCCCCGGCCTGGTGCTGCATGTGCAGCGGGGTCATCGACATCACCGCGACCATTACCGCGTGGGCGGCGATCACGGCGGTCACCGCGGCGGCCGCGGTGGGATGGGCACGCAGGATCTGCCAGCCGGCCCGCCAGGGGTTCCTGCTGGCGGTGGGCCCCGAGCGCGCGGGGGCGCCCCCGTCCAGGGTCCGGGAGGTCAGCAGCGGATCCGGACGCAAAAACACCGCGATGATGCCCGCACCCAGGACCATGCCGGCCGCGGAGATCACGAACGGGCCGGCCTGGGCGGGGATGCCCAGCCAACCGGCCAGGACGGCTCCGGGGCCGACCATGTTCGGCCCGGCTACCGCCCCGATGGTGATCGCCCAGACCACCAGGGACAAATCCCGGCCGCGGCGAGCCGGGACGGCCAGATCGGTGACCGCGAAGCGGGCCTGCAGGTTGACCGCCGATCCGAGACCGACGAGGAAGGCTCCGCCCAGCAACAGGGGAAACCCGGAAGTGAGGACGGCGGCGACCATCAGCCCGGCCCCGATGATGGCCGCACTCAGCCCCGTGGTCAGGGCCGCTCGGCGTCCGCGCGCCAGGGCCAATTGCGATAGCGGGATCGCGGTGGCGGCGGTGCCCAGGGTCAGGGCGGTGTTCACCGATCCGGCCCAGGCCTCGGAGCCGGCCAGGTCCACGGCCAGGATCGAGCCCAGGGCCAGGGTCGAGCCGTTGCCCAGTCCGGAGAAGACCTGCGCGATCGACAGGGTGCGCACGGTCCGGGATTGGACGGCGTGCAGATCCGGGACGGTGGTGGTCATGGGTGAGGGCTCCTGAGATGGCGGGTGGCGGTGGGCAGGGAAAGTCCGGGGGTGTGGTCGCGGCCCCGCATGCGCACTGCCACCACGGTGCCGGAGGCCGCGGTCAGGGCGGCGACGACGGTGACCGCGGTGGGGATACCGAAGGCGTCGGCGACCAGGCCGGCGATCACGGCGCCGGCGGCGAAGCCCCCGTCACGCCAGAGCCGGTAGATGCCCACCGACCGGGCCCGCCAGGCCGGGTGGGCGACGTCGCCGATGGCGGCCAGCAGGGTGGGGTAGACCATCGCCGTTCCCGCCCCGAGCAGCACCATGGCCACCAGCCAGGCCCCGAATCCGGAGCCGGCAGCGATCAGGGCCAGGGCCAGGGCCTGGGTGAGCATCCCGGCCACGATGAACCCCTTGCGGCCCCACCGGTCCGACAGGGCACCGGTGGCCAACTGTCCGGCACCCCACACGGCCGGATAGACCGCGGCGAGGATTCCGATCTGGCCCAGGGACAGCCCGGCCGCGGCGAACAGCACCGGGAACAGCCCCCAGGCCAGCCCGTCGTTGAGATTGTTGACCATCCCCGCCTGGCTGACCGAGGACAGGGATCGGTCGCGGAAGCTGGTCAGGGTGAAGACCTGGGCGCTGCTCAGGCCCGCGTGGGCTTCGGGACGGGTGCCGAGGTGACCGGCGGCCTCCAGGCGGGCGTGGTCCCGGGTCTCACGCACGGTGAGCACGGACAGTCCCAGCCCGAGTCCGATGTAGGCCGCGCCGAGCAGGAACGGGGCCGGACGCAACCCGTACTCGGCGGCCAGATAGCCGGTGGCCATGGCCGTGGCGGCGACCCCGAGGTAGCCGGCGGCCTCGTTCAGGCCCATGGCTGCCCCGCGGCGATGCGGGCCGACCAGGTCCATCTTCATCACCACGGTCGTCGACCAGGTCAACCCCTGGCTGATGCCCAGCAACACGTTGGCGGCCACGATCCAGTCCCAGGACGGCCCGTAGATCAGCAGCACCGGCACCGGCAGGGCGATCAGCCAACCGGCCACCAGCACCGGCTTGCGCCCGTAGCGGTCACTGAGCGTGCCGGCCAGGTAGTTGGTGGCGGCCTTGGCCACCCCGAAGGCCAGGATGTAGGTCAGCGAACTGGTGTACAGATCCAGGCCGAACACGTCGGTGGCCAGTAGCGGCAGCACCGTACGCTCTTGTCCGAGCGTCCCGCCGACCAGGGCATTGACGGCCACCAACAGGGTGAACTGGGCCAGGTTCTGCCGCAGACCCAGCACGGGCCGGGGGTCCGGGCGGCGCCCCGTAGCGCTAGGAGTCCTCACGCAGCCGTACTCTCCCTCTCGTGGGCAGTGATGGTCCGGTCGGTGTCGGTCAGGCCTGCTCGGTCCGGTCGGACTGGGCGGCCGCCTGGGCATGGACCTGGACCATGTCCAGGTCCTTCACGGCGGTGATGACCTGTTCGAGGGCAGGCGCAGGCAAGGCGCCGGGCTGGGAGAAGACCAGCACGCCCTCGCGGAAGGCCATCAGGGTGGGGATGGAGCTGATGCCCGCAGCGCCAGCCAGGGCCTGCTCGGCCTCGGTGTCGACCTTGGCGAAGACCACGTCGGGGTGCTGGGCCGAGGCGGCCTCGTAGGTGGGGGCGAACCGGCGGCAGGGCCCGCACCAGCCCGCCCAGAAGTCCACGAGCACAATGTCATTTTCCTGGATGGTGCCGGCGAAGTCCTGGTCGGTGACGTCGATGGTGGCCATGGGGGTCTCCTTGTCAGTGATGATCGGTCGTCTGCGGTCGGTGTAGACCGACGGGAACAGGAAGGGGTGGAGGACGCTCAGGTGGGGTTGGTGGTGCCGGCGGTGCGGATCGGGCAGCTGGGCACGGCGAACCAGCACACGGCGGCGGCCACGGCCGCCAGGGCGGCGACCGCCCCGACGATCATTCCGGTGGCCCCGGGCAACTCCTGGACCAGGACGAAGACGCCCATGATGAGCACGAACACCCCGAAGCCCTTACGCAGGGCGGCCTCCGGGATCCGCCCGGCCAGCCGGGCCCCGAGCACCGATCCGGCGATCGCGGCGGCGGTCACAGCCCCGACCAGCACCCAGTCCAGGGACACGGTGGTCAGGTACCCGGCCAGTCCGGCGAAGGACTTCATCGCGATCACTACTAGGGAGGTGCCCACTGCCACGGGCATGGACAACCCGCCCAGCAGGGCCAGGGCGGGCACGATGAGGAAGCCACCACCGGCGCCGACCAGGCCGGTGACCAAACCGACGACCAGGCCCTCGGCCAGGACCTTGAGGATCGGCAGTTCGCCCTCGTGGGTCGTCGCGGCCTTGTTCTTGCGGCCACGGATCATGGCCACCGAGGTGGCCACCATCATCAGGGCGAATGCGATCATCAGGACGGTACCGGGGATGTATCCGCCCAGCAGGCCGCCACCGAAGGCCCCGGCCATGCCGGCGGCACCGAAGATCAGCCCAGTGCGCCACTTGACCCGCTGGTTGCGGGCGTGGGTGATGGCGCTGAAGGCGGAGGTGACTCCGACGACGAACAGGGACGCGGCGATCGCCTCCTTGGGATCCAGACCGGCGACGTAGGTCAGGATCGGCACGGTCAGGATCGATCCGCCGCCGCCGAGCAGGCCCAGGGAGAGCCCGATCAACACCGAGAGCAGCAGGGTCAGAAGAAGGGTGAGCGTCATGGCAGCGTCCTTGTCAGTCGGCGGTCAGCAGTCATCGGTCGGAGGCCGGGCTCAGTGGGCCGGCAGTCCGGCGCCCTGCCAGGCGACCATCCCGCCGGTCATGGTGTCGGCGGTGTAGCCGGCCTGATTGAGCGCCTCGGCCACCCGGGCGCTGCGGTTGCCGCTGCGGCACACCACGATCACCGGGCGGGACCGGTCCAGCTCCTGCAGCCGGGAACCGAGCTGGTCCATGGGAATGTGCAGGGCGCCGGGGATCATCCCCTCGGCTACCTCGAAATCCTCGCGCACATCCAGAATCTGGTCCTGGGCTCGGCGCTCATCGGCCTGGGCAACGGTGATCTCGGACATGACTACTCCTCAACGTATCGGGGACATCAAAGGGGACGGATCCGTGGCGCTTAGGCCAAAGCCGGGCTGTCCAGCAGGTATCCGGTCACAGGCAGAGCCTGTCTCGACTCAGTATGCACGATACCCCCAGGGGTATGCAAGACACCCCCTGGGGTATAGAATGGATGGCACGCCCCGACCTCAGGAGACCACGTGCAACTGGACGCCACCGAGATGACCCCCGTACTCAACCGCCTCAGGCGCGCCCAAGGCCAGCTCACCGCCGTGGTGCGCATGCTCGAGGAGGGCCGGGACTGCAAGGACGTCGTCACCCAGCTCTCGGCGGTGTCCAAGGCCCTGGATCGCGCCGGCTTCGCCATCATCGCCAGCGGGCTCGAGCAGTGCCTGGCCAACCCGGAAGAGAACCTGGACAAGAAGGACCTGGAGAAGCTCTTCCTTTCCCTGGCCTGACCGGCCCTGTCTCGGGCAGGCTGAGAACACCCCTCATCGTTCACGAAGGAGCTCAGAATGGCCTATACCCACTCGATCACCGTCCCCCTGACCTACGAGCAGGCCGTGGAACGCACCCGTCAGGCCCTGGCCGAGCAGGGCTTCGGCGTCCTCACCGAGGCCGACATCACCGCCACGTTTACCGCCAAGCTCGGCCCCGAGGCCGCCGCAGACCTCGGCGACTACGTGATCCTCGGAGCCTGCAACCCGACACTGGCCAGCCGCGCCCTGGCGGCCGAACCCCAGCTCGGCGCCCTGCTGCCCTGCAACGTCGTGGTCCGCCGCGGGTCCGATGACCAGCACACCCTCATCGAGGCCATCGACCCGCAGACCATGGTCCGCCTCAGCGACAGCCCCCAGGTCCGCGAGGTCGCCGACGACGCCGACACCCGCCTGCGCGCCGCCCTGGCCAGCCTCGGCCGCACAGGCCCCGCACGCCCGGACTCCGACCCGGTCCACTGAACCTGACGGGCGCCCCTACGCCCGTCGCCTTACCGCCAGTGCCCGGATGCCGCGCAGGCGGCGGTGTGGACCCGGCCATTGCCTGGCACCACGACGCGTCCTGGACTGGACACGTCCGTCCGCAGCACACCAGGTCGCTGGACACTCCTGCGGGACGGGCATACCCGGTGGTGAACCTGCCTGCAGAGAACGCTTGAAGTGCGGGTGCTCACACAGCGGCGTGCACCGCCATCCACATGAAACAACTCAGGCCGACATGGGACTGACCGAGGGATCGTCCGCTAATGGCAACCGTGGCCTCACCTAGGAAATTAGTGCAGGCCACTCCTGACGTCCGTGTCGCCGGCTTCTGAAATCGACAAAGGGCCCCAGATCGGTCACTGAGCAGGATCCCGTAAAGGGAACCCCCACCGGACACACCGCTTGTGACCTGGGCACGCTCAAGCACGCCTCGGGGGGCGTCCCGTAGCCCCCGTCCGGTGATTTGTCCGGTGACGGGGCGCCGTACGGCACGCGCCCCGCTCGGTGAGGTTGTGGACGATGTTGACCCGGTGGCGCAGATCCCGACCGAGCCGCTCGAGCTTCCACACCAGCAGCGTGTCCCCGGAGCGTGCCCTCACGCAATCTCAGACCTTGGGCAAAGGCCACGATGCGTGTCTTATTAATGGACAGCTTTCCAAGACACCGGATCTGCCTCCCGGCGTGCGCCATCGAAGACCGGGATCCTGGCCCCCGCGGTGTCTCGATAAGTCGTCTCAACGCGTAGTGTCTCGAAATCCCACCGAGACCCCCTTTGTGAGGCAAGATGGGTTTGTGAGACAACTCGGCTACACGCGCGTGAGCACCGCCGGCCAGGACGCCCAACTCCAGGTCGATGCACTCCTCGCCGCAGGGGTCCAGAAACGAGACATCTTCGCCGAAGTCACCTCCGGGAGCAGGAACGCGGTGGACCGGCCTGGCATGCGCAAGCTGCTCGACTACGCCGAGCCCGGGGACACCGTCGTGGTCTGGCGCGTGGACCGGCTCGGTCGGTCCCTCATTGACGTCCTCAACACCGTCAATCTGCTGCGCGACCGGGACGTGCAGGTGAAGTCCATCGCCGACGGCATCGATCCCTCGACGTCCACGGGCCGGCTGATGCTGAACATGCTCGCCACCCTCGCCGAGTACGAACGCGAACTGATCGTCGAACGCGTCAATGCCGGTATCGCCGCCGCCCGCGCCGGGGGCACTCGGTTCGGCCGCCCGCCCCTCGACCCGACCGACATCGCCGACAAACTTGCCATCGTCAACGCCGCCCGCGCCAAGGGCCGCACCGCCGCCGACGCCGCCCGGCTCGTGGGCTGGAGCCGGGCCACCCTCTATCGGCACCAGCAACAACTGTCCGGGAACCAGGAAGCCCCCAACACATAAGGGCCCCCGGCGGCCGCGCCCAACGGATGTCAGTACGCCTGAGTTCGGCACCCCGCGGCCCCGGCCCGGAAAGGGCTTCGGACGTTCGCCGTCTCGGGGCGCCTTGCCTGGGTCCACAGATGGCGACGCTTCTGGACAGTCCGTACCGTCATTTAGCTTCCACAGAATGCCGCCACTTATCTCTGAAAGTCATACGAGGTGTTGAGAAAAACTGTCACGTATCCCGCCATCTATTCTACGTCTCGCAGACGGTCGTGACGCAGCTATGGTGACAGGTAGTCCGAAGGTATGCCGAGCTCGACGAAATTGCCCCGGACGCCTTGGACCACTTCGTCGTTGTCGCGACGGTACATCGTGCAGAAGTTGAAAAGCTGACGGGCGGTCTCCGGGGTGGTCTGGGCTTCCTCGACGACGGCCTGAAAGCTCTCCTTGATCTCCTGCCACCGCAGGGCGGTGGGGTCCGTGGTCTGGTCGGGGCGACCGGGGTCGCGGGAAAAGTCCGGCTGGGGCAGGAACACCTCGGCTTCGCGTCCGAAGCAGGCCATGGCCCGGGTTTCGAGCAGGTGTATCGCGGTGGCGGCGGCTTCAAGGGATTGGAGTTGGCGCTGGTCGGAGAGTTCCTCGTAGGGGCGCCACGGGCCCTGTCCGGCGCGGACCGGATGGCCGGTGCGGTCCCACACCTGGCGTGTCAGCCGGCCGGGTGCGCCGCTCTCGGTGATGGTCGCGCCGAGCTCATCGAGAAGCGTCCGCAGCAGGCGGAACCAGGTCCCAGCGTGCACCCGATGCCTGGGGAGTTCTACAGCCTCGGTCGTCAGGGCCTGCCAGGTCCGCTGGTCCATGCTCCGGATCGCCTCCCCGACCGGTCGCGGCTCGGGCCCACCCGACGAGGTGTGCCAGAAGTCGTGGTATCCCAACGGGCCGTCGTGGAGTTCGAGTCGGCAGTGGTGGACGGGGCAGGAGAGCATGAGGGGCACCAGCCACGCCAGCTGGTACGGGCACGGCGGGGTTGATTCCGTGGTGCAGCGCGGACAGGCCCGATGGCGCCAACCGGCAACCGTCGGCAACCAGGCCCGCCAGTCCTCCACGGTACGGTCCCGTCTCCTTCCCCGGGGCAGCAGCACCGCCAGCTGTCGGGTGTAGGTGGTGTAGGCCTCCGCCGCTGGCTCGAGCTGGTCCAGCAGCCAGGGGGTCTGCCCTCCGAAGGTCATGGCCCGTATGGTGTCGGTTCTGGCCCCGGTGCGCGCAGCCAGCTGGTCGATGAACCCCTCCGGGGCAGCCACGTCCAGGTCCCCGGGACGGGGGAAGCAGAACCCGGTATCGAGAACGAGGTCCTCGACCTCGGCCCCGTAGCGGTGGGCGATTCGGCGCAGCCAGGAGGTGAGTGCCTCACCGGTGACCGGGGCCGGATGCACCGGCCACCGGGTCCTCACAGCAGCTCGCGTTCGAAGACCCGTCGGCGTCCGGCCGGGCCGAGATAGTCCGCCATCGTCAGCGTCCGGTGGTCGATCTCCTCCAGGCCCGACTCCACCGCGGCCACCGCGGCCGCAGTGAGCAGGTGGGCCAGTTCCCCGATGGTGCCCTCGCTGCGGGCCAGCAGGTAGCGAGCCATGTCCTCGGTGTCGATCACCGAGGGTTTCCGCAGCGGGAAGGAGGCGGCGAAGCTGGCCAGTAGGGACCTTGCCTGGTCGTCAGCCTCCCAGAGCGGGAGCACGAAGGGCTCGAAGCGGTTCTCCAGCTGGTCGTCCGAGCGCACCGCCAGGTAGACCTCGCGGGTGCCGACCCCGACCAGGGGGATGCGCAGTTCGTTGCCCAGGAATCGCAGCAGGTTCAGGAACTCCCGCCGGGTGTCCCCGCGGCCGGCCAGCACGTTGTGCAGCTCATCGACGACCAGCATCCGCGCCCCGACCTCGCGCAGCAGGGACAAAGCGAGGCGTTCGAGTTCCACCACGCGGGGCCGGGGCCGCAATGGTGCGCCCAGGGCGGACAGGATCGCGGTGTAGAACCGCAAGGGCGAGGGTTCCGAGGGCATCTGCACGCACACCACCGGGACCTGTTCCCGGTCCAGCTCGGAGCTGGGCGGGTGCTGCCGGCGGAAGCGCTCGATGATCATCGACTTGCCGTTGTTCGTCGGGCCCACCAGCAGCAGGTTGGGCATGCGCTGCTTCGGCGGCCAGCCGAGCAGGGTCTCCAGACGCTCGACGGCCTCGACCGCCCTCGGATAACCGATCCAGCGGTCCGCGCGGATCCGCTGGATGCGCTCGGCCGCCGGCAGTCGCGCCACCGGCTGCGCGGCCGGGTGCAGGTGGGACAGCTCCAGCGGCTCGTACTCGTCGGCGTTCACCATTGCTCGATCTCCCCGAACCGGGCCACCGATCGACCGGCCGCCTCCGAGTCCGCCGGTACGACAGGCAGTTCCGGCACCGGGGGCGTCGGCCTCGTATTGGCCGTCCCGGCTTGGGCGCGGCGTTGTCTCTCGCGGCGGGTGCGCTTGGTGGTCTTCTGGGCGGTCTCGGCGATGGTGCGCATCTGCTCGATCATCCGGAACAGGCCCGCCTCATCGACCTCGGTGGCCCCACGCTCGCGCAGCCGGGCCAGGGCCTGGCGGTGTTCCCACACGCTGACCGTCGGGTTCGACATCGTCCGGTACGGGACCTCGATGTATGCGGTGCCCTCGGGGTCCAGCACCCAGATCCGGCTGATATCGCGCGGATCCCGACGGATCAGGAACCGCTCCAGGGCCTCGCGGCGTGCGATCCACGGCTTGAGCGCGTTGGCGAAATAGTGGACATGGTCTATGACGAACCCGGTGCGCGTGAGCTTGCGGCGGAACACGGGCAGAAAATCCACCAGGAACGCCGTCGGGTTAGCTGTCAGCACCGGGGTACCGGTCGCTGCGACCCCGTCGGCCCACCGTCCGGCCGGGGTCTGGCCCAGTGTGGAGTGCACCGTGCCGTGGTAGGTCGCCACCGCCAACACCAGCCACCGCTCCAACTCGGCCATGGTCAGCGCGGCCATCTTCTCGGCGTCGTACGCCCCACGCTCGACTGGATTCGAGAACGTGGTCCCCGGCAGCTCGTGGATCTGTTGCATGGCCGTGCCGATGACCCGCTCGACGGTCCCGCCGTAATGCGGCCGGCCAGCGGGCGGTAGTCGAGACTGATACCGTGCTGGTCGCACCCGCGGGTGAGCGCTTCGCTCTTGAACTCCCGGGCATTGTCCACATACAGTGCCTTCGGCTTGCCGCTCATCGGCCAGGCCGCGTCGATTCCGAGCCGCTCCAGCCAGGGCCGCTTGTCACCCGCCGCATGGGCCAGGCACAACCCCACCGACACCGCCGAGGGCGGCTCCAAGGTCACCACCATTCCAACCAGACACCGACTGCACACGTCGATGGCCACCGTCAGATACGGCCGTCCGATCGGCTGGCGGTCACGGTCATCGACCACGATCAAATCTATGACCGTGTGATCGATCTGCACCTGGTCCAGGATCGACTCGACAACCGGAACCTCGTCGCCGGCCGATTGCAACGGCCGGACGCTCTCGGCCCCCTCGCGCCGCCGGCCCACCTCGACCGGATTCATCCGGGCGATCCGCGCGGCCACCGTGTTCCGTGCCGGAGCCGGCAGCCCCTGCACGGCGCAGGCCCGCGTGATCTCCCGATGCAGCGAGGCAATGCTGCGCTTCTGCCGGGTCAAGTACCGCTGGCGCACCAGCTCACGGATGATCTGCTCCACTGGCTCCGCCAGCCGGCCCCCACCCTTGCCACCATCCGATCGCCGGGGGACAAGATCAGTGACCAGGCCCGAGCCCTGCCGGTACCGCTCCAGCAGCACGTACACCCGGCGCCGGGAGATCCCCAGCTCCACCGCGGCTTCGTCGACGGCAGCCAGTCCCACTGGATCGTGCTCGGCCAGTCGACCGATCACCCCGGCCCGCAACCGGGCCTGCTCCCACTCAAGCTCGGGCACCGCAAGCACGCCCGGTCCAGCCATCTCATCCTGGTCGCCGTCCACGCCCGCCTCCTCATAGAGAACAGGACTACTGAGCAGACGCGACCCTAGTGCACACGACTACTGAACGACCAGAGTTCAGAAGTCGACGACACCACCCCCGGGTTGACGGGCCCGAGAGTGCAGTCAACTTCTGAAAATGACAGGGCGAGAGGTGTAAAAGAGGGTGTACCCGTGTCTGACAATCATGTCTTGACGCTGATGCCTGAAGCGTCAGGCGCAGCAGGAGGTGGGCATCTGGTTGCGGAACAGGCCGGCGGTCAGGCGCAGGCTCTCGGCCATGGTCAGGTACGGGGCCCAGGTGTCGGCCAGGTCGTCGACGCTCATGCCGGCCTTGATGGCGTAGGTGGCGGCCAACATGATTTCCCCGGCCCCGTCGGCCAGGGCGTGCACGCCGAGGACGGTGCCGGTGGTCGCGTCTGCGACGATCTTGACCGCCCCGCGGGTGTCGTGGTTGACCAGGGCCCGGGGCACCTCGGACAGGTCCAGGACCCGACACTCACAGGCCCGGCCTCGGGCCAGTACCTGGGCCTCGGTCAGCCCGGCGGAGGCCAGCTGCGGGCGGGTGAACACCACCGCGGGCAGGCCCGCGTAGTCCACCTGGGAGAGGGCGTCCTCGGCGTCGGTGGCTAGGGCGTTGCGCGCGGCGACCCGGCCGGTGGCGGCGGCGACGTAGACGAACTGGGGGGCGCCGGTCACGTCCCCGGCGGCGTAGATGCGCGGGTTGGTGGTGCGCTGGTGTGCGTCGACGGCGATGAAGCCGGCCGCGTCGACCTCCACCCCTGCCGACTGGAGGCCCAGCCCGTCGGTGCGGGCGGCCCGTCCGGTGGCCAGCAGCACCCGGGCGCCCCTGACCTGCCGGCCGGAGACGGTCGTCACGACCGCCTGCCCGCCCTCGGTGGCGACGGATCCGGCGTGCTCCTCGATGACGGTGATGCCGTCCTGGGTGAAGATTTCCCGGAGCCGGGCGGCCAGCTCCGGTTCGGCCCGGGGCGCGACCCGTCCCACCAGGGACACCCGGGCGCCGAGGTGGGCGAACAGCTGGGCCTGTTCCAGGCCCACGTACCCGCCGCCGATGACGACCAGGGACTCGGGCACCTGGTCCAGTTCCATGGCCGTGGTCGAGGTCAGTGGTTCCACCTGTTCCAGGCCTGGCAGGTTCGGCACCGCGGGCTCGGCCCCGGTGGCCACCAGGTAGGTTCGGGCGCGCAGAGGCCTACCGTCCACGGCCATGGTGCGCCCGTCGAGGAAGCGGGCCTGCCCGGGGAGGATCTCAAAGCCGTGGGCGGCGGCCACGTCGGCGTATTTGGCCCCGCGCAGGTGCTCGATGAGTTCGTCCTTCTGCCGCACCAGGGCGGTCAGGTCAACCGGCCCGGCACCGGTTGGGGCCCCGCCGAAGGGGTTGGCCAGCGCGGTGTGCCGGGCGCCGGCCGCGGCGAGCAGGGTCTTGGAGGGTACGCAGCCGATGTTCACGCAGGTGCCGCCGAGCACGCCGCGCTCGATGAGCACCACCGTGTGCCCGGCCTGCCGGGCGGCGATCGCCGCGGACATCGCGGCGCCCCCGGAACCGACCACGGCCAGATCGACCTCGTACTTCTCGTCCATGTTGTGCGATGCCCTTCTCGTCGTTGCTTCCTTGGTCACCATCCTGAACGTTCCAGTGCGGGGTAAGGTCAAGACCGACCGGCCCGGACCCGAGAGGCGGAGGTGGTGGGGTGCGCATCGGTGAGCTGGCCCAGGCCGGCGGGACCACCGCCAAGACGCTGCGCTTCTACGAGGACGCCGGGCTGCTCCCGGCCCCTGAGCGCACCGTCAACGGCTACCGGCACTACCCCGACCCCGCGGCGGTCCTGGCGCGCCTGGACTTCGTCCGCCGCGGCCGTGCCGCCGGGCTGACCTTGGCCCAGGTCCGTCAGATCCTGGACCTGCGCGACGGCGGGTCCGCCCCCTGTGGGCACGTCGCGGACCTGCTGGACGCCCGCCTGGGCGCCCTCGATCGTCAGATCGCCGACCTGAGGGCACTGCAACAGGCCGTCACCGACCTCCGGCAACGCGCGGCCGCCCTGGACCCGGCCGACTGCCCGCCGGACACGATCTGCCAGTACCTCTAGCGTCGGGCGCCGGCGCTGGCCACAGCCAGCAGCAGGGCTCATGCCGGGGTGGAAGTCCACCCGGATCGCCGGCACCATGGACGGCCGGATCAGCGGCTCCATCCGACAGTGAGGGTGTTGCCGTGTTAGGGGCGTAGGCCGAGCCGGCGGAAGCGTTCCAGGGTGTCCGCCAGGCCCCAGGCCTTGGCGATCAGCCCCTCGCGGAAGGTGAAGAGGTACGCCTCGTCGATGTTCTCGAAGCGTCGCCCGGTGGGGGCGTGGCCGCGCCACGGGCCCAGCTGGATGCCGGAACAGCGGAACCGGGCGGCCACCGTGTCCTCCTCGCGGACCAGTTGCACGATCTGCATGCGCACGTCAGGGAAGGAGGTGTGGAACGGGGCGATCCAGCGGTGGGCCACCGGGGCCAGGGCCGGGGTGTAGAGCCGGTCCAGCATCCCCAGGTTCCCGCCGACCAGCACCTCTTCAACCAGGCGGGTGGTCACGGCAGCGTGGGCGGACCGCGTGGCGTCATCAGGGGCGGGCATGGTTTCTCTTCCGGGCGGCGGGGAAGGCTGACGCCGCCACCCTATAGGGGCGCGTGGCCGGGCTGCCGACAGGAGCTCTGTGTCGAGCGGCGGTGGTCAGGCAGTGCTGGGGGTGGCCTGGGGTTCGGGGAGGAGGCGGGGGATCAGGCGGACGAAGATGACCATGCCGATCAGTTCCACCAGGGTCTGGGTGACCACGACCAACGGCACCAGGTTCAGGGAGGCCGGCAGGGCCAGGGCCAGGGGCAGTACGACCAGGGAGTTACGGGTGGCCCCGGTGAACACCAGCGCCCGGGCGGAGCGCACGTCCAGGCGCGCGGTGCGGGCGGTGAGGATGCCGATCGGGATCATCACCACCAGGAACGCCACGTACAGGGGCACCACCGCCGCCAGCGCCCCGAACTGCTCACCCACCCCGCGGACCTGGGAGGCGATGACGGTGAACAGGGTCGCCATCATCAGCGGAACCATCGCCACGGTCATCGCCGACTCCACCGTCCGGGCCGCCGTCCTGCGGGGCGCGGCCCACTGCACGGACGCGGCCGCGCCCAGGGGGAGGAGGATGAGCACCACGAAGGCCTCCACGAACGGGCCGATCTCCACCAGCGCGACCGTCTCGGTCCCGGCGAAGGCCCACAGGTACACAGGCAGCAGCACCATCTGGACGAGCATCAGCAAGGGGGCCGCGGCCAGCAACCGGTCGGGGGCCCCGCCGGCCAGCCCGGCGAAGACGATCACGTAGTCGATGCACGGGGCCAGCAGCACCAGCAGCACCCCCAGCAGCAGCGCCTCATGGTCGGCGACAATGCGGGAGAGGGCGAAGACGATCGCCGGGACCACCACGAAGTTCAGCACCAGCACCGCACCCAGGAACCGCAGGTCCGTGAAGGCCCGCCCGATCGCGGTGAACGGCACCGCCAGGAATGTGGCGAACAGCAACAGACCCAGTACCGGGTTGATCGCCGCCTCCAGCGCCGAGGCCCCGGGGGCCCACCACCCGGCCGCGATGCCGACGACAATCGCCGCCACGTAGAGGGCGATCTGGTGCCGCTCCATCCACGCCGCTGCCGTCGAGTCGTTCACCCCTCCACCCTAGGAGACGGCCCTGCGGCCTTGCCCCCGGGCGCAGGGTGATCCCGGTGGCGACCCCGGGCTTCGACAAAGAGACGCCTCTCCGTGATCCGCGCACCGCCCCCCGCCGGGGTCGGTTCAGTGCGCACTGTATAGTTCAGCGAGTGATGATTATAAATTCTCGTTTGGATGTAATGAACCGGTTGGGGCGGGCGATGGCCGACCCGACCCGGTCACGGATACTGCTGACCCTGCTGCAGGGCCCGGCCTACCCGGCCGAGCTGGCCCGGGACCTGGGATTGACGCGCTCGAACGTGTCGAACCACCTGGCGTGCCTGCGGGACTGCGGGATGGCGGTCGCGGTGGCCGAGGGCCGCCAGACCCGGTATGAGCTCGCCGATGCGCACCTGACGCGGGCGTTGACCGGCCTGGTCGATATCGCCCTGGCGGTGGATGAGAGCGCCCCGTGCCTGGACCCGGCGTGCTCGGTGCCAGGCTGCGACGATACGGAGGCTGCGGCATGATCCTGTCTTCAGTCCTGCAGGCGATCGGCCTGTTTCTGGTCACGAACATCGATGACATCATCGTGCTCTCCCTGTTCTTCGCCCGCGGCGCCGGTCAACGGGGGACCACCGCCCGGATCCTGGTCGGCCAGTACCTGGGTTTTGCCGGCATCCTGGGCGCGGCCGTGCTCGTGTCCCTGGGCGCGGGGGCGTTCCTGCCCCCGGAGGTCATCCCGTACTTCGGGCTGATCCCGCTGGGGCTGGGTCTGTGGGCAGCCTGGAAGGCCTGGCGCGGGGACGACGATGACGATGACGATGCCAAGATCGAGGGCAAGAAGGTCGGCGTCTGGACCGTGGCCGGGGTGACCTTCGCCAACGGCGGGGACAACATCGGCGTCTACGTCCCGGTCTTCCTCAGCGTCGGCCCGGGCGCCGTGGTCGCCTACTGCATCGTGTTCCTCGCGCTGGTGGCGGTACTGGTGGGCTTGGCTAAATTTGTCGCCACCCGCCGGCCCATCGCCGAGGTGCTGGAACGCTGGGAGCACATCCTGTTCCCCATCGTGCTGATCGGCCTGGGCGTCTTCATCCTCATCAGCGGTGGAGCTTTCGGGCTCTGAGCTACGGGGCCGGGCATTCACCCCGAGCGGCTCGGCCCCGCCTTCCCCGTGCCGCAAATTGCGTTGCGCGCCTTGACCATTGAGCAGACTCAGCGCCCGTGCCACCAATCCGCCGACCGGAAGCCCCGTCGGGCTGTCATCGCTCAGCCTTGCCGGCGGTGTAGCCCGGAGTTCGGCCCGTTCTTCTACAACCGGTAGAATCCGGGAAGCCCCGATCCCTGCCGTGGTCCCGGTATCGAGTTCTGAAAGTAGTGCCTGCCGTATGCCCTCCCGTCCGCCGTTGTCCACCCCCTCACGCCGTCGGGTTCTGGCCGGGCTGGCCGGGGTCGTGTCCTTGCCGCTGCTGGCGGCCTGCAGTTCGGACGACCCGTTGGCCGCCCAGGCCGGCAACGCCGATGGCAAGAACTACATCGCCGGTGACGGGTCGGTCCTGGAGATCGCCCCGGCCGAGCGCGGGGAGCCGGTGCGGTTCCGCTCCACCCTGTTCTCCGGGGAGCCGGTCAGCACCGAGGACTTGGCCGGGGACCCGGCGGTGCTGAACTTCTGGTATGCCGCCTGTGCCCCGTGCCGGGTGGAGGCCCCGGACCTGCAGGCCCTGCACGAGCAGTTCGCCCCCGAGGGGGTGCGGTTCTTGGGCATCAATGTCCGGGACACGGTGGCCACCGCCGAGGCCTTTGAACGCAATTTCGGGATCACCTACCCCTCGGTGGAGGACCGCGGCGGGCAGGTGCTGCTGGCGATGACGGACTACGTGCCGCCGCAGGCCGTGCCGACCACGATCGTGCTGGACCGACAGGGGCGGGTCTCGGCCCGGATCCTGGGGATCGCCGAGCCCTCCACGCTGCGCACCCTGATCGCCACCGTCCTGGATGAACAGGCCTGAGCGGCCCGTGAGCGACCGGACCCTGCCCCTGGCCGCCACCGGGACGGCGGCGGAGGACCCCAGCGACGAGAACCACCCTGCCGGCTCGGCCCCGCGGGCGCGCGCCCGTTGCCGGGGGGCCGCCGGGGCCGGGCACACCCGGGCGGTGCAACTGCCGGCTCCGTGCCACAGTGCCCAGAAGCAGTCCAGTGACGAGAGGCGGCCGCGGTGAGCCAGCAGGACAATGTGCGGGTGGCCCGGGACGAGGACGCCCGCACCGAGCCGTCCCGGCACGACCAGCCCCAGCAGCCCGAGGTCCAGCTGCCCGCCCTGGGTGTCACCGGCACGCTGCGGTTCGCCTGGACGCAGTTGACGTCCATGCGCACCGCGCTGATGCTGCTGTTGCTGCTGGCGGTGGCCGCGGTGCCGGGCTCGCTGTTCCCGCAGCGCCCGGCGGGTCCGGAGATCGTCAACCAGTACCTGGAGGACAACCCGGTGCTGGGGGAGTGGCTGGACCGGTTCCAGCTGTTCGACGTGTACTCCTCGGTGTGGTTCTCGGCGATCTACATCCTGTTGTTCGTCTCCCTGATCGGCTGCGTGGCCCCGCGGGCCGTCAAGCACGCCAAGGTGCTGCGCTCGGCCCCGCCGCGCACCCCGCGGCGGCTGTCCCGGCTGCCCGAATACGGCACCGTGCTGCTGGATCCCTCCGGCCCGTCCCCGGCCGCGGCGGTGGACCAGGCCGCGGCGTACCTGCGCAGGCGCGGCTACCGGGTCGAGGTCCGACAGGAGCCCGGCGGCGGGGCCTCCGTGGGGGCCGAGCGCGGCTACGTCCGCGAGGTCGGGAACATCGTGTTCCACCTGTCCCTGATCGGGGTGCTGGCCTTCATGGCTGTGGGCGGCTTGTTGAGCTACTCCGGGCAGAAGATCCTCGTGGAGGGGGAGGAGGGCTTCGCCAACACCCTCGTCTCCTACGACGCCTTCACCCCCGGCGGTGCCTTCTCCGAGGACAGCCTGGTGCCGTTCTCGATGTCCCTGAAGAGCTTCGAGAAGGTCTTCGACCGGGAGTCGGAGACCCACTACGGCCAGCCGTTGGACTTCACCGCGGTCATGGAGGTCCAGGACGGCACCGGTGGCGAGCCCCAGGAGCGGATCCTGAAGGTCAACCACCCGCTGGCGTTCGGCGGCACCCGGGTCTACCTGGTCGGCAACGGCTACGCCCCGGAGGTCACCGTGCGGGACGGCAACGGGGACATCGCCTTCCAGGGCCCGGTGGTCGGCCAGGTCCAGGACGAGGTGTACACCTCGCTGCTGACCATCAAGGTCCCCGACGCCCAACCCGACCAGCTCGGGTTCGTGGGCTTCTTCCTGCCGACTTCTTATACGGGAGAGGACGGGGTGGCCGTCTCGATCGACCCCGAGCTGTTCAACCCGGAGCTGAACCTGAACTCCTACCACGGGGACCTGGGCCTGGACGAGGGGAAGCCGCAGAACGTCTACGTCCTGGACACCGAGAACCTCACCGAGCTGAACAACCGCGATCTCGACACCGGGGGAGTCACCTTGTCGGTGGGGGAATCCTACGAGCTACCCGAAGGCAAGGGCTCGATCTCCTTCGACGGGGTCAAGCCCTATGTCGGCCTGGACATCCTCTACGATCCGGGCAAGTGGGGCGTGGGTGTGTTTGCCGTGCTGGCCCTGATCGCCCTGGTGGTGAGCCTGTTCGTGCGCCGCCGCCGGGTCTGGGTCCGGGGCGCCACCGGGCCCGACGGTTCCACCGTGGTCGAGTACGGGCTGCTGGCCCGCGGCGAGGACTTCAGGTTGCGCGAGGAGAACCTCGCCCTGCGCCGGAAGTTCGAACAGCTCTGGCCCGTCACCGCGCCACAGGAACCCGGGCCGTCCTCATCCTCCACCGCCTCGACGCCCACGGCCTCCAGCACGTCGTCCACCACTGCCTCAGCCACCGCAGGGAGTCCCAGCACCACCCCGGACCACCCCGCCCGTGCCGTTCAGAACCGACCGGAGTAACCCATGCAACCCATTAACTATCAGTTGGCCGGCTACAGCGACCTGTTCATGCTCATCGCCGCGCTGGTCTACGCCGCCGCCTTCATCCTCTTCGCCCTGGACCTGGCCACCTCCTCCAAGACCATCCGCGCCCTGGAGACCGATCTGGCCCGAGAACGCGACATCGACACCACCGACACCACCGAATCCCCGGTACTCCGGGAGCACCTGGTGGGCGCCGGGGGCGGGAGTTCGGCCCGGGAGGCCGGGACGGGCTCGACGACGGTCCCCGGCGCCCGCCCGAACCGCACCGGCGCCGACACCGGTGCCGGCGGGAGCGAGCTGGTGGATGAGGACATGGACTACCTGGGCACCACCGCCCGCCCGGTGGCCAACGTCGCGGTGGCGCTGATGGTCATCGCCGCCGCCCTGCACGCCTTCGCCGTGATCGCCCGCGCCGTGGCCGCCTCCCGGGTGCCGTGGGGCAACATGTACGAGTTCTGCACCACCGGCGCGATGCTGGTCTCCGTGGTGTACCTGCTGTTCCTGACCCGCAAGGACATCCGCTTCCTGGGCACCTTCGTCGCCGGGCTCGTGGTGATCATGATGGCCGCGGCCACCATCGGCTTCCCCACGCCCATCGCGCACCTGCAGCCCGCGCTGCAGTCCCCGTGGATCATCATCCACGTCTCCATCGCCGTGCTGGCCTCGGCCCTGTTCACCCTGACCTTCGCCATGAGCATCCTGCAGCTGCTCCAGCATCGCCGCGAGGCCAAGGCCCGCGCCGGCACCACCGGCGGGTTGGTCTTCATGCGGCTGGTGCCGTCCGCGCTGAGCCTGGAGAACTGGTCCTACCGCATCAACGCCGTGGGCTTCGTGATGTGGACCTTCACGCTGATCGCCGGCGCCATCTGGGCCGAGGCGTCCTGGGGCCGGTACTGGGGCTGGGACACCAAGGAGGTGTGGACCTTCGTGATCTGGGTGGTCTACGCCGGCTACCTGCACGCCCGCGCCACCCGCGGCTGGACCGGGGACCGGGCGGCCTGGCTCTCGATCATCGGCTACTCCTGCATCGTGTTCAACTTCACCATCGTCAACACCTACTTCCCGGGCCTGCACTCCTACGCCGGCCTGCCCTCGTAGGGCAGCGGCGAACCATACCGGTGAGGCCCACCCCTGTCGGGAGGCGGATCCGGTCCGGGGCCGGTCCGCTGGCGCGGCGGCCGGGACAGGATCAGCGCGGTGAGCAGGTGACCGGGGTGAAGCCGGCTAACAGCACCGAAATGGCGACTAGTTTCTGATCAGCGACGACCGGCCCCCCGGCGCGGCACCACAGGCGCCGGCCCTGGGCGGTGGGATCCGAGGACGTGCCAGTTCAGTCGTGGCGCACGGTGAAGTGCGAGGAGAACGGGCTCAGTGTGCCGGACAGCTGGCTGGTGTCCAGCGGTTCCTGGGCCGTGAAGTCGTGTTGGCGCAGCAGTTCGCCCAGCACCAGGGACGAGGTCAGCAGGACCACGTTGCGGCCCGGGCACATGCCGGGGCCGGCGCTGAAGGGCACCAGCGGCCAGTCGCTGTCCTCGCGGTCCTGAGACCACAGCTCTGGGCTGAAGCGGTGGGCTTGGGGCAGGTTCTCGTCGTCACGGTGGAAGAACGGGGCGTAGATGACCAGCGCGGTGCCCGGTGGCAGGGTGCCGTTGCGCCAGTGCGTCGCCGCGGTGCTATCGCGCAGGATCAGGGGGGTGGTCGGCCACAGCCGGAGGGACTCCAACACGGTGGCGCGCAGGAACGGCAAGTCCGGAGCGTGGGCCATCTCCGATCGTGCCGTCTCGACAGCGCCCGGATGATTGGTGAGCAACGACAGGGCCCGGAACGTGGCCCAGGCCTCGGCGTCGAAGGCGAAGAGCCACTGCGGGACCTGCTGGTGGGGGACGGCCTCGTCCGGGGCAGGGGTCTGCGCGACCAGGGCGGCCAGGCTGCCGGGCTCGGCCAGCTCGATGTAGTGCTGCAGTCGGCGCAGGAAACGTTCACGCAGGCGGCGGTTCTGCGGCATGAGGTACGAGAAGTTGCCGCGCTGACGCAACCGGCGCAGGTCGTCGGTGACCTGGTCGTCATCGCGGGCGCTGGCGCCCAGCACGATGCGCCGGACCAGGCGCCCCCACATCACCGCGAAGGCCTCCCAGTCCAGGGTGCCGGTGAAGTCCACGTGACCCAGCAGCGCGGAGACCTCTTCGGTGATGACCTTCGTCATCGCTGTGGCATGGCTGTGGACGGGGCGCGGGGTTTCCAGGACCTGTTCGTTGAACGGACGGCGTGAGAGCCGTTGCTGCGGGGTCGAGACGAGGGCGCCGGCCGGCTCGAAGTGGTTCAGCGCCCCGCGCTTTTCCAGCGTGGCCGGTGAGAAGGGGGTGGGGCTGTCGTTGAGCACGCGGTGCACATCGGCGGGGTCCAGCAGCAGCGCGATCCGGCGGCCCGGGATCCGCAGCTGGACCGGGCCGGTGCCGTAACGGGACCGCAGGCGCTGCATTTCGGCGACGCCGGCGGCATCGGTATCGAGGCGTTCGGCCAGGCCGACGGCTGTCGGCCTGCGCACGATCGGCCCCTTGACCACCGGGCCCAGGAGCACCCGGGTCAGGACGCGGAGGTGGTCTACCGCGCCCAGGGTCGGCACTTCTGCTTCATCGCCGCTCCGCGTTGTACGAGGCATGCCCCCAACCTGTCACACCGTTCCTGCCCAGACAAGACATCCCTGTAGCCCCATCCGACGCCCACGGGCTGGCTCCGTGGGGTTGCCGGCCGCTGCAGGGGGCGCAGGGGCGTCCAGTTGGCGGTTACTGTGGGGCTTCTGCGGTGTCGCGGTCGGGACTCGTGGCGGTCAGCAGGGCCACGGTCAGCATCCCGCCGACGATGAAGATGTCCGCGATGTTGCCGATGAACCAGTTCCCGTAGGCGATGAAGTCCACGACGTGGCCTTGCCCGAACGAGGGTGGGCGCAGGAGCCGGTCGCCCAGGTGGGAGGTCACCGCGCCGCCGAGGCACCCGATCACGATGGCCCAGAGCACGGTACGGACCCGGAGGGTGAACCAGATCGCCGCGGCGACTGCCACAGCTGAGATGATGGTGAAGATCCAGGTCGCGTCGGTGCCGAGTGAGAAGGCCGCGCCGGGGTTGTAGGCCAGCTGGAGCCCGAGCAGGTCCCCGAGGAGCGGGACTCGCTCCCCCGTGGACAGGTTGCTCTCCGCCCACCACTTGGTCCCCTGGTCCAGGACCGCTACGCCGGCCCCGATCGCAATGGTCAAGAGCACCAGGGGGTACCTGCGCTGGTGGTTCATTCGTGTCCTTTCGCGATGCGCCCGTTTCCCGGCGACTCAGTGGATCTGCTGCCCTCCGCGCGACCTGTGGAGTCACTGGAGGGTTCCGGATGGCCCGACATGTCAGCTCCCACCGTGCCTGCGGAGTCTCTGTTCCGCAGGCACGGTGGGAGCTCATCCCACGGTGGCGGGCTGAGCCTGCCGGTCAGCAAGGGGCTCCAGGGTGGTGCGCCGGCTGGCGGCAGCGCGCAGGCCGTTGAGGATGACGATGACCTCGGCGACCTCGTGGACCAGCACCACGGCGGCCAAACCCAGGACGCCGGTGATAGCCAGCGGCAACAGGACGGCGATGATCAGCAGTGACAGGACGATATTCTGGTTGATGATGGCCCGACCGCGGCGGGCATGCGCCAGGGCCTGGGGGATCAGGCGCAGGTCGTGGCCGGTGAAGGCGACGTCGGCGGATTCGATGGCCGCGTCCGAGCCGGTGGCGCCCATGGCGATGCCGACCTCGGCGGCGGCCAGGGCGGGGGAGTCGTTGATGCCGTCACCGATCATCGCGGTGGGGGCGGTGCCGGTCAACTGGCGGACGGCGGTGGCCTTGTCCTCGGGGCGCAGTTCGGCGCGCACGTCGCCGATGCCGGCGTCGGCGGCGATGGCCCGGGCGGTGCGGGCGTTGTCGCCGGTGAGCATCGTGATCCCGATGCCCTGGCCGGTCAGGGTGGTCACGACGGCGGGGACCTCGGGGCGCAGCTCGTCCCGGACCCCGATCGCTCCGGCCGGCGACCCGTCGCGGTGGACGATAACCACGGTCATGCCCTGCCCTTCCAAGGCCTGGACATCTTCGGCGATGGACCCAGGGTCCAACCAGCGGGGGCTGCCGACAGTGACCGGGGCCCCGTCGAGGCGGCCGGTGATGCCGTGCCCGGCGGTCTCGGTGACGGCCTCGGCCGCAGGCGCATCAGGGGCGGCGGCGGTGATGGCCGCGGCCAGCGGGTGGGTGCTGTGCTGCTCCAGCGCCGCCGCCCAGCCCAGCACATCCTGCTCAGAGGCGTCTGCGGTGGTGAGCACGGCGGTGACAGTGGGCTGATTGCGGGTCAGGGTGCCGGTCTTGTCCACGGCGAGGTGGCGGACCCCGCCGAGGCGTTCGAAGGCCGCCCCGGACTTGATGACGACCCCGAACCGGCTGGCC
>NZ_BMLQ01000013.1 GCF_014645315.1 Citricoccus zhacaiensis | reverse complement strand
CGGTGTACTGCAAGTGCTCCGCGGCCCGCTCAGAAACCGATCTCCAGCGCTCCGTCATGGGGGAGTCGTCCCAACCGGCGGATTCGCAGAAATCGCCAACATGCCATGGTCCACTTGACATAAGATAGCTTATCGGCGTTAAGCCAACGGGAATCGCAGTAGATGCCGGAGCTCTCGCTTCGCACGTGTGAGCTTGTCGGTGTCCATGGGTGATGTCCACCTATCTGTGCACTCCAGCCAGGTCAGAATCCGTTCTATACCCTCGGGACCAGCAAGCACGTTTCGCACATGACTTCTGACCGAGTCAGAGGATCCCTCCCACGGATCAAATGTCATTTTCAGAAGTCGGCTGCACGGAATGTCCGAAGTCGGCTGCACTATCTGCTGGAGGCCGCGCTCTGATCGACGACCCTGCTGATCTTGTTCTTCGGCGCTTCCCTCATTTTTTCGCCTGGCGGCGCAGGGCACGGAGCACTGTGTCGCCACGGTCGTCACCGCACGTCGCGGTCAGCGGGCTTCTACGGTGCCCATCATGCCCTGGTCCTCGTGGTCGAGGATGTGGCAGTGGTAGACGGTCTTCCCGGGAAAGTCCTCGAAGGCGATGAGGACTTTTACCTGGCTGCGGGCCGGGACGTTCACTACGTCCTGCCACCTCGGTTCGGAGAGGTCGCGGTTTCCGTCCTGGACGATCTGCATGGGCCATACGTGCAGGTGGATGGGGTGGTCCATGGGACTGGAGTTTTTCAGGGTCCACTCCTCCACGGTCCCGGCCGCCACGGGGGTGTCGACCCGGTCGGGGCCGAACTCCTGGCCGTTGATGGTGAAGGCCATCATCGTGGTGTCCCCCTCACCGCCCCCACTGCCCATCATGGCCCCGCCGCCCATGCCCATGGCGAAGTCCAGGGTGCGGCGGGCGGTGATCGGCTCCCCGCGCAGATCTCGCAGGCCCGGTCCTTCAGGCACAGGTGGAGGTTTTTGGACGGGTGCTCCGGACACTGTCAGAGTGAGCAGCTCGACCGGCTCGCCGCTACCGGTCTCGTTGTCACCCATCATGGTCCCGCCCATCATGGCGTCCATGCCGCCGCGGTCCACCGGTGCGGCGACCAGCGTGGAGGAGCCCTCGGTCGTTTCCACGAGCATCTCGATGCGGTTGCCGGGGGCCAGCACCACTTCGGTGATGTCCTCGGGGGTCGGCAGGCGGCCGAGGTCGCGGCTGAGCACCCGCACCTGCTGGCCCTCCAACCGCAGTCGGAGGTACCGGGAGGGGCAGGCGTTCACGATTCGCCACCGTTCCCGCTCCCCGGGCGCGGCGTTCAGTTGCGGGCGGACCGCTCCGTTGACCAGCACGACCTCACCTTCCCGGCCCATCATCTGTTGCATCTGACTCACCTCGGCGAGGTTGCCCGAAGCATCCAGGGTCAGATCCGAGACCACCATGACCCGCTCCCGGGTGACCGGGACCGGCTCGGTGTCCTCAACGATGATGGCCCCGTAGAGTCCAGCGGCGACCTGATCGGCCACGTGGCCGTGGCGGTGCGGGTGGTACCAGTAGGTGCCCGGCGGATGGTCGGCGGGCAAGGCGAACTCATAGTTGAAGGACCCACCGGGTGCGATACTCACGAACGGGTTATCGCCGTTGCCTTCCGGGGAAACGTGCATCCCGTGCACGTGCAGGTTCGTCGGCGCCTCCAGACGGTTGGTCATCGCAACCCGCACTGTATCTCCGGGTGCCACGCGCAGAGTCGGGCCGGGAAGGGAGCCGTTGAAAGCCTTCACGGATGCCTGCCGTCCGCCGACCTGGATGCGTGTCTGGGCGGCGGTCAGGTCCAGTTCCAGCACGTCTTCGCGGCTGGCCAGCACCTGCGGTTCGATCAGGTCCTCACCACCGGTGTACCCGCGGCCGCCGGTGGCGGTCCACCACAGCCCGGTCCCGCCGACGACGGTGGCACCGGCCCCTGCCGCGCCAAGCGCCAGCAGCTGCCGGCGGGTCAGCGGGCTCACCGGCCGTCATCTTCGAGGGTCTGCAACCGTTCGCGGTACTCCTCGGCGCTCAACTCGCCGCGGGCGTAGCGCTCCTGGAGGATCTCCCGCCCCCGGCCAGGATCCGCGCCGGGGGCACGACCGTGATCGGGTGCGCCGGTGTTCGAGGATCTGCCGGAGAGGGTCTTTACCAGCACGACCACCAGCACGATTACCCCGGCGAGCACCAGCAGCCCGAAGACCCACATCAATCCCATACCACCCATACCGCCGCCGTTCATCATGATCGTGCTCCTTCTCTCTGGTCGTGCATGGTCAGATCTTCAGTCCTATGTGTCTCTTGCCGGTATGTGTCAACCCAGTTTTGACCTCTCAAGCCTTGGGCAGCGGGCATTTCCTGCTCACCACCACCGGGATGGACCGTGTGCTGCAGGGGCCCCGCCGATGGAGACGGCGGCGATCCCAGCTTCGGTGGCTTCTTCGATCGCGGTCGCTAACCGGGCTGGGCCTGTCCGAAGCGCAGCAGCAGCGAATCGGGCACGGAACAGCAGAGCCTGGTGAGCCAGCGCGAAGGCTGTCGCTGTGAGGAGCGGTTACGATTCGGCCATGGGCAGGCCGACACTTTCGGCCTCGTTGAACATGGCGTCGATGTGGACCACGTCTTTGCCGGCGCGCTGCAGCAGGCTCGCGGCGATGCCGGAACGGTAGCCGGAGGCGCAGTGCACCCACAGCCGCTGTGGCGGGACGTCGCCCATCCGGGACGGCAGGTCATGGACGGGGATGTTGACGGCCCCTCGAATGTGGGAGGTTTCGAACTCGTCGGTGCGCCGCACGTCAAGAATGACTTCGTCACCGGTGCTGCCGCGGGGAACCTCATCCCAGCCAACCCGGGGATACTTGGCGGTTGGCACTCCATGGGCCCATTCGGCCGGGCCGCCGCCGGTGGCAGTATCGGGGGAATCGATGCCGATCCGGGACAGGTCCCGGATCGCGTTCTCCACATCTTCGTGCGTACCGAGCAGTGTCAGTTTGTCGTTCCAGGGCAGCACCCAGCCCAAATATCCGGTGAAGCTGGACCCGTCGCCATATTCGAAACTGACGGACCCATCCAGATGGTTGCTGGCGAAAGCGACCCGGTTGCGCAGGTCGATGACCCATTCGCCGTCGTTGAGGCGGCGGCCGAGTTCGCCGGCGTCGACCGACTCTGGCACTGTCAGGTCCGCGGGACCGGGGCCTTCAATGTTCAGGGGGCTCATGTGTGCGTAGTAGGCAGGGTAAGCGCTGAGGTTGGCGATCAATTCCGAAACGAAGTGGTCCTCGTCCGGATCTGTCAGAGCATGGTTGTCCCGGGCCTGCTCGCCGATAGTGGACGAATCAACCTGGGCGGCAGGTCCGCTGGAGCAGAAGGAACCGAACCCATGGGTGGGATACAGCGGGGCGTCCTGGACGGCTTCGGCAACGAGCCGCCGCGCCGAGGCGTACTGGTTCCGGGTGAGGGTCTCGGTGTCATCGTCGCTGACCAGGTCGGTGCGCCCAACGGAGCCATACAGCAGACTCCCTCCGGAGAAAACCGCCTGCCCTTGACCATCGCTGACGATATAGGACAGGTGGGTGTGGGTGTGCCCGGGCGTGGCCACCGCCTTGACGGATAGATCGCCGACTTGGAAGACCTCCCCGTCGGCAACCGGGGTCCGTTCGTAGTCGACGGGGTCGGCGGCGTTGACCAGATACTCTGCCCCGTGAGCCTTGGCGAGCATCAGCCCGCCGGTGAGGTAGTCGTTGTGGATGTGGGTTTCGGCAACGTGGGTGATTTTCACCCCCGCATTCCGGACGGCGGCTTCGAGCCGGTCGGTATCGCGCTGCGGGTCGATCACCAGTGCACTCGTGCCGTCGTGGACCAGGTAGCTGCGGTCGCCCAGTTGCGGGGTGTCGATCGTGATGACGTCCATGGGATGCTCCTTCACTATGGGCACTGTTCACGCTGATGGAATAGGTGGGGTTCCTACGCTCCGGCGGCGGCCGGCAATTGAGCTAATGCGGCGCGCAGCCGGGTATCGGCATCGTCGGCCACTTCGCGGACAGCATCGGTGTCGCTGAGCTCGACCATGGTTTGCGGGTCAATGGCTTGGACCACCGTGGTGCCGGCTGATGGGCCGCGGCGCACGACGACGTTGCACGGCAGCAGCGCCCCCAGATCCGGCTCGGCGGTGAGGCCGCGCTGGGCCAGGCCGGGGTTGCAGGCACCCAGGATGACGTAATCGCCGAGCGCCTCTGCGGCCTCAGCGCCCAGCTTGCTCTCGAAGGTGGAGCGGACGTCGATTTCCGACAGGACGCCGAACCCCTGTTCAGAGAGGGCCTCCTTGGTCCGTTCCACGGCGTCGGTGTAGGAAAGGTCGACGGTGATCGTGTGGGTGTAGCTCATCTGCTGCTCCTTGCTGGTTGTACCTGCAGTGCTGCTTGACGATTCGTGCGGGCGGGGGTGCTGTTAGGCGAGGGAGAGGAACAGTTTTTCCAAGTCCTTCTTATCGATACTGGGGTCCTCCTGGCTCATGCACTGCTGAAGCCCGCTGGCGATGATGGCAAATCCAGCCTTATCCAGCGCCCGCGATACGGCGGCAAGCTGAGTCACCACATCCTTGCAGTCACTGCCGTTTTCGAGCATCCGTGTGACGGCACCAAGTTGTCCCTGTGCACGCTTGAGCCGGTTCACGACCGGGCCCAGATCTGTGGTGTCGAGTTGCATTGTTCCTCCATAGTCTTTCGTGCTTGCCTTCAATTGTATACCCCCAGGGGCTTATTGCATACCCCCTAGGGTATGTGTAAGACTGGCTTCATTCCCACCAACGACAATCCTTTGGAGGACGATAATGATCGTGAATCAGTACTACCTCGGCTGCCTGTCCCATGGCTCCTACCTGATCGGCGATGAGAGAAGCGGTCAGGCGGTCGTCGTCGATCCGCGGCGCGACATTGGCGAGTACCTCGCCGACGCGGCGGCGAACAACCTGACGATCACCGGGGTGATCAATACCCACTTCCACGCCGACTTCGTCGCCGGCCACCTTGAACTCGCCCAGGCCACCGGCGCATGGATCGGCTACGGCCGCCGAGCAGAAACCGAATACGAGATCCGCACCTTCAGCCACGGCGATAAGGTCTCCCTCGGTGAGGTCGAACTCGAGATCCTGGAGACTCCCGGGCACACCTGGGAGTCGATCAGCGTACTGGTACGCGAACAGTCCGGTGCGAGCCCGGATGCGGTACTCACCGGCGATGCATTGTTCATCGGCGATGTCGGCCGCCCCGACCTGGCTGCCGCCGTCGGCGCCGACCCGGACGAGCTGGCACGTGCCCTTTACGCGTCGATCCATGATGTGCTGATGAAGCTTCCCGACGACGTGCGTGTGCTGCCGGCCCACGGCGCCGGTTCCGCATGCGGCAAAAACCTTTCGGATGAACTCGAGTCCACTATCGGTGCGCAGCGGATGATGAACCTCTCCGTCCAGCCGATGGGTGAAGACGAATTCGTTGCCATGATCCGCAGTGGACAGCCGGCCATCCCGGAGTACTTTGCCGTCGATGCCGTACTGAACCGTCAGGACCGCCCCTTGATCGGCGCCGCCAGTGACCTCCGTGCACTGTCCGTACGGGACCTGCAGGATGCCGCCGCCCGCGGCGCTCGGATCCTCGACACCCGCTCACCGGAGGACTTCGCCGAAGGCCACCTCGCCGGATCTCTCAACGTCGGACTCGACGGACGCTTCGCCGAGACGGCCGGCATGGTCATCGGATCAGATGAGGAGATCGTCCTTATCACCCACGCGTCACGTGAAGAAGAGGCCGCGATGCGGCTGGGCCGGATCGGCTTCGACCGGGTGGCCGGTTACCTCAACGAACCGGCACGCGCCTTCACCGAACTCGGCGACATTGTCCAGCGGGGAGAACGCGTCGACGTCGAAACCTTCGACACAGAACGCCAAAACGAAGGGGCCACGGTTCTCGATGTCCGCAATCCCGGTGAAATCGAAGACGGCGCGGTGCCCGGTTCCGTGCGGATTCCGTTGGCAGAACTGGCGCAGCGCCACAACGAAGTCCCCGCGGACCGGCCCGTCCTCGTACACTGCGCCGGCGGGTGGCGCTCCAGCGTCGGCGCCAGCACCCTGCGAGCCCTCGGCCACACCAACGTTAAGGATCTGACCGGTGGCTACAGCGCCTGGACAGCCACTCACGAACCATCCAACGCCTAAGAACACCGGGCAGCACCATCACCGGAAAGGAAATACCGCCATGTCCGAAATCACCACCGCAGAGGCCAATGCACGCCGCAATACTGCGACCATCCTGGACGTACGTGAAGAGGCTGAAACCGCCGAAGGCATGATCCCCGGCGCAGTGCACATCCCGCTCGGCCAACTGGCATCCCGTCTTGGAGAACTCGATGCGGGCCGGCCGGTCATCACCGTCTGCGCCAGCGGAAACCGAAGCGCCCACGCGGCCGTGGACCTGCTGGTCGCAGGTTTCCGCGCAGACACGATGGCCGGCGGCATGACCGCCTGGGAAACCGAAGGTCGACCCACCCACAAGCCCTAAAAAGGCGCATCCACCCATCCCGGCGGTCCGCTGCCGGTCCTTGCCGGCGGCGGGGACACCTTGAGCACAAAGGAAAGTATGACTACTTCAACACAACCTAAACCCACGATCGATACCGTGGGCGCGGCAACGCTGCAGTCCTGGATCGACACCGACGATGACCTGATCGTGTTGGACGTGCGCAGCGGAGCCGAATTCGAAACGGTGCATATCCGCGGCTCATACAACGTGCCGCTGCCGCTGCTCTCCGAACACGCCGATGAGCTCGCAGGGCGGCTCGGCCGACGCACCGTACTGGTCTGCCAATCCGGCACGCGTGCCGAACAGGCACGGCAGCGCCTCAACGGCGCCGGCGTGGAAGCCGCCCATGTATTGACCGGAGGCATTCCCGCCTACGCGGCCGCCGGCGGCGACGTCGTCCACGGCACCCAACGCTGGGACCTCGAACGCCAGGTCCGCCTGGTCGCCGGCTCCCTCGTCGTGACCGGGCTCGCCGGCGGCAAGTTCCTCTCACCGAAATTCCGCATGCTCGCCGGGGCCATCGGCACCGGACTGACCTTCTCCGCCGCGACCAACACCTGCGCCATGGGCAAAGCACTGGCCGCAATGCCCTGGAACCGCGCGGCTCAGGAGCCAACCCGCGAAGCAGTCATCCTGCAACTGCCCTCCCGGGGACCGGCACCGCAGACCCAGGCTTCATGATCGCCGCCGCCCTGGCCCTGGGACTGCTCGTCGGAGCGGTCCTGGGCCTGGTCGGGGCCGGCGGTTCCATCATTGCCGTTCCCGCGCTTGTCTACGGCGTGGGAATGAGCACCCACGACGCCATCCCCACCTCACTACTCGTCGTCGGACTCTCCTCCATAGCCGCCGTCATCCCCCGTATCCGCACCGGTATCAGCTGGCGTATCGCACTGCCGGTTGGGGCCGCCGGCATTCCAGCGGCATGGGGCGGAGCCGCCGCCGGCCGGCTCCTGAACGAAGAGGTGCTCCTTCTCGCCTTCGCCGCCATCATGGTGGCCGCCGGGGCCCGGATGCTCACCAAGACACCAGAGATAACCGGACACTGTGGCTCCGATCAGGGATCCTTCCTGCGATCGTGCTTACCCAAGGCAGCCGCCGTCGGACTTGGGATCGGTTTTCTCACCGGACTGCTCGGCGTCGGCGGTGGCTTTCTCATCGTTCCGGCACTGACGCTGTTCCTCGGTCTGTCGATGTCGCAGGCCGTCGGAACATCACTGGTCATCATCACCATCAACGCAGCAGCAGGATTCAGTGCCCACGCCACCGGCTTCACCATCGACTGGGTCCCAACACTGGCCTTCGCAATTCCCGCCATCGCCGGCTCGCTCGCCGCGAGCCGCCTGTCACACAAACTCAACAGCAAACACGTTCGCACCGCCTTCGCCATCCTCGTGTTCGCCGTCGCCGCCATCGTGGCGGTGAGCACCATTATCGGCATCATCGGCGGCTGACGATTCGCCGCTCCTTTCGTTCCACCGCGCTCAGCGACTGTCCCAGTGCCGTAACCGCCACCGGGGTTGATCGATGCACCAACCGCATCTGCAACTAGTAAGCAAACCTGGCACTGGATTTCAAGCAACTGGGTGCGGTGTCGGACCTGCAAGCGGTAGAGAGACACCTGCCTGTGAAGGGGACCCTCCGTGCCGCTGGGCGCCGGCCCATACAGTCGTACTCAATATTCACTGCGCCCGGCTTCGGGAGAGCAATTTAGCGCCGTCAGGCCTTAGTTCTCCAGTGGGCGAGACGTGCCGGTACAGCGTCTGCCGGGTGATGCCGAGTTCTTTGCAGAGATCACCAACCTTGGTGTCGGGCTGACCCATGGACGCTTTCGCCAGGCGGACTTTGGCGGACGTCATTTTGTAGGGCCGGCCGCCTTTTCTGCCCCGGGCGCGGGCCGATGCCAAGCCGGCCATGGTTCGTTCGGAGATGAGTTCGCGTTCGAATTCGGCCAGGGCGGCGAAGATCCCGAAGACCAGTTTGCCGGAGGCGGTGGTGGTGTCGATCGCTGCACCCTGACCGGTGAGGACTTTGAGCCCGATGCCGCGCTCGGTGAGGTCGTGGACGATGTTGACCAGATGGCGCAGGTCCCGACCGAGCCGGTCCAGCTTCCACACCATTAGAGTGTCCCCGTCCCGCAGGGACCGAAGGCAAGAGACCAGCTCGGGGCGGTCCTCTTTCTTGCCGGAGGCCTTGTCTTCATACAGCTGCGCAGGCTCGATGCCGGCGGCAAGGAGCGCGTCGCGCTGCAGGTCAGTGGCTTGGGAGCCGTCGGCTTTGGAAACGCGCATGTAGCCGACCAGCATCAGGTTTCTCCTCCATCATTTATACGTTCGTTTACGTGACATGAGAACCGAAGTATCGCCGCCACATAAAATTTGTCACTTTACCCGTTACTTATTCTATGTCGTGCAGACCCCGCTAAAAGCAGTTAATGTGACAGAAATTCGAGAGGGATGCCAAGTTCGGCGAAATCGTTCCGAACTCGGTGGACGTGCTCGTCGTCGTCGCTGCGGTAGAGCGTCATGAGATTGAATAGCTGGCGTGCGCTGTCCGGGTTCTGCTTGGCATCCTCGACGGCGTCGTGCAGGGCTTCGTTAAGGGATTTCGGGCATCCTGTTGTTACCAGTGGCTTGCCAGGATCAAGAGAGGTGTCGGGTTCCGGGAGGAACAATGCGGCATCGCGGCCCAGACCCGTCAGGTGACCGTTCTCGAGCACGCGCATTGCGATGGCTGCGGCTTCGAGGGTCCGCGTCTGCCTCTGCAGGGTCTGCGCTTCAAAGGGCCGCCACATCGCTTGACCGGCTCGCACGGGATATCCCGCGCGCTGCCACACCTCGCGCGTCAGCCGCTGCGCGGCACCGCACTCGCTCATGGTTGCACCAAGCTCATCGACCACAGTGCGCAGCAGCCGGAACCACGTGCCGGCGTGGATGCGATGCCGTGGAAGGTCGACTACTCCGGCTGTCAGGGCTTGCCACGTCCGGTCGTCCATGCGCCGGATCGCCAGCGAGGCTCTCTGCGGTTCGGGGGCGCTCGATGGGTCGCGCCATGCGTAGTAATGGCCGGGCGGACCGTCGTGGTGCTCAAGCCAGCAGTGGTGGACGGGGCAGGAGAGCATCAGTGGCAGCGACCACACCACGAGGTAGGGGTGAGGAGACGTGGAATCTCGCACACATTGTGGGCAGGTTCGGTGGTGTCGGACAGCGGCGGTCGGGACCCATGCTCGCCACGAGCTCACCGTCCGGCGACGACGGTTCCTCTCGGGCAAGAGAACGGTCAATTGCCGGATGTAGGTGCTGAACTGAGTATTTGAGGGTCTGGGAGCCACCCAGTATTGCCTTTCAGAGCCACCTGTATTGCCGTTGAGAGCCAGTGGCTGATGGTGTGGGAGCCACCGGCTCTCAACGGGTTTCTAGAGACCGTTTATCGCGGTGTGTTCGCGCATGTTGAAGCTACCGGTCTCGATCCAGAGGGTGTTGTGCACGATGCGGTCCATGATGGCGTCGGCGTGGACTGAAGGAGCCGAGCCGCTGGTGCCAGTCCTTCTGGGCGTACTGGGTGCAGAACACCGTCGAGGTGTTCCCGTACCGACGCTCGAGCAGCTCCAGCAGCATGCTACGCATCCCCTCATCTGGGTGGTCCAGCAACCACTCGTCGATGACCAGAAGGGTGAAGGCGGCGTATTTCTTCAGGAAGGTCCGCTGTCCGTGGGGCTTTTCCCGGGCCAAGGCCCAGGCCTCGGCCAGGTCCGGCATCCGGATGTAGTGCGCCCGGATCCGGTGCTGGCAAGCCTGCTTGGCCAACGCGCACCCCAGATACGACTTCCCAGAGCCGGTGAAGCCCTGGAAGACGACGTTCTGCTGTCGGTCGATGAACGAACACGTCCCGAGCTGGGCGATCACCCCTTGGTCCAGGCCACGTTCGGAGAGCAGGTCCAACCGGCGCAGGTCAGCGTTGGGGTAACGCAATCCTGCCCGCCGGATCAGACCCTCGACCTTGGCATGGGTGAAGGAGGTGTGGGCCTCGTCCACGACGAGCCTGACCTGGTCCTCGAAGCCGAGGCCGAGCATGAGGGTCTCGTCTCGGGCCTCGAGGGACTCCAGCAGGGCGGTGGCTCCCATCTCGCGCAGCTTGCGTTTGGTCTCGGTATCGATCCGGGTCACCGGGGGCCTCCTGCCGCGTAGTAGGAGGCCCCACGAACGTAGCCACCGGATTCCTCTGCTGGCGGGGTCCCGGGCGGGCTGCTGGTGAGTGCTCCTGGTCTGTCTTGGCCGGTGTCCAGGATCGGGCGCAGATGGGCATACCGTGGGGAGCGGATCGGGCCGGCCAACGCGATACTGCAGGCGGCCTCCACCCGTTCGGCAGAGAACCGGCGCGTCAGCCGCAACACGGCCAGCGCCGGATTCAGGCCCTGCTCGGCGACCGGAACGGATTCGAAGACCCTGTCCACCACGGTCGCCGTCGATGGCCCCACGCGCGCGGCCCATTCCCGTACCCGGGGCTGGTCCCATTGCCGGTACTTCGGTCCGGCTGGCAGGTCGGTGTCGTGGGTGCGGTATTCATTGACCACGTTCTCCGGGACCAGCAGGTGGCTGGCGATCCGCTGGTGTCCGCGGTGGACTTCCAGCATGGTGTCCGTGACCCGCAGGTCGACCTTGGCCCCGACGTGTGTGTAGGGCACAGAGTAGTAGTTCCGGGCGTAGGCCACGTGCCCGTTGCGTCCCACCCTGCGGCCGTACACCCACCGGCTGATCTCATAGGAGACGGCCGGCAGCGGGCGCAGCAGCGCCTTCTCCTCCGCGGCGAACACGCTGGTGCGGGAACCGGCGCGTTTCTGGAACGGCTCCGCGTTGTAGGCGTCAACGCGGTCAGTGACGGCCACCTTGAGCTCGGCCAACGTGGCGAACTGTTGATTCCGCAGGTCGGCGATGACGCGCATCGCCACATGCCAGACCGTGTTTTCCACGCTGGCCTTGTCCTTCGGTGCCCGGATTCTGCCCGGCAGCACCGCCGCCGAGTAGTGCGCGGCCATCTGACGGTAGGCCTCGTTCAAGACGATCTCGCCCTCCTTGGGGTGCTGGATGACCCCGGTCTTGAGGTTGTCCGGCACGATCCTGGGCACCGAACCGCCGAAGTACTCGAACATGGCCACGTGGGCTCGCAGCCAGGTGTCCTGCTTCATATCCGTGGTCGGCTCGACGAAGGAGTACCGGCTGAACGGCAGGCACCCCACGAACAGGTAGACCCGGCTCAGCTCCCCGGTCGCCGTGTCGAGGAGCTGCATTGTGGGCCCGGACCAGTCGACTTCGACCGTCTGGCCGGCCTTGTGTCCGATCCTGGAAGCCAGCCCGGTGACCATCACGTGCCGCTGGTAGGACTTGCAGAACCGGTCGTAGCCCATCGCCGGGGATCCATCCTGGGCGCACTGGTCCACGTATTCACCGTGTAGCAGTTTCATCGTTACCCCGACCCGGGCCATCTCCCGGTGAACCCGGGGCCAATCGGGTTCGGCGAAGACGCTCTCGTGTTCCCCACGCCCGGGGAACAACAACGCGTAGACCTCCGCGTCAGGACGGTCGGCGATGTCGTCCCACCGGACCCCTGCCGTGTCGGCGGCCTCCAGCACCTCGGCAACACTGTTCCGCGAGATCTGCTGCGACGCGGCGATCGCCCTGCCGGACAGGCCCTCAGCTCGTAGCTGCAGCACGAGCTTGGCCTTGATCTTCCTTACCATTGAACTGCTCCTTCCGCCGGGTGCCCTTTACACCCAGCGGAAGGAGCCTAAGCAGGTGGCTCTGAACGAGAATAACGATGGCTCCCGAGGCGTCCAACGCATCCAACCGTCACTGGCTCTCAAACCCAATACGGGTGGCGCTCAGAACGCCGAATATTCAGAACGCGTCGGGGCCAGGCTCGACGTCGTCCAAGAGCCACGGGGTGTACCCGCTGATGCTCATGCCGTGAATCCGATCGGAGCTGACTCCGGTTTGGATCGCTAGTTGCTCGATCAACCCCTCCGGTGGGGCCAGGTCGAGATCCGTATCGCGGTCGAGGGAGTAGCCGATATCGAATGCAAGATCATCGACGGTGATCCCATACCCGTCGGCGATCCGGTGCAGCCATGAGGTGAGGGCTTCACCCGGAATCGGCCGCGGATGGATCGGCCAGCGGGCGGTCACATCAGCTCGCGTTCAAACAATCGCCGCCGCTCTGTGGGGCCAACGTAGTCGGCCATCGTCAGCGTCCGGTGGTTGATCGTCTCAGCGCCGGACTCGACGGCCGCGACGGCGGCCGCGGTCAGCAGGTGCGCAAGCTCACCGATCGTTCCTTCACTGCGGGCGAGCAAGTACTGCGTCATGTCGTCGGTCTCGATGCGGGAGGGCCGCCGCAATGGGAAGGCCGCCGCGAAGCTGGCCAACAGCGACCGGGCGTCCTCGCCTGCCTTCCAGACAGGCAGCACGAACGGCTCGAACCGATTCTCCAGTTGGTCGTCCGAGCGTATCGCCAGGTATGCCTCACGGGTGCCGACTCCCACGAGCGGGATGCGCAGCTCGTTGCCAAGGAATCGCAAGAGGTTCAAGAACTCTCGACGGACGTCACCACGTCCAGCAAGCACATTGTGCAGCTCATCGATCACCAGCATCTGCACACCGACCTCGCGCAGTAGGGAGAGTGCGAGGCGCTCGAGCTCGATCACACGAGGGCGCGGCCGTAGCGGCGCGCCGAGGGCTGCGAGGATTGCTGTATAGAACCGCAACGGGGACGGCTCCGAGGGCATCTGAACGCACAGCACCGGGATGTGTTCCCGATCCAACTCAGTCGTGGGCAGGTGCTGTCGACGGAATCTCTCGATGATCATGGACTTGCCGTTATTCGTCGGCCCCACCAGCAGCAGGTTGGGCATGCGTTGCTTCCGTGGCCACCCGAGCAGCGTTTCCAACCGCCCGACAGCCTCGACGGCTTTCGGGTAGCCGATCCAGCGGTCGGCTCGAATCCTGTGGACCCGCTCGGCAGCTGGCAGCCGCGCCGTCGACTGTGCAGATGGATGCAGATGCGACAGATCCGGTGGCTGGTCCTCGTCGACTGTCACCATTGTTCAATCTCCTCGAAGCGGGCCGCAGGCCGCATCGCGCCCGGTTCCGGCGCAGTCGCCGGCGGAGCCGGTGTCGGCGCGGGAGACGCCTTTCTCGTGGTTCCCGCGTGATTACGGCGTTCAGCTTCCCGGCGGGTCCGCTTGGTGGTCTTCTCGGCGGTCTCAGAGATGTGACGCATCTGTTCGATCATCCGAAACAACGCGACCTCGTCGACTTCGGCGGCACCGCGTTCACGCAGTCGTGCCAGCGCCTGCCGGTGCTCCCACACGCTGACAGCAGGATTCGACAACGTCCGATAGGGCACCTCTAGGTATTCCTCGCCCTCAGGGTCCAGCACCCATATTCGGCTGATGTCGCGCGGGTCTCGGCGGATGATGAACTGTTCGAGACTCTCGCGACGCGCGATCCAGGGCTTGAGCACGTTGGCGAAATAACGCACGTGATCGATGACGAATCCGGTACGCGTCAGCTTCCGCCGGATCACCGGCAGGAAATCCACCAAGAACGCTGTCGGATTCGCCGTGACCACAGGAGAGCCGTCCGCGAGGACACCCTCAGCCCAGCGCCCAGCCGGAGTCAGGCCCAGCGTGCTGTGGACGGTGCCGTGGTACGCAGCCACTGCCAGGCTCAGCCACTTCTCCAGTTCGGCAAGAGTCAGTGCAGCCATTTTCTCGGAGTCATACCGGCCACGCTCACCTGGGTCCGAGAACGTCGTGCCTGGCAGCTCGTGGATCTCGCGCATTGCCGTGCCGATGACGCGTTCTACGATCCCGCCGTAATGCGGCTGGCCCAGCGGCCGGTAGTCCAGTGCGATGCCGTGCTGCTCACACCCACGGGTGAGTGCCTCGCTCTTGAACTCGGCGGCGTTATCGACGAACAACGCCTTCGGCCTCCCGCTCATCGGCCAGTCTGCTTCGATCCCGAGTCGTTCCAGCCGGGGCCGTTTATCACCGGTTGCGTGAGCTAGGCATAAGCCCACAGACACCGCCGAGGGCGGCTCCAAAGTCACGACCATGCCCACGAGACAGCGACTGCACACATCGATCGCCAACGTCAGATATGGGCGGCCGACAGGCTTCCGTTCCCGCTCATCGACGACGATCAGATCAATGACGGTGTGATCGATCTGTACCTGGTCCAAGATGGATCCGATCGCTGGGACGTCATCACCGGCCGACTGCAAGGGCCGCACACTGTCGGGCCCTTCTCGTCGCCGACCGACTGCTATCGGATTCATCCGTGCGATTCGCGTCTCGACCGTGTTCCGCGCCGGCACCGGCAACCCCCGCACAGCACAGACTCGGGCGATCTCGCGGTGCAGCGAAGCGATGCTTCGCTTCTGTCGCGTCAAGTACCGTGTGCGGACAAGCTCGCGAATGACCTGCTCGACCGGCTCCGACAGCCGATTACCACCCCTGCCACCGTCGGACCGTCGGCTGGCGAGATCGGTCACCAGACCAGAGCCCTGACGGTAGCGTTCCAACAGCACGTACACCTGTCGGCGAGAGATTCCCAGCTCGACGGCGGCTTCATCGGCAGCAGCCACCCCAACATGGTCACGCTCGGCGAGATTGCCGATCACTTCAGCACGCAACCGAGTTTGCTCCCACTGAGCATCCGACATCGTTAAATGCCCCGGCGACGGGATCCCGTATGGTTCTTCGTCCATCCCTGCCTCTCCTTTGAGAACAGGACTATTGAGCAAAAACGACTTTAGTGCACACGACTACTGAACGGCCAGCGTTCAACAGCCGACTGCACAACCCCCGAGAACACGGGGCCGGATGTGCAGGCGACTTCGGAAAATGACAGGCGGGCCGGCGCGTCGCCGTTCCTCCTGGGCTAAACGCCGATAACACAGATTATGTCAACTAGGAGGCGACATATTCGCGAAAGAAGCGAAATCGGAGGCCCGGACAGCTCTCCTGCGCCCTTTCAATAGTGGTGCGAAGCATGGGATCTGGGTTGGGATTGATCATGTTATCTGGGGTGGGAAGGAGTATCATGGCGTCATGACCACCGCTCCCTTGACGCCCCGCGTTGGACTCGAGGCCTCCGCCAATGCCAGCAGGTTAGAGATTCCCGAGATTGTCTCCGGCCTGCGTGAGATTCTTGGCGCCCGCCTGGTTGCCTACCTGGGTGGGGTCAAGGAGACCCGGACCGTTCGGGAGTGGGTCGAGGGTAAACGGTCTCCCAGCTCCGATCTCGTCCGGCGGCGGCTTCGTGATGCATACCAAGTTGCTGCGATGCTCAACGAGGTCGATGCCCCGGGCGTCGTCCAGGCCTGGTTCACCGGCATGAATCCGCAGCTCGGCGACCGGGCCCCGGCTCGGTTGCTCCGTGACGGTGGGCCCGAGGCGGCCACCGAGGTCCTCGGTGCGGCCCGTGCCTTCATTGCGACGGCCGGCTAGTGGCGCTTCTGGATCTATCACCCGTCAGTTCCCAACCCGTCTGGCGGGTCGGCTTTGCCCCTGAGCCGCTGGCATGGGCCGGCTGGGAGTACGCCAAAGACGGTCGGTTCTCAGGGCGGTGGGATGACGCCAACGGCGAGTTCCGCACTACCTACTTGGGCGCTTCGCTTTACGCGTGCCTGCTGGAGGTTCTCGCGTTTGCGCGGAAGGACACCGCTGTCGCGGACGAGCTCGACGATATTGAAGAGGACGCAGAGGATGCCCAGGAGTACCCCACGGCCGTGCCCGGCCACCTGGACCCTGCCTGGCTGGAACCGAGAATGGGCGCCCAAGCCGTCCTGTACGGCAGCTACTGCAATATCACCGCCAGCGGGTCGATCGCCGCCTTGCGTCCTGTGTTCATCTCAGAAGCCATTAAGGCTGGTCACAACGATTTCGATGCGGCGCTGCTCAAAAGCGCATCGACCGGTGCCCGGAAGATCACCCAGGCAGTGTCGTCCTACCTCTATAACGAACCCGGCGTAGACGGTATCCAGTTCGTCTCCCGACACGGAGACGAGCTCATGCTCTGGTGTGTCTACGAGCAACCTCATGAGGGGCGTGTGAGCAAACACTTGACCTCTCTCAACCAATTCAAGCTCACTGAAACGACCCCGGAACTATTGCAGGCCCTTGAGCTATTCGGGCTGAAATGGGCCAGAACCACAGCCGGACGCGTCTAGAAGTCCGCCGTGCTCCCCGTGGCGAGTCTTTTCAGGCCGCAATGCAGGGTTGCGCTTGCCGAGCGGCAAATCTTGAGTAGCCCTCCTTCGACCTTTTCCAGGATCGAGACCAGTATCTGCGCGGCATCCCTGGTTGGCAGGATGGTTGTGAACCGGTTGGTTCCCTGACAGATGGAGCAGGTCATGACTGTGGTCATCCCCTCGAAGCAGTTCTCTGCCGATGAGAAGCGTCGGCTGGTGCTGGAGTACTTGGAGCAGCCGTTCGGGTCCAAGGCGGCGTTCCTGGAGGAACACCAGCTGGACCGAGATCAGTTCCGCCGGTGGCGGTCGGCGTTGGCCGACGGGGATCTGGACACCGGTCAGTTCCCTCGGAAGACTGGGGCGATGACCTGCCGTGATACCGCCGAGGTCCGCCGGTTGCAGGCCGAGGTGGACCGGCTCAATGAGCAGCTGGCCTCCGAGCGCAAGGTGGTCGATGCCCTGGGAAAAGCTATATCGGTCATGCACTCACTTGGCGTGGCCGACGACGCGGAGGACCCGGATGGGCCCAGGACGAGCGGGCAGAACACCAGCAGCTGATCGACGCCGAGCAGGAACTGATCGGCGAGCTGAAGGCCGCCGGCCGGTCACAGAACCAGACGCTGGCGCTGATCGGGTTGTCCAAGGGCTCGCACCACTACCGTGCCAAGCCGCGGCCACCGGTGCCGGATCCGGTGCCGCAACGGGACCGGCACCAGCCGCACGCGCTCCAGGCCGATGAGCGCGGGCAGGTACTCGGGTTGCTCACGGCCGGCCGGCAGATCGGGCTCAGTGTGGAGCAGGTCCATCTGCGTCATCTGGACGCCGGGCCGGTGTTGGCTAGCGCCGCGACGTTCCACCGCCTGGCCGCCACCATGGGCCCGCCACGGCCGGCGCCGGCTCGGCCGTCACCGCCGCGTTCCACGACGACGCCCCAGTTGGAGGCGGTCCGGCCGGATCAGGTCTACTGCTGGGACATCACCTTCCTGCCCGGCTGGCTCTCCCGTCAGCACTACGCCCTGTACTCGGTGATCGACCTGTACTCGAGGATGATCGTGGGCTTCACCGTCCAGCCCGGCGAGGACCGGCAGATCGCCGCCCAACTGCTGGCCGAGGCCATCGACGCTGCCACCGGCCCGGTGCAAAAGGTGCACTCGGACAACGGAGCCGCGATGAAATCGCACAAGGTGGCCAGGGTGCTCACCGACCGGGGCGTGGAACGATCCCTGATCCGTCCCGGCGTGAGCAACGACAACGCATATATCGAATCCTGGTTCGGCACCGTGAAGTACTCTCGCACCTATCCCGGAGCCTTCGAGGACCTGGACGAAGCCGGGCAGTGGATCACCGGATGGATCGAAAACTACAATCACCACCATCGGCACACCGGTATCGGCGGCTACACCCCTGCCAGCGTGCACGACGGCACCTGGACCGAGGTGGCTCGAGCACGCCAGCTACGCCTCGACGAGCACTACCAAGCCCACCCAGGACGCTACCGTCGACCTCCAACGGTGAAGACCCCGCCGCAACGAGCCACCATCAACATCACCAATGATGGCAGTCGACTCGAGATCCCACCGACCCTTCAAACACTCATTACCCAATAAACGGTTCACAACAGGTTGACAACCGTCGCATCTGCTACGACCGGCCCCACTCCCCCGACACCGTCGGGGTGCACCCGGGCCAGGTCACCGCCCGCACCTTCAGCCGGCCCGAGTACCTGGACTGGCTCACCCGCCAGCTGAACCCGCTCAACGTGGCCATTCTGGACCCCAGCTAAAGCCAACCACCACAACTGACGACCGTGTCGTCCCCGAGCGCGGATGAGCGAATCTACGAGGGGACCATCTGCGAGGTCGCCGCCACTTGAGCGCACCGTTCACGAGTGCCCGCGGCCCTTCCGGGGCGTCTCCGACCGACGTGGAACCCGAGAAGGCCGGTTCCTACCGGAGCACGCTCCGGCCTTGTTCCGGTGAACATCTGTGAATCTTGTGAATATCGGTGAACTCGAGGACGGGGCCTTGCAGGACGCTCTTCGATAAGGATGTGGACGAATCCCATGGTGGCCCTACTCACAGACTCTGTCAGTGCCGAAGTCTGTAGCGCAAGCACCCGGTTCAGGCCGACCGTACCGGTCTGGACGTGGCCCACTTCCGAGGTGCGTCCTTCCATTCCGGCACCTGGCGGTCTAACCAGAATGCGCGTTCGGGATCGAGCGTGCCGTCTCGGTCGCGGTCGCGTTGTCCTTCGATCCACGAGGCCAGCACGGTTTCGTCAGGGCTCGCGCTCTTGCTGCGGCGCGGCAGGCGCCCTTGCGCGTTGAGGAAGCGCAGTACCTCGACGAGTTTCAGCCGCCATGCGGCCTCGGCGGCCAGGGCCCGGTCATCGATACGCCAGGACGGCAGTGTCTGGTCCAGTCGTCGGGCCCGGTGCTCGGCCAGGCGGCCGAGGTGATCCTGGGAGCGTTGCATCGTGAGCCAATGCGCCAACGACCACTCATCCCCCACGCAACGCTTCGTGTCGTGCTCACTGGCATGAGGCCGGCGCTGGTGAGTGTCCAAGAACCTCTGCAGTTCCTCCAATCGGGCCCGCCACCGCCGATCCAGATCCGGCATGGAAGCCGGCCGCGGCCGGGGCCGATCATGCAAGAACAACCGTGCCGGAGCGGGCCCGCCACGCAACGCCTCGCCCCTCTCGCGAATGTATCTCCGCACATAGCTGGGATCGGCCTCATTGAGTCGGGCGATCACCGCGATCGGCACGCCGGCATCGGCCATCATCACCCATTCCGGGTGCGCCCGTCTGACCTGACCCATGGACACGAGCCTAAACGTCAGTGTCTGTCGCCAGGTCCTGTTCGGCCGGGGCCTGTGGACAACACGGGCGGCAGAACGCGGACGGTGATTCCCTGGTCCCCCGGGACAGCGACGGACCAGGTACCGGCCCTGGCGGGCCGGCATTCCTTAGCTGGCGTCGGATGGTGATCAGGTGACCTTAGAACGCGTCGTGCACAACACGGCTCAAGCGCAACTGCGAGGCCCGCAGAGGCCAGAGGCGGTACACCAGGAAGGCCGAGATCACGGCTGGTGTCGCCCACGGGATCAGGAATGCCCACGAGATAGACCGATCCAGCAGGACCACGAGCGGGACCAGCACGACTGAAGCAACGAGAAGGACGACGAAGGCCCTGAACCACTGGATGCACTGGGCGTGATCCGCGGCGAGTTCACGGGCCACCCGCGCCCGGTCTTGTTGGTTGAGGCGCTCCAGCTCTCGGTTCGGATCGTCGCTGGCGAGCACCCTGGCGCTTTCCCAGGAGAGCTGCTTCAGCGGGAAACGCGATCTGGCCATGGCTGCCATGGTATTTCAACCCCCGGACGGGGTAGCGGCCGACCCAAACCTGCCCGGCCTCGCTATCAGTTCCGGCTCAATAACGATCAACGCCAAGACGCCGCATGTGTTCGGACCGAGCCAGAGCAGATGGGGTCCCTCGCTCGCTCGGAACCCCACTCGCGGGCGGCCGCAAGCGGCCGGCTGCTTGTCCTGGTCCGCCGGAACGGCGACGGACCAGGACGCCGGCCCTAGCGGGCCGACCTCCATTTTTTGCCTGCTGTCCTGCGGATTATGTGCCCCGGCTCCACCGGCACAAGCCCCTCCGCTGGCGCTCCGGGGCCGGCTCCCCCCGAAAACCTGGGGTCGGCGCTTCCTCGTTCCTCGGTCGCTTCTTTCCTCCCCAAGCTTTTCTCCTCCCCCGCCCTTCGGGTTGATGCCGGTTCCGTCCGGGGCAGCTCACTGCGTTTCGCCAGCAGGCAAAAAACAACGGGGGAGAGGAACGACCCACACCCCCCCACGGCGAGAGGAACCCCAGATGAGTCACCACGCGATCTACGACAGCATGCAAGAGGGCTACGCCGACATCCTGACCCCGGTGTGCCCGTTCTGCCACCAGCAGGGATGGATCACCATCCCCCAGACCGGTGCGGACGCACTCATGGACGGCCAGCCCGTCCAGGACGCTCTACCCGAGCTCGACTACCGGCTCCGTGAACAAATCATCAGCGGCATTCACCCCCGCTGTTACCCCGGAGCCGAGTTCGGCGACGGCATCGACCCCGACCTCATCCGCAGTCACTGACCGCGACAGTCAATACTGGAAAGGACCAGACCATGACCACCGTGACCGTCTACAGCAAGCCCGACTGCGTACAGTGCAACGCCACCTACCGCGCCCTCGAGAAGAAGGGCATCGACTACGAAACCGTAGACCTGTCTCAGGACGTCGACGCCCTGGAGCGGATCCGGACCCTGGGGTACATGCAGGCCCCCGTGGTCGTGACCGCGACCGGCGATCACTGGTCCGGCTTCCGCCCGGACAAGATCGAAGAGCTGGCCCAGGTGGTGAAGGCATGAAGCGGACGGCGGTGGTTGGACAACTCGACGCGCTGCAGCTGCTGACCGAGTTGCTGCCGACTCCGACGGGGCCGGCCGAGGGGTTCCGCCTCGAGCTCACCCCGGCCGAGCTGGCCGAGCTGGAAGACCAGTGGAGGGCCGACTACGGACGACTGCGCGGGGACGCCTGGCGACCCTGGCGCGGCTGGCGGCTGGACCTGACCAGCGTCAACGGCGGCAAGGGCCACCCGCACGCATCCGCGATGTTCACGGCCGACCTGCGGTCCGCCCGGCTCTTCCGCGCCGTCGCAGCCCAGCGCCAGAGCATTAGGGAACGCCTGCAGGACGTGGGTGGCTACTACCACCGGGTGTGGTGCGACGGGTGCCAGTGGTGGAGTGGAGTCCACGAGGCAGAGGCCGATGCCGTGGCCGAGTACCTGGACCACTGCTGGCCGGGCTGGGACGCCCTGCCCGTGCTGTGCCCGGGCAAGAGCCCGGACAAACCCCGCTACCTCGTCCCGGATGACTACCCTGCCGCGTGGCAGGCCGCCGGAGCGCCGTGGAGGGATTGCCGGCACTCCGCCGCCGCAACCCGAAGCCACAGCAGCGCCGCCGGTCCGTTCGATTCGGCCAGCCCCGGCTACAGCATCGGAGTCGCCAACCCCGAGTGCCCGCACTACCAGCACCCCCCCGAAACCCATTGACCCACCGTTGACCATTACTGTCCCACCGTGGGACATTAATACTGTCCCACGGTGGGACAGAAGGAATGGGGGTGGCTGTCATGTCAGATTTCACAACGATTGAGCAGGCCTTCGAGGTCGCGCGCCGACGCGCCAGTATCGGGCAATACCAGGAGGCTCGGCTACTGCGACAGGCCGTTCACGCCGCGTACATGGCTGGAATGTCCGTGCGGGAGACAGCCGCGAAGCTCCGGGTGCCGAAAAGTACGGTCGCTCGGAACCTGAGGCCGAGTCTCGGCCCTCTCACCCCTCCGTCGTGGGGGACGCCGGAAGAGTACATGGAGGCCGAGCAGGCCATCTGGGCTCATGCACCAGAGCGGATTCCTGCCGGGGCCCCCTTCAGATGGACCGACGCAGACGACGGAGGGCACTCCGTTAGCGTCGTGGCCGTCGGAGCCATCAACAGGAAACGGATCAAGACAGAACGTGAGGAAAGCCCGATGTCATCGCTGAATAATCTGATCGTGCGAGCCCAGGAAGTGGGCCAATACGCAGCCGACCTTGCACATGCTTCCGAGGGAGCCCCGGCATCCACCGTGGGCGACGCACATCATCCCGGAGACGACACGGGCAGGCTGGTCCTTGAGGCATACCGGACCTATGGGGCCGAGGAAATGCTCGCCGTGGTGCGCGGCTATCAGGGCGGCTACAACGCGCGCGCCGCCGACCTCGGGGACTACGTGGTCCGCTGGCCCGAAATTGCGAACGGGATCGAGTGGGCGCTGCCCGGGGCTACCGACGAAGAAGCCCGCGCCATCATCGAAGCAATCAAACCCCAGCCGCTCGACTAGGAGTTTCGCCATGCAGGCCCCCGCCGCCCCCGCCGCCCCCTCCGGTGTCCGCCGTGCTTCCTAGACTGGCGACCAGCCGCCGCATTTGGGGGGCGGTGGACGGCAACGGTACATCTGGCCCAAGGCCACAGCAGTAGACCCAACCGATAGGGAGTAAATACCGATGGCCATCAATGAAGACCACCGTCAGGCCGAGATCGCAGCCGAACTGGAGCAAGCCGCCCGTGTCCTGGCGCACTCCACCCGCACCGTCCCGGTCCCCAGCGACTCGTACCGCTTGCTGGGAGAACTGAACGCCACCACCGACCACCTTTCCCAGGTCTGCCAGCAACTCGCCACCTGGCATGACGGTGTGGCTGACGGCACCCACTACGAGGGAGAGGACGACCGCGGGGACGGCGCCACCGGCACCGTGACCGCTGCCGAGCAGCTCCGGCAGGCAGCGTCCGCGCTGGCCGACGCCACCCAAGCCATCATGGCCGCCCACTCCGCCAACGGCGTCGTGCGCTGGTACGACGCCCCTAAGTCGTGATCAGGGTCCCCGCACACAGGTAGGGAACTGGCGCTCCCGGAGGTGAGTTCGTCCGTTCCGCTGCCTATCGTCAACGTCCTCGTCGTGCCGGGATGGAAGCTCTGGGCGGACCCCGCGGGAGAGTCCGCCGTCGTGCCCAGCACCCAGGGGGCCTGTCCGGGTCTGGTCCACCATCAAGAATGGCCTCGGCCTTGTGATCGTCGTTAGGATGCTCCGCCACCGCGGCCACGCGGGCTACGGGCCCCGCTCAGCCCGGCACGCCCGCGCCTACGCTGCCGGCATTACTCGCATCACCCGCATCGGCGCCATCGGCAAGCCGAAGATCGATTCCAAGTCCCACGGCTGGTGGGACGTCGTCCGTGACGAAGCAGCAGGGAACACGTTCAGCAATGTGGTGATCCGCCACTCGAATGGCCGAAGGACGATCGTCATGGAGGGAGGTGCCAGCTAAACGTGTCTGGGCCTGGGCCTGGCCTGATCATGTGCCGTCCGAATCCTGGCTGTCCGCTTCGTGTTTCCGGTATCAAGGACGCCGAATCACGGCACGATTCGCCATCGCTTGAGTCCGGGGACGGTGTGCGCACGTATCCCCACCCGGGCACCGTAGAGGGGCATCACTCATGAAGTTCATTCGTCCGATCATCTTGTCCGCCGCAGCCCTGGCCGTGACTCTGTCCGCCGCAGGGTGTAGTCAGGGCAGTGACACCGTTGACGCTGCCGCGCCTTCCTCGGCGTCGTCCTCCGTGTCCCCGAGACCCTCGGCCTCCAGCACACCTGCTAGCACCCCGGCCGAACCGGTGGCGGAGTCATCCCGTGCCGAGAATGAGTGCCTGGGGGAGATGCGCGTGGGAATCATCTCGATGGGCTGGGAACTGGTCGTGGCCTCCCAGGGGGCTGGCGACCACGGGGACATGGTAGAGAGCTTCAACGAGTCCGTGAAAGACGCCTTTGACTCCAACGAGAACTCTGTCGGCCCTTGTCGGGGAAACGTGGAATTGGCGGAGCTGCAGTTCCAGTCCCAGGTGCTGGCCACCCATGTCCTGATCGAAGACGGCACAGCGGGCAACGAGTACTACGCAGAGGTCGTCGACTCAGGCAACGCCTGGTTCGAGGCGATCGAGCGGGACGACTACGAGATGGTCGATTCCTAAGCAAATCTCGGAACCGGCCCCAAATCAGTCGGCGGTGCTGCTGAAGTGACGTGTCAGTAGTTCTGGGCCCAGACCGATTCGTAGAGCGCCTGTGCCGAGGTCGCCTTCTCCGCGGCGTCCCTGACCGATTCGTCCTTCATATTCAGTACCCGCGGCTTGCCCTCCAGTTGGGTCAGGGCCTCAATGCGGTGGAACTCGTCGCCGTATTCGGCGGCGAAGCGGGCCAGGCCGCGGAGCTTGGGCAGGGCGTCGGCGAGGTGGTGGGAGTGTGGGTCCACCAGGGAGGCCCTTAGGGTCTCGCTGCCGGGGGCGGTGTCGAAGAAGACGAAGTCCGGGCGCAGGGTGCGCCAGTCGCCGGTGCCGTCCTGGTAGGCCACGGACACCGCCTCCTGGGCGCTGCGGGCCGGGTTGCGGTACCAGGCCACGGCCCCGGGGCGTTCCATCTCCGCGTGCAGGACGTTGAGTTCCCAGTCGTTGAGGTCCCCGACCGGGAAATCCCCTTGCCCGTCGGAGAGCAGGTGCAGCCGCTGGGTGGGAACCGGTTCGGGCTCGGCACCGTCCAGACCGGGCCGTTTGGTCTCAGCGATGACGTTCTTGGGCCGGCTGATCACCATGCGCTGCGGGTCCGTGGACATGGCCCGGATCTCGTTGTACTCCGCTAGTCGTTCATCGGAGACGTCCAGGATGGCCACCCGGTGTTCGTCGAACCATTTCATGGTGAGAGCATCGGCCTCCCGGTCCAGGTCCTCGCGGACCTGACGCACCAGGGCCAGCGCCGCGGTGGTGGCGTGGGCGTCGCGCAGCCCGTCGTCGTCCGTGTTCGGGTCCTCCGGGCCGGCCAACCGGTCCACGTAAGCCCCGGCCACGGCCTGGGTCAGCACCCGGCCGGCATCCCGGAACGCGGCCATAATGGCCCGATCGTCGGCGGCCGCGGTGAACCGCTCGATCGAGGTGGAGGCGGCCCCGTAGGTCCCGACGACGGTCTCGCCCTCCACGGTCCACACATCCGACACGGCCTGGTCCACTTCCGTCCGGTAGCGGGCGGCGCAGCCGTCCAGGACAGCGCACAGCTCGGCCAGTGCCTGCTTGCCGGCATCCGGGCGGATCCCGTCGGTGGCCAGCGCGTGCGCCAAGGCCAGCAGACGCTTGATCGGTTTGGCACCCTTGCGCGGCAACGATTGGGACGGGATGGCGTCCAGCGCCTCCCAGACGGCCTCGGGTAGGTGCGGGTTGGGCCCAAACTCCTGCGGGTCGATCAACACCTTGCGTTCCCCACCGGAGTCGGGGAAGTCCTCGGAGCCGGCGGTGAGGACCTTGATCACCGTCTCGGCGGTCCGGCGGTCGAAGTGCGGCAGCAGGCACTCGACGGCATTGAGCTTTTCGTTGCCGGGGATCCGCATGGCCAGCGGTGTGCGGACCATGCGCCCGAGCAGCTGGGTGATGTGCACGGCGTCCTTGGCCGGCCGGAAGGAGACCAAGACCTCGGCCCTCGGGCAATCCCAGCCGGTGGAGATCGCCTCCTTGGCGATCAGCACGCGCACCTCGGTGGTGTCCTGGACCCGCTCCGGGGCGACGTAGCGGACCTGGTAGGGGCCCCACTGCTGGATGGAGTGGTCGCCGAGTACGTGGGCGACGGCGTCCTCGGACAGTCCCGGCCACTGCTCGAAGATCGTGTCCAAGGCCCGGACGTACAGCTCCTCGTCCGGGGTGTTCGGCACCTGCAGCACCATCAACGGCACCACCGGGTCGGCGGTGGACCCTGCAGCGTCCGCCGGCTGGGAAGCCGCGTATTCGGCCCAGGCCCGGGTGGACTCCACGGCCTTGCGGGTGGCCCGGGCCAGCAGAACGGTGTCGAAGGACCCGGTCTCGGCGGGGATGTCCAGAGCGATGGTGTCCTTGAGCAGCCCGGACTCCTGCACCCGGGCCGGGTCCACCGACACCCGCGGGAGCGGGAACCGGTGTCCGGTCAGCTTGGCCTCGTCCATGGCGGCCTCGAAGCGCTGCACGGTCGCGGAGATCCCCCACACGACCGGCATCGGCGGCACGTGCGCGTGGCCGTCGATCAGCCGGCGCACGATGGTGGCCTTATCCCGGGTCGCCTTGGTCCCGAAGCCCCGGTGGGCCTCGTCCTGGACCATCACGAGGGTCAGCTCTGAGTCCTCGATGGTATTAGCCAGGGTGTCCCAGACCGTGTACCCCTGCAGGTCCGGGGCCGCCAGCTCCCGCAGCCCCGGAATCTGGGTGGTCTCATCGCCCTGATCGTGGCCGCGAGTCAGCAGAGAGGTCTTGGTGAGCTTGCCGGTGTTCAGGAAGTAGACCTTGCCCGGTCGCAGCTTCTCCACCGAGAACGGGTGCTGGATGGTGACCAGGTCCGAGTGCTTGAGCTTGTCGGAGGCGGCCATCAGCCGGAACCGGGTCTGCTCGTTCAGGTTCGGGTCGTCCGAGAACCACAACACCACCACCGAGGGGTCCGGAGCGACGTCGAACTCCTCGTCCCCGTAGAACAAAGCCTCGATCGCGGCCGCGGCCATCACCGTCTTGCCCGCTCCCGTGGTGGCGGTCAGGGCGAACTGGGACCGGTCCCCGAGCAGATGGAAACGCTTGCGCGCATCGGCCAGGTTGGACAGCACGTCCCGGACTGCGTCGGCCTGGTAGTCCTTCAGCGTGTACCGCACCGGTTCAGTCCCGTCCCTTGATCTCGAAATTCCGCAAATACGACTCGTACAACCGCACCGGCTCCACCCGCTCCGGAAGTACCGCGCACACCGACTGAAAGGCCCGGTCGTCATCGGTCACGACGAACACCATTCGCACCCGCTCCGAGCACGTCACCGCCTCCAGGAACGGTCCTGTCTGGTCCAGGTCCGCGATGACGCCGTACACATCGACCATGTCCCAGCCCGCCGCCGGAATCTCGTCGATCCGCTGCCCCTCGGACCCGGCACGCATCCACAGCAACGGCGCCACTGCGTCGAAGGCCCGACCCCTTGCCACACGCCAGGGCGACTCATAGGTCAGCGTGAAGAACTCCACGTTCTCATCAAGGCCCTCAGCCATGGAAAATTGATCGGTGAACTTGTAGTCGCCCTTGATTGGATCTCCGCTCGACGTGCGGCCCGTGATGGCAGCTTCAATTCTCGGCTTCGTGATGTAGTCGCAGATTCCGTGCACCTCCCACTCGGAGTCTCCGGGTCTAAGGCCTGTTCTCCGGAGGCGCCCCTGTTCGTCGGCGCTCACCTCATTGTTAGTTACCGAGATGCACTGCCGCTGCCCGTCATCCTGCTTGTTGAGGCGCATCACTGCGTGTGCCGTAGTCCCTGATCCCGCGAAGAAATCCAGCACCACGGCATTCGGCTTGTTCTTGATGAAGAAACGCAGCGCATCCTCGACTGCGTAGAGGGACTTAGGGAAGGGGAACTTGCGCCCCGGCAGGAGAACCCTAAGCAGATTGGAACCGTGGTGACCCGCACTATGGCTGCCTACATTCCAGACTGTCGTTGGACGATGCTCCGCTCCAAAGTCTGAGTTCTCTTCATGGTCAGTTATTACGGAGCCATCGCTCCGACGACCGGTCACTATGTACTCGCCGGAGAGGATCTTCTTACGCTCCCCACTCTTTAGGTAGGCGATAGCAGTGTTCTCGCCATTAGCTTTCCCTAGCCTGGCGTGGCCCACGGAAAACAGTTCTTCGAGGGAATCCGGCCCGACCTGCCACCGACCTTCTGAACCATCTCGTCGAATCGGCCAGACAGCTACGCAGCCGGGTGGAACAGGGATGTCTTCACGCGCCTCGTGGGATCCCAAAGGGTGGCCGACGGAATGGAATCCAGCGCCATTCTCAGAAACAAATATGGGATAGTACATCCCAGGTCGATCTGCCCTGGTGGCTCCGGTGCCAGTACGCTTCAAACTTGCCCAGTGAATCGCTCCGCGTACGGTCTTGGTGGGGTTAGACCCTCCCCACTCGGGTCCGAGACGCAGGGGTGTCACGCTGGCAGCACCGAACAGGGCAAAGAAAATGTACTCTTCAGACCGTTTGAAAGCGACACCCCGGCTGCTCCCCTGCGGAGCAATCACTGCACTGACCATCTGAACTGAGGCTTCTGGGAAGGTTTGCTCCAAAAGGAGCCCTAGGCGATGGATTTCCTTCTCATCAATCGTGACGATAAGGACAGAGTCATCAGGATTGAGAAGCTCGCGGGCGACTTTGAGCCTACGTTCCATGAACGCCAACCACTTGGAATGGCGATAGATGTCCTCGCCGTCAACGTAATCGTTGTTGTACTTCCAGTCCTTAGCTCCGGTGTTATAGGGCGGGTCGATGTAGATCGCGTCGACCTTGCCGCGGTGGGTGAACTGGAGTGTCTGGAGAGCGTGAAAGTTCTCTGCGTTGATGACGGCGTGATGGGGTTTGCCGCCACCGCGCTCCACCCGCCCAGTGGATACGAGTCCTGGATAGATGGGATCGCGAAACTCGGCTACGACTATGACGTCGTCAACGGGCTGGTCTGCACTTTCGAGCACAGCGCCGTTGTCGTCCGTGATCTGGAGGCGAGCAAGATCCATGCCATCCACTGACGCGATGCCGGCGACATTCCAGAGTCGCTGGTCCCCGGCAATAGTGGAACCGCGCGGCGGGAGGACCCGGACCTTGTCGCCTTTTCGGGGCATGCGTCCCGGAAGCTCCACGGCTTCGGGCTGGTGACGCTCGAAGTTCAGGCCAAACTGCCGACGGCTCGACAACGCCGCGAACTCAGCTTCAAGGTCCTGGCCAAGGGCAGGGTCCTTCTCCTTGGCCTGACGGATAAGGTCGGTCAGTCGTGACACCGTGCGGGTTCCCTTCTCGAATCCAGCTCGCGGGTGGTCCGAGCCGACACTTCAGTATCGCAACAACGGCAACGATGACATTCGTCGTGCGAGTCGCTGACCGGTGCCAGGAGAGGCACTCCTTCGTCCGCAAAACGCCCCTAGTTGCCACCTGCGGGGGACGCTTCCTCTTCAGAAAGTCGTGTCTTTCTATTAGTTTCTAGCGCGACTCCGGTCAATCGCGTTAGGTTATTTCTCATCTTCCGCAGATCGGCCCGGGCATTCTCGCGGTCTCGCAATGCGGTTTTCCACTGCTTCTTGGCCGTGTCAGCGAGTTTGCGTTGAACTTTCCGCATGTCCGACGACCCGAGGGTCCAGGTTGCCTCGGCACTTCTCCATTCTTGCGCCCGTTTCTCAACGTTGTCGTCGTGAACGTTGATGGAATCGTTCAAACGATTGAACTGCCTCTCCCATTCATCAAACGGTTTGGTTGCAGAGGATTCCAAGGCGTCCCTGTCTCGCTGGACCAGAAAGTCTCGGAAGATGCTGACCGCCGCGAGAGCTGCGACTACAACGCAAGCCACAATCTGTCCCCCAATGGACGGAATCAGGGGGGTGAGCGTAATCAGAAGTGCAACAAAGGATGTGCCCCATGTGATCCATACCGTGGCAGTTGCCTTCAGCATCCTCTGCATATCCATAGCTGTGATCCTATATACAGCTACTCACCGCTCGTTGAACGTCTAAGCAGGTCGCGAACTCAGCCGCTGAGGATCTGACGTAGGTCGAAGTTTGGGCTCTTCAGCCTCGGTCGACAATCGACCGTTTGTTGACGCTTCGTTTTGACCCTCGTCTACGAGCACCTGTGAACCGCAATAATCGGTGGCTCTGAAGAGTCCGAATACTCATCTGATCGCTCGCACGGGTTCGCGCGAGAAAATGCTAGGAGTTTGAAACTGCCCCGGATTGGCTATCACATTGATCGTCTACGCCACCGTCTGCGAGACGTAGAATAGATGACGGGTTATGTGACAACTTTGCAATACTTCGCGAGTTGCGAGTCGTCTGTCACGTAAACGATCGAATAAATGACATCGGAGGTATGGCGTGCTGGTCGGGTACATGCGGGTGTCGAAAGCTGACGGATCCCAGGCCACCGACCTGCAGCGCGATGCCCTGCTTGAAGCCGGGGTGGAGCCCGAGGCACTGTATGAGGACAAGGCATCCGGCAAAAGTGACGACCGCCCCCACCTGGCCGCCTGCCTGAAGGCACTGCGGGACGGGGACACCCTGCTGGTGTGGAAGCTCGACCGGCTCGGCCGGGACCTGCGCCACCTGGTCAACATCGTCCACGATCTCACCGAGCGCGGTGTGGGCCTGAAGGTGCTCACCGGCCAGGGCGCGGCCATCGACACCACCACCGCCTCGGGCAAGCTCGTGTTCGGCATCTTCGCCGCCCTGGCCGAGTTCGAACGCGAGCTGATCTCCGAACGCACCAAGGCCGGCCTGGCCTCGGCCCGCGCTCGAGGTCGCAAGGGCGGCAGGCCCTACAAGATGACCCCCGCCAAGATCCGCCTGGCCATGGCGTCGATGGGGAAGAAGGACACCAACGTCAGCGCGCTGTGCAAGGAACTGGGCATCACCCGCCAGACGCTTTACCGTCACGTCTCGCCCACCGGGGAACTCCGCGAGGCCGGCAACAAGGTGCTGACCCAGCGCCGATGACCACCGCGGAGTCCTGACGGGAGGCCTGTCTATGGGTGCCCCGTATGGCGCACCGTTGTGGGACGAGCCACCGGGCGGGTCTTGCGGGACGCTCGATCACGTGCCCATCGACTGGTCTGATGTTCTACCGGTGGGGATTCCTCATATGAGACGGCGAGGACGCGAGTCGACTTGAATCGACTCGCCGCTAGAGCGCAGCGCCATCCGCGACGCTCTCGTGAAGTTGTCGCGCGCCGCCCGAGCACGCTCGACGGCGTCAGCTACAACATCGAATGCTTGATAGCTCTCCAGTCCGCCGACAACATCCCACAGCGCCTCGTGCAGGGCGTGGGCAGAGCTGACTTCTTCTACCGTGCCGACGAGAGCAATCTCGGCGGCCACCTCTTCCAGCACGTCGAGACGCTCGAACGCTTCCTCGACCGCCTCGACGAGAATGGCGCGTGTGACCCGGTCGAATACTCCGGGAATGCCTTGCTCGGGCGTTAGCAGGATGGTGGTGTGGGCAGGCATGCGCACCGGTCGATTATCTCGATCAAGCTGCGCAGCAGCGGACCACATGTCCCGTTCGAGGCTCAACGACCCGGCTAGAAGCCGGGTGTTGACGCGGAGGGAATCGGCCAGCCACCGAGATTGATTCTCCGCGACACGTCGCTGTTTCTCAGCCCTGCCCGCCAATAGCTGGCTCAAAAGCGCTCCAGCAAGTGTTCCAGCGACACCGACGGAAGCGACCAGCAGCTGCATATCGTCCATCGAATAATCGTGCAACGTTGGACCAATTGAACCGCGGAGACCCGCTGGAGCATCCCCCTACGGAACACCTCCGACGTCACCATGGCGATCCGTGAAGGCCACTTCTGATATCAGTGCCGTCGACTTCTGAAACTGACACCGCCACAATGGAGCCACGCGTCACTCCCAAAAACTCCAAGAGGCACCCTTTGATGCGGCCAACCTGACTGATACCCGTTATTCAGGAATTTCACGGGCTGAGAACTCGCGGATGACGGGATGGGCTGAAGCGGGAATCGCTGCGGTGCCGGGACTCCCGTCTATCGATCGTTTATCGCGAATCATTTAGATGGTGGGTTGGGCTTGAATCGAATCGCGACCCTTCCTGGGCGGTCACTACTCGCAGCCGACTCCATCACCAATGCCATCCAGATGGGGCGCATACCCAAGCGAATCGGCGTGGACCGGGGCCGCGCCAGCCTCACGGGCAGCTGTGCAGTTCTCGAACGGACTGAACGGCTCGGGCGGTGACGTTGATGAGGCTGGTGAGCTGGCCGGGGACCTCGGGGTCATGCTGGGCCCTTTTGCTCATGCGCTGCGCCGGCGGACTTGTCCGTCAGGCCTTGAGATCCAGCTCACTTACTGGAAATATCCAGATAACCACCAGGTGGTTACTCTCACTCGCAAACAAACACAGCCTGGGACTCATTACGCACCTTGGAGAGACAAGAATGACACCCCTTCGCAAAGCGCTTATTCCTCTATTCACCATCCTCGCGCTACTTTTCTGGGCACCGCCCGCTACTGCGGCCGTCAAGTCCGCGTCCGGCTCCCTGACCTGCCCCTCGACCAATCAGAGAATCATCGTGACCGGATACATGACAACCCCCGGCACCATTAGCCTGACGTTGAACGGCCTTCCGCAGGACACGCAGTACAGCACAGGGAACTACTACCTCAAGACTGCGCCAGGGAAGTACAAAGGCAACTGGAAAATATCGACGCCAAATGGAAATATCGCCACCGTCTCGGATTATTGCAGCGATGCGGGCCCCATGCTTCGAGATACTCCGTAGTCCATTGACACCGCACAAAGAGGGATGCGCCATGGCGGAACAATACAAACGCGTCACTTTACAGATACCCTCTGATGACGTCGAAAACTCCATAACTCCCGAAGCGTACATGCGTAGGTTTTGGCAAATCCTTGATGCCTTGAATATACCTGCCACTCTTGATGGCACACATGTACGCTACGGCGACATGAGCGAAGCTGAAGGCGAACTCACTGCAGAAATCCTGAAAGTCGTTGATGCGCGATTCCCGATAGTTGAGTGCAACGACCAAGGCGTGACTGGATCTTAACAGTGAGATGCTGGCAATCAATGGGGTCTATAGCGCGGCCAGGATGATCCGGGCTTCCTCTTCGGCAGCCCCGTTGATGCCGTATTTGATTTCGATCCAGCGGACGACGTAGTCCCCGAGTTCGCTGGCCCTGGCGTTGTAGCCGGCTTGGTAGCCACGCAGTACAGCTTTCAGTTCTCCGGTGTCGAATGTGCGGCATGCCTCGAGTGCGAGCTGGCCAACGTGTCGAGGCGGAAAGCAAGGTAGATACCATGGCTGATCAAAGCCCAGCAACACCTAGTGGATCGCTGAGAACATCTTGGTGGCAGTCATGGTTGTGGGCACCGCTCGTGTGGGTCGCAGCGAACCTGTGAATCGCCCTGGGTCTGATGGAGACTCGTTCTATTGGATTCCGACCAAGGTCTGGTCGGTCCGCTTCGTAGCGTAGAACGTTTCCTCGAACTCTGTTGGCGGCACGTCATTCAGGTAGCCGTGCAGGCGGGTCTGGTTGTGCCAGTGGACCCAGCTGAGGGTGGCGAGCTCGACGTCCTCGACGGTCTTCCACGGGCGCCCTTCGCGGGCGGGCCCGCGGATCAGTTCGGCCTTGTAGTAGCCATTCACGGTCTCGGCCAGGGCGTTGATGCTCCTATAGTTGTCAACTCGCGATTTCGCCCGTTCTTGGGTCGGTTTTGACGAGGTGGTAGACCTCTCGAATCACGTAGCGTTTCAGGCAGCGGATGATGTCGCGTTTGCTTTTGCCCTCGGCTGTGCGGCGGGTGACGTAGGCGATTGTTGGCTCGTGGAATCTCATCCTGACGATCACGGTTCTGTAGATCGCGGCATTGAGTTGACGGTGCCCGCCGTGATTGATGCGGTGCTTCCCGCTGGTCATCCCGGAACCTGCCGGCACGGGGCTGATCCCGGCGAGCTTCGCGAATGCGGCTTCGCTGCGGATCCGTTCAGGATTGTCCCCGGCGACGATGAGGATCTCTGCGGCGGTATCGACGCCGATGCCGAACTCGTCCAGCAGGTGCGGGGCGCGTTGGGCGACGAGTTGCTCGATCTGCGCTTCAAGGTCTTTGATCTCCTCGTTCAAGGCAATCCAGCGTCTGGCGATCGATCGGAGTGCGTGCCGGTTCGCGTCCTCTGGCGTCTCTAATCCGCGTGGGCGGAGCGCGGCGCAGTGACGGGCGATCATCTTCTGCGTTTTCCGTGCCGTCTCGCGCCGTAGCTCTTCGTCCGAGTGGACGAGCAGCGCCTTGAGCGTCACCATCGCCCCGGTGCGGTCTTTCACCGCGGTATCGTGGGCGACTTTCAGCTGCCGGATCATCTCCACCACCCCGTCAGCGGTCTTCGGGACCGCAGTCGCGAACCCGGCAAGTACTGCCCTGGCGGCGTTCTCCGCGTCGAGCGTGTCGGACTTCCCGTTCAGCCGGCGCAGCCGCCGATCGGGCCGGGAGACCTCGACGACCTTGTGTCCGTTCCGGCGGACGAACGAGGTCAGCCCGGCACCATAGGAGCCGGTGCCTTCGATTCCGAACGCGATGATCTTCCCGAATGACGACGCCCACTCGAGCAACTGCTTGAACCCCGCAGTGTCGGTCGCGATCGTGAGGGTCGCCAGGACCCCGCCGATCGAGTCCATCACCGCGGCGACATGAATGTGCTTGTGGGTATCGACGCCGATCACGACGTGCCCGGAACGGGCGGGCTCGATCTGTTCCATGGGGTGCTGTCTCCTTCACCGGTTAGCGTGGTCTCACGCTGTCGCCGGCGGGTGGACAGGACTGTCATGGGGACGCTTTGACGAGGCTCCAGGCTCCTATCAGGTCACGCCCGATCCGGCGGCAGCGGTACTGCGCCCGGCCGGAGGCTCGACAGATCAACGCCAAGGCACCCTACGGGCCAATCGTAAGCAAGGGTCAGAACACTCCGGCCAGGACTACCTCATCCTTGCGGGACGCGGCAGAAACAGACTGACAATCGTAGCTGTCGCCGACGGTGCCGATCGAGGGCACCGCCCCGATCTCGGCCAGCCGCTCCCCGTAGCGAATCGATGTGAATTGCGATCCTGCATCGCTATGGCAGCGCAAGCCGGTCAGTGTGGTGCCGCGGGACCAGCGGGCCATCTCGATTGCATCCAGGACCATGGAGGTCCGCATGTGCGAGGCGACCCGCCAGCCGACAATCGCGCGCGAGCAGGCGTCGATGATGAAGCACACGTAGGCGACGCCGGCCCAGGTCGGCACATAGGTCAGGTCGGTGACCCACAGCTGGTTTGGCGTCTCGGCGGTGAACTGTCGGCCCACCAGGTCAGGGTGACGGGGCGCTTCAGGATCCGGGCGGGTGGTCCGTACCCTCTTGGTTCGTCGCACTCCTTCGATTCCCTCGGCACTCATGAGACGGGCCACCTGGTCCCGTCCGATCTGGTGGCCGGCGCGCTGGGCGGCCTTCCAGATCTTCCGAGCCCCGTAGACCCGGTAGTTCTCCTCCCACAGCTGCCGCACGATCGGGGCCATCACCGCATCCCGTTTCGATCGCACGGAGGGTGCACGGGACTTCGCGGAGTAGTACGTGCTCGGAGCCACCTGCACTCCTGCTTGGCGCAGGGCGGTGCAGATGGGCTCGACTCCGAGCTTGTGGCCATCGAAGAACTCGTGCCGGTTGGCGTCGATGAAGGCGACTATCTCTTGTGTTGGCGGTCGAGCTCCGCCCCGAAGAAAGAAGCAGCCCTCTTGAGAATTTCGTTGGCGCGGCGCAACTCGCGATTCTCCTGCTCCAAAGCCAGCATTCTCGCGGCCTCATCGGTGGTGACGCCCGGAGTGTGGCCGTCATCGACGTCGGCCTGCTTGACCCAGGTCCGCACCGACTCCGTCCCGTAACCGAGCTGTTCAGCCACCCGCTTCACGGTGCCCTGAGTGGTACCCAGCTCAGCGCGCAGGGTACGGACCATGCGTACCGCCGCGGCCTTCTCCTCCGCGCTGTACCGACGCGTGGTCGGCTGATCCTGCGAGATGTCCTTCGGCATAACCCCATCCTCGTTTCCAAGGTCAGGAGTCTCCAAGAAACCCAGGGCGATTCACTGATGTTCGGGCTGGTGAGTTATGTTCCGTTGGGGATGGCCTATCTCGCCCTGCTTCACTATTTCGGTCCTATCGGTTATCGCCAGTTGGATTCCCCGGGTCTGGGGTTGAGTATCGGCGCAGCATGGCTGCTGATTCTTGTGCCCGTCTTCATGTGGGTCAATCTGATGTTGGCCCGGCGCCTACCTCTCCCCCGATGGGTCACGTGGACTGGGGCGAGTATCTTTCTTCTCGGTCCATTTGCGTTCGAGCTTTTGCTCTCCTGACCATCTTCTGTCTGGTGCTGACCATTGGAGGACTGTAGCGGCCGTTCTTTCGAGAGGGATCGCCACAGTCCTCTAGTGGGCGGCAGCGGTCCAGGTTGTTGACTGTTCGTGGCGTTCCAAATGTTGATCGCACTACGCGGGAGCTCAACGGTTAGGCACTGGCCTTCGTCGATAGGATGCGGTCCGTGACTGATCCCGCTGAGCTCGCCCTGCCCGATGATTACCCGGCCTTTCTAGCCTGGCTGAAGTAGCACGTCCGGGGCGCCCGTCTACAAACTTTGCGTCGGGTCAACACGGACCTGCTCGGGCTCTACTGGAGGATCGGGCGGGACAGCCTGACCCGGCAACAACACCAGGGCTGGGGTAGCGGGGTCATTGGCCGGTTGGCCCAGGATCTGCGGGCTGAGTTCCCCCAGATGACGGGTTTCTCCCGCAGCAACCTGTTCTACATGCGGGCTTTCGCCGCGGCGTGGCCGGACTGGGACCCAAATGTCCCACAGCCTGTGGGACATTTGCCGTGGGGCCACGTCCGCGTCCTGCTGGATAAGCTCGATGCCGTGTCGGCGCGGGACCGTTATGCTGCCGCGGCCGTGGAGCATGGGTGGTCGCGGAATGTGTTGATGAACATGATCATGAACCGGTCCCTGGAGCGTTCCGGCACCGCCCCGTCGAACTTCGGCACCCATCTGGCGGCCCCGGATTCCGAGTTGGCGCAGCAGGTCGCCAAGGACCCGTATTCCTTTGAGTTCTTGGGCTTGTCCGGAGCTGTTGCAGAGCGTGATCTGGAGCAGGCCCTGATGGACCGGATCGCCGAGACGTTGTGGGAGCTGGGGCACGGCTTCGCTTTCGTGGGGCGTCAGGTGCACCTCGAGGTGGACGGAGATGACTTCTACATCGACCTGTTGTTCTTCCACGTCGAGCAGCTGCGTTGCTTCGTCATCGAGCTCAAGACTGGCAAGTTCCAACCGGAGTATGCCGGCAAGCTGAACTTCTACGTCGCCCTGGTTGATGACCTGCTCAAGCGCGAGGCTCACGCGCCCACGGTGGGGATCCTGATTTGCGGCAGCAAGAACGACCACACCGTCCGATACGCCTTGGGTCGGTCAACGTCACCACTGGCGGTTTCCGCCTACACCTACGATCAACTGCCGGCGGCCGACCGGAATCTGGTCCCTGCGGAGGACCAGCTCATCGCCGCTCTGGACGCGTTACCTGACGAGGAATCCTAGGCCCCGGCTTCGAGGAACTCCGGGGGCGCTCCCCCGTGGTGGCTGCTGTGTCTTGCAAGGAGTGGCCGCAGTGTCACCGGGTCTATCGCATGGCCGGCCCCGGGCGACGAAACCCGGGGCCGGTGGTGGCCCTTGTGGGGCCGGTACCCGTGGAGGGGTACGGAGGGTTGAGTTTAGTTCGTGTGGTGGCGGGTATCCCATGGTGGGGCGGTGTGCCGCTCGGCGGTAAATAGATCCACCCGTGTCGCGGCGGCGGGTGACGTTCCCTCGAGCATGGCCGTTAGGTGCGCCTCGACTTGGCTCCCGGTTGCGCTCGGGTCTGGAGCGAGACTCCAGTACCCGATGGGCTTGGCGTTGGGGTCGGTGATCGTCACGGCGTGACCGTTACTGTCAGTCCACGCGATCCAGTCTGGTAGGGCGGTGATCGCCAAGGGGCCAGCCACTATCGCGAGGTTGATGAGCCCGAGGGGAACGGCCGCCCAGGGTTGGTCGTGGGCGGCGGCGTAGCCGGCGGCCAAGAGAGTTGCGATCGTTGCTTCCAGGCGTAGCGCTAGGCCGGTGCGTGCCCGTGCCCCGGAGGGGCGTCGGGCCTCGCGCAGTTCGGCACGGTAGATCGTGATGGCCGCCAGGGGCAGCTCGCTGACGCGGGCGGCGGCCATGCCTGCCATGGTGTGGGGGGTGGCGCTCATGGGGGCTCCTGGTGTGGGTGGCGCTTGGCAGGGAGTCCCGCCGGGAGGGCGGGGGGTCCCTGCTAGTGCTCCTGCTGTTGGGCTGTTCCCAGCGTAGGCAGGTTCCCGGTGGTCGCGCCCGGGGACGGGGTCATCCTGTGGATAACCCCGCCCCCGGGTTACCGGGTTGGGATCACTGGGGCCGGTTCGTGGACCATGCCCGGTCTCGGTCGCGGGCGACCGGGGCCAGCTTTCCGGCGTTCGTCAGGTGGGAGATCAGTCGGGCGAACGTGTTGTCTGCGTCGGATTCGCAGGCTCGATCTGCGGTTCGTCCGGCGGCGGTGCCGCGTCCCTGCATCCAGTAGATGTGTGCCAGCAGGGCCAACAGGTGTGCGGCCTCAACGGTGTCGGCGTGCGTGACCAGCAGGCGCAGGGCGGCCTCTCCGGCTTCGACCTTCCCCCATACCACCGGCTCGCCCGGGTCGCCGGTGAAGATCGCTTCCCACCCGGGCCCGTCTCCGGCCCCGTAGGTGTCTGCGTGCAGGCGGTCCCGGGACTCGTAGAGGCTGAACGCGGCCCGCAAGGTGCGGATCTGGGCGGGGGTCGGCTCGGCTCCGGCCAGGACGGTAGCCCACAGGCCCCGGACTTCGGTCATGGCTTCCGCATGGTCCGTGCGCACCAGCCGGGCCCGCTCGGTCAGTGCGGGCTCTGCCGCCAACCCTGCAGGGGTGGGCAACTCGGGGATCTGGTCGCGTTCGTCCCGGTTGTAGGCGGTTTCCAGGCCGATCGCGGTCTGTCCGGGGTTCCATTCCCCCTCGGTCCCGTGGAACGCGGTGTAGTGGTTGCCAGCCACGTGGATCGTTTCGTGGATTGGCAGGCCGCGCTTGGTCATGGCCTCGGCCACGGCCTGGACCACGGCCGGGTCCGCGTCGAACCCGATAAACAGCGCGCCATCTGCGAGGGCGTGAGACAGGTTCTCGATGATCGAGTCCGCCACGGTCTGCGCCGGAACGTCAGTGCCGGGGGCATCGGTGCGGAGCACCGGGCCCAAGGCGTTGTCCTGCATCGGCAGCACGACCAGCGAATGGGTGGGCCGTAGGCCGAGAACTCCGGCGGCGTAGTCGAGAACATCAGCGATGGTGGTAGCGGTAAAGGTGGTCATTTCTTCCTCCACGGATAGGTGAAGGGGGTCGCGGTGCCAGCCCCGCGCTTCGTCGTTCCCCCGTATTTTTTTGCCTGCTGGCGAAACGCAGTGAGCTGCCCCGGACGGAGCCGGCATCAACCCGTAGGGCGGTGGAGGAGGAAAGTTCCGGGAGGAAAGAAGCGACCGAGGAACGAGGGAGCGCCGACCGGAAGTTTCCGGGGGAACCGGCCCCGACGCAGGAGGGGCTTGTGCCGGTGGAGCCGGGGCGCATCATCCGAAGGACAGCAGCAAAAAACGAAGAAGATCCGGCCCGTCAGGGCCGGCGTCCTGGTCGACGCCGTTCCGGCGGACCAGGACAAAACAGCCGGCCGCTTGCGGCCGCCCGCCTGTGGTGTTCCGAGCAGGCGAGGAACCCCACCGGCCTTGACTCGGATTCGCCTGTCGCGGACGTCAGCGTCGGACTATTATCGACTGCTTATTGTCGCGTCGGTGAGAACCCCGTGGGGGTAATTATTTCGTTTCAGGCATGTTGGACTGCGCCCGATTCCCGTCCTCGCAGCTCGGCGGTCTCGAGCTGGATGGTGGCGTGGTCGAAAGAGACTGGGAAGTGTTCCCGCAAACAGGCCTGCATCGTTTCCAGGACCTGCGGGGCATGTCCGGATTCGAAACACCGGTCATCGACGACGACGTGGGCAGTGATGACTGGCTGGCCGGTGCCGATCATTGAAGCGTGCAGATCGTGGACCTCGCGGACGTGGTCCAGTTCCAGGATGTGGGTCCGAACCTCGTCCAGGTCCACCCCCTTGGGGGTGAACTCCATGAGCACCCGCACGGTCTCTCGCAGAAGCATGAAGGCGCGGGGAACGATCAGGGCGGCGATGAACAGGGCAGCGATGGTGTCGGCCTGTTGGAATCCGGTGGTGTTGATGACGATGGCAGCGATGATCACCCCCAACGACCCAAGGGCGTCGTTGAAGACCTCTAGGAACGCGGCGCGCATGTTGAAGTTCGCACCCCGGCTGGTTGCCAGCACCGCGATGGCGGCGATGTTGGCGACTAGCCCAACGATGCCGAAGACCAGCAGTTCGGTGCCGGGCACCTCCTGGGGTTCGAAGAGCCGGCGGATGCCTTCGACGGCGGCATAGGTGCCAACCACGAGCAGCAAAGCTGCCTGACCGAGAGCGGCGACGACCTCGATCCGGGCGAATCCCCATGTCCGGTTGCTGTTCGCTGGGCGCAGCATCATGGTCGCGGCGATGACGGCCACCAGCAGCCCGGAGGCGTCGCCCACGGCATGGGCGGTGTCGGTCAGGAGGGCCAGGCTGCCGGTGACCACGCTGCCGACGGCCTGGGCCACCACGATGACCGCAGTCAGGCCGAAAGCGACGAGCAGCCGGCGGCGCATCCCCCGGTCGGCTCGCTGCGGCACCTGGCCATGATTGTGTCCGGCGCCCATCAGCCCTCCCCGGCGGCCAGTTCATCGTGATCGTGATGGTCGCGCAGCGATAGTGCGACACCTGAGGCGCTGAGCAGCTCGTCCGCAATCGCCATGAGTTCGGCCAGCCGGCCCGGATCGGCCAGGCGGAACCACGAGGACCGCCCCTCTGCGCGTACCGTGACCAACCCGCAGTCCCGCAGGCAGGCCAGGTGCTTACTCACCGTGGACTGAGCCAGATGCATGTGGTCCACGAGGTCCCGCACCCGGTGCTCACCGGTGGCCAGGTGCTCCAACAGTGCCAGACGGGTCGGCTCAGACAGGGCGTGGAACAACGCCGCATAGGCACCACGGTCCTTCAAGCCCGCAGACTCGGCATGCAGAGGATAAATCGTCATACGACGATGATATCCCCGTACGGCGTTACTTGGAATCGTCGTGCCGAACCGACAGACCTCTGGGGCTTTCGGATGCTGGTCCCATGGAAGAACCGGGAAGGCCACCTCTCGCTGTAATGGTGATGCAGGACCGGTATGCACCCGGGTCGCTTCAAGAGGTCGAGCTGGGTGCGCTTTCATGGCGTGGGGCCCGATACAGGATCAATGCGGTCAGCAGGAAAGCCATCGGGGCGAACCCAGCCACCAGCACCGAGATTCCGGCCAGTTGCTGGTCCAGGGTGACCGGTGGCCCCCACGTGCGTGCCATGTTGACGAACCAGTCGGGCTCCAGCACCGGGAGGACTCCGGCGGCCAGCACGATGGCCCAGAGCAACAGCGCACCGGCCAGGATCGCTGCGGTGCGGATCTGAGCGGTTCGCGGTATCGGACGCCCGCTGGAGGGTGCGATCACCGAGGTCATGAAGCAGAATCCCACGGCGAGGAAGTACAGGTTCGCGACTTGGTGGACGATCCAGTATTCCAGCACCAGGCGGAAGAGTGGGGTGTAGTAGACCAGCCCGAGCGAGGCAGCCAGCACGACGGCATTGAGGGCCGGGTATGACAGCGCTGGGCGTACGACGTCCACCCATTCGCGGGCGCCCCGGATGCCGTCGGTGCGACGGGCGACCGTGCGGGCCATCAGCTGCAGGGGCGCACCGAGGACCAGCAGCAGCGGGACGAGAACGGCCAGGGCCAGCAGCATGAGGGAGTGGGCGCTGAAGAGGACCATGCCGTAGATGGTTGGTGCCGAGCAGGTGACGTAGAGCAGCACGGCCAGTCCCGTCATCCAGCTGGCGGTTCGTTGCCACGGCCAGACCTGGGCCTTGCGCACGCCGAGGAGGTAGACGGCGGCAGCGACGGCAACGAAGGCCACCCAGAGCCAGTCCCAGCGCCACTCGGTGAGCCACCGGTCCCAGCTCAGTTCGGGGGGCAGCAGGTAGCCGGTGAGGACCTCGGCCGGGGTGATCGCCGGTTCGATCTCCTGGGGCACCGGTGGTGCGGTCCGGCCCAGGGCCGCGGTCACTCCGATGATGCTGGCCATGATGCCCAGCTCGACGATGACCAGTCGCCAGGCCGTCCGGCCGGCCGAGACGGTCTCGAGCCGTCCGATGGCCCATCGGCGGTGGGCTAGGCCGATGGCTCCCAGCAGCAGGGTCGCGGCGGCTTTGATCAGGATCAGTTGGCCGTACCGGGTAAACAGCCCCTCCCAGTCCCCCAGGCGCAACACGGAGTTGACCACCCCGGAGGCGAAGACGAGGAAGAACGCCACACCTGCCAGCGTCGAGAAGCGTTCCAACACCGTCCTGGCCAGCGGGACACCACCGGAGGTGTTGGCCCCGGCCTGGGAACCGGTCAATGCCGGGACCACGACCACGAGGGCGGCCACGCCACCCACCCAGACCAGGACGCCGAGCCAGTGCACAACCAGGGCGCCGACGCCGGCAAAGTGGTCGTCGCTGCCGGCTGCGTGCCCGACCAGGGAGATCGGGATGGCCGTGGATAGGGCGAGAAAGGTGGTGGCGACCAAGGCGACTGGAGACCGGACCAGAAAGGTCAGGGTACAGACGGTGAAGGCGATCGCTACGACGGTGGCCCAAGCCTGGCCGACGAGCAGGTCGGTGCCGAAGTAGACCAGCTCGCGGGCGAACGCCTCGCTGCCGGACACCGGCTGCCCGGAGAGATTGGCATAGGTCAGCACGAAGACGGCCACCGCAGAAAATACCCAGACAATCGAGACGGCGGAGGCAGTGGCCATGGCGCGGGTGAAGGCTGGATGGGGATCCTGCCGCTGTTCTCGGTCACCGGCAGCGCCTGCTGCCCGGTCACGCCAGGGCGGCAGGAGGGCGACCGCGAAGAGTAGGCAGCCGGCCACCACTGCGACCGCGAGATGATGGACGGTCAGAACGATCGGCAGGGCCCACCGGGCGAAGGCGCCCGGGTCCAGGGTCTCGCGTTCGGCGACGGCCCCGGAAAACGCGGCGCTGGCGGCGACGACGGCCGTGGCGAGGACAAAGGCCGCCACCAGCCAGATCCAGGCCCGTCCCGATCGGCGTTGCTGGGCTGCGGATTCCGGATGATCAGCGCTCGACGGTTGACCCATGGAAACCCCGGCCGGCGTGTCGGTAGTCATTCACTGGACCCCGGGCCGTCCGTTCGACCTCGACGGGCCAGGACAGTCACGACGACGACCGCCAGAGCGAGAAGCAGCACGCCCAGCGCAATGACGAAGCCGATCGGGAAGCCCGGTCCGGCATCCTCGGAGGCCGGTGCCGCCGTGTCGGTCATCGGGGCCGTCGTGGGCTCGGTTGTGGTGGCGGCAGGCGGCGACTGGCTCGAGGCCGGCGTGCTGGGGGTTGAGGATGGGTCGGCGGCGGCCCCGGCCGCAGTGAAGCTGAACGTGCCTTCGATCGGGTGGGAGTCCGAGGACACCACACGCCAGGTCACGGTGTACTCACCGGCGGGGGTGTCGGGCTTGAGTGCCTGAGAAGCCGTATTGCCGGAGATCTCCACTTCCCCGGCAGCCCAGTTCTCGCCCTGGTCGTCCTCGACCAGGATCTGTGAGCCCAGAGACAGCGGGGTATCGGTGAAGACGATGTCGATGGCCTCCGGGACCGTCTCCAGATTCTGCCCGTCGTCAGGATTCGTTCCCGTCACAGCATCATGAGCCGAGGCCGGGGAAAGGGGGGCCAGCAGGACCAGCATCAGCACTGCCAGGAAGGCCAGGATGGGGCCAAGTGGCCGCACGGCCTGTCGTCGCAACAACTTCTACCTCCTGTAGAAAACGCCCTTAGCGTACCAACGGATCGCGCCAGAGTCGGAAAGCATGAGCGATCACGAGTCGAAGGGCGGGCCGGCGGATAGTCCAGGCCGGAGAAGGGCTTTACCGCGATGGGCCCGGAGGTGTTCCGGCGGCGAGTTGTTCGAGGTAGGCGTTGTACGCATCAAGCTCCGGGGTGCCGTTGAGGTCGGCTTCGGCATCGGCACGGCGGGCTTGGCGGGTGTCCGCGCGGAACCACTGGTGGGCGATGAAGACCAGGATCAGCACGGTGGGCAGTTCGCCGTAGGCCCAGGCCAGGCCACCGGCGATCTGCTGGTCCTCCATCGGATCGAGGCCCCAGCTGGCCGGGGGCGTGGCGAAGAACTCCACGATCGGGGTGGTGGCCATCATCAGGACCACCCCGAAGAAGGCGTGCAGCGGCATCTCGATGGCCACATCGAACATGCGGCCGCCAAAGCCCTGCCTGGCTGGCAAGGGGTCGCTGGATAGCAGCGGGATGGTGAACAGGACCCCCGAGGCCAAGAACAGCAGTTCCAGGCCCGTGTGGCCGTACCAGGTGGGCAATAGTCGGTCGTCCAGCCCACTGAGGTAGATCCCGTAGTACGTGATCAGGAACAGCGGGATGGTGAATCCCGGGTGAAGGGCGATCCGGCCCAGCCGGGAGCGCAGGCCGGCTTGGGCCAGTCGCAGCACCGCCCTGCCAGGTCCGCGGTGAGGGGTGGCCCGCAGTAACAGGGTGCCCGGGCTGCCCAACACCAATAGCGGGGGGATGGCGATCATCAAGGTCAGTTGTTGGAAGATGAACACGGAGAACATCTTCAGCCCGTAGCCTTCGACTCCGGCGCCCATGGTCACCGCGATAACCGCGCACCCCAGCAAGAAGCACAGGGTCCTCCACACCGGCCACCGACGTCTGGCGCTCCAGAGCCGCAGCGCCCCGGCCAGATACAGCAAGCCCAGCACCACGGCGATGGCGGGGATCAGCGGGATCGGCTGCAAGGTGGGAGCGAGGAAGTTCTCCAGGCTGGGGGGCTCCGTCGGGATCCAGACCGGTCCGTCCATGCCGGCCTCATCCATGGTTGCAGGGAGCCTTGGCTGTCATCGGCCTAGTCTTCCACGCCCGGGAGCGGGACCCCGTAATCCGGGTTCCGCCTAGATGGACGCAGGTCCTCGAAGACCTGCGGATGCCGCCGGGCTGACCCAGATCGCTTTGGTTTCCTCCGGGGCCAGGACCAGCGGGGCTTGGTCGTTGCCCGGGAGGCTGATGGTCAGTTCACCGGCCTCACGCTCACCCACCCGGACCGTCTGGCCAGGCCGCAGGCCGTGGCCGCTGAAGCGATTCAGGCGGGCGGGATCGGCATCCGAGACCCTCGCGATGCGGTAGATGTCGGGGGCGGCGTCGGCCAGGCGGATGGCGTGGGCCGGTCGGTGGGTGTGGCCCTCCACGGTCGGGATGGGGTCTCCGTGCGGGTCGCGGTCGGGGTGGCCGAGCAGGGCGTCGATACGTTCGATGAGCGTTTGGGAGGCGGCGTGTTCGAGCCGATCGGCCTCGTCGTGGACCTGGTCCCAGGAGTAGGCCAGGGTGGTGACCAGGAAAGTCTCGAGAAGCCGGTGGCGGCGGACCATGGCCACGGCGTAGTCCCGTCCGGCTGCGGTGAGGTTGACCGGTTTGTACGGGCGGTACTCCACCAGCCCCTGGGCGGCCAGACGTTTGACGGTGTCGGCGACGTTCGGGGCCGTGGTGCCGAGGCGGGAGGCCAGGGCGGTGGTGGTGATGGGCGGGTCTCCCCATTCGGTGGCCGACCAAATGACCTTGAGGTAGTCCTGGGCCACGGGGGTGAGCTCGCTCGGGTCCATACCGGCCACGCTACCCAACCCCGGGGTCTCAGCCTTGCCGGTGGTCATCAGCCTTGGCCGGTGGCCATTAGCCCGATCAGGGCCAGATTCAGTGCCACGATCAGGCCCACGACCACCCAGGCCGCCACTTGCAACGGCGCCCGATTGGTGAAGGACCCCATCACCGTGTGGTTGCCGGTCAGGGCGACCAGGGGGATCAGGGCGAAGGGGATGCCCAGGCTCAGCACCACCTGGGAAAGCACGAGCGCCCACGTCGGCTCCACCCCGGCGGCAATGACCGCCAGCGCCGGAATCAGGGTGATGGCCCGGCGGGCTGCCTGCGGGATGTTCCGGTGCAGCAGCCCGGCCATGATGGTCGAGCCGGCGTAGCAGCCCACCGAGGTCGAGGCCAGCCCGGAGGCCAGCAGCCCCAGGCCGAAGGCGATACCGACCACCGGGCCCAGCGCGGTGGTGATCGCTGCATGGGCGCCCTCGATGCTGTCGGTGCCGGGAACCCCGGCCAGGTTGCCAGCGGCCAGCAGCAGCATGGCGATATTCACGGACCCGGCCACCAGCAGGGACAGCACCACATCCCAGCGGGTCGCGGTCAGCAGCCGCGGCAGCGCCGCGGTGGGGAGCGGGCTGCCGTGCCGGTCCCGGGCCAGGGACGAATGTGCGTAGATCGCGTGCGGCATGACCGTGGCCCCGAGCATGCTGGCGGCCAGCAGCACGGTCTGGACGCCTTCGAAGCGCGGCACGATCCCGGCCACCGCCGCACCCCAGGAGACCGGGCCGAAGAACAGGCCGGCGACGAAGCCGAGGGTCACGATCACCAGCAGGCCGATCACGACGAACTCGAAGGGCCGCTGGCCGTGCCGGGACTGGATGACCAGCAACAGCATCGAGACCACCCCGATGATCAGTCCGCCTAGAAGCAGGGGGATCCCGAAGAGGATGTGCAGGGCGATCGCCCCGCCCAGCACCTCGGCCAGGTCGGTGGCCGCGGCCACGGCCTCGGCCTGCACCCAGTAGGCCAGCCGCCTGCCCCGTGGCAGCCGCTTGCCCAGCAGCTCGGGCAGCGAGGACCCGGTGACCAGCCCGAGCTTGGCCGAGAGGTACTGCACCAGCACGGCCATCAGGTTCGCGGCCACCAGCACCCACACCAGCAGGTACCCGTACTGGGCCCCCGCGGTGAGGTTGGCCGCCACATTGCCCGGGTCCACGTAGGCCACCGCCGCCACGAAGGCCGGCCCCAACAGCCAGGGCACCGGCTGGCGCCGGACCCAGCACTGCCCGGCCGCCGCTTCTGAGACGGTCTCGGCCCTTGTCGTCATCCTCGATGGTGCCCGCATGAAAGTTAAGCTACACGAACTTTCGCCGAGGGAGATTGGCTGAGCAATGGCCGACGTGGCCGCGGGTGAGGTCTTCATCCGGCCGGCGCCAACGACCTACGGTCGGTGACAGGGTCGGCCCGAGCCGACCGGCGCCCCATAACAGCTCCACCGAGGAAGGGGAACGTCATGACCGACCGTGTGCAGCAGATGCTGGAGGCCTACCCGAAGGAGGTGGGCAGCATCGACCGGCAGAAACTGGCCGAGTGCATCGCCGCCTGCCTCGAATGCGCCCAGACCTGCACGGCCTGCGCGGATGCCTGCCTGGCCGAGGACACCGTCGCCGAGTTGAGAGAGTGCATCCGCAAGAACCTGGACTGCGCCGACATTTGTGCCGCCACCGGGGCGGTACTGTCCCGCCAGACCGGCACCAACATCGAGACCACCCGGGCGCTGCTGGAGGCCTGCCGGAGCGCCTGCAAGACCTGCGGGGACGACTGTGCTTCCCACGCCCAGATGCACGAACACTGCGGGATCTGCGCCGAGGCCTGCCGGCGGTGCGAACACACCTGCGCGGAGCTGCTCACAGCCATGGGCTGAACCGGCACCAACCACGGCCGGCAAAGTGTCTGGCCGCCGTCCCGCTGTTGCGGGCCTAGGTGTAGGCGGAGATGGCCGCGAAGAGGGCGAAACCGCCAGTGAGGGCGATAGGTTCCCATTTGCTGGTGGGGTGTTCGTGGGCTTCGGTGATCATTTCCTCGACCACCACGCTGGTCAGAGCCCCGCCAGTCAGGGCCAGTACGGCCAGGGTGAAGATCTCCGGGGCCTGGCGCAGGGCGAAATAGCCCAGAGTGGCCCCCATCAGGATGGGGGCCGCGAAGGCGGCCGCCATGAGGATGCGGGTGCGGCGGCGGATGCCGGCCCGTCGCAAGGTGGCGATCGCCGCGAAGCCCTCGGGCACGTCGGCCGGGACCTGGCCGATGGCCAGCAGCAGGCCCAGAGAGGGGTTCAGGACGGTTGCGGTGCCGATCATCACCCCGTCGCTGAACAGGTCAAGGGACACCCCGGTGAAGATCGCCAGCGGCCCGCTGACCTCGCCACCGGCGCCGAGGCGTTTCCGAATCGAGCCAATGAGCCACTCGATGCCCACGAACAGGGCTCCGCCGCCAATGAAGGCCAGGATCGGCACCCATGGGTCCGAGGCGGTCAGCGCCTCGGGCATCAGCTCGAGCCCGACCACGGCCATCACGATGCCCGCGGCCAGGTGCAGGGACAGGGACAGAGCCCGTCCGGAGACCGTGAGCAGCTCGGCGGTCAGTCCGCCGAGGAAGTTGCCGGCCGCCGGCAGTGCGGCCAGGGCCAGAACGAGGACGAAACCCTCCATATTTGCCGCCTTCTCGTGGTGGACACATCAACTCATCCCGGTCTCGGCCCGTACTCGGCCCTAATAGGGCCCTCGCGTGCCGTGGCCGTTTTCACCGCTCCGGTGCGAACGGTTCGAGCCGGGCTGGGCTGATACCAGATCAGAGGTCGGATGCTTCAACGGCCGAGGGCAACGCGGCCATGGCCGTCACGGGTTGTGATGCGGTTGACGTTGAAATCGGCCCCAACCAGGAGCTCCGGGTCTGACTCGGGATATCGCGGTGACCGCCAGCTGGGCTTACGCCGCGCTCACGGGGTCCTGAGATCCTTCCGCGATGTGCGCTATTCGCCCCGTGCTTCTCTGAGATGCGCGACCGGCACACCCCGGCAACAACAAGCCGGATGGCGATTGCAAGCGCGCACGATTTCGCCCCGTTTGACCATGCATCCACAATCAGCACATGACATCTCCATGAGGTCAGGCTATCGAACGGCATCGCGACCTCGAAGAGACAGTCATATGCCGCAGGCAGCCACCGCGAAGATCTTGGTCGCCGTGTGCAAGACAGCGCTGCATCCCTGTGGTCCCGTCCGGCATCGACGGGCTGCTCCGTAGGGCTTGCCGTCCGACGCAGGCGGCGCAGGTGTCCTGGTGGCAGCTACTGCGGGGCTTCTGCGGTGTCGCGGTCGTGCTCCGTGGTGGCCAAGATGAGCACGGCCACCACCCCGCCGACGATGAAGATGTCCGCTATGTTGCCGATGAACCAGTCTCCATAGGCGATGAAGTCCACGATATGCCCCTGCCCGACCGAGGGTGGGCGCAGGAGCCGGTCACCCAGGTGGGAGACCGCCGCGCCACCGAGGCACCCAATCACAATGGCCCAGGACAGAGTTCGGACCCGAAGGGTGAACCAGATCGCCACCCCGACGGCCACAGCCGAGATGATGGTGAAGATCCAGGTCGCGTCAGTGCCGAGCGAGAAGGCCGCGCCAGGGTTATAGATCAACTGGAGCCCGAGCAGATCTCCTAGGATCGGAACTCGCTCACCCAGGGAAAGGGCGTGCTCCGCCCACCACTTGGTCGACTGGTCCAGGACCGCTACGCCGACCCCGATCCCGACAGTCAGGAGCACGAGGGGATACCTGCGTCGGTCTTTCATTCGTTACCTTTCGTGGTGCGCCCGTTTCCCGGCGCAGGGTGAATCGGCTGAACCCCCGCGCGACGCGTGAAGACATTGAAAGGAACTGGAGGGCGCTGGCAGGGAGGCCTTCACCGTGTCTGCGGAGTCTCTGTCCGGCAGGCACAGCGAAGGTTCATCCCACGGTGGCGGGCTGAGCCTGCCGGTCGGTAAGGGGCTCCAGGGTGGAGCGTCGTCCGGTGGCAGCGCGAAGGCCGTTAAGGATGACGATGACCTCGGCGACCTCGTGGACCAACACGACGGCGGCCAATCCAAGGACGCCGGTGATGGCCAGCGGCACCAGGACGGCGATGATCAACAGTGACAGGACGATGTTCTGGTTGATGATTCGACGGCCGCGGCGGGCGTGCGCCAGAGCCTGGGGAATCAGACGCAGATCATGGCCAGTGAAGGCGACATCGGCAGACTCGATAGCCGCATCCGAACCGGAGGCGCCCATGGCGATGCCGACATCGGCGGCGGCCAGGGCCGGGGCATCGTTGATGCCGTCGCCGATCATCGCGGTCGGCCCGGCACCGGAGAGCTGATTGACGGCGGCCGCCTTGTCCTCGGGGCGCAGCTCTGCGCGCACATCCTCGATGCCGGCCTGAGCAGCGATCGCCTGAGCGGTGCGGGTGTTGTCGCCGGTGAGCATCGTCAGCCCGATGCCCTGGCCGGCCAGGGTGGTCACGACATCCGGGACCTCGGGGCGCAGCTCGTCGCGGACACCGATCGCTCCGGCCGGCGACCCGTCGCGGTGGACGATAACGACGGTCATGCCCTGCCCCTCCATGCTCTGGACGTCTTGAGCGAGGGGACCGGGGCTGAGCCATCGGGGGCTGCCGACGGTGACCGTGGCGCCATCGAGACGGCCGGTGATGCCGTGCCCGGCGGTCTCAGTGATGTCGGCGGCCGCAGGCGTGGTGGGAGCAGCTGCGGTGATCGCGGCGGCCAGCGGGTGGGTGCTATGCCGTTCCAGGGCGGCAGCCCAGCTCAGCACGTCCTGCTCAGAGACCTCATCGATGGTGAGGATTGCGGTGACGGTGGGCTGATTGCGGGTCAGGGTGCCGGTCTTGTCCACGGCGAGGTGGCGGACCCCGCCGAGGCGTTCGAAGGCCGCCCCGGACTTGATGACGACCCCGAACCGGCTGGCC
>NZ_BMLQ01000012.1:45629-101444 GCF_014645315.1 Citricoccus zhacaiensis | reverse complement strand
GGTACCAGTCCGGGTTGCGATCACATCGGAACAGCACTGTGATGAGTCACACCCGCAGGGTGGACAATCTTCTGATCAAGCTACCGAGGTGGGCCGGACGGGTACCGGCCGACCACCCCGATGAATGGACAAGTCCCGAAAAAGACACCCGAAGGTCAGTGGGTTTTTGAGCCACATCCATGGGACGGAACGGCCGGTAGCCATCCTGCCAGCCAGTCCCAGACCAGCCACCACCAAGACTCACAGTGGGTGTTCTGGCCCAACACCCATGCCAAGTCGACTGAAAACGCAGGGCTGTCCCGATGGCTGTCCCGATGAACGGACGGGCGCGTTCGAATCAATGGAACACCCCCTCTCGCCCCGGGTGTGACCGGTGCCACGATCCTTCCCAGACCTTCCGCAGTGACCGGCGACACATTGATCCGTGAGCCGGAGCCGCGGGCCCCTGACCGAAGGATCACCCATGCGTCTCCTCACCGCAGACCCCACGCCCGACGCCGGCCGGCCGGCTTCCGCAGACGGCGGTACCAACAGCCTCGCGGCCTACGACGTCGTGGTCGTCGGCTCCGGTGCCGCCGCGCTGACCGCCGCCGCCACGGCTGCCCGCGCCGGCCAGTCCGTTCTCGTGCTGGAGAAGTCCGAGCTGCTCGGCGGCACCTCCGCCGTCTCGGGCGGCATGCTCTGGGTGGTGGACAACCACTACGCCCGCGAGGCCGGGATCGCCGACTCCAAGGCCGCCGGCCGTGAGTACGTGGAGGCGGTGGCCCGGGGCCGCGGCCGCGCCGAGCTGCTGGACGCCGCCCTGGACCACGGGGACACCATGCTCCGCTTCGCCGAGGACGAGCTCGGCGTGCGGTTCATCTTTCTGGACAACTTCCCGGACTACCGGCAGGACCTGCCCGGCGCCGTCACCGGTGGCCGCACGGTGGAGCCGGAGCTGTTCAACTACCGCGAGGCCCTCGGCGATCTGGCCGAGTACCTGCGCAGCGACGGCCGCCACCCGTACACCATGCAGGAGTACGAGGACTGGGGCGCCTTCACCACCTTCCCCTGGGACGAGCTCAATGAGCGCCAGGCGCAGGGCTTCGCGGCCAAGGGCCACGCCCTGGTCGCCATGCTGCTCAAGGCCTGCCTGGACCACGGGGTGCAGTTCGCCATCGAGGCCCGCGTGGAGCGGTTGCTGACCACCGGGACCCACGGCGGCGGCGCGGGCACCTCCGCGAGCCGCGTGGCCGGCGTCGTGCTGGCGGACGGGACCGAGGTCCAGGCCAACGCCGGCGTGATGCTGGCCGCGGGCGGCTTCGAATGGGACCAGGCCCTGGCCGACTCGATGCTCGCCACCCGCCTGTACACGATGTGCTCCCCGCCCTCGAACACGGGCGACGCCCTGAAGATGGCCCAGCGGATCGGCGCCATGACCCGCGGCACCCGTGAGGCCTGGTGGGCGCCCATGTCCCTGGTGGGCACGCTGCGGGACGGCGAGCCGGTCGGGAACCTGCTGCGCTTCGAGCGCCAGGGCCCGGGCTCCATCATGGTCAACCGCCACGGCGAGCGCTTCGCCAACGAGGCGCAGAACTACAACGACCTGGCGCGCGTGCTGCAGTCCTGGGACTCGGCCAACAACCAGACGCTGAACACCCCGGCGCACGTGGTCTTCGACCAGTCCTACCTGGAGCGATACGGCCTCCTGGACCACCGGGCCGGCCAGCCCACCCCGGACTACCTCGTCGAAGCGCCCACCCTGGAAGAGCTGGCGGCGAAGATCGGCGTCCCCGCCGAGGCGCTCGAACAGACGGTCACCCGGTTCAACGAGCACGCCGTGGTGGGCGAGGACCCGGACTTCGGCCGCGGCGCCTCCGAGTACGACCGCTACTGGGGCGATGCCGAGAACCAGTGGCCCAACCCCTCCCTCGGCCCGCTGCAGTACGGCCCGTACTACGCGCTCGAGGTGGTCAACGGCGCCTTCGGCACCTGCGGCGGCGTGGCCACGGACGGCAACGGGCAGGTGCTCGACGTGGACGGCGCACCGATCGCCGGCCTGTTCGCCGCCGGCAACACCACCGAGAGCCCCTACGCCGCCGGCTACCCCGGCGCCGGCGCCACCCTCGGCCCGCTCATGACCATGGCCTACCTGGCCGGCCGCCGCCTGGCGGGCCAGCCGGCGGACTACGTGGGCACCGAGAACACCGGGCACGACGACGGCCGCGCACCGGGCGCTGCCCGGTCTGGTTCCCGGGATCTCGAGGAGGTGTCCGCATGATCCGGCACATCGTGATGTTCCGCTGGAAGGACTCCTTCACCGAGGACATCCGCGCCCAGTGGATCGAAGGACTGAACCGACTCCACGGCGAGATCCCCGGACTGCTGGCATTCCAGCATGGACCCGACGTCCTGAGGACGGTGAAGTCCTGGGACCACGTCATCATCGCCGACTTCGAGGACCGCGACGCCCTCGCCGTCTACAACACCCATCCTGCCCACGAGGCCATCAAGCCCTTCTCCCTGCCGAACGTGCTGGACCTGGCTTACGTGGACCTCGACCTCCCCGCTGCCTTATCCGCCGACCTCCCCGTCAGCACCACCGACACCCACACCACTTTCCCCATCACTTCCCACACCCCCGAGGACCACTCATGAGCACCACCGCCACACCCTCACCCACCGGAACCGGAGCGCACGCCGCGCGGACCGGCGCAGGCGACCGGGCCGACGTCGTGATGGAGCACCAGGGCACGCCGAAGAAGGCGGCCCTGGCCTCCTTCCTGGGCTCCACCATGGAGTACTACGACTTCTTCATCTACGGCACCGCCGCCGCCCTGGTGTTCCCGCAGCTGTTCTTCCCGGGCGGTGACCCGGCCATCGCGGCCATCGCCTCCTTCGCCACGTTCGGCGTTGCGTATATCGCCCGTCCGCTCGGCGGCCTGGTGATGGGCCACTTCGGGGACCGGCTGGGGCGTAAGAACGTGCTGCTGGTGACCCTGATGATCATGGGCCTGGCCTCGCTGGCCATCGGCCTGCTGCCGACCTTCGAGTCGATCGGCATCTGGGCCACCGTGCTGCTGGTGGTCGCCCGCCTGGCGCAGGGCTTCTCCGCCGGCGCCGAGTCCGCGGGGGCCTCCTCGCTGACGATCGAGCACTCCCCGGAGGGCCGCCGCGGCTTCTTCACCTCCTTCGTGATGATGGGCTACGCCGCGGGCATGGTCCTCTCCACGGTCGTGTTCATCCCCATCGCGGCCCTGCCGGAGGAAGCCCTGCTGAGCTGGGGCTGGCGGATCCCGTTCCTGCTCTCAGTGTTCGTGCTGGCCATCGCCTTCTGGGTGCGGACCAAGCTGGACGAGACCCCCGTCTTCGAGGAGGAGGTGGCCGAGGCCGGCGAGGTCAAGAAGCTGCCTGCCGGCGAGGTGCTGAAGTACCAGGGCGGGGACGTGCTGCGCGTGATGCTGATGTCCGCGTTCTCCGTGATGCAGACGATCTTCACCGTGTTCGGCCTGTCCTACGCCGTGGACCAGGGCGGCTTCGAGCGCACGGACATCCTGACCGTCAACGCGGTGGCCATCGGCCTGTCCATGGCCATCATGCCCTTCGCCGGCAAGCTCTCGGACCGGATCGGCCGCAAGCCGCTGATGCTGACCGCCATGATCGGCTGCTCCGTGGCCATCTTCCTGTACTTCCTGGCCCTGGGCACCGGCAACATCTGGCTGGTCTTCGCCGCCTCGTTCCTGTTCATGACGGTGCTGTACTCCGGCTTCAACGGCGTGTGGACCTCCTTCTTCGGGGAGCTGTTCGCCGCCCCGGTCCGCTACACCGGTATGGCCATGGGCAACCAGCTGGGCCTGGTCCTGGCCGGCTTCGGCCCGATGATCGGCGGCATGCTGCTTGGCGCCGGCGCGTTCGGCTGGGTCCCCGTGGCGATCTTCGGCTGCGTGGTGGCCCTCATCGCCGCCGCGGCGTGCTTCAGCTCGCGGGAGACCGCGCACACTCCCATCGCGGAGCTCGGCGAGCCCTACCTCAGGGGCACCGGCCGGACCCGAGCCTGAACACGATGTCTACCCCGAACTCTGGAGAACACATGACCGAGAAGAACCCCCTCCACAAGTGCGACGTCCTGGTGGTCGGCTCCGGCGCCGCCGGCATGGCCACCGCGCTGCGGGCCGCCCATGACGGGCTGAACGTGATCGTGGCGGAGAAGTCCCCGCACTTCGGCGGCACCACGGCCTTGTCCGCGGGCTGGTCCTGGGTGCCGGGCAACCCGAAGGGCTCCGCCGCCACGGGGGACACCCGGGCCGAAGCGGAGACCTATCTGAAGGCGCTGTCCGGGGACTACTACAACGAGGAGGGCGTGGCCGGTTTCCTGGACACCGTCCCCGAGGCGATCGATTTCTTCGAGGACAACACCTCCGTGGTGTTCTCCTACCCGGAGAAGGCCCCGGACTATCAGATGGACCTTCCCGGGGCTCGCCTGGGAGGGCGCGCGATCCTGCCGTCCGACGCGGACATCCGCATGCTGGGCGCCCGCCGCAAGGAGCTGCAGCCGTACCTGAGTTCCTACACCGTGTTCGGGTACATGCCGCAGGTGGGTCCGGACATGGCCACCATCCTCAAGGCCAACCAGTCCGTGAAAGCCTTCACCTACACCGCCTCCAAGCTGCTGCGCACCTGGGTGGATACCGCTCTGTTCCAGCAGCCGCTCAAGCGCACCAACGGCTCCGCCCTGATGACCCGCATGGTCGCCTCCGCGCTGGAGGCCGGGGTGCGGGTATGGACCTCCACTCCGGTGGAGGAGTTGGTGGTGAACGACGGCGGCGCCGTCACCGGTGCCATGTTGTCCGGCACGCATGCCGGCACCGTGCAGGCACGCCTCGGCGTGGTCCTGGCCGGTGGCGGCTTCTCCGGAGACGAGGAGCTGCGCCGCCAGTACTTCCCGCATGACAAGAACGGCGGGGAGCACTTCACCCCGACCCAGGGCCACGACGGTTCTTCGGCGCGGATGGCGATGGCCGTGGGTGGGAGGATCAACGCGGCCGTGTCCTCCCCGGGCTCCTGGGCCCCGGTGACGGTGTTCAAGAACCTGGTCACCCGCACCCAGCGGCTCTTCCCGCACCTGCGCCAGATCGGGCTGCCCGGCATGATCACGGTGGACAAGCACGGGAAGCGCTTCGGCAACGAGGCGCTGAGCTACCACGACTTCGGCCGGCAGATGCTGGACCACATGAAGGACGAGGAGTCGGTGTACGCGTGGATCGTGGGCGATGAGAAGCTGATGCGCAAGTACGGGATCGGCTTCGCCAAGCCCACCCCGATCCCGCGTCAGCTGTTCTACGCCGCGGACTACCTGGTCAAGGGTGAGACCGTGGCCGAGCTCGCTGAGAAGATCGGTGTGGACGCCGCCGGGCTGCAGTCCACGATCGACCGGTTCAACCGGGATGCCGTGGCCGGGGAGGACACCGAGTTCGGCCGCGGGTCCACCGCGTACAACCACTTCCGCGGGGACATGGACCACAAGCCGAACCCGAACCTGGCCACCCTGGACCAGGCACCGTACTACGCCGCGAAGGTGCGGATGGGGGACCTCGGTTCCTTCGCGGGGATCGACGTGGATTCGCGGCACGCGGTGGTGCGCGAGGACGGCCAGCGGATCCCGGGGCTGTACTCCGTGGGTGCCGCTGCCGTGTCCGTGTTCGGTGGCGGGTACCCGGGCTACGGCTCGCACATCGGCCCGGCGCTGGTGTTCGGTTACCGGATGGGCCGCGATATTGCTGAGCTGGCCGCCGAGTCCGGTTCTGCTGATGCCCTGGAGCGGGCCATGGAGGTCGGTGCGTGAGTTCGACTGATCCTGTGGGGGCCGGCGTGGGGCGTGGTGCTGAGATGGGTCAGATGTCCGACGCCGGCCCCCGGCTGGGTGTGGATCCCTCGCCGTTCGCGGGGCGCACGGCGGTCGTGACCGGTGCAGCCGGCGGGATTGGTGCGGCGACCGCGCGGATGCTCGCCGCCCGTGGGGCCGCCGTGGTGATCGGTGACGTGGACCCGCGGGCCGCTGACGTGGTGGCTGAGATTGAGGCTGCGGGCGGTCGGGCGTTGTCCGTGCGTTGCGATGTGATCGACGAGGAGTCCGTGGCGGCGCTGATGGATGCCGCGGCAGAGTTCGGTGACTCTCCTGGTGCCGGCGGCGGCTCCAGGAGCGTGGATGTCCTGGTGGCCAACGCCGGCATCGCCGAGCGTAAGGGGCCCCTGCACGAGCTGGACGTGGATCACTGGCGCACCGTGTTGGACATCGACCTGACCGGGGTGGCTCTGTCGCTGAAGCACGCGTTGCGGCACATGGACGCCCAGGGTTCCGGGGCCGTCGTCGCGGTTTCCTCGATCCTCGGACTCGTCGGCCAGGCCAACTCCGCGCCGTACTCGGCGGCCAAGGCTGGGGTGGCCAACCTCGTCCGCTCCGCCGGACTCAGCTACGCGCCGACCGGGATCCGCGTGAACGCGGTGGCCCCGGGTTACGTGGAGACCCCGCTGACCGCCAAACTGGACGAGTCCGTCCGCTCGCAGATGACCGTCCGCCAGCCCATCGGTCGTCTCGGCACGCCCGAGGAGGTCGCCGAGGTCATCTGCTTCCTGGCCTCCGACGCCGCGAGCTTCGCCACGGGTGCCGTGTGGTCCATTGATGGAGGCTACGTGGCGCAGTAATAGCCACTGCTCAAGGCCGATCGTCCGGTGCGCGTCGGGCAGTAATCAGTCCGGGTGAGATACCAGCAATCGACTCTGCAGCGCTGCGAAGTGCTTGGCGAGTGCCAACTTGGCGGCTTCGGGATTACGTTCCCGTAGTGCCTGCACCAACTCTTGACGAGTCTCGTGCGTCTCGGGGCCGCCGGTGGGACCGGTCTCGAGGTGGAAGTGCCGCGTGATCTCCAGCAGAGGCCCCGTCAGAGTCTCCGCCACGCCATTGTGGGACATCTCAGAGAGCTTCCGGTGAAACTCAATGTGTAAGTCCAAGCGTTGCTCGTACTCCGGAACGTCATCCTCGGCTTGGCGGGAGGCCTGCGCAAGCGCGGCGAGTTCTTCAATTTGTTCGTCGCTGGCATTCTCGCAAGCCTGTGCGGCGATGTACTGCTCCAAGACCATGCGGACGTCGATGAGCTCTTTGACGTTGTACTGGCGAAGGGCGATGCCGTCAATCAGGTTCTGGGACAAGGCGGCCGAGTTTGAGTTGGTGAGGAAGGCTCCGCCGGTGGCGCCCTTCTTCAGCGTGACGAGCCCAGAGACCTCGAGCATCCGGATCGCCTCCCGGACGGTGTTCCGGCTGACGCTGAGTTGCTCGGCCAGGTCGCGCTCGCTGGGAAGCTTCTGGCCTGGCTTGAGCTCGTTGGACTGGATGCGGTCGCGGATCTGCTCGATGATGGCGTCGACGGCGCGACGAGGGCGGACGCTCGCAAAGGGCTGAGCTGGGCGATCCACGTATTGCCTCCCTTTGGGCTGGTCTGTCTGGCCAGCCGGCGTCGTGATGGACATGGGCTCAGGTCGCCACAGGGCGGGCTGCGAAGGCCATGTCGTCCGTGTATCGTAACGCGACGATTTCCACCGGGCTGTCCAGCGGAGTGTCCACGGGCCCGAGGAATGCCGTGGCCAGCCGGGGTCCGTCCTCGAGGTCCACGATGGCGACCTGATAGGGCGTGAAGGCCTTGAAAGCTTCGGGAGCGGCATGCACGGAGGTGACGGAGTACAGCGTTCCTTGCCCGGAGAGCTCCACCCAGTCGACATCGCGGTTCCAGGTGGCCGGGTCGAACTCCCTGGGCGGGAACGTGGGGACGCCGTCGGAGCCGAATCGGGTGGTGATGAACCGTCCCTGGGCCAGAGCCTCCCAGAAACGGGTGGTGAAGGGCGTCTTCCGGGGCGGGTACGGGTGCGGGCGGTCGAGTTCGACGGTGTCAATCATGCGGAGACCCTTTCGAGGATGTGTACCAAGGCGGCGTTGTAGTTGCCGAGTTCGGCTGTCGCAAGTCCGACGGAGGCGTCCTTGACCTGTCGTTCTCCTGCTTGATGCATCAATTGCTCGCAGGTCTCCAGCAGGTTGTAGAGCGGGGTGACATAGGCGGGGTGACCACGGGAGGTCAGCCCGCCGGAGGTCGAGAGGGGGATGTCCCCGCCCAGGGAGGTGCGGCCCTCCGCGGCGAACCGTGCGCCGGCTCCACGGGGCGCGAAGCCGAGGGCCTCACTGACGAGGACTTCGACGATGGTGCAGGGTGCGTACAGCTCGGCGAAGTCAATGTCGGACGGTCGAAGCCCGGCCTCATCGAAGGCCTGCCCACCGGCCTTCTGGGCTGCGTTCAAGGCGATCATGTCGTTGGGTGTCGCCGTGATCTGGTGGGCGCCCTCGTGATGGAAGCCGGTGCCGCGCACCACCACATAGGGCCGCCCACTGGCGCGGGCGACCTCCTCGTCGGCCAGCACTAGGCACACCGCCCCGTCGCTGCGCGGGGGTACCTCGAAGAGCCCCAAGGGGTGCACGATGGTGGGCTGGTCCAGGACCTCTTCCAGGGTGGTGGGCTTGCGGTACTGGGCCAGAGGATTCAGCGTGGCGTGGTGGCGGTTCTTCACGGCCACCGTGGCGACGTCCTCGCGGGTTGCCCCGAAGTCGTGGAGGTAGCGCATCATGTCCATGGCATACCAGGCGATAGGCGTAATGCCGAAGGGTGCCTGAAAATCCACGTCACCCACGGCCCGCATGGAGCTCATCATGTGCTCGCCTGAGGGGATGGCGGTCTCATAGTTCACGCCCAGCGCCAAAGCCACTTTGGCACGGCCCGTGCGGATGTTGTCGGCCGCATGCTCGAAGGCGAAGCCACCGGTCATCCCATTGCCGAGGACCTCGGCCACGAACCCGTCGCAAGGCAGCTGCAGATAGCTCGCCATGAAGGTCGCGAAGTACTTCTGCTGCGTGTAAGGACGGGGCTGGGCGAAGCTCAGCCCGCCGATGTCCGACTTGTCCACCTGGGCCATCTCGACCGCCCGGAGCACCACGTCAGCCAGGACCTCATGTTCCAGGGAGCCGCTCTCCGGCCCTTGGGGTTGGAGTCGGCCCACGGGGGTTGCCGCATAACCGATGACTGCCACTCTGCCCATGTCGTGCTCCTCCTGGCGGATGCGAATCGAGACGTTTGGAACACCTCTTGACGGACTTTGAGACTACAGTCACACTGGCAATGGATCAACCTTTGAAACCCAGGAGTGACATGACTCACCACCGTCCCTTGTATGGGCGTGAAGACCTGCGCAGGCTTATCGAGCCCCAGACCATCGCGGTCGTCGGCGCATCCTCGACCGAGGGCAGCTTCGGCCGACGCACCCTCGAGAACCTCGCTCACTTCGGCGGCACCGTCTATGGAATCAATCCCAAGTACAGCGACATCCTCGGATACCAGACGTTCCCGAGCCTGAGCGATCTGCCCGAGACGCCGGACTGTGTGATCGTCGGGGTCGGACAGAAGCTCGCGGAGTCAGTGATCAAGGAAGCCGCCGAGCTCGGCATCGGCGGGGCCATACTCTATGCGTCCGGGTACCGCGAGGCGGGCGGCGCAGACGGCGAGGCAGCGCAGCAGCGACTCCTGGACACCACGCAGCGGGCCGGACTCCGGCTCGCCGGGCCCAATTGTGTGGGCCTTGTCAACGCCAACAGCGGCGCCGGGATGAACTTCATGACCGATTGCGGAGAGATGATCCAAGGAGACGCCGGTCGGATCTCCCTGGTCTCCCAGAGTGGCGCGCTCGGCTACGCGCTATTGCAGGGACTGCACCGCGGCCTGTCCTTCAGTAAGTTCCTCGCCTGCGGCAATTCCGTCGACATTGACGTCGCCGACTACGTGTCCTATCTGGCAGAGGATCCGGACACATCCACCATCGTGTGCCTGCTGGAGGGCATCTCTGACGGCGGGCGGTTCATCGAAGCCATCCGCAAGGCCGGCCGCGCCGGCAAGCCGGTGATCGTCTACAAGGCCGCCAACGGCGAGGCCAGCAGCAGGGCCGCCCTGTCCCACACCGGTACCCTTGCCGGCTCGGCAGACGCCTACCGTGCCGCCTTCAAGCGTGCGGGGGCGATCCTCGTCGAGGACTTCGAGGCACTCATGGAAGTCGCCGCCTTCTTCGACCGGAACTCAGAGGGCCCCACCGGCGAGGGCGTCGGCATCATGGCCACCTCGGGCGGAGCCGGTGTGATCTGTGCCGACAAGGCCGAGGAGAACGGGCTGCTTCTGCCCCCCTTGGCTGACGCGACCACGAGCGTGCTGAACGATGTGGTCCCTGGCTTCGGGTCCCTGGCCAACCCAGCAGACCTGACAGCAGAGGTGTTGAAGAACGTCGAGACGTTCAAGACGAGCCTCACGGCATTCTGCGACGACCCGGCCTTTGGCGCCGTGGTGGTGCCACTGACATTCGTGCACGAGGCAACCACCGGCGTGCGTGCCCGGTACCTGGCCGAGGTGGCGGCCGAGTCCACTACGCCTTTGGCAGCGGTCTGGATGAACGAGTGGCTCGAGGGACCCGGCAGCCAGGATCTCGACGGCGACGCGTCCGTCGCGATCTTCCGTTCCCCGGCCCGGTGCATGTGGACCATCAGGCAGTGGATGGACTGGCACGCGCGCACCGACTGGTCTCCGCTGGCCGAGTCCGCAGCTGACCGCGGTCGTGAGTCGCCGGCAGCTGGCCTGCTGGCCGCCCTGCCTGCGGGGACCACGGCCCTGACGGAGTCTGCCGCCAAGAAAATTGTGGCCAGCTATGGCATCCGCGTACCAGGGGAGCGCGCGGTCCATGGACCTGACGATGCTGCCGCTGCAGCGGAGGCCATGGGCTTTCCCTTGGTGCTCAAGGTGGTCTCCCCAGACATCCTGCACAAGTCAGAGGTCGGCGGCGTGAGGGTGGGGCTCAACAGCGCGGAGGAGGTCCGTGAAGCCATCTCCACCATGGCTGCTCGGCTGGTGTCAGAGGCCCCGAACGCCCGCATCGAGGGCTACAGCCTTCAGACGATGGCGGGCGAGGGGCCGGAGATCCTGTTGGGTGCCCGCTTCGATCCGGTCTTCGGGCCCCTCATCCTGCTCGGCAGCGGCGGCGTCTGGGTCGAGATTCTCCGGGACGTCAAGGTCTATCTCACTCCGATGGATCGGGCCACGGCCCGCGCGGCCGTGGCTGAGATGACCCTGGCCGGTGTCCTGAATGGGGCCCGCGGTGAGGACGCCTATGACATCGACGCCATCGCCGACGCCATCGTTGCCTTCTCCCGGTTGGCCCGAGACCTCGATGGCGTGGCCACCGAGGTCGAACTGAACCCCGTCCGGATCACCCGAGACCGGGGCCCGGTCGCCGTCGATGCGCTCATGGTGCTGACGGCGGAGCAGGAGCACACCCGACAGAACCAGACCGATGCCGCGTCAGCGGATGTAGAGGCAGAAGGAGTAGTCCAGTGGGCAAATGCGTAGAGGATTTCATCGTCGGTGAGGTTAGGGAGAGCCCCGCCCGTACCGTCACAGAAACCGACGTGGTGACGTACTCCTGGGTCTCCGGCGATACCAACCCCATGCACACAGATGCCGAGTACGCCGGCCGATCACCGCTGGGCCAACGCATTGCCCACGGCACTTTGGGCATGTCGATCGTCACCGGCCTCAGCGCCCGTATGGGCGAATTCGACGGGACAGCCATCGCCGCACTCGGTGTGGACGAATGGGTGTTCCTTGCCCCCATCTTCATCGGGGACACAGTCCGGCTGCGCACCACCATCCAGAGCGCCAAGACCACTTCGAAGCCGGACCGCGGCGTGGTCGCCCGGCAGATGGAACTCGTGAACCAGGACAACACGGTGGTCCAGCGCGGCGTCATGAAGACCATGGCCTACACCCGCGCCGGACTTGAAACACAGACCAATTGAAGGAGAAACCGTCCATGAAGACACTTGTCAACACAGCAGGCCTGAGCGAGGACCAGAAGATGGTCCGCGAGGCCGTCCTCGAGATCCTTGAGTCCACCCTCCCCAAGGAGGAGATCCGCCGCATCGACGAGGCTAAGGAATTCCCTCAGGCCGCCTATCAGGCACTGGCGGAGAGCGGATTCCTCGGCCTGTTCTTCGAGGAGGAGTACGGGGGCGCCGGCGGGTCCTACAAGGACATCACCAATTTCATGGAGACCCTGGGGTACCACTACGCGGGCATCGGTCAGGCTGTCATGATCACCTCCGTCTACGCCGGTGGCCACGTGGCCAAGTTCGGCAGCGATGAGCTCAAGAAGCGCATCCTCCCCGGCGTCATCGACGGTTCCGTCAAACTGGCGCTGGCCATGTCCGAGCCGGGCACCGGATCCGACGTGGCAGGTCTCTCGACCAAGGCGGTCAAGCAGGACGGCGGCTATGTTCTCAACGGAACCAAGGTGTGGATCTCCGGCGCGCATGTGGCCGACTACATCGTGGTGATCGCCAAGACCGACCCGAACGCCGAACGGCACCAGGGCCTGACCACGTTCCTGGTGGACGTCACAAGCCCCGGCGTCACCATCAATCCCCTGAAGATGTTGGGCCGGCGGACCACCCACGCCAACGAGGTGGTCTTCGAGAACGTCGTCGTTCCCGAGGAGAACCGCATCGGAGAAGAGGGCAAGACCTGGAAGAACCTCATGAAGTGCCTGGCCGGAGAGCGTCTCGGCCTGGCCGCCATCGCGGCCGGTAACTGCTACCGCGTGACGGAGGACGCCCGGGAGTATGCGCAGGAGCGCGTGCAGTTCGACCAGCCGATCTCCTCGTTCCAGGTCATTCAGCACAAGCTGGTGGATATGTGGCTCATGGCCGAGCAGGCGCGTCAGGCCACGTACCGGGTCGCGGAGCTGCTCGACGCCGGCGAACTGGCCATCGAGGAGACCTCGGCTGCCAAGATCATCGCCACGGAGAACAACTTCAAGGTCTCGGACATCGGTTTGCAGGTCTATGGCGGATCTGGTTACGCCATGGAATATGACATGCAGATGTACTTCCGTGACTCCCGCGTCGGCCCGATCGGCGGCGGAACCAATGAAATCCAGCGGAATGTCCTCGCCAAGAGGATGGGCCTCTGACCTACGGAACCAGGCCATAAGGCCTGCCCGGGTCAAGGAAGCGTGAGCACAATGACAACTCATGGAAAGAAGCGCCCCTCGAGGCGCATGCGGACCGTCGCCGGTGTGGCGATCGCCCTGATGGCCGGGACCCTCGCCGGCTGTGGGGCCACCCCCTTGGGGGCGGCCTACTCGGAAGACAACCCTCTGGTGCTGCGGTATGCGGACTACACCAGCGCCACCTCGGGCGGGCCCTTCCAGGCCTTCGCGGATCAGGTCACCGAGGAAACTGACGGGCGGATCGACTTCAAGCAGTACTGGGGCGGTAGCTTGCTCGGTACTGCGGACATGCCGGCGGGTATCCGCGGCGGTGTGGCTGATCTGGGCATGTTCACCGCTACCTACTATGGCAGCGAATTTCCGTTCACGGAGTGGATCAGTTCTTTGGGGAGCGTCTCCTCCACGGACTACCCGGACGGCATCCTGCAGGCTAATGCCGCCCAGGCAGATTTCGCCATGAACTCAGAGCAGGTCAACGAGCAATTCGAAGACCGCGGCATCAAGCTGCTGTTCTCGTCCCACTCGATCACCAAGTACGACATCATCTGCACCTCCCCGGTGACATCGTTGGCAGACGCCAAAGGCAAGCGCGTCCGTAGTGGCGGCGCCTTGTGGGACCGGGAGTTGGCGGCTGCCGGCATGATCCCGGTGAACGTGTCCATCACGGAGACCTACGAGGGACTCCAGCGCGGCGTGATCGACTGTGCGCTGGCTTCGCCCAAGACAGTCACCGCCTACAGCTTGTGGGACGTGGCCAAGCACTACACGGAGATCCCGCTGTCCGGCATCAACGCCCAGTACGCGATCATGAACCTGGACCAGTGGAATGCCCTGGAGCCCGAAGACCGGGACGCAGTGTGGGATGCCGGATACACCTGGTGGCTCGAATACCTCAAGTACGAAGGCCTCGGCCTGGAGGAGAAGCTCCGCACGGAGGGCGTTGAGGACAAGGGGCTGACCTTCCTGGAGGGAGAAGACGACCTCGTCGATGCCATCGAAGACCAACAATCCAAGGTCGTAGACCAGATGCCGGCTTCGGCGCCGGAATCCCTGGAAGACCCCGAGGCTGTCATCGATGACTACGTCACCACCATGGACACCTGGCTCGAACGTGTGCAGGACATGGACCTGGGCACGCCTGAGGACATCGACCTCTCCGAATATGAGGAGACGGTCAAGAGCAAACTGTGGGATAGGAACCGGCCATGACCCCCAACGGCGTTACTCAACAGCTCACCGGACAGCGGACAGCGTCCACTCACGACCAGGACGGTGTCATGGGCCATCCGGATGCTGACGACCTAGTGGTCATGCCGACTTCCGAACCGAAACAGCCGGGGATGGGCGGGACATGGCTGACGCGGGTGGCCCACCTGATCAGCAAGATCGGCGGCCAGGTCGCCGGTGTGCTGACCATGATCCTGGGCCTGCTGATCGTGGCCGACGTGGTGATGCGCCTGCTCCACCAGCCGATCACGGGTGTCCTGGAGATCACGCAGTACGCGCTGATGCCGCTGCTGGTGTTCCTCTCGCTGGCATTCGCTCAGTCCATCGGCGAGCACATCCGGGCGACCATCCTGGTGGACCGGCTGGGCCCCAAGGATGCATTGGTGGCTAACCTCACGGCCCAGGCGATCAGCCTGGTCGCCACGGTCACTCTTGCGGTCGCCGCCGTGGCCAGTGCCTCCTTCGCCACGGAGATCCAGCTCGTGGCACTGGGCGCCGTGGAGATCCCGGTGTGGCCGGTCAAGATCCTTGTCGCACTCGGTCTGATCCTGTTGGCGGTGCAGATCGTGGCCACGATGGTGGACATGGTCATCGCAGGCCGGGTCGATCCCGAATCCGTGCTGGTGGAACGCCGTGTCTCTACTGAGTTGAAGAGCGCGCAGAACATCGAGGCACCTGCCGCCGAGATCGCCAGCCGGAGATTGATGATCGGTGCCGTAGTGGTGATGCTCGCCCTGATGGTCCTGGTCCTCTTCGGTCCGGTCGGCGACCTGACCATCGGCATCCTGGTGATCGCTCTGTCCATCGTGCTGATGCTGGCCGGCATCCCCATCGGCTTCGCCATCCTGATCCCGGCTGCCGTGGGCCTGTGGCGGATGTCCGGGTTCAACGCCGTGCTGGTGAGTTTCGAGGACATCCCCTTTGACACCACCGCCAGCTGGAGCCTCAGCGTCATCCCGATGTTCATCCTCATGGGCACCGTGATGGGCCGCTTCCAGCTGACGGCTCGACTGTTCGAGGCGGCGAAGGCCTGGATGGGCGGGCTGCCCGGCGGATTGGCGATCTCCACGAACTTCGCCGGTGCAGGTCTCGCCGCGGCCAGCGGCAGTTCTATGGCCATCACCTACTCCCTGGGCCGGGTGGCCATCCCGGAGATGCTCAAGGCGGGGTACAAGCCCAAGCTGGCCACCGGTTCTGTGGCAATGTCCGGAACCCTCGGCATGCTCATTCCCCCGTCCGTGGTGCTGGTGGTCTACGCCAGCACGGCGGGAACCGCGGTGGGCCCGCAGCTGACGGCGGCGGTGCTGCCGGGCGTGGTCCTGGCCATCGCCTTCTCTGTGGTGATCCTGTTGTGGTCCCTGGCGGACAAGAAGCTCGCGCCGAAGGCCGCGGGCGGAAGCGTCTCGTGGACGCACCGCTTCCGGACCCTGCCCGGGGTGATCCCCATGACCGTGATCATCCTGGCGATCATCGGCGGCATGTTCTCCGGCCTGTTCACACCCACCGAGGCGGGCGCGGTAGGCGCCCTGCTTGCCATCGTCATGGGCTGGGCCTTCAGTGACGACCGCAGCTGGAAGACGTTCTGGCCCCGGATGATCGATTCGCTCAAAGAGACCGTGGCCGGCGTGGCTCCGATCTTCCTGCTGCTGATCGGCGTCCATGTGCTCACCCGGGTGGTCGCGCTCTCCGGCCTGGCCGAGGCGCTCGCCGAATGGGTGCAGTCCATCGGCCTGACCCGGACCATGCTGCTGTTGCTGCTGATCCCCGTGTTCATCCTGATGGGGATGTTCATGGACAGCCTGGCCATGATCCTGCTGACCGTCCCGGTCCTCGCCCCGGTGCTGACCGCCCTGGACGTCGACCTGATCTGGTACGGCATCTTCATGGTCATCCTGGTCGAGCTGGGCATGGTCACCCCGCCGATCGGCATCCTCAGTTACATCGTCCACCGGGTGTCCCAGAACCCCGAGGTGAATGCCGGAACACCGGTCAGCCTGATCGACGTGTTCAAGGGTGTCGGTCCGTTCCTGCTGGCGGGCATCGCCATGCTGGTGTTCATCATCTTCGTCCCGGAGTTCGTCCTCCTCGGGGCGACAGGAGGCTCCTGATGCCCGGCGCACCTGAGAAGGGGCCGGGACAGCAGCGGGGTCCGCTGGCCGGCATCCGGGTACTCGAGGTCTTCGCCTTGGGGCCTGTGGCACTGGCCGGCACTATCCTCGCGGACCTGGGCGCCGACGTCGTACTCGTGGCCCGTCCTGGCTGGCTGGAGAGCCAGGGGAACCAGCTGGACGGCACCCGCAGGGGCCGCCGCGTCATCGAACTGGACCTGAAGTCCGACGACGGCCGCCTCGCCTTCCTAGAGGCGGCCGCGGGAGCCGACGTGGTGCTGGAGGGGTTCCGGCCCGGGGTGCTGGAACGCCTCGGGCTCGGGCCGGACGAGCTGCTGGCACGCAACCCGCGGCTGGTGCTGGGCCGCATGACCGGGTGGGGTCAGGACGGTCCCCGCAGCCAGAGCGCTGGGCATGACCTCAACTACCTGTCCCTGACCGGACACCTGGCCGCCATCACCGGAGCAGACGCCCAGCCGGCCATCCCCCTGAACCTGCTGGGGGATTACGGCGGAGGCACCATGTTCCTGGTCACGGGAGTGCTCTCCGCCCTCCTCGAGCGCGCCGCCTCCGGGCGGGGACAGGTGGTGGACGCCGCCATGGTGGACGGAGCCTCGATGCTCGGGCAGTGGGTCTGGGCCATGCGCGGCGCCGGCCGCTGGTCGGACGAGCCGCGGTCCAACATGCTGGACGGTGGCCGGCCCTGGTATGAGGTGTACCGCACCCGGGACGGACGGCACATGGCGGTCGGTGCTCTGGAGCCGGCCTTCTACGCCCAGCTCCTGTCCGGGCTGGGCCTGGACGGCACCGCGCCCGAGCGCACCGCCCCGGACCGCGACGACCCGGCCACCTGGCCGGCCCTCCGCGACTTGTTCACCGAACGGTTCGCCGAGCACGACCAGGCCCACTGGACCGAGGTCTTCGACGGGACGGATGCCTGCGTCACCCCGGTGTTGACGTATGCCGAAGCCGAGCGGGACGAACACCTGGGCAGCCGGGGCACGCTCATCGAGGTGGACGGCGTGGTGCAGCCGGCGCCCGCGCCGCGTTTCTCCCGCACCCCGGCCCCGATGCCGGCCGACCCACAGACCCTGCGCACCTCACCAGAGGACCTGTGGGGGCCCGCCCGGCCATGACCATGTTCGCAGCACCTACGGCCACCCCGTGGCCAGCCCATCGGATGGCCGCCTCGCTGTTTCTGGTGCTCGGCACGGACATGTTCATCGTCTCTCCGCTGCTGCCCCAGATCAGTGCCACCTTCGAGGTGAGCAGCGGTGAAGCCTCCGTGGTCGGGTGGAGCTTCTCCCTCGTCTACGCCCTGCTCAGCCCCGCCGTCGCGTTGATCACCAACCGCTTCACGCGGCGGTCCGCCATGTGGTTCGGCGCCGCGGTGTTCAGCGTCGGGGCACTGGGCGTGGCCCTGATGCCCACGCTGGGACTGGTGGTGGCCGCCCGGGTGGTTGCCGCCGTCGGCGCCTCCGTCATGGGACCGCCCGTATGGTCCTTCGCCACGGAGACCGCCGCTCCGCACGAGGTCGGCAAGGCCGTGGCGGGCGTGGCCTCGACCTTTGCCGCCGGACAGATCGTCGGGGTGCCCCTGGGAAGCCTGATCGCCTCGTTTGCCTCGTGGCGCTGGGCCTTCCTCGGGCTCGGCGTGATCGCGGCCGGGCTGGCCGTGTTGATCGGGCGACGCCTCGGCGCCGAGGCCCGGGTGCCGGAGAAGGCCCGGCTCAGGGTGGCCCTGGGCGACTCCCTGGGCCTGTGGCGCCAATCGAACTTCAGCTTCCTCGTGATGGCCAACTTCTTCGCACAGGCCACCCGGTACGCCACCTACACCTTCGCCGGTGCCCTGCTCTTCACCCAATTCGAGTTGGACACCGCGCAACTGGGGCTCGTGGGAACCGCCGTGGGCGTTGGATCCCTGATCGGTGCCTCGACGGGCGGCCGGCTGGTGGACTGGATCCATGCCCGGAACGGCTCGCAGCCGCTGCTCAACCTCATCTATGCGGGCCTCATGACCTGCTTCATCGTGTTGGCCACCGCGGCGGACAACCTCTGGTTGTCCCTGATCGGCTGGGTGGTGACCTTCGCCGCCGGTGCGGCCTTCGTCAGCAACGGCCAGGAGATGCTGACCCACTCGGCCGGCACGAACCGCGCCTACGCCCTGTCTTGGAACAACGCCGCCCTCTACGGGGGTATGGCGGTGGGGACCTTCATCTTGGGACTGGTCCCGTTGGGCGAAGCCCCCTTCGTCGCGGTGGCTGGGGCGCTAGGCCTGCTCACCGTGATCGCCAGTGTTCTGTTGTGGCGGCGGGTGGGGACCGGCGCGGCGACGTGATCTATTCGAAGAGCTAATGAATCGAGGAGACCCAGATATGACGTACAAGACCATGACAGCTGCATACCCCACCGACGGCGCTGCTGATGATGCTGCGGCCGGACTGGAACGGCTACTTGCCTCCCGCCACAGTTGCCGGGCCTTCACCCCGGAGACCGTGGACCGCGCCGTACTGCAGCGCGTCCTGGCCATGGCGCAGCGCACCGCCACCTGGTGTAACGCCCAGCCTTGGACGTCCTATGTCCTGTCCGGCGACACCCTAGAGCGCACCCGTGAGGCCCTGACCGCACACGTCACCTCTGGCGCGGAGAAGGCGCCGGATCTGGTGGACCCGGAGACCTACACGGCAGAACGGCTGGCCCGACGTCGGCAGGCCGGGTTCGCGCTGTACGGTGCCCTGGGCATCGGCCGGGAGGATCGCGAGGCTCGTGGCCGTCAGCATCTGGAGAACTTCCGGTTCTTCGGCGCACCCCACGTGGTGTTGGTGACCCTGGCCGCCGAGCTGCGGGAGTACGGGGCCGTGGACATCGGCGCCTACATCGCCACACTGCTGTTGGCCGCCGAGTCCTGTGGTCTGGCCTCCATCCCACAGGCGGCCCCGGCGTTGTACGCCCCGGCACTGCGGGAGACGCTGGTGATCCCGGCCGATAAGCGGATCGTGGCGACCGTGGCCCTGGGCTACGAGGACACCGCCGCCGCGGCCAACGCGTTCCGGGTGCCGCGGGCTGAGCTGGGGGAGAGCGTGCGGTTCCTGGACTGAACGACCCTGGACCAAGAGATCTTCTAATTCCGACAGTCCACGATGGACTCCGGCCAATCGATATCCGCTCGAGGGGCAAGCCTTTCTACAAGGCAGGCCAGCGGCTGTACGCGGCTGCACTCCGGGGTCGCCGCCGCTGTGTCCGTGTTCGGTGGTGGGTATTCGGAGGACGGCTCCCACATCGGGTCGGCTCTGGTCTTCGGCTACCGAATGGATCGGGGCATCGTGGAGCTCGCTGCCGAGTCCGGTTCTTCTGAGGCTCTGGAGCGGACCACGGAGGTCGGTGCGCCCTCCTCCTTCGTGGAGGAGGTGACCGTCAGCGTGAGGATGTGCCTGCCGTGGCGTGGCGGGCCGTCAGCGCAATGACAGGGTGACACTCTTCAACTGCGTGTAATGGTTCAGCGCCTCAATCCCCTTCTCTCGGCCGTAGCCGCTCTTCTTTTGGCCTCCGAACGAGGCCTGGACAGCCGCCGTGGACCAGGTGTTCACGTAGATCTGACCGGCCTCGATGGCTTCGGACACACGGATGGCTCGGGGGAAGTCCTGTGTCCAAACGCCGCCCACCAACCCGAAGTCGGAGTCGTTGGCGATCTCGATGGCTTCGGCCTCCGTGTCGAAGGGGATCACCACGAGGACCGGCCCGAAGATCTCCTCCCGGGCGATGCGCATGGAGTTGTCCACGCCGGTGTACACGGTGGGGGTGAGGAAGAAACCGCCTTCCAGTCCGGGGATGGGCTCGGCCATACCGCCGGTCACCGCTGTGGCGCCTTCCGCCCGGGCGATGCTGAAGTACTCCTTGACCTCGTTGAACTGTCCCTGCGTGATCATCGGACCCATGTCGGTGCCCGGCCGGATCTGCCGGGCGATGTCGGCAATCTTGACTACGAAGTCGTCGTGGACGGAGCGCTCGACCAGGAGCCGGGTCCCCGAGGAGCACACCTGCCCCGCGTTCGTGGTGAACGCCCGGACTGCCTCCGAGGCCGCGAAGTCAAGGTCCGCATCAGCGAAGACGATGTTGGCGGACTTGCCGCCAAGTTCCAACGTCAGGGGCAGGACCCGGTCCGCAGCGACATGGCCGATCTCCTGACCCACGGCGACGGACCCCGTGAACGCGACCTTCCGCACGTCCGGATGATGAATGATTGCGCTCCCGACGACTGCGCCCTGACCGAGCACCACATTGAAGACGCCGTTCGGCAGGCCGGCCTCAGTCGCGAGCTGGGCCAGTGCCACGGTTGACTGGGACGTGGATTCAGCCGGCTTGACCACCACGACATTGCCGGCGGTGATGGCCGGCGCGACTGCCCGGGCGGCTTGGTTGATCGGCAGATTCCACGGGGTGATCACACCGACCACGCCGAATGGCTCGCGCAGGGTGTAAACATGCTGGTCTGGGGTGACATTGATGACCTCGCCCTGCGGCAGGTGGGACAGGCCGGCGTAGAACTCGAAGTACTCCGCGGCCCCGCGGACCTCTGAGGCGGCGACTGCTGGGGGCTTGCCTGTCTCGGCGATTTCGAGGTCAGCCAGAAACTCGAGGTTTGTCCGGATCAACCGAGCCAGCGCGGCGATCACCTCGGCGCGCTCAGTGGAAGCCGTCTTGCGCCATCCCCAGGCCGCACCGCGGGAGGAGGCGACAGCGGCATCGACGTCAGCCGGGGTGCCGAGGCAGACCGTGGCACCGGAAGTGCCGGTCGAGGGGTTGACCATCACTTGGGTGGCCCCGTCCGCCGCGGGGCGGGTTGCTCCATCGATCCAATGCTGAATGACGTCAGGTTTAAGCGGGTCGATCGTGGTGTCCCGCCGTGTTTTGAGATCGGCAATTCTGTCCACGGAGTCCTCCTGAGACGGTCAGCTTGTTTCTCTAATACAGTAATACAGTATTATTAGAGTTGAATGCCGGCGGCCTTTTTGACTTAGGGGACGAGCGCATCCTCGATGTCTTGCTGGCGCAGGGTCTTCAGGGCCAGCTCCCCCGCGCGGGAGATGTGGGCTTCGCAGGCGGCGCGAGCGGCTGCCGGATCGCGATCAACCGCGGCCGCCGTGGTGACCGTCTGCAGTTCCCTGATGGACTCCTGCGGGCGCCCCGGAGCCTGTAGGGACAGGCTGCGGAAAAGTCGCGTCCGGCCATGGATGCTGGCGACCATGGACTGCAGGACGGCATTGTGCGTGCCGGCCAGCAGGGAGTCGTAGAACCTGTCCTTGGCGTTGACCTGATCCTTGAGCGTCCCCTCCTTCAGGGCAAGGTCCAGTCGCTGGTGCTCGCGGATCAACCCATCGCATTCGTCGGCGGTGGCGGCTTCGGCGAACAATTCGCCGGCCAGGCCCTCCAAGGAGCCTCGGACCCGATAGAGGTCTTGGACGTCCTGCTCCGTCAGTACGACCACGACGGGGCCGCGATTCGGCTCGACCTGGATGAGCCCCTCGGTCTCCAGTTGGCGGAGGGCTTCCCGCACGACCGTCCGCGACACCCCGTAGCGCTCGCACAGCTGGCTCTCGACCAGGCGCTGGCCCGGGGCAAAATTCCCCTCGTGGATATCGTCCCGCAGTCCCTCGGCCACTTGATGGCGCAATGGGGCGGCGACACGCTTGATATGGGTTGCTTCAGTCATATGTCCATTGTCCCTGTCTCGCCGGCGGCCTGCCCTGGATGGCGTTTGCTAGAAGACCATAATACCGTATTATGACTTTGGAACGCGCGTCGCGAATCACGTCGTGACCGCACCCGAGATTCGAAGGGGTCCCCATGACCAGCGAAGCCCAGCAGTACATCAATGACATGGCCGAGAAGCGCGGCTATGTGCTCGACTATCACAAGATTATGGCCACCGCTGATTTCGAGGTCCTGAAGGCGGCGAATACGGTCGTGTCGTCGGCCTACCTGAAGCCACGACTTCTGGACGCCAAGACCAAGGAACTTCTGTTCATCCTGAGCCTCACCGTGATGCGGGCCCCCAAGCCGCAGCTGAAGAGTCACATCCAGGTGGCGTTGGACCACGGTGCAAGCCCACAAGAGATCCTCGAGGCCATCGAGATCGCCCTTCCCGAGGCCGGGATCGTGGCTTTCCAGTACGGCGTAGAGGCCTGGCAGGAGGTCATCCAGGTGGAGACTTTGGAGCCGGAGGTTGCCGTCCATACTGGAAAGGCCTGACCTGCCATCTGTGTGTCCCACCGGGGCCGAACGGTACATTCCGTTCGGTCCCGGTGCTTTTTCCTGAGAACCCTCCTCCCGGTGCCATCCTCAGCCGGCCAACAGCCGTGAGATACCGCGGATCAAGGTGGCGCAGGAACCGAGTACGACGATGGTGACGGCCAGGCGCTTGGCGGCCGTGGGCGGAACTCGTCGGGCTACCGGTCCGCCTATCAGGACGCCAACAGGCACGCTCGCCACGACAGCAATGATCAACGGCCAGGAAGGCATGCCGGTTGCCGATCCCAGGCCCACCACTGACTTGGTGGCGATGGAGACGACCGCCATGGTGAGGAACAACGGTTGAAGGGTGGCGGCGAAGGGTCGATGGGCCCAGTTCGTGACGCGTGCATAAACGAGGAGGGCGGGGGATGCGACGCCGACGGCGGTATTGAGGAACCCTCCCGCGATGCCGGTCGCGATTCCCGCTCGTGCCAGAGGTGCTTCCGGGAGTGCGGGCAACAGCGCGGTGCCGCCAACTGCGATGAGCAGGACGATGCCGAAGACGACCTCCAACAGCCCCGTCCCCGCGGTGCTGAGCAACAGCGCCGCAGGGACGGAGCCGATCACCACTACCGGGGCGATCTGCAAGTACCTTCGCCAATCGATGTCTGCCCTGACGGCCAAGGTCATCAGCGAAGAAGATGCCACGGCGATGACATTCGTCATGAGGATCCCTGCCACCGGGCCGATCAAGAGAACCAGTACGGGCGAGACGACGAGGCCGACGCCCATGCCACTGGTCCTCTGGATCATGCAGCCGATGAGCACGGCCACGATGACGAAGAGAAGCCCTACCTCCACGGGTGACGACTTGGCCTTGAGTGCGGTGGTCGATGGCTGCTCAGAAGACCACCGGGAACCAGAGCATGATGATCGCCGTGACGTAGAAGGCGTGAAGGATGTTGAGCCAGAACCCTGCCCCGACCATCTCTCGGATGGTGACCTTTCCGGTTCCAAAGGCGATGGCGTTCGGGGGCGTGGCCACCGGCAACATGAAGGCGAAGTTTGCTCCCAGCGCCGCCGCAAGCATCAGCGGAACGGGGTCCATGCCGACTGCGTCGGCGACGACCGCGAAGACCGGGATCAGCAGAGTGGCCGTGGCAGTGTTCGACGTGATCTCGGTGAGGAAGAGCACCAGGAGGACTCCGACGAAGATCACGATGACAGGCGGGGCGCCCTCGAGGATCCCCAGGCTGTTGCCGAACCACTCGGACAATCCGGATTCTTCGAACCCGAGTGCGATGGCGAGGCCGCCACCGAACAGCAGTAGCACGTCCCACGGCACCTTGGAGGTGTCCTTCCATGTCAGGATGCGGCCGCCGTCGGTAGAGGGGAGTAGGAAGAGCAGGAGGATGCCTACGGCCGAGATGATGCCGTCTGAGATCTGCGGGATGAGGTTGGACCACAGGAAAGTCCGGGTGACCCACATGAAGGCGATCGTGGCCGAGGTGATGAGCACGAGGATCTCGTTCCGGGACATCTTGCCCAGGGCGTGCAGTTCCCGGTGGATGACCTCTTTGGCCCCAGGGACAGGGTGGTGACCGACCTTGAACTGAATCCGAGTCAGGTACAACCAGATGAGAATCGTGGAGATCAATGCAGCGGGGATCCCGAACAGCATGTACTGGGCGAAGCCGATCTCGGTGTCGGCGACCTCCATGGATTGCGCGGCGAAGATGGGAGTGGGCGTGCCGGAGATCAGGGTGCCCATACCGCCAGCGGTGGCCGCATATGCCGTGCCGAAGATCAGGGCCTTCTCCAGGATCCGGACCTTGCGGTTCTCTTCCTCGCTCTCGTTGAAGTGGAACTGGCTAAGGATCGAGAGGGCGATGGGGATCATCATCATCGTCGTAGCGGTGTTGGAAATCCACAGAGAGACGAACATGGTGGCCAACATGAAACCCAAGACCAGCCGCGCCGGATTGGTGCCCATGACGTTGATGATCTTCAGGGCGATTCGCCGGTGGAGGTTCACTTTCTCCAGCGCGGCGGCGATGATGAAGCCACCCAGGAACAGGAAGATGATGTCGTTGGCATAGGAGGCGATGACATCGTTGCGTTCAGCCACACCGAAGATCGGGAAGAGGATCAGGGGGATCAGGGCCGTCGCCGCAAGTGGCACCGTCTCAGCTATCCACCAGGTGGCCACCCAGGCGGTGATGGCGAGTACTGACTGAGCGGTCGTTCCCATTCCACCCAGGTCAGGGATGGATATGAGAACGAGGAACAAGGCGGGACCCAGGAGGCCGCCGATCAACTTGGCGGAGTTGCCTCTGGGCTTCTTGTCCTTGGTTTTCGTGGCGCTTTTGGGCGCGATCGTACGAGTGGTGCTCATGAGAAGTGTCCTGTCTGGGGAGAGTGCGGGTCGTCGTGGACGGCCGCCGTGGCAGGTGGCTCCGGGATCTACCGTGAGCGCAAGGTGGTGTGGTTGATGTTCTCCACGTAGCGAGCCAGTTCGGTATGGTCCGGCCGTTCGCTTTTCAGTGAGGTTCGGGCCTTGCCTGCGACCTCGTTGGCAAGGCCGACGATGGGAGCTTCGATTGCACCGGATCGGATGAGGTCCATGGCGATGCCCATGTCCTTGATCATCAAGTCCATGGCGAAGCCCGAATCAAACGTTCCGGTCAAGATGTGCTTCGGGTACTTGACCTCGGTGGCCTGGCTTCGGCTCGTCGAGGAATTGATGACGTCCACCATGGTGGACGGTTCAATGCCATTGGCCTGGGCGACGCAGAGGATCTCGGCGGCCGCGGCGAGGTTGGTGGCCGAGAGCAGGTTGTTCAGTGCCTTGGCGGCGTGGCCGGCTCCCGAGGGACCAGCCTTCACGATAGCCCCGGCCATGGTCTCGAGGTGGGGCATGGCGGTCTCGACTGCGTCCTCATCGCCGCCGACCATGACCGACAGTTTGCCCGTCTTCGCCTTGAGGACCCCACCGGAAACGGGGGCGTCAACGAGGCTCAGGCCGAGTTCCGCTGCCTCCGAGGACAGTGCGCGGGTGCTGCCAGGCTCGGACGAACTCATGTCGATGACCAGCGCCCCGGCGGTGAGCTGTTGGAACAGGCCTTCCTTGCCTTGAAGCGTTTCTTCGACGATCTTGCTGTTCGGCAGCATGAGGATGACGGTCTCAATTCCCTCGGGCAGATCGGCGAGGTCGGTCAGAGCCAGGGTTCCGGTGTCCTGGGCCACGTCTCGCGCCGTCTCGGCGTTGATGTCGTAGACATAAGCGGGAAACTCTGTGGAGTACTGCGCGACCATGGGGCGGCCCATGTTGCCGAGTCCGATGAACAAGCTCTTCGGCTGGATGTTTGTCTGGGTGCTCATGTGGCAATACTCCGTGCGTTGGTGACTCGTTGGGGAGGACGTCAGACCGTCCGAGTGGCTAATACGGTATTACGGTAGTACTGCTGGTCCGAAAATGAAAGCCGCGTCACAGATCTGCGTCGCGGAAGACACATGCCCGAGATACCCTCGCGAGGTTCGGCGTGGAGTGTGGAACCGCAATGGTCGCCTCGGCGCAGGGCGCCGGGGTGCGGGTGTGGACGGGTACTCCGGTTCAGGGGTTGGTGACCGACGACGACGGCGCCGTCACCGGCGCGCTCTTGTCCGGTGAGCATGCCGGCACCGTGCGGGCACGGCTCGGCGTGGCGCTGGCCGGTGCCGGCGGCACAGCCCACGTCGATCCCGCGCCAGCTGTTCTATGCCGCGGACTACCTGGTCAAGGGTGAGACCGTGGCCGAGCTGGCCGAGAAGATCGGCGTGGACGCCGCCGGCCTGCAGTCCACGATCGACCGGTTCAACCAGGACGCGATCGCGGGGGAGGACACCGAGTTCGGCCGTGGATCCACCGCCTACAACCACTTCCGCGGGGACATGGACCACAAGCCGAACCCGAACCTGGCCACCCTGGACCAGGCACCGTACTACGCCGCGAAGGTGCGGATGGGGGACCTCGGTTCCTTCGCCGGGATCGACGTGGACTCCCGCCACGCGGTGATCCGCGAAGACGGGAAGCGGATCCCGGGCCTGTACTCGGTGGGTGCCGCCGCGGTGTCCGTGTTCGGTGGCGGCTACCCGGGCTACGGCTCGCACATCGGCCCGGCCCTGGTGTTCGGTTACCGGATGGGCCGGGACATCGCCGAGCTCGCCGCCGAGTCCGGCTCTGCTGATGCGCTGGAGCGGGCCATGGAGGTCCAGGCTTGAGTTCGGCTGATCCTGTGGGGGCCGGCGCTGGGACTGGTGCTGTCACAGGCCAGAGGCCCGACGCCGGCCCCCGGCTGGGTGTGGACCCCTCGCCGTTCGCGGGGCGCACGGCGGTGGTGACCGGCGCCGCCGGAGGCATCGGTGCGGCGACCGCGCGGATGCTCGCCGCCCGCGGAGCCGCCGTGGTGATCGGGGACGTGGATCCGCAGGCGGCCGAGGTGGTCTCTGAGGTCGAGGGTGCGGGCGGCCGTGCGCTGTCTGTGCGCTGCGACGTGACCGCCGAGGAGTCGGTGGCGGCGCTGATGGACGCGGCGGCGGAGTTCGGCAGTTCTGCTGGTGGAGTCGTTGGTTCCGGGAATGTGGATGTCCTGGTGGCCAATGCCGGCATCGCCGAGCGCAAGGGGCCCCTGCATGAGCTGGACTTGGACCACTGGCGGACGGTGCTGGACATCGATCTGACCGGGGTGGCTCTGTCGCTGAAGCACGCGCTGCGGCATATGGCTGCTGCCGACGACGGGCGGGGGAGCGGGGCGGTCGTAGCCGTGTCCTCGATCATCGGTCTCGTCGGCCAGGCCAACTCCGCGCCGTACTCGGCGGCGAAGGCGGGGGTGGCCAACCTGGTCCGCTCCGCCGGGCTGGGCTACGCAAAGACGGGGATTCGCGTCAACGCGGTGGCCCCGGGCTACGTGGAGACCCCGCTGACCGCGGGTCTGGACGAGTCGGTCCGCTCGCAGATGACCGCCCGTCAGCCGATCGGACGCCTCGGAACCCCCGAGGAAGTCGCCGAGGTCATCTGCTTCCTAGCCTCCGACGCCGCGACCTTCGTCACGGGTGCCGTCTGGTCGGTAGATGGCGGCTACGTGGCGCAGTAGCGATGAATAGAGCTACCGGTATGTGAATCCCGTAGTCCGACTTGGTCGTAGCTTCTGCTCACGCTGCGGCGTGATGCTTCTCAGAAGGAGACCGCTGTGGCGGAGCCGGTGGAACTGCGGAAATCTGCGATCGCGTGGCTCAAAGAACGCACCAGCGATGGTCTCGAACCATTAACTCGCGAGGACATTCTGGACTTCACCTACCAGGGGGAGCCGTTTGTGCTCCAGTCCACCCAGCAAGGCATCCGGAAGCCACGCGACTTCGAAGCGGCGTTGTCCTTTCAGACGGTTTACCGCCCTCCTGGTCAGAAGCGGCCCTACGAGGATGACATTGGTGCTGACGGACTCATTCGATATGTATTGCGCGGAGATAACCCGAATCACCCCGAAAATCGGGGTCTCCGGCAGGCCATGGAGTTGCAACTCCCGTTGATCTGGTTCGTAGGAGTGGCCATGGTTCCGGCGAGGTTCCAGGTAGTTTCGCCGGTTTACATTGTCCGCGAAGAAGTCGAGTTGAAGCGTTTCGCATTGGCTCCAGTGAACGAAACCGACATGCTCCCAGAGATGATGACGGGGTCAGCCATGGAAGAATCGCTCCGGCGATACTTGCGGCGGGAAACGAAGATCAGGCTGCACCAACCAGTCTTCAGGTCTACGGTCCTCATTGCCTACGAGAACCATTGCGCCGTCTGCAATCTCGCCCACCCACAACTTCTTGATGCCGCTCACATCGTCCCTGACCGCGAGGAGTTCGGCATTGCCTCTGTCGTTGATGGCATGGCTATGTGCAAGATTCATCATGCCGCATTCGACGGTTGCTTCCTTGGGATCCGTCCTGACCACGTGGTCCAGATCCGCGAGGATCTGCTTGACGAAGTCGATGGCCCGATGCTCCGTCACGGACTTCAAGAACTTCATGGCAAAAGACTGATGGCGCTTCCGAAACGGAATGCGGAGCGTCCTCGACACGATCTTCTTGAAAAAGCGTTCGAGAGATTCCGAAGCAAAGCGGTTGACGGGGTTGCGTGACTTCATAGGAGGCTTGACAGGACGATCAGAATCGCCGCAACTACGATCTGAGGGACAATCGGATCATGCCTCAGATCCGCGCTATCGTCTTTGACTCGAATGTATTCGGCAAGGATGCATTGCCGAACGCGAAAACAATCTCGCAATGGGCGGCAGCTTGCTCAAGGCATGGGGCGGAGCTATGGATGTCTGAGATCGTTGTCTATGAGCTAGCCCAACATGCAGCAGATAAGCGCGAGAAATTCATCAAATCCTACGAAACCCACCGGCGAGAGGTGGAGAAGTGGGGGATCCAAATTCGCGATCAGATATCGACTATTAGTGTTGACGAAGTCTATTCGGCTATCGAGAAATCGGGTGCGATCATCGTTCCGCTCGAAGACGGGGACGCACGCGAAGCGCTCTTGGATCAGGTGTTAGTTCGAGCCGCTGGCCAACGCAAGTCGGGCGTCAAGACTGGGGCTGCTGACAGCGCATGGATTCGTTCCGTCGTTAGCTACAACGATGATGAACCCGATGGCTTGATCGTTGTAACAGGCGATAGTCACGCACTGAAGCAAACTTGTGCGAGCTTGCGCGTGGACGTTCCGCAGCACGCTAAGAACTTGGGGGAATTGCAACATCTCCTCGATGAGTCGGAGGTCGCATCGGAGCACCTTTTCTCGCTCTTTGCAACCTGGGTTCAAGATCAATTCGTGAACTCTGTCCAAGGGCGGTACACGGATACGATCGGTGAAGACGTCGAAATGCTCGCGGATTTCGGCGACCCGAACTGGTGGGACCTACCTGGTTTGCCGGACGATGGTTACGAGACCTGGGAGAAGCAGAGCGTAAGCGTTGGCAGCGTGGAGTCAGCCGAGATCATAGGCGATGTCGAGTATGACCGCTGGTCAGGGAGCTTGTACGCCGAAATTGAGGTCGAGTTCAATGTAGAGGAGCAGTTAGCTCGTCAAGACTCGTCGGGCCACGAACTGAAGTATGCAGTTCGTAGTTTCCCTCTTCGTGCACGCGGGGCAGTAAGGGCTTCCCTTGATGGCGAGGTCATAGACTTCGACGGACGGTTGGAAGACGTCAAACTTTTGACCGTCGATTATGATCAAATTGACTGGCAATCAATCTAGTCTCTTAAATATGCAACGCCTCTCGATGTCTACATTGTTTGACGGCTGATTAACCGGCTCTTCACAATCCAGGGTGTAGCAGCGGCCTGAATCCACCGCTCTCGAGCAGGGATCGGGCGATGTAGTTGGTGAGGTTCCGGAAGCCCAGGGCGGAGCCACGCAGGTGCTCGAGGCGGCCGTTAATGGCCTCGGTGGGTCCGTTCGAGGTCCCGGGCCGGTCGAAGTAGGCCAAGATGTCCGCCGCTCGCTTCTTCAGCGTCCGGCCCAACGCGGCCAGCTCCGTGAGCTTCTTCGGCACTGCACGGCCCAGCTTGGCGATCAGTGACTGCATCATCGTCTTGCCCTTGGCTCTGTCCGGTTGCCGGTAAGCGGCGACTATGTGCTGGTAGAACGCCCACGTCGCCTCAACCTCCACGTGCTCATCGCCCTCGAAGACAGCCTGAATCCGGGAGTACTGCCTGTCCGTGAGTAGGTCCGCACCAGTGAGCAATGTGCGGCGGGCCTTGTAGAGCGGATCGGCCTTGCGGCCGCGGTGGCCGTGGACCTGTTGCTGGACCCGGCGCCGGCAACGCTCGACGGCATCTCCGGCCAGCCGGACTACGTGGAAGGGATCCATGACCGCCACCGCCTCGGGACCTCATCCTCGGCGGCGGTCTTGAAGCCGGTGAACCCGTCCATGGCCACGACGTCGATGCCGTCCTGCCAGTCCTGGTCTCGTTCGGCCAGCCAGGTCTTGAACACCTTCTTCGACCGGCCTTCCACCATGTCCAACAGGCGGGCCGGGCCGGTCCCGGCCCGCAGCGGGGTGAGATCGATGATCACGGTGACGTACTTGTCCCCACGCCGGGTGTGTCGCCACACGTGCTCGTCCACGCCGATCGCGGTGACCCCGTCGAACCGGGTGGGGTCGTCGATGAGCACCCGCTTGCCCTCGGCCAGCACGGCGTCGTTGGCGGTGTTCCACCTGACCCCGAGTGCTTCGGCGATCCTGGCGACGGTCAGATGCTGCATGACCAGGGCTTCCAGGGCCCAGCGCAGTGCGCGGCGGGAGACCTTGGCCTTGGGTTCCGCCGCGGCGGTGGTGTCCTGGCGCCACACGTGGGCGCAGCCATCGCACCGGTAGCGCCGGACCGTGATGTGCAGGGTCGTGGGCCTGAAGCCCAACGGCTCATGGGCCAACCGGCGGATCACGGTACCCCTTGGGGTGCCCCGGGATCCGCAACGGTGGCACCAGTCATCGGGGTCGACAACTCGGCAGGCCAGCACCGCCCGGCCTGGTTCCAGACGTTGGCCGAGGGCCTCGAGGCCGAGTTCGTCCAGGCGGCAGAACTTGGTCAGGTCACAGTCATCGAAGGTAGCGTTGGGCACGTCGAGGTCTTTCAGATGGCTTGTGTAGGAACTTCCATCTTCGGAAGGCCTCGACCTCTATCTAGCTATCGCCGCGCCGATCCTCCGAGACTCCCGTCTACACCCTCGTTTGTGATGAGCCGATTAACCGCGGAGTGCCACCTTTCCCTCTAACTATGGTGAGGCGGGCGACGCTGCATAGGATCCGAAAGTGACGCGGTCTGCGCGGCCCTGGTGGATGCGGGATGCGCCTTGGCCCTCCCCGTGGAACCTGGTCTGGCTCTTCCTAGCGAATAGAAGTTCGCGCGCCGTTTTCCTTTCCTATCCGGTTTCTGTCGAGTCTTGCTTGCTCCGCTTCGGCCTCCGGAGACTTTCCGGTAGGAGTTTGCTCGAGAAGCCGCGATGGCACTCTGCGTCTCTTCCTGTTGGCACGTTTGCGGTCCGGTGCGGGGGTTACTCTTTGAATATGAGTGAGCTTGAGATTCCGGACTTGGCGGAGTTGGGCATGCCCGGCATATTTACGGGCGCAGGTGCCTTGGGACTCTACTGGACACTTGGCCCGTCAATTAAGGCAGTTGGTAGCGCGTTCGGTCAATGGACCGAGTATCGAATGAACAACCTGCTCAGAATCGGAGAGAGAGTGAGCGAGCGCCGCGACTCACAATCGGGCCTGGATGATGGCAAGCCTAGAGCCGTTCACCCGAGATTGGCCGCGGATCTCATTGAGAACTCGTCTTGGATCGATGACGAGCTCCATCAGGAATACTTCGCGGGGCTCATAGCTGGCGAAACCGGATCGTCTGACGACGGCCTCTTTTACTCCCGGATTGTCTCCAATCTGACATCTTCTCAGGTCAGGCTTCACTTCTTGATCTACAGGGCTTACGAGGGTTCGTTTGCATTTGTGCAGTCATCCAGGTTCAACGGAGGCGAGTCAGATCTTCGGCAATTGATGGTGAGGGCACCCAAAACGGCGTTCGCCGAGACCATGGAAATGGACTCCGCATCGGGTTCGTCTTGGGCGGCGGCTGTACACGGCTTGGAAGCGGCAGGGTTGGTTACTGAGATCGCCCCGATCTCCAAGGGAGCAGAAATCATCGGCGCAATTCCGTCTTTGCTGGGTGCAATTGTTTACCACCGAGCGCTGTCCTACACGCCAATCGGGGTTGACGCGATTCGTTGCGACCGAGATCAACTCAAGCGCATAGGTGGACACTCTTATGCACCTTTCCCGGATACTGCCCCGAAATTGACGGGGGTTACCTTCGGTTTGAGGTGAACGAAAAGCCAAGTTCGACACACATCGCTTGTGGCCGTTCAAGCCGGTCAGCCTAGCTATCACCAATTCATCAACTCGGCCTGGGAAAAAATGCCCGGCGCCATGCCGCCAATGATGAGTCCGCCTTCCTAAGCTTCAGCCTTCGAGCTCTGGCATTCTTCGATCACCCATACTTCAGGGGTGAATTGAATGATGTACCACCAATAGTCGTCTTTGAGTCTTTGGCATTCAAAGTTCGGCCGATCGCATTGACCGATGGCGATGACTCTTCCTTGTGGCCAACAATCGCCCGCCTCGAAAAGATCAGTAGTGACGAAAAAATGTGTATCGACTTGCGAAAACGTCTCTGGGCGTGGTTCACCGCCACAGACGAGGACATCACCCAGTTCTGGCTGCTAAATCGAGACTCTTCTGCGCCTCCATTGGGCAAAAATGCCCAAATCCTCGAGTACGAACCTGAACCGATATATGAACTCTGGAACCTGGTATACGGAGATGGCCCACATTCTGACTTTGAGCGGATTCTTGTGAATTCGAGCATAGAGCATGACTCGGACGCAGGAGCTCGGCCCGTCTGGCATCAACTTCGGATGATCGCCTATCTGGCTTCGCTTCGAGGATTGGTGATCGCTATTCACAACTCGGTGCTGGACTACACGGCAACCAACGGGTCGAAAAGGTCGGGCTGAGAACCGGCGATTGGACCCGCCTATACTGGGCCGCGGACACGGGGTGCGCCGACCGGCGCTGAGATCAAACCCGTGGAACCTGATCTAGTTCGAACTAGCGAAGGGATGTCCGCGTGACTTCTTCTTGCCATATCCAATTTTCGCCCAGCTCCGCCCTGCCCTCAGTGCCCCGCGTGCTGTCCATCGCCGGCACCGATCCGTCCGGGGGAGCGGGCACCGCCGCGGACCTCAAGTCGATCACCGCGGCCGGCGGTTACGGCATGAGCGTCGTGACCGCCCTGGTCGCCCAGAACACCCACGGCGTGCGAGACCTCCACGTCCCGCCCGCCGACTTCCTCGCCGCCCAGCTGCGCGCCGTTAGCGACGACGTCACCCTCGACGCCATCAAGACCGGCATGCTCGGCACCGCGGAGATCATCGCCACGGTCGCCGCCTGGCTGGACGACCTTCAACCCACAATCCTCGTGGTCGACCCGGTCATGGTCGCCACCAGCGGGGACCGCCTGCTGCAGCCCGAGGCCGAGCAGGCCATGGTCGCCTTCTGCCGCCGTGCCACCGTGGTCACCCCCAACATCGACGAGCTCGCCGTGCTCACCGGCCAGCCCCGTGCCGCCGCGGAGGACGAGGCGCTCGAGCAGGCCGCCCGCTGGTCCGCGGAGACAGGGGTGGCCGTCGTCGTGAAGACCGGCCACCTGGACACCTTGACCGTCACCAACACCTGGCTGTCCCCGGACGGCGCCCGCATCGCCGTGCCCTCCACCCGCGTGGACACCACCAGCACGCACGGCACCGGCTGCTCCCTGTCCTCCGCCTTGGCCACACGCCTCGGCCGCGGGGACAGCCCCGCCGCCGCCCTGGCCTGGGCCACCGACTGGCTCCACGAGTCCATCACCCACGGCGCCGCCCTGCGCGTCGGCTCCGGCCACGGCCCCGTGGACCACGGCCACCGCGCCCGCCGGCTGCAGGCCGCCGCCTCATCCGCCCCCTGGCTGATGCCCGACGCCGTCCCCCACCTCCTCGAGACACCCGCCGGCCTGGGTGCCCCGCGGGCAGGCGACGACGGCCACAAGGTCGCCGTCCCCGCACCGGCCCTCGCGCCGCCCGGCCCCTGGACGGCCGCGCTCTGGGCTGCCGGGGCGGAGACCAATACGGCCATCGCGGATTCCGACTTCGTCCGCGCCCTGGTGGACGGGTCCCTGCCGCAGCACGCCTTCGCGTTCTACCTGGCCCAGGACGCGCTGTACCTGAACGGCTACGCCCGGGCCCTGGCCGCACTCGCCGCCCGCAGTACCGACCCGGCCTCCCAGGTGTACTGGTCCCAAGCGGCCACCGGGGCACTGACCGAGGAAGCCGAGCTGCACCGCGGCTGGCTCGGCACCGCAGACCATGGAGCCTTGGATCCAGCCCCCAGCCCGGTCACCGCCGCCTACACGACCTTCCTGCTGGCCACCGCCCTCGGGGAGGACCGGGCCGTGGGCGTGGCCGCCGTTCTGCCGTGCTTCTGGCTCTACGCCCAGGTCGGGGCCGCCCTGCCTGCCGTCCCCGCGGACCACCCCTATGCCGCCTGGTTGGACACCTACCGGGATCCCGGCTTCGTCACCGCCACCGAGCAGGCGCTCGCCCAGCTGGAGGCCGAGATGGCGGCGGCCTCCCCGGCCGTGCGCGCCGCCGGGGCACGCGCGTTCCTGACAGCCTGCCGGCACGAACTCGAGTTCTTCGACCAGGCCTTGCGGATCGAACCCGGCGGGGAAGCGGCGCTGCCCGCCGCCGCGACCAACCGTCCGGAACTGGCCGGGAGCGCCCGGTGACCGCCGCTGCCACGGCCCCGGCCGCCGTCGTGCATCTGCCCCCGGAGGGCAAGGCCGCCCTGCGGGCCGGGGTGGTGGGCAACTGGATCGACAACATCCACGTGTTCCTGCCGCTGACCGCCCTGGCCCCGGCGATGCTCGTGCTCGCCGGGCCGGCCGCCGCCGCGTCCACCGGGGCGCTGATCGTCATCGCGATGCTGCTGGGGCGGCCGATCGGCGGGGTGGTGTTCGGGCGCATCGCCGACCGGCTCGGGCGCACCCGCACCACCCGGATCGCGATCGCCGGGACCGCCCTGTGCGCCCTGGCCATCGCGGCCACCCCCACCCACGAGATCCTCGGCGCCGGGACCATCGGGCTGATCCTGGCCCTGCGGTTCCTGTGCGGGATCTTCGTGGCGGGGGAGTACTCGGCGGCCATCCCGTTGGCCATGGAGTGGTCCGCACCCCGGCGCCGCGGGCTCATGAGCGGGCTGATTCTCTCGATGGCCCCGTGGGCGCAGGCGTCCATCGCGTTCTCCGTGGCCGGGCTGCTCGCGCTGATCGGGCCAGACGCCTACGCCGCCTGGGGCTGGCGACTGCTGTTCGTGCTCGGGGCGCTGCTCTCCGTGGGGATGCTGGTCTACTACTCCCGGCAGGTCACCGATGCCCCGGTGTTCCACCGCAGCCGGCAGCGGGCGGAAGCAGTCGAGAGGGCGGAGCAGGTTGACGGGAGGCAGGAGGGCCGGGCGCAGGAGGTACCGGTGGGGCGCGGCGGCCCGAGCCGGAAGGCTGGGCTGCGCCAGTTGCTCGCCGGCCGGTGGGCGCGAGCCTTCTGGCAGGTCTTCGTGCTGATGACCGGGCTGTGGCTGCTGACCAACACCACCGTGTTGCTGCTGACCGACCGGCTGGCCACCGACTCCGCGCTGGAGCCCACCGCGGTCCCCGTGGTCATGGGGATCGCCTCCGTGGCGCAGGCCGTGGTGATGGCCCTGGCCGGGCACCTGTCCACCCTGGTGGGGCGGCGTCGGGTCTTCGTGCTGTGGGGTGTGGCCGCCGGGATCGCCGGGCCGGTGGTGTGGTGGCTGGCGGTGCACTCGCCGACCCTCGCCGCGGCGGCCGCGTGCGCCGCCGTGCTGCAGGTGATCACCGTCTCCGCCTACGGCCCCGTTTCCGCGTACCTGTCCGAGCGGTTCCCCACCGAGGTCCGCTCCACCGGCTACGGCTCCGGGTACAGCCTGTCCCTCATCCTGCCGGCGCTCTACCCCTTCTACCTGCCCGCGCTCGAGGCGGGGTTGGGGCGGGACGGCTCCGTGATGGCGCTCGTGGCGCTCGGCGGGCTGCTGCTCGTGCTCGGCGCGGCGCTCGGGCCGAAGCTGGCGCCCCGGGACCTGGACGGTGACCTGGACGAGGTCGCCGCGGGTGTGGTCGGGGCGGGGGCGGACAGGGACGGATCGGTCAGGTCTGACTACCTGAGGCCCTTCCAATGTTGTTGAGATGCGATCGGGACCGGTCTTTAAGGAACTGGTGTTCGTTCGAGATCAGTTCGTTGCGCTCGTGCAGGGTCTTCACATCGAGCATGCCGTTCACGATGAGTGCGTTGACGAACGTCTTGTCCTTCTCGCGGCCTGCTGCCAGCTTCGACACGGCGAGGTCGTGCGGCTCCAGGAAGTGAGGTTCCGCGGGAGCCGAGGAGAGGATGTCCCACCCGACCAGGCGATCCCGCCACCCTTCAGGGAGGATAGCTGTCTCAACATGGATGCCTTCTGCATAGAAGCCGTTCAAGGCGTGGAATCCGGACAGCTCGCCGATGATGCCCTCGACCTGGTCTGCTTTCCCTCGATCGGGATCATCGAGGAAGGCGATGTCGGCCTCGATCGATGCGGTAGCTTCTGCGGGCAGGTCGTCCTCGTCATAGGAGCCGAGGATCGATTGTGAGCCGATGACGAGCACGTCCTTGTCGCCCACGATGGTGCATGCCGACCGGAGGATGTGGGCCAGCTGCTGTCTGTTCATGCGGCGCGCTCCCCGCTGTGGTCCTGGCGCCAGTGCTGCTGGAATGAGCGCAGGACCTGCTGCCGCTGCTCATCGGTGAGGACGCTGGCGAAGGGGCTGTTCTGCCGAAGCTCGCAAGACAGTTCATCGGTTCCGGTCAGCACAGCGGCCACCTGATCCACGCCGCCCTCGATGACCGCACTCCATTGGTCGAGATAGTGCACGGACTTGCCGTCCGGGCGATGCGCGCACTTCCACCGAGCGATGTTGTCCCTAGCCGACTGAAGCACGACGGCGGGCTCCATCATGAGAGCGCCCAGCACTGCCCGATGAAGCCACAGGGATCTTTCCTGATTGCGAGTTAACTGCGGCGCTATGAGGCGAGCGAGGGAGTCGCGCCGGATCCGCCGATGTGTGCCGACCTTGATGGACGGCAGATCGCCGCGATCACAGAGGTCAACGATATGTTGCCGCGAGACACCGAGAATCTCTGCGGCACTGCCCGTGCTGAGCCAGTCATCGTCCATAGTAAAAGGCTACTCTTAAACGCCAAAAACACAACGACTGGACGTGGGGCCGGGGATGGGAATGAGTGTGCCTGCCCTACACTGAACCCTGGACACGGGGTGCGCCGACCGGCGCTGAGATCACACCCGTGGAACCTGATCTAGTTCGAACTAGCGAAGGGATGTCCACGTGACTTCTTCCTGCTCAACCCGGCCGGGACCGGACCTCGCGCACGATCCGGACCTGGCCGCCGTCGCGCCCGTGATCCGTGCGGTGCGCGAGCGCGCGCCGCTGGTGCATTGCATCACCGCCACCGTGTCCATGGGGATCGTGGCCGACGGGCTGCTCGCCGCCGGCGCCCGCCCCATGATGACCGAGACCCTCGCCGAGGCCCCCGTGGTGACCACCGTGGCCGACGCGCTCGCGGTCAACCTCGGGACCCTGAGCACCGACGCGATGGACGGCATCCCGGCAGCGGTGGAGGTCGCCGTGCGGGACGGGCGCCCTTGGGTGTTGGACCCCACCGCGATCGGCCTTGCCCCTGTCCGCACGCCGCTGGCGCGGGAGCTGCTGGATTCTCATCCGGAGGTGGTGCGCGGCAATGCCTCCGAGGTGCTGGCCTTGGTGGGGAGTGGGCCTGGTGGGCGTGGAGCGGACTCGGTGGCGGCACCGGTCGCGGCCGAGGAGGCCGCACGGGAGGTGGTGCGGCGGACCGGGGGAGCGGTCGCCGTCTCCGGTGAGACGGACCTGGTGCTCGACGCCGGCCGTCGCGCCCTGGTGGCGCGCGGCACCTCCCAGCTCACGCGGGTCACCGGCACGGGATGCCTTCTCGGGGCGCTGACCGCGGCGTGCTGCGCGGTGGAGGTGGATCCGTTCCGGGCGGGGCTGGCTGCGACGACATGGCTGAACGTGGCCGGTGAAGTGGCTGCGGAGCGGGCCGCAGGGCCGGGGAGCTTCCGGGTGGAGCTGCTCGATGCGCTGGACGCGGTGGGCGCCGCGACGGATGGTTCGGGCGGGGCCGTGCGGTGAGGGCTGGTGACTCGGCGCGCGAGCCGCTGGACCTGCGCTGTTACCTGGTGACCTCCGGGACCGGGCGTCGGACCGTGGAGGTGGCGGCCGCCGCGGCGGGTGCCGGGGCCGGCGTCGTGCAGGTGCGGGCCAAGGACGCGTCCGCGGCCGATCTGCTCGAGCTCACGTGTGCCGTGGCGGAGGCCGTGCGCGCGGCGAACCCTGCCACGCGCGTGCTCGTGGACGACCGGGCCGACGTGGCGTTCGCTGCCCGTGCCCGGGGAGCTGCGGTCCACGGCGTGCACCTCGGACAGGACGACCTGCCGGTGGCAGCGGCACGCGAGCTGCTGGGACCGGAGGCGGTGATCGGGGTGACCACCGGGACCCTGGAGCTGGTGCGGGCCGCAGAGGAGCTGCGCGGGGTGATCGACTACGTCGGGGCCGGGCCGTTCCGGCCGACCCCGACGAAGGACTCCGGGCGGGAACCGCTGGGGGTGTCCGGTTACGGTCCCCTGGTGGCGGCGACGGAGCTGCCGATCGTGGCGATCGGGAGCGTCACCGCCGCCGATGCCGCCGCGCTCGCTGGGACCGGCGTGGCCGGCGTCGCGCTGGTGCGGGCCCTCATGGAGACCGAGGATCCGGGGGCTGTGGTGCGGAAGGTGCTGGCGGGGTTCGCTGGTCGCCAAGATCGTCAGTCACAGTTGACCCGACGGTCGGCCCCCATACCGCATTTTGAGGGCAAAGATTACTGGTGATCTCTGCCCTCATAGTGGGTGGTGGGGTTTAGAAGGGGTAGGGGGCGATGTCGGGGCGCATGGTGAGCCATTGGGTCTCGGTGAAGGCCTCGATGTTCGCGGTGTAGCCACCGAACCGGGAGCCGGTGCCGGAGGCTCCGACCCCGCCGAAGGGGGCGTTGGACTCATCCGAGACGGTCTGTTCGTTGATGTGGACCTTGCCGGAGTGGACCAGGTCCGCCAGCTTCATGGCCTGGCCGACGTCTCCGAGGATGCCCACGGAGAGCCCGTATTCGTTGGCGTTGATGATCTCGGCGGCCTCCTCGATCGAGCTGAAGGACAACACCGGAGCCACCGGCCCGAAGATCTCCTCGGCCCAGGCCGGGTTGTCCCGATCGATCCCGGAGATCACCGTGGGGGCGTAGAACAGGTTCTCGTAGGTGCCGCCGGCCTCGATGTTCGCCCCGGCGTCCTTCGCCCCCCGCACGATGCGGTCGATGTTGTCCCGTTGCTTCTCGTCGATGATCGGTCCCAGGGCGACCTGCCCGGTGGGATCGCCGACGGGCAGGTGCTCGGCCTTCTCCTTCAGGGCGGCCACGTACTCCTCCTTCAGGGACTCGTGGACGAGGTGGCGGCCGGTGGTCATGCAGACCTGTCCCTGGTGCATGAAGGACCCGAAGGCTCCGGCACTGGCAGCGGCGGCGACATCGGCGCCAGGCAGCACGACCATGGCGTTGTTGCCGCCGAGCTCCAGGTGGGCTCGCTTGAGGTTGCGGCCGCAGGCCTCCCCGACCTTCCGGCCGGCGGCGGTGGAGCCGGTGAAGGACACGATCCGCACCTCCGGGGCGTCGGTCAACGCGGCCCCGGTCTCCGCGCCACCGGTGAGTAGCTGCAGCACCCCGGCGGGCAGGCCGGCCTCTTCGAAGGCGCGCATGATCATCACGCCGCCGGAGACCGGGGTCCGCGGGTCGGGCTTGAGGATCACCGCGTTGCCCAGGGCCAGGGCCGGCGCCACGGAACGGATGGACAGGATCAGCGGGAAGTTGAACGGGGAGATCACCGCAACCACTCCGGCCGGGACCCGGCGGGCGAAGGACCAGTGGTCCTCATCGGAGGTCAGCACGTCCCCGGCCGGATGGTGCGGCAGTCCGGCGGCGTCGAAGCACTCATTGGCCGCCACATGGGTCTCCAGCCCGGCCTTCGGGGCGATCGCCCCGGTCTCGCGCTGGATCCACGTGTTGAACTCCTGAACGTGGTCCTCGAAGACCTGACCGGCCCGGCGCAGCACCGCGGCACGCTCCTCCGGCTTGCGCGCAGCCCATTCCCTCTGAGCCGCGGCGGCCCGGGTGGCCGCGGCGTAGACATCCTCCGCGGAGGCTATCCCCGCGCTGCCCAGCACCGCACCGGTGGCCGGCTCGATGACGTCCACCGACTCCGCCGAACCCTGCGTCCAGCCATCCGTATAGATCTTGCCGCCCCAGACAGACGGATCCAGAATGGACGATTGCTCGGTCTGCAACGTTGTCATGATTCTCCTCGTAACAATAGATGTGTATATGGCGCGGGATGCCCCGCGTAGCGGTTCCCGTGGGGAATGGCAGTGACCAGTGGTGGTGTGGAGCGGTCCAGCTGGCGGGGCTGGATCGGGCGGTGTCGGTGCTCCGCATCCAGGAGCTATCACGTTCCCGGTGTGGGGTCCGCCAGCCGTGGCTCTGCGACGGTCTCAGGGTCATATTCGCGGCGTAGGTCCTCGACGGGGCGCACGGCGCCGATGATCAGTCCGGCGCCGATGGCAACCAGGTAGAGGGCCGGAAGGATGACTGAGATGGCGCCTTCGGTGTCGATCAGGGCGTCGAAATTGATCACCGCCAGAACCACGGCGACCACCAGGACTGCTCCTCCGATCAGAGGCGCGACGAGGCGTGACCACAGGCCCACCTGAGCGGAACGCCCGCGGAGGAAAACGACGACGGCTGCGGCGCCGGCAGCCTGCAACAGCAGGAGGCCGAGTGTGCCGAGCCCGATCATCCACATGTACAGCACTGCAAAGGGGTCCTGGCCGGTCAGCATGAACAACACCAGCAGAAGGCCACAGGTGATCGAGACGATCACGCTGGCACGGCTCGGACTGTGGTGACGGGGGTGTGTGTGGCTGAGCCACCGTGGCAAGAAGGCGGACCTGCCCAGGGAGAACACGTAGCGATTCAGGGCATTGTGGAAGGACAACAGCACCGCCAGCAGGCTGGTCACCACGAGCAGTTCCATCACGACGGCGGCCCACGCGCCGAGGTAATCGGTGACGGCAGCGAGGACGAAGTTGACCGGGTCGGCCAAGGCGGCGTCCTGGACGTCATCGACCCCGTAGGCGAGGGCGAGGGCCCACATGGTCAGGGTGTAGGCCACACCGATCACGATGACGGCGATGTAGGTGGCCCGCGGCACCGACTTCTTGGGGTCACGTGCCTCTTCGCCGTACAGGATGGTCGCCTCGAAGCCGACGAAACAGGCAAAGGCGAAGAGCAGGGCCAGCCCCATGGTGGGACTGAAGATGTCGGCAGGGCTGAACGAGGCCACGTTGATGCCTTCGACACCGCCTTGCACCAGTACGGCGGCATCGAAGACGAGCAGAAACAGGACCTCCAGGACCAGCATGACGCCCAGGAGCACCGTGGACACTCGGATGTCTCGATAGGCGAGCAGGCCGATGACAGCCACACCGACCAAAAGCGTGGCCTGCCACGGAACCTCGAGGCCCAGGAACCGGTCGAAGAAGTCAGAGGTGAATGTGGCGAACTGGGCCGAGATTCCCAGGAACATGGCGAGATAGGCCACCAGGGCGATCCCGGCGGCGGCGTAACCAGCCCAGCGGCCCATGCCCCAGGAGATGAAAGCGGCGAAACCGCCGGCATTGGTGACGTACCGACTCATGGCCGAGAACCCGAAGGCGAAGAGCAAGAGGGCCAACGCAGCGATCAGATACATGGCCGGAGCCGCCGGGCCGGCGAACATGAACACCACCGGGCCGGCTCCCAACGTGGCGGCCAGAGGTGCGGCGGCCGCGACCACGAAGAACACGATCCCGGCGGTGCCGATGGAACCCGTGTTCAATTGGGTGGTTTTCGATGACGCTGTCTGGGGTTGGCTCGTCGGGGATGACGTTTTCATGGATACCTCTGGGGGTGGGAAGATGCTGGCAGGTGGTCGATCCACTGTGGTCTTCCATGCTTCGGGAGCCAGCGGTACGTGACAACGGTCACTGTGAGAAGGTGCGTTCGCGATTCTTGAACATGGAGTCCACGGGGCGCTGAAGGCCGAGGAGAGTCGAGGGTGACTGGTGATGGAGATCCGGCAGCTGCAGTATGTGGTGCGGGTGGCCGAGACACTGCACTTCGGCCGTGCTGCCGAGATGGAGCACATCGCCGCGTCTGCCCTGAGCACCCACATACGCCGGCTCGAATCCAGACTGGACGTCAAATTGTTCGAACGGACCCCCCATCAGGTGTTGGTCACTCCCGCAGGAGTGCATTTCGTCCGCGAGGCCCAAATGATCTTGGACCAACTGGACAGATTGCGCACCGAAACCCAGTCCATCGCTCGTAGCGCTACCGAGCATCTGAGCATTGGCTTCTTCGGGGAGGCACTGGGCGAACTCACCCACCGGGTCTTCGGGGCCTTCGCAGCGAACTTTCCACAGACTCGACTGGACTTCACGGAGTTGTCCATGAGTACCCAGTTCGAAGAGCTCGGCTCGGGGGTGGTTGACGTCGCCTTCTTCCGCATGCCGATCGACGACCCGCGATTCGAGATCAGACCGCTCTTCCAGGAGCGGCTCTACGCGGCGGTGGCGGCCACTGGGCCCTTCGGACAGGCCGCCTCCCTGACGGTGGCCGACATCCTGGATCAGCCCTTTGCGGTCGCCGGGGACACCACTCCGACCGAGTGGGCGGATTTCTGGACCCTGGCTGGCGTCCGCGGGGCGCCTGGCCGCGCCGGTGCCCTGGTCCGCACCTTGAACGAGAGTCTCTCTGCGGTGGCGTACTCCGGGGCGATCGACACCTATCCGGCCTCGGCCACCCGCACCTTCCAACACCCCGGAGTCCGGTTCGTCCCGATCTCCGATGCGCCCGCCAGTGTCCAGGCGTTCGCCTGGCGCCGAGGCAATGTGAATCCGATGATTCCCGAACTGTTGGAGGTGACCCGGACGGTGATCCGGGACCACATCTCAGACCTGCCGGAAGCCGAATCTCTCGTCGGCTGAGGCCGACCTGCCACTCTGCGGGCCGGCGTCGGGCGTTCTGTTCTGGCGAAGACGCATTCGAGTTTCCGTGATTGCCGACTGTAGGCCGTGGACCGAAAGATGGAACGACAGACAGCAGCCGTGGGCTGCCATCCCATCAACGAAGAGGTTCATTGTGGCGGGATTCTCGCTTCAGCAAGCACAGCAGAGATTCATGGAGCGGTTCTCGGTCTCCGGGCGAATGAGCGAGGAGAGTCGCCGATCCGTGCCGGGCGGATACAGTCGGAACTCCTTCAACTTCGGCCCCCACGCGATCTTCGTGACCAGCGGTGAAGGGGCCTACATCGAGACGGTTGACGGGCACCGTCTCCTGGATCTGAACAACAACTACACCGTCAATGTCTTGGGTCACCACCACCCTGCGCTGACGTCGGCCTTGATGGAAGCCATTCCCCACGGAATCTCGTTCGGCAATCCGGGCAGCCAGGAGGGGGACCTGGCCCGGATGCTCATTGAGCGCATCCCCTCGGTGGAGAAGGTGCAGTTCTCCTGCTCGGCGACGGAGTCCTGTATGACGGCCGTCCGTCTGGCGCGAGCCACCACGGGGCGCACCCGGATTGCGAAACTCGAAGGTGGATACCACGGCTTTAGCGACGTGTTGCAGATCTCCGCACACCCCACCCCGGAGAATGGCGGCGAGGCCGCGGCCCCGGCATCCGTGCCGGACAGTGGGGGTATCCCTGCCACGACGGTGGACGACGTCCTCGTGCTGACCCAGAATGATCTGTCTGGCACCGAAGCACTCCTGCGGGCCCATGGTGAGGAACTGGCGTGCCTGATCCTGGAACTCCAGAGCGGTGCTGGCGGTATGGTGGCGCTGGATCAGGAATTCGTGCAGATGCTGCGCGATGTCACCCGAGAGCTGGGGATCGTGCTGGTCTTCGATGAGACCATCAGTCTGCGGGCCGGATACCACGGACTGCAGGGCCTCTACGGGATCACACCGGACCTGACCGTCATGGGCAAGATCATCGGTGGCGGGCTGCCCCTGGGAGCGGTGGGCGGCAGGGCAGACATCATGGATGCCTTGGAGGACGGCCGGGTCTCGGTCTCCGGAACACACCACGGGCACAAACTCTCGGTGCTGGCAGGGGCTGCCTGCCTGACTGAGCTCACCGAAGAGGCCTTCGCCACGCTGAATGGGCATGCCCGGCGTATCGCGTCAGAGCTCAATACGTGGAGCCAGGATCGCAACAGCCCGTTCCGGATCCACGGACGGGAAATCTCGCATCTGGGGTACGCCTACATGACTTCGCCTGGCGAGGCGGTGCGAACGCACCGTGACTACTGGCGCATCGTGGACGGGGAGAAGACGCAGACCATCTCTCTCGAGCTGGCCAACCGGGGATACTTTCCCGTCCACCGGGGAGAGATGTCGCTGTCCTTGGCCATGACCGACGAGGACATCACTGGGCTGATCGAGACCCTGAAGTCAATCGTCTCGGACATGGAATCCGAGACTGTGACGAACGCCGTCCGGCCGGCGACGCACGCTTTGTAGCGCGGCTGTCTCCTCCCCGTTGGGCGAGAGTGGGTGGGGAAACCACGCTGATCCCGCGTGCGGGATCAGGTCGAGAGGCCGACCGAGATGTTCGGCTGGGCGCTCCAGGAGGTCAGGCCGCCGTCCACCGGCAGGATGACGCCGGTGATGAAGCTGGCGTCCTCGCTGGCGAGGAAGGTGATCGCGCTGGCGATCTCCTCGGGTTCGGAGGTGCGGCCCAGCGGGATGCGCTCGGCGTAGGTGGCGGCGATCTCCTCGTTCGCCAGGGCCTCCTCGAGGATGGGGGTGCGCACCGGGCCGGGGGCCACGGCGTTGACGCGCACGCCATCGTGCCCGTAGTCCACGGCAGTGGCACGGGTGAAGTTCACGACGGCGCCCTTGGCCGTGTCATAGGCCACCATGGCGTAGTCGCCATACAGCCCGGAGATGGACGCGGTGTTCACGATGTTGCCCTGTGACTCCAGCAGGTGCGGCAGGGCCGCACGCGCCATGAAGAAGACCCCGTCCAGGTCCACGCCCATCACCTTGCGCCAGTCCTCGTCGCTGACGTCACCGGCCTTGCCAACGCCGCCCACACCGGCGTTGTTGATGAGCACATCGAGACCGCCCAGCTGTTCGACGACCTGTTCCACGGCTGCCTTCGCCGAGTCGGAATCGGAGACGTTGGCCGCCACACCGATCAACCGATCGCCTGAGGACTCGCCGGAGACGAACTCGTCAACGCGCTCCTGGTCGATGTCCAGCACGGCCACCCGGGCCCCGTCCTCGAGGAACCGCCGGGTGGTGGCGGCCCCGATACCCGAGATACCCCCGGTCACCAGAATTCGCTTTCCGTCAAAACGCATCAATACCCACTCCTTTGCAAAACAGTTTTACGAATAGCGGATGTGCCCAGTGTAGGAGTGGTGCAACGGGTGAATGCAAGGAGGGCGGCGTCAGCGGCTCTGCGAGGCGTGCCGCCGCCGGAGGGCTATCCGCCCGAGCGGAACCTCCAGGACCTGACCCGGCATGCCGCCGACTTCGAGGCGCGCAAGGGGTTCACCTTCACGGTGCTGGACCCGGTGGACGGGGACGTCATCGGCTGCGTCTACCTCTACCCTCCGGAGAGGGAGGGCTTCGACGTCGCGGTGCAGTCCTGGGTGCGCGCGAGCCACGCCTCCCTGGACGGTCCGCTGGCCGAGACGCTCGTCGACTGGATCGCCGAGGACTGGCCCTGGGAGCGGTCGGACCGCTATGGGCGGTGATCTCGGTTCCGGGGCCCGCCTCGACTGCTGACGTCGACGGCCGTAGGGCCGGTCTGCGCCAACTGGCCTCTCTAATGCGAATCATTCTCATGTAGGATGGCGGGCATGCGCCTCACCCTCGTCAGTTCCCTGGACTCCCTGTGTCGCCGACAGGCCTGTGATCTGCTCGCCACCTCGTCTCCGGAGGCCGTGGTGGCGTTCCACGACCTCCTGGAGGACGGAGTGCTGGTCCGCCGTGTCTTCCGGCCCGGGGTGGGACCGGAGCGTCATAAGAGGCGACTGGAGCACCCCTGTCCCAGCTGCGCCGTCCGCTTGGAGATCGTGCCCTCCGTCCGGCAGGCGCAGGACGAGGGTGTGGGGCACCTGATCCTGGCTTTGCCCGAGGCGCTGCCGGCCGCCGGTGTGCTGCAGGCGCTGACCGGCGGCACCCGCCGGGGCATCACCCTGGACGCTGTGGTGCTGGCCTGCTCCCCGAGTGCGGTGGAGGACCAGATCTGGGACCGCCACACGCTGTTCGAGTCCGGCTACCTCGCGCTGCCGCAGGATCCGCGGACGCCGGGGGAATTCCTGATGGACGAACTCGCGCTGACCGGCGCCGTGCTGCTGGCCGAGCCCGACGTGGTCCCGGTCGACCCACCCGCCCGCGCCCGGGGACTCCAGCTGCTCCGGGAGCTGGCACCTCATGCCCACCTCACCACCAGGGCTGCCGAGGTCCGGCGCGATTCAAGCTGTTCAGGTGGTTCGCAGGAACCGGGGGGATGCGATGCGGCCGGTTCGCCGTTCGGCACCGTGCGCCACCGGCTCCACCGCCCCCTGCACCCCGAACGGTTCCACCGGGCCCTGGAGGTCTTGGCGCCGGGATGCTGCCGGCTGCGCGGACAGCTCTGGATGGCCCCTGCCCCGGAGTGCCGGATCCTGCTGAAAGGGGCTGGCCCCCGGGTGTGGCTGGAGAACACCGGGCCGTGGCCGGCCTACCGGGACGAATCCCTGCCGGCACCTCCGGTGATGCTCGCTGAGGGCGTTTCGCACGGCGACCTCGGGCAGCCCGGCACGGTCATCGAAGCCACCGGCGAAGGCCTGGGCACCGCCGAGTTCGCCCGCCTGCTCACCGAATCCCAGCTGACCGAGGCTGAGATGCAGTCCGGATTCACCGGCCTGGCCGACCCCTTCGGCCTGGATGATACCCATGACACCGACCATCGGAGGACCCCATGAAAGTAGTGAACTCGTTGCGCGCGCTGAAGAAGATCCCCGGGGCGCAAGTGGTCCGCCGCCGAGGGCGCACCTTCGTCATCAACAAGCAGAACCCCCGCATGAAGGCCCGCCAGGGCTGAGGCCGGGTCAGGCGGGGCGAGGGTACTCGCTGACATCAACGAAAGATTGACAACGAAACGTTGATGCTCCAGGCTCTCCCGCATGGCCCCTGCGCTCCCCGACGAATCCGAAGAACACCACGAGGCCGTGTCCGCCCGGCGCCGGCTCCTCGACGCCGGCGCCGACGGACTCCCGCGGTTCCCCTGGCAACGCGCCGGCAGTCCGCCCGATGACCTGACACTGCTGCGGTACGCCCTGGAGCGCGCCAACGCCGCCCTGGGACGGGCAGATCACGAGGAGCTGCGGGCTGCCCTGCAACTGGTGGACTCGGCGCGGGCGGACCTGGACGCCCTCGAGGCGGGGCTGCTGCTGGTCGCCCGCGCGGAAGGGCTGACCTGGCCGGACATCGCGCAGCAGCTCGGGGTCAACTCGCCCCAGGCCGCCCAGCAGCGGTTCCAGCGGGTCTCCAGCCGCACGGAGTCCGGAGGGCCCCCGGGGCGGCCCTCGTGAACGCGCGCCCTGCGTCAGGCGGCACCGGTCCCTCGACCCCGCAGCTCCGCATCCTCAACGCCGTCCGCCTGGGCGGCTTCGCAGCCACCCTCGCCGTCGCCGAGCGCGCCGACCTGGAGGTCACTACCGCGGAGGGTACCCTCCTGGGCCTCGCCCGCGACGCCCTCATCGAGCGCATGAGCTTCGGTGGATCCGGCGGCTGGATCCTCACGGACGCGGGCAAGGAACGACTCACCGCTTTGCTCGCCGAGGAGCGCCGGACCGCCGGAGCCCACGCAGTCCTCGAATCCACCGCGGAACGCTTCGAGGATCTCAACACCCGGCTCGTGCGCCTCCTGACCGAGTGGCAGCTCGAGTCACCCGCCAGCCGCGCCAGCCACCGGGACGCGGTGCTGCCCGAGTTGACCGAGCTGGGCCATGCCCTGGAACGCCTCCTCGCCGACCTCGCCGCCGATCTCCCGAGGTTCGCGCGTTACCCGCGCCAGTTCACCGCCGCCGTGCGGACGGCGCGCGCGGGCGAGGAGAAGTGGGTGGCCGGCGTCGGGATCCTGTCCTGCCACACCGTGTGGGTCGAACTCCACCAGGACCTGCTCTGCAGCCTGGGCCGCGCCCGTACCCCGCAGCCGGACCCGGGCGGACGGTGACCGTGGCCGCCCGCACCCTCTACCTCCTGCGCCACGGGGCGGCTGACGCCCTGGGTGAACTGACCGACGACGGCCGGGAACAGTCACGCCTGATCGGCCGACGTCTCGCGCGAATGCCCCTCGACGCGGTGTGGCATTCCCGCTGCCGCGGGCGGCCGCCAGCGCGGCGATCCTCTCCGCGGAGCTGGGCGCGCAGCGGCCGCGAGTCCTGGTCGACGAGGCCCCCGAACTCGTGGACCACGTCCCCCACGTGCCGGCGCCGGGCGAGCTCTCCCCCTCCTGGACCGGTCTCTTCGACGGCTATGACCGTGCCGAGGCGGAGACCGGGCATCGGGCGGCGGACGCTCTCGTGGCGCGGTTCGGCCGACCGGACGCTCAGTCCCAGCGCCCGACGCACGAGGTGCTCGTCACCCACGCTTACCCCATCGCTTGGCTGGTGCGGGAGGCCCTCGGGGCGCCGACGGCCCGGTGAATGTCCCTGGCCGGGATCGCCAACGCCTCCCTGACCGTGATCGAGCTCCGGGTGGGCGAACCCCCGGGCGTGGTGACGGTCAACGAACTCTCCCACCTGCCCGATCGGCTGCGGTGGACCGGATTCGCCGGCGGCAGGCAGCCATGACCGTACTGGACCTCGCCGCCGCCGGGGCCGTCGGCGTTCCCGAGGTCGGCGGCAAGGCCGCGTCCCTCGCCCGGCTGCTGCGCGCCGGGTTCGCCGTGCCGCACGGCTTCGTGATCCCGGCGGGCGTGTATCGCCAAGCGGCGGTGGCGTTGGGTCTGGACCGGCCGTCCGCCGGGCGCCCCGAAGAAGCACGACGCCGGCTCCTCGCCATCGACCTGCCCGCTGCGGTCATCGAGGGGGTCGGGCGGGCGGTGGATGACCTGCTGGAGGGGGCCGGCTCGGAGTATGTGGCGGTGCGGTCCTCGGCGGTGGGCGAGGACGGCGCGGGGGCTTCGGCTGGAGCGGCGGGCGGGATGGCCGTGCTGGTCCAGCGCTTCGTGGACGCCGAGGTCTCCGGGGTGATGTTCACCGGTGACCCGACCGTGATCGAGGGCTCCTGGGGCGTGGGGGAGTTGCTGGTCTCCGGGAGGGTCGCCCCCGACTCCTGGCGCACGGACGACTCTGGGATCCTCGCGCGCCGGGCAGGACGGAAGATCACGCGCTCGGACCGTCGGGACGGGCGACTCGTGACCGGCCCGGTGGCCGCGGCGGAGCAGGCAGCGTGGTGCCTGGCGGACTCCCGGGTGCAGTCCCTGCACGTGGTGGGCCGGAAGGTGTCCTCCGTGCTGGGCGGTGCCCGGGACATCGAGTGGGTGCTCGCGGACGGCACCACCTAAATCCTTCAGGCCCGTCCCGTCACCACACCCCTCCCGGAGGTGACAGCGGGGCCGGAACGGACCGGCGTCGGGCAGGTGCTGGTGGGGGTGCCGGCCAGTCCGGGGGTGGCCACCGGCCGGGTCCAGGTGGTCCGCGGCCCCGGGGACTTCGCGGCCGTCCGCCCGGGTGACGTGCTCGTGTGCCGCGAGACAGATCCGGCCTGGACGCCCCTGTTCACGATCGCCGCGGCGGTGGTGACCGAGACCGGAGGGGTGCTGTCCCACGCGGCCATCGTCGCCCGCGAGGTGGGGATCCCCGCCGTGCTCGCCGTACCCGGGGCTGCCGAGGCTCTGATCCGCGTGGCGGCAGTGACGGTGGATGGCGATGCCGGCCGCGTCGACGCTACGTCTGGCCCTTGAGGCGGTCCATCTGCCGCCTGAGGTGTCGATTGCGGGCCTCGAGCTGCAGGACCAGGCGAACGCCGGCCAGGTTCAGGCCTTCGGCCAGCAGTTCCCCGATGCGCCGGAGTACGGCGACGTCCCGGTCGCTGTAGAGACGGGTGCCGCCCGAGGTCCGGTCGGGTTCGAGCAGCCCGCGGCTCTCATACTGGCGCAGGTTGTGCTGCTCCATCCCCACCATCCTGGCGGTCACCGAGATGCTGTAGACGCCCTGGTTGTCCTTGCTCGCCACCATGCGGAACCTCCCTGCCCGCCTGAAAACTCACTCTTGCGGACCTTGGCTTCGTGAGTTATATAAATATGTACCAGCCAGTTGAGATCTGCAAGGCTGGCACCAGGAGATTCAGACCGATCATCTGTTGGGAGTGAGCAATCATGCTGATGCGTACCGATCCGTTCCGCGAACTTGACCGACTCGCCGAGCAGGTACTGGGAACCCGTTCCCGGCCGGCGGCCATGCCCTTGGAGGCCTGGCGGGAGGGCGACCAGTTCGTCATCGCGTTCGACCTGCCCGGGGTCGAGGCGGACTCCATCGACCTCGGGATCGAAGGCAACGCCCTGACCGTTCGGGCCGAGCGGTCGCCGCGGGCCCCGGAGGGTGCCGAGATGCTGGCCTCCGAGCAGCCGAGGGGCGTCTTCAGCCGTCAGGTCGTCCTGGGCGAACAACTCGACACCGGCGCGATCACGGCCGGCTATGAGTCCGGCGTCCTGACGGTGCGGATCCCCGTGGCGGAGCACGCCAAGCCACGGCGGATCCAGGTCGAGGCAACCGGCGATCAGAGGCAGCTCGTGGAGTCCGGCTCCTAGGGGCTTCCCTCATCGCGGGGCCCGGGGCGTGGCTCCGGGCCTCCGCGGGCGGACGCTCGCGTTCCAACCCTCGGGGGCGTGGGCGTCCGGCCCCTGTCCGAAGCCTCTCAGTCGAGGAGACCGGTATGAGTTCATGGCGTCCGTACAACCACTCCCTGCTGCCCGCGTTCTACGAGCGGTTCGAGGAGCGCTGGGGCAAGGGCACTGCCCCGTTCCTCGATCCCGAGGTGCTGGAGCCGCCCATGCCGCGCGCGCAGTGGATCAACGCTGATACCGGTGCCGCCGTGGCCGTGGTGCCGGTGTGGGCGGACGACTCCGAGCGCAGGTCCTTTGGGGTGTTCTACCTGCCCCCGCATGGCGACATCTGGATCCTGCATCCCGGGCCGACGCAGTACGCCGAGCCAACGAGTGGGGTGGACCGGGAGCGGGTGACCCTGCGGAACCAGGCGTTCACCAAGGCCATCCGGCACGCCGAGGAGTTCATCTTCGGGCAGGGTGCCTGATATCTCCAGATGACTGGTGGGCCTCCCGCCCCCCCACTCCCGGAACGCCTGGAATCGCGCCTCGTCGTCAAACCCGGAGAGCCACACCATGGGCCCACCTGTCCGCTGGCCCCGTCGCGGTATCCCACGGCGGCGACGCTTGCCAACTGACAGGTTCCGAGGCAGGGCGAGGAGATCAGCACGGCGCCACGGGTCTTCGAGACCGTGGACCGGCGCAGTTCCGTGGCGTCATCGTCCTGGTGAAGGAGCCGGAGCCGTGCGCATCGATGGCCCGCGCCCCAGGCCCCCACCGGACCGCTGGCGTCGGGTTTCGGGTTACGCCGTGACCACTGCAGTCCGCCCCTCGGACCGGTCCGATCCGGAGGCTGCCTGACGCGCCCTGATGCCCTTGAGCGTCACGGCCACCGCCAGCATCGCCACCGCAACCCCCATCCAGATCAGCATCACCGTGATCCCGTGTCCCACGCCGATGGATCCGCCGGCGATGAGGGACCGGAAGGACTCCACGGCGTAGGTCATCGGCAACCACGGGTGGATGGCCTGGAAGAACGCCGGTGCGGTCTGGACGGGGTAGGTGCCGCCTGCGGCGGAGAGTTGCAGCACGATCAGCATCAGGGCGAAGAAGCGTCCGGGCGGTCCCAGCAGCGCAACCAGTCCCTGGTTGATGGCCATGAAGGTCACCGAGGTCAGCACGGCGAATCCGGCCAGCCCCCAGGCGTTCGCCGGTGCCATGTGCAAGCCGAACACGAGCACCGAGACCATCACCAGGGACTGCACCACGCCCATCAGTGCGGGCAATGCCGCCGAGCGCAGCATCACACGCCACAGGGGCTTGCCCTCGGTGATCATGGCCTCACGCACGGGCGGGCGCATCAGGAAGTACCCCAGTGCGCCGACCCACAGGGCAAGGGCCATGAAGTACGGGGCCAGGCCGTAGCCGTAGGAGGGGACCTCGTGGGTGCGCTCCAGGTCTGCGCTCACCGGCAGCGCGGCCACGGCGCCGAGGGTGGAGGCGTCCTCGTCCGTGTAGCTCGGCACGTCCGCCGTGCCGTCCCGCAGGGACGCGAACAGCTGGCCGGAACCATCGGAGAGCTCCCCCAGGCCGGAGGCCAGCTCGCGCGAACCGTCATCGGCGGTGGCCAGTCCGGAGGACAGCTCGGAACTGCCCGCGGCCAGCTCCTGCGCCCCGGAGGCCAGTGCCGGCATCTGCGCGGCCAGCTGGCCTGCGCCGTCGCTGAGCTGCGAGGTGCCATCGGCCAGGGTCTGCGCGCCGGTGGCCGCCGTGGAGATCCCGTCCGTCAGCGTGCCGGAGCTGTCCGCCAGCGTCTGCGCGCCCGCGGCCACCTGGCCGGCGCCGTCCGAGAGCGTGTGGATCTTGTCCGCCACCTCGGAGACCGTGGCGGCGCCCGTGGAGGCTGCGGAGGCGATCTCGTCCACGCGGTCGCGCAGGCCGGTCAGCCCCGTGCCGGAGGAGGAGTCCCCGACGATCCCGCCGAGCCCCTCGTTCACCGTGGACGCCCCGGCAGCGGCCTGCTCGGCACCCGCGTGGACCTGTGCCGCTCCGTCCGCCAGCTCCGCGAGGGCGGCCTGTCGCTGCTCATCGGTCATCGAATCGCCGGCGGCCCGGAGGTTCGCGATCCGCTCCTGGAGCGTGCCCGCATCACCCTGTACCTGCTGCACACCGGTCACGACCGCGCTGGCACTGTCCCGCAGCTGGAGTGCACCGGCCACGGCCTCGTCCAGACCGGACGCGAACTGCCCGGCACCGCCCGAGAGGGTGCCTGCGGTGTCTTCGAGGGCGGTGACGCCCTGGTCCAATTGTCCGACGCCGGCCGCCACCTTCCCGGCCCCGTCCGCCAGGGTCTGGGTCTGGCTGGGCAGGGACTCGGTCTGCGACCGCATCTGGCCCAGCCCCGTGCTCAGTTGTTGCGCGCCGTCGTCCACGGAGGAGGCGCCCCGGGCCAGGTCCTGGCTGCCGGCGTTGGCCGCCGCGGCGCCCTCCGCCAGCTGCTGGGCCCCGTGGTCCAGGGTGACGGAGCCATCCGCCAGCTGGTCGATCCCCACGACCAGGTCGCCGGCGCCGCTCTCGGCATCCTGCGAGCCCTCGGCGACCTGTCCGGCGCCGTCGGCGGCCTCCTGCATGCCGTGGTGGACCTCGGTGAAGCCCAGCAGCACGTTCTTCACGTACTCTTCGCCGATGCCCTCGGCCACCGTGCTGGACGCGGTCTCGCCGATGGTCCTGGCGATGGTGCCCATGATGATGTTCGCGCCGTCATTGGTCTGCATCCGCAGGGTGGACTGCGCCGCGTCCTCCGCCTCACCCGTGGACAGACCGGCCGCGTGCGCGGAGAAGTGCTCCGGGATGGTCAGCACGGCCATCACGTCCCCGGCCTCCAGGGCGGTCCGCGCCTCGGCCACACCCAGGGGACGCCAGTCCAGGTTGTCCGAGTCCCCGTCTGGGTGCACCAGTTCCTCGGTCAGGTCCTCGCCCAGGTGGATGGCCTCGCCCTGGGATTCGGCCGGCTCATCCAGGTTCACGACGGCGGCCGGAACCGTATCGAGGTTGCCCGTCGGGTCCATGTTGGCGCCGGTGAGCAGCCCGGAGTACAGGGACGGAATGATGGCCAGGGCCAGCAGGATCACCCCGAACCAGGCCATGGCGCCGTAGCGCTGGAGCGCCGATTTCCGCACCACCGCCTGCTGCGGCGCGGAGGCCCCGATGGCATCGAGGGCCTCACCGTGCTGGGCTGCGGGCTGGGCAGCGGGTTGAGCGGCGTGATGAACGGTATGACGGTGCGCGGGCCGTCCTCCGAAGGGAACCGGTGCGGTCCGGCCGTTCCGGAGCCGATAGGTGGGCGGGTTCTTCCGGTGCTGCGCCATCAGGCGATCCTTTCCGGGGAGGCGCCGGCCGGCGTCGTGCCGGGGTGTGTGGCGACGGTGGTGGTTGCCGGTGAGGCCGAGCGGACCGCGGCGATCTCCTGCTCCGTGGCACCCGAGCTGGACAGGAGCAGGGCCGAGAGGCGGTCGACCATGTCCGGGACCTCCGCCAGGGGGTCTGCGGAGGCGGCGAGCCACTGCTGCACCAGCCAGACCGTGCCCGCGGCCAGGAACTCCGCGCGCTCGGCGGCGGTGTCCGGGCCTTTGCGCCGATGGATGACCGGGCCGAGGGGGGAGTAGGCGAGCAGGCGGTGGGAGATGTAGCGGACGAAGTCGCTGGCCACGTCCGCGGGGTTGAGCGCGATGGCGGAGAGGTAGAAGCGGCGGTGGGCGGCCAGGTCCGTGAGCAGGGTCTGGAAGGTGTCCCGCGCGAACACGGTCCAGGTGTCCCCGAGCTCCACCGTCGGCACCCGCTCGAAGGTGGCCTCCATGCGCTGCAGCGCGGCCGCGCGGACCAGGGTGGGGACGTCCCGGAAGTACTTGTAGAACGTGGGTCGGCTGACGCCCGCGCGGCGGGCGACATCCGCGACGTTCAGCGGGGTGTTCGGGGAGTGCGGGTCCGCGCCCTCGTCCAGGATTGCCGTGACGGCGTCGATGAGGGGCGCCCAGGAGCGGCCTGCCGACAGATGTGGCCGGTCCTGGCGCTGCGACGGTTCGCTCATGGGTCCTCCTGCTGTTGGCTCGCGGGAGGTAACTTTACACCTGTCAAATGTGCGAGACCAAATACGGGGAGATCTACGGGCCTAGATGCCGACGATGACAGCGTATCGAGGTCTCGCTTGCTGACATGTGTTAAGGAGTCAGCTCTGAGGAACACAACGACTGGGTCACATGGGGCCGGCCCTCCGACCTCAAGGTCAGCCGTACTTTGCCACGTTCCTCCAGCGCTACGACGGCGTCGTGAACCACTGATGCCTTTCCGGGCAATCGTCACCGGTGGGGATTGCCCGGAAAGTCGGGGGACGACGGCGGCCA
>NZ_BMLQ01000012.1:0-45615 GCF_014645315.1 Citricoccus zhacaiensis | reverse complement strand
GGCCGGGCACCCAGGGTGCCCGGCCGCCGTCGTGGTTCTCGAACGTGCCTTGTTCTGCGGTGGGCTACCGCCGCAGGATCTTGCGGGCCAGGATGTTGCCGAAGGCCTGGATCAACTGCACCACGATCACGATGATGAACAGCGCGGTCCAGGTGACCACGGGGTCGAACTGGCGGTAGCCGTAGGAGACGGCGTAGTTGCCCAGCCCCTCGCCGCCGATGATGCCGGCCACGGCGGACATGTCGATCAGGGCGACGATGGCGAAGGTGTAGCCCAGCACGAGCGGACCCAGGGCCTCGGGCAGGATCACGGTGCGGACGATGCGCCAGGGGCTGGCGCCCATGGCCCGGGCCGCCTCGATCACGCCCGGGTCCACGGCCATGAGGTTCTGCTCCACGAGCCGGGCGATGAAGAAGCTGGCGGCGATCGAGATGCCGAACACCACGGCGTCGGAGCCGATGCCGGTGCCCACCACCTGCCGGGCCAACGGCTGGATGGCGGCGATGAAGATGATGAACGGCACGGGCCGGAACGTGTTCACCAGGATGTTGATGACCCAGAAGACGACCGTCTGCTGCATGATCCCGCCCTTGCGGGTCACGTAGAGCAGCAGGCCCAGGATGAGACCGCAGATCCCGCCGAAGATGAGGGCCAGGGCCACGATCCACAGCATGATGCCGGTCTGCTCCAGCAGCGTCGGCATCAGCTCGGTGACCTGTTCGATGATGCTCATGCGTGCACCTCCTCGACGGTGACCCCGGAGCCGATGGAGGAGACCGCCTCGTCCACCGCCGCCGCGTCCCCGCGCACGGCGATGGTCAGCAGCCCGTAGACGCGGCCCTGGATGGAGTCCACCCCGCCATACACCAGGTTGAAGTCGACGCCGGCGCGCGCCAGCGCCCCGAAGACGCGGGCCTCGGTGGCCCCCTCGTCCGTGAACGAGATGGTGAAGAACCGTCCCTCGTGCTGCGCGCGCAGTTCGGTGAGTTCATCGCCGGTCGGCAGATTGCGCACCACGGTGCGCACGAAGCGCCTCGACGTGGCGGTCTGCGGGTTGGTGAAGACAGAGTAGGTCTCGCCGGCCTCCACGACTTGGCCGCGGTCCATCACGGCGACCTTGGTGGCGATCCGGGCGATCACCTCCATCTCGTGGGTGATGACCACGATCGTCACGCCGAGATCCCTGTTGACCTTGGCGAGCAGGTCCAGGACCTCGTCCGTGGTCTCCGGGTCGAGGGCGGAGGTGGCCTCGTCCGCGAGCAGGATGGGCGGGTCCGCGGCCAGGGCCCGGGCGATGCCAACGCGCTGCTGCTGACCGCCGGAGAGCTGCTCCGGGAAGGCGCCCGCCTTGTCCGCCAGGCCCACGAAGTCGAGCAGCTCGAGTGCCTTCCTCCGCCGCTCGGCCTTGCCCATCCCGGCGACCTCGAGGGGGTACTCCACGTTGCGGCGCACCGAGCGGGAGCTGAGCAGGTTGAAGCGCTGGAAGATCATCCCGATGCCGGTGCGCATCTGGCGCTGCCGGGCCGCCGAGAGCCGGGTGATGTCCGTCCCGTCGATCTCGATGGAGCCGGCGGTGGCCGGCTCGAGCGCGTTGATCAGGCGGACGAGGGTTGACTTCCCCGCACCCGAATAGCCGATGATGCCGAAGACGTCACCCTTCTCGATCTCGAGGCTGACACGGTCCACCGCCACGGTGGGAGCATGACCGCGCTGAGGCGCGGGATACTCCTTGGTGACGTCCTTCAGGGCGATGTGGGGCATGGGGTGATTGTCCTGCATTTCCTTCGGTTCGGGCACCTACTGTCCGGGTCCCTCCTGTGCGGACAGAAGAGGCCCACCATGCCCGACGCCGGCCGGCGCCTCTCAGCGGGAGGTGCCGGCCGGCGTCGGGCCCGGTTGCCGGGGGTCAGCCCGCGTTGCTGAGGGCTTCCTCGGTGGTCGTGAGCGACTCCTGCAGCTCCGCCGCCGGGGTCTGCAGGAATACCGCGGAGCCGCCGGCCGACTCCTGGGCGCCGTCCAGCACGTCCTGGTTGGTCTGGTAGATCTCCACCAGCTTGTTCAGCACCTCGTTGTCCTTGTCCTCGGCCTTCGTGGCGAAGATGTTGACGTAGGGCAGGGCGGCCGGATCCTCGGGGTCGTCCTGGGCGATGGCGTCCTCGGGGGTCAGGCCGGCGTCCCCCATGAAGTCGTTGTTGACGATGGCGGCGGCGACGTCCGGCAGGGAGGTCACGGTCACGGCGGCGTCCAGGGCGGAGACCTCGACCTTGGACTCCTCCTCGATGATGTCCTCCGGGGTAGAGGAGGCGTTGCCGCCGTCCTGCAGCGTGATCAGCCCCGCCGACTGCAGCACCAGCAGGCCACGGGCCTGGTTCACGGTGTCATTGGGGACGATCACCGTCTCGCCCTCCTGGATCTGGTCCACCGAGTCGTACTTCTCGGAGTACAGGCCCATGGGGTAGATGGCGGTGGCGCCGATCGGCTGGATGTCATCCCCGGCGGAGACGTTGTAGTCCGCCAGGTACTGGATGTGCTGGAACTGGTTGATGTCCAGCTCGCCCTCGGACAGGGCCGGGTTCGGCTGCGTGTACTCGGTGAAGTCCACGATGTCGAGCTGGATGCCCTCGGCCTCGACGGCCTCCTCGAAGGTGGTCCAGTAGGGCTCGGAGGCGCCCACCACGCCGAGCTGGACCGGGTTCCCCTCGGTGCCCAGTTCGGCATCAGACTCCCCGCTTCCACAGGCGGTCAGGGCCAGAGCACCGGTCAGGGCTAGGGCGGAGAGGGAGAGTGCGCGGGTGTGGTTACGAGTCATGGGTGGTGCTCCTGTTGTCAAGGGGGTGGTGACCGGTTAAAGCGTAGTTTTTGTGCGCGCTCTTGCCGTCATACGCCGACATACAGGATAGTTCACCGGCTAGCGGCGGCCCCGACTGCGCTTTCCGGACGCAACGTGGAGCTGTGTGACGCCAGTGCCCCTGCTCATCCGGCCCCCCGCAATCCTGCCCAGCCGCAGTGAACATCCCTGTGGCTGGGCAGGAGGGGAGAGGATCACCCTCGGTCGGCCACCAGGTACTCGTATCGGTAGAGCAGGGTGGCGGTCTCGGCGCGGGTGATGTGCTGGTGCGGCTTGTAGGAACCGTCACGGTAGCCCTGCGAGATGCCCTCGGACGCCATCCACGTGATGGCCTCGTAGTGGGTATCGGTGGTGTCCACGTCCGTGAACTCGCTCTCCTCCGGGCCCTGGTGTGCCGGGTCCACGGCACGGTAGAGGAAGGAGGCGAACTCGCCGCGGGTCACGGACTGGCCGGGCCTGAACTGCCCGTCGGCATACCCGAGGGTGATCTCCTCGCCGGCTGCCCAGCTGATCGGGGTGAAGAAGGTGGAGCCCTCCGGTACATCCGTGAACGTGGTGTCGCCCGGCTCGGCATCCGGAGCGAGGTGCCGCTGGAGGAAGGCCACGGACTCGCCGCGGCTGATGTCCCGGTACTTGCCGAAGGAGCCGTCGGCATAGCCCTGGGTGATCCCCGCCAACTGCAGCCACCGCACCGGGGCGTAGTACGAGGAGTCCGGCTCGTTGTCGGTGAAGTCGGCCACCGTCTCCGTGGTCACGCACTCGAAGGAATCGGCCGAGTCCTCGGAGCCGGTGCCCTGGTACTGGGGCCAGGCCGGGTACTCGCACATCGGCCGGGTCCGGTCCGTTCCCTCATTGGCGTCCTCGGCGGTCAGGGTGCCGGGCGCCGTGCCGTCTTCCACCCAGCCGGCGAGCACACCCAGCCCGTCCCACGTGGCGTTGAACGGCCCGAAGCCGTGGCCGAGTCCCGGGACCTTGTAGTACCGGGCGCTGTCCGCGAGCTCCTCGCCGAAGCTCTCGAGCTGCTGCTCCCAGTAGGCGTCCGAGTTGTGCGGGCTGATGAAGTCGTCCGCGGTGCCGTGGGTCATCAGCAGCTTGCCGCCGCGGTCGAAGAAGGGCTCCAGGCTCACATTGGAGACGTCCGTGATGGACGCCAGCTCCTGGATCCGCTCCTCCCATTCCGTGGGGTCGAACTCCATGGCGTCGTACTCCGGGTCCTGGGTGATCAGGTACTTCACGTTGGTGGCACCGACGCTGTAGAGCAGTCCCTCACTGCCGGAGAGCGGATTGGACGGCTGCGGCTCGGCGCCGAAGTTCGAGGCCTGCCAGAGGGCGCCCTCCAGGATCGGCCAGCGCCTGGCCTCGGTCTGCCCGGCGATCTCGACGCCAGGAACATAGCTCGAGTGGACCGTATCGATGGCGGCGATCTGCTCCGGGGTCAGGCAGGCATCCTCCTCGGTGGCACCACTCTCACAGCCCAGCAGCTGCTCGACCGCATCGATGGTCAGGACCTCATTGCAGCCGGCCACGTTGGAGATGATGCCGTCCACGGCGCCGTCGAGTTCGACCGTGTCACACACCTCGTAGACGGTGTCCGTCAGCAGTTTCGTGTCCTCCGGGCTGAGCCAGGCCTCACCGCCCTCGGCATACATGGCCCGGCCAGCGTTCAGGGAGGACAGGTGCAGCATCATGACGTTGTAGGCCGGGTAGTTGGCCACCACGCCCTCGTAGTCGTCCGGGTACCGGGCCGCGGCGTCCAGGGCCTCGTGGCCACCCTGGGAGCCACCGATGAAGTAGGCGTACTCGGACTCCTGGCCGTAGTAGGTGTCCATGAGGATCTCGGAGACGTCATGGGCCTTCTTGATGGAGTACAGGCCGTAGTCCTTCAGCGACTCTTCCTTGAGGGCGAACTCGGCATCGAAGCCAGCGTCCGACTCGTGGCCGCCGTCGGATCCGAGGGTCGTGTAGCCCTGGGCCAGCGGGGTCTCGAGGTCCTGCGGCTGCAGGTTGTGGTGTCCGGTTCCGGTGACGAGCGTGCCGTTGAATGCACCTCCACCGAACTGCAGGGACTTCCCGTTCCAGCCGTCCGGGAGGTTCACCTGGAACGTCACCCCCGGAGCCTCCGGATCGACCGGCAGGGTCTTGCCGATCACCTTGCAGTAGGTCCCGTCCGTCTCGTCCGAGACGTGTTCGGCACTGTTGACGACGGCGCCCGAGGTGGGCACCCCGATCTGCTCGGCGTCGATCTCCAGCCCGGCGAGGGCGGAGCAGTGGTCAGCACCGCCCGTTCCCACGTCGGCCGGGCCCGCCGGTCCGGTGGCCTGGGCTGGAGCCGAGAGGCCCACCGCCACCATGGATACCGCCGCCACGGTGCAGGCAAGTCGCCGCACCCCGTTCTTGACTCTGGACATGATGATTCCTCCCCGAGTGATGGCTTCCGGCGGTGCCGTGCGGGAGGACCCGCGATTCGCCCGCCACGGAACCCATCGAGAACAGCGAGGATGGATCACCAGGGCGAGGGGAGCGCCGACGGACTGTGGCCATATCGTGGATCCAGCGCCGTGAGTGTGTCAAGGATCACACCGTCAGGCGGAAGGTTGGCCCCGTTCCGGCCTCTTCGCCGGGATCATCACCGCGACGCCGGCCGCCACCAACGCTGCCCCGGCGCCGCACAGCAGGGCCACCAGGAACCCGGTCTGGGTGGGCACCGGGATGCCGCCGACCTGCTGGGACAGGGCTCCGAGCAGGGCGCCGATGACCGCGGCGGAGATGGTGGTGCCCAGCGAGCGCATCAGCGCGTTGAGCCCGTTCGCCGAGGCCTTCTCCGTGGCTGGCACGGCGCTCATGATCAGGGCGGGCATGGCGCCGTAGGCGAAGCCGATGCCGCAACCGACCAGGGCTCCGGCGCCGCACAGCAGCACCAGTGTCCACAGGATCGTCGCCCCGTCGGCGGGCCCCGGGGCACGGCTGCCGAGGGTCGCGAGGATGAGGGCGGTGGCGCCGTAGCCCGCGGCGATGATGACGCCGGCCAGCGTGAGGGTGAGCTTCGGACCCCTGCGGTAGCTGATCCGCGCGCCGAGCCCGGAGACGGCCATCATGCCCAGACCCATGGGAGCCATCCACAGGCCCATCTGGATCATCGTCTGGCCCAGTCCGTACCCGAGGTCCACGGGCAACTGCATCACCTGCGGGATGATCAGGTTCATCGCGTACATGCTGAAGCCGAACAGCACCGAGGCCAGATTCGTCAGCAGCACCACGGGCCGCAGCGTGGTGCGCAGGTCCACCAGCGGACCCGGCCGGCGCCATTCGTAGGCACCCCAGGCCACGAGCACGACGACGGCCACCCCCACGCTGCCCAACGTCAGGACGCTGCCCCAGCCCCATTCGGCACCCTTGGAGATCCCCAGCAGCAGGGCCGTCAGTCCGATGGCCAGGCCGATCGCGCCGACCACGTCGAAGCCGACGGGTTTGCCGCCAGGGGTTGCCGGCAGGGGCTGGCCTGCAGCGCCGCCCGCAGTGCCGGCTGCGCTGGGACCGTCGGCCATGACGGGACGGGCCGACGGGCGGAGCGCGGGGACGATCAGGGCAATGGCGACGGCCGTGGCCACGGCAATGGCCGCCGTCGCCCAGAAGAGCACGCGCCAACTGGCGAACTGGGCGATGGCCGCGGCCACCGGGATGCCGAGGGCGCCGCCGATGCCCATGGAGGAGCTCATCAGGGCGATGGCCGAACCGGCCTTCTCCTTGGACAGCACGTCGTGGATCAGGGAGATGCCCAGCGGGATCATACCGGTGCCCAGGCCCTGGAGTCCGCGGCCGAGGATCATCACCACCACGTCGGTGGCGAGGGCGCAGACGATGGACCCGATGATGAAGGGGGTGACCGCCACCAGCATCATCCGCTTCTTGCCGTACAGGTCCGCCAGCCGGCCCATCACCGGCGTGCTCACGGCGCCCACGAGCAGGGTCACGGTGATCACCCAGGAGGCGGTGGCGACGTCCGTGCCGAAGATGACGGGCAGATCGCCGAGGATCGGCACCACGAGCGTCTGCGCCAGGGACACCACGATGCCGGTGGCCGCGAGCACCGCGACGAGGAGCCGCGGGTTCACGGCCGGGGAGGCGGCCTCCGGGTGGTTGGCCTGAGGGGAGGCCGGGGAAGCCGAGGACGCGGACGGCGGGTTGCTGGCGGCACTGGTCCGCGGCTCTGAAGGTGGCACTCGTGCATGGTACAGACCCGGCTGTGACCGGGCAGGAGCAGGAGGTGGACCAGGCCGCCAGCTCGTTGCCGCCGGGATCGGTGAAGTGGAACCGCCGGCCGCCGGGGAACTCGTAGGGTTCCTGGGTGATCTGTCCGCCGGCCGAGCGCACCGCCTCCACGGTCGCGTCGAGGTCGTCCGAGTAGATGATGACCAGCGGCATCCCGGATCCAGCAACCGCGTGGGGGTTCAGTCCGCCGACCTCACCATCACCGTTCGCCGCCTGGATGCCCGCGTAATCAGGGCCGTAGTCGTTGAAGGCCCAGCCGAAGGCCTCGCCGTAGAAGGCCTTGGCCCTCTCCAGGTCCGGGGCGGCGAGCTCGACGTAGTCGATGGTGTGGTGGGTGGGTGCCATCGGCCCATCGTAGGGACACTGGCAGGCTGTCGTCGATGACTGGGTGCGCCGTCCATCCGCCGTCCATCCGCCGCACCCCGGGCACTCCAGGGGGCCTCGCGCCCAGACGTGCCGTGCGCCACAATGGGGCCATGACAACGGTCGATCCCCGCCAACCCGTGCCCTTCGAACTGCACATCGCCGACGTTGACCTTGAGAATCTCGCCCGGCGCTTGGCCACCACCCGTCTGCCGGACCGGGCGCCGGGAGAGGCCTGGGCCCACGGGGCCGACGTCGACTGGCTGGCCGAGCTGGTCGGCTACTGGCGGGACCGGTTCGACTGGCGGGCCCAGGAGGCGGAGTTGAACTCCTTCCCGCAGTTCCGCAGCGAGTTGCGGGGGATTCCACTGCACTTCCTCCATGTCCCGGGCCAGGGACCCGCGCCCGTGCCGCTGCTGCTCAGCCACGGCTGGCCCGGCTCGGTGTTCGAGTTCCTCGACCTCATCCCGCGGCTCACCGATCCGGCCCGCTTCGGGGGAGACCCGGCCGATGCGTTCACCGTGGTGGCGCCCTCCCTGCCCGGCTACGGGCCGTCCTTTCGGCCCGATCAGGCCCGGCTCGCCATTCCGGAGATGGCCGATCTCTTCGCCGAACTGATGACGGATGTCCTCGGCTACCGCACGTTCGCCGCCCAGGGCGGGGATTGGGGCGCGCACATCGCGACCAGCCTCGCCGTCCGCCACCCGGAGCGACTCACCGGAATCCACCTGAACTTCCTGGTCGGTCTGCCCGGCGCGGCCCCCACCGAGGAGACCACGGAGGAGGAACGGCGCTACCTGGAACAGCAGGCGGAGTGGCGCCGGCAGGAGGGTGCCTACACCCAGATCCAGGGCACCAAGCCGCAGACCCTCGCGGCCGCCCTGATGGACAGCCCGGCCGGGCTGGCGGCCTGGATCGGGGAGAAGTTCCACGGGTGGACGGACCACGGCGGTGACGTGTTCGAAGCCGTGGACCGGGACCGGATGCTGGCGGACATCGCCCTGTACTGGTTCACCGGTGCCATCGCGTCCTCGTTCTGGCCGTACCACGGGCAGGTCCAGGGCATCGGGCCTTTGAGCGGCGGCGCCACCGTGGATGTGCCCACCGGCTATGCGGCCTTCCCTGCCGAGATCCGCGTGCCGCCGCGCAGCCTGGCCGCCCGTCACTTCACGGATATCCGCCGCTGGACGCAGATGGACCGCGGTGGGCACTTCGCCGCCCTCGAGCAGCCCGCGGCCCTGGCGCAGGAGATCACGGAGTTCTTCCGCGGACTCCGCTGACGGCTGACTCCCGCAGGAGACACAGCCCGGGCACCACTTTCAGGGCAGAGATCACTAGTTTTCTGCCCTGAAAGTGCAGAGGGCGGTCAGGCGTTGACGTCGACGACGGTGCGCCCGCGGGTGCGTCCGGCCAGGATCCGCTCCGCGTAGGGGATGGTGTCCGCCAGGCCGATCGTCGTGGTCATCTCGTCCAGCTTCTCCAGGTCCAACTCTGACGCCAGCGCATTCCACGCCCGTTGCCGCAGTTCCCGCGGGGCCTTGACCGAGTTCGCGCCGGTGAGGGTGACGCCGCGCAGGATGAAGGGTGCGACGGACGTGGGGAGGTCCATCCCCTGGGCGAGGCCGCACGCGGAGACCGTGCCGCCGTACTGTGTCTGCGCGAGGACATTGGCCAGGGTGGTGCTGCCGGCGACGTCGATGGCCCCGGCCCACCGCTCGGACTGCACGGGCTTGCCCAGCTCGTCGGAGAGTTCGTGGCGGTCGATCAGGTCGGCGGCGCCGAGGCCGCGGAGGTAGTCGCCTTCCTCCTCGACGCGTCCGGTGGAGGCCACCACGCGGTAGCCGCGGCCGGCCAGCAGGGACACTGCCACCGAGCCGACCCCGCCTGCGGCGCCGGTCACCAGCACGTCACCGGACTCCGTGGTCACGCCCGCGTCCTCCAGCTGCAGGACGGAGATCATGGCGGTGAAGCCCGCGGTGCCGATGGCCGCAGCGCGCTCCGGGCTCAATGACTCGGGCAGCTTCACGAGGGCGTCCGGCCGGACTCGGGCCCGGGTGGCGAAGCCGCCGTGGAGGGACTCGCCGATGCCGTCCCCGTTGAGCACCACGGTGTCCCCGGTTGACCAGTCCGGGTCCTCGGAACCGGTCACCGTGCCGACGATGTCGATCCCCGGGATGATCGGGAAGCTCTGCAGGATGCCCCGGCCGCCGCCGTCGATGGCCATGCCGTCCTTGTAGTTGTAACTGGAGTAGAGCACGTCCAGTTCCACGGTGCCGGATTCTCCGACGCCGACCAGCAGCTGGTCCTCCATCACCTCTTTGACCTCTGCCTCGGCGCCCTTGGCTGCCACGATCACTGCGCGCATGCGTCCTCCTTCGTTCGATACCGGTTGCTCTTCCCCACTCACGGTACGGAGGAGCACCGCTGGACGCCATGGGCCCAGAGCATCTTTCCCGCCGATCCTGACTACTCACGGTGATCATGACCGGGGATAGTCATGATCACCGGGAAACTTGCGAGGGGTACCGGGAGCCTTGCGAGGGGCAGCCTCCCCGTCCACCGCCCAGGGCGACCTCGAGGAACTCGGCCGCCGTGCCGCCGTCGGACAGCCGGCCCCGCCAGATGGCTTGCAGGATGCGGTCGAGCCGTGGCCCGCGCGTCGGGATCTCGGTGAGCTGGCCGGAACGCAGGTAGCCCTCCACAGCCAGGCGGGACAAGACGGCGGGTCCGATGCCCTCCACCACCGCCTGGCAGATCGCCGAGTTGCTGTTGAGCTCCACGAGCGGGGCGGGGCGGTGATCGTCCACGAGGCGGTCGAGGAAGGCGCGAGTTCCGGACCCCTCCTCGCGCTCGACCAGGGCGGTGATGGCCAGCTCGGCCGGGTCCAGTGGCTCGTCGCGGCGTGCCCACGCATGCCCTGGACCGGCGACGACGACCAGCTGGTCCGTGAACACCGTGACCGCACGCAGGTCCGCCGGCAGGTCGGGGGTCTCCACGAAGCCCAGCGCCACCGTCCCGGCCGTCACCGCCTCGATGACGTGGGCCGAGTTCATCACCCGCAGCTGGGTGGCCACGCCCGGCCGCCGTGCCCGGAACGCGCCGATCCAGCCGGGCAGCAGGTGCTCGGCGATGGTCATGCTCGCCCCGATCGCCAGCTCCTCCTGCCCCCGGTGCGCCAGGGCATCAGCCCCCGCGGACAGCCGGTCCACGCCGTCCAGCACCTCCCGCGCCCACTCCACCGTCAGCACGCCCTCCTGCGTCAGCGTCGAGCCGCGGGTGGACCGGCGCAGCAGCGTGTAGCCCAGCCGCCGCTCGAGCGTCCGGAGGGAACGGGAGGCATTGGACTGCGCTATTCCCGCAGCCCGCGCCGAGGAGCTCAGGCTCCCTCGATCGGCGACGCCCACCAGCAGTCGCAGCATGGTCAGGTTCAGCCACGAGTCGATGTGCGGGGCGCGCGGTGGGGGGTTCTGCTGGGTGTGCTGCGGAACCTGCTGAGGAACAGGCAAGCGGCTCTGCGGAGGGTCGCCCTCGGCTGCGGTGGACATATCAGCATCATATGGCCGCGTTGGTCAGGCGGGGGCTACTGGCAGTCCGCTGGTGCTGGAATCGTCGAAGGGTGCCCTTTCCTGACAGCATCCGACCCCAAGCCGCGGCACCCACGCCGACTCCTGCGACCGGCGGCGAGCGCGGTTCAACCTCTGCGGATCTGCCGGAGGCACGGCGGGGTTTCCGTCGGTTCCCGACGCCGGCCCTGCCCGGTCTCGCCGTCTGCCTCGCTGCAGCGGTACTCGCCTGGGGGTTGGCGCACCTGCTGCCGGGCATCAGCCCGCTGCTCGTGGCGATCCTGGCCGGGGCCCTGTGGCGGAACCTGGCCCCCGTGCCGGCGGTGCTGGCTCCCGGGGTGGCGATCTCGGCCAAAAAGCTACTCCGCACGGGGATCGTGCTGCTCGGGCTGCAGGTGTCCCTGACCTCGGTCCTGGACCTGGGCTTCGGGGTGCTGGCCGTGGTGGTGGCGTCCGTGGCCGTGACGTTCTTCGGGACACTGTGGATTGGCGCCCGGCTGGGGATCTCTCCGGCGCAGCGGCTGCTGATCGCCTCCGGGTTCTCCATCTGCGGCGCGGCGGCGGTGGCCGGCATGGACGGGGTGGCCAAGGCCAAGGAGGAGGAGGTCGCCACCGCCATCGCGCTGGTGGTGCTGTTCGGCACGATCATGATCCCGCTGGTGCCGTTCCTCGGCGGACTGCTGGGCCTGTCGGAGGAAACGCTGGGGATCTGGATCGGTGCCTCCACCCATGAGGTCGCGCAGGTGGTGGCCGCCGGCGGGGCGGTGGGCGGTGGTGCGCTCGCGATCGCTGTGACCGTGAAGCTGGCCCGGGTGCTGATGCTCGCGCCGATGGCCGCTGGGCTCTCGATCCACCTGCGGCGGCAGGGTGGTGCCGCGACCACGGCGAAGCGCCCGCCGATCGTCCCGCTCTTCGTCCTCGGCTTCGTGGCGGCCATGCTCCTGCGGACCACGGGCGTGCTGCCGGAGCCGGTCCTGGACGTGGTCCAGATCCTGCAGACATTGTTACTGTCCGCGGCGATGTTCGCCCTGGGCCTCGGGGTGCACCTGAAGAGCCTCCTCCGGGTCGGCTACCGGCCGGTGCTGCTCGGGCTGCTCTCCACGGTAGTCATCCTCGGGACCTCACTGGGCGGGATCAGCGCACTGGGACTGTAGGGCCGGCATCAGGCCCAGCCACCGGGGCTATCCCTGTGGTTGGGCAGGTTTGATGTGACTGGAAGCGCGTCCGCTCAGTAGTTCTGCGGCGGATCGGAGGCGGGGAAGGACGCCATGCCCCACTCGTCTGCGCGGGCATCATCCTGGTCATGCCGGGCCTGGGCCTTGGTGGCCTCCGCCATGAGCTGGTCGGCCACCTCGGCGTGGGTGCTCGCGGCCTCGGCGGTGGCGGTGGACGTGGTGGTGCTGGTCCCGGGGCCAGCCTTCTGATCGCTCATGACGTCTCCTTTCGTCTGCTCCCATCATCGGCCTCCTGGCTCCGCCGTGCACGGGTTCATCTCCGCCTGGGTATTTGGTTGATGATCTACATCGTTGATCAATCCCTTGGAGCTGCTGGTCGGTGGATGCTCCCGCGCCAATCTCCACAAGAGGCTATGACGAATATCAAGCGACATGATATTCTCGTCACACATTCCACCCGTGATGCACCTCACTTACTTGGGAGATCGCCATGAAGTACAGCCGTCTCGGCACCGCAGCCCTCGCTGGTCTGACCGTGCTCGCCCTCGCGTCCTGTTCCTCGTCGGATGCCGGAGTCGAATCCTCCGGCGAGGAATCCGCGTCCACCGCCGCCGGTGGGGTCAATACCGAGGCCCCGGCGTACGACCTACTGCCGGAGGACATCAAGTCCGCCGGGGGCATCACCATCGCCGGTGACACCCACCCGCCGTACCGCACCCTGCAGGAGGGCGGCGAGATCACGGGCATCGACCCGGACATCCAGGAGGCCCTCGCCGAGCAGCTGGGCGTTCCGTTCACCATCCAGACCTCGTCCGGACTGGACGCCATGCTGACCGGCATGCTGTCCGGCCGCTATGACGCCTTCAACGGCCCGGTCCGCACCACCGCCGAGCGGGAGGAGGACTTCGACGCCGTGGTCTGGATGACCACGCGGACGTCCTACCTCTACCTGAGCGAACGGCAGGAGGACCTAGGAACGCCGGAGGACGTCTGTGGTGCCCGCGTCGCCGGCGTCACCGGCTCCGTCACCGAGAGCCAGCTGGAGCGTTACGCCGAGTGGTGCGAGGGCGAGGGCCTCGAAGCCCCCGAGTTCCTGGGGCTGGAGGACACCAACTCCACGATCCTCGCCGTCCGGTCGGACCGCGCCGACTACGCCGGGACTACCCAGACTGCGGCCATCGACATCCAGACCCAGGACGAGGGCGTGTTCGAGTTCATTGCCCAGTCCGAGGAGCAGGGCGCCGGCATCGACCAGCTCGCCATGTTCATGCCCAAGGACAACGAACTCGCCGAGGCCATGCTGGCCGCCTTCGAGGGCATCTTCGAGAACGGCGAGTATGACCGGATCATGGCCGAATGGGGCCTGGACGACACCAAGGTCGATGCTCCCACCCTCAACCCGATGACCGGACAGACGTCCGGTGAATCATCCGGCGAATGACCGTCTCGGAGATCTCCATGACCACTGCCGCACCCACTGTGCGAACCGATGCCGTCGATGTTGCCGATGCCCGCCCCCGAATCAGACCGCTGCGCATCCTGGGCACCGTGGTGCTGGTCCTCGTGGCCTTCGGCATCCTGACCTTCCTCGTCACCAACGAACGGTTCGAATGGCCGATCGTCGCCGAGTACCTCTTCAACCCGAGCGTGCTGCTGGGCCTGCTCACCAGCATCCTGCTGACGGCGGTCGCCATGGTGCTGGGCACCTCCCTCGGCGTGGTGCTCGCGGCCGGGCAGCTCAGCGACTACTGGCCCGCACGGTTGGCGTGCAAGGCCTTCGTCGGCTTCTTCCGCGGGGTCCCGCCGCTGGTCCAGCTGATCTTCTGGTTCAACCTCGCCTACCTACTCCCTCGGATCTCCGTGGGCGTGCCGTTCGGGCCCGAGTTCTTCAGCTGGTCCACGAACGACCTCATCACGCCGTTGACCGCAGCCATCATCGGCCTGTCCCTCCACGAGGCGGCCTATATGGCGGAGATCATCCGGGCGGGCATCCTCTCGGTGGACCAGGGCCAGCACGACGCCTCGGCGGCCATGGGCTTCAGCCGGTGGCACTCCTTCAGCCGGATCGTGCTGCCGCAGGCCATGCGGGTCATCATCCCGCCGACCGGCTCCCAGGTCATCGCGACCCTCAAGGGCACCTCCCTTGTCAGCGTCATCGCGATGGGCGACCTCCTGCATGCCGTGCAAGTCATCTACAACCGCACCTATGACGTGGTGCCCATGCTCATCGTGGCGGTGATCTGGTACCTCGTTTCGGTCTCCATCCTCACGGTCATCCAGGGCAAGATCGAGGCCCACTACAGCCGTGGGGCCACCCGCGCGGCGCCCAAGGCCACCGGTCGCGCCGCGGCGGCCGGCACCTCCACCGACCCAGTTGCGCCCGACGCCGGCCAGGCCGGTACCGCGATCGACAACCGGACCAAGGAGAACCAGTGATGAACGGATCCCAGACCGGCACCGCGCGCGGCACGGCGGGAGCAGCACTCGCCACCCCGGTGCTCGAGGTGGTGGGCCTGCGCAAGCAGTTCGGGGACCACACGGCCCTGGACGGCATCGACCTGACCGTCAACGAGGGCGAGGTGGTGGCCATCCTCGGACCCTCCGGCTCCGGCAAGTCCACCCTCGTGCGGTGCATCGACCAGCTCGAGACGATCGACGGCGGCGCCATGTACCTGGACGGCGACCTGCTCGGCTTCGAGCAGGGCCGCAGCCTGCGCCCGCTGACCGATGCCGGGGTCCGCGCCCAGCGCCGCCGGATGAGCATGGTGTTCCAGCAGTTCAACCTGTTCCCGCACTGGACCGTGCTGCGCAACGTCACCGAGGCCCCCATCGCGGTCCACGGGGTTCCCTCGGCCCAGGCCAAGGCCGCGGCGCGGGACCTGCTGGCCAAGGTGGGCCTCTCGGACAAGGCGGACGCGTACCCGCGGCAGCTCTCGGGCGGCCAGCAGCAGCGCGTGGCCATCGCCCGTGCGGTGGCCGTGGAGCCGCGGGTGCTGCTGTTCGACGAGCCGACCAGCGCCCTGGACCCGGAACTCATCGACGAGGTGCTGCAGACCATGAAGGCCCTGGCCGCCACCGGCCGGACCATGGTGGTGGTCACCCACGAGATGGAGTTTGCCCGCGAGGTCGCTGACCGCTGCGTGTTCATGGCCGAGGGCCGGGTCATCGAGGACCGTCCCGCGGACGAGTTCTTCCGCGCCCCGGAGACGGACCGCCTGCGCTCCTTCCTGGCCCGCTCAATGCGGGCCAATGACGAGCGGCGGGGATGACGGTGGGCATGGCGCCAGGTATGGCACCGACGACCACCATCATGGCCACCGGGGACCTCGTCCTGGAACGGGAGGATGCCACCTCGCTCCTCGCCGCCGTGGCCCCGGTCCTGGCGGAGGCCGATGTGGTCATCGGCCAGCTCGAGGTGCCGCACACCGAGGCCACCGCCACGATGTCCTCGGACGTGCCAGCCCTGCCTGCGCCGCCGTCCGCGCTGGACGCGGTGGCCGGTGCGGGCTTCGACGTCCTCACCTTGGCCGGGAACCACGTCTATGACTTCGGTGGCGAGGGGATCGAGGACACCCGTCGGCACTGCCGGGACCGGGGCATGGTGACCACCGGCGCCGGCGGTGACCTGGTGGAGGCCTGGCAACCGGCCGTCGTCGGGCACGAGGGCCGGAAGGTCGCGGTGCTCAGCGTCAACTGCGTGGGTCCCCGGGAGTCCTGGGCCGGGAGCAGCAAGGCCGGCTGCGCCTGGATCGAGGTCGTCACGCACTATGAGCCCCGGGGCGCCAACCCCGGCGGACCGCCGCGGACCTACACGTTCGCCGAACCGCGGTCCCTGGCAGCGTTCTCGGACCGGGTGGCGGCCCAAGTGGCGGAGGGCACGGACGTGATCGTCGCCCTGCACCAGGGACTGGTCCACCAACCCGTGGACATCGCGCAGTACCAGTACGAGATCGCCCACGCGGCGATCGACGCCGGGGCGGTGGCCGTGATCGCCCACCACGCCCACATTCTCAAGGGGATCGAGGCCTACCGGGGCCGGCCCATCTTCCACGGGCTGGGCAACCTCGCCACGGTGACGCACGCCCTGGGCGGCCAGCCCGGGGACTCTCCCGAGCGGAGGGCCTGGGCCCGGGAGCGGATCCGGCTGTTCGGGTTCTCACCGGACCCCGCCATGCCCGAGTACCCCTTCCACCCCGAGAGCCGGAACACGGCGATCGCCGTCATCACCCTGGAGGCGGAGGGGCGGGTCAGCGCGGAGGTCATCCCGTGCTGGATCGACGACGACGCCCGTCCCGTTCCCGTGCCCCGCGCTGATGGCGGTGAGGCCGTGGGCCACTACCTGCAAGAGATCACCCGCGAAGCCGGCCTGGACACCGTCCTGGCCTGGAGCGGAGACCGACTGACCGTACAACTGGAGGACCATCCCCGATGAACACCGTGACCGCACCGCTCAAGGGCAAGACCGTCATCGACCTGACCACCGCCCTGGCGGGCCCCTATGCCACGCTGCTGCTGGCCGGCCTCGGCGCCCGGGTGATCAAGGTGGAGAACCCCGCCCGCGGCGGGGACTCCTCCCGCAACAACTCTCCCTATGTCACCGAGGGTGGCCTCAGCCTGCGCCGTACCTCGGATGACGACATGTCCGTCTCGATGATGCTGCGCGGGCGGGGCAAGGAATCGATCACGTTGAACCTGAAGCACCCGGAGAGCCGCCAGGTGCTGTTCGACCTGATCGGCGAGGCGGACATCCTGGTGGAGAACTACAGCGCCGGGGTGACCAAACGCCTCGGGATCGACTACGCCTCCGTGCGCCACCTGAACGAGAAGCTCGTCTACACCTCGATCAGCGGCTTCGGGGCGGGTCCGGACAACGGGGACCGCAAGGCCATGGACACCATCGTCCAGGCACTCAGCGGCGTCATGATGACCGCCGGGGAGCCGGGCCAGCCCCCGGTGCGGTTCGGTCTGCCGATCGGGGACCTGTCCGCACCGCTCTTCGCGGTGATCGGCACCCTGGCCGCCGTGCTGCAGGCCGAGCACACCGGCGAGGGCCAGCACGTGGACGTCTCCATGCTGGGGGCGCTGACCTCCATGGTGGCCTGCGAGCCCTTCGATGCCTTGGAGTCCGTGGGCTTCCCGCTGCGCACCGGCGCCCACGTGCCCCGGCTGGCGCCGTTCGGCACCTTCCGGGCCGCAGACGGCTACTTCGCGATCTGTGCACCCACCGACCAGTTCGCCGCCGGGGTGCTCCGCGCCATCGACCGGCCGGACCTGCTGGACGCCGAGGACTTCGGCACCCGGGACGCCCGGGTGGCCAACGCCGACCGCCTGCACGGGCTGATCGCCGGCTGGGCTGCCGAGAAGCCGCTGGACGAGGTGCTGCAGGCCCTGGACCGTGAGGGAGCACCGGCCGCCCCGGTGCGCTCGACCGCCGACGCCGTGAGGGACCCGCTGGTGGTCCAGCGCGGCGAGGTGGTCCCGCTCGTCCACCCGAAGTTCGGGCACTTCGAGGGGCTCTACGGCTCCGGGCTGCCCATGGTCTTCTCCGCCAGCCAGACCACCCTGGACGTGCCGGCACCCCACCTGGGCGAGCACACCGATGCGGTCCTGGGAGCCATCGGTTACGACGCCGGCCGGATCGAGGATCTGCGCGCCGCGGGAGTGCTGTGAGCGCGATGCGCATCGGCGTGGTCGGGGCCGATGTACCGCGGCAGGTCGTCCTGGCCTGCGGGGCCGTCCCGGTGCGGATCCTCGGCTCCTGGACCGGTGCGGTCTCCCAGGAGGCCACCGAGCTGCTCGGGGCCGCCGACGCCGTGGCGGCCCGGGTTCTCGACGAGATCCTCTCCGGCGACCATGACGAGCTGGCCGGGCTGGTGGTCTGCAACGACTCCATGGCGGACCTGCGCGTCTACTACGTCCTGCGCATCCTGGACGAGCGCGGCCGGGTGCCGTTCCCGGTCCACCTCCTGGATGCTCCCCGCGGTGGCGGTGCCCATCGGCGGCGTTTTGTGTCCCACCAGTACGAGAGACTGGCGGCCTTCGTCTCCGGGGTCACCGGCCAGCAGGTCGACGCGACGTCGCTGGCCGAGGCCGCGGCGCGCGAAGCAAAGCTGGGCCAGGCGCTCGAGGCGGTGCAGGGCCGGCGTCGAGAACGGGTTCTCTCCGGAACCACGGCGCTGACGGCCTACCGTGCTGCGGCCCAACTGTCTCCCGAGGACGCCTGGGAACGGATCGGGGAACTGGTCCGGAGCGCGGCCGAGCCGGTGGAGCTGGACGAGCCCGCCGAACTGGCCGGTGCGCGGGTACCGGTGTACCTGACCGGCAGCTCGCATCCGGATGCCACCGTCTACGCGGCGCTCGAGGCGGCCGGGGCCGTGGTGGTGGGGGAGGACCATGACGCCGGCGACGCCGCCTGGATCGGGGACGCCGTCAACGCCGCCACGCTGGAGGAGGCCTGCGCCCAGCTGGCCGACCGGCACACCGCCCGGCCCCCGGCGGCGGCCCGCTCCCTGTCCTCCGAACGGACTGAGCACCTGCTGGCGGAGACGGAACGCTGCGGTGCCGCCGGGGTGGTGGCGCTGGTGCGGGACCTGGACGACGGCCCTGTCTGGGACCTGGCGGAGTACCGCCCGGCGCTGGCCAGCCGTGACCTCTGGCTGGCCGAACAGCTCCGCGTGCCCGCCGGCGGTGTCCAGGACGCCACCGCTGGGATCATCCGCGCGCTGCAACGGAACGTGAACAGGAAGGACGCGCTGTGACCGAGCCGCGAACACCGGCCCAGCCGCGAACACCACAGGCCCCCGCAGGGCAGCGGCTGCGCTCGGCCGTGGCCGCCACCCGCCACCAGAAGGAGTGGTTCCAGACGGTGCGCCAGCGCGCGGCCGCCGGTGAGCCGATCGCCCTGGTCAACGCCGATGCCCCGCACGAGGTCTTCCGCGCCCTGGACATCCCGTACGTGGTCACGCAGTGGTGGTCCTCGATCATCGCCGCGAAGCAGGCCGGGCCGGCCTCCATGGACCGGTTGGCCGCTGGAGGGCTGCCGGACTTCAGCCTCCAGTACGACGCCATGCCGCTGGGGGAGCAGGATCTGCCGGCCGAGGACCGGCCGTGGGGCGGGCTGCCGGCCCCCCGCTTCGCGGTAGCCGAACGCAGCGGGGACGTCACGGCCAAGATCTTCGAACAGTGGGGCAACCGCCCGGGAACCGAGACCTTCCTGCTGTCCCGCACCGGTGCGGACCCGGTGCCGGACCGGTGGTGGGAACTGGTGCCGCACCAGTGGGAGCAGGCCTTCGGCACGGAGCGCCTGGACCTGCTCGAGGGCGAGATCCAGGACCTGATCGCCTGGCTCGAGGAGCGGACCGGACGGACCATGGACTATGGCCGCCTGGCCGAGATCATGGCCCTGGGCAACGAGCAGGCCGAGTGGAACCGGCGCACCCGGGACCTGATCGCCACCACCCGGCCCACCCCGGTGCTCGTCAATGACACCATGCCCGCCGTGATGGCGCCGCAGTGGCAGCGCGGCACCCAGTGGGCCGTGGACGCGGCGCGGAGTCTCTATGAGGAGACCGCCGAGCGTGTGGACCGGCAGGTCGCCGTCTGCCCGGGGGAGCGGAAGCGGCTGATGTGGGTCGGCCGCGGGCTGTGGTCAGACCTGGGCCTGTACACCCGGTTCCAGGAGGAGTTCGGGGCGGTGTTCGTGTGGTCCATGTACCTGGCCATCGCCGCGGACGGCTACCTCCGGTACGGCGACGACCCCGTGCGCGCGCTCGCCGCCCGGTTCGTGGGGATCACCGACCAGCTGTACGTGCCGCCGTGGTCCTCCCAGTGGTACGTCAAGGAGGCCCTGACCCACGGAGTGGACGGCGTGGTGCACCTGGTGGCCGACGACACCCCGGGCAGCGGATTCATCACCGAGGCCCTGGAAGCCGAGGGGATCCCCGTACTGGAGATCCGGGCCAACAACGCGGATCAGCGGTCGAGTTCGGCCGCCCGGATCCCCGAGCGGATAGCCGAGTTCATCCGGCGCCGTGTCTGAGCCGGACGAACCCGGCCCGGAGAGAGAGCCCGGCCCGGAGAGAGAGCCCGATCCGGAGGGAGATCCCGGCGCGGAGGGCAAGTCGAGGTCCCCGGCAGTATCGGGATCGTCAGGCCCGTTCCGGCAGCGGAATTTCTCCCTGTACTTCATCGGCCAGGTCATCTCCAACACCGGGGTCTGGTTCCAGAACCTGGCCCTGCAGCTGGTCGTCCTCAACGCCACAGGCAGCGCCCAGGCCCTGAGCGGCATCACGATCGCACAATTCCTGCCCATCTTCGTGCTGGGTCTGGCCGCCGGCCGACTGGTGGACCGGGTGGCCGCCCGGACCGTGCTGCTGGTGACCTCGCTGCTCTCCGCCGTGGTCACAGCCGCCCTGGCGCTGGTGGTGACCGAGGACCCGAATCTGTGGCTGATCTATGGGCTGGTCGGCGTCCTCGGCTCCGTCCAGGCCTTCGAACGCGTCGCGGCGCAGGCGATCATCTTCGAACTCGTGGGACCCGGCGGCCTGTCCAGTGCCGCCTCGATCAGCACCATCGCCCTGGCGGCCGCCCGCTCCGTCGGCCCGGCGCTCGCCGGCCTCGCCTTCCAGGGGCTGGGGGCGGCCCTGTGCATCCTCATCAACGCCGGTGCCTACCTGGTGGTCTTCGGCACCCGGTGGATGATCCACCCGGCCGAGCTGCACCCCCGGGCCCAGCACGACGGCGGAGCCCGCCCGCGCGGCCGCGTCCCGTTCCAGCGCGGCCGGGACGTAAACACCCTGCTGGTGGTGAACGTGGTGGTGTCCCTGCTGGCCATGAACTTCGGTCTGGTGCTGACCTCCACAGTGGACCTCAGCTATGGCGGGGATGCCGGTGCTGTCGGCGCCGTGCACACGCTCAATGCCGTGGGCGCCGTGCTGGGAGGGATCCTGGCGGCCCGGCAGCGCAAGGTCTCCGTGCGGGCGATGGTCCCGGCCACGGCGGTGTTCGGGGTGGTGCTGGCGTTGAACGCGGCAGCACCCACCCTGGCGCTCTTCCTGTGCGCCGCCCCGCTGCTGGGACTGGGGATCGGCTACTACCAGGGGATCGTCAACGCCGCGGCACAGGAGTCCGTGGACCCCCGGTTCCTCGGGCGCATGATGTCCTGGATGACCCTCGGCAGCTATGGGATGGTGCCGTTCGGTGCCCTGCTCATGGGTTGGCTGATCGATGCCAGCTCCGGGCGGGTGTCCCTGGCGGTGGCCGCCGCGAGCGCACTGGTCTGCACCGCGCTGGTGCTGGTCCGGACGGCGCCGTCGCGCTCCTGAGGCTGTCGCCAGAGCGGGAACTGTCGGCCGGACTGGGGATCAGTCGGCGGAGCCGTCCGCGAGGTCGCCGGAGTCGCTGGCATCCTTGGCGTCCCTGCCGGCGGAGCGCAGGCGGTTCGCGGCCAGGCGCGAGGGGACGTGCCGCGGCCGGCTGGTGATCTGCCGCCGGGAGATGGCGTCCGCCTCGGCCTCGTCATCCCCGAAGTATCCGCCGGCGAGTTCGCGGGCCGCGTGGTCCAGGACGTCGACGATCGAGTTGCCGAGGTCCTCGCCCACCGCGGCGGTGAGCCGCCGCTCGTGGCGCTGCAGCTCCTGCCCACAGCGTTGGACGAGGTCCCAGCCGCTCTCGGTCAGCTTGACCAGGCGCACCCGGCGGTTCGTCGGGTGGTTGCCGCGTTCCACGAGGCCGAGGTCGATCAGCTCGTTCGCCACAAGGTGGGCGGCCTGTGCGCTGACGAAGGTACGCCGTCCCAGCTGGGCGTTGGAGAGGGGCAGCCCCTCGCCCAGGACCTGGAGGATCAGGAACTGTGACAGCGTCACCCCGTGGGCCAGGGCCAAATTCTCGGTGAACCGGTCCAGCGCCCGGCTCAGCCGGTAGGCGGTGTAGTTCAGCCGGTCGGTGGCCGGAGCGCCGCGCGCGTCTCGTTCGATCTCTGTCACCCTTTCGAGGATATCAAGTCGCTTGTGATTCTCCGCCACCGTTCAGGTGGGCGGTGCCGGTGGGGCGAGGGCCGGCGTCGGGCAGGGGTGTGTGGTGCTGCATCAGCTGCGGTTCTGCACCGGGAGGCGGTCCCGGTGATAGGTGATATCCGTGTAGCCATGCGGGACGGGTTTGCCGTCCGGGCCGAGGGAGACGAAGACGATCTTCTCGATGGTGAGGATGACCTGGCGGGTGATCATGTTGCGGACCTCGGCGCGCATGGTCAGGGAGGTGCGGCCGAAGTGCGTGGCCTTCAGGCCCATTTCGATCATGTCCCCCTGCTCGGCGGAGGAGACGAAGTTGATCTCGGAGATCAGCTTCGTGACGCTGCGGTGGTTGCCAAGCTGGATGATGGCGTAGATGGCGGCCTGCTCGTCGATCCAGCGCAGGAGCGAGCCGCCGAAGAGGGTGCCGTTGGCGTTGAGGTCTTCGGGTTTGACCCACTTGCGCGTGTGGAAGCTGACGCCGTCCGTGGCCGGATCGATGGGTCCGTCCAGGCCGATCGTGGGCAGGGCGGCGGTGCGGTCGGTCGGTTCTTCGCTCATGGTCCGAGCGTAGCCCGCTCGGGGTGTTGCGTCCGGGCCGGGCAGGGCGAAGGATGCGGAGAAGAGGCGAGAAGCGGGCGAGGAGGGGAGGAGTAGCGGGCGAGGAGGGGACGAGGAAAAAAGGTCTCGACATACCTATCGTCATAGGTATATGGTCTGGAGTGAACCTCGTGTGGTGCGGATCACCCCCGTCCGCGCGGTCGCCCCGGCAGTAACCCCAGAAAGGACCGTTTCGATGACCGAAACCGTTGCAAACACCAAGTCCCTGCAGGACGTGCTGGACGCGTCCGGCAACGTGGTTGACCACCTGCGCAACTCACAGATCGGCGCCTACATCTACCCCGTCGTCGCGCCGGAGTTCTCCAACTGGCGCTCGGAGCAGCGCGCCTGGCGTGACTCGGCTGTGCTGTTCGACCAGTCGCACCACATGGACAACCTGATCCTGCGTGGCCCGGATGCCATCAAGCTGATCTCGGACACCGCCATCAACTCCGTGGCGAAGTTCCCCGTGAACAAGGCCAAGCAGTACGTCCCCACCACCCCGGCCGGCCACGTCATCGGTGACGGCATCCTGTTCCGCCAGGAAGAGGAGGAGTACGTGTACGTGGGCCGCGCCCCCGTCACCAACTGGATGCTCTTCCAGGCCCAGCGCGGGGACTACAAGAACCTTGAGATCGTCGAGGACCGCCGCTCCCCGTCCCGCCCCATGGGCAAGCCGGTGCACCGCGAGTACTACCGCTTCCAGATCCAGGGCCCGCGTGCCTGGGAGATCATCGAGAAGCTGCACGGTGGCTCGCTGGAGCAGCTGGGCTTCTTCAACATGTCGTGGATGAACATCGACGGCACCCAGGTCCGCACCCTGCGCCACGGCATGTCCGGCGCCCCGGGCCTGGAGATCTGGGGCCCCTACGCCGACTACGACCGCATCCGTGAGGCCATCCTGGCCGCCGGCGCCGAGTTCGGCATGCTGCCCGTGGGCTCCCGCGCCTACCCGTCCAACACCCTGGAGTCCGGCTGGATCCCGTCCCCGCTGCCGGCCATCTACACTGGCGACGGCATGATGGCCGAGTACCGCGCCTGGCTGGGCGCCGACTCCTACGAGGCCAACAACGCCGTGGCCGGTTCCTTCGTCTCCGACAACATCGAGGACTACTACCTCAACCCCTGGGAGCTCGGGTACGGCAACTTCGTGAAGTTCGACCACGACTTCATCGGCCGCGAGGCCCTCGAGAAGATCGACCCGGCCGCCCAGCGCAAGAAGGTCACCCTGGCATGGGACCCGGAGGACATCAAGCGCATCCAGTCCTCGCTGTATGACACGGAGGGCACCCCCTTCAAGTACTTCGACCTGCCGCTGGCCAACTACGGCTCCTCGAACTACGACGCCGTGGTGGACGCCGACGGCAACGTGGTGGGCGTGTCCATGTTCACCGGCTACTCCGCCAATGAGAAGCGCGCCCTCTCCCTGGCCACCATCAACCCGGACGTCCCCGAGGGCGCCGAGCTGAAGGTCATCTGGGGCGAGCCGGACGGCGGCACCCGGAAGACCACCGTCGAGCCGCACGTGCAGACCGAGGTCTCCGCCACGGTCTCCCCGGTTCCGTTCTCCGCCGTGGCCCGCGAGTCCTACCAGGGCGGCTGGCGCACCGGCTACAAGGGCTGATCCCCTCGGCCTGAACGGCCACGAATCCGCTATGCGGGCCATCCCCACCGGTGGGGTGGCCCGCATGGTCATCAGGACGACGTCGGCGCCTCACCTTCCGCAGGTGGGGCGCCGACGTCGTCCCTGGCGTTTGTCGGGTCAGGCAGCGGTGAGCCGAGCACCGCATCCACGGCCAGGTACAGGGTCGCGGTCTCATGGGCCAGGAGGGAGGCGTCCGCCGGCAGGGCGCGTTCAATCGAGAGCCCATTGACCACCGTCATGAGGAACCGGGCGCGGGCCGACGGGTCGCCGGCGGGCATGGCACCCTCCTCGGCCAGGACGGAGAGCCAGTACTCCACGCGATGCTGTGCCTCCCGCCAGATAGCCTGATATGCCGCGTCGGACTCGTCGGTCGGCTCCGGGGCGATGAACGTGCGGAAGACGGTGGCCCAGCCGTCCCGGGCCTCCTGCCCGACGCCGGCCGGTGCGAGGATGTTGCGCAGGCAGCCGACCAGGCGGTCCCGGGGCGGCAGCGAGCGGTCCTTGATCTGGTCGTCCGGCGCCACCACCTCGTAGATGGTCTGCAGGACCGTGTCCTGGAGCTCGCGCTGGGTCGGGAAGTGGTATCGGAGTGAGCCGGTGCTGATGCCGGCCCGCGCGGCCACGGCGCGCACGCTCAGCCGGGCACGAGGGTCCTCGGAGACCATTTCCGCGGCCGCGATGATGATCCTCCCGCGAGTGCCGATGTCTGCTGCGTCCTTGGATGCCATCGGCCCATTCTCGCACTCAAATAACACGCTGTGTTACGGTTTCAGCGCAGGACTAACACGGCGTGCTACAGGGATGCGGCGAAGGGTCCGGGATCGTCATCAGCACGACGCCGGCCCGGCACCCCGGAGGAGGGCAAGGCATGTTCCAGGACTGGCGGCGGGATCGCCTGACCAAGCGCGTGAAACCGGGCGACGGGCGTCCCCTGAAACGCTTTCGCTGGTGGCAACTGCTGAACCGCGGCCTCATGCACCTGCGGATCACCGGCGAGGATGGCCAGCCGGTGGACTATGCCGTGAGCGTCGGCTATCTCGGTGATGCGAAGACCGGCGAGGTCATGGCCCGGCTCTACCTGGACGGCAGGCTCCACGCCGAGTCCAAGTCGCCCGCCGTGTTCCCCGTTCCCGGTGGGGTCATTGAGGTGGCCACGAGTGCCTTCGGGCTCAAGCGTTGCCACTATGTCACCGAGGACGGTGCCGCCCGCCAGCTGGTCCCGGATTCGCGTTCCGCCGAGGGGCGCCGCGCGCGCTTTGATAGTTCTCACCCGGTGTGGAGCCGTTGGATCGGTGTGATCTCCCTGATCCTGATCGGCATCGGGGTCGTCCTGGTCCTGCTGGAGCTGGCCGAGCAGCTGACTGCCATTCCGCCGGTGGCCGAGAGCATCGGGGCCTTCGTCTCGCCGGTGCAGCTGCCGCTGTGGCTCACGATCACCCTCGGGATCGGAGCAGTGGCGGGCAGTACCGAGCGGGCCCTGCGGTTGAGATACCGGTGGTTCCTGGACGGTGCGGCGGGCTAACGCGGGCACTAACCGGCTGCGGGGGCAGCCATCTGTGAGCCGATCATCCGGCCGCCGCTGTTGAGCTGCAGTGCGCACTGCACCTGGCGGTCACCCTCGGACCAGGACCCCTCGGACGGGGTGTACATGGTGTAGCCCAGATCCGACTGCGCCGGTTCCGTGCCCGTGAGGGACACGAACTGCTCGCGGCAGCCCTGGTCGGCCTGCTGGTGAACCGCGGATTCACCAGGCCAGGCCGGGTCGTCCAGCTGGAACAGGGCGTACATCTCCAGGTCGTGGGCCACCTCGCACGGAACCACCGCCACCTCATACAGCCCCTCGGCGGCGGGCCGGTCGAAGCACTGGCCGGGGGAGAGCTGGAAGATGCTCGTCGCCTCCGCCGAAACGGCCGGTGAGGGGGTCGAGGCACCCACCACCTCCTCGGCATCTCCCGGACCACCGCAGCCGGCGAGGACGGCCGCGAGGGCGAGCGCCGACGTCGTGCACAGAACCTTCGAAGCCTTCCGCGCCCTGTAGACGCCAGCGACCGCCCGGACTCTGCCGGACGGTCGCTGCGCGGGGTGCTGGCTCATGGACCCAGCCTACGAGACCGCGGGGTGCGGATCAGTTCCGGCTCAGAAGGCACCCTCGGACTTGAGCTTCTTCAGTTCGCTGCGCTTCAGGCCCAGGAACTGCATCGGCACCTTGTAGGTCTCCGGGCCGGTGGCGAAGGCGATGGCGGAGAGCACGGCGAACCCGCAGCACATCCAGGCCACGGGACCCCAGTTGGCGGTGTCGCCACTGGTCATCAACTGGGCCAGGGCCGGGGCGAAGCCGGAGACGAGCAGGCCGAGCATGAGGCCGATCGCCATGCCCGAGTAACGGACCCGTGCGGGGAACTGCTCCGGGAAGCTGGCCATATAGGAGCCGTTGGGTGCTGCGTAGAAGACGCCGAACAGGATGATCGCGGAGATGAACACCATGGCCACGTTCCCGGTGCCGATGGCGTTGAAGAACACGAACATCATCACGCCGGCTCCCAGGGCACCGCCGATGAAGACGGGCTTGCGGCCGATCCTGTCCGAGAGCCAGCCGTAGAACGGCTGGGTGAGGACGGCGGCGAAGTTGCCGGCGGCGATGGCCAGCAGCATGGTGGTGCGCTCGATGCCGTTGTACTCGACCGCGTAGGCCAGGCCGAAGACGTTGACGACGGTGTTCATCATGGCGAACGTGGCGGCGAACATCACGCGGACCACAGAGGCCCAGTGGCTGCGGAACAACTCGACGAACGGGACCTTGACGACCTCGTTGGCCTCCTTGGTCTCCTCGAAGACCTCCGGCTCGTCCAAGGTGCGGCGGACGACGAAGGCGAAGATGGTCAGGAGGATGGAGATCCAGAACGGGACGCGCCAACCCCAGGACAGCAACGCCTCGTCGTCCATGGCGGCCACCGGGATGAAGACGAGAGTGGCCAGCACGATGCCGAACATGATTCCGGACATGGTGAAGGAGGCGAAGAAGCCACGGCGGCCCGCCGGGGCGTGCTCCATGGACAGCGAGGCCGCGCCCGGCGATTCACCGCCGGCGGACAGGCCCTGCAGGAGGCGCAAGAGCACCAGCAGGATCGGGGCCCAGATGCCGATCTGGTCGTAGGTCGGCAGACATCCGATCAGGAGGGTGGACACGCCCATCATCAGCAGGCAGGCCATCAGGGTGTTGCGGCGGCCGAAGGTGTCTCCGAGGTGCCCCCAGAGGACGGCGCCAAGGGGGCGGGCCACGTAGGCCACGCCCAGGGTGCTGATGGACAGCAGGACGGAGGTGGCGCTGTCATCGGCGAAGAACACGGAGCTGAAGACCAGCGCCGCGGCCGAGCCGTAGATGAAGAAGTCGTAGTACTCCAGGGTGCTGCCCAGGAAGCCGGAGAGCGCGGCGCGCCGGGCGTTCCGGGTGTCTCCGGGTGCGTTGACGGGAACCGAAGCTGGTTCGGTGATTGCAGTCGACATGGACCGCCCTTTGTCTCGTGGGAACCCCCGCAGAGCGCGAGAGGTGATGTGCTTCACACGAGTGTAGGAATGGAAACTATATAAGTGAATGACGAAGATCGGGATGGATTGTGTAGAGAATCCGCATAGTACGTCCGCGTGGCTAGCGCGTCACCTTCTCCGCGATGACCTGCTCGGCCAGGTCCAGCACGGCCTGCAACGCGGGCGACGGCGGCCGGGTCCGCCACGCGATGCCGTGTTCCAGGGGCACGCTGGGCGCGGACAGGGGAAGGAACACGGAACCGGGTGGGAGCATGGGCGCGATGGTCTCGGGCATCAGGGTGATGCCCACGCTGACGGCCACCAGGAGCAGCACCACGTAGGGGTCCGAGGTCTCCTGGACCACGCGGGGCATGAAACCGGCATCCGCGCACTGGCGGAACAGCGTCTGGCGCAGGGCGGAGCCACCGGACATCGAGGTGGTCACGAACGGCTCTTCGGCGAGCTCCGCCAGGTCGATGGTCCCCGGCCCGTCCTGTTGCGCGAGGCGATGGGTCCCGGGCAGGACGGCGCCCAGGTACTCCCGGTACAGCAGACGGGTGTTCAGCGAGTTCGCGGGCATCGGCAGCCCCACGCAGGCGAGGTCCAGGGCGCCGAGCCCGAGCTGCTGTTCAGCGTCATGGGTGAGGATCCGGCCGATCAACTCGAGCCGCACGCCGGGTAGCTCCTCGTGGACCCGGCGGGTCAACGTCGGCAGCAGGACGTGGTTGAGCACGCCCGAGTAGCCGATCCGGACGCGGCCTACCGTCTGGCCGGCGGCAACCGACGTGGCGTCCCGGCCAGACTCGAGGCGTTCCAGGGTCTCCCGGGCGTAGGGCAGGAAGGCCGCGCCCGCGCTGGTCATGGTGACCGAGCGCGTGCTGCGTTCGAAGAGCTCGGATCCGACCTCCCGCTCCAGTTTGCGGATCACCTGGCTCAGCGGGGAGTGGGCCATGTGCAGCCGAGACGCGGCACGGCCGAAGTGGAGTTCTTCGGCTACCGTGATGAAGGCTTCCAGCCACCGGGTGTCCACAGCGTCGATCCTAGCCGCCGGCCACACCACGGCCACGCCTAGACCAGACCCGGCTTACACCATAGGAGCGACCATGCAGCCCCAGCCGTCCCCGGCAAGAGCCCCACTCCGTGCCCTGGTCACCGGCGGGGCGAGCGGGATCGGTGCGGCCACCGCGCAGCGACTGCATGAGGACGGCGTCGAGGTCTTCACCGCTGACCTGGCTGCCGGCGCGGACTTCTCCGTGGACGTCTCCGACGAGCAGTCCGTGGCGGCGCTGGCCGCCGCGTCCGGCCCGGTGGACATCCTCGTGAACAGCGCCGGCATCATCGGGCCGAACGCGCGCGTGCTGGACACGGAACTGGCCGGCTGGCGCAAGACCTTCGCCGTCAACGCGGACGGCGTCTTCCTGATGTGCCGGGCCTTCGCCCCGGGCATGGTCGAGCGCGGCTGGGGGCGGATCGTGAACCTGGCCAGCATCGCCGCGAAGGAGGGCAATGCCGGCATGGCCGCCTACTCCTCCTCCAAGGCCGCGGTCATCGCCTTGACCAAGTCGATCGGCAAGGAGCTCGCCCCCACGGGCGTCCTGGTGAACGCGGTGGCCCCGGCCGCCATCGAGACTCCGATGAACGCGACCACGGACCCCGCCGTGTTGGCGCGCTCGCAGGCGATGACCCCGATGCAGCGGTTCGGTACCGCCGCGGAGATCGCCGAGCTCATCGCCTGGCTGTGCTCGGACAAGGTGAGCTTCTCCACCGGTGCCGTCTATGACGCCTCGGGCGGGCGCGCCACCTACTGACACGTGAGGGCGACCCCCACCACTGGGAATCGCCCTCGAAGCGTCGGGGCAGGGGTCAGCCGGGGTGGCTCCCGACTGGCCCCCACCCGATGGTGAACAGGGTCAGTGCTTCGCCTGGTAGTCCTTGATCCACTCGGCGGTCGTCTTCGTTCCGCCGAAGGTGTAGAAGTGCAGCTTGACGTCGCCCTCGGCCGGTGTCAGGCCGGCGTCGAGGTCCTGGATCATCTTGTCCGGGCCGGCGGTGCCGAGGAGGTTGGTGATGGAGAAGCCGTACTTCTTGGCGATGCCCGCGGAGGTGGCGACGCCGAAGCGGGAGGCGTAGGTCAGCAGTCGCTTGATGCCGGCCGGGCCGGGGACGCCGATGCGGATGGGCAGGTCGATGCCGCGGCGGCGGACCTCCTTGATCCAGGCGAACACGGGGTCCACGTCGAAGCCGAACTGGGTCAGGATGGTGCCGTTGAGGCCCTGCTCCTGCAGGGAGGCGTACTTGCGCTCGAGGGCGTCCCAGAGCTGGGCGTCGGAGATGTCCGGGTGGCCCTCGGGGTAGCCGGCGATCGAGATGTCCGTGAAGCCGTACTCCTTGAGCAGGCCGGAGGTGATCAGGTCCACGGAGGCGCCGTAGGGGCCCATCGGCTCCGAGGGGTCGCCGCCGACGGCGAAGGCATGGGTGGCACCGACCTGGTCACGCAGTGCCGTGAGGAACTCCACCAGCTCGGCCTCGGAGGTCAGGCGGCGGGCGGAGATGTGCGGGACCGGGACGTACCCCAGCTCCTTGGCGGCGGTGGAGGCCTTGACGCGCATGCCGAGATCCTCGTTGCCCAGGAACGTGACGTTGATGCGGGTGCCGGCCGGAATCAGCGGGGCGGCCTCGCGCAGCGCATCGATGTCCTTGTCCTTGCCGGTCATCTCCAGGGACGGATCGGTGATGACGGAGGGGCGGCCGGAGGCGGTGGGGGTGGGGTTCGGGGAGCTCATGCGGATCCTTCGGATGTTTGGGGGCCGTGGCCCGTGCGGTCCGGTTGCTCCGGGAGGACGGGCCCGACGTCGGCCGGGCTGGCTTTGGCCGCGGCGTGACCGGTCCGTGTGGTCCCGGTCACGCCGCGTTGAGCCGAGCCTAATATAACTATGTCCATAGGTATAGAGGCAACGGACGGAACTCGGTGGATACAGATCAGGAACCGGAGCCGTGCGCGGCATTGGGGGCCGTCCAGCGCCTCCGGAACGAGATGAGGCGGAAGGCGAAGACGGCCAGCATCACGAGGCCTGCGGTCAGCCAATTGAAGACATCCAGCGTCCACAGCAGCGAGCTGAGCCCCGCACCGAACAGTGCGGGCACGGCGTAGAGGCCGTGACGGTTGAAGATCTCGGGGACCTCGTTGGCCACCACGTCCCGCAGCAGGCCGCCGACCACACCGGTGGCCACGCCCAGGAGGATGGCCATGATCGGCTCGATTCCTGCTGCCAGCGCAGTGCGCGTGCCGGTGACGCAGAACAGGGCGAGCCCGGCGGCATCGAAGACGAGCAGCGTGCGGCGCAGCCGGCCCTGGGTGACCAGCCGGAAGTACACCAGGGCCGCGGCCAGCGCCGGCGGGATGAGGTACAGAGGGTTGGCGAAGGCGTTGGGGACGTCCTCGTTGATGATGAGGTCCCGCACCACGCCGCCGCCGAGCCCCGCCAGGAAAGCCAGGAACACGGAGCCGATGAGGTCGAACCCCCGCCGGGCGGCCAGCAGTGACCCTGAGACGGCGAAGAAGAAGACACCGAAGAGGTCCAGGACCAACAGCAGCGTCTCCAAGTACGCCGGTGCCTCGGGGGCTGCGATCATCCGCCGTCCTTTGCTGTCTCCGAGGCCGTGTACGAGGTGCTGTGACCCGGACTGCCGTTGGCAGTGATGGTCCACGGGCGTGCGGAACACCAGCGGGCCCGTGGACCCTCAGGATAGGCGTATCCACCAGCCGGTTCTACCGCCGGATCCGGCGGAGGGCCACCACGAACAGGCCGACTGCTGCCGTGGCCGTGAACACCGTGGTACCGGCCACGAGCAGGAGTGCCACGCCGGCGAGGCCGGCCAACACCGCCTGCGCCACGCGGAAGACGGAGGTGGTGGGCGGCGGCATCCGGCGTTGCTCACCGGCCGCCAGCGCCCACGCGGCCGCAGTGGTGAGTGCCGCGGCCGTGCCCAGCCATAGCGGGCGGGTGAGCCACCAGGCGGCGCTGGACGGCTCTGGCAGCGCAAGGCCCGTGTCCATGGCCAGCAGTGCCGTGGCACCGGCCATGGCCAGCAGCACGGGCATGTGCCAGAGGTAGATGGTCATGGTGCGTGCCGTGACGAAGCCAATGGCCGCCTCGATGCGGGGACGGGTACTGAGACGGGTCAGGGTGGGACGGACGAGGGAGAGCAGAGCAGTCTGGGCCACGCCCACCAGGAGCAGGGCGAGCGTCGGAGGATTGAGGTTCTCGATGAGGTCCGGCGAGAACAACCCCATGAGGAAGGACCCGGCCAGTAGGGCGACTGCGCCCAGGCCGGCGATGGCCCGGGTGCGGCGGTCCAGGGTGTCCAGGCGACCGTCAGCGAGGAAGAACCCCAGCTGCTGGAGGGTGAGCCAGACGAACGCGAGGTTGAGGAACCCGATCCCCTCAAGGCCGGTGGCGATGCGCAGCACATCGACGACCACGGCGGCCGCGGTGAGGCCGAGGACGCTGCCCAGCGGCGCACGATCGTGCGCGGCGGACAGGGCAGGCACCAGTGCCTGGCAGAGGAGGAAGGCGCCGAGGAACCAGAGCGGCTGGCCGAACCGGAACCCCGCCGTCTGCACCAACTCGGCGGAGACGCCCCCGTCCGCGAGCATCGCCAGACCCAGGCCGGCCGCGCCGATGGTGAACACCGCGGGCAGCAGGAGCCGGTGCACTCGCCCCGCGAGGAAGTCCACGGATGTCCCGCCCCGCTCCCGCAGACGGCGGAAGGCGATCGATCCGGTGAAGCCTCCCACCACGAAGAACAGCGGCATGACCTGGACCGCCCAGGTCAGGGGCGTGAACCATGCGGTCCCCTCGGCGGCGTTGACGAACTCGGGGCCGGCCCCGCCCACCGTGACACCGGCCATCAGCGCGTGCAGCAGCACCACGACGACCACGCAGAACGCCCGCACCAGGTCGATGCCGGTGTCACGCCCGGCCGCGAGGGGTGCTCCGCCGAGGTGGCCGTGATGCCGGGACGGCTGCACCCGTGTGGTCTGAGGAATGAGGTCTTTGGTGAGGTTCACCCTGTGAAGGTATGGACGCGGCACCGCCGGGCACATCACCCAGAGGTATCGACCGGCACCCTACCCGGGAGGGGCCCCCCGGCCGGTCTGTTGATACCGGCGAACTCTGATCGCCCCGTGAGGCTGGACCCTCGGAGGAGGGCTGACCCCTAGTGGAGGTGAGCCAACTCCTCGGCCAGGCCGATGTAGGAGGCGGGGGTGAGTGCGATGAGGCGAGCCTCGGCGTCGGGCTCCAGGCCCAGGCCCTGCACGAACTCGCGCATCCGCTCCCCGTCCACGCGGTGGCCGCGGGTGAGCTCCTTGAGCCGCTCATAGGGGTTGTCCATCCCCTCCACGCCGGCGATCGCCTGGGCGCGCATGACCGTCTGCACGGCCTCGCCGAGCACCTCCCAGTTGTGGTCCAGGTCCTCGGCCAGCACGGCGTCGGCCACCTTGAGCTGGCCCATGCCCTTGGCGACGTTGGACAGGGCGAGCACCGAGTGGCCCAGGGCATTGCCGATGTTGCGCTGGGACGTCGAATCGGTCAGGTCGCGCTGCCAGCGGGACTCCACGAGCGTGGCGCTGAGGGAGTCCAGCAGCGCGTTGGAGAGCTCGAGATTGGACTCGGCGTTCTCGAAGCGGATCGGGTTGACCTTGTGGGGCATGGTCGAGGAGCCCGTGGCACCGGCCACCGGGATCTGCGCGAAGTAGCCGATCGAGATGTAGCTCCACACGTCCACGCAGAAACCGTGCAGGATGCGGTTGAAGCGTGCGATGTCCGCGTACAGCTCAGCCTGCCAGTCATGCGACTCGATCTGCGTGGTCAGCGGGTTCCAGGTCAGGCCGAGGTGCTCGACGAAGGTGCGGGCCACCTTCGGCCAGTTGGCCCCAGGGACGGCGGACAGGTGCGCAGCGTACGTTCCGGTGGCGCCGTTGATCTTGCCCAGGTACTCCTGCTGTTCGATGCGCTTCAGCTGGCGGTCCAAGCGGTGCACGAACACCGCCATCTCCTTGCCCAGCGTGGTGGGCGTGGCCGGCTGGCCGTGGGTGCGGGAGAGCATGGGGGTCGCCGCCGCGGTCTCGGCCATGTCCCGCAGGGTCCCGACGGCGGCCCGCGCGGCCGGGAGCCATACCTCGCTGATCGCGTCCCGCACGCCGACGGCGTAGGACAGGTTGTTGATGTCCTCGGAGGTGCAGGCGAAGTGCACTAGCGGGGTGAGGCGTTCCAGCTGCAGGGCGGGCAGCCGGCGGCCAATGTAGTACTCCACGGCCTTGACGTCGTGGACCGTCTCCTTCTCGATGGCTGCCAGCTCGGCCACGCCCTCGGCGCCGAAGTCGGTGACGATGGCGCGGAGTCCCTTCTCCTGGTCCTCAGTCAGCGGGTGCAGGCCGGGCAGCACCTCGTGGTGCGCCAGGTGGATGAACCACTCCACCTCCACATGCAGGCGATTGCGGTTCAAGGCGGCCTCGGACAGATGCTCGGTCAGCGGGGCGACGGCCGAGCGGTACCGACCATCCAGCGGGCCCAGCGGGATGCCGGCGTCGGCGAGGGACTGGCGGGCCGGCGTCGGGCCCTCGGTGTTGGGGGAGGCCGGCGAGGCGGCGGGCGAGGCGGACGGCTGCGGCGTGGAGGACTCAGGCATGGCTGTCATTCTTCCATCCCTGGCTTGTACGCCGGGTTCTGTACACGGGAGAGACATCAGGTGCGGGATTCCACCCCGGTGCCGGCCGGCTGCACCGGGGTGGAATCCAGCAATTGATGCGGGTTCCCTGGGGTTACCTCTTGCGGTACAGGGCCTTGCGCTGGAACCGGGGCTCCGAGGTGACGAGCATGCCGAGGTTGCGGAAGATGTCCTCGTCCACGGTGCCCAGGATGGTGGTGGTGTGGACGTCGCAGCCGGTCAGGTTGCGCAGCTGTGCCAGCGCCGCCCGCGCGTTCGGATCCGAGGCCGCGGAGACGGAGAGGGCGATCAGCACCTCGTCCGTGTGCAGTCGCGGGTTCCTCGAGCCCAGGTGCTCGGTCTTGAGGGTCTGGATCGGCTCAATTGCGGCGGGGGAGAGCAGGTGGACGCTGTCCTCGATCCCGGCGAGATGCTTCAGCGCGTTCAGCAGCATGGCCGCCGAACAGCCCAGCAGGCCAGAGGTCTTGCCGGTGACGATGGTCCCGTCGGCCAGTTCGATGGCGGAGCCGGGAGCGTCGGTGGCCTCCTCGATCGCCAGGGCGGGGGCGACGACGGCGCGGTCCTCGGTGCCGCAGCCCGCCCGGGACATCACCATGGCCACGCGCTCGGAGATGTCCGCCTCGCGGTCATTGCTGCGTTCATCCACCAGAGCCTTGTAGTAGCGGCGCACGATCTCCTGGCGGGAGGCCTCGCGGCATACCTCATCGTCCACGATGCAGCTGCCGGCCAGGTTCACGCCCATGTCCGTGGGGGAGGCGTACGGGGAGGAACCGGTGAGTTTCTCCAGCAGGGCCTTCAGGAGCGGGAAGACTTCCACGTCCCGGTTGTAGCTGGTGACCTGCTCGCCATAGGCGGAGAGGTGGAACGGATCGATCAGGTTGATGTCATCCAGGTCCGCGGTGGCGGCCTCGTAGGCGAGGTTCACCGGATGGTCCAGGGGCAGGTTCCAGATGGGGAACGTCTCGAACTTGGCATAGCCGGACGCGATGCCCCGGGCATGATCGTGATACACCTGCGAGAGGCACGTGGCGAGCTTGCCCGAGCCCGGCCCGGGTGCGGTGACCACCACGACGTCCCGGGTGGTCTCGGAGTAGTCGTTCCGTCCGAAACCCTCCTCGGAGACGATCCGCTTGGTGTCCTGCGGGTAGCCCGGGATCACCCGGTGCCGGGCGACCGTCAGCCCCAGCCGCTCGAGGCGCTCGCTGAAGGCCTGCGCCACCTGGTTCGAGTCCTCCAGCTGGGTCAGCACCACGTGCTGCACCAGGAACCCGCGCTCGCGGAACACGTCCACCAGGCGCAGCACGTCCTCCTCATAGGGGATTCCCAGGTCGGCCCGGACCTTCTGGCGTTCCAGGTCCTTGGCGTTGAGGCAGATGAGGATCTCGAGCTCGTCCTTGATCCGCTCCAGCATGGCGATCTTGTTGTCCGGGGTGAAGCCGGGCATCACGCGGGAGGCGTGGTGGTCGTCGAAGAGCTTCCCGCCCATCTCCAGGTACAGCTTGCCGCCGATTTCCTGGCGCCGCTCCTCGATGTGGCGGGACTGCAGCTCGATGTAGCGGTCCCGGTCGAAACCTGTCCGGTGGCCCGGGAGGCCATTCGGTGCCGGGGACGGGGAGCCCCCGGTCAGGCCCGCATCGCCGGGCGCGGAGGCCGCCAGGGAGTTTCGGGCGGGGGTTTCGGGGGCGGATGGAGCGGAGGGGGAGATCGACGAGGCCACGACGTCAAGCTAGCACCCGGGCCGGACGTCCGCGGGGCTACGCGCCCTGCGGGCGGTCGATGGCCACCACCTCGCCCAGGGTGCCCCATTCGTTCCGGCCCAGGCGGGTCAACGGGTCCAGTTTCTGGGCGAGAGGCAGGGTGCGGCCGCGTGCATCCGTGGCGAGCGTGTCCGTGTCCACCGCCACGTGCACCACCCGCCCGAGCACCATAAAATTCCCGCCGACCGGCAGGATGCTCTCCAGCACGCATTCCATCACGGCGGGCGAACCGGCCACCCGCGGAGGTACGACGACGGCCGAGGGTTCGGCCTCGATCCCGGCGGCCTCGAACTCGCTCACCTCCGGGGCATAACGCGCCGAGGTCTGATTGGCCTCCTCGAACTGCCGCCGGGCCACGAGCGAGACGGTGAACTCCCCGGTGGCCTCGGCGTTGTTCAGGGAGTCCTTGCGCGAGGTCGAGGAGAACATCACGATCGGCGGTTCCTCGGAGACCATCGTGAAGAACGAGTGCGGGGCCAGGTTCGCGATTCCGCGCGCGTCCACCGTCCCCACCCAGGCGATGGGCCGCGGGATGAGGATCGACTTCACCAGCAGGGTGGTCTCGCGGTCGCCGAGGGTGGCCGGATCGAACTCGGTGCGCTGGGTCTTCATGGGGACAGTCTTCCAGCACCTCCGGTTCGGCGGGGTGGACGCCGTGCCCGACGACGGCCGGTCACCTCCCGCGGTCGTGTCCGGCGCAGCGGTGGGGTCCTCCACAGCGGGCCGATTGCTCTGGGCTTGTCCCCACTAGCCCCTGACAGCCACCCAGGAGCCGGCGGGAGTACCTAGCGTCGAGGACAGCAGGAGAAACGGGGCTGTGACCGGCGGAAACCGGGGCAGTGCAGGGTGGGAGGACGAACGTGACAGTATCCAGCGGCGGCGTGCCGGCGGCCCACGGACTGGTGGGCGGGACCTTGCCCCTTCCGAACATCGATCCGGACGTGTGGTGTCCTGCGGTCGGGTCGGGGCTGGACCTCGTCTTCGGCGACGAGCAGCAGCTCCGTCTCCTGGAGGCGGCGGTCGCCCAGCTGTACCAGGTGGTCGAGGAGCTGCGGCTGGTCGGGACCGGCACCCGCGGGGTGGCCGAGTCGGTCCACAGCCTCTCGTTCCTGGACTGGCGCTCGCCGGCCGGGGCGGCGTTCCTGGACCGGAGTGACCGCCTGCGTGGGCGGGCGGCGGACCTGGCCGAGCTGGCGGAGGAATCCGCGGTGCTGGCCCGCGTGGCGATCGATGAGTTGCACGTGAGGATCGGTCAGCTGCGGTCCAGTATCAACACCGTCAAGGCCACGGTGGCGAGCGCCGCGACCCTGGGGATGTGCTGAGGTGGCCGGACCAGTGGCCGCGGCTGCGCCCGGCACTATGACGGCAATCGTGCCCGTGGGCGTCGGTCGCCCCGGACTCATGGACGGCTTTCCGGGTCGGACGGAGGGCGGACGTGGCGAGGCGCCGGCGTCGTTCTCCGTCCACGGCGGGCCGACCAGCATCCACGCCAACCTGGACGATCTGGAACGGGGCAGCCTGCTGCTGGCCGCGGCCACGGACGAGGCGGCGGCCCTGTCGATGCGGGCCGCGGGGGCGGGCTCCCTCCTGGCCTTGGCGGCGGCCCAGACCGGAGCGGGCCGGGCCTTGGCGGCACGCACTGCAATACTGTCTTCCGGGCTGCTGTCCATCAGTGCCGAGGCCGACGTGCTGAACCTCGGCGTGCGGTCCTCGGCCGAGGCCTACCGGAACGCGGAAGCCGCCGCCCAGCGCGCCGTCATCGAGCTGGCCGGCGGTGCCGCCTTCGTCTCCGCGGCGGTGCTCGCCCTCTCCAACCATCCGATCCCGCAGCCGATCACGGAACTGGCCATCCAGGCCGCTCCCGAGGTCATCGCGGGACTGCTCGGAACACTGTCCCTGGGACTCGGCGTGGGATTCCGGGTGGCCTCGGACGTCGCCGGCTATGCGGCCCGGGACGAGGGAGCCACGGGCGCCCTGTCCGGGCCGGAACAGCTGTACCCCCTGGCCACGGCGCTGGGGAGAGCCGCCGGGATCGTCCAGATCGGTCCGGTGAGAACCAAGGAGAAGGTCCCACCGGCAGACGAGTGGAAGGAGACCTGGACGCCGGAGGGCGAGGGGAGCATCTCCACCGTCATGTCCCACCTGGATCTGGCCCGCGAGGCCGCCCCGGGGTCCGTCCAGATCACGAGGATCACCCCGGAGGGCGCGGGTACGCCCGAGACGGTGTGGCTTGTCTCCCTTCCGGGAACCCAGACCGGGGACTTCCACGATGCGAACGGCTGGTCCACCAACCCGTGGGACATGGGCGGGAACGCCGAGGCGTTGGCCCTGGACTCCCAACACGTCTCCGCCGCCGTGGATGAGGCCCTTCGGGCGGCGGGGGCGGGACAGGATGATGCCCTGGTGCTGACCGGATACAGCCAGGGCGGCCTCCACGCCGCCCGGATCGCCGCGGACGTCCGGATCGCCGAGCACTATGACGTGCAGGGCCTGTTGACGATTGGCTCACCGACCGGCGAGATCAGCGTCCCGGCCAGCGTGGAGGCGGCACACCTGGAGCATGACCACGATGTTCCTGCCGCCGCGGACGGACGGGCCAATCCGCAGGCCGCGAACCGCACCACCATCACCGTGAGCGGCTACGACGAGTCCCTATACCCCGAGGGGAAGGGCGTGATGTCCGGTCATTCCTTCGAGAACTACGCGTTCCACGCGGCCCTGCTGGACCGAAACCCGGACGTGGCGCGGCAGGTGCCGGCACTCGAGCACATCGCCGCACTGACGGTCGGCGGCGGGGTGACGCGGAGTGTGCAGCTGGAGCGGATCCGTCCCGGCAACCCCCGGAGTCCGTTGGGTGCCGGGGCGAGCAGTTCCTCCGGGCCCGGTTCAGGCGGTGACGGGGGCTCGAACCGGCAGGGCCGGAGGGCGCTGCCCCCGGCGCCGCTTCAGCTCATCCTCCCGTGAACGCCGGTGCGGCCGGGCGCCGGCCCACGCGCCTCAAGTCAGTCCCGCGAGGAGCGATTGAGCCCGAAGACCCCGTTGGCCACCATGGACACGATCGAGATGATGATGGCCGCGAAGACCGCCGTCCACCAGAAGGCGTCCACCGTGACCTGTATCGGCAGGTAGGAGGTCAGCCAGACGGTCAGTATGAGCATGCCGGCGTTGATGATGATCGTGAACAGACCCAGGGTCAGGCACGTCAGGGGCAGGGAGAGCAGGGAGATGACCGGCTTGACCACCGCGTTGACGGCGCCGAACACCAGACCGATGACGAGGTAGGCGATCACCGTGTTCAAGGTGGTGTCGCCGGTGTCTCCGACGGTGTCGGAGGGGATGACCTCCATACCGGGCAGGATCAGGGTGGCCACCCAGAGGGCCAGGCCGTTGACGATGACACGGAGTAGGAACTTCACCATGGGGCCATCGTCCCACGCCCGCCTGTGGACACCGCCTGTGGACACGGTCCGTGGACACGTCAGCCGTTCACGACCCGGGACTAGGCTGGTGAGCCATGAACGAACCGCAGCCCATCCGCCCGCGCCCGGTCCTCAGTCAGCTCCCGGCCTATGCGGCGGGCAAGCCCGCCGCCCCGGTGGAGGGGCTCACGCCCTACAAGCTGTCCTCCAATGAGAATCCCTACGGCCCGGTGCCCGCGGTCCGTGCGGTCATGGAGCGGTTCACGGACGTCTGCCGCTACCCGGACCCGCTGTCCACCGCCCTCCGCGAGCGTCTCGGCGAGCACCTCCAGATCTCCCCGCAGGACATCGTCACCGGTGCAGGCTCCCTGGGTGCGCTGACGCAGATCATCACCACCTATGCCGGCACCCACCCGGACGGCACCCAGGACGAGGTCATCTACGCGTGGCGTTCCTTCGAGGCTTACCCGATCGTCGTGCGGGCGGCCGGAGCCAAGGACATCCAGGTCCCGCTGACCGCCGATTTCCGCCACGACCTGGACGCCATGGCCGCGGCCATCACCGAGCGCACCCGCGTCATCATCGTCTGCACCCCGAACAACCCCACGGGGCCCGCCCTCACCGGTGCCGAGGTCGAGGCGTTCCTGGCGAAGGTCCCGCAGGACGTGTTGGTGGTGCTCGACGAGGCCTACACCGAGTTCATCACCCAGCCGGACGCCGTCGATGCGCTGGAGGTCTACCGCCGGCACCCGAACGTGGCGGTGTTGCGGACCTTCTCCAAGGCCCATGGGCTGGCCAACCTGCGGGTCGGGTACTCCGTCTCCCACCCGCACGTCACCCAGTACCTGCGAGTGCTGGCCACACCCTTCGCCGTGTCCTCGGTGGCCGAGCAGGCCGCCATCGCCTCCCTCGACCACATCGACGAGGTCAACGAGCGCGTGGCGAAGGTCGTCTCCGAGCGTGAGCGCGTGCTGACCGGCCTGGCCGACCTCGGCTGGGACGTCCCCGACTCCCAGGGCAACCTCGTCTGGCTGCCCCTGGGTGACCGCACGCCCGAGTTCCTCGAGGCGGCCGGCCGTCAGGCGCTGGCCGTGCGCGGTTTCGGCACCGAGGGTGTCCGGGTCACCATCGGCGAGGAGGAGGCCAACACGCGCTTCCTCCAGCTCTGCGCGGACTTCCCCGACGGCCCGACGCCGGCCGCCTAGCCTCCCAGCCCCCACCTTCCGGGTGCGTGCCGCGGGAGCGGCGGAGGAAGCGAAAGGTGCCGTCCCGGCGTCGTTCAACGCGCGAGTAGGGCCCGGCGCGACTAGGCTTGACCCCGGACCGGCGCCGGACGTGCCGGGGGAGAAGGAGTTCCACGTGAACGAACCGCAGCCGCTGACCACGGCGACCGAGTTGCCTGATGGTGCCGTCCGCCTGCTGGACGCCGACGGCACCCTGCACCAGGACACCAGGTTCACGCCCTACCTCGCCGGCCTCGACGAGGCGGCCCTGCAGCGGATGTACCGACTCATGGCCACCGAGCGCCGGGTGGACTCCGAGGGCACCTCCCTCCAGCGGCAGGGCCAACTCGCCCTGTGGGTCCCCGCCATCGGCCAGGAGGGCGCCCAGGCCGGCGCCCTGACCGCGCTGCACGATTCCGACTGGATCTTCCCGACCTACCGCGAGCACCTCTTCGCCCTGGGCCGCGGCGTCACCCCGGGCCAACTGTTCGAGCTGTTCCGCGGGGCCGCGCATGCCGGCTGGACCGCCGAGGACCACCGCCTCCAGCCCTACACGCTCGTGCTCGCCGCCCAGACCCTGCACGCCACCGGCTACGCGTGGGGCATCCAGCGGGATCAGGCTGGCTGGGACGCCGACCGCCTGAGGCGCGAGGGCCAGATCGCCCTGGCGTGCTTCGGGGACGGGGCCTCCTCCGAGGGGGACGTCCACGAGTCCATGGTCTTCGCCGCCAGCTACAACCTGCCCGTGGTGTTCTTCTGCCAGAACAACCAGTGGGCCATCTCCGTGCCCGCCTCCACCCAGACCCGCGTCCCGCTCGCACAGCGCGCCGCGGGCTACGGCTTCGAGGGCATCACCGTGGACGGCAACGACCCGTTGGCCATGTACGCCGTGACCGCCTGGGCCGCGGAACAGGCCCGCACCGGAGCCGGTCCCGTCCTGGTGGAGGCCCACACCTTCCGGGTCGGAGCGCACACCACCGCCGATGACCCCACGAAGTACCGGACGCGGGAGGAGGAGGCGGCCTGGGCCGGCGTCGACCCGATGGCCCGCCTGGAGAAGTACCTGCGCGCCACCGGGGCCGCGGGCACCGACCCGGACGAGTTCTTCGCCGACGTCGCCGCCGAGGGGGAGCGGCTGGCGGCCCAGAGCCGCGAAGCCGTGCTGGCCATGACCGGGGACGCCATCGCGCCGCTGGATGCCGTGTTCGACACGGTGTATGCGGAACCGCATCCGCTCGTAGCCGAGGAGAAGGCCTGGCACCGTGCATGGCAGGCCGGCTTCGCGGATGCAGCAGAGGCACTAGAGGCCCCAGACGCAACAGATGGAGGACGTCGGGCATGAGCGCGGAGAGCACCACCCTGCCGGGCGGCCGGCCCGCAGCGCCGTCAGCCGAGCGGCCCACCCAGCTTGCCGGCGGGGCGGCAGGCGTCGAGACCCTGACCATCGCCAAGGCCATCAACCGGGCCCTGGCGGATGAACTCGCCGCCGACCCGAAGACCCTGCTCATGGGCGAGGACATCGGCTCCCTGGGCGGCGTGTACCGCGTGACCGAGGGGCTGAAGGCCACTTACGGCGCCGACCGCGTGGTCGATTCACCGCTGGCCGAATCCGGCATCATCGGCACGTCCATCGGCCTGGCCCTGCGCGGCTACCGGCCCGTCGCCGAGATCCAGTTCGACGGTTTCGTGTTCCCGGGCTTCAACCAGATCACCACCCAGCTGGCCAAGCTGCGTGCCCGCACCCGCGGCACCGCCACCGTGCCGGTGACCATCCGCATCCCCTACGGCGGCGGCATCGGCTCGATCGAGCACCACTCGGAATCGCCCGAGGCGTTGTTCGCCCACACCCCCGGCCTGCGGATCATCACCCCGTCCAACGCGCAGGATGCCTACTGGATGACGCGCCAGGGCATCCAGTCGCAGGACCCCGTCATCATCTTCGAGCCCAAGCGCCGCTACTGGCTCAAGGGCCAGGTCGACCTGGCCGCGGACGGACACGGCGGGCTCGGCGCCTTCCAGGCCCAGGTGGTCCGCACCGGCACCGATGCGACGATCGCCGCCTACGGGCCCCTGGTCCCGGTGGCACTGGCCGCCGCGAATGCCGCCGCCGAGGACGGGCGCTCGATCGAGGTCGTGGACCTCCGCTCGCTGTCCCCGATCGACTTCGACACCCTGCAGGCCTCCCTCGAGAAGACCGGCCGCATGGTGATCGCCCACGAGGCGCCCACCTTCGGCGGACTCGGCGGGGAGATCGCCGCCCGCCTGACCGAGCGGTCCTTCCTGCACCTCGAGGCGCCCATCATCCGCGTCGGCGGCTTCCACCTGCCCTATCCGCCGTCCCGCGTGGAGGAGCAGTACCTGCCGGATTTGGACCGCATCCTCGACGCCGTCGACCGCACCTTCGCGTACTGAACGCCTACTGATTGCCGGGAGGCACCCATGGAGATCTTCACCCTGCCGGACGTCGGCGAAGGCCTGACCGAAGCCGAGATCACGGAGTGGCGCGTGGCCGTGGGAGACTCGGTCGCCGTCAACGACGTCCTCTGCGAGATCGAGACCGCCAAGTCCCTGGTCGAGCTGCCCAGCCCCTACGCCGGCACCGTCGCCGAGCTCATGGCCCCGGCGGGCGAGACCATCGAGGTCGGCACCCCGATCATCGGCATCACCACGGCGGCCTCCCCGGACGGTTCCCCGGAGGGTTCGGCTCCGGCGACCGCGGAGACCGGATACACGATGCCGGCCGAAGCGGAAGCAGCATCCGGTGACACCGCCGAGGACGGCGTCGGCGAAGAGGCCCCCGTTCCGACCGACGGTGGTGATCCCGCCGGGCCGTCCGCTCGCGGTGCTGCCGGTGGCGCGACCGGTGTCAATGCGGCCGAGGGTGGCGCTGCCGAGGGTGGCGCTGCCGGGGGAGCCGGTGCCGCGCTGACCGGCTCCGGGCCGAAGGCGGACGCCGCCACCCGCCGCCCGCGGAAGCCGTCCGGACAGGCCGCGGTGGCGCCGTCCTGGAGCCCGAGGCTGCGCGAGGAGCCCGTCCGGGACGCCGCAGGACTCACCGCCCCGACCGTTCCGACTGCCCCAGCCGCGCCAGCGACGCCTCCGGCGCATCCAGCGGCCAGTCAGGATGCCGCCGCCCAGCGCTCAGCTCCGGCAGCTCCGGTCGCCCCTACGCCCGCCAATGCCCCGGCGTCGCGTGGGCTGCGGCTGCCGGCCGCCGTCGGGAACCTGGTGGCAGCCGGACGCGAACGCCAGACGGACGTGGCTGGACTGTTCGAGCGCGTGCTGGCCAAACCGCCGGTGCGGCGCATCGCCAAGGAACTGGGCGTGGACCTGACCAAGGTGCGGGCCACAGGACAGTTCGGCGAGGTCACGCGGACGGACGTGGAGAACTACCTGGCCGAGCGGGAGACGAACATCGACACCTCCGGCTCGTTCTGGATGCCGGACACCGGTGACAACGCGCGGCGCACCGAGCGGATCCGCGTCAAGGGCGTGCGCAAGGCGACGGCGGCAGCGGTCTCCGAGTCCTACCGGGACGCCCCGCACGTCTCGATCTTCGTGGACGTGGACGCCTCCCGGACGATGGAGTTCGTCAAGCGGCTGAAGTCCTCGCGCGAGTTCGAGGGGGTCAAGGTCACCCCGCTGCTGATCCTCGCGAAGGCCGTGATCTGGGCCGCGGCGCGCAACCCGCACGTCAATGCCTCGTGGACGGACGAGGAGATCCTCGTCAAGCACTACATGAACCTCGGGATCGCCGCCGCGACCCCGCGCGGGCTACTGGTGCCGAACGTCAAGAACGCCAACGAGCTGTCCCTCCGCGACCTGGCCGAGGCCCTCGGGACCCTGGCCAGGCGGGCCCGGGACGGCAAGACGCAACCGGCAGAGATGGCGGACGGGACGATCTCGATCACGAACATCGGCGCCCTGGGCATCGACACGGGCACGCCGATCATCAACCGTGGTGAGGTGGCCATCGTGGCCTTCGGGACCATCCGGCAGAAGCCCTGGGTGGTCTCCGGGGAGGTCATCCCGCGCTGGATCACCACCCTGGGCGGCTCCTTCGATCACCGCGTGGTGGACGGGGACCTGTCCGCCCGGTTCATGGCGGACGTCGCCGCGATCATGGAGGAGCCGGCCCTCCTGCTGGAGTAGTCCCCACCTCACCGCGCAGCCCCGGCATCGCCTCACCCCGGCACTTTCAGTCGAGTTCGGGTGGGTGTTTAAGCTCAACACCCACTGTGAGTCTTGGTGGTGGCTGGTCTGGGACTGGCTGGCAGGATGGCTACCGGCCGTTCCGTCCCATGGATGTGGCTCAAAAACCCACTGACCTTCGGGTGTCTTTTTCGGGACTTGTCCATTCATCGGGGTGGTCGGCCGATACCCGTCCGGCCCACCTCGGTAGCTTGATCAGAAGATTGTCCACCCTGCGGGTGTGACTCATCACAGTGCTGTTCCGATGTGATCGCAACCCGGACTGGTACCGGCCGGT
>NZ_BMLQ01000011.1 GCF_014645315.1 Citricoccus zhacaiensis | reverse complement strand
TGCGGTCACCAGAATGACCCATGACCCCGAAACCCGTGAATACGTGGAGAAACGACGGAACGAGCAACGCACCGACAAGGAAATCCGCCGCTGCATCAAACGCTACCTAGCTGTGATGTCCAGGAAGGTTGGTCAGTCGGGTGATCGGTGGCTGGCCTCCGAGGGCGGAGTGGGCTCGATGGTGATTGTAGAAGTGCAGCCAGCCCGGTAGGGCTGCGTTTCGCTGTTCGGTCGAGTCGTAGAACCTCGCGTAGGCCCATCCGTCACCGAGGGTGCGGTGGAACCGCTCGATCTTGCCGTTGGTCTGCGGTCGGTAGGGGCGGGTTCGTTTGTGCTTGATGCCCAGCTCGGCGCAGGCTTGGGCCCAGGCGTGGGAGCGGTAGGCCGACCCGTTGTCTGAGAGCACCCGTTCCACGGTGATGCCGCGGTCCGCGAACCAGGCCCCGGCCCGGCGCAGCACCCCGATCGCGGTGGCGGCCTTTTCATCGGCGCAGATCTCCGCGTAGGCCACCCGGGAGTGGTCGTCGATCACGGTGTGGACGAACGCGGTGCCGATCCGGGGGTTCCCTCGATCGGTTCTGCCGGTCCTCAGCGCGGTGGTGGCCTTGTTCCTGTCGCCTTGCTGTTGGCCGACGTAGCGCCAGCCGCCACCGTCGGGGATGTTGCCGAACTTGGTGACGTCGACGTGGATCAGCGAGCCGGGGTGGTCGTGCTCGTACCGGCGCAAGGGTTCCCCGGTGGCCCGGTCGATCCTAGAGAGCCGGTTGATCCGGCAGCGCACCAGGACCGCGTGCACGGTGGAGGCCGGGACCCCGAGTCGGCCGGCGATCTGGACTGGGCCCAGCCGGTGCCGCCAGCGCAGCGCCACGATCCGGCGCACCACCACGGGCGGGGTCCTGGTCGGGCTGGTGCGCGGACGCGAGGTGCGGTCGGCCATCCCGGCCGGGCCCTCGGTGCGGTAGCGGGAAGCCCACTTGGCCGCCGTTCGCGGGGAGACCATGAACATCTTCGCCGCGGCGGCGCAGGTCCACCCGTCGTGGATGATCAGCCGGGCCAGGCGTAGGCGTGTGCGCGGGGTCAGGACGGCGTTAGCGTGGGACATGAGGGCCTCCGGTGAGTGCAGTGGTGAACTAGACAGCTCCACTCCACTACCGGGGGCCTTCGCCTGTCAGCCCCCTTCACCTTCCAGGAGCGGGACAACCTCCCTGGACATCACACCTAGCCCGCCGCGTCTACCGGACCCTCAACACCTCAGCCACAGTCCCGACCGCGGCTTGACAGACATAGAAGAGTCCCGAACTCGACTGAAAGCAGGGGTGGACAGTGCGCAGGGGTGGTTGCTAGGTTAGTTACATAAGTAATGAACCAACGGACCGGTTGACGAGCTCGGCCGGTTCTGACCCCAGGAATGGAGCGCCGCATGGAGATGGACGCCACGCAGCCGATCTTCCGCCAGCTGGCGCTCCGGATCGAGCAGGGGATCGTGGACGGGACCTACCCGGAGGAGACGCAGGTGCCCTCCACCACCGAGTTCTCCGCGTTCCTCCGGATCAATCCGGCCACCGCCAACAAGGGGATCAACCTGCTGGTGGACACGGGGATCCTCTACAAGAAGCGGGGCATCGGCATGTTCGTGGCACCCGGTGCCCGGCAGCAGCTGCTGAGCTCCCGCCGCGAGGCCTTCACCCGGCAGTACATCCATCCGTTGCTCACCGAGGCGGCCCGGTTGGAGATCACCCCGGAGGACCTGTCCGAGATGATCCGCAGTACCGCCGCCGATCTCACGACCACCGCAGACACCACCCGATCAGCCCTGTAGGGGGAATCATGCACGTCACTCCCAACACCGTTCCCGAGACCGCTCCGGCCGGCATTCGCCACACCGCACGCGACGTCCCGTTCGGAACCACGTCCGGCACGGTGGCCGCCGCGTCCTTCCGGGCCGAGCCCGCTTCCAGCGGCGGTCATGCCGCCGACGCCCTGAGCCACGAGGCCAGGCCGTTGCCGGCCGGACAGCCGATCAACCCCGAGGCGGTCATCAGCGTGCGTGGGCTGCGGAAGTCCTTCGGCCGCAAGGAGATCCTGCACGGGCTCGACTTCGACATCCCCGCCAACTCCATCTGCGGCCTGCTCGGCCGCAACGGCGCCGGCAAGACCACCGCACTGTCCATCCTCTCCGGCCAGGACCGGGCCACCCAGGGCGAGGTCTCCGTGATGGGACGGGAGCCCTTCGAGGACGTCGAGACGGCCTCCCACCTGTGCTTCGCCCGGGAGAACCAGAAGTACCCGGAGTCCTTCAAAGCCGGGCACGTGCTGAAGTCCGCCCCCTGGTTCTTCGAGAGCTGGGACCAGGACTTCGCCGAACGGCTGGTGAGGATGTTTCGGCTGCCAGTGGAAACCAAGATCCAGAAGCTCTCCCGCGGGCAGCTGTCCTCGGTGGCCATCGTCGTCGGCCTCGCCTCCCGGGCCCCGCTGACCTTCTTCGACGAGCCCTATCTCGGCCTAGACGCCACGGCTCGCCAACTGTTCTACGACGTGATGCTGCAGGACTACCTGGAGCACCCCCGCACCATCGTCATGTCCACCCACCTCATCGATGAGGCGGCGGACCTGCTGGAGAAGGTCCTGGTGATCGACGACGGCCGGATCCTGATGGATGCCGACGCGGACTCGGCGCGCAGCGCCGCCTTCTCCCTCTCCGGCCCGGCGGCCGCCGTCGGGCAGCTCACGGAGGGCAGGAGCGTCCTGCACTCCCGCCGGATCGGCGGGCTGTCCTCCGTCACCCTGGCCGGACAGCCCGACGCCGGCCTGGCCGCTGCCGCGGCCGAGCAGCACCTGGAGATCGGTCCGGTCGGACTCCAGGACCTGGTGGCCGCGATCGGCTCGCGGCCCACCGACACCGTGGGCGAGAACGCCGCCGAAACCCCGAAGGAGTCACGATGAGCACCGCCACCCTGACCCAGGCCGGGCCCGCCCCGGCCGCCACCGCCCACCGCGGGATGAACCCTGTCCTGCGGATCGTCCGGCTGCACTTCGTGGACCGCATGCAGATGGTCTGGGTGCCGATCATCATGCTGGCTGCCGTGGCCGCCGTGTGCGTGGTCATCTTCCTGCTGCTGGCGGCCCTGACTCCGGCCACGGCCGAAGAGCTCGGCGCCGGCTTCCGCTACAACCAGGCGGCGCTGTGGTCCTGGCCGGGCTTCATCGTGACGATCGGCGTCTACGCCTACGCCCGGACCATGCCCTTCGCCATCGGCATGATGGGTTCCACCCGCCGGCACTACTGGGCCGGGACCGCCCTGTGGATCGTGGTGCAGTCCGCCTTCCTGTCCGTTCTGATGGGGGCCTTCCTGCTACTGGAGCAGGCCACCGGCCACTGGTTCACGGGAGCGCGCATGTTCGATGTCTACGCGCTGGGCGACGGTGACCTGGGAGCGACCCTGCTCCTCAGCTTCGCGATCTCCCTGGCGTGCCTCTCGGTCGGGGCCGGGCTGGCCGCCGTCTACCTGCGGTGGGGCCAGTACGGCGTGATGGCCGGGATTGCCGGACTGCTGGTAGTCATCCTCGGGGCGCTGGCCCTGGTGCTGGGCACCGGGATGGACTTCATGACGTTCTTCTCGACGAACCTCATCGCCAAGATCTCCGGCCTGCTGATCGTGATCGCCGTCCTCGCCAACGGGGTGTCCTGGCTGGTCATGCGGAAGGTGCCCGTGGGGCGTTAGATCAGCGCCAGGCCCGGGCGAGCGTCAGCCGCGCCACCAGGAGTCGAGGATCGTCACCGGGGTGGTGCGCTTGTGCCGGGAGCGCAGGTAGATCGACTCCAGCTTGCTCGCGGCCTCGTCCGGGATGGTGCGGCCCTCGAGGTAGTTGTCGATCGTGTCATAGTCCAGGCCGAGCTCGGCCTCGTCGGTCTGGCCCGGCTTGCCGTCCAGCAGATCGGCCGTGGGCACCTTGGCCCACAGCCTCTCGGCTGCGCCGAGGTGCCGGAGCAGCGCACGGTTCTGGCGCTTGTTCAAACCGAACAGCGGCAGCACGTCCGCGCCGCCGTCGCCGTACTTGGTGAAGAATCCGGTCACGGACTCGGCGGCCTGGTCCGTGCCGATCACCAGGAGGCCACGGCCCCCGGCGATCGCATACTGGGCGACCATGCGCACGCGCGCCTTGACGTTGCCCTTGTTGAAGTCGGAGATCGGTTCACCGGTGGCGGAGGCGAACTCGGACTCGAACCCGTCCACGGCGGCGGCGATGTCATAGGTGACCTCGCGGTCGGCGCCGATGAAATCCAACGCGGCCCGCGCGTCGTCCTCATCGTGCTGCACGTTGTAGGGCAGGCGGACTGCGACGAATTCGGCCTGCTCGCCCTCGGCCCGGAGCCCCTCGACGGCCAACTGTGCCAAGCGGCCCGCCAGGGTGGAGTCCAGGCCTCCGGAGATGCCGAGGACGAATCCCTGGGCACCGGAGGCTCTCAGGTAGTCCTGGAGGAATGTGACGCGTCTGGCCGCCTCGGCGGCCGGATCGATCTCTGGGCTGACGCCCATCTCGGCGATGATCTCTCGTTGCAGTTCACGCATGCACCCAGACTAGGCGGGTTTGGCGGGGTACGGGATGACGTCCGTGTTAAATCCGGCCCGCCTCAGCTGCGCTTCCACCCGAGGTTGCCAGCCATCGTCTGCAGCGACTGGACCACCAGTCGGTACCGGTCGTCGTCGAGCCCCTCGGTGATCTCCGCCCGGAGCTCCTCCACCACGGCGGCCACGCGCTCGCCGGAGGTCCGCCCCGTGGTGGTCAGGGTGTACATCCCGCCCTCGGACACCAGCCAGCCGGATTCGACGAGCTCGTCCAGATGCTCCTCGACCGTCCGCGGCCCCTCCTCGCTGGTGGCCGCGGCGGGCGCCAGCGACTGGCTGAGTTCCTCGGTGGTCTGGGGCCGGGCTGTCAGGGTGTTCATCAGCTGCCACTGGGCCCGGGTGAGCCCGTGTTCGGCGAGGGACTCGTTGACGCGGGTGGTCAGCAGGGTGTCCACCAGGTTGATCCAGTAGCTGAGCATCTGTTCGGTGGGGTTGCCCGACGGGGCGTCCCGGTCAATGGGGTCACTCATGGCACCACCCTAGGAGTGCGCTGCCGGAGAATCCAGAGTCGGGGAATCTAGGATGGAGTCCATGACGACTCAGACCCAGGACCGTGCCCGACTGCTGGAACTCATCAAGGAACTGGCCGTGGTGCGCGGACGGGTCACCCTCTCCTCCGGCAAGGAGGCCGACTACTATATCGACCTGCGCCGCATCACCCTCCATCACGAGGCCGCCCCGCTGGTGGGCCGGGTCATGCTGGACCTGCTGGACCAGGCCGGCGTCGAGGCCCAGGCCGTCGGTGGCCTGACCATGGGCGCGGATCCGGTCGGCACCGCCATGCTGCACGAGGCCGGCCGCCAGGGCCGGGCCCTGGACGCCTTCGTGGTCCGCAAGGCGCAGAAGTCCTACGGCATGGGCCGTCAGGTGGAGGGACCGTCCGTGGAAGGACGCCCCGTCGTGGTCCTGGAGGACACCTCCACCACCGGCGGGTCTGCGCTGACCGCCGTCGAGGGAGTCCGTCAGGCCGGCGGTCTGGTGCAGGCCGTTGCCGTGATCGTGGACCGGGACACCGGCGCCGCCGAGCGCATCGAGGAGGAGGCCGGGGTGCAGTACCTGTACGCCTTCGGCAAGGACGAGCTCGGCCTCGACTGACCCCGGTTACGAGCACGACACGCGTCGACCGCACCGGGGCCAATTCAGAGGGTGAGTGCAATGCCGGTGAGTAGTTCCTCTAGTTTCTCAGTGGGGGTGTATCCCTTCAAGATCACGCGTGGCCGGGAGTTGAGTTTGTCCTGGACGGCCCTCAGCTCGGCGTCGGTGACGTCGTTGAAGTTGGTGCCCTTGGGGTAGTCCCAGCGCAGTTGGCCGTTGAAGTTCTCGTTCGTGGGCCGCTGCCAGGGAGAGTGCGGATCACAGAAGTACACCTTGCATCCAGTGGCCACGGTGAACCTGGCATGCTGGGCCATCTCGTTGCCCTGGTCCCAGGTGATCGAGGCCAGCACCGCCTGCGGCAGGGTCCGGACCATGTCCTGGAGCCGGTCGATGACGGTCGCTGAGTCCCTGGTTCCGGGCAGTCGCCCGAGTAGCGCGAACCGGCTGGCCCGTTCGACCAGGGTGATGATCCCGGAGTTCTCCGGGCCCACGACCAAATCCCCCTCCCAGTGGCCGGGCACGGCCCGGCCGGCGTGCTCGGCCGCGGTCTTCTCGTCCCGGTCGGCCAGCATCACCCCTGCCAGCCAGGGCCGCTTGACCCGGGCCGGCAGCTTCGATCGGGGCTTGCGGGTCCTTCGGCCCGAGCGCAGGGCCTGCTCGACCTTCAGTTCCTCGCGCAGGGATCCGGCGCCCTGGACATACAGGGCCTGATAGATCGCTTCGTGGCTGATCCGCATGCTTCCATCATCCGGGAAATCGACCGGCAGCCGCACGGCGACCTGGGCCGGGGACAAGCCGGCGTTGAGTTTGTCCACCACCGTCTGGCGCAACACCTTGTGGTCAGCCGTGTCCAGTTTGCGCTTCTTGGGCCGGGCCCGCTCGAGGTCGGTCCGGTACTGGGCCAGTTTCGCCGAGTACTGGTACTGGACCGGACCGTTCTGGATCCGCTGGACGAGCCCGTGGTGGGCCAGTTCCCGGCCGATCGTTGAGGGATTTACCCCCACCATCTTGGCGATCTGCGCTGGCAGCACACCCGACTCCATACCCAGCTGAATCAGCGTGCGGTCTGCCAGATCCAACCGCCGGCCATGACCTGCACCGGCCCCGATCGCTCCGACTTGTGGGGCCGCGAACACGACGCTGAGAGATTCATCTTTCGGCCTATTGCGTCGCATCCGGACCCCTGCCCACTTCATCCACCGATACACGCTGGCCTGGCAAACCCCTTCAGAAGTCAACACCGACTCAGTGGATACGCCATCGAGCATCGTTTCGATGACTTTGACACGAAATCCCACGGGAAACGAGAAGCCCATGACGACCAATCCCAGAAATCAGGGCATTTGCACTGACCCCCTGAATTGGCCCGGCGTGTTTCGACGTCGGGCGTGCTCGTAACCCGGGATCTCGTAACCCGGGATCTCGTAACCCGGGATGTCGTGACCCGGGCTGTCCGGTCGTGGCGGAGGCCGGTGGGCTACAGCCAGTCGTTCTTGCGGAACAGGATGAACAGCGTCAGCGCCACGGCGAGCATCAGCGCCAGGGCGAACGGGTAGCCCCACACCCAGTGCAGTTCGGGCATGAGGTCGAAGTTCATGCCGTAGATCGAGCCCACCAGCTGCGGGGCGAAGATGATGGCCGCCCAGGACGAGATGCGCTTGACCTGCTCGTTCTGCGCCACGGAGACCTCGGCGAGCTTCTTCGAGGTCAAAGTGGAATCCAGCTCCAGAGCATGCTCGAGCATCGTGCGCATGGAGGTGACGCGGTCATCGAGTTGCACGGTGTGATCGTGCACGTCACGCAGCTTGCGGAGTACCTCGACCTTGCCGGGGTCCCCCTCCAGGTGCTCGATCATGGTCTCCAGCATGTGCGGCAGGGACCGGATGGCCCGCTGGAAGCCCACCACCTCGCGGGAGAGCTCGTAGATGCGGCGGGTCACGTTGCCGTCCCCGGCGAAGATCTCGTCCTCGATCTCGGCGATGTCGTTCTCCAGGCCCTCGGCCACGGGGAAGTAGTCGTCCACCACGGAGTCGAGGATCCCGTGCACCACGGCGGAGGTCCCGGCGGAGAGCAGTTCCGGCCGTTGCTCCTCCAGTTGGCGCCGGACCCGGGAGAGGTCTGGAACCTCCGAATGGCGGACCGTGACCACGAAGTCGTTGCCGACGAACACGTTGAGCTCACCGAACTCCACCGTCTCCGTCTCGTCCAGGTACCGGGCGGGGATCAACACGAAGAAGCGGTCATCGTCATAGCGCTCGAGCTTGGCCCGCTGCCCGCCCACCAGGGCGTCCTCCACGGCCAGCTCGTGCAGGTTGAGCTCGTGCGCCACCTCCTGCAACTCCGCCTCATCCGGCCGGTACAGCCCCACCCACGCCATCCCGCCGAGCCGTTTGCACTGCTCGAAGGTCTCCTGCAGCGAGGTGGGCGCCAGGATCCGCTGGCCGTCCTTGTAGATGGCGTTGTCGACGATGGTCACGGGTCCATTGTGCTCTGCATTGCCCATCACGAAAGCGCCAACTGTCTAGTCGTCCCGGCGTGTCTCGACAGGTAGCGCGGCCGTGATGAATGGCTGGGCGGGCTACCGTGGTGCCCATGAGCGAAACCGGTGTGTTCAAGCCCGCAGAGTCCGTTGTGACCGCCCCCCTGGCCGCCCTGGGCCTCGTTGGCGGCTACCTCACCGCCCGCGAGACCGGCGTCCGCGCCCTCGGCGGCGTGGTCCTGGCCGCGGCTGGTGCCTACGCGGGCCGCACGTGGGCCGCCAAGGGCGGCGCCGCCACCACCGTCGCGCTGTCCGCGCTGTACATCGGGGGCTTCGGCGCCTCCCACCCGCTCGCCAAGAAGATCGGCCCGTGGCCGGCCGTCCTGACCGTGGCGGGGGCTTCGGCGCTCGCCTCGTGGGCGCTCGTCGACCGCCTCAAGTGACGCCCGACGCCGGCCCCGGTACCCCGGGTGCGCCGGTTCCGGACGTACCGGAGAACGGGGGCGCCGACGTCGAGCGCGGGATTGAGTCCGTACCCGAGCGCGAGGTGGGCGTGGGCCCCTGGGAGGGCGACTGGCCGACGGGCGAGCAGTGGGACCCCGAACTGCTGCGTGAGGGCGACCGGCGCAATGTGGCGGACCCCTACCGGTACTGGACGCTCGAGGCGATCGTGGCGGACCTGGACACCAGGCGGCACCCCTTCCACGTGGCGATCGAGAACTGGCAGCACGACCTGAACATCGGGACCGTGGTGCGCACCGCCAATGCCTTCAACGCCGCCGGCGTGCACATCATCGGCCGGCGCCGCTGGAACCGCCGCGGGGCCATGGTCACAGACCGCTACCTGCACGTGCACCACCACCCCACCGTGGAGGACTTCACGGACTGGGCTGCGTCCGAGGGGCTGTCCGTGATCGGCATCGACATCTTCCCGGACTCCGTGCCCTTGGAGACGTTCGCGCTGCCCGAGCGGTGCGTGCTGGTCTTCGGGCAGGAAGGGCCGGGGCTCTCCGAGGAGGTCCATGCGTCGGCCGAGGCCACGCTGTCCATCGCGCAGTACGGATCCACCCGGTCCATCAACGCCGCCTCCGCCGCCGGCATCGCCATGCACGCCTGGATCCGGCAGCACGTCTTCGGCCAACGCCCCTGACGGGGCGTGGACCCGGCGGGTCCGGCGGCCTCGGTTGAGTAGCTCGGTTGACTAGCTCGGTTGACTAGGATGGGCCAAGGACAGGGTCACCCGATACCTATCGATGTCAAGGAGCCGCAATGCCCATCGCCTCACCGGACAAGTACGCCGAGATGATCGACTCCGCCAAGAACGGCGGTTATGCCTTCCCGGCCATCAACGTCACCAGCTCCCAGACGCTGAACGCCGCCATCCGCGGCTTCGCCGAGGCCGGTTCAGACGGCATCATCCAGGCCTCCACGGGCGGCGCGGCCTACTTCTCCGGCTCCTCCGTCAAGGACATGGTCACCGGCTCGCTGGCCATGGTGGCCTTCGCCCGCGAAGTGGCCAAGCAGTACAACGTCAACATCGCCCTGCACACGGACCACTGCCCCAAGGACAAGCTGGACGGCTTCGTCATGCCGCTGCTGGACGCCTCCGAGGCCGAGGTCAAGGCCGGCCGTGACCCGTTCTTCAACTCGCACATGTGGGACGGCTCGGCCGAGACCCTCGAGGAGAACCTGCGCATCGGCCGCGAGCTGCTGGCCCGCACCCACGCCAACAAGCAGATCCTCGAGGTGGAGATCGGCGTGGTCGGCGGCGAGGAGGATGGCGTGGCACATGAGATCAATGAGAAGCTCTACACCTCCGTGGCGGACGGCCTGGCCACCATCGAGGCCCTCGGCGCCGGGGAGAACGGCCGCTACATCACGGCCCTGACCTTCGGCAACGTCCACGGCGTCTACAAGCCCGGCAACGTCAAGCTGCGCCCGGAGATCCTGGACGAGATCCAGCGCGAGGTCGGCGCCAGCATCGGCCAGGACCGCCCCTTCGACCTGGTCTTTCACGGCGGTTCCGGCTCCTCGGCCCAGGAGATCTCAGACGCGGTGTCCTACGGCGTCATCAAGATGAACGTGGACACGGACACCCAGTACGCCTTCACCCGCCCCGTGGTGACGCACATGTTCCAGAACTACGACGGCGTCCTCAAGGTCGACGGCGAGGTCGGCAACAAGAAGCTCTACGACCCGCGCACCTGGGGCGCCAAGGCCGAGGAGGCCATGGCCACCCGCGTGGGGCAGGCCTGCCAGGAGCTCGGCTCCGCCGGCCAGTCCATCGGATAACCCATCACGACGCCGGCCGGACGCGTTCCGCAGCGGGCGTCCCGGCCGCAGTCCTCGAGAAGGAGAACACCATGCCATGGTTCGCATGGATCGCCATCATCGCCATCCTCGTCTGGGGTGGTATCACCGTCTTCAGCATGGTCTCCGGGAAGCCGCTGCCGTGGTCCGAGAATGAATCCGACCCCCAGGAGCTCGAGCGGCTCAAGAAGCGCATCGAAGCCTTGGAATCGGGACAGCTCAAGCCCGAGGTCGAGCGCCGCATCGACCGCCTCGAGGCCCGCGTGGAGAAGCGCGAGCTGCGGGACAACGAGCATGAGGCGTGGGAGCGCAAGGCCCGGGAGATGGGTCTCGGGGACGAGTGACCTGACCCGGTCAGCGCAGGGAGCGCCGCACGGCGGTGCTGATCAGGTCGACCACGGCTGAGAGCACCACGAGGGCGAGGATGGTCCCGCTCATGCCGCCGTAGTCGAAGGCGACCCGCTGATCCTCCAGGAGCCGGCCCAGGCCGCCGGCCCCGACGACGCCGACCACGACCGTCTCCCGCATCGCCACCTCCCAGCGGTACAGCCCATAGGACAGGAACCGGCCTCCGGCCTGGGGGACGATCCCGTAGGCGAAGGCGCTGAGCGGCGGGGATCCGGCGGCGATGAGGTGGTCGTGGGAGCGCCGGTCGAGGTTCTCCACCACCTCGGCGCACAACCGCCCCAGGATCCCGAAGTTGTATGCGGCCAACGCCAGCGCCCCCGGCAACGGCCCCGGCAGGAACAGGAACAGGGCCAGCAGGGCCCAGACCGGCGGCGGCAGGGACCGGGTGAACAACAGCAACCAGCGGGCCGCCGTTCCGGCCAGCCGCCGAGCCGGGCCGACACCGGCGCCCCCGCTACGGGCCGCGACGAAGGCCACGCCCACGGCCGCCAAGCCGGCGATCGTGCCGGCCACGAGGGACATCTGCAACGTCTCGAGCGAGTCCTCGAGCAACCGGGACCACCCGCCGTCGGGCAGGGCCGGTGGCAGCAGGTCAGCCACCAGACCGGCGAACAGGCCGGCGGTCCGCGCCGTGAACACCCGGGACAGGTCGGGCGCCAGGTGCACGAGCGCGGCGATCGCGAGGACCGCCGTGATCAGCACCGTCCCGCCGGTGCGCCAGCGCCCGCCAGCACGCCGGAGGCCGGAACCCCACCGGTCCACCACGGCCCCCAGCAGCACCATGGTGAAGATCAGCGTCCAGACCTCGCCGTGACGTGACCCGGAGAAGCTCAGGACCAGTTCGAATCCGAGGCCACCGGCACCCACCATGCCGAGGATCACGGCGGAGCGGACGGCGCACTCGAACCGGTAGAAGGCGTACGAGGCCAGGTCCGGCAGGGCGACCGGCGCCACGGCATAGAGCAGTGCGGTCCCGCGCCGGACACCGGATGCCCGCAGCGCTTCGAAGGGGCCGCGGGCGGACTCGTCGATGATCTCGGCGTAGACCTTGGCCGTGATGGCCCCGAAGGGGATCGCGATCGCCAGCACCCCCACCAGTGGGTCCCGGCCCAGCACGCTGAGCAGCAGCAGGGCCCAGACGGCCTCGTGGATGCCCCGCGGCAGCGCCAGGCCGAGCCGGGTGACCAGCCATCCGGCCCGGCGGGCCGTGGGGCGGGTTGCGCGGTGGACCACTGCCTGGCCGCGGGACGGTGAGCCGTCCGTCCACCAGGTCTCCGAGATGAGGACGCCGACCACCAGGCCCACGGCCACGGCCAGCAGCGTCCCCAGGACCGCGAAGGAGAGGGTGGTGAGGGTGGCCTCGGCGATGCGGGCCAGGAAGACCGCCGAGAGGTCCGGGGTGAGGGCCGCGGCGAAGAAGTCGACGAACATCGGCCAGCCTCGGGTGTTGACCAGGGGGCCGTCCTCGGCAAGCCAGCTGCCCACGGACCACACGAGGACGAGCACCCATGCGGCCGCCCACATCCGGCCTCCGCCGGGCAGCCGCCACCGGGCGGACCGGCCGGGCCGCTGACCGGGTTGGCCGCCGGGCTGACGGCCGGGGCCCTCCAGCCGGGTCAGGGCCGTCAGGCCACTGGGGCTCACCGGTCGGGCTCCAGCTCGTAGAGGCGCTCCCGGGCCTGCGCATCCACCTCGGCGGCGGGGAGATCCAGAACCACGCGGCCCTGGCGCAGTCCCACCACCCGGTCGCAGTGGCGCACGGCGAGGTCGAAGTCATGCAGGCTCACGAGCAGGGTCCGGCGCGGCCGGTCCTGGCTGAGGACCCCGCAGAGCAGGCCCATCACCTCGTCGGCGCGGGCCGGGTCCAGGCTGGAGACCGGTTCATCGGCGAGGACGAGATCGGGGTCCTGCACCAGGACCCGGGCCAGCGCCACGCGCTGCTGCTCCCCGCCGGAGAGCCGGTCGGTGCGCTGGTGCAGGTGGTCGGCGATGCCCACCCGGTCCAGGGCCTCGCCGGCCTCGGCCACCTGGAGTGGTCGGATCAGGGAGCGCAGGGCCCGCCACCGGCCCCAGTTGCCCAGGTGGCCGGCGTTGACGTTGTGCACCACCCGCAACGGCCCCACGAGGTTGAGGTGCTGGTGCACAGAGCCGATCCTGCTCCGCAACGCCCTCAACCCTCGGGAGGAGGCCCGGGTGGGGTCCGTGCCCAGGACCTGGACCTGGCCGGAGGTGGGGGCGACGGTGCCGTTGCACAAGCCGAGCAGGGTGGATTTGCCCGCCCCGCTGGGCCCCACCAGGGCCACCCGTTCGCCGGGCTCGATGTGGAGGGTGATCCCGTCCAGAGCAGATCGGCCCCCGCGGCCTCCGTAGGACACCGTGAGGTCCTGCAGGGACACGGCGAGGCCCGGTTCCGCCCTCGGGTCAGTCATGCGTCATCGGATCAGGCCGAGCGTGCGGCCGATCTCCTCGATCCGCTCGTGGTCGGAGGCCTCCGCCGGGATGATCGCCCCGGCACCGTAGGCCTCGAGGAGCGCCGTCTCCTCCGCGTCGGATCCGTCGAGGTCGAGGAGGGCCTGCCGCAGGTCCTCGGTGAATCCGTCGCCGAGCCGCTCGTCCAGGGCGGGAGAGCCGATCCAGTGGTAGTCGGCGTACTCCGGGGTCGTGAAGATCTCCCGGACGGTCTCCGTGTCCACCGTTCCGGCCTCGGTCCGGGACCGCCACACCTGTTCGTTGAGGGCACCGACCTCGTAGCTGCCGGACTCCACCAGGTCGATGGTCAGGTCGTGTGAGCCGGAGAAGCCGGGCTCGCCGTCGAGGTCGGCCGCCGGGTCCACGCCGGCCTGATCCAGGAAGTAGGACGGCATCAGGCGCCCGGACGTGGAGGACTCGCTGCCGAAGGTGAACCTGGTGTCCGCCAGCTCTGCCAAGCCGGCCACATCCTCGACCGGTTCCAGGCCGGCGTCGCGATGCGCGATGAAGACGCTGCGGAACTGCTCGTCGATGTCCCGCTGGGCCAGCACTTCCGCCCCTTCGGTGCGCAATCGTGCCTGGACGCCGGTCAGGCCCCCGTAGAAGACCAGGTCGAGGTCCCCCGTGGCGAACAGGCTGACGGAGGCGGCGTAGTCACTGACGGGCACGTACTCCACCTCCACGCCCAGCTCCTCGGCAAGATAGCTGGACATCGCCTCCTCACGCTCGGCGAGGTCGGAGGGGTCCATGTCCGGGATGGCGCTGATGCGCAGGGGGCCCGCTTCCTGCTCCGCTGCGGCCGCAGCCCCGCTTCCGCCGGAGCCAGGGGACTCGGGTGTACTGCCGCAAGCGGAGGCCATCAGTGCCACGGCAAGGCCGAGGCCCGCGACTGACCAGGGGAGACGGCGGTGAGGGGTGCGCATGGTGGCATCCTAGCCAACGGGCGTCGCCGGAATCGGCGCACGCCGGTGGTGACCCGACCCACGGCCCTTCAGGAGTTCCACGGGTAGGGTCGGAGGTGTCCCGTCCGCATCCGGCGTGGGCCACCGCGCCAGGACCGGTGCCGCCCGCACCCGGAGCCACCCGAACCAAGGAGCATCATGTCCTCTGACGCGTCGATCGTCGGCAAGAACCTCATGCAGCCCGCCCCCACGCAGCTTCCGGAGGAACCGGAGGTCCTGGCGCGGATCGAGGCGGGCGACCTGCCGGAGGACATCGCCATCCGGTTCCCCAAGTCCTCCCTCGCCTGGGCCCTGATGGCAGAGGATGCCTGGGCCGAGGGGCGCACCATCGACGCCTACGCGTTCGCCCGGGTGGGTTATCACCGTGGCCTGGATTCGCTGCGGGGTGCGGGTTGGCGGGGTGCCGGTCCGGTGCCCTACTCCCACGAGCCGAACCGCGGTTTCCTCCGGTCGCTCTACATGCTGGGCCAGGCCGCCGCCGCCATCGGTGAGGGCGAAGAGGTCCACCGCATCGAGGCCTTCCTGGTGGACGCCGATCCCACGGCCACAGAGCAGATCGCCCAGGGCTGAGCCATGGTGCCGAACCCCGCCGTCGGCGCAGGCGGCAGCGATCTCCCTGCGGGGACGGACACCGTGCTCGTCGGCACCTTCAACACTCCGGGTGAGGGCACACCCGTCCTGGCCAATGCCGGCGGGCTCGTGCGCACCACCGGCTGGCCGCAGCACGCGGACTCGGTGGCCGGTGGCGGCCCGGACGCCCCCTCATGGCTGGTCCGCGGCCGTGCGGGCACGGTCTCGCAGGGCAGGCTGTATGCCGCCCTGCACCTACCCGAGGGGGAGGTCGCCGTCCTGTCCCCGTCCATTGCGCGCGCCCCCTCTCTCGGGGACGACGTCGGCTGGGCCACCTCCCAGTGCGTGCCCACCGGTGGCGCGAATACCTGCCATGCCGACCTCAACCCCTCCGGCACCTGGCTGGCCGCGGCCTCCTACGATTCGGGCACCCTGACGGTGGCCCCCGTCCTCGAGGACGGTCTGCTGGGCCAGCCGGTGGCGGTCCAGGCCCCGCACGGGTCCGGGCCCGTGGCCTCCCGGCAGCAGTCCCCGCACCTGCACTTCGTGCTGTTCCTGGACGACGATCGCCTGCTCGTCACGGACCTGGGAGCCGACCGCCTCCTCGAGTACTCCGTCCAGGACATCGTCCGGGACAGGGCGGGGGCTGCCCCGGGGAACGATGCGGGCGTGGTCGAGAGTGACTGCACGCCGGCGAGGACCCATCTCCTGCCCGCCGGCACCGGTCCCCGCCATCTTGCGCTGTTGCCCCCGTTGCCGCAGGCCGGCATCCAAGGGCGGCACCTGGCCGTGGTGGGAGAACTGGACTCGCGGCTGCACGTGCTGGACCTGGACGCCACTGCCGGGGGATTCCACGAGGTCGCCATCGTGCCGACCCACGGTCAGGACCAGGATCCCGGATCCGCCCAGGACAACCTGCCCTCGCACCTGGTGGTCTCCCCGGACGGGGCGCTGATCTATGTGGCCAACCGCGGCCGCGACACCATCGGCGTGATCCGCCGTGCAGGGACCCCCGAACTCATCGCCGAGGTGCCGTGTGGCGGGGACTGGCCCCGCCACATCGCGCTCGGCCATCCTGGCGGGGCACCCACGCTACTGGTCGCGCTGGAACGGGCCGACGCCGTCGTCGGGCTCCCGCTCGGAGCCGACGGCATCCCCAGGGACGCGCGAACCCGGGTCGCCGTGCGGCGACCCGGGTTCATCCTGCCTGGTTTCTGATTTCCAGACAGGGGCCTTGGCCCGTCTGGGAGCTACGACGGGCGGGGGAGGAAGCTCTGCCCGTCCAGATAGGCCTTGCGCCATCGGCGCACCACGACCTCACGGAACAGGTTGCCCTGCGAGAACGGGTCGCGGGCGATGAAGGCCTCCGCGTCCTCCCGCGTCTCGAGGTCCACCAGGTAGACCCCCCCGTCGGCATGAGTGCCGTCATCCGAGAGCTTGGCGCCGCAGGCCAGGAGCAGTTCCGCATGCTCTGACAGGAACTCCAGGTGTTCGGCGTAGCGGTCCTGGCGGACCTGGGCCCGCTCGGGGGCGTCGTAGGTTTCGATCAGGTACGGCATGGTGAGTCCCTTCTGCCGGCTCGTCCGGCTCGTCCGGCCTTACAGTGCTGCCGGTCAGACGGCCAGGAAGCCCCAGAGGAGCACGGCGGCACCGAAGATGACGCCCAGGAACACCAGGATCAGCACCATGTAGCCCATCACGTCCCGCAGCTTGAGCCCGGAGATAGCCAGGACCGGCAGGATCCAGAACGGCTGGACCATGTTCGTCCACTGGTCACCGATCTGTACGGCGACCGCGGTGGCGGCGTTGTTGGCGCCCATCGCCTGGGCGGCCTCCATCATCACCGGGCCCTGGACGGCCCACTGGCCACCACCGGAGGGCGCGAGCAGGTTGATGATGCCGCCGGAGATGAAGGACCAGAACGGCAGGGTCTCAGCGGTGGAGAAGGTGCCGAACCAGTCGGCGAAGGACACCACGAGGCCGGAGCCCACCAGGATGCCCATGATGCCGGCGTAGAACGGGTACTGGATGATGATGCCGGAGACGATCTTGACGCCGTCGTTCACCGCTGCCAGGAAGGCGGAGGGGCGGGCGAACAGGATGATGCCGAGGAACAGGAACATGAAGTTCACCGCATCCAGGTTCAGGGTCCCGCCCTGGAAGAAGTAGTTGAACGCGTAGACGAGCGCGATCAGACCGATGCCGATGCCGATGATCGGGCTGTTGTTCAGCTTCGCCGCGAGGGTGGTGCGCTGGTCGAGTTCCTTGATGGGGGCGTCGACGGCGTGGGACGTGCGGTCCATCTCCTTGATCTTGGCCGGGTCCTTCGGGTGCAGTGCCATGTTGAACAGCGGCAGGAAGAGGAGCACGGCGAGGTTGGTCAGCAACAGGTAGGGCGAGAAGATAGTGTCCGCCAGCGGGATGATGCCCACCTGCTCCTGCAGGAAGTGGCCTTCCGTGGCGATCAGCAGCGGCACGGAGCCGGACAGGCCGATGCCGTAGACGGCGAACCCGGAGTAGCCGGCGGCGATCGCCAGGGGGTAGTGCAGGCCCTTGACGTTCATCGCCAGCTTCTGGGCGATGATGCCGCCCATGACGAGGCCGAAGCCCCAGTTCAGCCAGCTTCCGATGCCGCCCACGAGGGTGGCGACGATGATGGCCGTGCGCGGGGAGGTGATCCGGATGGTCAGCGCGTCCAGCAGGCGATCGACCAGGGGGGTCTTGGCCAGGATGTAGCCGGCCAGCAGCACCACGGTCATCTGCATGGTGAAGGCCAGCAGATCCCAGAATCCGCCACCCCAGTACTCGACGACCTCCAGGGGCGAGGAGCCCTGGGCCAGGATGGCCAGGACCATGGTGAGGCCGGTCAGCATGATCGCGATGACCAGCGGATCCGGCAGGTACTTGTCCATCAGGTTGGTGAAGAACCCGGCGGTCCGGTCCAGGACGTTGCCCTTCTGGGACCGTTGTGGACGTTCAGTTGTTGCGGTCATGGTCACTCTTTCGGATGCGATGGGGGATATTCGGTGCGGAAGGATCAGTGGTCTGCAGCAGTTCGATGAGCCGTTCGTCGCGCCAGGCCACCCGGGCCTCCCAGTGCTCCAGGGGGAGCAGGGCGCGGCGCTGGTGCTCCACTTCGGCCACGAGCTCGGGGGTCCAGGGATCGTGCTGGCCGCGTTCGGCACCCATGCGCGCATAGGCGGGGCCCATCTTCTCCGCGTGGGAGGCGATGCCGCCTCGGGTGTTGAGGTCCGAGGTCTCGAAGGGTCCCATGAAGGACCAGCGGCGGCCGAGGCCATCCCGCATGACCGTGTCGATGTCTTCCACGGTGGCGACGCCATCCCGCACGAGTGCATAGGCCTCGCGCAGCACGGCGCCCTGCAGGCGGTTGAAGAGGAAGCCCTCGACTTCCCTGGCAACGGTCACCGGGGACATCCCGGCCCCGGCATAGAGGCGGTGGGCGGTGGCGACGACGGCCGGCCGGGTGAGAGGGGAGGGCACCAGCTCGATGACGGGCAGCAGGAACGGCGGATTGCCGGGGTGGGCCACGATGATCCGGTCCGCGGCGGGGAGGCCTTCGGCGGTCTGTGAGGCGGGGATCGCCGAGGAGGAGCTGGCCAGGACGGTCTCCGGGCCGGTGGCCGCACTGAGTTCGGCGAAGACCGAGCGCTTGACCTCGAGCCGTTCGGGCACGCATTCCTGGACGAGGGCGGCACCGGTGACGGCGGTGGCCATGTCAGGCTCGACAGTGACGCGGGAGGCGATGGCCTCGGTTGGCTCGGTCAACAGGCCCGCTCCGGCCAGGGCGGTGAGCTTCGCGGCCACTTCCCCTGGGACGGCCTCCCGGCGATCAGCCTCGGGATCACACACGGTGACCGGATGCCCGGCGCGGGCGAAGACCAGGGCGAAGGCGACGCCGATGGACCCGCCGCCGACGACGGCGATCTTCTCAGGCTGTGCCACCTGCTCAGACATCGGCACGTCCCACGGTCAGGCCGCCGCAGACGTAGAGGGTCTGGCCGGTGACGAAGCCGCTGCGGGCGTCCAGCAGATAGGAGGCGGCGTGGGCCACGTCCTCGGCCGAGCCCATGCGCCGCACGGGCACCGACTCGATGATGGCCCTGGTCTTCGGAGAGTCGGCCGGGTTGGCCCGGGTGAACAGGTCCGTGGCGATGGGGCCGGGGCCGATCGCGTTGGCGGTGACGCCGTTGCGGCCCTCCTCCAGGGCCACGACGCGGGTCAGGCCGAGCAGTCCGGCCTTGGTGGCGGCGTAGGCGGCGCGGAGTTCCTTGCCCAATGCGGCGCGCGAGGACATGTTCACGATCCGGCCGAAACCGGCCTCTCGCATCCCGGGCAGCAGGGCCTGGATGCACTGCAGGGCGCTGCGCAGGTTCAGGGCCACGGCCGCGTCGAACTGGTCCAGGGTCTGGTCCGTGACGGCGTTGGGGAACACGGCCCCGACATTGTTCACCAGGCGCGTGATCGGCCCGTCGGCGAGCGCACGCTCGAGTGCCTGGGCGGTGGAGTCCAGATCGGACAGGTCGCCGTGGATGGCGCCCTCACCCTCCCGGTCGAGGATGACCGGCTCATAGCCGTCCTGACGGCAGCGTTCCGCGATGGCAGCACCGATGCCGTGGGCCCCGCCGGTCACGAGGACGCGTTCACGGCTAGTCCGGTGCTCGGTGTCCACGGCATCCCTGGCGGAGGCGGCGCTGGCGGTGCTCGTGGTGCCGGCGTGGCCGGTGGCGGTGTTCTCGTTCATGCGGTCCTCAGATCGTGGCGATCGGGTTGAGTGGTGAGCCGGAGGCGCCCGGCAGGTTCAGGGGTGGCGCCGTGAGCAGGAAGGCCGTGCGGCCGGCCTCCCGTAGGGCCGCGGCGAGGTCGGTGAGGTACCAGAGCTCTCCGAGGGGGACGCCCAGCTTGAACAGGCAGTGCTCGTGGAACGGCAGGATGGACGCCGGTGCCGGCGCGGGAGTGGCCGGGTAGAGCTCCACGGCGTAGTTGTCCGCGGCGATCGCGGCGATGCCGGTCTCGGTGACCCAGTCCAGCAGGTCCGGATCGCGACCATCGAGGACGGCGCCGTAGTGGTGCAGCACGTCCGGATCGGGATCACCGGCCATCTCGAGCACCTTGGCGGCGAAACCGGTGTGGAACGCCACGATGTCCCCGGGGCGGACCTCGATGCCGTCGGCGTCCAGGACGGTGCGGATCTGGTCGAAGCCGACGACCTGGTGGTCCGTGCCGAAGTGGTGGGCGAGGTCGATCAGCACAGCACGGCCCTGGACCGGATGCGAGGCCACGGTGCCGATGCCAACCGGGCCGAGATCCGCCGTCGTGGGCTGGTGGGGTCCCGGAATCCCGCAGTCCGCAGGGTCCGTGGTTCCCCGGACCTCGATGCCGGCGCGGAAGCCGTTGTAGTAGACCGGCTCCGGAACACCATCGCCGTCGGCGTCGAACATCGAGCCCACGTGGGCGAAGGCGTCCCACTGGGTGGAGTACTGGTTGTGCAGGACCACGAGATCGTCGCTGAGTACGTCCGAGGATCCGGGAGACAGGGGTTCCATGATGCAGTTGGCGCCGGAGCGACCCTGGCGCAGGGTCGGACGCACCACGGGCGGCAGGCGGTTGGCGTTCAGGGCATGGCCGCCGGGGAGGGTCAGGGGCAGGCCGAGAGTGAAGGCCCGCCCCTCGTGGACCTCGGCGAGGCCTTCGGCGACCTTCACGGGCGTGAGCAGGTTGATGCGGCCCAGGGCGTCATCCGGTCCGAAGTCACCCCAGGTGGAGCGTTCGGGCCGTTGGCGCCAGCGCGGGGACTGCGGCTCGTCCATGAGTGTCTCCTTCGGTCAATGGTGTGGGGTGAGTGGCCGGTGGCCGTGAATTGCCCCACGGAGACCCGTGATGTCACCCACAGGTGTCTATGGTCCACGCGACTCTCACTTCTGTCCAAGATGGATTCGGGATAGTTTTATGCAGGATCACCATGAATTCATCTGAGGTGGGTGGAGGCTCGATGGACGTCAAGACGCTTGAGGCCTTCGTGATGCTGGCTGAGGAGCTGCACTTCACCCGGGCGGCTGAGCGGCTCGGGGTGGCCCAACCCCTGGTCAGCCAGTGGATCCGAAAGCTGGAGCGGGAACTGGGCGAGCCGGTGGTGGGGCGGACCACCCGGGCCGTCAAGCTCACCGCCGCCGGAGAAGCTGCCCTGCCCCATGCCCGGCAGGTCGTGGAGTCGGCCCGGTTGATGACGCGCGCCGTCCACCAGGAGGGTGTCCCCCTGCTCGGGTCGGTGACCCTAGGGTACGCGGGGGCCTCGTCGCGGCCGTGGCTGCCGGGAATCGCCCGGGCCGTCCGGCGTGACGCGCCCGGAGCGGACCTCCGCCTGCGCTCCATGGTCTACGCCGGAGCGGCACCCTCACTGGTGGCGGCAGGAGACCTGGACATTGCCTTCGGGCGACGGCCCCTGACCTACTCGGGCCTCGGGGACCGGGTCTTCGAGTACGAACGGGTCCTGGTGGGGGTGTCCTCAGACCATCGACTGGCCGGTCAGGAGCAGATCGACATCCGCGAGCTGGCCTCCGAGCCGTGGGTCATGTTCCCGGCGCAGCAGGGTTCGAGCGTTCGCGACATGGGCTTGCGCCTGGCGAACCGCGCCGGCTTCACGCCGCGCTTGGTCCAGGAGGCGCCCGATTCCTACACCATCCTGGGGTTGGTGGCGGCCGGCGTCGGCGTCACCCTGACGATCTCCTCCGTGGCCCATGTGGAGACCCCTGGGCTGGCCCTGCGGCCATTGGCCGGCCCGGCGCGGTATCTGACCGCCACGCTGCTCCACCGGAAGAAGCCGAACCGGGCCACCGAGGCCGTCCTGGAGGTACTCGCCGCACTTCACCCGGAGCCCGAACGTCCGGAAGGCATCGTCCTGGACTGAACGAGCCCATCGTCCTGGACTGAACGAGCCGGCGTCGTACCCGAGGGTTGTGCCACCGGAGGTGTCCGGCCGGCCGTCTATAGTGACAACGGCCGAGGGCCCCGCAGAGTGCGGAGGACCGGCGATCTCAGCCCCAGCGCAACCACTGCATGATGCGCCGTACAAAGGAGTGACGATGCTGTTTCTGGCACGGATGGACGTGACCTTCCCCGAGTCGATGACCGAGGAGACCAAGGCCGACTTCCAGGTCAAGGAGAAGGAGTACTCCGGCAACCTGCAGCGCGAGGGCAGGATGCGGGACATCTGGCGCGTGGTCGGCGAATACGCCAACTACTCCGTCTATGACGTGGCGGACAACGACGAGTTGCACGCCATCCTCAGCGGATTCCCCATGTACCCCTACATGGACATCAAGGTCACCCCGCTGGCGAAGCACCCGAACTCGATCAAGTAGCGCACCGGACCAGCACTAGACTTCTCGATCGTGGCCAAGCTCTACTTCCGCTACGGCGCGATGAACTCCGGCAAGTCGACCGGGCTCCTCCAGGCCGCGTTCAACTACGAGGAACGCGGGCAGCGGGTGCTGCTGGCCAAGCCTCAGGTGGACTCGAAGGGCGAGGACCAGATCGTCTCCCGATTGGGCGTCACCCGGGAGGCCGACTTCCTGATCCCGCCCGGGGCAAACCTAATGGCGCTCTTCCGTCAGCAGGTCCGCGGGGATGACCCCACCGCCCTGCTCACGCACCTGGACGCGGAGGTCAAGCCCGTCGCCTGCCTGCTCGTGGACGAGGCCCAGTTCCTCGAACCCACCCAGGTGGACGACCTGCTGCGGATCGCTGTGCTCGAGGGCGTGCCCGTGATGGCCTACGGCATCCGCACCGACTTCCGCACGGCCTCCTTCCCCGGCTCGGCCCGGCTCATGGAGCTGGCCCACTCCCTCGAGGAGCTCAAGACCATCTGCCGGTGCGGGCGCAAGGCCATCTTCAACACCCGCAAGGTGGTGGACACGGTGGCGGGGCACGACGCCGGCCCGGCCACGAGCGCGCGCGAGTCCCGGCGCGAACGCTTCGTCTTCGAGGGCGATCAGGTGGCGATCGACGGCGTGGAGGTCACCTACGAGTCCCTCTGCGGGGTCTGCTATCTCGAGGAGTCCGGCGGGCGGCTGGGCTAGAGGGACACGATCAGCAGCGTCCCGGCGAACACGAGCCCGGAGGCGATGAGCACCACGGTGGTGTAGCCGAGGATGTCCCGCATCTTCAGCCCGGCGATCGCCAGCAGGGGGATGGCCCAGAACGGCTGGATCATGTTGGTCCACTGATCGCCGTAGGACACGGCCATGATGGTGATCGCGGGGTCCACGCCGAGATCGGCGCCAGCGCCGAGCATGATGGGTCCCTGCACCGCGAACTGCCCACCGCCGGAGGGAACGAAGAAGTTCACCAGGCCGGCGGCCAGGAAGGCGAGCAACCCGAACGTCACCGGGTTGGAGATGGACACGAAGGCATCGGAGAAAACCTCGATCAGGCCGGTTCCGGACATCATGCCCAGGATGCCCGCGTAGAGGGGGAACTGCAGCAGGATCTCCCCCACGTTGGACGCGGCGTTCTTGGTCAGGTGGATCAACTCGAAGGGGTTGCGCACCAGCAACAGGATCAGGGCAAGGAAGGACCAGTTCACGGTGTCCAGGGTGAGCGTGCCGCCCTGGACGAAGTGCAGCACCAGGTAGGCCACCAGCATCAGGCCCAGCAGCAGGGTCGGCAGGCGGCTGGCATCCACGCGATCGGCCGGGGTCACGATCTCCTCCTGGCCGTCATCGGCCTGCTCGCGCGCGTCCTGGGCCAGCTCCACGATCTTGTCACCGCGGCGCGGAGCCACCAGGAACAGGGCCAGGGCCACCACGAGGATCGTCACCACGGCGGCGATCATGTTCCAGGAGGAGAACACGGTCTCACTGATCGGCACGGGCTGCCCGCCGAGGGACTCCATGAGGAAGGACCCCTCGGTGGCGGCGGTCAGGGGGCCGGAGGCCGAATAGCCCATGTGCCAGACCACGAACCCGGCGAAGCCGGCGGCCACCAGCATGGGGAAGTGCAGCTTCAGGCCGCGCTCGCGCCCCTGATAGGCGACCTCCCGGGCCAGCAGGCCGCCGACCACCAGGCCCAGCCCCCAGGTGATGAGGCTGGCCACGGCGGCCACGGCGAAGACGAACACGTAGGCGGCGAGCTCCGTACGGGGGACCGAGCCCAGGAAGGCCAGCACGCGCCGGACCGGCCCGGTGTTGGCCAGGATGTGCCCCAGTAGCAGGATCAGCGCCATCTGGGTGATGAAGTCGAGCAGCCCGGCCAGACCGTCGCCCCAGTGGACCACGAGGTCGCCGGGGCCGGTGCCGGTGAGGATCAACGCCAGGATGGCGACGATGAAGGTCAGGACGATCGAGAAGACCAGGGCGGACGGGATGAACCGTTCCACCACGTGGTTGACGGGGCGCATGGCACGGGAGAGCGGGGTTCCCTCCTTGCGGGGCGGCGTTTCGGTGGTTCCCGGGGTGCTGGACATGCCGATGACTCCTGACGGTGCGGGGCCGGCGTCGTTCGGTGTGGTCGTACGGTGCGGCGATGGCGCTGGGAGGCCCCTGGGCGAATGTGACTGGCACCACCATAGGCAGGCGTGCTCTGGGCGCAATGGAACCTAGCGGCGTTTCACCCCTTAACACCGAGGGCGTACAGGGGCGAGGATCGGACCATGTTGACCATCGCGGCCCTCGAAGACGACATCGTGGTCCACCTGCCTGCTCCGAGGGTGTGGGAGCTGCTCACGGACTGGGCCGCCGCGCCGGCATGGCTACCCGATGTCGAGGAGATGCACGTCAACGGGCCGGCGGGCCCGGGCCAGGAGCTCTCCTATGCGACCGGCGGCCACCAGCGTCAGTACACGCTGGCCACCTATGAGCCCGGGCACGGGCTGACCATGGTCTCCGGCGCCGATGACGCGGACGTGCGCGTGGAATACGGCTACCTCCTGCTTCCCGACGCCGGCGCCACCCGGGTGCATCTGCGCATCGCGGTGCGAGCTGCGGAGGAATTGCGCGAGGAGGCGCTCGGCCTGGCCGCTGCGCTCGCCGACGCGGATGCGGGTCAGTTGGAGTCGCTGCGCGACTACGCGGAGAAGGCGCCCTGAGCGCTCAACCCCACTGCGCCCTCAGCTCAGCTGGGGCGCCCGCCCGAAGTGGGCGGCCTGGAAGAGGTCTTCCACCAGGGCCAGCAGGAACGAGCTCTCCACCGGCCACAGCAGTACCCGGTCCTCTCCTGTGACCGGGTCGGGGACCAGGCCGACCCGGTACGTGCCGCGCTGAGGGGTGGCGAGCACCGTCGTCTCGGGGAAGCCGTCAGCACCGTCCGCGTCAGCTTCGATCCGCCAGACCCACCACGACTGGTCCCACAAGGCCGTGAGGGCGGGGTCGGCCCCGGCAGGCGGTGGCGTCGGCCCCGCCAGCCGGGCGTCGTAGGCCGCGGGTGCGATCAGAGCCGGGGTGGGCAGGAGGTTCCAGGCGGGGAGGGCTCCCGCCCACGCGAGCAACCGAGCCGAGAGCTCGGAGAGCGGGACCATGCCCACGTGCAGGTGCTCGGATCCGGGGGCCTCCCACGGCCCGCCGAGGACCCGTTCGCCGAAGCCCGGCTGCGAGACCATGAGGGCCACATCGGAGAGGCCGAAAACCTGGACGAGGTGGTCACCACCCCCGGCGGTACCCGTCAGGCGCAGGCGGAACGCCGACTCCTGCAGGGTGGCGGAGAGGAGGTCTCCGACCTCGGTCAGGCGGCCGTCCTCCACCAGCCCCGTGGCTTCGAGCTCGGCCGCCGAGGCAGTGGCGTCATACCCGGGTTCGGCCGTGACCGGTGCCGAGGGCGGGGCCATGCCGCCCGGGGCGGGCTCCACGCTGCGCGCCATCGCCTCGAGATCCGCGGTGAGGAAGAGCCGGTCCTGGAGCGCGCAGGTGGTCGATATCTGGACCGCCCAGCCGTCCATCAGCACCAGGTGGTCCACGCCGGAGACCAGCCGGCCGTTGTCCGCGCGGTGGACGTACTCGATGCGCCGGGACTGCAGGGAGGTGTCCGTCTCGATGCCCAGATGATCCTGTGGCCGGTCCTCGGACCGGCGCTCCCAGCCGCCGACGTCGACGATCCGGCATGCCCGGAGGGTGGAGGTCAGCCCCGTCAGGGCCTTGACGCTGAACTCGCGGATGCTGCCCTCGAAAGGGTTGACCGTGACCACGATCGAGGGGCGGAACGTGTCCTCGTCCACCGGGAGGGTGGCGATCAGCTCGATCTCCGGGCGGACCGACTCCGGGACCCAGTGAGGTGCCGGGTGGAACTGCAGGATGCCGAGGTAGCCGGTGGTCGGGGCCGGCGTGGAGGGGGTCATGGGGTGCTCTTTCCGGTTCGGAGGAAGGTCCGTGGTCAGGGGCCGTCGGGGCCGCGCAGCGGGGTGTCATACCGACCGCCGCGGTCCACCCAATCTCGATGCCAGGCAGGGGTGAGGAAGCGAGGCCACCAGAAGTTGAGGATGACCGTGATGACGAGGAACGGGAAGAGCAGCCAGAAGCCGGGCACGCTGCTCGTCCAGCCCGGGTGGAAGTAGTCGATCCAGAGGCTGGCCCACAGCATGATCCAGGTGAACCCGATCCACCCGATGTGCAGGGGGAACATGTTGTACCGCGTGGTGGACCACGTGGATTTCGGCTGCCGGGCCCAGTTGCGGTATCTGCCGGTCCACGCCAGCCAACCCGGGATGAGGCCGGCCAGTCCGGGGATCACCGTGATGGCGAGGAAGAACAGGTGTTCCTGCAGGGGGGTCATCCGGCTCCTCGGTTCGGTTCCGCCCACCGTATCCGTTCCCCATGGGCCCTGACTGGTAAACTCCGGTTGTAAGGCCCTCGTGTGATGCACCGCACGGCAGAGAACCGTGGGAGCGGTCACCGGGGGCGTTTTCCATGTCGAGGGCCGGACGGGACCGCCGCAAGAACGGTTGCCGTGGCCTGCTCAGGAGAGATGCATTCATGCCAGCAATCGCGATCGTCGGCGCCCAGTGGGGCGACGAGGGCAAGGGTAAGGCCACCGATCTGCTGGGCGGCCGCGTGGACTACGTGGTCAAGCCCAACGGCGGCAATAATGCCGGACACACCGTCGTCGTCGGCGGTGAGAAGTTCGAACTCAAGCTGCTGCCGGCCGGCATCCTGTCTCCGAACGCCGCCCCGGTGATCGGCAACGGCGTGGTGGTCAACCTCGAGGCCCTGTTCGAGGAGATCGACGGACTCGAGGCACGCGGCCAGCGCTGCGACCACCTCAAGATCTCGGCCAATGCGCACCTGGTGGCCCCGTACCACCAGACCATGGACAAGGTCACCGAGCGCTTCCTCGGCAAGCGCGCCATCGGCACCACCGGCCGCGGCATTGGCCCCACCTACATGGACAAGGTCGGCCGCCTCGGCGTGCGCGTCCAGGACATCTTCGACGAGTCGATCCTGCGCCAGAAGATCGAGGGCGCCCTGCGCCAGAAGAACGAGCTGCTGGTCAAGCTGTACAACCGCCGGGCGATCACCGTGGACGAGATCGCCGAGTACTTCCTGTCCTACGCGGAGCGGCTGCGTCCCATGGTCGTGGACTCCACCATCCTGCTCAACGACGCCCTCGACGAGGGCAAGGTTGTGCTCATGGAGGGCGGCCAGGCCACCTACCTGGACGTGGATCACGGCACCTATCCGTTCGTGACGTCCTCCAACCCGACCGCCGGTGGCGCCTCCGTGGGCGCCGGGATCGGGCCCACCCGCTTCACCCGCACCATCGGCATCGTCAAGGCCTACACCACCCGGGTGGGGGCGGGCCCGTTCCCCACCGAGCTCTTCGACGAGGACGGCATGGGCACGCGCCTGCGCACCGTGGGCGGCGAGTTCGGCGTGAACACCGGCCGCCCGCGCCGCACCGGCTGGTATGACGCGGTGATGGCCCGCTACGCCACCCGCATCAACGGCTTCACCGACTACTTCCTCACCAAGCTGGACGTCCTCACCGGCATCGAGCAGATCCCGGTGTGCGTGGCGTATGACGTGGACGGCGTGCGGCATGACGAGATGCCCATGACGCAGACCGCGTTCCACCATGCCAAGCCGATCTTCGAGTACTTCGAGGGCTGGACCGAGGACATCTCCGGCGCGCGCACCATGGAGGACCTGCCGGCCAACGCCCGTGACTACGTGCTGGCCCTCGAGAAGATGTCCGGCACTCGGATGTCCGCGATCGGCGTCGGCCCGGGCCGCGACCAGGTGGTCCAGGTCCGCGACCTCATCGAGGACTGACCCTCCCAGCAGGAGCCGAAGAGCCGTCCCGGACCTCGGCGACGAAGCCGTCCGGGCGGATCAGCAGTGCCGTGCCGTCGGGCAGTCCCGCCTCCGGGGCCGCCCGGAACCGCAGTACCGGTAGCCCGGCCTCCGTGTACGACGCCGGCCCATCGCCTGCCGCTACGTGCCCGCCGTCCGCGCGGGCCCCGTTCGCTCGCACCGGCCCGGCCCGGTCCTTCTCCCGGTGGCGGTCGGCCAGGTCCCGCGCCCACCGGTCGGCGGCCGGGCCGTAGGCGTGCACCTGCCATTCGGCCGTGTTGAGCGCCTCATGGTTGTCCCCGCGCCCGTCCCCGCCGGGCACCGGACCGGTAGGGCCGGCGTCGGGAACCCAGGGAAGGCGGCGGCCCAGGACCGTGCCGCGGTGCCGCCGTCGTGCGCCGGTGTGGTCCGCCTCCGTCCCCGGCATCCAGTAGTGGATCCGGATCTGGGAGAGGTAGCCGAACATCCGACCGCCCAGGGGAATCCGGGGCGCCACTCGCAGGAGGGCCGGGGCGGCGAGGGGGAAGACCCGCGTCCGCAGAAGGCGCGCCAGGGGGGCCATGGACGTGACTGCTCCGAACACCACGTCGGTGGTCCGGACCAGGTTCAGGGCCACCGGCCGGCGCTCGGACTCGTAACGGTCCAGGACGTCCTCAGGCTCCCGGCCGGCGAGGACATCGGCAATGGTGCAGACGATGTTCTGCGCGTCCTGCAACCCCGTGTTCATCCCCTGCGCACCCACAGGGGAGTGGATGTGCGCGGCGTCCCCCGCGAGGAACACCCGGCCGGCCCGGAAGGCGGCGGCCACGCGATGATGCACCCGGTAGGTGCTGTACCAATCCGTGCCGGCATACCGGACGCCGAACTCCTCGGCCAAGGACGCACGGGCACGGGCCTCGTCGCGGGCCTCGGCAGCGGCGGGGGAGCTGGCCAGAGGCCCGTGATCGGGACCGTTTCCCGGGTCGGAGTCTGGACCGGCACCTTGACCGGGATCCGCCGGACTCGGGTCTTCGGCGCGCAGGATCCCCAGGAGGCGTGCGCGCCGCCCGCCCCGGCCGTCGTCGCCCAGGGGGAAGGCCAGCATGAAGTGCTCCCGGGAGGCGCGCAGGGTGATACCGGACTCGGTGCCGGTGACGCCGTAGGCGTCCAGCACGTAGAACTCGAACCGGTTGGTGGCACCCTCGAAGGCGATGCCCAGGGCACGCCGGACCGCTGACGAGGCACCGTCGGCGGCCACCACATACCGGGCGCTGACCTGAACCAGCCCTTCAGGAGAGTCGAGTTCGGCGGTGACGGCTCCGCCGGGCCCTGCCGCCCGGGGGTCCGTGACGAAGGACCGGAACGAGGTGCCCCAGGCGACGGGCCGGTGCTGATCCCGGAGATGACGGGCCAGCAATTCCTCGTTCGCGCTCTGCTCGAAGATGGTGATCCCCGGGAAGGGCGTCAGCTGCTGGCCCACCCGGTCCAGCCGCACGGTGCCCAGCGTGCGATGGCGGAACCCGGGACTGACGGACGCCGCCGGGGTCGCTCCGTCCAGCACGGCCTGCGCCAGGCCGAGCTGCCGGTAGACCTCGAGGGAGCGGGCCTGCACGGCCAGGGCCCGGGACTCGCGGGTCGGCCCGGCCTTGCCGTCCACCACGAGGGACTGAAGCCCCAGCCGGGCGCACCAGGCGCCCGCCATCAGCCCCGTCGGACCCGCGCCGATCACCAGGACGTCGGTGGAGACCCGGCGTCCGGGACCGTGGTCGGGGGCGGCGGACATGGCCTCAGGTTAGGCTGGGAGGACGGTTTCACACCATGCGAGGAGGACGGTCACATGAGGATCAGCGTCGGACAATTCCGCCCCACGGGTGTGGTCGCCGAGAACGTGGCCACGCTGCGGCGCCTGGCGGAATCCGCCCAGGACGACGGCGCCGACCTGGTGCTGTTCCCCGAGGAGTCCATGTTCACCGTGCGGCACGTGGACGGCCCCCTGGCAGAGGCCGTCGACGCCGGCTGGTCGGCTTTCGTCTCCGAGGTCACCCGGATCGCGGCGGACCTGTCCATCGCGGTGGTGGCCGGCGGGTACGAGCCCTCGGGCACCGAGCGTCCCTACAACACGGTGGTGGCCGTGGATGCCACGGGCAAGATCCTGGGGACCTACCGCAAGCTGCACCTCTACGACGCCTTCAAGTACAAGGAATCGGACCGTATCACCGCCGGCGACCGGGGCACCCTGATGGTGGAACTCGGCGGCCTCAAGTTTGGCATCATGACCTGCTACGACCTGCGCTTCCCGGAAGTGGCGCGCTCGCTGGCCGTGGCCGGGGCCGACGTCGTGCTGGTGCCGGCCGCCTGGTTCAAGGGCGACTACAAGATCGAGCACTGGCAGCTGCTGCTCAAGGCGCGCGCCGTGGAGAACACCGTCTGGATCGTGGCCGCGGGCACCCGCAGTGACAACACCGTGGGCCACTCGGCCATCATCGACCCGCTGGCCGTGCCCGTGGCCTTCCTCGGCGAGGAGGGCGAGGCGATCGAGACGGCCGACGTCACCCGAGAGCGCATCGACGAGGTGCGCTCCTTCCTGCCCGTGCTGGCCAACCGCCGCACGGACGTGGACCAGTTGGGGACCGTCGGGGCTTAAGCTGCTCCAGCACTGGCCGGAGCGCTCCCAGCTGGCGCCCTCAGGAGCGGAACACTCCATGCCGATCAGCCAACGGTCAGCCCGCGTGCGGTTCGTCCCCATCTCCGTTCCCTACGCTGAAAGCGCCTCATCAAGGTGCGAGTGATGAAGGTGCGAGTGATGACAGGGACCCCGGTCCTGGTACGCCATATCCAGTGGCTGCCAGCCCGGGGTCTCGTCATGTGCGGGGTCCATACCGCCCCTGGCCACCGGCCCCTTGCGCCTCCGGTACTTAGTGCTACTATCTACCAGTAGGCAGTAGCACTAAGTACCGGAGGCGAGACCCGTGGCCAACCTGATGACGGAGATGTTGAAGGGAACCCTGGAGGGCATCGTCCTCCAGATCCTGTCCGGACAGCCGGCCTATGGCTACGAGATCACGGCGCGACTGCGGGCCAACGGCTTCACCGACATCGCCGAGGGCACCATCTATGCACTGCTCATCAGGATCGAGAAGCGCGGCCTCGTGGATGTGGACAAGCGCCCTTCGGAGAAGGGGCCGCCCCGCAAGGTGTACTCCCTCAATGCCCTCGGGCAGGACTATCTCAACGAGTTCTGGAGGACCTGGAGCTTCCTCGCAGAACATCTCGATCAGCTCCGCAACGGAGGTTCACGATGACTGGATGGGTAGAGAAGATCGTCGGCAACGCCGGTGACAAGCGCCGGTGGAAGCAGTACAAGGCGCGTGCCAAGGCCCTGCCGGCCGGATACCGCGAGGCGCAGCAGGCACTCGAGCGGTACCTGACCACGTACGGGGCCATCACCAAGGGAGACACCTTTGTGACGATGCTCGAGGACCTCGTGGAACTCGTCGAGCAGGGTGCCGCCGATGGGACGGCACTCCGGGAGATCGTCGGGGAGGACCCCGTGGCCTTCGCCGAGGACTTCCTGGCCAATTACGCCGAGGACCAGTGGATCAGCAAGGAACGGGTGCGCCTCACCGAGGCCATCGATCGTGCGGCGGGTGCGTCATGACCGGTGCGACGGCGGTCCGCCGGTCGGCTCCGGCACCCGCGATCCGCGTGCAGGGCCTGAAGAAGTCCTACGGCAAGAACCAGGTGCTATGCGGCGTGGACTTCGACGTGGAGCGCGGCAGCGTCTTCGCCCTGCTGGGTTCGAACGGCGCAGGCAAGACCACGGCCGTCCGGATCCTCTCCACGCTGTTGCAGCCCACGGCGGGAAGCGCCACCGTCAACGGCTTCGAGGTCGGCAGGCAGCCGAGTCGAGTGCGCGAATCGATCAGTCTGACCGGTCAGTTCTCCGCCGTGGACGGGATGCTCACCGGACGGGAGAACCTCGTCCTGGTGGCCCGGCTGCGGCACCTGCCCCGCCCCGGGGCCCTGGCCGATGACCTGCTGGAACGCTTCTCGCTGACGGACGCCGGAGGGCGAAGGGCTGCAGAGTACTCGGGCGGCATGCGCCGCCGGCTCGACATCGCCATGAGTCTGATCGGGAACCCACCGGTGCTCTTCCTGGACGAGCCCACCACCGGCCTCGATCCGGAGGCACGCCTCGAGGTGTGGCAGGCCATCCGGGAACTCACGGAGAGCGGCACCACGGTCCTGCTCACCACTCAGTACCTGGACGAGGCCGAGCAGCTCGCCGACCGCATCGCGATCCTCCACCACGGGCGCATCATCGCCAACGGGACCCTGGACGATCTCCAGCGGCTCCTCCCGCCGGCAACGGTCGAGTACGTGGAGAGACAACCTACCCTGGAGAAGATCTTCCTGGCCCTGATCGGCAGTCCGGAGCAGGGTGACGCCAACGAGGGCGGCCACGGCCGTCCCGTCACGAGTGAGAGCGCAGGTGACCTGTCATGAGCGGACGCTTTGTCACGGACACCGGAGTCCTCCTGGGCCGGTCCCTGCGCCACATCGCCCGCAGCCCGGACACCATCATCACCACGGCAGTCATGCCGATCGCCATGATGCTGCTGTTCGTCTACGTCTTCGGTGGGGCCATCGACACCGGGGGCGGTTCCTACGTGGACTACCTGCTGCCCGGGATCCTGACCATCACCATCGCCATGGGCATCTCCTATACGGCGTACCGGCTCTTCCTGGACCTGCAGGGCGGCATCTTCGAACGCTTCCAGTCGATGCCGATCGCGCGGTCCGCGGTGCTGTGGGCACACGTCCTGACCTCGGTGGTGGCCACGGTCATGTCCCTGACGATCGTGGTGGGCGTGGCCCTGCTTATGGGTTTCCGCTCCGGAGCCGGCGTGCTCGAGTGGCTGGCCGTCGCCGGGATCCTGGTGCTGCTGACCCTGGCCCTGACCTGGGTGGCCGTCATCGCGGGCCTGAGCGCCCGGTCCGTGGACGGGGCGAGTGCCTTCTCCTACCCGCTCATCCTGTTGCCGTTCGTCAGCTCGGCCTTCGTGCCGACGGACTCCATGCCCGGCCCCGTGCGGGCCTTCGCCGAGCACCAGCCCGTGACGTCCATCGTCAACACGGTCCGCAACCTGCTCAGCGGTCAACCCATCGGGACGGACATCGGGATGGCCCTGGCGTGGTGCCTGGCGATCCTGGCGCTCGGATATGCCTTCAGCGTGATGGTCTACCGGCGCCGCGCGGGCTAGGAGGGGCCGGCGGCAGGCTCTGGGAGGGATCTCAGACTTCTCACAGGCTACGTGGGGTGCGAACACAAGTTCGCTTCCTATGCTGAAGACACCTCATCAAGGTGCGAGTGATGAAGGTGCGAGTGATGACAGGGACCCCGGGTCCGGCAGATGCGATTCCCCTCCGCAGCCGGTAGCCCGGGGTCTCGCTCGTACGAGGTGGGGTGCAGCAACCAGCGCCACGGAGGAGAGACCATGAAGTTCAAGGACTTGGCCAACAAGGCCCAATCATTCGCGAACAGCCCGCAGGGCCGGAAGATGATCCATCAGGCCACGAGCGCCCTCAACCGGCGTGGCAGTGGAAGGAGCCCCGGTGCAGGCCGGGGGTCCGGCATCGGCCGGGTCATGGATGCCGCGCGCCGGTTCACCGGTGGTCCCGGTGGCCAGTCCGGCGACGGCGGTGCTGGCGGGACGAATCAGCCACCACGGGCCTGAGTCGGTCCGACGGGCACGGCCCGGCCACTGAGCCGCCCGCCACCTCACCGGTGGCAGTATCCCCGTGGCCGGCCTGGCTAGGTCTGGCTTGGCTACGTCCGGGTGAGGAGTCCTTGCTCGCGCACGGCCTCCAGCGACAGCGTCCGGTATCCCTGCTCCTCGAAGAGGACGGTGATCCGGTCATCGTTGACGCTCATCACGAGGCCCGAGCCCCACTCCCGGTGAACCACTCCGTTCTGCCGGGAGAATTCCGCGTCATCGTGCGTCAGGTCCTTGGCGGTGCCGGCATCACAGGTATCGCAGTTGCCGCAGGGATCGGCCAGTTCCTCGCCGAAGTAGCCCAGCAGGTACTGGCGGCGGCAACCGTCGGTCTCCGCGTAGCCGCGCATCATCTCGATGCGTGAGCCGTCGATGCGCTCCATGCGTTCGGCGGTCTCCTCGGCAAGCCGGGCGGCCGTCTTCGGTCCGACGCCCTCCACCAGGGTCAGCCCCTCCCGGGAGGACGCCACGGCGCCGGCCGCCTGCAGCAGATTGACCGTACCGGTGACCCGGCGGGCACTGACGTCCACGCCGCGCTTCAGGTGGGTCAGGCGCAGGGGGCCGTCCGCGCGCTGCAATTCCCGGACGACCGCGGTCACCACGTCCTGGTCCGCATGGTGGGTGCTGAAGAAGCTGCGCAGGCCGAGGTCTTCGCTGCGGTAGTGCAACACCACCCGGGCCTCCTGACCATCACGGCCCGCGCGACCGGCCTCCTGGTAATAGGTGTCCAGTGAATCGGTGATGTCGGCGTGCACCACGAACCGCACATCGGCCTTGTCGATGCCCATGCCGAAGGCACTGGTCGCCACCACCACGTCGACAGCGCCGTCCAGGAACAATTGCAGGGTCTCCTCCCGGTCGGTCGTCTTCTGACCGGCATGGTAGGCCCGGGCCGTCAGCCCCCGTTCCCTGAGTCCGGCGGCATAGTCCTCGGCGGCGCGGCGCGTTGCCGTGTAGAGCAGTCCCGGGCGTGGCAGGCCGGCGACCTGCTCCAGTACGGCATCGGTCTTGTCATCGTCCTCATGGTGGCGTTCGACGGCCCAGTGCAGGTTCGGGCGATCGAATCCCAGCGCGATCACGAGGGGATCGTCCATGGCCAATCCCTCGACGATCTCCTGCCGGACCGGCGTGGAGGCGGTGGCGGTGAGGGCGATGATCGTCGGCGAGCCCATCCGGTGGCGGGCCGTACCGAGCCGGAGGTAGTCCGGGCGGAAGTCGTGGCCCCAGGCCGAGACACAGTGCGCCTCATCCACGGCGAGGAACGCCGGACGAACATCGCGCACCCTGGCCAGCACGTCGTCCTTGGCCAGCTGCTCCGGGGTGAGGAAGAGGAACGTCACCTCGCCGTTCTCCACGGACTGCCAGGCCTGCTCCTGCTCCCGCGCGGAGAGAGACGAGTTGATGGCGACGGCGCGCGTGCCTGCCTCTGCCGGGAGTTCGTTGAGCCCGTCCCGTTGGTCGGTCTGGAGCGCGATGAGTGGGGAGACGACCACGCAGGGACCTTCGGCCAGTACGCCGGCCAGCTGGTAGACGGCCGACTTTCCGTAACCCGTGGGCATCACGGCCAGCACATCCCGGCCGGACAGCGCGGCCTCCACGGCCTCGGCCTGGCTGGGACGCAACTCGTCCCAGCCGAAGGCCTCGTGGGCGAGTCGGTGGATGGCTGCAGTGGTGGCCGTCATGGGGCCCACTCTAAAGGCGTCAGCGGTCCAGCTGCTGGCGCCTCGAGGAGATGACCCCGGTGTTGAAGCCGGCCAGGTTCAGGCCGCCGTGGAAGCGGGCGTGCTCGATCTTCACGCAACGGTCCATGACCATGTTCATCCCGCCCGATTCGGCCGCGTGGGCAGCGTCCTCGTTCCAGATGCCCAGCTGCAGCCAGACGGTCTTCGCCCCGATGGCACGGGCCTCCTCCACGATGCCGGGGGTGTCCTCCGCCTTGCGGAAGACCTCCACCAGGTCCGGCACCACGGGCAGGTCGGCCAGCGAGGCGTAGACCCGGTGGCCGAGGATCTCGGTGCCCTTCTCGGCGAGGATCGGGTTGATGAAGTACAGGTCGAACGTCGTCGAGCTGTTCAGGTAGGTCGCCACGAAGTAGGACGCGCGGGCCGGCTTGTCCGAGGCGCCGACGATGGCGATGGACTTCGCCTCGCGCAGCAGGCGCAGCCGCTCGGGTGCGGACGGGCCGGTCCAGGTGCGGTCAGGCAGTGCGGTGCTCACTTGTCGGTCTCCTTCACAGTTTCGGTCGCGTCGATCGGGGCGTTGCCGGAGGGGTCCAGGGGCACGGCCACGGTGGCCGGCTCGGTGGGCTCCGTCCCGGTCTCGCCGTCAGCTGGGCCGTTCACGGCGGCCTCGAGGGCCTGGTCCAGGTCCCAGAGGATGTCCTCCACGTCCTCGATGCCCACGGACAGGCGGATCAGGTCCTCCGGGACGCCGGCGGAGACGAGCTGCTCGGCGCTCAGCTGCTGGTGCGTGGTGGAGGCAGGGTGCAGGACGAGGGTCTTCGCATCGCCGATGTTGGCCAGGTGGCTGGCCAGCTGGAGGTGCGAGATGAAGGAGGCGCCGGCGTCGCGCCCTCCCTTGACGCCGAAGCTGAACACGGAACCGACCCCGAGCGGGAGCAATTCCTTGCCGCGCTCGTGGTGCGGGTGCGAGGGCAGGCCGGCGAAGTTCACCCAGGAGATGCGGTCATCGGCCTCGAGCCATTCGGCCACCCGCTGGGCGTTGGCCAGGTGGGCGTCCATGCGCTGGGCCAGGGTCTCGAGGCCGAGCATCAGCTGCTGGGCGGAGGCTGGCGGCAGGGCGGGACCGAAATCGCGCAGCTGTTCGGAACGCAGCTTGGTCAGGAAGCCGTACTCGCCGAAGTTGCCCCACCAGGAGACGCCGCCGTACGAGGGCACGGGCTCGGTCATGGCCGGGAACTTGCCGTTGTCCCACGGGAACCGCCCGGACTCGACGACGACGCCGCCCAGGGTGGTGCCGTGGCCGCCGAGGAACTTGGTGGCGGAGTGGATGACGATGTCCGCGCCGTGCTCGAAGGGACGGATCAGGTATGGCGGAGTCAGGGTGGCGTCCACGATCAGCGGCACCCCGGCGGCGTGGGCCACGCGGGCCAGGCCGGGCAGGTCCACGATGTCCCCCGAGGGGTTGGCCACGATCTCCGTGTAGACGGCCTTCGTGTTCGGCTGGATGGCGGCCTCGAAGTCCGCCGCCTCCATGGAGTCCACGAAGGTCGTCTCCACCCCGAATCGACGCAACGAGACGTCCAACTGGGTGATGGTGCCGCCGTAGAGCTTGGACGAGGCCACGATGTGGTCCCCGGCGCCGGCCAGGGCAGCGAAGGTGACGAATTCGGCGGACATGCCGGACGCCGTCGCGACCGCCCCGATGCCACCCTCCAGCGCAGCCATGCGCTCCTCGAAGGCCGCGACCGTGGGGTTGCCGATGCGGGAGTAGATGTTGCCGTACTTCTGCAGCGCGAAGAGGTTCGCGGCGTCCTGGGCGGACTCGAAGACGTAGGAGGTGGTCTGGTGGATCGGCACGGCGCGGGAGCCGTGCACGGCATCAGGGACGGCGCCGGCATGCAGCGCGCGGGTACGGAAGCCGAACTGGTGTTCTGCCACGAGGATCCTTCCAGCGGGGACGGGGTCGGGGTACGGTGCGCCAGGGCGGTGCCGGGTGGCGGTGACTGGCGCAACGGTCCCGTTGCGTTCATTGTTCCCGACGCCGGCCCGTTCTCTTTAACTGGGGGTCGAAAGATGACCCGGGAGACGAGAATCCGGGAAGCGGCTCCAGGGGCATCCCGGATAGCCTGTGGGCATGTCCTCCACTCCGGTCCGCTTGCTGCTGCTGGCCGACACGCACGTTCCCCATCGGTCGCGTGCTGTGCCCGCGCAGGTGTGGCAGGCCGTGGAGGCGGCCGACGTCGTCTTCCATGCCGGTGACTGGCAGGTTCCGGAGGTGCTGGACGAGCTCCAGGCCCGGGCGCGTCGCCTGGTGGGTGTGTGGGGCAACAATGACGGCGAGGAGTTGCGTCGGCGACTGCCGGAGGCCGCGCGGGTGGAGATCGGCGGAGTGCGGTTCGCCATGACGCATGAGACTGGCACGGCCCGCGGCCGGGAACAGCGGATGGCCACCGCATTCCCGGAGGACGACGTCCTCATCTTCGGCCACAGCCACATCCCCTGGGACTCGGTGGCCGGCGAGGAGACGGCGAATCCCGGCCTGCGACTGTTGAATCCGGGCTCTCCCACGGACCGCCGGCGGCAACCCGAGTGCACCCTGATGACCGCTACGGTGCAGGGCGGGCGGTTGCTGGACGTCCGACTGGTCCCCGTGGACCGAACGCCCTGAGCGTTCACGTCCCGCAATAGGTGCGGTACCGGCCGAAGTCCTCCGGCGGGGGCTCGGCGTAGCGCTCGAAGCCGGGGCGCTCGTGGAACGGTTCGCTGACGGCCTCCAGCAGGCGGTGCAGCGGCGCCAGATCCTCAGCTGTCGCAGCCTCGAGGGCCTCCTCGACCAGATGGTTACGGGGGATGTAGACCGGGTTGGTCCGCTCCATGGCCGCTGGATCCGGACCGAACGCCAGCCAGCGCTCGGTCCAGGCATCGAAGGCCGGGCGGTCGGTGAACACGGCCTGGACGGGGCCGAGGTCTCCGCGAGCGCCATGGCCCAGGCGGCGGAAGAACTGGGTGTAGTCCACGTGGTCCTGTTGCAGCAGGGCGAGGAGGTCATCGATCAGCGTGCCCACGGTCTCGTCCGGGGAGTCTGCTGGCAGACCCAACTTGGCGCGCATGCCGGCCGAGAAGGCGGTCCCGAACTCCCGGGGGAACTCGCCCAGGGCCTCCGTGGCCAGGCTGACGGCCCGCTCCTGATCCTCGTGCAGCAGTGGCAGCAGGGCCTCGGCAAACCGGGCCAGGTTCCACTGGGCGACCGCCGGCTGGTTCCCGTAGGCGTACCGCCCGCCCGTGTCGATGGAGCTGTACACGGCGTTGCGGTCGAAGGCGTCTATGAAGGCGCAGGGGCCGTAGTCGATGGTCTCGCCGGAGATGGTCATGTTGTCCGTGTTCATCACCCCGTGCACGAACCCGACCAGCAGCCACTGGGCCACCAGGCCGGCCTGCGCCGCCATCACGCCGCGGAGCAGGGACAGGTAGGGGTTCTCGTCCTGGGCCGCTGCCGGGTGATGAAGTTCCACGGCCCGGTCCGCCAGGCGGCGGAGGACGGCTGGGTCCTCGTGGTTGCGGGCGTACTGGAAACTGCCGACGCGCAGGTGGCTGGCCGCCACGCGGGTGAGCACGGCCCCCCGCAGCGGACCCTCCTCGCGCAGGACGGTCCGGCCGGTGGCGACCACCGCCAGCGAGCGGGTCGTCGGGATGCCGAGTCCGTGCATGGCTTCGCTGATGAGGTACTCCCGGAGCATCGGCCCGACGACGGCCCTCCCGTCCCCGCCGCGGGCGAAGGGCGTGCGCCCGGAACCCTTGAGGTGGATGTCCCGCCGGTGGCCACCGGTGTCCGTGATCTCGCCCAGCAACAGGGCCCGACCGTCACCCAGCCGGGGGACGTAGGAGCCGAACTGGTGCCCCGCGTACGCCTGGGCCACGGGTGCGGCACCCTCGGGCACGCGGTTGCCGGTCAGAAGGCCGACGCCGTCCTGGCTGCGAAGCCACTCCGGGTCCAGGCCGAGATTGGCGGCCAACGGTTCATTGATCACGAGCAGTCGCGGCTCCGGGGTCTCCTCGGCCTGCCACGGGATGGACAGTTCCGGCAGATCGGAGGCGAAGTTCGCCTGCAGGGACAGGGTGGGTTGGGGGATCCGGCTCACGTTCTCCACCGTATCCGGGCACCGCGGCACGGAACGAGGGGCCGTCGTCGTGAAATTTGCCTGATCGCATCCAGCTCCGGCTGCGCTCACCTGGACACCAGGTCAGGAGCGCCCGTGGCGGTGGGCCTCGGCCACAGCGCTTTCGATGCCCCCGGTCCAGGGCCGGCCATGGCCTGGCAGGACCGTGCCGGCCTGTGTCTGCGCGAGTGCGTCCAGGCTCCGCAGCGCCAGGTCGCTGTCAGCGGTGGCGGCCCCGGCGACGATCCGGGGACCGGTTTCCCCGGTGTACGGGTCCAGCGTCACCAGGGCGTCTCCGGTCAACAGGACATCCCGATCGGGCAGGTGGAGGGCGCAGTGACCGGCGGTGTGCCCCGGGCTGGCGACCACGCGGGGACGTCCCGGAACGGGCACCGGGGCGGAGACCTCCAGCTCGTCCGTGACATGCACGCCTTTGACTCCCAGGGCCCCGGCGAAGAGCATGGACGTCAGGATCGGCACGGCCCTCGGATGCTTCAGGGGGTAGGTGGCACGCGGGTTCTCATGGGCGTACCGATAGGGGTGAGCCGCCAGGGTGCGCTCGTCCCGGTGGCCGTACACCGGTACCCCCAGCCGCTGCACCAGTCGCCGCGCGACGCCCACGTGGTCGAAGTGGGCGTGGGTGAGCACCAGGGCCTTCACGTCTTCCGGCCGCCGTCCGACGGCGCGGATCGCCTGGCCCAGTTCGGTCCAGACCCCCGGCAGTCCAGCATCGACGAGGGTCAGGCCCTCCTCGTTCTCCACGAGATAGCAGTTCACGTTGGCATGCTCGATCACGTGTACGCCGGGGGCGATATCTGGGGTGAACATGGTCCCTCCTGAGTCTGGCGTCCGTATCCCGGCCCACCGTAGTCACCTGCCCCGGGGTGCGGGGAAGGGCCGGTCCGCGCCGTCGAGATCTTCACCCCGCCTCAGCCCTGCGTCATGATCGAAGTAGGGCCAACCGCCTGTGAAACTCACGACTGACGAAAGGAACCGTCATGTCCACGTCATCGCAGCACCCCACCACCCCCGCCCGTCCTGCCGCCGGCGAGGACCGGGCCGGTCGCAGCCCCGTCCAGATCGTCGCCATGGTGTACGGCATCGTCTTCCTCCTTGTCGGCATCGCCGGGTTCATCCCCGGCCTCACCACCAACTACGAGACCATGCAGTTCGCAGGACACCACTCCGAGGCCATGCTGATGGGGGTCTTCCAGGTCTCGATCCTGCACAACATCGTCCATCTGCTTTATGGCATCGCCGGATTGGCGCTGGCCCGGACAGGGACCATGGCCCGGCACTACCTGCTGTGGGGCGGCGTCGTCTATCTCCTGCTCTGGCTCTACGGCCTGTTCATCGGGCACGACTCGCCGGCCAACTTCGTGCCGCTCAACAATGCGGACAACTGGCTGCACCTCGGATTGGGCGTGACCATGATCGCCCTGTCCTTCCTGCCACGGTTCTCCGCTGATCGGGTGGAGTCGCGCTGACGGGGGACGGACGGGGACGGCAGCACCACCTCAGGCGACCGCGAAAAACAGCGCCAAGGGGCCGCCCACGAACACGACCAGGAACACCACGACCGTGATCCGGCCGGCCCGGTTGCCCACGTTGATGGTGGCCCCGGTGCCGTAGCCCTCCCGCTTGGGGACCAAGATCAGCGGTTCATCCGGGTTGTTGTAGATTCCTCCGGGGAGCCAGAGCTCCTCCTCGGCCCGTTCCTCTGCGGTGGGAGTGAAGCCGTGCTCGCTGGACTGGGCGTCCGCCCAGCGGCTCCAGCGCCGGTAGGGCAGGAAGATCATGAGAAAGATCAGGATGAGGTAGGCGGCCATCGGCCACGCGAAGGAGACCTCGTCCGGCGAGATCCAGCCTTGGGCGCCGAGGTACCCGACCAGCAAGACGGTCAACAGGGAGATCCAGCCCAGCACGGAGATGGTGGCGCGCTCGGCCCCCTCCAGCCGGTATCGCTTCCAGGCCGAGGGATCCTTCGGAGGGTTCATCACCGCGGGGATGATGAGCGCCAGGACCGCCATCAGCGCCGTGGTGCCGGCGGCGATCATCTGCGGCATGAACACGGAGCCGAAGGACTTCTCCTCCCAGGCATCCGGCACTCCGCCGGGACCCCAGTGGGTGGGAACGGTCTCTGGAAGGTCGGGATAGATCCGGACGCCCCAGACGACAATGGCGGTCAGCGCGATCACGCTCAGGACGAACGGGAGCCACGCGGCTGACCTGCCCTGACGGAGTCCGGGCAGGGGTGTGCTGTTGTCGTCGGTCACGCCCCGATCCTAACCGGGCCCCCGAGACCGGCCCGCCGCTGGTCAGACGCCAATGGAGGCGCCGTGACCGGCGGCGGTCCGGAGGGTCGGCCGGAGGGTGGGTGGAGGCCGTCCGGATCAGGTGGTGGCGAAGCGGCCCGTCGTCGGAAACCGCTCCCAGACCCGGTGCGCGGGCATCAGGCGCAGCAGCTGCTGGACCGCTTCCTCGCCGCCGGCACCGGTGACGACGCCGGCTCCCTCCAGGTACCCGGCCGTGCGCAGCACGTCCTCGCCGGCCCCGTAGGCACCGATGGCCTTGGCCTGGCGCCACACCTCGTCCAGCAGCAGGGAGACCCGGGGATCGATGCCCTCCGGGGTGGTGGCCCCGACCTTGCTGTCGAGGCCGTTGGCGGCGTCGGGGGCCGGGGGCGTCGCGGAGGCGACCAGGACGGCGTCGAACTCGATGGACCGGGCGGTGAGGTAGGTGCGTTGGGCCACCAGATCCTTGCCCAGCAGCCGCGTGGCGGCCTCCCCGCCGCTCGGTGCGACGACCAGCGGCACCAATCCGGCCTGATGCACCGCGGTGACCGCGCCGGAGAGTTCGCCGGCATCGACCTCCGGCCCGACCACGATGCCAACCTGCCGTCCGTCCAGCGGCCATTCCCGGCCCACCTGGGACAGCGCCGGGGACGGTACGACGTCGGCCGGGGACTCCGCCGGCTTCGGCACCGGCAGGCCCAGCCCGTCCGCGACGACCTGCGCCAGGGTCGGGTCGATCGCGGCCAGGGCCTTCAGCTGGCGCTCGCGAATGGCCTGCTCGTAGCACTTGCCGAGCTCGAAGGTGTAGGCCTGCGCCGTGTGCTCCTTCTCCACCTCGGACAGGGACTGGAAGAACAACCGGGCCTGGCTGAAGTGGTCGTCGAACGAGGCCGGCAGGGCCCGTTCCTTCACCGAGGCGGACACCGGGGCGGGGTGATCGATGAACGGCCGGTCGCCGTCGGGCGTCTCGAAGGGATTGCCGCCGTCCAGCGAGTTCGGCCGATAGGGGGCCACCCCGGCGTGCACCGCGGTCTGGTGCATGCCGTCCCGCAGCATGTCATTCACCGCGGCGTGCGGACGGTTGATCGGCAGCTGGTTCCAGTTCGGCCCGCCGAGACGGGTGATCTGGGTGTCCAGGTAGGAGAACAGGCGGCCCTGCAGCAGGGGGTCATTGGTGACGTCGATGCCCGGGATGAGGTTGTTCGGGTTGAACGCCACCTGCTCCGTCTCGGCGAAGTAATTGGACGGATTGTGGTGCAGGGTCATCAGGCCGATCGGTTCCACCGGCACCAGTTCCTCCGGCACGATCTTGGTGGGGTCGAGCAGGTCGATCCCGGCGAACATCTGGTCCTCGGTGTCCTCGAAGACCTGCACGCCCAGCTCCCACTCGGGGAAGGCCCCGGCCTCGATGGCGTCGGCGAGGTCCCGGCGGTGGAAGTCCGGATCCGCGCCGCTGATGATCTGGGCCTCCTCCCAGGTCACCGAGTGCACGCCGAGCTTCGGCTTCCAGTGGAACTTCACCAGCACGGTAGAGCCGTCCTGCGCGACGAGACGGAAGGTGTGGATTCCGAAGCCCTCCATCATCCGGAAAGAGCGCGGGATACCGCGGTCCGCCATGAACCAGATGGTGTGGTGCTGTGCCTCGGTGTGCAGGGAGACGAAGTCCCAGAAGGTGTCATGGGCGGACTGGGCCTGGGGGATCTCCCGGTCCGGGTGCGGCTTCACGGCGTGCACCACGTCCGGGAATTTGAGCGCGTCCTGGATGAAGAACACCGGGATGTTGTTGGCCACGAGGTCCCAGGTGCCCTCATCCGTATAGAACTTGGTGGCGAAGCCGCGGGTGTCCCGGGCCAGGTCCGTGGAGCCGCGGGAACCGACCACGGTGGAGAAGCGGACGAAGACCTCCGTCTCCTTGTCCTTGGCGAAGACCCCGGCTTGGCTGAGCTTCGAGGCCGTGCCGTAACCGCGGAACGTGCCGTGGGCACCCGCGCCGCGTGCATGCACCACGCGCTCCGGGATCCGCTCGTGGTCGAAGTGGCTGATCTTCTCCCGGAAGTGATGGTCCTGCAACAGGGCGGGCCCGCGCGGCCCAGCCCGGAGGGAATGGTCTGAGTCTTTGAGGCGGGCGCCGTGGGCCGTGGTCAGGAACTTCCCGCCCTGGGCCATCTTGTCCTGAGGCGTGCCCGTCTCCTGGCCGGTGGGGGACACGGTGGCCGGACCGGACTGGTCCGGGGAGGGCGGGAGCGGTCCGGCCGGGGTGGTCGGTTCCGCGACAGGGGGAGTGGCTGAGCCGGGCGAGCCGGGGATGCGGGGCTGCTTCTCGGTCATGGAACTGGCCTTTCGTCGGGTCCTGCTGACCGTGACCTGTGGCGCGGAGGGCGCCAACGCCGTCGTGCGGGACGAGGATCCCGGACTGCAGGACTGGGGTGGGTCCGTGGCTACCCTAGGCACGGCTCCCGGTGGCCTGGCTAGCCCGTAGCGACTGGCGATCTGAGGGCCGTGGCCGATGGCTGATCCCCACGGGCCGCGAGTACCGCGAAGGGGCCGGTGCCGGCCAGCAGCTCGGCCGGGGCGCCGCGCTCGACGATCCGGCCAGCGTCGAGCACCACGACCTGCTCTGCCTCGGTGACGGTGGACAGCCGGTGGGCGATCAGCAGGGTGGTCCGCCCCACGGAGAGGCGGTCCAGAGCGGCCTGCACGCGGGCCTCGGTGGTGTTGTCCAGCGCCGAGGTCGCCTCATCCAGGACCAGCACGGGAGGATCGCGCAGGATGGTTCGGGCGATGGCCAGCCGCTGCTGCTCGCCGCCGGAGAAACGGTGGCCGCGGGCCCCGACCAGGGTGTCCAACCCCTCGGGCAGGGCTGCGATGGTGTCCGTCAATGAGGCGGCGGCAAGGACCTCCCAGAGGCGGGCATCGGTGGCCTCCGGGTCCGCCAGGAGCAGGTTCTCGCGCACGGAGGCGTGGATGAGATAGGTCTCCTGGGAGACCACTCCGACGATCTTCGCCAGGTCCTGCGGGGCGATGTCCCTGACATCGGTCCCGTCGATCGTCACGTGGCCGGTGGTGGTGTCGTAGAGCCGGGGGAGGAGCCCGGCCAGCGTGGACTTGCCGGACCCCGTGGGGCCGACGACGGCCGTGGACGTCCCGGCCGGGACCATCAGGTCGATGCCGTCGAGAACCCGCCGGGCGCCGTCGTCGTAGGCGAAGGAGACGTTCTCGAAGCGGACCTCGCCGCGGACTCCCTCCGGGTCGATCGCGGCGGGCGAGGCCGGCGGCTTCAGCTCGGGATCGAGGTCGAGGTATTCGAAGATGCGGGAGAAGAAGGCCAGCGCGGTGACCCACTGGACGCCGATGTTCAACAGGCCCATGATGGGGCGGAACACGGTGCCCTGCAGGGCCGTGAATGCCACAAGGGTGCCGATGGTCATGCCGCCGGAGGTCGCCGGGAAGCCGGCGGCCAGGTAGATGATGGCGGGGATGGCGGCGAAGATGATCTGCATGGTCGCCATCCGCCAGCGGCCGGCCAGCTGGGAACGCATCTCCAGGTCCACGAGGGACTCGGAGCGGTCGGCGAAGCGGACGGCGTCCCGCTCGGTGGTGCCGAGGGTCTTGGCCAGGCGGACGCCGGAGACAGAGAGGCCGTCCTCCACCTGGGTGTGCAGCGCGGCGAGTGTCTGCTGGCGTTCGGCGGTGACGGCGCGGCGGATCAGGGCCACGCGGCGGGAGAGCCAGATGGCCGGCGGCAGCACCACGAGGGAGATCAGCGAGAGCTGCGGGGACAGCGCCACCATGGCGACGGCGGTGGCCACGGTGGTGGTCAGGTTGGTGGCGACGCCCGTGGCGGTGGACGTGACCACGGACTGCATGCCCGCGATGTCATGCGTCAGGCGGGACTGGACCTCGCCGCCGCGGGTCCTGGTGAAGAACCCGAGCGACTGCTGCTGCAGGTGCGTGAAGAGCTTGACGCGCAGGGTGTGCATGACCCGTTGACCCATCTGCGTGGCCATCCACGTCTGGACCACGCCGATCACAGCGGTCACGGCCGCCACGGCCACCATCGCACCGGCCAGGACGGCCAACAGGGGGAGGTCCTGATGCGGCAGGGCGTCATCGATCACCCCGCGGACCAGGAACGGCTGGGCGAGATTGACAACCGAGGAGACGGAGATCAACAGCACGACGACGGCGATGGTCACCTTGTGCGGGGCGAAGAGCGCCGCGATGCGGCGCAGGGACACGGGGTGGCGCTGCAGTTGGGTCTTGTCAGCCGGGTTCACCTTGGCGGGGCCGCGGCCTCCGCCGCCGGGCGGGTCGGAGGGGGTGTGGAGGGCTGGGGTGCTCATGGGCGTGCGCTCCTTCGATAGAGAGCTGAGGGAGGGAAGTCGTGGGGTCCGGGGCGCCGGCTGTTCGGGAGGGAGTTCCCGGTGCGTCGGGTGAGCCTTACGCTCGAACCCGATATAGCGAGGTTACCTCACTAAGAGGTTAGGAGTCAATATCGAGTGGGATGCGTAGGATGAGGGGTATGCCTGCTGGTGGCCCCACGTCCGAGACCCCCGACCTCGGTGACCTCATGCACGCCGCCTTCCGCCGGCTGCGCCACCGGTGGAGTCATCAGCTGGCTCCCTTTGACCTGACGCCGTATCAGTTCCGGGCCCTGCAGGCCGTGGGGGGTGGCGCCCATGGGCATGGGCCGGATGGCCACGGTGCCTGTGCTGACCACCGCCGTTGCCAGGAGGCGGGCCAGCACATCGAGGAAGGGCTGCGCCTGAAGGACATTGCCGACCGGCTGCGGATCGCCCCGCGCTCGGCCACCGAGGTCATCGACCAGCTCGAGGCCAAGGGGCTCGTGGAGCGCCGGCCCGACCCCGCGGACCGGCGGGCCACCCGCATCAGCCTGTCCGGGGTCGGCGTCCAGCTGCGGGAAGACGTCCGTGAGGCCCGGCGCCGGGAGGCCGGCGACTATTTCTCGGTGCTGTCCCAGCCGGACCAGGCCGAGCTGGCCCGGCTGCTGACCGAGCTGGCGCGCGCCCAGGAATAGCAGGCAGGGCCGGACGGGTTGAGGGATGTAGATTCCGACCTCTCTCCTGTCAGGAGCCCCATGGCCACCGTTGACCTCACCGTAGACACCTTCGGCACCACCGTTGCCGAGAATGACACCGTCCTCGTCGACTTCTGGGCCGCGTGGTGTGGCCCGTGCCGCCAGTTCGCCCCCGTGTTCGAGGCCGCCTCCGAGAAGCACCCCGACGTGGTGTTCGCCAAGGTGGACACCGAGGCCGAGCAGCAGTTGGCCGCGATGGCCGGCATCACGTCTATCCCCACGCTGATGGCCTTCCGCGGCGGCGTGCTGGTCTTCTCCCAGGCCGGAGCCCTGCCCGGCTCTGCCCTCGGAGAGCTGTTGGATCAAGTCAAGGGCCTGGAGATCGCCGAGGTGCGCCGGATGGCGGAAGAGCAGGCTGCGCAGTCGGGCTCAGCGCGTCAGGGGTGAGCTGCATCACTGCATAATTGCAGTTGCGCAATAAGTGCAGTTGTGCAAAAATAGATGCATGCCCCCCACGGATTCCCCTGCTTCGACGTCCCTTCGCGAGCGCAAGAAGACCGAGACCTGGCACGCCATCCATGACGCTGCCGCAGAACTCGCCCTCGATGACGACACCAAGCACGTCACCGTCGAGGCCATTGCCAGCGAGGCCGGCATCTCCCAGCGGACGTTCTTCAACTACTTCCCCACCAAGGAAGACGCCATTCTCGGCGTGATGCCGCCCAGTGCGCCTGAGCTGCCCGAGGACTTCCTCGATGAGGAGGGGCTCATTCACCGCACCACGGAACTCCTGCTGACCGTCGGCCGGAGCACGTACGCGGAGGGGGATGCTGACCGGCGGAGCAGACTCTTCGAGAAGTTCCCACATCTGCTGTTGCGGCGCCGGGAAATGATGATGCAGGGCGAGGACCTCGTCTATCAGATGATCGCCACGGCCATGGCCGACCATCCGGCCTGGTCCGGCGGACTCAACGGCCACAGCGTGGAGCAGACAGCCCGCATGCTCACCATGGCGGCCGGCGTCCCGCTGCGCTATCTCATCGTGACCCGTGGCGCGGCCGGCGGATATCTCGCACAGTCCTCCGTGGACGACGCCCTTGACCTCTACCAGGACCTCTACAGGAAGCTTTCATGACCCACCACCCCCAGGATGCTCTCAAGGGGTCCGCATCCGCCCCCGCCGCGCCGGTCCAGAAGACCGTGCCCGACGCCGGCCCGGCCACACCTTCGGCCACGTCCGGTTCCGCGGTCCCGAAGGGAACGCTCGTCCCACTGTTCATCGGCCTCATGCTGGCCATGCTGCTGGCCTCCCTGAACCAGACCGTCTTCTCCACCGCCCTGCCGACCATCGTCGGTGAGCTCAACGGTGTCAGCAGCATGGTCTGGGTCATCACGGCGTTCATCCTGGCCACCACCATCGCCATGCCGATCTACGGCAAGCTTGGTGACCAGATCGGCCGCAAGCCGCTGCTGATCTTCGCCATCTCCGTGTTCATGGGCGGCTCCGTGGTCGGCGGCTTGGCCCCGGACATGACCACCCTGATCGTGGCCCGCGTCATCCAGGGACTCGGCGGTGGCGGCCTGATGATCCTGTCCCAGGCTGCCATCGCGGACGTGGTCCCGGCCCGTGAGCGCGGCAAGTACATGGGCATCATGGGCGGCGTCTTCGCCCTGTCCTCCGTGATCGGCCCCCTATTGGGCGGCTGGTTCACGGACGGCCCCGGCTGGCGCTGGGCCTTCTGGATCAACCTGCCGATCGGCGTGCTGGCCCTGCTGGCCGCCATCGTGTTCCTCAAGTTGCCGCGCAACACCCGGGGCCGTCCGACCCTGGACTGGGGTGGCATGGCGCTGATCGCCGTCGCCACCACCTCGATGGTCCTGGTGACCACATGGGGCGGCAGCACCTACGCCTGGACCGACCCGGTCATCCTGGGCCTCATCGCCGTGTTCGTGGTGGCCGCCGTCGTCTTCGTGCTGGTGGAGCGCCGCACCGCCGAGCCGCTGATCCCGATGACGCTGTTCCGGGAGCGCAACTTCGTACTGACCACCATCTCGGGGCTGTTCGTCGGCGTCGCCATGTTCGGCGCGCTGGGCTACATGCCGACCTACCTGCAGATGTCCTTCGGCCTGGAGGCCTCCGTGGCTGGGTTGGCGATGATCCCCATGATGGCCACCATGCTTGTCACCTCCACGGTGTCCGGGCAGCTGGTCTCCAAGTACGGCAGGTACAAGTGGTACCCGGTGGTCGGCGCGTTCGTGATCACCGGCGCTATGGGTCTGTTGTCCCTGATGGATCCGCATCAGCCGATCTGGATCGTCTGCACCTACATGGCGGTCCTCGGCCTCGGTCTCGGCCTGTCCATGCAGATCCTCGTGCTGATCGTGCAGAACACCTTCCCGATCTCCATGGTCGGCACCGCCACGGCCTCGAACAACTACTTCCGTCAGATCGGTGCCACCCTGGGCTCCTCGCTGGTCGGCAGCCTGTTCGCGTCCCGCCTGGCGAACCTCATGACCGAGCGAATCCCCGCCGGGGCGTCCGGTCAGATGGGCAACGCCGACTCGCTGACCCCCGCCGCCGTGCAGGGCCTGCCGGAGCCGCTCCATGACACGGTGATCACCGCCTACAGTGACGCCCTGACGCCGATCTTCCTGTGGATCGCGCCGCTGGCCCTGCTCGCCGCCGTGTTGTTGTGCTTCGTGAAGGAGAAGCCACTGGCCACCCGGATCGAGCGTGCGGTGGAGAGCGAACCGCTGGCCACGGGAAGCATGTCGATCGTCTCGGCTGAGGCCGCCCGGGCCACCATCCCGGCCAGGGCCGATGAAGGCCGAAGTGTCGACGAGCCTGAGTCGGCAGAGCCGAAGACGGGCCGGAGCGAAGTGCTCAGCCGTTGACGGGCTCGGCGTCCCCGGTGGAGGGGCTGCCCGTCCAGGACGTGCCGTCCATCCGGTACAGCACGCAGTGGATACTCCGGTCGCCGCTCTCCCAGGAGTACTCGTTGGGGATGAGGGGGTAGAAGTCCCAGTCGGGTGAGTCCTCCCAGACCTCGTCCACATAGTCCTCGAAGACCTGACCGGCGCAGACCTGTTCGTGTTCCCACCACAGCTCGGGATCCTCGCCCGGGTACTCCACCGTCTCGGGGACCGCGACCACGTGCAGCACCTCGTTGTCATGCTCTTCGCCGCAGTCCACGGTGCTGACGCCGATGAGCTCGTCGGCCTCCGGCTCGATGAAGCACTCACCCGCCACCAGGTCGTTGGCGTCCTTCCGGTCGGGATTGAGCTCGACCCCGAAGGCCCGGGCGGCCTCGTCCACCTCCTCTGGCACAGCGGAGCAGGCGGAGACGGTCAGGAGGCCGGCGGCCAGCAGGGCGGCCGGAACCAGGGCGCGGGCAGGGCGAGGCAAGGGCATGTGCAAGGCTTTCGGTGCGAGCCCCGGACGCCGGCGGGGGAGCATTCCGGCGGGGGCGATGAGCGGTGATGACCACAGGATCATAGCCTGTCAGCCAGCGATTCGGCGTTCCGGTCCATGCTGGCCGCGCGTGTGTCAGGACGGCGGGACGGAACGCAGGTAGCGCCGTTGCGCCACCACCACGAGCGCCACCAGTGCCGCGGCCACCGCGGCCGTGGCGCCGAACAGCCAGGCCCATTGGCCGGCGTCGGCGAGGGGGCCCGCCACCAGCGTGCCCACCGAGCTGCCCGCGAACAGGGAGGCGGCGAACAGGGCGACGGCCGTTCCGCGCAACCCGGGCAGCACATCCGTGGCCCAGGCCTGCAGCGAGGTATGCAGCAGCGCCCAGGTCCAACCCAAGGCGGCGGCGGCGAACGCGACCGTCGGCACTGAGACGTGGACGGCGACGGCGGCATAGCCGGCTACCATGCCCGCCCCGCCGAGGGCCATGGTCGCCGGGACGGACAGCCGGCGGAGGATGGGCCGGACCAGCCGGCTGCACGCCAGGGTGGACACCCCGTACGCGGCGACGGCCAGGCCCGCCACGGACGCGTCCAGGCCCTGGTCCTGCAGAGCCGGGGCCAGCAGGGTCAGCAACCCCAGCACCACGGCCCCCTCCACGAACACCAACCCGATCACCGCGAGCATCCAGCGGTGCCGCAACGCCTCGGCGAAGGCCCCCAGCAGGGGCCGCCGGGCGGGCAATGGGGGTTCGGCGGTGGTCCGCAGGGCCAGGATGCAGCCCACGGCCAGCACCGGCGGGAGGGCGAACATCAGCCGCCAGCCCACCGTCTCGCCCACGACGCCGGCCGCGGCCGTCGCGATCGCCGTCCCCACCGCGATGGCCGCCATGTTGTCCGCCAGCGCGGCCTGGCGGCGCAGTGGTGGCACGGTGTCCCCGATGAAGGTGATGGCGGTGGGGATGATCCCGCCGAAGCAGGCACCGGTCAGACAGCGGAACAACATGAGCAGCGGGAGGGTGGGCGCGATCGCGGAGAGCAGGCCGAACACCACGGAGCCGGCCAGGGCGATCCGCATCAGCCGCATCCGCCCGAATCGGTCCGAGAGGGTTCCCCAGAGGGGCTGCGTGAATCCGTAGGCGAGGAAGTACACCCCGGCCACGGCCACCGCCTCGTCCAGGGAAGCGCCCAGGTCCACGGCCAGGAACACCAGCAGCGGGCTGACCGCGAAACGGTCCACGCTGGAGGTGAAGGAGGCCAGGGCGATGGAGACGGGCACGCGTTGGGGCGCGCCGCCGTCGGGCATCTGGGGGTTCTTCGGGGGCCTCACCAGGACAAGCTACGCCACGCCACCCCCACATCCCTTAAAACACGAGAGCGCTACTTGTCGATGACACCGGGGTGTCTCGACAAGTAGCGCTCTCGTGATGGTGGATCAGTCCAGCATGAACACGTCCAGGACCTCCGGCTGCGCGTCCGGGTTCTTGGTGTCCAGGATGAACGACGTCACCGAGCCGGCCTGGGTGTCCAGGTTGGTGAAGATGCTGTAGTCGTTCGAGGCGACGTACGGGGCGTCCTGGTCCGGGTCCACCAGGGACGCGAACGGGCGCTCGGACGGGACGATCGGCTCCAGGCCACCCGGGCTGCCCTGCTCCACGTAGTTGTCCGCGTTCCACGGCGCACCCGGGACCGGACGGGAGTCGCCGGAGAGTTCGTGGTAGGCGCCGTAGGAGTTGCCCACGTTGGAGGTCTCCAGGTAATTCACGCCGTGCTCGGACTCGAAGCGGTTCCACAGGTGGGAGTGGCCGTTGAACACCAGGTCCACGGTGGTGCCCTCGGCGTCGATCAACGGAGTGAGGTCGGTGAGGAGCTTGTTGTTCTTAGCCTCGTACTCGTAGCGGATGCCGGTGACGTTGCCCTCGGCGTCCTTCTCCTCGATCTTCGTCGGCTCCGCGAAGGCGGGGGTCACGTTGTCACCCAGGCCCTGCGGTCCCTCGTGCATCATGACGACCACGTTCTCGGCCTCGGTGGTGGCGTCCGAGGCCAGCTCGTCCTGCAGCCAGCGGTACTGGTCCGAGTCCACGGCCAGGGTCTCGAAGATGAACGAGCCGTGGCCCTGGGCCATCGGGTCGTCCAGCGTGTCCGCGGCCTCTTGGAAGCGCGAGGCGGCCTGGCGTGCCGCCGGGTCGGAATCGGCGGTGCCGGAGCGCCAGATGCGCGTGGAGTAGAGCGAGATCAGGCGGGTGTTACCCACGGTGGTGGCGTAGTACTGCTCACCGCCGGCCTCGGACTCGGGCAGCGAGAAGAGCTCCTCGTAGGTGGTGGTGGAGAAGGAGTTGTCCTCGATCCACTGCTCCTTGACCTGCTCGTCACCGGACGGGTTGACCTCCCCTGCGACCTTCTCGTACTCAGCCTCGGCGACCTCGCGGGGGACCGGGGAGTTGAAGGACTCGTTCAGGGAGGTCATGCCGTCGATCCGGCCCTGGACCTCATGGTTGCCGATGGCCGTGTAGAGCGGGGCGTGCTGGATGATCTCGCCGCCGTCATAGGTCTCGCCGTTCGGGGCCTCGAATCCGGCGTTGCCCTGCAGGCCGGGGAAGAAGGCCAGGCCGTTCTCGGAGTCGAACCACTCGGAGGCGCGGTCCGGCACGTTGGCCAGGTCGCCGGCCATGAACACGGCATCGATGCCGCCGGGGCCGAAGACGGTCTCGGCCCACTCGAGGTTGGCCGGGGTGTTGTTCTTGGCCTGGTGGTCCGAGGTCAACAGGATGTTGGCGTCCTCCTCGGCGGTCTTGGCGTCCTCGAGGGTGAATGTCTCGGACAGCACCGGCTTGCCGTCCAGCAGCGACACCACCCGGTATTCGACCTCCCCGGCGTCTTCGAGGCCGGTCACGGTGGCCTCATGGCGGAAGATGTCCCGGGATACGATGCCGTCTTCCTTTGCCGGGGCGTCGGAGAGCACCGAATCCGCGTCCTCGGCGGTGCGGGACAGCTGCGTGGTCTCGGCCTTCGTGACGGTGAACTGCGTGTTGTTCGCTTCGGACTGGAAGACGCCGGAGCGGGAGTTGGTGGCCTTGTCCACGGTGGGCATGAGGTCCTCAGCGGTCAGCCCGTAGACGTCGCCGGTGATGACCCAGTGCTGACTGCCCTTGAGCTCGGTGAACCACGCGACGTTGGTCTGGCCGACCTCGGGGACCTGCAGGAACGGGTCGGTCAGCAGGACCGGCTCGCCGGCGGGCATCTCCGGCTCCGGAACCTCGGGGTCCGGTGTGCCCGGGTCCTCGGGGTTGATGACGCCGTCGAGGCGGCTCATCAGGGCGGCGACCTCGCCGCGGGTGATCGGATCCTTGGCCTTGAAGTTGCCGTCCTTGTAGCCGGTGGAGATGCCCTCGGAAGCGAGCCAGATGATGGCGTCGTGGTGGGTGTTGGACTCGGCCACGTCCGGGAAGTTCACGTCGGGGTCGGCCTCGGTGGTGGGGTCCAGGGCGCGGTAGAGGAAGGAGGCGAACTCGCCGCGTTCCACGGCACGCTCGGGCTGGAAGGTGCCGTCTTCGTAGCCGGTGGTGATCTCTTCGGCGGCACCCCACTCGATGGCCTCGAAGTGGGTGGAGCCGGCCGGGGCGTCGGGGAAGCTGGCCTCGCCGGGGGTGAAGTCCTCGTTCAGGTAGCGGTAGACGAAGGCCATGGACTCGCCGCGGTCGATGTCGGTGCCCTTGCGGTAGGTGTTGTCGGCGTAGCCGGTGGTGATGCCGGAGCACTGCATCCATCGGACGTGCTCGAAGTACTGAGAGCCGGCCTGGTTGTCGGCGAAGTTCGCCGCGGTGCACTCGGCAGTGGTCCCGGCGGGCTGGCCGGTGGCCGATTCAGTGGGGGTGGCTGTGGCGGGGGTTGCCAGGAAGCCGATGGTCATGAGTCCGGCCAGGGCGGCCGCGGGTAGCTTGCGCTGCATGTTGGGGGCTCCGATGTTCAGGCCTGCGCCTGTCCGTGCGAGAGCCAGGCGCGAGTGATGAGCGGTGGGTGTCCCCACCGTGACCTGGTCAGTTCACCGGTCGCCGTCAACGCGCAGGAGAGCGTTCGGTGAACACCACGCTAAGAACGGTGGACATCGGCGCCATGCCCGTAGCCGGATCCGGTCAGACTCAGGGCTGTACCCGGGCCGGCTCAGGCCCGGCGGCCACTGGTCAGGGCCGCGTAGTCCCGTGCGATCGCCGCGGCGGCGGTCTGCAGGAGGCTGACGTAGGGCAGCACGGGAGCGGCGTCGTTGGGGACGATGACGGAGAGTGCGCCCAGCAGGTCATCCTGATGCCCGCGCAGCGGCACGGCGATGCCGCGCGCGGCCGTGTGCAGGAACCCGTCGTTGACCACGTGACCGGTGCGGCGGATCTCGGCCAGGCGGCGGCGGATCTGGGCCGGGTCCGTCACGGTCATCGAGGTGAATTGCTTCAGCCCGGCGGCCAGGGCGGCCTCCTGTTCCCGCTCCGGCAGCCACGCGAGTTGCACGAGGCCGGAGGAGGAGGCCAGTGCGGGCAACCGCTGGCCGATCACCGAATAGTTCACGACGGCGTCCGGCGCGGACAGGCGTTCGATGAACAGGACGTCGCGGCCCGAGAGGATCCCGATCTGGGCGTGCTGCCGGACGGCATGGTGGACCTTCTGCAGGTGGGGCAGGGCCGCGGCCCGCAGGCCGGCGGCTCCGGGGGAGCGTGCCGACCATTCCCAGATCCGCGCCCCGAGCCGGTAGGTCCGGTCCGGGGCGCGTTCGAGCAGACCGAGCGAGGTGAGCTCACCCAGCAGTCGGTGGGTGGTGGACACCGGGCTGCCGGTGCGTTGGGCGATCTCGGTGGCGGTGAGGAACACCGAGTTGGAGTCGAAGGCGTCCAGCAGGTCCACCGCGCGGCTCAGTGAGGACCGGCCCGCGGACGTTCTGGCCATGCGTTTCCTTTCAAAGGGAGAACTCCGATGAAAACAGTGTGACATGACTCATAGTCGAAGGCATCCCCGTCAATCAAGGAGACCACGATGCCCACACGAGAACTCCTGGATGCCCGGCGCCGCAGCCTGCTGGCCGCCGGCGTCCTGTCCGCCGCCGCGCTGTCCCTGACCGCCTGCGGTTCCGGCTCACCCAGCAGCGCCGAAGCGGACACCGCCGGATCGTCCTCCGCCGCCGGGGCGGGCTCAGGTGCGTTGGAGACCGTCAACATCGGTTATTTCCCGCTCGTGCACACCTCCACCCTCGTCAATGCCGATGAGCAGGGGTACCTCGAGGACGCCGGCATTGATGCCGAGCTGACCCAGACCCAGGGTGGCGCGGCGGCCATCCCGGCTCTGGCCTCCGGCAATGTCGACATTACCTACGCCAACTACACCTCGGCCCTGCTCGCCGCCCAGCAGGGGCTGCCCATCGTCCTGATCGCCGGCAACGATGTCGGTGCCGACGATCACGGCATTTACGTGGGTCCGGACTCCGGTATCGAGGAGATCGCCGACCTGAAGGGCAAGAGCTTCGCCGTGAACAACCTGCAGAACATCGGCACGGTGGCCCTCTACGCCCAACTCGAGGAAGCCGGACTCTCGCCGGCCGACGTCGAGGTGATGGAGATGCCGTACCCGGACATGGCCGCCGCCGTGCAGAACGGCAACGTGGACGCCATCTGGCAGGTCGAGCCGTTCCAGGCAGTCTCCGAGAAGGAGGGGCTGGTGAAGATCGGCAACCTGTTCGCGGGTCCCGCCGAGGAGATGCCCGTGGCCGGATGGATCACCACCCGGGAGTACGCCGACGCCCATCCCGAGGTCATCGACGGGCTGCGTTCGGCCCTGTCCTCGTCGATGGAGGATCTCGACGGCAACCGCGAGGCCTTCAGCGCGCTGGTGCCGGAGTTCACCACGGTCACCGCCGAGGTGGTGCAGGAGATCGAGCTGCCCGTGTTCTCCGCCGAACTGGACCTCGAAAAGCTCCAGCAAGGCGCGGACCTGATGCTCGAATATGACCTGATCGACGAGGCCCTGGACGTCCAGGGCACGGCCTACACCGACTGACAGGAGAAGCCCTCATGACTGACACCACCGCCCTCCCGGCCCGGGCGAATCCGCACGGGGAGCGCCCCGCCCCACCCCTCACGGTTCCTCCCGCTCCCGCTGGCGTCCCGGCGGTTGACCTCGACCCGTTCTCGGACGAGACGCTGACCGATCCCTACCCCATGCACGAGGCCCTGCGGGAAGCCGGGCCCGTCGCCTGGCTGCCCCAATATGGCGTCTACGCGGTGGCCCGGTACGACGAGGTGGTCCACGTGCTGCAGAACCACGAGATCTTCGTGTCCGGACGCGGTGTGGGGCTCTCGGACTACCAGAAGGAGAAGCCCTGGCGGCCGCCGTCACTCTTGCTGGAGGCGGACCCGCCCCAGCACACCCAGGCCCGCAAGGTGGCGACCTCGGTGTTCAACCCAAAGACCATGCGCCAAATCCGGGCGGAGTTCCAGGACACCGCCAACCGGATGGTGGACGATCTCTTCGCCGAGGACTCCACGGTGGAGATCGACGGGGTGGCCGAGCTGGCCGCCGCCTACCCGCTGTCCGTCTTCCCGGACTTCATCGGCCTGTCCGAGACCGGGCGGGAGAACCTGCTGCCCTACGGCAACATGGCGTTCAATGCCTTCGGCCCGCAGAACCACCTCTACGATCGGGCCATGGAGACCGGAGGTCAGGCGGCTCCGTGGATCGTCGAGCAGTGCGTGGTGGGCACCCCGAAGCCCGGGCGATTCGGTGCGACCCTGCATGAGAAGGCCGCCGAGGCGGGGATGGACGAGGACGAAGCAGCGCGGTTGCTGCGGTCCTTCCTGACCGCCGGCGTGGACACCACGGTGCATGGCATCGGTGCCGCGCTGCGCGAGCTGGCCGAGCATCCGGAGCAGTGGGCCGCGTTGCGCCAGGACCCGTCCAAGGCCCGGGCGGCCTTCGACGAGACCGTCCGCTATGTGGCTCCCGTCCAGACCTTCTTCCGCACGGTGAACGAGGACACCGAGGTGTCCGGGGTGCACCTGCCCGAAGGGTCCAAGATCCTGATGTTCCTGGCCGCCGCGAACCGGGACCCACGCCACTGGGAGGATCCGGACACCTTTGACATCAGCCGCCAGGCCTCCGGGCACGTGGGCTTCGGCTTCGGCATCCACTCCTGCGTCGGTCAGATCATGGCTCGGCTCGAGGGGGAATGCCTGCTCGGCGCGCTGGCCCGCAAGGTCGCCTCGATCGAGGTGGTCGGTGAGCCGGAGTTGCAGCTGAACAACACCCTGCGCGGCTGGGAGCGACTCCCAATGCGCCTCACCGCGGCGTAGGCGCGGGAGCACTCCAGGAACGACGACGGGCCGTCCGGTCGGATCGGCAGGATCCGGCCGGGTGGCCCGTCGTGTGGGGGTTGCTGGTGCTCCGGTCTACTCCAGGACGTCCACCACGAGTCCATCGAGTCCGGCCTCGGCATCCTCGATGATCCCGGCCTCCTCTGAGGCCTCTGAGCCGCGCAGCATGGCCTGCTCGGGGAAGCCCCAGCCGAACTTCGTGAGGATCATCGTCTCGGCAGTCTCCGGATCGATCTCCGTGAAGTTGGACAGCTCGGTCCGGAACTCATCCGGGTGCTCCGTGGCATATTCCTGAGACTTCTTGACGACCTCCACGAAGTCCTTGACGAACTCCGGGTCCTGGGCCCACTTCTGCTCCGAGGTCAGGTAGACGGCCGTCACGAACTCCGGGTCCACATCGATGTAGGGGTCCGCGATCAGTCGATGTCCGGCCTCCTTGGCATTGCCGAGGAACGGCTCCGAGGTGGAGATGGCGTCCACGGAGCCGCGCTCCAGGGCCGGCTGCATGTCCGGGAGGGCCAGCTCGAGGAAATTCACCTGGTCGGGGTCTCCGCCGGCCTTCTTCACGGACTGGCGGATAGCCGCCTCGTGGAGTCCCTTGACCGCATTGACGGCCACGGACTTGCCCTCGAGGTCACCGGCATCCTGGATCTCCGAATCCTCCGGGACCACGATGCCACCGTGGTCAGCGCCGGGCTCGCCGGTGGTGCGGCCGCCCTCGGCCACGGCGATCACCGGAAGCCCCTTCTCGCGGGCCTGGAAGGCGTTGACACTGCCGGTGTAGACCACGTCGTACTGGTCCTGCAGCAGGGCCGGGATGGAGATCGAGCTTCCGGTGGTGAACTGGATGTCGATCGTCATGCCCTTCTCGGCGAAGAAGCCCTTCTCCTCGCCGAGATAAATGGCCGCCACGTCAACCACGGGCACGGCGGCCACGCGAACGGTCTTCAGTTCGCCGTCCGCAGTGGTGCCGGAGGCGTCGGAAGTCGCAGTGGAGCCGCTGCCCGTTGCGGTCGCCTCCGAGGAGGCCGCGCCGGAGGTGGTGCCACTGCCGCAGCCGGTCAGCAACAGCATGGAGGCGGCCGCGGTGGCGAGGATGGCGCGAAGTCTGTTCATGGGTACCTGCCTTGGGTGATCCGGAGGGGGTCCGGTGGAGCATGACCGGGAGAGTCACTTTCCGAGTTGCAATTGCAACGAGTGTCGCATCTCACATACGATTCGACAAGTACCAAAAAAGTCGGTGGCGTAGTGCCTCAGGAATTCTCGAGCGAAGGCGGGGTGTTCATCAGAGGAATGTTCTCGTACATCCGCCGCAGGAAGGACTGCAGCTGGGCCCGTTCCTCATCCGAGAAGCCATGCACCATCAGCTCGGCGCGCTCCAGGGCCACGGGCAGCACCGCATCGTGCACCTCGGCACCCTGGGGAGTCAGGAACAATCGGCGGCGGGAGCCCTCCTGCTCCCAACAGATGAGTCCCTTGTCCCGCAGTCGCTGGAGCCGGCGGCTGACCACCGACTTGTCCAGGGCGACCTGCTCCGAGATGTCCACGGCCTGGCATCCCGGGCGGTTGGACAGCGTGGACAGGATGGCGAAGTCCGGCGAGGTGACTCCGAACCGCTCGTTGTAGATCCGCGACCCGCCCCACACGTGGGCGTTGTCCACCAGGGACAGGTAGGCCGGGGGGAAGGTCTCCCGGTCGATCGTGTGCTTGAGTCGGGTGCGGATCGGTTCGGCGGCGGACGTCATGTGGCCCATCAAACCATCAGTAGTGACCAACTCAGAGACGAAGGACAGCATGAAGAAGCTCATCAACAACCCGCGCGACGTCGTGGTCGAATCCCTGACCGGACTGGTACGGATGAATCCGGGCGTTCGGTTGTTGGAGGGCTCCCGCACGGTGGTGGAGGACCGAGCCTCCGAGCGTGGCCGGGTGGCGGTCCTCTCCGGCGGCGGTGCCGGACACGAGCCGGCGCATGCGGGATTCGTGGGCGCCGGGATGCTGACCGGTGCGGTCTCGGGTGAGGTCTTCACGTCCCCCTCGGTGGACGACATCCTGGCCGGCATCCGTGCGGTGGACTCCGGGGCCGGGGTACTGCTGATCGTGAAGAGCTACACGGGCGACCGGCTGAACTTCGGATTGGCCGCGGAGTTGGCCCGCGCGGACGGCATCGACGTACGGATGGTCGTGGTGGCGGACGATGTCGCCCTCGCCGGGTCCAGTGACCACGCAGGGCATCGCGGTATCGCCGGCACGGTGCTGGTGCACAAGATCGCCGGGGCCGCGGCTGCCGCCGGCCAGGATCTGGATGCTGCGGCCCGGGCGGCCCAGTCTGCGGCGGATTCCCTTGCCACCATGGGCGTGGCCCTGGGCTCGTGCACGGTGCCGGCCGCCGGCAGTCCGAACTTCGAGCTCGGTGAGGACGAGGTCGAGTGGGGCCTGGGGATCCATGGAGAGCAGGGGGTGGAGCGCTCTGCGCTGGTCACCGCCACCGAGGCCGTGGACCGGTTGCTGTCGGCCTGCCTGACGGTCGGTCGGATTCCCGACGCCGGCCGGGTCGCCCTGCTGGTCAACAACCTGGGTGGCAGTTCGGCGATGGAGATCTCCCTGGTGGCCGACGCCGCCCTAACCTGGTTGGCGGAGCGTGGCCTCGACGTGGTCAGGGCCTGGTCCGGCACCTTCTTGACGGCCATGGAGATGGAAGGCGTGTCCTTGTCACTCCTGGCCGTGGATGACGACCTGCTGGAGCTCCTGGATGCGCCGGCCGGGACGTCGGCGTGGCCGGCCCTGTCCGGCTGGGTGAACACCGAGCCGTTCCTGGCGGCACCGCCGGCCGAGGCGTTCGGCCTGGAGGGTCCGGCGCTCGCCGGCCCGGGACGGACGGTGCTGGACGGTGTCCTTCAGACGATGCAGGACGCGGAACCTGAGCTCACGGCCATGGACCAACAGGTGGGCGACGGCGACCTCGGCCACAGTCTGCACCGCGGCGCCCGCGCGGTGCTCCAGGAACAGGCCAGTCTGCCCTGCCGTCCGGACCTCCTGCTGCGGCGGATCTCCGCGGTGGCCCGCAAGAGCATCGGTGGCACCTCGGGGCCGCTGTATGCGGTCTTCCTGCTGAAGGCCTCCGAGGCGCTGGCCGGCATCGAGCACCCGGCATCCGCTGACTGGGCCAGGGCACTGGCTGCCGGTCAGCGAGGGATTCAGGATCTGGGCGGGGCCCGCCCGGGGGATCGCACCATGCTGGATGCCCTCGCTCCGGCGGCTGAGGCCTTCGCCGGTGCCGGGTCCGAACCGCTGCCGGTGGCCCTGCGCTTTGCTGCCGACGCGGCCCGGGCCGGCGCCGAGGCCACAGCGGACATGACCCCGCGCCGGGGCCGCTCCAGCTACGCCGGGGACCGCGTCAAGGGGCACCTGGACCCGGGTGCCTGGGCTGTGTACCTGTGGCTGGACGCAGCGGCCCGGGCGGTTGAGCGCGGCTGACGCGGAAGGCGGTTCCCGCTCGGCGCGGGCAAGCTACTTCAGCGTCACCCGCATCGGCATCGAGGTGTAGCCGCGCAGCCAGTGGTTGAGCTTGCGCACGGGTTCGGACGTGACCTCGAGCGAGTCCACGCGGGTGGCAAAGGCCGTCAACAGGCATTCGGCCTCCATGCGGGCCATCATCTGGCCCACGCAGGCGTGGATGCCGTAGCCGAAGGCCGCGTGGCCGCGGACGTCGCGGGTGATGTCAAAGGCCTCCGGGTCGGGCCAGCGGCGCGGGTCTCGGTTGGCGGCGGAGAGGCAGGTGATGATCTTCTGCTCTGGTTCCAGCACCACGCCGCCGAGTTCGGTGCGCGTGCCCACGGTCCGGCCGATGTAGGGACTCGGGGCATGGCAGCGCAGCGTCTCCTCGAAGACCGTGCGCGCCAAGGACGGGTTCTCGCGGAGGGCGGACCAGGCATCCGGGGTTCGGGACAGGGCCAGCAGGGCGTTGCCGATCCCGAGCATGGTGGTGTCCAAGCCGGCGGAGAGGAAGGTCCGCACCAGCAGTCCGGCCGTCTCCTCCGTGATGGCACCCTCGTCCGCCGCGGTGAAGAACTTGCCGGCCAGCTTGGTCTGGTCCAGGTTCTCGCGGCGCATCTGCCACTCCACGTACTCCGTGGCCTCGGCCGCCTGGATCATCGCCTCCTCGTAGAGCGCATCGTCCCGGGGCCCCATGGCCTGGAAGTTCAGGTTGGCGTACTTCAGCAGGTACTGCCGCCCCTCGGGAGCCAGGCCGACGGCGTCCGGCAGCACCCGCAACGGGTAGGCCTCGGCAAGGTCCGTCACGGCATCGAACTCGCCCTGGGCGCAGACCTCGTCCACCACGGCGAAGGCCTCGGCCTGGAAGTCCTCCTTGAGTTGCTTGACGACCTTGAGGGAGAGCACGGAGTTCATGAGCTTGCGCGTGGCGGTGTGCTGTGGCTGGTCCTGTTCCAGGATCACGCTAGGCTTGCGCCAGTTCGCCTCCAGCGCGGTGTTCGTCAGGCCGGTGCCGTGCGAGGAGATGAAGGTCCCCTGGTCCAGGAAGATCTCCTGGACCAGGTCTGCCCGCCCCGTGGCCCAGATGCCGTGGGACTCGAGCCAGACGATCGGGCCGGCCTCGCGGATCGCGTCCTCGACGGGGTGTGGGTCCTGCAGCGAGGGGACGGAGAAGGGGTCCACGTCGAGAGTGGGCGCGCCGCTGGCCACGGTGGTCATGGTCTCTCCTTCACCGGCCCAGAAGCCGCTCGTTGCAATTGCAACTCAGTTTGCCATGAGTCACTACCTCAAGCAATGCCCGAGGTCTTGCGTAGGCGCCGCTCCTCGTCGATCCGGGCGATGTGGGGCGCGAAGTTCGCCTCCGCGAAGGTGACCATCTCGGTGATGCGGCGCGGGGGCCGGCGTCGGGCCTGGGGTTTGAGCCAGGCGATGTGGACGAAGACGTTCCCGTCCTCGACGTGCAGGGGGACCTCGACCACCGGGTGACCGTCCACGGTCCACGGCGAGGCGTCCGGCTGCACCAGGATGGCCACACCCAGGCCCTTGCCCACGAGGGCGCGGGTCAGCGGCAGGGACGAGGTGACCCAGGCGATGCGCTCGTCGTCCTCCGTGGTGTCCAGGTCCCGGAGCGTGTTGGCCTTGCTGGGGGCATCGCCGAGCAGGATGATCTTCTCCCCGGTCAGATCCTGCAGCGTCACGGAGGGCTGGGCCGCCAACGGGTGGTCAGCCGGCATCAGGACGTAGGGCGGCCGCTCGAGGATGGGCTGGTGGTCCACCTCGGCCGGGACCTCATGGAGGTAGGTGAACCCCACGTCGATGGCACCGGAGGTCAGGCCGGCCATCAGCTCGGCATGCTGGACCTCCACGAAGGACAGCTCCACCAGGGGGTGCTCCGCGGCGAAGTCCCCCAGGAGCAGGGGCAGCACGTAGGGGGCCAGGGTCTGGTAGACGCCGATCGTCAACGGGCCGCGCAGCTGACCGTCCCGCTCCTGCAGGATCCGGCCGGCTTCCTGGGCGGTGTGGAGGACGACCCCCGCCTCGCGGTGCAACTGGCGGCCCGCGGCGGTGGGCCAGGCGCCTTGGGCCTTGCGGCGGACGAGGAGACGCTGGCTGACCTGCTTCTCGAGCTCGTCGATCGCGGAGGACACCGAGGACTGGGCCGTGTGCAGGTCACGGGCGGCGGCGGAGAGGGAGCCGGTGCGCACCACGGCATCGAAGATCTCCAGCTGACGCAGGGTGAAGGGCAGGGCCATGCGGCTCCTTTATCGGCAATAGCGATGAACTACCCCTAATCTTCCACTTTGCGCCGATGTGGTGTCCAGCACATTCTGGAGGTCACACCACCCTCAGATCCCGGCACTGCCGCCGGGCCGATCCCCCCAGGAGCCCACCATGCCCACCATCACGTATCACCAGCCCGGCGGCGACACCCAGGTCATCGAGCTCGAGAAGCCCGACCGCATCATGCAGGCGGCGCTGAAGAACAGCGTCCCCGGCATCGTCGGGGAGTGCGGCGGCCAGGCGATGTGCGCCACCTGCCACGTGTACGTCCGCGAGGAGTACCTGGACGCCCTGCCGGAGATCGGCGACGACGAGGAGGAGATGCTCGAGGTCACCGCCTCCGAGCGTGATGAACGCCGCAGCCGCCTGGGCTGCCAGATCGAGGTCGGCGGCAGCGGCCCGGAGGCCATCGAGGTCGATATCCCGGAAGAGCAGGTCTGAGCCATGAGTGCGCACCAGTATCAGGACCAGAGCCAGAACCAGACCCCGTCCTCAGTGGCAGATCCGGACGCCCGCGGCGTCGTCATCATCGGCGGCGGCCAGGCCGGACTGCAGGCCGCAGCGTCTCTGCGCTCCGAGGGCTTCACCGGCAAGGTCACCATCGTGGCCGAGGAGCCAGGCCTGCCCTATCAGCGGCCGCCGCTGTCCAAGGACTACCTGAAGGCCAGGCTCACTGACGGTGCTGACGGTACTGACGGTTCAGGCGGTACCTCGGCCGCGCCCCTGCCCCTGCGCGGTGCGGCGTTCTTCGCGGACCACGCCATCACCCTGCTCACCGGCACCGCCGCCACCAGCGTGGACCGGCAGGCCAAGACCGTCACCCTCGCTGACGGCACGGTGCTGGGCTACGACTCGCTGGTCTTCGCCACCGGCGCCCGCAACCGCGAGTTGCCGACCCCGGGCATCGACCTGCCGGGCATCCACGGACTGCGCACCCTGGAGGACGCCGAACAGCTCGGCGCCGCGCTGGAGACCGCGCAGAACGTGGTCGTGGTCGGCGCCGGATTCATCGGCCTGGAATTCGCGACGGCGGCCCTCGCCCGCGGCTGCCAGGTCACCGTCCTGGAGTTCGCGCCCCGCCCGATGGGCCGCGCGCTCACCCCGCTGCTGGGCGACTGGTTCGCCGGCGCCCACCGGGATCTGGGTATCGACCTGAGGCTGAACGAGGGCATCGCCTCCTTCGAGGCCGGCGACGACGGCCGGGTCGCCTTCGCGGTCTCGACCACCGGGGACCGGTACCCGGCAGACCTGGTGGTGGCCGGCGTCGGGGTCCAGCCGAACGACCAGCTGGCCGCCGAGGCCGGGCTGGAGACCGCCAACGGGATCGTGGTGGACGCGAACCTGCGCACCGCTGACCCGGACATCTACGCGATCGGGGACTGTGCCGCGTTTCCCTGCGTGCACGCCGGCGGGCCGTTCCGGCTCGAATCCGTGCAGAACGCCACCGATCACGCCAGGCACGTGGCCGGCGTGATCCTCGGCGCCGACGCCCCGTATGCGGAGCTGCCGTGGTTCTGGTCCACCCAGGGGCCGTTCCGGTTGCAGATGGCCAACATCGTGCGGGCGGACGACGAGACCGTGATGGTGGGGGACCCGGATCCTGCCCACCCGAAGTTCTCCGTGTTCTGTTTCCGCGACGGGATCCTGGCAGCCGTGGAGTCCGTGAACATGCCCAGCGACCACCTCTCGGCCCGAAAGATCCTCGCTGCGGGCCTCGAGATCACCCGCGAAGAGGCCCTGTCCGAAGGGTTCTCCCTCCGGGCCGCCTATAAGGAGCGGACCCAGCCCGCGGCGGTGTAGCCGGCACCCGACACGTCCGCCGCCACCGACTGGACTAGGCGGGAAGCACCAGCGCGAGGACCACCACGATCGGCAGCGAGATGACCGAGGAGATGGACGTGGACATGGTGAGCGTCTTGAGGGAGCCCTTGGTCGTGAGGCCGAGCAGCGAGTTGAACATCCAGAAGAAGTTGCTGTTCACCTGGAGCGCGAACATCGCACCGGAGGCGATGGCCAGGCCCATCGCGATGGGACTCACGGCCACCGCGCCGAGCACCGGTGCGATGATGCCGGCCGCCGCGATGGCTGCGACGGAGACCGAGCCGATGGCCAGGTGCAAGAGCGCCGCGACGAACCAGGCCAGCACGATGATGAGGACCGTCGGCATGCTCTCATCGGCCGTGAACAGACCCGCCAGGAGCTGGTCGAGACCCGAGGCGCCGATCACGGCACCGAGCGAACCGCCCACACCGGTGATGAGCAGGATCTCGCCGGTGGTGTGGAAACCGGACTGCAGAGCCTCCTGCGTGGTGTCATTGCCGTTCGTGATCCGGGACAGCAGGTAGGCGCCGAGCAGGCCGATGAACAGGGCTATATTGGCGTCCCCGAAGAACTCGATGACCGGATTGGTGAACTCGAAGAGGCCCGCGAAGGCCCCGAAGGCGATGAGGACCAACGGCACGATGATCGGCAGAAACAGGACGATCAGCGGCAGTTCACGCGCCGCCGTCGCCGTGCCGGCAGAGCCGGCCGTTCCGTTCGAATGGGTGGACCCGGCACCGCCAGCATCGGTGGTTCCGCCGTGACCGGTGGAGCCCGAGTGAGCCGCCTGGACGCGCGCCTCCTCGAGCTCCGACGCGGGCGCCGTGCCCTCGTCGGTCGCGGGCTTCCAGTAGTTCGTCCGCAGGATGAGGCGCATCACGAGCGTGGTGAGGAGAGCCGTGACCGGCCCCAGGACGAGGCCGTAGAGCAGCCATTGACCCAGCGGGATGCCCATGAGCCCGGTGATGGAGATGGCTGCCAGACCCGGGACGACGAATACGTAGCCCGAGAAGATGCCCGTACCGAGTGCCGCCGCCAGGAGGGGTAGACCGTGCTTGCCGATCTTCGGAGCAGCGGATCGTGCCACGGGGGCCGCGAGGACCACCTGGACATCCACGTAGATGGACGGCATCACCACGGACAGCAACGCCGCCAGCGAATACGGCAGCCGATGCGCGCCCACCGTCCGCACGAGGACCGTCACGAGTCGGGTGAAGGCGCCGCTCGCGTGCAGCTGCGAGCCGATGAGCACGCCGAAACCGATGAGCAGCCCGACCTCGATCATGATCTCGCCGAACCCAGTGGTGATCGCCTCGACGGTGCCAGCCAGGCCCACTCCGGAGGCGATCCCCAGGTACAGGCAACCGAGGACCAGGCTGATGACCGGATCCACCTTGAGGCGGATGATGAGGACGACGATCACCAGGATGGCGATGAGGGTGTGGACGGCGATCATGGTGTTACCTTCCGCACGGGATGGAGGCGTCATTCATCGTGCGGAGTCGAATGGCCCTGGATGCTGCGACTCGCCGACCCTAGCAAGCGAGTGAGCTGCGACACAAAGGAACCCCGCGGCCTCGATCGGGCCGCGGGGTTCCTGACTCGCCTGAGCGGAGGGGTCAGCCGACGGGCGTGCTGTCTGCCTCACCCGACGAGGGCTCCTCCTTCAGCAGGCCCAGGGCGTGTGGCTCCTGGAAGTTCCTCAGGCCGATCGTGCCCATCTCGCGGCCGATGCCGGACTGCTTAATGCCGCCGAAGGGGGCGCGCTGGTCCAGCAGGGCGGGGCCATGGGTGTTGTGGAAGACGTATCCGGCCTGCAGCCGGGAGCCGACCTCGATGGCGGTCTGCTCGTCCGCGGTCCACACGGAGTTGCACAGGCCGTATTGCGTGTTGTTGACCATCCGGATGCCGTCCTCGAGGTCCTCGAAGGTGAGGATCGGGATGGTCGGCCCGAACTGCTCCTCCGTGACCACGCGCAGGGCCGGATCCGGATCCAGCACGAGCGAGGGGCGCATGAAGTGCCCCTCGGCCCATTCGCCGCCCGGTAGCTCGCCGAACTCGCGGACCTCGGCGCCGGAGTCCTTGGCCTCCTGGACCAGGGCCTGCACGAACTCGAGTTGAGCCTTCTGGTGGAAGGGGCCCATGGTGGTGGAGGAGTCCGTGGCCGGACCGAGCTTGACCTGCTCCAGGCGCTGGGTCAGTTCCGCCACCAGCTCATCCTTCTTGGAGGAGTGGACGTAGATGCGCTTGGCGTTCATACAGACCTGGCCGGTGGTGCCGAAGATGCCCATGAACAGCAGGTCCATGCTCTGCTCGGTGAACTCGGCGTCCTCGAGGATCAGCACGCCGTCATTACCCCCGAGCTCCAGGGTGACGTTGGTCAGCGTCTGCGCGGCCATGGACATGATCTTCTTGCCGCCACCGACGGAACCGGTGAAGCAGACCTTGGCGACGTCCTGGTTGGAGACCAACGCCTCGCCGATCTCCGCGTCCTCGCCGGTCACCACATTGAGTACCCCGGCGGGCAGCCGCTCCGCCACGCGCTGCACGGCGCGAGTGGTGGCCAACGGGCAGGAGGGCGGCGGCTTGACCACCACGGTGTTCCCGGCCATCAGGGCGTAGGGCAGGGAGGCGCCGAGGATGGCGATGGGCCAGTTGAAGGGCACGATGATCGTCACCACGCCCATGGGCTGATGGGAGATGCGTACCTCGGTGGGCGGCCCCGGAAGGGTCTCGACGGCGTCCACCTCCTCGGCGAGGCCGATCGCCAGTTCGAAGCGCTGGACCAGGCCCATCAGGTCAAAGGTCGATTCCCCGACGACCTTGCCGTTCTCAGAGGAGAGAATGGCGGCCTCCTGTTCGGAGCCCTCCATGATGGCGGCCGCGGCCGCGGTCAAGGCCTCACCGCGTTCAGGTCCGGACAGGGCGGCCCACGCCGGGAAGGCGTCCTGGGCGACGGCGACGGCGGCCAGCGCCTGCTCGCGCGACGCGGCGGCCGCCTGCCCCACCACCTCGGAGGGTTTGGCGGGATTGACGACGGTCAGCTTGGACTCGCTCTGGTGCTCCCGCCCCCCGTAGTACAACGGCGTGCTGGGACGATCGTGGTCCTCGACGCTGCCCGGCGACGGGGAGGTGGTGGTGTCAGTCATGATGCCTCTTTCAGGGATGATGAATGCGGCCGATCTGAAGTGGAATGCCTAAAGTGAATGCGGTGAAAAACAGTTCCGCGGTGAGACGGTGGGCCCCGGTGACGCAGGCGCGGCAACGTGAGCAACATTACTTCAAGGATAGTGAACCAAAGCCGTTCGGGGTACGTCAAGGAGGGGGCCTCTCCGAGTGGTCGTCTTTGGTGTCACGGAGCCGGGGCGGATGGATTGGTGGGTAAATGGCCACGTCAAACGGCTTTGAACGCAGTTAGCGCAAATTTGCGTGAAATACCCCTTTACGCGGGCCCCTGAGGGAGCCTATGGTCTCCGGAGACATAGATCACATCTCAGCGAAGTGGCTGGGGTAACGCGATTTCCCTGGGGGAACACATGGCGGCAACGATCACCAGACCGGAGACTGACGTTTCCGAGTTGGAAGACCTTTCGTACGAACTGAGGGAGAAATTACTTCTTCTCTGCGGAGAGTATGACGGTTCTGTGCACATAGGCGGCGACCTTTCCTGTGCTGACATATTGACCTTGTTGTTCCAGTACGGGATGCACGTGGACCCACAGGACCTACGCAACCCCGAGCGGGACCGGTTCGTCCTGAGCAAAGGCCACGCAGCGGTCTGCATGTACATCACGATGGCCATCCGCGGGTTCTTCGACTACCGGGAGATCGTGGACACCTACGGCCAGCTCGGCTCCGCCTACGGAATGCACCCGTGCAAGGTTCAGCTGCCCGGTGTGGAGGTGTCCACCGGCTCCCTCGGCCACGGCCTGCCACTGGCCACCGGCATGGCCCTGCACGGCAAGCGCAGCGGCATGGACCACCGCGTCTTCACCCTCATGGGAGACGGCGAGACCGGCGAGGGGTCCGTGTGGGAGGCCGCCCTGGCGGCCCACAGCAACAACCTGGGCAACCTGGTGGCGTTCATCGACCGCAACCGCCAGCTGATGACGAGCTTCTCCGAGGAACGCGTGAAGCTGGAGCCCTATCCGGACAAGTGGCGTGCCTTCGGGTGGAACGTCATCGAGGTGGACGGCCATGACATGGCTGCCCTGGTGCAGGCCTTCGACTCCCTGCCGGCCCCCGATTCGGACGTTCCCACCGTGGTCATCTGCGACACCGTCAAGGGCAAGGGCGTCGACTTCATGGAACGCAACCTCGCCTGGCACGCCGGCTCCCTCAATGACACGGATCTGGCGCGAGCCCTGGCCTCGCTGGCCCACGGACGAAAGGCGGCGTGATCATGTCCACCGCAGCCAAGACAGTCACCGCACCCGGCACGGACCAGATCACCTCCTTCACCTTCGGGGAGCTGCTCTCCTCCCGGACCGTGATCGGCCAGACACTCAAGGAACTCGGCGAGACCCATGACAACCTGTGGGTGCTGACCCCGGACATCGGGGCCACCCTCGTGGAGTTCAGGGACACCTACCCGGACCGTTTCGTGGATGTGGGCCTGTCCGAACAGGCCTGCGTGGGCATCGCCGCCGGCCTGGCCAACGAGGGCAACATCCCCGTGGTCTCCGGCATGCTCCCGTTCCTGAGCATGCGCGCCCTGGAGCAGGTCCGCTCGGACATCTGCTATCCGAACCTGCCCGTGAAGATCGTCGGGACCCACGGCGGGCTCGTCGGCAACGGCGGCTCCACCCACTACGCCGTGGAGGACCTGGGCCTGATGACCTCCCTGGTCAACATGACCGTCACCTCGATCGGGGATCCGCTCATGGTCGGCGAGGTGCTGCGCCAGTCGATGGCCATGACCGGACCGCTGTACATCCGCCTGGCTGTGGGCAAGAAGGACAAAGTGGTCTACGAGCCCGGCTCCGTGCAGATCGAGATCGGCAAGGGCATCACCGCGCGCGAGGGCACCGACCTGACCCTCTTCGCCCACGGCGAGACGGTGTCCCAGGCCCTGGACGCCGCGGGCATCCTGGCCCGCGAGCACGGCATCAACGCCCGCGTGGTGGACATGTTCACCCTCAAGCCGATCGATGAGGACCTCATCCTGCGCTGCGCCGAGGAGACCGGCCGCTTCGTGGTGGTCGAGGACCACCTGACCTACGGCGGGCTCGCCTCGCAGATCGCGGACGTCATCGCGGACCGAGGCATCCGGCTCGACGGTTTCCGCCGCCTGGGCATCCCGCAGGTCTTCGCCGGCTTCGGCGAGGACACCGAGCTTCGGGACAAGCACGGCTACGGGCTGCAGGCCACGGTGGACGCGGCCCTCGCGGTGACAGCATGACGGCCGTCGAGACCGTCGCGGTCACCCGCATCGGCAGCCTCCGGGCGCCCGACGCCGGCCAGCGCGGAACCATCGGCGTCGTCACCTTCCCCGCGGACGAGGTGGGCCCGGAAGACGTGCGCATCACGGTCGCCTACGCCGCGATCTGCGGCTCAGACCCGCACCTGGCCGAAGGGTTCTTCGGCACCGAGGTGCCGATCGGGCTGGGACATGAGCTCTCCGGCGTCGTGGCCGAACTCGGGCCGAAGGTGCGCCGGACGGACCTGCGGGTGGGGGACCGTGTCTCGGGTAACTTCGTCCGCTTCTGCGGTGCCTGCCAGCCCTGCCAGGACAGCCGCCAGCAGTTCTGCGAGCACCTCGGCGACTACAACCGCCCGGGCATGGCCCGCTCCGTCGTGTGGCACGAATCCCAGGTATACAGGCTCCCGGAGGAGGTCTCCCTGCTCAAGGGGTGTCTGCTGGAGCCCACCTCCGTGGCTGTGCGGATCGCGGACAAGTCCCGGGTGCGCCCGGGCGACCGCGTGGCGATCTGCGGTGGCGGACCCATCGGCCAGCTCACTCTGCAGCTCATGGCGCGGTACGGGGCCACCTCGCTCACGCTCATCGAACCGATCGCGGAGCGCCGCGAACTCGCCCGGCGCTTCGGGGCGCGGCACGTGATCGACCCCAAGGACGAGTCCCTGGAGGATCGGACGGGCGAGATCACCGGTGGGGCCGGCTTCGACGTCGTGATCGATGCCTCCGGTTCCCGGCACGCGGTGGCGGGGTTGCTGGACATCGCCGCTCCGGGTGGCACCGTGGTCTATGGGGCCATGTACCCGGAGGACTACGAGCTGCCGCTGAACCTCTCCGACTACCTGTACCGCAAGGAGCTGACCCTCACCGGGGTCTTCGTCTCCCCGTACACGTTCCCGCGGGCCGTGCGGCTCTTGGATGAACTGGACCTGGAGCCCTTCCTGCAGTCGGTCTTTGACCTGGAACAGGCCGCCGAGGCCTTCGAGACGCACGTGGGCGGGGCCTTTCCGAAGGTCATCATCCGTTGCAACGACCTGGCGGACGACGGTGCTGAGAGGGCTGGGCGACGATGAGTGCCTCCACCGCAGAACCCATCGCGCCGCCGGTCGGACAGCTGGCGTTGCAGGCCACGGCCATCTCCAAGCACTTCGACGGTGTGGCTGCACTCACGGACGCCCGGCTCGACGTCCGGCCGGGAGAGATCCACGCGCTGCTGGGTGAGAACGGGGCGGGAAAATCCACCCTGATCAAGATCCTGACAGGCGTGTACCGCCCGGATGCCGGCTCCATCGCCTCGGATGGCGAGCCCGTGCATTTCGCCGGGGTGAAGGACGCCCATCAGGCCGGTGTGGTGGCCCTGTATCAGGAGTTGTCGATCGTTCCGACGATCAGCGTGGCCGAGAACATCCTGCTCGGTGAGCGCACTCCGAATACCGCGGGCCTGGTCCGGTGGCCCGAGGCCAACCGTGAGGCCCGCAGGCACCTGGACCGACTCAACCAGCGCATCCCCGTCCGCCGTCTGGCCGGACAGCTCTCGCCGGTGCAGCAGACGATGGTGGCCGTGGCCCGTGCTCTGGCCGCCGACGCCCGCGTCCTCATCCTGGACGAACCCACCGCCTCTCTGACAGATACCGAGATCAAGGACCTCTTCGCCGTGCTGCGCAGCCTGCGCGACGAAGGAGTCGGGATCGTGTACGTCTCGCACCGACTGGAGGAGGTGTTCGAGCTGTGCGACCGGGTGACGATCATGCGCAACGGATCGACCATCTCCACCCGGGACGTCGCGGACATCACGATCGAGGGTGTCATCTCCACCATGGTCGGCCGCGACCCGGGGGAACTGTTCCCGGACCGGGGTACCGCGACGGACCGCGCTGTGGTGTCGGTCGAGTCGCTGACCGGTCGCCGGGTCCAGGATGTCTCCTTCACTGCACATGCCGGCGAAGTCATCGGTATCGGCGGCTTGGCCGGCTCCGGTCGCAGCGAACTCCTGTGTCTGCTGGCCGGTGCCCAGAAGGCCACCGGAGGCACCATCACGGTGGCGGGGCGGGTACTGCCCGCCAAGGGCGACGTCGGTGCAGTGCTCGACGCCGGCATGGTCCTGGTTCCCGAGGAACGCCGCAGTCAAGGCGTGTCCCTGAACGCCTCGATCCAGGACAACATCGCCCTGGCCAACCTGGAGAAGGTCAGCTCCGGCGGATGGGTGTCAGCCCGCCGCGTGACCGAATTGGCGCGCCGGAGTATGGAGAACCTGCGCATCAAGGCGCGCGGCCCACGTCAGCACGTCGGCTCGCTCTCGGGCGGCAACCAGCAGAAGGTCGTCCTGGCCAAGATGCTGGCCCGGGAGCCGCACGTGCTGCTGCTCGACGAACCCACCCGGGGAATCGACGTCGGCACCAAGGCCGAGATCTACCGGCATATCCGCGAGCTCGCTGCCCAGGGGACCACGATCATCGCCGTGAGTTCCGAACTCCCCGAACTGATCGGTCTCTCCGATCGGATCCTCATCATGCACGAGGGACGGATCTCCGGGCAGGTGCCCGCCGAAGGCGCCGACGAGGAACTCCTTCTCTCCTACTGCTACGGAAGGAATGCCTGACATGGCAACCACCGAAACCGTCTCGGCAGCGCCGTTGCCCCAAGATCGGCCCGACGAAGCCCGTGACGAGCGCAAGTCCCTCTCTCAGATGGTGCTCCAGAGCGGCACCATCATCGCCCTCGTGGGGCTGATCGTCATCTTCGGCATCATGAGCCCCAGTGGATTCCTCAGCCTGGGGAACCTGACGAACATCCTGGCCCAGGTCGCCATCCTGACCATCATCGCGGGAGCCCAGACGATCGTCATGGTCACCGGGCATTTCGACCTCTCTGTCGGCACCACGGCCACCCTCTCCGGAGCCAGCGCCTCGGCTTTCATGCTGTCCGGCCTCCCGGTCCCCGTCGCCATCATCCTGGGGCTGCTGGTCGGCCTGGGAGTGGGCATGATCAACGGCTTCCTGGTGGCCTTCCTGAACATCTCGGCCATCGTGGCCACCCTGGCAACCCTGACCACCGTCGGCGGTCTCGCCTTCATCGTCACGGACGGTACCACGCTGTACGGCATGCCGGAGGTCTTCTACTGGGTTGGCCAATCCCGCATCGCCGGCCTGCCCATGCCCGTGGTCATCGCCGTGGTCGTCGCCCTGGTCATCTGGATCGTGTTGAAGTACACCACGGTCGGCCGCCGCTGGTACGCCGTCGGCGGCAATGCTGACGTCGCCCGGTTGTCCGGCGTCAGCGTGCGCGGCAATGTGTTCTGGGCCTTCGCCCTGGCCGGCCTGGTCTCCGGGATGGGTGGGATCGTCCTGGTCAGCCGACTGTCCAGCGCCAGCGCCACCAGCGCCAACGACTACATGATGCTGGCCGTGGCAGCGGTCTTCCTGGGCATGACGCTCTCCAACTCCGGCCAGGCCAACCTTGGCGGGACCCTCGTAGGCGTTGGCATCATCGGCGTCCTGCAGAACGGCCTGAACATCGTGGGCGTCAACACCTACGTGCAACAGGTGCTGACCGGCATCATCATCGTCGCCGCCGTGCTGCTCTCCTCCTTCAAATCACGCCGGGCGTGACGCCCGTCAGTAGTCATCTCCATCACCCCCTGTCACCCTCTATCCCCACACCACGGTGTGCCCTACCTCGGGAGAAACCCATGCGCACTCGACTGAAGATCATCACCGGCCTCGCTGCGGCCGCCATGCTCGGCCTGACCGGCTGCTCCGGCCCTGGCACCGGCTCCGAAGCAGGTGGAACCTCCGGAGGCTCCGGCGATGACGGCACCTTCAAGGTCGCCGCCTTCACCGCCGGCTACGCGACGCCTGGCGGCAAACTGACCCTGGACAAGTTCGTGGAGGAGGGCAAGGCCAAGGGCTGGGACGTCACCCTCTACACCTCCGACTTTGACTACGACAAGATCAACTCGGACATGCAGTCCGCCATCACCCAGGGGGCAGACGTCATCCTGGCGGGCTTCCCCGATCCACGCCAGATCGCCCCGCTCGTCAACGCCGCCGAGTCCGCGGACATCCCCATCTTCTCCATCGATGGCGGGGTGGAACCCAACGAGGACTTCGTGGAGGACGTCACCTTCGACCAGGACCAGCTCGCTTCACTCACCGTGGGCGCGCTCGAGGAAGCCATGGGCGGCCTCGAGGGCAAGGACGTCATGGTGATCGGCCACGATCCCCACATCGGCATCATGACCCGCAGCAACCTCGCCTACGACATGCTCGAGGAGGCCGGGGCCATCATCGCCGGCGGTGAGATGAAGCAGGCCCTGAACCCGGGCACCTCCCAGGAGGAGGCGCTGAAGTTCGTCACCGACTTCCTGCAGGCCAATCCGGAAGGCTTGGACGGGGTCTGGGTCGGCTGGGACCACGCCGCACTGGGCGCCGCCCAGGCCATCAACGAAGCCGGCCGGGATGACATCTACGTGACCGGCGTGGACGCGCTCGGCGTGGCCGTCGAGGAGATCAAGAAGGACGGCCCGTTCTACGCCTCCGTCCACCAGGACTGGTTCTCCGTCGTCGACGTCGTGGTCGAGGACATCGAGGCCTACCGGGCTGACGGCACCCTGCCCGAGGAGAACTTCGTCGAGGTCGAGGGTGAGCTGATCGACCGCAACAATGCGGCCGACTTCACCCCGTCCATGTGACCCCGGGGGCGTGTCTGACCCGGCGGCAGTTGCACCGCCGCCGGCCGGCCACGCCCCCACCCCCGGAGAACGATGAGAGAGAGGCCCGTATCCATGACGTCCACCACTGAGCATGCCCGACCCGCCCACGGAACCGACCGGCTGCTGGACCTGTTCTCGATGCGCGACGACATCGTCGTGGTCACCGGGGCCTCGAGCGGCATCGGCCGCGCCGCGGCCGAGATCTACGCCGACGCCGGCGCGACCGTCGTCGTCCTCGGCCGGGATCAGCGCCGGCTGGACGAGGTCAGGGACGCGATCGCCGCCACCGGAGGCAAGGCCCACGCCTACGCCGTCGACCTGGCGGCGCCGGGCGCCGTCGACGAGGTGCTGGAGCGGATCGTGGCCGAGGTGGGCTGCCCGACGGTGGTGGTGGCCAATGCCGGCATCGCCGGCGGCGGCAGCTACCGCACGGAGGACGGGGCCATCGGCCGGTACACGGACGAGGAGTGGCGGGACGTGGTGGCCACCAACCTCAACGGCACCTTCGAGACCGTCCGCGCCGCCGCCCGCGTCCTGCCGGACCACGGCCGGATCCTGGTGACCTCCTCCACCGCCGGGCTGCGCACCGACCCGATGGTCTCCTACGCCTACGGCGCCACCAAGGCCGGGATCATCAACCTTGCCCGGCAGGCCGCCCTGGAACTCGCACCCCGCGGGATCCGCGTCAACGTCATTGCCCCCGGCCCCTTCAAGGGCACCCGGATCGGCGGAGACGCCGTGCTGGACGAGGCCGGTGAACGGATGTGGGAGGAGACCATCCCGCTGGCTCGGATGGGCACCATGGCAGAGATCCAGGCTCCGATGCTCTTCCTCGTGGCCCCCGGCAACTCGTTCGTGACCGGGGCAGTCCTGGCTGTGGACGGCGGGGCGCTGGCCCTCTCCCACGGCATGTTCTGACCGATTTCCCCTTCGACCCAAGGAGCTTCCATGACCACCCTGACGGACAAAGTCCTGCTCATCACCGGCGGAGCGAGCGGCATCGGCCGCGCCACCGTGCGCCGCTGCGCCGAGAAGGGCGCCACGGTGATCGTGGCAGACCTGAACCTCGACGGCGCCAAGGCGGTGGCCGATGAGGTCGCCGCAGCCGGCGGGACAGCGCATGCGGTGGCCGTCGACGTCTCGGACTTCGCCGCCGTCGAGCGGGCCGTGCAGTCCGCCGTGGACGCCTTCGGACGACTGGACGGCATCTTCAACAACGCGGGCATCGCCGGCGGCAAGCCGCTGCTGGACCACGATCCCGAACGGGATTATCACCCGATGATCCGGATCGACCAGGACGGCGTGTACTACGGCATCCTGGCCGCCGCACGGCAATTCGTGAAGCAGGGCGGTGGCGGGGTCATCGTCAACACGTCCTCCATCTACGGCGAGCAAGCTGCTGAATTGTCCTTCACCTACAGTGCCGCCAAGGCCGCCGTCATCTCCTTCACCCGCTCGGCCGCCTACGAACTGGCCGAGCACGGTACCCGGGTGCTGGCGATCACCCCGGGGCGCGCGAACACCGCGATCATCCAGCAGTTCCCCCAGCACCTGCGGGACCTCTTCGCCTCCGAGCAGCTGCGCAACGTCATGACCGAGCCGGAGGAGATCGCCAACGTGGTGGCCTTCCTGTTCTCCGAGGAGTCCAACGCCATGAACGGCACCGTGGTGAACGTGGATGACGGCTACTCGGTGTTCAAGCACCGCTTCGAGCTGCCGGAGTTCTGAGATGTCGCTGCCCGCCTCAGCCGCCGAACCGCTACAGGATTCCAGGGTGCGGGTGGACCTGGCCTGCCAGAGCGCGGCCTTCACCACGGACCCCTTCAGCATGGAGTTCGCCGCGTCCCTGCCCGTGCTCCGGGATGCCGGCTACCGGCGGGTGGTGCTCGGGCCGCTGGATCCGTCCAGTCGCGGGATCGAGTCCCTCGGACAGCGGATTCACGACGCCGGCCTGGCCCCCATCACGATGGCCGTCCAGTCCCCCGAGGCGAACGTCATGTCTGACGAGCCGACCGTGCGCCGGCGCGGGTTCGAGCAGCTGCGCCGGTTCGTGGACATGACGGGGCGGATGGGTGGGGACCAGCTCAACGGGGTGCCCTACGGCGTCCACGGTGACACCACGGCTCGGCCCGCGGAGGGAGCACTCGCCAACACGGCGCAGCTGGTGGGTGACGTGGCTGATGAGGCCGCCGCCGCCGGGATCCTGATGACCTTCGAGGTGGTCAACCGGTACGAGACCTCCGTGCTGAACACGGCGTCCCAGGCCGTGCGGTTCGTGGAGCTCTCCGGGTCGAGGAACCTGAGGATCCACCTGGACACCTTCCACATGGCCATCGAGGAGACGGATCTGCTCGGGGCGGTCGCCCACGCCCTGCCGCACCTGGGGTACCTGGAGTTCGGGCAGTCCTCCCGCGGGCTGCTCTCCACGGGTTCCCTGGACCTGCCCCGGATCCTGGAGGAGGTCGAGGCCCTGGGTTATGCCGGGAGGTTCGGCGTGGAGGGGTTCAGCCGTGCCGTCATGCAGGAACCGGTGGCCGATGCGCTGAAGATCTGGGACACCACCTTCCGCACGGGCGAGGAGTTCGTCCGTGACGCTGCCGCTCTCTTCGCCTGACGCGGGCCCGGCCCCCGGGCTGGATAGATTGGGAGGCATGTCCCCGGAACGCGATGACCTGCTGGCCTATCCCCGCCCGTCCGTGGCGGCCGACGTCGTACTCCTGACCGTGGCCGACGGGGAACTGAACGTGGTCCTGCGGAGGCGGGACCAGGGCAGCCATGCGGGGGAGTGGATGCTGCCGGGCACCATGCTGCGTGAACGCGAGCGGCTGGGTGACGCGGTGCTGCGGTGCCTGGACACGCGGATGCACATCCAGGGCCGCTCGCCAAGACAGCTCCATGTCTTCGACGATCCCGGGCGGGACGAACGTGGCTGGGTCCTCACCGTCACCCACCTGGACGTGCTGCCGTTGTCCGAGTTGACGCTGGGGCTGGAGCACGGCCACGGCCAACTGCGGCCGGTGTCCGAGGTGCACGGCCTTCCCTTCAGTCATGACGAGATCATCGCGTGGGCCGTGAAGATGGTGCGCTGGGAGTACGGCCAGGCCCCGGACCCGTGGAACCTGCTGGACTCCCAATTCACCATGACCCAGCTTCGCCAGGCCCATGATGCCGTGGCGGGAACCGTCCATCAGAAGGACACCTTCCGGCGGACCATGGAGCCGCTCCTCGAGGCACTGGAGGAGCGGGCCGTGCCGCCGGGTGGCAACGGACTGGGCCGTCCGGCCCGGATCTACCGGAAACGCCCGGACGGGTATCAGCCCGTCCTGATCATGGCTTAGGAGGCCACCGTGAAGATCGAAGCACTGGTTGTCGCAGAGAAGAACGCCCCCTTCGTCCTGGAGGAGCTCGAACTCGAGCAGCCGGGCCCCGGTGAGGTCCTGGTGCGGGTGGTGGCCTCCGGGGTGTGCCACACGGACGCCATCACCCAGGCCGGGGACATGCCCCTGCCGCTGCCCGGCGTGCTCGGCCACGAGGGCTCGGGGGTGGTGGAGGCCGTCGGCGAAGGTGTGGACTCGGTAGCGGTGGGTGACCACGTCATCATGGGCTGGCCCTACTGCGGCCAATGCCGGAACTGCCGCCGTGGCGAGCACCGCTACTGCGACCTGCTCGGTCCGGCCGTGGCCAGCGGACAGCGGTTCATCGGCCCCCAGGCCGGAACCTCCGCATATACCCGTGCGGACGGCTCCACGCTGTCCGGGCACTTCTTCGGCCAGTCCTCCTTCGCGACCTATGCGCTGGCCAACGCCAACTCCCTCGTGACCGTGGACCCGGAGGTCCCGCTGGAGTTGGTGGGCGTGCTGGCCTGCGGCATCACCACCGGTGCGGGTGCCATCCTGAACACCGCCCGTCCCGCCGCCGGGGAGTCCGTGGTCATCTACGGTGCGGGGGCGGTGGGACTCGCGGCGATCATGGCGGCCCGCAACACCCCGGCCACCACGATCATCGCCATTGACCTGCACGATTCCCGCCTGGACCTGGCGACGCGGTACGGCGCCACCCACGTCATCAACTCCGGGCGGGAGAACGCGCTGGAGCGGATTCTGGAGATCTGTGGCGGCCCCGCGGACTATGCCGTGGACTGCACCGGGGTGGTGGCGGTGATCGAGGAGGCCGCCGAGGCAGTCGGGATGCTCGGCACGCTGATCCTGATCGGTGGGGCGCCGGCCGAGGCCCGGTTCAGCCTGGATCACCAGCGGACTCTGTGGGGCAAGCGCGTGGTGGGCACCCTGGGCGGCTCCGGCACCTCGCAGGACCTGATCCCCGCCCTGATTGCGCTCTACCAGCAGGGTCGGTTCCCGTTCGACGAGCTGGTCCGGTACTACGACTTCGACCAGGTGGACCAAGCCTTCGCCGACTCCGCCTCCGGCGAGACCATCAAGCCGGTGCTGCGGATCGGCTGACTCCCAACCAGGGATCACGGCCGCGCCAACTGTCGATTCTTTCGGCGTTTCTCGACGGGTAGCGCGGTCGTGATCTGGGGGATCCGGGTCAGGAGCCGGACGGTCGGCGTTGCTCGAACGCCGCGTCGAAGGACGCGGACGGTGCCGGGAAGTCCAGCTTCCTCAGCACTGCGAGGGCCTCCGGTGCACCGTGCAGCCGGTCCATCCCGGCGTCCTCCCATTCGATCGAGATCGGGCCGTCGTAGCCGATCGCCACCAGCGAGCGGAACGCATCCTCCCACGGCACATCACCTCGTCCCACCGAGACGAAGTCCCAGCCGCGCCGTGGGTCGCCCCACGGCAGATGTGAGCCGAGCACGCCGTTGCGGCCTCCGCCCATCCGCATCCGCGTGTCCTTGCAGTCCACGTGGTAAATCCGGTCGGCGAAGTCGGAGATGAACGCCACCGGATCGATCCCCTGCCACATCATGTGGCTCGGATCCCAGTTCAGACCGAACGCCTCGCGGTGATCCACGGCCTCCAGCGTCTTGACCGTGGACCAGTGGTCGTAGGCGATCTCGGTCGGATGCACCTCATGAGCGAAGCGCACCCCGCACTCGTCGAAGACGTCCAGGATGGGGTTCCACCGGTCGGCGAAGTCCCGATAGCCCGCCTCGATGACCTCCCCTGGCACGGGCGGGAACAGGGTCACGTACTGCCAGATCGAGGACCCGGTGAATCCGACGACGGTGTCCACTCCCAGACGCCGTGCCAGCCGTGCGGTGTTCTTGAGCTCCTCGGCCGCCCGCTGGCGGACACCCTCCGGGTCGCCGTCGCCCCACACCCGGCCGCCGACGATCGCCTGGTGGCGGAAGTCGATCGGATCGTCGCAGACCGCCTGGCCCGTCAGATGGTTCGAGATGGCCCAGACGCTCAACCCATACCGCTCCAGGATGCCGAGGCGCTCGGCGATGTAGTCGTCATCGTCCCAGCGCCAGGCGTCGAGGTGCCCGCCGGAGACCGCGATCTCCAATCCGTCGTAGCCCCACCCGGCCGCGAGGCGGGCGACGTCTTCGAGGGGCAGGTCGACCCATTGGCCGGTGAACAGGGTGTAGTTGCGTGCCATCCGGTTGCTCCTTCGGTTCGGTGTTCTGCGGTGCGGCATCGGTGCTGCGGCTCGGTGCTGCGGCGCCGCTGCTAGCCGGTCGCTGTCCAGGCGCTGCCGTGCTCCGCGCTGTGCTGGATGCCGTCGAGGACGCGCTGCACCTGGTAGCCGTCGGCGAAGGAGGGCTCGGGCTGCCTGCACGCGGTGATGGCTTCGATGAAGTCCCGGGCCTGGTGCACGAAGCCGTGCTCATAGCCGAGGGCGTGGCCGGTGGGCCACCAGGCGGACATGTAGGGGTGCTCGGGCTCGGTGACCATGATGTCGGTGAAGCCCTGGCGGGTGCTGGGGGCGGTCGCGTCGTAGAAGCCCAACGAGTTGTAGTTCTCCAGGTCGAACGCGATCGCGCCGAGGGATCCGGAGACCTCGATGCGCAGGGAGTTCTTGCGTCCGGTGGCCATGCGGGTGGCCTCGAAGGAGCCGATGGCGCCGCCGTCGAAACGGGCGGTGAACAGCGCGGCGTCGTCCACGGACACCTGGCCGCGCTCTGACGCCGAGTCCGGGAGTGGCCGTTCCTCGACGAACGTGTTCAGGATGCCGCTCACGCCGGCCACCTTCTGGCCAGTGATGAACTGGGACAGATCGACAGCATGGGCGCCCAGGTCACCGAGCGCGCCGGAGCCGGCATGCTCCTGCTGGAGCCGCCAGGTCAGGGGTGCCTCGGCGTCGTACAGCCAGTCCTGCAGGTAGGCGGCACGGACCTGGCGGACCTCGCCGATCGCACCCGAGCGGACGAGGTCACGGGCGAAGGCCGCGGCCGGCACCCGGCGGTAGGTGAACCCGACCATGGCGAAGACATTCGCCCCGGTCCGTTCCGCGGCCGCGGCCATCGCCGCGGCCTCCTCGAGGGTGTTCGCCAGTGGCTTCTCGCACAACACGTGCTTGCCGGCTTCCAGTGCGGCGATGGCCATCTCGGCGTGCGAGCCGCCGGGGGTCACGATGTCCACCACGTCGATGTCCTCCCGCTCGACGGCGGCGCGCCAGTCCGTGGCGGTCTCCGCCCACCCCCACCGGGCGGCGGCGGCCTCGACGCCGGCGGCGTGGCGACCCACCAGCAACGTCATCTCCGGACGGGCGGACAGATCGAAGAACCGGGGAGCCACCCGCCAACCCTGCGAATGGGCGGCTCCCATGAAGCCGTGCCCGATCAGGGCGATCCTCAGGGGCGGTGCGGGGTGGGGCATGGTTTCTCCTGCAGGGGGCATCGGCTCGATGGCGGCTGGATGACGGCTGGTTGACGGTTCGTTGATGGAGGCAGGCGGGGCGGGGTGTTCCACCGGGGAACGCCTCGCCCCGCAGCGGATGGCTCTACGACTCGAACGCGGTGGGGAGGTACTCTTCAACGTTCTCGCTGGTGACCACCGGGGCGTTCAGGACGATCCGCTTGGGGACCTCCACCTCCACCAGGTCGCTCATGGCCTTGTCCTGGGCGATCAGCCGTGCCAGCCGGACGCCGTCGGCCGCCTGGGTGGACGGGTAGATCACCGTGGCCTCAAGGACACTCTCTCCGGACTGGATCTCCCGCATGGCGTTGGCGGAGCCGCCGCCGCCGACCATGATGAACTCGTCACGGCCGGCATTGTCGATGGCGGACAGGACGCCGATGCCCTGGTCATCGTCATGGTTCCAGAGGGCATCGATCTCCGGGGCGGCTGCGAGCAGCTGGGACGTGGCGGCCTCGCCACCCTGGACCGTGAAGTCTGCGGCGACGCGGTTGTCCACGTCGAGGCCGCAGGACTCCAGAGCGTCGGCGAAGCCCTGGCTGCGGTCCTGGGTCAGCGGCAGGGAGTCGACACCGGCGACCTCCGCGACGACGGCATCCGGCGTGTCACTCATCTGCTCGCAGATGTAGTTGCCGGCGCTCTGGCCCATGCCGTAGTTGTCCCCGAGGATGGTGGTGCGGGCCGCTGCCGGGCTGGAGAACTCGCGGTCCACGTTGACCACCGGGATCCCGGCTTCCATGGCCTTGGTGGCGACGGCCGTGAGGGCGGCACCGTCGGTGGGGAGCAGGACGATGGCATCCACGCCGTCGTTGATGAACTGCTCGACCTGGCTGATCTGCAGGTTGGCGTCGTTGGTGCCCTCGGCCACGCGGAAATCGATGTCCCCGTATTGGTCCGCCTCGGCGGTGGCGGCGGCGTTGATGGCCCCGAGCCAGCCGTGGTCCGCCGCGGGGCCCGAGAAGCCCACGACCACGGTCTCGCCCTCCTCGGTGTTGCCCTCCACCGAGGCATTGGTGGGCTGGGTGCTGTCACCGGCTGATCCGGATGAGCAGCCGGTGACGAGTGCACCGACCGCCAGGAGGGCGCCGGTGGTGACGAGCATTGACCGTCCGGTAGGAACTGCGAGCATGTCTGTCTCCTCGATGAGTGGGTGCGTCTCCGTCGAGGGAGCCTGCTTCCAAGAGACGGCTCATCGACGTGACGTGAGTCACAATAACAGAACCAGGGAAGAAATCGACGCCCTTGTACCGATGATCGACGTAATGTGTTAGCTTCGTCACATGTCGGAACATGATCAAGCGTCGCCGCTGATGGAGGTGCGCGGACTCTCCAAGCGCTTCGCCGCCGTCCAGGCGCTCAAAGGAGTCGACCTCGACGTGCGCGCCGGGGAGGTCCACTGCGTCATGGGCCAGAATGGGGCCGGCAAGTCCACCCTCATCAAGACGCTCTCCGGCGTACATCGACCGGATGAGGGCGAGATCCTCTGGGAGGGCCGTGCCGTCGAGCTCGATAGCCCCGCCGCAGCGCTGGAACTGGGCATCGCCACGATGTACCAGGAGCTCGACGTGGTCGGCGGGCTGACCATCGCCGAGAACATCTTCCTGGGCCACGAGCGGTCGACCGGGGGCGTGTTGCACGTGAAGAGGACGAACGCGGCCGCGCGGTCCCTCCTGCATCGGCTCGGCCACGGCAGCCTCTCCCCGTCGCGGGAGGTCGGCTCGCTCTCCGCCGCGAACCAGCAGATCGTCAGCATGGCCCGCGCGCTCTCGCGGGACACCAAGCTGATCATCATGGATGAGCCCAGTGCCATCCTGGACTCCGGCGAGGTCCAGAACCTGTTCCGGGTGATCCGCGAGCTCACGGCCCGGGGCATCGCCGTCGTCTACATCTCGCACCGCCTGGAGGAGATCCGCCAGATCGGGGACCGCATCTCCGTCATCAAGGACGGACGCAGCACCGCGAACGGCCTCCATGTCACCGAGACCCCGAAAGCGGAGCTGATCAGGCTCATGACGGGCCGCGAGGTCGCGAACGTGTTCCCGGCGCGGACGCCCGTCGCGGCCGATGCCCCCGTGGCGCTCGAGGTGGACGGCCTGGGGCTGGAAGGGCACTTCGAGCCGGTCAGCTTCACGGTCCGCGCGGGCGAGATCCTCGGTCTCGCCGGACTGGTCGGTTCACAGCGCTCGGAGATCATCGAGACCATCTACGGCGCGCGGAAGGCGACCGCAGGACGCGTCAGTGTGAACGGCCGGAGGCTCACGCCCGGCTCGGTCAGTGCGGCCGTGGGCGCCGGCATCGGCCTGTCCCCCGAGGAGCGCAAGAGCCAGGGGCTCATCCTGGACGAGTCGCTCTACCGGAACGTGACCCTCTCCACCTTCGGGCGCTTCGCGCGCGCAGGCCTGCTCGACGAGTCGGCCGAACGCCAGGCGGCACGGGAGCAGATCGACGCCCTGGAGCTGCGCCCGGCCGATCCCGACCGTCCGGCACGGACGCTCTCCGGTGGCAACCAGCAGAAGATCCTCCTGGCCCGGTGGCTGGTGCACGGCACCCCGGTGCTCCTGTTGGACGAGCCGACCCGTGGCGTGGACGTGGGCGCCCGCGCGGAGATCTACACGCTCATCCGGCGGCTCGCCGCGGCCGGCACCGCCATCATCGTCATCTCCAGTGAGATCGAGGAAGTCCTCGGTCTGGCTGACCGCGTGCTCGTCATCGACGACGGTCGCGTCCTGGCCCAATCCGACGCCAACGACATCGACGAGCACGGAGTGCTCGACCTCGTCATGGAGGGAAGTTCCGCGTGAGCGAGCAGAAGACACCCGTCGCCGAGCGGCACCCGGCCCCGGCCTCCAGCCACATCGCCCCCGGCGGCAGGACCCCCGGGCGGAACCTCCTCCACGGCTCCGGTGCCCGCAGCCTGGGACTGGTCATCGCCTTGGCCGCGCTCGTCGCCATCGGCCTGATCACCAGCGGAGAGAGGTTCCTGGCGGTCGAGAACATCCTCACCATCCTGCGCCATGCCTCGATCATCGGCGTGATCAGCATCGGCATCACCTTCGTGATCACGGCCGGCGGCATCGACCTGTCCGTCGGCTCGGTCATGGGCCTGACCACGGTGGTGGCCAGCCTGGCCAGCGTCCAGCTGGCCGCCACGCAGTCCACGTGGCTGGTGATGGTGCTCGTGGCGCTCCTCGTGGGCGGGATCGCCGGACTCGTGAACGGTGTGATCATCGCCTACGGAAACGTGGTGGCCTTCATCGCCACCCTCGCCATGCTGGTGGCCGCGCGTGGACTCGCCGAGCTCATCTCCGGGCGCAGGACGCTGATCGTGAACAACGGCGATTTCCTGGACTTCATGCGCGCCGACTTCCTCGGCGTCCCGGTGCTGGTCTGGATCTTCGCCCTCGTGGCCGCGGCCGGTTGGTTCCTGCTCAACCGCACCACGTTCGGCCGCCGCACCGTCGCGATCGGCGGCAACCTCGAGGCGTCTCGCCTGGCCGGCGTCAAGGTCAAGCGTCACCTCGTCTACCTCTACGTCCTGGCCGGGCTCGCGGCCGGCATCGCCGGGCTCATGATGATGGGCCGCACGACGGCCGGCACCTCCACGCACGGCCTGCTCTACGAGCTGGACGCGATCGCCGCCGTGGTGGTGGGCGGCACCCTACTCATCGGCGGCCGCGGCACCATCATGGGCACCGTGCTCGGCGTGCTGATCTTCAGCACCCTGACCAACGTGTTCACGCAGAACAACATGGACACGTCCGTCCAGGCGCTGGCCAAGGGCCTCATCATCGTGGTGGCCGTCCTCCTGCAGCAACGCTTCGCCGCCCGCAATGAGCGCCGGGCCACGGCCAAGCCACTCAAGGTCTAGGGTGATCCGCGCGAAGGGAGGACCGGTGGGCCGTTGCGTCGAGACGTGTGCTGTAATGAGTCGATGAACGACATAAGCAGGTTCGACGGACTGGACGGATCCGGCGGATCGGGCGCCAGCGAACTGTTCCAGATCCTGCGGGACGGACACCCCCGCACCAGGACCGAGCTGGCGGAGCGCATGGGACTGTCCCGGTCCACCGTGACCCTCCGGATCGAGGCGCTCATGGAGCTGGGCCTGGTCGGCTACGTCGACGAGGCGGTCCCCACCGGCGGCCGCCCGTCCTCACGCATCGCCCTGCAGGCAGGCAGCAAGGTGGTTCTCGGCGTGGACATCGGCGCGTCCCACCTGCGGCTGGCCGTGACGGATCTCGCCGGCCACCGCCTCCGGGAGAGCACTCGCACCATCGCGGTGGCGCAGGGCCCCGAGGTGGTGCTGCAGGCCGTCGTCGAACTCGCCACCGGACTCCTCGGGGAGTCGGAGCGCACCACGGGCGACCTGCTGGCGATCGGCGTCGGCGTCCCCGGCCCCGTGGAACACCGCACCGGCCGGCCCATCAACCCACCGATCATGCCCGGCTGGAACGGCTTCGATGTGCCAGGATTCCTGCAGGACCACTTCCACGTGCCGGTCCTGGTGGACAATGACGTCAACATCATGGCCCTCGGCGAGCGCAACGTCGCCTGGCCGCAGGTGGACGACCTGATGTTCGTGAAGGTGGCCACGGGCATCGGCGCCGGCATCGTCGCCAGCGGCCGGCTCCAGCGCGGTGCCGACGGCGTGGCCGGGGACATCGGCCACATCCGCGTGCACCGCGGCGGCGGCGTCCCCTGTCACTGCGGCAACCTGGACTGCCTGGAGGCCGTGGCCTCCGGCCCGGCTGTGGCGGCCCAGCTACGCGCGCAGGGTCTGGACGCCCACACGGGCGAGGACGTGGTGCGCCTGGTGCAAGCCGGTCACACCGAGGCGGTCCACGCGGTCCGGCAGGCGGGGCGCGACGTCGGCGAGGTCCTGTCCGCCTGCATCAGCCTCATCAACCCGTCCGTGATCGTGATCGGCGGCTCCATGACCCTGACCGGCGAACACTTCATCGCGGGCATCCGTGAGGCGGTGTACTCCCGGACCGTCCCGCTGGCCACGCAGCACCTGCAGATCGTCCAGTCGGGCTCCGGGCTGGACGCCGGCGTCCTCGGCGCCAGCATGCTGGCCATCCACCACGCCATGTCCCCGCAGCGGATCGACGCCATGGTCAACGGGCTCACGGCACCGGCCGCCGGCTGATTCATAGGGCATGATGCCCAGGTTCCAGCTCCCAGCCTCCAGGCATCATCCCCTCTTAGCCCCAATGGCCGGCCAGTATTGACGGGCCCTATATCTGGCATGAGGACGACGTCCTGGGGACGTTGAACTTCATCGACGACGTCCAACGGTTGGAGGCCGCCCGGCCGGTTCGAACGGAGCGGACGTTCTCCGACCCACCAGGAACAGCGTGACCGCGCTATGGGTGCGGGACCGGTACCGTCATCACTGCTACACCAGTTCGGCCGCAGCGAGGAGGGCTGCAGCCTCAGCGAACTGCTGGGCCTTGTTCCACCGACCGCGTCGGACTTCTGCGCCGGCACTTCGCAGGGTCGTCACCCGCGAGCCAATCGCCGAAAGGCCAGCCGATCTCCGAGGACGGTGATTCCCTCGTGGATGACGTCCTGGAGAGCAGGTTCCGCGGACTCGTTGCCGCGAGCCTCTTCGGCCGCGAACTCGAGTACCTGGACGTCATTGCCCGTCCATCGAGAAGCCGCCTCCTTTATGGAATCCACGTCGTCATCCCAAGAATCACCAGCATCATCCGGTCTGAGGAGGAAGAGGTCCAGGTCACTCTCGACAGTCATGGTGCCGCGGGCTCCCGAACCGAAGAGCGCCGCGTAGACGGGGGGGGGGGGGTGGGTCCAAGCCGACATCTCGTCATGCAGCCTTCTGATGAGCGTGGTGCGGAGGTCCGCAAGCTCGAGGAGGGCAGGGGCGGCGAGATGGTCTCGATTCAAGCGATAGAGCCTGGACCGGCCACCGGACATCAACTCGACAAGTCCTTCAGCCGCAAGCCGGATCAGGACCTTTCGAATACCATCCGGTGACCCCTTGCCAATCACCCCCGCGAGTTGGGGGACGGTGAACCACTGGTCTGCCCGCGCCAGCGCGGTGAGCACGTCGCCGTCCAGGGTGGGCGTCACGGTGGCGAAGGGCGATTGGAGCCGCATGTGCACCCCTACCCTTGTCTACTTTTGTCGGTTTATAACGACTATAGTCGTTATAGAACGATTATTGTATGGCTGGATGCGTCGTAGGCTCGACCCATGGAACCCCAGTCCTCTCACGGTGGCCTCGGCCCCTCCTCGCGCTCGCAGGTGCCCTCCTTCCAGGTGATGACCATCCTCGGCCGGGTGGCGGAGTTGCGGGCGGCCGGGGCCGACGTCGTGAGCCTATGCGCCGGTGAACCCGGTGGAGGAGCCCCCGCGGGGGTCAGCGCCCGGGCCGCCGAGCTGCACGCGTCCGGACGAGCGCTGAACTACACGCCCACCCTCGGCATCGAGGAGCTGCGCACCGCGATCGCCGGCCACTACGCCCACTGGTACGGGGTGGACGTGGACCCGGCGCGGGTGGCAGTGACCACCGGCTCCTCGGGGGCGTTCATGGCCGGGTTCCTGGCCGCGTTCAACCCGGGGGACCGGGTGGCGATGGCCCGCCCCGGCTACGCCGCCTACCGCAACATCCTCGCCGCGCTCGGCTGCCAGGTGGTGGAGCTCGACGCCGGCCCCGCCGTCCGCTTCCAGCCCACCCCCGCGCTGCTCCAGGAGGCGGAGTCCGTGCACGGTCCGTTGGCCGGCCTGATTCTCGCCTCCCCGAACAACCCGACCGGCACCATGGTCACCCGGGTCGAGATGGCCGAGCTGGCCGCGTGGTGCGAGGAGCGCGGCGTACGCCTGGTGTCCGACGAGATCTACCACGGCATCACCTACGGGGCCTCCGGCACGGTCGGCGGGGATGACGCGCTCAATGAGGACAGCCCGGCGGGAGCGTCCGGTGACCGGGCCGGCGTCGAGCGTGGAGTCTGTGCCTGGGAGTACTCCACAGCGGCGATGGTGATCAGCTCGTTCTCCAAGTACTGGGGCATGCCCGGCTGGCGCATCGGCTGGATGCTGATGCCCGAGGACCTGGCGCCGGCGATCGGCGGGCTCTCCGGCTCGGTGTCCCTCTGCCCGCCGGCGCCGGCGCAGTATGCGGCGGTCGAGGCCTTCTCGGAGGAGTCCTACGCCGCCTGTGATGCCCAGGTGGCCGGCTTTGCCCGGGCCCGCGCCCTGGTGCTGGAGAACCAGGACCGGCTGGGCTGGACCGACGCCGCGCCGGCGGACGGCGCCTTCTACTTCTGGGCGAAGCCGGGGGAGGCCATGCTCGCGCGGTACGGCACCTCAACTGCCTACTGCGAGGCGCTGCTGGAGCGGGCCCATGTGGCGCTGACGCCTGGCACCGACTTCGACACCGCGCACGGGGAGCAGTATGTGCGGCTGTCCTTCGCCGCCGGATACGACGCGGTGGCAGAGGCGATCGAGCGGATCGTGACGTTCCAGCTGGACTCCTAGTCAGCCCTCAGTCAGACCCTGGTCAGGCCGCACCATCACGGCCGTCCATCGGGGCTCCTGCCAACCTGGTCGGTGTCCTGCGGTGACTCGCCCCGCAGGAAGTAGGCGCCGAGCGAGCCCGCGAGCGTGGCGAAGACGGCCACGGAGTAGACGGCCAGGACCAGGTGCAACACCTTGGAGAGGGCGTCCTCGGTGGTGAACCCGCTGCCTGTCACCGTGGCCAGGGCCGCCTCGTACAGGGCCGTTGAGTAGTCGGTCTGGATCTCGAAGGCGTACAGCAGCTGGCTGGAGGCCAGGATCACCACGGCGGTCACGGCGGCCAGCCAGCCGATCCTGCTCGACAGCAGCCGTCCGGCCGAACGGGAGCCTCGCACTCCGGCGGAGACGATGCTGCCCACCCGCGCCACCCGCGCGACGCGAAGCAATCGCACCGCCTGCAGCGCCCGGACGAACCGCAGGAACGGCACCAGCAGGAAGATGACCTGCCACCAGTTGCGGCGCCAGAAGGCCGCCTGGAACCGAGCGATAGAGGCCCGCAGCAGGAACTCCGCCACGAAGAGGGCCCAGAACACCCACCCGGTGATCCCCAGGATGCGGGACCACCCCGGGTCCGTGACCAGGAGTTGGCCCAGGAACACGAAGAGGAACAGCACCCCCAAGACCCCCATTGGGCGGTCGAGCCGGGCAGCCAGCGCCTCCGCCGCTGCGGCGGACTCCGCCTGTGCGGACGACTGGCGTGTCGATGAGCTGCTCACGGTCGGGTGACCTCCGGGGATCGGTCAGCGTGGTTGCGTGCTGCCCACTCTACGAAGAGAGGCCGCGCCGGGATATCCGGAGGTCACGCAGGCCTGACATCCGGCTCCCCGGTCACGGACCGCACCACCCGGGCCGGGGAGCCGACGACCACGGAGTCCGCCGGCACGTCCTTGGTCACCACGGCGGCCGCGGCCACCACGGCGTTGTCCCCGATGGTCACGCCCGGCAGGATCGTCGCGTTGGACCCGATCCAGACGTTGTCCCCGATCACCACGGGCGCCGGGAGCATGTCCAGGCGGCGCACCGGATCGAGGGCGTGGTTCAGGGTCGCGATGACCGTGTTGTGCCCGATCTGGCAGGCGTCGCCGATGGTGATGCCGCCCTGGTCCTGGAAGGCGCAGCCGGAGTTGAGGAAGACGCGCTCGCCGAGGATGGTGTTCTTGCCGAAGTCGGTGCCGAACGGTGGGAACAGCATCACCGAGTCCGGGACCGGCCTGCCGAACAGCGCGGACAGCAGCTCCCGGACCCGGGCCGGCTCGTGGTAGCCGCCGTTCAGTTCGCCGGTGATGCGCAGTGCCTCCTGGCTGGTGCGGTGCATGACCTCGTGCAGGGGCGAATCGCCCGTGATGGTCTCGCCGGCGTTCAGCGCCGCGAGCAGGTCCTCGAGTTCCATCGCTTCTCCTTGTCGGTCAACAGCTTCGTTTTCAGTCGAGTTTGGGTGGGTATGTGGGCCAATCACCCACCCAAACTCGACTGAAAACGAAAAGGGTGGGGCTCCTTGTCTGGCTTCAGACAACCACGCGTCACCGGGGGCGGGGGAGTCCTGGCTGGGAGGGGTACCGCGGGGAACTCCTTCAGCCCTTCCGGCCTGGCTACGCTGACGTCATGGATAACAAGGCCGAGGTCCGCGAGTTCCTCATGTCCCGTCGCGCCAAGGTCACCCCGGAACGCGCCGGGCTGCCGGCGGGCGGGAACCGGCGGGTGCCGGGGCTGCGCCGCCATGAGGTCGCCACCCTGGCGGGGGTCAGCGTGGAGTACTACACGAAGCTGGAGCGCGGCGCGATCGCCGGGGCGTCGGCCTCGGTAGTGGATGCCCTGAGCCGCGCCTTGATGCTCAATGAGACCGAACGGGCCCACCTGTTCGACCTGGCCCGCGCCGCCGACGGCATTCCGACGTCCGGGCGCCACCGCAGGCCCGCCTCCGCGCCGCGGCAGCCACGGGAGAGCCTGCAGTGGACCTTGGAGTCCATGCAGGGCGCCGCGGCCTTCGTGCGGAACCAGGTCCAGGACCTGGTGGCCGTCAATCGGCTCGGGCGCGCCTTCTACTCGCCCGTGATCGGCGACGGCGGCCGCACCCCCAACCTGGCCCGGTTCCAGTTCCTGGATCCCGCCTCCCGGGACTTCTACCCCGAGTGGGACCGGTTCGCGCAGATGTGCGTGGGCAGCATGCGCGCCGAGGCCGGCCGGGACCCCCAGAACAGGGCCATCCAGGACCTAGTGGGCGAGCTGTCCACGCAGAGCGAGACTTTCCGAACGCTGTGGGCCGCCCACGATGTGCGGACCCATGGCGCCGGCACCAAGCGCTTCAACCACCCTCAGGTCGGCGAGCTGGTGCTGGCCTACGAGGAGCTGGCAATCACCGCCGAGGAGGGGCTGGCCATGGTGGTCTACACGGCCGAGCCGGGCTCGGCTTCGGCGGAGCGGCTGCAGCTGCTGGCGTCCCTGGCGGCGAGTGAGGTTGATGATGGAGCTTCCTCTACGAGCCCGCGTAGCGCCCGCCGCTGAGATCCAAGACCTGCCCGGTGGTATAGCTGCACTCCGCGGACAACAGCCACGCGGCCAGTGCTGCAAACTCCAACGGCTGCCCGATGCGTCCCATCGGTACGCGGGAGAGGAGGGCCGCATTGCGCTCCTCGCTGAGGTGCTGCAGCAGGGGTGTCTGGAACATCGAGGGCGCCACGGCATTGATGGTGATCCCGTCGGCGGCAGCCTCCTTCGCTACGGACTTGACGAGGGCTATGACTCCTGCCTTGGACGTGGAGTATGCGGACATCGAAGCATTCCCCTCGCGCCCGGAGATCGAGGACAAGACTGCCACCCGCCCGTAGGACTGTCGCTTCATCGTGGGCATTACCGCCTGAAGGCCAAGGAAGCATGAATCCAGGTTAATGCGCAGCGTGCGTTGCCAGTCTTCCAGAGCGATACGCTCAACGTCGGCTTCTGGTCCCTGCGCACCGTGACACATGAGCAGGCCATCGAGGCGTCCGAATTGCTCGACGGCGGAATCAACGGCAACCCGCCAATGATCGGCACGGGTGACGTCCAGTTCCATCGTCAGGAAGGCGCCGCTATGCCCTGCGAGGTTGTCCGGACTCTTTAGGTCTGTGGCAACGACTATGGCACCCTCGGCGGCCAGTCGCTCAACTGAAGCGCGGCCGAGTCCGCCAGCCGCTCCCGTGACCAAGATGACCTGTCTATCAAAGCGATTGGTCCACAGGGGGGCCGTCACAGGGCAGCCTTCCGTGAGGCGGGAACATCTGACGAAGAGTCGATGGAGAGGGCCACCTGGAGACTCTGAAGGGCATCTGCTGCCGTGATGAGAGGGGTGGCCTCCTTGCGGGCGACCGCGCCGAAATGCTGCAACTGGGTAACGTAGGGGTTGGCTTCGACCCGAGGAAGAATGCTCTGCTTCAGAGGAACCTGCCAGTGGGGATTTCCATCATGGCGGGAGACAGTGAGGGAAGGCAGGGAAATTGAGGCTTCCGTGCCTGAAATGAAGTAGACATCGCCTGCCGGCGGATCCGGGAAGTAGGCGCCGTATCCGGAGGTGAGATCCCAGCACCAAGGGGATACGGCCGCATCGCTGGCCAGCGCGGTGCCGATGGCCCCGTTGGCGAACCTCATGACTGCGCCCACGGTATCGGCTATCTGGAACCCCCGCGCCGTGGATGAGCCCAGGGACACCACGCTCTCGATGTCGCCGACTAGGTGGCGAATGGCATCGATGTCATGGATGAGGTTGATCAGGACAGGTCCGGCGCCTGGGGCCGTCCGCCACGGGGCCTGGAAGTACTCCTCGTTCTTACGCCACGTGCTGAGAATGGCGACGGAGACCACCTCGCCCACACCGCCTTCATCGATGAAGGCCTTGGCTGCGGCGATGTCCGGGGCATACCGCCTCTGATGACCCACCAGAACGGGTACCCCGGTCTGTGCAGACTCGTCCACAATGCGCTGCCCGGCTTCGAGTGACTCAGCCAGCGGCTTCTCCACCAGTACCGGCAGTCCCGCAGCCATCGCCGCCAATGCCACGTCGGTGTGCATGGCATTGGGAACCGCTGCGATGACTGCCTGGACGTCCCCGCTCCGGAACATCGCACCGTAGTCGGTGAAGTGGGAAACGCCGTACATCTGGGCCGTCTCGGCGGACTCCGGAGAGGGGTCCGCAATGCCGGCTAACTCCACGCCGTTGGCGATTCCGCAGTATTTGGCGTGTTCACGTCCGATCAGTCCTGCTCCAACCAGCCCGATCCTGATGTCAGTTGTCATGGTCCAAGTTCCTTTCGTGCGCGGTATGCCCGTCTGCGTGACGGGAAGTCACCGCGAGCAGCGCTTCCGTGATCTATGTCTCAACCAATGCCGGTCGAGTGCTACTGTACTCAGCTAGAGCGTCAAATATGGAATGACGTTCCAGTATTTGATCAACTATTTGTGGAGTGGAGTGTCGATGTCTCCCGAAGAACGCATCCCGTTGGGGGTCGCGCCCTTGAGTGCCCTGGACTTGAGTCCCACCGAATACATCCGGGCCGCGTCAGCAGCGGGGTTCTCCGCCGTCGGATTGCGCGCTTACCCCGTGGGGGATGGAGATCCGGAATTTCCGTTGGATACCTCTACGTCCGAATTTCGTGACATCACGTCCGCATTGAGTGAGAGCGGTCTGGAGGTCTTGGATCTGGAGGTGTTCTCTGTTAGCCCGGAAACCAGCCAGGACGATTGGTTGCCAGTCCTCGATGTCGGAGCGGAACTCGGGGCGACCTATCTCAACGTCGTGGGGATCCACCCTTTACTCGATGCCTTCGAAGAGATCGTCGGTCGGCTCACCGAGGATGCCCGAGATCGAGGCATCCTTCCTGTCCTGGAGCCGGTGGCCTACCGACCACTGAACGACTTCACCGAGGCCGTCAGGATCGCCCGAACGGTCGGATGTGCTGTCGAAATGGATGTCCTGCACTTCATCAGGACCGGCGCCAGTCTGGACTTGGTTGCCGCGAACCGTGATCTGTTTCCTATCCTCCAGCTCTGCGATGCTCCTGCCAGCCTGAGTGATCACGGTGCACGACTGGAAGAGATTGCTGCGGAACGCGGCAGCGACGAACTTCAGGTGATTGAGTCTCGCTCGCTCCGGCTGCTTCCAGGTCAGGGTGACGGACCGATCCGGGAACTGCTCGCGATCCTCGGTGACGCCACCAGGTTGAGCGTCGAAGTACCCAATGTCCTCCTGCGGGATGGACTCCCGGCCGCGGACTACCTTCGCCTGCTGCACGAGACCACGCACGCTTTTTTGTCAGCTGAACTACAGACGCACTGAAAGAGACCGGCTCATGACGGACACACCCCACACTCCACCCCCCGACGCCCCGCCCCAGGCGCGTCCTTTCTTCCGATGGTTGGCACGAATCGAACTGGCCATCGCCGTGTTCTTCCTTTTCACGCTCGCTGTCGGAGTCCTCTGGCAGGTACTCGGCCGCTATGTCCCCGCAGCCAACTGGGTCGGAGCCGGAGAGATCGCTCGCTTCTCTCTCATCGGCATCACCTTCATCACGGTCGGATACCTCATCGGACAACACGGCCAGATCACCGTGGCGGTCATCGACGGCATCGTCAAGGGGCCCCGCGGGAGGACCGTAGTGCGGGCGGTGTCCGCCATTCTCCTGACGCTGATCTGTCTCGCACTCACGTGGGAGGCCTGGAGCATGGTGGAAGACGGATTCCGAAGGGTCAGCCCCGTGCTGGGCATTCCGCTGGGGTACCTCTACTTGCTACCGCTGATCGGCTTCGCTTCGGGAACCGTCATGGCCATTGGCCGACTCGTCCGCGCCAACTACGACGAGCCCGATGCGCTCATCGCCGAAGAAGCTGAGGTCTAAACCATGGAACTTCTTCTCCTTTTCCTGGGCATTCTGGTCCTGATGTTCCTCCGGGTTCCAGTTGCGTTCTCCATCATGGGCCCGTGCCTGGTGTACTTCATGGCCAATGGCCTCTCAGCTGGCATGAGCCTGAAGATCGTCTTCGATTCGGTCAACTCCTTCCCTCTGCTCGCCGTGCCCTTGTTCATCCTCGTGGGTGTAACGGCAAACAAGGTGGGCGTTGCAGATCGGCTGTTCGAGTTCTGCCTGGCGGCCATGGCACGTGTGCCCGGCAACCTCGCGTACGTGAACGTCGGCACCAGTGTGGGATTCGCGTGGATGAGCGGTTCGGCGCTGGCCGACGCCGCTGGCTTGGGCAAGATTCAGGTTCCCGCCATGACCAAGGCCGGGTATCCGTTTCGCTTCGCGACGGGGTTGACGGCCAGTTCTGCCTTGATCAGCCCGGTCATGCCGCCGAGTATCCCCGCCGTGATCTTCGCGGCAGTGGGCACGATCTCCACGGGCGCTCTCTTCGCCGCTTCGGTCGTCCCCGCATTGCTCATGGCTGTTGGGCTGTGCGTCTACATCGCCATCTGGATCAAGCGGCATCCAGGGTTCGAAAGCCAGCCCTTTGACCCGGCCCGATTCTGGAGAGCCGCTGTCAATGTGATCGCTCCCTTGGGTGCCCCGGTGATCATCCTGGGTGGCATTATGGGCGGACTTTTCACGCCGACAGAGGCGGCTGGCATCGCCGGGCTTTACATGGTGGTCCTCGGTTGCGTCTACCGGACGATCACATGGCGCGGCATGTGGCAGGCCGCCAAGGAGACCGTCTTCCTGACGGGCGGGATCATGCTCATCATCGGCGCAGCCGGCATGCTAGGCCGTGTCCTGGCGCAGGAGCAGGTGGCCCAGCAACTGTCCCGGCTGATCTCCGATTTCACGGAGAGCCCACTGGTGTTCCTGATCCTGATCATCGTGCTGATGTTGGTGCTCGGCATGGTCATTGATGCCACGGCGGTCATCCTGGTGGCCGTTCCAGTGCTCCTGCCTCTGGCCATGACCTTCGGCATCGACCCAGTGCACTTCGGCGTCGTGGTGATCATGTCGCTGATGATCGGGTTGCTGACGCCTCCAGTCGGCAGCGTCCTGTACGTCATGAGCTCCGTGACGGGCAGGCCGGTGGACGAGATTTTCCGCGGCATCGTCCCGTTCCTGACCCCCATGATCATCGTCCTGCTGATCGTGACGTTCTTCCCTGACGTCGTGATGTTCCTTCCACGCATGCTCGGATTCTGATCCGGCCGCTCGCGACGTTCCGTTTCATCATCACTCCACCCACCAACCCCGAGATTATGAGGAGATACCCCATGAAGACCACCCAGCGCACCGGCCGGCTTGCGGCAGCTGCAATTTCCGCCGTAGCCATCACCGGCCTGCTCGCCAGTTGCGGCAACGGCGCCGCCGATGAGGGCGGCGACGGAGCCGGCGGCGACATCACGTTGTCGTTCTCCAGCAGCCAATCGGAGGCCACGCCCAATTACTACTGCGGCATGGAACTGTTCAAGGAGCGCATCGAAGCGGAGGATCTCGGCATCACCGTAGACCTCTTTCCCAACAGTCAGCTGGGTCCGGATACCGAGCGAGTGGCGTCCCTGCAGTCAGGAGACTTGGACATGGACCTCCAGGAAGCGGGCATGGCGTCCGTGTACCCGCAGATCGGCATCTTGGGTGCGGCCTATGTCTTCGACGACGTGGACCATGCGTTCAACTGGATCGACAATGATTCGGAGGAATTTCGCACGAGCTTCAATGAGCAGACCGATATGACCATCATCGACGGATGGTTCTATGGCAACCGCACGTTCTCGTCCAACGAACCGATCCGTTCACCCGAAGACCTTCAGGGCCAGCAGATCCGATTCCCGGACACCCCGCAGTACTTGGAGAACGCGCGTGCGCTCGGGGCTACCCCGGTGGCCGTGGCCTACGAAGAGATCTACGTCGCCCTGCAGCAGGGAATCGCGGATGGCCAGGAGAACCCGGTGGTCGGCACGAAGTCGGCCAGCTATGACGAGGTGCAGGAGTATGTCAGCCTCAATAACCATCAGGTGAGCATTCACTGGGTCACGCTGTCCGACGCGACACTCGAAAAGATGAGCAAGGAACAGAAGGACGCGGTGTTCGAAACCGTCAAGGAGATCCGTTCTGAGAACCGCGAATGTGTTGAGCAGGAGACGGACGAGATCCTGCAGGACTGGCGGGACAACGGGCCGCTCACCGTGATCGAGGAGGACGAGGTCGACCGCGAGGCCTTCATCTCTCAGGCTGAAGAGCACTTCAAGAACTACTACACCGGTGATGACCTGGCTCTGTACGAAAGCATTCGCGCCAGCGCAGGGCAGTAAGGCCAGCTCCGCCTGCCGGTCAATCATCTGAGAGGGCGTTGGCCCCCGGGCTCATTGGAGTCCGGGGGCCAACGCCATGACGAAAGGATCACCCATGATCAGACATGTCGCCGTGTTCCGCTTCAAGCCGGAATTCACGCAGGAACAGCGCCAGGCCTGGATCGACATGATCAAGGACCTGCCGCGGAGCATTCCGGAGGTCAAGGCTCTGAGCATCGGCACGGACGTCCTTCGGGGGCCGTCGTCCTATGACGTCGGGCTCGTTGCCGATTTCGAGTCTCTCGAGGACCTCGACGCCTACTCCCGTCATCCGAAGCATGATGAGGTCCTGGCCGTCTCCGGGCCGGTCAAGGAACACCTGGCCATGGCCGACTTTGAGTTCTGAGCTCTCGCAGTGAAGGACATGCCGCAGCCGGGACCGGTGAAACCGGTCCCGGCTGAGATGGTTATGCGACTGGGTTCAACGATTCAATGGGGTTCAGCAGGGTGTGCTGGCGCGGACCTAGGGCGGGTCTGATCAGTCAGCGCGCAACAGCCGGGCCATGTGACTCAGTGCGAGCTGATAGCCGTGGGTTCCTGCACCCGCGATAACACTGGTGGCCGCCTGCGAGATGTAGGAGAAGTGCCGGAAGGCTTCGCGACGGTGGATGTTCGTGACATGAACCTCGATGATGGGCAGCGCAACGGCCAGCAACGCATCCAGTGTGGCAATAGAGGTGGAGGTGAGCCCCGCCGGATTGATGATGATGCCGGCGGCCTTCTCCCGTGCCTCCTGAATCCAATCAATCATCACGCCTTCGTGATTGGTCTGTCGAAACTCGATGACCAGGCCCTCTTCGTCGGCCCGTTCCCGGCAGAGTTGTTGCACATCGGCCAAAGTTGCTGATCCGTAGGTCTGCGGTTCCCGCACTCCCAACAGGTTCAGATTGGGCCCGTTCAGGACGAAGACGGTGTCTTTTTCAGGGCGGGAAGTGGGCATCTCATCAGCCTTTCGTCAGCGGGTGCGTGCTGCGTTGGTCACGCTGCTGCAGTGTCATCACGTTAGCACCAAAAGTGGAATGACGTTCCACTTATGTTAGCTTGGTGTCCGTGGACCTCCGCAGTTAGCCTGCGTGCGGTAACAGCATGCCGGAGTGCACTCGCCTCGGCCCGAGCAAAGGGGATGGGACGTGTCTACTGCGATCAGCCGAGGACTTGGCATTCTGCAGATGTTGACTGGTCTGCCGGAGGGACTGGCGCTAAAGGAAATCGCCACACGACTTGACGTGGTCAAGAGTTCGGCCCACCGTGCCGTGAGTGAATTGGTGGACTTGGGGTACGTGCGCCAGGATCAGGACACTGGCAAGTACATCCTGGGACTGAAACTGATCTCCCTGGCCCAGCGTCACCTGGCCACGATTCCTTTGGTCGACCTTGCTCAGTCCTTCCTGGACCGACTTTCGGCCACGTCCGGCGAGTTATCCCGGTTGAGCATCGTCGATGAATCGACCTTGGTCTGGGTGGCCAAGCGGGAAGGCAGCAAGTCCGGTCTGCGCTTCGATCCGGACGACGGCCAGGAGGTGAAGCTCTCCTGTTCCGCCAGCGGCCTGGCGTGGCTGTCCACCATGTCAGATGAGCGTGCGTTGGAACTGGTTGAGCTACAGGGCTATCCGGCGCCGGATGAGTACACTCCCATCGCGCCGAGGACGCATGCCGAGTATCTCGCGTTGCTGCACGAAGCTCGAGACCTGGGATTCGGATATGTGGCGGATCTCTTCGAGGTGGGCGTCGCCGCCATTGCGGTCCCCGTCATCTTGAGGCCGGGTGAGGAGGCGGTCGGTGTCTTGAATCTCTGTGGTCCGAGCGCTCGACTCGACCGAGATCGCTGCATCGCTATGCTTCCCGATCTACGGCAGGCCGCCAAGGAGCTGGCCACCGTCTTCCGGGATGAACACGTCCGGGAGTCCACGCTGAAACGTCATCGCTTCGGGTCAGTCGACGCCTAAGCCGAGCCAAGCTCAACTCAGCCATCAACGAAGTCATCAAGGGAGACAGGCATGAACAGCATTGCCCCGCACGCGACGCTCACGGGTTCCGGGGTGGATGGCGTCGACATCCCCATCGTGGGGATCGGGACCTGGCCCCTTACGGGGAGTGAATGTACGGCATCGGTCACTCAGGCCCTCGCTCTCGGGTACCGGCACGTCGATACCGCGGAGAACTACGGCAACGAGGACGCTGTGGGCCTCGCCGTTCGCGAGTCGGGTTTGGCTCGCGAGGACGTCTTCGTCACCACCAAATTCAACAAGGACTCGCACGGCGACGCCGCCACGGTGCGCCAGTCGGCGGAGCGTGCCCTGAAACGCATGGGCTTGGACTATCTCGATCTCTTCCTGGTTCATTGGCCAAACCCAGCGCAGGATCTCTATGTTCAGACCTGCGAATCGCTGGTTGGCCTGGTAGAGACCGGTCTAGTGCGAGCATGGGGCGTCTCCAACTTTAAGCCGGTACACCTCCAGCGAGTCTTGGACGCGGGGATGGTTCCACCCGTGAATCAGGTCCAGGTGGATCCCGAGCATGCTCAGCATGATGTGGAGCAGTTCAATGCTGCATCCGGAGTGGCCACGGCTGCTTATAGCCCGCTGGCCCGAGGCAGCGAGGTGCTGAACCGTGCGGAACTGGTCGACCCTGCCGCGCGGGTGGGTCGCACACCGGCGCAAGTTGCCCTCCGCTGGCATCTTCAGCAGGGGCGCATTGTTGTGCCTCGTTCGGCCAACGAGGAGCGCCAGCGGCAGAACCTCGACCTCTTCGACTTCGCGCTGACGGAGGAGGAGATGGCAAGGATCGATGCCTTGGACACCGGCGAGGGGCCGCGGCTGGATTCTGACGAATTCGGGCACTGATGCACGGGACCGAGGGCGATTGAGGTCCACGACGCTGGTGCCGAGTGCTTCAACCACCGTCGGCTCGGCGCGACTCCGGGGCTGACACTCATCGGAACTGACAAAAGTTACATTCTTCTCCAGGCGTGACATTTTCTGGAAGTCGCCAGCACACGGGGCACGTGCGCTTCGGAATGGTCATCGACCCCGTGACCGGCGACGTGGTGGTGGAGATCGCGCTGGCCGCCTCGCGCCCGGTGTGGCAGATCGTGGCCGAGGTGCAGGTCGCCGTGCAGGCCACACGCCAGGACTCCGGCACCGGCCGCGAGGTCCTGGTCCGCGTCCAGTCGCTGTCCTGACCCGCCGCTGCGTGATGCAGGCACGCAGCGGCGGTTCAGGTCAGCCCGCGAACGTGGAGGCGTCGATCACGAAGCGGTAGCGCACGTCCGAGGCCAGCACGCGCTCCCAGGCCTCGTTGATCTGCGCGGCTTCGATGACCTCGACCTCGGCGGCGATGCCGTGCTCGGCGCAGAAGTCCAGCATCTCCTGGGTCTCGGCGATCCCGCCGATCATGGAGCCGGCGTAGGTGCGGCGTCCGCCCAGGAGGGAGTTGACGTTCAGGCTCATCGGCTCGGCCGGGGCGCCCACGTTCACCAGGGCGCCGTTGACGGCCAGCAGGCCCAGGAAAGCGTCCACGTCCACCGGGGCGCTGACCGTGTTGATGATCAGGTCCAGGCTCTTGGACAGGGTCTTGAAGGTCTCCGGGTCACTCGTGGCGTAGTAGTGGTCCGCGCCCAGGCGCTTGCCGTCTTCCTGCTTGCGCAGGGATTGGGAAAGCACGGTGACCTCGGCACCCATGGCGTGGGCGATCTTCACGGCCATGTGCCCGAGCCCGCCGAAGCCGACCACCCCCACGCGCTTGCCTGGCCCGGCACCCCAGTGCTTGAGCGGGGAGTAGGTGGTGATCCCGGCGCACAGCAGCGGGGCGGCCTTCTCGAAGGGGATCGACTCGGGGATGCTCAGCACGAAGTCGGCATCCACGACGATCCCGGTGGCGTAGCCGCCCTGGGTGACGGTGCCGTCCCGGTCCGTGGCGCCGTAGGTGCCCACGGCACCGTTCAAGCAGTATTGCTCGTCTCCATTGGCGCAGTTGGTGCAGTCGCCGCAGGAGTTCACCAGGCAGCCGACGCCGGCCCGGTCGCCCACCTTGAGGGTGGTCACGTCGGAGCCGACCTCTGCCACGATCCCGGCGATCTCGTGGCCGACGGTCAGCGGGTAGGGCTGTGGACCCCAGTCGCCCCGGACGGTGTGGATGTCTGAGTGACAGATGCCGGACCAGTGGATATCGATCCGCACGTCATGCGGGCCGACCAGGCGCCGTTCGATGGTCCCGAGGGTCATCGGGTCGGTGGCGTTGGCGGCGATGTAGGCGGGAACAGCAGTCATCAAGGTCCTTTGCGCGGTCTGTCCGGATGGAAGTGGCCGCCGCAGGGGTTGCCCGCCGGGGCCACCGAACCAGTCAACCACCGGACTGACAGGGCAGGGAGTCTCTGGTGGTACCCCTGTGATGGAGCCCTCAGGACAGGGTGAGCCCTGCCATGCAACGCCATCACGCGGCATCATGGGGACGACGACGTCGGCCGTTGCCTGACCGACCGTGAGCACTACCGGTAAGGAGCCCCATGAAGACCGTGCCCCTCGGCAGCACCGAGACCCCAGTGCCCAACATCATCGCCGGCATGATGCGGATCGCGGACAAGACGCCCGAACAGGTGCGGGCGCTCTACAGTGCGGCCCGGGACGCCGGCGTCGACTTCTTCGACCACGCCGACCTCTACGGCTTCAACCACCCCGGTGGCTATCACCACTGCGAACGTGTGTTCGCCGAGGCGCTCCGCCTCAGCGGCGCCGAGCGGGAGCAGATCACGCTGCAGACCAAGACGGGAATCGTGGACGAGCAGTGGCACTATGACTCCTCCTACGAGCACATCGTGGCCTCCGTCGAGGACTCGCTGCGGGCGCTCGGCACCGAGTACATCGACGTGCTGCTCCTGCACCGCCCGGACGCCCTCGTGGAGCCGGAGGAGGTGGCCCGCGCCTTCGACGAGCTCGAGTCCTCCGGCAAGGTGCGGGCCTTCGGTGTCTCCAACCACACCCCGCGGCAGATCGACCTGCTGAAGACCGCCGTCCGCCAGCCGCTGCTCGTCAACCAGGTCCAGCTCTCCCTCACGCACTCGGCGATCGTGGCTCAGGGTTTGGCCTCGAACATGGCCGGGCAGGAGGACTCCCTGACCCGGGATGGCGGGGGGATCGTGGACTACTGCCGTGTCCAGGGGATCACCCTCCAGGCATGGTCGCCCTTCCAGAAGGGCGCCGAACCCGGCGTGTTCCTCGGGGCCGAGGACTACCCGGAACTCAACACGGAACTGGACCGACTGGCCGCGCTGTACGGCGTCACCCCGCTGGCGATCGCCACCGCCTGGATCACGCGTCACCCCGCAAACATGCAGGTGGTGCTCGGCACCACCAACCCGCAGCGGATCGCCGACGCGGCCGCCGGCTCCGACCTCCCGCTCACCCGGGGTGAGTGGTACGGGCTGCTCCAGGCCGCCGGACACCACGTGCCCTAGGACTGCTGCCCGGATCCTGTCCCGTTCCGGGCGGCGATGAGGTCGCCGTAGCCGGACTGAAAAGTGGGATGCTCCAGGGTGCCGAGGAATTTCAACAGCTGTGTGCCGTCCAGGACGGTGCCGGTCTCCTCTTCCGGCTCGACGGCCGGCGGTGGCGGAACGCCGAGTCGGTGGGCGATGAACGTGATGACCTCGCCCAGCGGCGCCGGCGACTGGTCCACCGCGTGCAGCAGGCGGGGTGGCTCCTCCGCAGTCAGCAGGGCGTGCAGGGTGCGGACCAGGTCGTCCTCATGGATGCGGTTCGTGCGGCGGGCGTACTGGACCGGGGCGCCTTCGAGGGCCTTGCGCAGCAGCATCTCGCGTCCCGGCCCGTAGATCCCGGCCGGGCGGAGGAGGTGCGCGTTGAAGAGCTTCGTAGCCAGCCGCTCACCCTCGAGCAGGGTGGCGGCGCGCGGACCCACCGGGGCCGGGGCGTCCAGTTCGGTGAGGGGTCGGCCGTGGGTGTGGCCGCCCAGGACCCGGGTGGAGGAGACCAGAACCACGCGGGGTGGGACCTGCGGCAAGGCGGCGGCGAGATTCCGCAGCGAGGCGAGGTAGCCGTCGTCGTGCCATGGACGAGCGGACGCAGAGCCGAGCGCCGGGCCGGACACCGGGCCGCCGGGAGGAAGGGTGATGACCATGGCGTCCACGGCCGGCAGCGCGGTGCGCACGGGTGCCTGCAGGTCCACCGGCAGGGCGGTGAAGGCGGCGGGAAGCCCGGCCGTGGTGCGGCGCAGGGCGAACACCTCCCCGCCGTCCGCGGTCAGGCGCTCCCCGAGCCGGGTGCCGAGTACGCCGCAGCCCACCAGGAGGGTCCGGTTCGGCACGCGAGGAGACGGGGAGGGCAAAGGCATTCCGGCAGTCTATCGACGCCGGCTCCCGGTCAGACGCTGAAGAGCTGCCGGTCGGCGGCCAGGGTGTACGGACCGTCGTAGAACTCGGCGATGCCGGCCAGGTCGGCGTCGGAGAAGACCCCGGCCATGTGGCTGACCACCACCTTCTTCACCTCGGCCTCGGAGGCGATCCGTCCGATGCCCTCGGGCGTCGTGTGGCTGGACTCCAGGTGGTGCAGGAACTCCTCGGTGAAGTCCTGATCCCGGTAGTAATCCATGTTGACGACCTCGTGGACCAGGAGGTCGGCGTCCCGGCTGAGGCCGACCATGTTCGGGGTCTCGGTGGTGTCCCCGGAGAAGGCGATGACGCCGTGCTCCGTCTCGAAGCGGAAGCCGAAGGACGGGAAGACCGGAAGGTGCTCCACCAGGGTGGCCTTCACCCGCACGCGGTCGTCCTCGTAGATGGTGAACGGCTCCATGTCCGGGACGGGGTTGCGGTCCGGATCCGCCCGCGGGCGCCGGGGCAGGTCGATGTCCACGCCCTCGAAGAGCTCATCGAGCGGGATCCGCGCCTCGTCCGTGGTGCGGATGTTGATGTCATAGGCGTTGGCACGCATCAGGTTCTTGATGACGTCCTTCATGCCCGTCTGCGGCGGGGATACCACCGGCCGGATGCCCCTCGGCAGGCGGGCGCGTCCCGGGCCCATGATCCCCACGCGGGAGGTGACGCCCTGGACCGGGGTGTCCCAGTTGTACAGCATGTAGGCGCTCAGCTCGGAGATGTGGTCAGAATGCAGGTGCGTGACGAACGCCTGACGCAGCTTGTTGCCGGTCAAGCCCGCCTCGGAGGCCTGGCGTGGCATCCCCAGCCCGAAGTCCACCAGGTAGTGCAGCCCATCGACGACGACGGCGCTCGCGATCCCGTGCCGGGTCCCGCGGATCGCCGGCCCGGCAGCGGTTCCGAGCGTCACCAGGTGCATGCCGGTGTCCGGCACGTTCTCGGCCGTGGCCAGGACGGGACCGGTGGCGGCGGTGGCGGGGCCCGCGCTCAGGATCGGGGCGCTGAGGGCTGCGATGCCGCCGGCGCCCAGGAGGGTGCGGCGGGGAACGCGTGAGGTGCGAGGAGTGGACGGCATGATTCCTCCGGGGTACGTGGCCAGGGCATCGCGTGCCGGATGATCATGTGATGCCGGTCACGCGCCATCATCACTATGGATGAAGGTGCGGGGAGGTGCAAGGCCCGACTCCGGGTGTCCGCCGCTCGCCGGCCGTCAGCTTCAGGAATCCCGCCGCAGGTTGTTCCCGGCCGTCTCCCCGCCGTCGATCGCAATAGAGGCGCCGGAGACGAACCGCGACTCGTCCGAGGCCAGGTAGAGCACCAGCGAGCTGATCTCCTCCACCTGTGCCGCCCGACCGGCCGGGACCTGCCCGAGCCCGCGCTTCAGGCCGGCGGTCAGCGGCGTCTCCACGGAGCCGGGGTGAATGGAGTTCACGCGGATGCCGTCCTCCCCGAAATCCAGCGCCGAGGTCTTCGTCAGTCCCTGCACGCCCCATTTCGCGGCGGAGTAGGCGGCGCGGTTCTTGAAGCCGACCAGCCCGGCGATCGAGGAGACGTTGATGATCGAGGAGGTGTCCTGCTTCTTCAACTCCGGCACTGCGGCCTTCATCCCGAGGAACGTTCCGGTCAGGTCAATGTCGATGGTCCGGGACCAGTCCTCCACGGAGGCATCCTCCACGTTGCCGGGCGTGTAGATCCCCGCGTTGTTCACCAGCACATCCAGCTTCCCGAACTCCTGGACACAGTGCCCGACGGCGGCCGTCCAGGCCTCGAAGTCCGTCACGTTCAGCGGCGTGAAGGCGGCGGCCGTGCGGCCGACGTCGGTGTTGATCTCCTCCGCCAGGGCGGTGCCGGCCTCCTCCTGAAGGTCGCCGATCATGACGTATGCGCCGGCGGCAGCCAGCGCACGGGCGTGGGAGGCACCCATGCCCTGGGCTGCCCCCGAGATCAGGGCGACCTTGCCGGCCGCCCGGCCGGAGCCGGCGTCGTGAATGGAGCCGTGGAGAGTGGACGTGACCGGAGTGCTGGGGGGAGTGCTCATGGGGTCACCCTAGGAAGGTGGGGCCGGAGGATCGCGGGTGTGTTCCGTTGATCGGTATGATCGAGGTCACCTCTTCGATGAAAGGCAGGTTCGTGGCCAACTCGCCTTCCGGGGAATCCGTCATCCACCGCGTGGTGCGGATCCTGGCTGCTTTCAGTGACGACACCCCGGCGTTGCACCTGCGGGAGCTGGCCCGGGCGGTCGGGCTGCCGGTGTCCACGGTGCACCGCCTCGTGGCCGAGCTGGAGGTAGAAGGGCTGCTGGTCCGGGACGATTCCGGCCGGCTGCGCCACGGGCACCGGATGTGGGAGATGGCCTCGCGGGGATCGCGGGCCTCGTCCCTGCGGGAGGCCGCTTTGCCCCCCATGGAGGACCTGCTCAACCACACCGGCAACCACGTCTCGCTCGGCGTTCTGGAGGGCACGGACGTGCTCTACCTGGAGCGGCTTGCCGCGGACGACGCGACCATCAACATCACCCGGATCGCCGGCCGCCTGCCCGTCCACGGCTGTTCGGCCGGGCTCGTGTTCATGGCCTACGCCCCGGAGGAGGAGCAGGAGCGGTTCCTGAGCCGACGTCTGGAGAAGCTCACCCCGGACACCGTGACCGACCCGGACCAGCTGCGGGGGATTCTCGCGGACATCCGCCGCAACGGCTACGTCTCCATGGCAGGGATCATCGTGGAGGAATCCAGCGGGATCTCCGTGCCGATCTTCGTGGAGGACCAGCACGCCGTGGGGACGCTCACCGTGATCGTGCCCCGGGGCGAGGAGCACCTGGCGGTCACCATCCCGCAGCTGCAGTTCGCCGCCCGGGCCATCACCCGCCGCCTCGGCTACGAGCCCACCGCCCGCGGCATGCAGCGCCGCAGTGAGCCCCGCCCCCGCTAACCCCACGCTGTGAGTCGAGTTCGGGACTCTTCTATGTCTGTCAAGCCGTGGTCGGGACTGTGGCTGAGGTGTTGAGGGTCCGGTAGACGCGGCGGGCTAGGTAGCGTTTGATGCAGCGGCGGATTTCCTTGTCGGTGCGTTGCTCGTTCCGTCGTTTCTC
>NZ_BMLQ01000010.1 GCF_014645315.1 Citricoccus zhacaiensis | reverse complement strand
CACCGTGGCCGCGACGCCGGCCCCGGACCACTCCAGGACCAGCCCGGTCAGGAAGGCCACCCCGGAGAGCACCGGGAGCAGGATGGCCGCATCTCGCCACCACGGCCGGTGCGCCTCGGCCTCCTCGGATGCGCCCCCAGTGGTCTCCGCGGCGCTGCAGCATGCATCACTCACGAGGCCGCCTGCGCTGCGTCGCAGCACCCGGGCACCGAGCAGCCCGGGTCCATGCACGGGGCGGAGGCATCCACGGCCAGGGTCACCTCGACTAGGGCGGTCAGCGCGCGGGTCAGGTGTGCATCGGCGATCGCGTACCGGGTGCGGCGCCCCTCGGGCGCGACGGCCACGATCCCGCAGTCCCGCAGGCAGGTCAGGTGGTTGGACACGTTCGACCGACTCAACCCCAGATCCCGGGCCAACTCCGCCGGATATCCCGGGCACTCCAGCAGGGACAGTAGAATCCGGGACCGAGTGGGATCGGCCATCGCCCGCCCCAGCCGGTGCATCACATCCAGTCGCGTGGCAATAGTCAGCATGCGCTGAACTATACAGCACCTGATGTAGTGTCGTGCGGGGCCCCGGCCGATGCGGAGCCCCGCACGCCGTAGCAGAGAGGACCGTACGTGACCGCCTGTCACCGACGCCCCCCACTTCATCCTGGTCTCCGGAGGACGCCCCTCGGGAGGGCAGCATGAGCATCGGCGGATTCTTTGCCGAAACGGTCCAGTCCGGGGCCCTGCTGGTCGCCATGCCACTGGCCGCGGTGGCCGGCCTGGTCTCCTTCCTCTCCCCCTGCATTCTTCCCCTGGTCCCCGGCTACCTCGGCTACGTCTCCGGGTTAGCCGACCCGCGCCGGGAAGACAACCGGCGCCGGGTGATGACCGGGGTGGGACTGTTTATCCTCGGTTTCGCCGCGGTCTTCACCGCCTACGGGGCCGCCTTCGGAGTGATCGGTGGTTGGCTGCTGCAGTGGCAGGACCTGCTGATCCGGATCCTGGGGGTATTCGTCGTTCTCATGGGCCTGGTGTTGGTCGGCTGGCTGCCCTTTCTGCAGGGCACCAAGAAGATGTCCTTCCAGCCGAAGACCGGCATCGCCGGCGCTCCGCTGCTCGGAGTGGTCTTCGGCCTCGGCTGGACCCCCTGCATGGGCCCCACCCTGAGCGCCGTGCTGGCATTGAGCACCACCACCGGGGACCCCTGGCGCGGGGCCCTGCTGGGCTTCCTCTACTGCCTCGGGTTGGGCATCCCCTTCGTGCTGGTCGCGATGGGCCTGGACTGGGTCACCCGCACCCTGGGCTTCGTCCGCCGTCACATCCGGGCCTTCAACATCATCGGCGGAATCCTGCTGGTGCTCGTCGGGGTCCTGATGGTCACCGGGATCTGGACCCTGTGGATCTACCAGCTGCAGAACCTCGCCGGCACCTTCACCACCCCCGTCTAAACCCCTCCCTACTCTCGAGACCACACCCGACCGGATAGGACCGACCATGACTTCCACCGACCCCACCCCGACCAAGGCCGACTCCGCCCCGTCCCGGCAGCGCCGGGCCAAGATCGTGGTCTGGGTCCTGCTGGCCCTGGTCATCGTCGGCGGCACCATCGGCTATTTCGTGGCCCGCGGCGCCACCACCACCCCACCGCAAGACGCCAGCGCGTCCACCGGTCAGGAATCCGGACAACCGAGCCAAGAGGGCGGGCAGCTGGTCCGGGAGAACAGCCGGGTGCTCTCCCAGGCGCCGAACGAGAAGGCCGTGCTGGTGGAGTTCCTGGACTTCGAATGTGAGGGCTGCGCCGCGGCCTATCCCTTTGTCGAGGAGTTACGGGCGGAGTATGCGGACACCGTCACCTTCGTGAACCGTTACTTCCCGCTGCCGGGCCACCCGAACTCGGTCACCGCGGCCGTGGCTGTGGAGGCCGCTGCCCAGCAGGATGCTTACGAGCCGATGTATCAGCGGATGTTCGAGACCCAGACCGAGTGGAGCCACACCACGGAGGACCGCAGCGATGTGTTCCGCGGCTATGCCGAGGACCTCGGCCTGGACATGGCTGCCTACGATGCCGCCGTGGCGGATCCGGCGACCCGGGAACGTGTTGAGCTTGATGTCGCCGACGGCACCGCCTTGGGAGTCTCCGGGACCCCGACGTTCTACCTCGACGGCGAGCAGCTCGCCCCGTCCACCCTGGAAGAGTTCACCGCCGCCGTTGAAGCCGCTGTCCAGGACTAGGTGGCTTGCCGCCGGCAACGCCTTCTGACCGTGGACCGAGACCAGAAAAAGCCCTCCACCATGACCGAACGCTCGACCATTTCCACCCATCCCTCGAAGCCATCCCCCTCGCCAGCAGCGATGGCACCCGCCCGGGCCTGGTTCGCCGACCATCGGACCTTCGGGCTGATCCTGTTGGTCACCGGAGCCGTGGGCTGGATCGCCTCGGCCATCCTCGTGCTCGAGCGCCTGGCCCTGTACGAGAACCCTGGCCACGTCACCAGTTGTGACATCAACCCCTGGGTGTCCTGCGGGCGGGTGATGGGCACCTGGCAGTCCGAGCTATTCGGGTTCCCCAACCCGCTGATCGGCATCGTCGCTTTCGCCGTGGTCCTGGCCACCGCGATGGTGGTGCTCTCCGGGGCCCGACCCGGCCGGTGGTACTGGGCCGGACTGCAGGCCGGGGTCACCCTAGGGATGGCCTTCGTGACCTGGCTCTGGTTCCAAGCCCTGTACGAGATCTACATCCTGTGCCTGTACTGCATGATCGTCTGGGCGGCCATGATCCCGCTGTTCATCCTGCTCACCGCCCGCAACCTCGCCCACGGCGTGATCCCCGCCCCGCCGGCGGTGGCCCGGTTCGCCACCGGCTGGGCCGGGACCCTCATCGCCGTCGTCTACGTCGGCGTCGCCGGCTCCGTCTTCATCCAGTTCCTCCCCGCCTTCACCGGCCCCTGACCGGGTCTGATTGAACTGCCAACTCCCGCAGCTTCACCACCCAGTTGATCCTCGTACGGAGCACGGCCTCCCGGCTGCGGCAGCCTCCTTCTGGCGATAAAGCTGGGGGCCCTTACCGCCCAGACAAGGAACGCTGACGGGGCCCTCAGCCATGCTGGTGGTCAGGCCTCCGCGGCTTTCCAGCGGCGGGCAGTGACGAACGAGTGGATGCCGAGCGCCACGTACAAGATGAGCAGGGCGAAGGTAATCGTGCTGATGAGCACAGCCGTCGGACGCTCCGCGTCGCCGGCGATCAGCGCGCCGAGCTGCAGGACGTTCATCGATGTGCCGAGCACGCCGAGCACGGCGACGGCCAGGGCAAGGTGGACACCGAGCTTCTGCTTCTTCAAGCTGATAAGACCTGCAATCAAGATCACGACTCCGAGCAAGGCCGGGATCAGTGCTGTCCAGCTGGCGAACGACGTGGCGATATAGGCGATGGAACCAATGGCGATGAGAAGGACGCTGAGTCCGAGGGTGAGGCGACGCATAGCGCTTCCTTAGGCAGATGATGACCAAAACTACTTCTACGCAGTGTAGTAGAACCGGATTTCCGCCCGCCGCCTCGGAGCCTGATGTTGCTTCTCCTGAGGGTCGGCGGCTCCTCCAGCTCTTCGACGACTTATGGAATGCCGGGGGCGCCCCACCCCAGTCCCTGATGTCATGCCCGGCGAAGAGGTATCAAGCGACCGGCGACAGGGTATCGCGGCCGCCTTCTCGAGGGGGTCCTTCGAGAGGCGGGCGAACCCTTTTCATCAGGCGACCAGTACTCAGGGGGCGCGATGGAGGTGCGGTGAATGAGGTGCAGGCAGGAGATCCAGGCTCAGACGTCCTGCTCGATCCAGCAGGAGTTGACGCCGCCGTTCACCCCGAGAGAATCGGTGCGCAGGTTGACGTCGTAGTACTGAGACTTGTCCGAGGGAAGGGAACCGCCTGTGGCATCCTCGACCTTCGCCGGACCGATGGTGACGGTCCGCCAGCCCACGATGGCATAGTTTTCGGAAAGCACTTGAATGGCGCAGGCCACGGTGTCTTCGAAATCTTTGGTGACTTCGAACGTCACCGAGGCCCGGGTCGGGGAGTCAATGGCGTAGCCGACGTCTTTCCAGGACAGAGAGTCCTGCGAGGTCGGGAATGCCAACCAGGCAGTAGCGGCCACGGCGAGCACTAGGGCGGTGACGGCAATCCATTTGCCCCAGCGGGACCCGAATGACGGCCGAGCACGCTGGGTCCGCCCATATCGGTTCGCAAAGCTATCAACCGGCACATGATCCGCCGGCTTCTGGGGTGCTGGATCCATAGTGGCCCATGATAGGCCCGGCCTCCCGGCCGCCTTGTCCCGCGACTGGTACACGACCAGAAGACTCCCGGCTGGGGCATCCGGGAGACAATAAAGTCATGTACGCCCCGATCGACCTCCAGACCCCACTCGTCACCCAATGGATCGGCACACTCGTGACGATCGCGGGGCTGGCGGTCCTCGCCCACGGGCTGTGGCGCCGCAAACGCTACCAAGCCCACTTGGATGACGAGGACGCCCGCTACGCCGGGCCGGACCGGATCAAAGACGCCGTCCGCGAGGTGTTCGCGGGTGCAGGCATTCTCGTGCTCGGTCTGGCGACTCTCGCCTATTCGATCTACGGACACTTCGCCTCGCAGTCCAACATCCAGGAAAATGTCGCCAACAAGTACGGGGTCGAATCAGTCGAAGATAAGGGCTGGCGCGGCAATGCACTCCGCGCCGACATCACCATGCCGGACGGCACCGTCCATCAGGATGTCCTCATCATCTTCGAGGACTCCGGCGAACCGCAGATCAATCGCGACCTGAGCGGCGCGGCCACCGACAGCACCGGGTAACGCTCCGTCGCCCAGGGACGATTACCACCCAGGGTCAGGAAACATGTCGCAGCTCGAGGTACGCAGCGACGGCCTCACGCACGATGTCGGACTCGTCGCGCTGCTCGCGCTCCGCAAGAGCATGCACGCGATCCTTCAGGGCCTGCGGCACGCGGGCCCGAACGACAGGTGAGGGCCCTCGTTTCGTCCCGGCCGGCGGCCGCCCCACGGCCAGCCGCACGGCCTCCTGTGGGCTTGCCGCTCCAGTTGCTTCCACGAGAGCGTGGCGCGCATCGGGGCGGGCATCCTCGCCGCGCCGAATGGTGCCCGGCTTCACGGTCAGGTCTCCACGCGCAGCCCGGCCGGCCAGCTCTTCGTACGTATCGGCGGTCATGGCGCTTCTCCTTCATGCAATAGGTATCGGAACTGATCGGTGAGGTCCACGACGTGGAAGACGACGACGGTGCGGGGTGGTTAGTGGGCCGCGATCACTTCGAGGTAGCGCTCAGTCCGCCCATGCGAGTGGCCGATATACACGATGGTCTGATCCCCTGGCTCGCCCTCGATTTCTGCTGTCACCTCGGCATGCATCATGGCGCAGAGCGCACCCTCTCGGGTTATCCCGTGCTTGTCAGCGCTACGCGTCCGCTCCACCCCCATTCCTAAACTGTAGCACAAAATGCGGCTACATAGCCCTCGGGTGGAATTGCCGCCTGCTTACCACATGCACGATTGGCAATCGAACATACTTTCGATTCGCGTGAGGTGAGGGCTTGCTGGCAACCGAGGTCCGGGCTCTCGCCGAAGGGCTCGGGGAGCAGCTGCGAACGCGCGTCAATGACGGCGTGGTGGAGGCCGGCTTCCCCTCGCCGTCCCAGGACTACACCACCGCCGAGATTGATCTGACGGATCACCTGATGCCCAACCGGGCCTCGACGTACCTAGTGCGGGCGCGAGGGCACTCCATGACCGGTGCCGGGATCTGGGACGGCGACGAACTGGTGGTGGACCGCTCGATCCGCCCCCAGCACGGCCACGTGGTGATCGCCGTGCTTGATGGCGAACTGACCGTGAAACGGCTCAGAATCGAAGCGGACCGGGTGGTGCTCTCCTCGGAGAACCCGGCGTATCCCGACATTGCCGTTCCCTCGCTCTCGGATCTGCGGGTCTGGGGTGTGGTCACGGTGGCACTGCATCATGTCTCCCGCACCTCGTGAGGCCGTGATCGCTCTGGTGGACTGCGCCAGCTTCTATGCCTCGTGTGAGCGGGTCTTCGACCCGCGCCTGGAGGACCGCCCGGTGGTGGTGTTGTCCAACAACGACGGCTGCGTGGTGGCCATGTCCCAGGAGGCCAAGGTACTGGGGGTCCCGATGGGGATCCCGTGGTTCAAGCTCGAGCCCGTCGCCGCCACCCAGGGGATCGTGGCACGGTCCTCCAACTACGAGCTCTACGGCAGCCTCTCGGCGAGGGTCATGGAGGTCATCGGCCGGCACGCCGCCTGGCAGGAGGTCTACAGCATCGACGAGTCCTTCATCAGCCTGCGCGGCACCGTCGAAGAGGTGATCCAGGCCGGCCGGCGTATCCGCGAGGACGTGGCCCGCTGCACCGGGATTCCGGTGCGCGTGGGCATCGCCCCCACCAAGACGTTGGCGAAGGTTGCCCTCCTCGGGGTGAAGCGTTCCGCCCCGCTGTCCCGGGTCGGAGTGTGTCACTTCGGGGCCTACTCCCCCACCCAACGAGACACCATTCTGGCCAGCATCCCCGTCACTGATCTCTGGGGCGTGGCCGGCCGGCTGGGCCGCCGCCTAGCGAATCTGAATATCCATACCGCCGCAGACCTCGCCGCCCAAGACCCCGGGCAGATGCGCCGGCGGTTCTCGGTGGTCCTGGAGCGCACCGTGCGCGAACTGCGCGGCACCCCGTGCATCCCCCTCGAGGAAGAACCTCGCCAGTACAAAGACCAGCTCATCTACTCCCGATCCTTCTCGGAACCGGTCACCACCACCCCGGCCATGCGCCAAGTCCTCTCCATCTACGCCCAGCAACTCGCCTCCCGGCTACGCAATGCCGGACAAGAAGCCCGGGTCCTTACCGCTTGGGCGTCGACCTCGCCGTTCGCCACGGACCAGGAACCCCACTCGCCCCAGATCAGCGCCGTCCTACCCGTGCCCACGGCAGAGCCAGTGACGATCGCTCGTGGATCCCTGGGCTTGGCCGAGCTGATCCGCCCGGGCACCCGGTACGTGCGGGCTGGCGTCGTGCTCACCGATCTGCGCCCCGCAGGCCAGGCCGAGACCCTGCCCGGCCTCGGCCCACCCGGGGAGGGCCGCAATCTCGGCCCCACCCTGGACGCCGTGGTGGCCCGCTTCGGGGTCGGGAGCGTCGGCCTGGGATACGGCGGCCTCGGAACACCGCCGTCGTGGCAGATGCGCCGGGCCATGCTCTCCCCCAGGGCCACCACCCATTGGGACGAGCTCGTCACTGTCCGCCTGTGAAGGACTCCCGCAGACCCCGGGACCAGTGGTGAGGGGTCTTCGGCTTTGTACTCGGTGCGCCGCAGATTCATGATCCACCAGCCCTCAGGCACCCGGGCACGCAGCGCGGCAACCCCCGCCTCGTAGGACTCGCCCTCAGCCGGCAGCTCATCGGCCTGCCGATCTCCACGACCCGTGTCATCGTCGGGGATAGTCTCGATGGAGGCAGTGATGTTCATCCGTTCGGCCTTTGTGCCCTCGGCCCGCAGGAGCGCGTGCGGCAGACTGGGCCTCATGTGTGGACGGTATGTGATGGCCCGAGCCATCGGCGACCTGGTGGCAGATGCCGGTGCGGTCGAGCCCGAGGAAGAGCTGGTGCTTCGACCGAACTGGAACGTCGCACCGACCAGCGAGGTTCCCATCATCCTAGAACGAGCGATCGAGGACGAGACCCGCCGGGAAATCCACGTGGCCCGATGGGGCCTGGTCCCGCCATGGGCCAAGGACGTATCCGTCGGCTCGCGGGCCTTCAACGCCCGCTCGGAAACCGTCTCCACGAAACCAACCTTTCGCGCTGCCGTGAAAGCCAAACGGTGCGCGGTCCCGGTCGACGGGTACTACGAATGGCTCAAACCCCCCGCAGATGCACCCAAGGGCACACCGAAGCGGCCCTTCTTCGTTCACCCCGCAGACGGCTCCCTGATTTACTTCGCCGGGCTCTACGAGTGGTGGAAAGACCCGGCTGATGCGGAGGGCGATGAGGGCAGGTGGCTTCTGAGCTGCACCATCCTGACCGGCCCCTCCCCCAAGACCGGCACCGGCGAGGCCACCTTGGAACAACTGGCCGGCCTGCACGACCGCCTACCCCTGCCCATGGACCGCGACACCATGCACACCTGGCTGAACCCCGAGAAGCTAGCCTCCGCAGGCGAAGCCGAAGCACTGGTCGAGCACGTGCGGAACCAGGCCTACCAGACCGCCTCAGCATGGACCCTGACCGAAGTCGGGACCGCCATAGGCAACGTGCGCAACAACGGACCTGAGCTGATTCAGGGTCTGGGTTAGCTCGCGTCGGTGATCGCCCGGGCTTCGTCCTCAGCGTCCCCAGGTAGTTCCCAACTGATGCCGTTGGCGGTGTGGGCGGACTGACGCATCGCGGAAGTCAGCCGTCACAGGATCAGCCGCCGAGGTGGGCGCGGAGCGCTTCTTCGACGACGGCGCGTTGACTGATGCCGCGACGGTCAGCTTCTGCCGCGACGAGGTCTGCGATGTCCTCAGTGACGCGAACTCCGAGCTGCACGGTGGCTTGCCCTCGCCGGGTTGTTCGGGCCGACCCTGCCGGGGCCTGCACCTGGGACGGCTGACCTTCACTGGTGCGAACCGTGGGCACGACGGGGTCAACCGCCTCATCTGGAGCCGGTTGAGGCCGGTTGCGGCGGGGCAAGGTTTCGGGGCGGTCTGGTTGGGTGCTCATGCGCTGAGGACCTTCCTGGTGATCTCGGTGTATGCGTCGACGACGGGGCGGCCCTTTCGGTAGTCGCCGTACCAGGAGCGTGCGGTCCTGGCCTCCTGCACGATGGTGCGGTTGGGGATCAACGGGACCATCAGCAGTCCGGTGTCGCGGAGTTCGTCAACGCTGGCGGTTTCGGCCCGCGGGGTGACGGTGTCGTGGTAGCCGCCTAGGGTGTGTCTCCTAATGGGTGGCTGGTCGCGTTGACATGCTGGACGAGTGACACGCACTGAAGCCCTGACCGACGAGCAGTGGGCGCTGATCGAGCCATTGATGCCCTCGGCCACCGGGGCGGGCCGGCCGTTCCGGGACCACCGGGTGGTGGTCGAGGGCATCATCTACCGGTACCGGACCGGGATCGCTTGGCGCGATGTGCCGGAGTGCTTCGGCCCGTGGCAGACCATCTGGAAGCGCCACCGCCGGTTCAGCGGCGACGGAACCTGGGACGCCATCCTCACCGCGCTGCTCGGGCACGCGGACGCAGCCGGCCTGATCGACTGGGAGGTCTCGGTCGACTCGACCATCAACCGCGCGCACCAGCACGCCACGAACCTGACGCGCAGCACAGGGGGACCTGACGAACTACATGAAACAGCGCCAGGAGCCGCCTGACCACGCGATCGGCCGCTCCCGGGGCGGGCTGAGCACCAAGATCCACCACCTGTGCGACGGGAACATGCGCCCGCTGGTGATACTGCTCGGCCCGGGCCAGGGCGGGGACGCCCCGATGTTCGAACACGTCCTGGCCGGCCTGTACGTGCCCCGCACCGGCAGGGGACGGCCCCGGACCACCCCGGTGCGGGCCCTGGCCGACAAGGCCTACTCCTCCAAGGCCATCCGGGCGCTGCTGCGCCGCAAGGGTGTGCAGGCGGTGATCCCGGAACGGGCCGACCAGATCGCCAACCGTACCCGCCGCGGTGCCAAGCGCGGACGGCCCGTCGGTTACGACCCCGAGGCCTACAAGCGCCGCAACGTGGTGGAGCGCTCCTTCAACGTGTTCAAGCAGTGGCGGGCCTTGGCCACCCGCTATGACAAGCTCGCGCTGACCTACCGCGGCGGCGTGGTACTGCGCGCCATCACCATCTGGCTCAAGGCATTAGGAGACACGCCCTAGGCGGCTGCCCAACGCCAGCCCGGGGACTCACGACGCCGTTGCCTGCCCGAGCAGTGCGGCCTTCAGGGCTTGACCAACAGGATCCGAGTGCCGTCGGCTCTACAGCCCGGCGGCATGAAGACGCCTTTGCCGCCCACCTCGCCCAGGACCACCTCGGGGCCTTTGAACCGGACCTGGGCTCCCACATGCCCGGCCATGACCGGCCCGTCGTTGCGGTCGGCGTCGCCGGCCACAACGTACACCGTGCCCCGCTCGGACACGGAACTGCCCACCGGGACGGCCACCACCCGGGTCCCACCGCCGGCGGCGGGGGAGTGCCGCAGGGCCAGGCACCCGCCCTCGTGCACGACCAGCGTCCCCGCGCGGGGCGCGCCGACCCGGCCGGCCCGAGGCTCGAAGACACCCACCGAGAACTGCTCGCCGTGCCCCAGGACCGGTTCCGGGGGCTGCCCCTGGCCGGGCCCAGCGCAGCCGGCGACCACCACCGCCAGTCCAGTAGCGGCCAGCAGGGCGCAGACCCGGCGGACCGCCCTCGCCCGACGCGGCCCGCCATGACGGCGGGCGTGACCGGCCATACCGCCGGCCGACTGCTTGCGGAGGCCGCCACGGGTGCGCGAAAGCCACGCCCTCATCCCGATACCCCCTCAGGCTGCGTGGTACACGTCACAGGACCTCATTCTAGATCCGTGGTCGCCGGCGGGGGCCGTTCGTGTCACCGAGGATCATAGTCAAGTCCCACGTGCACCGATGCCCCGGCAGGGGGCCGCCGCCCTGTAACACGGCGTCAGCGGTGGCCTGCAGTAGGCCGAGGCGAGAGGACCGTCCGTCAGTGGGTCGAAACACTCCGCCTCCTGCGACTCGGGCCTCGGCGCCGTCCCCGGCGCCGGGTGCGTCCAACTTAGCCTCCGGGACACGACTACCGGTGGACACGGCGGCCGCAATCCACGATCCGGCAAGGTCCCTGCAGTCCGGGTGCGCGTCGTCCCTCCACGGTGGGGACCACCTGCCCAGGGTCATGTCACGACTGTGGGCGCATGCCGGCCAGGGTGAGGGCATGGAGACAGAAGACCGCCAGTTCTTCAGCTGGCACGTTTTCGCGACGGGGAGGTGCTTCGATTTAGAAGAAAGCGTTGGAGAAGCGCAGCATGATCGAGGCCAGCACGCCCACGTAGAGCAGGACGATGATCGGCCAGGACCACTCCGCGGCGAACTTCTTAACCCTGGCAGACGCGGGGATCACACCGTGCTGGAGGTTCCGGGACGTCAGCAGGACGAAGAGGGGGATCATGCCGGCCCAGACGACCATGCAGTACAGGCAGAGGATGTTGATCTCGTAGACGGCCTGGCTCCACAGCCAGACGATGAAGACGAAGCCGGCCAGGACTCCGAGGTTCATGCCGATCCAGAACCAGCGGGCGAACCGAGCCCGGGCAAAGAGGCCCATGGCGATGGTGATGACGATCGGGAATGCCACCATGCCGATGAACTGGTTGGGGAAGTTGAACAGCTGGGACTGCCACGTCTTCATGACCTCGCCGCAGGACACCCAGGGATTGAGATCGCAACTGGTGATGTGGTTCGGATCGTTCCACAGCATCACCCGTTCCATGACCAGCATGAGGGTGCCGTACAGGCCCAGCAGGGCGGTGATCAGCAGCACCCAGGCCGTGCCGAAGGGCCGGGCGTACCAGCTCAGGGGGCGAGTTGCCTCAGTGCCGGGGGCAACGTCTGCGGGAGAATTCACGGTTCCATAGTAGGTCGTTGGCCCGCACCCCTCGGTGTCCCGTCATCCGTGTTAGTCCCAATGTGATTGTGGGCTCCTCTCTAACAGCACACTTCCGTCGGCACCGCGAGTGTCTCGAAGGGGTACACCCTCCCGACCGGGCTCCAATGGCGACTTCGTCGTGGACCACCTTGTTGCGATCGCGAGGGGCCCGTCCGCTAAACGGTGGGCATGACTCTGAGGTGCTGGCGGTCGGGTCAGGAGCGGACGAGACGTGCGATGGCGTCCGAGGCTTCTTTCATCTTGGCTTCGGCTTCGTCTCCGCCGAGCTGGGCGGCATCCACGACGCAGTGCTTCATGTGGTCGTCCAGCAGTCCCAATGCGACCCCGCGCAGGGCGGAGGTGAGAGCAGAGACCTGCGTGAGGATGTCGATGCAGTACTTCTCTTCCTCGACCATGCGGTGGATGCCGCGGGCCTGTCCTTCGATGCGCCTAAGACGGGCCAGGTACCGGTCCTTGTCGGAGATGTATCCGTGGTGCCCGGCATGGTGCGCGGCTTCGGTCGCTTCGGCGGGGGTGGTCATGGTGGTCTCCACTCGGTCAGGCGTCAGACGTTTCAGGTGGTTAGGGCGTGGGCCGGCTGGGATTCCGGCGCTGGACTGGCGGCCTGCACGGTAGTGCCGGCCTTGCTGGTGAAACCACGTAGCCGGAGGCTGTTGCCGACCACGAAGACGGACGAGAAGGCCATGGCCGCCCCGGCGAGCATCGGGTTCAGCAGGCCCAGGGCGGCCAGCGGAATCGCAGCGGTGTTGTAGGCGAACGCCCAGAACAGGTTGGTCTTGATCGTACCCAGGGTTTTGCGGGACAACCTGATCGCGTCCGCGGCGGCACGCAGGTCCCCGCGGACCAGGGTGATGTCGGCGGCCTCGATGGCCGCATCGGTACCGGTGCCCATGGCCAGGCCCAAATCCGCTTGGGCCAGGGCCGCGGCGTCGTTGACGCCGTCACCGACCATGGCCACGACCTGCCCCCGCTCCTGCAGCTCGGTGATGATGCGGACCTTGTCCTGGGGCATCACCTCGGCTAGAACTTCCTCGATGCCCACCTGGGCGGCGACCTGTTCGGCCACGGCACGGTTGTCACCGGTCAGCAGGATCGGCTTCAGGCCCAGGCTGCGGAAGAGGGCGATCGCCTCGGCGCTGGTGGCCTTGAGGGCATCGGCCACCACCAGCACACCGCGGACCTGCCCGTCCCAGGCCACGACGACGGCCGTCTGACCGGTGTACTCGGCTTGGGCCTTCGTGTCAGCCAGGTCCGCCGGCATGGTCAGGGACCAGTCGGCCAGCATGGTCTCGCGGCCAACGATGACCAGGTGTCCGTCGACCACGCCCTGCACGCCGCGGCCTTCGTGGTTGGCAAAGGCCTCGGGAACCGGCAGGGCTCCCACGCGTTCGGTGGCGCCGCGGGCGATGGCCTGGGCGATCGGGTGCTCGGAGGCGTCCTCCACGGCCCCGGCCAGGCGCAACAGCTCGTCCTGGCCGGTCCCGGCAGCGGGGTGCACGCCCTGCAGGGTCATCTTGCCGGTGGTGACGGTCCCGGTCTTGTCCAACACGATGGTGTCGACCTTGCGGGTCGATTCCAGCACCTCCGGGCCCTTGATGAGGATGCCCAGCTGGGCGCCGCGACCGGTGCCGACCAGCAGGGCAGTGGGGGTGGCCAGGCCCAGGGCGCAGGGGCAGGCGATGATCAGCACGGCCACGGCGGCGGTGAACGCGGCGGCGGCCGGGAACCCGGCACCGAGCCAAGCGGCCAGGGTGGCCACCGCGATGGCGATCACGATGGGCACGAACACCCCGGAGATCCGGTCGGCCAACCGCTGGATTTCTGCCTTGCCGGTTTGGGCGTCCTCCACCAGCCTGGCCATCTGCGCCAACTGCGTGTCGGAGCCGATGCGGGTGGCGCGGACCACGAGCCGGCCGCCGGTGTTGACGGTCGCCCCGGTGACCGGGTCGCCCTCGGCGACCTCCACGGGCACGGACTCGCCGGTGAGCATCGAGGCGTCCACCGCGCTGCGGCCGGTGACCACGACGCCGTCGGTGGCGAACTTCTCCCCGGGACGCACCACGAACTCGTCGCCCACGGCCAGTTGGTCGGTGGGGATGCGGGTCTCGGCCCCGTCGCGCAGCACGGCCACGTCCTTCGCGCCCAGGTCCAGCAGCGCGCGCAGCGCGGCCCCGGCCTGGCGCTTGGAGCGCTTCTCGAAGTAGCGGCCGGCCAGGATGAACAGCAGCACCCCGGCGGCGACCTCGAGGTAGATGTTCCCGGCCCCGTCGGTGGGGGCCACGGACAGCTCGAAGGGGTGTGTCATCCCCGGGGTCCCTGCGGTGCCGAGGAACAGGGCGTAGAGGGACCACAGGAACGCCGCGATGGTGCCCATTGAGATCAGCGTGTCCATGGTGGCGGTGCCCTGGCGCAAGTTCATCCAGGCGGCCTTGTGGAACGGCCAGCCAGCCCAGACGATCACCGGTCCGGCCAGCGCCAAGGACAACCACTGCCAGTACTCGAACTGCAGGGCCGGGATCATCGACATGGCGATGACCGGGATGCCCAGCACCGCGGCGCCGATCAGCCGGTGCCGCAGGGACACCAGCTCGGCGTCGGGGTGGTCGTCTTCCCCGTCTTGGTCCTGCCGGCCGGTGCCGGGCAGTGTGGCGGCGTAGCCGGCCTTCTGAACCTCGGCGACCAGGGACTGGGGGTCGTAGCCAGCCGGGGCGCTGATCCGGGCTTTCTCGGTGGCGTAGTTCACCGCTGCGGTGACGCCCTCGAGCTTGTTGAGCTTGCGCTCAATCCGGTTCGCGCACGAGGCACAGGTCATTCCGCCGATCACCAGTTCGACGTCGGTACTGCCCGCCTCAGGCGTGACCAGGGGTGCAGACATGGGGTTCATCCTTCTTCCGGTGTCGCCGGGAGGTCCGGCCACACTCATTGATCCTTGGCCAGAGTCAGAGGTCGTCGTCCGTGTCGGCTGGCTCAGGCGATTCGGCGGGGGCGGGGTGTTCCTCCTGCCCGTCGGCGGGGTGCTGGTCCATCCGCAGCTCCTCAGCCTGCTGTATCCAGGCTGAGACCGTTTCGTCCGGCACTAGGGCTCCGCCGGCCGCGAAGGAACCAGCGAAGACCACCGCCAGCCCCGCAGCGTAGGCACCCAGCCGTCCGGCAGTATTCACGCCGACCGCACCGCCTGGTAGCCAGCCTCCTGCACCGCAGAGATGACCGCGGTTTCATCGACGGGTTCGGCGCCGGTGACCACGAGCGTCCCGTCCTGGTGGCTCACCTCGACCGACTCAACGCCGGGGACCTCCTCAACCTCTTCGCGCACCGACATCTCGCAATGCCCGCAGGTCATTCCGGTCACCTGAAATTCAGTGGTGTTCATGATCTCTCCCGATTGGACTTTATACCCCAGGGGGGTACGTTACGGTCTTATTTATACCCGCAGGGGGTATCCCTGTCAAGCACCATCGGGAAAGACAATGGACCAAGCTGGAATCGCCATCCGGCTCGCGATCGGCAGCGTGGGTGCCGTTGGCACCCACGCACAAAAGTGTCGAGCGTGGATTGCCAGCACGCACACCACTGACCTCAGGAAGAAGGCAAAACGACTTGGGCTTGGCAGCCGCGTTCGTCTATGGAGTGATCAGGCTCCAGTCGGATCCGGTTCATGCCGATTACACAGCGCAATGCTGGATACGGGAGATCCTGAGCACGCATATCGGCAGTGGACGGTGCTTGTTACCCGTTCCGTTCGGATGTCGTTTTCCGCGGCGGCAGGCGCAACAGTATCTCCAACGGGCCGGTCTGGAACCGTCGGGTCCAGAGCCAGGAGAAGACGACCGCTGCGGTGCACAGGACCGCCGTGACCAGGATCCCTTCGGCCAGGGAGCCCGGGCCTGGGCGGACGATGACGGCCAGGGCCAGTAGGTGTCCCACGTAGACGGTCAGGGACAGCCGGCCGGTGGCCGCCAACACGGACAGGTGCCGGGACGCGAACCTTTCCCCCATCAGGCACAGGCCCAGCACGAACAGCGCGGCACCGGAACTGGAGACCAGCCACAACGGCATCTGGGAATGGGCGGTTGCCGAGACGAGCCGATCTAGCCCCACGATCCGGCCCGGCGCGCCCAGGACCAGGATGAGGAGCTGCGAGAGCAGGTACGCGCCCACGGCTGCCACTGCACCCCACAACACCAGCCGTCGGTGCAGGGCCGGGTTCCTCAGGTCGATGCGTCCGAGCAGCATCCCTATCAGGAAGGGGGCCGCCCACACCACCAGCGGGTAAGACCCCGTGAAGAGGATGCCGCCCAGGATCTCAGCGGGTGGGTCCAGCAGGGTCGGCTCCGTGACCTGGAACGCGTCAGATTCCCTCCGCGCTGCCAGCCAGACCAGCGGGCCGAGGACCAGGGATGCGCCGGACAGGGCGGCCAGCAACCAGCCGGGTGCCTTCAGCAATGGCAGACAGGCGATAAAAAGGAGCCCATACAGGGGCAGGATCACACTCGCCTCATGGCCAGCCAACTGCAGGGCCAAGCCGCCGACCAGCAGCAGCGCCGCCCGCCACAGGAGGGTACGCCACGGCATGGACGCACCGCTGGGAGCGCGCACGGACCGGGTCATGATGGATGTCCCGACCCCGGCCAAGAGCATGAACAGCAGGGAGGCCCGCCCCAGGGGGAGGTCGTACAGCGTGCCCAGGATGCCGTCGGCGCCCCGGGGGCCCACGTTGACGGCGATCATCCCGATGATTGCCATCGACCGGGCGACGTCCAGACCGACCAGTCGTCCACCTTGCCCTCTGCCGTCGGACTGTCCGTCGCTGGCGCGTCCCACGCTGGATCCGTGGGCGTCACGCCCCGGTTGACCGGTTCCGCCGTCGGACGGACGCGGGGTCCGCCGTTCACCGTCGGGCTGGTCGAAGGAAAAGGGGACAGTGCCCATGGCTGTCATTCTGCTCCCGTCCGGGAGTCGGCGATGGCCACGTCTGCTTCCCGGCGGTTGTCCCTGGCACCGGTAATCTGACCGGTCTCGTAGTTGATCTCCAGGGCCTGCACGGAACCGAAGATCGCTTGGTCACGCTCGGTGCGCTGCAGTTCCCAGTCCCGTGCCGCGATCAGTTCGGCTAGCTCGGGGGAGGGCTCCTCCTCTACGGCCAGCACGCCGTCCTGCAGGTGGAATCGGGGTGCGTCCACGGCCTCCTGCAGCGTGGCGTCCCGCAGGCCCCACGCCACCAGCACGCCGGTGAGGATGTTCGGGATCTGGTGCCCGCCCGGGCTACCCAGCCCGAGCACCGGCCGGCCCTGATCGTCGAGCACCATGCTCGGGGCCGACCAGCTCACGGACTTGCGCCCCGGCTCCGGCTGGTTGGCCTCCGACTCCTCCGTGGCGAACCGGGAGAGTTGATTGTTGAGGAAGAACCCTCCCACGTACTCCGACTCGCTGCCGCCCCAGAAGCTCGTGAGCGTGTTGGTCATCGACACCGTGAAACCGTCCTGGTCCACCACAGTCAGGTGCGTCGTGTTCCCAGCCGTCACGGGCTGACCGGTGGCCTGCACCAATGCGTCCCCGGCACCGGGCACGGCGCCCTCGCGGGCGTCCGGCCCCGTGGAGGCGCTGGCGTCGGCTCCGCCGGCCAGCAGATTCACCTGCTCGGCGATCCGGGCGTTGGCTTCGGGATCCGTGATCCGATCGACGGGAACGTCCACGAAATCCGGGTCGCCGATCAGGTGCTTCACCGAACCCTCGGCCGCGATCCATGCCTCGGACAGCCGGTCTACGTATCCGGGGCTGCCGGGCTCGTGGCCGTCGATGCCCAAGGCCTCGGCGAGCTGCAACTGCTGGACCAGGGCCGCACCGGGCAGCGGAGGGGCAGCCGAGAGGACCTCGTAGTCTCCGACGACACCGCCGACCGGCACGACCTGCTCCGGCTCATAGGCGGCCAGGGAATCGGCGTCCAGACCGTCAACCCTGGTCAACTCCGCAGCCAGGCCGCCGGTATAGAAGGACTCCGGTCCCTCCTGGGCCAAGGAGGCCATGGTCTGAGCCAGATCCCGCTGAACCAGCCGGTCGCCGGCGGCCAGCGGATCGCCAGAAGCGTCATGATAATGGTTGAGCCCCTCAATGGAGGCGGGGCCGAAGTCGGAACGCAACCGAAGAGACAAGAACTCCGAGACGGGGAAGCCATCGCCCGCCAAACCGATGGCCGGCTCCAGCACCTGGTCCCAGTCCAGGTCGCCGTGCTCGGCATGCAGCTCGGCGAGTCCCGCAACGAAACCGGGAATGCCCGTGCCGGAGTCCGGGATCCTGCCGTCCTGGGCCACCACTTCGCGGTAGTCGAAGCTGACCGGTTCGCGACCTGGGCCGGCCAGGATCGCCGATCCCCCGCCACCGATCCCGGAGGCATAGGGCTCCACCACGGCCACGGCGAAGGCCGTGGCCACAGCGGCGTCGGCTGCATTGCCACCCTGGGCCAGGATGTCCATCCCGGCCTCGACGGCCTCCGGATGGGCCGCAGCCACGGCGTGCTGCTGGAGTTGCTGTCCCGGCTCGGGTTCCATCGTCGGGCTGGTGGCAGCCGATGATGGGGCAGCGGGCGCGCGAGAGGCGGAAGCGCCGGAGCCGGCGCCGTCTGCTTCCCCAGGGAGGTTCGGCACGGGGGAAGGCGCGCTGCACGATGTCAGTAGCAGTGCTGCGACCAGGGCAGAGGCGGTCCGGAAGGCGATGCTTGTCATGAGGTCCTTCACGACGGCGGGGACTGGGAATATAACGTTTGAGTCACGAATGATTCTTGTCCACGTGCGATCCCAGATCAGTTCGCCGCGCCGGCGGAGGCACCGCCGACGCGGGAGAACCGACACGCAGCCGACCAGCTCCCTAAACGGTCTGCGACCGACGCGGGAGCATGTGTTGCACAAGCGGACTCTTCTCGCTCAGCACCCGTGTGGACCGCGGCCGGGACGACCTTCACCAAGGGTCCCGCCTAACCGCTACGTCTAATCTGAGCCCACCAACTGGAAGAGATGCAGTCAAGCACCGATCGGCCCTGCAGGCCTTCACCTTGCGAGCAGGCTGATCCCGTGCCGTTCAGTAGCGGGCAGCGGTGCCCATCATATTCCAGGGGCTGTAGTCGACATCCGTCACGGCCACCCCCATCTGCGGGTTGCGAGCGTGGGCGATTTTGCCGTCGCCGATGTACATGGCCACGTGGTAGATCCCGGAGGCCGAGCCGTTGTTAGACCAGAAGACCAGGTCACCGACCTGGAGGTTGTCCAGGGAGACGTATTGGCTAGCGGCCGCATACTGGGCCTTGGAGTTCCGAGGCAGCTCAATGCCGGCCTGCGCGAACGCGTTCTGAGTGAAGCCGGAGCAGTCGTAGCCGGTCGGGCCATTACCACCCCAGACGTAACCGACGCCCGGATCGGCAGCCTTGGCCGTAGCCCACTGCACGGCCGCCCCCCAACCAGTGCTACTGGAGGAAGCAGTGGAGTAAGAGGCCCGCTGGATGTCCTGGGCCGGCTCACTGCTGGTCCCGGACGAGTGCGTGTGAACCCTGGAAGAGCGGGACGTCTCGGCTGCGGTACCGCCCTCCCACGTCCAGGAATTAGCAGTGGAGCCGCTGGGCGCGGAGTAGGCGCCCTCGTTGGCTGCGGCCGGCCCCATGCCGGCCACCGTGGCTCCCACCACGGTGGTCAGGCCAACCGCACCCATGGTGAGGGAACGGCGGTACTGGGAACGGCGGGCCTGGGCCTCAGCCTCGATGCGGGCACGGCGGGTGGGGTAGGACATGGGTTACCTCGGTAGACATTGGCGTACATGTTCTGGACTTCTCCCACGGCCTCGCAACTCGGCGTCGAGCAAGCTATCACTTAGCCGAAATGGTCCGTGACCAGAACGTTATGCAACAATACGGATCCGTTATCAGGTCGCAACTTGCCGGAGTGCCAAGTTCCGAGCCGATGCAGGGTTGAGCCGGGACCGGAAAGGCCGTCATCTCGGGCCTAGCCGCCCGCTCGAACGGCCCGAGCGGAGCCCGTGACCGGCTGGGATCTTCACGGAATCTTCAAAGTTGAGCCCTTTATCCGGGCCGGGCGGGGGTCTACGGTCGGTTGCATGGCGGGCCGGTTCCGGCCGGTTCGTCTTCCGAACCGCACCGATGAAGGAGTAAGCCATGACCCATCACGTGAGCTCGATGCTGGATACCTACCCGAAGGACCTGGGCGACATCGACCGGCAGAAGTTGGCCGAGTGCATCGAGGCCTGTTTCGAGTGCGCTCAGACCTGTACGGCCTGTGCGGACGCGTGCCTGGCCGAGGACATGGTGGCCGAACTGAGGCAGTGCATCCGGTTCAATCTGGACTGCGCCGACATCTGTGCCACCACCGGGGCGGTGCTGTCCAGGCAGACCGGCAACAATGTCGAGACCACTCGTGCCCTGCTCGAGGCGTGTCGGACCGCCTGCAAGACGTGCGGGGACGAGTGCGCCTCCCACGCTGAAATGCATGAGCACTGCAAGGTGTGTGCTGAGGCTTGCCGGCGCTGCGAGCGGGCCTGCGCCGAGTTGCTCGCCTCCTTGGGCTGAGCGCAGTCCAGGCCCATGCCGGAATGCCGGTCAGGGCCAGCAGCACGTGTTCCACGGCTGCTGGCCCTGACTGGCCCGGCGGTACAAGAGCATCCCCGCAGAAGGAGAACTCGACGTGTCAAAGACAGAGCACAGCAGTGACCAGGGTGGTGATCGCGGCGGGGGTCATCAGGCGCCCAGCCGCTCCCTGAAGATGTACCTGCGGTTCGCCGCGATGATCCTGACCGGCATGGTGGTCATGTATTGGACGATGTTCGCCGGTTCCTGGGAGTGGGGACACGTCCGCTGGAGTGAGAGCAGGCTGTTCATGGCCTTGACCATGGGCGGGGCGATGGGGCTGGTGATGCTGGCCTGGATGCTCAACATGTACCGGAACGCGAAGGCGAACATTGCTGTGGTGCTCGTGAGCGCGGTGCTTCTGGGCGGCGGCATCGTCCTGGACCGCAGCCAGGCGACCGTCAACGACAGCGATTTCATGCGCGCCATGATTCCACACCACTCGCTGGCCATCACGAGGTCCGAGCGGGCCGGTATCGAGGACGTCAGGGTGTGTCAGTTGGCCGTGGAAATCAGCGAGGCCCAGCGGAGGGAAATCTTCGAGATGGACTGGCTGATCCAGGACATCCAGGACAACGGGATCGTCACGACCCCCGAGCAGGCCCAAGCACGGTCCGTGCCTGACTACGAGGAACCGGCCGAACGCCAGTGCCCCACCGACTGACGGATCCCCAGGGCGCACCCCCAGCAATGTCGGGATCCCGAGTCGGTTGGAGGTCCAACCGATGCGCCAGGACCTACACGGCCCCACCCAGGATGGAGGGGGCCGTGTAGGTCCTTGGTGCGGCAGCGGAACGGGCAGAGCCGATCAAGAGGGGGCCGTGGATCCCGTCAGAGGTTTCCGAGCATCTGCTCCATCTCGGCGATCTCGGCCTCTTGGGCGGTGATGACCTGCTCGGCCAGGGCCACCGCTTGGGGGTTCTGGCCGTTGTCGACCTGGTCCTGGGCCATGTCGACGGCGCCCTCGTGGTGGGCTGTCATCTGTTCCAGGTACAGCCGGGCCGCCTCGGTGCCCTGGGCTTCCTCGAGAGCGGCCATATCCTCCTCGGACATCATCCCGGACATCCCGCCGTGGTCCATGCCCTCCATCTCTGCCATGGGTTCCGCGTCCCAGGCGGTGAGCATGGCATTCATGCGTTCGATCTCCGGTCCCTGGGCGTCGATCACCTGCTGGGCGAAGTCCGCGACTTCGGCCGGGACGTTGTCCTTGGCCAGCAGCATCTCGCTCATTTCAACGGCCTGCTCGTGGTGAGGGAGCATCATCTGGGCGAACATCACGTCCGCGTCGTTATGCTCGGCCGAGATCTCCTCGGCCGAGCCGGTAGCCGTGGCGGACGGGGCAGCGGTGTCTGTGGCCGTGGAGGTGGCAGCAGCCGAGCTGGCGGCCGGGGTGGACTCGGAGCCGGCGCCGTTGTCCTCGGCACCGGTGCCGCCACAGGCGGTCAAGGCCAGGGCGGAGGCCAAGGCCAGGGCGGCCAGGGTGGTGGTGTTGCGTTTCATGGGTTTCCTTCCATTGGGGTTTCGACATAGGGTCCAGGGCCGCGATCAGCTGGTGGCCGTCGCGGGCTGGAGTGTGGTGTCCCGATCCGAAGGGCTGGCCGGGGCCAGTCGGGCCGGATCCAGATCGGTCCGGCGCAGCAGTTGGGCGTTGAGGGCGACCACGATGGTGGACAGCGACATCAGCACCGCCCCGACCGCCGGAGAGAGCACGAACCCGATCGGGGCGAGCACGCCGGCGGCCAGAGGAACAGCGATCAGGTTGTAGCCGGTGGCCCAGGTGAGGTTCTGGATCATCTTGGTGTAGCTGGCTCTCGAAAGTTCGATCATGGACAGCACGGCGCGTGGGTCGTTGCCGGCCAGCACGACGCCGGCCGATTCCATGGCCACGTCAGTGCCGGCACCGATGGCGATGCCGACCTCGGCCCGGGCCAGGGCGGGGGCGTCGTTAACGCCGTCGCCGACCATAGCCACGCGCAATCCGCGGGACTGCAGCTCGGTGACCTTGGAGTCCTTGTCCTTCGGCAGGACTTCGGCGAAGACCTCGTCGATGCCCAGGTCCGCTCCCACGGCCTCGGCGACCTGACGGGCGTCGCCGGTGATCATGGCGACCTTGATCCCGCGGGCGTGCAGGGCGGCCACCGCGGCCCGGGACTCGGGGCGGACGCGGTCCTCCACGGCCACCGCCCCGATGACGGCGCGGTCACGGACGACGTGCAACACCCCGGCCCCTCGCTCGGTCCAGGCCTGGGTGTCAGCGCGGAGGTTCTCGGGGGTGTCCAGGGCGAGTTCGCGGAGCATGTTGGGTCCACCCACGAGGACTTCGGACCCGTCCACGGTCGCTTTCACCCCGCGGCCGGTCGCCGACTGGAACCCAGTGCCACGCAGTCCCAGCGCGGCGGCTTCGGCATGGGCGGTGGCGGCTGCCACGATGGCTCGGGCCACGGGGTGCTCGCTGTCGGCCTCGGCCGCGGCCGCGTAAGCCAGCAGATGTGCCTCGGAGGTGCCTGGGGCCGGTGCGGTTCCGGTCAGCACGTGCGCGCCCTCGGTCAGGGTGCCGGTCTTGTCGAACAGGACCACATCGATGGTGCGCATCCGCTCCAGGGCCAACCGGTCCTTGATCAGCACCCCAGCCTTGGCGGCCCGTTCCGTGGAGATCGCGATCACCAGCGGGATCGCCAGGCCCAGGGCGTGCGGGCAGGCGATCACCAGCACGGTGACAGTGCGGGTGACGGCGTCGTCCGGCTGGCCGATGGCCACCCAGACGATGGCGGTGATGATGGCTGCGGCGAGGGCGAACCAGAACAGCAGCGCGGCAGCCCGGTCGGCCAACGCCTGGGCGCGGGAGGAGGATTCCTGGGCGTCAGCGACCATCCGTTGGATGCCGGCCAGGGCGGTATCGGTCCCGACGGCCTCGATGCGGACCCGCACGGTGTTGTCGGTGGCCACAGTGCCGGCCACCACCGTTTCGCCCACGGTGCGGGCCACGGACCGGGATTCGCCAGTGATCATGGACTCGTCAAACTCGGCCGTGCCCTCAGTCAGGGTTCCGTCGGCAGGCACCCGCGCCCCAGAGCGGACCAGGACTGTGTCCCCGACGGCCAGATCACCGATCGCAACGGTGACGGTAGTGCCGTCCTCGGTGACCTTCTCAGCCTCGTCCGGTAGCAGGGCGGCCAGGGCATCCAGGGCGGAAGAGGCCGCGCCCAGGGCGCGCATCTCCATCCAGTGGCCCAACAGCATGATGACCACCAGCAGGGCCAGTTCCCACCAGAAGTCCAGCATGAACCCGCCGATGCCCAGAGACGTGATCCAGGAGGCCACGAAGGCCACCGTGATGGCCATCGCGATCAGCAACATCATCCCGGGCTGCCGGGAGCGCAGCTCCGTGATCCCGCCCTTCAGGAACGGCATGCCGCCGTAGAAATAGATCACGGTGCCCAGCACCGGGGCGATCCACTCCGAGCCCGGGAACTCGGGAACCCGGTAGCCGAGCAGGTCGGCGACCATGTGGCTGAAGACCACCACCGGGATCGACAGGACCAGTGAGAGCCAGAACCGGTTCTTGAACATCGCCACCGAGTGTCCGGCATGTTCCCCGTGGTCGTGGACCGCGTGGTCTTCATCCACCGCGGAGTGGGCGTGTCCCTGGGGCATGGCCTGACCGTGGGTGTCCTCATCGGCGTGCTGGTCATGGTCGGCGTGATGGTCGCCGTGGTGGTGCGAGGTGCTCATGATATTTCCTTTCCCTTGACCCCTACGGGTCCGAGACAGTGGGCCAAGCGATCAGGACATCAGGACGCGGTAGCCGGACTCTTCGATGGCCGCCCGTACGGCGTCCGCGGAGGCGGACCCGGTCACGGTGACGGGGGAAATGCCGCCGGCCACCAGTTCGACCTTGACATCGTCCACCCCGTGCAGGGCACTCACCGCTCCGGCGGTGATTCCGACGCAGTGCCCACAGGTCATCCCCTCCACCCGATACGTGGTGGAGGTCCCGGAAGCGGCAGGGAAAGACGTCTCCGCGGCGGCGGAGCCCGGCGTTGGGGCGGCGTCCGGGGTGCAGCACGAGCAGCCGCCGGTGGCCATCGGCAGGGGGCTGGGGATCGATTCGGTCATGGTGGGCTCCTTCGTCGGATGTGGGCGGTGGGACTGCGCCCTCCTCCCGGTATATACCCCTGGAGGGTATCAATCAAGTGGCGATGGAGTGGTTTCTGTCGCTTCGGGCAGGCAGGTGGACGGTGAACGTCGCCCCGGTGTCCGGACCTGCGGAGCTGGCGGTCAGGGACCCTCCATGGGCTTGGACCAGGGCCCGGGAGATGGCCAGGCCGACCCCGGACCCGCCGTGGTCCCGGTCGCGGGCGGTGTCCCCGCGGTAGAACCGTTCGAAGATGTGCGGCAGGTGCTCGGGGAGGATGCCCTCGCCGGTGTCGCTGACGCTGAGCGTGATCCCTCCTGGACTCTGCCGAGCATCCAGGGTGACCTGGCCTCTTGCGGGGGTGTGGCGCAAGGCGTTGGTGAGCAGGTTGCCCAACACCTGACCCATGCGTTGGCGGTCGACCTCCACGGTCGCGATGTCCTGGCTCGGATTCAGGATCAAGGCCACGCCCTTGGCGGCATAGGTGTCCCGATGGGCTACGGCGGCGGCCTGCAGTAACTCGCCCGCCGATTCGATGGTGCGATCGAGCTCGATCCGTCCTTCCTCCGCCCGGGAGACGTCGTGGATGTCTTCCACCAGCCGGGTGAGGCGGGCCAGCTGTTCGTCCATGAGCTCGCCGGTGGCTTCGCCCCAGTGTGAGACTCCATCCTGCAGGGCTTCGAGGTAGACGGTGAGCACGGAGATGGGAGTGCGCATCTCGTGGGCCAAGTCCGAGAGCATCCGACGGCGGGTGCTCTCGGTGCGTTCGAGCCGCTCGGCCATGGTGTTGAACGAGGCGGCTAGGTCCTCCACCTCGGTCCCTGCCCCCATGGCCGGGACCCGGGTGTCGTACTTGCCGCCGGCCATGGCCGTCGCGGCTTGGGTCAGGGCATGGATCGGGTTCTGGATCCGGCGGGCGACATACCAGGTCAACACCAGGCAGCAGACTAGGGCGGTGGCCAAGGCCACACCCAGGGTCCAGAAGTTGGTGTCTCGGTAGGCCTGCTCCACGTGCAGCATCTGGGTCGCATCATGCCCGGCCCCGGCCTGTTCCAAATGCTCGTGGAACAGCGGGGGGCCGGCCAGGGAGGCCACCGCCACCGCGGCCAGGATGCTGACCACCACCACCAGCAACTGGGCCAGGAAGAACCGGGCCGCCAGGCCGCGGTAACGTCGCTGGCCGGTCACTGTTCTGCCATCCGGTAGCCAACACCGCGGACCGTGTCGACATAGCGCCCGGGGTTATCGTCGAGTTTGCGGCGCAGGTTGCCGATGTGCACATCCACGATTCGTTCATCACCCACCCACCCCGGATCCCAGACGATATCGATCAGCTGACGCCGGGAGAACACTTGATAGGGACGTCCCGACAGGGCCGCCAGCAGGTCGAACTCCGTGCGCGTCAGCCCCACCGACTTCCCGTCCACGTGGGCTTCGTGGGCGCCCAGGTCGATCACCAGCGACCCGAAAGCCCGTGCCGGTTCTGGGACGGTTACCGTCGTGCGGGGCCGCCGCATGACCGCCCCCACACGGGCGACCAGTTCCCGGACACTGAAGGGTTTGGTGATGTAGTCATCGGCGCCCACCGCCAGCCCTTGCAGCCGGTCAGGTTCATTGCCCCGGGCGGTGAGCATCAGCACGTAGCACTCGGAAAAGGCCCGCACGCGCCGGCACACCTCGATCCCGTCCAGTCCGGGCAGGCCCAGGTCCAGGACTATCACGTCGGGATCATGCATGCGGGCAGCCTGTACCGCATCGGGTCCGGTGTGGGTGGTGGTGACCTCATAGCCGGCCCGCTCCAGGTAGGTGGCGACCATGCGTGCCAGGGGTTTTTCGTCATCGACGACCAACACCCGCCCGGTGGACGAGCCAGTGCCAAAGTTCATGTGTTCAGTCTCCCCCGGCTCACGGCCCGGAGAGCGACCCAAGACACCAGACCGGGGAATCTTCATCAAACCTTCAAGGCAAACCGTCCGGAGCCCCTGAGCCTCCGGCGGACAATGGTAGGTGGCCCCGCAATCGGATCGGGGCGGAAAGGCACCATGACTACCCGCAGAACCCTGCTCGCCGGCGGACTCGGCCTGATCGGTGTCGGCACCCTGACCGCCTGCACCGTGCCGAACACCTCAAGCCCCCAAGACGCCAACACGCAGACCCCGGGTACGGCGATCACCCACATTCATGCCATCGTGCGCGACCCCGACGACGGCCTCGTGCTCCTGGCCACCCACGAGGGCCTGTTCCGCCTCCAGGACCGCGATCTGGTCCAGGTGGGCCCGGTGGTGGATCTCATGGGTTTCGCCGTGACGCCCGAGGGCCGCTATCTGGCCTCCGGTCACCCGGCGCCCGGTACCGACCTGCCCGAACCATTGGGTTTGGCCGAGTCCACGGACCGCGGCCTGAGCTGGGAGGTGCTCTCCCGTGGCGGCCAATCCGACTTCCACGCCCTGGCCGCCGGCCCGGCCGGCGTCCTCGGCTTCGATGGTCAACTGCGTGCCAGCGCCGACGGAATCAACTGGCGGACCCTCACGATCCCTACCCCACCCGCGTCCTTGGCCATCTCCCCGAAAACTGGGACCGTGCTGACCACCACCGAAGCCGGGATGCTGCGGTCAGTAGACAACGGTGCCACCTGGAGCACCCTGGACACCCCGCAGCTGATGCACCTGGTCGCCTGGGCCGACGACACCACAGTCGTTGGCGCCGGTACCGACGGCCGGTTGCTGACCAGCTCCGACGGCGGCGACACCTGGACCTCCAGTGACCCACTGAGCGACACGGCCTCCGCCCTGGGAGCCAGCATCACTGACGACGGGCAGGTCGAAGCACTCCTAGTCATCGGCACGGCCGTCCTACGCACCACCGACGGCGGGAACACCACCGAACCGCTGCTGTGACCCATGCCGCGCCAAGCCGCGGGCCCTAAACCGGACCATGACCAGCAAGGACGAACAGGAAAGGCCAGTGCCGATGGCGGAACGCCGACATCTTCACCGCCTTGACCTGTCCCGTCGGACCGCCCTCAGGCCGGTTCTGGGCATCCTCGTGCTGCTCCTCGGCCTGCTCGGGATGCATGCTGGCGTTGGCACCGGCGCGGTGATGGCCGGCATCGACACCTCCGCCTTAACGGTGTCCCAGCATCCCGGGCCGACAACCGTCGGCCCTGCCGGTTGGGCACCCGGAGACGTGCTCACAGCCCAGCCTCCCGGGGATAATGCCGCAGGCGGCAGCGGGTTGCCGTATTGCGCACTGGAGGCCGGGGGCGACACCTGCGCCTCCTCCCTAACCACGCCTTCCGTCGTCCTGGATCTAGAGCCCCGGGAGCTCACGTCATTTCCCGGGCAGGGGCTGACCGCGCCCCCACTGCCTTGGGTTGTCCACTTCAGGCTTCCCTGGACTCCTTCACTGGTTCAACTGGCCATCAACCGCACCTAGGATGCCCGGTCGTGTCCACCGGCAAGCACAGCCGCCCCCTTGCATTGGGGACGGCACGCAGCAGCCTGTGGGCCACCATCCCATCAGCAACTGATGAGCCATACCCGTCCCCCGTCGTACCTCCCTGCGGCAGGTGATCGGGAGAAGGAAAGAAGAACCGATGACCTCCCCACTGACCACCCGCCGCGCCTTCCTGGGCACCTCCGTCGGCGCCCTCGCCATGGCCGGACTGGCCGCATGCTCCGACCCCCTGGCCACCGCCCGACCGTCAGGGCGCATCCTGCCCACCGACCCGCTGATCGCCGAATACGAAAAACGACGTGCCTACTCAGGCACCACCGTCGCCAACCGACTCCCCGCCGCACCCTTCGAGACCTCCCTCGAAGGTCGGACCCTGACCACTTGGGGATACGACAAGAGCCTCAACGGACCGCTGCTGCGCGCCAAGACCGGCGACCTGCTCGACGTCACCGTCGCCAACGGTCTTCCGGAGGGAACGAGCGTGCACTGGCACGGACTGGCCCTGCGCAATGACGCCGACGGAGTCCAGGGAGTGACCCAGGATCCCATCGCGGCCGGAGGAACCTACTCGTACGGATTCCGGCTCTCCCATCCGGGCACCTACTGGTACCACTCCCACTTCGACACCCAGCGCGAACGCGCCCTGTACGGTGCGCTGATCGTCGAGGATCCCAACGAAACCCTCGACTATGACCAGGAATGGGTCGTGATCCTGGACGACTGGCTCGACGGGATCACCGGAACGCCCGAGGAAGTCGTCGAGGAGCTCTCCGCCGGAATGGACATGTCCGGTGACATGGAGGGTATGGAGGGGATGGATCACGGGTCCATGAGCGAGGACAGCTCCTCCGGCATGCCCATGAAGCACATGCTCATGGGGGCTGAGAGCGACTACCTGGGCGGGGATGCCGGCGACGTGAGGATCCCCGTGCACCTGTTCAACGGCCGCCCCCCAGCCGAACCCGACACTATCGACGGCAAGCCCGGCGACCGTATCCGTCTGCGACTGATCAATGCCGCCGGAGACACCGCCTACCGGGTTGGGGTCCCCGGTCAGGAATTGACCATCACCCACACCGATGGGTTCCCGGTCCAGCCGCGTCAGGCCGACGCCGTCGTCTTGGGCATGGGTGAACGCTTGGATGTGCTGGTCACCCTTGGCGACCAGGCCGTGCCCGTTCTGGCCCTGCCCGAGGGCAAGACCGGCCACTCCTACGGCATCATCAAAGCCGGATCGAACACCGCTCTCTCCGGACGGCTCCCGCAGACCCTGGGCGGGACCGTGCTCGATGGCAGCCGACTGAAGGCCCACGAATCCGTCCTGCTCGAGCCAAAGGAACCGACCAGGAGCCATGAGCTGCGGCTCACCGGATCGATGGCCGACTATGACTGGGGTATCAACGGGCGCCGCTTCGACCCGGCCAACCCCTTTGACGGTGCCTTCAAGCTCCGGCTGGACGAGCGTGTGCGGGTCACGATGACCAACGACACCGACATGTGGCACCCCATGCACCTGCATGGCCACACCTTCCAGCTGGCCGACAACGGTGCACGCAAGGACACAGTCATCGTCAAACCCCGGCAGACCATCGTCTTCGACTTCGAGGCGGACAACCCGGGACAGTGGCTGACCCACTGCCACAACGCCTACCACGCCGAGGCCGGGATGATGGGCGTCTTCTCCTACATCCACTGACCACTCCACCCACGCCTCGTCCCTCCATCCACCGGGCGGTCGCCCGGTGCCCGTTCAGGAAAGAACATGCCCCTATCGTCCACTCGCACCCACCACGTCCAGGACCGTCCCGACCCGGGCCTCCGGCCACCATCCCCGGACACAACCCCAAGGAGGAAATAGATGGGCGAGTACTTCGCTCAGACCGTCCAGTCCGGGGCGCTGCTGATGGCCATCCCGCTGGCGGCCATCGCCGGGCTCGTCTCCTTCCTCTCGCCCTGCATCCTGCCGCTCGTCCCCGGATACCTGGGCTATGTCTCCGGTCTGTCCGACCCGACCCGTCCGGACAACCGACGCAGGGTCATGACAGGGGTGGGCCTGTTCATCCTCGGCTTCGCCGCCGTGTTCACCCTCTACGGCGCCGCCTTCGGCCTGATCGGCGGGTGGCTGCTGCGCTGGCAGGACCTGCTGATCCGCATCCTGGGGGTCATCGTCATCCTCATGGGCCTGGCGCTGATGGGCATGCTCTCGACCCTGCAAAGAACCAAGACTCTCACCTTTAAACCCAAGACCGGGCTGGCCGGAGCGCCGCTACTGGGCGTGGGCTTCGGCCTCGGCTGGACGCCCTGCATGGGCCCCACCCTCAGCGCCGTCCTGGCCCTGAGCACCACCACCGGCGACCCCTGGCGCGGTGCCTTGCTGGGATTCTCCTACTGCCTGGGACTGGGCATCCCCTTCGTCCTCGTCGCCAGAGGCTTGGGCTGGGTGAGCACCACCTTGGGCTTCGTGCGCCGCCACATGCGCGTGTTCAACATCGCCGGCGGCACCCTGCTCGTGTTGGTCGGTGTCCTAATGGCCACCGGGATCTGGACGGCCTGGATCTATCAACTGCAGAACCTCGCCGGCACCTTCACTACCCCCATCTAAAAGGTCCTCGTCCCAGGACTCACCCCGAACTGACGACTGCTCACCGGCTCAACCGCCGCGTGCCATAAACCACACCCCCCGGTCGGCCTTCGCCATCGTTTCCCCGATTTCTACAGACTGTAGAATTCGAAGGTCGTCCTACCCCCGCAGAAGAAGTATCGGAGGTACGTCATGTCCAACCTGAAGCATTCCCCTGGGTCCGCCCCTCGGACCCCCGACCCCCTGCGTCGGCCCGGACGCCGACAGGTCCTGGTCGGACTGGCCGGGATCGCCGCCTTGCCGGTGCTGGCCGCTTGCTCAAGCGACGACCCACTGGCCGCCCAAGCCGGCAATGCCGATGGCAAGAACTACATCGCCGGCGACGGGTCGGTCCTGGAGATTAGGCCGGATGAGCGCGGTGAGCCGGTGCAGTTCAGCTCCACCTTGTTCTCCGGGGAGCCAATCAGCACGGACAGCCTCGTCGGGGATCCCGCGGTGCTTAACTTCTGGTACGCCGCCTGTGCGCCGTGCCGGGTGGAGGCCCCGGACCTGCAGGCCCTGCACGAGGAGCTCGAGCCCCAAGACGTCCGCTTCGTGGGCGTCAATGTCCGGGACACGGTGGCCACCGCGCAGGCCTTCGAACGCAACTTCGGCATCACCTATCCCTCGGTCGAAGACCTCAATGGCCAGGTGCTCTTGGCCATGACCGACTACGTCCCACCGCAGGCCGTGCCCACCACGATCGTGCTGGACCGTCAGGGCCGGGTCTCGGCCCGAATCCTGGGGATCGCCGAGCGGTCCACGCTACGAACCCTGATCACCACGGTGCTAGGCGAACAGGCCTGAACCCACCATGGACCTCCTGACCCTCCCGCGCGCCGCCGTCCAGTATCTGGTGAACCAACCCCTCACCGATATCGTCACCGCCGGTTCGTTGTCCACGTACACCTCCAGCCAGGACGTGCCGGATCCACTGCTGGCCGCCGGCCCCCAGAACACCGGCTTCCACGACCGGCAGGCCTCGCCCGCTACTGACGGGAGGATTCCGAAATGAGCCACACCGATGCGCCGAACCAGCGCCAGGACGCGGAGCTGCCCGCCCTGGGCTTCACGGGCACCCTGCGGTTCCTGTGGGTCCAGCTGACCAGCATGCGCACCGCGCTGATGCTGTTGCTGCTGCTGGCCGTTGCAGCCGTTCCGGGCTCGCTGTTCCCGCAGCGGCCGGCCGGTCCCGGGATCGTGGATGACTACATCTCCGACAATCCCGCGGCTGGGGAGTGGCTGGACCGCTTCCAGATGTTCGACGTGTACTCGTCCGTCTGGTTCTCCGCCATCTACCTCCTGCTGTTCGTCTCCCTGATCGGCTGTGTGTTCCCGCGCGCCGTCAAACACGCCAAGGCCCTGCGCTCTGCCCCGCCGCGCACCCCCCGCCTACTCTCCCGCCTGCCCGAGTACGGAAAAGTCGTGCTGGAATCCACCGGGCCGTCCCCCCGGGACGCGGTAGACCAAGCGGCCAAGATCCTCAAGAAGCGCGGCTACCGGATCCAGGTCCGCCAGGAAGCCGAGGGCAACGCTTCCGTAGGTGCCGAGCGCGGCTACGTGCGCGAAATCGGCAACATCGTCTTCCACCTGTCCCTCATCGGAGTGCTGGCGTTTATGGCGGCCGGCTCGATGCTGAGCTACCGGGGCCAGAAGATCCTCGTCGAAGGCGAGGGATTCGCCAACACCCTCGTCGCCTACGACGCCTTCACCCCCGGCAGCGCCTTCTCCGAGCAGAAGCTAAACCCGTTCTCCATGACCCTGGACAGCTTCGAGGCCGAGTTCGACCGCGAGTCGGATACCCACTACGGCCAAGCATTGGACTTCACCGCCGTGCTGGGCGTACGTCATGGACCGGGCGAACCGGAGCAGACCACGGAGCTGAAGGTGAACCATCCCCTGGACATCGACGGTGTCCGCGTGTACCTGGTCGGCAACGGCTACGCCCCCGAGGTCACCGTGCGGGACGGCATTGGGAACATCGCCTTCCAAGGCCCCGTGATCGGCCGGGCAGAAGACCAGGTGTACACCTCCCTGATGGTCATCAAAGCCCCCGACTCCGAACCCGACCAGCTCGGCTTCGTCGGGTTCTTCCTGCCCACGGCCTACACCGGAGAGGACGGGGTGGCCATCTCGATTGACCCCGAATTGCTCAACCCCGAGCTGAACCTCAACTCCTACTACGGCGATCTCGGCCTGGACACGGGCGAACCGCAGAACGTCTACGTCTTGGACACCGACACCCTCACCGAGCTGAACTCCCGCAACCTCGAGGCCGGCGGCATCACATTGTCCCCGGGGGAGTCCTACGAGCTGCCGGAGGGCAAGGGTTCCATAGCCTTTGACGGCGTCAAGCGTTTCGTGGGCCTGGACATCGTCTACGACCCCGCCAAATGGGGTGTGGGCATCTTCGCCGTGTTGGCGATGCTGGCACTGGGCGTGAGCCTGTTCGTGCGCCGCCGCCGCGTGTGGGTCCGTGGCACCACAGACCCCAACGGGTATACCACGGTCGAGTATGGCCTGCTGGCTCGCGGTGAGAGCTTCGGCCTGCGCGAAGAGAACGTCGCCCTGCGACGCCAGATGGAAAGGACCTGGCCGGTCCAGGCACCCAAGGATGCCGACGACGCTGAGGGAGGCCCCTCCACCTCCGATTACAAGCCGCCAAGCGGCCACGATGCCCACCCCGTCGACATTCAGGCCGCGATGCCTGCCATCCACCGGCCCCCAGAAAGCAAACCCAACACCACCGAGAACCGACCGGAGTAAATCATGCCCTCCATCAACCTGCAGCTGGCCAGCTACAGCGACCTGTTCATGTTAATCGCTGCGTTCATCTACGTCGCGGCCTTCATCCTGTTCACTTTGGACGTGGCGACCTCCTCCACGACCATCCGAAATTTAGAGTCCGAACTAGCTCGCCAACGACCCCGCCGGGAAATGGCCGGAGCCGGCGTCGGGCGCCCTGTGCCTGACACCGCAGGAGACCACCCGCCAGCGGCGCCGGCAGGCCGTGCACAAAGTGGGTCCTCAGCGACCGCTATTCAGCTCAACGAGGAGCTGGTCAACGACGACATGGATTATCTCGGTACCGTCCGCCGGCCTGTCGCGAACGTGGCCGTGGCCCTGATGGTCATCGGGGCCCTGCTGCATGCCTTCGCGGTGATCGCCCGCGGTGTGGCCGCCTCCCGGGTGCCGTGGGGCAACATGTACGAGTTCCTCACCACCGGCGCGATGCTGGTCGCCGTGGTCTACCTACTGTTCCTGATCCGCAAAGACATCCGTTTCCTCGGGACCTTCGTCTCCGGCCTCGTGGTGGTCATGATGGCTGCGGCGACCATGGGCTTCCCCACGCCGATCGCCCACCTGCAGCCGGCCCTGCAATCCCCCTGGATCATCATCCACGTGTCGGTGGCTGTGCTGGCTTCGGCCCTGTTCACCCTGACCTTCGCCATGAGCGTGCTGCAACTCATCCAGCACCGGCGTGAGGCCGCGATGTCTGTTGAAAAAGCCCGAATCAGGCCATTCCTGCGCATGGTGCCCCCGGCACTAAGCCTGGAGAACTGGTCCTACCGCATCAACGCCGTCGGATTCGTGATGTGGACTTTCACCCTGATTGCCGGCGCCATCTGGGCCGAAGCCGCCTGGGGCCGGTACTGGGGCTGGGACACCAAGGAAGTGTGGACCTTCGTAGTCTGGGTGGTCTACGCAGGCTACCTGCACGCCCGCGCCACGCGCGGCTGGACCGGAGAACGCGCCGCCTGGCTCTCGATCATCGGCTACGCCTGCATCGTTTTCAACTTCACCATCGTCAACACGTACTTCCCCGGCTTGCACTCCTACGCCGGCATCCCCGGTGCGGAGACCGCCGAGGTGTACAGGTAATCGACCACCAGATCCAGTTGAGGGCCATTTCAATTCCGTCGCCGAGCCTCCCGGCTGGGCCAACAATACTATTGGAGGTGGGTAAGGCCCTTCCGCTGCCAAGTACACCGCCACGGTCTACGGTGCATGACTCCGGCGAAGGAGCGACACAAGGTGTCCTTCCACCAGGGCCCCGAGGACACGGCCGCGGAGCCCGTCAGCGACTCGCTCTCGCCCGGGGCAGACGGACGGTGAACTCCGCTCCCCGGCCACGCCCCTCGCTGGCGACTGTCAGGGTCCCTCCCTGTGCCTCGACCAGCGCCTTGCTGATCGCCAGGCCCAGTCCGGATCCCCCGGGCTTCGCCTCCCGGCCCTCCTCCACCCGGTAGAACCGCATAAAGATGCGGGACAGGTCCTCGGCGGCGATCCCGTCACCGGAGTCCGTCACCGTGAGCACCACCGCATTGTCGCGTTCTGTCAGGCCCACCGTGACGCGGCCGCCGGCCGGGGTGTGCCGGAGGGCGTTGTCCACCAGGTTGCTGAGCACCTGGCGCATCCGGTCCCGGTCCATCAGCACGGGTTCCACCGGATTGTGGGGTCTCCTGACCGTGAGCTCCACCTGACGCGATCTCGCCATCTGTTCTGCCGCCGCGACCGCCTCCACGACCAGCTCGGCGGGATCCCAATTGCTGAGACGCAGGTTGATCATCCCCTCCTCCGCCTGGGTCAGGGACCTCATATCTTGGGCCAGGTGCTCCAGCCGGCTGACCTGGCCGTTCAGGATGGCAGAGGCGCGCCCGTCCAGAGCCACGATCCCGTCCTCGATGCCTTCGAGATGTCCTTTCAGGGTGGCCAGTGGAGTCCTCATTTCGTGGGCGAGGTCGCCGAGCATCTGGCGCCTGGTCTGGTTCACGGCGTCGAGTTTCGCCGTCATGTCATTGAAGGAATCGACCAGCGAGTCGAACTCGGCGCCCAAATGTCCCTGTTCCAGGCGGATGCCGTATTCCCCGGAAGCGATCCGGTTGGCGGCACGGCTCACCTCGGAGATGGATTTCCTGATCTGGCGGGTCATGAGGATGCTCACGGGGACGGCGATCACCAGCGAGGTCAGGCCACCGACCGTCATGGCCACCAGGCTCACCTCCCGGAAGACGTCATCCAGGTGGAAGATGGCGCGGGCAGCGCGGCCATGGCCTTCTCGGAAGAGCTCGTTGATGTACATCTGTGGTCCGATGAGCAGGGTTGTCACCGTCACCACGATCAGCCCGACGAGGAGCACGGCGACCTGGACCAGGAGGATACGGACCGTCAGCGAGTACTTGGATTCCTGACCCTCCGGGGAGTCCTCCGGGTCCGGATCGCTGCCCCGCCGGCCGCCGTTGGGGCGTGCTCCGGCGTCCTGGCCGGCTGCTCCTGCGCTCACGCCGGGGCTTCCATCCGGTAGCCGATGCCGCGCACCGTATGGATGTATCGGGGATTGGCGGCGTCTTCGCCCAGCTTCCGTCGTACCCTGGCCAGGTGGACGTCCACGAGGTGGTTGTCGCTCGTCCAATCGTCGCCCCACACCATGTCGAGCAGCTGGCGTCGACTCAGCACCTGCTTCGGGTGGGCCGCGAGGCTGGCCAACAGGTCGAATTCCGTCTTCGTCAGCAGGATGGGCTTCTCGGACAGGTGGACCTGCCGCGAGGACCCGTCCACCCGCAGTTCACCGATCTGATGGATGAGGCCGGAGGACTCGTCCATCGGTTGTCCGGCCGCTGTCGGGGCTACCCGTGCCCGACGCATCATTGACTGGATTCGGGCGACGAGCTCCCGGGGGCTGAAGGGCTTGGTCACATAGTCGTCTGCCCCCAGGGACAGCCCGACGATTTTGTCCACCTCATCATCGCGGGCGGTGAGCATCAACACGTGGCAGTCCGAGAAGGTCCGCACCTGGCGGCACACCTCGAAGCCGTCGGTTCCCGGCAGACCGATGTCCAGCACCAGGACATTGGGTGCGAAGTCACGCACCGCGGAGACGGCTTCGGCCCCGTCATGGCGTACCTCCACCCGCAAGCCTGCATTCTGCAGGTAGTCCCGGATCAAGCGCGCGAGGTCCGGTTCGTCCTCGACCACCAGTACCCGTCCCGTCGATGCCTCGGTCATGGTGCCTCCTTCCTGCGGGTCCATGGTCGGCGCGAATCCATCGTCCTGCCGTTCGGTTCAAGGATACGGAGCCCGACGACACCGGGGTGCGCTCCGGGTTGTCCAAGAGGGTGACGGCGGAGCAATTTGCGCCGTGAGGTTCATCCGCGTTCCTCGACAGGCATCTCTGCCGATTCCTCCGACCGGGACACATCATCAGGGATCGAGACATGGTGTCACCCAGATGACAGCAGTCCCCCCGGCCTCAGATCCACAGGTTCGTGGTGCGGATGGAACAGCACGGTGGCAACGCCGTCGGGGGTACCGGCTGGTGAGTTATGGAAGGCGGCCGGAGAACACGGTCCGCTTCCGAAAGCGTGCAGGGCGCCCCGGATCGGCGCCGGAGATGTGGGCGACGTGTAGTGGTCCTACGCCCCGTGGCTCAGTCGGGTAGCCCTGTGGGGCGGTGAGCGTGACCGCTGGCGGGGTGCTGGGTTTGTAGGGGGTGATACTCAATCAGTCCCGGGGTGGGTGTCGGCCGTCAGATTCGCCGCGACATTGCCTGGGTCCACGAAGGCGACCGCAGTCACGGCACCGGCTGACGATACATCCACTCGTCCCCTGACAGTTCCCGCACCGCTTCCGGGAGCCCGCGCCGCCCTCCCTGCCACCCATGGAAAGTCGAGCTACACGAGCTCTTGAATTTTTCAGGGGAGATGAGCTGCGGCAGGCGGTGAAGCTTGCAGGGTCCTCAGGCGTCCCCGGCGGCGTCTGAGGGCTGCGTGGAGACCCTGTTATCCACACGGGAATCTTCATGGAATCTTGAGACGTCTGCTCGGATCCCTCAATGTCCGCCTGCGAACCTATCTACACATTGGCTGCGGATGTGCACCGTGGGCCCGGATGTGGTGGTGCTCGATGCGCCGTCGCCGGATACCAACAGAGAGTCAGGGAAGATCCATGAGTTCGGACGAAGCCATCCGGGGAGCCGTCGTGGGCGCTCCCGCGGCGACGAAGAAGCGGACCGAGGAAGGGCCTGGAAAGCGGCTGATCGGCATCGACGCGGCGCGAGGGCTGGCGCTGATCGGTTTGATGGCCATCCACATCCTGGCCTCCTACCAAGAGGAGACCGGCGAGCCCACCCTCACCTGGCAACTATTCTCCGGCGACTCGGCCGCGCTTTTCGCCCTGCTGGCCGGCCTCGGCCTGGCCCTGTCCTCCGGCGGGCGCATACCGCACCGCGGCCGGCAGATGACCGCGAACCGGGTCGGCCTGGTTGTGAGGGCAGTGCTGATCGCCGTGGTGGCACTTCTTATCGCCTCGCTCATGCCCCCTGTTGACCCGCCGGCCTACAGCATCCTGATCTACTATGCGGTGTTCTTCCTGTTGGCCATCCCCTTCCTGCACCTCGGACCCAAGGCCCTGTTCATCTGCGCCGCGGTCTTCGGCATCGTCTCCCCGATCCTGATCCAGCAGTTGCCCCCGGTGTTGCCCGACTGGGTCTCGTACAACCCGACCCTTGAGCACGTCCTGGCTGACCCGGTCTCCATCGCCTCCCAACTGCTGCTGACCGGCACCTACCCGGCCCTGCCCTACATGACCTACATCCTGGCCGGCATGGCCCTGGGTCGGCTGAACCTGCGAAGCATCCCCGTGCAGGCCGCCATTGCCGGGGCCGGCGCGGCCCTGGCCATCCTGGCCAGCCTCGCCTCCTACGTCCTGCTCTACGCCGTCGGCGGCTACGAGGCGCTGCTGGCAACCCCGGGCATGACCATGCACGACCTGGACGAAGCCCTCGTCTACGGCCCGGAACTCGTGCCGAACACCTCCGGCTGGTGGCTGGCCATCACCACCCCGCACACCAACATGCCCCTGGCCATCGCCTCCAGCCTCGGCATGGCACTGCTGGCGCTGGGCCTGTTCCTGCTCATCGCCAACAAGGCGGGGCAATGGCTGAGTCCGCTGGCAGCCATGGGCGCCATGACCCTCACGCTCTACTCCGCCCACCTGCTCGTCCTGGCCCTGGAGATCCACTACGACGAACCCGCTCTGTGGTTCCTCGTGCACCTGGGGGTGGCCGTCGCGTTCGCCTGGTTCTGGCAACGATCCGTCGGCCAAGGCCCGCTGGAGAAGGTGGTGTCCCTGTCGGTCAAGGGCAGCCGGCGCCTCGTTTCCGGCAAAACCACCAACTCCGGTGGACCCACCGGCGGGCTCGCCACCCACCACTCAGACACCTCGGTCCAGACTCCCCGGGATACCACCAACTACACCACCGACGAAGAACTTCCCGGTTCGCCCGATCAGGCGAGCACCGGCCAAGATCCTCGGGTTTCCACCGATCGGCCCACCAGGGGCACTCCCATCCGGACCGATCGGGGCACCACCATCAACCTCGCCGACGACGAAGCTCCGGGCTACACCGACCAGATCGGCCCGGTCCGAGACCCAGGCAGCGGCACCGGCTAGGCCCTGCTGGGCTTCGTCTCCACCGACGCCGCACAACTGGCCCCCCACATGTCACCCAGGCCTTGGCTCGGACCCCGTGAGTCACCCCGCCTCACCCCGTAGGTAATGGATCTGGGCCCGGAGGAGACTGAGGTGGGTCTATGGAAGGACTGGCCACCGAGGCGACTCCGGTATCCCTGCTGTGGACACTGATCCTGCACCAGATAGCCTTGGGCATCGATGTCGCCCCTGCCCGATAACGCTCGTACTGAGGCGCTCCTTGCATCGCTTGTGAGTCTCCGAGGGCACCAGCGTGAACTGTTCGGGAGTTATTGAGGGGCGGCCGGGCCCAAGGGTTACGTTGGCGCAAAAACTGCGTCCTCCGCGCGGCATGGCGGTCGCTTCGGTTCTTCGGTCGTCTTCACCTAGTACTTTGGACTGGTGCCGATCTCCGCCTTCAACGCCTACCTTGATGAGTCTTCAGTGGCCCGCAGCGAGGCAGCCCAGGAGTACCTGGTGTGTGCGGCACTCTTGGAGCCCGATCAGGTGGAAATGGTCCGCGAGGAGCTCCGGCCCCTTCTACGCCCTGGCCAGATCAAACTGCACTGGACTGATGAGAACTCCAGTAGCCGACGGCGGATCGTGCAAGCCATAGGAGCCCTGGGCCCGATGAATGTCATCGTGACCCATCTCAGTGAACGTCAGCGTAAAACGGAACGGTTCCGTCGCAAGTGCCTGGAGGTCCTCTACTATCAACTCGCTGATCTCGAGGTTTACGATCTCACCCTCGAATGTCGCACCGAGGCACAGGACAAGAGAGACCGGGCCCACATTGTCGCCCTTCAAGGCCAAGGCCTCGATCGAGGAATCCGCATCTCGCACCGTCGCGGCGGAGATGAGCCCCTGCTATGGATCTCCGACATAGTGCTCGGAGCGGTCAACGCCTCCCACATAGGGGAGCACCAATATCTTGAGGCGCTGGAGCAGACGATCTACCTCAAGCAGAGCACTCCCGAATCCCTGATTCCCACAGGGCAAAACGAAAGGCCCTAGATCCAGTCGTCCGGCTGGGGTTCTAAGGCCTTCTTCCCTGTCCGTCGTAACGGTGGGCACTTCAAACAATAGTAGCCGCGCGGCCTACTTGCAAGACCGCGGATCACGACGTGAGACGGCACTGAGTGCAGAAGACAGGGTGGGGTTAGGGCCTCCACAACAGTTGAGGACAAGGCGGGCAAACCCGCCTAGGGCAGCAGCAATTTCCGGGCCATTGTTGCGGACGTTGCCAACCGCTGGGCCCCACATCAAGGCCGGCTCGTAGGCCTGTCGCCTCACCCGTCCAACCAGCGCCCCAACCGCGGCCGGCGAGAGCAGATTCTGGCAGCGGCCTCCAGTTACCACGTGTACGATTACCAATCGAACATAGTTTCGATTCATTGGGGTGGAGAGTTGCTGGCAACTGAGGTCCGGGCCCTGGCCGATGGGCTAGACGACCAGCTCCGAACGCGCGTCGAGGACGGCGTGGTCATGGCCGGCTTCCCCTCGCCGTCCCAGGACTACACCACCGCCGAGATCGACCTGAGCGAGCACCTGATGCCCAACCGGGCCTCGACGTACCTGGTGCGGGCGCGGGGACACTCCATGACCGGTGCCGGGATCTGGGACGGCGACGAACTGGTGGTCGATCGCTCGATTCGACCCCAGCACGGCCACGTGGTGATCGCCGTGCTCGATGGCGAACTGACCGTGAAACGACTCAGCATCCACGCCGACGGCCGCGTGGTGCTCTCCTCGGAGAACCCGGCGTATCCCGACATCGCCGTTCCCTCACTCTCGGATCTGCGGGTCTGGGGTGTGGTCACGGTGGCACTGCATCATGTCTCCCGCGCCTCGTGAGGCCATGATCGCCCTGGTGGACTGCGCCAGTTTCTACGCCTCGTGCGAGCGGGTCTTCGACCCGAGCCTGGAGAATCGTCCGGTGGTGGTGCTGTCCAACAACGATGGCTGCGTGGTGGCCATGTCCCAGGAGGCCAAAGCGCTGGGGATCCCCATGGGCATGCCCTGGTTCAAGCTCGAGCCCGTCGCCGCGGCGCAGGGGATCGTGGCGCGGTCCTCCAACTATGAGCTGTACGGCAGCCTCTCGGCGAGGGTCATGGAGGTCATCGGCCGGCACGCGGCCTGGCAAGAGGTCTACAGCATTGATGAGTCGTTCATCGGCCTGCGGGGCACCGTCGAGGAGCTGGTGCAGCTCGGCCGGCGTATCCGCGAGGACGTGGCCCGCTGCACCGGGATTCCGGTGCGCGTGGGCATCGCCCCCACCAAAACCCTAGCGAAGGTCGCCCTGCTCGGGGTGAAGCGCTCCGCCCCGCTAGCCGAAGTCGGTGTGTGCCACTTCGGGGGCTACTCCCCCACCCAACGGGACGCCATTCTGGCCAGCATCCCCGTCACCGACTTGTGGGGCGTGGCCGGACGTCTCGGCCGCCGCCTGGCGAATCTGAATATCCATACCGCCGCCGACCTCGCCGCCCAAGACCCCGGGCAGATGCGTCGGCGGTTCTCGGTGGTCCTGGAGCGCACCGTGCGCGAACTGCGCGGCACACCCTGCATCCCCCTGGAAGAAGAACCCCGCCAGTACAAAGATCAGCTCATCTACTCCCGATCTTTCTCGGAGCCGGTCACCACCACCCCGGCCATGCGCCAAGTCCTGTCCATCTACGCCCAGCAACTCGCCTCCCGCCTCCGCAGTGCCGGCCAGCAGGCCCGCGTGCTCACGGCTTGGGCCTCCACCTCCCCGTTCGCCACAGACCAGGAACCCCACTCACCCCAGGTCAGTGCCGTGCTGCCCGTACCCACGGCAGAGCCGCTGACGATCGCACGCGGATCCCTAGGGCTAGCCGAGTTGATCCGTCCGGGCACCCGGTACGTGCGGGCCGGCGTCGTACTCACCGATCTACGCCCGGCCGGCCAGGCCGAGACCCTCCCCGGCCTCGGCCCGCCTGGTGAGGGCCGGCAGCTCGGCCCCACCCTAGATGCTGTGGTGGCCCGCTTCGGGGTCGGGAGTATTGGCCTGGGATATGGGGGCCTCGGAACACCACCGTCCTGGCAGATGCGCCGCGCCATGCTCTCCCCTCGGGCCACCACTCACTGGGACGAGCTCGTCACTGTCCGCCTGTGAAGGACACCCGCAGACACCGGGACCAGTGGTGAGGGGCATTCGGCTCAGTACTCGCTGCGGCGCAGATTCATGATGCGCCAGCCGGCGGGCACTCGCTCACGCAGCGCGGCAACCGCCGCCTCGTAGGACTCGCCCTCAGCCGTCAACTCATCGGCCTTCCGATCTCCACGACCCGTGTCATCGTCGGGGATGGTCTCGATGACGGTGGTGATGTTCATCCGTTCAGCCTATGTGCCTTCGGCCCAGGAGGTCGGGTGCGGCAGACTGGGGCTCATGTGTGGACGGTATGTGATGGCCCGAGGTCTGAGCATTAATCGGCTGATGCAACAGCGTCGTCGCAAATGTGCTGACGCTTGTCGGGGGTGACCAGTGCCCAGCGGGGTTAGGCGTCCGAGCGTTCCGGGCCGCGGGCGGGGATCAGGCGCGGGATAAGCCGCACGAAGAGAACCATGATGATGAGCTCGACGAGTGTCTGGGTGACGACGACGAGTGGGGCGAGGTCGTACGCGGCAGGTAGGGCGAGGACGAGTGGGAGCACGACGAGGGAGTTGCGGGTCGCACCGCTGAACACATCGCCCGTGGCACCCCGGACCAGCTTGCTGCACTCAACGTCCCCTCCCCCAAGGACCGGTCCGCCGCCGGCGACAACGGCCCCAAGTGACCGAACCCATCAGCTGAAGGCCCTATTGCATCCGGCCTAGGAAGGGAAAGCGCTGAGGTTGGATTCCGTGGGTTCTGCCGCTGTGCCTGCGGTCTTTCGCTGGTTGCGGTGAAGAACCATCAGCCACATGGCCAGCACGAAGGCCAGGGATGCGAAAAGGCCCAGTGCCATCAGGGTATTTTTGTGCCCGAGGTGTTGGATGAGCACCGAACCGATGAGGGGGGCCGCTGCCTGGGCAAGGAGCGATGGCAAGGCGGTGCGGCCCATGATCCGGGCGTAGTGGTCTTGTCCAAAGAGCGCCAGCGGCACGGTTCCGTTGGCGATGGAACTCAGTCCGATGCCCACCCCGTAGATGATGACGAGGATCGTGGGTGCCAGGATCCCGGTGCCGAGGAAGCTGATTGCCATGGCCGTGGCGAGGGTCGCGGCCAGTAAGGTCCACAACGGGTGGTGTTTGCGCCCGATGACCAGTTCGATGAACCTGGCACCGACTTGCGAGGGGCCGATGGTGGCGGCCAGCACGACGGCTGCTGTGCCGGCGATGCCGATGCCTGCTAGCAAGGTGAACATGTGGACCGACATCAACGCGGCAATGGACATGCCCAATGTGGAGATGCACGCAACCAGGACAATCAACGGCCAGCGAGGCCCCGCTGACCGGGGGCTCTCATTGTTCGGGCGGGCTGGTCCAGCGCTGGGCGTTGACGCACGTGGTTGTCGAGGAATGGTGAGCGCGTACAGGGGTGCGGTGACCAGCAGGTGCGCCCCTGCGTAGATGAGGGCCGTCCCCCTCCATCCGACTTCGTTGACCAGCAAGGTACTCAGCGGCCAGCAGATGGTGCTGGCGAACCCTCCGAAAAGCGTCAGGAGGGTGATGGCCGAGCGGGCGGAAGGACCATAAGTATGTCCCAGAACTGCGAACGCTCCGGTGTAGAGTCCGCCGCTCATGCCCAACCCGAGGATCAGCCAAGCGCCGAGGTGCCACCACTGATTGGGACCCAGACCAAGGACGGTCAGGCCCAAGGCGAGCAGCAGGGCGCTGGCAACCAGGACGGCACGACCGTGGTTGCCGGCCACCAAGGCGCCGACGCGTGGCGAGCCGAGACCAGCGATAACTAGACCCACCGAGACGCCCGCCACCACTAGGGAAATCGGCCACCCGGTATCCGCGGCGATGGGAGCTGCAAGAACCGCCAGCAGGTAAAACGTCGAACCCCACGAGAGGATCTGGCCGAGGCCCAGTCCAGCGACGACGTAGCCGCGCTTGGTCGTGAATCTCTGCGTGATGGCCATGCTCAGACCAGCTGGGCGGTGCTGCGCAAAGACTGCGCTTCGGAGCCTTCAACTGCGGTGAAAACCCCGGGAAGCGAGGTCTTGGAGGCGCTGTCCTGGACGGCGTCGGACGGGCCGGGGCTCATGGTGAAGCCTTTCAAAGCGGGTAGGGGTCGAGGCGCAAGGGGTATCGGGAACGGTCTTTCGCCGGAGGGAGAACCACGAAGGCACTCTGGTGCAGGGACAGTGTCCACAGCGGGCATCCCCTCTCGACGAAGGAGTTTGGCCGTTGGGTATTAGCAGAACAGAGGTACCTATCTCCGAGGGCCTTGGTTGACGTCGGACTGACTGGTCTGCTCGCCTAGCAGGAGAGGCGGCAGTCAGGCCGTGATCTGTGCCCAGAGCTCTTTGACGTGGGTGTCAATGTTCTCGACGATGGCTCGGACCCCGTCAAGGGTCTCGACGGCAGGGTCGGGGATCTCCCAGTCCAGGTAGCGCTTGCCGGGGTAGACCGGGCAGGCGTCCCCGCAACCCATGGTGATGACGTAGTCCGCGGCCCGCACGACGTCGTCGGTCAGGGGCTTGGGGTAGGCCCCGGACAGATCGATCCCGCGCTCGGCCAGGACCTCCACGACGAGGGGGTGGACTTCGGACTGGGGCAGGGAACCGGCGGAGCGGACCTCGACCTGGTCTCCGGCATGGTGAGCCAGCAGGGCCGCGGCGATCTGGGAGCGGCCGATGTTGTGCACACAGACGAAGAGCACCTGCGGGACCGGGGAATCGATCTTGCCTTCAGCCTGGGCCAAGGCCCGGAGACGACTGTCCGCGAAATGCGTGGCGGTGGAGGCCAGATACGTGCGCACCTTCGCTGTGCGGGACAGCGTGGTGTAGGACTCGAAGACGTAGCGTTCAACGGTCTCCGGGGAGAACATCCCGGTGTACCTTTCAGCCAGGTGCTCGGCGGATCGTTGCAGGACGTGGGTATCCCTGGTCTCGGCGGGCTCGGTCATGAGGACTCCTTCACGCAGTGGTGGGCTGGCGGCCGGCTGCGCTTAGCAGCAGCCGGAATCTCGGGTCGTGGAGGGGCCGGCTCCGATGGTGACTGGCTGAGGCGCTCCGCAGCACCCATCTTCGGCCACTTGAGCGGGGGCCGGGGCGCAACAACCCTGGTCCGTCTCCTGTGCTGCGGGGGCCGGTGCGTCGCAGGACCCGCCGAGGTCGGTAGAGCAGACCCCCGTCTCGGGCAGGTGTAGTTCGACGTTGTCCGCAGCAGCCTGGTCCCCAGCCAGGGAGGCAGCGATGGAACGTACCTGCTCATAGCCGGTGGCCATCAGGAAGGTCGGGGCCCGCCCGTAGCTCTTCATGCCCACGATGTAGAACCCGGGTTCCGGGTGGGCTAGCATCTTTTCCCCGTGAGGGGCCACGGAGCCGCAGGAGTGGAACTCCGGATCGATCAGGGGCCCGAGTTGGCGGGGTGCGTCTACGGCCGGGTCCAACTCGAGGCGGAGCTCGGACAGGATGGACAGGTCCGGGCGGAAGCCGGTGGCCGGCACCACCACATCTACGGCCAGGGTCTGGTCGCCTGCCGGGGTTGAGGCGAGCACGTCCACATGATCTGCTGCGGCGCTGAAGCCGGTAATGGTGAAGGAAGTGTGCACCTGGATCGTGCCGGACTCGACGAGGTGGCGCAGTCGGGTGCCCAGCGCGCCGCGGGCGGTCAGCTCGTCGCGGTCCTCGCCCCCGTAGACGCTGGAGACATCGGCCGAGCGCACGGCCCACGAGATCCGGGTGTCCGGGGCATCCTCGGCCAGGGAACCGAGCTCGAGCAGGGTGTTGGCTGCCGAGTGCCCGGCCCCGACCACGAGCACATGCCGGCCGGCGAACGTCTGCCGATCCCGGCCGGTGACGTCCGGCAACGCGACAGTGATGCGCCCGGACGCTACCGCCTCGACCTCGCCGGGGGCGGGCAATCCGGACTGGCCCAAGGGGTTCGGGGTAGACCAGGTACCTGCGGCATCGATTACCGCGGAAGCCTGGATGTCTTCCATGGTCCCGTCGCTGTGTTGGGTCCGGACCAGGAACGGGGTTTCGGCCCGTCCGGTGGTGCGGGTCTTGTCCATCCCGGACCGGGTCACCGCGATGACGCGGGAATCGGTGCGCACGTAGGTGGCCAGCGTCGTGGTGGTGGCCAGGGGTTCTAGATACTGAGTGACCAGTTGGGTTCCGGTGGGCAGGCCCTGCAGGTTCGGGGCGGTCCAGCCGGCGGCGAGCAGCAGGCGTTCGGCGGCGGCGTCGATGTTGTACTGCCAGGGCGAGAACAGGTGGGTGTGGCCCCAGTCGCGGATGGAGGCGCCGACCTCAGCACCGGCTTCCAGCAGCAGCGGAGTCAGACCGCGCTCCAAAAGGTGGGCGGCGGCGGCCAGCCCGACGGGTCCGGCGCCGATGACGACGACCGGCAGAACCGTCGTACCGTCGGCTCCGGTGGTGGCCTTGGTAGTGGTGGTGTCAGACATGGGTCGGCTCCTCGATCAGTGCAGCGGCAATGCTGTCGGCGTCGTGCAGGGCGGCTAGGTAGCGTTCGGCGTCCAGGGCGGCAGAGCACCCGGTACCGGCGGCGGTGATGGCCTGGCGGTAGCGGTGGTCCACGGCGTCGCCGCAGGCGAAGACCCCGGGCAGGTTGGTGGCGGTGGTGTGGGCGTCCACGAGGATGTATCCCTCGTCGTCCAGGTCGAGCTGGCCGGTGACCAGTTCGGTGCGGGGCAGATGCCCGATCGCCACGAACACCCCGGACGCGGATAGTTCGCGAGTGTCCCCGGTGATGGTGTCGGTCAGGGTCATACCGGTGACCTTGTCCTGGCCGTGAATGGCGGCGATTCGACTGTTGTAGGCGAAGCGGATCTTCTCGTTATCCTTGGCTCGGGCGGCCATGATCTTCGAGGCCCGCAAGGCGTCCCTGCGGACCACGATGGTCACGGTGCGCGCGAAGCGGGTCAGGAAGAGGGCCTCTTCCATGGCCGAGTCCCCGCCGCCGACCACGATGATGTCCTGGTCTCGGAAGAAGAATCCGTCACAGGTGGCGCACCAGGACACCCCGTGCCCGCTGAGTTGCTTCTCCTCGGGCAGGCCGAGTTCTTTGTAGGCGGAGCCGGTAGCCATGATCACCGCAGGGGCCTGGTATGTTTTCCCGGCCAGGGTGGTGACCTCTTTGAGATGGTCCTTGAGCTGCACGGTAGCGGCGTCGTCATACTCGATGATCGCGCCGAACCGGGTGGCCTGTTCGGCCAGTCCGGCCATCAACTCGGGACCTTGAATGCCGCCGGGGAAACCGGGGAAGTTCTCCACCTCGGTGGTGTTCATCAGCGCCCCGCCGTGAGTGACGGAGCCGGCTATGACCCGCGGGGCCAGTCCGGCCCGGGCGGCGTAGATCGCCGCGGTGTAGCCGGCGGGGCCCGAACCAATGATGATCAGTTGGTCGGTGGCAGCGTCGGAGATGGTGGTGTCGGTGATCGTGTTGTCCATGGGGAGGCTCACCTTCAGTTCGTCGTTGACCCGGCGGGCAGCAGCTCGGTGATGAGCTGTTGGATGCGGACCTTGATGTCGTCGCGGATGGGGCGGACGCCTTCGATGCCCTGGCCGGCCGGGTCTTCGAGCTTCCAGTCCTCGTAGCGCTTGCCGGGGAAGAACGGGCAGGCGTCTCCGCAACCCATGGTGATGACCACGTCGGAGTCCTTCACGGCCTGATCGGACAGGACCTTAGGTTGGTTCGCGCTGATGTCGATGCCCTCTTCGGCCATCGCCTCCACGGCCGCCGGATTGACCGACTCGGCCGGGGCGGATCCCGCGGAGCGGACCTCGATCCGGCTCTCGGCCAGGTGGGACAGGTAGGCAGCGGCCATCTGGGAGCGGCCGGCGTTGTGCACGCAGACGAACAGCACCGACGGTCGATCTGTGGCTTCCTCGGTGGTTTCAGTGGTGGTCTCTGCGGTCATCGGGCGATCCAAATCTGTCGGCGAGTGCGGGCGTCGGAGTATCAGGAGGTGGTGGAGTCGGTGAGCTCGGCCAGCAGTGCCTTGACCCGGGCGTCGATGTCGTCGCGAACCAGGCGCATGCGCTCGGCTCCCTCGATGCCACGGGCAAAGGGCTCGTCGGTGTGCCAGGTCTCGATATCGCCGGCCATGCCGTCGACCGGCTCGACGTTGGCCTCGCCGCCGAGGACAACCACCCGGTCCACGCGGGCCAGCAGGCCCGGGTCGATGGGCTTGGGGTGCCCTGCGGACATGTCGGCGCCGGACTCGGCGATGACCTCGGCCGAGAGCGCGTTGATCGTCTCGCCCGGCTTGGTGCCGGCGGAGTGGACCTCGACAGCTCCGGCGGCCCGGTGTTCCATCAGGGCCGCAGCCATCTGGGACTTGCCGCCGTTCTTGGCGCAGATGAACAGCACGGAGGGGCGGGATGAGGATGGTGGCTCGGTGGTCATCTCTACGGGTCTCCTGTCGGTCGACGGTTCAGGCGTGGTTCGCGGAGGCGGTCTCAGCGCGAGCGGGGACGGTGGGGTCTCCGGGGAAAAGCTTGCGGCCGGCCCACAGGGACACGTAGACGAGGCCGACGAGGACGGGGACCTCGATCAGGGGGCCGACGACGCCGGCCAGGGCCTGACCGGAGGTGACGCCGAAGGTGCCGATGGCCACGGCGATGGCCAGCTCGAAGTTGTTGCCGGCCGCGGTGAAGGCCACGGTCGTGGACTTGGCGTAGTTCAGTCCCACGGCCTTGGAAGCGAGCAGGGCGATGCCGAACATCAACACGAAGTAGGCCAGCAACGGCAGGGCGATCCGAGCGACGTCCCACGGGTTGGTGGTGATGGCCTCACCCTGCAGGGCGAACAGCAGCACGATGGTGAACAACAGCCCGTACAGGGCCCAGGGGCCGATACGCGGCAGGAACGTCTCCTCGTACCAAGTGCGTCCCTTGGCCTTCTCACCGAAGTAGCGCGTCAGGAAGCCGGCAAACAGAGGAATGCCCAGGAATACCAGCACGCTGAGGACGATGGACCAGACGGAGAAATCGGCCGAGGTGGTCGGCAGGCCCAGCCAGGACGGGAGGACCTGGAGGTAGAACCAGCCCAGGGCGCCGAAGGCGAAGACCTGGAAGACGGAGTTGATGGCCACCAGGACGGCGGCGGCCTCGCGGTCCCCGCAGGCCAAGTCGTTCCAGATGAAGACCATGGCGATGCAGCGCGCCAGGCCGACGATGATCAGGCCGGTGCGGTACTCGGGCAGGTCCGGCAGGAGCATCCAGGCCAGAGCGAACATCAGGGCCGGACCGACGACCCAGTTCAACACCAGCGAGGTGATCATGAGCCGCTTGTCCCCAGCGATGCGTCGGGTCTCGTTATAGCGGACCTTGGCGAGGACGGGGTACATCATCACCAGCAGACCAATGGCGATCGGCAGGGACACCTCGCCGATCTTCACCGCCTCCAGCGCAGTGTTCAGACCGGGGATGAAGCGGCCCAGGGCCAGGCCGGCCACCATGGCCAGCAGAATCCAGGCCGGCAGCCAACGGTCGAGGAAGGACATCTCCTTCATCACCGGTTGGTGCGGGGCAGGGGCGGTGGTGGTGCTCATGCAGGCCCATCTCTCGTATCGATAACCATCGATGGGAACACTACTGGTCATATTGACATACGTCAATGTAAGATGGGGTGATGGTTTCCACAGTTGCCTTCTCCGCCCCGACCTACACCGATCGCCGCAGACCGGTCCTGGTCGCCCAGGAGTGCTGCTCCCTGACGAACGGACCGATCGGTGCCGATGAGGCCCAGCGGGCCGCCGGCATGCTCAAGGCCCTGGCCGACCCCATGCGACTGCGCCTGTTGTCCCACATCGCCGCCCAGGGCTGCGGGGCGGTGTGCGCGTGTGACCTCACTGACGAGCTGGGGATCAGTCAGCCCACCGTCAGTCACCACATGAAGAAACTGGTCGACGCCGGCTTGCTCACCCGAGAGCAACGCGGCAAGTGGGCCCATTACAGTGTGGTGCCGGAGGCCTTCGCGGGGTTGCGGCGGATGCTGGAGCTGGGCTGATCGCACGCCACACCGACAGGGAAACGGTGGAGACTCGCGCTGTCGATGTCTTAGTCATCGGCGGAGGTCAGGCCGGACTGGCTGTCGGGTTTTATTTGCACCGTTTGTCCCGGGATGCCGCCCGTGGGCGCGGCGGGCCAGCTCCCAGTTTCGCGATCCTTGACGCCAATGAGCAACCCGGTGGGGCCTGGCAGCATTACTGGGACACCCTGGAACTTTTCTCCCCGGCCGCCTACAGCTCTTTGCCCGGTTACCGCATGCCGGCCTGGGCCAGTCCGGGCAACCCCTCGGCCGGCCATGTGGTGTCCTACCTGCGAACCTATGAGGAACGGTATGCCCTGCCGGTCCACCGTCCCGTGACCGTTGTGGCTGTCGAAGACCTGCCCGACGGCCGGTATCGCACTCTGACTGACCAGGGAGCCTGGATCAGCCGCGTCGTCGTCAACGCCACTGGCTCCTGGCGCCGCCCCTTCGTGCCAACAATGCCCGGGGCGGAGAAGTTCACCGGGTCTCAACTGCACACCACCGGCTACCGGAGCCGCAAGTCGTTCACCGGACATCGGGTCGTGGTGGTCGGCGGAGGCAACTCGGGCGCGCAGATCGCCGCCGATCTGCTGCCGGCCGCCGCCTCGGTCACTTGGGTGACCCGCCGACCCCCGCGCTACCTGCCCGACGAGGTCGACGGCCGGGCCCTGTTCCAGCTCGCCACCGGCCATGTCCACGCCCTAGAGCGAGGGGATTTTACTGGCGGTGGGGTCGGATCGCTGGGCGACATCGTCGCGATCCCCCCAGTACGGCAGGCCCGCGACGCCGGCCACCTGGAGGCCCAGCCGATGTTCTCTGGCTTCACACCCACTGGCGTTCAATGGGCTGACGGGCGCCAGCAGGAGACCGATGCGGTGATCTGGTGCACCGGCTTCCGCCCCGATCTGGGCCACGTTCGGCCACTGGGGCTGGACATGAATGGGGCAGCCCCAGTGACCGCGGGTGATCTGCCGACCCGATCCCGCGACCGGGCGGGACTGTTCTTCCTCGGCTACGGGGACTGGTGCGGTCCGGCCTCGGCCACCCTGATCGGCGTTGGCGCCCCTGCCCGCGAGACTGCCACTGCTGCGGCCCGACATGCCGCGTCCGCCATCTGATATGCGCCAGGATGCTTTGGCCCGGACGTGGCCGGAAATCCTGCGGCCCCCAGATCCCATAAACTGGTGTCTATGAGTTCCCCGATGCCCGAGTTCGACGCGCCCGCTCCCACGAGCCACGGGCATCTGGCCCCCGATCGGAGTACAGCGGAGAACCTGGCGAGGATGCTGCGTGCCCTGGCGGATCCAACGCGGATTCAGCTGCTGGCCCTGATGAACGGTGCCGGCCCGGAGGGGACGACGGTCAAGGAACTCACGGACGCGCTGACGTTCAGACAGCCGACTATTAGCCACCACCTGCGGATCTTGTTGGACGAAGGAATCGTGTGCAAGTCCCAAACCGGGCGGCAAACCTGGTATTCCATCGCTGCCGAACACGCCGGGTCCATCTCCGACCTGCTGCGGTAGTCCAGTGGAAGAAGCCAGCCTGCCTCAGAAGGCCATGGACCCAACCGAGGCCCTCGACCGGGCCCGTCAGGTCCTGGTGCTGGCCCACCCGGAACGATTGTCTGTCCTGAGCCTGTTGACCTCTCTGCCTGACTACTCGGCCTCGGCCGCTGGGATCGCGGAAACACTGGGAATAGCCCCGGAAGCCGTCGATGAAGCCTTGGATGCTCTCGCGCAGGCCGGGCTCGTGCACTGGCAACGCGGTGATCGTGCCGGCGATCCCCGGGTGTCCCCGACGGCAGATGCCTGGATCAGGTTCAGCTCGCTGTTGGACAAGCGCCCGGGCCCGGGTCCGCTTCCAACTGATGCTCCCGGGGTGCAATCAGGGGTCGGCTCCGATGACCGGCCATTGGGGCCTCACCCCGTCCCCGGCCCGACACCGCCGCCGGGACAGGAGGTTCCGCCGGTCATCCACCGGATCGCCGACCAGCTCGCGCACCGGTTCTCCGCGACGTTCTCCGCCGAGACCGTGCATCGCTACGTGCGTGAGACGTACTTTCTGCTGCGTTCCCGCAGCCGGGTCCAGCGCTATCTGGCGTCCTTGACCAGCCGGTTCGCGACAGAACGGCTGCACGCCCTGGCACTGGCGCGGGGCATCGAGATGCGCCCGGTCCCGCAGGTCTTGTTCGTCTGTGTGGCCAACAGCCATCGGTCCCAGATCGCGGCCAGCATCCTGAAGTTCATCGGCGGCGACCAAGTCCATGTGCGCTCGGCCGGATCCGCGCCGGCCACCGATATCGCTCCAGAGGTGGTGGAGGTGCTGGACGAGATCGGCTGCTCCCTACTGGGGGAATTCCCCAAGCCGCTCACCGATGAGATTGTCCAGGCCTCTGATGTGGTCATCACGATGGGCTGCGGGGACGCCTGCCCAGTCTATCCGGGCAGGATCTACCTGGACTGGGCGATCGAAGTCCCCCCGACCCATGATCTTCAGGCCCAACGAGTAATGCGCGATGAGATCCAGCACCGGGTGGAGGACCTGTGGCGGTCACTGTCCCCCAGCAGGTCGGAGCACCATCAGCCTTGATTGGTCGGCCGGGAATCCGGCAATCCCATCCGGTAACCCACCCTGCGGATAGTAGTCAGATAGCGCCCTCCGTCGACTTCCACGGCGCCGAGCTTCCGGCGTAGCCTGCCGATGGTGACCGGCAGGGCCTTGGACTGCTGGCGTTGGGGGAAGCCGCCGGCTTCGACGAGCTCGGCGGCGGTGCGGATCTGCGGACTGGCGGACATCAGCTCCACCAGCACCAGATATTCCTTGACGCTCAGCTGGGTTTGGCCTTGCTCGCCGCTGAGCACCATGGACCCGCAGTCCAGGACCAAGGGACCCAGGATCAGCCGGCGTGACCGTCCCGGCCGTCGGGGTAGGGTCCGGCCGGCCACCTCGACCAGACGGCGGGCATCCAAGATTCCGTGGCACAGGCCATTGGCGCCGGCCTCCAGCACTCGGAAGGCCGTGTCCACGGACCCGGTCTGCGCTGGAATGGTGACCAGGACGGGAACCAAGGACCAGCGCCGCACCGCCGACACGAAGGCCACGACGTCGACGCCGCCCAGCTCGGCATGGGCCACGACAAGGTCCGGTTTGAGCTCTCCAGCCATCAGCAGCCCGGCTGACCCGTCGGCTGCGGTGAACACCTCCAGCCCGGCGGCGAGGTGCTCGTCGTCGGTGCCTTCCAGGACCTGGTCCGGGTTGCCGACGACCAGGACGCGGAGGATCCCGGACAGCGCCATGACCAGATCTGGGCGATGGGCGCCAGCGGTGCGGTGCGGGTGCACTGCGGTGGTCATCCGAAGCGCCCAGAGACGTAGTCCTCCGTCCGCTGGTCGGCCGGGTCGTCGAAGATCTTCCGCGTCGGGGCGTACTCGACAAGCACGCCGGTCCGGTCACCGGAGCCCTCGGCCGAAAGCGCCGTGAAGAACGCGGTCCGATCCGCGACCCGGGCCGCCTGCTGCATGTTGTGAGTCACGATGACGATGGAGAAATCCTGCTTGAGCTCGTGCATTAGATCCTCAATGCGCAACGTGGCGATCGGATCCAGCGACGAACAGGGCTCATCCATCAGGATCACATCCGGACGCACGGCGATGGTCCGGGCAATGCACAGGCGCTGCTGCTGGCCCCCGGACAGGCCCAGCCCGGAGTCTTTGAGCTTGTCCTTGACCTCGTCCCACAGGGCGGCTGCCCTCAGGGAACTCTCCACCAGCTCGTCCATGCTCTCGACCTTCATGCCGGAGACCCGGGGGCCGTAGGCGACGTTGTCGTAGATCGACTTCGGGAAAGGGTTGGCCTTCTGGAACACCATCCCGATCCGGCGCCGGACCTCGATGGGGTCGACCTTCTTGCCGTAGATCTCCTCGCCCCGGAAAGTGATGGTCCCCTCGACCCGGGCCCCCTCAATGAGGTCGTTCATCCGGTTGAGCGAGCGAAGGACCGTGGACTTGCCACACCCGGAGGGCCCGATCAGGGCGGTGATTTCATTGAAGCCGAACTGAAGCGACACGTTCGAGACGGCCTTGAAATCGCCGTAGAAGATGTCGACATCCTCGCAGGCCATGATCGGGTTGTCGGGCCGCTCCAGGTGGGTGCCCGGTGACGACTCACCGAGATGGGCGGCCACGTCGTCGGTGGCGGGGGCTGCGGGCATTGTGTTGTTCATGTCACCAACGCTTCTCGTAGATGTTTCGGATCGTGATGGCCACGGCGTTCATCGCCAGCAGCAGGACCAGCAGCAGGATGCTGGTGGCCGACGCCAGTTGATGGAACTCCTCCTGGGGGCGGGAGGCCCAGTTGAAGGTCTGGATCGGCATCGTGGAGAACTGGTCGAAGATGCTCGTGGGGTCGAACGTGACGAAGACCAGCGCTCCGAGGACCAGCAGCGGTGCAGCCTCGCCCATCGCCCGCGACAGGGCCAGGATGGAGCCGGTGGCGATGCCGGGCACCGAGGAGGGCAGCACCTGCCGCCAGGTGGTCTGCCACTGCGTGGCCCCCAAGGCCAGGGATCCCTGACGGATCTCGTTCGGCACGCTTCGGATGGCCTCGCGGGTGGCGACGATGACGACCGGCAGGATTAACAGGCTCAGCGCGATGGCCCCGGCAATGACGATGTTGCGCTGGACGATGTTCAGTGCGGTGAGCACCCCGAGGGTCACCAGGCCGTAGATGATTGACGGGACCGCCGCCAGGTTCTGGACGTTGACCTCGATGGCCCGGTTCCACCACTTGTTGTGGTCGGCGAACTCCTCCATGTAGACGGCTGCGGCTACTCCGATGGGAATCGTCATCACCGCCGTGGTGGCGATGACCCAGACCGAGCCCAGGATCGCCGCGCGGGCCCCGGCCTGCTCCGGGTCGGAGGAGGCATAGTCCGTGATCAGGTGCCAGGAGAACATCTCGCGTCCGTCCAGGAATGTCGTGACCAGCAGCACCAGCAGGAACAGTACGGCGAAGGCCAGACAGGCCCACAGGGCGAACAGCACTACCAGTGCGGCTGGGGAGCGCTCACCCTGGAAGAAGCCGGTCTGCTTCAGTCCGCGGGAGGTCTTCGGGGCCGGGGAGGTCCGGTGTGCAGTACTGCTCATCAGTAGGCCTTCCTGAGGCGGCGGACGATCTGGATGCTGATCATGTTGACCACCAGGGTCAGGGCGAACAGCAGAAGCCCCACCGCGAAGAGCGTGTTGTACTCCAGTGATCCGACCCGGGAGTCGCCCAGGGCGGCACTGGCCATGAAACCGGTCATTGTCTGGCCCTGCTCCAGCGGACCAGCAACCATCCGGGCCTGCTGGCCGGCGGCCATGGCCACGATCATCGTCTCGCCGATCGCCCGTGACACTCCGAGCACGACGGCCGCGACGATTCCGGACACCGCTGCCGGCACGACGATCTTCAGCGAGGTCTGCATGCGGTTGGCGCCCAGCGCCGCCGAGCCTTGCCGCAGGGACATCGGCACGGCCGAGAGGGCGTCTTCGGAGATCGAGGCGATGGTCGGGACGATCATCACGCCCATGACCAGGCCGGCCGCGAGCACGCTGAAGGCCCCGGTCGGCAGTTCGAGCCACTGCTTGAAGACCACCGACTGCACGAAGGTCAGAGCGAACAATCCGTATACCACCGTCGGGATGCCCGCCAGCACCTCGAGCACGGGCTTGAGTACCTTGCGCACCCGTGGCCGGGCGTACTCGGACAGGTAGATAGCCGCCCCCAATCCCAGGGGAACTGCCACGAGCAGTGAAATGCCCGTGGTCCATGCCGTTGCTGTGATCAGCGGCAGGACGCCGAAGGACGCCTCGGCGAATCGTGGAGCCCATCGGTCCCCGAACAGGAAGTCCCCGACGTTGATCTCGGTAAAGAACTCCACCGCGGGAACGACCAGGGAGACCACGATGCCGACGGTGGTGGCGACCGTCAGCAGTGCCGCGAACCGCAGGGCCCAGATGATGACGCGTTCCCCCGGGCGGGACTTGGCCTTGAAATGACGGGACCCCGTGGGGGACGACAGAGCTGCTGCTGCCGTCCCCCGGGTTGTGGTGATACTCACGATGCGTACGATCCTTCGGGCGATCAGTTCAGCTCGGCGAGCTGGTCCTGGGCCGTCTGCGTCTGCTCCTCGGTCAGTCCGATGAACTGGGCGGCCTCGGCGATCTCCGTGGAGTTCTCCACGTAGAAGTCCACGAAGTCCTGGACCTGCGACTTGTCCTGGTAGGAGGCGTTGGCCACGTAGATGAATAGCGGGCGGCCCAGCGGCTGGTAGGACTCGTCCTGGACGGTCTCCTCCGACGGTGTGATGCAACCCTCGCCGCCGTCCACGTCGATCAGCTTCAGCGTGTCGGGGTTCTCCATGGCGTAGGACAGGCCCAGGAAGCCCAGCGCGCCGGCGGAGCCGGACACGCCCTGCACAGTGACATTGTCATCCTCGGACGGGGAGTAGTCGGTCCGGATGGCGCCCTCCTCACCGTTGATGGCTTCGGTGAAGTAGTCGAAGGTGCCCGAGTCGGTGCCGGCACCATAAAGATCCAGCGGCTCATCCGGGAATGACGGGTCCACGTCGGACCAGGACATGACCTCGCCCTCGGACTCCGGGCCCCAGATGGTCTGCAGCTGCTCGACAGTCAGGCACTGAGCCCAGTCGTTGGCCGGGTTAGCAACCACGGACAGACCATCATTGGCCATGATGACCTCGGTGTACTCGATCCCGTTGGACTCGCACTGTGCCATCTCCTCCTCGTCAATGGGACGGGAAGCGTTCGAGATGTCAGTCTCGCCGGCGCAGAACTTCTGGAAACCACCACCGGTGCCCGAGGTGGCCACCGACACGTTCACCGCATCGTTGCTCGTGCGGTACTGCTCGGCAGCGGCCTCGGACAGCGGGGCAACGGTGGAGGAACCGTCCACCGCCACGTCACCTGAGGTACCACCCTCGGCAGCGGCGGACCCGCCCGCGGCCGGAGAAGTGTCGTCAGCGGAACCGGCATTGCCGCAACCGGTCAGCAACAAAGCGGAGATTCCTAGGACAGCCAGGCCGGTACGGCCCCTGAGAGCATTCTTCACGGAGGAAAGCCTTTCTAGATGCGGGGATGAGACGCAAACGACGCGCCGCATTCATAGAAGGCTGTCTATATGAACGAAAGGTGAACGGGAGTCGCCCATTGAATAGATCATAGATGTTTGTCTATGTATACCCTAGGGCCAGCACGACCCAACTAGTCATCAAGACAGGCATGCCGAGTTCGGTCGACGCAACTCACCGTCCCCTACGCCAAGGTCGAGGACTCAATCCGGCGGCTGCGAGAGCTCGTCGCGGTCGAACGACGCTGCTGCGCGTTCGTGGACTGGGACATCAAGGACGGCCATGACGATCTGCGCCTCATCGCGCGCGGCACGCCAGACACGCAATAACCCTCCCCTCTTGCCTAACACGCCGCCGTAGCGAATGCATCAATGATGCATCTAATGCAATACTTGCCGTGTGGACCCCAATACCGGTGGCGCGACCGCCCTTCGACTGCTCGGCAACGTGCGTGCGCTGGACGAAAAGCAGTTCGTCTACGAGGCGATGCTCACCGGCTGGAGCGATCAGCAGTCCAGCCGCGGACTGGCCACACCAACGATCCGCAACAGGATTCTGGCCATCAGGCGGTTCGAGAGCTTCACGGAGAGGTACCCGTGGGAATGGGCCCCGGTCGACGTCGAGGACTACACGACTCGTGCAAAGTCAAAGGCGCGCCCCGCGGCGAAATCGACTATCCGTGCGTTCCAGACGATCATCCGTCTCTTTTGCGACTACCTCTGCGACGGACGCTACGAGTGGGCTCGCGAGTGTGAGCGACGCTTCGCGTCGGCTCCCCAACAGATCTGCCACGTGTGGAACACCACCGCGCACCTGGTGGACTATGAGGGACGCGCGCAGAGACGGGCACTCACCTACGACGAGCTCGAGCAGTTCTTCACCGCAGCGGACGCCCGAGTCGAGTCCATCCTCGCCCAGGGCCGCAAGGGCGCTCTGGCGGCCCTGCGCGATGCGCAGATCTTCAAGACGATCTACGCCTATGGGCTGCGTCGGGCGGAGGCGGTCGGCCTCGACGTGGCAGACCTGCGACCCAACGGAGCCGCACCCAGATTCGGGCGCTTCGGCGCCGTCGAGGCCAGGTGGGGCAAGGGCACGCGGGGATCCGGGCCGCGCCGGCGCTCAGTCCTCACCGTTCCCGAGCTCGGTTGGGTGACCGAGGGGCTGGCGCAGTGGGTAGACCAGGCCCGCCCCCGCTGCACCGACGAGCCAACCGGGAAGCTCTGGCCCACGGAGCGGGGAAGCCGTGTCAGTCTCCGATACATCGACCTGCGGTTCGCGACGATCCGCGACCAGCTGGGGCTGCCCTCGGAGCTCAGCGTGCACGCACTGCGCCACACTTACGTCACCAATCTCATCGAGTGGGGCTACTCCGAGAAGTTCGTCCAGGACCAGGTCGGCCACGCGTACGCGTCGACCACCGCGATCTACACCTCGGTCGGCGACGACTACAAGACACGCATGGTCACTCGAGCACTGTCCCGAATCTACGGAGGAAACGATGCCCACAACCGCTGACGACAACCCCATCACCTGGCAGCTCCGACAAGTCATGGCCGCCGCCGGGATGTTCCAAACCACCGACCTCATCGAACCGCTCCGAGAACAGGGCGTGCAGCTGTCCCGTGAGCAGATCTATCGCCTCGTATCCAAGACCCCGGAGCGCCTGAACGTCGAGGTCCTCGCCGCCTTGTGCCGAATCCTCGACTGCACACCCAACGACCTCATCGAGGTGGCCCCGGCCGCATCCTGCGGAAACCGCCGAGCAGCAGGCGAGCCGCGGAGCGCCGGTCCCGCCATCGGCGCACTGCGACCGATCCCCGCGAAACTGCACCGCCTGACCGACTGACCCGACCGCAACAAAGATGAGCACCACGTGGAAGCCCCAGTGCGACTCATGCCGCCGGCATGTCGAGGCCCGGTACGAAATCCTCGAACAACGAATCTGCAATGCCTGCTACACCAGGCTCCGCTGGAACGCCTCGGCGTGCCCGGCCTGCGCACAGACCAAGGTCCTGGCGTTCCGGTCACCAGATGGCCTCGTCGTGTGCGCTGCGTGCGCCGGCGTTCCCTCGAGGTTCGGATGCGCCACCTGCGGCAGCGAACAGCACCTCACCGGCTCGCACTGCGGGCGATGCCGCCTGGAGGACCGGTTAGGCGATGTCCTCTCCGACACCACAGGCCAGATCCACCCGGAACTCGCTCCCCTCCGCGAGCATCTCCTCACCGCCCGGGACCCCCGCTCGGCCACTCGATGGCTGCGCCACGAACCCATCGACCGCACTCTCCGCGACATGGCCCAGGGCAAGAAGCCAGTCAGCCACCACACCCTCAACGAGCTTCCGCAATCCACCCGCGTCCGATACTTCCGGCACATGCTGATCAGCTCGGGAACACTCCCCAACATCGACGTCCGATTGAACGACCTGGAGCTACGCACGAAGGCTCTCACAGGAAGCATTCCACCTGCCCATGCCGCCATCATTACCCGGTACTTCAACTGGGAAATCCTCCGAAGGCTGCGGCGACGAACAGGCGGCCAGCCCATCAGCGCGGGCGTCGTCAACACCCGCACCGCCGAGATCCGCAAGATCGTCGCGTTTCTCACCTGGCTCGACAACCACGGGCAACCCCTCGCTTCGCTCGAACAAGTCACCCTCGACCACTACCTGTCCCGGCACGACCGACACAAAACACTCGCGAGCTTCCTCAACTGGGCCGTGCGGAACCGGATCACGACCCGGCTCCGCGTGCCCCGAAAGCAGCCCTCCCCGCCTCCGGCCCCCATTCCCGAAGACGTGGTCTGGGACAAGGTCGACGGACTTCTGAACGACGAATCCACACCGTTGCCGAGCCGCATCATCGGCCTGCTCCTGCTGGTGTTCGCTCAACCGATCCGAGACTCCGTTCGCCTGCGACTCGAGGACATCCACCGCAACGGAGAGGTCTTCTCGCTCAAGTTCGGCAGCACACCGATCGAGCTTCCTGCGCCCATCACCGATCTCCTTCGAAGACATCTCGACGAGACGCGTGCCCGGCAGCCATACGTTGGAGAGCCGTCCGGATGGCTCTTTGATGGCACGATGCCCCACCAGCACACGAGCGAGGGCGGTGTCGCCCTTCACCTGGCCAGACAGGGTATTAATGCCCGAGAAATGAAGCGCGCCCGACTTGATCAGCTCGCTCAAGTACTCCCAGCGAGCATCGTAGCGGACGTCACGGGCGTCGCCGTAGAGACAGCACTACGACATGCCATCGACACCAGTGCCAACTGGGGCATCTACCCGGAGCTGCGAGCAAGCGAACACGGGCAATTAAACGCAAACGAATAATTCCGTTTCCCGACACCCTCGGCGACCTGGTAGCAGACGCCGGTGCGGTCGAGCCCGAGGAAGAGCTGGTACTCCGTCCGAAATGGAACGTTGCACCGACCAGCGAGGTTCCCATCGTCCTAGAACGGGCCGCCGAGGCACAGACACGCAGGGAGATCCACGTGGCCCGGTGGGGCCTGGTCCCACCGTGGGCCAAGGACATCGCCGTCGGCTCGAGAGCCTTCAACGCCCGCTCGGAAACCGTCTCCACGAAACCAACCTTTCGCGCGGCCGTGAAGGCCAGACGATGCGCAGTCCCGGTCGATGGGTACTACGAATGGCTCAAACCGACCGCCGATGCGCCCAAGGGCACACCGAAGCGGCCCTTCTTCGTTCGCCCCGCCGACGGCTCGCCGATCTACTTCGCCGGGCTCTACGAATGGTGGAAAGACCCAGCAGCCGCGGAGGACGATGAGGGCCGGTGGCTCCTGAGCTGCACAATCCTCACCGGCCCCTCCCCCGAGGCCGGCACCGACGAGCCGACCTTGGAGCAACTGGCCGGCCTGCACGACCGCCTACCCCTGCCCATGGACCGGGACACCATGGACACCTGGCTGAAGCCCGAGAAGCTAGCGTCCGCAGACGAGGCCGAAACACTGGTCGAGGAGGTCCGGAACCAGGCCTACCGGACCGCCTCAACATGGACCCTGACCGAGGTCGGGACCGCCGTAGGCAACGTGCGCAACAACGGGCCGGAGTTGATCCAGACCGTGCAGGGTTCCTAGGCGGAATACTGACACACGTACAGCCCGACGCTTGCGTGCGCCGGCAGCGTGCGTCTTGGACCATGGGGGACGGTACCGGCTTGGCCCTGGGGTGCATCCAGTGGTGCCGAATCAAGGGGCCCGGCGGTGGGTACCCGCGGAGGGGTGCTGTCCTGATCCTGCTGAGCCGATGGGGGCGGGTGCCGTTTCGACTTTTGCCCTTTCCCGTATCCGGTCAGGGCCTCCGGTTGTTGTCCCGTGTCGTTCGATCCCGGGTCTCCGGCCGGCTCCTCGACGCGGGGAGCCTGGTACGGGTTCGGGTGACCTCGTCAGCGCCAGGGACGGGCGCAGTTCCGGCGCGGAGAGCTTCGAGCGCGTCGCGCAGGTAGGGCAGGGCGTATTCGACGTACCCTCGCCCGGCCGGGTGAATCAATTCATCGTGGATCAACCGTTCACGGTAGACCGACTGATACCGCCGGTCTTCTCCCATGCGGGCGGCGATGTCCGCGACGCGGGAGGGGCCGGTGTCCTCGAGCATGGCGTTGAGGTAGTCGAGTTTCCTGCCGCTGATTTCTCGGAGCGCGGGCCGGTGAACGTTCTTGACCATCTCGCGGATGACCTCGGTGCGGATCTGTTCGATGTCGCCGATCTCGATGGTGTCGGCGTTGCCGGCGTGGGTCCAGGCGCGGGCCCCGACGAGCTGGATGAGGTACGGGTAGCCCTGAGAGACCTCGCCGGCGCGCACTGCGGCTTCGGGAGTGATGGTCTTGGGAGTATCGGCCACCGTTTGACGAATGGTTTCGGCGGCAGTTCCGACAGGGACGCTGCCGAGCTCTACGCGGTGGGCTCGGCGCAGGAAGGTGGTCTTGTCGTTCTCCAGGAGGTCATCGAGGCCTGCACGGATGCCGGCGGCGACGAACCCGACCTGATGCCCACGACGGGTGAGGTCCTGAACATGCTGGGTGACCTCATGCAGTTGCGCCGGGTCGACGGACTGCAGCTCATCCAGGGTGATCAGCAGACCTCCCCCGGTGGCGTCCAGGATGCCGGCGAGCCGGTCGAGGAGGCGGCCGACGGGTAAGGCTTCGCCGTCGTAGCGTTCCACGACGTCCCGCTGGGCAGAGACCCCGGAGAGTCCCGCGCCAGTCAGTCGGGACCGCTCAGCCTGAGGGTCACTCTCCCGCAGATGCTCGACGATCTCGGCCCGCAGTTCGGCCACGAGCGAGCTGGAGGCGGTGTGCAGAGTGATACACGTCCACCCTGCATCGGCGGCGACCGCCTCGAACTCGGTGAGCAGCACGGTTTTGCCTGCTCCGCGAGCTCCGGAGATCAGGACATTGCGTTGACCGGGCAATTCGCCGGCCACGGCCTGTTCGAACTCGCGGATGACGCTGGCCCGACCAGCAAGAATGGCTGGGCTCTGCCCGAAACCGGGGGTAAACGGATTAGTGACTCTTGCCATGAGGTGCCCTCGTCATGTTAGACCTTGTTAGACATTCTCAGCGTGTTAGACAGCGTTAGTCAATCCTAAGCACCGTCCAAGTTATCCTCCGGCGACCGGACGGCGACCTCAGCCTCTCCCTGCTTGAGGTCTCACATCGGCGCAGGTGACCAGCCGAGGCGTTGTGTGTCCATTACCTTGTAACTGACAAACTCTGTGAGTTCCGGACTCTGTGAGCCACGATCGCGACGGAGTGGACTGCGCATAGCGCGCTTCGCACCCCCTTTTGAGCGGCCGACTTTCTGCCCCAGGAGCCTTGTCAAGAAGAGAACGGCCGACCTCGGCGCACCATGCCCGGCATCTGCGTGAAAGGTTCCCCGTCGTTGTAGGCGGCCTCCAAGCGGAGGGTTTCGCGCTCCACCGCACGGGCGATGAAGTCCGACCAGCTGGTCGCTCCGGTGACCGGAATGGTGTGCACGTAAGCCGCTCGAGCACGCAGACGCTGCTCGTTGTCCTGGTAGAACGTCACCTTCCGCGGCTTCTCCTCCGCTGTCTCAGACACCGCAGTCGGTGCCGGTGTCGACTGCTGGTCCTGTGTCGGCGGCGGCATCAGAGTCGGCTCCGGGGTCGCAGGGGGTGCTAACGGGGCGGGCTCGACAGGTGCCGGCTGCACCGAGTCAGGTGCTGCCGGCGTCTTCGCAGTCTTGTCCGTCACCACCGGCGCAGGTGCATTCGATGCCTCTTCGGCGGCCGCTGACTCCCCCGCAACCAGGTCGTTGACCACGGAGGTGGAGCGGGCCTTCTTCAGGCCGACGCGGCGCAGTGATTTGAGGGCGTTGGCGCCGTCCTCTCCCCCGCTGCCTCTCGACACGTTGTCTGACCGGCTCACGAGTTGCTCCCCTCCCAGATACGACGGGCTACCAGTTTCATGGGCTCAAGCGAGGTGTTGGCTGATCTGCCGTAGCTCATCAGCGGGCGAGCCTCGGCATGGGCCAGCGCGAAAGCCTCACGGGCCGGCAGCGAGGGTTCGACCACGGCGTCGCCGTAGGTGTTCCTAATCTTCAGCGCCCAGTTCTCTTGGTCGCGCAGTCCTCGACGGAGGCGATTCAGAACGATGCCGGCCACCTGAAGGTTCTCATTGAACGCTTCCGAGACCTCGACCATGGTCTTGGCGATCTCACCGATGCCTTCGAAGGAGGAGGCTCGCGGCTCGGTGACCAGGATGGACCAGTCGGCCGCGGTCAAAGCGTTGACCGTGAGCATGCCCAGCGACGGCGGGGCGTCGATGATGACGATGTCGTACAGCTCCGAGACCCCGGACAGGGCCGAGCGCAGTCGGAACTCCCGGGCCAGCATCTGGTCCCGTTCCCGGGCTGCCAGGTGCCGTTCGGCAGCGATGACGTGGGGTGCGGCTTTGCCGATTTGCCAGGCCTCCCCGGCTTCGGTGATGGCGTCTGCTGCGGCACCGGCCGGGACGCGGAAGTTGTTGTCCGGGTCGCCGTAGATCACGTCGTTGAGGGTGAACTCCGGGTCAGTGACGGCCAGAGCACTGGTGGCGTTGCGTTGCGGGTCGGCGTCAATGAGGAGCACCTTCTTGCCCTCATGCAGGGCGTAGACCTCGGCCAAGCCGACGGCCACGGTGGTCTTGCCCACGCCGCCCTTCTGGTTGCACACGGCGATCACTCGGCTCACGCGGTGCCTCCACTCCTGCTGGTAGGTCCCCGGCGCGGGCAGCTGGAGGCAGGGGGCAGGCACTGCAGAACAATGCCGCTCCCCGGTCGTCCGGCTACGACGGGGCAAGATCGGCTGGCCCGAGACCGGCACCGCGGCTGCGGCCCGATCGTCCACGAGCGCGATCCTGTCACAGGCTAACCTGAAGCCCCGGGCGAACACCCTCACGAAACGCCGACATTGACGGTATCAACGCCATGGCCAGCAGTAACAGTCAGACAAGCTTGGCTGGTTATGCTGGTATTACTGTTTGTTATTCTGGCCAGTGCTCGCCTCGTGATCGGGCAGGTTAGCTTGACCATCATTGCTGGCATTGCTGGCATTGCCATCTTCACTCGCCGAAGACTGATGGCAAGCCCCCTCCCCAACCGGCCTTGCCGGTTGTGCCATCAATGCTGGTTTCACCATCACGCATCTCCATAATGCTGGCATTATCGGCCTTGATGCTAAAACTCCCTAGGGATCATGAGTCGCTTGCTTGCCGCTTTAACCGGAGAAAAGGACGCTGGTTCCGCGCAAAGCGCCTTGCCAGCATTACCGGTCTTACCAAGTGAAATAGCTCTTTTGCTGGCACTACCAGTGAGCTCTGCACAGATGCCCCTCGACGGCATAATTCCCGCAGGCCGCTCCAATATCGCCAGTGATACTGGTATTGCTGTTTGAGCCAGTCGTGCCGTCAATGACGGCTTACCAGTGGAGCCAGCAAAGCCAGCAGTGCCCCTTCACTGTCGAAGAGAGCACAGCGAACGTGACCCGTTAGACCGTCAACCCCGGGATGGCCGGTTATGCCAGCATTACCGCTCGGCATTCACGGCTGTTGTCGACGTACCCCGATGAGCGATGCGCGGTCCACGGCGATTCTCATCGCGTCGGCGAACCATCATGGCGGCGGTCGGCAGCCCTCCGACCGGCATGGCGCAGACGAACCCGGAGGCTTGAGCGACCTCGGTGCCGGGTTGACGGGATGAAGCCCACAGTGCACGCAGAGCACGTGGGGACGGGCACGCTCCAGCGCACAACGCCACCGGCTTGGGCGGTCGCCTCCCGTCCCCTGCTCGTTGCATCCCGGCCGCGAGGTCCGACACAAAACGGCAGACCCACGGGGCGGACCCCAGGACGCCAGTGGGGGCGGTAATGCTGGCAATGCCATTAGTGCTGGAACAACCGTCGTCGTTGACCCTGAGGCTGGCAAAGCCCGCACTCCCAGCAATACCAGCATTGCCAGCGAGGTGCCCCCAGGTACCGGGTGAAGTTCGGGCGGGCTTCCGCACACATGGCAGTCGGACCAACCCGTACGCAGGAGCTCAGCATGACGATCACCGCCAATCCAGCACCAGTCGACCTCAGCGCCATGGTGTCAGCACTCATTGATGACCGAGGCGAATGCCCCACGGCTTTCGATGTGGAAGCCATTGTGTCTATGGCCTTCTTCGCCGACTGCCTCCGGTGAGGCGACACCGGTCGTGGGCATCGGGCTCTTCGACAGCATCGTGCAAGCCAGCCGTGTTCTCGAGCGGGGGAGCGTGGATCGGGGACTCGCCGACTCCATTGCCAGCTCGACCGGTAATGCTGGCATGACCTCCACCCTCAGCAACCGGGTGCCGGGGGAAGGCGAGGTTCCGCTGTGAACTGCATCCTCTTCGGAGATGTCGAAGTCACGCCGGTCCCGCAGGACGCGACCCTGCGCACAGTCGGCACCAACGCGTTGGCTGCCGTGGGTCTTGGGCTTGGGTACCAGCCGGCCGATGCCCAGGAGGACTAGGCGGCGTAGGCGCATTTATTAGTGGGTGACTGGTCACGTTGACGTGCTGAGAGCGCGACACGCACTGAAGCCCTGACCGATGCGCAGTGGGCACTGCTGCGCCACAAGGGCGTCCAGGCGGTCATCCCGCAGAGGGTCGACCTCTACCCAACCGGCCCCGCCGCGTGGCCAGGGGCGACCGACCGGTCTGTGTCGACACCGAGGCCTACAGACGGCGCAACGTCGTGGAAGGTTCCTTCAACGTGTTCAAGCAGTGGCGGGGTTTGGCCACCCGGTACGACAAGCTCACCCTGACTTGCCGCGGCGGTGTCATGCTGCCCGCCATCACCATCAGAATCAAAGCACTGGTAGACATCCCCCGATGGGAATCAGGTCTGCCACATTCACCGCGGCTCGGCCGACGAAAGTTGCAGGGTATCCGTGACGTCGACCCACCGCACCACATCAAACACACTCCTGGTCAACAGACACCTCATCGTTCGGGGAGAACGCGACGCTGCTAGCGCGCCGCAATCGCCGCGACTATGGCGCCCAGGGAGGGCACCGTAATAGCAAGAAGCAATAGGCCCAGACGGAGCAGAACCGATAGATGAGGGGTTCGGATTACTTTAAGGACGGCCCAGAGCAGAAGAGCAAGGTAAGCGACCGCGGCCAGGGTAGGCGCGGTCCACGCCTCGGGCCTGAGGACTGGGTTGTTGGTCATGCCCCCGTCCTCTCAACAACTCGGTCATCGACACCCAGCCGCTGTTTGCACCGGTCGCCAATCTGGGAGACAGGTTCTAGGGTCTGCAGCTGTACCCAGGCGGTAGCCTCAGCCGGGTACGAGGGTTGACTCCCATGGGTCCGGTGGCGGTTCGACCAACTCCCACAGCAGGGAGGCGTGCCCCAGGTCGTCGATGTACCCGGCGGACTGCGCTGCGGCACGTGCCGCCAGCCAGCTGTGCCAGACGGCGCGCTCGGCCCTGTACCGGGCGACCTGCTGGGAAACCTGCTCGAGGACGCCGAGTTGCTCGGCCAACGCCTCCAGGTTTGCGTCACTGGCAGTGGGGGAGAGGCTCCAGAGTCCGGCGGAGCCGGTGCACAGCCGCCATGACGCCAGCACGTTCAGCGCATCGTTGACCGCGGTCCGCGACAGCCCAGACTCCTGGACAAGGGTCTTCACCGGCACAGAGGTACCCAGCATCTCCAGGGCCTCGAACACCAGGGCCTCAGGCATCCCCAGTGACCGAAACACCGGGCGCAGGGCATGGATCTTCCCCGGCCGCCAAGACCGTGCAGCAGCGGCCTGTTCTAGGTGGTCAGGTACGACCAGCCGGTAGGTGTCTGCCTCCGTGCCGTGACCCTTCTGGATGAGCGCAAGCAACGGCTCCGGGTCCTGGACCAGTTCGCGGAGATGGCGAGAGACCGTGCTGGCATCACTGCCGATGGCCACGGCCAGGGCACGGACCCCGAAAGCGACCACGACATCGCCGGTCTTCATGCAGGCTTCCGCCACGGCCCGGAGCAGCAGGCGCTTGGTGAGCGAATTGCGGTCACTACCCATCCGGGTATCCACGACCTTTAGGGCGTTCAGCCAGGTCCGTACCTGCTGGGAGGCAGATATTGAGGGCCCCCCCTGTGTAGAAGGCTGGCTTGTGTTGGATTTACGGACAGGGCTTTGGGTTGCGAATCTTTGGGCCTCAACCCAGTCCCGTCGCAGCGCTGCCTGCCGGTGGGTGGGGGAGTAGCGCGAGTAGAACTGGGCCAGGCCGGGCCACACGCCGTTGAGGATCCTGGCCTGGATGTCGACGAGGCCCAGTCCGGACCCCGCGGCGTTGACCAGGACGGCCTGCCGTGCCTCGGAGGCCGAGGCGTACCGCGTGTGGTTCCACGTCCCGTCGGTGGCTGTGCGCAGCATCTCCGTGGACATGGTCCGGCCCGAGACGGCCACTGGGCCGGACGCGTCGGCTGAGACCACCCCATCCGGCTCGGCTTCCTCGTACCGGTGGGCCCGGACCATGGCCCGGTGCTCAGACAGCTCCTCCCAGAGCCGGTCGAAGGCATCCTGACCGTTGCGGTGGGTGGCGACGGCCACCGCGTCCTCCAGGCCCATCTCCAGCTGCTGGTGGCCGCCGGCACGGTGAACCGACCCGGGGGTGCGGATGCATCCGCTGATGATGGACCGGTGCGGTGAAGGGTCCAGGGTGGGGCAGGCGATCGCCAGGGCCTCGACCAGCTCACGGGCCACATGGAAGGGCACGGGCTCGCGTAGTGGCACGTAGACGTGGCGCCCACCGGAAGGTGACCGGTCGCGGATCCAGGAGGCGCCGGCGGCGTGCAAGAGGCCCGTGGTCGTATGCACGTCTGACAGGACGGCAGGCTCCCCACCGGTGGCGGGTTTGGCGTCGAAGTCCAGGCACAGGGTCCGGCACATCCCGTCACGGGTGTGAATAAGGACGGCTGCTGGACGGACGGGTGGCTTGGCCAGGATCTCCTGCAGGTCGACCTCGGACCGGGCCGGGTAGTTGCGTCCGCCGTCTCGGGAGACGCGGACGCGGTCGCGGCCGCCGAGTGCGGGGGCTAGGGCTCGCCAGATGGCACCGTGGTCGGTTCGACGCGCGGGGGTGCGTGATGCTGGCAGTCCCTCTTCAGGCTGCGTTACGATGGCGATGTTCCTTCCGGGAACGTCAAAGTACCGGTACCCACCGTGGTGTGAGAGTCAGGTGGGCCGGTCAGTTGGCTAAGTGCATATCGAAGTAGTGATGGAGCCTTGGGCTCTACCTCCTTCTGGTCGGCGGCCCTTGCAGGGGCCTTCGGTCTACTGACGTATCGGATTGCAGTCCGTTCCGTCGAGGTGAGGTGTAGTTACACGATGTCCGGTTTTCCGGCGGGCCCCGGCAACGGCCCCTGGTGTCCGGCTTCTTGATGGGCCCGCTTCTGCGGGCCCATCTTTTTGTCCGGAGTGGCTACGCGATCCATTGCCCCTCCTGGGTGAGGTTCGCGGCGATCAACCGCTCCACGTACTCAGACACGGTGAGGTTCGACTGCTCGGCTTTCGACTTCAGTCGTGGCTGCAAGTCCGCGGGGATGCGTGTCCCCACGAAGGCCCGGTCGCCTTTGGAATCGGACCGTCGTGTCGTGGCTCGAGCCGTCGAACCGTTGCCGGAGGTGGTGACGGATTGCTTCATCGCGTCGCTCCTTCCATGTCTGACTGGTGGTTGATGCCTTCGAAGTTACCACCGTGTGATTCACCTCTGTGCCAGTGCCCATGCCGCATCTTTCCGCCCCAGCACTGGGATGGGCTGCCCATCGCCGAGCGCTTTGTTGCCGGCTCCGGCCTGGCTCGAACCGACCGGCAATGCCTCCAGAAACGGCTATGGCGTCAGTGCTGTCATTCCCGTCATTGCCATTCATGCCAGCATTACCGGCTATGCCGCCAGCGTAGAGATTCTTGATGTGGGGGAGCATCCTGTTACAGGCTAATACTTGCCTCACGTGGCTGTGTGGAAGACGCCGTTGATGGCAATGCCAGCATTGCTGTGCCGCGGTAGATCTGCAGCCGGTTCCGGGCACGCCAGCATTACCGCTCTGCTCCTGCCCAGGGCCGGATACGCGCCTGGACCAGGGGAGTGGTCGGCAGCCCGGGCCGGGATGTGGCCCGTGTGCCTCAAGATCAGCCAGAGATTTTTTCTCAGCCGCTGGCGTGTTGGGCGTGTCGTGCTCTCAGCGGCAGTCCGACCAGGCGTCACCGCAGCGGGGCCGGCAAGATCAGGGTGAGGTTGCGGCCGGTGGAGTCGATGGTCTCGCGCTGCCGGAACTTCGCCGGACTCGAGATCCCGGCCCTCTCCATGGGGTCGCCCAGGACGTCCGAGACGTTGCCGCGGCGCAGCCAGTGCGGGGTGGCTGCCAGCATGGAGGAGGCCTGCACCATGGCGTCCACATCGTGGGCAGGTGCCAGGTCGATCCCGGCCAGACTGGCCGGCTGCCAGCGGTCGGCTCCGGCACCGGCGGGAAACCAGCAGGTGGTGTCTATGAAGCGTTTGGCGACCTGGTGGCGGGCCGGGAGGTCCCAGTAGTGGGCCGCCGTCCGGCGCCGGTGCTGGCCAGTAGGTCCGGTGTGGAGTATTTCTCCCCGTACACGGTGCTGCGAGCACGGGAGCGTAGTTTCCGAAGTAGCCACCTGTCCGTGGGACGACGGGGTTAGTAGCTGTAGTCATGAATTTTGTTCTCCTCGGTGAACTCGAAGTAATACCTGCGGGGTTGTGTTCCCGGTTCTTCGGGGATGTCGCTGCCGTCGGGGGCGTTCCAGGTCCAAGTTGCGGTCACGGAAACGCCGGTCTCGCTGGATTCGGTGGCGTAGTTGAGCTCGACGTTGGGCACGGAGGTGGCTCCGCGTTCTGCGGCTTCGAGCCATTCGACTCCTGTGGCAGGCCGCTCGGGGGCAATGACGGCCGCGGCGCGCTCCTTGGTCATCAGGGTCCGTGCGCGCAGTTCGGCGGCGGTGCGGTTGAGGTCCTCGTCCGGCGTCCAGGTTGTCATGATGCGCGCGGCTTCCAGCGCTATCTGTTGGCGATCGCTGATGTCGTCTGCAACAGAATCATCTGGTGCGCCGGTGCTGGTAGCGGCGGAGGTTGGGGCGGTGGTGGGTGCGGGTGCTTCGCGGTTCCACGGTTGAGTGAAGGCCAGTGCCACTCCGACGCCGACCAGGACGGCGACGGCTGTGATGGCAATGTAGGTCAGAATCCGGGTGCGGTTCATAGTGGGATGCCCATCTGGATCAGGATCGGATAGGGGTCCAGGGCGTGGTCGTAGGTGGGCCGAGTGTCGTCGGCTTCGGGTGCGTTGATCTGGAAGTGCAGGTGCGCCCGTGCTGAGTTGCCCGAGCTGCCTTCCACACATAGCGGAGTCCCGGTGGCGACGGTGTCGCCTCGGCCCACTTGGAGGGTGTCAGGGGTGCAGTGGTGGAACTGGAAGACCAGCCCTGGGTCGTCGGTCATCCGGCCGACGACGTAGTGGCCCTGGTACTGGTTGACCCCGGCGTCGGTCACGCGAAGGTCGGTAGGGGCCACAACGGTGGCCCCGCCGCCGGTGGAGAAGTCCAGGCCGCGGTGAGTGGAGACGAACTCGTTGCACTGGACCCCCGCTACACAGCCGCGATACCCAAAGCGACTAGTCAGGACGCCACCGGGTAGGGGATGAGTCCATTCTCCGGTGCCGAGGTCGCCGATGACGGATCCGCCCGGAGGGGCGCAGTCGGCGGAGTAGTCCAGCTGGGCCAGATCGTTGATCTTACGAACGTAGGCCTGGGTCTCCGGGAACGGCGGGATGCCGCCGTGTTGGAGCACGGCGCCTGGGCCGGCGTTGTAGGCGGCCAGGGTCAGGTCGATCCTCTCAGCCTCGGTGGTGCCGAGGTCCTGGACGTCTGCGCGGATGGCCTTCATATACCGCCCTAGGGCAGCGATGCCGGCCTTCGCATCGAAGGGATCGGCACCTTGGCCGTACTCGGCCCAAGTGGCTGGCATGAACTGCGCGATGCCTCTGGCTCCCACGGGGGACTTGGCCTGGGGGTTCCAGGTCGATTCAGACTGGATCTGGGCGGCGACCAGCGCCGCCGGGACCCCGGCTTCGGTGGCGGCTGCACTGACGTCTTCGCGGTACTGCTCAGGGATGCCAGCAGTGCTGCCACCGGCCGGAACGCACCCGGTGTGAGCGGCGGGAGCGGGCTTGTCCAACTTCATGAGTATCACCGGGATGAGGATCAGCAGCCCCACGACGGCGGCTGCTGCGCCCATCTGTAGCAGGCTGCGAGAGTTGTCCACGGCGGCTTGTTCCTTAGAAGCCCTGGGCCACGGCGGCGGCGGCCGCCAGCCACGCCCGCTGGGTCCCCGGGAGCAGGGCGTCGTAGCGGATTACCCCACGCACCAGGGCCGGGTCATAGGGCACACGGATTACTGAACGGACCAGGGGTGCGAAGCCGTCGGCGATGCGTTGGGCTTCGGCGCGGGCCTTCTTTAATGCGTCCCCGCCCAGTCCTCGGCCGGCGTCGGTGGACTCGGAGACGATGACCACGGCATTGCGGGCCAGTTCTGCGTCGTGGCCGCCTCGGGCTTCGAGGGTCTGCAGGGTCAGTAGGGCTGCCTCGGCGCGGTCTTCCATCGCGGTGACTGGGACGACGAGCTGGTCGGTGTGGTCGATCATTCGTCGCCAGTTGGCTGAGCGTGCGGTGTTGCCTGAGTCCATGATGATCATCCGGTAGAACCGGGACGCGACTTGGTGGGCGAGGTCGACTTCCTCGGCGGTGACCTCGTGGTCGCCCTCGTCGTTTTCATCGGAGCGCAGGACGTCGTACTTGTCGGCCGGCTGGTGGTGGACGAAGTGAGCCAGGTCTGCAGTGGAGGTGGTTGGGGAGAGCAGCCGAGTCGATGAATCCACCAGGTCCAGCACACTAGCGGCGTGAGGGCCCTGTTCGGTGCGCCAGCCCAGGGTGCCCTGGGACTCGTTGTTGTCCCAGGCGAGCACGGGCCCGCCGCCGTAGCGGGCCAGCACGGCGGAGAGCAGGGCCACGGTGGGGGTCTTGTTCGCGCCGCCCTTGCGGTTGACCACGGCCACGGTGCGTGGGCCAGGCCAGTGCTGGGACACGGTGCTCACATCTTGGCGTTCGGCCATCTCGGCCTCCGAGGGAGGGATGCGCAGGCCTAGGGTGTTCAGGGCGGCCCGCCAGCCCCGAGAGGCCGGCTCGGTGGCCTGATCTGGGACCAGGAAGGTGGTGTCGCGCAGGCTACGCCGAGTCGGAACCACTGTGGTGGTCGGCTGGGGCGCAGCACCGGCCGGGTCGGACGTGACCGGCGCCGGGCCAGTGGTGGTGCCGTTGGTGATGAGGGGGTTGGGCCGGGACGGTGGGGTCGCCGGGGTGGCAGGGACCGTGACTACAGTCGGTTCGGCCTCTGGTGCGGGCTGCTCCGCGGGAGTGATGTCGGTGGTGTTCGCGTCGTTGGTGGCCACGGGCGAGGGTGCGGGCGGCTGGTCGAGGGGGGTGACGGTGCCGGTGGGGTCCACGGCAATCCAGGTCGGCGGGGTGTCGTCGGTCTGGGCGATTAGTCGGGTGCCGTCGCGGCGGGCCCGGCGCACCAGGTGTTCGATCACCGCGTCGATGAGCTGCTCACCGGCTGCGCAGGTGACTTCTGTCGTCTCCGTGTCGGTTGTCAGGCTCGCTCGGGTGGGGGAGTCCATCTGGATGCGGATCATCACTTCTCCTTCGTGTCGTCAGCCCGGCCGCTGGTTAGGGCGTCGGCTGGTTCGGAGCGGTAGAGCACGGTGTTCTCAAGAGTTTCCGCGACGATGTAGGCCGCGTCGGCCTCCACCAAGTCCGGGGCCGGGTCCTCGTCGGTGAAGGTCTCCCATGGCAGAGGTGCCGAGGTCAGGGAAGACAGGTCGAGGCTGGCCGGGGCGGTGCGGCCGGCCATTCCATAGGCGGTGGTGCCGTCAAGGGTGGAGGTTTCGAAGCTGTGTAGCGGACGCAGTACCGCCCCTTCACCCCAGGTCAAGGAGAGGGTGTCGAAGGCGGCAGTGCGCCCTTCGGCGTCGACGATGGGTTGTTGTTGGCGTTGGTCGGGGGGCTGCGGGACCTCTGCGGTGGCCAGGGTGGCACCGTCTTGGATCTGGATGATGGCCATGGGGGTGGACGAGTCCTTGGTCTTCCAGCCCAGCAGGGCGTGGTCAGCGTCGAGCATCCACGACGCCACAGGTGCGCCACTGGAGCCGGTCGGCGCGGTGAGGGGGACCCGTCCAGCCACGGTTCCGTCTGCGTTGACGGTGTGGAGGCTGTCTTCGGTGGCGGTGATGATTTGGTTGTCGCCGGTGACGGTTAGGGCGCGGGACCCGGCGGGGATGACCACATCGGTGAGACCGTTGCCCGGTGTGGGGATACCGACGATCCAGTGCTCTTTGGCGACCAGGGGTCGTGCCCCTCGCACTTCCACCCGCCAGCCCTGGTCCACCGGAATGGTCGCGGCCGGGACGGTCGAGCCATCCTCGGGCGTACGTAGGTCCCACACGCGCAGCTCGTTGCCTGCTTGGGCCACCAGAGAAGGGGTGCCGGCCCAATCGGTGTGCACAGCGGCGGTGAGGTCTTTCGGGGCAGAGGTGCCGCGCCAGACCGGCTGACCGGTCTCTGGGTCCCGAGCTGTCAGGGTGCCGTCGGGATCGGCGGAGAGAATGTGCCCGGCGTCCAAGGCCGTGACATCGGAGTTCTCGGCCACCGGAACGGACCAGGCCGAGCGTCCGGAGAACGCCTCGGGCAGGGCGACGGGGATCTGCTGGTCTGCACCAGGAACGACCCATTGTTCCGGAGCGCTCTCGCCGGTGACGGACAGGGCCACGGCGGTGCCCAGACCGCCGAGGGCGAGCACTCCCAGGGTGCTGGCCCCGAGGAGCAGCCAACGGCGGCGCGGCCACCGCTGGGGCTGATCGGCGGCGGGGTCGGTGACGGTGGCGTCGTGTGCGTCCCCGGTGGCGGTGACCACCATGTCCCAGGCCTCATCGGTGGGGGAGAGCACCCGCACCCGTACAGCATCCAAGCACAGGCGCTGGACTTCGCGCACCACGGCAGCGATAGCCGCCTGCCGGTAGCCCTCACCAGGGACGGGCTCGACGGGGACCCCGTTCAGCTCGGACCGTTCGGTTCCCTCATCCAGCCAGAGGGTCAGCACCGGAAAGACCGGCACGGTCTCTAGGTTGAACCCTGTCTCTGCGGTCTCGTCCACTACACCCCCGAGGTGGAAACGTCAGTCGTCGATCTCGTCCGCTCTCAGCAGCCACTCCCGGAAGTGCTCGCGTCGCACGCGGCGCAACCGCGGTCCCACCGAGATCGTCGGCAGCCCTTGCTCTTTCATCCACCGCAGGACAGTGCCCTGGGACACCCGCATCAGCGTGCAGATGTCATCGGTGGTGAGCAGGTCAGGCTGCCCCTCCAGAAGTGAATCGACCGCCGTGGCATCGTTCATCATCACGCTCCATTGTCCTCACGAACGCATTGCATTCGTCAAGCGCAAGACACGCAATATGGACAAAAGTCCATATTGACGCATCTGACGCAGGGTGTTTATGTTGACTGTATTGGCCAATCACATGCTAAGGGGATGAGCAGACGTGGCCCAACGGGGGAACCCTCTTGTCGTCGTGCCCGGGGACTCCTCGCAGAGTCTGTCTGAGAACGACGGCGGTCTCGACACCGCGGCGCTGTATTACGGGCCGCCCTCGCCCGAGGAGATCACCGTCGCCGCCGATCCGGAGGCCGCGCCGTGGCCGCAGACGACCGTGACGGACTTTCGTCAGGTGACCGTCTTTGGTTTGCATGGGGGAGCGGGGGCCACCACGGTCGCTTCCCTGTTTGGGGACGACGCTGTCGATGCCGGTACCGGTTGGCCGGTCGCTGGCGGGTGGGCCCGCCCCCTGCCGACCTTGCAGGTGTTGGCCGTAGCCCGGACTCACTACGCCGGCCTGGCCGCCGCCGAGGCGTTCACCCATCAATGGGCCGCCGGCCAGTTGCCTTCCTCGACCCTGTTGGGGCTGCTTCTTGTCGATGACGGCCCCACCCTGGCCGACGGCCAAAAGAAGGCCGTCAAGAGACTGGCGCGCAAGGTTCCCCGCGGCGCTCACCTGCCGTGGATCGAGGCCTGGCGGCACCTGCCGCCGGACCCCGGGCGACTGCCACGCAGGCTTACCAAGATCATCCACGCCTTCCGCACCCCTAGATAAGGAGACCCACCCATGCTGATGGACCTGATGGCCACCGCCTCGACCTTCGCCAGCGTCATCCCGAACCCGACCCCGGAGCAGCCTCCAGGCACCGAGGGCATCACGACCCTACTGAACTGGATCGCCTGGATCGTCATCATCATCGGCGTGGCCGGATTCCTGGCTTCGGCCGGCTCGCTGGTGTTCGCCGCCTTCACCGGTCGGGAGATTCAAGGCCTCAAGGGTCTTGCCATCGCGATCATCGTCTGCGGACTGGCCACTGGCGCCGGCGCGATCATGGCCGTCTTCGTCTAACGCAAGCAGGACACCGAGCGAAGGGGGGCCCTCGTGGCCAAGAACAAGAACACCGACTCCCCAGGCACGCAGAGCCTGGGATGGTGGGTCTCCGGCGGACTGCTAGTGGTCCTGATTGTCGCGATTGTCGTCGGCGTGGTCCTCTGGCCACGCGACACCACGACCGCACCAGAGAACACCCTCACCCCGACAGCCACGGCAACGGCCCCGGAGCAGGCACCCACCTCGGCGCCTGCCCAGGCGGGCGCCGCATGCCAGACCAGCGACGCTGACCAGACGGTCCCCAGCGAAGCACCAGAAACTGTCTGGAAGACCCACCCGTACCAGATGCTCATGCCGACCTCCGAGAAATACGGCCCCAGCACTCAAGACGGGAACCTGTGGACCTGCTTTGAGCGCTCACCCACCGGTGCCATCTTCGCCGGCCCAAACCTGCTGACCGCCATCTCTATGGGAGAAGCAGAGGCCGCAATCCCTGGCCCAGGGCGGGATGAAATGCTTCAGCTCGTCGAAGAGAGCGGTGATGCGGACTTCGAGCGCCCTGTCTACGAGGGATTCCGCGTCCTGGCCGCAGACATGAACTCCGCGACCATTGATTACTGGATCACAGGACAGGGAACTGACATCTCCCAAAGTGTGGACCTGGTCTGGGACAACGAGGCCGGCGACTGGAAGCTCAATCTCGAAACACCAGGGGAGCATCCACGCGTCTCCGCACTGGAAGACACCTCTCCTTACGTTCGCTGGCGGTAGGAGCAGATCATGGCTGGATGCCTACCTCATCAGGTGGATTGTTGGTTGGGCGATGCTGCGAACTCCGCTTTTGGTGCGATGGTCGAAGGTCTTTATGACGGGGCTGTGGAGATGGCCAAGATCATTGGCACGTGGTGGATGGAGGTTCCTCCGCCGAACCTGGACTCAGTGGGCCTGAACTTGCTCCAGCAGGACCTGAGTTGGTTCGTGGTGGTCTTCGCCATGATCGGTTTCTTCTTCGGCTTGATCCGGCTGGTGATGACCGAGGACGTCCGATCCAGTGCGGTCAATCTGGCCAAGCCGCTCTTTAACCTCGTGTTGGCCACGGGCGTCTATATGGCCGCCGTGCCGATCCTGCTCACCGCCGGAGACGAAACCGCGCGGTGGCTGCTTGACCGCTCCACTGACGGCGATTCGTCTATGGAAATGCTCATCCCCGCGACCGGAGCCATGGCCAGTAATTACGGGGTCGCGTTCGTGGTCTACCTGCTGATGCTGCTCGGTTCGGGCGTGAACTTCATGTTCATGATCTTCCGAAACCTCATGCTGGTGATCCTCGTGGCCTTCATCGCCGTGCTCGCGGCCGCCTCGGGAACCGAGGGAGGCAATCAGGCCTGGCGCAAGGCCAACGGCTGGCTGATCGCCCTGCTGCTGTTCAAGCCGGTCGCCGCCGGCATCTATGCCCTGGGCTTCCGGATGATGATCGACGGCACCGATCTCTCCCAGACGTCCGACCTGGGGGCTGGGCTGGTCGACGCTATGACGGGGTTGCTGATCCTGGTGCTGGCGGCCTTCGCCCTGCCCGGACTGATCAAGTTCATCGTCCCTGCCGCGGCCGCGGGCTCAGGCGGATTTTCTGGAGGCGCGGCATTGTCCGGGGCCGCCGGGGTCGCCGCTGGAGCTGCGGTGCTGGCCGGTGGCGTGGGCGCCGGTGCGATGGCCGCCCGAGGTGGGGCTGCGACTGGCAGCACCTCGGCGGCTGCCGTCGGTGGGGGAGACCCATCCGGGGCCCTCTCATCGTCCGGGGGTGGCCCGGCTGGGGGTGCTCCGTCAACGGCCGAAATTGTGTCGGGGACGTCCACCGCGGCCGCCGGCGCGGATGGTGGTTCTTCCACTGGATCCGAAGCGGCAGCTGGGGGCACCTCAGCCGGTGGTAGCACCAGCACCGCGTCCGGTGCCAGCGCCGAGGGAGGGTCCTCCGGTGGATCAGCTGCGGGTGGGAATGCCCCGTCAGGGGAGTCGTCCTCCACTGCGGGTGCGACCCAGGGCTCTAGTGCCGCTTCGGGTGCTGAGACGACCACTGGTGATCAGGCCGGCGCGGGTTCGGCTGCCGGTGGTGCACCGGCTGGAGCGGGAATGACGGACACTGCCGCTGGCGGTTCGTCCGGGTCGGGTCGGTGGGCCGAGGCCATCAACCGGTATAGCCAGGCCAGCCAGGCCGGATCGCAGGCCGCCGAGGGTGCCCGGGTGGACCGGGCCGTGGACGATGAAGGAGACCGAGCATGAGCACGACCGAGTCCGTTCGGATCGAACCGCAGGTCTTCGGCAACCTCACCGTGCCCCGCCGTTCCGGGCTGGGTGGACTGTCGATGGGAATCAGTATTGCTCTGATTCCGGTGGTGCTACTGAGCATCCTGTTCATGGCCACCGGACGCTGGTACATCGCCTTCGCCCTCGTCATGGCCGCCACGGTGGCGGTGCTGCTGCTGAAGGTGACCCGGCGCCAAGGACGCAGTATCTACGGAAGGATCACCTTGCGATTGGCACAACGCATCAAAGAGAAATCTGGCCGCGACGTGTACCTGGCCGGTCCGACCGGTAAGGGCACCCCCGACGGGGCCACTCGCCTGCCCGGGTTGATGGCCAAGTCCGAACTGGGCGAGTTCACCGACTCCTACGGCAACGCCTTCGGGCTGATCCGGGTCGCCGGATCCGACGTGTATAACTACTCCGTCGTCATCGAGACTCACCCCGACGGGGACTCTCTGGTGGACCAAGAACAGATCGATCACCGGGTGGCCGTGTGGGGTTCCTGGCTGACCCAGCGCGGCCTGGACGAGGGCATCCGTGGGGCCTCGGTGACCATCGAGTCCTCCCCGGACTCCGGGCTGCGTCTGGCGAATCTATTGGAGGCCAACCGCACCGGAACCGGCCCCGACTACGCCAAGGCGGTCACTGACCGGATCGGGGAGACCTATCAGGGTGGGGCCCCGCAGCTGGTGGCCCGCGTGAGCGTGACCTTCGACGGACGACGGCACGACGGCAAGACCGGAGACCGCGGCTGGGCGGAAATGGCCGAGGAGATCGGCACCCGCCTACCTGGGCTCGTCGGCGGCCTGCAGGGCACCGGGGCAGGGGCTGTGCGGGCGTCTACCGCACAGCAGATCACGGACTTCACCCGCGTGGCCTATGACCCGACCGTGGCCTCCCTGGTGGAGCAAATGCAGGCCGATGGCGGCACCGACCTTCACTGGGAGGATGCCGGACCCTCGTTCGCCCAGGACTCCTTCGAGCACTACCGCCACGACCGGGCGGTCTCGAAGTCCTGGACGATGTACAAGGGCCCGGAAGGACACTTCACGTCCAGCTCTCTGAAACGGGTGTTGGAGCCCTCCCCGGGGCTGCTGCGCAAGCGCGTCACCCTGCTCTACCGGCCCATCGCGGCCGAACGGACCACCGCCCTAGTGCAGCAAGAACAGAATGACGCGGCCTTCGCCGGCTCCCAGACTCGGCGTAACGCCCGCGCTGCCCTGCGACAGGCTGCCGCAGCCAAGACCGCCTCCGAGGAAGCCCAAGGTGCCGGATTGACCCGCTTCGGGCTGGTCATCACCATCACCGGCACCTCGGAGGAAGACCTGAAGGTCTGGGACAAGCGCATCCCCGGATTACTGGGACCGGCCCGGCTGCGAATCCGTCCCGCCCTGGCCAACCAGGCCGTGACCTTCCAGGCAGGCCTGCCCCTGGGCTTGGTGTTGCCCGATCACATGCTCATCCCCGACACCCTGAGGGAGTTCTTCTGATGGCCGATCGCCAGACGCCCCCGGATACGCTCACCGGAACCGCGCTGACGTTGTCCAAGAAGGACCTGGCCCGGCTCAAACGCGAGGACGCCAAGCGTCAACGCGCCGCAGCTCGGGACCGTCCCAAGACCACCCAACGCTGGCGCGAAGCCCGCGAGGCCTCCCGGCACCGGCCCGGCCCGCGCGGCTGGAACCGGACCGGCGGAGGACCGGTGGACGTCATCGAGGCCCCCTTCGAACTGCAGGGCACCACGGTCCAGGTGTGCGGTTTCTACCCGTTCTCGGCCGGGGCCGGGTTGCCGGTGATCGGCGCACCGCTGGGCTATCACTTGCGCCGACGCTCCCTCGTCTGCGCGGACCCAGTGTCGTGGTTTCGGGCCGGGATTATCTCCAATCCCTCGGCATTCATCCTCGGCCAGCCTGGGCTGGGAAAGACCTCCATGGTGCACCGATGGATCACCGTGCTGGCGGACTGGGGCGTCATCCCGATGGTCCTGGCCGACACCCGCCCGGACTACGTGCACACCATCGCCGACCTCGGTGGTCAGGTCATCAAGTTCTCGCCCGGCCAGGGACACATCAACCCGATGGATCTGGGACCCATCGTGGGACAACTGGCCGGCATCCAGGATGCCAAAGAAAGGGGCAAGGCACTGGAGGAAATGGCCTCCCGGCGTCGATCCCTGATCGCTGGCGTGGTGGGCATGATGCTGGGGCGCGAACTAGCACCGCATGAACGATCGGTGATCGCCACCTCCCTGTCCGACCTGGATCCCGAGCTCACCACCCCTCCGCTGTTGGGCGAGGTCATTGCGCACATCAGCGCCCGGCCTCAAACACTGCGGGCGGTGACCCTCACCAACGACAATGACACCGAGTACGACCTGCGCGTCCGCGAGGTCCTGGACGCATTGATTTCCCTGGGCCCATCCGGGATGTACGGGACGATGTTCTCCGAACCCACCTCCGAACACATCGAGGTCGGCCGACCGGCCGTATTCGACATCTCCGGAGTCAACGAGAACGACCATGTGCTCATGGCCGCCGTTCAGTCTCTGTGTTGGAATCTCGGCTCAGCCACCGTCAGCGCAGAAGCCTATTTGGCGGCCGACGAGGGACGGCGACGGAAGACCTATTTGCTCGTGATGGACGAGCTGTGGCGGATCCTGCGCGCCTCGGCGGACATGGTGCACTTCATCGACTCCATCACCCGTCTGAACCGTGGCCGGATGATGGCCCAAGTGATGGTGACCCACACCATGAACGACCTCAAGCTCGCCGAACCACATTTGACCGCCACCGCGTGGGGATTCGTGGAACGCTCCGCGATGGTGTTCCTCGGCGGGCTCGCCGAGGGCGAGATGGGCAACCTGCGAGAAGTATTCAACCTCTCCCGCGCCGAGGTGTCCCAACTCTCGGACTGGATCGCCGAAGCGCCCGTGGACCAGTGGACCGGCAGGGCCGGGTTGCGCCCAGGGGCCGGAAACTTCCTGCTCAAGACGGGCAAGGAAGCCGGGGTACCGCTGCACGTACAGTTGACCGATCTGGAGATCGACAACACCAACACCAACCGCGACTGGGACATGGTGCAGTGATGCTCGCCGACCCCCGCCCCGGCAGGCGCACCCAGCCGGCTTCTTCTGAGACCGGCTGGGTACTGGCCGCCGGCCTACTCATTCTCGTCATCGGAGCTCTCGCCCTCTGGGTCTTCGGCGCCTGGATCGACCCCACTATCGGCGCCACCGGCGGGCCCTTCGATGTCCTCATGTCCCAAGCCACCGGCGATACACCGGTCGGTATCTGGCAGCTCATCGTGTTCGCTGCCGGGGTGGCCATGTTGCTGGTCGTGGCGGCCTCGTTCCTGGTGGTGCTGCGTCGGGGCCGCAAGAACGGGTCCCGGATCGACCACCTGGCCTCCCGGATGGCCAAGGCCAAGGAGTTCGACGCACTCAACGAACCCGCCATGACCAAGGACTCTGAACGGCTCCGCGCCACGTCCGCTGGGCCGGGAGTGCCGCTGGCCAAGCTGGTCAACAACGGCAAACGACTCTTCGCGTCGTGGGAATGGGTACAGATCTGGCTCATGGGACCTCGCGCGGGTAAGACCACCAGTGTGTGCGTCCCTCAGATCCTGGAAACCAAGGGCCCTGTGGTGGCGACCTCGAACAAGCGCGACCTCGTGGACATGACGCGGGGCCCCCGGTCGAGGACCGGGGTGGTGTGGGTCCACGACGTCCAAGGCATCATCGGGGAGGAACCCACTTGGTGGTGGAACCCGCTGTCCTTCGTCACTGGCATGGAGCGGGCCGAGATGCTCGCGGACATCTTCGTCACCTCCGCCACGTCCGCCGGATCCACCCAGGACGCCTACTTCGAATCCGACGGCCGACGCCTGCTGTCGATGATGTTCTACGCCGCCGCAGTCGGTGGCCGTCCCATCACGGACGTACACCTCTGGGCCCAAAACCCCGACGACAAGGCACCCCGAGACCTACTGCTCGAGCACAGCCACACGGCAGTGGCCGTCTCCCTGGGCAAGATCCAGCAGCTCACGCCGAAGCAGCGCGACGGGGTCTACGGGACCATGCGCCCCTGGGTCAACGTGCTCTCCTACGACCGAGTCGTCCCCTGGGTGCGCGATACCGGCCAGCTCGGCCGAGCCGAGTTCGACCCCAAACGCTTCGCATCCTCAACCGACACCCTGTACCTGATCTCTAAAGAGGGCGCAGGGTCCACCCGTGCCATCGCCGGTGCCCTGGCCGTGGCGGTGCTAACCGAGGCCGAAGAGATTGCCGCCCTCCAGCCCGGGGGCCGGCTCTCCCCGCCGATGACGGGAGTGCTCGATGAGGTCGCCAACGTCGTGCGGTGGCGCCAGCTACCGGACGTGTACTCCCACTACGGCTCCCGGGGGATCGTGCTGTCCTCGTTCTTCCAAGGCTGGGACCAAGGCCTGGAGGCCTTCGGGGAGAAGGGCATGAAGAAGCTCTGGTCCGCCGCCAACATTCGGATCGCCGGTTCTGGCCTCTCGGACTCGTCGTTCCTGCCGTTCCTGTCCCAACTCATCGGCGACCACGACGTCATCCGCCGCACCACCTCCACCCAGAAAGGTGGACGCTCGGTGTCCACCGCCATCCAGCGCGAACGCCTCCTGGACGTCAACGACCTCGCCGCCCTACCCCGCGGCAGAGCCGTGCTCTCCACCTCCGGGCTGCCCCCGGGCCTGATCGAGCTCCAGCACTATTCCACCAACCCCTACGGCGATGACGTAGACGCCTCAAAGGACTACTACGAACAGCTCGCCGGTTAGTCAGTAACTAGAGGCGGCCTGCGCAATCCACTTGCTCTGCCGCTGGTGCTGGTGCTGGGCGGAACATGTCAATCAATTGCAATCTTGTCGAGGTGCTCCACCTGCCCAGACATCTCTTTGTCCACGCGAATGTTGAACTGCAATACGACGTGCCGAGTTAAGTCGACCTCAACGTAGTGCTCCTCTAAATTCCCCAGGTCCACGGCGTCGACTTCACCAGATTGTTCTAAGGAGTAAGCCTCAGAGCGGTGAACATGCGCGCTGATGTTCACTTCCGCCCGGCATTCAAGCTGACCAAGCTCCATGGTGTTCTCGAAGGCCTCATACGGATCCCAGCTGGCTGAGTCCACCTCGAGAGCTACCCAGCTGATGTGAGGAGACTCGATCTCCGAGGGAAGTACTAGCCCGTCAATCTCCAAACCCGAGGGATACGGATCAAAATCGGACCCGGCGACCTTAGCGCCAACCAGATGGTTCTCGACGTAGTCTTCGGCCGCATCCATAGCGAGGTCTTTGGCTGCCGGAGCAAAGTATGTCTGGCCTTCCTCCGCGAGACGAACCTCCTCTTCATACTCCGCCAGGAAGTTCTCAACGTCGATGCATACAGCTACTTGGTCCGCTTCATTCAGGGTCACCCGGAGGTCCGGATGCAGAGTGCCTCCAGAAGCGAAATCCTTATGGTTTTTAGTGAGGAGAATGATGCTTCGGCGAGGTTCGGAGACAGCAAGTGAGCGGACCGTCTGCCAAATCACATAGTCGGCGATTCCGGCATCGTCTGTCTTGAACGGCTTTTTTGCCCGCAAGTAGGAATCAATCAGATCTTCGGGATTAATTGGTGGCAGGTCGAGAACTTCGCCAACCGACGTAATTTGCCTTCTTAGACTGTCCTCATATACCCCGCTAGAGAGGGCGGCGTCCCGTCGGCTACGCAGATCCTTCTTGCTCACGCCCGGCGAGGATAGACCAAGGTCAATCAGGACATTGTCAAGGTCAACTGGATTGTCTACCGCGTTAATGATCAGGTTCATATTTTCGCGGTGCCTGCGCTGATAATGCCTAACCATCTCCCGCACGACTACTTCAGGGAAGTACAGGCGAACAACTCTAGAACGCTGAAGATTCACTAGTCGTTTCCATGTACCTCCCCTTAGATGGAGGTCGCCCCAGAAGAGATTTGTATCTACAACAACAGCATCTGCGAGGTGTTCGTCTTCCTCGGCAAGGCTGAATATTCCGGTGGTTTCCACGTCGTCATTATCACCCGAGCTCAACAAATCAGAACCAACCTCGAGGCGCTGGGGTGACCGCCCACTGAGGAGGCACGTCGGTGGATCGGGGTGGGTCGTAGTCCCAGAAGGGGGCGTCGGGGTCGGTGAGTCGGTCCATGATGGGCCAGAGGTAGTCCCGGAACCAGGCGGTGGAGGCCATGGCGTCGCCCCACCGGACTTGTTCCCAGGATTCCCAGAGTGCTTCGAGGACGGTGCCGACTTCCTCGTACCTCCACCACTGGGGGTCCCAGCGGCGGGTGGCGGGGTTGCGCCGATAGTGGGGGAGCAGCCAGCCCTCGACCCAGGCACCGGCATTGGGAAAGCACAGAGGCCGCTCTTTCTCGGCCCCCTGGTGCGTCTCGGTGGCCGGATCGTCAGCGCTGCCGAATTCCACGATCATCGGCTCACTCCTGTCTCTTGGCTGCGACCGGCGGTCGGTGCGGTGGAGACTGGCCGCTTTGTGGTCTTGGCCGGGTTGGTTGCGATGCGTTCAGCGGTCGAGCGGGGGAAGAAGTCGGCTTGCTGGGATCGCACGTTTGCCAGTTCAGGGGTGTTGGCGTGGCGCTCGATTTGAGCCAGTTGGGCGTCTGTGACTCGCTGGTATTGATTCGACAGCCTTCCCCCGGTCTGTTCCTCAGCCTGGGCATGTACCTGGTCCTGTTGTGCTTCGGATCCATATCGGTCTGCCAGGGCTAGGTGTGCGTCTTCGTCCACAGCCTTGGCGTCGGCAGCCTTCGCTGCCTCCTGACTGGCGGCCTGATCGGCCTCGCTGGGCTGTGTGCTGGCATCCAGCTGAGAGTCGGTACCCTGCTGCTCATCTCGGTCGGTCTCCTGGTCCGGTGTGGCCGTGGGGGCCAGCGCCTGGTCGGCCTCTGCGTCCAAACGCTGTCGGGCGAAGTAGTCGTCCAACGCATCACGCAGGGCCGCGTGCCGGTCGACCAAGGACGTGGGGTGGTCCTTGTTCATCAGTTCCAGGTTGATCCCGTAGTCGTTGCGCAGCACGTCGGCGGCGTGCATCCATGCCCCGCGAGCCTCTGGGTGGGAACCGGAGAGGTGCGCGGCCACGGTGACGCGGTCGGCGATGGATTCAGAGCCGGCGGTGCGCCAGAACTCCGGGTTGTACATCTCCCGATTCACCATCGCGGCGACGTTGGCCTCGGCCCGGGTCTGTTGGTCGGCCTGTGCGGTCCTCTCGGCGGCCTGCATCTGTTCACGGCGAGCTTGGGCTTCACGGAGTTGCATCCTGGAGCCCATCGCCACGCGCAGCATGTTGCCGAACTGCGCGGCCATCTCGGATTCTTCCTCGTTCTCTGCCATGTCCCTCTCCTATCGATCCATTCCGGTATCCGGTCGGGGCCGGGTGAACTGTTGGCCGCCCATCCGGGCGCGGGTCTGGCTGGGTGCGAGGGTGTACTGGGCCGTGATCACGTCCACGGTGCGCATCAGCGCAGCGGTGCGGCTCGCCAACTGCGGACGGTGCGTGGCCAAGGATTGAGTGGTCATCGCCCGGGAGAGCCGATTGGCCTGGGCCAACACCGCAAGCCACCCACGGGCACTGTCCTTGGCCGCGAATCGAGCTCCCAAGCGCACCGCGTGGGTCACGTTGCCCCGCCCTTGGGCAGCACGGGCGTACTGCTCCGAGAGCTGGGAGAACGCACCCGGCTTGCCTCGCTCGACGTGCATGGACAAGCGGGCGTAGATCGTGGACAGGTCGTCCGGGCCGGTGCCGGTCTTTCCGCTGAACAACTTCTCCACCGATGCCGGGTCAAAGGACCCGACCTGCACCGAAGACCAGTCGCGCTTCGCACTGTTGTGCATCGAGGCCAGCAGGGTCTCGGCCGATTCCCTTCCGGCGCCTTCGAAGCGGCGTAGAACGTTGGGCCACCCTAGGGTGGCATCCAGTTTCGATGGGGAGTACCAGACCGATTCCTGTGCCTCGCCGAGGGCCACCTTGTACCCGCGGATCTGGGTGGTGGATCCTTTGGCAAACGACGGTGCCACCCGCACGTTCAACTCACCCAATCGTTCGATGTACTGGGACGGAGTGGCGGCTGTCGCCAGCGCGGTGCGCATCCGTCGGCGCAGCTCCGGACGAGGAGCCTGGGGGTAGCCCTCGGCGGACGCACGAGCGACCTCGGCGGGCTTATCCCCGGACAAGCCACGGGCCACCTGACGGGACTCCAACACCGCCAGCCCGTGCTCCGCTTCCAGCTCCCCGCAGACCTTCTGCGCGCGGTAGTAGTCGTTGTGAATATTGGCCTTGGTTCCGTCTTCCCGGACCAACTGCACGGCAATGTGAATGTGATCGTTGCCGGCTTTCGACACTCCGTGGTGCACGGCCACCCAGCGGGAGGACTGCGCCCCATCCGGGTCGATGAACCCCATCCGCTCCACGAACTCTTGGGCGATGATTCCCCACTCCTCTTTGGACACCTCCCGCTCGCCTTTGGCTAGGGATAAGGAGCAGTGCCAGACATGGCCGTCCTTCTCGGCGACCTTGACCTTGCGCTGGGACGCTTCGTCCCACGCGAAGACGGGGGCCTTCACCTCGGTGCCATGCGTACGCCGGGGGCCGTCCAGGATCGCACCGATGCGTTGCCCGTCCTCGACGGAAAGCTCCTGTCCGGGTTCGAACTCAATCAATACCCGGTCGTCGCCGGAGATCACCATTGGTGTGGTGTGCTCGTTGGACCGACCCGGGCCGGCGAGGTAGCTCATCAGCCCGATCATCTGCCCGCCGCGGACCACGTTCGGCATCATGGCGTGCCCCTATCCAACGCCAGGGTCTCGATCGTGACATCAACGTCACGCAGCACCCCGCGCAACTCATCCAACGACCCGCGCACGTCTCCGTGCAGTTCCCCGTCGGTGTTCAGCCCACGGGCAATCTGGTTCAGGTTGTTCCCGACACGGGCGAGCTGCCCGGTCATCACGTTCAACGCGGTCAGCACTCGGCGTCGATCCGTTGCCGTTTCACCGACCGAAACCGCTAATGCGGATTCCTTCAGCAGCCGCGGAACGGACACGCCCTGCTCCACGGCAGCCAGTGACAGGGCCGCATCCTCAGAAGCGGAGAGCTTGACCACCCGACGTGCCGGACGGCCACCGGTCACGTTGACCTGACGCTTGCGCTCCGCCACCGCGACCACCCCCGTCCCGTGCCTGACCTGCTGTCCTTGACGTCCGCCCAGTGCAACGCCGCTCACCCATGAGTGTCCCACCGAACGTCGCGACAGTGCAAGGACGCAAGCTGGTTAGGGCACCTAACCATATAGCTTGCTCCGGCTCAGTCGGTCCCGCTGGCTCCGGCTCAGTCGGTCCCGCTGGCTCCGGCTCAGCCGGTCCCGCTGGCGCGGGAGTGGATGCGGGCTACCGCCCGCGAAGCATTGACGGGAACGGAGCGTTCCATTCGGCCTTGGAGGGTACTGGTCCGCCAGAACCGGTCAAGCCTCCGGGCTCGGCTTTCGCGGCATATCCTCACTCGCTCGTTCCTCGCTCCCTCCGGTATTCCACGACCGACCCCTCCGGCTGGACCGAACCTGGCGGCCCGAGTATTTCGGTCTTCGCCGAAAGGAACGGCAGCCAGAGCAAAACGACAGGAGAGTTCCCGATGCGCCTCACCACCAGCGGTTTCCAGACTGCCCTCGAAGACTTCCTCGGTGCCGATACCGGCGCCAAGGTGTTGGCCTACGCGGCCACCCACCGGGCCGGCGAACAGCTCGCCGGCTACCCGACTCTGCTCACCGTGGCCGAGGTCGCCGAGGTGCTCTGCACCGACGCCGAGACAGTGCTTTCGATGACCGGGGACGACATGCTGCCGGCCATTGAGATCGGCGCCTCGATCCGCCGGTACCGGCGCGAAGATGTCCACAACTACCTACGGTTTCTCAGCGGGAATCGCGCGTCCGCTCTAGGGTGAAAACCATGACCGAGAACATCACCGAATCCTTCATTGACCAGGCCCGCAAACTCAACGACCAGCGCCTCGCCGCCGCTCAGGACATCGCCGTCGCCGTGCAGGCCCGCGTCGATGCCGAACAAGCCCTGAAGGACGCCCAGGCGGCCGAGCGCAAAGCCTTCAAGGACGCCGAGCGCAAGGGCTGGACCAAGCCCGAACTCGACAAGCTGCGCCCAGCCAAACGACGCCGCACCACCACCAGCAGCACGAGCGGAGACCAGGGCACCAAGACCGCCACTCCCCAGCCATCCGACCAACCACAGTCAACCGACTAAGAGCACCACCAGGAGACCACCATGGAATCGACCATCACCGACAAGCTCGCCGAACTCCTCACCGACGCACCGGACCCGGCAGTACTCGTGGACCTGCACCTGCACCGCGAACCACTCACCGTCACCTTCGAACCCCAGAACTGAACCATGGCCGAAGACAAGCCCACCGTGCGCATCACCACCCCCACCGCCCTGGCCGGGGCCGTCCCCAACATGGTCGGATACCAACCCGCCGACAACCAGGTCGCCGTCCTCGGCTTCCACGACTCCGACTACGTCGGCGTCGCCGTCCACACCTGGACCGCCGAACTCGGCGACGGGCCGGCACACGCCGCTGAAGTCGCCCAGCACATCACCGGCGGTTTCGGAGACCGCGCCGACCGGTACCTGGCCATCGGCTACGGGCCCGAGGGCCCCGAGCGGGCGCTGCTGTTCCAAGACGCCTTCACCCGCCACACCGAACAGCCCCCCCGGGCATGGGCCGTTCATAACGACCGCCTCCAGGTCTTCTCCGCCGGCCACGGATGGAGCCTCGAAACCGACCTCAAGGCCACCGCCGCCACCGAATACGCCATGGTCACCGGCCAACAGCCGGCCCACTCACGCCAGGAACTCGCCCGACACTACGCACCAGTCCCCGAAGACCAACAAGCCACCCTGCACCCGGACACCGCCGAACGCTTCAACTCGATGCAGCCCTCCGCACAGTACGAATGGGCCTCCCAAGCCCTCACCGAAGGAGCTGCATCCAAGACCGGGCTCACCGACGAACAAGTCGCGCTCATCGCCCACGCCACCGCCACCAGCGAACACATCCGCGACAACCTCCTGGCCGACGTCATCGGAGACAACGTCAAGGCCGACCGCCTCGTCGACGCCTTCCGCCGCTGCGACGACGCACGACGCCCCGACCTCGCCGACCTCGCCGCCGCCGGACAATACATCACCCGCGGTAGCCCCGTCGGCATCGAAGCCGTCGCCCGCCACACCACCGGAGCCCTCGGCCGCCTCGCTGACAAAGCCGCCTTCCAAGGACTCGACCCCCAGCCACTCATCGACTCCATCAACCGCACCGAACTACGCGACCGCCTCGCCATGGCCGACCGCCATCACTACCGCAGCCACGTCATGAGCCGCTCTCCCTTGTTGCCCAACCCCGACCCGCGGGCACCCTCCCGGCCGACCCCCGGGGCCGGCCACCAACGCAAGCAAGGCCCCCGGGGCCTGGATGGACATGGAACGCTAAGCCAACGGTCGGCACCGTCCATGCATGTCACCGAAGACTATTGGTCGCCAACTCACACCTCGGCTGGCCTAGTCTGAGCGGGCTTCACTCGCTCCCAGGAAGGAACTACGACTAATGGATCGTCCACCCCCTGCCCCGGAACCCGACCCCGCAGAGCTAAGAGAGGCGATCAGGACTCTCAACGACGCCAAGGACGCGTTCAAAAAGGCCACCCCAGAATCTAAGGAAATGACCAGACGCTACTTCGGGTTCGCTATTTTCCTGTTCATAGTCGCCATCGCAGTGATTGTCGTGACAGCAGGATTTGGCTGGTCCAACGCGGTGATTGCTGGTGCCATAGCCGCCTATGGCGGGTTCGCGATCATTTTCGAGTTGTGCAACCTGGCCGACAAGGGCCCCTTCGTTCCGGAGGCCTTCATCAAGTTGCTCGGTCTTGAGGCTGTCCTCATCGGTTTCTTCACGATCGCTGCGGAGACCATCTAAGTCGCTGCTTTTTTAGGCGGGGTGTTCTTCAGCGTTCGCATATCTATGGAGAGTGCTGTAAAGCGTCTGGCGAGACACTCCTAGGCGCACAGCAATCTCCGTCTTAGGCAGGCCCAGGTCGATCATGGCCTGGGCCTGCTCCACGTCCTGCGCACTGAGCTTGGGCACTTGGACGTACTTGCCCTTGGCCTTGGCCAGGGCGATGCCCTCGGCTTGGCGTTCCCGGATCAGGTTGCGCTCGAACTCGGCGAAGGACGCCATGACCCCGAGCATCAGCGCATCGATCGGTGAGGACCCATGTTTGTCCACGGTGATGCGTTCCTTGACGAACTCCACTGCCGCGCCCTTCGCGGCGATCTCGTCGACCAGGTCGAACAGGTCTCGGGTGCTGCGGCCCAGGCGGTCCATGGAGGCCACCCGGACGGTGTCACCGTCGCGGATGTAGTCCAACAGCTTCGCCAGGCCGGTGCGCTTGGCACGGGACTTGCCGCTGACCTTGTCGGTGAAGACCTTGGTGCACTCCCCGATGGCTTCTAGTTGCCGGTCCGGGTTCTGGTCCACTGAGCTCACCCGAACGTAGCCGACAACCTGTCCAACCATCTTCAGGACCCGCCCTCACGAAAGTGTCAAAGGCCCGGTTTAGGACCCACTCTGACAGCATATCTCCGTCGGCCCCGATGGTGTGTAAACGGGTATACCAGCTCTTACACGGCACCTCGAGTCACTTCCGGCCGCTGGAGGACGTCTGCCCCCGGTCAGGGTGGGGAAGGCTTCCACCGGCACCACGCGTATATGGATGATCTTGTCCAGCGCCCTGCACGTCACAGCTTCCAGACTTCGTGTTCGGTAAGTGTGACAAGTTTGCGTCCGTGGCAAGCATTCTGCTGGATCCATAGGATGCCCAAGTGCGGTGCTACAGCGTCCACCTGACCCCGCAGGGCCACGGTGTCGAAGTGGTGCACCTCAATAGCGTCTCCGCGCTCCAGCTTGTTCAAGTCGAGTATTCGAACGGCGGACAGCTGAGTGGGAAACAACGGATTTCCTTCCGGTAGGACACGCAGGACAGGTGAGCAAAACCGTGGTGGATTAGGCGGCACTCTCTGCGCGGGCTTGCTGCCCCGGTGGACTCGTTCTTGCCTGTGCTTCCCAGCCGCTTGGAGCAATCCCGAGAGTTTGTAAAGCCTTTTGGGATGTCGATGCGGATCAAGTTCGAGTAACTTACGCCCGCTTCCCGGGCGTCGTTCGCCTGGGCATAAGCCCTGGGGAGCAGTACCACACCTTGTCCGCGCTATTTACTTGGCACCACCTGTCGCCGAGTTTCATCGTCACGCCGGCACGCGTCTCCGGCGGAGTAGCGTTGAGATGTGGGGATTCGAGCTCGTCAAATGAGCCACTACAGCATCGAGCTGCCGCCGTTGACGCTCCACACCTGTCCGGTCACGTAGGACGCCTCGTCTGAGGCCACAAAGGCCACCGCGGCGGCGACCTCCTCCACCGTGCCCGGTCGGTCCATGGGGATGAGGTTTCGCATCTGTGCGCCGAACTCCTCCATGTCTTCCTTGACCTCGATGGAGGCGGACTCGAGCTTTTCTGCGGCCTCGGGGGTGACGATCCAGGCTGGGGCGACCGTGTTTACCGTGACGCCCGAAGAGGCATATTCCCGGGCCAAGCCAGTGCCGAAGGCATGCACCCCGCCCTTGGCTGCGTTGTAGACGGCATGGCGATAGAGACCGTTCCGTACCGATTCGGCGCCGATGTTCACGATGCGCCCGTAGGTGCGTGCGGACATGTGCGGTAGAACCTCGAGCGTGGCATAGATCGTGGTCCAAAGATTCCGGTCGATGGTGGCGCGGAGGGTCTCCTCCGTGTGGTCTGCGGTCGGGAGGATGACGCCGCCGCCGGCGCAGTTCACGAGAACGTCAACGCGGTCGTATTCCTCGAGCGTGCGGTTCACCAGATCGACCGCCCCGGAGCGCTGGGTCAGGTCGCCCTGGACAGTGAGGATGCTGGAGGCGTTCCCGTCGCGCAGCTGCTCGGCGACGGTCTCGAGGTCTGCGGCGTTGATGTCCGCCAGGACCAAGGCCGCGCCCTCGTCCCCGAGGCGGGATGCAATGGCCTTGCCGATACCGGAGGCGGCGCCGGTGACGATAGCGACCCTGTCGATAAAACGGTTCATGATGTGTTCCTAACCCGAGTGGTGAAGTTTCTTAGTCCTCGATGAGGTGGACGTAGACCTTGTCGCCGTCGATGCTCGTTGCGTATTTCTTCAGGGCGAGCGTCGCCGGGAAGCACAGCGGGGCTCCGGTCCGGACATCGAACCGCGCCATGTGCAGGGTGCATGTCACCTCATGGCCTTCCAGTTCGCCCTCCTCGCCAAGGGACCACTTCTCGTGGGTGCAGGTGTCCGAAGTTGCGAAAAACTCTCCGTCGACCCGGTAGACAGCGATGCCACCATTGGCCTCAAGGGTCAGTGATTCGCCGTCCTCGATATCCCCGACGTTGCAAGCGAAGATGGCAGTGGTGGAGGCGGTGGTGCTCATGGGATCGTCCTTCAGTTGGAGCAAGCGTGTGGTCTGCGCCACGTTCTTGAATCCATCTTGAGGTTTTTTCCGCGTCTGCCGCCTATCAGGTTCCAGTGGCTGGAATGGCGGTCTGGCGCGGAACATGGGTGGAGCCGGGCAACTGCGTGCCCGGCTCCACCGTCAGTTCTGTGACTGGCTGCGGTTAGATGATGAAGCTGATTTTGCCCTGGGGGTCCAGCTTGTCGTGAGCCAGGATCGCCTTCTTCTGGCGGATCTGGAACGTCCCATTGGTCGGCACGAGGGTGTACTCGTAGCGGCCCACATACGTGTCGAACTTCCCGGCCTTGGATCGGTTGATGTTGAAGTTGGCGGTCACTAGGACCTCATCGCCGCTCTGCGCGAGGATACGCACATTGCCGACAATGCGACTGGTCTGCGAATGCGGGAACTCCGCATGCGCCTCCGGCTTCTTCAGACGGATCACCCGCTGCTCGAGCATGGTGCGGCCGTCGTGAATCAGGGACCAGGACAGTCCCGGGTCCAGGTCCGGACGGTCTGTTGCGGGGATCTCATAGGTGCAGTCCAACGTGAACAACTCGAGCCATTCCTCGAGGCGCCAAGTGTCCAGCATCTCAGCTTCCTGGAAGAGGAAATCCTCGACTTCAGTACGGGTGGTGACGGTTGCCGTGGGAGCGGTGATGGCCATATCAATGCCTTTCTGGGAACGGAGACTAGGCGTCGGTGGTCTGCTTCTGGAACGGAACGAACGACTTCCCTTCCGACGGCAGGGCTTCGCCGGTCATCCGCTTGTTCCATTCGCGCCACCAAGCGCGCATCTGGAGCTCGTCGTTGGCGGCGGGCATCTGCTTGCCCATGCCCTTGGAGATGTCGGACCAGCCGATTTCCGCTTGGGTGCTGAAGGCCTTCTGGGCCTGCTCCAGGGCCTCAACGTCGTCCGGGGTTGCCAGGCCGGCCGGGCCCCAGAAGGTGAGGGCGTTGTCGACGCGGTACTTGATGAACTCCTCGTCCACTCCCTTGGGAATGATCTGCCAACCGGTGACGATCGTCTCGCTGGGGGAGATGGGGTACATGGTGCGCAGGGTCAGGCCGAAGCTCAGGTCGATGACGATGAAGCTCGGGAAAAAGACGGAGTTGCGCGAGAGCCCGAACATGGCGGTGGCATAAGACTCACCAAAGCGTTCCTCGGCGGTGCGCCGCATACCGGCGAGGGTCTCCTTGACCGATTCGGTAGCCAATGGCAACCCATTGGCCGGGTACATCAGGGTGGCGTGCCCGTTGGGGAACTCGGTGCCCATGCCGGACGGGGCCACTCCGTTGACGATTTCCTCACCGAGCATGGGCGGGGTTGCCCCCAGGTCCATCATCATCTCGAAGTAGGTGTGGTGAACGGACTTGGCATGGTAACCGTCCACACTGTTCTCCACGAGCAGCTTCCAGTTGGCCTTGATCGAGTACTTGTGGGTGCCCTCCAGGATTGCGATGCCTTCGGGCGACTGGTCGGCAACCAGATCGATGAAGTACTTGGCCTCCCCGAGGTAGTCCTCGAGCGACTCTGCGTCCTCGTCGAAGTTCACGAAGTACAGACCGCGGTAGCTCTCCACCTTGGCCGGTCCCTTGAGGCCCTCGTAGACCTTGGCCGGCTCGGCCTTGTAGTCCTCGTTGCCGGGGACGTTGACGAGTTCGCCGGAGTTTCGGTAGGCCCAACCATGGTAGAAGCAGGTGAAGATCTTGGCGTTGCCGGAGGAGTGGCGGCACAGGGACGCGCCACGGTGCAGGCAGCTGTTGAGCATGACGCGGACCTCGCCGTGGCGGTCGCGGTTGAAGATCACCGGCCGGCCAGCAACATCGCGGGTCTGGAAGTCGCCCTTGTTCGGGATCTCGGACTCGTGTCCGACATAGATCCAGGCCTTGCTGAAGATTTCCTGCTTCTCCTTCTCCAGGATCTCCTGCGAGGTGAAGACTTCGCGGTTGACCTGGAAGAGGTGGTTCTGGCGGTCGTCATTGACGTACGTCGACGCGGTCATGGTGTGCTCCGTTCCATCGGGGACTGAGGTGAGGTGCTGGGCGGGCGGGAAGGCCAGCTCTTGGTGGTGGTTTAGTGGTGGCTGGCGGACTGGGCCGCCTGGTTGGCGACGGCGTCGCGGAAGTGCCATTCGGCGTCATCCATGCCGGCCGTAGGGACGACCAGGACGGCGCTGGGGCCGATGGTCATCCAGTTGTTGCCTTCGTCGTCCGGCTCGGCGGCCAGAATCTCCACGGTGGTGAACAGCTCGCCGCTGGGGTCGTGGGTGCCGATGATGACGTTGATCTTGCAGCCCTCGGTTTCGATGTGCAGGATCTTGTCCGGGCCGTCGTTGAAGTGCTGGATATGGCGCATGGTTCCTCTGTTCGTGCGGTGTCGCCTAGCTGGCGGGGGTGAGCTGGTCGATCAGGTCCGTGACGGATCCGCCGCGCTTGTGGTTCTTGCGGTATCGGGTGATGGCCTTGACGTCATTGAAGGACACGGCTCCGACGGGCGAGCCGTCTTCGTGCGCAAAGAGGGCCAGGAAGCGTCCCTCGGCCACGGACCCGACGCGGTGTGTCAGGGTTCCCATGTTGGGCCGGCCGATGATCTGGAATCGGTGCCCGTACTGGTCAGACCAGACGTACGGCAGTTGAGCCGCGGATGGTTCGCCCCCGGTCAGGATGGTGGCCAGTGCGTCGGCCTGCTCACCGGCGTTCGTCCAGTGTTCGATCCTGGCCATGATGCCCAGCAGCGGGTGGTGGCGCATGGCCAAGTCTCCGATGGCGTAGATACCCGGGAAACCGACGACCCCAAAGTCCTCATTGACGTTGATGCCGTTCTCGATGGGCAGTCCACTGTCGGCCAGCCACCCGGTATTGGGGGTGACGCCGATGCCGACCAGGACCAGTTCGGCGGGGAGCACGGTGCCGTCTTCGAGCTTGATGCCCTCGACGTGGTCGGCGCCCACGAAACCTTGGAATCGTGCGCCGGTCACCAGACGGGTGCCGTGGGCTTCGTGGATCGAGGCGACTTCCGCACCGACCTCCGGGCCAAACAAGTGGCTCATGGGAACATCCATGGCCTCGACGATGGTGGTGTCCAATCCCTGCTGACGCGCGGCGGCGGCAAACTCGGCACCGATGAAGCCGGCGCCGATGACCACAACGCGAGGCTTGGTGGCCATGACCGCCCTCAGGGCGTCGGCATCAGCCTGGGTGCGCAGGGTGTGCACACCGGCCATACCGTGGGGCACCGGAAGCTGCCGAGCTGCGGCGCCAGCGGCGATGATCAGGCTCCCGTAGGAGAACGTTCTGCCGTCCTCCGTGGTGACGATGCGGGCCTGAGGATCCAGGGCGGCGGCACGACTGCCCAACTGGATATCGAGGCGGAACTCCTCGGCCATCTCCGGGGTCAGGAGGGCGGGTGCCTCGCCGGTACCGTCCACGGCCAGGGCCTCCTTGGACAGCGAGGGCTTGTCATAGGGCCAGCGGTTTTCGGCTTCCAGAAGCGTGATGCCACCGTCGAATCCGCGGTGCCGGAGGGAGAGTGCCGCGCGGGTCCCTGCTACGGATGCGCCAATGATCAGGATGCTCATGCCCTCGAAGCTAGGACGTGCGTCACACTCCCGCCCGGCCGGTTCCGACCGCTGGAACCGGGACGAAAACATGCGGTCCAGCGGAAGTTCCAGTGAGCGGAACAGCTTCAGAGTGTGATCCAAATTACTTCTATGTTCCGTCACATCCCTTTGCCGAATCCCCGTCTATGGCGGAGGGGACAGAGAGGAACCCACTATGACCACTCCCACCTCCGCGACGCCCTCGCCCCGCACTCTGCGCAAGGTCGTTGCCGCCGGATTCATCGGCACCACCGTCGAGTACTACGACTTCTTTATCTACGGCACGGCTGCTGCGCTGGTCTTCCCGAAGATCTTCTTCCCGGCCCTCGGCGACTCCGCGGCCGTCATGGCCTCATTCGCCACGTTCGGCGTCGCCTTTCTGGCCCGTCCTCTGGGCGGCATCGTCTTCGGCCACATTGGTGACCGGGTCGGGCGCAAGACCACCCTGGTGATCACCATGATGCTGATGGGCGTCGCCACCGTCATGATCGGCCTGCTGCCCGACGGGAACACCATCGGCATCTGGGCGCCGATGGCCCTCATTACACTGCGCTTCGCCCAAGGCCTGGCCGTTGGCGGTGAATGGGCCTCTGCCGCCCTCTTCGTCGGCGAGTATGCTCCGAAGGACAAACGAGCCCTGTTCGCCCTGGCCCCCACCTTGGGCACGTCGACCGGCCTGCTGCTGTCTACCGTCACTTTCCTGATCACCGGGTTCACGATGTCCACCGAGACCTTTGAGGCGTGGGGCTGGCGCGTGCCGTTCCTGCTCAGCGTCGTCCTGGTCGCCGTTGGCATGTACGTCCGACTCGGCATCTCCGAAACCCCGGTTTTCAAGGAGGCTGCTGCAAAGGCCGCCGCCAAGAAGGCAACCAAGACGCCCCTGGCCCAGCTGTTCCAGCACCAGACTAAAGAAGTCCTGCTCGCTGCCGGCGCCACCATCATGTGGCTCTCGTTCTTCTACATCGGTGCCGTCTATCTCACCAACTACGGGACCGCGGTCTTGGGCTTCAGCCGCAACGAGATGCTGACCGTCAACCTCATCGGCGTGATGTTCAACATCGGCGGTTCCATCCTCGGGGCCGTCCTGGCGGACAGGTTCGGTCGCCGCATTACCATCGGTGCCGCCAACCTGGCGGCCGTGGGGTGGGCCTTTGCCATGTTCCCGCTGGCCAATTCCGGCAACATCGTCCTGATGGGTGTCGCCGTCTCCGTATCCCTCGTGATCGTCGGTGTGGCCTGCGGCACCACCACGGCCTTGCTCCCGGAGATCTTCGCGACTCGCTACCGCTCCACCGGCACTGGCGTCTCCTTCAACCTCGGGTCCGTGCTCGGCGGGGCGATTCCTCCCATCGTTGCGGCCCCGATCTTTGCGGCCACCGGCAGCATGGGTCTGACCGCCATGATGGCGATCCTCGCCGCGATCAGCGTTGTCTGCGTGGTCTTCCTGCGGGAGACCAAGGGACTATCCCTGGGCGAGGACAGCGGAGACGGCAGCGAGAAGGAGGTCCAGGCAAAGGTCGCCGTGGACTCCGGGCCATCCCTGACCCAGCACTGATCCACGCCACTACGCCCAGGACTTCTCCAACTACTTTTCTCATCAACCGTCAGTTGGCTCGGGAGATCCCTCTCCCGGGCCAACTGGCCTTTTCACGAAAGCGGGTTGAGCCATGCCTAGTGCAGCTTCCCATCAGGTCGTCATCGTCGGGGGCGGTCCGGTCGGCCTCATCAACGCCTTAGGCCTAGCCCGGCAGGGTGTTGACGTGATCGTACTGGAACGCCATGCGGACGTCGTCCCCGAGCCAAGGGCCATGACCTACCACTGGGCCGTCCTTGATGGACTGGCCGAGTTGGGCATCCTGGAGGACATGGAAGCCGAGGGCTTCCGGCTCCATGAGATGTGCTATCGCGTCTTCAGGACCGGTGAGGTCATCCGGCTCGGCATCGACGCCGTACGACACCTCACGCCATATCCGTATGCGGTCGTGCTCGGCCAAGACCAGATCTCACGGATCGTCCTACAACACCTCGCGGCGTTTCCCAACGCCTCCGTCCAGTGGTCCACCGAAGTCATCTCGGTCGAGCAGGACGGGAACGGAGCCACGATTCGCGCCCGGGCCTCCGGCCAGGAGATCGAGATCCACGCGGACTGGGTGATCGGAGCCGACGGCGCCCGCAGCCTGGTTCGAAAGGCCTCCGAGGCCGACTTCGTCGGCTTCACCTGGCCGGAGCAGTTTGTGGCCACCAATGTCCGGTATGACCTGGGCGCCCATGGCTGGGACGACTGCAACTACCTGGTGGACCCGGAGTTCGGCGCGGTGATCGCCAAGGTCACCTCCGACGGGCTATGGCGGGTCACCTTCGCCGAGCCGGCCGACTCGCCAATGGGCTCGATCGAGGAGCGCATCGAGGACTTCTACCGTACGGTGCTGCCCGGAACCGGGCCGTATAACAAGACCCTGCATTCCGTGTACCGCATGCACCAGAGGGTGGCCTCCAGCATGCGGACGGGGCGCTTGCTGCTGGCCGGTGACGCCGCCCATGCCACTAACCCCACCAACGGGTTCGGTCTGGTTTCCGGCATGATGGATTCCCTGGTCCTCGCCGATGCCCTCGGGGCCGTCATCGCGGGCACCGCTCCGCAGAGCGTCCTGGACCACTACTCGGACGACCGCCGCCGGGTGTTCAACGAGGTAGCCACGCCCAGCTCGTCGGAAACCAAGCGCCTGGTCTTCCACTCGACCGATCCGGAACGACTCGAGTCCGACCTCACGCGCCTGCGCAGCCTGGCCGCCGACCCCGAAATGCGGGTCAACCAATTGATGGTTGGCCACGGGCTGCTGACCCCGTCCCTCGTCCCCGTTCCTTAGGTCCCTGCTGTCCTCATCGGGACTAGCGGATAGCGAAAAGCCGGCCATGGAAACGACCGGCTTTTCTCGTGCCAATGAGTCCCTCGGCAGGTTGGTAGAACTGAGGATCCGTGTTTGTGTCCTGAAGCGACTGACGGGTGGGAGGCTAGCGGTGGCGGTGACGCACAACGCGGATCGCGAGGGCGCCGGCCAGGTTGGACACCAGGGCGATGCCGGCGATCCAGGCGAGCATCACCGGGTAGGACGTGCCGAAGGTCTCCTGGATCCACGCCACCACCATGGGCAGTCCGAATCCGAGGTACCCCAGCGTGTAGACCACCCCTGTCATCTGGCCGAGCTGGCCCGGGCCGGCGAGTCGGTCGCAGTCCTGCAGGCAACCCACCAGGATGAGCCCGTAGCCGATGCCGAGGACGATGGCCGCGAGCACGACAAGGACCACCGAGGCACTGATCGTGGCGACGATGCCCATGGCGGTACCAACGACGAACAGACCGACGCCGACTGGGCGGGCCGGGAAGCGCCAGCGACCGGTGAAGTGGGCGACCATCTGCTGCGCCGCAAAGCCAATTCCCAGGCTGATCAGGCATAACAGTGCCGAAAAGGCGGTCGAGAGCCCTGTGAGTTGGGAGGACACTACGGACGGCAAGATTGCGTACGCGATGCCCAAGGCACCGAAGATCCACGGGGCCGCTGGAAGCACACCCAATAGGTAGGCCGCGGGAAGTCTCCGGGTTTGGGGCAGGGGGTGGGCCCCAATGTCATCATCGCGCCCGGATAGCCGGAGCCAGAACAGGCCCAAGGCCGCCGCTAGGCACACCAGCAGGTGGAGAACGTACGGCAACGCCGTGGGGTGGGGGAGCCATTGGGCCACGACGCCTGCCAAACCCGCGCCGAGGGCGAATCCGGCGGTCAATGACATGGCCGAGGACCGCGGCGCCGAGGGAGCTCGCGCCGTCGTGCGCTGGTCCCCGAGGAGGGGCTCGGACGGAGCCGTCGCGGTGGCCAGAGACAGTTGCTTGAGGGCGAGTCCTCCCACGACCATGCCGATCCCGAGGGCGAGGCCGATCAGGGTGCGACCCAGGAACATGACCGCCGGTGCGGTAGACCCCAGGATCAGCAGGGCTGAGCCCAACGCGCTCATCGGCAAGGCGGCCACCAGCATCGGCTTGAGGCCGAAGCGCTTTGCTGCGGCAGAGGCCAACAGCAAAGAGGGGACCAGTCCCACGACGTACGCGAAGAGCAGGGTGTTGACGGTGACGTCGCTGAACCCGTTCTCCGCCCGGTACATGGACAGCAACGGCGTGAACTGGTTGCCGCCCCAAGCGACGGTGAACATGATCAGGCAGACGGACCACCAACCCGGAACGGAACGGGCACGGGGAACCTGGAGCGGGGCGCCGAGCCTTTTGGCCGGAGCAGACGTAGCGGTCATCGTGGGTCTTTCTCTAGGTGCCTGACAAGAAAACAGTGGCCGCGCCCGGTCGGAGCGCGGCCACTGTGGCTGAGGGCGTCAGCCCAGGTACACGGTGGGCTCAGTGGGCGAGGACCATGGACCGGTCTACCAACGGAAGCTCCGGGCGGCGATCGGAGACACCGGCCGCATCGGCGGTTTCCCCGGACACCTTGCCGTCCCGGAAGAACTCCAGGAACACCGGGTTGAACAGGTCCGGCCGGTCGGTTTGGCCCTGGTGGCCGCACTCATCCGGGTAGAAGAACTGGACGTTCGGCAGGTGGTCCTCCTGGACATAGCCCCACTCCACGGGCGTCAGAACGTCCTGGCGGCCATAGAGGTAGAGACCTGGGATGTTCAGACGATCCAGACGGCCCTTGGTGGACAGGCGGGCGGCACGGTTCTGATCGCTCCACTCGACGATGCGGCGGTACTCCAGCAGCGTCGGCCAGAACTTCGCGTGGGCCTGCATTCGGTCCTTCGAGGCCAGGTAGCGCATCTCGATCAGGTCCTCGCTGATGGCCTCGTTGCGGTAGATGATGGCTTCCATCATGGTCCGCATGCCGTCGCGCGTGCCGTCGTAGGCGGTGAGGTGGAAGTCGCCGGAGGGCGGCGTGAGGTGCTCGGGGACCACGTCGCCGATGTCACCGGCGATCAGGATGAAGCTTTTGACCTTGTCCGGGTGCGCCACGGAGTAGTTGACCGTGTTCATGCAGCCCATGGAGTTGCCGGCGAGGTGGAACTCGTCCAGGCACAGCGCCTCGGCGAACTGGTCGATGAAGTCGACGAAGCTCTCCATGCCCTTGGGCCAGTACTCCTCGCGGGTGTCCGAGAGGCCGAAACCGGGCATGTCTGGACAGAAGACGCGGAACCCGTTCTCACCCAAATACGGCGCCATGAAGCGCCAACCGGCCAGGCCCGAGGAGCCCGGAAGACCGCCGTGCAGGAGGATGACGGCCGGGCCGGTGGTGCCGGAGGTCATGTAGTGGGCGCGGGAACCGTTGGCCAGTCGGACCCAGCGGCTGGCCATTCCAGGGACGTCCAGGATGTTCTCTTCGGTCAATGCCATGTTCTTATCCTTTGATCGATGCGGTGGCGGGTTCATGGGTGGAAGGAGAGCCTGGGTCTTGGGCACCCGGGGTGACCGGGAGTCCCAAAAACTCCAGCGCATTCGTGCGCAGGATGCGGGACATCGCCTCCGATTCCAGGTTGGGGGCCATCTCGGCGAGGTCCTTGAGCGAACCGTCGGGTTGGCCCGGGACGAAGGGGTGGTCGCTGCCCACGAGGAGCCGTTCGGTCCCGAAGCGTTGGACGAGTAGCCGCAGGTCGTCGGGGTCGAAGACCAGGGTGTCGACGTAGAGCCTGGCCAGGTTCCGGTCGAGTTGCTCGAGGTCATGGGTCCGGGCGATCTTCGCGCCCATTCTCAGACGCGGGTAGGCCCACGTGAAAGTCCCGCAACCGTGGACCATGGCGATCCGTAGGGCAGGGAAGCGTTCCAACACCCCGCCGAAGACCAATGCGCTGGCGGCCAGGGCCGTGTCCGAGGGCATGCCCAAGCCGAAGTTGTAGACGAAACCCCCGCGCCGGATGGCGCCGCCGCCGCCGTCGACGGGGTGGACGAGAATGGCCATCCCCAGCCGCTGAGCGGCCGCGAAGAACCCGTGTAGACGTGCATCGTCCAGATCCATCCCGGCGATGCGGGTGCCGATCTCCACGCCGGACAGGCCGAGGTCGAAGTGCAGGTAATCGAGTTCCTGCACGAGGCGTTCTGGATCGGCCAGCGGCAGAGTGCCCAATCCGCAGAGCCTGCCCTGGCTGTCTCGAACGGCCGCGGCGATGGCATCGTTGACCCAGCGGCAGTAGGCGGCGAAAGCCTTGGGCGGTGCCTGGTAGTCCAGAGCCACAGGCATGGGGGAGATGACCTGAACGCCGATGCCCGCGGCGTCCATCTCGGCCAAGCGGTCGGACAGATTCCACAGGGACGAACGCACGGTGCGGAAATCAACGTCACCGCGGACTACTCGGCCAGACGTCGACGAATCCCGGACCACGCGCGGAACGTCGCGGAATGACTCGGTCACGGCGGCAGGCGGGTCACCTTCTGGAAGAAAATGGGCGTGTACATCAATGGTTCCCGGGGCCGTCATCCAGGCCTCCTTCCGACATCGGTGGGGTTGCCGGTGACGCTAGCCGGGGTGTGAGGCGGCCCACTCGGTTTGTTCCAGCGGTCGGAACCCCAGGGTCTGAGGTGGTCTCCGGCGTACAGGAGAAGGCCCGCGGATCGACTACCGTGATTCGCATCACATTGTCCAGTTCCGCCTTGGCGGGCTTTGCGAGGAGGCACCTGTATTGTCCGACCTAGATGGGGTAGCCAAGGACTCCGGGGATGCGGATCGGCCGTCCATCCTGGCGAAGGCCTTTGACATCCTGGGCACCTTCAATGGCCAGCATCGCGTCCTGACTCTGACCGAAATCAGCCGAAAGAGCGGTTGGCCCAAGTCCACCGTGCATCGGCTGCTGCAGCGGCTGAGCGAGCTCGAGGTGATCGAACAGCACGGGAGCGGGTACCGGTTGGGGATCCGACTGATGCAGATGACGTCCGCCATGCCAGTGGACGGGATGCGTGAGATGGCCTTGCCGCACATGGCGCAGTTGCAGGCCTGGTCCAATGCGCCCGTCCATTTCGGCGTCCTGCGCGGCAAGGACGTCGTGGTCATCCAGACGCTCCATGCGGCCGACACCACAAGCCCGATCGGTGAGCCCGGGGCCAGGATCCCCTCGCATCTGTCAGCTGCGGGACGGGCCATGCTCGCGTTCCTGCCAGAAGAGGAGATTGACGAAATCCTGGCTCCTCCACTCATTGCCATGACGCCGACCTCGATCACTGACCCGCAGGAGATCCGCGAGCAACTCGCAGCCGTCCGGTCCAGTAAATCGGCGGTGCAGTTCGGCGAGATCCACGCAGGTATCGGCAACGTCGCGTCGCCAATCCTTATCAAGGGTCGGCCCATGGGTGCTGTTGCCGTGCAGTTTGACGCGTCGAAGCCGTTGTCCGATGCCATCACCCAGGGCGTCATGCTGACCGCCAAGCGGATCACCCTAGACACCATCGCCTTGGTCCGTAAGCGGCAGGAGCTATTCCCTTACGAATTCTGAGCTCCCCTTCGCGCCAGGGCCGGTGCGGGGGGGGCGATTCCAGCAAGAGCCGGCACCGGCCCGTCCCGGTCGGTTCCGGGCACCGGAACTCATGGGGTCGGTGGAAGGAAAAGTGGTCAGCATGGGTGTGAAGCAGGTCACCCGGTGGTCCTTGCCGCCGGATTCTCAGAAAGGACACCCATGGGAGAATTCCTTGCCCTTGGCATGACGCACTATCCGATGCTGGCCGGGACGGACGAGCACATGGCCGGACTGCTGCGCTGGACCCTGAATGACCCGGACATCCCGTCCGAGCACAAGGACCCGGAGAACTGGCCGGAGCTGATGCGGCAGGAGTGGGGTGACGACGGTGGCGACGCCGCCGCTGTCCAGCACCGGGCGGCCCTCGTCGACAACCTGTCCCGGGTCCGCCAGGCCCTCGACGACTTCGAACCCGACCTCGTGGTGGTGTGGGGTGATGACCAGTACGAGAACTTCCGCGAGGAAGTCGTCCCCCCGTTCTGCGTCCTTGCCTACGGTGACCTCGAGGTCCCGGCCTTCGAGGTGATGAACGAGCGCGGCAGCCCCAACCAGTGGGGCAAGCCGGAAGACTTCAAGATCACCATGCGCGGTGCTCCGGGGGAATCCAAGGCACTGGCGGACGCCCTGATTGCCGACGGTTTCGACATGGCCTACTCGTACAAGAAGCGGGACGGTGCGCACTTCCCGCACGCCATCCTCAACACCCAGTTGTTCCTGGATTATGAGAATGCCGGCGCGACCATGGACTACCGGTTCATCCCCATGACGGTGAACTGCTACGGACAGCACGCCATCGCCCGTAAGGGCGGTCTCGCCCGATTCGCCGAGATCGAGGACGAGGTCCTGGACCCCGCCGGCCCGACGCCGGCCCGGTGCTTCCAGGTGGGTCAGGCCGTCGCCCGTGCCTTCAAGGACCGCGACCTCCGGGTGGCCTTTGTGGCGTCCTCCAGCTGGTCGCACGCCTTCCTGGCAGACAAGCTGTGGCACATCCGCCCGGACACCGACGCCGACCGGAAGATGTACGACGCCTTGTTGAAGGACGACTTCGAGACGATGCGCAACTACACCAGCGACGAGGTCGTGGAAGCCGGCCAGCACGAGATCCTGAACTGGTTCTGCATGCTCGGCGCCGTCCAGGAACTGGGCCTGAGCAGGGAATGGTCAGACCTCGTAGTCACGGACGTCTTCAACTCCAACAAGGCCTTCGCCGTCTACCAATGATGCGCAATCGACCCGTCGCGGCCCGGCCGCTGCCGACCTCACCGGGTGGCGGCGGCCGGGCCCTTCCTGCGCAGGGGTGAGTGGAAAGCACTACCTCACGCCCTCCGGCACCACCATCGCCTCTCTTGGTGTGTTGACTACATTTCAATGAGTGTATTAAAGAAGATTCGGAGTCACTCGGCAGCCTCAGACGCTCTCGGAATAATGGAGCAGTTACCCCGCCCGTGGAAGGTTAGTTGTCGATGATGAGTCGAATGACCAGCCCTGCCGATGGTTCAGGCGATGCCTGGCAGTTCCTGACCGACCGCGTTCACCGCGTCCTCCAAATCGTGTCGGGTCTTGCGCGGAAGCGATATTCCCCTGGGGATCTCGGAAGCGATCTTCCTTCCCTCGATGCTGCTCTGATTTGGGCCGAGAACTTTCTTCGGACCCACGGACCACAACTACCGCGGACCGGCGTACTGGACGGGCCGCAGGTGGCAAGGGACGTGCTTCTTGAAGTGGTAGACCTAAGGGGTCGCCTGGTCACCACGGCGATGGCTTCACGCCACGAAATGATGCATCGAGTCGACCAGTCGTTGCAGCGGTTGCGCGCCGTAGACACGCTGCAAGACTTCATCCACAAAGTACCGCAGGAAATCGTAAGCCTCGGGTATGTGCGGTCATTGTTCTCCTGGGCAGACGGTCTTCACTGGGTGGCTCAGTCAGCTCATTCGGTTCAGGGTGAAGACGAGAGTCGCCGCTTGGTGGAGGCGGGACGGCAACAGCCGTTTCGCGATCTGCGGGATTATTTCGAATACGAGATGATCCGAGAACGCCATTCGATTCTCAGGCATGGCATTCGCAAGAGCCGCCGGGTCCATCCCGAGTTGCTGAGAGCCACGGAGGCTGAGGCCTTTGTGGCATCACCGCTGATAGCTGGAGATGCAGTCGTCGGCTTCGTCAATATTGATGCAAATGCCACGACCGGGAGCGTGGACGATTTCGATCGGGGCCTGCTAAGCATCCACACTGCAGGAGCTGGCATCATCTTGGAGCGCCTTCACCGCGCCCGGCATCGAGCCACTCCGCCCGAGCACACTGCCTTTCAGGCAGAACGACGCTCCAGGGGCGGCTTCGCCGCTCGAGAGATGGCACCCGTGGATCAACTAACCGTCCGTGAAAGCGAAATTCTTCACTGGGTGGCTGCGGGGTTGACGAACGCCGAGATCGGTCGGGAGCTCACGATCACCGAGGGAACTGCAAAAACACACGTCCGGAACGTGTTCCGCAAGTTGGGCGTCTCCAACCGGACTCAGGCCGCTGCGCTCTATCGGCGGGGAGAGCGCGGGTAGCTGGAGGCGCCCCGGGCCAGAAAGATACCTCCTTCGATAGATGTGATTCGCCTCACAGGCTTCCTAGATTGAGTCACACCAATCAAGGAGGAAATGATGAGCGTTACCCAGGATGTTCAGGACACGCTGGTCCCCGATCACATTGCACGCCAGATCGTCACCCCGGAAGGCCACCGCGATGATGAGGCGGTCTTCGAGGCCTATCGCTGGCTCCGGGATAATGCACCGCTGGCCAAGGTCGAAGTGGACGGTTATGACCCGGTCTGGTTGGTGACCAAGCACGTGGACATCATGGAGATCGAACGCCAGCCGCAGATCTTCAGTAATGCCGGGGGCGAGAACAAAGGCTCACACAACCCCATCCTCGGGACCAAGGCCGAGGAGGAGTTCACCAAGTCGCTAACCGGGGGCACCCTGCGTGTCCTCGAAAACGTGACCTACCTCGATCCCCCAGAGCACACCATGGTCCGGGATATCGCCACCGAGTGGTTCCGGCCGGCGTCATTGAAGAAGTGGGAAGACCAGATCAGGGACTTGGCCCGTGAGGCCATCGACCTCCGGCTCTCTTCCGGGACGAACGAGCTGGACTTCGTCAAGGACTTCAGCGTCTACTACCCGCTGCACGTCATCATGACCCTCTTCGGGGTCCCGGCAGAGGACGAACCGCGCATGATGGCGCTGACCCAGGACTTCTTCGGCACGGCCGACCCGGATGCACAGCGGGACGACGTTGAAGCCCTCTCGCCAACCGCGGCCGCGGAACAGTGGGCCGCCACCATCCAGGACTTCTACCGCTACTTCGATTCCTTGGTGGACGAATGCCGTGTCAACCCGCGAGACGACCTCGCCTCCATTATCGCCAATGCCAAGCAGCCCGACGGAGAGTACTTCCCGCGCGAGATAGCCTATGGCTGGTTCATCGCCATCGCCACCGCCGGGCACGACACCACCTCGTCCACCCTGGCCAGCTGCCTTGAGGCCCTGGCCGAACACCCGGAACAGTTGGCTGCCGTCCAGGCCGACCCCTCGAGGATTCCGGACCTCGTCAACGAGGCCTTGCGCTGGGCGTCCCCCGTCAAGCAGTTCACCCGGCAGGCACTTGAACCCTACGAGCTTCGCGGCCAGCGCATCGAGCCGGGTGATCGGCTGCTGACGCTGTACCAGTCGGCCAACCGTGACGAGGAGGTTTTCGGGGATCCCTACGACTTCCGCTACGACCGCAGGCCCAACAAGCACATCGCCTTCGGCTACGGACCGCATATGTGCATCGGTCAGCACCTGGCCAAGATGGAGCTCCGCGTCATGCTGGAGGAGTTGTTGCCGCGGATCAGTTCCCTCCAATTGGCCGGAGAACGCAAGGTCGTCCAAACCAACTTCGTCGGTGGGCTGAAGAACCGCCCGATGGTCCTGGAGCTGTCATGAATCCCCGCAAGATCGTGGTGGTCGGTGCCGGCCACGCCGGCGGCACCTTCGTGGCACTGCTGCGTCGGGAGGGGTATGACGGACAGATCGCCCTGGTTGGTGCTGAGGAGCACGCCCCTTACCACCGCCCGCCGTTGTCCAAGTCCTTCGGCACATCCGGCACCGGTCGGGACGAGAAGGTCAAGTGGATCTACGACCCTGGGTACTACCAGTCCCAGGGCATCGAGTTGCACCTGCGTGAATCGGTGACCGCCATCGACCGGGACCGGCGTCACGTGGTGCTGACCGGGGGCGGCGTACTCGACTACGACCTGCTGGTGCTGGCCACCGGAGCCGAACCCCGGCGGCTGAACCTACCGGGTGAGGGACTGGATGGGATCCACACCCTCCGGGACCTGGCCGATGCCGAGCGGCTGGAGGAGGCGATCCTCTCCGGGGCCCCACTGGCGATCGTCGGCGGTGGTTACATCGGGCTCGAGGTGGCCGCGGCGGCGCGCGCCCAGGGTGTGGACGTCACCGTGATCGAGCGCGAGGACCGCCTCTTGGCCCGGGTCGCGAGTCCGGCGCTGTCCGGCTTGCTCTCCGAGCATCACCGTGCCAGCGGCACCAGGATTCTCACCGGCGCGCAGACTGTCGGGTACGTGTGCGACTCCGGCCGGGTCGGCGGAGTGCGCCTGGCCGACGACACCGTGGTCCCCTGCGGGACCGTCCTCGTCGGAGCCGGGGCCGTGCCCCGTCAGGCGCTGGCCGAGCAGGCCGGGCTCGAGTGCGGCAACGGCATCACGGTCGACGCGCGGTGCCGAACCAATGACAAGTCAATCCTGGCCATCGGCGACGTCACCAACCGTCCGGTGGACGGGCTGGAGATCATGGACGGCCGCATGCGGGTGGAGAGCATTCCCAGCGCGGTGGACCAGGCCCGGCACGCCGTCGACCTGATCCTGGGTCGGCCAGCACAGGACCACGAGGTGCCGTGGTTCTGGTCCGATCAGTTCGACCTGAAGATCAAGATCGCCGGAATCGTCCACGGCGACTACGAGACCGTCCAGCGCGGTGACCCGGCCGGCGGCGGCTTCGCCCTCTACCACCTGCGGGACGGCCGGCTCGTCGCCGCGGAGACCGTCAACGCGCCCAAGGACTTCATGGCCTCCAAGCGGATGCTGTCCAGCAGATGCCCCGTCGAGGCCGCAGCCCTGCGAGACCCGGCCACCGACCTGAAGGTCCTGATCGCCGCCTGAGCGGTTCTGCCCGCCGGACATCCACCACACCAGATACGCCAGAGACCCAGAAAGCGAAGGCCATGCCCACCATCACCTATGTCCTCCCGGACGGAACCGAACAGCAGATGGACGTGCCCTGCGGCCAGTCCGTCATGGACGGTTCGGTGCGTAACAACCTGCCCGGCATCGTCGCCGAATGCGGCGGCAGCTGCTCCTGCGCCACCTGCCACGTGTTCCTGGAACATGCTCCGGAGGGCGCGTTCGACGACGCGATGACCGAGGAGACCGACCTCGTCGAGTTCCTCGATGATGCCGCCCCGAACTCCAGGCTCTCGTGCCAGCTCATCGTGTCCGAGGCCTGTGAGGGTGCCCGCGTGCGGGTCTCCACCTCCAACGGTTGACCCACGCATCCCATCCCTAGACCCACCCATCCAGACCCACCCATCCAGACCCACCCATCCCGACCCACCGTCAAGGAGTCCACATGAAGACCACGGCCGCCGTTCTCGAGTCCCAAGGGAGCGATTTCACCCTCCAGGAGCTGGAGATCGCCGATCCTGCCCCCGGCGAGGTCCTGTTCGAGGTGGCCGGCGTGGGGCTGTGCCACACGGATCTGGCGGTCCGGGACGGGCACCTGCCCTTCCCCTTCCCCGGCGTCGTGGGGCACGAGGGCAGCGGGACCGTGGTGGCGGTCGGCGAGGGGGTGACCAAGGTTAAGGTGGGGGACCGGATCGCCGCGAGCTTCAACAGCTGCGGGGAATGTGCCCAGTGTGAGAGCGGGACCCCGGCCTACTGCGCCGAGTTCATGGCGCGCAATTTCAGCGGTGCCCGGCCGGACGGCACCAGCGCCCTGGGCAACGACGCCGGGCAGGTCGCCGGGATGTTCTTCGGCCAGTCCACGTTCGCCCGCCTGGCCATGGCGCGGGAACGCAATGTCGTCCATATCCCGGAGTCGGTTCCCCTGGAGCTGGCCGGCCCGCTGGGCTGCGGCGTGCAGACCGGGGCCGGGGCGGTGCTCAACGCGCTCGACGCCCGGCCCGGTTCGTCGCTGCTGGTGACCGGTGGAGGGTCCGTCGGCTTGTCGGGCGTGCTGGGCGCCGTGGCCCGGGGGGTGGGGACGATCATCGTGTCCGACCCGGTACCCCAGCGCCGTGACCTGGCCCTGGAGCTCGGGGCCACCCACGCGGTGGACCCCCTGGCCTCCCCGCTGTCCGAACAGGTCCGGGCTATTGTCCCGGCGGGCGTCGACTACGTCCTGGACACCACGGCCATGGGTCCGGTGATCACCGAGATCCTCGCGTCCATGGGGCAGCAGGGGCACCTGGGCATGGTCGGCGTCCCCTCCGATCCGGCCGCGGCGTTGACCGTGAACCTGTTGGAGATGCAGGCCCGCGGGTTGAGCTTCACCGGCATCGTCGAGGGTAACAGTGACCCGGACACCTTCATCCCCGAGTTAATCGCGCTGTACGAGCAGGGCCGGTTCCCCTTCGACAGGCTGATCACCACCATGCCGTTCGAGCAGATCAACGAGGCCGTCACCGCCCAGGCCAACGGGCAAGCCGTCAAGGTCGTCCTCACCCACAGCTGAGACCACCCCCACCGAGCCCCACCGTCATAGGAGAAACCATGACCACCGTCGACACCCAGCAGACCCTCGACTACGACCGCCTGTTCCTGGGCGGGCAATGGACCGCGCCCGCCACTGCGGAACGCATCGAGGTCCACTCCGCCACCACCCACGAACGCGTGGGCAGTGTGCCGGAGGCCCGTGAGGCCGACGTCGACGCCGCGGTCACCGCTGCTCGCGGTGCCTTCGATGACCCCACCGGTTGGGCCCACTGGAGCCCCTCACGCAGGAGGGAGGCGCTCGAGCGATTCGCCCAAGCCCTCGAGGCGCGCGGCCAGGAGACCGCGCGGCGGGTCACGATCCAGAACGGCATGCCCATCCGGCTGGCCCAGCAGTGGGAACAGGGCTTCCCGCCCGTGCTGGTCCGCTACTTCGCCGACCTGGCGGAGAGCACCCAGGAGGAGATCCGACCGGGCCTGCTCGGCAAACAGACCAAGGTGCTCCGACGCCCCATCGGCGTGGTCGCCCAGATCGTGCCGTGGAACGTCCCGCAGGCCATCACGTTCTTGGCCCTCTCGCCGGCGCTGGCAGCCGGCTGCACCGTGGTGCTCAAGCCCTCCCTCGAGACGGTGCTGGACGCCTTCCTGCTGGCGGAGGCCGCCGAGGCGGCAGGACTGCCTGCAGGGATCATCAACATCGTCCCGGGCGGTCGCGAGATCGGCGCCTACCTGGTGTCCCACCTCGGGGTGGACAAGGTCGCCTTCACCGGCTCGACGGCCGCCGGTCGCAAGGTCGCCGCCGCCTGCGGTGAACTCCTGCGCCCCGTCACCCTGGAACTCGGTGGCAAGTCCGCCGCCGTCATCCTGGACGACGCCGACCTCGACTCCCAGCTCGAGGACTTCTTCGCCGCCACCATGATCAACAACGGCCAGGTCTGCTGGACCGGGACCCGCTTGCTGGTTCCAAGCTCTCGCTATGACGAGCTGACCGGCACCCTGGCCGACCTGTACTCCGGCCTGAAGGTCGGTGATCCCCTCGATCCGGAGACCCAGATCGGTCCGCTGGTCTCCGAACGCCAGCGTGATCGGGTGGAGGGATACATCGCCCAGGGCAAGCAAGAAGCCCGGTTGCTGGTCGGCGGCGGGCGTCCTCAGGGCATCGACCAAGGCTGGTTCGTGGAACCCACCGTGTTCGCCGATGTCGATCCGAAGGCCACCATCGCCCAGGAGGAGATCTTCGGCCCGGTGCTCTCGATCATCCGCTACCAGGACGAGGCGGACGCCACCCGCATCGCCAACGATTCGGACTTCGGCCTCGGCGGTTCGGTCTGGACGGCCGATCCGGAGCGTGGCGAGGCCTTTGCCCGCACGGTGCGCACCGGAACGATCGGCATCAACGGCTACGCCAACGACCCCGTCGCCCCGTTCGGCGGCGTCAAGGCCAGCGGCCTGGGCCGAGAACTCGGGCGGGAAGGGCTGGCCTCATTCCAGGAAATCAAGACGATCTATCTGGACAAACTGAACGGCTAGCTAGTGGTTCATAGTCATGGAGGAGAAATGCGCCATGCCATACGGCTTGTGGCAGGCGCCTCCCCTCCTTCCATCCCTCCGTTGCTCGGCCACCTTTAGAGAGTTACGAGGCGAGACCACAGCACTCAGATGATGTCTTCTAGAGCCGACCGGAAGATGTACGACGTCTTGTTGAAGGACGACTTCGAGACGATGCGCAACTACACCAGCGACGAGGTCGTGGAAGCCGGCCAGCACGAGATCCTGAACTGGTTCTGCATGCTCGGCGCCGTCCAGGAACTGGGCCTGAGCAGGGAATGGTCAGACCTCGTAGTCACGGACGTCTTCAACTCCAACAAGGCCTTCGCCGTCTACCAGTAAAACGTAGAGCCCTCACCACGGCCCGGCCGCGGCCAACCCACAGTTGGCCGCGGCCGGGCCATTCTTGTGTAAGCACGAGTTGGAAAGGCTTCGTCCGATGCCTGCAGGCGCCCTTGCCTCTCCTGGTGTTTTGGGCGGCCAGCTTCTATGGGCGAGTCAAGAGGACCTGGAGTCGCCCCGCGACAGCCCTACCGGAACATCAAGGTTTCTTCTTCATGCCCTGATCCAAACCCATAGGGTCATTCTGACCGCGCGCGAAGAACCGACACACTCACTAGACCCCCGGAGGTGAAGCACGAGGCACCCGCCCCACCACGGGACGGGTGTCTCACTCTGCCTCTTGAAAAGTCACCACTACATATCAGTTGACCGCTGCGAGCTTCACGGCGACGTCCACGATCATGTCCTCCTGACCACCGACGTAGCCGGCCTTGCCGACCTCCTCGAGGATCCGGTAGGCCGGAAGCCCGTACCGTTCGGCAGCGCGCTCGGCATGGATCAGGAACGAGGAATACACCCCGGCATAACCCTGCATGATCGAGGCGCGGTCCATGACCGGCATGCGGGTGATGATCGGCTTGACCACGTCCTCGGCCGCGCCCATCAGGCCCTGGACGTCCACGCCGGTCTTGACCTCGAGACGATCGAACGCGGCGGCCAGGACCTCGGTCGGCGAATTGCCGGCGCCGGCACCGAGAGCGACCAGGGTGCCGTCAATCTGCTTGGCCCCGGCCCGCACCGCGTACACCGAGTTGGCCACCCCGAAGCTCATGTTCTGATGCCCGTGGAAGCCGACCTGAGCGTCATCGCCGAGCTCGGCGACCAAGGCCGAGACGCGGTCGGAGACGTCCTCGAGGATCAACGCACCGGCGGAGTCCACCACGTAGACGCACTGGCAGCCGGCATCGGCCATGATGCGGGCCTGCTTCGCCAGCTCCTCCGGACTGGACCGGTGCGAGAGCATCAAGAACCCGACGGTCTCCATGCCCAGATTCCGGGCGTGCTGGAAGTGCTGGATGGAGATATCCGCCTCGGTACAGTGCGTGGCGATCCGGGCCACCGAGGCCCCGGCGGCGTGGGCCTGATTCAGGTCGTGAATGGTACCCAGACCGGGGAGCATCAGCACGGCGATCCTGGCCTGCTTGACCTCGTCCACGGCGGCTTTGATCAGATCCAATTCCGGGGTGAGAGAGAAGCCGTAGTTGAACGACGAGCCACCGAGCCCGTCACCGTGGGTGACCTCGATGACCTCCACACGGGAATCATCCAAGGCCCGGACGATGTCCCGAACGTGGCGTTCGGTGAACTTATGACTCATGGCGTGCGAGCCGTCACGCAGGGTGGTGTCCGTCAGGCGGATGTCGAAAGCGGTGTTCATGGGGGCAGTCATCAGGTTCTTCTCGTTTCAGTTCGTGGAGCCGGCGGTCACGAGGGCGGCGTCCATCTTCTCGGCCAGCAGGTCGGCAGTCCGCGTGGCCGCGGCCGTGATGATGTCGAGGTTGCCGGCATATTCGGGCAGGTAGTCGGCGGCGCCGGAGACCTGGACCCAGATCCCGACCCGGCCGAAACCACCCCAGTCCTCGCGAGCTGAATCAAACTGCGGTTCCACGGTCATCCCGTAGCCGGGCACGTACCCGCGGATGTCCTCCTGGGCCTGGGCGATCGCGGCGCGGATGCCGTCCTGCTGCTCCCCGGGTTCGGCCGCCTCGGCCGGGATCATGCAGTAGATGGTGTTGCGCATCAGCATCGGCGGTTCCACCGGGTTGATGATGATGATCGCCTTGCCCGTCTTCGCGCCGCCGATGACCTCCAGGGCCTTGGCCGTGGTCTCGGTGAACTCGTCCACGTTGGCCCGAGTGCCCGGACCGGCGGATTTAGAAGCGATCGAAGCCACGATCTCGGCGTACTCGACCGGCACGACTGATGACACCGCGGCCACAATCGGCGTGGTGGCCTGACCCGCACACGTGATCATGTTGACGTTCATGACGTCCTCGACGGAGTCCAGGTTCACCACCGGGGCCACATAGGGTCCGACGGCGGCCGGGGTCAGGTCGATCGCGTGGATCCCGGCGTCCTTGTACTTCTGGGCATTGGCGGCGTGGGCCTTAGCCGAGGTGCACTCGAACACGAAGTCCGGCTTCTCCTCCTGGGCCAACAGCCAGTCCACGCCCTCGGCGGAGGTGGTCACGCCGAGGCGGGCGGCACGGGCCAGCCCGTCGGAGGCCGGGTCGATGCCGACCATGTACTTCACCTCGACGTTCTGGCTGCGGCGCATGATCTTGAACATCAGGTCGGTACCGATGTTCCCGGAGCCGACGATGGCGGCGGTTTTCTTCGTCACGATGTTGTCCTCGGTTTTCTAGGTGAAGTGGATGGTCAGGGAGCCCAGGGAACCGAAGTCGGCGGTGGCCGATTCACCAGCCAGCACGGGCAGTGCCTTAGTGAAGGAGCCCGGCAAGATGAGTTGGCCCGCCTCGAGGGCCACGCCCTGTTCTCCGAGGGTGTTGGCCAGCCACGCCAAGGGGGCGACCGGGTCGCCCATGACGTCGGCCCCGGTGCCGGATTCCCGCAACTGGCCGTCGATCAGCAGGGAGCAGGCGACATCGATCAAATCTTCCGGATTGACGTCCAGCGGGGTCGAACCCACGGCGATGGCACCGCAGGACGCATTGTCGGCCACGGTGTCGAGCAGACGGATGTCCCAGTCGGCGATCCGTGAGTCGATGATCTCAATCGCCGGATAGACGGCGCCGATCGCGGCACGGGCCCGCTCGAGACTCACCTTGGGGCCGGTGAGTGATTCCTTGAGCACGAAGCCGAACTCCGGTTCGACCTTGGGAGCGATGAACCCAGTCGCAGGGATCCGCGCATTATCGGTATGCACCATGTCCGCGAAGAAAAAACCAAAGTCAGGGGAGTCCACCCCGAGCTGCTGCTGCATGGCAGGAGAAGTCAGTCCAACCTTCCGTCCTGCCAGCGCGCGCCCCTGACTGAGGTGGTGCTGTAGCTGGGTGTTTTGGATGTCATAGGCATCCTGCAACTCCATGCCGTCGAACCGCTCCCGCAGTGGCGGCACCGGCACCAAAGTCCTGGTGGATTCCAGCAGCTCGTCGGCGAATTTCTCAAGAATGGTTTTCCCGGCGGTGGGACTCATCTGATCTCCAATCGTTGGTGAAGCCACGTCGGAGGGGCCGGCTGTCGTCTTGTCCTCTACACAAAACCGGCGGATAACGACAGGGAAGCCCCATGACGGCCTGGTTCCGATTGTGATGTGGATCATCGCGCCTGTAAGGGCGCGTACCAGTGAGTGGAACTTGCCCGCCCCGAGCATGGTGCGACCGCCGCACGGTAGCGAAACCGATGCCGGTGCCGCGACCGATTTCTTGCTCATCGGCCTAACTGCGACTCATCGATTTGAAGCCAAGACCCGGTCGCATCAAGCTTTGGGCACCCCCCAGCCATCGAGGGCGGAGGCATATCGCTGTCGAGAACCTCTCCGTGGGCTCATCTGGCGCGTCCGGAAGGAACGACTTGACCTAATCAGGCTCACAGGTCAGGGTTTCATGGAGGAGGGTGCTGGACGCATCTGTCCACCGCACTATGTCGCGGGGCGCCCCCGGGGGCGCATTCTCAGCGCCCGAGCCTCCCTTGATGGAGACTGGCTTCTGGGTTGATGGGTGAGAACACGCTGGCGTTGGGTCATTCACGCGGTGATCGCAGCTCTCTTGTGGGGGTGATCGCCAGACCGCGCTCAGCCGAGGACCGAAGGCGGCGCACCCTTCTGAGAACTACGAAGCGTTAAGTGCTGGCCTGACGTATTCGTGACCGGCGTATTCTCTCGATTCCAGAGCGGGAGCGGGCTATGCGGGGAGCCCAAGGTCAGAGATCGGTGCTGCGGTGGTTGATGTAG
>NZ_BMLQ01000009.1:72715-122920 GCF_014645315.1 Citricoccus zhacaiensis | reverse complement strand
CGATGAGCAAGGACCGCACCCGATCGATCAACGCGCTCACCGCCCTGGCGCGGACCAACGAGCTGGGCCTCGATGCCCGCAGAAAGCTCACCGGCACCCAGATCACCACAGCCTCCCGGTGGCGGGCCCGCCAGGAAGAGCTGTCCCTCTCGATCGCCCGTGCTGAGGCCATCCGGCTGGCCACACACATCCTGGACCTCGAGGCACAGCTGACGGCCAACGAGAAGCAGCTGGATGAACTCATCAAGGCCAGCGACGCCGCGCCCCTGCTGAAGGAGAAGGGCTTCAAAGCGATCAGCGCGGCGAAGTGCCTCACCGCATGGTCCCACCAAGACCGAGTCCGCAACGAGGCAGCATTCGCATCCCTGGCCGGAGTGAATCCCATCCCGGCCTCGTCAAGCAATACCGTCAGGCACCGACTGAACCGAGGCGGAGACAGGTCCTTGAACAGCGCCCTGCACATGGTTGCGGTCACCAGGATGACCCATGACCCCGAAACCCGTGAATACGTGGAGAAACGACGGAACGAGCAACGCACCGACAAGGAAATCCGCCGCTGCATCAAACGCTACCTAGCCCGCCGCGTCTACCGGACCCTCAACACCTCAGCCACAGTCCCGACCGCGGCTTGACAGACATAGAAGAGTCCCGAAGTCGACTGAAAGCGGGCCGGGGGCGAAGATGGAGGCATGGCACGAAGTGAATCGCGGGTCCGCGTGGTCAGGGTCAAAGCCGGGGAGCGTGACGCCCGGGCGGACGTGCTGGCGGCCGAGGAGCCCCTGGAGATCCGGGTGAACGGCCGGCGGCTGGCGGTGACGATGCGCACGCCCACGGAGGATTTCTCCCTGGCCGTCGGCTTCCTGCTCAGCGAGGGGCTGATCGGGGCCGCCGACGAGGTGCATTCCGTCCGGTACTGCGGCCGCGACTTCGGCCCGGGAGCGGAGGAGACCGACAACACCGTGGACGTCGTCCTGCGGCCCGGAGTCCAGGCCCCGGCGCCGGAGATGGAACGCCAGGTGCTCATGTCCAGCGCCTGCGGCCTGTGCGGGCGGACCAGCATCGAGAACGTCCGCACCCAGTCCCGGTTCCCCGTGGACGGCGACCCGATGCAGGTCACCGAGTCCTTCATCCTGCGGATGCCCGAGGTGCTGCGCGAGCGGCAGAAGGTCTTCGACCGCACCGGGGGGCTGCACGCCGCCGGCCTGTTCAACACCGCGACGGGCGAACTGGTGGCGGTGCGTGAGGACGTGGGCCGCCACAACGCCGTGGACAAGGTCCTCGGCTGGGCCCTGCTGGAAGGAATGCTGCCCCTGTCCGGGCATGCCCTGATGGTCTCCGGCCGGGCCAGCTTCGAGCTCACCCAGAAGGCCATGATGGCCGGGGTGCCGATGCTCGCCTCCGTCTCCGCGCCGTCGTCGTTGGCGGTGGACCTGGCCCGTGAGGCCGGGATGACGCTGGCCGGCTTCGTCCGCGGTGACCGCTTCGTCATCTACGCCGGGGAGCAGCGGATCCTCCCCGACCCCGCAGAGCAACTGGAGGCCGAAAGTGCACCCGACACGCTGGCGACACGCCGGTAGCGTGGGGCGCTTTCGACCTCCAGTTGTCAGGGGTGGGGTCAGCCAGCGGCGTCCGCCTGGCGTGCGGCCAGGGCGCGGACCATCTCGTCGCGGGACTCGGCCACCGTGCGGGACAGGGCGGCCTGCGTGCCCCGCGAGCGCTCCACCAGGGCGTTCGCGGCGTCAATGGTCTCCTGGGAGACCTGGGCACCCGGGAACAGCCCGATCGCCGCGGACTCCGCCATCTCGTGCGAACGCGAGGCCCACAGCTCCTCCACACCCGCGAAGAACTCGGCGGCGAACGGGGCCAACAGGGCCGGATCGTGCACGCGGTTGAAGCCGAGCAGCACGTTGCGCTGGGTCATGTTGGACAGTTCCCCGCTCACCACCTGGTCCCACGCCGTGCGCTTGGCCTCGGTGGTGGGCACCGCGGCGCGAGCCTGGGATGCCGCCAGGGCACCGGTGGCGGTGGCATCGGCGGCCTCCGCGGCAGCGATCTCCGCCTCACCGGCGCGGCCCCCGGCCACGAGCCCGGTGAGCATCTCCCACTTCAGGTCCGTGTTCAGGTCCAGCCCGTCCAGTGACTCGGTGCCGGCCTGCAGGGCGGCCAGCGTGTGCAGCTGCCGCTCCGAGCGGGCCGCCGCCGCGAACGCCTTGATGAACTGAAGCTGGTTGTCCGAGCCCGCCTCGGCATTCCGGGCCAGGTCCAGCAGACGGTCAGCAGCGGAAACACGCAACTGCACAGCGTGCTCGGGCGCGGCGTACTGGGACAGCGTGGTGGCCAGCTGGCGCAGCAGGGTCTGCACCACGGAGGAATCGCGTTCGTGGCCGATATTGGTCAGCACCAGGTCCGTGAACCAGCCGGCCGTGGCCTCGGCGTCACGGACGGTGTCCCAGGCGGCACCCCACAGCAGGGTGCGCGGCAGGGACTCCGCCACGTCCTTCAGGTGGGTGGACACGAAGGCCCAGGAGGCGTCGTCCAGGCGGATCTTGGCGTAGGCCAGGTCGTCGTCGTTCGGCAGGATCAGGTCCGGGCGCCGCTGGCCTGCTGCTTCCATGATCTCGGTGACCTCGCCGGCCACATCGAGTTCGAACCGGTGGGCGCGCACCAGCCGTCCGGAGTCGTCGGCGGAGTAGAAGCCCACGGCCATGCGGTGCGGACGCAGTACGGCGTCCCCTGGCTGGTGGTCTCCCGGTGCTGACTGGCGCAGGCGCAGGGAGGTGATGGCGCCGGCGTCGGGAATTCCGCCGTCAGTGGTGCCGGAGCCGGACGCCCCGGCGGTCTCGACCTCCACGGACAGGGTGTTCACCCCCGAGGTCTCCAGCCACAGCCGGGTCCATTCGGCCAGGTCGCGGCCGGAGGAGGCCTCGAGCTCGCGCATCAGGTCCGGCAGCTCGGTGTTGGACCAGGCGTGCTTGCCGAAGTACGCGCGGACGCCGGCCATGAAGTTCTCCTGGCCCACCCAGGCCACGAGCTGGCGCAGCACGGAGGCACCCTTGGCGTACGTGATGCCGTCGAAGTTGACCAGGACATCGTCCAGGTCCCGGATCTCGGCCTTGATCGGGTGCGTGGTGCTCAGCTGGTCCTGCTTGTAGGCCCAGTTCTTCTCCATCGCGGAGAACGTGGTCCAGGCCCCGGTGTAGCGGGTGTTCTCCGCGGCGGAGAGCGTGGACATGAACTCGGCGAAGGACTCGTTGAGCCAGAGGTCGTTCCACCACTTCATGGTCACCAGGTCGCCGAACCACATGTGGGCCAGCTCGTGCAGGATCGTGATGGCGCGGCGTTCCACCATGGCCTCGGTGACGGTGGAGCGGAAGACATAGTTCTCCAGGAAGGTCACGGCGCCGGCGTTCTCCATGGCACCGGCGTTGAATTCCGGCACGAAGAGCTGGTCGTACTTGGCGAACGGGTACGGGGTGCCGAACTGGGCCTCATAGAACTCGAAGCCCTGGCGGGTCAGTTCGAAGATGTTCTCGGCATCCAGGTACTCGAACAGCGAGGCGCGGCAGTAGGCGCCCAGCGGGATCGTCCGGCCGTCCGAGCTGGTCAGCTCCGAATGGGTGGACCGGTAGGGACCGGCGATCAGTGCGGTGATGTAGGAGGAGATCCGCGGGGTGGGCTCGAAGGTCCACGTGGAAACCCCGTCCCGCGCGCCCTCGGCGGGGGCCGGCTGCGGAGTGGGGGAGTTGGAGACCACGGCCCAGTGATCGGGGGCGGTGATGGTGAAGGCGAACGTGGCCTTCAGGTCCGGCTGCTCGAAGACCGAGAACATGCGGCGGGAGTCCGGGACCTCGAACTGCGAGTACAGGTACGTCTCCCCGTCCACCGGATCCACGAACCGGTGCAGGCCCTCACCGGTGTTCATGTAGTCGGCCAGCCCGTCCACCATCAGCACGTTCTCGGCCGCCAACGGTCCGATGGCGATGCGGGTGCCGTCGAAGGCCTCCGCCGGCAGGACCTCTCCGTTGAGGGTGACGGTCGGCGCCTGGGTGGAGACGAAGTCGATGAACGTGCTGGTGCCCACCGCCGCCTCCGCCGCGGAGAAGGTGACGGTGGTCGCCGAGCGGAAGTGCTCGCCGTCGAGCGTGAGGTCCAGGTCGATCTCGTAGGAGTCGACTCTCAGGGCTGCGGCACGCTCCGCGGCCTCGGTGCGGGTGATGTTCAGAGTGGGCACGGGGCCTCCGGTCGATCGGGAACGGACAGTGACGACGGCGGTGCGGATGCCATCGGGCGGACAGGACCAGCAGGCACCCCGGTGTGAAGCGAATGCTGGATAACCGGTCCAGGGAATATTGTGCCACCGGACACACCCCTGCGGGTAGGGGAACCGCCCCGGTAGGCTGGTCGCTGGTCCCGACCGTATCCCACCGCATCGCCACGGCCGGACGAGAATCCGCCAGATGCCGACAGCAGGAGCAGACCCATGCGCGTGCACATCGCCACCGACCACGCCGGCCTCGAGCTGAGCGCCCACCTCATCGAGCACCTCACGGCCGCCGGATACGAGATGGTCGACCACGGACCCCAGTCCTATGACCCGCAGGATGACTACCCGGCGTTCTGCATCAACGCGGCCGCCGCCGTGGTGGTGGACCAGCAGTCCGGGGTGGAGGCGCTCGGGATCGTCCTGGGCGGTTCCGGCAACGGCGAGCAGATCGCCGCCAACAAGGTCCGCGGCATCCGCGCCGCCCTGGCCTGGAACCTGGACACCGCCCGGCTCGCCCGTGAGCACAACGACGCCAACGTCATCGCCGTCGGCGGCCGGCAGCACTCCCTGGCGGAGGCCACGGCCATCATCGAGGCCTTCCTGGCGGAGCCCTTCTCCGGCGACGAGCGCCACGTGCGCCGCATCGGCAAGATCGCGCACTACGAGCAGACCCGCGAGATCGTCAGCTGACGGCGGCCTGACCCATGCCCGAGGGCCATTCGATCCACCGTCTCGCCCGGCAGTTCTCCGACGTCTTCGCCGGTGAGCGCCTGCGGGTGAGCTCCCCGCAGGGCCGCTTCGCCGCCGGCGCCCGCCTGATCGACGGGGCCACGCTGACGGCGGCGCGGGCCCACGGCAAACACCTGTTCCTGGATTTCGAACAGGACTCCGGCACCGCTCTCGTCCTCCGCGTCCACCTCGGCCTCTACGGTGCCTGGAGCTTCGGCGGCGATGAGACGTTCCGCGGGGCCTCCAGCATCGGCGCGCCACGCAGGATGGGGGAGACGGACACCTTTGACGCTCCGGCGGCACCTGCAGACACGGCAGCGGACACGGCACCGCACACCCCAGCGCACGACGCCGGCGCCGCACCCGCGTACGCCGGCCCACCGGCACCGGTGGGCCAGGTCCGCGTCCGATTGGTCTCCGCCCACGGGTGGGCGGATCTGCGCGGCCCGAGCGCGTGCGAGGTGATCACGCCGCCCGAGGCGGCCGCCGTCGTCGCCCGCCTGGGACCGGACCCGCTGGTGCCCGGCACCGGGCCGGAGGAGTTCCTGCGGCGGGTGTCCGGCCGCGGGGTGGCGCTCGGTCAGCTGCTCATGGACCAGAACGTGTTGGCCGGGGTGGGCAACATCTACCGTGCCGAGTCCCTGTTCCGGCAGGGGATCGACCCGTACCTGCCGGGGCGGGCGCTGGGGCGGGAGGCAGGCAGTGCCCTCTGGCAGGATCTCGTGGCGTTGATGAACGACGGCGTCCGGGACGGCAAGATCATCACCACGCGCCCCGAGCACCGCAGCTCGAAGGATGAGCGCGGCCACGCGGCTCCGGTGTGGCCGGACAACGCGTACTACGTGTACCAGCGGGACGGGATGGACTGCCGGGTCTGCGGGTCCACGGTCCGGCTGGCCGAGATGCAGGCGCGCAAGCTCTTCTGGTGCCCGGGCTGTCAGGTCGCGGGGTGAACGACGGGGCGACTGACGGGTGGAGGGCGGCGATTCCCGGTGATCGAGAGAATTCCCGGTGATGATCAGCGGGAATTCTCAGGATCGTCGGGACTATCGTCGGGACTGTCGGGACTATCGCCGGGATCGGGGGAGCGGTTCCGGGCGACCAGCTCTGCGCCGCGGCGGTACAACGCCTCCCGCACGGCCGCAGGCTCCTGCACCTCGATGCCCGGAACCTGCAGGAGCTGTGCCACGGCGATGTCCTGGTGCTCCATGAGCAGGTCCAGCTCCAGCCGGTCGCCCTCCTCTTGGCGCACGGAATCCAGCGCCGCGTCGATGCCCGGCCCCGGGACGGCCGCCCGCAGGGCTTCGAGGGACGCCAGCGGGACGGACAGGCGGACCGGAAGGCTCTGGACGGAGGCCTCGAAGGAGGTTCGACTGGCCTCCCAGTAGGTCGCGAGGGAGAAGCCCTCCGGCCGCCACGCCGCCTCTGCCTGGATCTCGGCGGAGACAATGCGGGACAGGCGATAGGTCCGCGGCCGGCGACGATGTGCCGCCACGAGGTACCAGACGTCCGTCTTGAGGACGAGGCCGAGCGGGTCGACCAAGCGGAACCCCCGGCTGTGGTCGATGATCAGTCGCCGACCGGACCACACCGCCTGGGAGACCAGCGGCAGGAACGCGGGCCGCTCCGGCTCGGCGAACCACCGCTCATGGTCGATGAGGAAGCGCTCGTTGACGGAGCCGATGCCCGGATCCCGGGCCGTCCTGGTGCCCAGCATCTTCAGCCGGGCGGTCTCGAAGTGCGGGTGCAGACCAAGATCGCGGGATCCGGCCTCGCCGATCAGCAGCGCCTGAAGCTCGGACGCCGTCATCCCGGTGACGGGTGAGGACCACCCCTCCACCAACCCGACCCCGCCGGCGGGGCCCGTGCGGGTCCACACTGGGACGCCAAGCTGGTGCAGCGCCGTCAGGTCCCGTTGGATGGTGCGCGTGGAGACCCCGTGGTGGTCGGCGAGCTGCCGGACGGATGTCTGTTGACGGCGTGACAGGTCCATCATGATCGCCAACAGCCGGGTGGTGCGCATGAGGCAATCTAACCGATTGACGACATGGGATGTCATGAATAGGCGGAAGCATGGAAGCGCAGGCACTGATCGAACGCGAGAAACGGAGTGCAGACAGCCATGGCGATGAAACCAGCCGAACCAACGGACGGAACACGTCCGGCAGAACCAACCGAACGAACGGGAGCAACGGAGTCGGCAGGGCAACGCCCCCGGGTCCTGCAAGGGAGGATCGCCCTGGTGGCGGGGGCCACCCGTGGTGCCGGCCGGGCCATCGCCCTGGAACTGGGCCGGGCCGGGGCGGTCGTCTACTGCACGGGCCGGTCCACGGCTGGCCGACCCTCGGACTATGGGCGGCCGGAAACGGTCGAGGAGACCGCCGGCCTGATCCGGGCTGAGGGCGGGACGGCCCATGCCGTGGTCGTGGACCATCTCGACGTGAGCGCCGTCCGTGAACTCGTGACGCGGATCGACCGGGAGCAGGGCCGGCTGGACATCCTTATCAACGACATCGGAGGAGAGGCCTACGTGGAGTTCGGCATCCCGCTGTGGGAGTACGACCTCGACGACGGTATGCGGCTTTTCGACGCCGGCTTCCGCACCCATCTGCTGACCAGCCACGCCGCCTTGGGCCTGCTGATCCGCCACCCCGGGGCCCTGGTGGTGGAGACGACCGACGGGACCCGGGACTACAACCAGGGCCACTTCCGGGAGACCGTGTTCCTGGACCTCGCGAAGACCGCTGTCGACCGGCTGGCCTTCGCCGAGGGACACGAGCTGAAAGCACACGGGGGTACGGCGGTCTCCGTCTCAGCCGGATGGTTGCGCTCGGAGATGATGCTGGATGCCTTCGGCGTCACCGAGCAGACCTGGCGCGAGGCGGCGGCAGCCAACCGCGGGAAGACCGACGTGGTCCCGCCTTACGAGTTCGTGATCTCGGAGACCCCCGCCCTGCTCGCCCGCGGCATCGTGGAGCTGGCGGCCGATCCGCAGCGGGATCAGTGGAACACCCGGTCCGTCAGTTCCTTCGAGCTGGCCCGGCACTACGGCGTGACTGACGTGGACGGCTCCCGGCCGGACGCCTGGGGGTTCATCGCCGCGATGGACACGACGCCGTCCGCGGACCTGGCCGTGGAGGACTATCGGTGAGGCGGGGCCGGGTTGGGCGGCCCCGGGACTGGCAGCCCCGGGGCACCGGATCAGGCGTCCGACCCGGTATAGAAGCCGTAGGTGGCGTCAGCGGCACGGGCGGCCACCGTGGGATCCGCGCCGGCGGCCATGTGGGCGGTAGCCCAGCCGTCAGCAGCGCCGCGATAGAAACGCTTGCCCTCCTCGGTGACGGCCCAGGCCTCGGCCTCCTGGGGCGAGAGGGAGCCTTCGACGGCCCCGAGGTGCAATCCCAGGCCCAACAGGCCGCCGTCCCAGCCCACCCCGGTGGCACCGGGGCCGTAGGTGTCCCACATCCCCTCCGGGAGGTCTGCAGCGCGGGAGACGTGTTCGAGGACGAATCGCGTCGAGTCACCCTCGGCGGCCAGCCGCACGGTCACCCACGAGACGCCCCCTCCGAACTCCCAGGTGATCCGGTAGCGTGCCGTGCCGTCCGCGGGTGGGTCGCATTCGAGCACGGTGCCGCCGGCATTGCCCTCGAGCTGGTACTGGCCGCCGAGGCCGAGGTCGCCGCTGACCGGCAGGAACCAGCGGGCAATGCGATCGGCCGTGGTGACCGCCTCCCAGACGTCCTCGAGCCCTGCCGGGTAGGTCTGCTCAAGCGTTTGGACGTGTGAGGGTTCGCCGTCCCGGTCCTCGAGGGAGAGTCCGCGTGTGACAGCGGAGAGTTGATTCTGGATATCGACCATGTCATGACTCCTGATGGGATGGATGATGGTGTTCGGTGACGTCCGCGGTGGTCTCCGCTGCTGCACGCTCCGCCGCCTGCCTCCGCTGGCGCTTGCCTCGGGCCAGTTCAGTCCCCAGGGCATCCAGCCTCGGCCGCCAGAACTGCTCGAACGGGCTCAGCCAGTCGCTGGCCTCCCGGGGCCCTTGGGGGTCCACTGCATAGAGTCGGCGCGTGCCCTCGGGCCGCACAGTGGCGAACCCGTGATCACGAAGGACCTTCAACTGCTGCGAGACCGCCGGCTGGCTGATCCCGAATTCGGCCTGCACCTGGGTGCCGACCTCTCCGGCGCTGAGTTCGCCCCCGGCCAGCATCTCGAGGATGCGGCGCCGGACGGGGTCACCCAGGACATCGAGAGCGTGCATGAATCCATGCTTGCAGCGAGACTTATATAAGTCAAGGCTTAACCAATGACGTTCGAGCCTTAAACACGAAGGCCCCGGACGGATCCGGGGCCTTCGTGTTGCGGTGGAGGGGATGACGGGAATCGAACCCGCGTAGCCAGTTTGGAAGACTGGGGCTCTACCATTGAGCTACATCCCCACGGTGCCGGCCGGGATGGATGACCCGCAGGGGTCATCAGTCGAACGCAGCGAAGTTGATCCTATCAAGCAGTCCGTGTGAGCAGCAAAACAGACTCACGTCGGCGCGGCGCAGAGGTTCAGCCGGGGCTTGAATGTCGCAGAAATGCGGAGTATGGGGCCGTCATGCGTACACTGGTCTCTGGCCAGAAATGGCCAGGGCCGTCTGCGGGGTGTAGCTCAGCTTGGTAGAGCGCGCGCTTTGGGAGCGTGAGGCCGCAGGTTCAAATCCTGTCACCCCGACGTCATGGTCGCCCCGCTTGCCGGGGCGGCCTGATTCACCGGATGCCCGACGGCCGGGCCCATCCGCGCCATATAGACGAGACGATCAATCCACACAGGAGTCCCACGTGGTCAAGAGCACCGCAGAAAACCTCAGCCCGACCCGGGTCAAGCTGGACGTCGAGGTCCCCTTCGAGGACCTCAAGCCGCGCCTGGACCAGGCCTACAAGACGGTGGCGAACCAGATCCAGGTCCCCGGCTTCCGCAAGGGCAAGGTTCCTGCGCGCCTCATCGACCAGCGGGTCGGCCGTGGCTACGTGGTGGAGACGGCCGTCAACGAGGGCCTGAACGACTACTACCAGGAAGCCCTGGCCCAGACCGAGACCACCCCGATGGCCCGCCCCGAGGTCGAGGTCACCTCCATGCCCGGTGTTGACGGTGAGGCCGAGGGCCCGCTGAAGTTCAGCGTCGAGGTGGACATCCGTCCCCAGGTCGAGCTGCCCGACTACAAGGGACTCAAGGTCACCGTCGAGCCGGCCGCCGCGTCCGAGGAGGACGAGCAGAAGGCCCTCGACGAGCTGCGTTCCCGCTTCGGCACCCTCAAGGCCGTGGAGCGCCCCGCCGCCAAGGATGACTTCGTCACCATCACCCTGACCGCCACGGTCGGGGACGAGCAGGTCGACCACGCCGAGGATCTGTCCTACCAGGTCGGTGCCGGCACCATGCTCGACGGCATGGACGAGGCCCTCGAAGGCCTGTCCGCCGGTGAAGACGCGGTCTTCGAGACCGTCTTGGCCGGTGGCGACCACTCCGGTGAGAAGGCCACCGTCAAGGTCGTCCTCGGCGGCGTCAAGGAGCGCGAGCTGCCCGAGGCCGACGACGACTTCGCCCAGCTGGCCTCCGAATTCGACACCATCGACGAGCTCAAGGCCGACCTGAAGGAGAAGGCCGCCGAGGGCGCCGTCACCGGCCAGGGCATCGAGGCCCGTGACAAGGTCCTCGAGGAGCTCGTGAAGCTCGTCGAGGTGCCGGTCCCGGACTCCGTGGTCAACGAGCAGATCGAACAGCACTTCTCCCAGCAGGGTCACTCCGAAGGCGACGAGCACGACACCCCGGAGCACCGCGCCGAGGTCGAGTCGAACGCCCGCGAGGCCTTCCGCAACGAGATCATCCTCGACAAGGTCGCGGACGCCGAAGAGGTCGGCGTGGACCAGGGCGAGCTGATCGAGTACATCATCTCCACCTCCCAGCAGTACGGCATGGACCCGAACCAATTCGCCCAGATGCTGGACCAGGCCGGCCAGGTGCCGATGATCATGGGTGAGGTCCGCCGCCGCAAGGCCCTCGCCAAGGTCCTTGAGTACGCCGTGGTCACCGACACCGCCGGCAACACCGTGGACCTGACCGCCTTCGTCACCCCGGGTGGCGAAGACGGCGCTGCCTCGGCCGACTCCGCAGACTCTGCCGAGTCTGCCGACTCCGCTGACTCTGCGGACTCTGCGGATTCCGCCCCGTCAGCCGATTCCCCGGCCGAGGCAGAGAAGACCCCCGCCAAGAAGGCCCCGGCGAAGAAGGCTCCGGCCAAGACCGCCGCCGCCAAGAAGGCCGAGGCAGAGGGAGCGGCGGACGCCGAGAAGGTTCCGGCGAAGAAGGCCCCGGCCAAGAAGGCTCCGGCCAAGACCGCTGCGAAGACGGCCGCCACCAAGGCTCCGGCCAAGACCGCTGCCGCCAAGAAGGCCGAGGCCGAGGGCGAGGAGAAGGCCCCAGCCAAGAAGGCTCCGGCGAAGAAGGCCCCGGCCAAGACCGCCGCAGCCAAGACCGCTGCCGCCAAGAAGGCCGCCGAGGCCAAGGACGCAGACACGGCCGAGTGATCGCCGAACCGCCGGCCGCCCGCCGGGACTGATCCCCACCGGATGGGCCGCAGCGGGAGTCGAACGCCCGGGCCGACCATGCACCATGCGTGGTCGGCCCGGGCGTTTTGGCGACCGGACCAGGGAGGCCGCTGCCGTCGTCGTCCATCCACGCCAACAGCGAACAGCCGGGTCAGGAGGGCGCGGGCGGCGCCGTTGGACAGTAGTCTCGATCCAAGACCAAGGCCGGACGTGTACCACCAGGTGCCGTCAGCGCATGTGAAGTCCATCTGAAGGAAGGCAGGGCGCCATGTCCGCATCGTCCACTGCTCCCCGTATGGCGTCGGTTGATCCGGCGGCCCGCGAGGACTACATCTACAACCGTCTGCTCAAGGAACGCATCATCTGGCTGGGCTCCGAGGTGATGGACGAGAACGCCAACGCGATCTGCTCCCAGATGCTCCTGCTCTCCGCCGAGGACCCGGAGAAGGACATCTACCTGTACATCAACTCCCCGGGCGGCTCCATCACCGCGGGCATGGCGATCTACGACACGATGAAGTACATCCCGAACGACACGGTCACCGTCGCCACCGGCATGGCCGCCTCCATGGGCCAGTTCCTGCTGTCCTCGGGCACCCCGGGCAAGCGCTATGCCACTCCGCATGCACGCATCCTGATGCACCAGCCCTCCGGTGGCATCGGCGGCACCGAGTCGGACATCCGCATCCAGGCGCAGCTGATCCTGCACATGAAGCAGGTCATGGCCGAGCTCACCGCGGAGCAGACCGGCCAGACCGTGGAGACCATCCTCAAGGACAACGAGCGGGACAAGTGGTTCACCGCAGCGGAGGGCCTGGAGTACGGGTTCTTCGACCACATCGCCGAACGTGCCGGAACCGTGTCCGGCGGCGGTGGCGTGGACAACTCCTGATCCGGCTCCGGCCGCCCCAGGACAGTCCTCCCCACCCCACAGACCCTTCGCCCAGGAGAAATCAGACATGAACCACTTCACCACGGGAACACCGACCGGAATGCCCTCCGGTGCCGGTCAGTCGGCGCCGAGCAACCGTTACGTCCTGCCCCAGTTCGAGGAGCGCACGCCCTACGGCTTCAAGCGCAACGATCCCTACGCCAAGCTGTTCGAGGACCGCATCGTGTTCCTCGGATCGCAGGTGGACGACGTCTCCGCTGATGACATCATGGCCCAGCTGCTCGTGCTGGAGTCGATGGACTCGGAGCGGGACATCACCCTGTACATCAACTCCCCGGGTGGATCGTTCACCGCGATGACCGCGATCTACGACACCATGCAGTTCGTCCGTCCCGAGATCCAGACCGTGTGCCTCGGACAGGCGGCCTCGGCCGCGGCCGTGCTGCTGGCGGCCGGAGCACCGGGCAAGCGCCTGGCCCTGCCGAACGCCCGCGTGCTGATCCACCAGCCGTCCATGGGTGGAGACCGTGGCACCGCCACGGACCTGCAGATCCACGCCGAGGAACTGCTGCGCATCCGCACCTGGATGGAGGAGACGCTCGCCATGCACACCAACAAGTCGGCCGAGCAGATCCGCCAGGACATCGACCGGGACAAGTTCCTCTCGGCCCAGGGCGCCAAGGACTACGGCCTGGTGGACGAGGTCCTCGAATCCCGGAAGATCACCCGTCCGCAGCTCTCCAACTGATCCGGTCCGGCGGGCGGACCTGCGACCGTGTGAGCGGTGGCAGGGATCGCCGGGGACCAGGTATCGCCCGACGGCGGCCCGCACCTGGACGTGTTCTGTCACGTCTGGTGTGGGCCGCCGTTGCAATCCACCGTCCTAACGTGTCCACCCCCTAAGCTGTAATGGCAGTACCCCGGGCAGCTACGTCTGGAGGCCCGACCCAATCGAGGAGATTCCCGCATGGCTCGCATCGGTGAAAGCGCCGACCTGCTCAAGTGCTCATTCTGTGGAAAGAGCCAGAAGCAGGTCCGGAAACTGATCGCCGGACCCGGCGTCTACATCTGCGATGAGTGCATCGAGTTGTGCAACGAGATCATCGAGGAGGAGCTCTCCGAGGTCGCGGAGACCGCCGAGGTCGAACTGCCCAAGCCCCGGGAGATCTATGACTTCCTCGAGGAGTACGTGATCGGCCAACCCGATGCCAAGCGGTCCCTCGCCGTCGCCGTGTACAACCACTACAAGCGCATCCGCTCCGGGCAGCAGTCCACGCAGGCCAAGAGTGACTCGTTCGCCGACCGCTCGGCCGAGGAAACCGACGAACTGGCGGACGTGGAGGTCGGCAAGTCCAACATCCTCCTCGTGGGCCCCACCGGATCCGGCAAGACCTACCTCGCCCAGACCCTGGCCAAGAAGCTCAACGTGCCGTTCGCCGTGGCGGATGCCACCTCGTTGACAGAGGCGGGCTATGTGGGCGAGGACGTCGAGAACATCCTGCTCAAGCTCATCCAGGCCGCTGACTACGACGTCAAGAAGGCCGAGCAGGGCATCATCTACATCGACGAGATCGACAAGATCTCCCGTAAGTCCGAGAATCCCTCCATCACCCGGGATGTCTCGGGCGAGGGGGTCCAGCAGGCCCTGCTGAAGATCCTGGAGGGAACCACCGCCGCTGTCCCGCCGCAGGGTGGTCGCAAGCACCCGCACCAGGAATTCCTCCAGATCGACACGTCGAACGTGCTCTTCATCGTGGCCGGTGCCTTCGCCGGACTGGACGAGATCATCTCCTCGCGTGCGGGTTCCAAGGGCATCGGATTCGGCGCGCCGATCAACACCATCGGCAAGCGGGACGTGTCCTACTCGGACGTCCGTCCCGAGGACCTGCTGAAGTTCGGCCTGATCCCCGAGTTCATCGGCCGGCTGCCCGTCATCACCACGGTGGACAACCTGGACCACGAACAGCTCGTCAACATCCTGACCAAGCCCCGGAACGCCCTGGTGAAGCAGTACCAGAAGATGTTCCTCATGGACGGCGTCGAGCTGCAGTTCGAGGATGAGGCCCTGGATGCGGTGGTCGAGCAGGCCGAGGAGCGGGGGACTGGCGCCCGTGGGCTGCGCTCCATCCTGGAGGAGGTCCTCAAGCCGGTCATGTTCGACCTGCCTTCCCGGGATGACATCGCCACCGTGGTCATCACCGGGGACGTGGTCCGGGACGGGACGGAACCCACGTTGATCTCCAGAGAGGTGCAGCGCAAGCGGCGCACCAAGTCGGCCTGACGGAATATCCCCGGCGGATGACCGGTTGTCACCCATAGGCCCCGTCATGTCCGGGGCAGTCCGCACACCCCCTATACCACCGTGCCGCCGGCCCCACCTGGCGGAAGCTCAGGAGGCATCCATCATGACCCAGACCGTTGAGTCCACGAACGAGTCGATCGCCACCGAAACCCAGACCGTCGACTTCTGGTTCGACTCCGTCTGCCCGTTCGCCTGGATCACCTCCCGCTGGATGCTCGAGGTCGAGAAGGTCCGCCCCATCACGGTGAACTGGCGCATCATGTCCCTGTCCGTCCTCAATGAGCACCAGGACCTGGACGAGGGCTACCGCTCCATGCTTGACCGGGCATGGCTACCCGCTCGAGCCGCGACCCAAGTCCAGGAGCGTCACGGCAACGAGGCCATCGGCGCCTTCTACACGGCCGTGGGCACCCGCATCCACAACGAGGGCCAGAAGGACTTCGAGGTCGCCGTTCGCGGGGCCCTGGAGGAGCTGGGTCTGGAGACCGAGGAAATCCTCGCGGCGGCCCGCACGGATGTGCTGGACGAGACGCTGCGGGCCTCCCACGCGGAAGGCATCGAGAAGGTCGGGGACGACGTCGGCACGCCGGTGGTCTCCTTCAACGGCACCGCCTTCTTCGGGCCGGTGATGACCCGCATCCCGCGCGGCGAGGAGGCCGGCAGGCTCTTCGATGCCTCCGTGACCCTCGCCGGGTTCCCCTACTTCTACGAGATCAAGCGGTCCCGCACCACCAGCCCCGAGTTCGACTGACCCTCGTCCGGTTCAACTGACCGGAGGCTGGCTGGGGTGCGCAGCGGGCGGGTTCAGCGCCCGCTGGCGATGCGTCCCGCGGCCCGGATCATCGGGATCTGCAAGGGCAGCCGTGCCAGCGTGACAGCCCGGATCCCGGGTGTCGCCTTCCGGGCACGCCACGCGTGGTAGAAGTTCCCGGGCCACACGGCGAGGAAGAGCACCTGCGCGCCCCGGCCGCCCGCGCGTCGGGTCGCCGGCACGGCGAGGAGTCCGGCGACGGCCAGTTCCGCCACGCCCGAACCGTAGGTCCAGGGACGGGCTGAGCCGGGTAGGGCGCGAGGGATGAGTCCGTCGAAGGCGCGAGGCCGCGCGAAGTGCAGGACGCCCATGCCCGCCAGCGCCGTGGCCATCACGATCGGTGGTGTCATGCCGCCCAGCGTACCGCCGGTCGACCGCTGGCGTCGGCGCTCAGGCCCAGCATGTGGGTGGACGAGTCCCCACGGCGGCTCTGCTGTCCGTGACCGGCCGCTAGGAGGCCGGGACCTCCTCGGGTGCAGCCAGTTCCACCTGGGAGACCTCGATGTCGGCTTCCCCGTCCGGATTCCCGGCCAGCAGCGTGAGTTCGCGGACGTTGCCCGCGGCCTTGAGATCGGCGAGCCCGCCGCGCAGAGAACCGAGGCGGTTCTCCGGGGCGGTGACGACGGCGGCGAGCACCTCGGTGCGCTGCTTCACCTTCGCCTCGGACTTGGCCCTCCGGATGCCACCGAGGGCGAGGGCGACCGCGGCCAGCACGTCGGCGGTGGCGCCGGCGGAGGCGGCCTCGATGCCGGCGATCTCCTCGGCCCGGCCCGGCCACGGGGCACGGTGTACGGAGCCGGTCCGCCACCAGCCCCAGACCTCGTCCGTGGCAAAGGGCTGGAAAGGTGCCAGCAAGCGCAGCAGGGCGTCGAGCGTGGTCGCCAGGGTCGCCAGCACGGAGGCCTGCTCGGCCTCGCCGTGGCCGCCGTAGGCGCGGTCCTTGATGAGCTCCACGTAGTCGTCCGTGAACTGCCAGAAGAAGGATTCCGTCAGGTTCAGCGCCCGGGCGTAGTCGTACGTCTCGAAGGCCCGCGAGGACTGCTGGACGGTGTCGTACAGGCGGACCATCAGGGCCTTGTCCAGCGGGTTGGTGATGACCGCGGCATCGTCGGCAGAGCGCACCACGTTGTCCACCGAGGCACCGAGGTTCAGGGCGAACTTCGAGGCGTTGAGGAGCTTGATCGCCAACCGTCGGCCGATCTTCATCTGCGCCACCTCATAGGCGGTGTCCGCGCCGAGCTTGGCGGAGGCCGCCCAGTACCGGACCGCGTCGGAACCGTACTCGTCCAGCACATCGGTGGGGACCACCACGTTGCCCTTGGACTTGGACATCTTCTTCCGGTCCGGATCCAGGATCCAACCGGACAGGGCGGTGTGGTTCCACGGCACCGAGTCGTTCAGGGCCTCGGCCCGGACCACGGTGGAGAACAGCCACGTGCGGATGATGTCGTGGCCCTGGGGCCGCAGGTCGAATGGGAAGACCTTGCCGAAGAATTCCTCGTCCCGGCTCCAGCGCCCGACGATCTGCGGGGTCAGCGAGGAGGTGGCCCAGGTGTCCAGCACGTCCGGGTCACCGGTGAAGCCACCGGGCACGTCCCGCTGGGTCTCGTCGTAGCCGGGAGCGGCCTCGGCCACCGGATCCACCGGCAGCTGGTCCTCGGCGGGCACGATCGGATGCTCGTAGTCCGGTTCGCCGGAGGCGTCGAGCGGGTACCAGACCGGGATCGGCACACCGAAGAACCGTTGGCGGGACACCAGCCAGTCGCCATTGAGACCCTCCACCCAGTTCTCATAGCGGGAGCGCATGAACTCGGGATGCCAGGACAACTGGCGGCCCCGGGCGAGAAGCTTCTCGCGGCGTTCGGCGTCCCGTCCGCCGTTGCGGATGTACCACTGGCGGGAGGAGATCACCTCGAGCGGCTTGTCGCCCTTCTCATAGAAGTTCACCGGGTGGGTGATCTTCTTCGGCTCGCCGTCCACCAGCTCGGCCTCGGTCAACGCGGTCACCACGGTCTCCTTGGCGGAGAACACGGTCTTGCCGGCCAGCTTCTCGTACTCGGCGCGGCCCGACTCGTTGGTGATCCATTCGGGGGTCTCGGCGTGGAAGCGGCCGTCGCGGCCCACCACGGTGCGGGTCGGCAGGTTCAGTTCGCGCCACCACGTGACGTCGGTGAGGTCGCCGAAGGTGCAGACCATGGCGATGCCGGAGCCCTTGTCCGGCTTGGCGAGCCCGTGGGCTCTGACCTCGACCTGGACCCCGAACAGCGGAGAGGTCACGGTCTGGCCGAACAGCGGCTGGTACCGCTCGTCGTCGGGGTGGGCCACGAGGGCCGAGCAGGCCGGCAGCAGCTCGGGACGGGTGGTCTCGATGAAGACCTTCTCACCGGCCGCGGTGAAGAACGGGATGCGGTGATAGGCGCCGGGCACCTCGCGGTCCTCAAGTTCGGCCTGGGCCACGGCGGTGCGGAAGGTGACGTCCCACAGCGTGGGGGCCTCGGCCATGTAGGCGTCCCCGGAGGCCAGGTTGCGCAGGAAGCCGCGCTGGGACACGGCGCGGGAGGTGTCGTCGATCGTCCGGTAGGTCAGGGACCAGTCCACGGACAGGCCGAGCCGCGTGAACAGATTCTCGAAGACCTTCTCGTCCTCGACGGCCAGTTCCTCGCACAGCTCGATGAAGTTGCGGCGGGAGACCACGTCCCAGTCCCGCTGGTTCTTCGCGGGCTTCTCCGGCGGCTGGTACCCCGGGATGTAGGGCTTGGTCGGATCACAGCGGACGCCGTAGTAGTTCTGCACGCGGCGTTCCGTGGGCAGGCCGTTGTCATCCCAGCCCATGGGGTAGAAGACGTTCTTGCCGTTCATGCGCTGGTAGCGGGCCAGCACGTCGGTCTGCGTGTAGGAGAACATGTGCCCCACGTGCAGCGATCCGGAGGCGGTCGGCGGCGGGGTGTCGATCGAGTAGACCTGCTCCCGCGTGGTGTCGGCCTCGAAGGCATAGGTGCCCTCGGCCCTCCACCGGTCGGAGAGCTTGTCCTCCAGCCCCTCCAGGGCGGGGCGGTCCGGAACGGTCACGGCAGGACTGGTGGACGCGGTGGTGGAAGCGGGCGTGTCTGTGCCCGGGATCTGTTCAGCCATGGTCCCGATTGTCCCACGGGCCTTCCGGCTCTCCGAACCGGTCACGCGGGACGGCGTGATGGCGGGTCGAGGGATCCCCGCCTACCGTGGGGCCATGTCCACCTCACGCAGCAGGGCCGGCACCAATTCCGGCAGTCAGCACGGCAGCACCCCGCCGCAGATCCGCATCCGCCGCGTCTACGAGGCCCCGGACGGCGGCTACCGGGTCCTGGTCGACCGGATCTGGCCGCGGGGGATCGCCAAGGCAGACCTCGAACTGGACGAATGGTGCAAGTCCGTGGCCCCCTCCAACCAAGCCCGCAAGGACTTCCACCACGATCCTGACCGCTTCGCGGACTTCACCCGGCGCTACGAGGCCGAGCTGGAGGCCACGGGACGCCCTGGAGACCATGGAGAGCCCGACGACGGCGGCGCACCGGCCGTCGACGCGCTCCTGGAACGCTGGGCGGACTCCCGCAAGGACGGCGCGAAGGACCTTGTGCTCCTGTATGCGGCCAAGGACCCCGAGATCAACCATGCGGTGGTGCTGTGCCGGTTCCTTCAGGACAAGAGCAGCGGCACAGACCAGCCACGCCATCAACGCCGTCAGTCCCACGAGAAGGACCCATCATCATGAACCCCTCCAGCACCGGCACCAGCACCAGCACCGGCACCGGCAACAGCACCAACCTCGGTCACAGCATGACCAGCTCCGCACCGGCCGGGGCCGAGCGCACTGACCGGGTGGAGCTGGCGCGGCGCCTGGTCAACGAGTTGGGACCTGAGCTCACCCCGGGCGCCGTCAGCATCGACCCGGGCGTCGTGGCGGGCCATGCCGCGGACCAGGCACCCTTCGGCGCGGTGGGCGATGCACTGGCCCTGGTGCGGGCCCGTTCCGTCCAGGACGTCCAGGCGACGCTGCGGTTCGCGTCCCGGCTCGGTATCCCGGTGGTGCCCCAGGGCACCCGTACCGGCATCTCCAGTGGTGCGAACGCCGTGGACGGGTGCATCCTGCTCTCCGTCGAGCGGATGGACTCGATCCTGGAGATCAACACCGGCGAGCAGACGGTGACCGTGGAACCCGGGGTCATCAACCAGACCCTCAAGGAGGCCCTCGTGCCCCACGGTCTGGCGTACCCGCCGGATCCCGGCTCGGTGGCGATCTGCTCCATCGGCGGGAACGTGGCCACGAACGCCGGCGGTCTGTGCTGCGTGAAGTACGGGGTGACACGGGACTACGTCCGGGAACTCAAGGTGGTGCTGGCTGATGGCACGCTGACGCGGCTGGGGCACCGGACGGCCAAGGGAGTGGCCGGACTGGACCTCGTCGGCCTGTTCGTCGGCTCGGAGGGGACCCTGGGCGTCGTCGTGGAGGTCACGTTGCGGCTGGTGCCGCTGCTGCCGCCCCCGTTGACGGCCGTGGCGGCCTTCCCCACGGAACGCGCGGCCGCCTCCGCCGTGGCCGCTTTCATGGCCACGGGCGCCCGCCCCTCGATGCTGGAGTCCCTGGACCGCCATGCCATCACGCTCCTCAACGAGTTCGGTGACTTCGGACTCGATGCGGAGGCCGGAGCCCTGCTGCTGATGCAGTCCAACGGGGACGGGCACCGGGAGGCCGCCGAGCAGGAGGTGGCTGCCTTCGCCGCGACGGCCGAACACCACGGCGCCCTGGACGTCGCGTTCAGCACGGATCCAGAGGACAGCGACGCCCTGGTGGCCACTCGGCGGATGGCCCAGCCGGCCTTCGAACGCCATGCGCAGACCCACGGCGGCGGACAGCTGCTGGACGATGTCTGCCTGCCACGGATGGCCTTGCCCGAGTTCTACGACCGTCTGGAGACCATCCGTGAACGGACCGGCCTGATGATCGCCGTGGTCGCCCATGCCGGTGATGGCAACGTCCACCCGTCCGTGTTCTTCGACGCGCAGGACCCGGATTCCACCCGTCAGGCCCATGAGGCGTTCGAGGAGATCATGGACATCGGCCTGCAGCTGGGCGGCACCATCACCGGCGAGCACGGGGTGGGATCGCTGAAGCGTGCCTGGCTGCCCCGGGAACTGGACGAGGGGAGCCGGCGGCTGCACCGGTCGATCAAGGACGCGGTGGACCCCGGTGGCATTCTCAATCCCGGCAAACAACTCGCCGAACTCTGAGCGTGAATAGAGTGGTGCCATGACAGGTGAGAAGAACACCCGACCGAACCGCGCCGCCGTCGTGACCGGGGCCTCCTCCGGCATCGGCCGGGCCACCGCCGCTCAACTCGCGGCTGAGGGCTGGACCGTCTACGCCGTGGCCCGCCGCGCCGAGAGGCTCGAGTCCCTCGCCGAGGCGGTGCCCGCGGGCACCGGCACCATCATCCCGGTGCCCGCCGACGTCACGGACGCCGAGCAGATGGCCAGGGCACGCCAGGTCGTCGAGGACGGCGGGGGAGTGGACACCGTGCTGTGCATCGCCGGCGGCGCGCAGGGTACCGACCGGGTGGCGGATGGCCGGGCGGGGGACTGGGACTGGATGTACCGCGTCAACGTGCAGGGCACCCTGAACACCACCCAGGCGTTCCTGCCCCTGCTCCGCGCCACCGGTCACGGCACCGTGCTGGTCCTGACCTCGACGGCGGCGCTCGCCAGCTATGAGGGCGGCGGCGGGTACAACGCAGCGAAGATGGCCCAGCACGGACTCGTCGGCGCGCTGCGCCTCGAGGAGGTGGACCACAACATCCGGGTGGTCGAGGTGCTGCCAGGATTGGTGCACACGGAGGAGTTCACGCTGAACCGCCTCGGCGGAGACCAGGAGGCGGCGGACCGTGTCTACGCGGGGGTGGAGAAGCCCCTCACCGCCGAGGACGTCGCGGATGTCTGCACCTATGCCGTCTCGGTGCCCCACCACGTCAACCTGGACCAGATCGTGCTGCGGCCCGTGGCGCAGGCGGCCAACTTCAAGATCATCAGAACGACGTAGGACCAAGTGAGGAACTCCAGCATGGCAGGACAGCACCGAGACCAGCCGACCGCCGCGGGCCTGGACGCCAGCAGGGACAGCGGCGCGGTGAGCACCACGGACACTGGCCACCACGGTGTGGACATCCCACGACTCCGGAAGGCTCTCGGCCTGGGTGCCGCCACCGGGATCGTCTCCGCCTTCCCCCTGTGGAAGATCCCGCGCAAGCCCCTGGCCCTGTGGTCCGGCGGCATCGCTGCCGCGGTGGTGACCGGTGGTCTGATCCTGAAACGGGACCAGTTCGAGCGTGAGGCCGCGGTGCAGGGCGAACCCCGCGCGGAGGTGTCCCGGGCTCGGCGCCTCGGCGCCCCCGTGGTCACGGGGGCCCTCTTCGGCGGGCTCATGGCCGGTTCCATGTGGCTGACCTCGGTCACGGACGAGTGGTCCGAGAATCTGATCGCCCGGCTGGGTGCGAAGCGGCCGCGGGCCACCTACGCCGTCCTCGCCGGGATGGGGACCGCGCTGATCGACTACTTCGACGATTCTCCGAGAAAGAGCGGGCAGGACGGGAAAGGCGCCGCAGGCGAGATGAGCGAGAAAAGAGCGTAGAATCAACGCCAGCAGCACCAACAGCACTGACCCGGCCATCACCGGCGAGCTTCCGGAAGAACAGGCACGGCACGCGCCAGCCCCAGTAGACCCGGACGGGTAAGCCCGTCACAGCAGTCATGAGCGGCCGATCTCGCCTCACGGGACCACCGGGGAGCGGGACGGCAAGCAGGGTGGTACCGCGCCGCCGTCGTCCTTGATCTCCGCGCCGGAGCTCGAGGACAACGCCAGGCGTCCTTGCAGGAAGACCAGACAGCACCACAGTCGACCCCTGCAAGGATGGCAACGCCCGTGTACCCCCTCGCCAGCTCGGATCCGAACGCCCAGTCCGGCACACCCTCCTCCCCGCGTTTCCCGGAGATCGAGGAGCGCGTCCTGAAGTACTGGGACGAGGACGGCACCTTCCAGGCCTCCATCGACGCACGGCCGGCCACCCACGAGGACGGCTCCGGCAACGAGTTCGTCTTCTATGACGGCCCGCCCTTCGCGAACGGCCTGCCCCACTACGGCCACCTGCTGACCGGCTACGTCAAGGACCTCGTGGCCCGCTACCAGACGCAGCAGGGCCGCCGGGTGGAGCGCCGCTTCGGCTGGGACACCCACGGGCTGCCCGCCGAACTCGAGGCCATGAAGCAGCTGGGCATGACGGACAAGGCCCAGATCGAAGCCATGGGGATCGACAAGTTCAACGACGCCTGCCGCGCCTCCGTGCTCAAGTACACGGACCAGTGGAAGGACTACGTCAACCGGCAGGCCCGCTGGGTCGACTTCGAGCACGACTACAAGACCCTGAACCCCGAGTTCATGGAGTCCGTGCTCTGGGCGTTCAAGGACCTGCACTCCAAGGACCTCACCTACCGCGGCTTCAGGGTCCTGCCCTACTGCTGGCAGGACGAGACCCCGCTGTCCAACCACGAACTGCGCATGGACGAGGACGTCTACAAGTCCCGCCAGGATCCCTCGGTCACCGTGGCCTTCCCGATCACCGGCCTGGCCGCGGACCCGGCGACCACGCCCGACGGCGGCGCTGACGCCGAGCTGGCGGCTCAGCTCACCGGGGTGCGCGTGCTCGCCTGGACCACCACCCCCTGGACCCTGCCGACCAACCAGGCACTCGTCGTCGGGCCGGAGATCACCTACGCTGTGGTCCCCGCCGGACCGGAGGCGGCGGAGGACATCGCCGGATCCTCGTATCTCCTGGCGCAGGAACTGCTGGGGGCGCACGCCAAGGAGCTGGGCTATCCCGACGCCGGCGCCGCCACCGAGGCGGTCCAGCGCACCTACCTGGGCTCCCGGCTGGGCGGTCTGGCCTACGAGCCGCTGTTCACGTACTTCACGGATGTGGAGACCTATGGCACCGAGCACGCGTGGCAGATCCTCGTGGACGACTACGTCACCACCGAGGACGGCACCGGAGTGGTCCACCAGGCCCCCGCCTACGGTGAGGACGACCAGCGGATCTGTGAGGCCCACGGCATCCCGGTGATCCTCTCCGTGGACGAGGGCGCGCGCTTCCTGCCCCTGTTCGGGGACGTGAACCGGGGCGGCGGCGTGCTCCAGGACATCGCCGGCGTGCAGGCCTTCGAGGCCAACCGGACCATCATCCGGGCGCTGAAGGCGGCCGGGAAGCTGTTCAGGGAGGCTTCCTACGAGCACTCCTACCCGCACTGCTGGCGCTGCCGGACGCCGCTGATCTACCGCGCCATCACCAGCTGGTACGTCTCCGTCACCGCGTTCAAGGACCGCATGGTCGAGCTGAACGAGGACATCAACTGGATCCCGTCCAACGTCAAGCACGGGCAGTTCGGCAAGTGGCTCGAGAACGCCCGGGACTGGTCCATCTCCCGCAACCGCTACTGGGGCTCGCCCATCCCGGTGTGGGAGTCGGACCATCCGGAGTATCCGCTCCAGGAGGTCTACGGCTCGCTGGCCGAGATCGAGGCGGCCTTCGGGCGGTTGCCGCGCAACGATCAGGGCGAGGTGGACCTGCACCGTCCCTGGATCGACGAGCTGACCCGGCCGCACCCCGACCCGGAGGCCGCCGCCGCCGGGGCCGTGATGCGCCGCGTGGAGGACGTGCTGGACGTCTGGTTCGACTCGGGCTCCATGCCGTACGCCCAGGTGCACTACCCCTTCGACTCGAAGGAGTGGTTCGAGACCCACAATCCGGCCGACTTCATCGTGGAGTACATCGGTCAGACCCGCGGCTGGTTCTACACCATGCACGTGCTGGCCACCGCCCTGTTCGACCGCCCGGCGTTCTCCAACGTCATCAGCCACGGGATCGTCCTGGGCTCGGACGGGCAGAAGATGTCCAAATCCCTGAAGAACTACCCGGACGTCTCCGAGGTCCTGGACCGGGACGGCTCCGACGCCATGCGCTGGTTCCTGATGGCCTCGCCCATCCTGCGCGGCGGGAACCTGGTGGTCACCGAGGAGGGCATCCGGGAGGCGACCCGCCAGGTCCTGTTGCCGGCCTGGAACGTGTGGCACTTCTTCAGCCTCTACGCGAACTCGGCACGCGGCCGGGCCGCGGACGGCACCGAGCGCCCGGACGGCTACCGTGCCGCGTTCCGCTATGAGTCCACGGACCCGCTGGACCAGTACATCCTGGCCGCCACCGGGCGCATGCTCCGCGAGGTCAAGGCCGGCCTCGACTCCTACGAGGTCTCCGACGCCACCGACGCCCTGCGCGTCTACATGGACACCATGACCAACTGGTACGTCCGCCGCTCCCGCCAGCGCTTCTTCGACGAGGACACCCAGGCGCTGGACGTGCTGTACACGTCCCTGGAGGCCTTCTGCCGGGCCGCGGCGCCGTTGATGCCGCTGGTGGCCGAGGAGATCTGGCGCGGACTGACCGGCGGCCGGTCGGTGCACCTGACCGACTACCCGGATGCCGCGCCGTTCTTCGCCGGCTTCGCCTCGGAGGCGGAGGCGCAGGCCCTGGTCGAACGCATGGAGACCGTCCGCCGCATCGCCTCGGCCGGCTCCTCGTTGCGCAAGGGAGCCAAGCGCCGCGTGCGGCTGCCGTTGCAGTCCCTGACCGTGGTGGTGCCGGATGCCGGCGGCCTGGCCGGCGCCTACACGGACATCATCATGGACGAGCTGAACCTGAAGTCCGTGGACCTGCAGGACGCCGCCGAGGTGTCCGCCACCGATTTCGGCATCAGCCAGTCCCTGGCCGTCAACGCCCGTGCTGCCGGCCCGCGCCTGGGCAAGCAGGTCCAGGTCGCCATCAAGGGTGCCAAGTCCGGTGACTGGTCCGTGGCCGAGGACGGGACCGTCGTCTCGGGCGGCATCGCGCTCATCGAGGGAGAGTACTCCCTCGAGACCACCGTCGGAGCGGCCGACGCCGGCGCCGCGGCTGCATCGCGCGCGGTCACCGTGGTGCCCGGCGGCTTCCTGGTGCTGGACACCTCGGTTCCGGCGGACATGGCCGCCGAGGGCACGGCGCGCGACGTGATCCGGGCCGTCCAGGCCGCCCGCAAGGACGCCGGACTGGAGGTCTCGGACCGGGTGCGGACCGTGATCACGGGACCGGCCGCCGTCGTGCAGGCCGTGGATGTGCACCGTGACCTCGTCTCCGGGGAGACCCTGACGGTGGAGCTGGTGCTGGAGGACTCCGGGGCCGCGGATCCGCGCCAGGACCCCGCCGACGATGCGACCAAGACCGTGCAGGTGGCCGTGGCCAAGGCCGCCGCCTCCGTCTCGACCGGAAGTGACGCGTGAGCATGAAGGACCGCAAGAACCAGAGCAAGAACAAGAACCAGAGCAAGAAGAGCAATCAGAACGAGGACCATCAGTTGCCGGACGGACCGTCTGAGACATCCCCGGCGCCCGAGACGGTCGAGGCCGTCTACCGTGACCTGCTCGCGCGGGCCCCGGAGAACAAGATGGAACCGCGCATGGAACCGATGTTCCGGGCGATGGAATTGCTCGGCGAACCGCAGCGGGCGGCGCCGGTCATCCACCTGACGGGGACGAACGGCAAGACCTCCACGGCGCGGATGATCGAGTCGGTGCTGCGGGCCTACGGCCTGCGCACCGGCCGGTACACCTCGCCGCACCTGAGCTCGGTGACCGAGCGCATCAGCATCGACGGGGCTCCGGTGGATGGCAGCACCTTCGTGCGGATCTGGAACGAGATCCTGCCGGTGGTCCAGGTGGTCGACGCCGAGTTGGAGGCGGCCGGGGAGAACCGGCTGACCTACTTCGAGGCCGTGACCGTGCTCGGCTTCGCCATCTTCGCGGATGAGCCGGTGGACGTGGTGGTCCTCGAGGTCGGCCTCGGCGGGATCACGGACGCCACCAATGTGGCCGACGCGGCGGTGTCTGTGGTGAGCCCGATCTCCCTGGACCACAGCGACCTGCTCGGGGACACCGTGGCCGAGATCGCCGCGGAGAAGGCCGGGATCATCAAGCCGGGCGGCTTCCTCGTCTCGGCCGCCCAGGAACCGGACGCCGCGCAGGTGCTGCTCGACGTGGCCCGTGCGGTGGACGCCGGATTCCGGTTCGGCGGCGTCGACTTCGGTGTGGAGTCCCGGTCCGTGGCCGTGGGCGGACAACAGGTGTCCGTCCAGGGCATCGCGGGCCGCTACCCCGAACTCACGCTGCCGCTGCACGGCGGACACCAGGCCGAGAACCTGGCCCTGGCCGTGGCCGCATTGGAGGCGTTCTTCGGGGGCGAGAAGCCGCTGGAGTTCGACCTGCTGCAGCAGGGCATCGCCGAGGTCACCGCCCCCGGACGGCTTGAGGTGGTGCGCAACGCCCCGACGATCGTGGTGGATGCGGCCCACAACCCGGCCGGCATCAAGGCCACCGCCGGGGCACTGCAGGAGGCGTTCGGGCTCGAGAAGCTCGTGCTGGTGGTCGGTATCCTCCAGGAGAAGGACGCCCTGTCCATGCTCACGGAGCTGTACCGGGAGTTCGGCGACCTGGTGGAGGACCTCTGCCTGACCCAGTCCGATTCCCCGCGTGCCATCCCGGCCGGCGAGCTGGCCCAGACGGCACTGGACGCCGGCTGGCCGGAGGAGGATCTCTTCGCCACGGAGTCCGTTCCGGACGCCATCGAATGGGCGGTGGGACGTGCCGAGGCCACCACTGCCGGGGAGGCCGGCCTGGGGGGCGGCGTGCTGATCACCGGATCCATCACCCTGGTGGCCGAGGCCCGTGAGCTCCTCGGTGCACCCTCGGCGGGTGCGCCGGGGTCCGGAACCCCGGAGGCGGTGGCCGTGCCCACCGCCGTGGACGTGTTCAACGACTTCGGCCTGGAGCTGGGTGACGGCCTCGACGAGGACGAGGAGGACTTCGACGACATCTTCGACGAATCCGATCATGATGTCGATGTCGATGGCGGGGCCCCACGGGCGCAAGGTTCCCGGGGATCCAGGGCAGACGGAGGGAACAACGCATGAGTTCGGACAACTCGGCCGAGACGACGACCGGGCACGAGTCCTGGCGACCGGCACGGGAGACCAAGTCCCAGCGGGAGTGGAAGCCGGGGCAGGTCAAGAAGGTCCGCTCCATCCGGGCGACCTTCACCTCCACCGTCCTGGTCATGGAGGCCTTCGTACTGGCCTTCTTCGGCATGGCTGTCTACGGCGTCAACCGGGGGGAGCCGATGGCGCCCTGGGCGCTGGGCCTGTCCCTGGGCCTGGCGGTGGTGGCAATCCTGACGTGCGCGCTGGTCCGGAAGCCGCTCGGTATCTGGATCGGCTGGACCATCCAGATCCTCCTGGTGGCGTCCGCCTTCATCGAATACACCATGGCCATCGTGGGCGTGGGCTTCGGCCTGGCCTGGTGGTACGCCGTGGTCAAGGGCGCGCAGATCGACCGTGAGAACACCTCACGCGCCGAGGCCGAGGCGAAGTGGCATGAAGAGCACGGCCCCACATCCCAGTAGGGTTGGACCCGGAGTCCGCGTCGGCGGCCTAGAAACCATCCATCCCGGGACCACCGGACCCCTGGAGATCCAAGGAGCATCTGTGACCACCACTGTTGAAGAGACCCTCGTCCTCATCAAGCCGGACGGAGTCGCCCGCAACCTGACCGGCCAGATCCTGGCCCGCGTCGAGGCCAAGGGCTACACCATCGCGGACCTGAGGATGCTTGAGCCGAGCCGCGAGATGCTCGTGCAGCATTACGCCGAGCACGAGGGCAAGCCCTTCTTCGAGCCGCTCGTCGAGTTCATGGGTTCCGGCCCCGTCGTGGCCGTGCGCCTGCGGGGCAACCGGGTCATCGAGGGCTTCCGCTCGCTGGCCGGCGCCACGGAGCCCACCACCGCGGCCCCCGGAACCATCCGTGGTGACCTCGGCCGTGACTGGGGCGAGTCCGTGCAGAAGAACCTGGTCCATGGCTCCGACTCCACCGAGTCGGCCACCCGCGAGCTCGGCATCTGGTTCGCCTGACCTGTCCGACCGCTCCGGCAGAGCCCCGCTGAAGCGTTTCGTTCCCACGGCGGGACTGCCGAGGCAGACCGCAGGTATGGAGTGGGGCCGCGGAGCTCAGGGTCCTAGGGTGATCATGGAATCCTGGCACCGCTTGACAGAGAACAGAGGGGCACCCCCCGACCCGAGGAGTCATCATGACGCAGAACGCCTCCAGCCCGTACTACCTGGCCGCCCCCTACACCGAGGTCACGGTCCTCGAGGTGCCGCCGGTCACCACGGTGGTGCAATCCGTCACCGATTCGCCGATGGCCTCCATGGCGGAGGTGTTCGATTCCACCTTCTCCGCGCTCTTTCCCGCACTCGGCGCCCAGGGCCTCCAGCCGGTCGGCCCCGCCTTCTCGCTGCACACCCGGATGCCCTCGGACACGGTGGACATGGAGGTGGGTCTGCCGGTGGACCGACCTCTGGAGGAGCCGGTCACCGCTGGATCAGGAATCACGTTGGCGTCCTCCGAGCTGCCGGGAGGGCGGATCGCGATCGTGTCCCACCTCGGCGCGTATGACGGCCTGGGGGACGCCTGGGGCGCCTTCATGCAGGCCGTGGCCGAGGCCGGGCATCAGCCGGCGCTGCCGTTCTGGGAGATCTACGTGACCGAGCCGAGCCCGGACCAGGACCCGGCCGCCATGCGCACCGACCTGGTCACGCTGCTCGCCTGAGCCTCGCACTGCTCGCTGAGCCAGTTCGCTGGGGCGGTTCGCTGGAGGAGCAGACCGCCTGGGCGGTGGCTCAGAAGAAGGCGTTGGAGAAGCGCAGCAGGATGGAGGCCAGCACGCCCACGTAGAGCAGGACGATGATCGGCCAGGACCACTCGGCGGCGAACTTCCGTAGGCCGGCCGGGGCGGGGATCACGCCGTGCTGGATGTTCCGGGACGTCAGCAGGACGAACAGGGGGATCATGCCGGCCCAGACGACCATGCAGTACAGGCAGAGGATGTTGATCTCGTAGACGGCCTGACTCCACAGCCAGACGATGAAGACGAAGCCGGCCAGGACTCCGAGGTTCATGCCGATCCAGAACCAGCGGGCGAACCGCGCCCGGGCGAACAGGCCCATGGCGATGGTGATGACGATCGGGAACGCCACCATGCCGATGAACTGGTTGGGGAAGTTGAACAGCTGGGACTGCCACGTCTTCATGACCTCGCCGCAGGACACCCAGGGATTGAGATCGCAACTGGTGATGTGGTTCGGATCGTTCCACAGCATCACCCGTTCCATGACCAGCATGAGGGTGCCGTACAGGCCCAGCAGGGCGGTGACCAGCAACATCCAGGCCGTACCGAGGGGCCGCGCGTACCAGCTGAGGCGGTCGTCGAGCCCACCGCCGGGGGTGGTGACGTCGTTGCCGGCGTCGCTCGCGGTGCGGGGGGAGGCGTCTGCGGGGGAGTTCACCGCTCCATCGTAGAACGTGGGGTGCTGCCGTGAACGAGTCTTGGTGCGGAGCATTGCCGTGGCGTCGGGTGGCGTCGGGTCGCGGAGTCCCATCGGCTTCATCCCGCCGATCAGGCTCCCCGTGTGAGAGAATGGTCCTCGACCCGCCGATGGCCACACCATGGGCAGGGTCCATTGGACGGCCACCGGGCCGGCGGTAGAGGACTGAGGCAGTGTAAGGAAACTGCCAGGCCTTCAGAGACGCGGACCACGCGTCCCCGGCCTTGCGACAGCCGCCGTTGGCACGCGACAAGACGCGTGAGACCCGGATGGCCGCCGATGGTTCCGGGAGAGGACGCCGCATCCAGCGGAGACCGAACCTACGGTTCACCTCAGACTTTTTGGAGTCCGTCGACGGCGGCACCCCGAGTACCGCTTGACGGATCGGGGGAAACGCCACCGGGAACGGACCGAGCCGCTCCACGGGCACGAGTGTGGCGTGACCGCGGTGCAGGAGGTGCTGTCCATGGCAGCCAACGAACACCACGACAACGACGCAGCAGCAACGTCCGAACAGGACGCGCAGACCACGGCGGATCGGACGCTGGATCCGCCCTCAGCGAGTACGGAGGACACCGGGGCAACCGTCGCCCCGGAATCGTCCTCAGCTGAGGATTCCCCGGCCGCCGAGGACCCGGCTGGACCCTCGGCTGCGGCCACCGCCGGCGGCACCGCGGCCACGGAACCGGCCGAGGAGAAGCCGGCCGTCGATGATCCCTTCGCCATTCCGGATGACCCGTTGGCCCTGATCTTCCAGGCTCCGGACCTGTCCACTCTCCCCCCGGCCCCGCGCAGGTCCCGGGATGACCGCAGCGAACGCAGTGAGACCGACGGTCGCGGCCCGCGTCAGAACCGCAACCGCCGTCAGGACGAGGACGCCAGCGGCGGCTATGACGAGCTCGAGTCCACGGCTGACGACTCCGGCATGTCCCGCGATGACCGGGACGAGCGGGACGACGAGGGTGGCCAGTCCGGTTCCCGCAGCTCCCGCCGTCGCCGCCGCAGCCGGGGCCGCTCGGGCAGCGCCTCGGACCAGGGCCGCACCACCTCGGAAGACGACGACGGCGACGACCAGTCCCAGCGCAGCTCCGGTGCGCGCGGCGGAGACGGGCGTGAGAACCAGTCCCCCGTGGACGGCTCGGACGCCGAGGGCGACGGCAACGGTTCGCGCCGCCGCCGCAAGCGCCGCCGCGGTGACGTGGACATGGAGCTGGAGGGTGGCGCCGGGGATGACCCGGAGAACACCGTGACCCGCGTTCGCGCGCCCCGCCAGGCCGCCTCCACCGGTCCGGAGGCCGTCACGTCCCTCAAGGGCTCCACCCGTCTGGAGGCCAAGCGCCAGCGCCGCCGCGATTCACGCTCCGGTGGCCGTCAGCGCCGCCATGTGATCACCGAGGCCGAGTTCCTGGCCCGCCGCGAGTCGGTGGACCGCAAGATGCTGGTCCGCCAGCGTGAGCACCGCATCCAGATCGCCGTCATGGAGGACGGGGTCCTGGCCGAGCACTTCGTGTCCAACACCACCCAGGACTCGATGATCGGCAACGTCTACGTGGGCAAGGTCCAGAACGTGCTGCCGTCCATGGAGGCCGCCTTCGTGGACATCGGGCGCGGCCGCAACGCGGTGCTCTATGCCGGCGAGGTCAACTGGGATGCCGCCAACCTCGAAGGCAAGTCCCGCAAGATCGAGAACGCCCTGAAGTCCGGCGACTCCGTCCTCGTCCAGGTCACCAAGGACCCGGTCGGTCACAAGGGCGCCCGGCTCACCAGCCAGATCTCCCTGCCGGGCCGTTACCTCGTCTATGTGCCGGGTGGTTCCATGACGGGCATCTCCCGCAAGCTGCCGGACGTCGAGCGCTCCCGCCTGAAGAAGATCCTGAAGGACCACCTCCCGGAGAACGCCGGCGTGATCGTCCGCACGGCGGCCGAGGGCACCTCGGAGCAGGAGCTGATGCATGACATCAACCGCCTGCGCGCCCAGTGGGAGGGCATCGAGGAGAAGTCGACCTCCACGAAGACCCTGGCCCCGGAACTGCTCTACTCGGAGCCGGACCTGACCATCAAGGTGGTCCGGGACGTCTTCAACGAGGACTTCTCCGGCATGATCGTGCAGGGCGAGGACGTCTGGGACAACATCGAGGCCTACGTGACCTACGTGGCGCCGGACCTGCTGCCCCGGCTGGAGCAGTGGAAGCCCGAGGAGCACGGCGGCGAGGACCTGTTCGCGTCCAATCGCATCGACGAGCAGCTGCAGAAGGCGCTGGACCGCAAGGTCTTCCTGCCCTCCGGCGGCTCACTCGTCATCGACCGCACCGAGGCCATGACCGTGGTGGACGTCAACACCGGCAAGTTCACCGGGTCCGGCGGCAACCTCGAGGAGACCGTCACCAAGAACAACCTCGAGGCGGCCGAGGAGATCGTCCGGCAGCTGCGCCTGAGGGACATCGGCGGCATCATCGTCATCGACTTCATCGACATGGTGCTCGAGTCCAACCGTGATCTCGTGCTACGCCGCATGGTCGAATGCCTCGGCCGCGACCGCACCAAGCACCAGGTCGCCGAGGTCACCTCGCTCGGCCTGGTCCAGATGACCCGCAAGCGCATGGGCACCGGACTCGTCGAGATCTTCTCGGAGACCTGTGAGCACTGCAACGGCCGCGGCATCATCGTCCATGACATGCCGGTGGAGCACCGCCGCGCCCACAATGCGCACGGCGAGCCGCGGGCCCACAGCGCGTCCCACAGCCACGGCGGATCGGGTGGATCCGGTGGTTCCGGCGGGTCTGGCGGGTCCGGGCAGGATGACTCCAGCGACGGCGGCCGGAAGTCCTCCCGCAGTGAGCGCCGCCGCCGCAGCCGGGAACGCCAGGCCGAGCGTGAGCGTCATGAGCAGCAGGAGCCGCCGGTCGAGCAGCAGCTCACCCCCGAGGAGGAGGCCGAGCGCAAGGCCCGTGCCGAGGCGGCCCGGGCGGCCTTCGCCAACATGGCGGCCGCCGCGGCCAGCGCGCATGAGGAGAAGGACGGGTCCTCCGCCCCCGCCAAGGCCTCCCGGCCGGCACCCGATCAGAAGGCTTCTGAGCCGGCGCCCGGTCAGCAGTCCGGACAGGATCAGCCGGATCCGGCCCCCTCGACCCTGACCCTCGCGGGTGAGGCCGTCGAGGTGCCGCAGGCCAAGCGCCGCTCCCGGCGGTCGAAGGCCACGGCGGCCCCCGAGGCCGACTTGGCGTCACTGGAGAGCGCCCTCGACCAGAAGACCCCCCGCGACCAGCGCGCCTCCGGCGATACCGCCGAGGCGGGACAGGCAGGTCAGGCCGCTCAGGCGGAACCGGCAGCGCGGCCTCAGCGCCGTCGTCGGGCGGCCTCCTCCGAGGGGGCCGGTGACATCCGGACGGTGGAGGTCTCGGCGGCCGGAGGGAACTCCGGCGCTGGTCATCGCTTCAGCGCCACCGCTGCACCGGCCGGGAGCGGCGCGGGGACGGAGGCCCAGCAGAAGGAGGCTGCGCCCTCGGCCGCACCGATGATGCTCGGCGTCGGGGTCAAGGCGGAAGACATCGCCCGCCCCGAGTGAGCGTGTCATTTGGCCCGAGGGGGCACCGGCGGGTAGGATAGATACTCGGTGCTGCGCCGCCGTCGTTTTCTGTCTGCCCGGTGAATTGGGTGTTGGAAAGCCCGCCGGTACGCCGTGAGCCGTTGCCCCCGCTGTCCGGGACCGTCCGCCTTTGCCGGCCGGACACCGCTGGTTTGGGCAGGCCGGGTTGCAGTCGAACAGATTCGTCAATGTCGAGAGAAGTGAGTCCCAAGTGGTGTACGCGATTGTCCGCGCTGGCGGACGCCAGGAAAAGGTCTCCGTAGGAGACCTCGTTACCCTTGACCGCGTTGCCGCTGAGGCCGGAAGCTCCCTGGAGCTGTCCGCCGTCATGCTGGTGGACGGGGACAAGGTGACCACCGGTACCGATGACCTGGCCAAGGTGAAGGTTACTGCCGAGGTCGTTGACCATTCCCGTGGCAAGAAGATTGTCATCCAGAAGTACAAGAACAAGACCGGCTACAAGAAGCGCCAGGGTCACCGTTCCGAGCTGACCACCGTCAAGGTCACCTCGATCGCCTGATCCGGACTTCCAGGTCCCCGAGATAAACACCGAAGGATTGCACCATGGCACATAAGAAGGCCGGTAGTTCCTCCAAGAACGGCCGCGATTCGAACGCACAGTTCCTGGGCGTCAAGCGTTTCGGCGGCCAGGCCGTCAACGCCGGCGAGATCCTGGTCCGCCAGCGCGGCACCAAGTTCCACCCGGGCTCCAACGTCGGCATCGGCAAGGACGACACCCTGTTCGCCCTGTCCGCTGGTGCCGTCGAGTTCGGCAACCGTCGTGGCCGCAAGGTCGTGAACATCGTTACTGCCGCTGCTGAGTGATCATTCAGCTGACGGCACCGGGGGAGTGATCCTCCAGTAGTTCAACGCTCCGGCGGGGGTGGGCCACTGCGGCCCGCCTCCGCCGCAGTGGTTAACGCGCCCTGTGCTCCATCGACGGAGTGCAGCGATCTGCGCAAGACTGGTCACCACCACACGGGTGGTACCGAGACGTTCTTCAGGAGAGGCGGCCATGGCGGCTTTCGTGGACCGGGTGGTCCTGCACGTTTCCGGCGGGCATGGAGGCCACGGCGTGGCCTCCGTGAAGCGGGAGAAGTTCAAGCCTCTGGGCGGTCCCGACGGCGGCAATGGCGGGGACGGCGGTGACGTCACCCTGGTCGTGGACTCCCAGACGACCACGTTGCTCTCCTACCACCACGCACCGCACCGCCATGGTGGCAACGGCGGTCCCGGGATGGGCGACTTCCGCAATGGCGCCACCGGCGAGTCCCTGACGCTGAGCGTGCCGGACGGCACCGTGGTCAAGGACGCCGAGGGCAACATCCTCGCCGACCTCGTGGGCCACGGCGCCAGCTTCGTGGCCGCGGAGGGTGGCATGGGCGGCCTCGGCAACGCGGCGCTGGCCTCGGCCAAGCGCAAGGCCCCCGGCTTCGCCCTGCTCGGCATCCCCGGGGACGAGCGGGACATCGTCCTTGAACTGAAGTCCGTGGCGGACGTGGCCCTGGTGGGCTTCCCCTCGGCCGGCAAGTCCTCCCTCATCGCGTCCATCTCCGCAGCCCGCCCCAAGATCGCCGACTACCCGTTCACCACCCTGGTGCCGAACCTGGGCGTGGTCCAGGCCGGGGACACCCGGTACACCGTGGCCGACGTCCCGGGCCTGATCCCGGGTGCCTCGGAGGGCAAGGGCTTGGGACTGGAGTTCCTGCGCCACGTGGAGCGCTGCGCGGCCCTGGTGCATGTGCTGGACTGCGGCTCCCTGGAGTCGGACCGCGATCCGCTCTCCGATTTCGAAGCCATCGAGGCCGAACTCGCCGCCTACGCCGTGGAGCCGACCTTCGCCCAGGGCGGCCAGGGCGTCATCCCGCTGAACGAGCGCCCCCGGCTGATCGCCCTGAACAAGACTGACCTTCCGGACGGCCAGGACATGGCGGACATGGTCCGCGCCACGCTGGAGGCGCGTGGACTGCGGGTCTTCGAGGTCTCCGCCGTCTCCCACAAGGGACTGGACCCGTTGAAGTTCGCCATGGCCGACCTGGTCCGCCAGGCCCGTGAACGGCTGCCTGAGCCCGAGGAGGTGGCCGAACCCGAGGTCATCCGCCCGCGTTCCGTCCGCTCGCGCAAGGGCCGCAGCGGAGAGTTCGAGATCCGCCGTGAGGAGCGCAACCTCGAGCCCCTGTTCCGGGTCCGTGGCGTCAAGCCCGAACGGTGGGTGGCCCAGACCGACTTCACCGTGGACGAGGCCGTGGGCTACCTGGCCGACCGCCTCAACCGCCTCGGCGTGGAGGACGAGCTGTTCAAGCAGGGCGCCAAGCCCGGGGATGCCGTGGTCATCGGCTCGGATGATAACGGCGTGGTCTTCGACTGGGAGCCGACCATGGCGGCCGGCGCCGAACTGCTGGGCGGCCCCCGCGGTGCGGACATCCGCATGGAGGATCGTCACCGCCCCACCCGTGAGGACAAGCGCCGCGAGTACGAGGAGCGCAAGGCCGCCCGCGCTGCGACCCAGGCCGACCTCGAGGGTGAACGCCGTACCGGTGTGTGGGCGGTGGACCAGGAGATCAACCGCCTGGCGGGCATCCGCGACGATGAGACCGGCACGGCCGATGATGGCGATCAGACTACGGGTTCCGGCTCTGAGGACTCCCATGGCTGAGCAGGTCCCCAATCCGGTGACGGGTCGGGACACCCTGCACCGGGCCCGTCGCCTGGTCATCAAGATCGGTTCGTCGTCCCTCACCACCCCCACGGGCGTGAACCGGAAGGCCATCGATTCACTCGTGGACACGATCGCCGCCGTCCGCGCCCGCGGCACGGAGGTCATCCTGGTGTCCTCGGGCACCATCGCCGCCGGCATCCACCCCCTGGGGCTGGGCAAGCGCCCGCGTGACCTGGCCACGCAGCAGGCCGCGGCCGCCGTCGGGCAGGGCAAGCTGCTCGCCGAGTACACGTCCTCGTTCGCACGGCACGGCACCGAGGTGGCGCAGGTGCTGCTGACCGCGGAGGACCTGATCCGCCGCACCCAGTACACCAACGCGCACCGGGCGCTGAACCGGCTGCTGGCGTTATCGGTGGTCCCGATCGTGAACGAGAACGACACCGTCACCACCGCGGAGATCCGGTTCGGGGACAACGACCGGCTCTCGGCACTGGTGGCCAATCTGCTGCGCGCGGATGCGCTGTTGCTGCTGACGGACGTCGACGCGCTGTACACCGCACCGCCGTCACGTCCGGGCTCGGAACGCATCGCCCACGTGGTCTCGAAGGCGGATCTGGACACGGTGCTGATCGGGCGGACCGGGCCGGCCGGCGTCGGGACCGGGGGCATGGTCACCAAGGTGGACGCCGCCGGGATCGCCACCGGTTCGGGGATCCACGCGATCGTCACCTCGGCGCAGAACGCCGAGGCCGCGTTGGCCGGTGAGGACGTGGGCACCTGGTTCCAGGCCTCCGGGAAGCGGCAGTCAGCGCGCGGCATCTGGCTCGGCCTGCTCGCCGAGGTGCAGGGCCGCGTGGTGCTCGACGATGGCGCGGTCGCCGCGGTCGTGAAGAACCGCCGGTCCCTGCTGCCGGCCGGGATCACCGGGGTGGAAGGGGCCTTCGAGGCCGGTGACCCGGTCGAGTTGGCGGACGCCCTCGGCACCGTGGTGGCCCGTGGCTTCGTCAACTACTCCTCGACGGAGCTTCCGGCCATGCTCGGCCGGCACACCGTGCAGTTGCGCGAGGAGTTCGGGCCGGAGTACCAGCGGCCCGTGGTGCACACCGACGATTGTGTCCGACTGCCGTCGAGGGCACGGCCCCGGCGCTAGGCTGGGGGCATGTCCACGACTGCCCAGAACAACGCCCCCGTCACCGACTCAGCGACCGGACCCGGACCCACCGGGGAACCGGCCGGGTCCACGGTGCCGCAGGAGGTCCGTGAGGCGATCCTCGCGGTGGCCGAGCGGGCCCGCAGGGCGCGTCCGGAACTGGCCACCGCGCGTCGGGCCCGGAAGGACGACACGCTGCAGGGCATGGCGGACGCGCTGCGTCAGAATGTCTCCGCCATCCTGGCGGCCAACCGCAGGGACGTGGAGAACGGCCGCGAGAAGGGCACATCGGAGGCCATGCTCGATCGGCTCAGCCTGGACGGGCCGCGGATCGAGGCCCTCGCCGCCGCCCTGGAGGAGCTCGTGGCGTTGCCGGACCCGGTCGGCAACGTGGTGCGCGGACGGGACCTGCCCAACGGCCTGCACATGACCCAGCTGCGCGTCCCCCTGGGCGTGGTGGGAGCCATCTACGAGGCCCGCCCCAACGTCACCGTGGACATCGCCGGACTGGCCCTGAAGTCCGGCAACGCCGTGATCCTGCGTGGTGGCTCCGCCGCCAGGGAGACCAACACGGTGCTCGTCCAGATCCTCCGGGAGCAGGCGCTGGCCCACGGCTTCGATGCCGACATCGTCCAGGGGATCGACGAGTTCGGCCGGGACGGCGCCACAGCCCTGATGTCCGAGCGCGGCTCCGTGGATGTCCTGGTGCCGCGCGGCGGGCGGGAGCTGATCCAGTCCGTGGTCCGCAACGCCAAGGTGCCTGTCATCGAGACCGGCGAGGGCAACGTGCATCTCTACATCGATGAGTCGGCTCCGGTGAAGATGGCCGTGGGCATCGCGCTGAACGCCAAGACCCAGCGGGTGTCCGTGTGCAACACCGCCGAGACCCTGCTGATCCACGCGGGGGCTGAGGAGGCCGGCCGCGAGGTGCTGCGCGCCCTGCATCGGGCCGGGGTGCTCCTGCACGTGGACGAGGGCGCCCGCGCGTGGTTGCCCACCGGTGCCGATGCCACGGCCACGCCGGCCACGGACGAGGACTGGGGCACCGAGTACCTGGCCCTCGAGCTGGCCGTGAAGACCGTGGGTTCGCTCGACGAGGCCATGGACCACATCCGCCGCTGGTCCACCGGACACACCGAGGCGATCGTGACCAACGACCTGGCCAACGCGGACCGGTTCGTCGCCGAGATCGACTCCGCCGCGGTCATCGTCAACGCCTCCACCCGCTTCACGGACGGCGGCCAGCTGGGGCTCGGCGCCGAGGTGGGGATCTCCACGCAGAAGATGCACGCACGCGGCCCCATGGGCCTCGAGGAACTCACCACCACCAAGTGGGTGCTGCGCGGCCAGGGCCAGGTCCGATCCTGACCGGGGGCGGGAGCCCTGCGGGGAACGTACTAGGATGGACCGCAGACATCACCGTGACACGAGGCCGGGGCGCCGGCCGTCTTAGCAGTCTTAAGGGAGAACCACCAGATGCAGAACATCACCGCGGCCGTGACCGTTGCCGCTGAAGAGGCCCACGTGGTCAACGAGCTCATCGCCCCGGACTGGGTCTTCGGCGTGGGAACCTTCGCCATCCTGATGCTGATGCTGGTGGCCACGATGTCCCTGCGTTCCGTCTCGCAGCGCCACCCCGCGCCGGCCACTGACGTCAACGTCCACGGAACGGCTGGCCACGGCGGCCAGCGTTCCGGCCACTGATCCACCGCTGAACCGCATCTCACTGTGACCCACCGTCGCTTCCGCCTGGGCATCATGGGCGGCACCTTCGACCCCATCCACCACGGTCACCTCGTCGCCGCCTCCGAGGTGGCCTCCGAGCTGGGCCTGGATGAGGTCGTCTTCGTGCCCACCGGCCAACCCTGGCAGAAGGACGCGGGAAGGGTGTCACCCGCCGAGCACCGGTACCTCATGACCGTGGTGGCGACGGCCTCGAACCCGCGCTTCACGGTGTCCCGCGTGGACATCGACCGGCCGGGCCCCACGTACACGGCGGACACCCTGCGCGACCTCAAGACGCTCCGGCCCGAGGCCGAGCTGTTCTTCATCACCGGTGCCGACGCCCTCGAGCAGATCATGACCTGGAAGGACGTCGAGAAGCTCTGGGACATGGCCCAGTTCGTGGGCGTGACCCGTCCGGGACACGATCTGGTGGAGCTGGGACCGGAGACCGGCGTCAAGCTCATGGAGATCCCCGCCATGGCGATCTCCTCCACGGACTGCCGAGAGCGGGTCCAGGGCGGCAAGCCGGTCTGGTACCTGGTGCCGGACGGCGTGGTCCAGTACATCGCCAAGCACAACCTGTACCTTCCGTCCGCCCACATTCCCGGAGGGGGGCTGGGCGGCGGCAGCGGTGAGGGCCAGGAGCCATTCACCGGGGGGAGTCGTCCGCCCGAAATGCTCCCGGACACACCATGGCAGTCCGGGGACCCGGCTGCCTCAACAGCATCGACGCCGGGAACCACCGTATGAGTAGTCAGCAGGACCAGAAGCCGCAGGGTGTGAACCCCCGTCTGGGCAGGCCCGAGATCAAGCGCGGTGCGCCGGGGACCGAGCCCCCGCTGCCGACGCGCCGATCACTGCGCCAGCATCGCCGTGCGGACAGCGAGGCGGGCGCTCCGGCCGGCGATCTCTCCAAGGCGACGATCCTGGAGTTGCCGGCCACCTCCATCAGCCCTGCCGACGTCGGCCCGCTCACCGGCCAGCTGCCCCGGGTCATCTACGCCACCGGCGAGTCCGGGAGCGGTACCTACGCCATCAAGTCTCCGGACGAGGTGGCGCCCTCGACCGGCGGTGACACCGCTCCCGCGGACCGGCCCGCGCTGAAGGCCCGCCGGGCCACCGGTTCAGCGGATCGTGGGGCCAGGGGGCCGGGGAAGCAGTCCAGCGCGTCAGTGGCTGCCTCCCCCGTTGACCGGTTGCCCGAGGAGGTGACGCTGGACCGTGACGGCGTTCCCGTGGGCCCGGACGGGCAGCCGCTCTCGCGGCGCCAGCTGCGCGAATGGCGCCGCCAGCAGGTCACTGCCATTCCGGGAGCTGCCATGCCGGACGTCACGGCCGCGGCGAATGGTCCTGCCCCACTGGACTCCGAGGGTGCCGCCGAACACGGCAATCCGGAGCCTGTCAGCCTGACCACTCGCCGCGAGGCCACCCGGGCCCGCCGGGCGGAGGCACCGGCAGGGGCTCCCTCCGGTGCTGTGGCGGAGTCCGCGGAGATCGCCGACGGCGGCACGGCCACGTCCGCTGCGCCGAGCACCTCTGCTGGACGGCCGTTCACCCGGGAGTCACTCGCCGCGGAGGGTGCCGCGCTGGCAGCCCGGATCGAGGCCGCGAGCGGGGCGGACCCCTCCACGGTCGACCCCGCCCTGCTCCGCGAACAGGAGTTGCTGGCCGAGAAGGCCCGTCAGCTCAACACCGGCCTCATCAGCCAGGTCCCCTCGGCGGCTCCACAGGGCGCTTCGACCGCGGTGAAGCGGTCACCGACCGTCGCGAAGCCGCCGGCCGGCCCTGCCGTACCGAAGCGGGCGGCAGTTTCTCTCACTGACCGGCACGAGCCCGTGGACGCACAGTCCGCGCACGGACTCGACTCCATCCAGGCCTCCGAATGGTCCTTACGTGAGCGGACCCTGATGATCGTGGCCGGGCTCGTGGTCCTGATTCTCGTGGTCGCCCTGATCTTCGCCATCGTCTTCTGACGCCCGTCCCTCCACCGCCGCATCAGTCCTCTCCACCGTCGTCATTCCCCTTCACCGCCTTCGACGCCTTTCACTCATCCGACCCGTTCGCTGACCGACCCACACCGAGGTGCCTATGACCATTCCCGAGACCACCCTGACCGCACTCAAACTGGCCGGACAGGCCGCTGCAGACAAGCAGGCCACGGACATCGTGGCCGTGGACGTGGCGCAGCAGATGGGCCTCACGGACGCCTTCCTGATCGCCTCCGCCGGCTCCGAACGGCAGGTCGTCTCGGTGGTGGATGAGATCGAGGACGTGCTGACCCAACAGCTCACGCTGGACGTCATCCGCCGCGAGGGCAAGGCCGGTGGCCGCTGGGTCCTGCTGGACTACGGGCACTTCGTGGTCCACGTCCAGCACGAGGAGGAGCGCGTGTTCTACGCACTGGACCGCCTCTGGAAGGACGCCCCACTGGTGGACCTCGGCTTGGCCGACGGCGTGGCCGCCGATGAGGGCGGCTCCGCGGTGGACCCGGACGAGGGCCCGCGGGACTGGACCCCTAGCCGCGATCAGGATTGATCTCTCTCCACTGGGTTGAACAAGACTGAACAGTACTGACCGATTCTGAGCCGGGAGAGACGGGATGCGATTGGTCTTGTTGCGGCATGGCCGCACGGCGTGGAACGCCGAGGAGCGCTACCAGGGACACACGGATATCCCCCTGGACGACGTCGGCCGGTCCCAGGCCGCGGAGGCCGCAGTCCGGCTGGCCGGCCACCCTTTCGACCTGGCTGCGTCCTCGCCCCTGGTCCGGGCCCGCGCCACCGCGGAATCCGTGGTGGACGGCCGTGGTCTGGACCTGGTGCTGCACGAGGAATTCAAGGAGACCGGCGGCGGCACCTGGGAGGGTCTGAGCTTCACCGAGATCCGGACCCAGTGGCCGGACGACTGGGCCACGTGGCGCAGCTCCCATCTTGACCACGGCCCTCTGGGCGGGGAGACCCCGCGCCAGTCGGGCACCCGGGTGGTCACCGCCATCACCCGCATGGTGGACGAGGCGGAGTCCACCCTCGGCACGCCGGAGACCATGCTGGTCACAGCCCACGGCAACTGCCTCCGGGCCGCGGCCACGCTCCTGACCGGCATGGGCGCGGCCGGGATGGGCCGGTTGGAGCGGCTGCGCAACGGTGCGGCGATCGTGCTCGAGGGCTCCCCGCAGCGCGCCGGGAAGTGGCGGATCGAGGCCTACAATGCGTGATGATCGCGCGATCTACGGGTGAAGGCCGGCGCGCGGACGGCGGTCTCTGTGCCCACGGCCACAGGGGATCCGTTCGATTTGCGGAGCGTGCGAAGTGCTGTGTATATTTATGGAGTTGCTTCGGACGGAACGGAAACGGGAAGGCCGGAAACAACGCATCTGGGGGTATGGCGCAGTTGGTAGCGCGTCTCCATGGCATGGAGAAGGTCAGGGGTTCGAATCCCCTTACCTCCACCAGATGAAAAGCCCTTGTTCTTCGGAACAAGGGCTTTTTCGTTGAATCGCAGCAGTGGCCCCCTGCACCGGGGCGGCGGAGCTCCACCGTGAGGGGTAGCATGGGGAGTTGATCTCCCTGTAGCGGTCCGCGTCCATGCCGGATCCGTGCAGTCGGCATGGTCCCCCTGTCTTGAAACAATCCCGATGAAAGCGTGATCCTTTGGCCCGTTCGCCCCGCAAGTCCAAGTCCCCGTCCGGCGTTCCTTCCGGGGGGCTGCGGGTCACGCCGCTGGGAGGCCTCGGCGAGGTCGGGCGCAACATGACCGTCTTCGAGTACAACGGCAAGCTGTTGATCGTCGACTGCGGTGTGCTGTTCCCCGAGGAGCACCAGCCCGGCATCGACGTCATCCTGCCGGACTTCACCTCCCTGCAGGGTCGCTGGGATGACATTGTCGGCATCGTCCTGACGCACGGCCACGAGGACCACATCGGCGGCGTCCCCTACCTGCTCAAGGAACGCCCGAACATCCCCCTGATCGGCTCCCAGCTGACCCTGGCGTTCATCACCGCCAAGCTCACCGAGCACAAGATCACCCCGGTGACGGTGCACGTGGAGGCCGAGGACATCCACCAGTCCGGCCCCTTCGAACTCGAGTTCGTGGCCGTCAACCACTCCATCCCAGACGCACTGGCCGTGGCCATCCGCACCCCCGCCGGTCTGGTCCTGCACACGGGCGACTTCAAGATGGACCAGTTCCCGCTGGACGGCCGGATCACGGACCTGCGTCACTTCGCGCGCCTGGGCGAGGAGGGCGTGGACCTGTTCCTCACCGACTCCACCAACGCCGAGGTGCCCGGATTCACGATCTCCGAGCGCGACCTGACACCGGCCATCGATCAGGTGTTCGCCACCGCACCGAAGCGGATCATCGTCTCCAGCTTCGCCAGCCACGTGCACCGGATCCAGCAGGTCCTGGACTCCGCGCACGCCCATGGCCGCAAGGTCGCGTTCGTGGGCCGCTCCATGGTCAAGAACATGGGGATCGCCCGCGAGCTGGACTACCTGAACATCCCGCGCGGACTGGTGGTGGACTTCAAGAAGCTGCAGTCCATGCCGGACAACAAGATCACGCTGATCTGCACCGGCTCCCAGGGCGAGCCGATGGCCGCCCTGTCCCGGATGGCCAACGGCACGCACCAGATCAAGCTCGGCGCGGATGACACGGTGCTGATGGCCAGCTCGCTGATCCCCGGCAACGAGAACGCCATCTACGGCATCATCAACAAGTTCACGGACCTCGGGGTGCAGGTGGTGCACAAGGGCAACGCCAAGGTGCACGTCTCCGGACACGCCTCCGCCGGCGAGCTCGTCTACTGCTACAACATCGTGCAGCCCACGCACGTGATGCCCGTCCACGGTGAGTCCAAGCACCTGCACGCCAACGCGGAGCTCGCGGTCAAGACCGGCATCGCCCCGGAGCGAGTGCTGGTCGTCAAGGACGGCACCACCGTGGACCTGGTCAACGGCAAGGCGGCCGTGTCCGGTCAGGTCGAGGCCGGCCTGGTCTACGTGGACGGCCACACGGTCGGCAAGGTCACCGAGGAGACCCTGAAGGAGCGCACGTCGCTGCAGGAAGGCGGCGCCGTGACGGTCGTGGCCCTCGTGGACGCGGACACCAACCAGCTCGCCGAGCCGCTCGAGTTCGTCACCAAGGGCTTCATCCAGGACAAGGTGATCTTCGACGGTGCGGCCAAGAAGGTCTCGATCGCGCTGTCGAAGCCGTCCGTGTCCGAGATCGACGACCTCGACCAGCTCGAGCAGCTGATCGGCGACACCGTGGCCCGTCACCTCGATCGCGCCTACCGTCGGGCGCCCGTCCTGACGGTCGTCGTCATCGACGCCTGACCCGGGCTATTACGGTTGGGGCATGGAATCGCCCATCCAGGAGTACCTCGAGTCGCTACTCGCTGACGTCCAGCGCCTGCGTGGGGGAGAGCCGTACCGGGTGCACCCCCTGGGGCGGGAGCCGAACCCGGAGGACTTCGGCATCTGCCTGGCCACCGTGGACGGTCGCGTCTACTCGGTCGGGGTCGCCGACCAGGAGTTCTCGATCCAGTCGATCTCCAAGCCGTTCAGCTACGGACTCGCCCTGGCGGACTACGGCTTCGACGCCGTGGACGAGAAGGTGGACGTGGAACCCTCCGGGGATCCGTTCAACCAGATCTCCCTGGCCCCGGTGACGGGCCGGCCGCCGAACGCCATGGTGAACGCCGGGGCGTTGGCGGTCGCGTCGATGATCCGTGGCGGCGGCGGCAAGTCCGCCGTGCGCCGGATCGTGGACACCTATTCCCGCTTCGCCGGGCGGGACCTGTCCAGCAGCCGTTCGGTCTTCGACGTGGAGATCCGGCACAGTGACCGCAACCATGCGCTGGCCTACCTGCTCAGCTCCGTCGAGGTCATCGAGAACGATCCCAGCCGCGCTTTGGAGAACTACCTGCGCCAGTGCTCGGTCCAGGTCACCTGCCGTGACCTGGCCATGATGGCGGCCACCTTGGCCAACGGCGGCACGCAGCCGGTCAGCGGTGAGCAGGTCTTCGAGATCGACGTGGTGGAGCGGGTCCTGTCCGTCATGATGACCTCCGGCATGTACGACGACGCCGGCGCCTGGGTCAGCAGCGTCGGCATGCCCGCCAAGTCCGGGGTGGGCGGCGGGACGCTGGCCGTGTTGCCCGGACAGGCCGGCCTGGCCGTCTTCTCGCCCCCGCTGGACGGGCACGGCAACAGCGTCCGGGGGCTGGAAACCTGCCGGCGGGTGTCGAAGGACATGGAGATGCACTTCGTGCGCGCCGCCCGCAGCGGGCGGTCCGCGGTCAAGGACACCATGGAGATCTCCCGGTTCCCCTCCCGCGTGCGGCGCACGGAGGAGGAGGCCGAGGTGCTGGAGCGCTACGGAGACCGCGCCCGCATCATCGAGGTGACGGGCGACCTTTTCTTCGCCGGCACCGAATCGCTGGTCCGCGCGGTCAGCGAACTGGAGGACGCCGTCGTGTTCGTGGTCCTGGACCTGCGGCAGGTGTACGACGCCGGCCGGCTCGCCCGCCAGATGATCACCGGCCTCCAACGCCAGCTGGCCGCGGCCGGACGGGAACTGGTCCTCGTCACCGGCGAGGAGGCCCCCGCCCTGATCGTGCACACCGACGCCGGCCCCGACGGTCACGCGGCCCCGGTGCCGGTCTTCCAGGGCCTCGGTGAGGCGGTCGAACACTGCGAGGACGCCCTGCTGGAACGCTATGGCGCGCCGATCTCGGTCACGGAGCGGGTCCCGGTGACCGAGTCGCCGGCCCTGGACCTCCTGGAGGAGGCGGACCGTGAACGGCTGGCCGCCCTGATGGAGCACCGGTTCCACGAGGACGGGGACGTCATCCGCCGGGTCGGGCAGCGCTTCGGCGGCGTGCACTTCATCGTCTCCGGACAGATCAACACCATCGCCACCAATCCCCTGGGTGAGCGGGTGCGGTTGAACACGCTGGGGGCCGGGATGACGTTCGGCGAGCTGGCCCTTGGGACCGCGGACCGGCAGGAGACCACCGAGAAGGCCGTCGGCGAGGTCGAGATCATGGTCCTCACCCCGGAGGCGATCGAGGTGCTGGAACAGGATGATCCGGCGCTGGCGCTGCAACTGTGGCGCGCCCTGACCCGGGACGCCTACTCGCTCGTGGACCGTTACCTGCGCGAGGCCGCCGTCCGCCTGACCTACTGAGGACTGCTGCGACGTTCCCCGGAAAGTCGCTGAACTATAGTCGTCATCAGGCATCATTCGTCTCGAAAGGGGGCGGCCGTGGAATTCCTCGAGTTCCTGGGGAACCGGGCAGACGACCTGCTCGAGATGGGCTTGGCCCACGCCGCGATCGTCGGTGCAGCGGTCCTCATCGCCACCGTCATCGGCGTGGCCCTGGGCATCGCCACCTATCGGACGGAGCGTCCGCGGGAGTTCGTGCTCGCGATCACCGGGACGTTCCTGACCATCCCGTCCTTTGCCCTGTTCATCCTGCTGCTGGGGCCGCTCGGACTCGGCTGGCCGCCCGTGCTGTTCGCCCTGGTGCTGTACGGACTGCTGCCGGTGGTGCGCAACACGATCACCGGGCTGCGGGAAGTGGACCCGGCCGTCATCGAATCCGCCCAGGGCATGGGACTGAACCGCCGGCAGCGCCTGCTGCGGATCGAATTGCCGCTGGCCTGGCCCGTGGTCATCACCGGTGTCCGGGTCACCACCCTCGTGCTGCTGGGCATCGCTGCCATCGGCGCGGTGGTCAACGGACCGGGCTACGGAGAGATGATCTTCACCGGGCTGGCCCGGGTGGGGACCCCGGTGGCCGTGAACATGGTGCTGGCCGGCACCCTCGGCGTGATCGTGCTGGCCGTCCTGTTCGACCTGATCTTCTACACCGTCCAGCGACTCACGACTTCGCGAGGTATCCGATGACCCAGACACCGCAGACCGCACCGGAACCAGAGGTGATGATCCGCCTCGAGAACCTGACCAAGCGCTTCCCCGGGACGCAGCGCAATGCCGTGGACGGACTCACCCTGGACATCCACGCCGGCGAGATCGTGGTCCTCGTGGGACCCTCGGGCTGCGGCAAGACCACCACCATGAAGATGATCAACCGGATCATCGAACCGACCTCCGGCCGGATCATCCTCGGCGGCGAGGACGTCACCACCACGAATGCGGACCAGTTGCGCCGGAGGATCGGCTACGTCATCCAGCAGACCGGCCTGTTCCCGCACCTCACCATCGGCGAGAACGTGGCCACCGTGCCGAAGCTGCTGGGCTGGGATGCCGCCCGCACCCGGTCCCGCGTGGACGAGCTGCTGAGCATGGTCAACATGGACCCGGACGAGTACCGCGGCCGCTACCCGAAGCAGCTCTCCGGCGGGCAGCAGCAGCGCGTCGGGGTCGCCCGTGCCCTCGGCGGCGACCCGCAGGTCATGCTCATGGACGAGCCCTTCGGGGCGATCGACCCCATCACCCGCGAACGCCTCCAGAACGAGTTCCTCCGCCTCCAGTCCGAGGTGCGCAAGACGATCGTGTTCGTCACCCATGACATCGATGAGGCCATCAAGATGGGGGACCGGATCGCGATCCTGCAGGAAGGCTCCTCGATCGCCCAGTACGACACCCCGGAGAAGATCCTCACCGCCCCGGCCAACGACTTCGTCCGTGACTTCATCGGTGGGGGCGCCTCCCTGAAGCGGCTGAGCCTGTCCCGGGTCCGGGACATCGAGCTCGCGTCCTGGCCCACGGTGTCCGCAGCCGACTCCTTGGAACAGGCACACCGGGTGCTGCGCGAATCGGACCACAGTGCGGTCCTCGTCCTGGACACGGAGGGACGCCCGGCCCGCTGGGTCGGTGCTGAGGACCTCCGCCGGGGCGCGGGGCAGTCCCTGGACCGGATCGGCACCGTCCCGCAGGCCGTGGTGGAGTCACGGGCCACCCTGAGTGACGCGCTCAATGAGCTCATCGCCGCCCGCTACGCCGTCACCGTCGTGGTGGACCAGGACGGACGGCACCTGGGCGTGGTGGACATCGAGCAGATCAACGAGGCCATCCGATCCATGCGCCATTCCGCCGTCGCCGAGGCCCGCACCGAGTTCGCGGACGGGAGGACGGCGCCATGAGCACGGTCACTCCCGTCGGGGTCCGGGACGCCGACGTCGTCACCCAGACCCCGCCCGCCGCCGGCCGCCGCGGATGGGTGGGCTACCTGACGATGCCCCTCATCCTGGCCGTCGTCCTGATCTCCCTGTACCTCTACGTGAACGGCCGGGAGCTCGATTCGATCGAGGCACGCTCCCTGAACGCAGCCGCCCTGTCCACGGCCGTGGGGGAGCACGTGGCCCTCACCGCGGTGTCCACCGTGATCACGCTCCTGATCGCCGTCCCCCTGGGCATCCTGCTGACGCGGCCGTTCACCCGCCGGGTCCGTCCGTTCATCATCACCCTCCTGACCCTGGGCCAGGCGGTGCCGACGATCTCCGTCCTCGTGCTGCTGGCCGTGATGTTCCTGTTCCTCGGGTTCCAGGCCGCGATCGTCGGCCTGGTGCTCTACGCGATCATCCCGGTGCTGCTGAACACCATGGTCGGACTGGAACAGGTGGACGAGAACGTGCTCGAGGCAGGGCGGGGCATGGGCCTGTCCCGGTTCCAGGTCCTGCGTCGCCTGGAGCTGCCCTTGGCCGTACCCGTGATCCTGGCGGGCGTCCGCACCGCGCTGGTGATCAACGTGGGCACGGCAACGCTGGCGACCTACATCAACGGCGGTGGACTGGGCGACGTCATCATGGCCGGACTGTCCACCAACCGCGTGCTGGTGCAGGTGGTCGGTGCCGTGTTGACCTCGGTGCTGGCCCTGCTCATCGATTACCTCGCCGGGCTGGCAGAGAACCTGTTGCAGCCCAAGGGACTCCGGTCCACTAGGTCCTGAACGAACGCACCCTGACCGCATCCTGATCGCACCCTGATCGCACTGAAATGAGGAACTGACATGAGAAACTCAACGAGCCGCAAGACCACGCTCGGCGGCATCGGCCTGACGGCGGTGGCCGCGCTCCTGCTGACCGGCTGTGGCGGCGGCGACGGCGGCGGGGACAGCGCCAACGCCGGCACGCTGGACGGGGCCGAGCTGACCGCGGGCTCCAAGGAGTTCACCGAGTCCGTCGTCCTGTCCCAGATCACCGCGCTCGCCCTGGAGGACGCGGGGGCCAGCATCGAGGACCAGACCGGGATCTCGGGCAGCGCCACCGTCCGCGAGGCGTTGGAGACGGACGAGATCGACTTCTACTGGGACTACACCGGCACCGGCTGGGTCAACATCCTCGGCAACACCACCGAAGACGTGCCCGAGGACCTGTTCGCGGCCGTCTCGGAGGCGGACGCGGAGAACGGTATCGCCTGGTTGGACCCAGCCCCGTTCGAGAACACCTACCGCATCGCCGTCAAGCAGGACTTCGCCGACGAGAACTCCCTGGTCACGCAGTCCGATGCGGCGGAGTTCATCAATGCGAACCCGGACCAGGCCCGCGTCTGTGCGGCCAGCGAGTTCATCAACCGCGATGACGGCCTGCCCGGACTGGAGGAGGCCTACGGCTTCGAGTTTTCCGAGGTCGTGGAGCTCGAACTGAACCTGATCTACACCCAGGTCGGAGACACCTGCGAGTTCGGTGAGGTCTTCTCCACCGACGCCCGGATCGCGTCGAACGACATGGTGGTGTTGGAGGACGACCAGGAGTTCTTCGTCGAGTACCAGGGCGCCATGACCCTGCGCCAGGAGACCCTCGACGAGTACCCGGCGATCGCTGAGATCATGGCCCCGATCTCGGAGAAGCTCACCAACGAGACCATGATGGAACTCAACGGCAAGGTTGACACCGACGGCGAGAATCCCCGGGACGTGGCCGAGGAGTGGCTCCAGGACCAGGGCCTCATCGGCGGCTGACCACCCCGTCACCGACCGCCGCCAC
>NZ_BMLQ01000009.1:0-72668 GCF_014645315.1 Citricoccus zhacaiensis | reverse complement strand
TTGACGCCGCGCAGGACGGCCTCGAACATCCGGAAGTAGGCGAGTTCCTCCCGGGTGCGCACCGGAGGGGTGAGGGCGTTCGCCTCGACCGCCAGGTCGTCGTCGCTGACGGTCTGGCCGAAGTGCTCGGCCAGGACGTCGTTCATGCCGGTGCCCTCGCCGAACTGTTCCTTGCGGCGCCACAGCACCTCGTCCGGCAGCCACCCGTCGAAGGCCTTCCGCAGCAACCACTTGGCCGGCCGGTCCCGTCCCACGAGTTTCCATTCCGGGGGCAGGGCCATCGCCAGTTCCACCATGTCCAGGTCCAGGAACGGCAGGCGGGGCTCCACCCCGAGCGCACCGGCCACGCGGTCCACCCGTTGCAGGCCGCCGATGTGCATGCCCTGCAAGGTCTCCAGCAGTTCCGCGTGCAGTTCGGGTCCGTCATGATGGCGCCCGTAGTGGGTGTAACCGGCGAAGAGCTCGTCGGCGCCCTCACCCACGAGGACGATCTTGACGTGCAGGGACGCCAGGCGGGAGACGAAGTAGTTGGGCACCGCCGAATGCACGAGCTTCGGATCGAAGGACTCGAGTCCGGCGACGACCTCGGGCACCGCCTCGATGGCGTCCTGGGCGGTGTAGACCAGCTCGTGGTGGTCCGTGCCGCAATGCTCGGCCACGATCCGGGCGGCGGCGAGGTCCCCGCTGCCCTGGAGCCCGACGGCGAAGGTCTTCAACGGGGCAGACGACCAGTCGCCGCGACGGGCGGCGATGGCGGTGATGATGCTGGAGTCCACGCCACCGGAGAGCAACACCCCGGGACGCTGCCGGCTGGCCAGGCTGCGGTCCACGGCGCGGATCAGCGTCTCGCGCAGGGCATCGAACACCCAGGCCGGGGGCTCGTCGTCCGCGGACCTGCTCTGCAGGAGCACCGGCGTGGTGCCGGGGAAGCGCCGGATGGGCTTGAGCCCGGCCTGCGGGGTCCAGCAGTGTCCGGGCGGGAAGGGCCGCACCGCGGGGCGCTGATCCTCGTCGAAGGCCTTCAGCTCCGAGGCGAACACCACCGTCTCGCCCTCGTGCACCCAGTACAGCGGGGCCAGCCCGAGGATGTCACGGGCCGCGGCGAATCGGCCGTCCGCGCCGGCGACCACCAGGGCGAAGGGCCCCCACAGGTGTTCAAAGGCCTCGGAGCCGTGCTCCTCGACGAGGACGATCGCGGCCTCCAGGTCAGAATCGGTGCGGAATCGCCCGTCACCCAGCCGCTCGCGGATCCGGCGGTGGTTGTGGATCATGCCGTCCCCGACGACCCAGAGTCCGCCGTCCCGTCCGCCGGAGAGCGGCTGGTCACCGGAGACCGGATCGACGATGGACAGGTACCTGCTGCCGAGCCAGGACCGGCCCAGTTCCCGGCTGCCCGCCCCGTCCGGTCCACGGTGGGCCAACCGGTCCAGCATCCGCTGGCCGCGGCGGGGATCGAAGGAACCGTGGGCTGCGACTACCCCTGACATGGACATCCACCCCTGATTGAGACAACCGGTACGTCTGGTGTCCAGCCTAGTCTTCCAGGACGGCCCTCAGTCCTCCAGGATCACCAGCTGCTGGGTGGCCCGGCTCATGGCCACGTACCGGTCCACCGCCCCCTCGATCCCGGTACCGAACTCCTGCGGCTCGACCAGGATCACCAGGTCGAACTCGAGGCCCTTGGCCAGGGCAGGCGTCAGGGACCGTACCCGGTCCCGCACCGCCGTGCCCGGCGCCCCGCCCTGAACCGGACCGGCCGCGGCCGTCTCGTCCGCACTGATCACGACGGCGGTGCCCTCACCCTGGTCGTGCTCCTCCAGCCAGGCGTCCAGCACCTGGTCCAGTTCGTCCGCGGTGCCGTGGCGCACCGCGTTGCCCGAGGCCCGGACCGAGGTCGGCACGTTGGCATCCGGGATCTGGGCCAGGATCACGGGGGCCGCCTCCGCCATGACCTCCTCGGGTGTGCGGTAGTTGATCGTGAGCGTGGCGATCTCCACCGGGCCGACCCCGACGCGCTCCAGCCGTTGCCGCCAGCCCTCGGTGAACCCCCGCCGGGCCTGGGCGCGGTCCCCGACGATGGTGAGGCTGCGGGACGGGCACCGGTCCAACAGCATCTGCCACTCGGCATCGGTGAGTTCCTGCGCCTCGTCCACCACGATGTGCTCGAAGGGTCCGGCCAGCGGGTCACGGGCTTCCGCCGGCAGGTCCTCGTCGACGCTGAGTTTGTCCCGGATGTCCTCGGTCTTCAGGGATGTCATCAGCTGCAGGTCGGAGTCGTCGGCGGCCACCAGGTCGTCGATCACCCGGTCCATGGCGGCCTGGTTCCGCTCGCGCGCCCGGTCGCGTGCGCGGCGTTTCCCAGCGGCGTCCGGGTCACCGATGCGGCGGCGTGCCGCGTCCAGGATCGGCAGGTCGGCCAGTGTCCATGCCTGAGGATCCGCACGTTGCAGGGACCGCACCTCTGACGGCTCCAGCGCCGGGGCGCACCGGGACAGGTAGGCGGGCACCGTGAACAGGTCGCCGACGATCTCCTCGGCGCGCAACACGGGCCAGGCGCGGGCGAAGGCCTCCCGCAGCCCACGGTTCGCCTCGAAGGTCCGGTACAGCAGCTCGGTGGACGGTCCGCCGTTCTCCTCGTCCAGCTCGGCGTTCGGGTCTGTCTCGGCACTGTGGGCCTCCACCAGGATCTGGAGCAGCGCCGTCCAGACGTCCTCGCGGGCCTCGTTGTGCGGGGTGCCAGAGTCGGGGGCGTCGAAGGCCTCGGCCCAGTCCTCGGGGTGCAACCAGACCTCGTCCCACGGTGTCTCCACCAGCAGGGCCTCTTCCGGAGGCTCCTCATACAGCCGGACCGCCGGCTCCACGGCGTCCACCATGTCGCGGCGGGACTTCAGGTCGGCGACGCGCGGATCCGCCTCGGCGGGAGCCGTGGCCCCCTCCGGGAGCAGGCCGCGCACCGTCGCGGTGAGCACCCCGTCCTCGCCGAGTGAGGGCAGCACATCCGCGACGTAGGTCAGATACGGCTCGTGGGGGCCCACGACGAGCACACCTCCACGGTGGCGGCGCAGCCGCTCGTCGGCGTAGAGCAGGTGGGCCGTGCGGTGCAGGGCGACGACGGTCTTTCCGGTGCCCGGGCCGCCGTCGACCACGAGTGCCCCCCGCGAACCCGCACGGATGATCGCGTCCTGGTCCGCCTGGATGGTGCCGAGGACGTCCCGCATGCGCCCGGTCCGGTGGGCTCCGAGACTGGCGATGAAGGCGGACTGGTCGTCGAGCGCGGCGTGGGACTGCAGTCCGCCGGACAGTCCTTCCGCGGTGAACACCTCGTCCCAGTAGTCGGTGATGCTCCCGCGGCTCCACCGGTAGCGGCGGCGGCTGGCCAGGCCGAGGGGGCGGGCATGGGTGGCGGCGAAGAACGGCTCAGCCGCCGGGGAGCGCCAGTCGATGAGGAGGCGGTGACCGTCACTGTCGGTCAGGCCGGTGCGGCCCACGTAGACGGTGGTGCCGCCGCCGTCGGACGGGACCATCCGGCCCAGCACCAGGTCCAGGCCGAACCGTTGGAGCAGGAGCAGGCGTGAGGACAGCCGGCGGATCTCGGCATCCCGCTCCAAGGCGTACTCGCCGCTGCCACGCGGCTGCCGGCGCAGGGCGTCGAGGCGGCGGCCGTCCTCGGCACGTCGGTTCTCGAGGGTGGCGGTGATGGCCGCGAAGTGGGTCTCGTCGTCGGCCACCAGTTCCGGATGCGCCTTGGCGGAGAGGTGCTCCGGGAGTGCGAAGGCTGAGGTGCTGGTGCGGTGGTGGGCTGTGTTCACGGGGCGGCTCCAATCCGATTCGAGCCCTGATTCTGGCAGCACCGGGGGGCCTTGCGGCAAGGCCCCCGCTCGGGCATAGTCTGAAGATGGCGGAGGGGATTCGGCCCCATCCGAGCACCGGGGGAACGGACACCATGAACGGAACCACAGTGCACCGGATCGCCCGGGAGACGGCCCTCCAATTCCCCGCCGTCACCGTGGATCAGCCCTTCGGCCCGGACAGCGACGTGTTCAAGGTGAAGGGCCGTATGTTCATGTTCCTGGCCGAGCTGGACGGCGAACCGATCGTCAACCTCAAGGCCGAACCCGAGGACTCCGGCGCACTGCGCCAGGCTCATCCCGAGATCACTCCCGGTTACCACATCAACAAGAGGCACTGGATCACCGTGACCGGAGGGGACACCATCACCGGCGGACTGGTCGAGGAACTCGTGCTCGATTCCTACCGCCTGGTGGTGGAGAAGCTGCCACGGCACGCCCGCCCGGTGGACCCCGAGACCTTCGGCACCACCGCGCCGGCCCGTTAGCGAGAGAGGGACCCACCATGACCAGCATCGACCTCACGGAGAGCACGCGGAGGGTGGCGGCCGTGGTGCGCGGGATCGAGGACGCGCACCACTATGCCCCCACGCCGTGCCCCGAGATGCCCGTCCACCAGCTCCTGGCGCATCTGCACGGCCTGGCCATCGCCTTCCGTGACGCCGCCCGGAAGATCGACGGACCGACCACGCACACCGCCCCGGACCCGTCGCGGCTGGAACTGTCCGAGGACTGGCGGGAGACCTTGCCAGCCGAGTTGGAGAACCTCGCCGCCGCCTGGAACGAGACCGGGGCACGCACCGGAACGACGACGGCCGGAGCGCAGACCATGCCCGCCGAGGTGGCGGTGCTGGTCGCGCTCGACGAGGTCGTGCTGCACGGCTGGGACCTGGCGGTGGCCACCGGTCAGGACTATGCGGTGGAGCAACAGGCCCTGGACGCCGTCGAGCAATTCTGCGCCGGGATCCCGGAGGAGCCGGGCGAACGGGAGGGGCTCTTCGGCCCCCGGGTCCCAGTGCCGGCGGACGCACCCCAGCTGGACCGGGTGCTGGGCCTGTCCGGCCGCGATCCCGGGTGGCGGCCGCCCGTGCACTGAGGCGGGTGGCCCCGGGGAGCGCCCGGCTCCGCCGGAGGCCACTACACGTGCAGCCGCTTGGCGAGTTCGTGGCGGACCTGCCGTCCCCGTCCGAGCTGCAGCAGCACCAGGGCGAGCAGGCTGAGGGCACCACAGATCGCCGACGGCAGCGGGGTCGTCACCCAGCCGAAGAGCAGGAACCCGAGCGGTGCCAGGCCCAGCAGCACCGTCAGGCCGCTGTAGACGATGTGCTCGCCCACCTCGATGCGCATCACCCGGACGGTGATCAGCAGGGCGACGATGGACGAGGCGCAGACGATGGGCACCGCATAGGTCAGCGACCAGCCGAGCCATCCGGTGAGGTAGTCCCAGTACACGCAGACCAGGCCTACGAGCACCACGAGGTACACGGTGCTCTTGGCGAGGTTGCGACGCTTGCGCACGGCCATCAGCACCACCAGCCACATGGCGCTGACTCCCAGCCACACGGAGCGCAGGACCCCGATGCCGTCCAGGTCCCGGCTGAACAACAGTTGGGCCGTGAAGGAGGCGAGGATCACGGCGATCGAGGCGAGGAACAGGGCCCTCAGCACTCGACGTCGGGAGAACTGGAGGGGCACCGCGGGGAACGGACTCGGGGTGGCCTCGCCTGAGCCCTCGTTCGAAGCCGTGGCCGGGGCCAAGGTCGGGGCCGCACACAGGGGGCAGTGGCTCCAGGCGCCCTCGATGTCCACGGCGCATTCCGGGCAGCGCCTCATGGTTCCACCTCTGCTTCCACCCCGGTCTCGACCAACCTGAGCTCCTCCTCGGTGACGCGCGCCGCCGCCACGGACACCGCGATCCCGCGGCCGGTGAGGTGCCGGGCGAATTCCCTGATGTGTCCGGTCTCGGTGAACGGTGAGGAGAAGCTGATCGTGAGCAGGCCGGCGTGGGAGACGGCGCAGAACTGGGGGCGGGCCGCCGAGACGTGGAGCAGCATGCGGCCCACGTGGGAGTCGACCGGCTCCGGCAGGCTCACGCGGCCCATGTTGGAGATCGCGACGGTCAGGCCGCGGTTGTTGACCCGGTTGACCAGCCCCAGGATCAGGTCCTTGAGCGGCCGCGGCACCACCCGCAACAAGGGCGTCCGCTCGAAGCGGATGAAGCGCCGGAGTTTCCTCTCCAGGGCCTCCGGGGTGGCCTTAGGGCGGAACTGGCCCTCCAGCTGGCGGGCAACGGAGCCGACGTCGTCCTCGCCCTCGCCGTAGGTGTGCTCCACCCGGACGGCCGCGAAGAAATTCCGCGCCGACGTCGAGGGGAAGAACTGGCGGAGGTTCACCGGCACCGAGACCGCGAGGGTGCGGTTCCGGCCCAGTCCGCCCGAAGACCGGCGGACGGATTCGAAGAAGAGGGCGGTCAGGTACATGGTGAGCGAGACGCCCTCGGCCCGGGCCAGGCTCAGCACGTCCCGGGCAGGCAGGGTGAGCTCGACGGCACGGGTGCGGTGGTCCGGGGTACGGGTGCCCCTGACCCGGTGCACCCGCTTCCGCGGAGGCCGGGCCGCGCCGGTGTCGTGCGCCCGGCCCTGGCGGCGCCGGCGGAAGTAGTGCGCGAAGCTGTCGGCGGTCAGCTCGTGGACCGGAGCCTCTTGAAGCTGCCCGGCCGGTGCCATGCCGACGGGCTCCGTGCCGGGCCGGGCGGCGCCAGGAGGATCGGCGCCAGCAGGATCGGCGCCAGCCGCGGGGGATGCTCCCAGGGCACGGGCGACCTCCGGGTAGCGCAGCCCGAGGTAGGCGGTCACCAGATCGGAGAGGAACCACAGCGCCCCGGTGCCGTCGGAGAGGGCGTGGAAGACCTCGAGGTTGATCCGCCGGCGGTGGTGCAGCACGCGGAACAGCAGGGTGCGCCGGTCCGCCTGGTAGATCGGGGCACAGGTGTGCTGGACCTCCGCACTGACGAGGGGACGCAGGTCGCTGTCCTGCAGGTAGTACCAGAACACGCCGCGCCGCAGTACCGCATGGTAGAGCGGATACCGGTCGTACGTGGCGTCCAGTGCCTCCTGCAGCAACTGCGGATCCACCTCGTGGTCCACTTCCGCACTGAGGCGGAAGACCTTGGGATCGGCATCGGTCCGCGCCGCCAGGAAGATGTTGGAGGCGTTGTCCAGCCGCACCCAGACCCGCCCTGTCATGGCGTGTCCTGAGGGCCGGGGTGGCCGGGGTGGCCGGCACTGCCGGGACGCTCACCGACAGGCTGCTCGTCGACAGGCTGCTCGTCGACAGGTTGCTCACCGACAGGGGAGTCCTCGTCGAGGAAGACGTTGATCACCTCATACGCCTCCCGCAGGGAACGGGAGAACCGGGGCAGCGCGATGAACCCGTGCAGCGCCCCGTCCACCCGGTGCGCCCGCACCTCGTTTCCGGCCTCTGCCAGGGCCTCGCCGTAGGCCTCGCCCTCGTCACAGAGCAGATCCAGTTCCGCCGTGATCAGCAGGGTCTTCGGCTGTCCGGACAGGTTCGGGGCCATCAGTGGCGCGACCAGAGGGTTGCGGCGCCGCTGGTGGTCGGGCACGTACAGGTCGAAGTAGTCCTGGACCTCCGTGGAGGTGAGCCGGTAGTCCTCACCGTGGTGGCGGACCGAGGCGAACGGTGAGGTCGCCGGGTCATGGTCCCAGTGGGTCACCGGGTAGAGGAGGATCTGCCGGCTTGCCCCGCGGTGGCCTCGATCTCGCAACATCAGGGAGACGGCGGCAGCGAGGTTGCCGCCGGCGGAGTCGCCCACGAGGACGACATTGGTGGCCGAGCCGATCCCGGCCCGCTGCGGATGCTCCAACACCATCCGTGCCACGTGGAAGCAGTCCTCCAGGCCGGCCGGGAAGGGCTGTTCCGGGGCCAGCCGGTAGTCCACGGAGGCCACCACGCAGCCGGTGAGGTCCGCCATCGCGGCACAGGCCGGGGTGTAGCTCTCGATGTCACCGGTGACCCAGCCGCCCCCGTGGAAGAAGAGCAGGACCTCGTCGCGCCGCTTCTCCTTCGGCTGGAAGATCCTCACGGGGACGCGGTGGGTCCCCACATCGGCCGCCGTCTGCCGGTACACGGGACGGTAGCGCGGTCCGGTCAGCGCGGCGACCTGCTGCTGGAAACGCCGGACCTTCGCGTAGTCCTCCCGCACGTTGAGCCGTGGTGCGGCGAACAGGCCCAGGACCGACCGGAACAGCCGGTTCACGGGTGGGAGAGGGGTGGTGCGGTGGACGGGTCCATGTGCCCCACCCTAGCCGTCCCGCCCCGTGAACAACCGTGTGAACCGTCCCGTGGACAGCCCCGCGGACACGGCGACGGATCAGTCATCTTGGATGTCACGGGCCGGCGCCCTGGGATGCTGGAGGACATGTGGCACCAGGCGACGGGTCGAATGGGGGGCACCGTTCCGTGGCTGGAACGGCACCAGGTGATGCTGTACTTGGCCGCTCTGCTGGCCGGGGCCGGCGTCGGGCTCCTGGTCCCGGCCGTGGCCGGACCGGCAGGGCACGCGATCAATCCCGTGCTCGGTGTCCTGCTCTACTCCACGTTCCTCGCGGTCCCGTTCCCGCGGCTGGCGGGAGCCTTCCGGGACGGCCGGTTCCTGATGGCCATCCTGCTGGTGAACTTCGCCGTGGTCCCCCTCGTGGCCTTCGGACTATCCCGTTTTGTGGCGCCGTCCCAGGTGCTGGAGGTCGCGGTGCTGTTCGTGCTGCTGACCCCGTGCGTGGACTATGTCATCGTCTTCACGCGCCTGGCCGGCGGCGCCGCGGACCGCCTGCTGGCGGCCACGCCACTGCTCATGCTCGCCCAGATGGCGCTGTTGCCCGTCTACCTGCGGCTGATGGTGGGGGAGGGGCTCGTCCAGACGGTCGACGCCGGCCCCTTCCTCGAGGCCTTCGTCCTCCTCATCGCCCTGCCGCTGGCCGCCGCGTGGCTCACCCAGACGGCCGCCGCCCGCTGGCGTGCCGGGCGATGGCTCCGTGACGGGGCGCTCGCCGCCATGGTCCCCCTGATGATGGCGACCCTGGCCGTGGTGGTCGCGTCTCAGATCCACGGCGTCGGCGCGCACCTGGGCGGCCTGCTTGCCGTGATCCCGGTGTTCGTGGGGTTCGCGGTGGTCATGGTGGTCATCGGTCTGGCGGCCGGCCGGCTGGCCAGACTGGACGCCCCGGGCCGCAGGGCAGTGGTGTACAGCGGCGTGACCCGCAACTCGCTCGTGGTGCTGCCGCTGGTGCTCGCCCTGCCGGCCCCCTTCGACCTCGCACCGCTGGTGGTGGTGACCCAGACCCTGGTGGAACTGGTGATCATGGTGGTGCTGGTCCGTGCCCTTCCCCTGGTGGTCCGCGAGCGTAGCTGGACCTGAAGGCTCAGCGGGACGCCCGGCCACCCTCGGACTGCTTGTCCCGCTCGACGCCGCCGTGGACCTCTGCGGGCAGCTCCTCGACGAGGGCCACCACCACGTCCTCCAGCTTCCAATCCAGGTCGACGATGCCCTCGGCCAGCTCGCGCAGGCGTGCGGGAGACTGTGCCGCGCCCTCATGGGGGACCACGAATATCTCCGTGTGGAACACATGCCCCTCATCCCGGACACGGGCTCCGGCATCCTCCACCCAGTCGACCGACCGGGCGTAGGCCTCCGCCTTCTCCACCAAGGGGTGTGGATCCTCACCAGTGATGGTTCGGGCCCGGGCATCGGCCAGGTCCGTGATCGCGGTGCGCACGTTGCTGACACCGTCCTTGACGATGCTCAGGCCGATGAAGATGGCGGCAGCCGCATCGAACCACCACCACCCCAACCCCAGGCCGGCCACGCCGATGGCGGTGCCCAGGCTGGTCCGCCAGTCGGCCTTGAGCATGTCCGCATCCGCATAGAGGACCTTGTTGTGCAGTTCGGTCGCGACCTGCATCTTCAGGCGACCGAGGAACACCGGAACGGGGATGAGGAGCAGCATGAGGGCGATCATGAACCAGCCCTGCCACACGGTCTGGCCGAAGAGGTGGAACGTGCCGATCGGCGGGTGCTCGCCCTGGATCAGACCCATGGCCGAATCGATGATCAGGTATGAACCCATCACCAGCAACGCCACCGCGGCCACGAGATGACCCACGCCCACGGCCCGGTGGTTCCCGTAGGGGCGCTGGAGCGTGGGGCGTCTGTTTACGACCGTCACGGCCACGAGGAAGGCGATGGGCGGGACGAAGGAGAGCATGTCCTCGATCCACGCTGCCTTCATCGCCTGGGAACTGCCCATGACCAGGGCGATCAGTGAGACGGTGACGGCCAGGTAGCCGATGGTGATCCACTGGAGCCGCATGGCCCGGCGCAGGGACCGCTGCAGCTCGGGGGAGAGCTCGGTGTGCCCGAAGCGGCGATCGGTCTGGTTCACGGGGTGACCCCGGGGTGGTGCTCGTCAAGGAACCGCTCGAGCTCGCCGAGCATCTGGTTCTCACCCAGCGGGACGGCCAGGACGAGATTGACGGTCTTGCCGTCCGGCCCGGTGTCCTCCGCATAGGAGCGGGTGAGGGCCGCTTGGGAGGACCAGGGGGACTGGTCGGTCAGTCCTCCGGCCATCAGGTCCACGTCCCCGGTCTCCAGGGCCGTGATGAGGGCCTCCTCGCCGGAGGCGGTCCATTCGATCTCCGCATCGATCTCCTCGGCGAAGGCCTGGATGAGTTCCACCTCGCTGCCGGTGGGCTCAGCGCCGGTGGCATCCACATACGGAGGATGGTGGACCACGCCCACGGAGAGCGTGCCACCCGAGACGTCGTCAAAGGTCCCGTCCGGGTCAGCCGGATATGCCGAGGACGTGCAGCCGGTCACCGTCAGGGCCACCGCGGTGGCCACGAATCCGCTGGTCATCGCAGCTTTTCTAGAGATTCCCATGGGTCCTCCTTCTCTTGGGGTCACTGTAAGGAGAATCAGCCCCGGTGGCTAGTTCCCGCGCAGGCGGCTACAGCGGCAGCCGGGCCTTCACCGTGTAGCCGCCCTCCGGCGTCGGGCCGGCCTTGACCGTGCCGCCGAGCGCGGACACGCGTTCCCGGATGCCCTTCAGGCCGAGGCCGGCGCCCGGCGACGCCACGAAACCCCCGCGGGCGGGCGGTCCGTTGGCGATGCGGATGCCGATCTGGTCACCCACGGAGACCTGCACGCGGATGGCGGCACCGGGCGCGTGCCGCAGGGCGTTGCTGATCGCCTCCTGCACCACCCGGTAGGCGGTCAGACCCGAGGCGGGAGGCACGACGGCGGACCAGTCACCGGCCGCACTCGCCGCACCGGGGACTCCGGTCCCGCCAGCCGTTGTCACCCCGCCCAGCGGGAGGAGTTCCGGATCGATCTCCAGTTCCACCTGCGCCCCGGAGGACCGCGTGGTGATGACCAGCTGGGGGATGTCCGCGATGGTCGGCTGGGGCGTGGTGTCGGCGGCATCGTCTCCGCGCAGGATGGCGAGCAGCCCCCGCATCTCGGTCAGCGCGCGGCGGGAGGAATCCGCGATCGAGTGGAACTCGCCCCGCGTCGGCTCGTCCATGCCGGGCAACCGATAGGGGGCGGTGGTGGCCTGCACGGAGATCACGGACATGGAATGTGCCACCACGTCATGCAACTCCTGGGCGATGCGGTTGCGCTGCTGCAGCTCTCGGCGCTTGGTCTCCTCCTCGGCGGTGAGCTGGCGTTCGTGGTCCAGTTGACTGCGGCTGGCCAGGAGGACCTGCAGGCCGCTGCCGACGGCCAGGGCACCACCGGTGAGGGAGGCCACCGTCGTGACGTTGGAGATCACCATTTCGGGGGGTAGTCCTGTGTCCGGGATGAGTGCGAGTCCGAGCCCTCCGACCACGGCACCGGCGAGCCAGCCCGCGGCCCCAAGCCGCCAAGGATGGCGGAGCGAGAGCACCAGGACGAGCAACACGTAGGCGATCAAGGTGGTAACCGGCCAGGGCCACGGGCCCGAGTCCGGGTCCACAGCGGACATCGTGCCCAAGGACGCCGCCAGTCCCAAGCCGATCGCGGGCAGTGGGCGCCGCACCGCGAGCGGGAGGGCGACGGCCTGGGCTACGGCCAGCACCATGGCGATGGCGACGTGGACGTGGTGGACCGCGGCGAGGATGGGCCAGCCCGTGGCGATCAGGACCACGGCGGCGCAGGACGTCAGGAGCCAGGTCCATCCACGGCGCGAGACGCTGGCCCGGACGGTTGACGGTCCAGGGGATAGTCCCTCACCAGAGGATGGAGTGGAGGAGATTGACGAGGGAGCAGACGGCTCGGCGGCGCGCATGGTGTTCACGCTACCCGTGCGCCGGCGGGCACCGGATATCCCGACGCCGGCCCGGCCCCGAGCGCAGCCGAGGTGGTCGTGGCGTCGAGCAGCGCGAGTCCGCGCATCACGGCGGGAAGGGTGAGCAGGAAGACCACGCCGACCAGGAAGTTGAACACGGATTCGACCGCATAGCTGGTGGCCACGGCATCCGGGATGGCTCCGCCGGTCAGGGCCTCGAGCATGCCGGCGGCCAGCGGGGAGTCCTGATCGCCGCGGGGGAGGTAGTGGCCCCACAGGACGTAGGTGGTCCCCCCGAGGGTCCCGGCAGTCCAGGTCACGGAGACCACGAAGGTGAGGGTGCGCACGGGGAAGGCGATAAGGGTCTCGAAGAGCAGGTCCAGCCAGCGCCGCGGGTCGGTGAGGTAGCGGAGGGAGCCGGTGATACCGGTGCCGCCTCGGCGGTAGGCAGGTTGGTCGAGCCGGCCGCCCCACAGCCGTACCCTGCTGCGAGACAGTTCGGCGAACCCGGTGGCCACCAGGAGGACGAGGGGCAGCAGCCAGACGCCGATCCAGATGACGGCCGTGCCGAGGGCCAGCGTGAACAGCGGTACGAGCAGGACGAAGGCGAACAGGGAGATGAAGAAGCCGGGCAGGACGAAGGCGAAGTCACGGCCGAGGCGGGTCAGGACGGACCCGAGGCGCGTGCGGTGGGTCAGGGAGGGTTCGGAGTTCATGCTGGCGAAGCTACGGAGTCGGCCGGGGCCAGTCATCACTCGGCAGGGTGAACGTGGGGGCTACGTGAGGGGTACCAGGGCGTGACGGTTACGCTGGTCGGGTGAGCCCGACACCCGCGGATCCGTTCTCCGCCGTCCACCCGATCCGCATCCTCATCGTGGATGACCAGGCCATGGTCCGCCAGGGCTTCGGGGCTCTGCTGGACGCGCAGGCGGACATGACCGTCGTCGGGAGCGCACAGGATGGGGCCGAGGTGGTGGACCTGGTCAAGCGGTCCCGGCCGGACGTGGTGCTGATGGACATCCGCATGCCGGTGGTCAATGGGCTGGATGCCACGCGTGCGGTCTTCGCGATGCCGGGGGACACCCATCCGCGGGTGATCATGCTGACCACCTTCGACGCGGACGAGTATGTCTTCGCCGCCCTGCAGGCCGGTGCCAGCGGCTTCCTGCTCAAGGACGCCACCGCCGAGGACCTCGCGAACGCCGTGCGGGTGGTCGCGGCCGGGGAGGCCCTGCTGGCGCCGTCGATCACCCAGAAGCTGATCGCTGACTACGTCAGCCGGCCGGTGGCGCGCCAGCCGGATGTGACCGTGCTGGGGGAGCTGACCGAGCGGGAACTGGAGGTCATGCGGCTCGTGGCCACCGGGCGGTCCAACGCGGAGCTGGCCGGCGAGCTGTTCCTCTCCGAGCAGACCATCAAGACCCACGTGTCCCGGATCCTGGCCAAACTCGGCCTGCGGGACCGGACACAGATCGTGGTCACCGCCTATGAGTCGGGACTGGTCAACGCGGGGCAGTGACAGACCGCGAGAACGAGTCCGCCCGGTGCCGGCCACCGCAGGGGTGGCCGGCGCCGGGCAGCACCGTCGCTGACGGACCTGGTCGTCTCAGCAGTCGTCCAGTGGGGTGGCCTCCGTCAACCCGTACTCGGCACGCTCATCGAGCAGCAGCGGGATCAGCGTCTTGCCGGGCTGCGCCATGGTGACGAAGGCGCCCTCGGCGTTCTCCTCCCACGCGATCTCATGCAGTTCCAGGGTGGACCCCACCTCGGACAGCTGCGCCTCGGTCAGCTGGTATCCGCACATGGGGTGGGGCTCGGCGCCGTCACTGGTGGTCGGGAGCATGTTGTCCTGGCCGCTGAAGTAGACGACGCCGGCTTGGTCGGCACCGGCCTGGGTGGCACGTTCGGCGGCCTGGGCCGACTGGCGGGCGAGCCTGGTCCGGTTCTCCGAGATCATGGCCAGTGAGCCGACGGCGCTCGAGTACTGCACGTCCACGGCACGGCGGTTCGCCAACAGCGGGTCGTTCTCCTCCTCCGGGGTCACCGGGCCTTGCGCCGCCTCCGTCAGCTGCCCGGTGATGTGCTTCAGGCCCGTGTAGTTGCGCAGGATCCTGGCCTGGTGGTCACCGGCCACCTGCTGGAACGGCTCACCGTCCTTGACCAGCAGGCCGTAGATCCCGCTGGTCATGCCATTGGCCTCGATCTGTGCGGCCGTGTAGTCGTTCACCATCCGCTCGGACAGATCATGGATGGTCGAGTCCACGTTCCGGTTGCGGGGCCACAGGACCAGGGCCTGCGTGTCATAGAACTCGCGCGGACCGAACTCGTGCAGGTCGTTGAGCACGTCTGGATTCCAGTCCCGCATGACCGTCGCCAGGGCCTGGGCCTCCGGGGTGGCCAGGGCGAGGAAGTCCCGGTTGATGTCCACATCATCGGCATTCTCCCGGGTGTCGGCCTCCCAGCCGTCCGGGTTGATGAAGGTGAAGCCCACCGTGGTCCTGTTCAGCAGCCGCTTCCACGCCGGATCCTTGGTGGTGCTCAGGTCCCGGGCCAGCTGGAGGCACCCCTCCCGCCCGGAGGGCTCATCGCCGTGGATCGAGCAGTTGAACAGGATCATGGAGCCGTCGGCGACCTCCTCGTACGATTCCGCTGCGGGGGAACCGACGGTGACGAGGTTGAGGGGGTGGCCCTCCACCGACTCGCCCACCTGCTGCAGGGCCACGCGCTTGCTGCCCGCGTCGAGGTCCTCCAGGAACGCCTGCGCCTCCTCGACCGTGGTCCAGTTCGCCCCGTTGCTGGCCTCGAACGGTGTCTGCAGGCCTCGTGACGGAGCCTCGGTCAACGACCGCTCCAGGGCCTGCGTGTCCGCCGTGTCAGCCCTTGCTGCTGTTTCGCTCGTGTCCGGTGCGGCGGCCGTCGGGCCAGCCACCAGTGCCGTGCCGGCCAGGGCCAGCACGCAGCCTACAGCGGTCAGTCTTTTCTTGTGTCCCATGGGAAATGCCCTCCTCCTTGGTTGAGGCGGGGCCCGGTCGGACGTCCTCGTCCACGGGCTCTGCCTCCTGAACCCGGCCAGTAGATGTGACGTGTTCAGCGAACGTCAAGGTTTAGTCTGTGGCCAGGAGGCAGACCATGACCACGTTGTTCCTCATCCACGGGCGGGGCCAGCACACCGCTCCGGGTATCCCGCCTAGTCAGGTCGCAGAGCATGCGGACGCCATTCGCCGCCGATGGCTGCAGGCCCTGAACACCGGACTTCACGACGCCGGCCGGCCGCCGATCCCGGACGCCGCCCCCGTCCTGTTCCCGTTCTACGGCAATGCGTTCCGCGACGCGGTCGCCGAACGCGAGGGCTCCGGCCCGGGACCGGACCTCGCCCGCTGGAGTACCGGCGAGCCGTTGCCCGCCGACGTGCAGGCGGTCTGCGAGGTCAAAGCCGGCTTGGTCCATGACGTCACCGAACACTTGCGGTTCGACCCGGCCTCTGCATCCCTTCACCCCGAGTCCCTTCACCCCGCGGCCGGTGAGCCGACCGCCCGAGGTGTCCCGGCCGGCGTCGGGCGTCCGTGGTGGGAACTGGACGAGCTGCTGAGGGTGCCGTGGCTGCGAGCGGCCCTGCAGTTCCTGGCAGAGAGGGCAGGGGTCTCGGCTCGGGTGATCGAGGAGTACTTCACGGACGTGGCCTACTATCTGGGCTGCGCCGAGGTGCGTCAGACCGTGCTGGCGATCGTGGAGCGGGCGCTCGCCGATGTCCCGAGAGGGGAACCCGTGGTGGTGGTCGGGCACAGCCTGGGCAGCGTGGTCGCCTACGATGCACTGACCCGGGGTGCGCAGGGACGAACGATCGCCCTGGTGGCGACCACCGGGAGTCCGCTGGGACTGCCGGTGGTGCAGAGGCATCTGCTCGGGGGAGCCGGGGCGGGGCCGGTGCCGGTGCCTGCGGTGGTCCCGGTCCGGCGTTCGGCCTGGGTGAACGGCTATGACGTACGTGATGTGGTGGCGATCCTGAACCCGTTGGCCCCCCGTCTGAAGCAGGCCGTGACGGGGCAGATCCGGGACGTGCGGGTCAACGCGGGCGATAAGCCGCATGCGGTGATCGGGTACCTCGAGAACGCGGCGGTGGCGGAGCCGGTCGGCCGAGCCGTGCACTCCGGTTCTCCTGCTTCCACGTGAGCGTCCACGGCATCTTCACACTGCTCAACGGCAGTCCTAGGGTGAAGGTATGTGGTGCACCTGATGCACGTGATCTTCCTGATCCGCCGTGGTGCACCCGGTCCGATGCAGGAGGTCCGAGATGGTTGTCTCCCATGATTCGCGGCCGGCCGCTGGTCGGCAGGATCCCACCAGCCACTTCAGCCCGTATCGCCACCCGGAGCACTCCCCGCCAGAGCCGCACGGACCCGTGTCCCTCTTCCGGGCCCTCTTCGAATTGAACGGGGACCAGCGGATGTCGATGGGCCTGGCCCGTGCCATCTATGCCGTGGTCGTGGTGGGCATCGTGGTGACCTGGGTGGCCGTGGTGGTCATCGGGTTCAGTCAGGGCATCCCGCTGGGGATCCTGGCCCTGCTGCTCGGCTGGATACCCGCCGTGCTCTGGATCGCCTGCGCCCGGATCGTCCTCGAATTCTCCACCGCCATGGACACCCTGATCGAGCGGCCCTCCGACGGCCGCGCCGCACACTAGAAATCGTTCTCGAGTCCTCGCCCTTCATGTAAGGTCCATCACGCGACGCCCACCAGCGCCCACAAGAAGCGGATGTCCACAGGCTCGCCGGCGTCGCCTTAACGTGTCCGGGCCCTCTCATAGGGTCAGAACATGGAAGAACTCGCGTGCATCGCTTCGGCCCTCGGCTCCGCCGACGGGGCCGTCGGTGACGCGCGCGTTGGTACCAGAAGCGCCACCTGCGAACCCCCTGCGGATGTGGCCGGAGCTCTGTTCGGGCAGGTGAAGAGCTCCGAGCAACTCACGGAACTCCGGGAAGCCCTCGCGGGGATGGCCTCTGCTGGAACTGAGGTCGAGGCCATAGACAGGATCCGGGTCCTGGAGTCCCTCAAAGCGACGTGCGCGGCACTCCAGGCCCGCGAGGCGGTGGCCCTGGATGGCCTGCGCCGAAATCGGGAAGCCGCAGAAGGAGTGCCGGCCGATCAACAGGGTCGTGGAGTCGGCGGCGAGGTGGCATTGGCCCGCCGGGATCCGGCACAACGGGGCGGACGCCACATCGGCCTGGCCCGTGCCCTCTGCCACGAGATGCCGAATACCCTCCGCGCCCTGACGGACGGTGAGATCTCCGAGGAGCACGCCACGGCCATGGCACGCGAGACGGCCTGGCTGCCGGTGGAACACCGCCGGACCGTGGACGAGTTGATGTCATGCCGTCTGGGACCCATCGGCGTGAAGAAGCTGGCCGCTGAGGCCAGGGCCCATGCCCAGCGTCTGGATCAGGAGTCCGCCGTCGCCCAGCTGGAGCGGGGCACGGCCGAACGCCGGGTCTCAGTCCGTCCGGCCACCGGCGGCATGGCCTACCTGACGGCTCTGCTGCCGATGCCCCAGGCCGTGGCGGTGTACGCGAACCTGCACCGGGACGCCAGCACTGCCGTGGGGGTGGGCGATGCGGAGGGGCGGACGCGGGACCAGACCATGGCCGACCTCCTGGTGGAACGCGCCACCGGACAGTCCTCGGCGCCGGCGATCCCCACGGAGATCCACCTCGTGATGACGGACGCCACCCTGTTGGATGGAGACCCCGCCTCCGGCTGGTTGCCCGGCCAGGGGCCGATCCCAGCGGAGCAGGCCCGGCAGATGGTGACTGACCCTGAAGCCGAGGTCTTCCTCCGTCGGCTTTTCACGGCACCGGAATCCGCGCATTTGGTGGCCATGGACTCGAAGGCCCGGGTGTTCCCGCCGCTACTGCGCAGGATGCTCGTCCTGCGGGACGACGTCTGCCGCACCCCGTGGTGTGAGGCGCCCATCAGGCACGCCGACCATGCGACGCCGCACAGCGAGGGAGGCCTGACGAGCTTCAACAATGGCTCGGGGCTGTGCGCGCGGTGCAACTACACCAAGGAGAACGCCGGCTGGCGTCACGAGGCCACCCCTGACGGACTGGGCGTCATCACCCCCACCGGCCACCGTTACGAGAACCGGACATCGCCCCTCCTCAGCCGAATGTATCCATCTCGTCATGAGAGACCAAGGCATTCGAGCGCCCCCGAGGCGCGTGCTGCTGCCGTCATGTCCGGGTGGAACACCGCGAGGACACTGGCGCGACTCTCCATGGCGGCTGCCTTGACCGGGCCTGACCATCGGCTGGAACGCAGTGGGGCCGGCTCCAACCCAACCGGGCACGATTTCTCGGGTGGTGGACAGCGGTTCCTCCCTACAGTTGGGCTGTGAAGGGAGGACACCATGCAGCAATGGAATCGCGCCATCGGCGACATCGAAGCGGATCTGACGGCCGCCGTCGACGTCCAGGCACTGGCCAGGACTGCCATGACCTCGGAGTATCACTTCCGCCGGATGTTCTCCACCCTTGCCGGCATGCCGCTGTCCGAGTACGTCCGACGCCGGCGTCTCACCGCGGCCACCGCCGAGATCCTGGATGGCTCCACGGTGCTGGACGTGGCCGTGCGTTATGGCTACGGCTCTGCCGAGGCGTTCAACCGGGCCTTCAAATCACTGCACGGCATGACACCGACCGAGGCACGTCGTCCCGGCGCCGTCCTCCATTCTCAACCGCAACTCAGATTCCATCTGACCGTCGAAGGGACCACAGACGTGAAGCACCGCATCATCGAGAAGGCCGCCTTCACCCTGGTGGGAGTCCATACCCGCGTCCCGCTCATCCACGAGGGGGAGAACGCCGCCATCGCCGACTTCGAACGTTCTATAGACCCCACCATCCGGACGCAGCTGGCCGAGCTCTCGGATCAGGAACCGGCCGGCAGCCTCGCCGTCACCGTCAACATCGACGCACCTCGCTCGGAGGGCAGCTGGCTGGATTATTGGCGCGCGGTCGCCACCACGCGCCCGACGCCGGCCGGCCTGGAATCGCTCGACGTCTCGGCTGGTCTGTGGGTCGTCTTCCAAGCGGAAGGCGACTTCCCTGAGGCACTGCAACAGCTCTGGGCCGATGCGGCGACCGAGTGGTTCCCGGCCAATCCGTACCGATGGGCTCCGGGCCCCGAATTGCTCTCCGTGCAATCGGACGAGGGAGGAACGAGCGGCAGCGGCCAACTGTGGATTCCTATCGAGAGGGCCTGATGTTGGCGGTGACGGCCTGAGTCCCTCCCGTGACTACGATGAACGCACTATGACACCACGTCCCGCCGGCTCTCGCGCTGGATCCCCTGACCCGCCTGAGGCGGCGCGCGGACTGACCGCCGATGTCATCGTGGTCGGTGCCGGTGCGGCCGGATGTGCGATGGCTGCCGCCCTCGCTGAGGATCCGTCCCTGCGGGTGCTGGTCGTGGAAGCCGGCCCGTGGAACCGCAACCCCCTGGTGGCCGTGCCGAAGGGCTTTGTGCGGACCATGTTCGACCCGCGGATCAGCCTCGAGTACCCGGCGCTCCCGGCACGGGAACCGGGCCCCGTGGACGTGTGGCGGCGGGGCCGCGGGGTCGGCGGCTCCACGCTCATCAATGGCACCATGTACCTGCGCGGAGAGTCGCACCTCTACGACGGCCTGGCGGATCATCTCGGCGCGGACTGGTCCTGGCCTGCCTTCGGACGCGCCTTCGATCACCTGGAAGCCGTACTGCCCGTCTCCGCGCCCCCGTCCGAACCCTCGTCTGAACCTCCGTCCGAGGTCCTGCGGGCCCTGATCGCCGGCCTCGGGGAGACCGGGGTGCCGTTGGTGCCGGACGTGCGCGCCGCCGTCGGGCCTCGGGTGGGACGCACCCCAGCCACCATCCGAGGCGGAATGCGGCGGAGTGCAGCCACGTTGTTGCGACCCGGGCTCCGTGCAGGGAACCTGAGGGTGCTCACGGGGCAGACGACCGTGCGGGTGCTGACCGCCGGTGACCGTGCGGTCGGCGTGGAGACTGTCCTCGCAGACGGCAGCCGCATTCGTCACCACGCCCGACGTCAGGTGGTGCTCACCGCGGGGACGTTGGAGACGCCGTCGCTCCTGGAGCGCTCGGGCATCGGAGACCCGGACCGGTTGCGGCACCTCGGCATCGACCCCGTCGTCTCAGCGCCGCGGGTGGGCGAGGGCCTCCGGGAACAACGCGGGGCCACCGTCAAGGCCCGGATCCGCTTCGGGCTGGGCCTCAACGGCCGGCTCGGGACCACCCGAGGACTGCTCGGTGCCGCCGCTCAATACCTCGTGACCCGGTCGGGGCCGCTTGCCTCCGGCCCCTACCCGCTCGCCGCCTCCGTGGACTCGACCGGCGGGAACCGGCCGGATCTGCAACTTCTGCTCACCGACATCTCCACGGACGGCACGGGCCTGGAACCGGCGGACCATGCCGGACTGATGATCCAGGCCTATGCCCTCAGTCCGTACTCCACGGGGTCAGTCCATGCGGCCAACACCGATCCTTGCCGGCCCCCGCACGTCCGTGCGCCCCTGCTCGAGGATCCCCGCGACCGGGACGCGGCCGCCCGTGCCCTGAAGACGGCCCGCGCCGCGCTCGCCGCACCGGCGCTCTCGGGCGTGGTCATTGACGAGGAGCTGCCGGGCGTCAGCGTCGCCGGCGGTGATGACGAGGCTGCCGCCGCCTTCGTCCGCACGTCCGGTGGCGGCATCTACCACGCCGTGGGGACTTGCGCGGCCGGCGGACCGGACGCCGTCGTGGATGAGCAGCTACGGGTGCGCGGCATCGACGGGCTGCACGTGGCGGACCTCTCCGTCCTGCCCACGCACCCCTCTGGAGGGACGGCCGCGGTGGCCATGGCACTGGGGCACCTCGCCGGGTCCCGGATCCGGGAGGGCCGATGACGGCCATCGCCCGGACCCAGGGCTCCTACACCCGCCGCCACGGCGAACTGGTGTTCGGCGGATCGCCGTGGGGACTGGCCCGGCTGTCCGCTCCGGCCCGTCCCTTTGCCAGGAAGGTCCTGCGCCGCGGCGCCGGGGCCGTCGAGCCGGTCGACGACGTGGAACGCGCCACCGCACGACTGCTCGTGGACCGAGGTCTGGCCCTGCCCGTCCACCCGCCCCGGCGGCCCCGTCCGGACGAGGTGGAGGTGATCGTGCCGGTCCACGGTTCGGCCGTGCCCCTGACGCGTCTCCTCCCGGCCGTGCACGGCCATCGGGTGACCGTGGTGGATGATGCCTCGAGCGCCACCGATGCCCGGGAGATCGAACGGGTCTGCGCAGCCCACGGCGTGCGTCTGGTGGTCCTGCCCGAGAACGTCGGACCCGGCGGCGCCCGCAACGCCGGCCTGGCCGCGTCGACCGATTCAGCCGAGGGACCGGCCGACTTCGTCGCGTTCCTGGACGCGGACACCGTGCCCACCGAGTACTGGTTGGACGTCCTGTTTCCTCACGTCGACGACCCGACAGTGGCCGTCGCAGCTCCCCGGGTCCGGGGCTCCGTGACCGGTGCCGGCCCCGGCACCGTCCTGGAACGGTTCGAGTCCCGGCGCGGCGGACTCGACCTCGGGCCCCAGGCACGGCGCGTCGCCCCGGGGGGGCAGATCGGCTACGTCCCCACCGCTGCCCTGCTCGTGCGTCGCGCGGCCCTGCCGGATCCGCCCTTCGAACCCGGGCTGAGGGTGGGGGAGGACGTCGACCTCATCTGGCGCCTCGTCGCCGCCGGACACACCGTCCGGTATGTGCCCTCCGCCGAGGTCCATCATGAGGTCCGCGCTGGGCTGGCGGGATGGTGCCAGCGGCATACGGCCTATGGAACCTCGGCCGTCCCGCTCGAGGACCGGCACCCTGGCCGGCTCGCTCCAGCGACCTGGGGGTGGCCCGGCCTGGCGGTGCTCGCTGGAAGCCTGGTGGCAGTGGGTGGTCGCGGACCGGTGCGCGCCCTGGGTGTTGCGGGTGCCGTGGGCGGGTCAGCGGTCCAGCTCGGCGCCAGCGTCCGCCGCTTCCACCGTCGGGGTCTGCCCGTGTCCGGCGGCGCCGAGGTCGCCGTGCTCGGACTGCGGTCCGAGGTCACCGCCGTCGGCAACGCCCTGCGTCGCGAATGGTGGCCGCTCGGGGCGCTGGCCCTCGCGGTGTCCATGGTGTGCGCGGCTCCGGTGAGCCGGGCGAGGCGGGTGGCGCGCGCCGTCGTCGTGCTGGCCCTGGCTCCCACGGTGCCGGACACCGTGCAGGCTGCCCGGCACTGGGTTCAGGACCGCCTCAGCCATGACGGCCCAGCGCACGACGCCGGCGCAGCCCTCGATCCCGCCCGGCACCTTGCGCTGCGACTCGTCGCGGACGCGGCCTACGGTACCGGCGTGCTCCGTGCCGCGGTGCGGTCCCGGCGGTGGGCGGTGCTGCGGCCGCGGCTGCGCCAGAGCGGGGCATAGGTTCCGCCGCCTCTGCTGTTTCTGCTGCGCTCTGTCGTCTAACCCGGGATGCCGTCGAACGCTGCGATGGCCCGGTCGCGGAGCCGGGCGAACAGCTCCGCTCCCTCGGTGGCGCTGGCCCCGGTCGGATCGCCGAGCACGCCGTTCGGACTGACGCCCCGCACCCCGTGCGCCTTCATCTCGGCGAGGAGCTCTCGCACGGGAGTGGTGTTGCCGGGCTCCGCGTGATCCAGCCGCACCCGCTCCGGGGTCAGGTGCAGCATCAGCGAGGTCTCCGTCCGGCCGGCATGGGCGTCCATGCCCGGCAGGCCGAGGTGGTGGGCGAGGAGTGTCCGTCCTTCGGCCGTGCACAGTTCGGCTGCGGACCGGAGGGCATCCACATTGCCGCCATGTCCGTTCACCACCATGACCGCTGAGAACGTCGGGGTGGAGCTGCGAACCACCTCGACGATGAGCTGACGCAGGGCGTCACTGCCGATGGACAGCGTGCCGGGGAAGTCGGCATGTTCCCCGCTGGCACCGATCGGGAGGGTCGGGGCGAGGGCGGCACGAGGTCTGGCGTCTGCCACGGCGGTGGCCACCGCCGTGGCGGTGACGGCATCCGTGTCCAGGGGGAGGTGCGGACCGTGCTGCTCCAACGCCCCGACCGGGAGCACGAGCACCGGGGCCGCGCCGCCGAAGGTCTGCGGTCGGATGTCCGGCCAGGTGGCGTCAGCGAGTCTCATCGGCGTTCTCCTCCTGCGATTCCTGCATTTCCTGGATCGTCGCGGTGCCCGTGATTCTCCTGTGGTCCCGCCCCCGGGTGTCCAGTCGCATCGACAGCTGAGCGGCGACGCCCTGCTCCAGCCGGTCCAGGTCCACGATTGCGGCGAAGGCGGTGTCGATGAAGGTCGAGAGGTCGGTGTCGAGTGAGGGGATCCACTGCCGATAGGCGGCGACGGCCGCGCTCAAGGCGACCTCACCGACCAGCTCGGGGAAGAAGGATGTGGGATCCAGATTGAGGCGCCGAGCCGTGAACTCCGCGATGACTTGCCGCCAGTCGCGGAATTTCAACAGGGACCGGGCGATCAACTCGGGTTCCGTGAGGATGAGTCCGAGCCGGGCACGGTGCTGGTCGACGGCCTCCGGCGGGACGCGGTTGAATTCCACGACGGCATGGCGCACGGCGGCCATCAGGGGGATGTCATCCGGTACGAGGGCCAGTTCTCCGCGGAGCCGTTCCACCTCCCGGGCGAAGTCCCCCCAGGGCAGGTCCGCCTTCGTCGGGAAGTAGCGGAAGAACGTCCGTCGGGACACTCCCGCCGCATCGGCGATCTGCTGGACCGAGACGTGCTCATACCCGTGGCGGGTGAAGAGCTCCACGCCGATCTCGGCCAGTACGTCATGCGTGGTGGCACGGGGACGGCCCAGGGTCCGGTCAGGCGTCTCCTGGTTCTCGGTCATGGCCCCTCCTCTCACCTCTAGAAAGATTGTTCACCACGTTGTGCACGATCCATTGCATTGGCACCCAGTGTCATTTAGTCTCCCATCATGTGAGTGATCCAACTCACACATTCACGGCACTTTCCACGGAGGAACTATGGATCAGTCCAGCGCCCACGCCCAGAGCACTGACCCCGAAGTCACGGCGGACGACCTCGTCGAGGATGTCTCGATCGACGGCATGTGCGGGGTCTACTGACCTTGGCCACCACCACACACCGGGCTGTGGATCCGGGATCGGGGCTCGTCCTCGATCCCGGGACGGCCTGGACCCTGAATCCCCGCGTGGCGGTGCGGCCTGAGCCCTTCGGGGCCCTGCTCTACCACTTCGGCACCCGCCGCCTCAGCTTCCTCAAGGACACCCGGCTCGTCGATCTGGTCACCGCACTGGCCGACTTCCCGAGCGTGGATGCGACGTTCGCTGCCCTGGGGATCGCCGAGGATGCCCGTCCGGGCTACGTGTCCGCCCTGCAACGGCTCGCCGACACGGACATGCTGCTGCCGTCCACCGACCACGCCTGAACCCCTGGAGTTTGCCTTGACCCTCGCGCCCGAGCGCCGTCCTTCCCTCATCGACCACTTCGAACGCGGTCTCGATTCGCCGATCTGCCTGACCTGGGAGCTGACCTACGCCTGCAACCTCAGTTGTTCGCACTGCCTCTCGGCCTCCGGCCGCCGCGATCCGAACGAGCTGTCCACGGAGCAGTGCAAGGAGATCATTGACGAGCTCCAGCGGATGCAGGTCTTCTACGTCAATATCGGCGGTGGTGAGCCGACCGTCCGCTCTGACTTCTGGGAGATCGTCGAGTATGCCACCAGCCACGACGTCGGTGTGAAGTTCTCCACGAACGGGGTGCGTATCACGCCGGAGGCCGCGCAGCGGATTGCCGACAACGGTTACATCGACGTGCAGATCTCCCTCGATGGGGCTACCGCGGAGGTCAACGACGCCCTGCGGGGCAAGGGCTCCTTCGACCTTGCGGTCCGGGCGATGCAGAACCTGAAGGATGCCGGCGTCGAGGGGTTCAAGATCTCCGTGGTCATGACCCGGCACAACATCCCACAGCTCGATGAGTTCAAGGCCCTGGCGGACGAGTACGGTGCCACGCTGCGCATCACCCGGTTGCGGCCCTCCGGGCGGGCGGTGGATGTCTGGGATGACATCCACCCGCGTCCCGAGCAGCAGCGCGAGCTCTACGACTGGCTCGTGGCCCACGGGGAGGGCGTGCTGACCGGTGACTCGTTCTTCCACCTCTCCGCCTATGGGCAGACCCTGCCCGGGCTGAACCTCTGCGGTGCCGGGCGGGTGGTGTGCCTGATCGACCCGGTGGGCGATGTCTATGCCTGTCCCTTCGCGATCCACGATGAGTTCAAGGCCGGCAACACGGTGACCGACGGCGGTTTCGCTGCGGTCTGGCGGGGTGCCGAGCTGTTCACCGAGCTGCGCGAGCCGCAGACGGGTGGCGCCTGCGCCGGGTGTCAGTTCATGGACACCTGCCGCGGCGGCTGCATGGCCGCGAAGTTCTTCACCGGCCTGCCGCTCGACGGACCGGACCCCGAATGCGTGCGTGGTCTCGGCGAGGAACTCCTCCAGGGACGCGAGGCGGACCTGGAGTTCCCGCGGCCGAGTGTTGACCGGTCCCACCGGACCTCACCGCCCCGCCCGCGCGCGAAGTCCCGCCCGGTCCCGGTGAGCATCGGCATGGGCGCACCCGCCCGCCCACCGGTCAGCGCCTGCGAGATCGACCCCCTGGCCGGATTCGTGCCTCCTGGCGCCGCCACGGCCTCATCGTCCTGACCAGATCCCCCTCCGCCATCACCCCCCTGAACCACATCCACCTCCATCCACCGTCAAGCCACCCCCACGGCAATCAGAACAGCAATCTGAACAAGGAGTCACATCATGGGTGCACGTCTCGAAGGCAAGGTCGCGTTCATCTCCGGAGGAGCACGGGGGCAGGGCAGAAGCCATGCCGTCCGTCTCGCGGAGGAAGGCGCCGACATCATCACGTTCGACATCTGCCGGGACGTGAAGTCGAATCCCTATCCCGGTCCGCGTGCCGAGGACCTGGCGGAGACGGTCCGCCAGGTGGAAGCCCTGGACCGCCGCATCATCGCCCGTGAGGCCGACGTCCGCGACTTCGCGGCAGTCAAGGCCGTTGCAGACGAGGGCTTTGCCGAGTTCGGGCGACTCGACATCGTCTCGGCCAATGCCGGCATCCTGGGCGAGATCAATCCCCTGGCTGACCAGTCCGAAGAGGGCTGGCAGGAGATGATCGACATCAACCTCACCGGTGTCCGCCACACGGTGAAAGCCGCCCTTCCGCACCTCCGGACCGGTGGCAACGGTGGTGCGATCGTCCTCACCAGCTCGACGGCCGGCATCAAGGGCTACGCGAACATGACCCACTACGTTGCCGCGAAGCACGGCGTGGTGGGACTCATGAAGACCTTGGTACTTGAGCTGGGCCAGGAGAACATCCGTGTCAACACCATCCACCCCACGCAGGTGGACACGGACATGATCCAGAACGAGGCGATCTACAAACTGTTCGTCCCCGGCAAGGACAATCCCACCCGGGAGGACTTCGCAGAGGTCTCCCGGACGATGCAGGCGCTGGACATCGACTGGGTCGAGGCCCGGGACATCTCGAACGCGCTGCTATTCCTCGCCTCCGACGAGGCCCGCTACATCACCGGTCAGCAGCTCAAGGTCGACGCCGGCCAGACGAGCCTCTAAGCAGAAGGGATATTGATCATGGGTGCACGTCTCGAAGGCAAGGTCGCGTTCATCTCCGGAGGAGCACGGGGGCAGGGCAGAAGCCATGCCGTCCGGCTCGCGGAGGAAGGCGCCGACATCATCACGTTCGACATCTGCCAGGATGTCGAACACGTTCCCTACGCAGGCCCCACCGCAGAGGACCTGGCGGAGACAGTCCGTCAGGTTGAGGCCCTGGACCGGCGCATCATCGCCCGCCAAGCCGACGTCCGTGACTTCGACGCCATCAAAGCCGTGGCCGACGAGGGCTTCGCCGAGTTCGGCCGTATCGACATCGTCTCGGCCAATGCCGGGATCTCTGGCGAGATGGCCGAAGCAGACGTCATGTCGGAAGGCGGCTGGCAGACGATGATCGACATCAACCTCACGGGGGTGTGGCACACGGCCAAGGCCGCGATCCCGCACATCAAGGCCGGTGGCAACGGCGGCTCGATCGTCCTCACCAGTTCCCTGGCCGGCCTCAAGGGCATGGGCAACATCGCCCACTATGTCTCGGCCAAGCACGGCGTGGTCGGCCTGATGCGGACGCTCGCCCTCGAGCTGGCCCCGCACAGCATCCGCGTGAACTCCATCCACCCGACGCAGGTGGACACCCCCATGATCATGAACGAGGCCACGAAGAAGCTCTTCCGCCCCGACCTGGAGAACCCCACCGACGAGGATTTCGCCGCAACCTCCCAATCCATGAACTCCCTGCCCATCCCGTGGGTCGAGCCCGTGGACATCTCCAACGCCGTCCTCTTCCTCTCCTCGGACGAGGGCAGATACATCACCGGCGTACCGCTGCCCGTCGACGCCGGCGCCGGCCTCAAGTCCGTCGTCTTCTGAGCCCGCCGCCTGACCTTTTATCGCTCTCGACACCATCACCGCATCACGACACAGGAGCCACACATCATGACAGGACGTCTGAAAGGCAAGGTCGCCTTCATCACCGGGGCCGCACGAGGGCAGGGCCGGAGCCACGCAATCCGGCTGGCGGAGGAGGGCGCGGACATCATCGCAGTCGACCTCTGCGCACCGGTGGACAGCCTTGAAGGCTTCTACGAACTGCCGGGAGAGGACGAGCTGCAGGAGACCGCGCGTCAAGTGGAGGCGCTGGACCGTCGAGTGGTGACTCGCGTTGCAGACGTGCGGGATCTCGACGCACTGAAGTCGGCCGTCAACGATGGCGTGGCCGAACTCGGTGCCGTCAATATCATCGTCGCCAATGCGGGGATCTTCACCTTCGGGGCAAACACGCATGAGGTCAGCGAGACGACGTGGAACGACATCCAGGACATCAATCTCACTGGCGTTTGGCACACCTACGCCGCGGCTGCCGAGCACCTGATCAAGGCCGGCAAGGGTGGGTCGGTCATCATCATCTCCTCTCTTGCCGGATTCAAGGGACTGGCGAACGTCGCCGCGTATACCACCGCGAAGCACGGCATTGTCGGTCTGATGAAGGTGCTCGCGAACGAGCTGGGTCCACACGGTATTCGCGTCAACACCATCCATCCGAATTCGATTGACACGCCCATGGTCAAGAACAAGAGTGCGTACCGGCTCTTCCGGCCGGACCTGGACGAACCGACAGCGTCTGACGCCGAAGCTGCATTCGCCGGGCTGAATCCCTTCGGGAAGGCGTGGATCGAGCCCATCCACGTGTCCAACGCAGTCCTGTGGCTCGCATCCGATGAGTCGTACTACGTTTCCGGCGGCCAGATTCCGGTCGACGGAGGCGCGGCGATCCAGTAGGACGAGCATGAGCATCCAGTCAACGGGCCTGCGGGACAGCAGTCACGTGACCCGCGTCCGCGAGAGCCTCGGCCACCGCGTCGTCGGCCGCGAACGCGAACTCGACCTGGTCCTCGCCGCGGTGGCGGCTGGGCGGGACATCCTGCTCGAGGGCCCCCCGGGGACGTCCAAGTCCACGATCCTGCGGGCCATCGCCGAGGAGTGGGGCATCGCCTTCGTCCTGGTCGAGGGCAATGCGGACCTGACCCCGTCGAAGCTCCTCGGAGGGCATGATCCCGCCCGTGTCCTGCGGGAGGGATACCGGGATGAGAACTTCGTGGACGGCCCACTCGTGCGGGCCATGCGCGAGGGCGGCTTCCTCTACATCGAGGAGTTCAACCGTGCGCCGGATGACACGCTCAACACGCTGCTGACGGCCATGGCGGAGCGGCAGGTCACGATCCCGCGGATCGGAACCATCACGGCCCAGCCGACGTTCCGCATCATCGGATCGATGAATCCCTATGACAACGTCGGGACCACCCGCCTGTCCACCTCGGTGCATGACCGCTTCAACCGCCTCGTCCTCGGGTATCAGGACGCCGCGGCGGAGCATCAGATCGTGGCGCTGCGCACCGGCCTGGGGCCCGACGGCGGCCAAGATGTCCCAGCGCGGCTCGCCTCCGCGCTGGTCACGGACGCCGTCGCCCTGACCCGGGCCACCCGGGAGCATGAGGACACCCGCCAGGGCAGTTCGGTGCGAGGCGCCATCGACCTGGCACTGGTGGCCGCCCAACTGCTGAACCTGCACGGCCTCGATACTCCGGGCGAAGGCCGGGTGGGCGCAGAGAACACCCTGCGGCGCCGTTATGCCGACGTCATCCTGGATGCGGCCATGGTCTCCCTCTCGGGGCGGATCCACGTGGACGAGGCGGCGGGGACCACGCCCGAGCGCGTGCTGCGGGAGATCTGGGAGGACCATTTCATCCTGAGACCTGCAGCGGCGGAGCCGGGTTGAAAGCAGATCGAGGACGACGCTCCGATCGTGCGCCGGTCGCAGAAGGCGCCGGGCCGGCGTCGCAGGCCGAAGGTGCTCGAGGAGGCCCCGACGGTCTTCGAGCCGGCGACCGGCGAGGGTGGAGGGCAGGTGTTGACGGCCAGCGGAGCCGGCAAGGACGCCACCGCCGCTCGGGTCAGGGGAACAGCTGCGCCGGGGGAGACCGGCGAGGACAGTCAGGTCATCGACCTGGAGGACCTGGACGAGCACGCCGACGGGGAGGTGCTGCGCCGGGCACGGGAGATCGCCCTGGCGTTGGCGATTCCCCAGCCGCCGCGGCGGGCCACGGCGCGGCGCGGGCTGGGCGACCTGGAGCAACTTCCCTTCCGTGGCAGTGCCGAGGACATCGACCTGGAGGCGACGGTCGAGAACCTGGTGGCCAGGCCGGTCCCGGAGCCCTCGGACATCGTGGTGCGCGAGCGCATCCGGCAACGCCGGGCGATGGTGCTCCTCCTCGATGTCTCCGGCTCGATGCGCGGGGAGAGAGTCCGCTCGGCCGCTGCTGCCGTGGGCGCGATCGTGGGGGAGTTCGCCCGGGACGATCTGGCCGTGATCGCGTTCTGGTCCGATGCCGCCCGCATCGTACCGATGGGCCAGGTTGGCACTCCGGGCGGGATCCTCGAGACGCTCGTGCGCATCCCGGCACGCGGGCTGACCAATGTGGAGCATCCGCTGCGCCTGGCGCGCGACGAACTGGCCAGGGCCCCCGCGGCCGAGGGCCGTGTGCTGCTGCTGTCCGACTGCGTGCACAACGCCGGACCGGACCCGCGCGCTGCGGCCGCCAGCCTGCCTCGGCTGGACGTCCTCCTCGACACCTCGGGGGAGAAGGACGTGGACCTGGGGCGCGACCTGGCCCGGCTCGGGCGCGGACGGCTGGAGACCGTGCGCACCTTCCGGGACCTGCCGCGGGCACTGTCCAGGATCCTGAGCCCATGAGATTCACCCTGATCAACAACGACCAACGACATCCAACAGTGAGGACGGCATCACCATGACCAATCCGTGGTTCGAAAGCGTGGCAGAGGCCCAGCGCCGCGCGAAGAAGCGCCTGCCGGCGTCCGTGTACATGGCCCTGGTGGCCGGTTCGGAGCGCGGCATGACCGTGCAGAACAACATCGACGCCTTCGCCGAGCTCGGCTTCGCGCCAAAGATCACTGGGAACCCGCTCGCACAGGACACCAGGACCACCATCATGGGTGTGCCCGTCGAGTCGCCGGTGATGATCTCTCCCACCGGGGTCCAGGCCGTTCATCCCGACGGTGAGATCGCGGTCGCCCGGGCGGCGAACAACCGGGGCGCGGCCATGGGGCTCGGGGCATACTCCTCCAAGGCCATGGAGGATGTCATCCCGGAGAACCCCGGCCGGACCTTCTTCCAGCTGTACTGGTCGGGAGGCCGTGACCAGATGCTGGCGCTCGCACAGCGTGCCAAGGACGCCGGGGCGGCAGGCCTGATCATCACCCTCGACTGGACGAACGGCTACGGCCGGGACTGGGGCAGCCCGGAGATCCCGCAGGAGATGAACCTCAAGGCCATCCTCAAGTACGCCCCGGAGATCATCCGGGGCGGCAAGTTCGGCTACGCCCTGGACTGGGCCAGGACATTGCGTCCGCCGGAGCTCTCCGTGCCGAACGCCGTGCCGAAGGGCGAGCCCGCACCGGGGTTCTTCGAGGCCATGGGCTGGTGGCGCCAGACCGAGATCCCGACCTGGGAGGACATCGCCTGGCTGCGCCGCCAGTGGGACGGGCCGTTCATGGTCAAGGGCATCACCCGGGTGGACGACGCCAAGGCCGCCCGGGACGCTGGCGTCACCGCTGTCTCCGTGTCCAACCACGGCGGCAACAACCTCGATACGACGCCGGCCACCATCCGCCTGCTGCCCGCCGTCGCGGAGGCCATCGGTCACGACGTCGAGGTGTACCTCGACGGCGGCATCCGCCGCGGCTCCCACGTCTACAAGGCCCTGGCACTGGGGGCCCGCGGTGTGCTGATCGGCCGGGCCTACTTGTGGGGCATGAGCGCCAACGGGCAGGCCGGAGTGGAGAACGTCCTGGACATCATGAAGGACGGCCTGAAGGCCGCCATGATGGGCAACGGCCATGCGACCCTGTCCGAGATCTCCGCCCAGGACCTGCTCATTCCGCCGGGATTCGCCATCACCGCCGGAGGCGACGAGGGCCACGTCTGGGGTGCTCCGGCCCTCGGCTCCTCCGCCATCGAAGGGGCCGCCGGAGGGCTGGGTCCAGCCACCCGCCCACCCCTGAGCTTCTGACCTCCTGATCTGCCCCCACCCTGGGCGCTGGCCATCCGCCTCGGCGACTATCGTGTGATGAGAGGCACACGAGGAGGAGGAGCCCTGGCTGGCGAGGATCAACGAAGCATGCTGTCCAGGATGGCGTCCATCCTCCGAGCCTTCGAGCGGGGCGCGGAGGAACTGACCGCCACCGAGGTCAGCCGTCGGACGGGGCTGCCGGCCTCCACCTGCCACCGGATCATGCGCTCCCTGGCCGAGGAGGGAGTGCTGGAGATCGGCGAGGGGCACCGCTATCACGTGGGCCTGTGGCTGTGGGAGGTGGCTGCCCATGCGCCGCGGTCCGGCGGGGTGCAGCAGGCGGCACTGCCGTTCATGCAGGACCTCATGGACATCACCGGTCACCCGGTCCACCTGGCAGTGCGGGAGGGGTCGCAAGCCGTCTTCATCGAACGGATGTCACATTGGCGTGCGCGGAACTCCCGCCCCTACATCGGAAGCCATTATCCGCTGCATCTGACCTCAGTGGGATTGATGCTGCTGGCCCACGCACCCGTGGAGACTCAGGAGGACTACCTGTCGGGCCGCCTGGAGCAGCGGACGCCCTTGACTGTCACCAGTCCCCAGGAACTGCGGCGGATGCTGGCCTCGATCAGGTCACGGGGCTTCGCCGTCAGTGACCGTCAGGTCGTCATGGACGCCATCTCGGTGGCGGCGCCGATCCGTGACACCCATGGCCAGGTCATCGCGGCCCTGTCCGTCAACACGCCCCTGGGGAGCCTGAAGGAACAGACCATGGCGCATGCCGTTCAGACGACCGCCTTGGCCATCACGAGGTCAATGGCACTGAACGTCCAGATGAACCGGTAGTTTTCGTCTCGTGCTGTGACTCAGATCTCACTGACTGAGATCTCTGTAGAGCCGCGTCACCCCCGTTGGCAAAGTCGTGTTCGGCGATCCATCCGAACAAGGAGTCAACGATGTCCCTGCAATCCCCACTCGTCCGTTCTCAGGTCAACCGGCGCGGCTTCCTTGCCGGCACACTGGGACTGTCGGCACTCGGCATGACCGGCCTTCTCACCAGCTGCGGTACCGCGTCCTCCGGTGCCGCGGGGGGCGGTGAGGGCGGAACCGCCCCGTTCACATACCTGAGCTACCTGCCGATGGAGACCCTCTCGGTCGCTCCCGAACTGTTGGCGGACGCCGGCGGCCACTTCGAGAACCACGGCCTCCACGTCACGTTCCAGTCCACCAAGGGCTCACCCCAGGCCATCCAGACGCTCGTGGCCGGGGCGGGGCCGCTGACCCGCGTGGGGGCCATCGACCTGATCACCGCAGCTGCGGACGGGCAGCCCCTCGTCAATGTCGGCAGCATCGTGCGCGGCTCATCCATCCGTATCCTCAACTCCACGGCGAACCCGCTGGAGAAGCCCGGGGACTTCCTCGGCAAGACCATCGGCGTGCCATCCGAGGGCGGTACCAGCGACAAGTCGCTGTCCCTGATGCTGCACAAGGCCGGCCTGAACCCCGACGACGTCGCACGCCAGGTCGTCGGCCTGGGCCCCGGGACCTTCGAATTGGTCAAGCGCGGGGACATCGCCGGGTACATGGTCAGTATCGACCAGGCCATCGTCACCCAGCAGCAGTTCGCGGGCGAGGCACAGGCCTTCGACGCCGGCGATGCCGTGCGCGCCGACTCCCAGATCTACACCGCCACCCAGCAGTCCCTGGAGGAGCACGGTGAACACATCAAGGCTTACATGGCCGCCATCCGGGATGCCGTCCAGGAGATCGTCGACGACGAATCTCTGGAATCGGTCATCGAGACGATGCGGTCGAAGTACTCCTTCGGGTCCCTGGATGACGACGACGTCGCCAAGGAATCCCTGAGCCAGAGCAGGGATCTCTGGACCGCGAAGGGCACCCAGCCTCTGCTCACCACGGATGAGGGCTACTGGGCCGAAGGGTACGAGGAGCTCGTCGCTGCCGGGATGGTCGAGGCCGGCTCGGACCCGTTGGAGTGGCTGGACAACAGCTACTTGCCCACCTCCTGAGTTCCGCCCATCCCCGAGGAGCAACCATGAGCATGCAAACCCAGCCCACCGTGGCAATGCCTGAGACCGCGGCGCCCGACCCGAGTCCGGAGATCCGGGTCTCCGGACTCGGCAAGACCTACAAGACCGAACGCGGGACCACCCACGCGCTCTCCGACATCAACCTGGACATCCGCAAGGAGGAGTTCGTCTCCCTGATCGGCCGTTCCGGCTGCGGCAAGACGACACTGCTGCGCATCATGGCCGGACTGGTCCCGCCCACCGCCGGCCACGTCGAGATCGGCGGACGCGCCCTGTGGCACCAGGAGACCGTCGACTCGTCCGTCATCCGCCGTCTCGGCGTCGTGTTCCAGGATTCGAATCTCTTCCCCTGGTACAACATCGAGGACAACATCGCCCTGCCCCTGCGCCTGCGCGGGGTCAAGAAGAACGAGCGGCGGGACCGGGTCCGGGAACTGGCCGCACTGGTGGGGCTGGAGAACTTCCTCCCCAACTATCCCCGCGAGCTGTCCGGCGGCATGCGCCAGCGCGTCGCCATCGCCCGGGCGCTCAGTGACAACCCCGAGCTCCTCCTGATGGACGAGCCGTTCGGCGCCCTGGACGCGCTGACCCGGGAGAAGATGAACATGGAGATCCAGCGCATCGCCCTGGCGACCCGCGCCACCGTCGTCTTCGTCACCCATGACATCGACGAGGCGGTGGCCCTGGGGGATCGGGTCGTCCACCTCACCCCGCGCCCCGGTCGCATCAAGGACGTCGTCGAGGTCCCCCTGGCCCGGCCCCGCGGACTCGAGATCAAGAAGGACGCCGCCTTCCACGGGCTGGTCGGGAACCTGCACACCTCACTGAACGAAGAGGACGACCATGAATCGTAAGAAACTGCTGAAGGTCCTTCCGTGGATCACCACTCCCGGACTCCTCGTGGTGCTGTTCGTGATCTGGGAGCTGAGCGTCAAGGCGTTGGATGTCTCGCCGCTCATCCTGCCTCCGCCGACCATGATCTTCGAGAACCTCGGCGAACTCCTCGCCCAGCCCACCACCTGGGACAACGTGCGGGTGACCGTCATCGAGATCGTCCTCGGCTTCGTGGCCGGCGTCCTGGCGGGCGTCCTCGTCGGGGTCGTTCTGGGGAAGCTGCCGTTGGTGGAAGCCAGCGTCAGGCCCTTGATCATCGCACTGGAGGTGGTGCCGAAGGTCGCCCTCATCCCGCTGTTCGTCATCTGGTTCGGGTTCGGCATGACCACCAAGGTCATCATCGCCGGCCTCCTGGCCTTCTTCCCCGTCATGCTCAACGTCCTGCTGGGCGTGCGCTCCGTGGAACGGGGGCACCGAGACCTGATGCAGAGCATCAACGCCAGCCGGTGGCAGACCTTCCGGCACCTGGAGTACAAGAGCATGATGCCGCACGTCTTCGCCGGCATGGAGACGGCCATCGTGCTGGCGGTGATCGGCACCATCGTCGGAGAGTACCTGGGTGGCAACGAGGGGCTGGGCTACATGGTGGTGAAGACCCTCAACGAACTCAATGCACCGGCGTTGTTCGCGGTCATCCTGATGCTGGCGACCGTGGGGCTGATCATGTACTTCATCGTGACCTCCTTCAAGCGCGTGGCGATCCCCTGGCACGAATCCGTCTATGGGCGAAAGGACGTGGGCTGAATGGAACTGCGCAGCAACTTCCCCGTCGGCTCTCCCCGGTGGGCGACCCGCCGGACGCAATGGAAGGCACTCGGCCTGAGCGACGAGGATGTGGTCAAGCCGAAGATCGCCGTGGTCAACTCCTCCTCGAAACTCTCACCCTGCTTCAGCCATCTCGACGCCATCGCCGACCAGGTGGTCGAGGCCATCCGGGAGGCCGGAGCTGTGGGCTTCGAGATCCGGACGGTGGCACCCACCGACTTCATCATGGCCGCCGGGGGCCGAGGCGGCTACGTCCTGTCCAGCCGGGACCTCCTGGCCAATGACATCGAAGCGGCCGTGGAGGGCAGCCAACTGGACGGCATGATCTGCCTGGCCTCGTGCGACAAGACGACACCGGGCCAGCTGATGGCGGCCGGACGGATCAACGTGCCCACCATCGTGGTGCCCTGCGGATACCAGCCCTGCGGAATCCTGGACAACGGCGAGCCCGCGGACATCGAGGAGGTCTTCCTGAAGGCCGGCCACGTGGCCACCGGAGGCATCACCATCGAGGACCTCTGCACGATCAGCGACCGGGCCATCGCCGGCCCCGGCGTCTGTACCGGCATGGGAACCGCCAACACCATGCACATCATGGCCGAGGCACTCGGCATGAGCCTGCCGGGATCGGCACCCGTGGCGGCCAACAGCACTGCGATGTGGGAGAACGCACGTGCCTCCGCCCGGACCATCGTCGAGGCGGTGCTGACCCAGCGTCGTCCCCGGGACATCCTGACCCCGGGCGCCTTCCGCAACGCCGTCGCGGCCGTGCTGGCCGTGAGTGGATCGATCAACAGCGTCAAGCACCTGCAGGCCATCGCGGTGGAATCCGGTGTGGACGTGGACATCAGTGCACTGTTCGCCGAGCTCGGCCGCGAGGTGGGTCCACTCACGGCCATCCGGCCGAGTGGCCCGGACAGCATCGAAGACCTGGAGGCCGCCGGGGGAGCACTCGGCGTCCTCTCGCAACTGCAGCCCGTCCTGGACCTCGAGGTCGCCACCATCGGCGGGCGAACGCTGGGCGAGGTCCTGCAACGGGCACCGGAGCCGGACGCGAGTGTCATCCACCCCCTGCATGAGCCTCGCGCCACACACGCCACCATCCAGATCTTGTACGGGTCCCTGGCGCCGGCCGGTTCGATCGTCAAGCTCTCCGCCACCGAGCGCCGCCAGGACAGCTTCGAGGGCCCTGCCCGGGTCTTCGAGGACGCGGCAGAGGCCATCGCGGCCATCAACACACATCAGGTCGAGGCGGGGACCGTTCTGGTCCTGCGCGGCCTGGGTCCCTCCGGAACACCGGGGATGGGTATGGCTTCCAATGTCGTGTTCGCCCTCAACGGCGCCGGACTCACCGGTCAGGTGGCCGTGGTGACCGACGGCCAGCTCTCCGGGCTCGTGAACCAGGGCATCGTCGTCGGCGAGGTCAAGCCGGAAGGAGCCCTGGAGGGCCCCCTCGGGCTGGTCCACGACGGCGACCCGATCCGAGCCGACATCCCGGCCAGGAGCGTGGACCTGCTTGTCTCCGGCGAGGAGCTCGAGCGACGCCGGTTGACCCAGCCGGCCCGCGAGCCCACCACGACCGAGGGGTGGCTGGGCGTCTACGCCCGGACCGTCACGCCGCTCGAACGCGGCGCCACCCTGGTCCCTGAGACCGCCCCCGCACTGCAGCACCACCACTACGCCAAGGACTCCTGATGCCCCACAAGCTGACCGACGTGAAGATCCACACCATCACGAAACCACCGAGCGGACCGCTGGAGGAACTGCGCGGAGACCTCTGCGTCGTCGGCGCCGGCATCGCCGGCGTCTCCGCCGCCCTGACCGCGGCGGGTCTGGGCCGGCGGGTGATCCTCGTGGATGCCCTGCCCATGCTGGGCGGACAGTGCGCGAACTCCCTGATCGGACTGTTCTGCGGGGTCTACGGCAACGGGCCGGAATACCGCCAGCTCACGCACGGCCTCTTCGACCGGATGTTCCCCGACCTGGAGAAGACGGGCGATCTCTCCTACAACCACCGCCACACCATCACGGTGAACTATGACGAGCACGCCGTGGGCCGCTGGATGGAACGCGAGATCGTCCAGTCGGGAGTGGTTCCCGTGACTGGAGCCTCCATCCTCTCGGTGGACAACGACGCCGGTCACCTGCGGTCAGTGACGTTCGCAACCCGCTACGGACTGCTGAAGGTCGAGGCGGATTCCTTCATCGACGCCTCCGGAGACGCGGCGCTGACCTGGGAAGCCGGCCTCGAATGCCGGGTCCCGGAACGGACCATCTGGGGATCGCAGCAGGTGCGCGTCGAGGGGCTCGTCCCCTCAGCCGCGCCGGATCCTCAGGACCTGGCCCAGAGCGTGTACGACCATGCCGACGAATACGGGCTGATCCGTCGGGACGGGCTGGCCTTCTTCTTCCCCGGCCGGGACACGGCGGTGCTGAACATGACCCATATCGAATCCCCTCTTGAGGCTGTGGGGGCCGCTGAGGCCCAACTGCGCGGCAAGGATCAGGCCGATCGCGTCATCCAATTCCTCCGGGACCACCATCCGGCGGCCTTCGGCCAGGCCTCCGTCCGCTTCTACGGTCTTCCGGGCCGGCGCCAGACACGATGGATTGCCGGTGAGCACCAGCTCACCGAACACGAGGTGCGCTCAGGGTTCCGGTTCGAGGACGCGATCGCCCGGACCTCCTGGCCCATCGAGCTGCATGACCAGCCCGAGGGGTACGTCTGGGAGCAATTCGACGGCGATCACGTGCACTATGTGCCCCTGGGCAGCATCACCCCCCGAGGTGCCGTCAACCTGTTGGCTGCCGGACGGTGCGTGGACGGCGACGCAGCCGCCCTCTCCAGCATCCGCGTGATGGGTCCCTGTGCAGCCATGGGGGAGGCCGCGGCCCACGCGCTCGACCTGGCCGACGGCGGTCCTGTGGCCGAGATCGACCGGGCCCAGTTGCGCGAACGCCTCCGGGCCAATATCGGTCCGGACGAGGCCGGGGACGGCGCGGTTCCGGCCGGGGTGCCAGCCAGCGACCGTCATGAGGAGAAAGACGAAGAAAAGGAGCCCCTCCATGCTGCTCACTGACGACGACCGGGCCATGCGGGACGGGCGGGACGGTGACGCCGTGGCGGCGGCCATGGACCTGCTGGTCCGCTACGGGGAGGGACTGGGGGCCGAGAGGCTGTGCAGTGTCCGCAATGTGGCCGGAACCTCCACCCAACCCACGCCTGCGAAGGAGAAGATCGCCGCCGAGGGCGGCTGGAACAAGGCGTATGCCGTCATCAACCTCGACTGCGACGACGAGATCGAGATCCCGAAGATGCGGGTCCCCACGTGCCAATTGCAGCACGGATTCAGTGCCGATGCCCTCAACATCACCCCCTACAACCCCCACCTGGTGGAGTTGCAGGCCGACGCCGAGGCCTTCGCCAGTGACCGGGGCATCAACATCCTGGCCACGTGCACGCCCTACCAGGTGGGCAACCTGCCCGTGCGGGGAGAGCACATCGCCTGGATGGAATCCTCGGCGGTGGTCTACGCGAACTCGGTCATCGGAGCCAAGTCCAACTGCGAGGGCACTGCGTCCACGGGAGCGGCCGGCCTGACCGGCCGCATCCCCTATTGGGGCAACCACCTGGATGAGAACCGCCACGGATCCCACCTGATCCGGGCGGACGTGCCCATCGACTCCTTCCTGGACTGGGGACTGTTCGGGTACTTCGCGGGGCACGTGGTCCAGGAGGAGCGGCCTGTCCTGACGGGCGAGCTGGGCCTGCCCAGCCAGGCCGACCTGAAGCATCTCGGGGCGGCCCTGGCGACTACCGGGGGTGTGGAGATCTTCCACCTGCCCGGTGTCACGCCGGAGGCGCCCTCGGTGGAGGCTGCCTTCGGTCCGCACGAGGTCCCGGAACCCGTCGCGTTCACCGCGTCGGATCGACGCCAGATGTACGAACTGCTCAACAACCAGGGGGACACCGAGGACGTCGACTTCGTGCTGCTGGGCTGTCCCCATGCCTCCCTGGACCAATTGGGGGAGATCGCCGCGCTGCTGGACGGGCGGACCCTGCATCCCGGGACGGAGCTGTGGATCATGACGCCGCGAGCCTTGCGGGCCGTGGCTGACCGCAACGGCTACACAGAGGTCATCCACCGTGCCGGTGGGCGCCTCCTGACGGACTCCTGTCCGGCCATGTCCCGCACAGCGCCGAAGGGCACGCGGGTCTTCGCCACCGACAGTGCCAAGCAAGCCCACTATCTGCCCGCCATCCTCGGGATCGAGGCCTGGTTCGGCACCACGGCCGACTGCGTTCAGGCCGCGATCACCGGGACCTGGAAAGGAGAGCTGTCATGAGCGTGCCCTCCACAGAAGCCCGCGCCGTAGCACGGGGAACGGTGTTGAGAGGAAGGGGTATCGTTCCCGGAATCGTCCGGGCTGAGGCCCTCGTCTCCCCGGAGACCATCTCCGGGTGGGGCGGCATCGACCCGGCCCAGGGCACCATCATCGAGCGGCGCCACGCCTTGTGCGGGGTGTGCTTCACCGGCAAGGTCCTGGTCTTCCCCGGGGCCAAGGGCTCGTCCGGGTGGTCGGGCTTCTTCCAGAGCACACGGTTGCTTGGAACGGCCCCGGCAGCGATGGTGTTCACCACGGTGACCACCAAGGCCGTGCTCGGCGCCGTCGTGACCCGTGTCCCCACCGTCAGCGAGTTCGACCGTGACCCGGTCCAGGTCATCCGCACCGGCGACATCGTGGAGGTGGATGGGGACGCGGGAACCGTCACCATCGTGGGGTAGGGCCTCACGACGGTTGGCCGGCGACCAGGACGCTCGGACGGGAGACTGCCGGTAGCGTGGGAGGTATGAAAGCGACCTTCATGTACGGTGCCGGAGACGTCCGCGTCGAGACCATTCCCGACCCGAGGCTGATCGAGCCGACGGACGCCGTCATCCGCACGGTGCGCTCCTGCGTGTGCGGCTCGGACCTGCATCCCTATCACTCGATGGAGGCCTCGGAGCAGGGCAGCCCGATGGGCCACGAGGCCATGGGCGTGGTGGAGGAGATCGGCGCGGCCGTGACCTCGCTGCGCCCGGGCGACCTGGTGATCTCCTCCTTCACCTACCAGGACAACACCTGCGAGTTCTGCCGCGAGGGATTCCACGTCTCCTGCCTGCATGGCGGGTTCTTCGGTGGCCAGGGGATCGGCCTGCAATCCGAGTTTGTCCGCGTCCCGCTCGCCGACGGCACCCTGGTGGCGGTCCGAGCCGCCGACGGTTCTGCCGTCGATGAGACGGGCAACGGCTCTGAGGAGCTGCTCGCGAGCCTGCTGAGTCTCTCCGACGTCTACCTGACCGGATACCACGCCGCGACGATGGGCCGGGTGGGCCCCGGGCAGACCGTGACCGTGATCGGTGACGGTGCCGTGGGGCTCTCCGCCGTCCTGGCGTCCCGCCAGCTCGGTGCCGACCGGATCATCCTCATGGGCCGGCACGCCTCGCGCACGGACCTCGGCCGCGAGTTCGGCGCCACGGACGTCGTGGCTGAACGTGGTCAGGAGGGGATCGGGCTGGTGCGGGATCTCACGGATGGCCACGGTTCACATGTGGTGCTCGAGGCCGTGGGCCACCGCCCGGCCTACGAGCAGGCGGTCGGGGTGGTGCGCGCCGGCGGGACGATCTCCCGCGTGGGCGTCCCCCAGTACCGGGAGGCCCCGATCGGCGGCAGCCTGTTCTTGAACAACATCACGCTGACGGGAGGAACGGCTCCCGTGCGCCGCTACCTCGAGTCCGCCACGGCCCAGGTCGTCGCCGGGGAGATCAACCCCGGGCGTGTCTTCGACGTCACCATGCCGCTCACGCAGGCACCGGCCGCCTACGCCGCCATGGACGCCCGTGAGGCCCTCAAGGTGATGCTGGTTCCCTGAGCCAGGGAATCCAAAGCTACCGAAGCCGCTTCACCTGTTCTGCCCACGCGGAGGGTCCTGCGAGGAACTCCTCGTCCGTCAGCACGGCCCGGTCGAGGGCGTTGATCAGCCCCTCGCGGTCCAGGTCCAGGCCGATGAAGGCCAGGTTCTGGCCGACGGTCAGCGGGTCCGTGTCCGCCCAGGGGTCCAGCAACAGCTCAAGGTCGTCGTCGAGGCTGACCGGGCTGAGCGCCATCACCTTGCCCACGTGGTTCCAATGCCCGGTGACGTTGGCGCTGCTGGCCACCCGGCAGTAGCCGGCGGAGCGGACCACGGTACCGAACCGCTCCGGGGACATCAGCTCGTGGACCAGCTCATGCATCCGCACGGGATGGAACGGCCGGGCGCAGTCGTAGTGGAGGGCCGTCACGCGGTCATCGTGGATGAAGGTCTCGAAACCGCGGGCCAGCAGCTTCGTCCAACCGGGGCGGTCCAGGTGAGCGTCATATCCGGGGATCGCAGGCAGATCCGGCAGGGTGTGCCCCATGTCTGCCAGGTCCTCCAGCAGGCGTATCCGCGCCAGCGGACTGAGATGGTGGAGCAGCGCTAACAGGGTGCGGAGCTCGTCCGTGGCGACGTCCTCCCAGTTGACCAGGACGATCAGGGAGGCGTATTCCACGTGCGTGATGGACACGAGGGACCGGGCCGTGGCGGTGGAGGGGTGACCGCTCCGGGGGACCAGGTAGTCCTCGCGGAACAGGTCCTGCACGCCGTGAGCGGCGTCCACCACGCAGATCACACCCTCCAGCCGCGTGGCGGACACGGGCGAGGACAGTTCGGCGGCGAGATCTGCCGTAGACACCCGATCGGGGATCTCCACCACGGCACCGGCCGGCGCCTTTACTGCGGCAGTCAGCCGACTGGCCTCGGCCACGGGCTCCTCGGCCGCCCGCAGCTGAAAGGAGGTCACCAGCTGCCGGTTCAGGATTCGGGCCAGCTCCGTGGCGTACTCCAGCCGCGCGTCCGGGCGCGTGCCCACCACGGCGAGCATGGGCACACCGGCCGAAGGCCGTGCGTTGTCCTGTGAGATCATGATGACTTTTCCCTTTCGGCGCGCCCGGCACCACGTCCGGTGGCCTGGTCCGCTGGGACTGCACTTCCGGCGTCGTGAGTGGGGCGTTTCAGGTGCTCGGTGGTCTGGGAACGGCTCACTTCCAGTATGTAAGGTAAGCCTAACCTAAACTCTTCTCCGTGTGGAGTGCGAACTCATACCGCTTCCCACGTCACACAGGGACGCGGTGGTCAGGTGTCCTTCCGTGCCGTTGACCGGACGCGGCCCACGATGGAGATCACCAGGGATAGGGCGAGGAGCGTGTAGATGGCCACGGGGATCGGTCCATCGACGAAGACTCCGTAGCTCTGGTTGGAGCTGGCCAGGGCGTCCCGCATGCTCGTCTCGAACAGGGGGCCGAGGACCATGCCGATCATCAGCGGGGCCAGCGGCACGCCGAACCGGCGCAGCGCGAAACCCAGCAGGCCGATGCCCAAGAGCATCAGCAGATCGAAGGTGGAACCCGAGGTCGCGTAGACGCCCATGCCGCAGAAGACCGTGATCCCGGCGTAGAGATAGGGGCGGGGGATCGCCAGCAGCTTGGCCCAGAGCGGCGCGAAGGGCAGGTTGAGGATCAGTAGCACAATCATCGCGATGAAGAAACTGGCCAGCAACGCCCAGACCAGATCGGGTGACCGGTCGAACATCAGCGGTCCGGGTTGCAATCCGTACTGCTCGAAGGCGGCGAGCATGATGGCTGCGGTGGCGGAGATGGGCAGGCCCAGGGACAGCAGCGCACCCATGGCGGTACCCGTAGTGGCATTGCCGGCGGCCTCCGGGGCAGCGAGTCCACGGATGGCCCCCTTGCCGAACTGGGGCTTCCTGCGCCGACGGTCGAGCTGACGCTCCAGGCCGTAGGCCACGAAGGTCGGGACATCTGCTCCACCGGCCGGGATGACGCCGAAGGGCAGGCCGATGCCGGTACCTCGGAGCCAGGCAGGGAGGGCCTCGCGGAACTCCCGACCGGACAGGAACGGCCGGCCCTTGGCCTGGATGACGCGGTTGGTGGGATCGCGGCGCACCCTCGAGGCGATATGGAAGACCTCGCCGAGGGCCAGGATCGCGACGGTCACGGTCACCAGGGAGATGCCGTCGAAGAGCTGGGGGACCCCGAAGCTGAACCGCTCGGCCCCCGAGGTCTGGTCAATGCCGACCACGGCGATGCCCAGTCCGATGATCAGCGAGCACAGGCCCTTCAGGATCGAGTCGGCTACCACGGAGGACGTGGCCACGAAGGCGAACAGGGCCAGGGCGAAGAACTCCTGGGGGCCGAAGTTGGCCGAGAAGTCGGCCAGTGCCGGGGCCAGGAAGACCACCACGATGGAGCCGATCATGCCGCCGATGAAAGCGCCGATGGCGGCGGTGGCCAGGGCCTGGGGTGCCCGCCCGGCCTTCGCCATGCGATGCCCCTCGAACGTGGAGGCGATGGCCGAGGCCTGGCCCGGGGTGTTCATGAGGATGGCCATGGTGGAATCGCCGAAGAGTCCACCGAAGTAGACGCCGGCGAACATGATGAAGGCACCCGTGGGGTCCAAGGCGAAGGTCATGGGTAACAGCAAGGCCACGGCCATGGAGGAGCCCAGTCCGGGCAGTACTCCGACCGCGGTGCCGAGCAGGCAGCCGACGATGACCCACAGGAGGTTCATGGGAGAGAGCGCCGAGCCGAAACCGTCCATGAGGTTCATGATGGATTCCATCTCAGAACACCCCTCCCAGCAGGCCGGAGGGCAGGGACAGGCCCAGTCCCACGTCGAAGGCCAGGTAGATGAAACTGCTCAGCAGTAGGCCCAGGCTGGCGTCGAAGAGGTGGCGGCGGCTGCCGATCCCGTGAGCCACGCACCAGAAGAGCAGCGCCGCTCCGAGGATCCAGCCGAGCACGTTCAGCAGCAGTGCGAAGGCCAGGAACCCGGCGACGCTCCAGCCCACCGCATACCAGTCTGAGAAGGTCCGGTACTGCACGGTGGCGGCGGCCTCTGCCGCGCGCCGCTCCTCATCGGTCGCATCGTCCTCGGCGGTGAAGGTGGGGGTGACCGCCGGCTCGGGTGTGCGGATGTAGTGGACGGCCAGCAGGGCGGCGAGGATGTACCCGGCCACCGCGATGATCAGGGGGACGAACTGCGGGCCAGGGGCGTCGGCGCCGTCCGGGACGGCCATGGTGAGGACGCCGACCAGCAGGTAGGTGGAGAAGGCCGCCATGAAGGCGGCGAGGAAGAGGCCGCTGCGTCCGTGCCACCAGCCTCGGGCGGTGGCGGGGCCGGCGTCGCCCACGGGGTGGGAGGGGGCGGTGGGCTGGGACTGGCTCACAGGTCCAACTCCTCGATCAGGGCGGCGATCTTCTCCTGGTCCTCGGCAATGAACTGTTCGAACTCCTCGCCGGTCATGAAGGAGTCGGTCCACTGGTTGTCCTCGAGGGCCTGACGCCACTCGGGTGTCTGGGACGTCTCCGTGACGATGGCCTCGAGCTCCTCGAACTGCTCATCGGTGATGCCCGGGGCGGCGAGCATGCCGCGCCAATTGGCCATGACCACGTCATACCCCTGCTCGGTGATGGTGGGGACGTCCACGCCATCGAGCCGCTCAGGACTGGAGATGCCCAGGGCCCTGATCCGGCCCGCCTCGATCTGATCCGCGAACTCGTTGTATCCGGAGGTCGCCGCCTTCGCGGTGCCGGAGGCGATGGTCTGGATCGCCTCGCCGCCGGAGGTCTTCGGGATGTAGGTGATCTCGGCCGGGTCGATGCCGGCCTCCAGGGCCAGCTCGGCGATGATCAGGTGATCGATGGAGCCGACCGAGCCGCCGGTCCACGGGAATGAGGCTGGGTCCTTCCTCCAGTCCGCCACCAGGTCGTCGATCGTCTCGTAGGGCGAATCGGCCGGGACGACGATCGCATCGAAGTCGTCCGAGAGCCGGGCGATGGGCCGCACGTCCGAGAGGTCCACGGGGGAGTTGTTCAGTTCGATCCCCCCGAGCATCACCGAGCCGGTGGCCATGAGGGTGTCCGCCTGTCCGTGCATGGTGCTGAACCGGCCGAGGCCGATGGTTCCGCCGGCGCCCGGGATGTTGACGACCTGGGCGTTGTTGACGATCCCGTTGACGCGCATCGCGGACTGCTGGGAGCGGGTGAACCCATCCCAGCCGCCGCCGGCGCCCGCCGGCGCGATCAGGGTCAGGTTGCTGCGCAGGTCCGCCCCGGCCGTGGCCGACTGGATCGAGAAGAACGACGCCGTCCCGATCACCAGGGCTGCTATCACGCCATAGATGATCATGCCGGCGCCGGGTCTACCGGGTGTGGCGTGGTGGTCAGCTGCCATGCTGGATGTCCCCCTCTGGACTGGCTCACGGGCTGGTGCTCCCCTGGTCTACAGGGAAATGTATCCTGAGTCACAGTCATGGACGAAGGGCGGGAGCGTCGTGGTGACGCGTCCGCACACCGGAGGGAGTCGGCATGTCGGTATTGGTGGGGCGGACGGGCAGCCCGGAGGGCCGGGCTGCGGTGGACTTCGCGGTGGCTGAGGCCACGCGCCGTGGGGAGGACCTCATCGTCTTCGACCTCGACGGCGGCGCGGCTGGGTCCGGAGCCCTGGACCCCGACGCCGGTCTGGCCGGCGACCCGGCGCCGGCAGGTCTCGCCATCACGCACCGTCAGCCGGATGCCCGCAGCCGGGATGCCGCCGGTGATCTGCTGGATGTGGCCGAGGAACTGAACGCGTCCGTGATCGTGGTCGGTATCAAGCACCGCAGTCCGGTGGGCAAGCTGCTGCTCGGCTCGAACGCCCAGGAGATCCTGCTGGGCGCATCCGTCCCGGTGATCGCGGTCAAGGTCCCGAAGGGTTCCTGACGCGGGAGTCCTACTCCCAGCGGAACAGCCAGATCGCCACCCCGGTCCCGACCACCGTGGTGGTCACGAGGCTGATCAGGTGCGTCAGCTCGAGGGCGACGCCGGCCCAGGCTGATCCCAACGCCTGCACCGCGGCTCCGAACGGCAGCCAGTCGGCCAGCGGTGCCAGAGCCTCAGGCAGCATCTGCACCCCACCGAACAACCCGCCCAGGGCGCCGAAGGCGAAGAACAGGACCAGGCCGATCGCCACAGCCGAGTTCGGCGTCGGGGCGACGGCGGCCACCATCATTCCCAGGGCATACATGGCCGCCAGGGCCAGGAGGAAGATCCCGACGCCGGCCCACAGGTGCGCGGGCGGGTTCGCCCCGAACCCCCAGAACGCCACCGCCAGGGCGAGAATCATTCCGAGCACGGCCTGCAGCAGGCTCACCACCACCTGTGCCACCAGCACCATCGCCGGAGACGCCGGGGTGACGGCCAGCCGGCGCAGGATGCCCGAGCGGCGGTAGTACGCCAGGAAGCTGGGCATGTTGATGATGCCGATCGTCGCGATGATGACGGTCAGCACCAGCGGCAGCACGAACAGGTCCAGCGCGGTACGTCCGTTCACGATGACCTCCTGAGAGGCCGGAGCTGCGCTCATCACCAGGATCAGGAGGGGAAGGCCCAGCGGGATGATGAGCCCGGAGGTGTCCCGGGTGACCATCTTCGCCTCGGCGCCCACCAGGGCCAGCCAGGATTTCGGGCCGGGGCGTCGTGCCGTCGGTGTGGGCACAATGTCGGTTGTCATCAGTGGGCCTCTGCTTCCGTGGCGGATCGCTCTGCTGGGCGGTCGTCGTCCTCGTCGATATCCCGGCCGGTCAGGGCCAGGAAGGCCTCCTCCAAGGAGGGCGTCCTGGTGGCCGAGGTGATCTCGCCGGGGGTGCCGCGGGCGATGACGCGTCCGGCGTCGAGCACGACGAGCCGGTCACACAGGTGCTCCACCTCGTCCATGGCGTGGCTGACGAGCAGCACGGTCACGCCGTCATCGCGCATCTGTTCGACCAGCGACCACAGCCGTCGGCGTGCCCGCGGGTCCAGTCCCGTGGTCAACTCGTCCAGGATCACGACGCGCGGGCGGCCGGCCAGGGCGAGCGCGATGGACACCCGCTGTTGCTGGCCGCCGGAGAGCCTCTCGAACCGGGTCCGGCGCTGTGAGGCAAGGCCCACGCGGTCGATGAGCTCCGCCGCCGGGACCGGGTCAGGGTAGAAGCTGCGATACAGGTCCATGAGCTCGGCCACGGTCAACGCCCCGTGCAGGTAGGACTGCTGCAATTGGACGCCGAGGACTTGGCGCACCGCACCGCGTTCGTGCCGGGGATCGAGGCCGAGGACGCGGACGGTGCCGGTCTCCGGCGTGCGCAGTCCGGCGATCATCTCCACGGTGGTGGTCTTGCCGGCACCGTTGGCCCCGAGGACGCCCATCACCTCACCGGGCTGAACGGACAGGGAGATGTCGTCCACGGCGGTCCTGCCGCGATAGGACTTGCGCAGATTCTCGGCGTGGATGGCCGGTGCTGATGCTGGAGACGTCATGGTCCTGACGCTAGGCATCTCGAGCCGCGCGCACAGGTGCCGCCCGTCATCATGGTGGTGGGCGACCGCCCATGACCATCGGCACGGGCGCCGGTACCCCACGCCCTTCTAGACTCGGAAGATGAGCCAGCGGTACGGGTATGAGATCTGGTCGGGACTGGCGATGCTGGTCGTCGCCATCGCCGTGGCGTCCCCGGTCCTGCTCGGCGCCGTCGAGCCCTCGATCGACCGCACCCTGTGGACCAGCCTGTTCGTGGTCTTCCTGCTCAACCTCGGCGCCGCCGTGTCCGGAATGGCACGGCGGGTGGACCTGATCGGGTTCTGTGCCGCCGTCGTGTTCTCCTGGGTGCTGGTGCTGACCGCCCCGGGGATGGGACTGCTGAATGTCCTCCTCGTGCTGACCGCCGCCATCAGCGCCTACCTGGTGCCCGTGTGGGGTGGGTTCGCGCTGGTCGGAATCAACACGGTGGTCCTCGCGGTGGATGCCGTGCAGGAAACCGCGCCATCGGGGGACGGCGCCCTCCCAGACGCCGCCCTGATGGAGGTCGGACTGTTCCTCGGGTTCTACCTGATGATCCAGGTCGCGACGCTGCTGAGTACCGTGACCCTGATCCGTGAACAACGGCAGCGCCGCGAACTGGCCCGGGCCCATGTGGATCTGCGGGCGGCCTCCGCCGTGCTGGCCGTGAACGCCCGCGCTGCCGAACGGCTGCGGATCTCCCGGGACCTGCATGACACGATCGGTCACCAGCTCACCGTTCTCGCCCTCGAATTGGAGGCGGCCAGGCACCGGACGCCGGGGCCGGAGAGGGAGCACGTCGAACGGGCCGGATCCGTGGCCCGGGAGCTGCTGGCGGACCTGCGCGCCACCGTGGAGCAGTTGCGCACCGAACCGACCGACCTGGCCCGGGCTCTGGAAGAGGTGGTGGCGGACCTGCCCGGACTCCACGTGGAGCTTGACGTGGAACCGGAGATCAGCCTGGATGAGGCACGCACCGAGGCCCTTGTCCGTGCCGTGCAGGAGATCACCACCAATACCCTCCGTCACGCCGACGCCACCCGGTTGTGGATCACGGTGGGGCTGGACGGCCGGGACGGTCGCCTCTGCGGGGATGTGGTGCTCGCGGCCGAGGACGACGGGTGTGGGCCCCGGGACGCGGGCGCAGGTGGGAACGGGCTGCGGGGGATTGCAGAACGGTTCGAGTTGCTGGGCGGCACGGCGGAGTTCGGAACCGCCGCTCCACGGATTGCAAGGACTGTAAGCACTGGAAGCACTGCTCGTGGCCGCGACCCCGTGGGCCAGGGGTTCCGCGTCGTCGCCCGGGTGCCGTCCGCATGACCCGCGTGGTGGTCGTCGACGACCAGACCCTCGTGCGGCACGGGATCCGAACCCTCCTGGACATCGCACACGTCGAGGTGGTGGGGGAGGCGGACGACGGCGCTGCGGCGCTGGAGGTGATCGCTCAGGAGGCGCCCGACGTCGTGCTCCTGGATTTGCGGATGCCCCGCTACGACGGGTTGTGGACCCTGCGGCACCTGCGGGACCGGGGGATCGAGGTGCCCGTGCTGGTACTGACGACCTTCGACGATGACACCCTCGTGCTGGACGCCCTGCAGTCCGGCGCTCGCGGCTATCTCCTCAAGGACGTGACGGTCGAACAACTCACCTATGCGGTGCAGACCCTGGCGGACGGCGGAACGCTCATCGCCCCGTCCATCACCGACCGGTTGCTGCGGGCGATCCGCGCCGGCGCTGTACCCACGCCGGAGGCTTCGGTGCCCGCCCAGGACCTCACCGACCGGGAACAGGAGGTGCTGCGGCTGATGGCCGAGGGCTACCCCAATCGGCAGATCGCCCAGGCCCTGTTTCTCGCCGAGGGCACGGTGAAGAACCACGTCTCCACCATCCTCCTGAAGCTGGGTGCGCGGGACCGGACGAACGCGGTGCTCCGCGCCCTGCGGGACGGTCTGCTCCGGTAGGCCGCGGAGGCTCAGTACCGAGATCGGCCCGCCCGCCGCATTCTCGAGGCCCAGCAGGGTGACCCGGTCCCGTATGCGCGGCATCCGGGATGCGGCCGACCTCTGCCGACCAGAGGAACTGGTCCTCGAGCTCGAGGACCGGAAGGAACCCCTTGCACCCAGCACGCCGACGGGGTTGTCTGAGGGTGAGCCCTCATTCCCGTCCGCCCGTCATCGCTTCCGCGTTGCCCCACACAGGAGGTCCCCATGCGTGCCCAGCAGATCACCGACCCGGTCGCCTACCACGGCGAGGGGCCGGTCTGGTCTGAGCAGTGGGGAGGCCTGCGCTGGGTGGACATGCTGGCCGGGGACATCCTCACGCTGTCCGGGGACGCGGGGGACACGGTGACCCGCCACCACGTCGGTTCGGTGGCCGCCGCGGTGCGGCCACGCCGTGGCGGGGGCGCGGTGATCGGCGTCGAACGGGGCTTCGCCCTGGAGGAGCCCGACGGCTCCATCGCCACCCTGTCCCCGGTGTGGGCCTCGACCGGCGTGCGGATGAACGAGGGCGCCTGCGATCCGGACGGCCGGTTCTACTGCGGATCCATGGCGTATGACCAGACGCCGGGTGCTGCCTCCCTCTACCGCCTGGATGCCGACGGCCGGGTCGATGTGGTCCTGGACGGCGTCACCAACTCGAACGGGCTGGACTGGAGCCCGGACGGGTCCCTGGCCTACTACAACGACACGCCGACCGGTCTGGTCTCGGTCTTCGACTATGACACCGAGTCCGGCCTGAGCGGCCGGCGGACCTTCGTGCGTATTCCCGGCGGCGGCCAGCCGGACGGGTTGACCGTGGACGCCGACGGAGGGGTCTGGGTGGCCGTGGTGGACCAGGGCGTGATCCACCGGTACCGGCCGGATGGCCACCTCGACGAGGTCATCGAGGTGCCGGCCACCAAGACCACCGCCTGCACCTTCGGCGGTGAGCACCTGGACCGGCTGTTCATCACCACCTCGCAGGAAGACGTGGATACCGATGCGGACCCGCTGGCCGGTGCCTTGTTCGTGGCGGAGGTAGGGGTGCCCGGAATCCCGACGCGCCCGTTCGCGGGCTGATGACCCCGGCCGTGGAACTCTGTCAGACGATTCAGCTCGCCGTGACCTGGCGCGATCCGACGCCGCGCCCGCCGTTGCCCTGGGCGATGATGACGACCAGCAGCACCGCCGCCACCAGGGCTGCCACGCCGAAGGCGACGAAGATCGATCCGGCGCCGAAGCCGCCGTCGAGCAGGAAACCGGCCACCAGCGGGGCCGTCACGGCACCCAGGCGCCCCACGCCCAGGGCCCAGCCGAGGGCCGTGCCGCGCAGGTGCCCCGGGTAGTGGTTGGCCACGGCGGCGATGATCAGGCACTGCGTGCCGTGCGTCCCGACGCCGGCCACCATCAAGATCACGTACACGAGCCACACGGGCGGGGAGAGCAACAGGCCGAGCAGGGCCACGCCGGCCAGAGCGGCGGCGATGACGCTGGAGCGGACAGCGCCGAAGCGGTCGCCGGCCCAGGCCGTGACGATCGAGCCGAGAACGGCACCGACGTTCAGGGACAGCGAGAAGGTCAGGGCGGAGCCGAGGTCATAGCCCTGGGCTTCCATGGCGCGCGGCAGCCACGTGCCGAGTCCGTACCAGGCGAACAGCGTGGCCAGGGTGGCCAGGGCGAACATGATGGAGGCCAGCAGGAAGGGATCACGGAGCAACAGGGAGAAACCGCCGGCCTTCGCCGCCTTGCCAGTGGCCGGTGAGGCGCCGGGGCGATCCCGGGCCGCGGCTTCGGACGGCAGGGTCTCGGGGAGGTAGGCCAGGCCCATCGGGACCACGATGACGAGGGCCAGGACGGCCACGAGGAACATCGACTGCCAGCCGAGGGCCGGAATCAGGGGGATGCCGATGAGGGCGGCCAGGGAACCGCCGATCGGGACGCCGGACATCATCAACGTGGCGATGGAGGAGCGCCAGCGTTCGGGGACCAGCTCGGCCACCATGGCGTTGGCCGAGGGCACCAGGCCGCCGAGGCCGATCCCGGCCAGCAGCCGGAAAGCTCCGAAGACCCAGGCGCTCGGGGCGATGGCACAGAGAATCGTGAAGATCGAGAAGGTGACGGCGCACGCCAGGATGGTACGGCGGCGGCCCCAGGAATCGGCCATCCGCCCGGCCAGCAGGGCGCCGATCATCATCCCGACGAACGCCATGGACCCCATGAGGCCGAGGGTGGCGTTGTCCAGGCCCCAGCCGGTGTTCTCCAGCAGCGAAGTCTGGACGGTGCCGAAGACGATGAGGTCGTAGCCATCGAAGACCACGAGGAGCCAGCAGACCACCACGGCCAGGGTGGCCTGGCGGCGGGACAGCCCACTGCCCTGCGGTGAGCCCTGGACGGTGATGGCGGCCTGTCGGTGGGGCGCCACGGACGGTGCGTCCGAGGCGGATGTGCTCTGGATCATAGATCTACTGTGAACCTCAGCACAGGAACACTGCCAAAATGATCTACTGTGCAGAAAACGCCATCCCTGCGGCAGTCGCCGAGGTATCCCGTCGACTCCGTGGACCACGCCCTGACCCTGATGGAGATGGTGCGTGACTACGGCCGGGTGCGCATCAGTGTTGCGGCCCGGCTGTTGGGCGTCTCCGTCTCCACGGCACACCGCCTCATGGCGATGCTGGTCTACCGCGGGTACGCCGTCCAGGACGCCTCCCGTCGCTACATCCCGGGCCCGGCCCTGGGTCTGCCGCCGGTGGGGGTCCCCTGGACGGCCGAGCTACGTCACCGCAGTTATCCGCACCTGGAGATGCTGGCCGGCCGGCTGCGGGAGACGGCCAACCTGATGGTCCGTGCCGGCACCGAGGTTCGTTTTCTGACCTCCGTGGAGGGGGACCACTCCGTTCGAGTGGGCGACCGCCAGGGCGTGGCCCTGCCGGCCGCCGCGGCCTCGGGCGGTAAGGCCCTGCTCGCGACGATGGACCCGGCCACGGTCGAACAGCTGTACCGCCACCAGGCTGAACTGGTCGGCAGTCCCTTCGACGCGCGGTCCCACACGCGGCTCGCCGCCGAACTGGCGATGATCCGGATCCGCGGCTTCGCCATCAACGATCAGGGCACCGAGGAGGGCGTCGGCGCGGTCGGGGTGGCCGTCCGGGACAGCTCGGGCGCAGCGGTGGCCGGGATGACCGTCTCCGTGCCCCGGGACCGCTTGCGTACTGCTCTCGACGCCGGCCTGGTCGCTGAGCTGATGCGCTCACGGATCGAGTTGGAGGCCGACCTGCACGGCTTCGTCGCCGCCACCTGGTAGTCGCACTGCAGGGGCCGCATCCCGCAACGGTGAACTGCCTAGTTGAGGCCGCCGTCGGCCCGCCGGACGAGTCCGGGCAGGCGCACCAGGTCGAGCAGGCACAGCAGGATCACGATCCCGCCGAACACGAACCCGATGCCCCACGGAGCGCTGGCGAGGCCGGCCACAGTCAGGACCGGGTACACCACGCCGAGCGCACGATGCCCCAGGTAGAACCGGTGTGCCCCCACCAGTCCGAGGGCCACACACAGGACGTAGGCGAGGATGAGGTTCTTCGGCGTACGGTCCACCCGGCAACCCTAGCCGGGACTAGAACAACCGGCGCAGGTTCGTCTTCGCCAGGTCGAACAGCTCGTCGCCGCGGCCCGAGAGGACCGTGCGGAGCGAGTACAGCGCGAAGCCCTTGGCCTGTTCGAACTGGATGGCCGGCGGAATGGTGAGTTCCTGCGGGTCCGTCACCACGTCCACCAGAGCCGGGCCGTCGTGCGCGAAGGCCTCCGTGAGGGCCGCGTCCACGTCACCGGAGTCCTCCACCCGGATGCCCTTGATGCCCATGGCCCGGGCCACGGCGGCGAAGTCGGGGTTCTCCAGGCTCGTGGCGAAGGGCAGCTGCCCGGCGGCCTTCATCTCGAGCTCCACGAAGTTCAGGGACGAGTTGTTGAACACCACCACCTTCGCCGGCAGCCTCATCTGCACCAGCGTGAGCAGGTCACCGAGCAACATGGTCAGCCCGCCGTCGCCGGAGAGCGTGACGGTCTGCCGGGCGCGATCCTGGGCCAGCACGCCGATCGCCTGCGGGACCGCATTCGCCATGGAGCCGTGCGAGAACGAGCCGAGCAGCCGGCGTCGTCCGTTCATCTCCAGGTACCGGGCGGCGTAGACCACGGGGGAGCCGACGTCCGGGATGAACACGGCGTCCTCGGCCGCCAGCGCGCTGATCCGCCGTGCCAGGTACTGCGGATGCACCGCTGCGCCCTTCCGGGCCGGGGTGGCCAGGTCGTCCAGCTTCGCACGCGTCTTGGCGTAGTGCTTCCGCGCGTCCGCGAGGTGCTTGCCCTTCTTCTGCTCCAGCAGCGGGACCAGCGCGGCCGCCGTCTCCTGGACCCCACCCACCAGGGCAACGTCCACGGGATGCCGGCGCCCGATCTGCTCGCCTCTGAGATCGACCTGGACCACCCGGGCATCGTCCGGATAGAACTGCGGGTACGGGAAGTCCGTGCCCAGCATGAGGATGGCGTCCGCCTCGTACATGGCCTTGTACCCGCTGGCGAAGCCGAGCAGGCCGGTCATGCCGACGTCATAGGGGCTGTCGTACTCCAGGTGTTCCTTGCCGCGCATCGCGTGCACGATCGGCGAGGCCAGCCGCTCGGCCAACTGCATCACCTCGGCGTGCGCTCCCGCGGTCCCCGCACCGCCCAGAATGGTGACGTTCCGCGCCGCGTTGAGGATCCCGGCAGCCTCTTGCAACTGGTCCGGCAGGGGCACGACGGCGGAGCGGGCCTTCCGCACGAGGGTGCGGCGATCGTCGTGGGCGGCCGCCGAGGCGACATCGCCGGGGATCACCAGGACCGCCACGCCGCGTTGCTCGATGGCGGTGCGCAGGGCGATCTCCAGCAGGCGGGGCATCTGCTTCGGATCGGCCACGTACTCCACATAGACGGAGCATTCCCGGAACAGCTCCTGCGGGTGGGTCTCCTGGAAGTAGGTGGTGCCGATCTCCTCCGTGGGGATGTGGGCGGCGAGCGCGAGCATCGGGACACGGCTGCGCTGGGCATCGTAGAGCCCGTTGATCAGATGCAGGTTTCCCGGCCCGCAACTGCCCGCACAGACCGCCACATCTCCGGTCATCTCGGCCTCGGCCCCGGCGGCGAACGCCGCGGTCTCCTCGTGGCGCACGTGCACCCACTCCATCCCGGGGTGGGTCCGGAGGGACTCCGTGATGGCATTGAGCGAATCACCGGGCAGGCCGTAGATGCGCTTGACGCCATTGAGGAAGAGGGTCTGGATGAGGTTCTCGGCAACGGTGACCATGGGCTCAGCGTAGGGGCCGGGACGCCTTCAGGGGGAGGGTGTCCGGTCGCCGGGCTCGGACGCCCGCGTTCGGCGTGGGCCGGGTTCACTGTCTCTCGCCACCCGGGGTGCGCTGATGGAAGTCTGGTCCCATGGCTTCCCCCTCCACCCCAGCGTCCACTCCCATCCCGGCGTCGATTCCCACGCCCGCCGCCACGTCTGTCACGTCCATCTCGGCGTCCAGGACGGTCGACGCCATCGTGATCGGACTCGGGCCCGGCGGGGAGGACATCGCCGCACGGCTGGCGCGCGGCGGCTGGTCGGTGCTGGCCGTGGACGAGCACCTGGTCGGCGGCGAATGCCCGTACTACGGCTGCATCCCGTCGAAGATGATGCTGCACGAGTCCCGAAGGGCGGACGCCTCGTGGGCGAGGGTGGCGCAGCGGATCCGCGAGGAGGCCACGGACCACTGGGACGACGGGGTGGCCGTGGAGCGGCTGCTCGGCACCGGCGCGACGTTCGTCCACGGCCGGGCCGAGATCGCGGGAGGCCCCGCAACCGGCCCGGCCTCAGACGGCACCAGCGTCACCGTCACCCCGAACGACGGCGGCGCGCGCCAGACCTGGACGGCCCGCCGTGCGGTGGTCCTGAACACCGGCTCGGAATCGGTGCGGATCCCGGTGCCCGGCCTGCCGGATGCGGTGACGTGGACCCACCGGGACGTGGTGACGGCGGAGACACTCCCGGCCTCCCTCGCCATCGTGGGCGGTGGGCCCGTGGGATGTGAACTGGCGCAGGCGCTGACCGGGTTCGGGGTCCGCGTCAGCCTCCTGGTGCGCGGTGGACGGTTGCTCTCGGGCGAGGCCCCGGAGGCCGGCGAGCTGGTGGCGGAGCGGTTCCGGTCCGAGGGGATCGACGTCCGTACGGGGACGGAGATCAGTGGTGTGCAGGCCGGGGAGGCCTCCCGGTATGAGACGTCGCACGGCATCCCGGCCTCGGCCGGCCCCGTGGACCTGGAGCTGACCACGGGGGACCGGCTGACCGTGGACCGAGTGCTGCTGGCCACCGGCCGGGTGCCGCGGGACCCCGTGGACGTGGATGACTGGTGCCGCGTCCTGGACGGCGCGGCCGCGGAGGGTGGGCAGCCCGTGCCGGGCCGATACGCCATCGGGGACATGACCGGTGTTGGCCCCTTCACCCACACGTCCATGGCCCAGGCGGCGGTGGTGGCGGACCAGCTCCTGGCCGGAGCGGCTCCGCGCCCCTTCCCCCGGCATGCCGTACCCCGGGTGACGTACACGGATCCGGAGGTGGCCGCCGTCGGGCTCTCTGAGGGTGAGGCCCGGAAGGCCGTGGAGCATCAGGGCGGCGATGCCTCGGAGGTCCACGTGGTGAGGGTGGATCTCGGGGCCTCGAGCCGGGGCTGGATCGACGAGGTTCGAGGGCACCTGACCCTGGTGGCTCGGGCGGAGGGGAATGCGGACGAGAAGGGGACGGGGGTGGGGACTGGGCCGGGAGCCGGGACCGGGACGAGTGGGGGAGTGCTCGTCGGCGCGGCGGTCGTGGGCCCTCATGCCGGGGAGATCCTCGGGGCGCTCACCGTGGCCGTCCACGCCCGGGTGCCGCTGGCCGAGCTGGCCCGGATCCCATGGGCCTACCCCACCCTGCACCGGTCCATCGGGGACGCGGTCGCCCAGTTCGGCAGCGACGTCATCGGCGCAGAGTCGGCAGCAGGCCCGGCTTCCTGACGTGGACGGTGTGGTAGATCAGTCCGGAATCACCCGCGGTGAAGCGGCGCATCGAACGCCGGGGCATCCACAGGAGGTCTCCGGGCCGTAGGGCCAGGTCTCCCTCTGCGGTTCCCAGCGTGCCGGAGCCGTTGAGGACATGGATCATCACGTCGTTGTCCGGGCCCTGGTGCGCGTCGATCCCATCACCGGCCGGCAACGCGATGATGTTCGAATCGAGCTCCCGGACCGGCTCCTCGAGTTTCCAGATCGCGCCCGCGGCGAGGTCGGCGTGGGCGGCGTGGGCGACGAGGTTCTGGGTGTTGACCAGGCGGCGGGGTGTCTCTGGTGTGGGCATGGGAGTCCCTTCTGTGGTGCCTCCTGTGGTGCTTTGAGGCTAGCCGTGTCCTGTCCGTGATGCCGGCCGGTGGCGACACCGTGCCGACACGCCGCCACTGTGGACGGGACACGCCGCCGTGCGGGGTCGAAAGAATCTGTGCACAACGCCGGGCCTCTGCGTCCACACCCTGTGGACGTTCTCCGGCTCGCAACCGTCGATCGGCGAGATTCCGGCGTTCCGGGTGGATGTGTTTACAGTCCGTTCATCCACACTGCCTGTGGACGAACTGGGGGAAACTAATCTCAACCATGTAAGACAGGATCTTGTGGTTGTTCCATACGGTCACCACTAGATGTAGTATTGATGTCAGCAGTTCGGACCGCGCGGTTTTTCACGCCGGAGAGTCCGGGCAGACCCGGAATCCACGGTAGCGGGGCCTGTTGAACAGGTCCTGGACGGATTTCGCGGCCATGACGCAAGAACACAGACCACAGAGCAGAAACGCCCGCCGGTCCGGCAATCCGGACGCGGTAACCGAGGACAGGGGAATGACCATGACCGTCACCGTTTACTCCAAGCCGGCTTGCGTGCAGTGCAATGCCACCTACCGCGCCCTGGACAAGAAGGGCATCGCCTACGAGACCGTGGACATGTCCCAGGATGCCGAGGCACTGGAGCGCGTTCGGTCATTGGGCTACATGCAGGCCCCGGTCGTCATCTCGGGTGCCGAGCACTGGTCCGGTTTCCGTCCGGACAAGATCGAGGAGCTGGCCACCGCCGCTGCCGCCTCGGTGGCCTGAGGTTCCCGAGGTCACCATGACGAGCGTGGTCAGCGACAGCAGACCGACAGGTGTTGTGGGGTCTCAGGCCCCACAACAGACGGCCGCACGCCTGATCTATTTCTCCTCCGCCTCCGGCTACACCCACCGATTCGTCTCCAAACTGGAACTGCCGGAGGGTGAAGCGGCGCGGTTGCCGATCATCACCAAGGAGCCGACCCTCCTGGCCACGGAGCCCTTCGTCCTCATCCTGCCGACCTATGGCGGAGGAGACGGCAAGGGAGCCGTGCCGAAGCAGGTCATCAAATTCCTCAACGTCAAGTCGAACCGGAATCTGATCCGGGGCGTCATTGCCGCAGGGAACACCAACTTCTACGAGGCCTACTGCCTCGCCGGGGACATCGTGGCGCACAAGTGCGAGGTGCCCCTGATGTACAGATTCGAACTCATGGGCACGCCGGAGGACGTCACGGCCGTGCGCGAAGGACTGGAAAGGTTTTGGGGATGACAATCACCGAGCAGGACATGATCAGGTCGGCCAAGGAGCTGCCGGCGGCATGGCAGAACCTGGGCTATCACGAGCTGAACGCCATGCTGAACCTCTACAGTGCGGACGGCAAGATCCAGTTCGAGGCAGACCATGCCGCGGCCCGTCAGTACTTCCTGCAGCATGTCAACAACAACACCGTCTTCTTCCACGACCTGAACGAGAAGCTGACCTACCTCGTGGAGCACGACTACTACGAGGCCGAGACGCTGGAGCAGTACTCCGCCGAGTTCCGGACGCGTCTCTGGGACCGCGCCTACGGGCTGAAGTTCCGTTTCCCCACCTTCCTGGGCGCCTTCAAGTTCTACACGTCTTACGCGCTGAAGACCTTCGACGGCAATCGCTACCTGGAGCGCTACGAGGACCGCGTCTGCATGGTGGCCCTGCACCTGGCCCAGGGCGATGAGCAACTCGCCATCGACCTGGTGGAGGAGATGGTGGGCGGACGCTTCCAGCCCGCCACCCCGACCTTCCTCAACGCCGGCAAGGCCCAGCGCGGCGAGCTCGTCTCCTGCTTCCTGCTGCGCATCGAGGACAACATGGAGTCGATCGCACGCAGCATCAACTCCTCCCTGCAGCTGTCCAAGCGCGGCGGCGGCGTGGCGCTGTCCCTCACCAACATCCGTGAGCACGGCGCCCCGATCAAGCAGATCGAGAACCAGTCCTCCGGCGTCATCCCGGTGATGAAGCTCCTCGAAGACTCCTTCTCCTACGCGAACCAGCTCGGTGCCCGCCAGGGTGCCGGCGCCGTGTACCTGCACGCCCACCACCCGGACATCTACCGGTTCCTGGACACCAAGCGTGAGAACGCGGACGAGAAGGTCCGCATCAAGACCCTGTCCCTGGGTGTCGTCATCCCGGACATCACGTTCGAGCTGGCCAAGAAGAACGAGGACATGTACCTCTTCAGCCCGTACGACGTGCAGCGCGTCTACGGCAAGCCGTTCACCGAGATCTCGGTGTCGGAGAAGTACTACGAGATGGTCGACGACGCGCGGATCAAGAAGACCAAGATCAACGCCCGCGAGTTCTTCCAGACCCTTGCCGAGATCCAGTTCGAGTCCGGCTACCCGTACATCGTCTTCGAGGACACGGTGAACCAGGCCAACCCGATCAAGGGCCGGATTACCATGTCCAACCTGTGCTCCGAGATCCTCCAGGTCTCCGAGGCCTCGGAGTTCAACGAGGACCTGACCTACGCCTCCGTGGGCAAGGACATCTCCTGCAACCTCGGGTCCATGAACATCGCCAAGACCATGGATTCGCCGGACTTCGGCAAGTCCATCGAGACGGCCATCCGGGCGCTCACCGCAGTGTCCACCATGTCTGAGATCAACTCGGTGCCGTCCATCGTCCAGGGCAACAACTCCTCGCACGCCATCGGCCTGGGCCAGATGAACCTGCACGGCTACCTGGCCCGCGAGCGGGTGCACTACGGCTCCGAAGAAGGCATCGACTTCACGAACATCTACTTCTACACGGTGCTGTTCCACGCCCTGCGGTCCTCCAACCGCATCGCGATGGAGACCGGCTCGACGTTCGGCGGCTTCGAGGACTCCACGTACGCCTCCGGGACGTTCTTCGACAAGTACACCGAACAGGTCTGGGAGCCGGCCACCCCACGGGTCGCCGAGCTGTTCTCCGGTGCCAACGTGACCATCCCCACCCAGGCCGATTGGCGCGAGCTGAAGGCCTCCGTCATGGAGCACGGCATCTTCAACCAGAACCTGCAGGCCGTGCCGCCGACCGGTTCGATCTCCTACATCAACAACTCGACCTCCTCGATCCACCCGGTCGCCTCGAAGATCGAGATCCGCAAGGAGGGCAAGCTGGGCCGCGTCTACTACCCGGCTCCCTACCTGACGAACGAGAACCTCGAGTACTACGACGATGCGTACGAGATCGGCTACGAGAAGGTCATCGACACCTACGCCGCCGCCACTCAGCACGTGGACCAGGGCCTGTCCCTGACCCTGTTCTTCAAGGATACGGCCACCACCCGTGACCTGAACAAGGCCCAGATCTACGCCTGGCGCAAGGGCATCAAGACCATCTACTACATCCGCCTGCGCCAGCTCGCGCTGGAAGGCACCGAGGTCGAGGGCTGCGTCTCCTGCATGCTCTGACCCGTCAGGCTTCCGGGCCCGACGCCGACCACTAGCCTTGGCCGGGCGGGTCGCCTTCCCGGCGGCCCGTCCGGCTGAACCACGAACCACCCACAGCACTGCACCCTTGAAGTGAGGACGACACCTGAGATGATGGCCGACGCTGTCAAGACCCTCGAGACCGTCGAGGCAATCAACTGGAACCGTATCCAGGATGACAAGGACGTGGAGGTCTGGAACCGCCTGACGTCCAACTTCTGGCTCCCGGAGAAGGTGCCGCTGTCCAATGACATCCAGTCCTGGGCCACGCTGTCCGAGGACGAGAAGACCCTCACCATGCGGGTCTTCACCGGGCTGACCCTGCTGGACACCATCCAGGGCACCGTGGGCGCCGTCTCCCTCATCGCGGACTCGCTGACCACCCATGAAGAGGCCGTCTACACGAACATCGCGTTCATGGAGTCGGTGCACGCCAAGAGCTATTCCTCGATCTTCTCCACGCTCTCCAACACCAAGGAGATCGACGACGCGTTCCGTTGGTCCCAGGAGAACGCCAACCTGCAGAGGAAGGCCCGGATCATCCTGGACTACTACCACGGTGACGATCCGCTGAAGAAGAAGGTGGCCTCCACCATCCTGGAGTCCTTCCTCTTCTACTCGGGCTTCTACCTGCCCATGTACTGGTCCTCCCGCGCCAAGCTGACCAACACCGCAGACCTGATCCGTCTCATCATCCGCGACGAGGCCGTGCACGGGTACTACATCGGCTACAAGTACCAGCGCGGGGTGGAGAAAGAGTCGGCGGAGCGCCAGCAGGAGCTCAAGGACTACACCTTCGAGCTCATGTTCGAACTGTACGAGAACGAGGTCCAGTACACCCATGACCTCTACGATTCCGTCGGCCTGGCTGAGGACGTCAAGAAGTTCCTGAACTACAACGCCAACAAAGCCCTGATGAACCTTGGCTACGAGGGGATGTTCCCCTCCACCGTCACCGACGTGAATCCGGCCATCCTCTCGGCGCTGTCCCCGAATGCGGATGAGAACCACGACTTCTTCTCCGGCTCCGGCTCCTCCTACGTGATCGGCAAGGCCGAAACCACGGAGGACGATGACTGGGACTTCTAAGGTCAGCGGAGAGCTCTGACAGCCGTCCACCGACGGCGCGCAAAGGGACACCGGGTCCACCCCTGAGGGTGACTCGGTGTCCCTTTGTCTTGTATTGGCCTGTCATCAACTTCTGGCTTGTCATCAGCGCCAACCACGGAGTGAACTCTGTGTTAAGGCTGAGGCCAAAGGGACAAAAGTGATTACAAGCCAATAAACGCTTGATAACATATCTGTGGCGTGGAGGGGAAACCCACGTCCACGTCCACCGCTCTGCACCACTTGAGGGAAAAACTGATATGTCCCGGACGCTCCACCCTGTCCTGAAAGCCGGTGCCGCCACTGCACTGGCACTCACGCTCACCGCCACCACCGTCCTTCCGGCCACGGCCATGCCTGTCCTGCCGGACACCACTGCTGCTCCGGTGGTGGACACGGCCACCAGCGAGAATGCCGTTGACCCGGCCATTGAGTCAGGTGAGGTGGCCTCCGAGGTCAAGGGGGCCGAGGAGCGGTCCATCGCCCTCGGCGGCATCGACCCTGAGGCCCTCCCCGAGGTGCCGGACACCCCTGAGGTGACACCGGCTCCTGACGCGACGCAAACCCCTGACAGCACGCCGGCTCCCTCGGTCACGGACACGCCTGACATCGCCGAGCCGTCGGCGTCCTCGGCACCCGAGGTCAGCGAAACCGCCACCGAGTCGGCGGCCGCTGAGTCCGAGGCTTCTGAGCCCGAGGTCTCGTTGATGTCCTCGACGCTCTCGGCGCGTTCTACGCCCGCGTCGGGCACCGCACCGGAGTCCCCGGCCAGCGTGTCCCAGCCCTCCGACGTCGTGCTCCGGGAACTGCAGGCCAAAGCCGCAGGCACCGCCCCCGCCACTGACACCGACACCACCTCCGGCACTGCCGCCGAGGCACCGGTCGCCCCCGAAGCCGAGGAACTGACCGACTCCGTCTTCGACGGTGCCATCTCGTCCACGCAGGAGGTCGAGGTTGAGAGGATCGCGACCCTGACCCGGCCGGTGGAGACCATGGACTTCATCGTCGCGGGCGTGACGTGGGATATCACGGAGACGGACCAGGTCACCGAGGTGTCCCTGCGTGTGCGTGAGGCCGGGGAGTGGACCGACTGGAACAGCATGGAGATCCATGACGGCGATGAGGCGCCCCATGCGGACCGCGTGGGCACCGAGCCGTTGATCTCCAGCGGTGGCGATGCCATCCAGGTCCGGGTGACCACGGCGGACGGCGAGGTTCCGGCCGGTCTGGAGTTGGAACTGATCGATCCGGGCACGGCCGAGACCGACGGCAAGCTGGAGGCAGCCTCGGTCGCCTCAGGTGACCTGGCGCAACTCGAGCAGCAGGCCGGCCTGGCCAGCCAGGAATCGGCGCAGTCCGCCCAGGGATCCACCGCCGTGCCGGCCGCTTCACTCGGCACGGGCAGCGACTCGGCCTTCAGGCCCGCCATCCACGAACAGCAGGGACTGATCACCGGGACCGCGCAGGCCACCGCCACAGCCAACGCCTCGGCCGATGCGATCAAGCCGAAGATCATCACCCGCGCGCAGTGGGGGGCGGACGAGAGTGTGGTCCAGGACTGGGGGACCCCGTCGACGGACCTCCAGGCCATGTACGTGCACCACACGGCCGGGTCGAACAACTACTCCGCCTCGGGCGCCTACGCCCAGATCCGCGGCATCTTCAAGTACCACGCGGTCTCCCTGAACTGGGGTGACATCGGTTACCAGTTCCTGGTGGACAAGTACGGCAACATCTTCCAGGGCCGCCGGGGATCGATCGAGAAGCCCGTCCAGGGCGCCCAGGCTGGCGGGTTCAACTCGGACACCATCGGCATCTCCGCCATGGGCGACTATGACGTCGCCTCGGCCCCGGCACCCATGGTGCGGTCCATCGAGAAGGTGCTCGCCTGGCAGGCCTACCGGTATGACGTCGACCCGACAGCCACGGTCACGTTGACCCAGCGGGGCAAGAGCAGTGCCCGCTGGAGTGATGGCACCAGGGTCACCGTTCCCACCATTCTGGGGCACAGGGTCACCAATACCACCGCCTGCCCGGGACGGTACCTGAATGCCCAGCTGCCGACCATTCGCAAGAATGTGGACCGCCTGGTGGCCGCGGCCCAGGCCAATGAGAAGCCCGGAACACCGTCCTTGCCGTCCAACCACTACCGGGTGAGCAGCCCGGGTGCGCAGGCCACCGCTCGCTGGAACGCCGTTTCCGGTGCGGATCACTACCAGATCATGTACCGCGCGGTTCCGCAGGGCGGCGGCGCGGTGTCCAACCAGACGTGGATTGCCGGCAAGACCGTGACGGGCACGAGCACGCAGTTGTCCAACACCCCCGGTGAGACAGCCCAGTACGCCGTCCGGGCCCTCCGCGGCGGAGTGGCCGGCGCCCAGCGGTACCTCGGCCAGCACACCGCACCTCTGAGCTGGGCTGATGATGACATCTTCTACGGCAACGGCACGACGAAGGGCTCCGGCACCATTCAGGCCGACGCCAAGGGCGAGGCCATCCGGATCGAGAACGCCGGCCAGGCTGATCGTGTCGTTGTGACCGCCCAGGTGGCTTCCGGCACGGCCAACATCCGCGTGGAACGCGGAGGAGAGAGAGCCGGACGCCTGCAGATCAGGGCCGGCGGGCCGACCGTCTGTGCCGTCTCCGTGGGCCAGGGCTCCAACATCCGCCTGGAATTGGAGAACAATGCCACGGTGACGTACACCTCGGTGGCCCTGACCCGATCGGGACAGACGCAGGACCTGGCCATGACGGCCAGTCGGTGCGACGCCACCTTCTCCGACATCACCAGCGATGACGCGGCCTTCCAGGCGGTGGACTGGATGAAGTGGAGCGGGGTCTCGACCGGCTACGCGGGGGACAACACGTACCGTACGGGCCGCAGCATCAGCCGCGGAGAGTCGGTCGCCTTCCTGTACCGCTACCTGGACCCGAAGCACACCCCCGCGGCGAAGCAGCCGTTCAAGGACGTGGTCAAGAGCAACAGCTTCTACGGCGCCATCAGCTGGGCCAAGGACTCGAACGTCGCGCGTGGTCACGCCGACGGGGCTTTCGGCGTCTATGACAATGTCACCCGCGGTGAATTCGCGTCCTTCCTGTACCGGGCGGCCAAGCCGAAGGGGGCCGCGCCGAAGAGCAAGTCCTTCAAGGACGTGCCCGTGGGCAGCACCCACCACGCCGCGATCGCCTGGATGAAGAACGCTGGACTCACCACCGGATATACGGACGGCAGTTTCCGTCAGCACCAGTCCATCACCCGCGGTGAGGTCGCCCGGATCCTCTACCGGTTCGACCAGGGCCGGTAGCGGCCGCGGGCAACCGGGTGCCACGGCACGGTTCTGGCAGGATGGAGGGCATGACTTCCACCACCATGGCCGGCGGTTCCGGCATCGAGGGGCACGACGTCGGCGCCAACTTTCAGCGGACCTCGCCTCCCAGCGTGGTGGACGGGGTGCGTACCTCGGAGTTCGACTCGCTGGTCCACGCCCAGGGCACGTGGCGTGACGATGAGCTCCACATGGCCCCGGTCTCCGGACTGATGACGGCAGAGATCCTGGCCCACGATCCGCGTCCCGAGCTGCGGTTGGCCCGGTTGTCCTTCGAGATCCTCGGGACACTGCACTACGGGCCCCTGACGGTCACCACCCGCACCGTGCGCCCCGGGAGGACCATCGAACTGGTGGAGTCGACCCTGGTGGCCCAGGGGCGTGCCGTCCTGGTGGCCCGTGCCTGGCGCCTCGTCACCTCGGACACGGCCGACGTGGCTCTCACGAACGACTCCGCCCTCACCTCGGTGGCTCAGAGCCGACCGTTCTCCGCGATGGAACAGCGGTGGCCCGGTGGCTACATCAAGTCGCTGGAGATGCGGGTGGCCCCGGATCACGCCCCCGGGCATGGGCGCTGCTGGTCCACCACTGCGGTGGACATGATCGCGGGGGAGCCGACCAGTGACCTCGTCCGGCTGATGGGGATGGCGGACACCGCCAACGGGGTCGCCCCCGTGCTGGACGCCGGACCTGGCGGCTACGGCTTCCCGAACGTCGACCTGCAGATCCACCTCTACCGCGACCCCGTGGGTCCGTGGCTGGGTTATGCGACCACCTCGAACATGGGCTCGGACGGGATCGGCCTGACCTCCTCCATCCTCCATGACGAACGGGGCCCGTTCGGGCGATCCGAACAGATCCAGACGGTGCGGAAGGTCCCGTCCGCCGATGCTTGAGATGGTCCAGCCGTCGGCTCGGCACGCGGCTCCGCCGGTCGTGCTGCAGTGGACCCGGCAGGGGCCATCGCTGGGCCCGGCAGAGGATCTGGACTACGGGATCACGCTGCTCCGTGCCACCCAGAACGGCGTGATCACCTCCCCGATGGTCCGCCTCTACCGCCCCGCCCCCACCGTGGCCTTCGGCCAGCGGGACACCCGGCTGCCCGGTTTCGCTCGAGCCCAGCAGGCGTGCCGTGCCCACGGCTTCGCACCCGTGGTCCGGCGTGCGGGCGGTCGGGCCGCGGCCTATCACGAGGGTAGCGTGGTGGTGGATCACCTCCAGCGTGACCAGGACGCGATGCAGGGGTTCCAGGACCGCTTCGCCGGGTTCGGCGAGATGTTCGCCCGGGTGTTCCGGAACGCTGGGGTACCGGCCGCCGTCGGGGAGATCCCCGGGGAGTATTGCCCGGGGGAGTACTCGGTGCACACGCCGTTGCCGCCCGGCCCGGGCGGTGCCGAGCGTGGACCTGTGAAGCTGGCGGGCACGGCGCAGCGGGTCGTCAAGGGGGCCTGGTTGTTCTCCTCATCGGTCGTGGTGGAGGATCCCGCGCCGATCCGGGCCGTGCTCGTGGATGTCTACGAGGCACTCGGCCTGGACTGGGATCCGGCGACGGCGGGAGCGGCCACGGACGCGGTGCCGGGGCTGGATGTGGAGACGTTCGCCGCTGGACTGCGCGCGGCCTACCAGCCCGTCGAGGACCGGCCCTGGGCTGACCTGCTCCGGACGGTTCCGCCACGCTAGATCATCCGGTCAGTCGGTCATCGGGTCAGCCGTCCGGAGGTTCGCCGGCTTCATCTCGGTGGTTCGTCTCGGTAGTCAGTCTGAGTAGGCCACCGCTGTGGTCCGCGGCGGCGTTGGCACCGCGCCGTCAGCGCGCCGCGAGACGCCGATGCAGTTCGCCCTTCGGCACCGGCGTGAAGCCGGCTTCCAGGTAGTGGTCGCGGATCTCCCGCTCCTTGCGGAGGAGGGACCAGCCTCGCTGGACGAGGAAGGGGACTGGCTTCCGGCGTTCGGCGAGGTCGCGCGCCAACCGGCGGGCCGCCGTCGTGAGCTGGTGCTGGTCGATGTACCAGGCTTGGAAGTCGACGCCGAGCCGGGTGAGGATGCGGGGGAGCTCTGCGGCGAAGATGCCCTCCGCGACGATCGGTCCTCCGGCCAATTCGAGGTCCACGTAGCCGGTGATGGATGACGTGGTGATGGAGTAGTCGGGCACGCGGGTGCGGCCGGTCTCCCGGAGTTCGATGATCGCATCCACGGCGGCGCGTGCATTCCACGTCCGTGGGTGGTCCCAGTCGATCTCACCGTAGGCGGTGCGGGGGAACGACCGTTGCGGGTCGGCCTTCTGGTCCTCGGAGATCTCCCGGTAGAAGGAGTCCAGCAGCAGGTGCGGGCGGCCGTAGGTGCGGGCCAGATAGGACTTGCCCGAACCGGAGGCCCCGCCCAACAGGACGAGGCCTCCGGAAGGGTGTTCGGAGGAGGCGGTGCTCACAGAATCGGTGTTCCCGTCAGAGACTGGCGGCGCCTGGCGGGAAACCGGCCCGGCGGTTAGTGACCGCGGTCGATCCACTCCTGCAGGTGCGGGGCTTCGGCGCCGATCGTGGTGGAGTCCCCGTGGCCGGTGTTGACCGTGGTCTCGTCCGGCAGCGTCAACAGCCGGTTCTTGATCGACTCCACGATGGTACCGAAGTCCGAGTAGGACCGCCCGGTGGCACCCGGTCCGCCCTGGAAGAGGGTGTCGCCGGAGAAGACGACGCCCTGGGTTCCGGACTCGCTGACCAGTTCCGGCGAGTGGAAGCAGACCGAGCCGGGGGAGTGACCCGGGGTGTGCAGCGCGGTGAGCTGGATGCCGGCCACGGTGAACGTCTCGCCGTCGGTGATGGTGCCGTCAGGGGCCTGGTCCGGGTAGACGGTGTCCCAGAGCATCCGGTCGGCCTCGTGCAGCAGCACGGGGGCGTCCACGAGGGATCGGAACACCTGGACGGCGCGGATGTGGTCGTCATGTCCATGGGTCAGCAGGATGGCCAGGACCTGACGTCCGTTGACGGCCTTCTGGACCTCGAGGGCGTCGTGGGCGGGATCGATGACCACACAGGTCTCGTCGTCACCGACGATCCAGACGTTGTTGTCCACCTCCCAGGTGCCGCCGTCCAGGGAGAAGGTGCCGGAGGTGACGATCTTGTTGATGCGAGCCATCAGAGCACCACCACCGAGCGAAGGACGTCACCGGAGTGCATCTTCGCGAACGCGGACTCGATGTCGCCGAGGCCGATGGTCTCGGTGACGAAGGCATCCAGGTCGAGGCGGCCCAGGTTGTACTGGTCGATCAGCATCTGGAAGTCCCGGGAGGGCAGGCAGTCGCCGTACCAGGAGGACTTCAGGGATCCGCCGCGGCCGAAGACGTCCAGCAAGGGCAGTTCCAGCTGCATCTCCGGCGTCGGGACGCCGACGAGGACGACGCGGCCGGCCAGGTCGCGGGCGTAGAACGCCTGCTTGTAGGTCTCGGGACGGCCGACGGCGTCGATGACGAGATCGGCACCGAATCCTCCGGTGAGGGCCTGGATGGCCTCGACGGCGTCCTGGTCCTTGGAGTTGACCGTGTGGGTGGCTCCGAACTCGACGGCCTTGTCCAGCTTCCGCTGATCGAGGTCCACGGCGATGATGGTGGTGGCCCCGGCCAGCTTGGCTCCGGCGATGGCGGCAGTGCCCACGCCGCCGCATCCGATGACGGCCACGGACTCGCCACGCTTGGCCTCGCCGGTGTTGATCGCTGCGCCGATGCCAGCCATGATGCCGCAGCCGAGCAGTCCGGCAGCGGCGTTCTGCTCATCGGAGACGCCCTCGACCTTGGTGCACTGGCCGGCGGCGACCAGGGTCTTCTCGGCGAAGGCGCCGATGCCCAGTGCCGGATCGAGCTCGGTGCCGTCCTCGAGCGTCATCTTCTGGGTGGCGTTGTGGGTGTTGAAGCAGTACTGGAGCTGGCCCTTCTTGCAGGCGCGGCACTCACCGCAGACGGCCCGCCAGTTGAGGATGACCTTGTCACCGACGGCCACGTCCGTGACGCCCTCACCGATCTGGGAGACGACACCGGTGGCCTCGTGGCCGAGCAGGTAGGGGTAGTTGTCACCGATGCCGCCCTGGACGTAGTGCAGGTCGGTGTGGCACACGCCGCAGGTGAGGATGTCGACGACGGCTTCACCCGGACCCGGATCCGGAATGACGATGGTCTCGATGCTGACGGGGGCGTCCTTCGCCGTGGCGACGACCGCCTGGACCTTCTGAGGCACGGTGCTGCTCCTTCCGGGGCCCGTGGTGAGGCAGGGCTCCGACTCGTGGGTGGTTTCGGATCCATCCCATCACATCTGGCGCGGCATGGGTGGCAGGTTCCCTGTGAGACGTATCCGAAGGCCTCGGATTTGCGTTGTGGATATCTGTGACGTGGTTCATGGGGGTCTGTTTAGACTGGTCGGGAGCCTGGCAGGCGGGATCTGGTTGGGTTGCAGTGTTGATGCGTGTTGGCAAGCCGTGGGGACGGCGTACTGCCTCGTCTGGGAATGAGTTGGTTTCCGGGTTCGTGGTCGGTGGCCCTGTGGCCCTGAGGGAGGGGTCTGCATGACCGATCCGGTGAATCGTCCTGTCCGACTGGCTGGCCTGGCCGGTGTCATGGCCGTGGGTTTGGCGTTGACCGGGTGTTCCGGTGACGGGGGAGAGGGGGAGTCGTCCCCTGCTACGCCGAGTGCCACGGCGGTGTCGAGTGAATCTGCCTCATCCGATGGCTCGTCGAGTGCATCGCCGAGTTCGTCCGCCTCGGGATCGTATGAGCCGGCGACCGAGACCTCTCCGGCCAAGAACGTGCCGGTACCTGAGATGCCCGAAGCGGCGAAGGAACCAACGGAAGAGGGGCTCGAAGCGGCCGTCGAGTTCTGGTGGGAAACCAGTTTCTATCTCCGCGAGACTGGCGACGCTGAGCCGATGAAAAACGTCTCCGCGGAAGAATGCGCCTTCTGCGCGGACCAGGTCGTACGGCTGACGGACATTTACGAGGCTGGAAGTTGGGTGGTCACGGGGCCAGCAGAGATTGAGATGCAATTTACGAAACTGGATCCAGATCATGGAGGCGGAACGACTGCGTTTCTCTCTTCGGAGTCGGCCGTCGATCTATTTCGTTCAAACGGAGAGCACGTCCCTGAGGCCTCTGGTGGCGAGACTGAAGACGATTCATGGGTAGCAGCCCTGACTTTTGACGATGACCGTGGTCATTGGGTGCTAGACGAACTTAACGCTCAGGGGCAGTGACGATGTCTGCTTCCAGTCGGTTGTCAATCGGAGTCTTCGTTGCTTTGGCCCTGACGTTGATGCTCCAGGCCATCGGGTTGGGGAGCGCTTCTCCGGCTTGGGCCGACACTTGTACCCACTCTCATAGTTCATCATTGGTTTCCCATGAGACCTCTTTCGGCGTTCAGGCAGGAAAGGGCTGCAACCCGAAAGTACAGAGTGGTGGAGGAGGCGGTGGGGGTAGCGAACCTTCCCCGGAACCGTCTGAGAAGACCGTCGCCTCGTCCGATGACGCGAACACCTCGGATGCATCGATCGGTCCGGACCCGAATCGGACGATTGTGATCTCTCAGGTCTACTGCATGGACATTGAAGGCGTGTCGATGGTTGATTGCCTCGGGGCCGAAGAGTCGGCATGTGGGCCCGACGGCCAGTGGCTGATCCGCGCAGCGTACCGGGCAAGTGACCTCAACACTCTTCAACGCACGGGCTCGCCGTTCTGTTCTACAGACACCGAACCCGTGGTCGAGGACCCGGCGGCCGGCCAGACCGGTACTCCGGCGGGACCGCCGATGCCGGTGGTGACGTTGGCTGATTTCCGTGCTTTGGATATTGCCCCGTCCGAGATCGAGTCTGACTCGGGTGGCTTCGGTTTGATTCGTGGGAATACGAATTTCTTCGCGACCGAGGAGGACCAGACGTTGACCACCACGATGTTGGGTCAGCAGGTGGCGATTCAGGCGGTTCCGGTGCAGTGGACCTGGGACTACGGGGACGGCTCGGAGCCGCTGTCGAATCCGTACCCGGGTGGGCCGCAGGTGGAGTTCAACCAAGAGACCACCACCAGCCACGTTTACGAGGACACCGGCCAATACGCAGTGGGGCTGACCACGTCCTACCGGGGGCAGTTCTCCGTCAACGATGGCCCGTGGATCGCGATCCCGGGCACCGCCGAGGTCCCGAGCGAGCCGGTTACCGCGGACATCTGGCGGTCCACGTCCAAGAACGTCGCCGAGGACTGCCACGAGAACCCGCAAGGCTGGGCCTGCGGCAACCCCTTCGTCGAAGACTGATCCCCGACGGGTTGACCATCAGACGAGAGGCTGCGGCAGACTGAAGCCATGTGTGGACGGTATGTGATGGCCAGGGCCATCGGTGACCTGGTGGCGGACTCGGGGGCGGACCTCGACGAGGAACTGGTGTTGCCGCCGAACTGGAATGTGGCGCCCACCGATGATGTGGCCGTGGTGCTGGAACGTGCCGTGCCGACGTCGGGCTCCGTGGCCGGAACGCGCCGGGAGATCCACGTGGCCCGGTGGGGACTGGTCCCGCCGTGGGCCAAGGACCTGTCCGTCGGCTCGCGGGCGTTCAACGCGCGGTCTGAAACCGTCACGGAGAAACCGACGTTCCGCTCCGCGGTGAGGGCCCGCCGCTGTGCCGTCCCCGTGGACGGGTACTACGAATGGCTCAAACCGGACGCGGGCGCGCCTAAGTCTGCGAAGAAGCGTCCCTTCTACGTCCACTCCGCGGACGGCTCGCCGACCTACTTCGCGGGACTCTATGAGTGGTGGAAGGACGAATCCGTGCCGGAGGGTGACCCGGGGCGGTGGCTGCTGAGCTGCACCATCCTCACGGGGCCCTCGCCCGATGCCGCTGACCTCGAATCGGCCCGGCGGGACGGTATGAACCAGGCGAGTCTCGACACGCTCGAGCAGCTGGGTGGACTGCACGACCGGCTCCCGTTGCCCCTGGACCGGGACACCCTGGACGCCTGGTTGGATCCCGTGAAGCTCCCGTCCGCGGAGGCAGCCGAGGCTCTGGTGGCTCAGGTGCGGGAGCAGGCCTATCGGACCGCGTCTGCCTGGACTCTGGATGAGGTGGGCACTGCTGTCGGCAACGTCCGCAACAACGGTCCGGAGCTCATCGAACCCCTGGAGTCCCTCCTCTGACGGCTGGGGTTTCCCAGCTCTAGCTGTACTTCCCCGTGACGTTGTGAACGCGGGCTGAGGGGGTCTTGCCGTCGATGCCAGTGTGGGGTCTGTGGTGATTGTAGTGATGCAGCCAGGACTCGTAAGCGGCTGTGC
>NZ_BMLQ01000008.1 GCF_014645315.1 Citricoccus zhacaiensis | reverse complement strand
GTGTACTGCAAGTGCTCCGCGGCCCGCTCAGAAACCGATCTCCAGCGCTCCGTCATGGGGGAGTCGTCCCAACCGGCGGATTCGCAGAAATCGCCAACATGCCATGGTCTAGTTGACATAATGTAGATTATCGGCGATCTATTCGGGCGGAGAAGGATCGTTGGCGCAAGGTTGCAATGGTCACAGTACGGACAGGTTCGTCGTCACCTACGTGGCGTTCGGGTGGACGGTACTCGTTGGCTCGCCCACCGCTCCGGATAGCGTCCAATCTTGGACACCATCGTTCATCCCACGAGAGTTCTCTCGGCGTCGGGTCCGAAGCGCACCATCGCATCAACACGGAGGGGAAAAGATTCTCATGGGTCGACAGAACACGGTGGGCACGCAGTCCGGCCGGACGTGGAGGCTGGTGACCCCGGTCCTGGGGCTCTCGGCGCTGGCCTTGGCCGGATGTGTGCAGACCGGCAGCGCGGATCTGCAAGTGGAGACCGTGAGCCGCCCGACCGGGTCCGTCGCCCTGACCCCTTCGCACGGCGGGGTGCAGGGTGGCAACCTCGTGCTCGTGGACACCGGCGTCTCCCCCGACGGGCCCGTGACGGCAGCCTTCGGCGACGCCGCCGCCGTCGAGTGCGCCTTCGACGAGGCCTCGGCCCGGCATGCTTGCCTCGCCCCGGAACACGACGTGCCGGGGACCGTCGACGTAGCCCTCAGCGTAGACGGGACCCGCATCGCTGAGACGGCGTCCTATACCTACACGACGAACGGCACGCAGGACATGCCGATCCTGACGGTGGAAACGCAGAACGTGCGCAAGCATGCCGAGGAGATCCGCGCCGGCTTCCCTGAGGATGTCCAGCTGGGCGCCGTCCTGAAGAACGGCGAACCGGTGGACGTGTTCGGCAAGGTCATCAACGATGCCGCCCAGCCCGAATACTTCTTCGTCCCGAAACTGGACGACGCCATCGCTCTCCGGGAAGCCGGCATCGAGTCGAAGATTGCCATCCTGTATGTCTCCCAGATCGAAGACATCCCCCTGATGCTGCACTACGACATCGAGGTCGCAGCCACGGATCCGGCCTGGGTCGCGGCGGCGGAAGAGATCGTGGCAGGAACGGGTGGCACGCTGCGGGTCCACCTCTGGGTCGACACCGGGATGGGCCGGGAGGGTGTCACCCCCGACCAGGCGCTCCCCCTGGCCCGTGCGGTGGAGGAGGCCAAGCACCTGGAACTCACGGGAATCGCCACCCATTTCTCCAGCGTCACGGAACACGATGCAGCCGCCATCCAGGTTGGCGACACCACCAACACCACCGTGGCCCAGAAGACCCGTTTCGACGGTGCCGTGGCGCAGATCAGGGACGCGGGATTGGGACAGGATGCCCTCATCCATGCCGGCGCGAGCGACGTGCTGCTGAACGAACTCGATCCGTTGTACTACGACCTCATGCGGATTGGCGGGATGTTCTTCGGCGGTAGCGCCGAGAACCGAGTCTACTCGTGGACCATGAAACTCCAGCAGGTCAAGACCCTCCCTGCGGGCTGGTGCATCGATTACGGCTGCACTGAGCCCACCCAGGCCCCGAAGAAAGTCGGGGTCATCACCCATGTCCCGGGCAGGGAGACCCAGGTGGTCTTCAGTGTCGGCGGCCAGGAGGTTCCGGTCCTGCTCAACCATCGCAACGTGATCACGCTGGACTTGTCCAATGTCCCGGACGCGGTCGTCGGAGACGAGGTCGTCATCGACTTCAATCCGGACTCCTTCTACATGCTCGATGCCAGCCTGCCCCTGCCGGTGACAACCTCGGGTGGGTGATTGATTGATGGACCAGGCAGAGGGCTGCTTCTCCCCCGGTCACTCTCAACCCTTGACGTGGTTTTGAACAGACGTTTAATGTTCTGAACATGCGTTCAGTATCCGATGATCAGACCACCAAGGCACGGATCCGGGACGCTGCCATCCTGCGGTTCGCCCAGGACGGTCTGGACGCCCCGCTGCGCTCCATCGCCTCTGACGCCGGCGTCAGCGCGGGGCTGATCATGCACCACTTCGGTTCCCGCGCCGGGCTGCGCCGCGCCTGTGACGACTATGTCCAGGCGTCCATCCGGGACAACAAGGCGAAACTGATGGTGCCCGCCGGCGCACCCGCGGCGATGTTGGCCCAATTGGCCCAGCTCGAGGGCTACGCCCCTCTCGTCGGCTACATCCTGCGCTGCTTGCAGAGCGGTGGTGAGCTCACGAGTCGGCTTGTCGAAGGGATGGTGGCAGATACGGTCGATTACCTCAGGGAAGGCGTGCGCGCGGGCACCGTCTCCCCCAGTCGGGACGAAGCCGCCAGGGCACGCCTGCTCACCGACTTCGCACTCGGGTCCCTGCTGCTGAACCTTCCCGCGGGGAAAGACCCCCTCATCCTGGCCGAGTTGCCGGCCTGGTTTGCCGCGTACGTGGATCGTATCCTCCAGCCCACCCTAGAGGTTTTCACGGAACCGCTCCTCACAGACTCCACCCTGTTGGATGCCTACCTTGAGGGACAAGGCTCCGCCCAGAGCACCGAAAGGACCACATCATGACCTCCCAACCAGCCACGCCAGCGATCACTGTCGAAGCGAAGGGCCTGGTCAAGACCTTCGGATCTACCCGGGCCCTCGACGGCTTCGATCTGGACGTGCCCGCTGGCCAGGTCACGGGTTTCCTCGGCCCGAACGGTGCCGGCAAGTCAACCGCGATCCGGATCCTGCTGGGCCTGCTCCGAGCTGATTCCGGCACGGCCCGAGTCCTGGGTCAGGATGCCTGGTCGGACCAGGTCGCCATTCACCGTCGGCTCGCCTATGTCCCCGGCGACGCGAGCCTGTGGCCCAACCTGACCGGCGGTGAGGCCATCGACGTGCTGGCCCGACTGGGTGGCCAAGAACACCGTCGGGAGGGCAAGCGTGCGAACAGCGTCCGCCGCGAGGAACTGCTCGAACGCTTCGAGTTGGATCCGACCAAGAAGGCACGCACGTACTCCAAGGGCAATCGTCAGAAGGTGGCCCTCGTCGCCGCACTGGCTTCCGATGCCGAGTTGTTCGTCTTCGACGAACCCACGTCCGGGCTGGACCCCTTGATGGAGGCCGTTTTCCAGGCCGAGGTTCGTTCCCTGCGGGATGAGGGCAAGACCGTGCTGCTGTCCAGCCACATCCTGGCCGAGGTGGAGAAGCTTTGTGACACGGTCACGATCATCCGTGCGGGAAAGGCGGTGGAAAGCGGCACCCTGGACGAGTTGCGTCATCTGACCAGGTCCACGGTGAACGCCACCCTCGACGCCGGCCCGCCGGCTACCGCAGGACGGTCCGAGATGCATGGGCTGGATGGGCTTGAGGGCATCCACGACCTCGCCATCGATCAGGGGCGCGTCCGCTTCGACGTCGACCACCACCACCTGACCCGGGTGCTCGGCGTACTGGCCGATGCCGGAGTGCAGAACCTGACGATCGCACCGCCGTCGTTGGAGGATCTCTTCCTGCGTCACTACGGCGATGGGGGCGAGGACCGAGACCGCCAACCTGAGCAGGGCCAGCGGGAGGGATCACGATGACGGCGCTCGGCCGGCGTCGTCCTCTCAGGGCGGGCCCCGCCCACGCGGCGCCGAAGGCCGGTTCCCCGTTCACCGGTACTGGCGCGCTGCTGAGGCTCAACCTCCGACTCGACCGGGTCCGTATCCTCCTCTGGACGGTCGCGGTGGGGCTCGGCGTCTACGGATCGGTGTACTCGCTGGACCAGGCCTTCACCACCGAAGAGGCCATCCAAGCGCGCGGTGCCCTGCTGACCAACCCGGCCACCATCATGATGACCGGGCCGGCCTTCGCTGCGGACGACTACACCTTCGGCGCCATGGTGGCCAACGAACTCAGCCTCTACGTGTTCCTCACTGCCGCCATCATGGCCATCCTCCTGGCAGTCCGCCACACCCGCGCGGAGGAGGAATCCGGCCGCTTGGAAATGATCCGAGCCCTTCCAGTCGGCCGCTTCGCTCCAGCCGCTGCGGCCGTCGCGACCGTGGCACTGGCCTGCTTCCTCGTCGGTGCGGCCACCACCCTGGGGTTGGTATCCGTCGGCCATGAGGACCTGGGGCTGGACAGTTCGTTGGCCCTCGGTGCCGGTACCGCCCTGACAGGTATGGTCTTCGCTGCCCTAGCCACTGTGGCCGCCCAACTGACTGAGCACGCCCGCAGCGCCACAGGCATGGCCATGGCGGGAGTTGCCGTGGCCTACCTGCTCCGAGGCGTGGGCGACGTGATCGAGAACACCGGTTCCTGGCTGTCCTGGTTCTCCCCCTTCGCCTGGGCCCAACAGACTCGGCTCTTCGTGGACCTGCGTTGGTGGCCGCTGGCCGTGTCCCTTGCCGTGATCGTCGTCCTGTTCGCGCTGGCCATCGCCCTGTCCCACTGGCGTGATCTCGGTGCCGGACTGCGTCCGGCACGACGCGGACCGGCGACGGCGGCCGGCGGCTTGCACTCCACCGCCGGCCTGGCCGGGCGTCTCCAGCGGTCCTCGGCCCTAGCGTGGGGCGTCGGCGTGTTCTTCTTCGCCATCGCGATGGGCTCCCTGGCCAACTCGCTCGACGGCATGCTGGAGGAGAACCCGGCTCTCGCCGAGTGGATCGCCGTGGACGGTACGGACCTGACCGCGGAGTTCGCCGCGGTCATCCTGTCCTTCGTGATGATCGCGCCGCTGATTCTGGGTGTCTCCGGCATCCTGGCCCTGCAGGGTGAGGAGTCCACCGGTAGATCGGAACTGCTGCTCGTCTCCGGCCGCACGCGTTCCGGCTATTTGGCGGGGTGGTCCGTCACGGTGATCATCCAGGTCGCCGTTCTCACCCTGCTCGGAGGCGTCGGAGTCGGCGTGGGGGTCTGGGCGGGCACCGGGGATGCGCACTGGGTCGGGGAGATGGCCGTCGCCGCCGCGGCCTACCTCCCGGCATTGCTCGTGGCCGCCTCACTGGCCCTGGCCCTGTTCGGATTCCTGCCGCGGTGGACTTTGCTCGCCTGGCTGTTCGTCGTGTGGATCGCGCTGGCCCTGTTCCTCGGTGACCTGCTTCAACTGCCGGACTGGGCCCTGGATCTCTCGCCCTTCACACACACGCCGGCCCTACCCGGGCAGGACGCCGAGGCGGCCCCGTTGCTGGCGATGACGGCCATCGCCGTGGCGCTCACTGCCATGGGATTCTGGGGCTACCGCCGCCGAGACCTCCAGTCCCGATAACGCGGCGGTCGCTCTCATATCCCCTGTGTTAGAGCTTGACTACCCGTCGACGAAGGGGTTGCCGCAGGCCCAGCCTTGCGGGTTCTCGTGGCAGTCCTCGGCGACGTTCTTGGACGTGGACCGCCAGATGTCCGCGGTAACCGGTTCGCTCGGGACCTCAGCGGTGCCCGGGATCGCGATCCACGGGCCATCGTTGACGGAGAACTGCCCCCGGTAGGACGTGGTCAGCCCCACTGCGTATTGGCCGGTGTCCTCGTAGACGTGGCTGGTGGTGGTCTCTTGGTTGAACTCCACCTGCGGCCCACCCGGGTACGGATTCGACAGGGGCTCCGAGCCGTCCCCGTAGTCCCAGGTCCACTGCACCGGAACCGCCTGAATCGCCACCTGCTGACCCAACATCGTGGTGGTCAACGTCTGGTCCTCCTCGGTCGCGAAGAAATTCGTGTTCCCACGAATCAGACCAAAGCCACCGGAATCAGACTCAATCTCGGACGGGGCAATATCCAAAGCACGGAAATCAGCCAACGTCACCACCGGCATCGGCGGTGCATCCGGAGCCCCGGAAGCGGGGTCTGATATGACCGGCTCGGCAGGATCCGAACAAAACTGCTGACCCACCCTTTCGAGGGCCTCGAAATCATTCGCCGGGTACTGCGCCCTGACCATCCACTGACTGCCGGACTCCGCGCAGGCAGCTTGCTCGGCTTCCATGCAATCCAACATCGCAACGCCTTCGATATTCGTGCAGTAGAGCTGAGTGATCGTGATGATTCGGTCCGGATCTTCGATTTCGTTAGGCTTCGTCGATCCGCCTGCCCCGGCCTCAGCACTCTCGTTGCCCGAAGCCGGTCGAGCTCCATGCGACGGTTGCTGCGTAGATTCAACCGGGACTTCCCCACCGACTCCAATTTCAGGGTCGTTTTCATAGTCGGAATCACCGCAGAACACACCGTCACAAGCCTGGTCAGTTGCCTGCCCGGCTGGAACCGCAACAACGGCAAGTAGCAATGTGAGGACAATCGGAATCAGAACGATCCTTTTACCTTCAGTCATTTCTGCAACCTCACCCTTGCGGTTCAAGGCCTTCGAGTTTCCACAGCTGGTCCTCCTCATCAAACACTGCAGAGATTGCCCAAGGTCGATCGTCGGACCCATCCCCAGAACCGCCCGGCGACCCGTTCGGCTGGTAAATCTGACTCGGTGATTCAGAGACAACGATTGCCCCGGTTCCACCCAAACCGCCATTATCGATGTTGGTGAATTGGACCTCTACTTCAGTAGGGCCAGTCTCCGCCCAGCCCCTCAGCTCGTAGATCTCAGTCCATCTGTTCCGTTGACTCTGACAGAGATCACAGTTACTCGTGGACACTTCATCGATGTGTGTCGAATCACCCGTTGCGCGGAGAAAGTCCCCCGCCTCCCACCAGTATTTGATTGCGGCTTCGAGGCCTTCTTGAGTTGGTTCCTTTGCCGCGTCGGGCATCTCAGGCACCGGCACGTTCTTGGCCGGAGAGGTCTCGGTCGCCGGCTCATACGATCCCGAGGCGGACGAACTCGGCGACGCACTCGATGAATCATCGGATGAGGCGGATTCACTCGACACCGATGTGGCACTGGGCGCAGCGGAGGACGACTCCCGCTCTCCCCCATCCCCGGAGCACCCGGCCAACACCAAACCCACGGTGACAACACCAGCCAGGCCAGCCAGTCGGACAGGACGATTCACCGGATCGGTCATGCAGACCCCTCCCTCAGGGCCACAGGGCCACCGACCACGAACCCGGAAACCAACTCATTCCCAGACGAGGCAGTACGCCGTCCCCACGGCTTGCCAACACGCATCAACACTCATCAACACTCCAACCCAGCCAGATCCCGCCTGCCAGGCTCCCGACCAGTCTAAACAGACCCCCATGAACCACGTCACAGATATCCACAACATCAGCACGCCGACGGATGACGCCGCAAACCCCCGGCGCAATTCTGGGCACTCCTCCGGAACGCAATGACCGGCAGGGAGCGCAACGGCGGTATGGCCTGCTCTAGAGATTTCGGACAGTGGACCCCCGTAAAATCGGGGGACTACTGAAACGAGGAATCAGCAGTATGACTGCATCACGACGGCGGTTCAGCCAGGAGTTCAAGGACGAGCTGTGCCGGGAGGTCGTCTCCACGTCCAAGACGATCAAGGCAGTGGCCGATGAATACGGCGTCGGCGCCGAGACCCTGCGGAACTGGCTGAAGAAGTACCGCACCGAGCACACCAGCCAGGAGACCGCCGGGGTGCTGACCTTGGATGAGCGGGCCAGACTGCGTGAGCTCGAGAAAGAGAACCGGGAACTGAAGGCCGAGGCCGCGTTCCTAAAAAAAGCAGCAGCATACTTCGCGCGGGAGCCACGGTAGTGGCGAAGTATGAACTCATCGATTCCCAGGCCACCGAATCCGGTGCACCGGCGATCGAGCGGATGTGCCGGTGGCTGTAGGTCTCCCGGTCCGGTTTCTACCACTGGCGGTCCCGTCCGGTCTCGGCCACCGCGTCCCGCCGGGACGCCTTGGCCGCTCGGGTCAGGCACTTCTTCGAAGCCTCCGAGGGCACGTACGGGTATCGGCGGATCCACGCCGACCTGGCTGCCGAGGGCACCGAGTGCTCGGCGGAACTGGTCCGCCAGATCATGCGCCAGGAGTCGCTGGTGCCGTGTCAGCCGCGCCCGTTCCGTACCACCACGGTGGCGGACGCCCTGGCGGCCGCGTCGATGCCGGATTTGGTGGAGCGGGACTTCACCGCTGATCGGCCGGGGGTGAAGTTCGTCGGGGATATCACGTACATCCACACCTGGCAGGGGTTCGTCTATCTGGCCACGGTCATCGACTGCTACTCGAGGAAGGTCGTCGGCTGGGCGATCGATGACCACATGCGCGCCGAACTGGTCGAGACCGCCCTGACCAACGCGGCGGAATCCACGCTCATCGCCCCGGACGCGATCTGGCACTCGGACCGCGGCGCCCAGTACACCTCGGCCTCGTTCCGGGCCCTGGTGGCCTCTCTGGGGATGCGCTCGAGCATGGGGCGAACCGGGGTGTGCTGGGACAACGCCGCCGCGGAGAGCTTCTTCTCGGCGTTGAAGAACGAGCGCGTCTACCGGACCGTGTACGCCACCAAGGCCCAGGCACGGCGGGATGTCATCCGCTACATCGAGGGCTTCTACAACAGTCGCCGGCGCCATTCCGCGCTCGATTACCGGCGACCCAACGAGGTCCACTACAGTTACCAACCGCTGGAAACGGCAGCGTAGAGAAACCACCCTATCCGCTGTCCGAAATCTCCGAAGCAGCCCAGTACTGGTAGTCGGCAGCCGACTACCTGGCGTCTATGACCCGACGTACTCGGCCAGGTGCCGCCCGGTCAAGGTCTCGCGCCGGGTTCCTGCCCCGGACACCAAGTCGGCCGGCGTGCCCTCGAAGACGATCTGGCCGCCGTCGTGCCCGGCACCCGGGCCCAGGTCGACGATCCAGTCGGCATGCGCCATGACCGCCTGGTGGTGCTCGATGACGATCACGGTCTTGCCCGAGTCCACGAGGCGGTCCAGCAGGCCCAGGAGATTCTCGACGTCGGCCAGGTGCAGGCCGGTGGTCGGCTCATCGAGGATGTAGACCTCGCCCTTCTCCCCCATCTCGTTCGCCAGCTTGAGCCGCTGCCGCTCGCCACCGGACAATGTGGTGAGGGGCTGTCCCAGCTTCAGGTACCCGAGCCCGACGTCGGCCAGGCGCACCAGGATCTTGTGGGCTGCGGGAAGGCGGGCCTCACCTTCGGCAAAGAAGTCCTCGGCCTGGGCCACGGACATGCCGAGGACTTCGGCGATGTTCAGGCCGCCGTCGGGACCGAAGCGGTACTCCAGGACCGCGGCCTGGTAACGCTGTCCGTCGCAGTCCTGGCAGGTGGAGGCCACCGTGGACATGAAGCCCAGTTCGGTGTAGATCACGCCCGCACCTTTGCAAGTGGGGCAGGCGCCTTCGGAGTTGGCGCTGAACAGGGCCGGCTTGACCCCGTTGGCCTTGGCGAAGGCCTTGCGGATCGGCTCCAGCAGGCCGGTGTAGGTGGCCGGGTTGGACCGGCGGGAGCCCTTGATGGCGGACTGGTCCACTACCACCACTCCCTCATGGCCGGCCACCGAACCGTGGATCAGCGAGCTCTTGCCGGAGCCGGCCACCCCGGTGACGGCCACCAGCACGCCCGTGGGCAGGTCGACGTCGACGTCCTGCAGGTTGTTGGTGTCCGCCCCGCGGACCTCGAGGTGACCAGACGCGGTCCGCACCGACTCCTTGAGGCGGGCACGGTCGTCCAGGTGCCGTCCGGTGAGGGTGTCCGAGGCGCGCAATCCGTCCAGGTCGCCCTGGAAGGTGATCTGGCCGCCGTCGGTCCCGGCGCGCGGGCCGAGGTCCACCACATGGTCGGCGATCTGGATGGTCTCCGGCTTGTGCTCGACCACCAGGACGGTGTTGCCCTTGTCCCGCAGTTCGAGCAACAGCTGGTTCATCTTCTCGATGTCGTGCGGGTGCAAGCCGATCGTGGGCTCGTCGAAGACGTAGGTGACATCGGTCAGTGAGGAGCCGAGGTGACGGATCATCTTCGTGCGCTGGGCCTCGCCCCCGGACAGCGTGCCGGCGGGGCGGTCGAGGCTGAGGTAGCCCAGGCCGATGTCCACGAACGAGTCCAGGGTGTCGGTGAGGTTCTTCAGCAACGGTGCAGCCGCCGGCTGGTCCAGTTCTCGGAGCCACACGGCGAGGTCGGAGATCTGCATCGCGCACACCTCTGCGATGTTCTTGCCGTTGATCCGCACCGAGCGGGCCTCTTCGGCCAGCCGGGTACCCGCGCAATCCGGGCACGTGGTGAAGGTGACGGCCCGGTCCACGAAGCGGCGGATGTGCGGTTGCATGGCATCCCGGTCCTTGACCAGCATGGACTTCTGGATCTGCGGGATCAAGCCGAGGTAGGTCAGGTTGATGCCCTCCACCTTGATCTTGGTGGCCTCGCGGTACAGCAAGTCATGCAGCTGCTTCTTGGTGTATTTCTTAATCGGCTTGTCCATGTCGAAGTAACCGGAGCCCTCGAAGATCCGGCCGTACCAGCCGTCCATGGAATAGCCGGGTATCGTCAGCGCCCCCTCGCGGAGGGACTTCTCCTCGTCGTAGAGGGCGGTGAGGTCGAAGTCGGTGACCGAGCCGCGGCCCTCGCAGTGCGGGCACATCCCGCCCAGGATGTTGAAGCTGGCCTTCTCCGCGATGGTCTTGCCGCCGCGCTGCACCGTGATCGCTCCGGAACCCGAGGCCGAGGGCACGTTGAAGGAGAAGGCGTTGGGCGGGCCGATGTGGGGCTCGCCGACGCGGCTGAACAGGACGCGCAACATGGCGTTGACGTCGGTGGCCGTGCCCAGGGTGGACCGTGGGTTGGCGCCCATCCGCTCCTGGTCCACGATGATCGCGGTGGTCAAACCCTCGAGGACATCCACCTCGGGGCGGTCCATGGACGGCATGAACCCCTGCACGAACGCCGAATACGTCTCATTGATGAGCCGCTGCGATTCGGCCGCGATGGTGCCGAAGACGAGCGAGCTCTTGCCGGACCCGGACACCCCGGTGAAGACCGTCAGCCGTCGCTTGGGCAAATCGACGCTGATGTCCTTCAGGTTGTTCTGCCGTGCGCCGACCACGCGGATCGTGTCATGGGCATCGGCCACGTGGCCTGGTGCAGCTTCGGTGGACTGGCCGGTGGACGTGCTCATGTGGGCTCCGATGCGGGATGTGGGTGGACAGGAACATGGTGAGCGTAGTGCTGGGACGAGATGCCCGACGCGCTGGTGCGGTGGGTTCAGCTGGACTGCTGGACGCGAACCATATTCCCGGATGGATCACGGAAGGCGCAATCACGGAGGCCGTACGGCTGCTCGATGGGCTCCTGGACCACGTCCGCACCGCCGGCCTGGACCCGCTCGAAGAAGCCGTCCAGATCGTCGGTGGCGAGGTTGATGCCGGCGTAGGTGCCCTTCGCCATCATCTCGGTGATGGCCTGGCGCTCGGCCTCGCTGAGTCCCGGATCCACTGCCGGCGGGGTGAGCACGATGGCCGTATCCGGTTGGTCGGCCGGACCGACCGTGATCCACCGCATGGTTCCCTGACCGACGTCGAGGCGCACCTCGAATCCGAGCAGGTCACGGTAGAAGGCCAGGGAGGCCTCCGGGTCAGTGTGGGGCAGGAAGCTGGAGTGAATGGTGATGGTCATGGGTTCAGCGTAGGACTCGGCCGGATGCGGGCGCTTCTTCATTCCTGACCGGATTTCCCGCCGAGTCCCCCACCAGGTTCCCCACCAGGTTCCCCACCAGGTTCCCCGGCTCCTTCCGCAACGGCCGGGTGGCGTGCCGCACCACGCAGGTGGGCAGCCCGTCCGGGTCGCGGGAGGCACGGTCGCGGTACTCGCTCGGTGGCATGCCCACCAGCTCGGAGAAGCGGGTGCTGAAGGTGCCTAGGGAGGAGCTGCCCACCTCGAAGCAGACCTCCGTGACGCTCAAACCCCCACGGCGCAGCAAGGACATCGCCCGCTCGATCCGCCGAGTCATCAGGTAGGAGTAGGGAGATTCGCCGTAGGCCCTCTTGAACAGCCGGCTCAGGTGGCCTGCGGACATGGCCTCACCGCGGGCCAGAGCCTCCACGTCGAGCGGCTCGCGATACTCCCGGTCGATCCGATCCCGCACCCTCCGGAGGCGCACCAGGTCCTCCACCGGGATCCGGCGGCTGGCAGAGCCTGAGGTACTGGGCGCGGTGGTAGGCGCCGAGCGGGAGATCATCGTCACCATTCTGTCAGGCGCTTGGCCCAGCGTCCCGGCGTTCAGCATGCACTATCCGGGTGTCTCCCGGCAGATCCAGCGCGACCCCCGGATTTCGGCATGACCGATCTGAAAGCCCCGTGCCCGGCTCTGGTGACGTAGGGGGCGTCGATGCCACACTGTGGGCCATGGCGACCACCCCGGAACAAGTCGGCCCGGACCGTGAGACGATCGAGCACTACCGAGCGGCCTCGGCGGCCTTCCTGGAAACCTGCCGCGGCATCACCGACTGGGAGGCGCCCGGACTGGGCGTGTGGACGGTTCGGTCCCTGGCTGGCCACACCAATCGCTCCCACACCAATGTGACCCGCTACGTCGCGGCTGGACCGGAGCCCGGTGCAGTCCCCGTCGACGGGCCCGTTGGATACTTCGCCGCGTTCTGGGCGCCCCAGCCGGGACGGAACGCCAGTGACGACGAGGAGGTCGCCGAGCGTGGCCGGCAGGCAGGCGAGGCCCTCGGACAGGAGCCGCTGTCCGTCATCGAACGGGACCGCGCCGAGGTGCTGGCCCTCCTCGAATCCACGGCACCGGACGTTGAACTGCGCACGCCGGCGGGCACCATGACCCTGGCGGGCTACCTGGCCACGCGGATCTTCGAGCTGGCGGTGCACACCGTGGACCTGGCGCGCGCCACCGGGCAGACGATGCCCGCAGCATTGGATCCCGTGGTGCCGCGAGTGGTGCGGCTTGCCGCCGATCTCGCGGTCGCCCGGGGTGCGGGCGTGGTGGTCGCGGAGGCTCTGACGGGCCGTGGGCCACTCTCGGACGGATTCACCGTCCTCTGACCGGCGCTCCTCGACCGTGCCCGGCGTCGGCTCAGGCGGGCTCGTCCGTGTTGAGGCTGAAGATGATGCCGCTGCCGCCGGGCCAGGTGGCCCACAGCCGGCGTGACTCGGCGAGGTGTTCGGAGCCGGCGGTCTCCGGGTCGGAGACCACCCGGTGGACCTGGACCCGTCCCGGCTCGTCGGGCAAGGGACCCAGGACGGTCACGCTGACCTCGTCGGCCTCGTGGCCGATGTACTGGCCGTCCTCCTCATAGAGATGCACCTCGGCCTGCTGCTGCAGTCCATCGAGGGCCCGCTGGAAGCAGGCGGTGGCCACCGGGTCCGCCATGGCGTCGTAGACCCAGCGCTGGCCAAGCACGGAGTGGTCCACGGTGCCGATCAGGTAGGGCTCCGCGCCCTCGAGCGGGGCTCCGCGGTAGGACATAGGCACGTGCAGGACCTGGTCGCTGCCCTCCCGGTGAACCAGATGTCCCTCGACTCCCACCTCGCCGTCCGGATCGTCATAGCGGTAGGAGCCGACCCTGACCAGCTCCCCCTCACCGGACCACGGTTGCTGGGCCAGCCAGGACTCCAGGAGCTCCTGCTTCGAGGGCACCAGGGTTGCTTGGTAGACGGTAGCCATGGGCCCCAGTGTACGGGGAGGCCGGGAGGACTCGCAGGCCGTCAGAGCGCCGCCGCCACCCGCGTCGCCTGCTCGATGGCCCGCTTGGCGTCCAACTCCGCGGCCACATCGGCTCCGCCGAGGAGCACGACGTCGGCTCCGGCGGCCTCCAACGCGCCATACAGTTCGCGCTGGGAGACCTGACCGGCACACACCACCACGTCGTCCACCTCGAGGACGCGGCGGGCGCCGTCGATATCCAGGTGGAGGCCGTCGTCGTCGATTCTGACGTAGCTGGCACCGGTGATGAAGTCGACACCGCGGGCCTTCAGGGCCGCGCGGTGGACCCAGCCCGTGGTCTTGCCGAGGCCCGCCCCCATCTTGGTGGTCTTGCGCTGGATGAGGTGGACGGCCCGCGCCGGTGCCTCTGGCCTCGCCGCTGCCAGGCCGCCGCGTCCGGAGAACTCCGGGTCCACACCCCATTGCCGCTGCCAGTCCTCAAGGGGTTGGGCGCCGAAGGGCGTGCCGGGCTCCGGCCGGCCTCGGTGCGCCCCGTGCTCCCGACCTTCGCGGGCCTCCTGACCGTCCCGGTCTCCTTGACCGTCCCGGTCCTCCCGGTGCGGCTCGGTGAGCAGTTCGGACACGTCGAAGCCGATGCCGCCGGCGCCGATGACCGCCACGCGCGGACCGCACTGCACCCGGCCACCCACCACATCCGGATAGGAATGCACGTTGGGCCGGTCCGCCCCGGGAAGGTCCACGGTGCGGGGCACCACCCCGGTGGCCAACAGGATGCGGTCGTACCCGCCGTCGAGCAGCTCGGTGGCGGTGACTCGGTGGGCCAGGCGCAGATTCACCCCGGTCTCGAGGAGTTGCTGTTCGAAGTAGCGCAGGGTCTCGGCGAACTCCTCCTTGCCGGGGATCCGCCGGGCGAGACGGAACTGTCCGCCGATGGTGTCCGAGGCTTCGAACAGGTCCACCTCGTGGCCTCGGGCAGCGGCCTGGGTGGAGGCGGCCAGCCCTGCCGGCCCAGCGCCGACGACGGCCACGCGCAGTGCCGTTGTCCGGGCGCGGACGGCGCCTACGGGGGCTGAGTCACGGTGCGGGGCAGGGGCCGGATGACCCGTGGCCACCGAGGCCAATGGCAGGAGGGCTCGTTTCGGCAGCGGGGGGAACGCGGGATCGGTCTCCCGGCCGGCGCGCGGGTTGACCAGGCAGGAGGCGGGCTTGTTCTGGAACGTGTGGTCCAGGCAGGCCTGGTTGCAGCCGATGCAGGAGTTGATCCGTTCCGGCGTTCCGGCATCCGCTTTCACCACCCAGTCCGGATCGGCGAGGAACGGCCGGGCCATGGTGATCAGGTCGGCCCGGCCCTCGGCCAGGATCTGCTCCGCGGTGTGGGGCATGTTGATGCGGTTCGAGGTGGCGACGGGTACCGAGACCGCCTCCCGGATGCGGGCCGTGAAGTCCGCGAACGCGGCGCGCGGTACCGAGGTAACGATGGTGGGCACCCGCGCCTCATGCCAGCCGATTCCGGTGTTCAGCAGGCTCACGCCCGCCCGCTCGAGTTCCCGCGCCAGGTCCAGGGTCTCCTGAAGGGTCTGGCCGTCCGGGACCAGATCCACCATGGACATCCGGAACGTGATGATGAAGTCCTCGCCGGCGGCGTCGCGGATGCGGCGGACGATCTCCGTGGCGAAGCGGCGGCGCCGGGCAGCCGAGCCACCCCACGCATCGGTGCGGGAGTTGGTCCGGGGTGAGAGGAACTGGTTGATCAGGTACCCCTCGGAGCCCATGATCTCCACGCCGTCATACCCGGCCTGGCGGGCGTAGCCGGCAGACCGGACAAAGGCCTCGATGGTACGCTCCACGGCCCGGGTGGAGAGGGCTCGAGGCGTGAACGGGGTGATGGGGGACGGGGACGCTCCGGGGGCGGCCGAGAACGGGTGGTAGGCATAACGGCCGGCGTGCAGGATCTGGAGGACGATCCGCCCGCCCTCGGCGTGCACCGCATCGGTGATGACCCGATGGGTGGTGGCATCCCGCCTTGAGCGCATGGTCCCGGCGAAGGGCGTCAGACGCCCCGTGAAGTTGGGTGCGTAGCCCCCGGAGACGATCAGGCCCACTCCCCCGCGGGCCCGCTCGGCGTAGAACGCGGCCAGCTTGGCCGCGTCGGCACGCCGATCCTCGAGGCCCAGGTGCATGGAGCCCATGATGATCCGGTTCGGCAAGGTGCCCCCGCGGACCTCGAGAGGTCGGAACAGGTGCGGGTACGGCGAGGAAGGACTGGCCGGGGAGGTCTCGGCGGAGAGGGTCATGCGTCGATACTACTGGTCAGTAACTTGTCTGGCGAGGTGCCGGTCCCACCACCGGAGGATGTGGTCGAAGCGTGCCCGCCGATGCCAGGGGGTGCCGGAGCGGGACAACTCGTGGTCCTCTCCCGGAAAGATGAGCAGTTCCGCCTCCACTCCCTGGGCCCACAGGGCCTGGTAATAGCGCTGCGCATGCTCGATCGGGCAGCGCAGGTCCTCCTCCGAGTGGATCACCAGGGTGGGGGTGCGCACCCGGTCCACGTGGTGCATCGGACTCTGCTGCCGCATCTGTTCCAGATCCGAGCCCATGTACTGCTCGCTGAAGAACCAGCCGATGTCGCTCGAACCCAGCGCCGAGACAGGGTCCAGGTAGCCACGTTCCACGATGGCAGCGGTGAACCGGTGGTCATGGGCGGTGATCCACGCGGTCATGTAGCCGCCATAGGACCCGCCCTGGATGCCGATCCGGCTGGCGTCCAGCTGGCCGCTGCCCTCAGGCCCGAACTCCTCGAGCGCCCCGTCCAGGAAGGCAATGATGTCCTGATGGTCGACCGTCCCCAGGCGCCCCTGGATGGAGGCCCCATGATCCGCGCCGTAGCCGTCGGCTCCGCGGGGATTGCACATCACCACGGCATATCCTGCGGCCACGAGCACCTGGGTCTCGTCGAACCAGGACCAGGTGTACTGCGCGTACGGTCCGCCGTGGATGTTGAGGATGACAGGGTGCGGCCCCGGGCCCTCTGGCAGGAACACCCAGCCGTGGACGGCGGGCTGGTCCGGACGAGGATCACCCGGATCACCCGGACCGCCGTACTCGCGCTCCAGTCCGGCGACGGGCGGGAGGTCCGCACGCCAGGCGGCGTTCGGGTCGAAGAGCTCCTGGAGACCGCTGCCCCGGTGCTGGATGCCCACCCTGCCCGGAGAAACCGCACTCGTGGAGGAGACTGCGACAGTGCCGCCCGCCTCGCAGGCCCCGGTCACCTCACCGTGCTGGTCCACGAGCACCTCGGGGTTGCCGTGGTGGGACACCTGCACCAGCACGGTCCTGCCGCGGCTCGCCCCCAACGCCAGCACCTGGTCCTGGCCGGAGGGCCGCAAGGGGCCGGCGTAGCCCATGGCCGCCGGATCCGTCAGCAGCCGCGGTTGCAGGCCAGCCGCAGGACGGTCCCATCCGGGCGTGGCCTCCCGTACGGCGTCGGCCGCCGGGAGGGCATACACGGCGCCGTTGGATGCCACGAACTCCAGTCCGGACTCCCCCAGGTCCTGGCCCAGCAGATAGAGCCACTCCCCGTTCCCGGAGACGCACGGGGACCCGAACCCGACGCGCACCTCGGTGCCGCCGGCCACGAGGCGCACGGGGCCGGCGTCGGGCTCTGCCGGAGCCCCAGAGCCCGCCGGTCGCGGCATCTCGGCAGTACCGCGGCGCGCCTCCACCACGGCGACGGCGGTACGCAGGCTCTGCCCGAATCCCATCTCCGGGGTGGTCGCGAAGAAGACATGTCGGCTGTCCGCGGCATAGACGGGATCAGAGGCGGCCCGCTCTCCCTCGGTCAGGGGACGCGCCGCGGGCACCGCAGGCGGCCCGGCCTTCGAGTCCTGAGACTCCGCCAACCGGCCCACGGCCGCGAAGACCGGCTCGCCATTCGGATCGGGCACCTCGATCTCGAACAGTCGGGGACGCTTGTCCGCCGTGTACCCCTCCCCGTTCTGCCGGTGATCCGGGCCCGTCACCAGACGCGGATCCTCCTGCCCTGGCCCGACGCCGGCCACGGTCCCATAGCGGCCCGGTTCCGGTTCCGGAGAGGAGAACGTGATCCAGCGGGAGTCCGGAGACCAGGCGAAACCCGTGACGCCCAGCCGACGATCAGTGACGATCCGGCCCTCGCCGCCGTCCAGCGGGATGAGGACCAATTGTGGAGCGGACGGTGTCCGGGAGTCGGTACCGGGCGCCGGAGAGCGTAGGAACGCCACGGTGGTGCCGTCCGGGGACAGCTGCGCCCCGGAGTCCCGGTAGCCCTGGGTGAGGCGCCGCGGCGGGGACGAACCGTCCGTGGGCATGACCCACAACTGGCCGGTGTAGCCGTCCGTCCTGAAGTCCGGTCGGGACGTGCCGACCACCAGTCGGCCGCCGTCCGGGGTCAGCGTCGGCGCATCCATGGTGGTGAGGAGATCCAGTTGATCAGGTCGCATGTCCATAACCTACGTTGTCCCCCGCCCGTTGAGCAGGCAGGATGGGGGGGGAGAAGGCTAATCGAGGAGGCCGCAGTGTTCGAATGGGTGGGTGACAACCTGTGGGTGCTGTGGCTGAGCCTGGCCGTCGTGTTCGCCGTCGTCGAGACCATGGTGCTGGACCTGGTCTTCCTCATGCTGGCCGCGGGTTCCGCCGCCGCGCTGGCCACCGCCCTCGTGGGCGGCGAGGCCTGGTTGCAGATCGTGATGTTCGCCGGCGTCTCCCTGCTGATGCTCGCGGCCGTCCGGCCCACGGCGCTGAAGCACCTGAAGAAGGGCACAGCGGACCAATTGACCAATGTGGACTCGATGCCCGGCCGCACCGTGGTGGTCCTGGAGGACACCGGATCCACCGCCGGACTGGCGAAGATCGACGGTGAGACCTGGACGGCACGCTCGGCCACGGGCGTGACCATCCCTGCCGGCAACGAAGCGGAGATCGACGAGGTGGACGGCGCCACGCTGATCATCCACCCGAAGGCCGCCATTGACTGGGATTCCGGCACCGCTGGACTCCCTGAAGGAACCTGACGCCGCGACCGCCGCGGCACAACGTCTGCACCACCAGCAGACTCACAACGCGGTCCGAACGGGGCCGCAGGAGGGAGCAACGGCGTGGAAGTCCTCATCGTGCTCATAGTCGTCGCGGTCCTCGTGGCCATCATCCTGATCCGAGCGGTGCGCATCGTGCCCCAAGCGCGGACCGGCATCGTGGAACGCCTGGGCAAGTACCAGGCCACCAAGGGCGCCGGCCTGACGCTGATGATTCCCTTCATCGACCGCATGCGTCCCCTCATCGACATGCGTGAACAGGTGGTGTCCTTCCCGCCGCAGCCCGTGATCACGGAGGACAACCTCGTGGTGTCCATCGACACCGTGGTGTATTTCCAGGTCAACGACGCCAAGGCCGCGACCTACGAGATCAACAATTACATCCATGCCGTGGAGCAGCTGACCACCACCACGTTGCGCAACGTGGTGGGCGGCATGAACCTGGAACAGGCCCTCACCAGCCGTGACTCGATCAACAACCAGCTGCGCGGGGTGCTGGACGAGGCCACCGGCAAGTGGGGGCTGCGCGTCTCCCGCGTGGAGCTCAAGGCGATCGACCCGCCCCTGTCCATCCAGGACTCCATGGAGAAGCAGATGCGCGCCGAGCGTGATCGCCGTGCCGCCATCCTGACCGCGGAGGGCACCAAGCAGGCCGAGATCCTCACCGCCGAGGGCCAGCGCCAGTCCGCCATCCTCGAGGCGGAGGGTGACGCCCAGTCACGGATCCTACGGGCCAACGCGGAGGCCGAGGCGATCCACGTGGTCTTCGAAGCCATCCATGAGGGCCGTCCGGACCCGGACCTGCTGGCCTACAAGTACCTGGAGACCCTGCCGAAGATCGCCGAGGGCGACGCCAACACGATGTGGGTCATTCCGGCTGAGCTCACCGATGCCATCGGCCGTCTGGGTGACGCCTTCGGTGGTTCCGGCGCCGCCAGCGGCGCGGGCGTCTCCGATCTGTTGTCCCGGACCTCCGGGTCCGGCACCGCCGACGGCTCGGACGAGGCAGACGTTGCGGACCGCTCGGGTGAGGTGACCGCCGGTGCCCGGCGCCGGCGTCGGGAACCCCGCCCGACCACGGCCGCGGAGCTGAACGAGTCGAGCCAGAGTGTGGCCAAGATCGTCGATACCCCGCTGGAGGAGGCGCTGGCACCGCCCGCCATCCTTGAGGATGAGCACTCGGAGACGGCGGAACGTGCGCTCCGGGCGAAGTCCAACCCTGCCGACCTTCCCTCCCGGCCGGAACGGACGCCTGGTCAGGACACCGGACAGGATCCGGAGCCGGGCCAGGGCAGTAACCCGGCCTGACTCTCTGGCCATCGTGGATGGCGCTCCGGCGGCGGGAACAAATCCTGCCGCCGGGGCGTTGGCCCGGAGAGCATCCCCACACCCACTAGACTGGGTGGTCGACGTTGTACCGCCCCGCCGACGGGGCCGGAAGGAGATCGAATGAGCGACCGTAGCCTGCGCGGCATGCGCCTTGGTGCCCAGTCCATGGAGTCCGAGGCCGGAGTTGAGCCCGCACCGCGCCAGCGGGTCGAGTACCGCTGTGAGGACGGGGAGAAGGTCCTCGTGACCTTCGCCACCGACGCGGAGATTCCCCCGACCTGGACCTCCAAGACCGGCAAGGTGGCCTTCCTCGTCAACGGCGACAAGCCGGACGAGTCCGATGCCAAGCCCGTGCGCACCCACTGGGACATGTTGCTCGAGCGCCGCAGCATCGATGAGCTGGAGGACACCCTCAAGGGACAGCTGGACAAGTTGCGCGAACGCCGCGGCGAGAAGGTCTCCTGACCCTCCCGCCAGCCCGTGTGAACGCAAGAACCCCCGACCGGATGGTCGGGGGTTCTTGCGTTGGTGTCGGCCGGTCAGAGGCCGAGCTTGCCCTTCAGGACGTTCCAGCGGGCCGCCAGTCCCCATTGGGTCACGGACGTGACGGCCTCGGTGATGATGTTGCCGCTCATCTTGGACTCGCCGTACTCGCGCTCCACGAAGGTGATCGGCACCTCGACGATCTTCTTGCCCAGCAGGGCCGTGCGGAAGGTCATGTCCACCTGGAAGCCGTAGCCCTTGGACTGCACGTCGTCCAGGTCGATGGCCCGCAGGGTGTCCGCACGGTAGGCCCGGTAGCCGGCGGTGACGTCGGTCAGGTTCAGGCCCAGCATGATCCGTGGGTACAGGGACCCGCAGATCGAGATCAGCTTGCGGTGGGCAGGCCAGTTGACCATCTTGCCCCCCGGTACACGGCGTGAGCCGATCACCAGGTCCGCGCCGTCGATGGCCTCGATCAGTCGGGGCAGCTGCTCGGGCTGATGCGAGCCGTCCGCGTCCATCTCGACCAGGACGTCGTAGCTTTGGTCCAGGCCCCAGTGGAAGCCGGCGATGTAGGCTCCGCCCAGACCGTTCTTCTGGGTGCGGTGCAGCACGTGGATCTGCGGATCGGCCACGGCGGCGCGGTCGGCCCAGTCACCGGTCCCGTCCGGTGAGGCATCGTCCACCACGAGCACGTCGGATTCCGGCACGGCGACACGCAGTCGGTCGAGCGTGCGGGGCAGCGATTCGATCTCGTTGTAGGTGGGAATGATCGTCAGCAGGCGCATAGGCGAAGAAATCCTTTGGAAGTGTCCGAGGGCATCGGGGGTCAAGTATAGGCCGGTCAGCCGGGCACGGTCTGGGCGGCGCCGGTCAGGTCCACGACGGGGAGCGGTAGACCTCGGTGCCGTCCACCAGGGTGGCCAGGCATTCCGGTGCGGCGGTGCCCTCCTCCAGGACGGGCAGCAGGGGCGTGCCCGCCCGGGTGTCGGTGCTCCACGCGGCGACCCGTCCGTCCGGCGCCTGGACGCTGAGGGCGTCAGCGGCCCAGATGCCGAACGTGGCCGGGGACGAGGGGGCGATCCGGCCGGCCATCGAGAAGCCGGCGCCGATGGACATCGGGAGGGCACGCAGTCCGGCCTTGGTGGCGGCCGTGAACCCGGAGCGGGCGGAGATCCGCTGATCCGGATCGGCATGTTCAAGGCTCGCGCGGATGGCGGACCACGGATCCGGAGCGTGGGTGCCGCTGCCGAAGGACACCGGGACGGCGTTGGACAGCAGGGAGGCGATCGGGGCGGTGAGCGCGCCGTCGGCATCCGGGACGGCCGTGAAGGACAGGCTGTTCTCCGCCAAGGTCTGGATGGCGTCCTGCTCCACGGGGCCGTTCCAGGACAGGCGGTGGCGGACCATGCCGAGGGCGGCGGTGCCCTGGGCCTCCGCCGTGGACCTGACGGCGGAGATCACCGCGGCCAAGGCATCCGGATCCCGGGGCAGTAGGTACACCTGGATGCCGGCGGCGGTCGCGGTGGAGGTCAGCTGGACTACGGCCGCGGCGTCCAGTCCCCCGGGCCCGACGACGGCCGACAGCCCGGCGACCGTGTCGGCGGAGACCAGCGCTGCCAGGTCATCGGCCGTACCGGTGGCCTCGTCGGCGTCGACGGCGCGGTAGTGGACGGCCCGGGCGCCGCTCGCTCCGCTGGTGACGGACAGGAAGACGCCGGCGGCACCGGCGGTGTCAGCGGTAGTGATCGGTCCGGCGTCGTGGGCGGGATGGTGGACGGGGCTCGTAGGCAGGACGAGGGAGTCCACGAAGGCGGGCACCACGAGGGCGCCGTCCAGGTCCACGACCTGCCAGTCGGCTCCGGAACGCGCACGCATCGAGGCCGCCGTGTCCTCGGCTCCCACCCAGGTCACGGACCCGGAGTCCACCAGCATGGCAGTGGCATACGGATCGGCGGTGGAGTGGAGGGTCCCGTTGACGAAGAGGGTGCTCATCACTCCAGACTATCCACTCCCGAGTAGGCCACGACGCCGCGACGGACGAGATCCGTAGCACGTCGGCACTGGGCAGAGAGCCCGGGGCGGCCGGGCACCTTGGCCAGTTGGTCCAGCAGGTCGATCACCTGGCGGGCCCACCGGACGAAGTCGCCTGCCGCAAGGTCGGTGCCCTTGAGAGTGTCCCTCAGGTTCCGGCCGCGGGCCCACCGGTGAATGGGCCACACCAGTCCGGGATCCGGCTCCGCGGTCGGCTCGAGTTGGGCCCCGCGTTCGGCCAGTTGGAGTTCATACCAATGCTCGGCGGTGCCCTCCAGCACGTGCTGGAGGGCGGGGGTGGGCATCTGCGGGATCCCGACGTTCTCGGCCCCCTTGGCCTGGAACACCAGCAGGGCAGCGAGGCCGGCCAGCTCCTCCGGGTCGAGCCCGTCCGCCAGCCCGTCCTCCAGCACCAGTGAGGTCAGCAGGTCCCGTTCACCATAGATGCGCCGCAGGGTCTGCCCGGCGGCGGTGACGCCGGGTGAGTCCTCGGTGCCGGCCACGGTTCCGGGCACGGTCCGGGTGCCGTCCCCGACGGCCACGTAGCCGTAGGTGGTCAGCAGGCCCACGAGCCGGTCGAACGCCTTGGCGATGGTGTTGGTCCGGCCCTGGATCCGGGAGGACAGCTGGTCGATCTCGCGGCGCAGCTTCCACCAGCGTTCGGCCCAGCGGGCGTGGTCCTCGCGGTCCTGGCAGCCGTGGCAGGGGTGGCGCTCGAGCTGGCGCCGCAGGTCCTCGACGCGGCCGGTGCTGCCGTCGTCGTGGAACCTGAACCCGGATGCGGTGCGCTGACCCGGCGCCGGACGGTGCTCGCGCAGAGCCGTGCGCATGGCGGCGGCGATGTCCTTGCGCTGCGTGGGGGTCTTGACCTGGATGTTCTGCGGCAATCGAGCCCCACCGACCGGGTCCACGGGCTCCGTCACATCATCGGTGCCGATCCGGCGCAATTGCGCCTCCTGCGTGATGATGCCCACCCGGGGGTTGGCCGGGTTCCCGGCGGGGAACACGACGACGGCGGTACCCAGCCGCCGCGGGCCCGGCACCTCGATGATGTCTCCGGGCAGCAGATTGGCCAGGGAATCCTTGACGGCCCGTTGGCGGGCCCGGTTGCGGCCCTTCGACGAGTCCTTCTCCGCCTCCGAGAGCTCCTTGCGCAACCGGGCGTACTCCGTGAAGTCGCCGAGGTGACAGGTCATGGACTGTTCATAGCCGGCCAGGGACTGTTCCCGGGTCCGGACCTCCCGGGCCAGTCCGACCACCGAGCGGTCCGCCTGGAACTGGGCGAAGGAGGACTCCAGGATCGCTCGGGAGCGCTCGAGGCCGAACTGGGCGATGAGGTTGACGGACATGTTGTAGGCGGGGCGGAAGGAGGAGTTCAGCGGATAGGTACGGCGGGAGGCCAGCCCCGCCACGGCCGCCGGGTCCAGTCCCGGACGCCAGAGGACCACCCCATGGCCCTCCACGTCGATGCCGCGGCGCCCGGCACGCCCGGTCAGCTGGGTGTACTCCCCCGCCGTGATGTTCACGTGCGCCTCGCCGTTGTACTTCTCGAGCTTTTCCAGCACCACGGTCCGGGCGGGCATGTTGACCCCCAGCGCGAGGGTCTCCGTGGCGAAGACGACCTTGACGAGCCCGAGGCCGAAGAGCTTCTCCACCACTTCCTTGAAGGGCGGGAGCATGCCGGCGTGGTGGGCCGCGAAGCCCCGGGACAACCCGTCACGCCAGCCCCAGAAGCCCAGGACGTCCAGGTCTTCGGCCGGGAGGGACTGACCGGCCTCGTCCACCATCGCCTGGATCTGCTGCTTCTCCCCCGGCGTCGTCAGGTCCAGCCCGACGGCCAGGCACTGCTCCACCGCGCCGTCACACCCCGCGCGGGAGAAGATGAACGTGATGCAGGGCAGCAGTCCCTCCCGTTCGAGCACCCGGACCATCCCGGGGCGGGAGATGCGCAGCTGCCCGGAGTGACGCTGGGGCTCCCCCTGCCGTCCACCGCCCGAGGAGGTCTGCGAGGAGCCGGCCGCGCCGCCGTCGTACCGGGTGGTGGCGGTGCGCTCGTCCCGGCCATAGGGGGCCGGGCCGGACCGCCGGCGGTCCCGCGGCTGGCGGCCGGAACCGCCGCCGTCCCGGCCGCCGCTTCTGCCTCCGCCGGTCTTGCCGCCGCCGCGACCCCGGGGACCGCCGCGTCCGCCGCGGTAGGTGCTGCGGCCAGGACGTCCCCAGTCACTGCGTTCCTCGCGGCGGCGCTGGTCTTCGGCCAATCGCGCCAGCTCGGGATTGAGCACCAGACGGCCCCCGGAGGTGTCCTTGGGCTCTGGGGCGGGCTGCGCCTCCGAGGCCGGGTCGTCGCTGACGGGGGCGACCTCGTCGAAGGCGACCTCGGTGGCGAAGAGGTCGTAGAGCTGGTTGCCGGCCATGACGTACTGCCACAGCGGGACGGGGCGGTGCTCGGAGACGACCACCGAGGTGGAGCCGCGCACCGTGTCCAGCCAGGCTCCGAACTCCTCCGCATTGGAGACGGTCGCGGACAGGGACACGAGCTGCACATGCTCCGGGAGGTGGATGATGACCTCCTCCCACACGGCCCCGCGGAACCGGTCAGCCAGGTAATGGACCTCGTCCATGACCACATAGGCCAGGTTCGTCAGCGTGTCGGAATCGGCGTAGAGCATGTTCCGCAGCACCTCGGTGGTCATCACCACCACCTCGGCCTCGGAGTTGATGGCGGTGTCCCCCGTCAGCAGGCCGACCCGCTCGGGCCCGTAGGTGGCCACGAGCTCCTGGAACTTCTGGTTGCTCAGGGCCTTGATCGGGGTGGTGTAGAAGGCCTTCTGGCCGTGGGTCAGGGCGAGGTGGATGGCGAACTCGCCGACCACCGTCTTGCCGGCGCCGGTCGGGGCGGCCACCAGGACGCCGTTGCCAGCCTCGAGTTCACGGCAGGCCTCGGCCTGGAACGGGTCCAATTCGAAGCCCAGGGTGGTGGTGAACCGGCCCAGTTCGGTCCGGGCGTCTGCGGCCCGGCGCTTGGCGGCCGCGTAGCGCTCCGCGGGGCTCGGCTGGCCGATGGTGTTGTCCGCGGAAGGTGCCATGGGGCCAGCCTAGGACATGGCCGGACCCCGCCGCCGACCGGGGGGGGCAGAACCCGGCCGGCGGCTGATAGGCGGTGGCTGATGGGCGTCCGGGGCCTACAGCTCGTCGAGGGGCCTCGGACCCGTGGTGAGGTACTCCTCGTTGTCCTGCTCGGCCTTCGCGGCACGCTTGGCCCGCCGCTTGTCGTTGACCAGGCAGATGATGATGGCGACGCCGAAGAGCAGGATCAGCGGCATCGCGAGGTAGAACATCGTGATGGCATCCGAACCCGGAGCGGCCAGGGCGGCGATGAGCGCGATCAGGAAGACGGTGATCCGCCAGTGCTTGATGATCTGCCGTCCGGGAAGGACCCCGATCATGTTCAGGCCGACCAGCACCACGGGCAGCACGAGGGCGAAGCCGAAGGCCAGGAACAATCGCAACACGAAGGGGATGTAGACGTCCGCCGAGATCACGTTAGCGGTGCCCTCCGGGGACAGCCCTACGAAGAATTGGACCGCCTCCGGGAGGACCAGCCAGCCCAGGGCTACGCCCAGGACGAACAGCGGGACGGCGGCGCCGATGAACCCCAGGGCGTAGCGCTTCTCCTTCTTCTTCAGCCCCGGCACCACGAAGGCCCAGACCTGGTACAGCCAGATGGGGCTCGAGATGACGAGCCCCACGAACAGGGCGACCTGGAGCATGATGTCGAAGGGCTGCCCCACGGCGCTGAAGGACACCGTGACGATGCGGCCCTCGTCGGAGAGCCGGTGCACCGGGTCGATCAGGGCCGAGAAGAAGGGCTGGTAGACGATGAACCCGACGACAGCGCCCAGGGTCAGACCGATGCCGGCGACGATGAGGCGGTTGCGCAGTTCCTTGAGGTGGTCCTTGAGGGCCATCTCCCCCGCAGGGTTGTTCTTGCGGGAGGCCCGGGTGACCTTGGTGCGCTTCGTGCGGGCCGCCTTGGGAGCAGACGTCATGGAGGCGGTGACCTGCTGCTACTGCTGGTCGTTGGTGCCGGTCTTCCGACCGTTCCGCGTGCCGTCGGCGTCACCGTTGACGATGCGGCCCTCGATGGCGTCCGAGCCCTCGGGGTCCTGGCCGCCCGCAGAGGCTGAGGCGTCCCGGGTGGACTTCTCCTCGGGGCCGTCGTCCTTCATCTGCTTGACCTCGGACTTGAAGATCCGCATCGACTGGCCGAGGTTGCGGGCCATCGCGGGCAGCTTGGGGGCCGCGAACAGCAACAGCACGATGGCGATGATGATGACGAGCTGCCATCCCTGAAGTCCAGCCATGGGGGCGTCCTTTCGATTGAACGTTGTCGAGTTTACGTCACGCCGCGGGGCCGGGGCCCGTGGAGACACCCGGTGACGGTGAATTTCCGGTGACGTATCCGGTCCGGGCGCGCTGGAGCCAGTCGACGGTCGATTCGACGAGGTCCTGGGGGGCCAGCACCCGGAACTCGCCTCCGAAGCGGGCCGCCTGGGCGTGGGCATAGTCGGGGTGGGCGAGCCTGACCTCCGCGATCACCGAGCCGTCCTCCAGGACGGCGGTCCTCTCCGGATCGAACCCGGCGGCCAGGTCACGGATGCGGTGGGCGAAGTGGACCGTCACGGCGGGCTCGTCACCGTGCTGGGTGAACAGGCGGTCGTCCACGGGCAGGTGACGGGGTTCGAAGGTCTCACCGGTCTCGCGGACGGCGGCGATCCGGTCGAGGCGGAAGTTCCGCCGTCCATCGCTGGAGCGGCACCAGGCCTGCAGGTATCCGTGGCCGCCCTCGCTGGTGATGCGCAGCGGCTCCACGGTGCGGGTGGAGGTCTCGTCCCTGGTCGCGGAGTGGTAGTCGATCGAGAGCAGGGTCTGTTCGCGGACGGCGGCGTGCAGCCGGCCGGCCAGCTCGGTGAAGGGACCGAAGTCGAATCCGGCCACGATCCCGGCGCCGGCCTGCCCCACCTCGGGCCCGGACGCGGCCAGGATCTTGTCCAACGCAGACGCAGTGTCCTGCCGTTCGGTGTCCGTGAGTCCCGGGATGCCCGCTGCCGCGCGGAGGCCGATGGCCAGGGCGGCGGCCTCTGGAACACTGAGGCGAAGAGGCCCGGAGAGTCGTTCGGCTTGGGTGATGCGAATCCGGCCGTCCTGCTCCAGGACCTCGAACTGCTGTCCGGCGAACTGCCGCTCGGGCATGCCGCAGAACCAGAGTTCGTCGAGGATGGCGGTGAGTTCCCGGTCGCCGACGTGGAGCCGCTCGGCCAGTTCGGCGCGGCTGATCCCGTCCCGCCGGTTCGCCAGCCCGATGGCGTCCACCACGGCGGCGACCTTGTCCCGGTCGGTCCTGCGGTTGCGGCGCCGCTTCGGCGTGCTGAGCGTGTATTCCGGCTGCGGGGCTGCATGGGAGGCCAGGGCGCCCTCGAGCAGCGTCACGACGGCGGCCCGCAGCGGGTCCCCGACGTCCGGAACCGTGGCCAGGGGTCCTGCCGCGGCGATGCTCCCGGCCAGTTCCGCTGGCCGGGTGTAGGTCACCCGGACCTCGTCCCAGCCCTTCGGCACCATGGTGGGGTTCCCGGTGGGCTCGGCACCGATCCGCAGGTGGACGGCCCGGCCGGTGGCCAGGTGCAGCACGGTGGACGCCGGCTGCCGCTGCCCGGAGACCACGTCGTGGACCGCCTGGACGTCGAAGTCGGCGGGCCGGTGTGGGGCGCGGTCATGGCCGGGATCGGCCGCAACCACCCGGGGCTCGGACTCGATGCGGGTCAGCCGGAAGGTGCGTTGTTGCTGCCGGTCGAGGTCCCATCCGACGAGGTACCAGACGCCCGTCGGGTTGGTCAGCGCCCAGGCCCGGACGGTCCTGTCCTCAGCACGCCCGGCATTCACGGTCCGGTAGCTGAAGCGCACCACCGACTGGTCGCGGACCATGTCCCCGAGTTCTGTCAGGTAGCGGTCCGCTCCCGCCAGGCGCACTCCGAAGGCCTCGTGGTCAGAGTCCGATCTGGCCTCGAGCCAGTCCTCCCCCGCGTCCACCCGGCCGAGGGCCCGGACCACGGCATGGCCGATCTCCGAACCGGCCCAGGCGGATTCTGCCCGCATCAGAGCCAGACGCTCCCCGTTGGTGAAGGGGACGGCCGGCAGGTACATCCGGTCCTCGTCGATCCGGTACCGGGTCTCCCCGCCCGGCTCCGAGGACTCGAAGCCGGACTCGTCCTGGACCGTGAAGGACTCCAACGGCACGCCGATGCCCTTCAGGACCTCCTTGTCACGGGTGAACATCTTCTCGAACGCCGCTGCGGACGGGGACAGCGAGTAGGCGTCCACGGAGGTGACCAGGTACTCGCGGGTGACCCCGCGGCGGCCGCTGGCCAAGAGCACCCACAGCAGCGAGACGATGCGCTCTGTGGAGCGCGCTGGCGATGCGGCGGACACGGTGGGTTCAGTTGATCCCGACGAGGTCCACCACGAAGATCAGGGTCTCGCCCGGGCCGATCTCGCCGCCGGCACCGGCGTCCCCGTAGGCCAGGTGCGGCGGGATCTCGAGGCGCCGCCGGCCGCCGAGCTTCATGCCCAGCAGGCCGTCGTCCCAGCCCTTGATGACCTGGCCGACGCCGACCTGGAAGTCCAGCGGCTGGCCGCGGTTCCACGAGGCGTCGAACTCGGCTCCGGTGGACCAGGCCACCCCGAGGTAGTGGCAGGAGACCCGGTCGCCGGCCTCGACGGCCTTTCCGGAGCCCTCGGCGATGTCCTCGATGACCAGCTCTGCCGGCGGGTTCTCACCGGGGAACTCGATCTCCGGGCGGGTGCGGTCGTAATTGCGCTGTCCGAAGGACATGGGTTTCTTCCTTCCAGAAGGTCGGGTTCAGACCAATTCAGGTCAGTTCTGCGGTCCGTTCCAGCCTACTCAGACTCGGGGGACGCTGATGCCGCGGGGGTTGACTCGGCCGGTGCTGACTCGGCCGGTGCCGATTCCGAGGGTGCCGGCTCGGTCGACTCCGGTGCTTCGGCCGGCTGGGCCGGTGGCATGGTGTGCAGGATGTCCACCACGAAGACGAGGGTCTCCTCCTGGAGCTCATGGCCCTCGGTATCCCCGTAACCCTTCTCCGGCGGCACGACGATGAGCACCTGGGAGCCGACCTTCTGGCCCTGCAGTCCCTCAGACCAGCCGGCGACGACGCCACTGAGCGGGAACCCTGACGGTTCGCCGCGCGACCACGAGGAGTCGAACTCCTCGCCGTCGGACCACTTCACGCCCTTGTACTGGACGGTGACGTGGTCACCCTCACCGACCTCCTCACCGTCGCCCTCGATGAGCGGTTGTACGACGAGATCGGTCGGGGCATCGCCCTCGGGCGCGGCGATGGTGGGCTCGCCGGAGTCCTCGTTGAGGGTGACAGCCGGCAGGGAGTCGTCGGTGACGTCCACGGGCTCTCCCTCGGCACGTGCCGGGCGGACGTCGGAGATCTGGAAGACCATCAGCTGATCTGGGGCTCCCTGGCCCATCTGGGATCCGGGCATGAAGAAGGAGATCTGTGCACCGACCTTGTTCTGGTCGAGCATGTTGTAGAGGACGTCATTGCCCTCCTTCAACGTGTCGTTGAGGAACACGGCCTCGGAGCCCTGGGTGAAGTTCTCGGCGGTGACTTCGCCAGAGGCCGGGTCCACGATGGCGGTCTGCACCAAGGCGATGTCGCCGTCGTTGACGTCCGCGCCGTCGCCGTCCTTCAGGACGCGGGAGGAGATCTCCTCGGCTTGGATCTCCCCGTCCACGGTGACCTCCGGGACGCCCTCCTCGTTGACCTCCATGGACACCGGCTCCAAGGCCTCGATGTCGCCGGCGCCACGCGGCTCCGGAGCGGCGCAACCGGCCAGCAGCAGGGCGCCGACCAGGGACAGGGACAGGGGCGCGGCGGCGCGGGACCGGCGCGATCGAGACTGCTGACGGGGCACAGAGCGGGACATGGGATCCTTCGGTAGTACGGGACGGGGCCAGCTCCCGGCCGAGGAGGGCGGCGGGGTGACACCCAGACCGGGCCATCACCCGGCCTTTTCAGTCTGTCACGTCAGACTGGATGGACGCTGGATGAGGCGGACTCCCCGCCAGTGGCGTGGCGCAGGTGACCGATGAGCGCATCGAGCCGATCGGACTCGGTTTGGAACGGATCCTTGATGCTGATGGCCTGAAGCGGACGGTCGTTGAGCTTCAGGTGGGTCCAGTCGACCGAATAGGTCTGGTCCGCCTCCCGTGCAGCCCGGATGAACCGGCCCCGCAGGGTGGCGCGGGTGGACGGCGGCGGGTTGTCCACTGCGTCCTCGATGGCGGCATCGTCCAGGAACCGGGCGGCGGCCCCGCGCGACTGCAACAGCGAGAACAGGCCCCGCTGGGGCGTGATGTCGTGGTAGGAGAGGTCGAGTTGGGCGATCCGTGGCGCATTCCAGTCCAGGGAGTTCTTCGCGGCGTACCGGGACAGGAAGCGGTGCTTGATGGCCCAGTCGATCTCGGTGTCGATCCGGGAGTAGTCCCCACTCTCCACGGCATCCAGAGTGCGCTCCCACAGATCGAGCACGGCCGGGACCCGGTCATGGTGGGGACCGTTCTCCCGCACGAAGGCGGTGGCCTGCTCCAGGTAGTGCCACTGCAGCTGCAGAGCCGATCGGTGTCCACCGTTGCGCAGTTCGAGTTTCTCGGTACCGGTGAGGTCGTGGGACACCTGCCGGATGGCCCGGATGGGGTTGGCGAGCTGGTGGTCGCCCAGGGGCCGCCCGGCCTCGATCATGCGCAGCAGCAGGTCGGTGGCCCCGAACCGGACCAGCTGGGTCGTCTCGGACATGTTCGAGTCCCCCACGATCACGTGGAGGCGGCGGTACTCGGCGGCGTCCGCGTGGGGCTCGTCCCGGGTGTTGATGATGGGCCGGGAACGAGTGGTGGCGGAGGAGATGCCCTCCATCACGTGGTCGGCCCGTTGGGAGAAGGCGAAGTGGGGTTCCGGAGGGCCGGGGATGGGCGCTTCCGTCGCACCGGCCCCGTGCAGCCCGCCGTCGCCGGCCCCGGTGCGGACTCCGATGGCCTTGCCCGCCCCGGAGACGAGTTGTCGGGTGATCAGGAAGGGAATCAGTGCCTCGGACAGCCGGCGGAACTCGGTCCGGCGGTTCAGCAGGTAGTTCTCGTGGGAACCGTAGGAGTTGCCCGCGGAGTCGGCGTTGTTCTTGTACAGGTAGATGGTCCCCGTGAAGCCGTCCGCCCTCATGTGCCCGGTGGCCCCGTCGATCAACTCCTGCATAACCCGTTCTCCGGCCTTGTCCACTGCCACAAGCTCATCCAGGGTGGAACACTCCGCCGTGGCGTACTCCGGGTGGGAGCCCACGTCCAGATACAGGCGGGAACCGTTGGTGACGAACACGTTGGAGGAGCGCCCCCACTCGACCACGGGCCGGAACAGGTACCGGGCGACCTCCTCGGGCGTGAGCGGCCGTGATCCCGGATGGGAGTAGTGCACGCCGAATTCGGTCTCGACGCCCATGATCCTGCGGTCCATGCGGGCTACTGGCCGCCCTTCTGGACGAAACCCTGGACGAACTCCTCGGCGTTCGTCTCGAGCACCGAGTCGATCTCGTCGAGCAGGCTGTCCAGGTCAGCGGTGCTGGTCTGGCCCGCGGCGCCGGTGGGTGCCGGCGTGGGATCCGCGTCAGGACCGTTGGAGGAGTCTTCCTCGCGTTCGAAGGATGAGCCGTACTGCTGTGACATGGTCGCTCCTGATGGTGGTGATGGTCGTGTCTGGTGGTGAGGGAGTCAGTGGTGTCCGTGATGCCGTGGCGGACCGGCCTGGACACGGGACAGGGCCTCGAGCAGCCGCCCGTAGGAACCCTCCGCCGCCGGCTCGTCGAACACCCCGGGCAGCTGTTCGGCGGAGCCGGCCAACGGCTCACGCTGATGGAACCGGTGGAGGGGGCCCTCGCCTTCCTCACGCACCAGGAGGGTGTCCCAACTGGCTCCGACCACGTGACGCCCGAACACGTCCACCGTCCGGCCGCGCGCCCAGGCCCGGGTGTCCGGCGGCGGCGTGCCGACGGCGTCCCGGATCCTCTCGTCCGGCACCAGCCGGCGGAGCGAGCCACGGCGCAGCATCGCCTGGTAGAGCCCCTTGTCCGGGCGCAGGTCCGCATACTGCAGGTCCATCATGCCGAGGCGGGGATCGTCCCAGTCCAGGCCGTGGCGCTTCCGGTACCCGGACAGCAGCTGGTACTTGGCCACCCAGTCCAGCCGGTCGGACATGGCGGCCGGCTCGGTTCCGAGGGTCTCGACGGACTCCCGCCAGGCGTGCAGCACGTCCAGCGTGGCCCCGTCCTCCATGCCGAAGCGGTGGACATGCCGCTCGGCGGCTTCGAGATAGACCCGCAGGATCTCCAGCCCCGTGGCCTCACGGCGACCGCCCGGGCCGGCACCGTCCAGGGGACGCACCAGGGGGACGGTGGCCTGCAGGGTGGGATCGTGGCTGATCCGCTGCAGGGCCGTCACGGGGTCCATGAGTTCCACCTCCGGCGCGGTGCCGAGCTCGATCATGGAGAGCACGAGGGCGGTCATGCCGCAGCGCAGCCAGGTCGCGTACTGGGAGAGATTGGCGTCCCCGATGATCACGTGCAGGCGGCGGTACCGGTCGGCGTCGGCATGCGGCTCGTCCCTCGTGTTCACGATGGGCCGCCGCACTGTGGTCTCCAGGCCGACCTGCTCCTCGAAAAAGTCCGCCCGCTGGCTGATCTGGAACCCGGGGCTCGACCCGGTGACGCCAAGCCCGACTCGACCGGCCCCGCAGATCACCTGCCGGGCCGTGAAGAACGGCAACAGGCGCTGTGCCAGCTCCTCGAAGTCCAGGCTGCGGGTCACCAGGTAGTTCTCGTGGGCGCCGTAGGACACTGACTTGTTGTCCGTGTTGTTCTTGTACAGCAGCACCTGGGGCTCCCCCGGTGCCGCGGCGATCCGCTGCGAGGCGGCCAACGCCACCAGGTCCCCCGCCTGGTCCCACACCATGGCGTCCAACGGGTTCGTGGTCTCGGGTGAGGAGTACTCGGGATGGGCATGGTCCACGTAGAGGCGGGCCCCGTTGGGCAGCACCAGGTTCGTCAGCAGGTGCACGGGACTGCCGTCCTCGCCCATCAGTGGCTGATCAGTCAACTGCGTGGGATGGGCCGCCGACCGCGGCAGCTGCCAGCCGCGGGCGTCCACGAGCGGGGACTCCTCCCCGTAGTCCCACTCCGTGCCCGCCACGGTCCCGCCCCGGGACGTCACGAGGTCCGCATAGGCGTTGACCACCTCCACGGAGAGCACTGAATGCCCCGCACCGGGGTTGGCGGGGGCATGGACGCCGTACTCGGTCTCCAGCCCCATCACCCGGTGGACTCCCCATCCGGCGGTGTCACGTCCGGCCGAAAGCACGGCATCGGCCGGGACCAGACCGTGCCGGTCCGCCACCACGGGCCCGACGCCGGCCGATCCGTCCCGCTTTCCGTCGACTTGGGGTGGGTCTTCCGCCCCAGCGCCCACCCCAAGTCGACTGAAAGAGTCCGGGGATGGGGGCACGTGCGTCACCGTGACACCTGCTGGTCGGCGGAGCCGTGGCGGACCAGCATGCGGATCCCGGCGACGCGCCCGCCGCGGTGGCCGGAGACCCGGGCCCACTCCTCGGGTGAGGTGTTGTTCGGGAGGTCCTCCTGCTCGGTGAACTCCTCCCGGACAGCCTGCAGCAGGTGCTCGGTGCGCAGCCCCTTGGCCTCCTCGGCGGAATCCGCGGACAGGTAGTCCTTGATGGCCTGCTTCTTCGCCCGGTCCACGATGTTCGCGATGACGGCACCGGAGGTGAAGTCGGCGAAGTACAGCGTCCGGGTGGTGCCGTCCAGGTAGGTGACCTCGAGGTACTCGGTCTCCGGGCCGCGGGCGAACAGGTGGTCGGTGACGGCGGCGATCATCGCCGCGACGGTGTCCGCCCGGCTGCCGTGACGCTCCAGCTCGGCGGAGTGCAGGGGCAGGGCGGTGGTGAGGTACTTGCCGAAGATGTCCGCGGCGCCCTCGGCGTCCGGCCGGGAGACGCGGATCTTCACGTCCAGGCGGCCGGGGCGGAGGATCGCCGGGTCGATCATGTCCTCGCGGTTCGAGGCGCCGATGACGATGACGTTGTCCAGCCGTTCCACGCCGTCGATCTCGGCCAGCAGCTGGGGAACGATCGTGGTCTCCACGTCCGAGGAGACGCCGGAGCCGCGGGTGCGGAACAACGATTCCATCTCGTCGAAGAACACCACGACCGGATACCCGTCGGAGGCCTTCTCCCGGGCGCGGGCGAAGATGGTGCGGATGTGCCGTTCCGTCTCCCCCACGTACTTGTTCAGCAGTTCGGGGCCCTTGATGTTGAGGAAGTAGGAGCGGCGCTCCTCCGTGGAGCGGGCGGCCAGGGAGGAGGCCACGGCCTTGGCGATCAGGGTCTTGCCGGTGCCGGGAGGCCCGTAGAGCAGGATGCCCTTGGGGGCCTTGAGCCCGTGCTCGCGGTACAGGCCCGGATGTAGGAACGGCATCTCGATGGAGTCACGGATCTGTTCGATCTGGTCCCGCAGGCCCCCGATGTCCTCGTAGCTGACATCGGGAAGTTCCTCGAGGACCACGTCCTGGACCTCGTTCAGCGGGACGACGTCCAGGGCCTGGCCGGTGCGCGAGTCGTAGGTGACGGCGTCCCCCACCCGGATGCGCTGACCCGAGAGGCGGTGCGACCGGCGCACGACGCGTTCCTCGTCCCCGCGCCCGACGACGACCAGCAGCCCGTCGTCCAAGGTCTCCTTCACCCGGACCAGCTCCCCGGCCCGTTCGGCCTCGAGTACGGACACGATGGTCAGGGACTCGTTCAGCAGTACATCGGAGCCGGGGGTGATCCGGGCGGCCTCCAACAGGGGGGATGCGGTCACCCGCATCCGGCGGCCGTTGTGGATGACGTCCACGCCACCCTGCACGGTCGCCGCGATCTCGACGCCCTCGACGGGCTCGCGGGCCGGGTGGACCTCCAGGACCGTGGCGAAGGCGAAGGGCGCCTCCCCATCCAGCTCCAGGGCGGCCTTGAGCGTGGTGATCTCGTCCCGGGTCTCCTCCAACAGGTCGACCATGCGGCGGTTGTTCCGGGCGGCGGTCTGCAATTGGTACTCGAGCGTCCGGTTCTTCTCCACGAGGGTGGCGGCGCGACGCTTCGCCGCCTCCAGCTGGTGCGTCAGGCCGGACTCCATCGGTGTGGTTCCGGCGGTGGTGGGATCGCTCACGGATACCTTTCCGGCCAACCGGATCGGGGAATGCCTGAGGTCAGCCTTACCTATCCATCCTAGGCCTGTCCGCGAAGGCTGTGGTGCGCTTGGCTGGTGGCGTAACGATGGCTCCGGCCGGTGGACGGTCCGTCCTTCAGAGGTCAGAGGTCTGCTGGGTCGACCGGTTCCACCGGGACTATCGGATCCGCAGCGGCGGCCGGGTCCTCACCGGGATCCACGTCCGCGAGGTGGCGTCGCGCGCCCTTCTGCTCCATGGATGCCGCCTCGCGAGCCGCCTTGCGCGCCTTCTTGTCCGTCACGGGGCGTTCGCCCAGGGCCTGCGGGGTCCAGCGTGACTCGTCGGCCGGCTGCCAGGCCTCCACGTCCACGGCCTTGAATTCGGACACCTTGGAGCGCTTCTTCAGCGCCAGGGCCTCCTGGCCGGTCGCCAGGCGGCGGCAGACCAGCAGGAAACCGGTGTGGGCGACCATGCGGTGGTCGGGCCGCACGGCCAGACCGTCAAGGTGCCAGCCGCGGACCATGGTCTCCGAGGCCTCGGTCTGGGTGAACCGTCCGTCCTCACGGATCGCCTCCGCCACGCGGGAGAGCTGGGTGGCGGTGGCGACGTAGTTGATCCACACGCCGCCCGGCGCCAGCACCGTCGCGACCGCGTCCAGGCACTCCCAGGGGGCCAGCATGTCCAGCACCACACGGTCGATGGAACCGGGTTCATGGACCGTGGTCATCTCCTCCTGCGCGTCGCCGAGGTGGATCTGCCAGGCCGGGTGCTCCCCGCCGAAGAAGGTCTGGACGTTGGCGCGGGCCACGTCCGCGAACTCCTCGCGGCGTTCGTAAGAGTGCAGTTCCCCCGCGTCCCCCACCGCGCGCAGCAGGGAGATGGACAGGCCACCGGAGCCGACTCCGGCCTCCACCACCCGCGCACCGGGGAAGATGTCCGCCATCTGCACGATCTGACCGGAGTCCTTGGGGTAGACGACGGTGGCCCCGCGCGGCATGGACAGGACGAAGTCGCTGATCAGCGGGCGCAGGACCTGGTACTCGTGGCCCGCCGAGTTCCTCGCCACCACGCCGTCCGGACCGCCGATCAGGTCGTCATGGTGCAGGACGCCCTGGTAGCTGTGGAACTGCCCGCCCTCGGTGAGGGTGATGGTGTTGAGGCGTCCCTTGGCGTCCTTGAGCTGGACCCGCTGGCCGGGGCGCAGGGGGCCACGGCGTTCGTCGACGCCGGTGGGGCTGGGGGTATCGGTCATGCGGTGGTGGTCCTTCTGGTGGGTGGTGAGGGTCAGCGACGGCGGCCCGTGGTGAGCCACTGGACCACATCGGGTTGGCGGAGCACGCCGCAGACGGTGCCGTCCGGCGCCAGTACAGCGTATTCCGCGCCGTCCACTGCGGCGAGCCGGTCCACCAAGGGGCGGCCGGCATCGGTGGCGCGGACCACGGCGCCGTGGGACAGGGCCCGGGCGGTGGCCGCAGCCAGGACAGACGAGGCATCCCGGTCCTGGACGCGGGCCAGAGCGTTCTCGTCCACGATGGCCTCCGGCTGGCCGGTGGGGGCCACCAGCACCGCGAGCGTGCCCGAGGGCCGGCCACGGACGTCCGCCACGGTGGCGGTGTTGAGCAGGCCGATGGCCGGAAGCATGAGCTGGGCGGCGGTCAGGCCGGGGACCCGCAGCCGGAGCTGGGCACCGCGGATGGACTCGGTGGCACCGGTCCAGAGGAAATAGCCGACCATCACCAGGATGACGATCAGCGGGATATCGGCCGGCCGCCCTTGCACCAGGGGCACCACCACCACCCCGACCACCAGGGCCAGCACGATGAGGCGTCCCGCCCAGCCCGCGGCGATGGTCCCCTTGTCCTGGTCCCCCGTGGCCGCCCACACGGCTGATTCGACGATCCGGCCACCGTCCAGGGGAAGGCCCGGGAGGGCGTTGAAGACCGCCACTAGCCAGTTCGCGTAGGTGAAGATGCCGAGCAGCAGGCTCCCGACGCCGTCGGGGGCCCACGTGGCCATGAGCAGTTGGCCGCCGAGGGCCAGCAGCACGTTGGCGGCGGGTCCCGCCAGCGCCGTGACGAGGGAGCGGCCCGGCGTGGCCTGGAAACTGCCGAACTGGGTGTGTCCGCCCCAGAGGTTGAGGACGATCTCCGTGGTGGGCCAGCCGAACGCCTTCGCGCTGGCGGCATGGGCCAGTTCGTGGACCAGGACCGAGAGCAACAGGAGCACGGCGTAGAGGAAGGCGATCCCATAGGCACCGATCCCCAGTTCGGGGAACAGCCGTTGGACCTGAGGCCCGAACAGCACCACCACGAACAGGGCGATGAGGGACCAGCTCCAGGACAGGTAGACCGGAACCCCGATCAGTGAGCCGAGTCGCAGCTTCCCGCGGCGGTCGGAGACGGGCTCGAGGGCGCCGCTGCTCACGAGGCCGCCGACATCCGCGCCGCCACCGTGGCGAGGTCGCGGGGGGTGCGGCCGGCAAGGGTGGTCCACTTCTCCCACCGTGGGTCATCGGGCAGGGCGAGGACGTGCGGGACCGCCACGACGGCCAGGCCCGCGCCAGCCGCGGACAGCAATCCGGGCATCGAGTCCTCGACCGCGACGCAGGCGCTCCGGTCCAGGCTCTCGTGGCGACGCGCCATGACGTCCAGTGCCGTCACATAGGGCTCAGGGTCCGGCTTCCCCCGCAGGACCATGTCCCCCGTGACGAGGAACTCGAGTGAACCGGTGGGGACGGACTCGGCGACCACGGCGGCCAGCGGGGCATGGGACATGGTGACGAGGGCACAGGGCACGGCGGCATCCCGCAATGAGGTGAGCAGTTCCCGGGCACCGGGCCGCCACGGCACCGATCGGCGCACGCCGTTGACCACGTCCGTCATGGTGTGCTCGATGATCTCCCCCACGCTGAGCGTGACCCCGGCCTCCTGGAGCAGGCGGGCGCCGTGGTCCAGCGCCTGGCCCACCAGCCCGTGCGCCAACTCGGTGGTCCACCGTCCACCGGCGGCCTCCACGAGGGCACGCTGGCTCTCATTCCACAGCGGTTCGGTGTCCACGAGAGTTCCGTCCATGTCCCAGAGGACGGCTCCGGGGACCGCCTCCGCGGCAGGACCGTGCTCGGGTATCGGAGTCGTCGGGCGGTCCCGGGGGCGCGGAGCGCCTGCGGAGGATCGGATGGGCATGACTGCCAGTCTAGTGGCGGACGGACGGGCTCCCGACGAGGGCCGAGCCGGGGAGTTCAGGTCCGGTTCCGGTCAGGCTCGTGTCCGGCACACGTGTGGCACCCCACGTTCACACGGGTCTAGGGTGGCCATCATGGCAGAGATGGACGGAACACCAGCCCGGCAGTCGGGACTGCGCGGCCATCTGGCCGGAATGGTCTCCGGACGCCGGCCAGTGGTCATGGTCGCGGCCTTCGAGGGCTGGAACGACGCCGGCGAGGCGGCTACCAGCGCGATCGAGCTGCTGCGCCGTCAATGGGGTGCGGCCGCCGCCGGCTCCCTGACGGACGGCGACTACTACGACTACCAGTTCACCCGTCCCACGGTAGTGCGCGACGCCGATGGGCTCGGCACGTTGTCCTGGCCGCAGACCCGCATGTTCCGGGCGACCGACGTGGAGGGCCTCGACGTCATCCTGGTGTCCGGGGCCGAGCCCAGCTATCGATGGCAGGCCTTCACGGCCGAACTGCTGACGCATGCCGCTGAGCAGAACGTGGACGCCGTGATCATGCTGGGGGCGCTGCTGGCCGACGTCCCGCATACCCGGCCACTGCCGGCCAGGCCCACCAGCGCCGATCCCGAGCTCCGGGAGGCCCTGAGCGCCCAACGGCCGACGTACGAGGGGCCGACCGGGATCGTGGGCGTGGTGACGGATACGGCCGCACGGGCCGGGTTGCCGACGGTGTCCGTGTGGGCCACGGTCCCCCACTATGTCTCCCAGGCTCCCTCCCCCAAGGCGGAATTGGCCCTGCTGCGCCGGATCGAGGACCTCGTCCAGGTGAGCCTGGACCTCACCCCGCTGGTCGAGGACGCCGAGGCCTGGGAACGCGGCGTGAACGAACTCGCCGGAGAGGACCCCGACGTGGCCGCCTACGTGGAACAGCTGGAGCGCGCGCGGGACACCGAGGAACTACCCGAGGCCTCGGGTGAGGCCATCGCCCAGGAGTTCGAGCGGTACCTGCGCCGGCGCGGCCGGGACTAGCCGTACCCCATCAGGTCGACTCAGAGCATCAGGCCGAGGAGACCGTTGGCCACTGTCCGGACGTCCGGGGCCGAGAGATCCGAGGAGTGCGCCGCGTCGTCGGGGTCCACTGCGTCCCTGGCCAGGGCCTGGTCCGCCCAGCGGTCCAGCTCGGCCAGTGCGGCCGGAGCGTCCAGGTCGTGGGACAGCGCGCGGTGGGCGGCGGCCAGCACGGCGGAACCGTCCTCGGCCGTCTCGAGGCCGAGGGCCTGGCGCCACCGGGCCACTCGGTCCATCGACTGCCGCAACAGCTCGGGCGTCCACTCCCAATCGGCACGGTAGTGGTGGGAGAGCAGCGCCGCGCGGATGGCCACCGCCTCCACGCCCTGCTGGCGCAGCCGGGAGACCAGGACGAGGTTGCCCAGGGACTTGGACATCTTCTCCCCCTCGTAGCCGACCATCCCGGCATGGACGAAGGTACCGGCCAGGGGCTGCCCGTCGGCGGCCGTGGCGTGGGCCGCGCTGAACTCGTGGTGCGGGAAGCGGAGGTCCGAGCCCCCACCCTGGACGGTGAAGGGTGCCGGCAGCAGACGCCGGGCAATGGCGGAGCACTCGATGTGCCAGCCCGGCCGGCCGGTGCCCAGGGAGTGGCCGTCCCACGTCGGCTCGCCGGGGCGGGCCACCCGCCACAGCAAGGGATCCAGCGGGTGGCGTTTGCCTGGACGGTCCGGGTCGCCGCCACGGTCCGGGAAGACCGCGGACATCTCCTCGGAGCTGAGGCGGCCGATGCTGCCGAGGGTCCAGTCCGTGGCCTCCTCGGCGGCGTCGATCGAGAAGTAGACGTCGCCGTCGGGCCCTCCGTCCATGCCCGGCACGGAATAGGCGGTGCCGTTGTCCACGAGGGCCTGGACGGACTGGACCACCCAGTCCACGGTCTCGGTGGCACCGACGTAGTGGTCCGGCGCCAGGACGTTGAGGGCCTCCATGTCCGAGCGGAACAGCTCGGTCTGGTCCGCCGCCAGGTCTCGCCAGTCCACGCCGGTGGCGGTGGCCCGTTCCAGCAGCGGGTCGTCCACGTCGGTGACGTTCTGCACGTAGGTGACCGGCAGGCCACAGGCACGCCAGTAGCGGTTGAGCAGATCGAAGGTCACGTACGTGTTCGCGTGGCCGAGGTGGGTCGCGTCGTAGGGCGTGATCCCGCAGACGTACAGGGACGCCTCGGCCAGGTTGCCCGGATGGCGTTCCGCCTGGGAGGAGGTGTCGTGGATCTTGAGCCGGTCCGGTTGGACGGGCAGGCGAGCCGGGAGGGGGGTGTTCCAGGATTCCATCAGGCGTTGATCACTCCGAAGCCGAGCAGGATGTAGAGAAGCAGGCCGAGTCCGATGCGGTACCAGACGAAGGGCCTGAACGAGTGGGTTGAGATGAACTTCATGAGCCAGCCGATGACGACGTAGCCGACCGCGAACGCCACGAGGGTGGCGACCAGCGTCTCGCCCATGCCATAGGCGGCCGAGGCGCCGGGCTCCCCCAGGGCCTGGAAGAGCTTGTAGAATCCGGACGCGAAGACGGCCGGAACGGCCAGCAGGAAGGCGTACCGGGCGGCGGCCTCGCGGGTGAAGCCCAGGGCGAGGCCCATGGTGATGGTGCCGCCCGAGCGGGAGACACCGGGGATCAGGGCCATCATCTGGGCCAGCCCGAACAGGATGCCGTCCTTGAGGGTGAGCTTCTCCAGGGGCTTGGTCTGCCGTCCGAGTGCGTCGGCGACCGCCAGGAGCAGGCCGAAGACGATCAGCATGGTGGCGACGATCCACAGGGACCGGAACGAGGTGTCGATGTAGTCCTCGAAGAGCAGCCCCGCCACGGCGATGGGGAGCGAGCCGATGATGATCAGCCAGCCCATGCGAGCGTCCGGGTCATTGCGCTCGACCTTGCCGAACAGGGAACCGAACCAGCGCGAGATGATCCGGACGATGTCCTTCCAGAAGAAGATCAGGACCGCGAGCTCCGTGCCGATCTGGGTGATGGCGGTGAACGCCGCCCCCGGATCGGCGGCTCCGGGCAGGAACTCGCCGACGATGCGCAGGTGCGCCGAGGACGAGATGGGAAGGAATTCCGTCAAGCCCTGGACCAGGCCCAGGATGATCGCTTCTAACCAGTTCACATCAGAGAACCCTACGTCACAGGCTTGTGGACCCCGTCCCCGCGACGCACCCGGGCCTCAAGATCGGGACGAAGATCATCCCGTGGTCGTAGATCCGCTGGTGGATCCGCTCGTCGTCCGGCTGGAAGCCCGGTCAGTTGCCGGAGTCTTGATCGTCCTCGTCATCCTCGTCGTCGTCTTCGTCGTCGTAGACGTCCAGCGGGGTGAACTCACCCGTGGCGGCGTACAGGGCGTCCTCGTAGGCCTCGAAGGAGTCGGCCACGTTGAAGAAGGCCGACTCGACTGCGGGATCGTCATCGTCACGCTTGCCGGTGGCGGCCGCCAGATGTTCTTCGAATGCGGAAACCAGGGCCTCCAGGGCCACACGCGGGTCGATGCTCATGGCACCACGGTAGCCGTTTTTTCCCGGCCTGGCATAGGGTTTCACGGAAGCGGGCTCGCTCGTGCCGGATACTGGTCGAAGACCGGCCACGATCCACGGAGACCGGGTCCGTTGTCCCGCCAGTGCCCCAAGGAGAAGGATGCGCGAACAGGAGATGACCAGCGGTCTGGAGTCACTGGAGCAGCGGGACCACTGGGAGTACCTGGTGATGACCGTCGCCCCACGGGACTCGGTGGCCGAGGCCCGGCGTCGGGTGGTGGAGCATGCGGAGTACGGCAAATGGGAGCTGCAGCGCACGGTCCTCTATCGCGGAGGTGCCCGGCGCTACTGGCTGCGCCGCCGGATCATCCGCGTCCGGTCGACCCTGGCCGTGCAGGCCTGAGCCTACGCCGCTGGACCCTGGACCGGCCCCAGCAGGTGGTTCGCCAGGGTCTGGTGCGCCGACTCGTCATCCGAGGGGTGGAACACCCCGGCCATGACATCGCGGTAGATGCGGGACAGCTCGTTGCCGCGGTGGTAGGAGGCGCCCCCGGAGGCCTCCAGTGCGAAGTCCGCCTGGGCCTTGGCCGTGCGGATGGCCGTGGTCTTGTTCGCCACCAACCGGGGGAACCACTCGGCACCCAGGTCCGCGCCGGCGTCGATGTCTGCGGCCACCGCTCGCAATTGCGTGTCCACGGCCAGTTGCCGCAGGGCGGCCTCTCCGGTCTTGTACCGCAGCACTGGATCCTGGGACAGTGCCTGCCCGGTTACTTTGGACGACCTCCGGGCCAGGCTCTGCGTGGCCAGTTCCACGGCCCGGTCCCCCACCCCCGTGTAGACGGCCGCGACCAGTGTCAGGAAGGACGCGAAGATCCCGAACGTGAGCGGGTCGGCATTCGGCCCGGTGGGGATGTGCCGCACGATCCGGTCGGCGGGAACGAGGGCGCCCTGCAGCCGCGTGGTGTGGGAGTGGGTGGCTCGCATGCCCAACATGTCCCAGGAGGAGGCGTCGGCTTCCCAGCCGTCCGCGGACCGGTCGAGGAAGCCGAAGACCAGCTGGCCGCCGTCGGGCGTCTTGCCGAAGATCCCGAGCCGGGTCCACACCGGGGACAGGGTGGTGAAGATCTTGGTCCCGGTGAACCGGTAGGAGCCGTCACCCACGGGCTCGGCCACGGTGTCCGAGTCGAACAGCACCGCGTCATTGCCCGCCTCGGAGATGCCGAAGGCGAAGACCTCCCCCGCTGCCGACTCGCGGTGGATGAAATCGAGGGAGTCATCCCCCTGCCGTCCCAGGATGAAGGCCACGGCGTTCCAGATCTGGTGCATGTTCACGGCCAGCGCGGTCGCCGGTGCATGCATGGCCAGCACCCTCTGGGCGGCGACGACGGTCGAGACGTCCCAGCCCAGTCCGCCGGCCGCTGTGGGGGCGAAGGCCCCGAGATAACCCGCCTCCCGTAGGAGATCCAGGTCCTGCTGCGGGAAGGCGTTCGCCTCGTCGAAACCGGGGGCACGGTCGCGGATCCCGGCGAGGAGGTCATCCGTCAGGATGGACTCGACGGCGGCCTGCTGGGAATTCTGCGGGGTGGGCATGGGGGGATCCTCCTGGGATTCGGGCGGCCGGTCGGCTCGGTGGGGACGGTTCCGCCGCAGCGGGATGTCCGCCGGATGTCAGCGGGGATGTCAGCGGGGGTCAGCGGGGCTCGAGCATCCGGTGCAGCACGCGGCAGCCGAAGTCGAGGGCCTCGACGGGGACGCGCTCGTCGATGCCGTGGAACAGTCCGGTGAAGTCGAGGTCGGCGGGGAGCTGCAGGGGGGCGAAGCCGTAGCCGGCGATCCCGAGCCGGGACAGGGACTTGTTGTCCGTGCCGCCGGACATCATGAACGGCAGCACCGGTGCGCCGGGATCCTCGGCCTGGATGGAGTCGACCATGAGATCCACGAGGTCGCCGGAGAAGGGGACCTCCAGGGAGATGTCCCGGTGCTCATGACTGAAGTCCACCCCCTCGCCGGCGAGTTCACGCAGGGTGGTCATGACCTCCTCCTCCTGCCCCGGCAGGAAGCGGACGTCCACGGTGGCCTGCGCCTTTCCCGGGATCACGTTGTGCTTGTAGCCGGCGGTCAGCCCTGTGGGGTTGGTGCTGTTGCGCAGCGTGGAGCCGACGAACCGGGAGGCCGTGCCGAGGGCCTCGAGCTGGGGAGCGGGATCCGCCTCGTCGAACTCCACCCCGCAGATCTCGGCGACCTGCTCCAGCAGAGCGCGCGTGGTCTTCGTGTAGTCGAGGGGCCAGGCATGGTTGCCGATCCGTTCGATGGCCCCGGACAGCCGGGTCACCGCATTGTCGCGATGCACGGACGATCCGTGGCCCGGTGCTCCCGTGGCGGTCAGGTTGAGCCAGGCCAGGCCCTTCTCGGCGGTCTGCAGCAGGTAGGCGCGTTGCCCGCGGATGTCGGTGGAGAAACCGCCGACCTCGCTGATGGCCTCCGTCGCCCCGGCGAAGACCTCGGGATGGTGGTCCACCATCCAGCGGGCACCGTAGACCCCGCCGGCCTCCTCATCCGCGAAGAAGGCGACGATGAGGTCCCGGCGCGGTTGCTGCCCGGTGCGGTGCAGGTAGCCCAGGACCGCGAGGATCATGGCATCCATACCCTTCATGTCCACGGCCCCCCGGCCCCAGATCATGCCCTCCCTCAACTCGGCCGAGAACGGGTCCACCGACCACTCACTGGCGTCCGCGGGGACCACGTCGAGGTGGCCGTGCAGGACCAGGGCGGGAGCCTGGGGATCCCAGCCCGCGATGCGACCAACCACGCTGGCCCGGCCGGGAGACGACTCGTAGACCGTCGGCTCCATGCCGGCGTCCCGCATCAGGGCCGCACAGTACTCGGCGGCCTCGCGTTCTCCCCGGGAGTCGTTGCCCCCGTAGTTCGAGGTGTCGATCCGGATCAGGTCTCGGCAGATGCGGACGACGTCGTCCGTGAAGTCGTGGCTGGAGATGGCGCTCATGGTGCCACCCTAGCGAGGTGGAACGGCCCGTGTCCGGCCTGTGTACGGAGGCACGCGAAAAGGGTGTTAGGATAGTCAGCGCTGCCTTTCGAGGCAGCGGAAATCCGGTGCGAACCGGATTGTGCGCGCGGGTGGCGGAATTGGCAGACGCGCAGCGTTGAGGTCGCTGTGCCCGCAAGGGCGTGGGGGTTCAAGTCCCCCTCCGCGCACATCGAACGCCCACCTCAGGGCGAACAGAAACGGGGCTGGTGACAACCAGCCCCGTTTCTGTCATCGTGGGACGAGTTTTTGCCAGAACATTCCCCTGCCGTGCACGTCCGCAGACGAATCCTGTCGTTCATCAGGTCATCCGCGTCGGGCCCACAGCGGCCTACAGCGGACCCAGGGAGGCGTCCATGGTGATCATTCGAGCGGAGCGCGCCCCAGACCGCGAGGCGATCCGTTCCGTCACGGCAGCCGCCTTCCGTGGCGCCGAGCGACATGCACCATCGCTGGAGCCCGGTGGAGACCCCGGTGAGGCCGTACTGGTCGGTTGGCTGCGCGATGACGTCGGGTGGATCCCGGGCTTGTCCCTCGTCGCCGTCGAGGATGGTCTGGTGGTGGGCCACGTCGTCGCGACGCGTGCCTCTGTGGGTGGCCGGCCCGCGCTCGGACTCGGGCCGCTGAGTGTTCATCCAGACCGGCAGGGCTCCGGCATCGGTTCTGCCTTGATGCATGCGGTTCTCGGTGCGGCCGAGGCGAGGGGCGAGCCTCTCGTGGGACTCCTGGGTGAACCCGCCTACTACTCCCGCTTCGGTTTCGCCCCGGCGGTGTCGAGCGGAGTGATCAGCCCGGATCCCTCGTGGGGCGACTATTTCCAGGTCAGGACCCTCACCGCATATGACGGCCAGACCGGCCCCTTCCAGTATGCGGAGCCCTTCGGCCGGCTCTGACGGTTACAGCGACTCTCTGAGGCCTTCGGGGTCCACGGGTCTGGGCACCTGCTGTCCCTACGTGATACGGGATTCCACCGGATGCTCTGGTACCCCACCACTACTCGTCGGCCACCGTGGTCGTCGCCACCGCTGATCCGCACTTGTAACCTCGGTTCCATGATCACATCCGAGACCGTAGCGGGTCCCTTGGGACGATTCGCGAACCGCCTCAAGCGGGAGATCCTGACCAATGTCACGCCGGTCCGCTGGGCCGCCGACGGCATGCATGAGGAGCGCCGCCGCAAGTGGGCGCCGCACCTGCCTCCGCTCGACCTGGCCCAGGCCGGGCTGGTCTCCACCCTGCAGCGGCAGGGTGTCCACATTGGGTCCCTGGACGATCTCGCCGTCCCCACCACGGACGCGCTCAAGCCGGCACTGGAACGCCTCGTGGCCCCCTTGGCGGACCGGCCCACGGGTGGTGCCAGCACGCTGCGCCCCTCCACGGACGAGTTGTTGGCGGACCTGTCCATCTGGCAGTGGGGCCTGCAGGACCGCATGCTGGACGTCGTCGAGAACTACCTGGGTGTGCCGGCCCGCTACTACGGGGCGGACGTGCGCCGCGAAGTCGGCAACAACCAGACGGTGGGCGTGCGCCGGTGGCACCGTGATGCCGAGGACCGGCGCACGGTGAAGATCTTGGTGTGGCTCAATGACGTCGACGACCAGGGCGGCCCGTACGCCTACATTCCGCTGGCCGAGACCCTGTACGCCGTGGAGAGGCTGCACTACGTGGCCGGATTCGTGGATGACGCCCGGGTGGCTGACATGGTCCCCGCGGGCGCCGTGACCGCGGCGACCGGGCCGAAGTGGACGGCCGTGGTGGCGGACAACTGCCGTCTGCTGCACCGCGCCACTCCGCCGATCGCCCGGGACCGCTTCTCAGTGACCTTCACCTGGTCCTCGCGCACACCGATGAAGACTGAGGAGGCCCCGGACTACACACCGGACCAGTCGCGGCGCATCCGGTCGGGACTGTCCGCACGCCAGCGGGCCTGTCTGCCTCCCGCCCTGGTCTGCGGCTGAACCGGCCCTGGCGGTGGCCTGCCATAATCGGACCGGGGCACCGGAACCGGTGACCCGGCCGCACCCGCACGTGAAAGAGGCCCACCAGCCATGACCGAAGCCCGCGACCTGCTCCAGCGGCTGGCCCACGCCTATGGCATCCAGACCTCCTACCGGGGTCACGACGGTCACGAACACCGGGTCTCCGATCACACGCTGACCACGGTCCTCGCTGCCCTGGGCTGCTCCGTCGAACCGGACGGCACGGCCGGGCTCGAGGCGGCCCTGGCGCGACGGCGGTTGGCCCCCTGGCTCCGCGTCCTGCCGCACACCACGGTCTCCCACGCGGGGTCGGGGTCCTCGGTCCAAGTCCACGTCCCCCACGGGAGCGCCGTCACGATCGAGGTGCTGCTGGAGACCGGAGAGACCCGTCCCCTCGAGCAGCTCGAGGACTTCACGGAGCCACAGGACATCGACGGCGAGCTGATCGGGCAGGCCACCTTCCGCCTCCCCCGGGACCTGCCCGTGGGATGGCACCGGCTGAGCGCCCTGCTCGAAGACGGCAATGAGGTCGAGGCCACCCTCGTCGTGACGCCGGAACGTCTCACGACCGCGGACCCCTACCGCCATCAGCGCGGCTGGGGGCTGTCCGTCCAGCTGTACTCGGCACGATCCTCAGCCTCCTGGGGCCTGGGCGACTTCGGGGACCTGGCGGCACTGGCGGTCCAGACGGCCGCGCACGGCGGCGACTACGTCCTGTCCAACCCCCTCCATGCCACCGCGCCGGAACCGCCGGTGATCTCCTCGCCCTACTCCCCCTCGACCCGCCGCTTCACCAACCCGATGTACCTGCGCATCGAGGACCTCGCCGAGTACGCCGCCCTTGACCCGCGTGCCCGCCGAGAGGTGGACGGCCTGGCCGCCGCCCGCCAGGCGGACAACGCGACCGCCGGCTCCCTGGACCGCAACGCCACCACGGCGGCCAAGCTGACGGCGCTGCGCCGGCTCCATCAGGTCACTCCGGCCCCGGAACGGGCGCGGGCCTACCGCGATTACCGGGAGCAGGAGGGCCAGGGCCTGGAGGACTTCGCGCTGTGGTGTGCCCTGCGCAGCGCCTTCGACCCCACCGATCCGGTCTGGCAGGATCCCGAGTTCACGCCGGGGGGCCGGCTGGCCGAGCGGTATCGCCGGGAGCTGGCCGAGGACGTCGACTTCCACCGCTGGATGCAGTGGTTGTGTGACACGCAGTTGGCCACGGCGCAGCAGGCCGCCCGGGAGGCGGGCATGCGCCTGGGACTGATGCAGGACCTGGCCGTCGGGGCGGACCGCAACAACGCGGACGCCTGGATGCTGCAGGACCAGCTTGTCCCGTCCATGTCCGTCGGCGCCCCACCGGACATGTACAACCAACGCGGTCAGGACTGGTCCCAGTCACCGTGGCACCCCGAGCGGCTGGCCGAGACCGGTTACCGCGCGTACCGCGACATGCTCCGCTCGGTGTTGCGCCACGCGGGCGGCATCCGAGTGGACCACATCCTGGGGCTGTTCCGCCTGTGGTGGATCCCGGTGGGCCAGTCCCCCACCGAGGGTGCATACGTCACCTACGATCACGAGGCGATGATCGGCATCCTGGCCCTCGAAGCGGAACGCGCGGGGGCCGTCGTCGTGGGCGAGGACCTGGGCACCTTCGAACCGTGGGTCCAGGACTACCTGGCGCGCCGCGGGCTGTTGGGCACCTCGATCCTGTGGTTCGAGCAGGAGGACGGCCGGCCCCGGCCGCCCCAGGACTACCGGGTCCAGTGCCTGTCCTCCGTCAACACCCATGACCTGCCCCCGACCGCCGGGTACCTGGCCGGCACACACCTGGACCTGCGCGAACGCCTCGACCTGGTGGCCGGCGATCCCGACACCGAGCGAGACCGGGCGGGTGCCGAGCGCCGGGCGTTCCTCCAGGCCGTCGTGGAGGCGGGATTCCTGTCCGCCGATACCGCCGCAACCCTCACCTCGGCCACCCCGGCTGACCCAGCCGACCCGGCCGTGGTGGCTGACATCGTGGTGGCCCTGCACCGGTACCTGGCCCAGGCACCCTCCCTGCTGCACGGCATCGCGCTGGTGGACGCCGTGGGCGAACGGCGCATCCAGAACCAACCGGGCACCCAGCAGCACGAGTACCCGAACTGGGAGATCCCACTCGCGGACGCAGCCGGCCGGGCCGTTCTCATCGACAACCTGGATGCGGTCCCCGGTTTCGCCCGCCTGCTGGACGCGGTGCACCACGAGCTGAACTCCGGCGCGGCCTCGGACCGCCAGCCCGATCACGGGATGCCCACACCGTGACGCGGCCCTTCGGCGTGGTGATGGTGTCCCTGCACACCTCGCCGTTGGCACAGCCGGGCCAGGGCGATGCCGGTGGCATGAACGTCTATGTCCGCCAGCTGGCCATCACCCTGGCCGCGGCGGGACACCCGGCCTGGGTCCTCACGCGCCGCGACCGGGCCGGTCAGCGCGTCCAGGACCTGCCGGTCCCCACCGTGCCGGGGGCAGTCCGGGCCCGGGTGGTTCCGGTCCCCGCCGGCCCGGCCGCAGACGTTCCCAAGGAGGAGCTGCCCCGGTGGGTGGACGACTTCGCCGCAGCGGCCCCCGGTGCCCTGACCGCCGCGGGCGGATGCCACGGGGACGACTGCCGCTGGGTGGTGCATTCCCACTACTGGCTCTCCGGACTGGCGGGATTGGCCGTGGCCGGAGACCTGAACGCCCCGATCGTGCACACCATGCACACCATGGCCGCCGTCAAGAATGCCCGGGATGCGCGGTCCAGCGAATCGGAGGAACGGGAGGCCGCCGAGCAGCAGATCGCCGCCGCGGCCGACCTGCTGGTGGCCAACACGCCGGCTGAGCGCGACGAGCTGAAAGGCCACTACGGAGCCGATCCAGCCCGGATCAGGGTGGTCCCGCCGGGCGTGGACACCTCCGTCTTCCATCCCGACGGCGGCGCTCGCTGGCCCGGTCGGCCGGACGGGCTCAAGGTCCTGTTCGCCGGACGTATCCAGGGGCACAAGGGCCCGCAGGTGGCCATCCGTGCGGCAGGCCTGGTGAATCGGCGGGCTTCCGGTGCCCCGCCGGTGCAGCTGCACCTCACCGGCGCCCACTCAGGCGCGGATGAACTCGACCTCGCCGCCCTGGTCTCGGCCGCAGGATTGGAGGACCAGTGCACGGACTCCGGCCCCGTGTCCGCCCAGGAGTTGGCGGAGGTCTACCGGGCTGCGGACGTGGTGGTCGTGCCGAGCTTCTCGGAGTCCTTCGGCCTGGTCGCCCTCGAGGCACAGGCCTGCGGGACCCCGGTGCTGGCACACCGGGTGGGCGGGCTGGCCTACGCCGTGGCGGACGGTGAGACCGGCCGGCTGGTGGACGGCCTGGACCCGGAGACCTGGGCGCAGGAGCTGGAACGCATCGTGGCAGACCTGCCCGCGTGGCGGCGGATGGGCCCGGCGGCGGCACGCCGGGCCCGGACGTTCGGCTGGGAGGCGATGGCGACCCACATGTCCGAGGCGTACGAGGTGCTCTCCGCCGAACGGTAGGGCCGCCAACCGGCCCCGACTCCTACCGCCAACCCCTACCCCGGACCCGATCTCTGTCCCGGACCTGAGCCCGGGACCGTGATCGAGCCGGTGAAGTGCGGCCTTCCGGTGCGGCCGTTCCACGCCGTGACCTCCGTGGTGACCTCAGCGTTGCAGTGATCCGCGTGGACGACGCCCAGGGACACCGTCCCCGGGAGCAGCACCGGGGTGGCGAAGGAGATCTCCCACTCGTGGCCCGCACCCGCCGGTTCCCGGCCCGCGAGCATCCGACCGGCCAGGTACATCCCGTGGGCGATCATGCCCTTCTGCCCCAGGAGCTTGGCGGTCACCGGGTTCAGGTGGATCGGATTGAAGTCCCCGGACACGGCGGCATACTCCCGTCCGGTGGACGCGGGGAGACGCCACTGTGCGGTCAGCTGTGGTGCCGTGAACGGCGGGTGGCCGGCCGTGGCCGGGCGCTCGTGGGCCGGCAGGTGGACTCCGGCGGCCAGGTACGTGGACGTGCCCTCCCACAATAGCTGCAGCTCCCCGGTGCCACCGGTGGGACCGTTGACGGAGTCGTCGACTCGGCGGTTGACGCGTGCCGGCCCGTGGACGGTGACGACCAGGTCCACGGTGGTGCCCGATGGATGGGGGCTCAGGCGGGTGGCCGAGGCGGCCACCTCCACCGGGGTGCCGGCCGGTACCGGGGCATGGTGCACCACGTGGTTGCGGAGGTGGACCATGCCGAGCAGTGGCAGGGGGAAGTCCGGATCGGCCATGAGTTCCATGGCCGCCGGGAAGGAGGCGACGTGCACGAGCACCGAGGGTAGGTCGGTGGGGTCCAGCACCGGACCGTTCCGGTGGAACATCCGGGCGTACCGGGCGGCGAGCTCGGCACTGATCTCGTGGTCGTGGACCACCACGGTGCGTCCCGGCAGCTGCTGTGGGCGGCGCCGTCTGACCAGCGCGTCCTTGGCTGCCATGGACAGGGCGGCCCGGTAGCTCGAGCTCAGGGGGGTCATGGTCTCACGTTCCACCTCAGGCCCCCATCATGCCCTGGCCACAGACGCGCAGCGTGGCGCCGGACGTCCCCCCGGCCGCATCGGAGACCAGGTAGGCGATGGCCTCCGCCACGTCGACGGGCCGGCCCCCCTGCTGGAGGGAGTTCAACCGGCGCGCGACCTCACGGGTGGCCATCGGCATCCGGGCGGTCATCTCGGTCTCGATGAAGCCGGGGGCCACCGCGTTGATGGTGCCTCCGCCGGCCGTCCCGGTGGGGCTCATCAGCTCCGCCGTGGCGGAGACCATGCCCATGACGCCCGCCTTGGACGCGGCGTAGTTCGTCTGGCCGGCATTGCCCGCGATCCCGGACGTCGAGGCGAGCGAGGCGATCCGCAGCTCGTCCGCCACGACGCCTTGGCCGGTCGCGGCCAGGAAGACCCGGTTCATCGCCAGCTGGGACTCGATGTTCACGGCGAGCACGGAGTCCCACCGGGCGGCGTCCATGTTGGCGAGCTTCTTGTCCCGGGTGATCCCGGCGTTGTGCACCACGATGTCCAGCCGCCCATGGCGTTCGGCACAGTGCGCGAGGATCCGCTCCCCGGCATCCGCCGCGGTGATGTCCAGTTGCAGTGCGGTTCCGGCGAGCGAGTTCACGACGCCGGCCAGCGCCTCCCCGGCGGCCGGCACGTCGACCCCCACGATGGTCGCCCCATCGCGGTGCAGGGTCGCGGCGATCGCGGCACCGATGCCGCGGGCGGCACCGGTCACCACGGCCACCTTGCCGGCCAGGGGCTTCTCCCAGTCCCGGGGCAGGGCGCCGGCATCGGAGGAGACGGGGATGAACTGGCCGGAGACGAAGGCACTCTTGGCCGAGAGCAGGAAGCGCAGGGCCCCGGTGGCCCCCGGGGCGGACAGCGCCGTGTCCTCGCCCAGCACGATTCCGTTGGCGGTGGCCCCGCGGCGCATCTCGTGGGCGAGCGAACGGGTCAGGCCTTCGACGCCCCGGCGGGCGGCCCGCACGGCGGGCCGGTCCGAACCGAGCGGATCACGGAAGATGGTGACCACTCGGGCTGACGGGCCCATCTTCCGCTGCACGGCCCCGAGCTGCAGGGTGGTGGCGGACAGGTCGGCCGGCGTGCCGGCGTCGTCATAACAGGCGACGACGGCGCCATAGCGGTCGGCCGGAGCCGACTGCCGGCGGACGTCCAGTCCCCAGTCCAGCAGGACGGCTGCGGCCTCGTCGGCGGCATGGCCGCCGCCGAGGACGAGCACGGAGCCCTCCACGAGGGTCTGGCCGGGCTCGTAGCGCCGGAGGACCGCCGGCCGGGGCAGCCCGAGGGCCCCGGCGATCTTCTGGCCGAGCGGCTGGTTGACGAGGGCGGTGTAGGTATCGGTCTGCGGTGCCTTGGCCATGTGCTCAGCGCCCCCGGACGATCGCGACGATGCCCTGGCCGCCGGCTGCGCAGACCGAGATCAGGCCGAGGGAGCCCGGTCCCTTCTCGTGGAGCATCGTGGCCAGGGTGGCGGTGATCCGCCCGCCGGTGGCGGCAAACGGGTGACCTGCGGCCAGCGAGGAGCCGTTGACGTTGAGTTTGGACCGGTCGATGGCGCCCAGTGGCGCGTCCAGACCCAGCTGGTCTCGGCAGAAGTCCTCATCCTCCCAGGCCTTCAGGGTGGACAGGACTGTTCCGGCGAAGGCCTCATGGATCTCGTAGTAGTCGAAGTCCTGCAAGGACAGTCCCTGGCGCTGCAGGAGCCGGGACAGGGCGTAGGCCGGCGCCATGAGCAGGCCCTCCTTGCCGTCCACGAAGTCCACCGCGCCGGTCTCGAAGTCCACGAAGTCGGCGAGCACGGGCAGGCCCCTCTCTGCGGCCCATTCCTCGGAACCGAGCAGGACCGTCGAGGCCCCGTCCGTCAGCGGGGTGGAGTTTCCGGCGGTCATGGTGGCCTCGTCACCGAGGAAGCGGCCGAAGGCGGGCTTGAGCTTGCCGAGCTTCTCAAGCGTGGTGTCCGCACGCAGGTTGTTGTCCCGGGTCAACTTGCCGAAGGGCGTCACGAGATCGTCGAAGAAGCCACGGTCATAGGCGGCCGCGAGGTGGTGGTGGCTGGCCAGGGCCAGCTCGTCCTGAGCCTGCCGGGTGATCCCCCACTGGTGTGTGGTCCGGGCCTGGTGTTCCCCCATGGACAGCCCCGTGCGGGGCTCCTCGGTGCCCGGGGCCTCCGGTGCCAGGTGGCCGGGACGGAACTTCAGGACGGCCTTGATCCGGTCCTGCGTGGTGCGGGCGCGGTTGAGCTCCATCAGCACGGCGCGCGCGGCGTCATTGAAGACGATGGGGGCGTCCGAGATGCTGTCCACGCCACCGCCGATGGCCGAGTCGAGTTGCCCCAATCGGATCTTGTTGGCGAGTCCCCCGATGGCCTCCATGCCCGTGGCGCAGGCGATCTGGACCTCGTGGGCCGGGGTGGCCGGGTCCAGCGAGGTGCCGAGGACGGATTCCCGGGTCAGGTTGAAGTCCTTGCTGTGCTTGATGACCGCGCCGGCCGCGACCTCCCCGATCCGCTCCCCCTGCAGCCCGAACCGGGCAATGAGGCCGTTCAGGGCGGAGGTCAGCAGGTCCTTGTTGGTCGCCTGGGCATAGGCACCATGCGACCGCGCGAACGGGGTGCGGTTTCCACCGATGATGACGGCCTGCCGCACCTCGCCACCGGCGATGGCGGGCTGGCCGGCCGCGATCCGCGGTGAGTCCTGCGGAGCAGCTGAGATGTTCGCGGAGGTCGGGGAGGTCTTCTCGGTCATGGTGATCCCTTCGGGTTTCACGGCGGGCCGTGGATACAACGTGACGGGGCTTACTGATACCCAGAGTACCTGATACGCTCGGTATCGTGAATACCGCAGTCAAGGACGCCGATACGCCGGATGGCCGCGCCACCCGTTGGGACGAGCACCGCCTGCAGCGGCGCGCAGAATTGATCCGGGCCGCCCGCCACGCCGTCCACGATCTCGGACCCCAGGCGTCCATGGGCGACATCGCCACGCATGCCGGAACCTCCAAGAGCGTCTTCTACCGGTACTTCGGGGACAAGAACGGTTTGCAGGCCGCCGTGGGCGAACGCGCCATCGATTTCATGGAACGTGAGCTGCTGGCCGCCGCGGAGACCTCGGACAACGCCCTGGAGGGGTTGTACGCGATGGTCTCCGTGTACCTCAGGCTGGCCGAGTCCTCGCCCCATGTCTATGCCTTCTCGACGCGACTGCCGCCGGAGACCTCCGAAGCCACCGAGGGGTCCACCTCTTCCGGCCCGTCCGGTAGCGCCAGCGGCCCCAGCTCCTCTGGTGGGCAGCCGGCCGCCATGGCCGACTTCTTCGAGCGGATCGCCACCGTGATGGATGTCCACTTCCGCGACTACCTGCGGCAGCAGGGCCGCCGGCCCTCAGCCGACTCCGCCACCTGGTACTGGCCGCGGGCCGCCATCGGCATGGTCCGCTCGGCCGGTGAGTCATGGCTGTCCACCCCTCCCGGCGCCGACCGGCCGGATGCAGCCAGACTGGCCCGCAAGATCACCGCGTGGCTCACGGTCGGCCTGTCCGGCACCTATGCCGCTGTCGATCTGCCTGACCAGCCTGATCACCATGTACACCCCGTACGCCCCCCATCCACCGAACCGTCCACTCCCGAACAGGAGCAGTCATGACCACCACCTCTGATTCCAGCACCACCGCGGTACCGGCTGGCGCGGTGCCGCCCACCCAGGCGGATGCGGACACCGGACAACAGGGTGCCTTCAGCGCCATCTCGGCGGCAGAGCCCGGCGGACTGGACCTGGACGCCGTCCACCAGCTGCTGCTCGGTCGGTGGGCCGCGGACCGGCTGGAGGGGCGGGAGAACGTCAAGGACCCGGACCTGCACAAGATCGAGAACCTCACCATGGAGGACCACCGTGAGCGGGTGCTGGGTCAGTTGCGCATCCTTGTGGACCGCGGTCAGGTCAACAAGGCGTTCCCGCGGCGCCTCGGTGGCAGTGACAACCACGGCGGGAACATCGCCACGTTCGCGGAGCTGGTCAGTGCCGACCCGTCGCTCCAGATCAAAGCCGGGGTGCAGTGGGGCCTGTTCGGCTCCGCCATCCTGCACCTGGGCACGGAGGAGCACCACGAGCGCCTTCTGCCCGCCGTCATGAGCCTGGAGGTGCCGGGTGCCTTCGCCATGACGGAGATCGGCCACGGTTCGGACGTCTCCTCGCTGGCGACCACGGCGACGTACGTCCCGGAGACCGATGAATTCGAGATCCACACGCCCTTCAAGGCGGCCTGGAAGGAGTTCCTGGGCAACGCCGCACTCCACGGCAAGGCCGCGGTGGTCTTCGCCCAGCTGATCACCCGCGGCGTCAACCACGGGGTGCACGCCTTCTACGTCCCGCTCCGTGATGAATCCGGCGACTTCCTCCCGGGCATCGGCGGCGAGGACGACGGGTACAAGGGCGGGCTCAACGGCATCGACAATGGCCGGCTGCACTTCGACCACGTGCGCATCCCCCGCACCAACCTGCTGAACCGCTACGGCTCCGTGGACGAGAAGGGCGGCTACTCCTCGGACATCGCCTCCCCCGGCCGCCGTTTCTTCACCATGATCGGCACCCTGGTCCAGGGCAGGGTCTCCCTCGCCCTGTCCGGTGCCTCCGCCTCCGCCCTGGCACTGACCGGTGCCATCACCTACGGCAATCAGCGCCGTCAGTTCAACGCGACCTCGGACACACACGAGGAGGTGCTGATGGACTACCAGCTGCACCAGCGCCGCCTGATCGATCGCCTCGCCCGGACCTATGCCGACACCTTCGCCGCCAACGAGTTGCTGGAGAAGTTCGACGCCGTGTTCTCCGGGGAGTCGGACACGGACGAGGACCGGCAGGAACTCGAGACCCTGGCCGCAGCCATCAAGCCACTGGCGACCTGGAACGCACTGGACACGCTGCAGGAGGCCCGCGAGGCCTGTGGTGGCGCGGGATACATGGCGAAGAACCGCTTCGCCTCGCTGCGCCACGACCTGGACATCTTCGTGACCTTCGAGGGAGACAACAACGTGTTGCTCCAACTGGTCGGCAAGCGGCTGCTGTCCGACTACTCCAAGGACCTGACCAACCTCTCCATCGGAGCCCTGTCCCGCTATGTCCGCGGCCAGGCCACCGAGGCCGTCGTGAACCGGTCCGGCCTGCGCCGCGTCGTGCAGTCCGTGCAGGATGCGGGCTCGGAGCGCAAGAGTGCCAGTTGGTTCAAGGATGCCGAGGTCCAGAGGGCCCTGCTCGAGGACCGGGTGCGGACCAAGACCGGGGCCGTCGCCCAGGCCCTGATGCCGGTGGCCCGGAAGTCCCAGGCCGAACAGGCCGCCACCTTCAACCTGCACCAGGCAGACTTGATCGACGCCGCCCGCAATCACGGCGAGTTGCTCGAATGGGAGGCGTTCACGCGCGCGGTCGAGCAGATCGAGGACGATCACACCCGCCAGGTCATGACCTGGATGCGCAACCTCTTCGCCTTGCGAGTGATCGAGGACGACCTGGGCTGGTTCCTCGAGACCGGGCGGATCTCCCCGCAGCGTGCACGCACCCTGCGCACCTACATCAACCGCCTGGCGGCCCGCCTGCGTCCGTACGCGCAGACCCTGGTCGATGCCTTCGGCTACGAGCAGGAGCATCTGCGGATGGACATCGCCACCGGGGACGAGGCGCGGCGCCAGGACGAGGCCGCTGAGTACTATCGCAAGCTGCGTGCCTCGGCAGATGCCCCCATCCACGAGAAGGTCCTGCACCAGCGGGAGAAGAACGCGGCCAAGAGCAGAAGCGGCAGAAATCAGGACAGGAAATAGGCCAGAGCAGCAGGGAGGCCAGCGCGGAAGGTCGTCCGGCCGGCCCCTCGGTGGCCCGGTACACGGAGTACCCCCTAGGCTCGGAGTCATCTGCAGGGCAAGCCAAGGGAGACAGTCGTGACCGGACCAGGGGCCGCATCCCGGAGACCTGAACGCACCACCGTGGTGGTGGCCACCCGCAACCGCCGTGAAGAGCTCCTGGCCTACCTCGGTCTCCACGAGGCGCCGGTGATCGTGGTGGACAACGCCTCCACGGACGGTTCGCCGGAGGCCATCGAGGCCGCCTTCCCGAGTGTGCGGGTGGTACGGCTCCCGCAGAACCGCGGCGCGGAGGCCCGTACCGTGGGCGTCCGGCTGGCGGAGACGGAATTCGTCGCCTTCGCAGATGACGATTCCTGGTGGTCGCCCGGCGCCCTGCGGCGCGGCGAGGAACTCTTCGCGGACCACCCGCGGCTGGGGTTGCTGGCCGCGTCCATCGCGGTGGGGCCGGACGAGGTGCCGGACCCCATCAATGCGGTGCTCGCCGATTCGCCCCTGGGGCCGGCGTCGACCGGAGCGGGCCCCCGGCTCCTGGGCTTCGTGGCCTGTGCCGCCATGGTGCGACGATCAGCATTCTTGGAGGTGGGCGGGTTCGACCCCGTGGTCCGCTTCCCCGGCGAGGAGGAGCGGGTGGCCCTGGACTTGGCCGCCGCCGGCTGGGAGCTCGCTCATGCCCCCGAGCTGTGGGTGCACCACCATCCCTCGAGCCTGAGGGAACCGAACGAGACCCGCCAGCGGGAACTGCTCCGCAGCCGGCTGCTGACCACGGTGATGCGCCGGCCCTGGGCTGCCGTGGGGCACGAGGTCCGCTCGGCGGCGACAGCCGGGTCCAGGGGGCGACGCGCGCTGGCCTCCGCCCTCCCGAGGATCCCGGCTGCGGTGCGCCGGCGCCAGCCGGTCCCCGCCTCCGTCGAGGCCGACCTGGCCCGGTTGCGACCGCGCGCGACGGTGACCGCCACGCCGGCACCGCCGCCCGGCGGACCGGGGGCCCTTCACGCACGGCTGTCCGTGGTGATGATCACCTACAACCGCCGGGCGGAAGCACTGCAGTCGCTGGAGCGGCTGGCGGCCCTGCCGGAGCGGCCCCGCGTGGTCGTCGTGGACAACGGGTCCACGGACGGCACGGCCGAGGCCATCCGCGAGCGGTACTCGGGCGATCCGCGCATCGTGCTGGTCGCCAGCCCGGACAACCTGGGGGCCGTGGGACGCAACCTGGCCATGGAGCAGGTCACCACCGAGTTCGTGGCGTTCTGCGACGACGACACGTGGTGGGAGCCGGGCGCCCTGGACCTGGCCGTGGCGGCGCTGTCTGCCCATCCCCTCCTGGGCGTGGTCACCGGCCGGATACTGGTGGAGCCCGGTGGCCGGGAGGATCCCATCAACGCCGAGCTGTTGCATTCGCCCGTGGCCGGCCCGGAGTGGCTCCCGGGTCCGGCACTGGGCAGCTTCCTGGCCGGGGCCTCGGTGATGCGCACGGCGGCCTTCCGCGACGTCGGCGGGTTCAGTCCACGGCTCTGGCTCGGCGGCGAGGAGGAGCTGATGGCGGCGGACCTCGCCACGGCGGGCTGGGAGCTGTGCCACCTGCCGGAGATGCTGGTGCACCACCAGGCGTCCACGGTCCGCGATCCGCACCTGCGCCGGCGCCACGGCCTGCGCAACACCCTCTGGTTCATCTGGTTGCGCCGACCTGTGGGCGCCGCAGTACGTCGAACTCGTGACGTGCTCAGCACGGCGCCGCGGGACCGCACCACCGCCGCCGGCATCGCCGACGCACTGGCCGGCGCCGGCTGGGTGCTGCGCGAACGCCGGGTGCTGCCCCCGCGCGTCGAGCAGCGCTTCCTCGCGCTGGAGGACTCCCAGCGCCACAGCAAGGCACGCCAGTACGTCAGCTGAGCCGGCCGCCGTCGTTCCGGCTGCGGGACGACGGCTCCCCTCGACCCACGGTCAGTCCTGGCGGGTGGCCGCCTCAAGGCTGTCCTCGTTGACAGCCGTGCGGAACCACTCCACGGTGCGCGCGAGCCCCTCGGTCCAGGGCACCTCCGGGGTCCAGTCCAGCTCGTGGGAGGCCAGGGTCGTGTCCGGGCGGCGGACCATGGGATCGTCCACCGGGCGGTCGATGAACTCGATCGGCGAGTCGGATCCGGTGGCGGCCACGACGTCCCGGGCGATCTGCAGCACGGAGAGCTCGTGGGGGTTGCCGATGTTCATCGGCCCGGAATGGTCACTCCATGCCAGGGCCAGGATCCCGCGCACCAGATCGGAGACGTAGCAGACCGAGCGCGTCTGTTCGCCGTCACCCGTGACGGTCAACGGCTCGCCGGCCAGCGCCTGCCGGATGAAGGTGGGGATCGCCCGGCCGTCGTAGGGGCGCATCCGCGGGCCGAAGGTGTTGAAGATCCGGACGATGCCCGTGTCCACCGCGTGCTGCCCCCGGTAGGCCACCGTCATGGCCTCGGCGAAGCGCTTGGCCTCGTCGTACACGCCGCGTGGCCCCACCGGGTTGACGTGTCCCCAGTAGTCCTCGGACTGGGGATGCACCTGCGGATCCCCGTAGACCTCCGAGGTGGAGGCGAGGATGAATCGGGCCCCCTTGTCCTTGGCCAGGCCCAGGGCGTGCAGGGTACCGATCGAGCCGACCTTGAGGGTGTGGATGGGCAGCTTCAGGTAGTCGATCGGGGAGGCCGGTGAGGCGAAGTGCAGCACGAGGTCCACCTCGCCGGGGACATGGATGTAGTCCGTGACATCGCACTGGACCAGCCGGAAGCCGGGATCGCCGATCAGGTGCTCGATGTTGACGGCATTGCCCGTGAGGAAGTTGTCCAAGCAGACCACCTCCACCTCGCGCCGACGCAACTCGGTGCACAGGTGGCTGCCGAGGAAGCCCGCACCTCCGGTGACGACGGCGCGGCGGATCGGGCGCTGTGGTCCGGCTCCCGTATCGTTCTGGCGGTTCTCAGGGTTCACGATGGATCCTCTCGTTGGACAGGGTCGGTGTGGAGGTGGGTGCGCGCGGCCTCCAGCACCTCGGTGACGGACACCTTCTCCAGCAGCGCGTCGAGGGTGTCGCCGTGCGGGTCGCCCCACGCGCCGGCGTCAGGGTCGCCGTGCCAGAGGACGGTGTGCAGGTCCGGATCGATCGCCGGCCCCCACCGTGCCGGGGGCACCGGGCCGAACAGCACCACGGAGGGAACGCACCAGCCGGTGGCCAGGTGGGCGACTCCGGTGTCCGCGCTCACGACGAGTGCGGCATCACGCACCATCGCGGAGAGCTCACTCAGCCCCTGGCCACCGGTGTGGTCCTCGACGCCGGCCAGTCCCGTGGACACGGCGTGGCCCAGACCGGCCTCGGCTGCTGATCCGGTGACAAGAACCCGGTGACCGTCCGCCGCCAGGGCGGCGGTCACCTGGCGCCAACGCTCCACCGGCCAGTGTCGAGAGGCCGAGGCCGCCCCCGGGTGCACCAGGATCGGTCCGGTACCGTCCCGGTGTCGCCGTTCGGCGTCGGCGGCGGCCCGGGGGCGCAGCCGCAGGTCCTCGCGGGAGCACTCGCCTCCGGCCTGCCGCACCACGCGGCACCAGCGGTCCACCTCGTGTTCGTCGGCACGCCAGTCCGGCCCGGCGTGCCCGGCCTCTGGGGCGGCGTAGGCGATGAGCCGCGCTGGCCGTGCCTGCTGCAGCAGTCGGTGGCTGGCGGGGCCCCGTCCGTGCAGGTTCACGGCCACCGATCCGGGCCTGCACTCCGGCAGCGGAACCAGTCCGGGGAGCGGGAGCACCTCGTCCACGAAGCCCAGGTCCCGGAGTAACTGACCGGTCACAGCGGGACCCGCCAGCACGAGCCTTCGGTCCGGGTACCGTCGCCGTATCCCGCGGAGGGCGGCGACGCCGGTCAGCGCGTCGCCCAGGCCCAGGGCACGGAGTACGAGGACATCCTCCGGGCCCGGGGTCACCGGTGTGCCGCCGGCCGGTACAGCCGGCTCCCCCGGTGCGCTGGGAACCCCGCCCTGCCTGCTGGCGGCGAGGCTGGGAACCCCGCCCTGCCTGCTGGCGGCGAGCCAGGCGGCGGTATAGGGTTCCGGGATGTCAGTGGGCATCCACGTTCCCTGCGGTGATGCGATCCACGATGCCGGTGGTGGAATGACCGGGCACGTAGGGCAGCACCTCCACGCGTCCGCCCCAGCTGCGGACCAGTGGCGCCTCAGGCAACAGGTCCGGGGTGTAGTCCCCGCCCTTGACCCAGATGTCCGGGCGCAGCCGGTCCAGGGCGGCGCACGGGTTGTCCTCGTCGAAGATGAGCACTCCGTCGACATCGCGCAGCCCCATGAGCAGGGTCGCCCGGTCCTGCTGACCCACCACTGGCCGGCTCGGGCCCTTGAGGCGGCTGACCGAGTCGTCAGAGTTGAGCAGGACCACCAGCACGTCTCCCAGGTCGCGGGCCCGGCGCAGCGTCTCGAGGTGGCCGGGGTGCAGCACGTCGAAGCATCCCCCCGTGGCGACCACGGTGCCACCGCGGGCCCGGGTCGCGGCTACCGCGTGGATGGCCGCTTCCTGCGGGTCCAGGGCGAGCGGGCGGTGCGGGGAACGCCGGGTGGCCGCGGGACCGTCCGGACCGATGCGTCCGTCGCGGAAGGCGGCGGCACCGCCGGCCTCCACCCATTGGGCGGCGGCCGCGACGGCGGCCTCGACCGAGCGGAGCACCGATCCGCCGGCGGCCAGCTGGACGGCGACGGCGGCCGCGAACCGGTCCCCGGCTCCACAGGGATCGGAGGAATCAACCGGCACGGTCGGCAGGAGCTCGGCGGTGCCGGAGGTGGCGAGGAACGCCCCGCAGGCGCCGGCGGTCACCGCCACGGACCGGGCGCCCCAGCCCACGCGCAGGGCCTCCGCCAGGCTGTCGTCCGGGACCTCGGCCCCCGGCTCGTGCGGCTCGGCCGGCCCCGTGCCCAGCCGGCCCAACGCCGCGCGGGCCTCGGCCAGGTTGGGGGTCACCACCGTGCATCCCGGCACCGGGTCACCGCCGCGAGGATGCGGGTCCCAGACCATCGGCACGCGGGCGGCCGTCTCGGTGAGAGCCCGGCGTATGGACTCGTCCCGGGTGATGCCACCGCCGTAGTCGGAGACCAGGATGACGTCGGCGTCGCCCAGCACGGCGGCGAGAGCACCGGCGTCGACGTCCAGCGGCGTGCCCGGCCCGCCGTCGTCGATGCGCACCAGGGTCTGACCGGCACTACGGACCCGGGTCTTGGTCCGGGTGCCACCGTCATGTCCCAGGGCGTGGATGTCGATACCGGCCAGTTCCGCGCGCAATTCGGCCGCGGCGTCGTCCTCGGCCAGCGGGGCCACCAGGACCACGGTGGGCGGCTCGCCGGGCAGGCCGCCGGCCCGTCCGGCGCACAACAGTGCGGCCAGGCCTGCACCACCCGGACTGGCGTGAAGGTGCTGCACGTCCACCACGGGGACCGGGGCGTCCGGGCTCAGCCGTTCGGAGCTGCCCGTGATGTCTCGGTCCAGCAACACATCCCCCACCACGACGATCCGCGCACTCATGGCGTGTCCTCCCTGTTGGTCCTGTTGGTCCTGTGCGTGCCTGGAACGGTATCCGGGCCCGGTTGGCAACGGTTGAATCCTTCGTCCATCACAGCACAGAGTGCGTGCAACAGGACCAGGTGAGCCTCCTGGACCACCGAGGTGGACGGCCCCGGCACGCACACGGCCTCGTCGGCCAGCTCGGCCAGCGGGTTGGGTCCCGGACCGGTCAGCGCCCAGACGCGCATCCCGATCTGCCGGGCGCGGCGCGCCGCCTCCAGCACGTTGGGACTGGTCCCACTGGTGGAGAGCAGCACGAGCACGTCGCCCGCCCGCCCGTGGGCCTGGACCTGGCGGGCGAACACCTCGTCGGCGCCGTAGTCGTTGACGATCGCCGTGAGGGACGAGGTCTCCGCCGAGAGGCACACGGCCGCCAGGGGGCGCCGCTCGCCCTGGAAGCGGCCGACCAGCTCGGCGGTGAAGTGCTGGGCCTCGGCCGCGCTGCCGCCGTTGCCGGCGGCCAGCACGCGTCCACCGCCACCCAGCAACTCGGACAGGCGGCGGCCCCACCGGTCCAGCACGTCGGCGTCGTCCTCGAGGGCGGTCAGCGCCTGGTCCAGGTCTTCCCGGTGCTCGGCCAGCAGCCGGCGGGTGGCTCCAGGCCGGCTTGGATGCGACTGTGCGTACCCGCTCTGAGCCTCGCGGTAGGCCTCCTCGGTGAGCTCGGCCACCCGCTCCCAACTGAACAGTCGCTGCACCCGTTCCCGGCCGGCCCGGCCCATGCAGGCGGCAAGCTCCGGGTCCTCGGTGAGACGGCGGATGGCCGTGGCCGTGGCGTCCACGTCCCGGGGTGGGACCAGCAGGCCGGTGGTGCCGTCGTCGATGCTGTCCAGCAGACCCCCCACGGCTGAGCCGACCACCGGACGGCCACAGGCCATGGCCTCCAGCGGCACGATGCCGAAGGGTTCGTACCACGGGGTGCAGGTGACGATGTCGGCCGAGGCCAGCAGCCCGGCGGCCTCGTCGCGGCCGACCCGGCCGGTCAGGGTGAGCCGGTTTGCGACCCCGTACTCCTCCGCCAGCGCCAGCAGGCGCCGGGCCTCGGGGTCCTCGCCGAGCACGGCGCGGTCCGGTCCGCCGGCCACGGTCAGGTGAGCCTCGGGAACCTGGGCGAGGGCACGCACGACGACGTCCACGCCCTTGCGCTCGACCATCCGGCCCAACGCCACGAGATGCACCGGCTCGCCGGCTGCGCGTCCGGGACCGGCGTCCACGGGCGGGGCGAAGGCCCCGGCGTCCACGCCACAGGGCACGATGCGGACCCGGTCCGGGTCGGCGCCGAGGCCCATGAGCTCGTCCACCTCGTCGCGGCAGGTGGCCAGGACCAGCTCGTTCTGCTCCACGAGGCGGGCCTCGATCCCGAGCCGGCCGGACGGGCTGGTGTCCGCCAATCCCTGGTGCCGGCGCTTGACCGAGCCCAGGGCATGGAAGGTCTGGACGGCCGGGATGCGGGCGGCCTCCGCGGCCGCCGTCGCGGCCATCCCGGACATCCAGAAGTGCGCGTGGACGAGGTCCGGCACCCCCTCCCGACGCCACTGCGCGGACATCCAGCGGGCGAACTCGTCCATGTAGGGCGCGAGCTCGTCCTTGGGTAGCTGTTCGGCCGGACCGGCGGGCACGTGCACGACGGTCACGCCGGGCGCGGCTTCCACCTGCTCGGGCAGGGCCGCATCGTCGAGCCGGGTGTAGACACGGATCCGGTGACCGCGGCGACCCAGCTGGGCGGCCAGGGCTGCCACGAAGACGTTCTGGCCACCGGCGTCCACGCCGCCGAGGGCGGCCAGCGGGGAGGCGTGCTCGGACACGAGCGCTATATCCAGGGGCCCGGTGTCCATCGGCTTGCTGTCCCTCCGGTCGGCGCTCATGCGACCACCCGCCCGATCAACGCATCCCAGTCGGCCAGGAACCTCTGAAGACCGTACCGGTCCAGCGCGTGGGCACGGGCCGCGGCCCCGGCCTGGGCCGCGAGTCCGGGGTCCTGAAGCCACTGCCGGCCACGGTGCGCCAGTTCGGCCGGGTCGTTGCTGAGCAGGCCGGCGGAGGGCGGCACGGCCCGAGGCGCCTCGGTGGTGGACAGGGCCAAGACGGGCATGCCGAGCGTCATGGCCTCGAGCAGGGCCAGCCCCAGGCTGGTCCACCGGTACGGGTGGAAGTACACGCGGTGTGCGGCCAGGGCCCGGTGCAACTCGGACTGCCGGTAATTCTCGTGCAGGCCGCCCGCGAGCCAAGGTGCGACCTCGGCCAGGTGGTCCATGCCCATGCCGTAGACCTCCACGGGCAGGTCCCGGGACAACTGCAGGACCAGGTCCGTGCCCGCCACGCGGGTGCGGCGCACCGGTTCGTTCACCACGACGGCCAGGGAGGCCTGCTCCCCGGTGTACAGGTGGCCGGGATCGGGAACGCCGTGCTCGATCACCTCGGTGCGGGCCGTGCCGGTGTCCCACATGATGCGGTTGAAGTGGGTGACGTGCACGACCGGGATGGCGTCCTGGTCGGCATAGGGGTGGCCGGAGGCCATCGCGGTCCCGGTTGGCGCGTTGTGCTCCAGGTAGACGGCCGGGACGTCGATCCCAGCCCGCAGTCCGGTCCAGCTCTCCAGCAGCTCCGCCTCGTGCGGCCGTTGCAGCACCACCAGGTCCGGTTGTTCACCGGCCAGATGTGCAGCGGTCATCTCCCGCGCAGAGGCCGGCCAGTCCCAGGTCTGGGCCCGGCCGCGGCCGTCAGGTCCCCGGTCGTCGTCCACCGGCAGCAGGTAGTCGTGCTGGCCCTGGACGAACGCGGTCATCCAGGAGCCGTGCACATGCCAGATCAGGATTCTCATCGGTCTCCTCGGGAGGTGCTCAGGGGTCCGCAGCCGGCCTCGTGGGCGGCCCGGACCGGTTGGTCGGTGGGCTGGGTGAGCTCGGCCACGGCGGCGACCACGTCGGCGCCGGAGACTCCACTCAGGCACGGGTGTCCGGGGACGGGGCAGTCACGGGCTCGGCTGTCCCGGCACGGGGCGTGCTGGTCGCCGAGCAGACGGACCGGGACCCCGTAGGGCCGCCATCGCTCGGCGGGGACCACCGGAGAGAACAGGGAGACGACCGGTGTGCCGACGGCGGCCGAGAGGTGGGCCGGGCCGGTGTTGCCGACCACCGTGCAGTCCGCGGACTCGAGCACCGAGGCCAGGCCGGCCAGGTCTGTGGCCCCGGCCAGGTCCAGCACCGTGGCATCCGGGTGGCGTCCGCGCGCCAGGGCCACCGTCTCGGCCACCAGTTCGCGTTCGGCGGGTCCCCCGGTGACGACGACGGCGTGGCCGGCAGCGGCCAGGGCCGCCGCGATGGCCCCGGCGTGGTCCGCCCGCAGTCCGCGTGCCGGCACGGACGCGCCCGGGTGCAGGACCACGTAGCCGCCCGAGCGCAGGGCAGCGGGCAGTTGAGTGGGTGGTGGTGGCAGGGGGCGGCGCACGCCCAAGATCGGGTGCTCCGGCCGAGGGGCACCGGCGGCGACCGCGACCTCCAGGGCGGCCTCGACCTCGTGGCCGCCACCCGGCGGGTCGGCGCGCTTCAATCGCACGTCCAACAACGACCCGGGGTAGTCCGTACTCGTGCCCACGATGTGTTCGATCCCGGCCATCCGGGCCAGCAGGGCCATCGGCAGGGGGCTCTGGTGGAAGGAGGTGAAGATGACCGCCCGGTCGTACCCCGTGACGCGCAACCGCTCGACCAGCTCCAGCGTGGCCCGCGTGTCGACCGCCGGCGGCCGGAAGCCGGACCACGGGGCGTCGAATTCCAGGACCGTGTGGACGCCGGGCAGCAACCGCGCCGCGGCGGCTCCGGACGGGGAGGCGAGCAGGTCCACCGTGCCGATCTTGGCCAGGACCCGGATCGCGGGCCCGGTCAGCAGGACGTCGCCGTCCGAATCGAGTCGTACCGCGAGGATGCGCGTCATGTGGTGGATTGTTCACCGTCCTGGGTCGAGGTCAGGGTCGAAGTCAGGGTGGCGGCCGGGGCCTGCTGCCGGCCGGAGGACCAGTCGAGCACGAGTTCGACGGCGGTGGCCAGGTCCGGCGCGGTGACCGGGGCATCGGAAACCTCCTCGGGCCGGGTCACGTGGGTCGGCACCAGCACCGATCGGGCTCCGGCGGACTGGGCGGCCTCGATGTCCGCACCGATGTCGCCGATGAGCACGCATTCCTCGGGGCGTACGCCCAGGGCCTTCGCGGCGGCGAGGACCATGCCCGGCCGCGGCTTGCGGCAGGGGCAGTTCTCCGCCGGTCCGTGGGGACAGACCTGCCAGGAGTCGAAGGGGCCGAGCAGCCGGTCGATCCGTTCGTTGACGGCATCCACCTGGTCCCGGGAGACCAGTCCGCGGGCCACTCCCGACTGGTTGGTGACGACGGCTGTGCCCAGCCCAGCAGCGCGGACGCGCTTGAGGAGGCCCCGGGCGCCATCGACGGGATCGACCTGGTCCGGGTCTCCGTTGTAGGGCACATCGTGGACGAGGGTGCCGTCCCGGTCGAAGAGCACGGCGCGGGGGCGGACGGGCCAGGGGCCGGTGGACCGGTGCTGCATCCAGCCGCGGACTCGGTGCCGGACCGCGCTCGGCGGGATGGTCGCACTGGTCAAGGCCATCCGGCGCAACTCCGCCGGGAACTCAGGGTCTCCCGGTCGCGGTCCGGGGGCTAGCCTCCTGCCGAGGAAACGCCCGTACAGGGCGGACCAGGCCACGATGCCGGCTCCGGCGATCCGGCCGGCGCCGCGCGAGCCCGCCATCCAGCCCACGGTGCCGATCGCCGCAAGGGCCGCGGCCGTCGTCGTGGCCACGTGCCAGCCGAAGGCCCCGGCGGGTGCCTGGGCTTGTTCACGCCAGTGCGGGCCGTGCAGCCGGCGCATCAAGGCGTTGTCGGCGTTTCCTGCCTGCACGCGCTGGCTGACCCAGTCGTCCGCCGGGCGGACGGGGTGGAGGATGTTGCGGTGGCCGCGCACCAACCGGTAGCCGGCGAGACGGACCCGCAGGGCCAGGTCGGCGTCCTCGCGGTAGGCCCGCGGGAAGCGCTCGTCCAGTCCCCCGACCTCCTCGAGCACACGCCGGCGGTAGGCCATGTCGGCCGTCGCCCAATCGGCCTCCTGCAGTGAGGCGGTGTTGCGCGCCCAGTCGGTGGGTGCCCGGTCCGTCGGCAACGGCACTGTGATCCGGCCCTGACTGGCGGCCACCTCGGGTGGACAGGCGGCCAGGTCGGTGGCCAGATCGCGGGCCCAGGTGGTCGGCAGCTCGACGTCATCGTCCAGGAACGCGATCCATTCCACGGAATCGTCGACGGCCCGCCAGCCGCGGTTGCGCGCCGCTGCGGGGCCGCGGCCGTAGCCGCGCACCACGCGCACGGGTTCCCCATCCACCGTGGGCATCAGGGGGGCGAGCCGGGTGCCAGTCTCCGCCGGTTCGCGGCGGTCGTCCACCACGACGATCTCCACCGGGCCGGGGTGGGATGCGTCGGTGTCCAGGGCGGCCACGGTCTCCAGGAGCCGGTCCAGGGAGGGGCGGCCGACCGAGGGGATGACGAGGGCGTAAGGACCCTGCGCTCTCAGGCCGCTCATGCGAAGAACCCCGCCCGGCGGATCAGGTGCGGACCCAGGACCAGCGCGGCCACGGGCGCCGAACCGAACAACTCGAGGGCGTCTCGGGGGTCGTCCACCATCGGGCGTCCAGCCGTGTTCAGACTGGTGTTGACCACCACCGGGACGCCCGTGCGTTCGTTGAAGGCACGCAACAGGGCGGCGATGCCGGGGTTGTCCCGGTCATTGACCGTCTGGATGCGGGCGGAGCCGTCCACGTGGGTGACGGTGGGGATGCGGTCGCGCCACTCCGGGGCGACGTCGTGGGTGAAGAGCATGTAGGGACTGGGGATGGGACCGCCGCTGAAGATCTCGGCGGCGCGGTCCTCCAGCACCATGGGGGCCACCGGGCGGAACTGCTCCCGGCCCTTCACATCGTTGAGCCGCTCCAGGTTCTCGGCATGCATCGGGTTCGCCAGCAGCGACCGGAACCCGAGCGCCCGGGGCCCGAACTCGCTGCGGCCGTCGAACCAGGCGATGACGCCGTTCTGTTCGAGGATGCCGGCCACCTCTGCGGCCAAGGCCTCGCGGGACCCGGGCGTGGTGAAGGGCACCTGCGCGGTGGTGAGCCACTGGGCCAGCTCGTCATCATCCCAGCTGCGCCCCAGGGCCGCCGTCGGCTCCGGCGCGGCGAGGTCACCGGCCCGCTGGGCCAGGGTCAGGGCCGCGCCCAGCGCCGTTCCGGAGTCCCCCGACGCCGGCTGGACCCAGACGTCGTCGAAGCCGGCCTCGCGCCAGATCCGGGAATTGGCCACGCAGTTGAGGGCGGTACCCCCGGCCATGGTCAGCACGCGCTGGCCGGTCTGCTCCCGCAGCCACCGGGCCAGTTCCACCAGGGTCTCCTCGACCACGCACTGGACGGAGGCCGCGAGGTCGGCGTGGGCGCCGCCCCAGGTGCCGTCATCGATCCGCCGGGGGGCGAACTGCTCCCACTCCGGGGCACGGGCGGTGAAACCGCCGTCCCCGGTGGCGTGGACGTAGTCGCGGAGTTCGTCCAGGAAGCGCGGAGTCCCGTAGGAGGCCAAGGCCATGACCTTGAACTCGTCGGACGAGCGCAGGAAGCCGAGGTGGTCGGTCAGGGATTCGTAGACCAGGCCCAGGGAATCGGGCAGCTCCTGACGGGCCAGGATGGACAGCTCACCGTCGACGTACTCGCCGGCCAGGTGGGAGTGGCCCTCTCCCCGGCCGTCCGAGACGAGCACCGCACCGGTACGGTAGGGGCCGGCGAGCCCGGAGGAGGCGGCGTGGGCCACGTGGTGCTGGACGTACGTGACCTTGGACGGGTCCAGGCCGGGCAGGGCTTCGGCGATGAATCCCGGGGCCCGGCGCACATAGTCCAGCCGGACGTGGTCATAGGGGTCGTCGGGGATGTCCACGGCGATCTCCGGGTCGAAGGAGTACGCCACCCCGTCCAGGTCCTCGGCGGTGATCCCGGCCTCGGCCAGCACCCAGCGCATGGACTGCTCTGGCAGCTCCCACGCGGAGAACGGCACCGGCCGCTTTCCGTGCTTGCGGCGGGAGAACCTCTCCTCCTCCGCGGCTGCCACGACTTCGCCGTTGACCACCACAGCGGCAGCCGGATCATGGAACGTTGCATTGATTCCCAAGTAGCGCACGCCGTCAGTCTTGCATAAGAAACCTGTAACGGAGGACACGGTTTGGAGGGCCCGTGTCAATCGCTACGCAGTTGGTGGATGAGCTTGCTCAACCCTGCATTGACTAGGCCATCATTCCCCTCTCCACGTCCGGATCCCATCCAGGACGCCCTGTGCCGTGCGACGGCCCGTCCCTCGGACAGGCACCACGCCAGCTGGTGGTCCAGGGCGGACTCCGAGACCGCGGCGGCGGACAGGACGGCCGGCCAGTCCAGGGCCCGTGCCTGTGCCGTCACCTTCCCGCCACCCTCCACCGGGTCCAGGGCAAGGGCCGGTACCCCGGCCCGCAGCGCCAGGACCAGGCCGTGCATGCGCATGGTCACCACAGCATCCAGTCGCTGGATCACCGACTGCAGCTGCTCCGGGGACGCAGGCAGGCGCCAGTCCCGCGGGTCGAGCCGGGTGTCCAGGTCGAGCCGGGCGGCATCGATCCGGGACAGCCACGTCGCCAGCGTGTCCTTCACCGCGTCATGACGGCGCCTAGCCCCGTACTCCCGCTGGCCGGCCGTCAGGAAGACACCCAGCACCGGCGGGAGGCGCGCCTCGGGTGCCATCGGTGCCGCTGTGGCCAGGTCCGGCTGTGGAGGTGATCCCGGGCGGTCTCGCGCGAAGACCCGGTGGAACCCGGTCACGGCGGGGTCGGCGGGATCGACGACGCTGACACCGATGGCGATCCGGGTGCAGTGGGAGAAGCGTTCATGCAGTTCCACCAGCGGCGTCCCCGTGGCTGGGCCGCAGGCGAAGATCAGGTACGAGTAGTGGCTGGGTTCCGCATCATCCAGGAGAAGGCCGCCCGGCGGACACATGACGGGGCTCCAGGCCGTGTCGTGCCGGATCCCGGCCCCGGACAGGGCGTGCTCCACCGTCCGCATGGCCAGCACGTCGCCGGCCGTGGCCTCCCCGTGCAGGACTGACGGCCAACCGACCACGAGGGCCCGCGGGCCGGTCACCGGAGGACAGACTCGTAGACGTCCAGGGTCCGATCGGCGATGGCCATCCAGGAGAAGTGGTCGATCGCCCGCTGCCGGCCGGCCCTGCCCATCCGCGCTGCCTCGGCGGGATCCTCGAGCACAGTTGTGAGGGCGGCGGCGAAGTCGGTGATGAAGCGTTCCTCGTCGAGCGGCGTCCCGGAGCCGTCGGCGCTCTGGTCGAGTTCCACCAGAAGGCCGGTCTCGCCGTGCTGGACGACCTCGGGGATCCCGCCCACGGCGGAGGCGACCACGGCCGTACCGCACGCCATGGCCTCGAGGTTGACGATGCCGAGCGGCTCGTAGACGGAGGGGCAGGCGAACACGGTGGCGTGGGACAGGATCTGCATGATGTCCGCCCGGGGAAGCATGCCCTCGATGACCGTGACCCCGTCCCGAGCGGCCTTCAACTCGGCCACCAGGCCAGCCACCTCGGCGGCCAGCTCAGGGGTGTCGGCCGCTCCGGCGCAGAGGACGACCTGGACCTCGGGGGCGAGCCGGGCCGCGGCCCGCAGGAGATAGGGCACGCCCTTCTGCCGGGTCACCCGGCCGACGAAGGCGACCATCGGACGCCCCGGATCGATGCCATGGTGCTCGAGGGCGCCGGCGTCGTGCTGGGGGGTCCACAGTTCGGTGTCGATGCCGTTGTGGACGACGCGGACCTTGGCTGGGTCCACATCCGGGTAGGCCGCCATGATGTCCTTCCGCATGCCCTCCGAGACCGCGATGACGGCCGCCGCCGAGGCATAGGCGGTCGCCTCGGCCCAGGAGGACACGCGGTAGCCGCCGCCGAGCTGCTCGGCCTTCCAGGGCCGCAAGGGTTCCAGGGAGTGGGCGGAGAGGATATGCGGGACATCGTGGAGGAGGCCGCCGAGGTGGCCGGCCAGGTTCGCGTACCACGTGTGGGTGTGGATCAGGTCCGTGCCGGCCAGGTCCTGCAGGATGGCCAGGTCGGTGCCGAGGGTCTGGACCGCGGGGTTGGACGTCTCCAGACCACCGGGGACTCCGTAGCTGGTCACCCTCGCCCCGTGGAAGTCGGGATCCCGGGCCTCCCCGAAGGCATGGACACGCAGGTCGACCCGGCTGGCCAGCACCCGGGACAGCTCGGCGACATGGACGCCGGCGCCCCCATAGATAGCCGGAGGGAATTCCTTGGTCACGATGTCGATGCGCACGACATCAACGTAGTCGAGTACGGAGGACTCCCGTTAGTGTGAAGGCACGGACACTCCTCCAAGGGAACGGGACGCTTCAGATGCCACAGAAGAAGGTGCTGGCGGTCGTACTGGCCGGCGGTGAAGGCAAGCGGCTGATGCCGCTGACGGCGGACCGGGCCAAACCCGCCGTTCCGTTCGCGGGCAGCTATCGATTGATCGATTTCGCCCTCTCGAACCTGGTGAACTCCGGGTACCTGAGGATCGTGGTGCTGACACAGTACAAGTCGCACTCCCTGGACCGGCACATCTCCGAGACCTGGCGGATGTCCACCCTGTTGCGGAACTACGTGGCCTCGGTCCCGGCGCAGCAACGCCGGGGCAAGGACTGGTTTCTCGGCAGCGCCAACGCCATCTACCAGTCGATGAACCTCATCCACGACGCGCGCCCGGACATCGTGGTGGTGATCGGGGCAGACCACGTCTACCGGATGGACTTCCAGCAGATGGTAGACCAGCACATCGAGTCGGGGGCCTCAGCCACCGTCGCGGCCGTCCGGCAACCGCTGGAGCTGGCGTCGTCCTTCGGGGTCATCGAGACCCAGCGGTCCGACCCGAACCGCATCGAGCGCTTCGTGGAGAAACCCGCGACGACGGAGGGGCTCGCCGAAGACCCGACGCAGTTCCTGGCGTCCATGGGGAACTACGTCTTCACCGCCGATGCACTGGTGGACGCACTCAACGCCGACGCCCAGGCCAAGGACACAGACCATGACATGGGCGGAGACATCGTCCCGTGGTTCGTGGAGCAGAACGACTGTGGCGTCTACGACTTCACGACGAACGTGTTGCCCGAGGAGGCTGACCGCACGCACTACTGGCGGGACGTCGGCACCCTGGACTCGTACTACGATGCGCACATGGACCTGGTCAAGCCCTGGCCGGACTTCAACCTCTACAACCCCGAGTGGCCCATCTTCACGCGCCAGTCCGTCTCTCCGCCGGCCAAGCTCGTGCGGTCGGCAACGAAGCGCCCGGGCACCGCGGTGGACTCCATCCTGTCCCAGGGGGTGGTGATCTCCGGCGGGACCGTGGCCCAGTCCGTGCTGTCCACGGACGTGCGGGTGCACAACGAGGCCTGGGTGGAGCAGTCCGTCCTGCTCGACGGCGTGGTGGTGGGCAAGGGCGCCAAGGTCCGCAACGCGATCCTGGACAAGAACGTGGTGGTCCCGGAGGGCGTGCAGATCGGCTTCGACCGAGCCGAGGACGAGGCGCGCGGCTTCACCGTCACCGAATCGGGCCTGACCGTGACCGCGAAGGGCCAATTCGTCCCGCCCCTGGACTGAACGGAGAGCCTGAGCCAGCGGAGGGCTTGACGGCACAGCTCCATTAGTACAAACCAAGCACCTTGTACCCGTGGGAACAAGGTGCTTGGTTTGTAAGGACGATCTGTCCGGCAGTCCGGGCGGAACCGCCGGGACGGCTCAGACTCACCCGCTCACCGGCTCACGGCCAGGAGGGCTCCTCCGCGTGCGCGATGAACAGCTCCCGCACCTCGCAGCCGGCAGGCTGGGACAGAGCGAACAGCACCGCTTGGGCCACGTTGGAGGGGTCGTTGAGCTGGGAGTCGTCCTGGGGCTTGTACTGTTCGGTCCGGTCGTCGAAGAACCGGGTCTTCATCCCGCCGGGGATGAGCTGGGTGACGCCGACCTCCCCCTTGAGCTCCGCGGCCAGGGCCTGCGTGAAGCCGAGGACGCCGAACTTGGAGGCGCAGTAGGCGGTGGCGTCCGAGGCACCCTTCAGGGCGAGCGTGGAGGCCACTGTGACGACGCGCCCGTGCGAGGCCTTGAGTGCCGGCAGCGCCGCCCGCACGGTGGAGACGGTGCCGAAGAGGTTCACCCGGACCACCAGTTCCCAGTCCTCGATCGAGACGTCCTCGAGCCGACCGCAACGGTCGATCCCCGCGGCCGTGACCACGGCATCCAGTCCGCCCGCCTCTGCGGCCGCGCGTTCGACCGTCTCCGTCACCGCGGCGGTGTCCGTGACGTCCACCTCGTAGGCGGTGATGCCGCTCAGTGAGCTGATGTCCCGGTCCAGGACGATCGGCTGACCGCCGCTGGCCCGGACCGCCTCCACGACGGCGGCACCGAGTCCGGAGCCACCACCGGTGATCAGGACCCGGCCGGGACCGGAGGGTTGAGAAACCATGCAATCTTCCTCTCACTGGATGGCCGCCTGTGCGGCGGCCTGATTCCCCCACCGTAACCCCAGACCGTTAGTGTCGGAACCATGACGACAGCGATTCCACCAGCCGAGATGACGGTCCTGAGCCCCCATGACGGCACGCCCGTCGGCACACTGCCCTGCGCGGGAGCGGAGGAGGTCCGCGATGCCATCGCCACAGCCAGGGCAGCGGCCCGGGACTGGGCCGGGACGAGTCCCGAGGAGCGGGGCCGGCTGGTGCGCGCCGCAGCCGACGCGCTGGCCGAGCATGCCGAGGAGGTGGCCGCCCTCAACACCCGGGAGACCGGCAAGCTGGCGCATGAAGCCCTCGGTGGCGTCCTGGCCGGGGTCGGGACCCTGCACCAGTATGCGGAACTCGGCCCGGTGCACCGTGGCCATGCCCTGCGCGGAGGCACCCTGGCGGCCGACTACACCGTGGCCGAACCGCGTGGCGTCGTGGCCGCGATCACCCCCTGGAACGACCCGGTGGCTGTCGCCGCGGGTCTGCTGGGCGCTGCCCTCGTCACCGGCAACACCGTGGTGCACAAGCCCAGCGAACGCTGCCCGCACACCGGTGCCCGCCTCGGCGAGATCCTCACGGCAGCCCTGCCCGACGGCGTGCTGGTCACCGTGACCGGCGGCCCGGAGACCGGGCGGTTGCTGGCCGACCAGGCTGACCTCGATGTCTTAGCCCACGTGGGCTCGACCGAGACCGGCCGCGCCATTGCCCGGGCCGCCCTGGACACCGGAGCACACGTGATCCGGGAGAACGGCGGCAACGACCCCCTCGTGGTGGATGACGACGTCGACCCGGCATGGGCCGCCGAGCAGGCGGCGATCGGCGCGTTCACGAACGCGGGTCAGATCTGCACCTCCGTGGAACGCATCTACGTACACCGGGCCGTGGCGGAACCGTTCCTGCACGCGCTGGCCGCCGAGGCCCGACAACGCAACCGCGAGGCCGCCCTGGCCCCGCTGGTGGACCGCCGGATGCGGGACGCGGTGCACGGTCACGTCCGGGCGGCGCTTCAAGACGGGGCCACTGCCCTGGAAGGTGGGGAGGTCCCCGAGGGGGCCGGCTCGTTCTACCCCGCCACCGTCCTGCGGGACTGTACCGATGCCATGCAGGTGATGACCGAGGAGACCTTCGGACCGGTCGCTCCGGTCAGGGTGGTGGACAGCTTCGCCGAGGGCCTGCATCTGGCGTCCCGGGATCGCTACGGCCTGGCGGCGACGGTCCTGACGAGCCGGATCGCCCACGCCCAACGGGCCATCGCGGAGCTGCCGGCAGGCACCGTCAAGGTCAACAACGTCTTCGGCGGTGCCCCCGGTGGCGCGGCGCAGCCCCGGCGGGACAGCGGCGCAGGTTTCGGCTATGGGCCGGAACTGCTCGACGAGATGACCCAGGTGAAGGTCGTGCACGTGGAGATGCCGCCGAGCAACTGAGCACCAGCAGACCAGGACGGCACCAGGAGCGCACCAGGACGCGTGACCATGTGCCTCCAGGGGCTGCGGCGATGCGGGGAGCTGCGTCTCTCGGGAGCCCTCGATCACGACTTCGTGAAAGAGTGGTTGAATATCTCTCATGGTGACCGACAACACGCTGGACGCGCCCGTGCCCGATGCGCTCCCGACGTTCCTGGACCGCACGAACCTGACCCGGGACGAGGCGTTCGCCCGGTCCCACCAGGTCATCACCCGCGAATACGACGTCCACATCGACCTGTCCACGGCCCTGGACCCAGCCGCTTCCGGCTATCGCTCGACGACGACCCTCACCTTCTCCTGTGTGAATCCGGGAACGTGGACGTTTCTCGATTTCATCAACGACGGCGTGGAGTCGGTGGTCCTCAACGGCCGGACCCTGGATCACACCCGGGTGGCGGGGCGTGCGCGCATCCTGTTGGAGGACCTGGCCGCAGAGAACGAGGTCACCGTCATCGGGACCGCCCTCTACTCGACCTCGGGCGAGGGACTGCACCGCTTCGTGGATCCCGCGGACGGGCAGACCTACCTGTACACCCAATACGAGCCGGCCGACGCCCGCCGGGTGTTCGCGAACTTCGAGCAACCCGACCTGAAGGCACGGTTCACCTTCCACCTGACCGGCCCCGGACACTGGGTGCTGGCCTCGAACCAACCGGAGACCGCGCGCCAGCCAGCCGTCGTGGCGGCAGGCAGTTTGGCAGAGGGCGTGGCAGACGCTGTGACGCCCGCCCGCAACCTGGTGACCGTCGACTTCGCGCCCACCCCGCCGCTGTCCACGTACCTCACCACGCTGCTGGCCGGGCCGTACGCCACGTGGGCAGACCGCTGGGCCGGCCATCCGGCGTCGGGCGCCCCGGAGGTGCCCCTGGCCCTGTACTGCCGGGCCTCCATGGCCGCCTCCCTGGACGCCGAACGGCTGTTCGCCACCACCCGGGCCGGACTCGACTTCTTCCATGACCTCTTCGGGGTCCCGTACCTGTGGGGCAAGTACGGGCAGGCCTTCGTACCCGAGTACAACCTCGGCGCCATGGAGAACCCGGGACTGGTGACCTTCACCGAGGACTACGTCTTCACCTCACAGGCCACCGCGGCGCAGTACGAGGCCCGGGCCACCACGATCATGCACGAGATGGCCCACATGTGGTTCGGCGACCTCGTGACCATGCGCTGGTGGGACGACCTGTGGCTGAAGGAGTCGTTCGCGGACTACATGGGCACCCTCGCCGTCGCCGAGGCCACGGAGTTCACCGGGGCCTGGACCACCTTCGCCAATCGGCGCAAGGGGTGGGCCTACGTCCAGGACCAGTATCCGACCACCCACCCGATCGTGGCCGACATCACCGACCTCGAGGCGGCCCGGCAGAACTTCGACGGCATCACCTACGCCAAGGGGGCCTCCGTGCTCAAACAGCTGGTGGCCTTCGTGGGGCGGGACGCCTTCATGACGGCCTCCCGCCAGTACTTCGCCCGGCATGCCTGGGGCAACGCCTCCCTCGCCGACTTCGTGGACGCCCTCGCGGAGGCCTCCGGGCGGGACCTGGCGGAGTGGGTGGACACCTGGCTCCACACCCGCGGAGTCCCGGAGCTGAGCGTGGAGGACGGACACCTCCACCACCGGGGCACGGACCCCGTGACCGGCGCGGAGGTGCTGCGCCCGCATGTGCTGAAGGTCGGTCGGTACTCCCCCGACGACGTCGGACGGCTCGTCCGCACCGGCACGGTGGACGTGGAGGTGCCTTCCCATCGAGCCGGAACCAGCACGCAGGTGGTGCTGCCGGCCTCCGGCGACTCGGAGGCCGTGCAGCTCATCCTCCCCAACGACGAGGACCTCACGTACGCCATGATCCGGCTCGACGAGGCCTCGCTGCACGCGGTCCTCCGCTATCCCGTCGAGAACGATCTGGCCTGCGCCACCGTGTGGGCCGCGCTGTGGAACATGACCCGGGACGCCGTCCTGCCCGCGGCCCAGTTCGTGGACGCGGCGTGCCGGCTCTCTGGACTGATGGCCGACGCCGGCCTGTACGGACGGGTGCTCGAGCAGGCCCTGAGTGCCGTGTCCCGGTACGTTCCGCGGCCGGACCGGCCCGCCGTGCGGTCCCGCCTGGGGGCCGCGCTGGCCGACGCCCTGCAGACGACGGGCGCCGGCAGCGACCGGCAGCGGTCCGCAGTGCGTACCCTGGCCCGGCTGGTCCGCGGCGCTCGTGATGAGGGAGCCGCTGCAGCCGAGGAGCACCTCGTGGCGGTCCTGCAGGCGCTCGTGGCCTCCGGCCCGGAGGCGGAGCGGGACCGTGCCGTGGTGGCCCCGGGGCTGGACGTGGACGCAGAGGTCCGCTGGGCGGCCTGGCAGGGGCTGGCCGCCCTCGGGCTGGCCGCGCAGGACGATCTGGACGCGGCGCTCCAGGCCGACGTCACCGCGGCCAACGCCGTCCGACACCGGATGGCGTCCGCGGCGATTCCCGAGGCCCCCGTGCGCCGGGCGGCCTGGGAGGCCGTGATGACGGGCCGCACGGCGGACGGTCAGACGTTGTCCAACGACCACCTCTCGGCCACGGCAGCCGGTTTCACCGCGTCCCGCCCGGACCTCGCGGCACCGTTCGCCGAACGGTTCTGGCCGGAGCTGGAGGCCATCTGGTCCAGCCGGTCCAATGGTCTGGCTTCCCGGACCATCGTCGGGCTGTTCCCCTCGGCGCAGGATGCCCTCCCGGGCGCGCCCGAGGACCAGGGGCGCCACCCCGTGGTGCTGGCGGCGCACGACTGGCTGCAGGCCCATCCGGACTCCCCGCGGGCCCTGCGCCGGCTCGTCATCGAGGAGACGGACGACATGCTGCGGGCATTGCGGGCGCAGGCAGCCGGCCGGCCCTGAGTCGGTCCTGAGTCAACCCGAGCGCTCCGGGACTATGGCACCCGGGCCGTCCAGGCCGGCGTCGTGAACTTCGCGGTGGCCAAGGCCTCCGCGCGAGAGATCTCGTCCTCGGTGAGGTGCGTCCGGGTGGCCCCATAGCGGTCGGTGAACGTGGACATCATGGTCTCCCAGATCTCCGGGCGCGTCAGGCCGGTCTGTCGCCGCAGCGGGTCGACTCGCTTCTTGGCGGAGCGGATGCCCTTGTCCCGGATCTTCTCCCGGCCGATGCGCAGGACCTCGGTCATCTTGTCCGCGTCGATGTCATAGCTCATGGTGACGTGGTGCAGCAGTCCCCCGCTGGCCAGCCGCTTCTGCGCGGCGCCACCGATCTTGCCCTCCGGCGTGGCGATGTCGTTCAGCGGCTGATAGAACGCCTCCACGCCGGTCCTGGCCAGGGCGTCCATGGCCCAGGCGTCGAGGAACGGGTAGGAGTCCGCGAAGCTCATGCCATCCACGAGGGACTGCGGCAGGTAGAGCGAGTAGGTGACACAGTTGTCCGCCTCCATGAACATGGCCCCGCCGCCGGAGATGCGGCGCGCGACCGTGATCCCGTGCCGCTCGACGCCCTCCGGATCCACCTCATTGGCCAGGGACTGGAACGATCCGATGACGACCGCCGGCTCCGTCCACTGCCACAGTCGCAGTGCGGGCCGGCGCCGGCCCGCGGCCACGTCCTCGGTGAGGATCTGGTCCAGCGCCACCTGGCTGGTGATGGGCAGCGGCTGCGGCGCGAGGATCTCCCACTCATGGTCCTCCCACGTGGTCGCGTGACCCAGGGCGCGGCGCACTGCCGTGGCCACGGCGGCCGGATCGAAGCCGAACATCACCGTCTCGGGCCCGACGGCGGCGCGCACCGTCTCGGCGATGGTCCCGTGGGGTGCGTTGAGGTCCAGCCCCAGGAGCGAGCGGTTGATGTCCTGCAGGGCCTCGTCCGGCTCGAGGAAGAAGTCCCCGTTGATGCTGGCCGTGGCGACGGCCCCGTCGGAGACCGTCAGGTCCGCGATGACCAGCTTGCCGCCGGCGACCTTGTACTCGCCATGGTGGGAGGATCCGAGAGGGGTGTTCATGATTCCATCTTCACACCTCACGTTCCGGAGAGCTGACGCGTCTACTGTGTGATGACGATGACAGAACCGTTCGAACAGGCCGTCCAACGGCACGGGGCCACCGTGTTGCGGGTGTGCCGAGCCGTGCTGGGGCCCGGCCCTGACGCCGATGACGCGTGGCAGGAGACCTTCCTGGCAGCGCTGCGGCAGTGGCCGGACCTGGCGCCGGGGACAAACTTGGAGGCGTGGCTCGTGCGCGTGGCCGGCCGCAAATCGATCGACGTCCTCCGCGCCCGGGGCCGCGGTGCGGTGCCGATGGAGACGCTTCCCGAACGCTCGGCGGCGGACGGGTTGCCGGGCACTGGGGCGGACGGGATCTGGTCCGTGGTGGCGTCCCTCCCGGACCGACAACGTCTGGCCGTGGCCTACCACTACCTCGGCGGGCTTCCCCATGCCGAGACGGCCGCCCTGATCGGCGGCAGCGTGGAAGCAGTCCGGCGCGCCTCCTCGGATGGCGTCCGGACGCTGCGGCGGATTCTTGAGGAGGACGAGAGGACACCGGTTCACACCGCGTCGTCACTGACGATAGGACCCAGAGGACCACGATGATGACGAAGCCCATGACCCCACCACCGATCACACCATCCACCACGCCACCCGCGACTACTGCGCGCTCTCCCGAGCCGCCGGATTCGCTGGCAGGTACCGGACTCCAGGGGCGTTTCTCGGTGGCCGAGGCGGATCTGACGGCCCTGCGGGACCGGCTGTCCCATCGCGCTGAGGAGGCAGAGCTGCTGGACCTGGCCTACCGCATCGTGGACAGCCCTGTGGGCCGGCTCCTGCTCGTGGCCGGCCCCCGCGGCCTGGTTCGCGTGGCCTTCGACAGTGAGGGATTCTCCCAGGTGCTGGCCGGGCTGTCCGAGAGGATCAGCCCCCGGTTGCTGCATGCCCCGTGGAAGTTGGAGGCAGTGGCCCGCGAGCTCGAGGAGTACTTCACCGGACACCGCAGCCGTTTCGAGGTCCCCGTGGACTTCATCCTGTCCTCGGGGTTCCGGCTGGCCGTCCAACGGGAACTTCCTGGAATCGGCTACGGGCAGACCGCCACGTACCGGGAACTCGCCGAACGGCTTGAGAACCCCAAGGCCGTGCGTGCGGTGGGTACCGCCTGTGCCACCAATCCGCTGCCCGTGGTGGTCCCCTGTCACCGGGTGCTGCGCTCGGACGGCAGCCTCGGTGGCTACCTCGGCGGCCTGGAGGCGAAGACCCTGTTGCTGGAGCTGGAGAAGGAGAACGCCGCGGCATGAGTGACGAGACACGGACGATGTCCGCCACGACTGATGCTCGTGATGCGGGCCTGGTGGTCGGCGAGGACGGCCTGGCCCGGCCCCTATGGGCCTCCAAGGACCTGATGCTGCGGGAGTACTACGACGGGGAATGGGGTCTGCCGGTCCGGGACGAACGGGGCCTGTTCGAGCGCCTGAGCCTGGAGGCCTTCCAGTCGGGCCTGTCCTGGGCCACCATCCTCCGCAAGCGACCGGCCTTCCGGCTGGCCTTCGCGGACTTCGCCCCGGACGCGGTGGCCGCCTTCGACGACGGTGATGTGGAGCGCCTGCTCGGGGATGCCGGCATCGTCCGCAACCGGGCCAAGATCCTGGCCACGATCGGCAACGCCCGCGCGACGGTCGCCCTACGAGATGAGGGCGGGCTGGCGGAGCTCATCTGGTCCTTCCAACCGGAGACGACGCCACGGCCCCGAACGCTGGACGAGATCCCCAGCCGGTCCCCCGAGTCGGTCGCGGCCGCCAAGGCCCTGCGTTCCAAGGGGTTCTCCTTCGTCGGCCCCACCACTGTGTTCGCCCTGATGGAGGCCGTCGGCATCGTGAACACGCACCTGCTCGGCTCGCACCGTCGTGGCACCTCGGGGGTCTGGTCCGCTGGCTAGGATCGGGGCATGACCGCCCCACTCGTCTCATCCTCAACGACCCCTGGTTCCCGCCCTCCGCAGAGTGGGGAGGGATTCCGCCGGTGGACGGCTCGCCTCGGCTGGGTCCTGGCCGTGGTGGTTCCGGCGTGGCTGGCCGGTGGGCGCCTCCTCACAGACAGCACCGGAGACCTGACACCCATCTACGCGGCCACCCTGGCCCCGGTGCTGCTGGTCCTGTCCGTCGTCGCCCTCGCCGTGCCGGCGCGGCGTCCAGCGCGCTACCCCTCCGTCCGGGCCTGCACGATCCTGCTGATGTCCTGGGGGTGCGGGATCGCCCTCGGGTTCACCCTGCCGGATACCGGTGAGGGGGCGTCGTCCGTGTTGGGGGCCTGGGCAGGACCGGGAGCGGCGGGTGCCGCTGCGGCGTTGTCCAATCCCCTGGGGATCATCATGCTGTTCATGGCCATCATGGGGTGCGTGGTGTCCATCCGCCACAGCGCCCACGGCGAGGGCGACGGACGGTCCCGGGATGCCGACGAGGACGACGCGCAGGGCACCGGATTCTTCCCCGTGCTGGACGTGTAGAAGCGCTCTCCTCGAGGTGCACCGGTCCGATCTCACTCCGTAGACACGTTAAACACGAAACCGGGGCCGATCCGGACTCTTCCCCCGAGGGAAGGTCCTGGATCGGCCCCGGTGTGCTGGGGCATCCAGTAGGGCGGTGGGCCTTACTTCTTGCCGCCGAAGCCCTTGAAGCGGGCGTTGAAGCGCTCCACGCGGCCGGCGGTATCCATGATCCGCTGCTTGCCGGTGTAGAAGGGGTGCGAGGCCGCGGAGATTTCCACGTCGATCACCGGGTAGGTGTTGCCGTCTTCCCACTCCATCGTCTTCTGGGACGTGGTGGTGGTGCGGGTCAGGACCTTCTCGCCGGAGGCCAGATCGTTGAAGATCACCAGCTGGTAATCGGGATGGATGTCAGTCTTCATGGGGAATCCTTCGGTGGCGCCACTGGATTTTGCCAGCGGCTGATGAGGAACGTGTCGTGGTTGACCGCAGCACGGCCAGCTACCCACTATAACGCATGGGCCCAAGGAGAGTCATCCGACACCCGGCAGCGAAACCGAACCGGGAGACGTCTGCCGCCTCACTGTGAGTCACTACCGTGTCGCGTAGAAGGCGATAGCCGCGGAGGCGGCGACGTTGAGCGAATCGACCTCATTCATCATGGGAATGGTGACTCTCCTGTCGAGCCGCCGCTCCGTCTCGGCCGCCAGCCCGTCACCCTCGTGGCCGAACACCAGGGCGAGCCTCCCGTGATCCTCGGCGACCAGGTCATCCAGCGTGATGGCACCGTGTCCCAGGGTCATCCCCGCCACCGTGAAGCCGGCGTCCTTCAGCACCTCGATGCCAGCTGGCCAGGGGTCGATGCGTGTCCACGGCACCCGGAACACGGCCCCCATCGAGACACGGATGGAACGGCGGTAGAACGGGTCCGCGCATTGCGGTGTCACCAGCACGGCGTCGATGCCGATCGCGGCGGCCGAACGGAAGATGGCCCCGATGTTGGTGTGGTCGGAGACGTTCTCCAGCACGGCGATGCGGCGGGCCCCGGTCAGCAGCTCCTCGACCGTGTGCGGCATGGGCCGTTCCATGGCGGCCAGGGCACCGCGGTGCAGGTGGAAGCCGGTGATCGATTCGAGCATGGCGTCCGTGCCCGTGTAGACCGGGACGCCCGGATGGGCGGCGAAGACATCGGCCATCGAGTCGAGATACCGGTGCGCCAGGAAGAAGGAGCGCGGCCGGTGGCCCGCGTCCAGGGCCCGGCGGACCACCAGTGAGGACTCCGCGAGGTAGATTCCGTGGACGGCGTCCTGCCGGCGGCGCAGGGCGGCATCGGTGAGGCCACTGAAGACCTCCACCCGCGGATCCGCGGGGTCGGTCACCTCGATGGCGCCGTTGGCCCCGATCGACCTGAGGGGCCCGAGGGGTTCACCCACCGGTTACCAAGGGCCACGCCAGGTTCACGAGGCCCGCCACCCCGACGATGACGATGACCACGCGAAGCCAGAACGGCTTGATGCGGCGGCCGATCTTGGCCCCGAGGGATGCACCGATCATGGAGGACACCGCGATCAGCAGCACGGCCCGCCAATCAATACGGTCGAAGGCGAAGATCAGGTAGGACACGGCGGCGATGAGGTTCACCGCCAGGGACAGCCAGGTCTTGATGGCGTTCGCGTAGACGAGGGCTCCGGACAGGAACACCCCCATGATGCCCAGCAACAGGACACCCTGGGCGGCCACGAAGTAACCACCGTAGATGCCCGCGGCGAAGATGAGCGTCCAGAGCACGGGAGACACCGGCCCCGTGGGGGTCTCCGGCTCCTCGATGTTGTCTTCGCCGGCCTTCCGCCGGCGGACCCACCGGGACAGGGCGGGTTGGAAGACCACAAAGCAGATGGCCACGGCGATGAGGATCGGGGCGGCGACCCCGAAGACCTCTTCCGGTAACACCATCAGGAGGAACGCTCCCACGAGGCCGCCGAGGAGGGAGGCGATCGTCAGGGCCGGCAGCACGGCCTTGGAGGCTGCCAGCTCACGGCGGAAGCCGAAGACTCCGGAGACGCCGGCGGCCACCAGGCCCATGGCATTGGAGATCTGTGCGGTGACGGGCGGAAAGCCCATCGCCACCAGCACGGGAAAGGTCACGAGGGTGCCGGAACCCACCACGGTGTTGATGGTGCCGGCCCAGAAACCTGCCAGCAGGATGACGATGACCTGCCACAGGTCCAGACCCATGACATCGAGGCCCAGTACGTCCACGCGGTAATCCCCCGGGGGCCGGTCAGCGGGCGACGGCCGTGTAGCGGCCGTCGACTCGCGTGACCTTGAGGGGCAGACCGAAAGCGGTCGAGAGATGGTCCTCGGTCAGCGTCTGCTCCAGGGGTCCTGCGGCCACCACCCGTCCTTGGCGCATGAGCAACGCATGGGTGAATCCGGGCGGGACCTCCTCCACGTGGTGGGTCACCAGCACGAGGGCGGGAGCGGCGGGGTCAGAGGCCAGCCGGGTCAGCGCCCGGACGAGAGTCTCACGTCCGGCCAGATCGAGACCCGCGGCCGGCTCGTCCAGCAGCAGCAGCTCCGGGTCGGTCATCAGGGCCCGGGCCACGAGGACACGCTTGCGTTCACCCTCGGACAGGGTGCCGAACCGGCGGTCCTCGTAGCCTCGTAGGCCCCACTGCCAGATCAGGCGGCGGGCTCGCTCCTCGTCCACGGTGTCATAGGCCTCGTTCCAGCGACCCATGACACCCCAGGACGCGGTCAGCACGGCGTTCAGCACCGTCTCCCCGTCCGGGAGCTGCTGGGCCAGTGCCGCGGAGGACAGTCCGATGCGCGGGCGCAGCTCGAACACGTCGACGGCGCCGAGCACCTCGTCGAGGATGCCCACCATGCCGGTGGTCGGGTGCATACGGGTGGAGGCGACCTGCAGCAGCGTCGACTTGCCCGCCCCGTTGGGTCCCATGATGATCCAGCGCTCACCCTCCCGGACCTGCCAGCTGACCTCGGACAGCAGGTCCTTGGTGCCCCTGCGGACACCGACCCCGGCCATCTCCACGACCGACTCACCCGAGGGGGTGAACAGTTGGTGGTCCGTGGCGGCGCGCAGAGGCTGGAAAGAGGGGCTGGTCATGATTCAAACACTAGGCTAGAAACACCCCTTGAAGCACGAAAGGCCACGGCATGCCGCCCATTGTTTCCCCGTCCACCGGTCCGGACATCGTCCCCTCCTCCATCGGGACGGACCTGGTCCTGGTCTATGCCCCGGGTACCGGCGGTGCAGACTCCGACCCGATCTCGACCCCGCCGGTGGTGCCGGCCCATGCCGAGCCGGTGGCCGGCGTCGGCTTCCACGGCTGGCGGTGGCACGTGCAGGCCGGAGAGGCGGCGGGCCGCCCCGATCTCGGCCTGCTCCCGGAGGGGCACGCCGCCGCGGTGGTCCCGGCCGCCGCACTGGCGGCCCGGCCGAAGATGCTGGTCATGGATGTGGACTCGACCCTCATCCGCCAGGAGGTCATCGAACTGTTGGCCGCCCACGCGGGCCGCGAGGCGGAGGTGGCCGCCGTGACCGAGGCCGCGATGCGCGGTGAACTGGACTTCACCCAATCGCTCCATCACCGGGTCAAGGCTCTGGCGGGACTGGACGCCGGCGTCATCGACCAGGTGGTGGCCGCCGTCGAGCCCCAGCCGGGCGCGCGAGAGGTCATCGGTGCCTTCCAGGCAGCCGGGTGGCAGGTGTGTGCCGTGTCCGGCGGCTTCACCCAGGTCCTCGCGCCCCTCGCGGCCGATCTCGGCCTGGACCAGTACCGTGCGAACGACCTGGAGATCGTGGAGGGCCGCCTCACCGGCCGGGTGCTGGGCACGGTGGTGGACCGGGCCGTGAAGGCAGAGATGCTGCGTGCCTGGTCCGCGGCGGCCGGGGTCCACGCAGACGGCGTCATCGCAGCCGGGGATGGCGCGAATGACATCGATATGCTCCAGGCCGCGGGGCTGGCCGTGGCGTTCTGCGCCAAGCCGGCCCTTCGCGCCCACGCGCACGTCGAGCTGGATCTGCCCTCCCTGGACGTCCTGCGCGTGCTGGCCGGCCTGTAGCCGCCCGCACCGCGCACTTTCAGTCGACTTCACGGGGGTTCGATGCAGAACACCCCCACGAAGTCGACTGAAAGCCCTCTGTCCTGAAAGCCCTCTGTTGTCTAGCGGTGGTCGGGGTCTCCGGCCACGTCGAGGAAGTCCTGGGCGCCGCCGACGTACTCGGTGTGGCCGACCGGCAGATCCCGGCCGGCAGAACCCACCACAGCGGCGATCTCCGCTGCGAACTCGGCCACCGAGTAGAGCTTGCCGGCGGCCTCGCGGCGGGCCTCGAGGGCACCGGGCTCGGCACGGTTGAGCATGGTGGCCGTGATGGTCCCCTCGATCATGTCCCCGGACACCACCACGAAGCCGATGCCCCGATCCTGCAATACCGGAATCCGCTCGCGCAGGGCGACCTCACCGGCACGCTTGGACCGGGCCACCGGGACGTAGGCGTCCATGGTGGGGACGGAGTCGATGAAGTGTGCCTGGTGGCTCGTGACGAAGACCACCTGGCCGCCGGACGGCATGACCTCGAGTGCGGTCTCGAGCATGGCCAGCTGGGAGTCACGGTTCAGCACGGTGGCGTAGTCCTCGCCCATCGAGGTCTCCATGCCGCCGGAGGCGTTGAGCACCAGGATGTCCAGGGACCCGAAGGCCTCGACGGCGGCGTCCACCATGGCCTTGCGGCCCTCGGCGGTGGTGATGTCCGCGCCCACGGCCACGGCACGGCCGCCTGCCGCCTCGATGGCGCCCACCACTTTGTTGGCGCGGGGCGCCTTCTGGCGGTAGTTGACGATGACGCCGGCCCCGCGGGCGGCGAGCAGCTGGGCGGTGTCCGCGCCCACACCCCGGCTGGATCCGGTGACGATGACGCCCTTGCCGGCCAGGTCCTGGGCGATGGCCGGAGTGGAGTCGCGTCCTGCTGCGTGCACGGAGTTATCAGAAGTCTCAGAAGTCATGGGAATCAGTGTCCCATCCCGAGTCCGCCGTCCACGGGGATGACGGCCCCGGAGATGTACGAGGCCTCGTCCGAGGCGAGCCATCGCACCACGTTGGCGACCTCGGCGGGCTCGGCGAAGCGGCCCGCGGGGATCTGGGACCGGTACTGCTTCTGCAGGTCCTCCCCCAGGGACTGGGTCATCTCGGTGTCGATGTAGCCCGGGGCCACCACGTTCGCCGTGATGTTGCGGGATCCGAGTTCGCGGGTCAGCGACCGGGCCATGCCGACCAGACCGGCCTTGGACGAGGCGTAATTGATCTGACCCGGTGACCCCATGAGGCCGACCACCGAGGAGATCAGCACCACGCGGCCCTTCTTCTTCCGGATCATGCCCTTCGACGCGCGCTTGAGGACACGGAATGATCCGGTGAGGTTGGTGTCGATGACCGCGGAGAAGTCCTCCTCGCTCATACGCAGCAGCAGCTGGTCCTGGGTGATCCCGGCGTTGGCGACGAGGACCTCGACGGGGCCGTGTGCCTCCTCGACCTCGGTGAAGGCCCGGTCCACGGACTCGGCGTCCGTGACATCGGCCTGCACGGCGAACAGGCCGTCCGGCGCCTCGCCAGAGCGGGAGGTCACGGCGACCTTGTCCCCGTTGGCCCGGAACGCCTGGGCGATGGCGAGGCCGATGCCCCGGTTGCCGCCGGTGACGAGGACGCTGCGGCCGGCAGCCGGGGCGTCCGGGGAATCCGGAGTGGGGGTGGAAACGTTGCTGGCCTCGGCCATCGGGGTCCTCCTGGAACTGGTCTGTCGTGCGATCAGTGCGGTATGTCAGATCACTTCTCCGGTCATCCACTCTAGGGCGGAAAGTGGGACAATGGACGGAACCGAAACCCCGCTGGACGGTCGCCGTGCCAGCGCACAGTATTGCAGGAGAGCCCCATGTCCACCCGTCACGTCCAGACCGGCCCGCAGGCCGGGCACGCGGGCCGTGATGACTATGTCCAGCGCATCACCAGTGCCCCGGAGGCCGGACACGTGGACCGGGACGCCCGATTCGTCCGCTACGCGTGGCAGATGGGAATCCGGACGGCCTGTTTCGTCGGGGCCTTCTTCACCACCGGCTGGGTGCAGATCGTGCTCTTCATCGCGGCCATCGTGTTGCCCTACATCGCCGTGATGCTGGCCAACAACGGAGCCGTGTCCAACGGTCAGGTGCTGGACGCGGTTCCTCCGGCGCCTGCGGGCACCCCGCAGCTCGGCACCCGGCTCGAGCTGACCGCCGGCCCCGAGACCCTCCTGGGTGAGACCGTGGACGGCGGCCCGAGACCGGAGAGCAACCTGCGTGACCCGCATGACCTGCCTGACCCAGAGGGTCCGCAGAATCAGCACGGGACGCATCACGAGCACGACGACAGGGCCGCATGAGCCACGATGACCTCCTCGGTGCCCTGGACGGCACCAATCCGGCACCGGCGCCGTCCGCACCCGCTGGCCGGCCGTCGTCGGGAACCGAGGCGCGCAGCGCCTCAGCGGCGGACCAGCAGGTCTGCTCCCGCAAGGGCTGCGGGCACCTGGCGGCCTGGCGCCTGGAATGGAACAACCCTCGGATCCACGCCCCCGAGCGGCGCAAGACGTGGCTGGCCTGCGAGGACCATCAGCACTGGCTGGCCGACTACCTGCAGTCCCGCGGACTGTTGAGGGACGTACTGCCCCTGGCATCCAACGGTACTGACACCCGCGAGAAGGATTCATGACCCAGACGAACAACGACCGCGTCACCGGCACAGGCCCAGGCCCAGGCCCAGGCCCAGACCAGCGTGCCGGGAATGCCGGGCGATCCGAGCCTTCCGAGAGCAGCCCGCAGGCCGGTTCCGGCCGTCCGGGACAGAAACGTGCCCGGCTCGACTTCCGTTTCCTGCTATCCCCCCAGTGGCTCGGCGGGCTGGCATTCTGCGCCATCTTCTCCGTGGCCTGCGCCCTGCTCGGCCAATGGCAGATGGACCGCCGCATGGAGGCCGTCACCGAGATCAACAAGGTCCTGGAGAACTACGACGACGCGCCCGTTCCGCTGGCCGGCAACGAGGACCTCTTCACGGCGTTCGAGGCCCCCCGCGAATGGACCCCGGTGGAGATGACCGGCGAGTACCTGGCGGAGGACACCCAGATCGTGCGCAATCGCCCGAAGGCCGGCAAGCCCGGATACGAGGTCATCGTCCCGTTCCAGGCAGACACCGGGGACATCATCGCGGTCAACCGCGGGTGGCTGCCCATCGGCAACACCGCCGGCTGGCCCGACGTCGTCCCCGCACCCCCCGAGGGCGAGGCCACCGTGGTGGTCCGCACCAGGCCCGGCGAGCCCACTCTCGAGCGGGACGCCCCGGAAGGGCAGTTGGCCTCGATCGACCTGGTCGCCCTCGAAGAGTCCGTCGGCTATCCGCTCTCGGACACCGCCTATGGCGAGATGGTCGAGGAGGACCCCGCTCCGGTGAGCCGACCCCAAACCCTGGTGCCGCCAACCCTGGATGAGGGGCCGCACCTGTCCTACTCACTCCAGTGGTTCCTCTTCGGACTGATGAGCTTCATCGTGTGGGGCTACATGGGCCGGCAGCGGGCCGTGAACGACCGTGACGACCGCGAACTGGGATTGACCGAGGAGCAGGGCTACCTGTCCGCCTACCGCGCCCCGAAGCGCAAGCCGGTCCGGCGCCGCAACGGTCAGCTCACCGACGAGGAGGCCGAGGACGCATTGCTGGACGAGGCGGAGGCCCGCCGGTAGGGCGGAGTCACAGGGCGCGCAAGCACTCAGGCCAGGGTGATGAGGTCCTGGTAGGTGCTGTTCCAGTGGTCCTCCACGCCGTCCGGCAGCAGCACCACCCGCTCCGGGTCGAGGGCCTCCACGGCTCCCTCATCGTGAGTCACCAGCACCACGGCGCCCTCATAGGTGCGCAGGGCGTTGAGGATCTCCTGGCGTGAGGCCGGATCCAGGTTGTTGGTCGGCTCGTCCAGCAACAGGACGTTGGCGCTGGAGGCCACGAGGGTGGCCAGGGCCAGCCGGGTCTTCTCACCGCCGGAGAGCACACCGGCCGGCTTGGCCACGTCGTCGCCCTGGAACAGGAACGAGCCGAGGACGTTGCGCACCTCGGTGTCCGCCAGGTCCGGAGCGGCGGTCTTCATGTTCTCCAGTACGGAGCGGTCGGTGTCCAAGGTCTCATGCTCCTGGGCGTAGTAGCCGAGCTTGAGCCCGTGCCCGGCGATGACCTCGCCGGTGTCCGGCTGGTCCACTCCGGCGAGCATCCGCAGCAGGGTGGTCTTTCCGGCCCCGTTGAACCCGAGGATCACCACGCGGGAACCGCGGTCGATCGCCAGGTCCACCCCGGAGAAGATCTCCAGGGATCCATAGGACTTGGAGAGGTCCTCCGCCTTGAGAGGGGTCTTGCCGCACTTGGCGGGCTCCGGGAAGCGGATCGCGGCGACCTTGTCTGCGGCCCGCTCCCCCTCCAGCCCCTTCATCATGCGTTCGGCCCGCTTGATCATGCTCTGAGCGGCCACCGCCTTCGTCGCCTTGGCGCGCATCTTGTTGGCCTGCTCCATCAGGTGCGTGGCCTTCTTCTCGGCATTGGAGTACTCACGCTTGCGGCGGGCCTGGTCCTGTTCACGCTGCAGCAGGTAGTTCTTCCAGCCCATGTTGTACGTGTCGATCACCTGGCGGTTGGCATCCAGGTACAGCACCTTGTTCACGGTCATCTCCATGAGGTCCACGTCGTGGCTGATGACGATGAAGCCGCCCGGGTACGCCTTGAGGAAGTCACGCAGCCACACGATCGAGTCGTGGTCCAGGTGGTTGGTGGGCTCGTCCAGGAGCAAGATGTCAGCGTCGGAGAAGAGGATCCGCGCCAGTTCCACGCGGCGCCGCTGGCCGCCCGAGAGGGTGTGCAGGGGCTGGTCGAGGATGCGGTCCGGCAGGCCGAGGTTCGCACAGATCGTGGCGGCCTCCGACTCCGCGGCGTACCCGCCCGACGTCGTGAATTCCGCTTCGAGCCGGCCGTAGCGGTTCATGGCCTTCTCGCGGATCGCGTCATCTGCATTGGCCATATCGTCCTCCGCCTGGCGCATGCGGCGGATGATCTGGTCCAGTGACCGGGCTGAGAGGATGCGGTCCCGCGCCGTCTGGTCCATGTCCTCGACCTTGGGATCCTGGGGGAGGTAGCCGACCGTGCCGCGACGGGTCACATTGCCCCCGGCAGGGAGGCCGCCGCCGGCCAGGACCTTCGTCAGGGTGGTCTTGCCGGCACCATTGCGCCCGACCAGGCCGACCTTGTCCCCCTTGTCCACCTTGAAGGTGACCCCGTCCATGAGCAGCCGGGCCCCCACGCGAAGTTCGAGGTCTGTGACGGCAAGCACGGGAGGGACTCCTTGAGGTGAATAGACTGTCCGGCAGGGCTGGCGGAACCCGCCAAGTCTACCGTCGCCGTCCAAACCGGGATGCCCACCACCTGCATCACCATTCCACCGCCATTCCACCACCATCCCATCGCCTCCGAGGAGTCCACCGTGAGCCAGTCCGTTCCCGTTGCCGGCCGCAAGCCACTGGCCGTTCCCGCGCAGGTGGCGCTCGCCGGCGTCTTCGCCGCCCTGATCGCCGTGTGCGCCATGCTCCCGCCGATTCCTGTGGGTGGGTTCGGCGTGCCGATCACCCTGCAGACCTTCGCCGTCATGCTGACCGGGCTCATCCTCGGGGCGCGGCTCGGCTTCCTCTCCGTGGCCTTGTACGTGGTGGTGGGCCTGGTGGGACTGCCGGTGCTGTCCGGCTTCAACGCCGGCTTCGGTGTGCTCGCCGGCCCCTCGGGCGGCTATCTGCTGGCGTTTCCCTTCGCAGCCGCCTTGACCGGTGCCCTCTCGACCCTGGTCCTGAAACGTGGCCAGGCCGCCGCCGCCCAGCGTGCTGCCCGGGGCGCTGACGTGGCCGCCGGACGGATCGGCTTCGGCTGGTGGGCCCTGGTCTGGCTCTCGGCCATGGTGGGATCCTTCGTGTTCATCCACCCCATGGGCATCGGCGGGATGATGCTCGCACTCGACTTGGACCTGCCGACGGCCCTGGCGGCGGACATGGTGTTCTGGCCCGGTGACGTCATCAAGAACCTGCTCGCCACCGCCGTGGCCGCCACGGTGATCCGGGCCTTCCCGGCCCTGGCCCTCCGGCGTTTCTGAGCGGCGTGGAGTCCTCCATCACACAGCACCGCGACAGCATCACCCCCGGCCGGCCCGGCAGCGGCGGAACAGCCTCCGGCCTGGAGCTGCGGGCCGCCGTGGTGGATGTCCCCGGGGCCGCGCCGGGTCCCGGTCAGTCGGCCGGTTCAGAGGCCGGCACCGTCCGCGTCCTGGGCCCAGTGGACCTGGTCGCCTCCGAACCCACGGTCGCGGTGATCGGGGCCAACGGCTCGGGGAAGTCGACGCTCATTCGCCTGCTCAACGGCCTGGTCCTGCCTGCTGCGGGCAGCGTGCGCGTGCACGGCCTGGACACGGCCGCGGAGACCACGGCCGTCCGCGCGCGGACGGGATTCGTCTTCACCGACCCCCTCGTCCAGCTGGTGATGCCCACCGCCGGCGAGGACATCGAGCTTTCGCTGCGGCGCACGCACCGGCACCGCCCGGAACGAAGGGCGGCTGCCGAGCGCCTGCTGCAGGATCACGGCCTCGGCGGCCTGGGGCACCGCAGCATCTACGACCTCTCCGGCGGGCAGCGCCAGCGCCTGGCCCTGGCCTCCGTACTGGCCACTGACCCCGTCCTTCTGGTGGCCGACGAACCCACCACCCTGCTGGATCTGGAGTGGACCCTCGAGGTCCAGGAGCTCCTGCTGTCCCTGCCGGGATCCGGCCGGTGTGAGCAGGTCGTATTCACCACCCATGACCTCGACTTCGCCGCCCAGGCGGACCGGTGCCTCGTCATCGCCGACGGGCACATCGTCCACGACGCCACCGGCCCGGAGGCCGTTCAGTGGTACCGCACGGACGTCCTGGCCCGCCGAGGCCGCAGGGGCGGCCGGGACACGGGGACGGGCCGGAACACGGGGACGGGACAGCTGTGAACCTGCTGGACTACCGGCCCGGTCATACCGCGGTGCACCGCTGCCCGCTATGGGCCAAGTATGCTGTGCTGCTGGCCCTCTCGGCCGTCCTCGTCTTCTGGCGTCAGCCGCTGGTGGTCGGTGTGACCCTGGTGGTGGTCCTCGCCCTCTACCTGGCGGCCTCACTCCCCCGCGAGTTCCTCGCGCCGTGGCGCCGCGGCTGGCCCCTGCTGCTGTTCGCCGGGATCGCGCGCTTCATCTCCGGGATCTGGGGCCCGACGCCGGCCCCGCCCCTCGAGGCGCTCGGGCCGGCCCTCGTGGTGGTGGCCGCGGTGTTCGGTGCCCTGGCCGCAGCACGGTTGCTGGTGATCACCACCCCGGGCACGGAACTGCTGGACGGGCTGGAGCGGTTCTTCGGCGTCCTGCGCCCGGTCGGTGTCAACCCCGAGGCGGCGGCCCTGGCGGTCAACGTGATGATCCGGTCCATCCCCTGGGTCGGTGGTGCGGTCCGTCGCAATGCCGAGGCCCTGGCTTCGCGCGGGTTGCGGCGTGGACCGGTACGGCTCATGGGACCGGTGCTGGTGGCAACCGTGGGACACGCCCGCGCCACCGGTGAGGCCCTGGCTGCTCGCGGGCTGCCCGGGGACCACGGCGAGACAAGAGAATCCCGGCCATCCTGAGGATTCCCGTTGATAATTCTCGGGAAAGTTCAGGATGACCGGGATTCTCCGACGCATCGGGTCAGACGGTGGATCAGATGTTGAAGCCGAGGGCCCGCATCTGCTCACGGCCGTCATCCGTGATCCGCTCGGGACCCCACGGCGGCATCCAGACCCAGTTCAGGCGCCACTCGTCCACCATGGTGCCGATTTCGTTGCCGATCTGCTCCTCGATCATGTCCGTCAAGGGGCATGCCGCAGTGGTCAGGGTCATGTCCAGGATCAGGGCGCCGTCCTCGGCGTAGTGCATGCCGTAGAGCAGGCCCAGGTCCACGATGTTCACGCCCAGCTCGGGGTCCATGACCTCGTGCAGGGCCTCCCGGATGTCATCCAGTTCGGTCTGGGGTGCTTCAGTGGTCATGGGGATACTCCTCAGGCTCCGGCTGCAGCGGTCTCGAAGCGCTCGTAGCCCTCGGCCTCGAGACGGTCGGCCAGTTCGGCGCCGCCGGACTCGGCGACCTTGCCGTCCACGAAGACGTGGACGAACTGCGGCTTGATGTACTGCAGGATCCGGGTGTAGTGGGTGATCAGCAGGGTGCCCATGGTTCCGGTGTCCTGGGCGCGGTTGACGCCCTCGGAGACCACGCGCAGGGCGTCGACGTCGAGGCCGGAATCGGTCTCGTCCAGTACGGCGAACTTGGGCTTGAAGAGTTCGAGCTGGAGGATCTCCACACGCTTCTTCTCGCCACCGGAGAAGCCCTCGTTGACGTTACGGGCCGCGAAGGACGGATCGATCTTCAGGTTCTCCATGGCCGCCTTGACGTCCTTGGTCCAGTGACGCAGGGACGGTGCCTCGCCGTCGATGGCGGTCTTCGCGGTGCGCAGGAAGTTGGTCATGGTGACACCGGGGATCTCGACCGGGTACTGCATGGCCAGGAACAGGCCGGCCCGGGCCCGCTCATCCACGGACATCTCCAGGACGTCCTCCCCATCCAGGGTGATGGTGCCGGAGGTGACCTCGTACCGGGGGTGTCCGGCGATGGTCGAGGCGAGGGTGGACTTGCCGGAGCCGTTGGGGCCCATGATGGCGTGGGTCTCACCGGTGTTGATGGTCAGGCTGACGCCCTTGAGGATCTCCTTGGGGCCGGTCTCGGTCTCGATGGAGACGTGCAGGTCCTTGATTTCCAGGGTAGACATTCGTGTTCTCCTTGCGGTTCCGCCGGTCGGCCGGCGGGAGGTTTCAGCGGAAGTTCTGGTGGGGCTGGTTACGAGTTCAGTGAGGCGCTGTTCAGCACGGTGGCGGTGTCGACCCACACGGAGTCGTCCTCCACGGCCAGCGCGTAGACGGCGACCGGGGCGGTGGCGGGCAGCACGTTCGGCTCGCCGGTGACCAGGTCGAAGGCAGAGCCGTGGCCGATGCACTCCAAGGCGCACCCCTCGACGAATCCGTCCGAGAGGGACACCTCCTCGTGCGAGCAGATGTCATTGACCGCATGGAGCGAGCCGTCGGAGGCCCGGACCACGGCGACGTCGATGCCGTCGACCGTGAACCGCTTGGCCTCCTCGGCGCCGATCTCCGCGACGGCGCACACGCGCTGACCGGCCGCCATCAGAGGCTGGCCACCTGCAGCTCGGAATCCATCTGGTCGATGAGGGTCTCCTCGACGTCGGCGATCCCGATCTTCTGGATGATCTCGTGGAGGAAGCCGCGGACGATGAGCTCGCGGGCGTCCTTCTCCTCGATGCCACGGGCCATCAGGTAGAACAGCTGCTCGTCGTCGAACTGGGCCGTGGAGGAGGCGTGGCCGGCTCCGTCGATGAGGCCCGTCTCGATCTCCAGGTTCGGGACCGAGTCCACGCGGGTGCCCTCCGAGAGGACCAGGTTCTGGTTCTTCTCGTAGCTGTCGGTGCCCTCGGCCTCCTTGCGGATCAAGACGTCGCCCACCCAGACGGTGTGCGCGTCCTGGCCCTGCAGGGCGCCCTTGTACAGGACGTTGGACTTGCAGTTCGCCACGGCGTGGTCCACGAACAGGCGCTGCTCCAGGTGCTGGCCGGCGTCCGCGAAGTAGAGGCCGAACATCTCGGTCTCGCCGCCCTGACCGGCCAACCGCGAGGTCGGGGTCAGGCGGACCAGGGAACCGCCGTAGGACACGGCCACGTGCTTGAACGAGGCGTCCTTGCCGATCCTGGCCTGCTGGGCGGAGACATGCACCGCCCCGTCGTCCCAGGACTGCAGGGAGGTGACGTTCAGACCGGCCCCCTCCTGCACGTCGAACTCGATGTTCTGCGAGACCACGGCCGAGCCGCGGTGCTGGAGCACGACGTCGGCGCGCGAGTTGGGCGCGGCGATCACCAGCAGGTGCTGGGCGGCCGGGGCCGTGCCGGTCCCGGTGATGTCGATGCGCACCGGGGTGGTGGCCTCGACATCGGCGCCGATGGTCACGACGGTGGCCTGTTCGAAAGAGGCCCAGGCCGCAGCCGAGACTCGGTCGTCCGGCGTGAGGACGGTGCCCAGCCGGGCATCGTCCCGGCCCACGGTCTCCACCGTGACGCCGTCCAGCTCGGTGACCGAGACGGCAGGTGCCGCACCGGTCAGGCGGGCGTCGTCGCCGTCGGGCAGGTGCAGGCCGGCCAGCCGGTTCAGGGGCGTGAAACGCCAGTCCTCCTCGCGGCCCGTCAGGGCCGGGAAGTCCGCCAACTCGAAGCTGGAGAGGCGGTCGGCACGGGAGGACCCGGGCTTGACCGGGCGCTTCTGAGAACCGGACGGGACGCTGTGCGTGGCGTGGCCGGCGTCGGACGCCTCGGCCACGGTGGCGGAGAGCTTCTCGCCCTCCTCACCCATGCCGGGGATGACGGGCACACCGGCGCCGTCGGCGTCGATTTCCTCCGGGGAGGCGTTGTCAGTGGTGTTGACGGTCTGTGACACGCTCAGCCTACCGATCCTTCCATCTGCAATTCGATCAGCTTGTTCAGTTCCAGGGCGTACTCCATGGGCAGTTCGCGCGCGATGGGCTCGATGAACCCGCGCACGATCATGGCCATGGCCTCGGTCTCGGACATGCCGCGGCTCATCAGGTAGAAGAGCTGCTCCTCGGAGACGCGCGAGACTGTGGCCTCGTGGCCGAGGGTGGCATCATCCTCGCGGATGTCGATGTACGGGTAGGTGTCCGAGCGGGAGATCGTGTCCACCAGCAGCGCGTCACAGACCACGGAGTTCGCCGCGTTCTTGGCACCCTCCATCACCTGGACGAGTCCTCGGTAGGCGGCGCGACCGCCGGAGCGGGCCACGGACTTGGAGACGATCGAGCTGGAGGTGTTCGGGGCCAGGTGCACCATCTTGGATCCGGTGTCCTGGTGCTGGTCCGCGCCGGCGAAGGCGATGGACAGGGTCTCGCCCTTGGCGTGCTCACCGGTGAGGTACACGGCCGGGTATTTCTGCGTGACCTTGGAACCGATGTTGCCGTCGATCCACTCCATGGTGGCGCCCTCTTCGGCCACCGCGCGCTTGGTCACCAGGTTGTACACGTTGGTGGACCAGTTCTGGATGGTGGTGTAGCGAACGCGGGCGTTCTTCTTCACCACGATCTCGACGACGGCCGAGTGCAGGGAGTCCGAGTTGTAGATCGGGGCGGTGCAGCCCTCGATGTAGTGGACGTAGGAGTCCTCGTCCGCGATGATCAGGGTCCGCTCGAACTGGCCCATGTTCTCGGTGTTGATGCGGAAGTAGGCCTGCAGCGGGATCTCCACGTGGACGCCCTTGGGGACGTAGACGAAGGAGCCGCCGGACCAGGTGGCGGTGTTCAGCGCGGCGAACTTGTTGTCCCCCACCGGGATGATGGAGCCGAAGTACTCCTTGAAGATCTCCGGGTACTCCTTCAGGCCGGTGTCCGTGTCCAGGAAGATGACGCCCTGCTCCTCCAGGTCCTCGCGGATCTGGTGGTAGACGACCTCGGACTCGTACTGGGCGGCCACGCCGGAGACCAGGCGCTCACGCTCGGCCTCGGGGATGCCGAGGCGCTCGTAGGTGTTGCGGATGTCCTCCGGCAGGTCCTCCCAGGACTTCGCCTGGCCCTCCGTGGAGCGGACGAAGTACTTGATGTTATCGAAGTCGATGCCGGAGAGGTCGGCGCCCCAGGTCGGCATGGGCTTGCGGTCGAAGTACTTCAGGCCCTTCAGGCGCAGGTTGAGCATCCATTCGGGCTCGTTCTTCTTCGCCGAGATGTCCCGGACGACGTCCTCGTTGATGCCACGGCGGGCATTGGCGCCCGCGTCGTTCTGGTCCGACCAGCCGAACTGGTAGGCGCCAATCGCATTGAGTTCCGGGTTCTTCTCCAATACCTCGGAGATCACGCCCGGGTCGGCGTTCTCCTTGATGATCTGATCGGTCATCGCTGCCTCTCTGGTGATCGAGCTGATGGTCTGTTGGATCTGGTGTAAATCTGTGTGAAGCCGTGGAGTCCGGCGGGGCCGGTGTTCACGCGGTGCCGCTTCAGGGCCGTGTCACGGCTCCGTCGGATCTGTCTGGCCCGTATCCCGACCCAACGGTACGTGGGTGGTGCAGACGTGGCCGCCGGTGGGCAGGGTGGACAGCCGACGCACGTCCACGCCGAGCAGGCGGGCGAAGAGCTCCGTCTCCTCCTCGCAGAACTGGGGGAAGTCCGCGGCCAGGTCCTGGAGTGGGCAATGGCCCTGGCAGATCTGCGCGGCCTTCAAGGTGGTCCGGCCTCCGGCGTTGGCGGCCAGGCCCACGGTGCGGACGCTGGCGGCGAAGCCCTCCTCGTCCAGGACCCGGGCCAGGGCGGCGGTACGGTCCTTGAGGTTCGAGGCGGTGCCGATGGCCTCCCGGTAGCGGTCCTCGACGGCGGCGAAGCGATCCCGGGCCACGGAGCGGACGGCGTCCGCCCCTCCTACCTGGTTCAGCCGATGGAGGGCCTGGGCGGCGACCTCGAGGTAGTCGTTGCCGAGGCGGGACTGACCGGCGCGGCTGACCACGTACCGGCGTGAGGGGCGACCGGCGCCGCGGTTGCCGGAGACGAGCTTGACCTCGACGGCTCCTTCCTCGGATAGTACGTCCAGATGGCGGCGGACGGCGGCCGCTGTCAGGCCCAGCAACTCGCCCACACGGGCGGCGCTGACCGGGCCCTGGGTCAGGACAACCTGCAGCACCCGGTCCCGGGTGCTCTCGCGCTGTCCGTCGACCGGGCCCGCGGCGGGCACGTCAAGTTGGCTGGTGGAATACACAACCCTTAGTTTACCTAATTAAGGCCACCATGAAAGTAAGGCGTGCCTTGCCGGAGGGTGGTGTTGGCCACGGCAGTTCTACGGGTCGTAGAACTACGGGTCCACGCGGGTACCATGGATGGGTGCCATCCTCACCCTCCGTCCTGGTGTCCCTTGAGGGACTGCAGAAGACCGTCCGTAGCCGCCGGGGAGATCTCCACATCCTCAAGGGCGTGGACTTCCATGCTCGCAGTGGAGAGGTGACCGCCCTGCTGGGGCCGAACGGTGCCGGCAAGACCACCACCCTGACCATCGCGCAGGGGCTCGACCGTCCTGATTGCGGCACCGTCCGCCTGCTGGGTGAGGACCCCTGGCATGCCGGGGCTGCCCTGCGCAGCCAGGTCGGGGTCATGCTCCAGGACGGTGGGCTGCCGCCGTCCGCCACCCCGGCACGGTTGCTGCGCCATATCTGCTCGCTCTACCGGGAGCCGGCCGACATGGCAGCCCTCACCGAGCGCCTCGGCATCGACGAGTTCTCCGGCCGGGACATCCGCCGCCTGTCCGGTGGCCAGAAGCAGCGGGTGGCGCTGGCCGCCGCCCTCGCGGGCCGCCCGCGCGTCGTGTTCCTGGACGAACCCAGTGCCGGCCTGGACCCCGTGTCCCGCCAATTGGTGTTCGACCTGATCCTGGAGCTGAAGCAGGCCGGACTGGCCGTGGTGCTCACCACGCATCTGCTCGACGACGCCGAACGGCTGGCCGACCACGTGGTGCTCCTGCGGGACGGCACCGTCGAACGGTCCGGGTCAGTCGCCGAGCTCACCGACCGCACGGGCCCGACCCCGGTCCACTTCTCCGTCCCCCAGCCCCTGGGCGCCGACGCGCTGGCCGCCTTCCCGTCGGGACTCCACCTGGTGGCGGAGGGCCCCAGCGCGCCGGCCGACTGCACGTTCCGCGTCGAGGGCCTGACCTCCCCCGACGCCTGGGCGGACCTGGCCGGCTGGTGGCGCGATCACCGCATCATGCCCACGGACGTGCGCCTGCTGCACCGTTCCCTCGAAGAGGTCTTCCTGGAGGTCGCCCCGTGAGCAGTCCCGTGAATGCCCCTCACAGCACCGCCAGCACCGCCGCGGCCGTGTCCCCGCAGGGCAGCCCCTCTCGGCTCGGCAACGCCAGCTCCCTGGCCCGCCGGGTCATGGCACAGGGACGCTATGAGTCCGTCACCGCGATCCGCAACGGCGAGCAGCTGCTGATCTCCCTCGTCCTGCCCCTCATGGCCCTGTTCGCCGTCGTCTGGTCCGGACTGATGGACAGTGCCGGGGTCCGCGGCGTGGACGTGGCGGTGCCGGGCGTGCTCGCCCTCGCCGTGCTCAGCTCGGCCTTCACCGGGCAGGGCATCGCCACCGGATTCGACCGCCGTTATGGCGTGCTGGCCTACCTGTCCACGACCCCTCTCGGCCCGGCCGGGCTCATCCTGGGCAAGGCCTGCGCCGTCCTGGCGGTCCTGTTGCTCCAGGTCGTGGTGATCGGCGGGATCGGTCTCGTGCTGGGCTGGCAGCCCGTCTGGGCCGGGGTACCGTGGGCCGTCCTCATCCTCACCCTCGGGGCGGCCTCGTTCACCGCCCTGGGGCTCCTCATCGCCGGCACCGCGCGGCCTGAGGCCACCCTGGCCCTCACCAATCTGCTGTGGGTGCTGCTGGGCGCCGTAGGCGGGGCCGTCTTCCCGGTCCCCGCCATCAGCTGGTTCTCCGGCATCGCCTCCTTCCTGCCCTCGGCCACGCTGGGCGACGGTCTCCGGTCCGCCTTCGGCACCGGTATGCCCGACGTCGGCGCCCTCCTCGTCCTGGCGGGCTGGGGCATCCTGGCCACGGTCGGCGCCTTGAAGTGGTTCAAATGGCGCTGAGTGTTCCACCGTCCATCCCCGTCCGTCTCGTTCAAAGGACCCTGAAGTGAGTACCCCGACCCAGTCCACCGCCCAGAGCGGTTCCGCCACCCGCCCCGGGCTGTGGCGCCGCATCGATGCGGGCATCGGCCGATATACGCCGCGGGACATCACCCGGGGCACCCTGGTGCTGGCCGTCATCTCGCTCGTGACCGAGATCGGCATCATCGTCACCGGCGGCGCCGTGCGCCTGACCGCCTCCGGCCTCGGCTGCCCGACGTGGCCCACGTGCACCGACGACTCCTGGATCAACACCCCGGAGATGGGAATCAACGGCGTCATCGAATTCGGCAACCGGCTACTGACCTTCGTGGTGGGACTGGCGGCCCTGGCGGTGCTGCTGTGGGTCTGGAACCTCCGCAAGTCCCATCCGAGCATCTTCTGGATCTCCGTGGGGATGCTGGCCTGCATCCCGGCGCAGGCCGTGGTGGGCGGCATCACCGTCTGGACCGGGCTGAACCCCTGGGTGGTGGCATTCCACTTCCTCGTCTCCTCGGTGATGGTCTGCTTCGCCACCCTGCTGGTGAACCGGATCGGCGCTGAATGGCGTCACCGTCAGGCACACGGGGACCAGGCGGTGGCCCCTGCGGCGGTGGTGGACGGACAGACGTCCACTCTGTCCCGCAACCTGGCCCGCGGCATCTTCGTGGTTGCCTGGGTGGTCCTGTACCTCGGGACCATCGTGACCGGGACCGGACCCCACGGGGGCGACGCGGACGCGCCCCGCCATGACTTCGACCCACTGGTGGTCACCCGCCTGCACGCCTTCCCCGTCTACCTCATGACGGCCGCGGCCCTCGTGCTGCTCGTGGTGGTCTTGCGCCAGCAGTCCTCGAGGCGGCAACGAATCTCGGCCTGGGCCCTGATCGCGGTGATCGCCTTCCAGGGGATCGTCGGCTACATCCAGCACTTCACCGGACTGCCGATCGGCGTGGTCCTGCTGCACATGCTGGGAACCGGCCTCGTCGTCTGGGCCGTCACCACCGCCTGGGACCGGCAGGTCTCCACCTACCGCACCCGGCCGGCCGCCGTCCGTTCCTAGCCGGAAGGCCCGTATCGGTCAGCCCTCGTCGACGTCGGCGCCCAGCTCAGCAGCGAGCCTGTCCAGGTCCTTGGACGCCGCCTGGTGATCCGTGGCACCTGTACCGCCCTCCCCGGCCTCGGTGATGTCAGCGACGAACCATTCCGCCGTGCCCACCACGGGTACGGGTTCCACGGCTGAGCTCAGCAGCTCGCGTGCACCCTGGATCAGGGCTCGGTCCTCGGACCACGCCATGACGATGGTCTCGCCACACTGCCGCCCCACGAGTCGTTCACCGCCATCGACCATGAAGAAGTGGTCCTGCCCGGAAAAGCCATCTGAGGGACTCGGGCAGTCGAAACGATCGTCGACGGCCTCGAACAACTCATCCAGGCTGTCGACGGGAGCGGCCGTCCTGGAGGACCGCGACGATTCGGGAGTGCCCGACGTCGTCTCACTCGGGGTGGCGGCTGGGAACGGGGTCTCCGGCGCACCAGGTGCTGCCTCATTGCCACAACCCGTCAGGACGAGTGCACCCATCGAGACCGCCACTGCACCACGGGCCGTCAACGACCACACCTTCACCGACATCTGAAACCCCTCTGCTCGCCGTCAGGTGCCTTCACCCTACTGGCGCGCCAATGCCACACTAGGTTGCATGACCGACGCTGGTGCACGTGCACATCACCTCGGGCTGTTGCTACCGGCCTTCGCCATGGTGTCCGTCGCGTGGTTGGTCTTCTGGAGGTCCCAGCAATTCCCGGTCGTCTGTGCGCTTGCGTTCCCCTGTCCAGCCCCGAACGCACGGATACCCCAGCGCTGATCTTTGGCGGACTCATGCTCGTGCCACTGGTCGTGCTGGTGATGGGGTCCTATACGCGTCGACCAGCAGTGTGGCTGATCAACGTGTCCTATGTGGCGCTGGCTGGCCTGGCCGTTCTGGGCTACGGGGCAATCCTCTTCGCCGGAGGATTCACGGCGGACCTGTGGTTCCTTCTCTGTTCGATCGCGATAGTGGGGACGATTGGAATTGCCGGTCTTGGAATCCGGAGAGGCTCTGGTCTGGATCGGCCGGCCCGCTGACGCCCTCAGAGCCGGAGGGTCAGGAGGGGATGCCCGGGACCGGCATGAGCGGGCTGCCCACGAAGGGATCCACGGCCAGTGCCACGAAGACGAGGGTCAGATAGGTGATCGAGAGGTGGAAGACCTTCATCGCCTTCTTGTCGTTGTACTCCGGCTTCTGCGACTCGGCGTAGAGCACGTGGGACTCATAGACGAACCAGCCGCCGGCCACGAGTGCGACGGCCGTGTAGACGATCCCGGCCCAGCCCAGCGGCACCAGCAGCAGCGAGCAGGCCACGGTGGCCCAGGCATAGAGCACGACCTGGCTGGAGACCACGCGTGCCGAGGCCACGGCCCCGAGCATCGGCACGTCCGCGGCCTGGTAGTCACGCTTGTACTTCAGGGACAGCGGCCAGTAGTGCGGCGGGGTCCACAGGAAGATGATGAGGAACAGCACGATGGCCGGCCATTCCACGGTCTCGCGGACCGCGGCCCAGGCGATGAGGACCGGGAAGCAGCCGGCAATCCCTCCCCACACGATGTTCTGCTCGGTACGGCGCTTCAGGATCAGGCTGTAGATGACCACGTAGAAGAAGATGGCCAGGACGCCGAGGCCGGCGGCCAGCAGATTGGTGCCCCAGAGCAGGATGGCGATGGACACCACGCCGATGGCCCAGGCGAAGATGAGGGCCTCGCGGGGGGAGACCTCGCCGGTGACCAGGGGACGCTTCTTGGTCCGGTTCATCAGCTTGTCGATGTCCCGGTCGATGTAACAGTTGAAGGCCGCGGAGGACCCGGCGGCCAATGCGCCGCCCACCATGGTGGCGATCATGGTGACCACGTCCGGGAAGCCCCGCTGCGCGAAGATCATCGTCGGCAGCGTGGTGACCAGGAGCAGTTCCATCACCCGTGGCTTCGTCAGCGAGACATAGGCCGCGGCCTTCCGCTTGAACCCGATCTTCCGGTGAACCGGACGGGCGCTGGAGGGCGCCGGGCTCGCGGCGGACTGGGCATCAAGGGTGGTGGGCATCTACTTCTCACGGTGCAGGCGGGCGGGATGATGTCATCGGTGCTGGAAACACCCCTTCCAGTGTACCTTTCCCCGCACGGAATGTCGGGTCGTGACAGGTCACTGGCGGTTCACCCCCTGCAGGGCGTGGCCCCATTCGGGATAAGCTGGCATCAGGCCGGCACCGGCCCCCAGTTTCATTCCGTCAGGAGCAGCTTTCGTGACTTCAGCCCCGGCATCATCCACCGGATCCGCCACCGGGGGGACTTCCTCCCTGCAGCGTCTTCAGCCCGCCCGCGAGTACACGTATTCCGCCGTGGACCGGAAGGCGGTGGACACCCTGCGCGTGCTGGCCGCAGACGCCGTGGAGAAGGCCGGTCACGGCCACCCCGGCACGGCCATCTCGCTCGCACCGGTCGCCTGGCAGCTGTTCCAGAACGTCATGCACCATGACCCCGCGGACGCCACCTGGGCCGGGCGCGACCGCTTCATCCTCTCGGCCGGTCACTCCTCCCTGACCCTGTACCTGCAGCTGTTCGCCGCCGGCGCCGGGCTGGAACTCGAGGACCTCCAGGCCCTGCGCACCTGGGGTTCCAAGACCCCCGGCCACCCCGAGTACGGGCACACGGACGGCGTGGAGATCACCACCGGTCCCCTGGGCCAGGGCCTGGCCTCCGCCGTCGGCTTCGCCTTCGCCCAGCGCCGGTTGCGCGGACTGCTGGACCCGGACGCCGCCCTCGGGACGAGTCCCTTCGACCACCACATCTTCGTCATCGCCTCCGACGGCGACCTCCAGGAGGGTGTTACCTCTGAGGCCTCGTCCCTGGCGGGCCACCAGGAACTCGGCAACCTCGTCGTCATCTATGACGACAACGAGATCTCCATCGAGGACGATACGGACGTGGCGTTCAGCGAGGACGTGGCCGCCCGGTACGAGGCCTACGGCTGGCATGTCCAGACGGTCGACTGGCTCGCCACCGGGAACTACGTCGAGGACACGGAACAGCTCTACACGGCCCTGGCCGAGGCCAAGGCACAGACCTCCAAGCCCTCGCTCATCAAGCTCCGCACCGTGATCGGATGGCCCTCCCCCGGCAAGCAGGACACGGGTGCCATCCATGGCTCCAAGCTCGGCGGCGAGGAGCTGGCCGGCCTGAAGACGGTCCTGGGCTTCGACCCGGAGCAGCACTTCGCCGTCGACGACGGCGTGCTGGCCCACGCTCGCAGCGTCGGCGAACGCTCGGCGGACTACCGCTCCACCTGGGAGGAGGCCTATGCCGCGTGGCGCGGAGCCAACGAGGAGCGTGCCCGGCTGTTCGACCGCCTGACGGCGGGAGAATTGCCCGAGGGCTTCGCCGAGGCGTTCCCCGCCTTCGAGGCGGACTTCGACGCGAGCTTCTCGGGCGGTGCCAAGGGCATGGCCACCCGCGCGGCCTCCGGCAAGGTCCTGTCCGCACTGGCCCCCGTCATGCCGGAGCTGTGGGGCGGGTCCGCCGACCTGGCCGGCTCCAACAACACCACCATGGACGGCGAACCCTCGTTCATCCCCGCCAGCCGGCAGACCTCGACCTGGAAGGGCGGCCCCTACGGCCGCACCCTGCACTTCGGCATCCGTGAGCACGCCGCCGGCTCGATCGTGAACGGCATCTCGCTCGGCTCACTGCTGCGGGCCTACATGGGGACCTTCCTGATCTTCTCCGACTATCAGCGTCCCGCGATCCGCATCGGAGCGTTGATGGGCACCCCGGCCATCTACGTCTGGACCCACGACTCGATCGGCCTCGGCGAGGACGGCCCCACCCACCAGCCGGTGGAGCAGCTCGCCTCACTACGTGCCATCCCGGGACTGGCCGTCGTCCGTCCGGCCGACGCCAATGAGGTGTCCTGGGCCTGGAAGACCATCCTGGAGAAGACCGACGGCCCGGCGGGCATCGTGCTCTCCCGCCAGAACCTGCCAGTCTTCCCGCGGGACGAGCAGGGCTTCGCCGGTGCGGAGGGCACGGCCCGCGGCGCCTATGTGCTGCTGGAGGCCACCGATGACTCGGGCTCGGCCGTCGAGCCCCAGGCGATCCTGATCGGGACCGGTTCCGAGGTGCAGCTCGCGGTGGCCGCACGGGACCAGCTGCAGTCCGAAGGCGTGCCGACCCGGGTGGTGTCCGCCCCCAGCCTCGAGTGGTTCGACGCCCAGGACGAGTCCTACCGCGCCTCCGTGCTGCCGGACAACGGCGCCGTCCGAGTCTCCGTGGAGGCCGGGATCGCGCAGGGCTGGGCCAAGTACACCGGAGTCCGCGGGGCCCAGGTCTCGCTGGAGCACTACGGCGCCTCGGCAGACTTCCAGACGCTGTTCCGCGAGTACGGCATCACGGCCGAGGCCGTGGCCGCCGCCGCTCGGGACCTGCTCGGCCGCTGACCCGGCTCCGGCCGGTCACCACCGCCATGCAAAGCACCCCCAGACGTACGGAGACACGATGACCGAACAGAACCCGAACACCCGTGCACTGGCCGAGGCCGGTGTGTCCATCTGGCTCGACGATCTGTCCCGTGAGCGGATCGCCACGGGCAACCTCGCCGAACTGATCGAGACGCGGACCGTCACCGGCGTGACCACCAACCCGTCGATCTTCGCCGCCGCCCTGAAGAACGGGGAGGCCTACGCCGAGCAGGTGGCGCAATTGTCCGCCGACGGGGCGGACCTGGACCGGGCCGTCTTCGAGCTCACCACCCGGGACGTCCAGGCCGCCTGTGACCTCTTCACGCCCGTCTACCAGTCGTCCGACGGGGTGGACGGAAGGGTGTCCATCGAGGTGGATCCCCGGTCTGCCCGGGACGCGGAGAAGACCGTCGCCGAAGCCGGCAAGCTGGCCGAGGCCGTGGACCGGCCCAATGTGCTGATCAAGATCCCCGCCACGGAAGAGGGCCTGCCGGCCATCACGGCGACCCTCGCCCAGGGACTGAGTGTCAACGTGACCCTGATCTTCTCGCTGACTCGCTACCGCGAGGTGCTCAACGCCTGGCTGCTGGGCCTGGAGCAGGCGCATGCCGCCGGGATCGACCTGTCCACCCTGCACTCCGTCGCCAGCTTCTTCGTCTCCCGTGTGGATACCGAGGTGGACCGCCGCCTCGCCGAGTCCACGGCCGAGGGGGCCGGCGAGCTGACCGGGCAGGCGGGCCTCGCCAACGCCCGACTCGCCTACCGCATCTTCACCGAGACCCTGGACACGGAGCGCTGGCGCGTCCTGAAGGCCGCCGGTGCCCGCCCGCAGCGTCCCCTCTGGGCCTCCACCGGAACCAAGGATCCGGCGCTGCCGGACACGCTCTACGTGACCGGCCTGGTGGCCCCGGGAACCGTCAACACCATGCCGGAGAAGACGCTGGAGGCCCTGGCCGACCACGGTGAGGTCACCGGGGACACCATCACGGAAGGCTACGAGGAAGCCGACCGCGTGCTGGACGCGATCGCCCATGCCGGGGTCGACTACAACGACGTGGTGGCCGTCCTCGAGGCCGAGGGCGTGGAGAAGTTCGTGACCAGCTGGAACGAGCTGCTGGAGACGGTGCGCACCGCGCTGAAGGACTCCGCGAACAGCTGACGGCCACTGGGCCACTGGTCGCTGCTGACTGCCGCTGGACCATTCCCTGAATCCCTCCCCGCACGACCCCCAGGAGACTGACATGAGCTCACTCGGATTGCAGGCCACCGGCGACGCCCTCGCGGCGATCGACCGTCACGTTCCGGCCCTGGTGGGCGACCGCGTCGCCAGTCGCCTGGACGGCAAGGACCACACCCTGTGGGGTCCGGCCGCGGAGGAGGAGGCGTCGCAGCGCCTCGGGTGGATGGACCTCTTCGAGGACTCGCGTGACCTGGTGCCGCAGATCGAGGACCTGCGCGACCAGCTGGCGGCCGAGGGCATCAGTCGTGTGGTCCTCGCCGGCATGGGAGGGTCCTCCCTGGCCCCCGAGGTGATCGCCGCGACCGTGGGTTGTCCGCTCACCGTGCTCGATTCCACCGATCCCGAGATGGTGGGCAACGTCCTGGCGGCCGGGGTGGCGGACACCGTCCTGGTGGTGTCCTCCAAGTCTGGCTCCACGGTGGAGACCGACTCCCAGCGGCGAGTCTTCGAACAGGCCTTCAACGACGCCGGCCTGGACGCCGCGTCCCGAATCGTCGTGGTCACTGACCCGGGCTCTCCCCTCGAACAGTCGGCCCGTGAGGCCGGCTACCGGCACGTCTTCACCGCCGATCCCACCGTCGGAGGGCGGTACTCCGCCCTCACCGCCTTCGGCCTGGTGCCCACCGGCCTGGCCGGGGTGGACATCGCCACCCTGCTCGACGATGCGGAGGAGACCCGAGAAGTCCTCGCCACCGACGACCCGGGCAACCCGGGCCTCCAGCTCGGCGCCGCCATGGCGGGCACCGATCCACTGCGCAACAAGCTGATCTTCTCCGACGAGGACTCCGGGCTGATCGGCTTCGGCGGGTGGGCCGAGCAGCTGATCGCCGAGTCCACGGGCAAGGACGGCACCGGTGTGCTGCCCGTGGTCGTGGATGCCGGAGACCCGGAGACTCTCTCCTCCGCCGACGACCTGCTGCAGATCCGCCTGGTGGCCGACCCGGATGATCGGGAGGCACCGGACGCATCCGATGCCCCCGGCACTGTCCCGCCGTTCCGGTCCGAGCACGCCGTGGAGGTCTTCGGCTCCCTTGGGGCCCAGCTGCTCCTGTGGGAGTTCGCCACAGCGGTGGCCGGCCGCATCCTCGGCATCAACCCCTTCGACCAGCCGGACGTCGAGGCGGCGAAGACCGCGGCCCGCGGCCTCCTGGATGCCACGCCTGCGGCGGAGCGCCCGGACACCGTGATCGGGACCGTCGAGGTCACCGGGCCGGCCGACGTCGTGAACGGCCCCGCCGGGAGCCCGGATGACCTCGGGCAGGTGCTGGCCGCCGTCGCGCAGCTGGTGCCGGCCCACGGCTACCTGGCCGTCCAGGCGTACCTGGACCGCGTGGGCTACCCGGAGCTGGAGGTCCTGCGCGCCGCACTCGCCACGCTGTCCGGACGCCCGGTCACCTTCGGCTGGGGCCCGCGGTTCCTGCACTCGACCGGCCAGTACCACAAGGGCGGCACACCCGAGGGAGTGTTCTTGCAGGTCACGGCCGATTCAGACCTGGACCTGGACATCCCAGGCCGCCCCTTCACCTTCGGTCAGCTGCTGGCCGCCCAGGCCGCCGGGGACGCCTCCGTGCTGCGCGAGCACGGCCGGCCCGTGGTGCGGCTGCACCTGACCGAGCGCACAGACGGCATCGGCCAGCTCCTCCGGGCAGCGCACGGCACGCAGGGATTCGATGGTGCCTGATCCGTTGACCGGAACGCGTCCAGCCAATCCCCTGCGCGACCCCCGGGACCGGCGGCTCACCCGGATCGCCGGTCCCTCCGCCCTCGTCCTGTTCGGCGTCACCGGAGACCTGGCCCGCAAGAAACTGCTGCCGGCGATCTACGACCTTGCCAACCGGGGGCTGCTCCCGCCCGGCTTCTCCCTGGTCGGCTTCGGCCGGCGCGACTGGAGCGACGAGGAGTTCACGGCGTACGTGCGCGCATCCGTGGAGTCCTCCGCCCGGACCGGCTGGAACGACACCGTCTGGAACCAGCTGCGCGGCGGCTTCCGCTTCGTCTCCGGCGGCTTCGATGACGCCGCGGCCTACGAGGACCTCCATGGGACGCTGGCCGACCTCGAGATCACCCGTGGCACCGCCGGCAACACCGTGTTCTACCTGTCCATCCCGCCGGACTGGTTCGAGGAGGTCAGCCAGCAGCTCGCCGACCACGGCCTGGCCGGCCGCCACCACGACGCCGGTACGCGACCCTCCCCTGCCCAGGCCGGTTCCTCGGGGCGTCCGTGGCGCCGGGTGGTCATCGAGAAGCCCTTCGGTCATGACCTGGCCAGCGCCCGGGAGCTCAACGACGTGATCGAGCAGGTGTTCGTCCCGGATGCCGTCTTCCGGATCGACCACTACCTCGGCAAGGAGACCGTCCAGAACATCCTGGCGCTGCGCTTCGCCAACCGCCTGTTCGAGCCCGTGTGGAACTCCAACCACGTGGACCACGTGCAGATCACCATGGCCGAGGACATCGGCATCGGCGGCCGCGCCGGCTACTACGACGGGGTGGGCGCCGCCCGCGACGTCATCCAGAACCACCTGCTGCAGCTGCTGGCCCTGACCGCCATGGAGGAACCCATCTCCTTCGACGCGGATCACCTGCGCACCGAGAAGGAGAAGGTCCTGGCCGCCGTCGAGGTCCCCACGGACGACGCCGGCCTGGCCGCCGCCTCCGCGCGCGGCCAGTACACCGGTGGCTGGCAGGGCGGGGAGAAGGTCACCGGCTTCCTCGAGGAGGAGGGCTTCAACCCGGACTCCACCACCGAGACCTACGCCGCCCTGAAACTGGGCATCCGCACCCGGCGCTGGGACGGGGTGCCGTTCTACCTGCGCGCCGGCAAGCGCCTGGGCCGCCGCGTCACCGAGATCGCCGTGGTGCTCAAGCGGGCCCCGAACCTGCTGTTCCCCGGACACGGTGAGGACGAGTTCGGCCAGAACACCATCGTCATCCGCGTGCAGCCGGACGAGGGCGTCACCATCCGCTTCGCCTCCAAGGTCCCCGGGACCCAGCAGGAGGTCCGCGACGTCACCATGGACTTCGGCTACGGCCATGCCTTCACCGAGGACAGCCCGGAGGCCTACGAACGGCTGATCCTCGACGTGCTGCTCGGCGAACCGCCGCTGTTCCCCCGCCAGGCCGAGGTGGAGCTGTCCTGGGCCATCCTCGACCCGTTCGAGGAGTACTGGGCATCCCTGGCCGGCCAGCCGGAGCCCTACGCGCCCGGCAGCTGGGGACCGAAGACCGCCGACGAGCTCGTGGCCCGTGACGGCCGCGTCTGGAGGAGGCCCTGATGATCATCGAGGTCCAGGACACCACCACATCCCAGGTCGCCAAGGAGATGAACCGCCTGCGCGAGGCCGGGGGCGTCGTCGCGCTCGGCCGGGTGCTGACGCTGATCATCTCCACCTCGCCGGACCATGCCGAGGAGGCCATCCTGGCCGCCAACCTGGCCAGCCGCGAGCACCCCTGCCGGATCATCGTGCTGGCCGCCGGAGACGCCGCCGCTCCCACCCAGCTGGATGCGGAGATCCGGGTGGGCGGCGATGCCGGGGCCTCCGACGTGGTCATCCTCCACGGCTCCGGCTCCAACGCGGAGGAGTCCGAGTCGCTCATCGGCGCCCTCCTGCTGCCGGACGCCCCGATCGTGGTCTGGTGGCCCCACTCCGCCCCGGAGATCCCGGCAGACTCGGCCCTGGGGCGGATCGCGCACCGCCGCATCACGGACACGGCCACGGCCCCCTCGCCGCGGCAGGCGCTCATGCACCTGCGCCAGACCTACCGGGCCGGGGACACCGACCTGTCCTGGACCCGCCTGACCGGATGGCGCATCCAACTGGCGGCGATCCTGGACGGGCTGGATCCCGCCGAGATCCTGTCCGTCACCGTGGACGGGGCCGAGGACTCCCCCTCGACCATGCTGCTGGCCGCCTGGCTCACCCGCTGTCTCGGGGTCCCCGTCACCATGGCGCACTCCAAGGCCGGCCAGGGTATGCGCTCCGTCCGGCTGCGGCGCCCGCAGGGCGACGTGGTGTTGTCCCGGCCCGCCGGTGACGTGGCCTCCCTGTACCAACAAGGCCGGCCGATCCAGCACATCTCCCTGCCACGGCGCAGCGACCAGGACTGCCTGGCCGAGGAGCTGCGCCGGCTGGACCCGGACGAGGTCTTCGGCGATGTGGTGGTCAACGGGCTGCCCCTGACCGACTTGAAGGCGGTGACGCCCAGTGACCGATGAAGCCCGCCTGTTCTCCGACCGTGACTCGCTCTGCCGTGACGCCGCCCATGAGCTGCTCCGGATCCTCGCTGACGCCGTCCGGGACCGGGGTGCGGCCTCGGCCGTGCTGACCGGCGGCGGGACCGGCACGGGGATCCTGACGGCGCTGTCCGACCTGGTGTCAGCTGCCTCGGATGCCTCGGGCAGCCTCGACTCCCCGGGCGGTCTCCGGGGCCCGGATGTTCGCATGCCGGACTGGTCCCGGGTGCACCTGTGGTGGGGCGATGAGCGCTTCCTACCCGCCGGCGATCCGGATCGGAATGAGCAACAGGCCGAGGAGGCCCTCCTGCGGGGCCTGGTCACCCTGCACGGGATGCCCTCCGCGAACATCCACCGGATGCCCGCTGCCGACGGCGCAGCAGGGGCGGGGGCCATGCCGGCGGACGCCCAGATGACGGGGTCGATCATGACGGCGGCGGAGGCCTATGCGTCCGAACTCGCCGGCCATGCGCGCGTGGACCCGGGGCCGGACGGCCGCCTGCCGGTCTTCGATGTGGTGATGCTGGGCGTGGGGCCGGATGCCCATGTCGCCAGCCTGTTCCCTGGCCTGCCCGGCCCCCTGACCCGCGGGGAGACGGTGATAGCCGTGGAGGACTCCCCCAAGCCGCCGCCGTGGCGGCTCTCGCTGACGGTGGAGGCCCTCAACACGGCCGAGCGGCTGTGGTTCGTGGTGGCCGGAGCGGACAAGGCCGAGGCCGTCGCCGCAGTCCGACGCGCCCGAGACGACGAGACCACCGACGCGGCCCGGTGGCCGGCGTCGGTGGTCTCAGGTCGTCATGCCACCCTCTGGTGGCTGGACGGGGCAGCGGCCGGTCAGGACTGACCGCCGGGGCCACCCCACCCGGGAGTAGTTAGAAGTCCTGCGAGAACCGCATGATCAGGCCGAGTGCCACCACGATCGCGCCCCAGGTCAGACCCAGGGTGATGGTGATGCGATTCAGGTTCTTCTCGGCCACGCCGGAGGCGCCCAGCGACGAGGTGACGCCGCCGCCGAACATGTCGGACATGCCGCCGCCGCGGCCCTTGTGCAGCAGGATCAACAGGACCAGCAGGACGCTGATGGCGGCCAGGGCGATCTGCAGGATGAGGGTCAGGACGTCCACGTCACTCTTTCCATTGGCGGGAGGCCGTCTCCGGCCGGTGCGGGTACTTCTGCGCCGTCCGACCGGAGCCGAACGGCCGGAATCAGTCGGTCAGCAGGTGATGCTCGAACCTGACTATGCTAGCAAACTCGGCCTCGTCCAGGCTGGCGCCACCCACGAGGACACCGTCCACGTCCTTCTCCCGCAGGAGGGAGGCGGCATTCGACGACTTCACGGATCCGCCGTACAGCAGGCGGAGGCCCGCGGCGGCTTCCTCACCATAGCGGGAGGCGACGTCGGCGCGTAGGGCGGCGCACATCTGCTGGGCGTCATCCGGACCGGCCACCTCGCCCGTGCCGATGGCCCACACTGGCTCGTACGCCACCACCAGGTCGGTGACCTGCTCGGTGGACAGGCCCTCGAGTGCTCCACGGAGCTGTGCCACAGTGTGCTCCACGTGGCGGCCGGCCTGCCGGACATCCAGCCCCTCGCCCACACACAGGACGGGCGCGAGGCCGTGCCGCAGAGCTGCGGTGAGCTTGCGGTTGGCCATGGCGTCGTCCTCGCCATGCAGCGTGCGCCGCTCGGAATGCCCGACCAGGACATAGCGGCACCCCAGCTTGGACAGGAACTGTGCCGAGACCTCTCCGGTGAACGCACCGGAATCCTCAGCAGAGACGTCCTGGGCCCCGTACACCAGGGGCAGCCGGTCCCCCGCCACGAGCGTCTGGACACTGCGCAGGTCGGTGAAGGGCGGGAACACCGCCACCTCGACCTTCTCGAAGTCGTGGTCCGCATCCGTGAGGATCCAGGTCAGTTTCTGCACCAGCGTGACGGCCTGTTGGTGGTCCAGGTTCATCTTCCAGTTGCCCGCGATGAGCGGGGTGCGGTCATAGACGCCGTTCGTCTTCGAGGTCATGCTCAGGCACCTGCCTGTGCCGCGTCGTGTCCCGCGTCCTGTGCCGTGCCATGGCCCGTGGTCGAGCGCTCCAGGGCGTCGATGCCCGGCAGGGGTTTGCCCTCGAGGTACTCCAGGGAGGCACCGCCACCGGTGGAGATGTGGCCGAACTGGCCGTCGTCGAAGCCGAGAGCCCGGACGGCGGCCGCCGAGTCTCCGCCACCCACCACGGTCAGTCCGGTGGACTCGGTCAGGGACTGGGCCACCGTGCGGGTGCCATGGGCGAAGGCCTCGAACTCGAAGACACCCATCGGCCCGTTCCAGAACACGGTCTCCGCCCGGCGGATCTCCTCGCCGAAGGCCACGCGTGTCTCGGGGCCGATGTCCAGGCCCAGGGCGGAGGCGCCGTGCGCCCCCGAGGTGAGGGATTCCACGGGCAGGACCTCATGCTCGGCGTCGGCGGCGAACGCCGAGGCCATGACGATGTCCGTGGGCAGGACGATCCGGCAGCCGCCCTCCTCGGCCCGCTTGAGGTACTCGGTGACGACGGGAATCTGGTCCTCCTCCAGCAGCGAGGCACCGACCTCGTGGCCCTGGGCCTTGAGGAAGGTGAACAGCATTCCTCCCCCGATCAGCAGCGTGTCCGCGCGATCCATCAGGTTGTCGATCACCGCCAGCTTGTCCGAGACCTTGGAGCCCCCGAGGACGACCACGTAGGGGCGGTCCGGTTCACCGGTCAGACGGGAGAGGACGTCCAGTTCCCGGGAGACGAGCCCGCCCTGGTAGGACGGCAGCAGGCCGGCGATGTCATACACCGAGGCGTGCCGGCGGTGTACGGCGCCGAAGGCATCATCCACATAGGCGCCCTGAGTCGCCGGAGCCGACTCGGACGAGCCACTGTCACCGGTCAGGGCCGCCATCTCGGCGGCCAACGCGGCGCGTTCGGCCTCGTCCTTGGAGGTCTCGCGCGGATCGAACCGCACGTTCTCGAGGAGGAGGATGCCGCCGTCGGGCAGGTTCGCCGACTCCTCACGGGCCGAGGCGCCCGTGACGTCGGTGGCCAGGCGCACCTTGCGACCGGTCAGCTCGGCCATCCGCTCGGCCGCGGGCCGGAGGGAGTAGGCCGGGTCGGCCGTGCCCTTCGGGCGCCCGAGGTGGGCCATGACGACCACGCGTGCGCCGGCGTCGGCAAGCGCGGTGATGACCGGCAACGAGGCGCGGATGCGGCCGTCGTCGGCCACGACGCCGTCCTCCAGCGGGACGTTGAGGTCGGAGCGGACGAGGACGTGGCGTCCTGCCACTCCTGCCTCCAGCAGGTCGTCAAGGGTCTTGGCGGTCATGCACAGGGCCTTCCGGGGATGGTGGAACTTAGGTAGGTGGGCGGGGTTCGAGCCCGGACTACAGCTTAGAGGCGACCATGGAGGTCAGGTCCATCAACTGGCAGGTGTACCCCCACTCATTGTCATACCAGCCGATGATCTTGACGGTCTTGCCGATCGACTTGGTCAAGGGGGCGTCGAAGGTGCAGGCCGCCGGAGAGGTGATGATGTCCGAAGAGGTGATCGGGTCCACGTTGTAGACGAGGCGGCCCTGCAGCTCGGGAGTCTGCGCCGCAGCCTGGAACGCGGCATTGACCTCCTCGATCGAGGCCTCCCGCTCCAGTTCGACGGTGAGGTCCGTGGCGGAGCCGGTGATCGTGGGCACCCGCATGGCGAAACCGTCCAGCTTGCCCTTCAACGAGGGGATGACCTCACCGATGGCCTTGGCGGCCCCGGTGGAGGTGGGGACCATGTTCTGGGCAGCCGCCCGGGCACGGCGGCGGTCCTTGGCGTGCGGCCCATCGTGCAGGTTCTGGTCACCGGTGTACGCGTGGATGGTGGTCATGATGCCGTCCACGATCCCGAAGGAATCGTGCAGGACCTTGGCCATGGGGGCCAGGCAGTTCGTGGTGCAGGAGGCAGCCGAGATGATGTCCATGGCCGGGTCATAGGAGGAGTCGTTGACGCCCATCACGAAGGTGCCGTCCACGCCCTTGCCGGGGGCTGAGAGCACGACCTTGCGGGCGCCGGCCTCCAGATGCTTGCGGGCATCCTCGGCCTGGGTGAAGTGGCCGGTGCACTCGACGACGATGTCCACGCCGAGCTCGCCCCAGGGCAGCTTCGACGGGTCGTCTTCAGAGAAGACCCGGATGGTCCTGCCGTTGGCGACCAGGTTGCCGTCCACGAGTTCGATCCCGTGCGGGTAGCGCCCCAGGATCGTGTCGTACTTCACGAGATACAGCAGGTCCTCGACGTCCGCGAGGTCGTTCACGGCCACCAATTCGAGATCGTGGCCCTCTTGCTCGATCACCCGCAGTGCGTTGCGGCCGATGCGGCCGAATCCGTTGATGGCGATCCTGGTTGCAGTACTCACGGTGGTGCCTTTCAGTCGGACGGAGAGAAGGGAAGTGTGGTCTCGAGACACGAAGCGGGCCGGCCGACCGCAGTGGCCGGCCGGCCCGTCAACGGGTCACCTGGTTCAGGGGGTGATGAGCTTGGAGGCGCCGGCGCGGGCGGCCTCGAAGCGGGCAGAGACGTCCGCCCAGTTCACGATGTTCCAGATGGCCTTGACGTAGTCGGCCTTGACGTTCTGGTAGTCCAGGTAGAAGGCGTGCTCCCACATGTCCAGCTGGAACAGCGGGATGGTGGCCACGGGAACGCCGTTCTGCTGATCGTAGAACTGCTCGATGACCAGGTTGCCACCGATCGGCTCGTAGGCCAGCACGGCCCAGCCGGAGCCCTGGATGCCCAGCGCGGCGGCGGTGAAGTGGGCCTGGAACTTGTCGAAGGAGCCGAAGAACTCGTCGATCGCCGCGGCCAGTTCGCCCTCAGGCTTGTCTCCACCGTTCGGGGACAGGTTCTTCCAGAAGATGGAGTGGTTGGTGTGTCCACCCAGGTTGAACGCCAGGTCCTTGGAGAACTGGTTGACGGTGGCGAAGTCGCCGGCCTCGCGGGCGGCGGCCAGCTTCTCGAGGGCGGTGTTGGCACCCTTCACGTAGGTGGCGTGGTGCTTGGAGTGGTGCAGCTCCATGATCTTCGCCGAGATGTGCGGCTCCAGCGCGCTGTAGTCATAATCAAGTTCCGGCAGGGTGAATTCAGCCATGTTTCCTCCTTGATGGACATGTATCCAGGGCCCGGTTGCCGGGTCCTGGTGTCTGGCCCCCGTCAGGAGACCTTGCCTCCCATCCTAAGCACCCCTGTGGGGGCGTTGGCCACTGGTTCCGCTCAGAGCCGGAATGTTCAGCCGCCGGAAAGTTGCAGGCCAGCTGCGGGCCAGCTGCAGTGTGATCGTCACAGCACGGCCGCAGCATTCGCGGAGGTGCGTTCAGGTGCCGTCAGGCGTCGTGCTCGGGGGTGTCCGAGGGCAGGGCTGCGTCGGTCCCGGGCAGGCCCTCCTCGATGGCCCGCTTGTCCGCCATGGCGAGCAGTCGGCGGATCCGGCCGGCGATGGCGTCCTTGGTCATGGGCGGGTCGGCCAGTCGGCCGAGCTCGTCCAGGGACGCCTGCTTGTGCTCCACGCGCAGCTGACCGGCGTACTTGAGGTGGTCCGGCACCTCGTCTCCCAGGATGTCCAGAGCCCGTTCCACCCGTGCCCCGGCGGCGACGGCGGCCTGGGCCGAACGCCGCAGGTTCGCGTCATCGAAGTTGGCCAGCCGGTTGGCGGTGGCACGGACCTCCTTGCGGGTGCGGCGCTCTTCCCACACCTGCACGGTGTCGTGCGCCCCCATCCGGGTCAGCAGGGCCGAGATGGCGTCTCCGTCACGGATCACGACGCGGTCCACGCCTCGGACCTCGCGGGCCTTGGCGGCGATGCCGAGCCGGCGGGCGGCCCCCACCAGCGCCAGGGCGGCCTCAGAGCCCGGGCAGGTCACCTCCAGGGAGGAGGATCGGCCCGGCTCGGTCAGGGACCCGTGGGCCAGGAATGCTCCGCGCCACACGGCCTCGGCGTCGGCGACGGAACCGTTGACGATCATGGGGGGAAGGCCCCGTACGGGGCGGCCGCGGACGTCCAGCAGGCCGGTCTGGCGGGCCAGGGACTCGCCATCACGGATCACCCGGATGACGTAGCGGCTGCCCTTGCGCAGGTTGCCGCCGGATACGACGATGATCTCACTGCCGTGCCCGTAGACCTCGGCGATGGCGGTCCGGAGGCGGCGGGCGGTGGCGGCCTGGTCCAGCTCGGCCTCGATGACGATCCTGCTGGAGATGATGTGCAGTCCCCCGGCGAAGCGCAGCATGGCCGAGACCTCGGCCTTCCGTTCGGAAGAGCTCTTGATCCCATGATGGGCCAATTCCTCTTTCACCGCCGCAGTCAACGCCATGGCGTCTCGCCTCACATCTCTCGCTTGTACTGGTGGAGCCGCCATACCGGTGGGCGTGACGGCCGACGATGACCGTATCAGGAGCCCGTGAAGGCCTCCTGGAAGGCCAAGGCCAGACGCAGTGGGTCATGGGTCGGGGTCCCCGAACCGGCACCAACCCTACTAAACAGGACCGAGGCCCCCAGACGCTCGGCTGCCTCCACGAAGCCCTGGGCGTCCTGGACCGCGTCCTGGTCTGCTATGACGACGTCCAGCCGCAGATCGGGCGCATAGTGGTGGATGACCTCCAGGTGGTCCGCCGCGTTCATGCCGGAGGTTTCCGCGGTGTCCGTGGTGAGATTCATCACGAGCGCCTTCCGGGCCGGGGTGCGGACCAGGGCCTCGCGCAGCTCGGGAAGTAGCAGGTGAGGCAGGACGGAGGTGTACCAGGAGCCGGGACCGAGGACGATCCAGTCGGAGAGCTCGATGGCCTCCATGGACTCCTCACAGGCCGGGGCGTTCTCCGGTTCGAGCCGGATGTGGGAGACCCTGGTGTTCTTCCCGGCGGCGGCCAGCGAGGACTGGCCCGTCACGGTCCGCCGGACCAGCTCGCCCTTCTCGTTCTCGGACAGTACGGCACCGGAGATCGTCAGCGGCACGGTGGACATGGGCAGCACCTGGCCGCGGGCACCCAACAGGGCCCCCGCCCAGCGCAGTCCGCCCACCGGGTCGCCGAGCAGCTCCCACAGGGCCACAATCAACAGATTGCCCAGGGAGTGGTTGTCCAGCGTGGCCTCGGTGCCCTCCTTGGAGGTGAAGCGGTGCTGCATGACATCGCGCCAGGTCCGCCCCCAGTCCGTGTCATCACACAGGGCGGCCAGGGCCATCCGAAGGTCACCGGGCGGCAGCACGTCCATCTCCCGGCGGATGCGGCCCGAGGATCCGCCGTCGTCCGCCACCGTGACCACGGCCGTGATCTCCCCGGCGATGAGCCGCAGGGCTCGCAAAGTGGCCGACAGCCCATGGCCGCCACCGAGCGCGGTGACACGGAGGGTCGGATCGTACGTGCCGGCCTGCTGGCCCGGCGCCGGAACGGAACTGGGTGCCAGGGGCAACTGGCCTGTGAAATGACTGCTCATGTTCGGCATCCCCGCCATCCCACTCATTCCCGGCCCAGGTCACGGTGGTGCACATTGACCGTGACCCGCGGTTGCTGGCTCAGCCGGTGGCCCAGCTCCTCGGCCACGGCCACCGAGCGGTGCTTGCCGCCCGTGCAGCCGATGGCGAAGGTGGCGTAGTGCTTGTTCTCCCGGCGGTAGCCGTCCAGGACGGGGACCAGCGCCTCGAGATAGTGGTCCACGAACTCACTGGCACCCTGCTGCTGCAGGACGAAGTCCGAGACCGCGGTGTCCTGGCCGGTGAAGGGACGCAGCTCGGGGACCCAGTGCGGGTTCGGCAGGAACCGGACATCGGCCATGAAGTTCGCATCCTGCGGGAGCCCGTACTTGAAGCCGAAGCTCATGACGTTCAGGCGCAGCACGATGGGCCCGGATTCGGTGAACAGCTCCGTGATGGTGGTGGCCAGCGAGTGCACGTTCTTCGTGGTGGTGTCCACGACGATCTCGGCTTCCTCCTTCAGTTCCCGCAGGAGCAGGCGTTCGGCGGCGATCCCGTCCGGGATGCGGCCGGAACCCTGCAGCGGGTGCGGGCGGCGGGCCGACTCGAAACGGCGCACCAGCAACTCGTCACTGGCGTCCAGGAAGAGGACGCGGTAGTCGACACCCTGGGCACGCAACTGCCCCAGGGCCTCCTGGATGTCCTTGAAGAGCTCCTTGGACCGCACGTCCACCACGAGGGCCAGCCGCGGGATCGCCTCCGGGGAACGGCCTACCAGGTCCGTCAGGGTGATGAAGAGCTGTGGCGGGATGTTCTCCACCACGTACCAACCGTGGTCCTCCAGTGCGTGGGCGGCGGTGGTCCGTCCCGCCCCCGACATACCGGTGACGATGAGGACTTCAGAGGTGGGTGGTTTCACCGGGGTCAGTCCGTCGCTCATGCGTCCAGACTACCCAGATTCACGCTGACCACGTCGTTCGGTCCGCTCCGCTCAGTCCAGGATCTCCCCGGTGGTCAGGTTGATGCCCTGCGTCACCCGATCCGCGGACGCCATATCGTCGACCTCCATAGCCTCAGTGGGCTCGTTCTCGGACGCCGAGATCTCGGGGTGCAGCGCCGCATGGACGGTGGCCGCCAGGGCCGGACCGATGCCACGGGCCTCCTGCAGCTGATCCACGCTGGCGGCACGGATGCGCTTGACCGAGCCGAAGTGCTTGAGCAGGACCTTCTGCTTGGCCGGGCCGAGGCCCTCGATGCCGTCCAGTGCGGAGGAGACCATGGACTTGCCACGCTTCTCCCGGTGGAAGGTGATGGCGAAGCGATGGGACTCATCGCGGATCCGCTGCAGCATGTAGAGCCCTTGGGAGGCACGCGGAAGCACGAGGGGGAATTCCTCGCCCGGCAGCCACAGCTCCTCGAGCCGCTTGGCGAGGCCGACCACGGGCAGGTCGGTGATCCCCAGGTCCGCGAGGGCCTGGACGGCCGAGGCGACTTGTGGGGGGCCGCCGTCGACCACCACGAGGGAGGGCGGGTAGGCGAAACGGCGCGAGGACGGACCGTCCGCGGGTGCCCCGGACGGACCCTCGGCCGCTCCGCCGGGACCCGTCTGACCAGCCGGGTCCGCCGGATCCGGCGGATCCGTCTCGAGAGCGATCTCCCCGGTGGCGAACGTGCCACTGCGCTCCTGATCCTCCAGGTAGTGGCGGAACCGGCGGGTGAGGACGTTACGCATGGCGGCGGTGTCATCCCGGGCGGCCTCCCCCGTCACGCTGAACTTGCGGTAGTCGGCCTTCTTCGGCATCCCGTCCTCGACCACCACCATGGAACCGACCACGTTGGTCCCGGAGACGTGGGAGATGTCATAGCACTCGATCCGCAGCAGCGGCTCGGGCAGTTCGAGGGCGTCCTGGAGTTCACGCAGGGCGGCCGATCGGGTGGTCAGGTCTCCGGAGCGGCGTGTCTTGTGCACCCGCAGGGCGAGCACGGCGTTCTCCTTGACAGTCTCCATCAGGGAGCTCTTGTCACCGCGCTGCGGCACCCGCAGACTCACCTGGGCACCCCGCATGCCGGACAGCAGGGCGGCCACCTGGTCGGCGTTCTCCGGCAGTTCGGGCACGAGGACCTCGCGCGGGATGCGGCTGGTGTCCTCGAGCGAGCCGTAGACCTGCTCGAGGAGCTGCTCCACCATAGTGGCACCCGAGACGTCCTCAACCTTCTCGACCACCCAGCCGCGCTGACCGCGGATGCGCCCGTCCCGGACGTGGAACACCTGGACGGCGGCCTCGAGCTCGTCGTCGGCGAAGGCGAAGATGTCCGCCTCCGTGGACTCCGAGAGGACCACGGCATTGCGCTCGAACACCCGCTTCAGGGCAGCGATGTCGTCCCGGCGCCGCGCGGCATCCTCGTAGCGCAGGTCCGCCACGGCCTCCTTCATCTGGGTTTCGAGCCGGCGGATGTACTTCTGGGCGTCCCCGGCCATGAAGTCGCAGAAGTCCTGCGCGAGCTGCCGGTGCCCCGCCTGGCTGATCCGGTCCACGCACGGGGCGGCACACTTGTCGATGTAGCCCATCAGGCAGGGCCGGCCCGAGAGCTCGGCCCGGCGGAAGACGCCGGAGGAACAGGTTCGGACCGGGAACACTCGGAGCATCAGGTCCACGGTCTCGCGGATGGCCTTGGCCGGGTGGAAGGGCCCGAAGTACTTCACGCCCTTGCGCTTGTCCCCGCGCATGACCTGCACCCGCGGGTACTTCTCGTTCATCGTCACGGCGAGGTACGGGTAGGACTTGTCATCCCGGTACATGATGTTGAACCGCGGCGTGTACTGCTTGATCCAGGTGTACTCGAGCTGCAGGGCCTCCAGCTCCGAGCCGACCACGGTCCACTCCACCGAAGCAGCGGTGAACACCATCGCGCGGGTCTTGGGATGCAGACCGTTGGGATCCTGGAAGTAGGACGCGAGGCGGGACCGCAGGTTCTTGGCCTTGCCCACGTAGATGACGCGCCCGTCCGGGTCGCGGAAGCGGTACACCCCCGGCGAGGTGGGCACCTCACCGGTCCTCGGGCGGTAACTGGCCGGATCAGCCATGGCGCCTCAGTCCTGGGCGGGCGTCGGGTTCTGTCCGGCCTGACCGCCGGAGGTGTTGCCCGAGACCGGTGCGTTGTAGGTGGCTGCGCGTTCCTGGCCCGAGAGGGCCGCGATGGCGTCCATGATCTCCGCCGTCGCCTGCCTTCGGGGCGGCAGCGGGTGCTTGGTGCCGAGATGGTCGAACTGCAGGGGCTGGCCGACGGTCAAGGAGAAGCGGTGCGGCGTGAACCGGTTCGAACCGGGCGGCTGGAGGCGTTCGGTTCCCCGCAGACCGACCGGCACCACCGGCATCCCCGTGGCCAGGGCGAGCCAGCCGACGCCGGTGCGGCCCTTGTAGAGGCGGCCGTCCCGGCTGCGGGTGCCCTCGGGGTAGATGCCGACCCCCGATCCGGCCTCCACGTGACCCATGAGCAGCTCCAGGGCCGCCACGGAGGCAGCCTTCTCACTGCGTTCGACGGGAATCGATCCCACCGAGTCGAAGAAGCCCTTCATCACCTTGCCTTTGACGCCGGGCTGGGTGAAGTACTCGGCCTTGGCGAAGAAGTGCACCATGCGCGGCATGATGGCCTGCAGGATCACGGAGTCGAAGAAGGACAGGTGGTTGCTGGCCACGATGAACCCGCCAGACTCCGGCACGTTCTCCAGGCCGGTGATGGTCGGCCGGCAGGTGACCTTGACCAGGGCACGGATCCCCGTGCGCACGGCTTCATTGGTCGCCATGGCCGTCCTCTCCAGTGGAATCGAAAGAGCTGAGTGTCCGGGATGCTCCTGCGGACCGGGTCCATCATAGTGCCCGGGTCAGGTCCGGGCCGCGGCCACCAAAGCTCGGCATTGCGCGGGCAGGTCGTCCGCGTCTTCACACAGGACTGTGGCCCCGGCTCCCTCCAGCTCCTGCCGGCTGCCGAAGCCCCAGAGCACGCCGATCCCCGGGATCCCGTGGTGGGTGGCCCCGGACAGGTCGAAGTGCCGGTCCCCCACCATCACTGCCCGCTCCGGATGCCCGACGGCGGCCAGTGCCTCGGCCATCGCCTGCACCTTGGTGCCGTGCGGCGGCAGCGGTGCGGTCTCGTCGTCGTTCGAGCCGCAGACCGTCACGAAGAGATGGTCGAGGCCCTGGACGCGCAGCAGCTGGCGCGCAAGCGAGCGGGGCTTGGAGGTGGCGACGACCAGCCGGTGGTCTGCCCCCAGGTTCTCGAGAGCGTCGCGGACACCGGGGTAGACGGTGCTGGCCGCCATCCCGTGGCTCAGGTAGCCGGCCCGGTAGTCGCGGATCACCGCGGGCATGTTCTCTGCCGTGACGCCTTCGAGGGACGCCAGGCTCTCCTGCAACGGTGGCCCCACGAGGGAGGCGAGCCGGTCGGGGCCGGGCACGGGCAGGCCGTGCCGTTCCAGGGCGGTGGCGATGCCCCCGGTGATGGCCCCCGCGGGGTCCACCAAGGTCCCGTCCAGGTCGAAGAGGATCGCGCTGCCGGGCACGGTCACAGGATCTCCGCGAGGAACTGGCCGGTGTGGCTGGTCGCGTTCCGGGCGACCTGCTCCGGGGTGCCGGTGGCGACGATGCTGCCGCCGCCGGACCCGCCCTCCGGGCCGAGATCGATCACGTGGTCGGCGGACTTGATGACGTCCAGGTTGTGCTCGATCGTGATCACCGTGTTGCCCTTCTCCACGAGGGACTGCAGCACGCCCAGCAGCTTGCGGATGTCCTCGAAGTGCAGACCGGTGGTGGGCTCGTCCAGCACGTAGATGGTCCGGCCGTTCGAGCGCTTCTGGAGCTCCGCCGCGAGCTTGACCCGCTGTGCCTCGCCGCCGGAGAGGGTGGTGGCGGGCTGGCCCAGCTTGACGTATCCGAGTCCGACATCCACCAGGGTGTTGAGGTAGCGCGAGATCTTGGTGTAGGCGGAGAAGAAGTCCGCCGCCTCGTCGATCGGCATCTGGAGCACCTCGGCGATGTTCTTGCCCTTGTAGTGGACTTCGAGGGTCTCCCGGTTGTACCGGGCGCCGTGGCAAACCTCGCAGGGGACGTAGACGTCCGGCAGGAAGTTCATCTCAATCTTGAGGGTGCCGTCACCGGAGCACGCCTCGCAGCGGCCGCCCTTGATGTTGAAGGAGAAGCGCCCGGGCTGATAGCCGCGGACCTTGGCCTCCTGGGTGTCCGCGAAGAGTTTCCGGATGGTGTCGAACACGCCAGTGTACGTGGCCGGGTTGGATCGCGGAGTGCGGCCGATCGGACTCTGGTCCACGTGCACGACCTTGTCCAGCTGGTCCAGCCCGTTGACCCGCTTGTGCCGGCCTGGGACGTGCTTGGCGTGGTTGAGCTGGTTGGCGAGGACCTTGTAGAGGATCTCGTTCACGAGCGTGGACTTCCCGGACCCGGACACGCCGGTCACGGCGGTCAGCACACCGAGCGGGAAGTCGACGGTGACGTCCTTCAGGTTGTTCTCCCGCGCCCCGACCACGGTGATCTTCCGATTCTTGTCCAGGGGACGGCGCCGCTCCGGCAGGGCGATCTCGCGCCGCCCGGCCAGGTAGTCACCGGTCAGCGAGCGTTCGTTCGCCTTCAAGCCCTCGAGGGAGCCGGAGTGGACCACCTCGCCGCCGTGCTCACCGGCCCGGGGGCCGATGTCCACGATCCAGTCTGCCTCAGCGATCGTGTCCTCGTCATGCTCCACCACGATCAGGGTGTTGCCGAGGTCCCGGAGCCGCAGCAGCGTCTCGATCAGCCGCCGGTTGTCCCGCTGGTGCAGGCCGATGGACGGCTCGTCCAGGACGTAGAGCACCCCGACGAGCCCGGAACCGATCTGGGTGGCCAGGCGGATGCGCTGGGCCTCGCCGCCGGACAGCGTTCCGGCCGGCCGCTCCAGGTTCAGGTAGTTGAGGCCCACGTCCAGCATGAAGTGCAGGCGGGCCAGGATCTCCTTGAGGACCTGGTCCGCGATCTGCACGTCCCGTTCGGACAGCTCGAGCTGCTCGAAGAAGTCGATGGCGTCCTGCATCGGCAGGACCGTGGTCTCGGAGATGGACTTCCCGCCGACGGTCACGGACAGCGAGGTCGGGTTCAGTCGGGTGCCGTTGCAGGCAGCGCAGGGGATCTCCCGCATGTAGGACTCGTAGCGGTCCCGGGCATGGTCCGACTCGGTCTCGAGGTGCTTGCGGTGGATGTAGTCGATGACCCCCTCGAAGCCGGTGGTGTACCGGCGTTCGCGGCCGAAGCGGTTCCGGTAGGACACCTCGACCTTGAAGTCCTTGCCGTGCAGGACGGCCTTGCGGGCAGCGGCCGGCAGATCCTTCCACGGCACATCCATGCCGAAGCCGACCTCGCTGGCCAGGCCGGAGAGCAGCCGCTGCCAGTACTCCGAGGTCGACTTGCCGATCGACCAGGGGGCGATGGCCCCCTCCAGGAGGGTCTTGTCCTGGTCCGGGACCACGAGGTCCTCGTCCACCTCCAGCTTGGTGCCGATACCGGTACAGACCGTGCATGCGCCGAAGGGGTTGTTGAAGGAGAAGGAACGGGGCTCGATCTCGTCGATGGTCAGCTGGTGACCGTTGGGGCAGGACAGCTTCTCCGAGAACGAGCGGAACTTGGGCGTCCCCTCGGCATCGAACGCGTCCCACTCGCCCGCGTTGGCCTTGGCCGGGTCCACGGCGGCGTCCACGTCCACGAAGTCGATGACCACGAGGCCGTCGGCCAGGTTCAGGGCGGTCTCCACCGAGTCGGTGAGGCGCTGGCGGATGCCGTCCTTCATGGCCAGGCGGTCCACCACCACGGCGATGGTGTGCTTGACCTGCTTCTTCAGCTTCGGAGGGTCGGACAGCTGGATGAGTTCACCGTCCACGATCGCCCGGGAGAAGCCCTGGGTGGCGAGATCGGTGAAGACATCCACGAATTCGCCCTTGCGTCCCCGGGCCACGGGGGCGAGCACCTGGAAACGGGTCTTGGCGGGCAGCTCGCTGAGCTGGTCCACGATCTGCTGTGGCGACTGCCTGCTGGCCGGCTCGCCGCACTCGGGGCAGTGCGGGATGCCGATACGTGCCCACAGCAGGCGCATGTAGTCGTAGACCTCGGTGATGGTCCCGACCGTGGAGCGCGGGTTGCGGTTCGTGGACTTCTGGTCGATCGAGACCGCCGGGGACAGACCCTCGATGAAGTCCACGGAGGGCTTGTCCACCCGGCCGAGGAACATGCGCGCATAGGAGGACAGTGATTCCACGTAGCGGCGCTGGCCCTCCGCGAAGATCGTGTCGAAGGCGAGGGAGGACTTGCCCGAGCCAGAGAGCCCGGTGAAGACGACCAGCGCATCGCGCGGGATGTCCAGGTCCACGTTCTTCAGGTTGTGCTCGCGGGCACCCTTGACCACGATCCGGTCCGGATCATGGCGGTGCGCCCCACTTGCGGGGCCGGAGGCGAGACCACGGGAATTGCGGGACGTGGAGGACGCGGACGTGGCGGGAACCGTATCGGAGTCGGGAGTCGTGAGGGATTTCGGCACGGAATCCACTGTATGGCAGAGAGGCTTCGAACACCTCTTCGAATCGTCGGCCCTGAGCGAATTCTCTGTCAGGAGGCCGGGAACACGGCCTCGAGTTGCCGCGTCGCCTCACGCGGACCGTACCCGAGGGTACGCGCGACCTGGGCATAGGCGACCGCCGCGGCGGCGAGTTGGGACTCTGCCGTGTCATTGCCCTGCGCCACCACGGTCCCCAGCCGGGGCCGGGCGGTCACGACGGCGGCCTGCTCCAGTTCCTTGTACGCGCGGGCGACGGTGTTCGCGGCCACGCCCAGGGCCGAGGCCAGCGCACGCACCGTGGGCAGCTTGCTGCCGACCGGAAGCCTCTTGCGGTGGATGAGGTCGAGGAGTCCGGTCCGCACCTGCTCATAGGGCGGGACGGTCGAGCCGGTGTTGATGGACAGGGCGCTGACCAGCCACGCAGGCACCGGTGTGGCGGGCAGCTTCGCCGGGGGCGTACCCGCAGATGGATCCTTCGGCTGCGCCGGACCCTTCGGTTGGCCTGATGTGCCCCGTGCCGCCATGTGTCCCCCGCATTCCGTGGTGTCCAGTGTCTTGCCCGGTGACTGTGTGTCCAGACACCTTATCCGAGCGCCAGGACGCGAGGCCGTCCCCGCCAAGACCTGAGGCGATCCAAGGAATGGAGCTGCGGGGATCAAGACTTGACCCCTGATTCGGGCTTGCCCCGGTGGCGGTCAACGTCCTTAGACTATGGCTCATGCCTTCATCCACCTCCCCCATCCGGTTGCTGCACGATCTGCCCCGGGTGACGGTCCGCCAGCGGTCGGTCTCCGACATGGCCAACAACGTGTACGTCCTCACCTCGAAGACGTCCGGGACCCAGGTGCTGATCGATGCCGCGGACGACGCCGTGGCCGTCAGTGAGCTGCTGCAGTCGGCGAAGGACGACACCCCCTGTGAGCTCAAGCTGGCCGTGATCATCACGACCCACCAGCACTGGGACCACATTCGGGCCCTGGCCGAGGTCGTGGAGGCCACGGGGGTCCCGACCGCGGCCGGCGTGGACGATGCCGATGCCATCGAGCGGGAGACCGGCGTGCCCGCGAAGGTCCTGCTGAACCACGGCGATACGGCGACGTTCGACGGGATCTCGATGGCCGTCGTCGGGCTCCGCGGGCATACCCCGGGCTCCGTGGCGCTGGTCTACGAGCCGGAGGACGGGCCGCCGCTCTGCTTCTCGGGTGACAGCCTGTTCCCCGGAGGCGTGGGGAACACGCAGCAGGACCCGGACCGCTTCGACTCGCTGTTCACGGACGTGGTGGAGCGGTTGTTCGAGCAGTATCCGGATGACATGATCGTCCATCCCGGCCACGGTGACGCGACCACCTTGGGCACGGAACGCCCCCACCTCGGGGACTGGCGCGCACGCGGATGGTAGGCCCGAGGCGGCGGTGACCTGACGTCACCGTCCCGGAGTTGAGCTCAGATGCTGGGCGAGAGGTCGTTCTTCACACCCACGATGAAGATGCGGCGGAACGGGTAGTCCGTCAGCCGCACGCCTTCGGGCGTGGTGTAGGTCGGGTACGACTCGCGCATGATCCGCCGGTACTCCTCGATGTACCGCTCCTGGAGGTTGGTGCCATCACGCCGGTCGGCGGCCTCCAGCCGCTGCAGGGAGGGACGCAGGGCCGCGCCGCGGACCCAGTCGTACACCGGATCCGGTCCGCTGAGGGGCTGGCTGTAGGTGGTCTCCCAGATGTCCGCCTCGAAGCCCGCTGCGATCAGGGTCTCCAGGTACTCGTCCGTGGTGTAGACCGACTCCCGTTCCACCACGCCCTCCAGGGCGTCCTCGAACTCGGGGCGGCGGGACATCTCCGCGATGGTGGCATGCGAGGGGGCGGCGAAGTTACCGGGGACCTGCACCGCGAACCAGGCCCCGGGCTTCAGGGCCTCGAGCCACCCGCGCACCAGTTGCCGGTGGTCCGGGATCCACTGCAGCATGGCATTGGACACGATCACGTCCACCTCGGCGTCCGGTGCCCAGCGCTCGGCATCCACCTGAGCGAACTCCAGGTTGTCCGGCGCTCCCGACTCCGCGGCCATCTGCTGGGCGGAGGCCACCATGTCCGCAGAGGAGTCCAGGCCGATCACGCGGGCGCCCGGCCAACGCTCGGCCAGGGTCCGCGTCATATTGCCGGGTCCACAGCCCAGGTCCACCACGGTCTTCGGGTCCGTGGCCCGGACCCTCGCCGTGAGGTCACGGAACGGCCGGGCCCGGCGGTCGGCGAAGACGGTGTACTGCTGGGGATCCCAGGTGAAGTCCTGCATGCTCCCACGCTAGCGCGTCCCCGGCGCGACGTAAGCTGGACGTAATGTTGCTCTCCGACTTGATTCCCTCTCCCGCCGGCGGCCCCGCGACCGCACCGGAACGCCTCTCCCCCGATGCCGTGTACGAGGGTTTCCTCGAGTGGTCCCAGTCCCGGGACATCTCCCTGTATCCCGCGCAGGACGAGGCGGTCATGGAACTCGTGCAGGGCCACAACGTCATCCTGGCCACCCCCACCGGCTCCGGTAAGTCCATGGTGGCCATCGCCGCCCACTTCCAGGCCCTGGCCACCGGCCAGCGGACCTACTACACGGCCCCGATCAAGGCGCTGGTCTCGGAGAAGTTCTTCGCCCTGGTGGAGATCTTCGGCGCAGACCACGTCGGCATGGTGACGGGCGACTCCTCCGTGAACGGAGACGCCCCGATCATCTGCTGCACGGCCGAGATCCTCGCGAACCAGGCCCTGCGGGAGGGGTCCGGCCTGGACGTGGGGCCGGTGGTCATGGACGAGTTCCACTTCTACGCCGATCCCCAGCGCGGTTGGGCGTGGCAGGTGCCCCTGCTGGAGCTGCCGCAGGCGCAGTTCCTGCTGATGAGCGCCACGCTCGGGGACACCACCCGGTTCGAGGAGGACCTGACCGCACGGACGGGTCGGACCACCACCACTGTCGCGCACGCGGAGCGGCCCATCCCCCTGACCTATGAATGGTCCGAGGAGCAGGTGCAGGACAAGGTCGCCGAGCTCGTGGAGACCCGGCAGGCACCGGTCTACGTGGTCCACTTCTCCCAGCTGGACGCCGTCGAACGGGCCCAGTCCCTGTCCTCCGTGTCCGTGGCGACCCGCGAGGAGAAGGATGCCATCGCGGAGCGGATCGCCGGCTTCAGGTTCTCCGCCGGCTTCGGCAAGACCCTCAACCGACTGGTCCGGGCCGGCATCGGCGTCCACCATGCCGGGATGCTGCCCAAGTACCGCCGGCTCGTGGAACGTCTGGCCCAGGAGGGGCTGCTGAAGGTCATCTGCGGCACGGACACCCTCGGCGTGGGCATCAACGTGCCGATCCGCACCGTGCTCATCACGGCCCTGAGCAAGTACGACGGTCAGCGCACCCGCATCCTGCACGCCCGCGAGTTCCACCAGATCGCCGGACGGGCCGGCCGCGCCGGCTATGACACCTCGGGGCTGGTGGTGGTGCAGGCCCCCGAGCACGTCATCGAGAATGCCAAGGCCCAGCAGAAGGCGGCCGCCAAGTTCGCGAACATCAAGGACGAGGCCGAGCGCAGCAAGCGCATGAAGCAGTCCACGAAGTCCTCCCCGAAGAAGACGCCGCCGAAGGGCTTCGTCTCCTGGGGCAAGGCCACCTTCGAGAAGCTCATCTCAGCCGAGCCCGAGGCCATGAGCAGCCAGATGCGCATCAGTCACTCGATGCTGCTGAACATCCTCGACCGCCCGGGCGATCCGGTCATCGCGGTCCGCCGGATGCTGCGCAACAGTCACGAGACCCCGGCCAAGCAGGCCGCCCACATGCGCCGTTCCCTGGGCATCTTCCGCGAACTGCTGGCCACCGGCGTGGTGGAGAAACTGCCCGAGCCGGACGCCGAGGGCCGCACCGTGGACCTCACCGTCGAGCTGCAGCCGAACTTCGCTCTCAACCAACCCCTCTCCCCCTTCGCCCTCGCCGCCTTCGACCTGCTCGATCCGGCCGACCCGGGTTACGCCCTGGACATGGTCTCCATCGTGGAGGCGACCCTCGAGCCTCCCCGTCAGGTGCTCTCGGCCCAGGTCAAGAAGGCTCGCGGTGAGGCAGTGGCGGCCATGAAGGCCGAGGGCATGGACTATACGGACCGCATGAACGCCCTCGATGAGGTCACGTACCCGATGCCGCTGGCCGAACTGCTCGAGCAGCAGTTCGAGCTGTACAGCGCCTCCGCCCCCTGGCTCCATGACTTCGAGCTGACCCCGAAGTCCGTGGTCCGGGACATGTACGAGCGCGCCATGGGCTTCGGCGACTACGTGAACTTCTACGGGCTGTCCCGCTCCGAGGGGGTGCTGCTGCGCTACCTGACCGATGCCGTCAAGGCGCTCAAGCAGACCATCCCGCAGGACGACCGGGACGAGGAACTCGACATCCTGGTGGCCTGGCTGGACGAGATCGTCAAGCAGACGGACTCCTCACTCATCGAGGAGTGGGAGGACCTGCTGGCCGGGGACATCGAGGAACTGAAGAAGGACCACGAGCAGTTGGCCCCGCCGGAGCCGCCACGCCTCACCTCCAACAAGCCGGTCTTCACCGTGATGGTCCGCAACGCCCTGTTCCGCCGGGTGCGGCTGTTCGGCGATGAGCAGGACGGTGCCCTCGCCGAGCTCGGCAAGGACGCCGGTGATTCGTTCTCCGCCGACGACTGGGCGGATGCGCTGGACGGCTACTTCGGGGACTACGAGGACATCGACGACGGCCCCACCGCCCGCGGACCCCAGTACTTCCGCGTGGACACCACGCCCCAGCCGGGGCCCGACGGCGGCGCCCCGGCCGGCGTCTCCGGCTCCCGTTGGTGGACGGTCCGGCAGGTCCTCGTCGACCCGGAGGGCCACCTGGACTGGGGAATCAACGCCCTCGTCGACCTGGACGCCTCGGATGAGGCCGCCCACCCCGTGGTGCACGTGGTGTCCGTGGGCGCCCCGGAGCCTGGGTGGACAGTGTGAGCTGCACCGGTGACCCCCGCACCTTTGCGCGGCCGGCCGAGGTGATCGCCTCGGGTGCGTGTACCCACCGCGCCGGCCCGGCGGCTCAATTGCTGGACGGGACACGGATCACCGACCACTGGTTCGAGCTGCCGTTGGACCATGCCCGGCCGGAGGAGTCGCTGATCCGAGTGTACGCCCGCGAGTACGTCTCCGGCGTCCACCCGGACAGCACAGCGCCCCTGGACAGTTCGGCAGAGGACTGGGCATCCGGCGCAGAGCACGGTCTGCCGTGGCTGTTGTTCCTGCAGGGCGGGCCCGGGGGCAAGGGCGTGCGCCAGGCCCAGCTGGGCGGGTGGATGAAGGAGGCATCCCAGCGGTTCCGGATCCTGATGCTGGACCAGCGCGGCACCGGTCTGTCCACCCCCGCCAACCGCAACACGCTGCCCCTGATCGGCACGCCCGAGGAGCAGGCGGACTACCTGGTGCACTTCCGGGCACCCTCCATCGTGCAGGATGCCGAGCTGATCCGGCTACTGCTCGGTGCGGAGCCGTGGACGGTCTTCGGGCAGAGCTTCGGCGGGTTCTGCACGCTGAGCTACCTGTCGTGGCACCCCGAGGGGATGTCCCGCGCTCTCATCACCGGTGGCCTCGCGCCACTGGACGGCCCCCCGGCCCGCGTCTACCGCGCCACCTATCAGCGCATGCGTGCGCGCAACGAGGAGTACTTCGGGCGTTTTCCCGAGGACCGTCAGATCCTGGCCCGCGTCTACGATGCCGTTCGTGCCGGCGAGACGGGGGCCGCGCCGTCGGTGGTACTCCCGGACGGGTCGCCCGTCACGGTGGGACGCGTCCAGATGCTGGGGATGTTCCTCGGCGGCAACACCCGGATGGACCAGCTGCACTACCTGCTCCAGGAGGCGTTCGAACCGCAGCCGGTCGCCGCGGGGACCTGCACCGAAGCCCTCACCCACACCCTCACCGACACCTTCCTGCACGGCCTGTACCAGCAGGTCACCCGGGCCACGAATCCGCTCTATCTGGTGATGCACGAGTCCATCTACGCCCAGCCGGCTCAGGTCTCGCGGACGCAGCCCGAACTGCCACCGGCGGCACAGCCGGCTTCACCGCCGGAGGATGCCACGGACACGGCATGGGCCGCCCAACGCGTCCTGCGGTCGTCCCCCGACCTCGCGGACTTCGACCCGGACCGGACCGCACACCCGCTGCTCACCGGGGAGATGGTCTTCGACTGGTATGCGGATCTGGACCCCGCCCTCGGGTCACTGCAGTCCGTGACCGAGGAGTTGGCACGCCGTACCGATTGGGGTCCCTTGTACGACCCGGAGGCCTTGGCCGCCAATACCGTCCCGACGGCCGCCGCCGTCTACACCCACGATGTCTACGTGGACCGGGACCTCTCCCTGGAGACCGCGTCCCGTGTGCGCGGGTTGCGAGTGTGGGAGACCGACGAGTTCCATCATGACGGCATCGGGGATGACGGTCCCGCGATCCTGCGCCGGTTGTTGTCCCTGACCGACGGCTCCCTCTGACCGACCGCTCTCTCTGACCAGCGGCTCTCCGCAATCGAAGCCTGCCCGTGGCCGAGGCCTGAGAACGCCAGAAGGCCCGCACCGGAGTATCCGGTGCGGGCCTTCAGGTTCAGGAATCCACCGATCGCTCGTCAGTACGACGTTCGGCAGGACCATCACAGGGAACTCAGACCTTGGGGCCCTCGTTCTTGACGATGGAGTTGGAGATCGTCGGGACGTCCCGACCCTCGGCCTGGGCCGTGGCCACCCGGGTCTCGTGGGCGGTCCGGATGATCTCCGAGTAACTGTCCTTGTGCTCGATGAGGTCGTCGCGGAAATGCGGGGACACGTTCTCCGCCGCGCTGGTCCACTTGTCCATCAGCTCCTCGGCCTTGCGGCGCTCCTCGGCGGAGGCGTTCTCATCCAGCTTGGAATAGCGGTGGGAGAACTTCTCGGCGTTCTGCAGGGCCACCAGGGCCTTGCCCTTGGGGCTGTACAGGGACGCCAGGACGGTGACGATGAGGATGCCGACGATGACCAGCAGGGACACGTCCGTCTCGATGGTGACAACCGGGACGTTCTCGCCACCGTTGATGAACGGCAGGTTGTTGTCATGCAAGGCGTGCAGGATGAGCTTGACGCCAATGAACCCGAGGATGGCGGAGAGGCCGTAGGACAGGTAGACGAGGCGGTCCAGCAGGCCGTCGATGAGGAAGAACAGCTGGCGCAGGCCCATCAGCGAGAATGCCGTGGCCGTGAAGACGATGTACGGATCCTGGGTGAGGCCGTAGATGGCCGGAATCGAGTCGAAGGCGAAGAGGACGTCGGTCAGGCCGATGGACACCATCACGAGCAGCATGGGCGTCATCAGCCGCTTGCCGTTCTCACGGGTGAACAGCTTGTCACCGTCGTAGCGGTCCGAGGCCGGCAGGATGCGCTTGGCGAGCCGGACGAGGAAGTTGTCCGCCTCGTCCTTCTCCTTCTCGTCGGCCGCCAGCTCGCCCTTCAGTTGGCCGCCCGCGATGAGCAGCAGCGCGAGGCCGAACAGGTAGAAGACGTCAGACCAGGCCGAGATGATGGCGGCACCGGCCAGGATGAAGGCGGTTCGTGAGATCAGGGCGAAGGTGATGCCGAAGAGCAGCACCTTCTGCTGGTATTCACGGGGGACTTGGAAGGAGGCCATGATGACCAGGAACACGAAGAGGTTGTCGACACTCAGCGCCTTCTCGGTGATGTAGCCCGAATAGTACTCGATGGCGTGCTGGGTGTCCCCGAAGAGGAAGAACACCAGGCCGAACACCAGGGCGATGCCCACGTAGATCGCGGACCAGATGGCCGCTTCCTTGATGGTGGGCGTGTGGGCCTTCCGCACGTGGAAGATGTAATCGAAGAGGAGGAGCGCGATGATCACCGCGACGGTGATGATCCACGTCAGCGCATTGATTTCCATGCAGTCACTTTCCGTAGGTCTGGGTGTGTGCCGCAAGTCTCTCCGCCTGCCGGACACGACAGGCCACTGCGTCCGGCAGTCCGTCCGGCATCGGTGATGGCCGGCCCGGGCTGCGTGTTGACGTCCGCAGTGTTAGGGATACTCCCCTACGCCGTGGAACAGTCTACCCCGCCTCCGCCTGTAGTCAGGAGTGGCGGCCGTCTCAGGCGTGGCCCTCGCGCTGCATCTGCCGCAGTTCCTTCTTCAGCTCGGACACCTCGTCACGGATCCGCGCGGCCAGCTCGAACTGCAGGTCCACGGCCGCCTGGTGCATCTGGGCACTCATCTGCTCGATCAGCTCGGACAGGTCCTTGGCCGGCAGCTTCGCGAAGTCCGGGGCGCCCGTACCGCCGGAGCCGTCGGCCGAGTCTCCCTCGGCCGCATGCGCGGCTGCGGCGCGCTGTTCATCCGAGATCGTGGCGGTGTAACCGCGCTTGCCCATCCCGTAGTCGAAGCCGGTCTTCACCCCACCCATGCCGGCGAGGAAGTCCGCGGAGTCGGCGTCCTCCCGGGCGAGCTGGTCGGTGATGTCTGCGATCTTCTTGCGCAGCGGCGTCGGGTCGATGCCGTGTTCCTTGTTGTACGCCTCCTGCACCTCACGGCGTCGGTTGGTCTCGTCGATGGCCTGCCGCATGGAGTCGGTGATCCGGTCGGCATACATGTGGACCTGCCCGTCCACATTGCGGGCCGCGCGGCCGATGGTCTGGATCAGTGACGTGGAGGAGCGCAGGAAGCCCTCCTTGTCCGCATCCAGGATGGACACGAGGGAGACCTCGGGCAGGTCCAGCCCCTCGCGCAGCAGGTTGATGCCCACCAGAACGTCGAAGACGCCCTTGCGCAGGTCCCGCAGCAGCTCCACGCGCCGCAGGGTGTCCACGTCCGAGTGCAGGTACTCCACCTTGACCCCGTGCTCAAGCAGGTACTCAGTGAGATCCTCGGCCATACGCTTGGTCAGCGTGGTCACCAGCACCCGCTCGTCACGTTCGCTGCGGACGCGGATCTCCTCGAGCAGGTCGTCGATCTGGCCCTGGGTCGGCTTGACCACCAGCTCCGGGTCCACCAGCCCCGTGGGCCGGATGATCTGCTCCACCACCCCGTCGGCCTGGCCCAGCTCGTACTTGCCGGGCGTGGCTGACAGGTAGACGGTCTGGCCGATCCTCTCCAGGAACTCGTCCCACTTCAGGGGCCGGTTGTCCATGGCGGACGGCAACCGGAACCCGTGCTCCACCAGGGTGCGCTTGCGGGACATGTCCCCCTCGTACATGGCCCCGATCTGCGGGATGGTCACGTGGGACTCGTCCACCACCAGCAGGAAGTCGTCCGGGAAGTAGTCGAGTAGGCAGTGCGGGGCGGAACCAGACTCACGTCCGTCGATGTGCCGCGAGTAGTTCTCGATGCCGTTGCAGTACCCCATCTCCTGCATCATCTCGAGGTCATAGGTGGTGCGCATCCGCAGCCGCTGCGCCTCGAGCAGCTTGTTCTGGGACTCGAACTCCTGCAGGCGGTCCCGCAGCTCGTCCTCGATGGTGCCGATGGCCCGGTGCATCCGCTCGTCCCCGGCCACGTAGTGGGAGGCCGGGAAGATGTACATCTCCTCCTCCTCGCGGACCACATGCCCGGTCAGCGGGTGGAGCGTCTGGATGGTCTCGATCTCGTCCCCGAAGAACTCGATCCGGATGGCCAGTTCCTCGTACATCGGGATGATCTCGACCGTGTCCCCGCGGACCCGGAAGGTCCCGCGATGGAAGTCCTGGTCATTGCGCACGTACTGCATGGCCACGAACTGGCGCAACAGCGTGTCCCGGTCCATCTCCGCGCCCCGGCGCAGGGTGACCATCTGCTCGATGTACTCCTCCGGGGTACCGAGGCCGTAGATGCAGGACACGGTGGCGACCACCACCACGTCACGGCGGGTCAGCAGGGCATTGGTGGCGGAGTGGCGCAGCCGCTCGACCTCCTCATTGATCGAGGAGTCCTTCTCGATGAAGGTGTCCGACTGCGGAACGTATGCCTCCGGCTGGTAGTAGTCGTAGTAGGAGACGAAGTACTCGACCGCGTTGTTCGGCAGCAGCTCCCGGAATTCGTTGGCCAGCTGCGCCGCGAGCGTCTTGTTCTGCACCATGATGAGCGTGGGACGCTGCACCTTCTCGACCAGCCAGGCCGTGGTGGCCGACTTGCCGGTACCGGTGGCACCGAGCAGGACGATGTCCTTCTCTCCGGCCTGGACGCGCTCGGCGAGCTCGGCGATCGCCTTCGGCTGGTCACCGGAGGGCTGGTAGTCCGAGATGACCTCGAAGGGGGCGACCTGCCGGTTGATCTTCTGCGCCAGACTCATGGACACCACCGTACAACTGTTCGATTCACGCTGGGAAGGCAGCGGCCGTGGGGTTCACCGCCGGCGGATTCAGGCTCCGTCCATCGGTCGGACTGTCTGCCCGTCATCCGGCCCGTCATCCGGCCCGTCATTCGACCCGTTGGTCAACCCCTCCAGGTGCGGTGCCACGTAGTGCTCCCAGACGCGTCGGGTGGTCCGGCGCAGGTCCTCCAAGCCGGCGTCGTTGACGATGAGCACGTCCGCCGCGGCGCGGCGCTGCTCGTCCGTGGCCTGGGCAGCGATCCGGGCCCGAGCATCGTCCTCGGTCATCCCCCGGTCCCGGACCATCCGCTCCACCCGCTCCTCGGGGTCCGCCTCCACGACCAGCACGAGGTCGTAGGCGCCTGCCTGCCCGGACTCCACCAGCAGCGGCACGTCCTGGACCACGACGGCGTCCGGACCGGCCTCGCTGACGAGCCGCCGGCCCTCGGCCCGCACCAGGGGATGGATGATCCCGTTGAGCAGCGCCCTGGCCTCCGGATCGGCGAACACCAGCTTCGCGACGGCGGCGCGGTCCATGGATCCGTCCGCCGCGATCGCGGCGGGGCCCAGGGACTCACGCACGCTGCGCAGCCCTTCACTGCCGGGCGCCACGACGGCGCGGGAGAGTGCGTCTGCGTCCACCACGATGGCGCCGAGGGCGGATAGCTCCGCGGCCACCGTGGACTTGCCGCTGGCGATGCCGCCCGTCAGCCCGATGTGCAGCCGGGGCCTGACCATGCCGGCTTCCGTCTCGTTCACCTCGCTCACCGGGATCCGCCCTCAGGAGTGGCACTGCCCGCAGCGGTGGTGGCGTGGTGCTCATCGAGGACTGGCTGCACATGGTCGTCCCAGAAGCGCCGAGTGGCCTCGGACAGGTCGTTGAGGCTCGCATCGTTGACGATGACCTCGTCGGCGACCTCCCGGCGCTCGGCGTCCGTGGCCTGGGCATCCACCCGTGCCCAGGCCTGCTGCATGGACATCCCGCGTTCGTGCACGAGCCGGTTGACCCTCGCCTCCGCAGGGGTCTCCACGGTGAGCACCACGTCGAACTCGCCCGCAGAGGCCGTCTCCACCAGCAGCGGCAGGTCGACCACCACCACCGCCTCGGGGCCGGCCTCGCGGGCGATCCGCTGGATCTCCTCCCGCACCCTCGGGTGGACGATGTCATTGAGGCTCTCCCGGGCCACGGTGTTGCCGAAGACGAGCTGTGCCAGGGCCTGGCGGTCCAGTTCGCCGCTCTCGGTGATGACCTCCGGGCCGAATCCCTCACGGATCTCTGCCAGGGCCTCGGACCCCGGAGCGACGGCCGCGCGGGCCAGCTCGTCGGCGTCGATGACCACGGCGCCCCACTCCGCGAGGTCACGGGCCACGAGCGACTTCCCGGAGGCGATGCCACCGGTCAGGCCGACCGTCAGCAGCCCACGGCCCTCCAGCGCCTGTTGCCGGTGGTAGGTGTTCGGCTGGAGTGCCTCGTACTCGGGTTCGGTGCCCACCTCGTACTCCGGCCGGATCACGTACTCGTCCAGGTCGTGCTCGTCCTCGTGGGCTCGGCGGTGGTACTCCTCGATCGGCAGCACCTGCTTCCACTGCCGGGTGCGCAGTGGCCGGGTGGTTCCGGCGTCCTCGCGCAGGGCCTGGAGCAGCAGCCAGGCCTGGAACAGGGACAACGCCATCACCGGGGCACCGATGACGATGATGACCTCCTGGAGCGCGTTCAGGCCGTTCTCCCCAGAGGTCACCAGGATGACGCCGCAGACGAGTCCCACGGACACGGCCCAGAACACGCGCTGGCGCTTCGGCCCCTCGTCCTCGTGCCCGGAGGCCATGGAGTCCAGGACCAGGGCGCCGGAGTCGAGCGAGGTGACGAAGAAGATGACGATGACAATGAGGGCCAGGACTGCGGTGGCCAGGTACAGCGGGTAGGACTGCAGCAGCTGGAAGAGCGCCGCCTCCACGTTCCCGTCGGTGACGATCGTCTCCGTCAAAGACCCCGCGGTCCCCTCAGCACGGTCGATGGTGAAGGCGCTCAGGCCGTAGATGCCGAACCAGATGACCACGAAGGCCGTCGGCAGGCCGAGGCAGGCGGTGACGAAGGCGCGGATCGAGCGGCCGCGGGAGATCCGGGCGATGAACAGCCCGACGAAGGGCGACCACGTCACGGTCCAGGCGTAGTAGAAGACGGTCCAGTCGCCCGACCACTCACCGCCGCCGAAGGTGTCGTTGAAGAAGGACAGCGCCGGCAGGTGGGACAGGTAGGCCCCGGCCGACTCGACGATGCCGCGCACGGTGTCCATGGTGGCGCCCCACATGAGCACATAGACCAAGAGCACGATGGCCAGCACGATGTTCAGGTAGGACAGGCGCTTGATGCCCTTGTCCAGACCGGCCAGGGCGGAGGCCAGGGCGATGCCCGTGATGATGGCGACGATGCCCGCCTGCAGCCACCCGCTGATGGGGACGCCCATGACGTAGTTCATCCCGCTGTTGATCTGCATGGCGCCCAGACCCACGGAGACCGCCAGACCGAACACGGTGGACAGCACGGAGATGATGTCCACGAGCTTGCCCCACGGTCCGTGGATCCGGTCCCCGAGCAGGGGCTGCAGGGCCGAGGACACGCGCGGCGGCAGCTTGCGCTTGTAGGTGAAGTATCCGAAGCACAACCCGGGGACCACCAGGAGGGCCCACATATGGATGCCGAAGTGGAAGTTGGAGATGGCGAGGGCCTGCGTGGCCGCCTGGTCAGAGAGGGGCTCGGTACCGTACAGCGGAGGATTGGCGTAGTGGTTCATGGGCTCGGCCACGCCCCAGAACATCAGGGTGGCGCCGATGCCGGCGGCGAAGAGCATGCCGAACCATGCGAGTCCGGAGAACTCGGGTTCGGAGTCGTCGTCGCCGAGCTTGATGCGGCCGAAGCGGCTCAGGGCCAGTCCCACGGCGAAGACCACCAACAGCGTGGTGCCGAGGGTGTAGAACCAGCCGACGTCATAGCGCAGGTAGGTGGAGACCACCCCGAAGGCACCCTGGACCGGTCCCGGGAAGATCGCCATCGCCAGGGTGAAGACGACGATGATCAACGCTGAGATGAAGAAGATGGCCGGGCCGGTGCGCAGACCGAGTCGGTTGTGCAATCGGGTCAGCATGTGGAGTCCCCCTCCGATCGAGCTGTCACCGGCGGTCATGCCGGGGCGGGTTCACGCTGGCCAACAAACTACCTCATCACAGCCGGATGGGTACTCGGCAGTAGAGTGGACGGCATGGCTGAGGAGCAACCCGGGTCCCGGGCATCACGCTATGCGGTGCTCCCGTCGATGACGTTCAGTACGCCGATCGTCCACGAACTGGAGATCAGGCGCTCCCGCTTCATCGGCCATGCCCTACGCGTCACCACTGAAGAGGAGGCCCGCGCGTTCATCGCGGCCCTCCGGAAGCAGCACCACGAGGCCAGGCACGTGTGCAGCGCGTTCATCCTCGGCCCGGACCGGGACGCCATGCGTTCCTCGGATGACGGCGAGCCCGCCGGCACGGCGGGCGTCCCCATGCTGGAGGCCCTGTCCCAGCGCGAGACCGGCTCACGGCCCGAGGGCACCATGGCGAGGGATCTGTCCGACGTGTGCGTCGCCGTCGTCCGCTATTTCGGCGGGGTGAAGCTCGGTGCCGGAGGCCTGGTCCGGGCCTACTCGGACGCCGTGTCCGCCACCCTGGACCAGACCGAGATGGTGACGCGGCAGCGCATGGTGCTGGCCGGCGTCGACGCCCCGCACTCCGAGGCCGGGCGGTGGGAGAACGAGCTGCGGGCCGCGGGCTTCCACGTGCAGGAGACACGCTACGGCTCCGGATCCGCCACGCTGGTGGTGGCCCTGCCCGACGACGGCCGTTCCGGTGCCGTGTTCACCGAGCGGCTGGCGTCCGTGACCGCGGGGACGGCCCACTTCCGCACGCTGGGCACCGAGTGGGTGGACCTGCCGTGAGCTCTCCTGCCGTGTACCCCGTCCCCCGAGGCCAGACTCCTCCGGTCCACCGGACCGCGCTGACCGCCGGCTTCGACTTCGCCGCCCTCTCCCGGTGGCCCTATCCCGAGTCCCCCGAGCTCCAGGCCCACGACGCCGCGGATCTGCTGCTGCTGGACACGGCGCAGGCCTGGTGGGATGCCGCTTCGCGGGATGACGGCGGCGTCCCTCCGGCGATCGTCCTCGAGGACCGTCACGGTGCCCTCACCCTGCCCCTGCTGAGCGCGGGACATGCCGTCCGGATCGGCCAGGACGCCCTGGGCCAGGAGCGCTCACTCGATGCCAATGTGGCGACGTTCCGGGACTCCGGTGCGCTGGAGGACGCCGGCCCGCTGAGCCGTCACGGCATCGGCCCTGACCTGGTGGCCGGTGCGCGCCTGATCCTGCTGCAGCTGCCCCGTTCCCTGGACGCCCTGGAGCAGTGGGCGCACTTGATCGCCGAACACGCACACGCGGACGTCTTGCTCCTCGCGGGCGGCCGGGACAAGCACATGACCCCGCGCCAGAACACAGTCCTCGAGCGGTACTTCAGCTCGGTGGTGCCCGGCCGGGGCCGGTCCAAGTCCCGGGTCATCACCGCACGTGGCCCGCGGCGGGGACGCCCCGCCCCGTTCCCCCGGACCGCCGAACACCAGATGCCCGGCTTGGGCCTGCTCGCCCTGGCCGCCCACGGGGCCACCTTCGGGGGGACGAACCTGGATCCGGGGACGGCCTTCCTGCTCCGCTCGTTGGAGTCAGGCCTCCAGCGGGGTGGGCTTGAGTGGGCCGGACGGAAGCGGGCCGTGGACGTCGGCTGCGGTAACGGCACGATCGCGGTGTACCTGGCACTGGCCTCGCAGCAGGCCGGGCTGGACGGGCTGGGCGGGCTGAGCGTCGTCGCCACTGACCAGTCCGCGGACGCCTGTGCGTCCACCCGGCTCACGGCGTCACTCAACGAGGTCCAGGACCGGATCGAGGTCCTCAGGGATGACGCCCTGTCCACCTTCCCCGACGCCAGCGAGGACCTTCTCGTCCTCAATCCGCCGTTCCACGCGGGCAACACGGTGGACACGCGGGTCGCGGTGCGCCTGATGGCCGCCTCGGCACGGGTGCTGCGTCCCGGTGGGGAGCTGTGGTGCGTGTGGAACTCGCACCTGATGTACCGGCCTGAGCTCGAGCGCCTCGTGGGCCCCACCCGGCAACTCGCCCGTGACCGGACGTTCACGGTGACCGTCAGCACCCGCCGCTGACCGGCTGACCGTCAGTCTCCGACGGTGCCGTCCACGATTTCACGCAGCAGGTCCGCGTGCCCGGCGTGGCGGGCATACTCCTCGATCAGGTGGACAAGGACATACCGATAGGTGGTTCCCCGCTCCCCCGGCTGGGCGATGACCGCGTCCAGGTCGGTCCACCGGTGCTGGATGAGCCGGGACCGTTCCACCCGCGCATCGAAGCCGGCCAGGAGCTCCTCGGGCGTCAGCTCGTCGGCACGATGCCAATCCCAGTCGTTGTCCTCGTCCCACGGTGCCCGGTCCCAGGGCGGGGCCGGTGGTTCCCCGGCCGTGCGGACCCCGAGCCATTCGTCCTCCACGTAGTCCAGGTGGTGGAGCAGTCCGCCCAGGGTCATGGTGCTGGGAGGGATGCTGCGCTGCAGGTCCTCCGCTTCCAGCCCCTCGACCTTACGGCGCAGCACGGACCGGTAGTAGTCAAGGAACTGGGTGAGCACCTCGAGCCCGGTGCCGTCATGGACCGGGTCATAGGGCAGCGGTGTCGTCTGTGGAATCGTCATGGCTCCACCGTGACACCCGTGGTGCCCGCGCGGCTACCCCGGCCCTGCGACTGCTCCGTCGGCCCGGACGCAGACAGGCCCCGCACCGGAGGGTGCGGGGCCTGTCAGGTCGGCGGGTCAGCCCATGGCCGCCCCGTGACTGATCAGCAGATCAGTTGCCGGTGAGCTTCTCGCGCAGGGCGGCGAGGGCCTCGTCGGAGGCCAGGGTGCCCTGATCGGCAACCTGGTTGTTGTCGTCGGAGGAGTAGGAGGCGGCGCCGGACTCGACGTCGGCCGCGACCTCGGCATCCTCGTTGAGGTGGCGGGACACCTGCTCCTTGTGAGCCTCCCAGCGGGCCTGGGCGTCGGCGTACTGCTGCTCCCACGCGGCGCGCTGGGTCTCGAAGCCCTCGAGCCATTCGTTGGTCTCGGGATCGAAGCCCTCGGGGTACTTGTAGTTGCCCTCGTCGTCGTACTCGGCAGCCATGCCGTAGAGCGCCGGGTCGAACTCGGTGCCCTCCGGATCGACGCCCTCGTTGGCCTGCTTGAGGGACAGCGAGATGCGGCGACGCTCGAGGTCGATGTCGATGACCTTGACGAACAGCTCGTCGTTGACGGACACGACCTGCTCGGCGGTGTCGATGTGGCGGGAGGCCAGCTCGGAGATGTGCACCAGGCCCTCGATGCCGTCCTCGACGCGCACGAACGCACCGAACGGAACCAGCTTGGTGACCTTGCCCGGCACGACCTGGCCGAGGGCGTGGGTGCGGGCGAAGAGCTGCCAGGGATCTTCCTGGGTGGCCTTCAGGGACAGGGAGACACGCTCGCGGTCCATGTCCACCTCGAGCACCTCGACGGTGACTTCCTGGCCGACCTCGACGACCTCGGACGGGTGGTCGATGTGCTTCCAGGACAGCTCGGAGACGTGCACCAGGCCGTCGACGCCGCCCAGGTCCACGAAGGCACCGAAGTTGACGATCGAGGAGACGGTGCCGGTGCGGACCTGGCCCTTCTCCAGCTTGTGCAGGAAGTTGGAGCGGACCTCGGACTGGGTCTGCTCAAGCCACGCACGGCGGGACAGGACCACGTTGTTGCGGTTCTTGTCCAGCTCGATGATCTTGGCTTCCAGCTCCTGGCCGATGTACGGGGCCAGGTCGCGGACGCGGCGCATCTCGACCAGGGAGGCGGGCAGGAAGCCGCGCAGGCCGATGTCCACGATGAGGCCGCCCTTGACGACCTCGATGACGGTGCCGGTGACGACGCCGTCCTCTTCCTTGATCTTCTCGATGGAGCCCCAGGCACGCTCGTACTGAGCACGCTTCTTGGAGAGGATCAGGCGGCCTTCCTTGTCCTCCTTGGTGAGGACAAGGGCCTCCACGCTGTCGCCGACGGCAACAACTTCGTCCGGGTCCACGTCATGCTTGATGGAAAGTTCCCGGGACGGGATGACGCCTTCGGTCTTGTAGCCGATGTCGAGCAGCACTTCGTCGCGGTCGACCTTGACGACGGTGCCTTCGACCAGATCGCCGTCGTTGAAGTACTTGATGGTGGCGTCAACGGCGGCGAGGAAGTCCTCAGCAGTGCCAATGTCATTGATGGCAACCTGCGGGGCGGTGGAGGTAATGGTCATGTAGTAGGGGCTCCGATGTGGATTGTTCACTCGGCCGGGCGACGCGGACACACGAAGGGAACGCGACAACCCGGATAGTGGGTTGATATGAATATTGGTAGCGCACAGAAAGTGCTCGTTCAGTCTAACGACATTGGCAAGTCTGGGTCAAAGGCAGTCCGTCAGAAACCCGTCATGCAGAACACCGGCCGGTCCTGAGCCAGCAGGGCGGTCAGTTCCGCCGCGGCACCCGGCCGGTGCTCCGTGATCCTCCCTGCCTGCCGCAGCACCTCCGCGGACACCCCGCCGAGATACACGCTGGAGAGCTCGGCGATATCCAGGGAGAGGTCCGCCGTCACCGTCTCGAGTTCCGTCTCGGCGTCCCCCAACCGCACGACGCCGGCCGTGCCGCCCTCCACGGTCAGCCGCCAGGTCCCGGCGGCATAGCCGAGGGAGTCCGTGACCTCCAGGACCAGTTCGCCGTCCCGGTGATAGGGCCGACCCGTCAGGCACGCCGCAACGTCGAGGATGCGCAGCCACAACTGGTCCGCGTACCCGGTGGTGGTGACCCGGCGCGGGTCCACCAGCAGGTTCTCGAGCAATCGGTCGTCCGAGGCGAAGCCCCACTCGACCTTCCGGATGAGGTCCAGGTGGACCAGGTAGTCCCAGATCGCCCGGAAGCTGGCCGCGGTGCTCGCCACGAGCACTCCGACCTTGACGGACGGCACCTTCTGGTCCCAGCCGTTGAACGTGTAGGTGACGTACCCGCGGGGCGTGCCGCCGTCGTCGTGATGCACGGCCGCAAGCACCCCGGTGCCCTTGCCGTCGTTCTTGGACATCCACGTGTCCGTCTCGATCACCGAGTAGGCGGCCGTGCGGCCCACGGCGCCGGGGCTCTGGCGGTGTGCACGGTCGTAGAGGGCCGGCCCCAGGTCCCGCAGATCCTTCGGCTGAATCATCCGCATGGATCCGGAAACCGGCCCGGCGAGGGCGACCTCACCGCCGGTGTCCACCTCCACCGTGCGTCGGGTGGTGGCCACCCCGAACCCGAACCGCCGGTAGATCGTGGCCTCCGAGGCGCTCAGCGCGGCCACGGGGATCCCGGCAGCCGCGGCTCGGTCCAGCTCGGCCCGCATCATGGCTCGGAGGATGCCCCGGCGGCGGTGGGTGGAGCGCACGGTCACGTCCGAGATGAGGAAGCCCTCGATCTCTCGGCCGGCCCCGGTCTGGAGGTGCTTGCTGAAGGAGGCGAAGGTGCCGACCGGTTCCGTGGTCTCCGGTTCCGTCCCGGCCTCATAGACGCCCACGTAGGTGCGCTGGTCCTGTCCATACAGGTCCAGGACCTGGTCGAGTGCGGCGCCGGTGGGGACCGCCTCGTAGAAGTTCCGCTCGACCGCGGCGATCATGCGGGCACCACGGGGGTCCTCCGCGGCGGGTCGGCCGGAGGACCGGAAACGGTGGAGGTCCAGGCCGGGCAGGATCTCGGCGGTGCGTTCATCCGTGAACCCGCCTGTGAACCTGCCTCGGTGCCCGTCAGGCCGATCAGTGGGCCGCATCATGCCAGCTTCGCCCCACGCCCACGTTCACGTCCAGGGGTACCGAGAGCTGCGCCGCCTGGCCCATCTTGTCCTCCAGCAGGGCGGTGGCCGCTTCCAGCTCGTCGTCCGGGACCTCGAGGATGAGCTCATCATGCACCTGCAGCAGCATCCGGGAACGCAGGCCCTGCTCGTTGATGGCCAGCTGCACATCCAGCATGGCCTGCTTGATGATGTCCGCGGCGGAGCCCTGGATCGGGGCATTGAGGGCGGCCCGCTCGGCCATGTCCCTCAGCTGGCGGTTGTCACTGTTGAGGTCGGGAAGGTAGCGGCGCCGGCCCTTGATCGTGGCCGTGAACCCGTCCCGGCGGGCCTGCGCCACCACGTCCTTCAAGTAGTCACGCACGGCACCGAAGCGGTCGAAGTAGCCCTTCATCAGTCCCCGTGCCTCGTCCACGGGGATCTGCAGCTGCTTGGACAGCCCGAAGGAACTCAGCCCGTAGGCGAGTCCATAGCTCATGGCCTTGACCTTGGCCCGCATCTCACCGGAGACATCTGCTGGGTCCACGCCGAACACCTGCGCCCCGACGAACCGGTGCAGGTCTTCACCGTCGCGGAAGGCCTGGATCAGGGCCTCGTCCTCGGAGAGATGTGCCATGATCCGCATCTCGATCTGGGAGTAGTCCGCGGTCAGCAGGGTGCCGTAGCCCTCCCCCACCACGAACACGTCGCGGATCTTCCGGCCGGCCTCGGTGCGCACCGGGATGTTCTGCAGGTTCGGGTGCAGGCTGGACAGCCGCCCGGTGGCGGCGGCCGTCTGCGAGTAGGTGGTGTGGATGCGCCCGTCCTCGGCCACGGTGTCCCGCAGCCCCTCCACCGTCTGCCGCAGCTTCGTGGCGTCCCGGTGGAGCATCAGGTTCTCGAGGAAGGGGTGCTGGGTCTGGTTCAGCAGGTCGTTGAGGGACTCGACGTCCGTGGAGTAGCCCGTCTTGGTCTTGCGGGTCTTCGGCATGTCCAGCTTCTCGAACAGCAGGGTCTGCAGCTGCTTCGGGGAGCCGAGGTTGACCTTCTCCCCGCCGGTCACCTCGGAGACCGAGGCCCACGCCGACTCCTGGGCCGCCTCCATGCGCTCGGTGAAGTCGGCGAACAGTCCGTCCAGGACGGGGCGGTCCACCGCGATGCCGGCCAGCTCCATGTCCACCATGACCTCGGCCAGCGGGATCTCCAGGTCCAGCAGCAGCTGCTGGGCGCCACGCTCGATCAGGGCCGGCGAGAAGACCTCGGAGAGCCGGCGCACCATCCAACCCGCCCGAACTGAGGCGGCGGCTCGGGCCTGGAGGACGGCCTCCTCCGAGGAGGCCCCCTCGTCGGCCGCGCTGTCCAGGTCCAGTTCCAGCTGGTCTCCGGCCTGGGTCGGATCGTCCTCCATCTCCAAGGTGGACTGCAGATAGGTCTGCACCAGGGCGTCCAGGCCGTAACCGCGGCGGTCCGGCTGGATCAGGTAGGCGGAGAGCAGGACGTCATCCACGACGCCGGCCAGCACCACGTCCGTCCCCAGTGCGGTCCGGTGCCCGGCCGCGGAGAGCGCCTTCGCGACGGCCTTGAGGTCGTAGATCGCCTTCGGGTGGCCCGCCTCCGCGAGGTAGGCCGCGAGCACTGGGCCGGGGCCGGCGTCGGGCGTGGTGTCCTCAGCGGAGGTGTTCCCGGACGGGAGCCGGAGGTCGACATAGACGGCGGCCTTCTCGGCTTGCCCGGTGTGCGTGCCCGCGGTATCGGCACCGCCGCGGACCTCTGCCACCAGGGCGGCGCCGATCGCGACGCCGTAGTCACCGGGGGCCGGGATCTTGCGCTTGGGCAGGATGGCCGGGCCGTCGAGGACCACGTGCACACCCATCAGGTTGGCGGCGTGCTCGGAGAGGAAGGACTCCAGGGCGGCCGCGCCGGCCGCATCCGGGGTGAGGACCGTGAACTCCGGGGTGGCCTCGACCGGGGCGGCCTCCGGCTCGCCCCCGAGGCGCTCCGCCAGGGTGTCGAAGAGACGCTGGCGCACGGTGTTGAACTGGAGCGCATCGAAGAGCTCCTCGACCTGCTCGTGGTCCGGGTGGGTGAGCTCGGTGGCCTCGAGGGCCACGGGCAGCTCCATGTCCCGCAACAGGTGGTTCAGGCGGCGGTTGCGCCGGACGTCGTCCGCGTGGTCCCGGAGGGACTGGCCGGCCTTGCCCTTGATCTCGTCGGCGTGCTCGAGCACGTCCTCGACGGTGCCGTAGAGGTTGATCCACTTCGCGGCGGTCTTGGGGCCGACGCCCGGGACGCCCGGCAGGTTGTCTGCCGTCTCCCCGACGAGGGCGGCCAGGTCCGGGTAGCGCTCCGGTGCCACGCCGTACTTCTCGATGATGGCGGCGGCGTCCATGGGCGGGATGTCCGAGACGCCCTTCTTCGGGTAGAGCACCGTCGTCTGATCCGTGATGAGCTGGAAGGCGTCCCGGTCCCCCGAGACCACGCGGGTGTCCCAGCCGGCGGCCTCGGCCTGCGCGGCGAAGGTGGCCACGATGTCATCCGCCTCGAACCCGTCCACCGAGACGGTGGGGATGTTCATGGCCTCCATGACCTTGATGATCAGGTTGATCTGCCCGTGGAACTCCTCGGGCGTCTTGGAGCGGCCCGCCTTGTATTCCGTGTACTCCTCAGAGCGGAACGTGGGGGTGTCCAGATCGAACGCGACCGCCACGTGCGTGGGCTTCTGCTGGCGGATCATGGTCAGCAGCATGGTGGTGAAACCGTAGACGGCATTGGTGTGCTGACCGGTGTCCGTGGCGAAGTTGTCCACCGGCAACGCATAGAAGGCCCGGAAGGCCATGGAGTGGCCATCGATGACCAGCAGGCGCTGGTCAGCGGCCGGTGGCGCGGCGGGGACGGCGGAATCAGGTGCGGGATTGCTCGAATCAGTCACGGGTGCCAGCCTAATGGTCATGAACGATGCCCAGACAGCAGCCCCCGCCGCAGGACCCTCCACTTCACCGGCCCCGACACCCTATGCCTTCGTGCCGGGCGTCACCCCCGAGCTCAGCCCCGCGGAGCGCCGGCAGATGATGTTCGACTCCGGCATCCCGGAGGAGCTTCACCACCAGCTGGGCGTGCTGGGCATCAGCCCACTGGCGGCGAAGATGGGCATCATCTTCCAGGAGATGACGGTGGCGCGCATGGTGGCCACCATGCCGGTGGCCGGCAACGAGCAGAACGCGGGGCTGTTGCACGGTGGCGCACACCTGGTCCTGGCGGAGACCCTCGGGTCGATCGGCGCCGTGTTGCACACACAGGGCCAGAAACCGGTGGTGGGGATCGAGATCAGCGCCACACACCACCGGGGAATCACCGGGGGGCTGGTCACGGGTACCTGCACGCCGATCCACCTGGGCGGGACACTCACCACGCATGAGATCGTCATGACCGATGAGCAGGGGAAGCGCTTGTCCACGGCAAAGATCACGAACATGATCCTGGATCCGAGCCGGCGCTGAGGCGCGGCTGGACGGGGACGGGATGAGACTGGTGCCCGAAGTGGGACTTGAACCCACACATCTTTCGATACCGCATTTTGAGTGCGGCGCGTCTGCCAATTCCGCCATTCGGGCTTGCGTACTGCTGCAAGGTTGGTGCCGGTCGGAACCGGCCTGACAACCCTACAAGGATACACGTCACGAACACGCTGTGCGTCGTGGCCCGGCATCGAACCGATACGCTGTTCGTTGACCGAGCGCAAGGAGTCTTCATGCCGACCGAGCAGAGCGAATCGACCCACCGCCCCGAGGCGGAACCCGCGAGACTGCGCGTCGTCGTCGCCGAGGACGAGACGCTCATCCGGGTGGACATCGTGGAGATCCTCACCGGGCAGGGCTATGACGTGGTCGGCGAGGCGGACAACGGCCAGAAGGCCCTGGAACTGGCCACCGAGCTGGAGCCGGACGTGGTCCTGATGGACGTCAAGATGCCCGTGATGGACGGCATCACCGCCGCCGAGCACATCGCCCAGGCCAAGATCGCCCCCGTGGTGCTCCTGACGGCCTTCAGCCAGCGGGAGCTGGTGGAGCGGGCCCGCGAGGCCGGGGCCATGGCCTACGTGGTCAAGCCGTTCAACGAGAACGACCTCGTGCCCGCGATCGAGCTGGCGGTGGCCCGCTTCGATGAGCTCCGGGCGCTCGAGGAGGAGGTCTCCGACCTCGCCGAGCAGTTCGCCACCCGCAAGCTCGTCGACCGCGCCAAGTCCCTGTTGACGACCACCCTCAACCTGTCCGAGCCAGAGGCCTTCCGGTGGATCCAGAAGAGCTCCATGGACCGGCGGCTGAGCATGCGCGAGGTCGCCCAGACGGTCATCGACCAGATGGGCTGACCTCACGCGCACGCTCGGTCACACGCAGGTCATACGCAGGTTCACAGCCACCGTCACAGGGGCGAACGCGCCGGCCACATCCCGACCCGCTCGGCGTTCGGCCGCGGGTAGCCCTCCACGAGTCCCCCGGAGTCGTCCAGGTCGCCGATGCGGTGCACCTTGACGATGTTGGTGGACCCCGTCTTCCCGGGAGGGGACCCGGCGGCGATGACCACCAGGTCGTTCACCCCGGCGATGCCCTCCTTCAGCAGCGAACGGTCCACCTGCGCCGTCATCTCATCCGTGGAGTCCGCGAAGGGCACCATTTTCGGCAGCACGCCCCAGGACAGGCACAGGATGTTGTGCGTGTGCTCCACGTGCGTGAACGCGTAGATCATCTGCTGGGGACGCAGCCGAGAGAGCCTCCGGGCGGAGTCGCCCGACTGGGTGAAGGCCGCCAGGTAGCGCACATCCAACTGGTCGGCGATCTCCACGGCGGCGCGGGTGATGGCCCCGCCGCGGGTCTTCGGCCTGGAGCCCAGCGGGCGGATGCGGTCCAGCCCGTGGGTCTCGGTGGACTCGATGATCCGTGCCATCGTCTCGACGGTGGCCACCGGGTACCTGCCCACCGAGGTCTCCCCCGAGAGCATGACGGCGTCGGCCCCATCCAGCACGGCATTGGCGCAGTCGGAGGCCTCGGCCCGGGTGGGCCGTGGGTTGTCGATCATGGACTCCAGCACCTGGGTGGCCACGATGACAGGCTTGGCCCAGCGGCGGGCCAGCTCGATCGCCCTCTTCTGCACCAGCGGGACGTCCTCGAGCGGCAGCTCCACGCCGAGGTCACCGCGAGCCACCATGATGGCGTCGAACGCGTCCACGATCCCGTGCAGCGCCTCCACGGCCTGGGGTTTCTCGATCTTGGCGATCACCGGGACCCGGCGGCCCTTCTCATCCATGATCTCGTGCACCCGTTGGATGTCCTCGGCCGAGCGGACGAAGGACAGGGCGATCATGTCCACGCCCAGGTCCAGGGCCCAGCGCAGGTCGTCCTCGTCCTTCTCGGACAGGGCGGGGACGTTCACCGCCACACCGGGCAGGTTAATCCCCTTGTTGTTGGACACCGTTCCCGGGACCACCACCTCGGTCACGACGTCGGTCCCGGTCACCTCCACGGCACGCAGGGCGACCTTGCCGTCGTCGATCAGCAGGGCGTCCCCGGCCTTGACGTCGTCGGGCAGCCCCTTGAAGGTGGTGCCGCAGCGTTCCGCGGTGCCCTCGACCTCCTGCGTGGTGATGGTGAACCGGTCACCCACCCTCAGCTCGTGCGGACCGTCGGCGAACCGTCCCAGCCGGATCTTGGGACCCTGCAGGTCCGCGAAGATCGCCACGGGACGGTCCAGGTCCCGGGCCGCCTTCCGGATGTCCGCGTAGGTCTGCTCGTGGACGTCCCAGCTGCCGTGGCTCATGTTCATGCGCGCGACATCGACCCCCGCGGCGATCAGGTCCTTGGTGTTCTGGTATCCCTCGTTGGCCGGGCCGAACGTGGCGACGATCTTCGCGTGTCTCATGCTCCCAGCCTAACGAGCCGAACTGACGTTGAGGTGAACAGCCATGTGGCCACCTTCGGACCGACATCACACCGACATGGCACGATCCGTCGGCTCCACCGGGGACGGCAACCGGGTCCAGGTCTCGAGCGACTCGTCCACGGCCTTCGCGCAGGCCCGTCCCTCGGCAATGGCCCACACCACGAGCGAGGCACCGCGCCCGGCATCGCCGGCCACGAAGACCCCCGGGGTGTCGGTCTCGTAGCGGTGGTCCCGCTTGACCAGTCCGCGTTCGAGCACGACGCCGGCGTGGCCCTCTCCGGAGGTCAGTCCGGCATCCTCCACCCCGGTGAACCCCAGTGCCAGCAGCACCAGGTCCGCGGGGATCTCCCGTTCGGTGCCGGGCTTGGGCACGCGGCGGCCGTCCGGCAGGTACTCGGTCTCGGCCACGCGCACGGCCCGAACCCGCTCCACGCCGTCGGCCCCCACCTCGCCCAGGAACTCGACCGTGGAGGCCAGGTACTCACGCGTACCGCCCTCGGCGTCCGCGGAGGTCACCTCGTAGACCCGCGGCACGGTCGGCCACGGCTGGTCCTCCGGACGCTCCGCGGGCAATTCCTTGCCGATGGCCAAGGTGGTCACGGACGCGGCCCCGTGGCGGTGAGCCGTGCCGATGCAGTCGGCACCGGTGTCACCGCCGCCGAGGACCACCACGTGCTTGCCGTCAGCCCGGATCTGCGCCGCCGCCTCCGCCTCGTCCAGTTCTCCGTTCACGGCGCGGTTGGACTGGACCAGGTAGTCCATGGCGAAGTGCACACCGTCCAGCTGCCGGCCCGGCACGGGCAGGTCACGCGGCACGGGTGCCCCGGTGGCCATGATGACGGCGTCGTAGCGAGACCGCAGCTCGGCCCACGTGATGTCCGTGCCGATGGCCACGTTGGTGCGGAATCGCGTCCCCTCGGCCTCCATCTGCTCGATCCGCCGGTCCAGGATGTCCTTCTCCATCTTGAAGTCCGGGATCCCGTACCGCAGCAGACCGCCGACCTTCCCGTCCCGCTCGTAGACGGCCACGGTGAAGCCGGCCCGCGTCAGCTGCTGGGCGGCGGCCAGCCCGGTGGGGCCGGAGCCGACGACGGCCACGGTGTGACCGTTGAGCCGCTGCGGGATGACGGGGTCGAGCCAGTCGTTGTCGAAGGCCGCGTCCGCGATGGACACCTCGGTCTGCTTGATCGTCACGGCCGGCTGGTTGATGCCCAGCACGCAGGACGACTCGCACGGTGCCGGGCAGATGCGGCCGGTGACCTCGGGGAAGTTGTTGGTGGCGTGCAGCCGGGCGGCAGCTTCCTCCCACCGTCCCCGGCGGACCAGATCGTTCCACTCGGGGATGAGGTTCCCGAGGGGGCAGCCCTGGTGACAGAACGGCACGCCGCAGTCCATGCAGCGCCCGGCCTGGGTGCGGATGACGGCCTCATCCTGGCGGACATAGACGTCCTTGAAGTCCAGGATGCGCACGGGCACCGGCCGGGACGGCCGGTCCTGCCGCTCACGGGTGTTCAGGAATCCACGGGGATCAGCCACGGGTAGCCTCCACAATCCGACCCCAGGCGGCGTCGCCGTCCGGGTCTAGTCCTTCGTCGATGACGGCCGCACGCGTCTTCAGCACGGCGTCGTAGGTGGCCGGCAGCACGGTGGTGAAGCGTGCCATCACCGCCTCCGGATCTGCCTCCAGGTCGGAGAGCAGGTGGGCGGCTACCGGCGAGCCGGTCTCCGCACGGTGCCGTTCCAGGAGGCCGATGATGGCCTCGCGGTCCTCGGCCCGCGGCTCGAGCAGCAACAGGTCGTGCTGCTCCACCGCCAGGGGGTTCAGCGTGGTCTCGTCCAGGTCCAGGACCCAGGCGGTGCCACCGGACATGCCGGCCCCGAAGTTGCGTCCGGTCCGGCCGAGGATCAGGGCCTGCCCACCGGTCATGTATTCGCAGCCGTGGTCACCGATCCCCTCCACCACGGCGGTGGCACCGGAGTTGCGGACCAGGAACCGCTCCCCCACGCGTCCGCGCAGGAAGACCTCACCGGAGGTGGCACCATATCCGATGACATTGCCCGCCACCACGTTGTCCTCGGCCGCGAATCCAGCCGAGGCGTCCGGGCGGACGACGATGCGTCCGCCGGACAGGCCCTTGGCCACGTAGTCGTTGGCGTCGCCCTGCAGCCGGAGCGTGATCCCGGCCGGAAGGAAGGCACCCAGCGACTGACCGGCCTCACCCGTGAGGTTCACGGTGATGGTGTCCGCCGGCAGCTCGTCCAGCAACCGGGCCTTGGTGACGTGGTAGCCGAGCATGGTGCCGGCGGCCCGGTCCGTGTTGACGATCCGCTTGGTGACCTCGACCGGGGCGCCGTTCGCGATGGCGGGCTCGGCCAGGGTGATGAGGTCGTTGTCGAAGTGCTGGTCCAGCTCGTGGTTCTGTCCGTGGGTGTTGGACAGCTGACGGGCCTTGGCCGGATCGGCCGGATCGTATCCGGCCAGGATGCCGCTGAGATCGAGGTCCTCCGTCTTCCAGTGGTTCCGGGTCGCGTCCCGGTCCAGGACCTCGATGTGGCCGATGGCCTCGTCGATGGACCGGAAGCCGAGCTCGGCCAGGTACTCACGGACCTCTTGGGCGATGAACTCGAAGAAGGTGACCACGAACTCGGGCTGGCCGGTGAACCGGGACCGCAGCTCGGGGTTCTGGGTGGCCACGCCCACCGGGCAGGTGTCCAGGTGGCAGACGCGCATCATGATGCAGCCGGAGACCACCAGCGGTGCGGTGGCGAAGCCGAACTCCTCGGCGCCGAGCAGCGCGGCGATGACCACGTCCCGACCGGTCTTGAGCTGGCCGTCCACCTGGACCACCACCCGGTCCCGCAGGCCGTTGAGCATCAGGGTCTGCTGGGCCTCGGCGAGGCCCAGCTCCCACGGGGCCCCCGCGTGCTTGAGCGAGTTCAGCGGGGAGGCGCCGGTGCCGCCGTCGTGCCCGGAGATCAGCACGACGTCGGCTTTGGCCTTGGTCACTCCTGCCGCCACGGTGCCCACCCCGGACTCGGAAACGAGCTTGACGTGTACACGGGCTGCCGGGTTGGACCGCTTCAGGTCATAGATCAACTCGGCGAGGTCCTCGATCGAGTAGATGTCATGGTGCGGCGGCGGCGAGACCAGGGAGACGCCGGGCGTGGAGTGCCGGGTGGACGCCACCCAGGGGTACACCTTGGTGCCCATGAGCTGGCCGCCCTCGCCGGGTTTGGCCCCCTGCGCCATCTTGATCTGCAGGTCGTCCGCGGTGGCCAGGTAGAGGCTGGTCACGCCGAAGCGGCCGGAGGCGATCTGCTTGATGGCCGAGCGGCGTTCCGGATCCAGCAGGCGCTCCGGGTCCTCGCCGCCCTCGCCGGTGTTGGACTTGCCGCCCAGCCGGTTCATGGCGATCGCGAGGGTCTCGTGGGCCTCCCGGGAGATGGAGCCGTAGCTCATGGCCCCCGTGGAGAAACGCTTGACGATCTCCGAGACGGGCTCGACCTCGTCCAGCGGCACCGGCTGGCGTACCCCGGTCTTCAGGGTCAGCAGCCCGCGCAGGGTCATCAGGTCCTTCGCCTGCTCGTCCACGCGCTGCGTGTAGTCCTTGAAGATGCCGTACTGGCGGGTCCTGGTGGCGTGCTGGAGCCGGAACACGGTCTCCGGGTTGAACAGGTGCGGTGGCCCGTCCCGGCGCCACTGGTACTCGCCCCCGGACTCCAGCTCCCGGTAGGGATCGATGTCGTTGCCGTCCGGCGGGTAGGCCGCCCAGTGGCGCTGCTCGTTCTCGGCGGCGATGACGCCCAGCCCCACCCCGCCCATGGGAGTGTGCGTGCCGGCGAAGTACCGGTCCACGAGGGGCCGGGACAGGCCGATGGCCTCGAACGTCTGGGCCCCGCAGTAGGACGCCACGGTGGAGATGCCCATCTTGGACATGATCTTCTGTACGCCCTTGCCGAGCGCCTTGATGAGGTTCGCGACGGCCTCGGCGCGGGTCACGCCGGTGATGGCCCCGGTCCGGACCAGGTCCTCCGCAGACTCCATGGCCAGGTATGGGTTCACCGCGGAGGCACCGTAGCCGATGAGCACGGCCACGTGGTGGACCTCGCGGACGTCCCCGGCCTCGACGAGCAGTGAGGCGCGGGTGCGGTTGGCCGAAGACAACAGGTGGTGGTGCACGGCGGAGAGCAGCAGCAGGGACGGGATCGGAGCCCACTGCGCGTTCGAGTCGCGGTCGGAGAGCACGATGTACTGCACGCCGCGGTTCACCGCCGCCGAGACCTGCTCGCAGATCTCGGTGAGCCGGTCACGCAGGCCGGCCGAGCCGCCGTCGACCCGGTACAGGCCACGGACCTTCAGGGCCACCTTGCCGCCCGGCTTGCCTCCGGGCTGATCTCCCGGCTGACCACCCTCGGACCGCAGGTTGGCGATCTTGGCCAGCTGGTCGTTGTCGATGACCGGGAATTCGAGGTTCACGTGGTTCGTCCGCACCCGCTCGGTGGACAGCAGGTTACCGTCCGGGCCGATCGAGGTCCGCATGGAGGTGACGAGTTCCTCGCGGATGGAGTCCAGCGGCGGGTTCGTGACCTGCGCGAAGGACTGGGTGAAGTAGTCGAACAGCAGACGCGGCCGCTTCGAGAGCACCGCGATGGGGGTGTCCGTGCCCATGGCACCCAGGGGCTCCGCACCCTTCTCCGCCATGGGGCCGATCAGCAGCCGCAGCTCCTCGGTGGTGTAGCCGAAGGTCCGCTGGCGGTGCGCCACGGAGGTGGACGAGTAGTTGACGTGCTCGCGCTCGGGCAGGTCGGCCAGGTCGATGAGGTTCTCGCGGACCCACTCTCGCCACGGGTTGGCCGAGGCCACCTCCGCCTTGACCTCGTTGTCCTCGATGATGCGGCCCGCGGCGGTGTCCACGAGGAACATCCGGCCCGGTGCCACGCGCCCCTTGCGGACGATCCGGGAGGGCTCGAGCGGCAGCACGCCGACCTCGGAGGCCAGCACCACGAGCCCGTCATCGGTGACCCAGTAGCGGGCCGGGCGCAGGCCGTTGCGGTCCAGCACGGCGCCGACCTGGCGGCCGTCGGTGAAGGCCACGGCGGCGGGGCCGTCCCACGGCTCCATCAGCATGGAGTGGTACTCGTAGAACGCCCGGCGGTCCGGATCCATGGACTCGTGGTTCTCCCAGGCCTCCGGGATCATCATCATGACCACGTGGCTCAGGGGCCGGCCGGCGAGCATCAGCAGCTCGGCGACCTCGTCGAAGTTCGCGGAGTCCGAGGCGCCCGGGGTGCAGATCGGGTACAGCTTCTCCGGTTCCTCGCCAAGTACCGAGGACGCCAGCTGCGACTGGCGCGCGCGCATCCAGTTCCGGTTGCCCTTGACCGTGTTGATCTCGCCGTTGTGGGCGATGGCCCGGAACGGCTGGGCCAGCGGCCAGGACGGGAAGGTGTTGGTGGAGAAGCGGGAGTGCACCACGGCCAGGGAGGTGGCGAAGCGCTCGTCCGAGAGATCGGGATAGAACGGCTCGAGCTGGGCCGTGGACAGCATCCCCTTGTAGACGATCGTCTGCGTGGACAGGGAGGGGAAGTAGACCCCGAACTTGTTCTGCGTGCGCTTGCGGACCCGGAAGACGCGGGCGTCCAGCGAGTCGCCGGCCGTGGCCCCCACCGAGGGGTCCAGGGCGAGGAACAGCTGGGAGAAGTGGGGCATGACCGCTCGGGCGGAGGCACCGAGCACATCGGTGTCCACCGGGACGTCGCGCCAGCCCAGAACCACGAGGCCTTCCTCAGCGGCACGCTCCTGGATGCCGTCCACGCACTCGCGGCGCTCGGCCGCGTCCTGCGGCAGAAATGCCGTGCCGGCGGCATAGTTCCCGGCGTCCGGCAGGTCGAAGTCGACGACCTCGCGGAAGAAGGCGTCCGGGATCTGCAGCAGCAGTCCGGCCCCGTCTCCGGTGCCGTCGTCCCCGCCGACGCCGCCCCGGTGCTCGAGGTTGCGCAGCGCCACGAGAGCGTGCTGCACGATGTCGTGCCCGGGCGTGCCGCGCAGGGTCGAGATGACCGCCAGGCCGCAGTTGTCCGTCTCCGCGTCGGGTCGGTACAGGCCCTGTTCGGCGGGGATCGCGGAGAACCGGTTGAAGGGATTCTTCGGGTCCCGGCCCAAGGCCTCCGGGGCCGAGTCGTCCGGCAATGGCCGGTGGGTCTCCGCCGGCGTGGCGGGCCTGGCGGGCGTGGCTGACTGGACCGGGTGTCCGGCCTCCGCGGGCTGGCCCTGAGGAGGACGGACGTACTGGTCGTCGCGGCGCAATGTCATGAGATTCCTTCCGTTGCGCAGGAGTTCTGCTGCGGTGGAAGGGGACATCATCGGCCCCTATGGCGAGAGATGAACACGCGGTTTCGTCCGCTTCACCTCACGTCAATGCAGTGGAGTCGATACTACCGAGGCTCGCGGCCGTCAATCACATTTTTCGACCGGATCGGCCACCTTTTTTGTTTCGGCGGCGTTAACTTTCGCCTCATCGACGGCCGGCTCGGCCGGCACTGACTCACCGGCAGCCGTCGCGGACGCGATCCCAGTCCCAGACTCGGTCTCGGTCTTCGACTCGGTCCCAGTCTCAGTCTCGGTCTTCGACTCGGTCCCAGACTCAGACTCCTCGATCGGCTCACGGCCCGCACGCCACACCGAATCGGCCTCGGCCTTCGCCTCGGGGGTCTTCGGCCGGGTGAGGCCCAGGTAGATGAGGAAACCGATGGCGATCAGCAACATCAGCAGCGAGGTCCACACGTTCAGGCGCTGGGTGGTGCCGAAGAGGGTGATCATCTCCGCTTCGTCGATCCGGAGCATCTCGATCCAGGTGCGGCCGGCAGTGTACCAGGCGACGTAGGACCAGAGCATCATGCCGCGGCGCAGGTGCAGCCTGCGGTCGATCAGCAGCAGCAGCGCCACTCCCAGCAGGTTCCACAGCATCTCGTAGGCGAACGTGGGGTGAAAGAGGGTGCCCTCGAGGGCACCGGCGGGAAAGTTCGGGTGGTCGGCGGCCACCTGCAGGCCCCAGGGTGCCGTGGTGGGCCCGCCGAAGAGTTCCTGGTTGAAGTAATTGCCGAGCCGGCCGATGGCCTGGGCGAGCAGCACGCCGGGCGCCACCACGTCCGCGTAGGCCGAGATCTTGAAGCCGTAGCGGCGGCAGGCGATCCAGGCGCCCACGGCACCCAGGGCGACGGCGCCCCAGATCCCGAGGCCGCCCTCCCAGACCCGCCAGATCTTGGTCAGGTCGCCCGTGCCATCGAAGTTGGGACCGAAATAGGCATCCGGGGACGAGACCACGTGATAGAGCCGAGCACCGACCAGGCCGAAGATGATGGCCCAGATCGAGATGTCGATGATGCTGCCCTCGGGGCCGCCACGTGCCTTCCAGCGCCGCGAGGCCAGCCAGAGGGCCGCGATCATGCCGGCCACGATGCACAGTGCATAGGCGTGGATCGTCACGGGGCCGATGTCGAAGCCGTCCCAGACCGGGGCGGGGATGGCACCCGTGATCAGTGCACCGTACATCAGGCGTCTCCTCGGGAGTTCTTCACGGCGCCCGTGGCCAGTTCTGCCGCCAGGGTCCCGACGGCGGCCGGGCCACCGTCCCGCAGGGCCGCCACCAGTGCGGTGCCCACGATCGCACCGTCGGCATACGCTCCGATCTCACGGATGTGCTCGGGCTTCGAGATGCCCAGGCCGACTGCGACCCGGGGCGCCCCGGCGGCGTGCGCCCGGGCGACGACGTTCTCGGCGGCCGTGGAGACCTCCGACCGGGCTCCGGTGACGCCCATAACGGAGACGCCGTAGACGAAGCCGCGCGAGGACTCGGTGATCAGCTCCACGCGCTCGTCCGTGGAACTCGGCGCGGTGAGGAAGATCCGGTCCAGGCCGTAGCGATCGGAGGCCTCGAACCACGCTCCGGCCTCCTCCGGCACCAGGTCCGGGGTGACGATACCGGCTCCCCCGGCCTCGGCCAGACGGCGGGCGAAGGTCTCCACGCCCATCCGGTCGACGATGTTCCAGTAGGTCATGACCACCACCGCGGCGTCGGTGCGCTGCGTGACAGCGCGGATGATGTCGAAGACCGCATCGATCCGGAAGCCATCGGCCAGCACCTGGCTCGTGGCAGCCTGGATGACCGGCCCGTCCATCACCGGATCCGAGTAGGGGATGCCGATCTCGATGACGTCGGCACCGTTGTTGCCCAAGGCGACGGCGGCCTCGATCGAGTCCTCGACGGTCGGGAAGCCAGCCGGGAGGTAGCCGATGAAGGCGGTGCGGCCGGCGTCGCGCGCCGCCTCGATGCTCTCGGAGGTCAGCGAGCGGATCGCCGGGGTCTCCACCTGCTGCTCAGTGTTCTGTCCGGATTGCTGTCCAGTTTCCTGCCCGGTGTTCTGCTCGGTCATCAGTTCTGCGCTCCTTCGGGGCGTGCGGCCACAGCCTCCGCGTCGCCGCCCTCGGGGGTCGCGGCGTCCGGCAGCATGCCGAAGTACTTCGCCGCTGTGGCCACGTCCTTGTCACCACGTCCGGACAGGCTGACGACGATGATCTTCTCCTCGCCGGCGGCGGTGTCGGCACTGACGACTCCTTCGTCCGCCCAGCGCTGCGCCAGGCGCAGGGCACCGGCCAGGGCGTGGGCGGACTCGATGGCCGGCACGATGCCCTCGGTGCGGCACAAACGCTGGAAGGCGGCCATGCACTCGGCATCGTCCACGGGCTCGTAGGTGGCCCGGCCGGTGTCATTGAGCCACGCGTGCTCGGGGCCGACGGCCGGGTAGTCGAGGCCGGCCGAGATCGAGTGCGAATCGATGGTCTGGCCGTCCTCGTCCTGCATCAGGTAGGTGCGGGCGCCGTGGAGCACACCGGTGCGGCCAAGGTTGATCGACGCGGCGTGCTCCCCCGTGCTGATCCCCTTGCCGCCGGCCTCCAGGCCGTAGAGCTCCACACCGGAGTCGTCCAGGAAGGCGTGGAAGATTCCCATGGCGTTCGAACCACCGCCGACGCAGGCACAGACGGCGTCCGGCAGCCGCCCGGCCTGCGCGAGGATCTGCTCGCGGGCCTCCTCGCCGATGACGGAATGGAAGAACCGGACCATGGCCGGGAACGGCGCCGGTCCGGTGACGGTACCCAGCAGGTAGTGGGTGGTGTCCACGGAGGCGACCCAGTCACGCAGGGCCTCGTTGATGGCGTCCTTGAGCGTGCGGGCGCCGGTGGTCACGGGGATGACGGTGGCCCCGAGCATCTCCATGCGGGCGACGTTGAGCGCCTGGCGCTGGGTGTCCACCTCTCCCATGTAGACCGTGCACTCCAGGCCGAACAGGGCCGCGGCCGTGGCGGTGGCCACGCCGTGCTGACCCGCGCCGGTCTCGGCGATGAGGCGGGTCTTGCCCATCCGACGGGCCAGCAGGGCCTGCCCGATCACGTTGTTGATCTTGTGGGACCCGGTGTGGTTGAGATCCTCACGCTTGAGGAAGATCCGGACTCCCGGAGAATCCTGGGCGAAGCGGGGCACCTCCGTCAGCAGGGACGGCCGGTTCACATAGTTCGTGAACAGGTCCTGCAATTCCGCCGTGAACTCCGGATCGTTCCGGGCCTCGGTGAAGGTCCGATCGACTTCCTCGAGTGCGGCGATCAGGGATTCGGGCATCCAGCGTCCGCCGTATGGGCCGAAGTACGGCCCCGGCTGGTGCTGGTAGCTCCCGGTGTGCTCAATCATCGTACGTTCCAGTCTGTGCTCGGATACTTCAGGAGGTTCGGGGTACGGCAGGGATATCTCAGCGGGAAGCTCTGCGCGTGCACTGCGGGGCCGTGACCGGTCAGCCGCGGACGGCCAGCGAGGCGGCGCGGAAGTCGCGGATGGCCTGCGTCGGGTCGCCGTGCTTGACGAGGGCCTCACCGACCAGGACGGCGTCAGCCCCGTCGCGGGCGTAGTCGGCCACCTGCTCCGGCCCCTGGACACCGGATTCGGCGATCCGGACCACGTCCTCGGGCAGGTGCGGGGCGAGGGTGGCATAGTTCCGCGGATCCACGTCCAGGGTCTTGAGGTTGCGGACGTTGACACCGACGATCCTGGCTCCCACGGCCACGGCGCGCTCGATCTCCTCGACCGTGTGGGCCTCGACCAGGGCGTTCATCCCCAGTGCGTGGGTGACGGCCAGGTACTCCGCCAATTGCGCCTCGTCCAGGGCGGCCACGATGAGCAGGACCAGGTCCGCCCCGTGGGCCCGGGCCTCGTGGATCATGTACTCGTCCACCGTGAAGTCCTTGCGCAGCACCGGAATGTCCACGGCCGCCCGGACGGCGTCTAGGTCAGCGAGTGAGCCGCCGAAGCGGTGCTGCTCTGTCAGCACGGAGATGGCGGCCGCCCCACCGGCCTCATACCTCCGGGCCAGGTCAGCCGGGGAGGCGATGTCCGCCAAGGCCCCCTTGGAGGGGCTGGACCGCTTGACCTCAGACAGGATGCGGATGCCCTGCGGATCGAGGCGTCCTCCGCCGAGGGCGGCGTAGGCGTCCCGGGCGGGAGCACGGTCCGTGGCCTCGGCCGCGAGAGTCCGGATGGCGTCCAGGGAGACCGTACGGCGGCGCTCGGCGAGGTCGGCGCGGACCCCGACGATGATCTCGTCGAGAACGGTGGCCATCAGTGCCGGGCGGACTTGGCGTGACCCTTGGTGCCCTTGCCGGCCTTGCTCATGATGAACCCGGCGACGAGTCCGGCCACCACGACGACGGCACCGGCGATGACCAGGACGAGCAGGTCGGCCAGCATGCCGACGCCGGCCAACAGGGTCCCGGCGAGGATCAGCAGCACCAACGTCCACGCGGCCGGAGAGTTGCCGTGGCCGAGGGGCTCGGCGTGGGTCGGGTCGTTCAGGACGAGGTCGTCGTCAGTGGTGCGGTGCGAGGTGGTCATGGACCGTCCCTTTCGTTCCAGGTATATCCAGGTCTATCCAGGCCAGCACTGCCCGCGTTCCAGGCGTGCGCCAGCTGATCAGGTCTGTCCCTCATTCTGCCACGGAAGTCGGTGCCGGACCCGCAGGTCTCGCCCCGTCTCGATCAGGTGGGATCCTGGCCGCGGCTGAGCTCGTCCCAGGCGTCGATCTCGTCCAGGTCCTCCGTGTCCCCCGCGTCCGGGGCCACCGCCGTGGTGGCTGCAGTGGCTCCGGTGGCTCCGGTGGCTGTTCTGGTGGCCGGTGCGGCCTCATAGCGGCGGGTGGTGGTCCACCGTCGGCCGAACAGGATCACGGCGAGACCGCAGAGGAACAGCAGGATGCCGCCGACGAGGGTCAGCCATGGCCACGCGGTGACCGCGTAAGCTCCCGCGTCCGCGGTGGTGCCACTGGCCTCGGAGACCTGGGTGCGGGCTGCACCGGCCGGGTCCAGGGCGGCCTGGAGGGAGGACCAGGCGGTCGCCGCACCCGCGAGGAGCAGGAGCAGCGACGTGATCCACCGGCCGATCCGGCGGGCCATGGACAGTGCGATGCCGGCGGCCATCCCGACCAGGGCCATGGCGGGCACGACGGCGGCCGCCTCGTTCCCGGTGGTGGTCACCGAATCACCCGGCAGCCCGGAGATCTGGGTCGACTCGATCCAGGTCTGGGCTCCGGTGCCGAGGATGATGGCGCCGGCGGCGATGGCCCACAGGACCGCGGTGCGCCTCTTCAGCATCATGGCGTCACCTCCTCCGGGTCCAGGGTGCTCAGCAGGCCCGCCGCGAGGACGGCCCGCATCGGGGCGCTCGACTTGGTCACCGTCTCGGCGGCCTCCGTCTCCGGGACTGAATCGGCCACGATCCCGGCGCCCGCCTGCACGTAGGCGGTCCCGTCCACGAGCGTCGCGGCACGGATGTTGATGGCCATGTCCATGTTGCCGGCCAGGTCGAAGTAGCCAACCACACCCCCGTAGGGGCCTCGCTCCTGGGGTTCCCATTCATCCAGCAGCTGCAGCGCCCGCGGCTTCGGCGCCCCGGACAGGGTGCCCGCGGGGAAGGCCGCGGCCAGGACGTCCAGGGCCTTCTGCCCCGGCTCCAAGCGGCCCTCCACGTGGGAGACCAGGTGCATGATGTGGCTGAACCGCTCCACCTCCATGAACTGGGTGACGGACACGCTGCCGGGCACGCAGACCTTGGACAGGTCGTTCCGGGAGAGGTCCACGAGCATCAGGTGCTCCGCCCGCTCCTTCTGGTCGTTGACCAGCAGCTTCTCGTGCAGGTGGTCGTCCTCCACGGTCGCTCCGCGGGGCTGCGATCCGGCGATGGGGTGGGTGATCACCGAACCGTCGTTCACGGTGACCAGCGCCTCCGGCGAGGAGCCGACGATCTGGTACCGGCCGCCGTCGGGCCCGGGCTTCTCGAAGGAGAACAGGTACATGTACGGGCTGGGGTTCATGGCGCGCAGGACGCGGTAGATGTCCAGGCCGCTGGCCGTGGTTTCCGCGGAGAAGCGGCGCGAGACGACGATCTGGAAGACCTCACCGTCCACGATGGCCTGCTGGGCCTTGGTGACGGCGTCCAGGAAGCCCTCGTGCGTCCACGAGTCGTGGACGTGGGCCGAGACGTCGAGGTTGAGCCAGTCCCTCGGGGCAACGGACACCGGGTCACCGCTGCCCGGCGCGCCAGCCGGCATGCTCCCTGCCGACACACCCCCTGCCGGCACTCCCCCTGCCGACACCGCGGCGTCGTGCATGGCGGGGCCGGTGAGCCGGGTCGCCATCGAGCGCAGTCGCTCCACGGCGTCCGCCCACGCCTCGCGGGCGCCGGAGGCCAGTCCGTTGTGGTTGATGGCGTTGGCCACGAGGGTGACGGTGCCGTCCACGGTGTCATGCACGGCGAGGTCCGTGATGAGGTTCATGGCCATCTCCGGCAGCCCGAGGTCGTCGGGCGGCGGGCTCGGCAGCTTCTCCCAGCGGCGCACCGTGGGCCAGCCGAGGAAACCGGCCATCCCGGAGACCAGGTTGGGCAGGTCCTTGCCCAAACCATCGCGCACGTCGGTGGACAACAGGTCCAGGGTCGCCCGGAGCACCTCGATCGGGTCACCCTCGGTGGGCAGTCCGGCCGGGGGCTCGCCCAGCCAGTGGGCCACGGCGTCCCCTCCCTGCCGGCGCGTGGTCAGCGTTGCAGCGCTGCCCGCCCCGATGAAGGAGTAGCGGGACCAGACGCCGCCCTGCGCCGCTGACTCCATCAGAAAGGTGCCGGGCTCGTCCGCGGCGAGACGGCGGTAGATGCCGACCGGAGTCAGGCCGTCCGCCAGCACTGTCAGGGTGACCGGGATGACCCGGTGCTGGCCGGCGAGATTCTCGAAGTCCTCCGCGGAGGGAGTGATGGTGCCGAGCTCACGCATCCGTGGTGGTCTCCTTCGCTGTGGGTGTTGCAGGCTCGTCAGCACGAGCAGGACGGTCAGTACGGGCAGGACGGTCAGGGCCGGAGAGCGGCAGCTGGCGTCCGTCGAAGCACGTGCGGGTGCCCGTGTGGCAGGCGGCGCCGGTCTGGTCGACCTGCACCAGCAGCGCGTCGCCGTCGCAGTCGAGGGCCACGGACCGGACCTCCTGGATGTGGCCGGAGGTGTCCCCCTTGCGCCAGTACTCCCGCCGTGAGCGCGAATAGTAGGTGGCCCGGCCGGAGGCCAGGGTCCGCCGCAGGGCCTCCTCGTCCATCCAGCCCAGCATCAACACCTCGCCGGTGTCGTGCTGCTGGGCGATGGCGGCGACGAGTCCGTCGGGCGTCTTCTTGAGCCGCTGTGCGATCGCCGGGTCGAGTGCCACTTCGGCGGAGGCGGTGTTGTCCATGGTGATCCAGTCTAGGCTCCGTGTAGCGTTGTCCCTGTTATGCGGAATCACGCCGACCGGACCACCGGCCAGACACCTGGACGCGACTTCACCGCGGCCTCGCGGGATGCACTCGTCGAGTCGTTGCTGGCCGCCGGTCCCGGCCGGCCGACCCTGTGCGAGGGATGGCAGACAGAGCACCTCGCGGCCCATATCGTCCTACGGGAGAGTTCGCCGCTCGTGGCCGGCCTGGTGCTCCGCCCCCTGGCCCGCATCCTGGAACGGAAGACCATGGAACTCGGCGCGGCCTCGTCCTCGCCGCACGACTACCAGCGGCTGGTGGACCGAGTGGCTTCGGGGCCGCAGCCGCCGGCTCGACTGCACCAGAACCCGCAGGCCTCGAGACTCACCAAGACCATCCAGGGGTCCACGGCAGCCCGGCGCGCCGCCCAGGCCACGAACCTGCTCGAGTTCTTCGTCCACACCGAGGATGTCCGGCGCGCCCAGGACCGCTGGGCCCCGCGGCACCTCGCCGATGACTACGCCAACGCCCTGTTCACAGAATTCGGCCGCCGTGTCCGCATGATGTACCGTTCCGAGCCGACGGGGGTTGTCCTGGCCCGCAGTACGGGCCAACGCCTGGTGGCGCGCCCGACCGGCAAGGAGGAGGAGACCCGGACCGTCTCCGGCCCGGCCGGGGAACTCGTGCTGCACGCGTTCGGCCGCCGCGACCATGCCCTGGTGCTGCTGGACTGATCTGGTCGTCTGCGTCAGTGGGCGTGGGTGAGGTACCGGTACCGCGCCACCGTCGAGAAGCCGGCCGCCCGGTAGACGGCTCGCGCCCGCGTGGACCGCTCCTCCACCTGCAGCCAGCACCCCGAGACGTCCAGCCGGACCACGTGGTTGAAGATGGCGTCCAGCAGGAGGGCCGAAAGGCCCCGCCCGCGCCGGTCCGCGCGGACCCAGAGCGCGTAGATTCCCGCGTACGTGTTCGCGGAGCCCTCGGGGGTGACCAGGGAGACCTTCGCCCCGCCCGCGATGTTCCCATCCTCGTCCAGGCAGCTGTAGAACCGGCTGCGGCCGCCCCCGAGCAGGCGGCGGTGGACCATCCGGCTGGCGGAGTCGTCCTCGGACGGCCCGCTGCTCGTGTCCCGGCCCACGTAGGCCTCAAGCCACTCGTCGCTGAGGGTCTCGTTGACGAGGATGCGCCGGTCCCACTCGGTGTCTGCCGGCAGAGCTCCCCGATCCATCCACAGCACGTCCGTGGGGGCGACGGCCTCGTAGCCGCGGCGTGCCAACAGGTCACCCAGGCGTTGCTGGCCCTCGAAGAACGCTTCGGACTCCACGTCGTGTGCCGCGGTGGTGACGCCTCCTGAGGGAACGCCTGCAGAGTCCGAAGGGCTGTCCGCATAGCCTTCCAGCCAGGATCCCGACGCCGGCAGCCACTGCTGGAAGGTCGGAGCCAGCCAGCGCTCGGCGCTTCGCCGCTCGACCTCGTCCACGGCGGCCTCGATCTCCGCCACGGAGGCCGGCATCATCGCGGACACCACGGAATTGGCACGCCGCGTGATGCCGGACGAGAAGCGCACGGACCAGCCGTTGACCTCTTGTGACTCGATGGCCGGCCACCCCAGGAGGGTCAGGCGCTGCAGCTCGACCGGGGAGGGGGGCAAGGGACTGGGGTGATTAGCGGACGGGATAGCCGGCCTCCCTGATGGCGGCCTTGACCCGGGAGATCATGTCCACGGGTCCGAAGTGGAAGATCGAGGCGGCCAGCACGGCGTCCGCCCCGGCCTCGATGGCCGGGGGAAAGTGCTCCGGCGCGCCGGCGCCGCCGGAGGCGATGAGGGGCACGGAGGTCACGGCGCGCACGGCGCGGATCATGTCCAGGTCGAAGCCCTCCTTCGTGCCGTCGGCGTCGATGGAGTTCAGCAGGATCTCCCCCACACCGCGTTCGGAGGCCTCCCTGCACCACTCGACGGCGTCAATCCCGGTGCCCTGGCGCCCGCCGTGGGTGGTGACCTCGTAGCCCGAGCCCACCGCCGGATCGTCCGTGCGGCGGGCGTCGAGGGACAGGGTGAGGACCTGGGACCCGAAACGCTGGGTGATCTCGTTGATGACCTCCGGCCGGGCCACGGCAGCGGTGTTGATCGACGCCTTGTCCGCGCCGGACCTCAGCAGTCGGTCCACGTCGTCCACGGTGCGCACGCCACCGCCGACGGTCAAGGGGATGAAGACCTCCTCGGCGGTGTGCGAGACCACCTCGTAGGTCGTCGCCCGGTCGGCGGTGGAGGCGGTGACATCCAGAAAGGTCAGTTCGTCGGCGCCGGCCTCGTTGTAGCGCCGGGCCAGCTCGACCGGATCGCCGGCGTCGCGGAGGGCCGCGAAGTTGACGCCCTTGACGACCCGGCCGGCATCGACGTCCAGGCAGGGGATCACGCGTACGGCAACGGGCATGGGCACTTCCTCGGGTGGTTCAGGATCAGATGCGGATGGCATGGATGGCGGAGACCAGGATGGCGCGGGCGCCGAGGTCATAGAGTTCATCCATCACCTTGTTGGTGTCCCCCTTCTTGACCATGGAGCGGACCGCGACCCAGTTCTCGTCCTGCAATGGGGAGATGGTCGGCGATTCCAGGCCGGGGGTCACGGCCGAGGCCCGATCCAGGTTCGCGCGGCTCACGTCGTAGTCGATCATGACGTAGCGACGGGCCACCAGGACACCCTGCAGGCGCCGCAGCAGCACGTCGAGCCCCTCGGGGCGGCGCCCGGTCTGGCCGATGATGATGGCCTCGGACTGCATGATGGGTTCCCCGAAGGTCTCCATGCCGGCGGCCTTGAGCGTGCTGCCGGTCTCCACCACATCCGCGATGGCGTCCGCGACGCCCAGGTTGACCGAGGACTCCACGGCACCGTCGAGATGCACGATCATCTCGGGCTTCACGGACTGGGTGGCGAGGTAGTCCTCGAGCAGCCCGTCATAGCTGGTGGCGATGCGCTTGCCCTCAAGGTCGGCCTGCGAGGAGAACCGGCCGACCGGGGCGGCGAAGCGGAAGGTGGACTTGCCGAAGCCCAGGGCCATGATCTCCTCCGCGGACCCGCCGACCTGGGCGTCCTGGAAGAGGTCGCGCCCGGTCAGGCCGATGTCCAGAGTGCCCTGTCCCACGTAGACGGCGATGTCACGGGGCCGCAGGTAGAAGAACTCCACCTGGTTCTCCGGGTCCATCATGACCAGTTCCTTGGTGTCCCTCCGCTGGAGGTATCCGGCTTCCTGGAGCATGTCTCGGGCGGCCTCGGACAGGGCGCCCTTGTTGGGAACGGCGATGCGCAGCATGGGTGCTGGTACTCCTGGTGTGGTGGGTGGTGCGGCGGATGGTGAGGCGGTCGGCGCGGGGCCGGAACTCCTCAAAGGTGGCGGTAGACGTCCTCAAGGGTCAGGCCCTTGGCGATCATCATGACCTGCAGGTGGTAGAGCAGCTGGGAGATCTCCTCGGCCGCCTCGTCCTTCGACTCGTATTCGGCGGCCATCCACACCTCGGCGGCCTCCTCCACGACCTTCTTGCCGATCCCATGGACTCCGGAATCGAGTTCGGCAACGGTTCCGGACCCTTCCGGCCGGGTCTCGGCCTTCCGGCTCAGCTCGGCAAAGAGGTCATCGAAGGTTTTCACCCTCCCAGCGTAGCCACCGCCAGGCAGTGCCTCTGACCGCACCCGTCCAATGTGACGCAGAAGCCACTGCTCAGCGCAGCGCCAGTTCGGTCAGGACGGCCGCCTGGAACGCCTCGTACCCCTTGTCCTCACTGGACCCCTCGAGCCCGGCCCGGTCCAGGGCCTGCTCCTCGGAATCACAGGTCAGCACCCCGAAGCCGACGGGGGTCCCGGTCCGCACGGACACGTCCACCAGGCCCTGCGTCGCCCCGGAGCAGACATAGTCGAAGTGCGGGGTCCCGCCCCGGATCACGACGCCGAGGGCCACGATCGCGTCGAAACGGGGGGCCAGCCGCGCCGCCGCCACGGGCAGTTCAAAAGTCCCGGGGACGCGGAACTCCTCGACCTCGATCCCGACCCCAGCCGCCGACTCCGCTGCAGCCACCACGTCGGCGGCCGCCCGACGGGCGCCGGCCAACAGCCCGTCCATGACCTGCTCGTGCCACTGGGCCGCCACCACGGCGACGCGTAGCGGGCCATTCGAGTCCGTGGTGCCGGCCGTCGTCGTGAGTTTCCCCGCGAGCTTCTCGCCGAGTGTTGCATTCAACCCCTGGGGTGCTCCGTGACCGCTCATGCTGTGTCTCCTGTGGTTGTGGATGGTGTGGTTGCGGGTGACGTGGCCGGTGATCCGGACATCGTGCTCGCCTGCTGCGGCACCAGGTCACCGGAGAGCCGGTGCGCCATGCGGTCCCGCTTGGTGGTCAGGTAGTTGCGGTTGTGCTCGGTGACGGGCGCGGGGCTCGGCACGATCTCCGCGACCTCGATCCCCTCCCGTTCCAGTTGCTGTGACTTGTCCGGGTTGTTGGTCACCAGCCGGATGCGGTTCAGACCGAGCCGGCGCAGGATCGCGGCGGCGGAACGGTAGCTGCGGGCGTCGGCTGGCAGGCCGAGATGCTCGTTCGCGGCGACGGTGTCGAGTCCGGAGTCCTGCAGTGCGTAGGCCAGGATCTTGTTCGCCAGGCCGATCCCCCGCCCCTCGTGGCCGCGGAGGTAGATCACGGTGCCGCCCTCCGCCATCGCCTGCCGCAGGGCATGGTCGAGTTGGGCGCCACAGTCGCAGCGTTCCGAACCGAAGACGTCCCCCGTCAGGCATTCGGAATGCAACCGGACGAGCGGATCCCGGACGCCCAGCCCGGTGGTCCCGGCTTCCGGTGCCTGGAGCACCACGTGCTCGGCGCCGGTCTCCTGATCGGGGTGGACCGATACCTGGAACGTTCCGTAGCGGGTGGGCAACTTCACCGTCGGTGTGCTGGTGTCGGGTTCGTCCGCTGGCCCTACGCCGTGCTCGGCACCCTGAACTCCACGGTGCTCGTCGCCGTCGGCGGCCAGATACGCGACGAGGTCTTCGATCGAGACCAGCGGCAACCGGTGCCGATCGGCGAAGCGGCGCAGGACGGGCAGGCGCATCATGGAGCCGTCATCATTGACGAGTTCGGCGATGGCCCCCACCGGGGCCCTCCCGGCGAGCCGGCTCAGTTCCACGGCTGCCTCGGTGTGCCCACGCCGCTCGGCCACACCGCCGGACGCTGCCACCAGCGGGAAGACATGCCCGGGTCGGCTGACCAGGTCGGCGGTGGCCGAGGGGTCGGCCAGCACCTTGAGCGTGGTCGCGCGGTCCGCGGCGGAGATGCCCGTGGTGGTGCCGGCGATCGCATCACAGGACACGGTGTACGCGGTGCCCTTGGGATCCTCGTTGCGCTCGGTCATGGGCGGAAGGTCCAGGCGTTCGGCGACGTCGGCCGGCATCGGTGCGCACAGCACCCCGGAGGTGTAGCGCACGGTCAGGGCCACGATCTCCGGGGTGGCGGCGTCCGCGGCGAAGACGATATCGCCCTCATTCTCGCGATCTGCGTCATCCACCACGACGACGGCCCGGCCGGTCGAGATGGCCGCGATCGCCGTCTCGATCGAGTCCAGCCGGATCGGGTGCTGGATCGGAGGGTGGTTCGGTGCTGTCTGGTTGGTTGCTGTCTGGTTGGTTGCTGCCTGGTTTGTTGCTTCCTGGTTCTGCTGCGCGGGGGGCCTCATCTCGTCACCTCCTGCCCTGCGGTGGCACTGGCACTGGCTCGGTCATGGTCCGTCAGCCGAGCGGCGTACTTGACCACCACATCGACCTCGAGGTTGACCCGGTCCCCCAGGCTGCGGGTGCCGAGGGTGGTCTCGGCCAGGGTGGCGGGAATGAGACCGATCTCGAACCAGTCGTTGGGTGCTCCGGCCAATGCCTCGGTCGGTGGCTCGGACAGGGCTTCTGACTCCGAACGTGAGCTGACGTCATTGACGGCCGTGACGGTCAGGGAGACGCCATCCACGGCGATGGACCCCTTCTCGGCGACATAGCGACCCAGCCCGGCGGGCAGGGCGATGCGGACCTGGCGCCATGACCCGTGGACCTCGATCTTGGCGATGGTCCCGGTGCCGTCGACATGGCCCTGCACGATATGGCCGTCGAAGCGGCCCGAGGCCGGCATGCAGCGTTCCAGGTTGACCCGGTCCCCCGGTCGCAGGTCGCCGATGGAGGTCCGGCGCAACGTCTCACCGATGACGTCGACGACGACCGAGCCGGTGGACACCGCCGTGGCGGTGAGGCAGGTGCCGTTGACGGCGAGGGATCCGCCGAAAGGAAGATCGACACTCGAGGACGGAGCCTGGATGGTGAGCCGCGCCGAGTCCTGGTCTGGGCGGTGTTCGAGCTCGGTGATGGTGCCGAGTTCAGTGATGATTCCAGTAAACATGGGGTTCCCTCCGGGGGTCCGTGATGGGTCATGGGGTCTGTGCAGGTCCTGGCTCTGCCCCTAGGGGGCCGCATAGTGGAGCAGGACATCGTCACCGAGGCGGCTGATGGCGCCGTTCTCAGCTGCGTCCAGCGTCAGGCGCAGGGCGTGGGGCAGGGTGGTGAGCTGGGGCAGGTCGAGTCCCGTCGGGCCGGAGCCGAGGACCAGAGGGGCCTGGTAGAGGAACAGTTCATCGACGAGGCCGGCCCCCATCCAGGCGGACAGCACGGTGGGACCGCCCTCGATCAGGACATGGCCCGGGTCTCCAGCGGTCAGCTGATCCAGGACCACCTGCGGATCATGGCTCTCGACATGGAGCCAGGAGGCACCGCCCCGGAGGGCCGCCCCAGCGGGAACGGCCCTTCGGCCCTGCACCACCGGGACCGGCTGGAGGGGCAGGTCATGGCCGTCCTCATCCCGGGCCGTCAGCCGCGGATCGTCCGCCAGCACGGTCCCGGTCCCGACGATGATCGCGTCCACCCGTGAGCGCACCCGGTGGGCATGCCGCCGGGATTCGGGTCCGGTGATCCACTGGCTGGTGCCGTCAGCGGCGGCCACGCGGCCATCCAGGGACTGGGCGAGATGTGCCGTGACGAAGGGACGTCCGCTGTCACGCGCCAGCGTCCAACGCCGATTGAGGTCGTCGGCACCGGCACGCCGCACCTGCCCCGCGTCGACCTGTTGCACGTCGAGGCCGGCGCTGCGCAGCCGGGCCGCGCCGCCGCCGTCGGGCCCGGTGGGGTCCGCCACCGCGTACCGCACCCTGCGGATCCCCGAGGCCAGGATGGCCTCGGTGCAGGGGCCGGTGGTGCCGGTGTGGTCGCAGGGCTCCAGGGTGATCCAGAGCGTGGCGTCGGCGGGGTTGATCCTCGTGGACTCGTTGGGGCCATTGAATCCGGCCAGGGCCTCGACCTCGGCATGGGCGGTGCCCCGGCCCCGGTGGTATCCGGAGGCGAGCACCCTGCCGTCCGAGGCGGTGATGATGGCCCCCACGAGCGGATTGGCACCTCGAATCCCGCGCAGGGCCTGCGCCACGGCCAGGGCCAGGGCCTCCTCGGGACCGGCAACTGTGGTGCCATCAAACTCAAACGCGCTCATGGGACACGCACCGTCGGGTCCGGCATGACCGTCTCGACCTCGGGCTTCTCATTCGCCTTGGCATGCACCCAGACGAAGAAGCCGACAAGGGTGAAGGCCCCGTAGAACATGTACATGAACGCGCTCGCGTAGTAGCCGGCGCTGAAGAGCAGCGGCACCCCGACGACGTCGACCGCCACCCACACCAGCCAGAACTCGACCCAGCCGCGGGCCATGCCGTAGGTGGCGATGAGCGAGCCGACGAAGGTCCACGCATCCGCCCAGACCGGCTCATAGGACCCCAGCGCCGTGAACAGCGGCGTGAGGGCCAGGGTGCCGATCACCATGGCCGCCACGATCCCGATGCGGGCCTTCAGGCCGGCCCACTGCGGGGCGATCGCCGTTGTGTCACCAGCGCGTTCGGCCTTGGCGCGGCGCCATTGCACCCAGCCGTAGACCGAGACGGTGATGAACATGATCTGGCGACCGGCCTGGCCCAGCAGGTTCGCGGTGTCCGCCCCGCCGAACAGGCTGGACAGGAACACGGTGAGCAGGATGACGTTGCCGATGATGCCGATGGGCCAGGCCCAGACCTTGCGGCGCATGCCGCCCAGGGCCGAGGCCAGACCGAAGATGTTGCCGACCACTTCTCGCATCAACAGGCCGCCGCCGGCGACCGGGATGTACCAATTGAAGAGTTCGACGAGCCACCGCATGAAATCCATGAATCCTCCTTCGGAACGCGGCGGCTCCGGGGGATCATGCTGCGGATTCGCCCCTCCCATGGAGCGATCCCGGGTAGCCCGACTCGGCTACCGCGAAACCACACCCACCGGAACGGCGGTGCTGCACGTGCTTCTCCCATCCAGACTTTAACTGTCGGTACCGGAATTCCACCGGTTCAACCGCTGGTCGATGGCCACGGGTGTGGATCGACGCGCGGGTCGCGGACTTTGACCGCCGGTTCGGATTTACACCGACCCCGGAGCACGTTGACACGATTGTGCCACAACACACGGCCCGTCCGCCCTCAGCGAAGCGGGGCGCTTCTCAATTCGTCAATTGCGGCCTCGGGGTCCTCTGCTCCGTAGACGGCCGAGCCCGCCACGAACACGTCCGCACCGGCCTCGGCGGCACGCATGATGGTGTCCCGGGTGACGCCGCCGTCCACCTGCAGAGCGACCGGCACTCCGGAACCGTCCAGCGCCTCCCGAGCGCGCCGGATCTTCGGCAGGACCACATCGAGGAACGGCTGGCCGCCAAAACCCGGTTCCACGGTCATGAGCAACAGTAGGTCCAGCTCCTCGAGCAGGTCCAGATAGGGCTCGACGGCGGTCGCCGGCTTCAGCGCCATGCCGGCCTTGGCCCCGTGGGAGCGCAGTTCCCGGGCCAGCCGGAGGGGCGCCCCGGCCGCCTCCGCATGGAAGGTCACGGACTCGGCACCGGCCTCCGCATAGGCGGGCGCCCAGCGGTCGGCGTCCTGGATCATCAGGTGCACGTCCAGGGGCAGGTCGGTGGCCCGGCGGATGGCCTGGACCACGGGCAGACCGAGCGTCAGGTTCGGCACGAAATGGTTGTCCATGACGTCCACGTGCACGGCGTCGGCGTTCCGGATCCGCGCGAGTTCCTCGGCCAGCCGGGCGAAGTCTGCCGACAGGATGGAGGGGTGGATGTGAATGCCGCGGGAGTGCTCCGCATGGTGGGGCATGGCGTGGCTCATGACTCCACCTTCCGGAACAGGGCCATGAACATGGCGTCGGTGGCGTGCAGGTGGGGCCACAGCTGGCTGGTGTTTCCGGTGGCGTCGGTGCCGGAACTAGTGCCGGAACTGGAGCCGGAGTTGGCTCCGGAATCGGCAGACCTCTCAGTCGGCTCACTGCCGGCATCCTTCAGAGCCGGTGCCACGGTGGTCAGGTAACCGGTGGTGTCCAGCAGCTCCAGCCCGGGATGGCGCTTGAGCACATCCTGGACCTGGAACACCGTCTCGGCCGGATGGGGCGAGCAGGTCACGTACCCCAGGACGCCGCCGGGTTTCAGTGCCTCCACCGCTGAGTCCAGCAACTGGCGCTGCAATTCGGTCAGGGGTCCCAGGTCCGAGGGCTGACGCCGCCACCGGGACTCCGGCCGGCGTCGCAGGGCCCCGAGCCCGGTGCATGGCGCATCCACCAGGATCCGGTCGAAGGCCTCGGGCTGCTCCGTCCCCAGGTCCCGGCCGTCTCCGCAGCGGATGGACCAGGTGTTGGTCGAATCAGCCGCATCGGCCGCATCGGCTACGCTCGCTCCGCCCGGCACGGCGGCCAGTGCGTTCTCCACGAGCCTGGCCCGGTGCTCGGCCGGCTCGTTGGCCAGCAGGGTCGCCCCCTGTTCGCGGGCCAACGCGGCCAGCAGGGCCGCCTTGCCGCCGGGGCCGGCGCAGAGGTCGAGCCAGCGTTCCGGCGCGTGTAAATCCCCTGATGCCTCCCGGACACCCGGCGCAGCTCTCCCCACGGGGACCGCCGCCAGGGCACGGGCCGTGAGCTGGGAGCCCACGTCCTGCACGCGGATGGTGCCCTCCTTCACCCCGGGCAACCGGCCGGCGTCGCCGTCCCGATAGAGGGCCGAGCCCGGTGCCAACGGTCCGGGTTCCGCGCCGGCCTCGAGCACAGGCTGCAGGTCGCCCAATCCGGGCAGGGCCACCAGGTTGACCACCGGGGCGGCATTGTCCGCGTCTAGCAGGGCTTCAAGTTCAGCCGTCCGCCCCTCGGACGGGCGCCCGTGGTTGGCCAGCGATTGACGCAGGGCCCGGATGATCCACTGTGGGTGGGAATGCCGGATAGCCAGGGCGGCGTCCGAGGCGGCACCGGTCTGCTCGTCCACGGGAGCGAGCTGGTCCAGCCACGCCTCGCGGTCCTGGGCAGTGACCTTGCGGAGCACCGCGTTCACCAGGCCGGAGGGGCCGGCACCGATCTGGTCGCGCACCAGGGACACCGTCGAGTCCAGGGCGGCATGGGACGGCACCCGCATGCCGAGCAACTGGTGGGCGCCGAGCCGCAGGGCATCCAGGACAGGACGGTCGAGCTGGTCCAGGGGGCGGTCCACGCAGGTGGCCAACACGGCATCGTAGAAGCCCTGCCCGCGCAGGGCGCCGTAGGTCAGTTCGGTCGCGAAGCCGGCATCGCGCTTGTCCAGCCGGTGGGCGGCGATCCGCCCCGGGAGCACGAGGTTCGCGTAGGCGTCGTCCCTGCTGACCGCGGTCAGCGTTTCGAAGGCCGCCAGCCGGGACGGGTCCGCCGACCGGCGACGCTGCGAGGGTGCCGACGCAGAGTACTGCCGGGGTCCGCCGGAGGTGCCGCGGTTGCGGGTGCGGCCCTGCTCATTGCGGCGTTCGTTGCGGCTCTTGCCCTGCTCGCTCATCGTGTTCCTTCAGTCGCTGTCTCTGCCGTGGATCCCGTCTGGAAGCGGGCGCCCTCCGGCAGTCCCCTCGCCCAATCGGCCGCGGACATCGGTTTCTTGCCGGCGGGCTGGACCTGCACCAACCGCACCGTCCCGTCCGCGCATTGCAGATGCACCGTCTTACGGCCGCGGTGCAGGTGGCCGGACGATGGAGCAGGTGACGGAACAGGAAGGTCGGCGGCGCCCTCGGGAAGATCCTCCGGGACGGCACCGATGAGCTTGACCCGTTGCTGTGCCGGCCGGTCCCCTGCCGTTCCTGCCGCTTCCGCCGCAGTTGGCGGTTCCTCCTCCAGCAGGGCCCAGGCCCCGGGCTCCGGCGTGGTGCCGTTGATCCGGGCGGCGACGGCGGCCGCCGGCCGTGCGGCGTCCACGAACCCGTCAGCCTGGTCCAGTTTGGGGGCGAGGCTGGGCTCTCCGCTCTGCGGTTCCGCCGACGCGGTGCCGGCCAGGATGGCTGCCATCGTGCTCGCGAGCAGGTCCGCGCCCGAGACTGCCAGGTCGGCGAGCACGGCCCCGGCCGTCTCTCCGGGGTGCAGGTCACGGACCAGGCGTGAGAACACGGGCCCCGTGTCGAGTCCCTCCTCCAACTGGAAGACACACGCACCGGTCTGAGGTGCTTGGTCGATCACGGCATGCTGCACCGGTGCTGCACCCCGATAGGCGGGCAGCAACGAGAAGTGCAGGTTCACCCAGCCGTGTCGCGGCAGGTCCAGGCCGGCTGTGGGCACCAAGGCCCCATAGGCCACGACGGCGGCCGCGTCCAGGTCCAGCGCGGCGATCCGGTCGAGTGTCTCCCGGCCGGCGTCGCCAGTCAGACGGGAGGCATGGAGGATCGGCAGGCCCAGCTCCGTGGCACGGGCGGCCACCGGCGAGGGGGTCAAAACGCGCTTGCGACCCACCGGCGCGTCCGGACGGGTCAACACGGCGGCGATCGTGAAGCCGGCGTCCACCAGGGCGTCCAGCGAAGGGACGGCGGTGTCCGGGGTCCCGGCGAACAGGATCCGGTAGGTGGAGTTATCGCTCGGTGCAGCGCTCACAGTGAACCTCCGAAACTGGAGCTGATCGTGGCCGCGCGGTCAGCACGGGTGGATCCGGTGATGCGTCCGTAGCCGGGATCGCGGAGCTTGCGGCGGGAATCCTTACGGTCCTCACCGGTGAGTCGGTCGATGTAGAGCATGCCCTCGAGGTGGTCGACCTCGTGCTGGAAGCAGCGTGCGGTCAGACCTTCACCCCGAAAGCTCACCGGGTTCCCGTCCTGATCGACGCCCGTGACGGTGGCCTCGGCGAAGCGTTCGGGGTGGTAGCGCAGTCCCGGCACGGACAGGCAGCCCTCCCCCGGTTCGGTCAGCATCTCCCCGGCGGTCTCCAGGACCGGGTTGACCACGTGGCCGCGCTGGCCCTCCACATCGAAGGTGAAGATCCTCAAGCCCACGCCGACCTGCGGGGCAGCGAGACCCACGCCGCCGACGTCGTCCATGGTCTCGAACATGTCCTCCACCAGCTGGTGGAGGTTTCGACGGCCGACCGGCACGGGGTCGGCGAGGGTGCGCAGTACGGGATCGGGAACGGTGCGGATGGGCAGGACAGTCACGGCGACTACTGTATCTGCGCCCCGAAGGCCCGGGGCGCTGCTGTCACTGAGGACGCTGCTGGCGCGGCGGATGCGGGCGGCGGGCCGATAGGGCGCAGTGCCGGCCCGGCGCCGTCCGCGGCCTGGGAGTAGCCCCAGACCTGGCGGAGCGACCAGAACTTGCGCCAGTGGTCCGGCAATACCTGGGGGTTGGCCTGGTGGGCGACGACCTCGGTCTGCCCGACGGCCACCCCCAGCAACAGCGGCGCATCACCGTACTTCCAAGGCTCCCAGGTCCCAGCCACGGGGTCCACGAGAGACTCCTCCGCCTTCAGCCCGGCCACGAGCTGCATGACGACCTTCGCGTCGAGGGGTTTGACGCGCCCGTCCCGCGTGGTCCCCTTGGTCTTGTAGTCGATGATGCACGTGCGGCCGCCGATGGCGGCCACCAGGTCCAGGGTCCCGGCGTACCCGACGGTGCCGTTCCAGACGGTGATCTCGGTGGCGAGGGGCCGGACGTCGTAGAGGTCCCACCATTCATCGAACCGGTCGGCGTAGGCTCCCTCACCATGCTCGGCGAGCAGTGCGCGCATCTGCGCCATCTGGTGCGGCTTGCCGAGGGCGTGTAATCCGACCTGCTCGGCGTAATTGTGGACACGGTCCCCGCGGGCTGCCGCCTCGTCCCGATAGCGCTCAGCCGCATTCGAGGCCTGCCTGGCCACAGTCTTCAGTTGCGGCGTGGAGCCGACCGCCTGGGACAACCGAGGGTCCTCGATGACGGCGGTGGCCGCCATATGGCCGACCCAGCCGCTGAGGTCGGTGTTCTGCTGCGAGATCACCGTGGTGATGGATGGAACCTCGGGCACGCCGGACAGACTCCGGGCATACATGCGTCCGTGTTCGGTCTGGTGGGCGAGTTGGGGTTGGGTCATGATGATCCATTCTCCCACCGCGACGGACACGTTAGCGTCCGTCCGGGAGAGGATTCTGGTGGGAACGCGCCGGAACAGATCCGAACAGATCGGAACAGTCCGCAACAGGCCGGAACACGCCGGGAAAGATCCCGATTGGACGTTCCCGCCTGACGTGCACTAGAGTCATCTCTCGTTGGAAATCACGGTGACTGGTTTTTCCGGTCACCAGTTTTCTGTGCGGATGTAGCTCAGTTGGCTAGAGCGCCACCTTGCCAAGGTGGAGGTCGCGAGTTCGAATCTCGTCATCCGCTCGCAAGTCTCCAATCCCTGGTGGGGTGGCCGAGAGGCGAGGCAACGGCCTGCAAAGCCGTGTACGCGGGTTCGAATCCCGTCCCCACCTCGCATCGGTTTCCATCCGTTAGGATGGGGACCTGCAACTCAGAAGTTCCGGTTCGCCGGAGCCCATGGGCGCGATTAGCGCAGCGGTAGCGCGCTTCCCTGACACGGAAGAGGTCACTGGTTCGATCCCAGTATCGCGCACGGACTGTTCCTCCTTTCGAGGATATCCTGGTCCTGCGGATGTAGCTCAGTTGGCTAGAGCGCCACCTTGCCAAGGTGGAGGTCGCGAGTTCGAATCTCGTCATCCGCTCCACTGAAGATGAACAAAGGATCCCCCGACGACGGTCACCGTCGTCGAGGGATCCTTTCGTTCACGGGGAAGCATCTCCCCACCCAGCGGCCCCCACCCAACAGGGAGCCGTTCAGCCGGGTTACAGCCCCGTCTCCCCCATCTGGCCCTCCCGGACCAGTGCGGTCATGCGGGACACGGTGCGGAAGTACTTCTTCATGTATCCGCCGCTCATCATCTCCTCGGTGAACAGCCGGTCGAACGGCACACCCGAGGCGATGACCGGCACGTCCTTGTCATAGAGGCGGTCGGCCAGGACCACGAAGCGCAGGGCCATGGCCTGCTCGGAGATGGTCTCCACGTGGTGCAGCACCATCACGTCGACGTCCTCCACGAGCTTGCGGTAGCGGCTCGGGTGCACCCGGGACAGGTTGGCGGTCAGATCCTCGAAGGAGTCCTCGGACACGACGGCGGCGTCCGGGAAGCGATCGGCCAGCACCGTCAGCAGCTGGTCGTCTTCCAGCGGATCCGGCGCCGCGGTCAGGCCACGGTGGCGGTAGTCCTCGCCGTCCACGCGGATCACCTCAAACTGATCGGCCAAGACCTGGATCTCCCGCTTGAAGTCCTGGGCCGCGAAGCGCCCGTCGCCGAGCGATCCGGGCAGGGTGTTGGACGTGGCCACGAGCTTCACCCCGGCGTCCGAGAGCTCACGCATCAGCCGTGACATCAGCACGGTGTCACCGGGATCATCCAGCTCGAACTCGTCGATGCAGACGAGGGTGTACTCCTTGAGCACGTCCACGGCCTTGCGGAAGGACAGTGCGCCGACGAGGTTGGTGTACTCGACGAAAGTGCCGAACGCCTTGGGGCCCGGCGCGGCGTGCCAGGTGGAGGCCAGCAGGTGGGTCTTGCCCACGCCGAAGCCGCCGTCGAGGTAGATGCCGGCGGCCGACGTCGTGCCCTTGGATCGTCCGGCCGAGCCGGACTTGCCGCCCCTGAGGAACCCGAACAGTCCCCCGCTGTTGCCTTTGCCATTGCCCTTGCCGCCCCGAGTGCCGCCCTTGATGGAGGCGGCGAAGTCGCGCAGACGGCTCACGGCCTCGGCCTGTGAGGGGTGGGCCGGGTCCGGGATGTAGGTGTCGAAGGAGACCTCACCGAACCGGTAGGAGGGGTGGAAGCCGGCGAGCAGGTCCTCGGCGGACACCTGGGGGGTGCGGTCTGCGAGGTGAACGGTCTCAGCCACGGGCGGCTCCATCCTGATGGGGTGTGACGGATTGGGTCAGGCGGTGCGAGCCGGCCATGACGACGGTAACTCTACCGGCGGCCAGCCCCTGCCGATGTCCACCGATTTCAATGAAGGCAACCCTCACCAATTACCACCGGGGCCCGTGGCGTAATGTAAGAGAATGACCACTGAATCCTCCAGTTCGCCTGATTCGTCCGTTCACCTCTCCGCTGACCCCTCCCCCGATTTCTCCGGTTATGCGCATCCGGAGAAGCTCGTGTCCACGCAGTGGGTCGCCGACCATGTTCTGGGTGAGAGCCACGAGAACCACCAGAACCTTGTCATTCTTGAGTCCAACGAGGACACCCTCCTCTATTCCACCGGTCACATTCCCGGCGCCATCAAGATCGACTGGCACACCGAGTTGAACGATCCGGTCTCCCGGGACTTCGTCGGTCCGGAGGAGTTCGCCCGCGTCCTCGGTTCCAAGGGCATCAGCCGGGACACGACCGTGGTGTTCTACGGCGACAAGTCCAACTGGTGGGCCGCCTATGCGTTGTGGGTCTTCACGCTCTACGGCCACGCCGACACCCGCCTGATGGACGGCGGCCGGGACAAGTGGATCGCCGAGGGCCGCGCGACGACCCGGGAGGTCCCCTCGGTGACCGAAGTCGACTACCCCGTGATCGAGCGCGACGACTCCACCGAGCGTGCCTCTCGCGAGGATGTGCTCCACCACTTCGGCAAGCCCCTGGTGGACGTCCGCTCGCCGCTCGAGTACACCGGTGAGACCACCCACATGGCCGGCTACCCGCAGGAGGGCACCCTGCGCGGTGGGCACATCCCCACCGCCGCCTCCGTGCCGTGGGCGAAGGCAGCCAACGAGGACGGCACCTTCAAGTCCCGCGAGGAACTGGAGGAGATCTACCGGAACGAGGCCGGCATCGGCACCTCCGACGACGTGGTCGCCTACTGCCGGATCGGCGAGCGGTCATCGCACACCTGGTTCGTGCTGCGCCACCTCCTCGGTTATGAGAAGGTCCGCAACTACGACGGCTCCTGGACCGAGTGGGGCAACTCCGTGCGCCTGCCCATCGCCGTGGGCGAAGAGCGTGGCGAGGCACCGGCCGGACGCTGACCGGTCTCCGGCATACTTCAGACCGGGACTAGGCTGGGGTGCGGCATAGATCGCACCCCAGCGGTGTTTAAGGGACAGAATCGCCCGTCACCGGTGATCACCGGCCTTCACCGATCACTCTGGAAGGAAACCCACTCCACGATGACCACCACCGAACTCCCTGAGAAGCTCCACGAGATCGTCGAGGACTTCCGGGCCGTCCCGGACCCGGAACGGCTGGAACTGCTGCTGGAGTTCTCCGAGGAGCTGCCGGCCCTGCCCGAGCGCTATGCCGGTCATCAGGACCAGATGGAGCAGGTCATCGAGTGCCAGACGCCGTTGTTCCTCGCCGTGGAGCTGGAGAACGCCGCGCCCGACGCCGGCCCCACCGCCGAGTCGATCGTCCGCCTGTTCGTCTCCGCCCCGCCGGAGGCTCCCACCTCTCGCGGCTTCGCCTCGGTACTGTCGCAGAGCCTGAACGGCCTGCCGGCCGCCGAGGTCTTGGCCGTCCCCGAGGACCTCTCGACCCGCCTGGGCCTCCAGAAGGCCCTGACTCCCCTGCGGCTGCGGGGCATGTCCGCCATGCTCGGACGCATCAAGCGCAACATCTCTGATCAGCTGGCCGATCAGCTGGCGGGCTGAACCGGTAGCAGGGCGAGTTTCCGCCGAACGCGCCGGACACGCCGGACTCCCCATGGCACGCAAGAAGCCTGCGCCCACCGTGTCGACGCCCACCGCGTCGACGCCCGCCCTGCGCGCGCTGGACCGGGCCGGCGTCGAGTATGAGGTGCTGGAGTACGAGCACGACGAGCGATCCGGCCGGGGTTTCGGCGAGGAGGCCGCCGAGAAGCTCGGACTGGACGCCACCGTGGTGTTCAAGACCCTGATGGTGACCCTGCCGGACGACTCCCTGGCCGCCGGCGTGGTGCCCGTCGCCGGAACCCTCGATCTGCGGGCCTTGGCCTCCGCACTCGGGGTCAAGAAGGTCGCCATGGCCGAGCCGGCCCTGGCGCAGAGACGCACGGGTTACGTGCTGGGCGGGATCTCGCCGATGGGCCAGCGGCACCAGGCCGCTGTGGTCATCGACTCCTCGGCGCTGGCCCTGGAGCATGTCCTGGTGTCGGGAGGTCGCCGGGGGCTCGACGTGAGACTGGCACCGCAGGATCTGGTGGCGGTGACGCAGGCTCGCGTCGCACCGATCGCGGCTCCGTAGAGGAATCTGGAGGGATCCAAGGGTCAGGTCCAGGGATCAGTCGAGCGCGGAGGCCCCGCCCGTCGTCGCCGTCAGGGCCTCAGCCACGGCGTTCTCCGTCGCCAGGAGCGCTTCGGACATGGACAGCTCCGTGGCGGGGCTGCCCACCGGGGTGACGGCGGCCGCGCGGATGTGCGCCTTGTCCACGTCTGGGAACAGCCGGTGGAGCAGGCGGGTGGTGCGCATCAGCGAGATGAGCGGCCACGTGACGTCGTCGGCCGGTTGACCGTCCATGAGCACACCACGGATCCTGTCCCGGAGTTCGTGCTCGAAGTGCTCGTTACGCTCCCGGTAGCGCGTCCGGTGGAAGATCCACAGCACCGTGCTCTCGTCCTCCTCCACGATGCCCCGCTTCACTAGTGAGGCCGCCACGGCGTCCCGCAGCGTCTGGCGTGAGAATCGATTGATCCACTGCTCGGCGTCGCGATGGCGGGTGAAGGCGCGGATGATGTCCCAGACCTGCTCCAGCGGCCACTCGAGCCCGGTGCTGTGCGCCCAGGCCGGCGGATTCGGATCAGCGGCGAAGACCTGCTGCGGATGCTCGATCGAGCGCACCGTGCTTCGCGTGACCTCGAGCCGGCCCCGGCGCGCCAATTCCACCAGTGCGGCCCCGGCGATCCCCATCCCGACGGTCGGCCCGTCCAGCAGGAGCTTGCCCTTCTCGTCATCCAGGCAGAGCAGCAGGAAGTACTCGGGGATGTTCAGCGGTCGGTCGGTGACAGCCTCAGTGCTGTCCGTGAAGGGCTCGCTCATCCATCCATTGTGGCGCAGAAGACTCCGATTGCGCAGGCCGGGGCTACTGACCGCCGTCGGTCTCGGGGACCCTCCGGGACTGCCGGTACACCGTGACCATGCGCTGGCCCACCGTGATGGCGGACGCCGCCGCCAGCAGCAGGAGGACCACGGCCAGGACCCACGAGTTCAGGCCGAGACCGGTCAGGCCGGCGAACACCAGTGTCACCACGAGCCGCTCCGCCCGTTCGGCGATGCCGGTATTGGCGTCGAAGCCCAATGATTCGGCCTTGGCGCGGACATAGGACACCAGCATGCCGAGTGCCATGCTGGCGGCGGCGGCCACGCCGGCGATCCAGAAGTCTCCGGCGCCGAAGAACCACAGCATCAGTCCCAGGAAGACAGCGGCGTCCTGGACCCGGTCCAGGGTGGAGTCGAGGAAGCTTCCCCACCTGCCGGTCGTTCCGGCGATCCTGGCCATGACCCCGTCCAGCACGTCCGAGAAGACGAAGAGGGTGATGACCATGGTGCCCCAGAACAGTTCACCCAACGGGAACAGGATCAGTGCTCCCAGCGCCACGCCGAGGGTCCCAACGATGGTCACGGCATCCGCCGAGACGCCGCGAGCCAGGAGGAACCTGGCCGCCGGCGTGAAGATCCGGGTGAACAGGGCCCGGGCGTAGCGGTTGAGCATCAGCCGAGCTGTTCCGTGGCGGTGCTCGCCTGGTGGGTCTCGAAAGCGGCTTCCGCTTCTGCCCAGGCTCCGGCCACGGCCGCGCGGACCGTATCCAGGGTCACCGTGATGTTCTTGGTCTCAGCGATGATCGGGAGGAAGTTTCCGTCTCCGCCCCACCGCGGGACGATGTGCTGGTGCAGGTGGGCGGCGATGCCGGCGCCGCCGGTCTTGCCCTGGTTCATGCCGAGGTTGAAGCCGGTGGCCTTCGCCGTGGCGCGCAGTGCCGTCATGCCGATCTGGGACAGCCGGGCGATCTCCAGGGTCTCGTCCACGGTGAGGTCCGTGTAGTCGGGAACATGGCGGTACGGACATACCAACAGGTGCCCCGCGTTGTAGGGGTAGAGGTTGCACAGCACGAAGGCCGTCCTTCCCCGTGCAACGATCAGTGACTGCTCGTCGGATCGACCCGGAGCGGCGCAGAAGGGGCACGTGGATTCCCCGCTGACCTGGTCCTGTCCCCCACGGACATAGGCCATCCGGTGGGGATTCCACAGTCGTTGGAAGCCGTCCGGCGTTCCGGCGAGTTCGAAGTCGTCGGTGGCCGGGGGGCTGTCATCCGGGCTCGGCTCCGGGGTCACTGGGTCTCCCGGTTCCTCACGGCGTTCACGATGCGTTCGACGGCTTCGCGCACGGGCACGCCGTTGTCCTGGCTGCCGTCCCGGAACCGGAAGGAGACCGCTCCTGCTTCGGCGTCCTCGCCACCGGCGATGAGCACGAACGGCACCTTCTCCTTGGAGGCGGTGCGGATCTTCTTCGGGAAACGGTCGGATCCGTCGTCAAGGCGGGCGCGGATGCCCTGGGCCTTGAGCTGGGCGACCACCTCCGCCAGGTAGTCGTTGAAGGCCTCCGCGACCGGGATCGCCACGACCTGCTCCGGGGCCAGCCAGGCCGGGAAGGAGCCGGCGTAGTGCTCGGTCAGCACGCCGAGGAAGCGTTCGATGGACCCGAAGAGGGCGCGGTGGATCATCACGGGGCGCTGTCGGGTGCCATCCGCGGCCTGGTACTCGAGGTCGAAGCGTTCCGGCAGGTTGAAGTCCAACTGGATGGTGGACATCTGCCAGGTGCGACCGATTGCGTCCTTCGCCTGGACGGAGATCTTGGGGCCGTAGAAGGCGGCGCCGCCCGGATCCGGGACGAGGTCCAGGCCGGAGGCGGTGGCGACCTCCTCGAGGGTGCGGGTGGCCTCCTCCCAGACGGCGTCCTCGCCGACGTACTTCTCGGGGTCCTTGGTGGACAGTTCGAGATAGAAGTCGTTGAGGCCGTAGTCCTTGAGGAGGTCCAGGACGAAGGTGAGCGTGGTGGTCAGCTCCTCCTTCATCTGGTCTTTGGTGCAGTAGATGTGGGCGTCGTCCTGCGTCATCCCGCGCACGCGGGTCAGGCCGTGCACCACACCGGACTTCTCATAGCGGTACACCTGCCCGAACTCGAACAACCTCAAGGGCAGCTCACGGTAGGAGCGGCCCCGCGACGCGAAGATCAGGTTGTGCATGGGGCAGTTCATGGGCTTGAGGTAGTAGTTCTGCCCCTGCTTGGTGATCTCGTCAGTGACGGGATCCCGCTGCTCGTCGATCTGCATGGGCGGGAACATGCCGTCCGCATACCAGTCGAGGTGTCCGGAGATCTCGTAGAGGTGCTGCTTGGTGATGTGCGGGGTGTAGACGAACTCGTAGCCGGCCTCGGTGTGGCGCTGACGCGAGTAGTCCTCCATCTCCTTGCGGATGATGCCGCCGCGGGGGTGGAACACGGGCAGGCCGGAGCCCAGCTCGTCCGGGAATGAGAACAGGTCCATCTCGGCACCCAGCTTGCGGTGGTCGCGGCGCTCGGCCTCGGCCAGTCGCTCCTGGTATGCCTTGAGATCGTCCTTCGTGGGCCAGGCGGTGCCGTAGATGCGCTGCAGCTGCTTGTTCTTCTCGTTGCCCAGCCAGTAGGCGGCAGCTGAACGGGTCAGTGCGAAGGCGTTGGAGATGAGCTTGGTGTTCGGCAGGTGGGGGCCGCGGCAGAGGTCGCACCAGACACTGTCACCGGACTTGCGGTCCACGTTGTCATAGATGGTGATCTCGCCGGCGCCGACCTCGATGTTCGCCCCCTCGCCCACGGCGTCCGCATCCTCCTGCTGGCCCAGCAGTTCCAGCTTGTACGGCTCATCGGCCATCGCCTGGCGGGCCTCGTCCTCGGTGACGACGCGGCGGGCGAAGGTCTGGTTCGAGTTGATGATCTTCTGCATCATCTTCTCGAGGGTCTTGAGGTCCTCCGGGGTGAAGGGCTCCTCGACGTCGAAGTCGAAGTAGAAGCCGTCCGTGATGTAGGGGCCGATGCCCAGCTTGGCGCCCGGTCGCAGCTGCTGGACCGCCTGGGCCATGACATGGGCGGTTGAGTGGCGCAGGACGTTGAGTCCGTCCTCGTCCGAGATGTCCACACCCACGACGTCGGCGCCGGCTGGAATCCGGCGGCTCAGGTCCTGCAGTTGGCCGTCCACTCGCATCACGACGGTGGTCTTCTGATCGGAGAAGAGTTCTGTGCCGGTGGTACCCGAGGTCACCTCCCGCGATTCCGCGTTGACAGTGATGGTGATCTGTTCGTGCTGCGACGCCTCGGACACGGTCCGGTTCCTCCTCGGGTAGGGCTTCAGGGCTGGTGGCATACGGTGGCCACCGCCAGCCACCGGCCATTCTAGGGCAGTCGTGGTCGGTTCGCCGTCTGTTGGCGTGCATGCCGCGGTGCCTCCGGAGGCATGCCGCGGATCAGACAGCCTCAGACAGTCGAAGGTCAGAAGCGTGGCGCTTGTTGATTCAGTTGATTCAGTTGATTCAGGTGGTTCAAATGGTTCAGCGGGTTCAGTTGGTTCACGCCGCGTCATCGAGATTGTCGCGGCGGTCTGATCCCCCTGGGGCCTCGGGCCCCGGACTGCCAGGGCCGCCTGGATCCCGGGGGCGCCAATAGTGGTTGCGGCGAGGGCGTTGTTCGGGATCGTGGTAGCGAGCAGGGATGAACCAGGGCACACCGTCTTTGACCTCGATCTCCCATGCGCCGGCGTGGACTGCGTGGTGGTGATGTGAGCAGAGCAGAACTCCGTTCTCGACGCTGGTGGGCCCGCCATGCTCCCAGAAGCGGATGTGGTGGGCTTCGCACCAGGGAGCGGGTATGGAACAGGCGGGTGCCGCGCATCCACCGTCCCGGGCGACGATGGCCCGTCTGAGCTTGCGGGTGAACAGCCTCTGAGATCGCCCCACGTCGAGCACTTCTCCTGACCCGCCGAGCACGATGGGGATCAGGTCGGCATCGCAGGCCTTCTGCCGGATGGTCTGTGGATCGACCGCCCCCGCATAGGCTGCCTGGGATACCACGTGGCCGGTTCCGGCGCTGCCCTTCACGCGCGTGTAGTGGCCTGCCAGGGACTCGTAGTCGATCGTCACCAGAACCTGCGGCCTGACTCCGCCGCCCCCGGCATCCGGCAGGTCAGACCCGCCGTCGTCGGCGCTGGGAGTCGCTTGGTTCGTCAAGGCCAGTGCACCCGTCAGGGCACTGATGAGTCCGTCCAGTTCCCGTTGGGCCCTGCTCCGGGAATCCAGCGAGTCGGTAACATCCAGGTGCTCCGCCCACACCTCGGCACCCGGCTGCTCGTCAGCAATCCTGCGCGGATTGGAGGATGCGGAGACGAGGGTCTTCAACGTCTCATGCTGGCCGTCGGTCGCCAGCAGGGACCAGCGGTGCAGGTTCGCGGTTTTCTTGCCGTGATAGAAGAGTCCCTGGGCCGCGTTCATCTGGGCCTCGGTGGGCTCGAGACCATCGGGATTCACCGAAGCGTCAAAGCGTTGGCGCCAGTACGCGCACACCTTCCGTACGGCATCCGGGTCCATCTCCTGCGCCTGGGCCGCCAATACCCGTTCCCCCTCAGCGATCAAGAGGTCGATGTGGTCCTTCGGTGCTCCAGCTCGGGCTGCGTCGGCACGAGCAGACGTGAGGGCGTCCGCCACCGTGTCCACCGCGGCGAGATCGGCCTGGGCAGAGGTCACAGTGCCGGCCAGTGCAGTCATCTCGGGTGGAATCACCTGGGTTCGGTCCTGTGACAACTGCGGCATGACACGGACAGCGCGTCGAACACGCTTCTTCGCCTCATGACGGGGGATGCGCAGGATTTGTTGGAGATAGTCCGCCCCGTTGCGATAGGCACACTTGCCCTCCGGGATCCCCAACATGCCACGACGTGCCGCATGCTCATCGAAGACTTGGTCCACATGTCCCGCCAATCCCGTTCGAGCCGCATCCACCCATCGGCCAAGCTCCTCGACCCGGGACAGCACGACTGGTAGACATCCCACCGGCACAGCTTCCGCGGTGGCGCCCAGGGTCTCGTCGCTCAGAGACCCGCCGTTCAGAGACCCGCCGTTCAGAGATTTGTCCCCTAGCAACTCATCCGGGTCCGCGCCGCCCCTATCATCGTGCACCGTGTCCGCATGGGCATACAGTCCCCAGTCCTCGGAACGATCACGTTCCGGCCCGTCCGGGAAGCGGTCGACGGAGTCCGGCAGCCGAGGATCGGACATCCGTGACGCCAGTTCCTCCAGGAGGAGACGGGAGGCCACCAGCAGCTCGGGCAGATCCAGCTCCGCCAACTCGTCCTTCTCGATCACCGGTGCTCCTCTCCCGTGTAGTTGCGACCTCACCAAGTCGTCCGTCTAGTACATATATTCGATCATGATGCCGGGACACTTTAAGCGCCCCACCGCAGAAGGTGGACATCTTCCTGCATCCGGTTGCCTGTGCAGGAGGGCACGCACCGTGGATCTGGCCATCCGACGTCGTGCGTTTCTACACTCGGGGCAACCACCAGCGTCCGACTGCTGACAACGCAGCCCAGAACCGGGATGTACCCATGCCTTCCACGACAGATTCCTCCACCGGCGAGCCGCTTCACCGGCGCAGGCCTCAACGACTCAGGGTCCAGAATTTCTTCGTCTCGCGGGACGGCATCGCCGCAGGGGAAGACCAGAGCCTGGAACGCCCCTTCGGCCACGTGGACCCGGGCCCCCTGACCGAATGGGCCGGGGCCACGGACAGTTGGCCCAATCGAACGGATCCCGGCGGCTCGCGGGGCGTGGACGACCACATCGTCCGCGACTTCACCCACAACATCGGGGCCGAGATCATGGGCAGCCACAAGTTCAGTCCGTTCCGGGGCCCCTGGACGAGCGAGGACTGGAAGGGCTGGTGGGGTGATGACCCGCCGTTCCGCACGCCGGTGTTCGTGCTGACGCACCACCTGCGCCCGTCCTTCTCGCTCAGCGACACGACGTTCCATTTTCTCGATGCCAGCCCGTCCGAGGCGCTGAGGATCGCCATGGACGCTGCCCAGGGCAAGGACGTCCGCCTCGGTGGTGGTGTCACGACGGTGCTGGAGTTCCTCGAAGCAGGCCTCGTGGATGATCTGCACATCGCCGTCGCACCCCATGACATCGGTTCAGGACTGCGGCTGTGGTCCAGTCCGACGGACTTCGAGGACGGCTTCCATCATGAGAGCGTCCTGAGCCCGAGCGGGATGGAGCATCATTTCTTCTGGCGTTGATCCGTGGCTTCGGCGTCGAGAACTGCGAGCAGATGCCGGTTGCGCTGCCTGATCAGCCGGCGGAGGTAGGGCACCAGGATCAGCCTTTCGGTCAGGCGTCCGAAGAGAGGCGACGTCACGGTGATCGTATCCGTCATGGTGCTCGCCCTCTGATCGATTCCCCCGGCCGTTGCGAGTCCGGCTCCGGCGGATCCGTGGACCTCACTCGAGAAGTCGTGGACGTGGCGGAAGGAGCGGAAGGGGCCGGTGATCTGCTCGTCGACGAAGCGGCGGGGACGGTCATGTTCGGTGATCTGGGAGGTCATGGTGAACCAGATCCCGAAGTGCCGGGCCCGCCAGGTGACGGTCTCGCCGAGACCGATCTGCCCCGAGGTCACGCCGTCGATGGCCTGTTCACCGGAGTCCGCCATCGATCCGAGATGCTCGTCAATGCTCAGGGAGAGTTCGAAGAGCCGCTCGGCTGCGTGCGACGACGGGGTCACCACCGTGAATGTGCTCGTCATGGTCTGATCGTCGCACGTTCTGGGTCAGACCGGTTTCCGCCCGTCGCCGAGGCACCCTCCGGAACTCCCACCGGGCCGCGCACCTTGACCGGCCAGGACCCGGTGTCATGGTGCGGGATGTCGGGAAGCCGCGCGGTGGCCCCGACCACCTGGCGCGAGCCACCGGTCTCCTGCTGCTGGGCGGCTGACGATGCGGCCGGACCCCACGGCACCGGAGCAGGTGGCGCACCCGCCCGGGTCCGGTCCCGGCGCAACCAAGCCCGCCATTCGTCCCGCGTGCCATCCAGATAGTCCGGATCGGGCAGCGAATCGGGCCGGTGCAGGTCCCAGGCACGAATGGCCTGCAGGCTGATGGCCTTGGGACCGGTCCGGCGCGTCGTTCCCTCGATCAGCATCAGCCGGGCCGAGAACAGCATCTCACCGGTCTCATGCTGGGCCTCCGTGAAGAATGAGGCGTCCACGCACCCCGTTCCGTCGTCCACGGAGATGAACACCACGCGTTTGCCGCTGCGCATGGGCGGGGTCTGCGTCGCCACCCGCACCCCGGCCACCAGCACCCGCGACTGTGACCGCAGCCCGAGGAGGTCCTCCGCCGCCGTCACCCCGAGTGCCTCCAGGTACGGCCGGTGCGACTCCATCAAGTGGGCGGTCGTGTCCATGGCGGTAAGATCCAGCTCGGTCCGCACCCGTTGGTCCCGGCTGGGCTCCGGGAACATCGGCACGATCGCCGCCGCCTCGGTATCGGGCAGTTCCAGGGAGAGCTGACCGTCGACCTGGCGCCCCCCGGACCGCTTCCTCCGCCCCGACAGCCCTTCGGTCTGCCCGCCGTGTTGCAGTTCCAGATGGTGGACCAGGTCAGTGCGCGAAGCCCCGCCCGGCGGCAGGAGACAGTCCAACGCACCGAGCTGGGCCAGCCGCTCGAGGTTCCTCCGGGTCGGGCGGGCCCGGTCCCGCACATCGGCCAGTGAGGCATAGGGCTGCCCCGCCACGATCCTCTTGATCTCCGTCTCGCTCAGCCCGGACAGCGAGTTCAGCGCCAGCCGGATCCCCCAGCGCCCCGCGGCATTCCCCGGCCCGACGCCGTCCGGCCGGCTCCCAGCGGCCGGCACGTTCTCCAGGAAGGGCGCGGCGCCGGCGTCGGGAATCTCAGGATGGCCGGGCACCCACTCGAGCCTGAACCGATCGGTGGAGGCATTGATGTCCACGGGCAGCACCGGGATGCCCATGCGGCGGGCCTCGGCGATCATCAGTCGGCGGGGGTACATTCCGGGATCGTGCTCGAAGATCCCGGCCAGGAACGCCTCGGGGTGGTGGGTCTTGAGCCACGCCGAGTGGTAGGTGGGAACGGCGAACGCGGCACCGTGGGCCTTGCAGAAGCCGAAGGAGCCGAAAGCGTGCAGCGTCCCCCAGACCTCGTCGACGACCTTCGGTGGGTAGCCCTTCGCCAGTGCCGTCGACCGGAAGAACTCCTCCACCACGTGCTCCTGCGGCCCGCCGATCTGACGGCGAAACTCATCGGCCTTCGCAAGCCCGCAGCCGGTCATCACGTGGAAGGTCCGCAGCACCTGTTCGTGGAACACCGTCACCCCGTGTGTCTCGGCCAGCACGGGTTCCAGGTCCGGGTGGGGATACCGTGCCTGGGAGAAACCGTGGCGCTGTTCGAGGAAGGGCCGCACCATGTCCGACTGCATGGGCCCGGGCCGGAACAACGAGATGTCGATGGTCAGGTCGTTGAATTCCACGGGCGCCATCTTCCCGATCAGCTCACGCTGGCCCGGTGACTCGATCTGGAAGATGCCCAAGGTGTGCGTGGTCCGGATCAGTTCGAAGGTCGGTTCATCGTCGAAGGGCACCTGCTCGAGGTCCACCGTCCTCCCCGTGGTCCGCTCGATCTCGGCCAGGGTGTAGGCGATGGTCGACTGCATCCTCACGCCGAGCACGTCGAGCTTGAGCATGCCCATGGGATCCATGTCGTGCTTGTCGAACTGACTCATCGGCAGGTCGATCCCGGAGGGCTGCAACGGCGTCCGGTCCAGCAGGGTCGCGTCCCCGAGGATCACCCCGCACGGGTGCATGGCGATGTGCCGCGGCAGCCGGTCCAGTCGCTCGGTGAGGTCCACCAGCAGGTCCAATTGTTCCTGTCCGGCGGCCCGGCCTGATTCGACCTGCTCCGCGAAACCGCGCAACTCCGGCATCCGGTCCATGGCCTCACGGAAGCTCGACGCCGAGAACCGCCACAGTTGCTTGGCGATCGTATCCACCTGCCCTGGTTCCATGCCGAGGGCCATCCCGGCGTCACGCACCGCTCCTCGGGCACGGTAACCGTTCTGCATGCTCATGAGCGTGGTGCGTTCGGCACCGAAGCGCTCGAACATCGCATGGTAGACGTCGTGACGGCGGGCCGATTCCACGTCGATGTCGATGTCCGGCAGGGTCGAGCGGTCGTTGGAGAGGAAGCGTTCGAAGATCAGCTCGTGCCGCATGGGGTCCACGTTCGAGATCCGCAACAGGTAGTTGACCAGCGACGAGGCCCCGGATCCGCGCGCGGAGACCCGCACCCCCATCCTCTCGATCATCGCCACCACCTCGGCCACGGTCAGGAAGTAGCTGGCGAAGCCGAGCCGGTTGATGATGCCCAGCTCCTGCTCCAACCGCTTCTCCAGATCCTGGCCGGCGGTCGACGACGCAAAGCGGGTCCCGGTATAGAGGCCCGGGAAGCGGTCGGTCACCCTGGCCAGAGTACGGTCCCGCAGCGCTCTGACCGGGTCCCCGGTGATCCCGATGACCGAGGCCTCCGGCACGGTGGGCTGCCTCCAGCCCAGGTCCGGGCCGGGGTCCATGCGGCAGGCATCGGCAAGGGCATGGGTGTCATCCAGCAGGGCCGTGACCCCCTCGGCACTGCCGCCGGCCCGCCCCTCCGTCCCGGACCCCGCCGCCTCGCAGATCTCCAGGGCGATCTGGTGCATGGATCCCGCGGGCTTCAGCCAGCCCTGCCCGTTGGGCTGCAGGTCGGTGAGGGCCTCGAGGGAGCTCAGGGCCCGGGCGGCGTCGAGGACGTCCGCAGTGGCGGCCCCATCCGGCGTCGCATAGCGCACCGCGTTGGTCAGCACCGCTGGCACCTTGGTCTCCCGTGCGGCGCGCAGCATCTTCACGGCGTGGGCGGCTGACAGCTTCTCCCCCGGCGCAGAGAGATGGCAGACCACCTCCACCCGCAGGGATCCGGCGGGCAGTGCGGCCTTCCATTGGCGCAGCAGCGTCCGGCCGGCCGTGTACTTTCGCGCGGCCATCAGCCTCCCGACGTCGGATCCCGGCCCCAGCAGCACGAACAGTTCCGGCGGGGCACCGTGGTGCCTGCCGGCGGACCACTCGGCCAGTTCGGCCATCGTGACGTACGGCGTTCCCCCGGCAGAGCCACCCGTGGTGTGGGCATGCGCTGCCGAGATGAGCCGGACCAGGGCTCGGTATCCCGTGCCCTGCGTGCCGCCTCGGGCCAGCACGATCACCCGGCCGGCGGGATTCGACCGCTGTTCGCCCCAGGCCACCGCGAGGTCCACCCCGATCACCGGGTCCAGTCCCTGCTCCAGGCAGGCGCTGACATGCTTGGCCGTGCCGTAGAGCCCATCCCGGTCCGTGCAGGCCAGTACCTCCGCACCGTCCGCGGCGGCGGCTGCGGCCAGCTCAGCGGGCCAGGACACCCCGTAGTGGGAGCTGAAGGCACTGGCCACGTGCAGATGCGGAAAGCCTGAGGCAGCGCCCATCAAGCACTCTCCCTGAGGCGCACGGCGGCGCCGTCATGGATGCGGACCAGCCGCCAGCGGCCGGAGTCGACATGGTGGGAGAGGTCCAAGGTCAGCAGCGGTGCGTTGCGTGCCTTCTCCAGGCGCACCTGGACCCGCCAGACCTCGTGGTCCACCAGACCGGCACCGCGGCCCCGCTCGGCCCGGCGCTCCTCGGTCCACCACTTGCGCCGCTCGTACCAGCGCACCGGCTGGGCCGCCAGTACGTAGATCCGGCCGTTCCACTCCAGGCGCTCCGGGGCCCCTGCCGTGGTGCATCCAACGGCGACCGATTGAGTGAAGATTCCCATGGGACGTGATTCCTGCCCTGTTCTTGTCGTGACTTCTCATGCCGTTTTTCCGCCCTCCGGCACGTGGCCGGCGGGCTCGTCCGGGAGCAGCCCGGGCCGGCGTCGTACCCTGCCGTCTGGGAAGGAACGGCGGGCCCGAAACCGGGACTGTCCGGTGGGGCGGTGGGAAGTGAAACGGCCGACGGGAAGGACCGGCCGCACCCCACCATGGTATTCGAACACGTGTTCTAACACCAAGAATGAGGCTAGGGCAGGGCCCGGACACGATAGGGATCCGGGGCAGGATCGGTGCACGAATCCGAGGCTGACGTGGGCCCCTGAATGTGGAACGGAGGCTGGCTAGATGTACTTCCCCGGGAGGTTGTGAACGGCTGAGGTAAGGCGAAGACCTCCGGGCAGGATGTGGGTTACCACACTCGCATCCTGACCACGGAGGTCTTCGTGACTCACGCTAA
>NZ_BMLQ01000007.1:72051-235003 GCF_014645315.1 Citricoccus zhacaiensis | reverse complement strand
GCACAGCCGCTTACGAGTCCTGGCTGCATCACTACAATCACCACAGACCCCACACTGGCATCGACGGCAAGACCCCCTCAGCCCGCGTTCACAACGTCACGGGGAAGTACATCTAGGCCGTCACCCCGGCCGCCGAGGTGCCCGGGCTGTAGTGCGCCTTCTGCGCCGGGTAGTACTCGGCGAAGTCCACCGCGTCCACGTCTCCGCCGTCCAGGGCCACCGTGAGCCGGTCGAGGTAGTACTCCCAGCCGGGGCCGATATCGCCGGCCTCGTCCTTCGACCCGGCCAGCGGCTGGCGGAAGACCAGGTCGGTGTCCGCCCCCGCCGCGGCCCGGTCCAGGGACACCCGGAGCCGCCAGGGGTTGCCATTCGGATCGGCCAGCGTCACGTGCAGGCGTGAGGGCCGTTCACACACCTCGATCACGCACTCGCCCGGATGGTCCGGCGCCTCCACCATGGCCAGCTGCACGCTGCCGCTGGCCGGGTCCCCCGTGTAGGTGCCGTACCAGCGCAACAGCTCCGGGTCTGCCAGGTAGCTCCAGACGTCCTCGGGCGGGTGCCCGAGGGTGCGCTGGATCTGGATCGTGGGGCCCTCCGGACCGTCGACGACAGAGCCCGTGGGTTCGCGGTGTTCTTCGTGGCGTGGCATGCGCCCATTGTGGACCCTCTGGCAAGCTGGGTCCATGCTGCCTGACCCGGACCAGTCCCCTGTTTCTCCGGCCCCGTCCCCGTTCTTCCCGGACGGCCGTTCCATGTACGAGAGGATGGTCGCCGGCGACCCGTACATCGCCGATGACCCGCGGCTCGAGCAACTCTCCACGGCGGCTGCCCTGCTGACGGAGCAGTACAACGCCACTTCCGCCACCGAGCCGGCCCTCCGCCGGCGGCTGTTGTCCCAATTGCTGGGATCCCTCGGTGAGGAGGTGGTGATCCGCCCGCCGTTCCACGTGGACTACGGGCAGTTCATCAGCATCGGTGACCGCAGCTTCGCGAACTTCGGCCTGATGGTGCTGGACGTGGCCCCGGTGCGGATCGGTGCGGATGTGCAGATCGGCACGAACGTCCAGCTGCTCACCCCGACCCACCCGCTGGAGCCGGGTCCGCGCCGGGACAAGTGGGAGGGTGCCGAGCCCATCACCATCGCGGACAACGTGTGGCTCGGCGGCGGCGTGATCGTGGGCCCCGGCGTGACCATCGGCGAGAACACGGTGGTGGGCGCCGGCGCCGTGGTCACCCGAGACCTGCCGGCGAACGTGGTCGCACTGGGGGTGCCTGCCCGGCCGGTCAAGGACCTTCCCGCAGATCCCGACGGCGGGTGGTCCCGGATGGCGGTCGAGGGCTAGTCAGTCATGGTCGGCACTGACCGGCAGCTGACCGCAGTGGTCAGGGCTAGCCATCCAAGCCCGCGGAGGCCGGGCCGGCCGAACCGGCCTCATAGTCCTGCAACGGCACCTGCCCGGAGGCGTAGGCCGCCGCGATCTGGGCCAGGATGCGCCAGCCCTCCTCGGCCCCATCACCGCGGACGGTGAAGGCCGTCTTGCCCTCGAGCACCCAGCGCAGCACCGAACCGTAGGCGGTCAGCCCCGGCTCGGGCAACTCCGTGGACAGTACCGTGCGGGTCATGCCCCGGGAGTCGAACGGGCCGCCCGCGTTGAGTTCCAGGTCGATCCGTTCGTCCTCGAAGCCGACCCGCAACACGTCCGGGGGCTGGGGTCCGGACGAGGGGAACTGCTCGTAGTCGTGCGGCGGGCGCCGGAAGACCACGGCGATCTCCTGCCGAGGCGAGCCGATGGCCTTGCCGCTCCGTAGCACCACCGGCACGCCGTTCCAGCGCCAGGAATCCACCTCGACGACCACCTGGGCGAAGGTCTCGGTCTCACGCGCCGGGTCCACGCCGTCCTCGTCCACATAGGACGGCATGGCCCGGCCGTCCACGGTGCCGGCGGTGTACCGGCCGCGCACCACGGCCGGCGTCCCGCCCCCCGACTCCCCCGTCGCGTCCCCGGACCACAGCCGGGTCGCCCGCAGGACGTGGGCGGTGTTGGCGGGGATCTCCACGCCGTCGAACCGGGTCGGCGGGTCCATCATCACCAGCGCCATGACCTGGAGCAGGTGGGACTGGATCATGTCCCTCGCCGCCCCGGTAGCCTCATAGAACCCGGCGCGCCCCTCCAGCCCGAGCACCTCGTCGAACACGATCTCGATCCGCTCGATGTCCTCCCGGTTCCACAGCGGTTCCAGGATGCGGTTCGCGAAGCGCAGGCCCACGAAGCCCAGCACGCCGGGCAGACCGAGGAAGTGGTCCACGCGGAAGATCCGCTCCTCGGGGACGAAGCCGGCCAGCAGGGAGTTGAGGTCCCGCGCGGAGTCCAGGTCGGTGCCGAAGGGTTTCTCCAGTACGAGCACGGTGTCCTGTGGCAGCCGCCCCGAGTCATGCAACCGCGAGAGTGCCTCACAGGAGAGCATGGTCACGGACGGCGGGAGCGCGAAGTACAGGCCGAGAGGACCCTCCACCTGGTCCAGGAGTGCGGCGAGGTGTTCGGGATCGGTGGCGTCCGCGGTGATCCATCGCGCCGAATCAATCGTGTGGCGCACCGCTGGCAGGGCCAACTGATCCTCGCTGAGCTCAGCGGCGAACGCCTCCTGCACCACAGCCGCGAAGTCCTCCCGTTCGTCGAGGCCGGAGCCGACCAGCATGATGCCCCGTTCCGGCACCCCAGCCGCCAGGCAGGTGGCCAGCCCGGGCAGCAGCAGCCGCCGGGTCAGATCACCGGCGGCACCGAAGATGACCAGCGTACGCAGTTCGCTCATGACCCCACCGTATCGGCCCGGGCCTATGCCGAGAACGGTTCATTCGGTAGACAGGGGGCATGACGGACCAGACGCCCTCCGCCCGCCCGCACCCGACCCACGACTCAACGGAACGGCCCGGATCCACTCCCTCGCCGTCACTCCATCCCGCCGGGGCCACCCCGCTCGAGGACTACGCGCTGCTGTCCGATCTGAGCACCGGACCGCTGGTGTCCCGGCGTGGATCTGTCGACTGGCTTTGCCTGCCGCGCTTCGACTCCCCCGCCCTGTTCGCCGCCCTGCTCGGCGGGCCCGACGACGGCCGATGGAAGCTCTGGGCCGTGGACGGGGACGCCGTGGAACGCCGCTACGTGCCGTACACCTTCGTCCTCGAGACCACCTGGCGCACCCCGACCGGGACCGTGCGGGTCACCGACTTCCTGCCGCCGGCCGAGGCACAGGACGACCTGTACCGCCGGGTGGAGTGCCTGTCCGGCGAGGTGGTGGTGGAACACGACCTGCGGATCCGCTTCGACTATGCCCGCGCGCTGCCCTGGTTTCGCCGCACCGACGGCACCGAGGGCACCGAGCCGGCGTTGCTGTGCACGGCCGGGCCGGACGGCGTGCTGGTGACCGGCCCGCTGCTCTACTCCACCACCCGGCCGACCGCGGACGACGAACAATCCGCGGAGGCGGCCGGCGGCGGCCAGGGCGGGGCCGGCGTCGGGAATCCCGTCAGCGGGGCCTCTGAGCACGGGCGTGAGATCGGCGGCGAGGACCGGCCAGCAGGTTCCCCCGACTCCGGCGGCCTCCAGGCACCCCGGCTGGCCGGCCGGTTCCGGCTGCGCGCCGGCGAGCGGCTGGACTGGGTGTTGACCTGGTTCCCCTCCTGGGAAGAGCCTCCGGTCCCGATGGAGCCGGAGGCGGCTCAGCACCGGACCCAGGAGTTCTGGACCGACTGGGCGTCCCGGCTGGAGGTCGACTCGCCGGAGGAACACCTCGTGGCCCGGTCCCTGTTGGTGCTGCGGGCGCTCACCAACCTGAAGACGGGCGGGATCGTCGCGGCGCCCACCACCTCCCTGCCGGAGGAGTTCGGCGGCTCGCGGAACTGGGACTATCGCTACACGTGGCTGCGCGATGCGGCCCTGACGATCGAGGTCCTCGTCTCCCACGGGTTCACGGAGGGCGCCCTGCACTGGCGGGACTGGCTGCTGCGGGCCGTGGCCGGGGACCCGGAGAAGCTGCGGATCATGTACGGCCTCGCCGGCGAACGGGAGCTGGACGAGAAGGAGTTGGACCACCTGGCCGGGTACGCCGACTCCCGCCCCGTCCGGATCGGCAACGGCGCCGCGGACCAGTACCAGGCCGATGTGGTCGGCGAGGTGATGCTCGCCCTCGCCGAGCTCCGGGACGCCGGCATCACCGAGGACGAGTACTCGTGGCGGCTGCAGAAGTCACTGCTGTCCTTCTGCGTCCGCAACCTCGACCGCAAGGACCACGGGATCTGGGAGATGCGCGGCGCACCGCACTTCTTCACCCATGGCCGGGTGATGATGTGGGCGGCGTTCAACGAGGGCATCCGGGCCGTCACCGAGCATGGCCTGGACGGGGACGTGGCGTCCTGGACCCGGCACCGCGACGCCTTGCGTGCGGAGATCCTGGAGCGCGGCTTCAGCACAGAACTGGACTCGTTCACCCAGACCTACGGAGGCAGTGAGGTGGACGCCTCCCTGCTGCAGTTGCCGCACACCGGCTTCCTGGCCGCCGACGATCCGATGATGCTCGGCACCGTGGCCGCCATCGAGAGGGACCTGATGGGCACGCGCGGACTGGTCCACCGCTACCGCACCGGTTCCGACCTCGACGGCCTGGAAGGGCACGAGTACGCGTTCCTGATCTGCTCGTTCTGGCTGGTGGAGCAGTACGCCGCGTCAGGTCGGCTGGACGATGCCGAGGAGACCATGGCGTTGCTGTGCTCCTGCGCCACCGATCTCGGCCTGCTGGCCGAAGAGTACGACGCCGGCTCCGGGCGCCTGGCGGGCAACTTCCCGCAGGCGTTCTCCCACCTCGCGCTCATCCGAGCCGCCGACGCCATCCAGGAGGCGCGCCGCCACCCAGGATGAGGGCCCACTGACCTCGAACCGCCGGGATGTCCTTCGGTCAGGCTCAAGGCATGATGGCCCGCCCCCGGATCACCGGGGACGGGCCATCATGACGCTCCGCTGGCATCAGCGGTGCGAGATCAGATCTTCTTGCGCGCCTGCTGCATCTCCTTGCGAGCGGTGCGCAGCGCCTCGGTCTGCTCCACGCGGGCCTTGTTGATGGCCTCAGCCTTCTCCGCGGCGGCGGCACGGATGGCTTCCGCCTGCTCCTCCTTGGCGGCCTCGATCGCGGTGACCTTGGCCTCCTTGGCAGCCTCGAGCTTGTGGGCGCGCTTGGACGCGGCTGCGTTCTTGCGGCCGACGCGGTTCACGGCGCCGTCGATCATCAGGGCGGTCCCGATGCCGAACAGGAAGACGTCCTTGGCCACGGCGGTGCCCTGCTCGGAGGGGCGGATGCCGTCCGACTCGGTCATGAAGTCGGTGTTCTTGTACATCGCCAGCAGGCCGCCGGAGAAGGCGGTCAGGGCGGCACCAGCCAGCCAGCCCGGCACGAACGGCAACAGGCAGGCGGCGCCGATGCCGATCTCGGAGGCGCTGATGAACTGCTTGAACTGCTTCGGGGTCAGGTCCTTGAGGAATGGAAGCCCGTTGGCTCCCAGGTCCCTCATCTGTTCAGCCTGCTCCTCAGTGAGCTTGGTCTTGTTGATGCCCGAGTTCAGGATGAAGGCTCCGGCGGTCAGCCGAAGCGGGAGCTGCGCGATGCTCATGGAATTTCCTTCCGAAGGTCTTCTCTGATTCCAAGGTCAGCCTATAGGCACACGGGGCCCACGGGGAGACCGATCGGTAACCTCGGTCCATCGTGGCCAGCCAGATCCAGCCAGATCCAGGCGGACCGCAGCCGCCAGGGGCGATACTGGGGTGATGGATGAGAACGCGAGCCAGAACCTCTGGGCCACCATGGTGGCCAACGATCCCGAGCACTCCCGCCGCTATGCCGAGCGCTGGCGCCGCCTCGCCTCCGAGGGCATGGACCTGGACGGGGAGGCCCGGCTCATCGATGCGATGGCCTCCCGGGGCTCCCGTATCCTCGACGCCGGTTGCGGCACCGGCCGCGTGGGCGGCTACTTGGCGCGGTGCGGCCATCAGGTGACGGGTGTGGACCTGGATGAGCACCTCATCGAGGTCGCCAACGAGGACCATCCCGAGGCCGACTGGTACGTGGCGGATCTCGAGTCCTTGGACGCGGAGGCCCTGGCCACCCTGCGTGAGTCCGAGCCGTTCGACCTCGTCTTCTCCGCCGGCAACGTCTTCGGCTTCCTCTCCCCGGCCTCACGCGGGGACGTGCTGCGCCACCTGCGCGGCCTGCTGCGGGACGGCGGCCGTGCGGTGATCGGCTTCGGAGCCGGGCGCGGCTATGACTTCGCCGATTTCGTGGACGACGCCGGCCGGGCCGGCTTCCACTGCCAGGGCCAGTTCTCCTCGTGGCAGCTCGAGCCCTTCACCGACGACGCCGACTTCCTCGTCGCGGTCCTCTCCCGCTGATCCCCACTACGGCCCGGCGCTCAGGCGCCGGCTATTCCTCCTCGGCCCCGTAGGCATCCTTGGCCGCGTCCATCAGGCCCTCGATGCTGAACTTCCCCATGCCCATCATGGCGCTCTGCACCCGGGCCGCCGCGTCTTGGTCCTCGCCGGCCAGCAACTCGAACAGCACCTGCGGAACCACCTGCCACCGCACGCCGTAGCGGTCGGTGACCCACCCACAGGCGACCTCCTGCCCGCCATCGGACGTCAGGGCGGTCCAGAAGTGGTCGATCTCCTGCTGGTTCGCACACAGGATCTGGAAGGAGACGGCGTCCGTGTAGGGCACCGGTTCGGTTGAGCCATTGAGCGCCACGAAGCGTTGGCCGTCCAACGTGAAGTCGACCGTCAGCACCTCACCGCGCTCCAGCACCGTCTCCCCCTGCGGGGCCACGTCGATGTTGCTGCGGTGGACGGCACCCACGTGGGTGTCCGGGCGATAGCCGGAGAAGGCCTCCACGTAGAACCGGGCGGCCTCCTCGGCCTGCCCGGTGAACCACAGGCAGGTGACGAGCTGGTGGGCGGTGGGACGTGGCGCGCTCATAGGTCCAGTGTCCGCCTGGCAGCCGAGGTGGGTCCACCGTTCGCTGGCAGCCGGGCCCCAACAGACCCCGACAGACTCGAGCAGGTTCGGACGGGTTCAGGCGAAGTTCGGGACGATCGTCCGGCGGATCGCCTGGGCAATGGTCGAGTAGTCCGTCAGCGGATCCTGACCCAGGACGGCGGCCCAGTACTGGAGCATGTCCTCCACGTAGCGGTGGCCGTGGCCGCCCGGAACGGAGACGGACTGCGGCATGTCCGAGGCCACCTGCCAGAACGTCACCCACGGCTGCCACTGCAGGCTGCGGGACACGTCCGACCCGGCCTTCTCCTTGGCCCAGTCGGGCTTGCGCCACAGCAGGTCCGGGCTCCACCACACCACCGGGTCGGAGGCGTGCTGGGCCACCACGATCCGGGGGCTGTCCCACGCACCGTAGGGGACTCCGGTGACGTCGGTGACCAGGTCCTCGGGCCTGGTGGCGAATCGGACGTGCCGGCCGTCGTCGATCACGGGAGCGATCTCCGGGGTACCGCGCCGACGGAACGGCACGAGGGACTCCCAGAACTCGGTGAACCGTGGCAGGCCGGACCAGACGGCCCCGTCCACGCGGCCGATCATGTCCTCGAGGCCCTCGAAGGCCTTGGTACCCCCGAGGGCACCCAGCGACTCTCCGCCGACCAGCAGCTTCGGCCGCCGCTCAACGGGCCGTTGCTCCAATTCCGCCTCGATCGCGGCAAGCAGGGTGCTGGCGGCCAGCACGGGTGAGATCCGGTCGGCGAAGAAGGCCACGCCGGAAGGCAGGTAGGTGTACTGCATGGATGCCAGCGCGCAGTTGCCGCCGGTCAGGAACTCCACAGAGGAGGCGGACCACTCCTGCAACCAGCCCGTGCCCGTGGAGGTCAGCACCAGGAGCACCTCGCGGTCGAAGCCCCCGGTGCGGTGCAGTTCGGCGACGACGGCGGCCGCAGTCTCCTCCAGGTCCCGCCCCTCGCGCCATCCGGCATAGGCCCGGATGGGCGTCAGGGCCGGCTTACCCGTGGCCTCCTCGATATCCACGGCGCGGGGTCCGTCCGAGACGACGGCCTGCCCCTTGGCGCCCAGGGTGCTCCAGGCCTCGTAGGACGCGGCGGAGCCGGAGCGTTCGGGTTCCACCGGGGGGACCCGGCCCGGCAACAGCTTGGCGTTGGTCTCCTGGGCGGCCTTGGACAGCCACTCCAGGAGCCGGCGGTAGACCACCTTGTCCAGCACGAGAGCCGTCCCCGTGGCCGTGGCCCCCGCACCGATGGCCGCGGCGACCGGTGCCGGCATCACCGGCTTGAGTGCCGAGGAGAGGTGGGTGGCGATCGCGTTGATGCCCCGGCCGACCGAGACGAGTCCGGCGGTCAGGGCCAGGCCGCCGACCACACCGACCATATGCTCTCGGCTGCGGATGGGACGGGTCTCCATCAGACCGGCGATCTCCGTCTGGGCCCTGAGGTTGCGTAGCCAGGACAGCCCGCTGATGCCGAACATGAGCCACGGAAGGGTCTCGATGGCGGGCCGGGCCTTCTCCTCGTCGATCCTGATCTCGATCCCCAGTTGCCGACCGACGGCCCGGGCCGCTGCCGTCCCGGCGGCACCGACCACATAGCCGAAGGTCTGGGATATCCCGGTGTTCACGGCGGTCATCCACCACGTGCGCGGAATGAAACTGGGGGACAGTGAGACCCAACTCATGACGTGGGCTCCGACCAGCCCGGCCGCGTCGGGTTTAAACCGCATGCCTCCCATTATGCCTGCCCTCCCCGGCCCGTCGGTTCGGTGTTCGGCCCCGCGGTCCGGGAGAATGGTGCGCATGACGCCTTCGATCGCCACCGCATCAGCCGCCGGGTCCGCTGCCGGATCCACGGGCGAAGCCTCCTACGGCTGGCTCGGTGACATCGTGGTCTCGATCATGGAGACCATCGGCCCGATCGGTGTGGCGCTGGCCGTCTTCGCCGAGAACCTCTTCCCGCCGATCCCCTCCGAGCTGATCCTGCCCCTGGCCGGCTTCACCGCGGCCGGCGGCTCCTTCAGCCCGTGGGAGGCCCTGATCTGGGCCACCGTGGGTTCCGTGCTGGGCGCGCTCATGCTCTACGGGCTCGGCGCGTGGCTGGGCCGCCGGCGGCTGTACAGGATCGCCGACTGGCTGCCGCTCGTGGACATCGAGGACGTGGAGAAGACCGAGCGCTGGTTCAACCGCCACGGCTACTGGACCGTGCTGCTGGGCCGCATGGTCCCGATCTTCCGTTCGCTGATCTCCATCCCGGCCGGCATCGAGCGCATGAACCTGTGGTTGTTCACCCTCTTCACGCTGATCGGCTCCGGCATCTGGAACACCATCTTCGTCTGGGCGGGCTTCCAGCTCGGGGACAACTGGCACCTGGTGTCCGACTACGCGGACGTCTTCTCCAACCTCGTGCTGATCGCCGTGATCGTGTTCATCGTCTGGTGGGTGACCGCCCGCATCCTGCGCAACCGCCGGCGAGCCAAGGACCCGAACTACGTGCCGCCCTCGGCCGACGAGGCCGTGGCCCGCATGGAGGCCCTCCTCGCCGATTCCCAGCACGGCCGCAAGTAGCGCTCCGGCGGGTTACCGGTAGCCGGCCTGGGCGGCCGGGAGGTACTGCGGCAGTGAGCGTGCCTCACCGGAGTCCATGACCTTCTTGCCCAGGGGCAGGAGCGAGACCGGGATCATGCGCAGGTTGGCGATGCCCAACGGGATGCCGATGATCGAGATGAACATGGGGATGGCGGTCAGCACGTGGCCGATGGCGATCCAGACGCCGGCCACGATGAACCAGATGATGTTCCCCAGGCCGGTGAAGACGCCCATGCCCGGCTGGGTGTCCACCACCACGCGGCCAAAGGGCCACAGGGCGTACCCCGCGATCCGGAACGAGGCGATGCCGAAGGGGATGGTGACAATGAGGATGCAGCAGATGAGTCCGGCCAGGAAGTAGCCCACGGCCAGCCACAGGCCGCCGAAGACCAGCCAGATGATGTTCAGGATGAGGTTCAGGGGACGGTTCATGTGACCATGCTCCCAGCACGTCCGGGTCAGCGGCTACTCTGGCGGGAGTCTTGTCAGGAGATTTCATGCAGAACCACCAGTCAACGGGCCGTTCCCGTCCTCTCCAGCCGTCCAGCCTGGCCGTCCGTCCCCACGGCTCCCTCCGCCTCGGCCGTCCCGCGGCGGTGCTCGGTCTCTCGGCCGCCCTGGTGCTGACCGCCACCGGTTGTTTCGGTGAATCGCGCCCCGCACCGCAGGAGACCGCCACAGCCCTGGCCGGCGCGATCTCCTCGGGCGACTACTCCACCGTGTCCCTGACACCGGAGTCCGAGGACGTCCCCGAGCATCTCACCGAGGCGCTGGCGGACCTGGAGGGCGTGGACCGCACGGTCACCGTGGCCTCCGCTGAGGTGGACGGCGAGGACAACGACCGTGCCACCGCCACCCTGACCGTCGACTGGCAACTCGCAGGCAATGATGAGGCTGCTGCTGATGCCGACGCCGAGGCCAGTGCTGGCGCTGGCTCGGAACGGACCTGGTCCTATGAGACCACCGCCGAGTTGCAGTGGGACGAGGAGGCCCAGGAGTGGCTCGTGGAGTTGGCCCCGGAGACGGTCGTGCCGCAACTGGCCGAAGGCGGCACCGTCAACCTCACGACCGTTCCCGCCGAGCGCGGCAGCATCCTCGACGGCGCGGGCGAGGAACTGATGATGGAACGGGACGTGGCCATCCTCGGGCTGGACAAGTCCCACCTCGAGGCCGACGATCCCGAGGTCCTGGCCGAGGCCGCCCGTCAGGTGGCCGAGGTCGCCGGGGTGGACGAGGACGCCTTCGTGGCGCGAGCTGAGGCCGCCGGGGAGAAGGCCTTCGTGCAGGCCATCACCGTGCGCAACAACGGGGACACCGAGATCCCGACGGACCAGTTGCTGGCCATCCCGGGCGGCCGGGTCCTCGAGGACACCGCCGTACTGGCCCCCACCCGCGCCTTCGCGCGCGACGTGCTGGGCACCTACGGTGAACCCAACGCCGAGCAGATCGAGGCCTCTGACGGTGAGTTGGAGGCCGGCGTCGAGGTCGGCCTGTCCGGCCTGCAGGCCACGTGGGAGGACCACCTCGCCGGCACCCCGGGGGTGCAGATCACCATCGACAACCCGGACCAGCCGGACGCGGGTGAGTCCGAGACGGACGCCTCCAGCTCCCCCAGCGCCACCGCGGCCGCCACGCCGACGGCACCGGACGGGCCGGTCTTCAGCACCGACCCGGTAGCGGGCCAGGACCTGGCGTCCACGCTGAACCGGCGCGTGCAGGAGGAGGCCGAGGCCGTCGTCGCCGCCTCGGACGTGCCGGCCGGTCTGGTGGCCCTGCGGCCTTCTGACGGGCAGGTACTCGCCGCGGCCTCCAGCCCCGAGGGGTGGCCCGTGGCCGTGTCCGGGTCCTACGCTCCGGGCTCCACGTTCAAGGTCGTCACCGCCCTGGCCATGCTGCGGTCCGGGATCGCCCCCGGGGACACGGTGCAGTGCCCGGAGACGCTCAATGTGGGCGGCATGGTGGTGGGCAACTATGACGGCTACCCGGATGCGTCCGTGGGCGAGATCCCGTTCTCCGAGGCCTTCGCCGAGTCCTGCAACACCGTCTTCGTGGGCGCTCACGAGGAGATCAGCGCCGCTGACGAGGCCGAGGCCGCCCAGGCCCTGGGGCTGGCCACCGATCCGGTGACCGGACTCGATTCCGCCTTCCTCGGGTCCGTCCCGGACGACTCCACCGGCACCGAGCACGCCGCCAACCTCTTCGGCCAGGGTGTGGTGGAGGCCTCGCCGCTGGGCATGGCCACCGTGGCCGCCTCAGTGGCCGCCGGGCAGACGGTCCGCCCCCTCTTCGTGACCGATCCGGCCGTGGAGGCGCCTGCCGCCCCGGAGTCCGGGGTCACCGCCGCGGAGGCCGAGCAGCTGCTGGCGCTGATGTCCGGGGTGGTGGAGACCGGCACCGCCGAGATGCTGCAGGACGTCCCGGGTGCCCCCGTGCTGGCCAAGACCGGCACGGCCCAGTTCGTCGCCGATGGTGAGGACCTGGCCCACACCTGGCTGGTCGCCATCCACGGCGACCTGGCCGTGGCCCTGTTCTTCAACGAGGGGCTCGGCGGCGGCTATGACAACGGTCCCGTGGTCCGGGACTTCCTGACCGCCGTGGAGGAGATCATCCCCTCGGAGGGGTGACCCCGTGACCGATTCCCCCACTGATCTCCCGGTACCCTTGAAGTCCTCATGACCAGCGACCATCCCGCCCCCGCACAGCACGCCCACGGGCACAACAACCGACCCGATCCGGAGCTCTACCGCACCGAGCCGGTGTCCTTCGTACGCCGCGGCGAGCGGTTGAACCCGCGCCGCCAGAAGACGTGGGATCGTTCCCACGGCAAGTACATCGTGGATGTGCCCCGGGACCGCGCCACCACGTCGGTGGCCGAGGGCACGGATATCCACTGGGACCAGGTCTTCGGCCGGGCTGCCCCGCTCGTGGTGGACATCGGCTCCGGCCTCGGGGAGTCCACCGCCCAGGGGGCGATCGACCACCCGGAGTGGGACTTCATCTCGGTGGAGGTCTACACCCCCGGCCTCGCCGCCCTGCTCGTGCGGGTCGAGGACGGGGCCCTGGAGAACGTCCGTGGCGTCCAGGCCAATGCCCCCGAGGTCCTGGACCGCCTGCTGCCCGCCGGTGGGGTGCAGGAGATCTGGGTCTTCTTTCCGGATCCGTGGCACAAGACCCGCCACCATAAACGCCGGCTCGTCAGCCCCGCCTTCGCCGACCGCGTCGCCAGGGTCCTGGCCCCGGGTGGCGTGCTGCGCCTGGCCACCGACTGGTCCAGCTACGCCGTGCACATGCGCTCGGCCATGGAGGCCCACCCACAGCTGGCCAACGCCCATCCGGGCCGCGCCACCGGAGAGGACTCCCCGCTGACCCGGGTCCGGCTGGAGGGCAGGGAACTGGAGGTCGGGGCACAGCCGATCGCACCCCGCACCGGCTCGGCTCGTGCCGGGGTCAGCGAGGCGAGTTCCGGGGCCGGCCTGGAGGACCCCGTGGACCACGAGGGTGGCTGGGCGCCCCGGTTCGAGGGCCGCCCGCTGACCAGTTTCGAGAACAAGGCGCTGCGCGCGGGACGGCTCGTGTTCGATCTCACGTACGTCCGTCTCTAGCCGCCTGCCCGCACTGGAGGAGGCCCCTCGGCAGATCGTTCCGAGGTGCCGGTCAGGCGCCCCCGCCTTTGCGCCAGCACCCCCGGACAGGGATACTGGGAGGCCGAATCATCCACCGGCCTCCCCCAGGGCGCCAGCGAAGCGCCCGGCAGGTCCGGTCTGCGCCTTACCCTGGGCGGGTCACAACCGAAGGGACCCCGGTGCCCGACACCACCCCCTCCCCTGCCACACCCGGTCTGCCGAAGAGTCCGCCGGAGACGTCCGGTGCCGTCGGGTTGTACCCGCACGACATCCACCCGGGCCTGGTGCCCGGCATCGGCGTGGACGAGCAGCGCAACCGCTTCGGCCTGGACAAGCTCGTCTTCGGCATCACAGGTGCGCTGATCGTCGCCTTCGTGACATGGGGCGTCATGGCACCGGAATCCGTGTCTGAGGTCTCCGCCTCCGCCTTCGGCTGGTCCATGACCAACGCCGGCTGGCTGCTGAACATCACCGCCATCGTGGCCCTCGGCGCCATGCTGTTCATCGGCTTCAGCCGTTTCGGCAAGATCCGCCTGGGCCGTGACGACGAGGAACCGGAGTTCTCCCGCTTCTCCTGGGTGGCCATGATGTTCGGTGCGGGGATCGGCGTCGGGATCTTCTTCTTCGGTCCCTCCGAGCCCCTCTCCCACTATCTCTCCCCGCCGCCGGACACCGTGGCCGCCGGCACGGACTCCGCCCTGCACCAGGCCATGGCCCAGTCCCACTTCCACTGGGGCCTGCACGCCTGGGCCATGTACGCCCTGGTCGGCGGCGCCATCGCCTATGCCTCCTACCGCCGCGGCCGCGTCCCCCTGATCAGCTCGGTGTTCCGGACCCTCTTCGGGGCGAGGCAGACCGACGGCCTGGCCGGCAAGGTCGTGGACATCTTCGCGATCATCGCCACTCTCTTCGGCACCGCCGCCACGCTCGGACTGGCGGCCATCCAGATCGGCCAGGGCGTGGAGATCATCTCCGGGGCCGGCCCGCTGGGCAACAACGGGCTCATCATCATCCTGGCGGTGCTCACCGCGGCCTTCGTCATCAGCGCCGTCTCCGGCGTGGCCCGCGGCATCCGCTACCTGTCCAACGTCAACATCCTGATGACGTTGGGCCTGGTCCTGTTCGTGTTCATCGCCGGACCCACCCTGTTCCTGCTGAACCTGCTGCCCTCGGGCGTCATGGAGTACGCGGACGAGATGTTCTCGATGATGGGCAAGTCCCTGTCCTGGGGTGCGGACACCGTGGACTTCCAGTCCGTCTGGACGGGGTTCTACTGGGCCTGGTGGATCGCCTGGACGCCCTTCGTCGGCGTCTTCATCGCCCGCATCTCCCGCGGCCGGACGCTGCGCGAGTTCGTCCTGGTGGTCATGGGCGTGCCGACCTCCATCCTGGTCTTCGCCTTCACCATCTTCGGCGGCGCCGCCATCTGGATGAACCGCAACGGCGTGGAGGGCACCGACGGCTCGGCCTCCGCGGAGTCCCTGCTGTTCACCCTGTTCGACCAGTTGCCGCTGTCCCAGATCACCCCGTTCATCGTGATCGCGGTGCTGGCCATCTTCTTCATCACCTCGGCCGACTCGGCCTCGGTGGTGATGGGCACCATGTCCTCCCGCGGCAACCCCGAGCCCAACAAGCTCGTGGTGGTCTTCTGGGGCCTGTGCATGATGGGCATCGCGGTGGTGATGCTACTGGTCGGCGGCGAGACCGTCCTGACCGGCCTGCAGAACCTGACCATCCTCATCGCCCTGCCGTTCTCGGTCATCCTGCTGCTCATGGTGGTCGCCTTCCTGCGGGACCTGTCCACGGACCCGGAGGCCATCCGCCGGGACTACGCCCGCACGGCCATCAAGAATGCCGTGCGCCGCGGCATCGAGGAGCACGGCGACGACTTCGAGCTCTCCGTCCGCGAGGCCCCGGAGGGCCGCGGTGCCGGTGCCGACTTCGACTCCACCGCGGACCAGGTCACCGAGTGGTACCAGCGCACCGACGAGGAGGGTCAGCCGGTCGACTACGACTACGAGACCGGCACCTACGCCGACGGCTGGACGCCGGAGGGCACCGAGCCCCTCGCCGCCACAGCCAGCAGCACCGCTGACGCCAGCGCTGACGAGGACCCCAGCCAGGACCAGGCCGCGGACCCCGGTGTCCCGGACCGCCGGCCGGGCCGTGGAACGTCCACCAGCTGACTCCGGCACTGCCCCGACTGCCGTCCAGACAGTCAGTGCGGTGCGAAACGCCCCGTTCCCCGCCGGTTACCGGCGGAGGACGGGGCGTTCTGGTCTTCCGGTGGCACCCGGACGACCCGAGATTCAGTCGAGGGGCAGGCCCGCCGTCGCACGGGCGATGCGGTACAGCGAGGTGGTTCCCACGTCCCGATAGCCGAAGCCGCGGTGCATCGGTCCGGAATCAGGCCGATGACGTGACGTGTTGTGCCCGACCACGCCGGCGAGACCACGCGAGTCATCCGCCCCGACCTCCAGCGGCGTGAACCGGTTCCAGCGTGGCCGCCGCGAGAGCAGCCGCCCGAGCCTGGACAGGTAATCGGTCTCCGCCAAGGCGAGGTAGATGTGCTCAGCCGCCATCCCCAGCTTTCCGGGATCGTCCGCCAGATCGCGGGGCAGTCCCACCACGCCGGACACCACCAGCGCGTCCAGGCTGCGCGGCGGCTCGCGCCGCTGCAGGATCTGCAGGGCCCGCGCGGCCACCACGCTCCCGTAGGAATGGGCCTCCACGGCAGTGTGCGGAAGCGCGGCCATCCCGGCCTGGGGTCCGACGCCGGCCCGCGCAGCCCCAGCGCCCGGCGCGGTTTCAGAGGGCAAGCCGTCCCCGACCGACGGGCCGTTCTCAAGGGCGGGCCCGGAGCCCGCAGCGAGCCGCTCGCGGTAATCGAACCAGCCGTCCAGGTGACGGGCCAGCCGGGCTCCGCCGCGCAGGGCGGACTGGCCGGACAACACACCCCAGGGGCCGGGCGGGTGGTAGCCGAGCCAGGCCACCACGCAAGGCAGTGATGCCCCGGCCTCCCGCTGGGCGGCCCACAATTGCCCGGCCTCCCGGACCGATCCCCACATGGCGGTGTGCACGAAGATCCCCATGCCGGAGACCTGCCAGGTCAGATGGCTGGCCGTGGACGGCTCCCCCACGGCGATGGCGGCGGAGGCCGGTCGCAGGGCCGTGCCGAGGTCATAGGCCAGCAGATGCCGCTCCGGGTAGGAGCGGTCCATGGAGCCCGGTTTCAAGGCGTGCACCAGACCGTCCAGGGCGGACTTCTGCCGCGGGCCCAGGCTCTGGCGACGGCGCATGTCCGCCCGGAGGCGATCCCGCGTGGCCTCCCGCTCGGCGGCGTCCCAGATGTCCCGGCGGGCAACCGGCGCGACCTGCTGGTCCGGCGTGGCCGGCTCGTCTGGCGCGGCCGGCTCAGCAGGCGTGGCCGGTTGCTCCGGCCTCAGCCCTGGCGTTTCCATATCCGCACCGTGGACCTCGTGCCGGGGTGTGGCTCCGATCCCTCGGCGGGATAGTGCCGGCTCCCCGTGGTGGTGACAGGTGCGAGGCCGGAGCCCGCGGTGATCTCGAAGATGCCGGGAGCCGCCGTCAGGGCCGCGGCCGGGCGGCGCCAGCGGGCGGCCCGGCGGGCGCGCTCGATGGTGGCCGCCGTCTCCGCGTCCCGGGTCCGGGAGGCGTGCTGCGATCCTTCCGAGCCGGCGTCGAAGGTGCTGGTCACGTCCCCGGTGGCTCCGGCCGTGAACACGCGAGGATAGCGGGCGTAGGCGTGGAAGGCCTGGATCTGCCCGGCGAGTTCCGCCACGGTGTTCTGCAGCTGCTCGACCTCGCCCTGCAGCTCCACGATCCGGCGGATGCCCTCCAGGGAGACGCCGTCCCGGCTGAGCTGCTGGATGGTGCGGAGGCGGTCCACGTCCTGCCGGGAGTATCGGCGTTGCCGACCACCCTGCCGCTGCGGGACCACCAGTCCGATCCGGTCATACTGGCGCAGGGTCTGCGGATGCATGTCCGCCAGCTCGGCTGCCACCGAGATGACGTAGATCGGCTCCTCCCAGAACGTGGTCACAGTCGGGCCTTGTCCGCCAGTCCCGCCCTCGGATGGTGTCCCGCGGTCGCGGCGGCGAATGCCTCCACGGCGGCACGGGCGTCATCGGACAGGGTGGTGGGCACCTCGACCTGGAGCTCGACCAGGAGGTCTCCGGCCGGCGTCGAGCCCTTGGCGGACTTCACGCCGCGGCCCTTGACGCGCAGCACGCGCCCGGAGGATGAGCCGGCGGGAACCTTGACCTTCACGGAACCGTCCAGCGTGGGCACCTCGATCGTGGCGCCGAGGGCAGCCTCGTCGAAGGAGATGGGCACCTGGACGCGCAGGTTGTTCCCGTCACGGTGGAAGAACGGGTGGTCCTTCACGCTGACGGTGACGATCAGGTCCCCGGCACCGGCGGCACCGGGCGAGCCCTTGCCACGGGAGCGGACCTTCTGGCCGTCCTTGATGCCGGCGGGAATCCGGACGTCGATGACCTCGCCGTCCGCCGCCCGCAGGGAGATGGTGGTGCCGCGCATCGCCCCGGCGAAGGAGATGCTCGTACTGGCGGTGCGATCCGCGCCCTTGGTCGGAGGGCCGCCGAAGCCGCCCCCGCCGCCGAAACCACCGGAGCGGCCCCCGAAGCCACCGAACAGATCGGCGAACTCCGGCGGGATGTCACCGGTGGTCGGCCCGGAACGGCCGCGGCCGGCGCCGGTGTTGAACAGTCCGCCGAACATGTCCTCGAAACCGCCGCCGGCGGGGCCGCCCGCGCCGGAACCGGGCGCGGAGAACCGCGCCCCGGATCCCATCGCCCGGATCGCGTCGTACTGCTGGCGCTCCTCCGGGTCGGAGAGCACGGAGTTGGCCTCCGTGACCTCCTTGAACTTCTTCTCGGCGGCATCGTCACCGGGGTTCTGGTCCGGGTGATACTTGCGGGCCAGCTTCCGGTAGGCCTTCTTGATGTCCGCTTCCGAGGCGTCCTTGGAGACACCGAGGACGGCGTAGAAGTCCTTGTCCACCCAATCCTGTGAGGCCATGGTGCCTCCTTTCCTGTCTGGCGGGGGGTTGGGTCAGCCTTCGCCGGCGGAGACCATCACCTGGGCGGCGCGCAGGACGCGCTCACCGCGGAGGTATCCGTTGCGGAAGACCTGGACGACGTGCTCCTCCGGGATCTCCTGGCTCGGCTGGCGCAGCATGGCCTCATGGCGGGTCGGGTCGAACGGCTGGCCGACCAGGGAGTCCTGGTCCTGCCGCTCCAGCCCGAAGCCGGTGAGCACCGAGTTGAACTTGGTGGCGATCGCGGCGAACGGACCCTCGGCGAGGTCACCCGCGGCGCGCGCGGCGTCCAGATCGTCCAACACGGGCAGCAGGGCCGTCAGGACCGACTGGATGGCGTTGTCCTTGGACACGTCCCGGTCCCGGTCCACGCGGCGCTTGTAGTTCACGAACTCGGCCTGGACGCGCAACAGGTCGTTGCGCAGCTCCTCCTCGCGGGCCGTGGCGCTGGCCGGTTCCGGGTCCTGGGCGCCGGTGACGCCCTCGTCGGAGGCATCGGCAACACTGTTGAGGATCTGCTCGGCCTGGGAGAGCGCGTCTCCGTCCGCGTCCGCCGCACCGGAGCCGGCGTCGTGGTCGGTGTTGGCTTGCTCTTCCGCCTCGCCGGCGGGCTGGCCCGCCGGTTCGCGGACCTTCCCGGTCATCGGGTCGATCCGGCGCTTGTCCTGGAAGCTCACCGGCTCCTCGCGCTCGCGGTCTTCTTCATTACCGTGGTTCGGCATGGTCTGGGGTCCTTTCCTCCGGTACCCCCGGGGCCGGCCGGCCCTACCCTGACGGTGCAGGGACAGGATCCGACCGGCCCGGGTCCGGTGGCCCGCCGTCGGACGACGGGCCGGTATCAGCTGGGGATCAACGACGGGGGACGGGCCTTACTTGGACTCGCCCTTGGACTCGCCGTCCTTCGGCTCCTCCTCGTCCACGACCTCGGCGTCGACGATGTCCTCGTCCTCGCCGGCCGTGCCGGAGTCGGCACCCTCGGCCCCGGCAGCGCCAGCTTCGGAGGCCTGGGAGGCGTACAGGGCCTCACCGATCTTGGTCTGGGACGCCTGCAGCTTCTCGTAGGCGGCCTTCACCTCATCATCGTTGTCCTGCTTCTCCAGGGCGGCCTTCAGGGCGTCAACGTCGGCCTGGACTTCGGTCTTGATGTCCTCGGGCAGCTTGTCCCCGTTGTCCGCGAGCAGCTTGTCCACGGAGTACGCGGTCTGCTCGGCCTGGTTGCGGCGGTCGGCGGCCTCGCGGCGCTCCTTGTCCTCCGCGGCGTGGGCCTCGGCGTCCTTCACCATGCGGTCGATGTCGTCATCGGACAGCGAGGTGCCGCCGGTGATGGTCATGGACTGCTCGGTGCCGGTGCCCTTGTCCTTCGCGGAGACGTGGACGATGCCGTTGGCGTCGATGTCGAAGGTGACCTCGACCTGCGGCATGCCCCGCGGGGCCGGGGCGATCCCGGTCAGCTCGAAGGTGCCCAGCGGCTTGTTGTCCCGGGTGAACTCGCGCTCGCCCTGGAAGACCTGGATGGACACGGAGGGCTGGTTGTCCTCGGCGGTCGTGAAGGTCTCGGACCGCTTGGTCGGGATCGCGGTGTTGCGCTCGATGAGCTTGGTCATCACGCCACCCTTGGTCTCGATGCCCAGAGACAGCGGGGTGACGTCGATCAGCAGCACGTCCTTGCGCTCACCGGCGAGCACACCGGCCTGCAGGGCAGCACCCACGGCCACGACCTCGTCCGGGTTGACGCCCTTGTTCGGCTCCTGGCCGCCGGTCATCTCGGTGACGAGCTCCGCCACGGCCGGCATACGGGTGGAACCGCCGACGAGGACCACGTGGTCGATGTCCTTGACGGACACGCCGGCCTCCTTGATGACGTCCTCGAACGGCTTGCGGGTGCGCTCGAGCAGGTCCTTGGTGAGGTCCTGGAACTTGGCGCGGGACAGGTGCTCGTCCAGGTGCACCGGGCCGTCCGCGGTCACGGACAGGTACTGCAGCGAGATGTTGGTGGAGGTGGCGGAGGACAGTTCCTTCTTGGCCTGCTCCGCCGCTTCCTTCAGGCGCTGCAGGGCGATCTTGTCCTTGGACAAGTCGGCACCCTTGGACTTGGCCTGGGTCAGCAACCAGTCGACGATCCGCTGATCCCAGTCGTCGCCGCCGAGGCGGTTGTCACCGGCGGTGGAGCGGACCTGGATGGTGGAGAAGTCATCCTCATCCTTGCCCACCTCGAGCAGGGAGACGTCGAAGGTGCCGCCGCCGAGGTCGAAGACCAGGATGAGTTCGTCTTCCTTGCCCTTCTCCAGTCCGTAGGCCAGCGCGGCAGCAGTCGGCTCGTTGATGATGCGGGAGACCTTGAGGCCGGCGATCTCGCCGGCTTCCTTGGTGGCCTGACGCTCAGCGTCGTTGAAGTAGGCCGGCACGGTGATGACCGCGTCGGTGACCTTCTCGCCCAGGTAGTCCTCGGCGTCGTGCTTGAGCTTCATCAGGGTGCGCGCGGAGATCTCCTGCGCGGTGTACTTCTTGCCATCCATCTCGGTGCTCCAGTCAGTGCCCATGTGGCGCTTGACGGAGGCGAGGGTGCGCTCGGGGTTGTTCACGGCCTGGCGCTTGGCGATCTCACCGACGAGGACCTCGCCGGACTTCGAGAAGGCGACGACGGACGGGGTGGTCCGGGAGCCTTCGGCATTGGCGATGACGACGGGGTCGCCACCCTCCAGGACGGAGACGACAGAGTTGGTGGTGCCGAGGTCGATTCCCACTGCACGGGACATGGGCGGTTCCTTTCCTTGACGGACGATTCGAGGGCTGCGAGAGCCGGACGCCGCATGGTGCCGGACTGATGGCCGGGGCCTGCGGGCTTCCCCGCCATCCAGTCACCTGAGCGTTCAAGACTCAAGGTTTCATGCCCAGGAGGTCCCTGTCAATCTGCCTTGAGCCAACCTGACTCAACTTTGCCTTCGATGGAGATAACCACGGGCTTCCGGCATTCATTCCCGCCGGGGCCCATGCCGATCTTCGCCCACACCCACCAGCGGCAATCGGCGTGCCGCCAGGGATGACTCCGTGCCTGTTCTGAGCAAGTCACGTTAATCAAGGCAAGGCTCCGTCGCCTTGCGGGCACGGTACCGGGGTGTTTGAGTAAGGGCATCGACACAGCGGCGCAATGCAGTACCGACAGTCGGCGCCGCACGAAAGGAGTCACGATGGCAGCGAAGAACAGCAAGGCCAAGGACACCCAGGCCAAGTACACCGTGCCCGGTCTGGAGATCGAGGACGGGCACCGCGTCGCCGAGATCCTCCAGATGCGCCTCCATGCCCTCAACGACCTTCAGCTGACGCTCAAGCACGCCCATTGGAACGTGGTCGGTCCGAACTTCATCGGCGTCCACGAGATGCTCGACCCCCAGATCGACGAGGTCCGCGCCGCCGTCGACGTCATCGCCGAGCGCATCGCCACGCTCGGGGTCTCCCCCGGCGGCACCCCTGGCGCCCTGGTGGCCGAGCGGACGTGGGATGACTACTCCCTCGGCCGGGCCGACACCATTGAGCACATAGCCGCGCTGGACCAGGTCTACGACGGCGTGATCGCCGACCACCGCAACGCCATCGAGGAGACCGGCAAGCTGGACCCGATCACGGAGGACATCCTCACCGGACAGACCGGGGACCTGGAGCAGTTCCAGTGGTTCCTGCGCTCCTTCCTCACCAACGCTGCCGGTGAGCTGAGCACGGCGGGCGCCACCACAGAGAAGGGTGCCGCCAAGCAGGGTTCGGCCAAGAAGTCCTGATCACCGCGTGACATAGAGCAGGGCCCCGTCATCATGACGGGGCCCTGCTGTTTCACGTGGTCCTGGCCAGCTTGGAGGGCCACCAGACCTTCGGCCCGATGTCATACGTGAGCGCCGGGACCACGAGTGAGCGGACCAGAAAGGTGTCCAGCAGGACGCCGAAGGCCACGATGAACGCCAGTTGCACCATGAACATCAGCGGGATCACCACGAGTGCCGCGAAGGTGGCCGCCAGCACGACGCCAGCCGAGGTGATGACGCCGCCGGTCACAGTCAGGGCCTTGAGCACCCCGGCCCGGGTGCCGAGGGAGAACGCCTCCTCCCGGGCCCTGGTCATGAGGAAGATCGTGTAGTCCACGCCGAGCGCCACGAGGAACACGAAGCCGTAGAGCGGCACGGTGGGATCGGCCCCCGAGAAGCCCAGCACGTGGTTGAACACGAGCGCGGAGACGCCGATGGCGGTACCGAAGCTGAGCACGGTGGCCAGCACCAGCAGGACCGGTGCAATGACGGAGCGCAGCAGCACCATGAGGATGACCAGCACCACGATCAGCACGAGCGGGATGATGGTCCGCACATCGGCCTGCGCCGTGGTGTTGGTGTCCAGGTCGGTGGCGGTGGTCCCTCCCACCAGGATTCCCGGATCCATGGCATGCAGGCTCTCCCGGAGCTCGACGACGGTCTGCTCGGCCTCCATGGAGTCCGCGGCATCCGCGAGGGTCGCCTGCAGGTAGACGCGGCCGTCGACCTCGAGCGGCTCCGCCGGCGGACCGCCCTGTCCGGCGCCCTCCGGGGCGCCTTCCTGCCCCACACCTTCCTGGGTCGCACCACCCGGAGCGCCCGCGCTTTCGCCCGCAGGCCCTGCCGGGCCGCCGCCCTCGGCGGTGAGGTAGGCGGAGGCGACGCCGTCCGTGTTCTGGACATCCTGGAGGACCTCGTCCGCACGGTCCGCGGGGGCGATGATCGTGGCCGGAGCGCCGGTGCCGGCGTCGAAGTGGTCTTCGAGCACCACCTGCCCGGCCTTGGCGTCACTCTCGCCCAGCAGGACCTCGGTCTGCGGGACCCCGCTGGCCTGGAGCTGGGTGATGCCGGCCGCTCCGACCAGCAGCACCGCAGCGGTGACCATCCATACGGCGCGGGGACGGCGGGCGACCAGGGCGCCGACCTTGCTCCACACCCCGTGGTTGGACTCGAGCCCGCGGATCGGCGTGCCGGCGGCATTGACGGGCTGGCGGAACCGGGCGTCCTTGCGGGACACGGCACCTGGCCGCGGAATCGAGGGCCAGAAGGCCGCACGCCCCACGAGGTAGAGCACCGCCGGCAGGAAGGTCAGGGATGCCGCCCAGGCCAGGACGATGCCCGAGGCCGCGATAGGGCCGAGGGAGCGGTTCGAGTTGAGGTCTGAGAAGAGCAGGCACAACAGGGCGATCACCACCGTAGCTGCCGAGGCAGTGATGGGTTCGAAGGACCCCTTCCAGGCGTTCCGCACCGCCGTGGCCACGTTCGTCCGGACGCGCAGTTCCTCTCGATAACGGGCCACCATCAGCAGCGAGTAGTCCGTGGCGGCGCCGATCACGAGGATGGAGAGAATCCCCTGCGACTGGCCGTTCAGGGCGATCCACCCCTCCGCGGCCATCCAGTAGATCGCGAGGATGGCCACGCACAGGGCCGCCACGGAGTTGAACAGCACCAGTAGGGGCAGCAGTACGGAGCGGTAGACCAGCACCAGGATCACGAACACCACGCTGAGGGCCACGGCCAGCAGGATCCCGTCGATGCCCGCGAACGCACCGGCCAGGTCGGCAGCGAGCCCGGCGGGCCCGGCCACGTGGACCTCGGCTCCATCCAGGCCTCCGTTGCCCGCGCCGGCCAGCTCCGCCTCGGAGTGGGCGGCCACGGCCCGCAAGTCCTCGACCACCGCGTCCGACTCGGCCGACTCCGTGTTGACGAGGGCGATGTACTGCACCGCCTCCCGGTCCTCCGAGGGCACCGGGCCGATGATCTGGTCCACGCCCTCCACGGCGCCCAGTTCCTCACCGAAACCAGCCAGCGCCTCCATCTCACCGGCGGACTCGGCGCCCTCGGCGAGCGCCTGTCCGTCCGGCAGCCCCAGGACCACGAGGGCGGGGATCTGCTCACTGTCCGTGAACTGGGAGACCCATTCCCCCGCCTGTGTGGACTCGGCGGAGGCCGGCAGGAACGTGGACTGGTCATTGGAGGAGACCTCCCCGAGCTTGCCGAAGGTCGGCCCACCCAGGCCGGTGCCGGCCAACCAGGCCAGGACCAGCACGGCGGCGGCCACCACCCGGATCCACACCGTGCCCCACGGACGGGACTTCTCCTGACCCGCACGGTGGTCCGGCCGGTCCTCCGGCTGGCTCTCGGGCCGATCCTCGGCACGGTGGTCCGGCTGGCGATCTGGCTGTGGGGCTGACTGCAGGCCCGGCTGAAGGTCGGCGGCTTCGGGCTCGGCCCGATGTCGGGGGTTCTCTGGCATGGGCACTACGCTAATGCATTCACTCGATGATCGAGATATCTGCCGTCGAGTTATTTTCTGATCACTGCCGCTCAGTAGACTGAGGCGTCAGATACCGGCGGAAGGAGGTCCCATGTCGCACTCCGGCCAGGAGCCTTCGGAGCTGTTCCAGCTGATCCAGGCCCTGCGGCGGTACGCCGAAGTGGCGGACCGGACCATCGACGCCGCCGGCCACCGCAGCGGCCTGCACCGCACCGACCTGCGTGCCCTGACCATCCTCATGCAACGTCAGGCAGCCGGTCTGAACACCAGCCCCACCGACCTCGGGCGGATGCTGAGCCTCACCTCGGCCTCCACCACGGCCCTCGTGGACCGTCTGGTCGCCAACGGCCACGCCCAGCGCACCCCGTCCACCACGGACCGGCGCCGGGTCAGCATCTCCCACACGGACACCGCCGCCCTGGACGGCCGGAAGATCTTCATGCCGATGGCCCGCAGTATGGCCGACCGTCTGTCCGAATTCACGCCGGAACAGATGGAGACCGCGATCGAGGTCCTGGCGGCGGCCACCGAGGCCCTCGACACCTTCGAGACCCCGGGCCCTTCGCCCACCAACGCCCCGTCATGACCTCCACCGCTCGTTCCGGACCCTGCACGGAGACCGCGCGAAGGCGACTGCCAGCTCCCCTCCTGCTGGCGATCGACGGACGCTCCGGCGCCGGCAAGACCTCGCTCGCCGTGGAGACGGCCGCGTTGTTGCGACCGCACCTGGAGGTAGCCGTCTTCCACCTGGACTCCATCTATCCAGGTTGGGACGGCCTCGCCGCCTCCTTGCCCACCTATGTCCAGGACATCGTCACGCCCCTGTCGGGAGGCCGTACCGCCCGGTGGACCTGGTGGGACTGGACGGCCGATGCGCCGGGACGCGCGGACGCCACCCCGCCGGCCGACGTCGTGATCCTGGAGGGCGTGGGGGCCGGGAACCGGAACGCCCGTCCATACCTGGATGCCGTGGCCTGGGTGGCCATGGAGGACGACGAGCGCCAGCGGCGGGCGTTGCGGCGTGACGGCGAGACGTTCGCCGCGCACTGGGATCGGTGGGCCGCGCAGGAGGACTCCTACCTGGCCGGGGACCGGGTGGACGAGGCGGCCTGGCTGACCCTCGACGGCCACGGACCCACACCGCAGGCTGCGGCCGACCTGGTGGAGGGCCTGCGATCCCTGGCTGGCTGGGAGGCCGCGCTCGCCCTCGTGCCGGCGCCCGGCCCGCCCCAGTGGGAACGCCGCACCCTGGCCACGGCCGCCGAGCCGAGAGCGCTGTTCGCCGCCGCGGGCGGGCCGGATGCCGCGACCGCCCTGTTGCTGGAGAGTTCGGACCGGGATGTGACGCCCGCACCGGAGCGCAGCCGATACTCGCTCATCGGCCTGGCCACCGACTCCTCGACCGTCGCGGCCCATACGGACGGCGTCACCACCGTCTCCTCCGGCCTCCTCACCTTGCGGCGCGCGGGGCCGTTCTTCCCGTGGCTGGCCACGGTCTGGCCCGGCGGCCCCGATGGCGGCGATCCAGACAGCCCGTTCCAGCCCGGCTGGATGGGCTGGATCGGCTACGGCATCAAACGCGAGGCCGGGTCCCCGGACGGCGCGGCGACGCTGGCCGCATCCGCCGACGAAACAGCGCCGACCGTACCCGAGGCACTGCTGTTCCGCCCGGGGCGGGGCGCCAGCGTGGACCACGTGGCCGGTACCACAGCCCTCTTCTGGTCCGCCGACGACCCGGGCGGACCGGAGTGGGCGGACCGGGTGGCGGGCGAGTTGCTGAAGGAGCTGCCGCCGGAGCTCGGGGAGGGACAGACCGCCGCACCGCCCGCCTCTCCCCCGGTCTTCACCGTGCGGGACACCCGTGAGCAGTACCTGGCCAAGATCCGGGCGGCCCAGCAGGAGATCCACGAGGGGAACACCTACGAGGTCTGCCTGACCACGGCCCTGGAGTCCACGGTGGACGCCTTCGACGGCTGGTCCACCTACCGGCGGCTCGCCGCGGCGAACCGGGCCCCGTTCACCCTGTACCTGCGTGCCCAGGTGGCAGGGGCCGGCGTCGGGCGCGAACCGGTGCAGATCCTCTCCACCAGTCCCGAGCGGTTCCTCTCAGTCTCTTCGAGGGCGGCAGGAGGCTGGCTGGTGACAGAGCCGATCAAGGGGACGCGCCCGCGCGGTGCCACGCCGGACGAGGACCGCACGCTGGCCGAGGAGCTGGCGTCCTCCTCCAAGGACCGGGCCGAGAACATCATGATCACGGACCTGGCCCGCAACGACCTCTCGCGGTTCGCCCGGCCCGGGACGCTGGCGACCACGCGGGTGTGCGCGATCGAGTCGTACCCGACGGTGCACCAGATGGTCTCCACGGTGACCGCCCAGCTGCAGCCCGGCGTGCCGCCGGCCGATGCGCTCGCCGCGGCCTTCCCGCCCGGGTCCATGACCGGTGCCCCGAAGATCTCCACCATGGACATCCTCGAGGACCTCGAGGCGGGTCCCCGCGGGGTGTACTCCGGGGTGGCCGGCTATCTCTCCGCCGATGGTGCGGCCGATTTGAACGTGTTGATCCGCACGCTGGTCGCGGTGCCGGCGGGGCCGGCAGGGGTGACGGAACCGGTGGAGTCTGCAGAGCCGGCGTCGGCCGCGGGGAGATCCGGGCGCACGCACCTGTCCCTCGGCGTGGGCGGGGCGATCACCGCGGACTCCGTGCCGGAGGAGGAATGGGACGAGGTGCGGACCAAGGCCCATGGCGTGCTCCGAGTGCTCGGCTCGGCCTTCCCGGACGCCTGACCCCCACCGTTTTCAGTCGAGTTGGGGTGCGTGTTTTCGCCACGCACCCACCCGAACTCGACTGAAAGTGGGACTGGTCACTGCAGGGCGGAGGTCAGGCGGAAGACGTTGTCCACCCAGCGCTGGGCACGCGGCCGGTTCTGCCATTCCGCCAGGGTCAGCTCCTCAGACACGGCACGGTAGTCCTCGATCACCGGCTGCAGCGCCTCCACCGTCTCGGAGCCCACGGTCAGCACCGAGACCTCCATGTTCAGGGAGAAGGACCGCATGTCCATGTTGGAGGAGCCGAAGACCGCCACGTCGTTGTCCACGGTGAACAGCTTGGCGTGCAGCACGTTGGGATCCGGATAGCGGAAGATCCGGACGCCGGACTTCAACAGGGCGTCGTAGTAGGACTGCTGGGCGTGGTGGACCATGAACTGGTCCGCCTTGCGGCAGACGAACAGCTCCACGTCCACTCCCCGCTGGGCGGCGGTGGTCAACGCATAGAGCATCGAGTCGTCCGGCACCAGATACGGCGAGACCACCACCAGGCGCTCCCGGGCCGAGTAGAACAGGTGGTTGAACAGGCGCAGGTTGTTCTCAGTGGAGAATCCCGGGCCGGAGGGGATCACCTGGGCGATGCTGCCCTCGTCCACTTCGTACTCCGAGAGGTCGGGCTCGCGGAACTTGCCCTCCAGCTCGTCCCCGGTCTCGGCGAACCAGTCCGTCACGAACACCACGTCGAGTGAAGCGACCACGGGCCCGGTGATGCGGCTCATGAGGTCCACCCATTCCCGGCCCATGTCGTGGGACGAGGCCCGCTTGTAGCCGGGTTCCACCAGGTTCTGCGAGCCGGTATAGCCCACCAGCCCGTCCACGATGAGGATCTTGCGGTGGTTGCGGAGGTCCGGGCGCTGGTACTTGCCACGCCACGGCAGCACCGGCATCGCCAGGTGGTATTCGAGTCCGGCCGCGTCCAGCCGGCGCCGCAGCTGCCGGTAGCCCTTGACCCGCAGCGAGCCGATGTGGTCGAAGAGGATCCGCACCGTCACGCCCCGGGCATGGGCCCGCTCCAGGGCCTCGAGCACCACGGAGGAGTACCCCTGCCGGTCCTTCGGGTCATCCGCGAGGATGTAGAAGATCAGGTGGACGTAGTCCTGGGCCCGGTCGATGTCCTCGGCCATTCTCCGCATGGATGCCCGGTAGTCGGTGAGGAACTCGAACTCGTTGCCGTCCAGCATGGGGAAGCTCGTCAGGTTCCGGGTCAAGCGCGCCGCTGACACCACGTACCGCGGTGCCATGCCGGCGTCATTGGGCAGCCGCAGATGGGCGGTGGCCTGGCCGAGCGCCTCGTTGACCGCCTTCTGGCGGGAGCGGCGCTGGCCCCCGAGCCGGAAGGAGCCCAGCAGCAGGAACAGGATGAGGCCGGGCAGCGGCAGGAAGAAGATGATGAGCAGCCATGCCATCGCCACCGCGGGGCGGCGACCACCCGGGACGATGCCGAGTAACAGGATGCGGATGCCGACGTCGATGATCCAGAAGACGATGGTCAGCCAGTCGGGAAAGACGCCGAACTCGGCGGTGGGCCAGAGCATCACCCCAGCTTACGGTGAGTCAGGTCTCCCGGACGGGACCACGAGGTCCAGCAGCTGGTCGATCCACTCGGTGGTCAGGGGCCGGGAGAACATCAGGCGCAGCAGCAGGCTCGCCCCCACCGTCTCGGCGAGGAACGACGGCGGCGCGGCCAGTCCCCCGGGGTGGTTCCGGTCGTGCTCCTGGAACCGGGCGTCCAGCCCGGCCATGATCGGCTGGACCAGGGCCGAGTGCATGGCGGCGGAGGTCTCCCCGGCGGAGGTCAGGGCGGACATGATCGTCTGGATGAGCCGGGAGACCTCCGGCTCCTCGATCTCGGACTTGAGCGCCGCGAGCCAGGCGCCCAGGTCGCCGCGCAGGTCACCGGTGTCCTCGGGCACCCCGAGGGGCATCTCCAGGAAACCCTCGGCCAGGGCCTCGACCACCACGCCAGCCTTGGAGCCCCACCAGCGGTAGATGGTCTGCTTGCCGACCCCCGCTGCGGCGGCGATCCCCTCGATGGTGAGCTCCTGGAACCCGCAGCCGGCCATCAGGTCCGCCGCCGCCTCCAATACGGCCACGCGCGACTTCTCGCTGCGCGGCCGCCCCCGGTGCTCCACCGGTTTCTCCGCCCCGACGCTCAATGACGCCCTCCTGCTCCTGTGGCCTGTCCGCCAGCTGATCTGTCCGCCAGCCTATGGCCGGCGTCCCGTGGCTCATCTCACACCGACTATTTCGATACGAGACGTTCCGTCTACTATAGTCGTTGCCGAACGTGTTGGGTCTCGGCAGGCCGCCGTATGATCCGCCCGCCGACTCTCCTGGCCGCCCATTCTTCTCCTCAAGGAGTGACGCCTCATGGCTGAACTGCTCTACCGACTCGGCTTCGGGTCCTCCAAGCGCCCGTGGACCGTGATCAGCAGCTGGCTGGTGGTGCTGGCACTGGCCGTGGGCGGCTTCGTTGCCTTCGGCGGGACCCTGACCTCCTCCATCACCATCCCGGGCACCCCCACCAGCCAGGTCACCGACCGGCTGACCGAGGAGTTCCCGGAGGCGGCCAACGGCGCCGGGTCCGTGGTGTTCCGCACCGCGGACGGCTCCGAGTTCACAGCGGAGCAGGAACAGCAGATCACCGACCTGATGACCGAGGTCGGGGACATCGAGGGGGTCGACTCCACCCTGGACCCCTTCACCACCGAACAGCAGAAGGCGGACGGTCAGCAGGACCTGGAGGACGGCCGCGCCGAACTCGAGGACGGCCGCCAGCAGCTGGAGGACGGCCAGTCCCAACTGGATGACGCGGTCGCCCAGCTGGACGCGGCGCAGGCCGAACTGGACTCCGGGCAGGAGCAGCTCGATGCCGGCCAGGCCCAGTTGGATGAGGCGCGCGCCCAGGCCGAGGCGGCCGGTTCCCCGGCCGCGATGATGGCCCAGCTCCAGCAGCAACAGGCCGCCCTGGATGCCCAGCAGGAGCAGCTGGACGCGGCCCGCGCCCAGCTCGACGAGGGCCGGGGCGAGATCGAGACGAACCAGGCCACCCTGGACGAGTCCGCCCAGGAACTGGCGGACGGCGAGACCGAACTGGCCCAGGGCGAGCAGATGCTGACCCTCACCCAGGACTACCGGACCGTGTCCGAGGACGGCACGGCCGCCGTCGGGACCGTGTCCTTCACCCTCCCGGCCATGGAGGTCGAGCAGGGCATCAAGGACGAGGTGGTCTCCACCTTGACCGAGGCGGACATCGCGGGCGTCGAGGTGTTGCCGGCGAACGACCTCTCCCAGGCCATCCCCCAGATCGCCGGGCCGGCCGAGGTCGTCGGCCTGGTCATCGCCGGGATCGTGCTGTTCATCATGCTCGGCACCCTCGTGGCCGCAGGCCTGCCGATCCTGACCGCCCTGATCGGCGTGGCCATCGGCGCCGCCGGCACGCTGGCATTCTCCGGGATGATCGACATGCTGTCCGTGACGCCGGTGCTGGGCCTGATGCTCGGCCTGGCCGTGGGCATCGACTATGCCCTGTTCATCATCAACCGCCACCGACGCCAGCTCAAGGACGGTGTCCCGCTGCACGAGTCCATCGGCCTGGCCACGGGCACCTCCGGCAACGCCGTGGTGTTCGCCGGCCTGACCGTGGTCATCGCCCTGGCCGCCCTGAACGTCACCGGCATCCCGTTCCTGGGCCTGATGGGCACCGTGGGTGCCGTCTGCGTGGCTCTGGCCGTGCTGATCGCCATCACCATGATGCCGGCCCTGCTCGGCCTGGCGAAGCACCGGGTGCTGTCCAAGAAGGAGCGGGCCGCCGCGGACGCCACGGTGGCGGCAGCCACCAGAACGGCCAGCACCGGCAAGCACACCGCGGCTGCGGAGCACGCCTCCCCCACCGGCCGGGCGCCCCAGCCGATGTCCACGGCGCGCGCGGTGCTCACCGCCGTCGGGTCCGTGGTGCTGCTGGCCGTCATCGCCATCCCGTTCTTCTCCATGCGCCTGGGCCTGCCGGATGGTGCCTCGGAGCCGCCGGAGTCGGCCAGCTACCAGGCCTACGAGACCCTGGGCGAGAAGTTCGGCGAAGGCCGCAACGGCCCCCTCGTGGTCACCGCTGACCTGCCCGAGGGGCTGACGGACACCGAGATCGTGGACGAGCAGCTCGACGTCGCACAGCAGCTCCAGGGCATCGAGAACGTGACCTCCGTGGTCCCGGCCGCCGTGTCCGAGGACAACGGCATGGCGATGTTCCAGGTCATCCCGGAGGAGGGCCCGAACGCGGTCTCCACCGAGGAACTGGTGCACACGCTGCGCGCCACGGAGCCGGAGTCGGAGTCCACCAACCTGGCCGTGGCCGGCACCACCAGTGGTTTCGTGGACGTGGCGGAGAAGCTCGCCGAGGCCCTGCCGCTGTACCTGGGCGTCGTCGTCGGGCTGTCCCTGATCATCATGATCGTGGTGTTCCGCTCACTGCTGGTACCCCTGATCGCCACCGGCGGGTTCATCCTCTCCGCCTTCGCCGCGATGGGTGGCGTGGTGGCCATCTACCAGTGGGGCTGGCTGGCCACCGTCTTCCAGGTCCACCACCCGGCTCCGATCCTCGCCTTCCTGCCGACCATCATGGTGGGCGTGCTGTTCGGCCTGGCGATGGACTACCAGCTGTTCATCTCCACCGGAATGCGTGAGGCCTATGCCCACGGCTCCTCGGCCCGCGTGGCGGTCCAGCAGGGATTGAAGGCCGGCCGCTCCGTGGTCATCGCCGCGGCCATCATCATGATCAGCGTGTTCGGCGGCTTCGTGTTCTCCGAGTCCGCCATGATTCGCCCGATCGGCTTCGGCCTGGCCTTCGGCGTGCTCGTGGACGCCTTCGTGGTCCGGCTGCTGTTGATCCCAGCCCTGATGCACCTGTTCGGGGATGCCGCCTGGTGGCTGCCGAAGTGGCTGGACCGGATCCTGCCGAACGTGGACGTCGAGGGTGCCTCGCTGGAGCGTAGCCACGGCTACTCGGATCCGGAGCTGGCCGGCGCTGACGGTACTGACGATGCTGGCGGTGCTGGTGGTCCTGACGGCGGGGGCCGCGACGACGACCCCGCACTGACCCGGGTCTGACACCGCATCACCACCGCTTTGGGGCGGGGCGCATCACGGATGCGCCCCGCCCTTCTGCGTAGGCTGTGGCCTATGACAGAGTCGTCCCAGCCAGCTGCACCGTTCGTCCCGGGTCCCGGGGAATCCGTGGTCGTCTACCTCGAGCCCGACGCCGGCCCGGCCAGTTCCGCAAGCAGTCCCGGTTCCGCAGACGGTCCCGCAGACGGTCCCGGTGTGAGCCTGCGGGTGGACGATCCCCGCCGGCCGGCCATCCTGGTCACCGATCAGGGCCTGACGCGGGGGGACGGCGTGTTCGAGACCATGACCGCCGTGGCGACTGAGGGCTCTGGCTCTGGCTCGGGCACGGGAGCACCGTTCCGGGTCCGCAAGGAGGACTCCCACCTCGCGCGGCTGGCCACCTCAGCCGAGGCCCTGGAGATTCCCCTTCCACCGGCTCCGGCTTGGCGGCAGGCCGCCGCGGCGGGGCTGGACGCATTCGCGGCCGGCAACCCGGGCGTCGACGCCGTGGTGAAGCTGGTGGCCACCCGGGGCCCCGAGGGGGCACCCGGCGGGGGGCACTACGTGCGGGGCGCAGCCGACGTCGGCTCCGATGGTGAGCTGGCCGAGGCCACGGAACCGGGGCTGCTGGCCCCGCCGCACCTCACCGGCACCTATTGGGTGCTCGTCTCCCCCGTGTCCCGGGGTCTGGCCGCCGCCCGTGAGCGCGGCCTGAAGGTGCTGCTGCTGGACCGCGGCGTCGACTCGGGGGTGGCCGAGCGCGCGCCCTGGCTGCTGATGGGCACCAAGTCGCTCAGCTATGCCGTGAACATGGCCGCCCTGCGCTACGCCGCCTCTCAGGGCGCGGACGACGTGATCTTCACGTCCTCGGACGGCCAGGTGCTGGAGGGGCCGACCTCCACCGTGCTGATGGCCCGGCGGATCCCGCAGCAGGACGGCAGCACCGGAATCGAGCTCATCACGCCCCTGCGCAGCTCCGGGATCCTGCCCGGCACCTCCCAGGGCACCATCTTCGCCGCCGCCCAGGCCGCCGGCTGGCAGCTGGGGTACGGGCCGTTGGAGCCCTCGGACCTCGTGGATGCCGACGGGGTCTGGTTGGTGTCCTCCGTGCGCCTGGTCGCCCCCGTGACCCACCTGGACGGCGAGGAGATCCTCCAGGATCCCGAGCTCACCGAGCTGCTGAACGGCTTCCTGGCCGAGGACCGGGAACCCGGCGAACACGGGCCGTGACCCTACGCCCAGACGAGGTTGAAGGCGCCGGTGGCCATGGACAGGCCGACCGCCAAGGCAGCCAGCCCGACGCCGCCCAGGATCACCCAGGCGTCCACCGCACCGAATCGCGACTCCCGCGCCCAGGTGCGGTCGCCCGTTCCGAAGCCCCGGGCCTCCATCGTGATGGCGAGCTTGGTCGCCCGGCGGATGGCCTGCACCATGAGTCCGAACACCTGACCGAGCCAGGAGCCCAATCGGCGGAACGGGTTGCCGCCGGCCCCGACACCTCGAGCCCGCCGGGCCTGGCCGAGGGTCCGCCATTCCTCCGTCAACACGCCCAGTAGCCGGAAGGCCGCCAGGGAGCCGAGGACGAAGCGGGCGGGCAGCCTCAGCCGTTGAGACAGGGCGTCGGCCAGGTCGGTGGGGTCGGTGGTGATGAAGACCATCACGCCCGGCAGCGCCACCGCGAGAATGCGCAGACCCGTAGCCAGCCCGGCCAGGACCGAGCCCTCCGAGATGCTCACCGGCCCCGCCTCGAACAGCACCGACCCGGAGTCCTCGCCGACCAAGGCGGTGCCCCACGCGGAAACCAGGGCGGCCGCCACCAGCACCCAGGCCCGCCGGAAGAACTCGCCAACGCGGATCCCGGACAGCGGCAACAGGGCCACGGCGGCCACCAGCACGATCCCGGAGGACACCCAGTCCATCGTCGCCACCAGCACCGCCGTCACCGGCAGCAGCGCCGCGAGCTTGGCCAAGGGGTTGGCCCGCTCGAAGACCGAGCCGGCCACCGGGCGGGACGGAGCCGCGAGCGCGGCGACGGGCACCGTCACGCGGCCACCTCCAGCTCGACCACCCGGGCGTCGAGCGCCGCGGCGAAGTCGGCATCATGGGTCACGGCCAGCACCGAGCGGCCCTCGGCCACCAGCCCCCGCAGCAACCCGGTGAGCACGGCCCACGTGTTGGCGTCCTGGCCGAAAGTCGGCTCGTCCAGGAACACCACCTCGGGCCCGGCGGCCAGCACGGTGGCCACGGACAGCCGCCGCTTCTCCCCGCCGGAGAGCGTGAACGGGTTGACCTCGGCCAGCGGCTCCAGATTCAGCGCCGCCAGCAGCCCGTCCGCCCGCGCGGCGGCCTCCTCGTCCGTGAACAGCCGCTGCCCGGTCTCGGGATCGCGGGCGTGGCGGGGGCCGAACAGCAGCTCGTCCCGCACGGTGGTGGCGACGAACTGGTGCTCGGGCTCCTGGAAGACGGTGCCGATCCGGCTGACCAGGTCAGCGGCCTTCCACCGGTGCGGATCGTCCGGCAGGTGGCCCGCCCGCTCCCCCTTGAGCACCGTCCCCGCCGTGAGCGTGCCCGCGTGGGAGGGGATCAGCCCGGCCAGGGTCAGCAGCAGCGTGGACTTGCCGCTGCCGTTGGCCCCGGTCACGACGACGGCCTCGCCGGCCCCCAGCTCCAGGTGCAGGTCCCGCTGGACCGGCTTCGGGGTGGCACCGAAGCGCCGGCGCCATCCCGGCGTCACGGGATCTCTCGAGACGGCCAGGCCACGGGCGGTCAAGAGCACACCGGAGGGCGCCGCCGTCGGGCTGTGTGCGCCATCCACGACCCCCTGCATCTGGCGGTCAATATCGCCCCGGTATTGGCCGAAGCCAGGGCCATTCCGGTGCGCATTCGACCTCCAGTTGCGAGAGGTGGGGGTGATCGGTGTCGGAACGCGGCCGGGAACCCAGACGCCAGCCGCTGCCAGCTCATCCCGGACGGGGCCCGGGGCGAGGAGCTCGCCCGGGGAGCCGTCATGGCTGATCCCGCCGCCGGGCTCCAAGACGAGCATGCGGTCCACCTGGTCGGCCCACACGGCGAGTCGGTGCTCGACCACGAGCAGGGTCGCGCCGGTCCGCTCGACCACTGCGAGCACGGCGTCGCGGACCTCCAGCACCCCGGACGGATCCAGGTTGGCGGTCGGCTCGTCCAGCAGGATCAATGGCGGGCGCATCGCCAGGATCCCGGCCAGGGCGAGGCGCTGCTTCTGCCCGCCGGACAACCGCGAGGTGTCCCGGGCCAGGGAGATCCCCTGGTCCTCACCCAGCCCCACGGCGTCCAGGGCGTCCCGGACGCGGTCCCAGATCTGCTCCCGCGGCACCTGCAGGTTCTCGGCGCCGAACGCGGCATCATCGCCGACCCGGGACAGGATCACCTGGGTCTCAGGATCCTGCTGCACCAGCCCCGCGTGGCCGCGGAGCTCGCGGGACACGGCTCCGTCCACCCGCAGGGAACCGGACTCCTCGGACTCGTCAGCCGGGTCCAGCACTCCGGCGAGGGCGTAGAGCAGGGTGGACTTGCCGGCACCGGAGGGCCCGGCCAGCAGGATCTTCTGCCCGGCCGGCACCTCCAGGTCCAGCCCCGCGACGGCGGGAACCGTCCGGCCGGCGTGGCGCCAGCCCCAGTCCGCGGCGGTGATGCACGCTCCTGGCACCGCTCAGGCCACCGGCTCCTGGTGGGCACGGCGGGAGGCGAGGGCGGACAGGGCTCCTGTGGCCGCGAGTCCGCGCGTGGCCAGCCAGGACAGCAGGCCGGCGATCACCAGCCCGGACACGCCCACCAGTCCCACGTAGATCAACTTCCAGTCCAGCGTGTACTCGGGGAACCAGTTGAAGATGAAGGCGTCATTGATGCCACCGAAGATCCCGGTGAGCAGGCCGGCGAGCAGAGCGACGGGCAGTGTGAAGCGGCGGTAGAGGAACGCCAGCAGGATCAGTTCGGCGCCGAGGCCCTGGACTACGCCGGAGGCCAGCACGGTCAGCCCGAACTGGGAGCCGAGCAGCGCGGAGACCGTTGCGGCCACGAGTTCGGTGAACAGGGCGGCCCCGGGCCTGCGGATGATGAGCCCACCGAGCACGGCTGGGAACAGCCACATCCCGGCCACGAGGGCGGAGGACGGCGGGAAGGCGGCGAAGGCGGGGCTCAGCCCGGCATAGGCCAGGTTCCAGGCCCAGAAGATGACGCCGGAGGCCACCGCGATGACGGCCGCCACCACGATGTCCACCACCCGCCAGGAGCGCCGGTTCGGCGCGGCGTTGCCGGACGCTCGGCCGTTTCCGGACGCTTGGCCGTTTCCGGACGCTTGGCCGTTTCCGGACGCTTGATCGGCGCCGGTGCCGGTGCCGGTGCCGGCGCCGGTGGCGGCGGATGGTGCGTGGCCGGCGTCGTGCCCGGGGGTTGCGCCGGGGTGCTGCGGGGTGTTGCCGGTCTTCATGGAGACCATGTGGTGTTCCTCCTCAAGGATGCAAGGAGGGGGACGGAACGGTACGCCGAGGGCACTCGAAGACGAATGCCGGTGGACGGTTCCTGACGTTCCATCAGAGAACTCGACTTCCTTCGCCGGTGCTAGCCGGAGCAGGTTCGAGGGTCTGCGCTGGGCGCACTCTCAGCACCCGAAGGTGCTCCCCTGTCGTTCACAGTGTCCCTCCATCATAGTCCACTCGCAGCGCGTCGGGGCCGGTGAACCGTTAGGCTGGCAGCGACCATGCAGTCAAGCCGGGAGGACACCCCATGAACAATCTCACGGACAAGATCGTCAGCACGGCGATCACCGTCGTCGGCGGCTACGTCGGCACCAAGATCGTCGAGTTCACCTGGCGGAAGGTCACCGGCCATGATGCGCCCAAGGATGCGGAGGACACCGAGGCGAACATGTGGAGTGCCATCACGTTCGCCACGATCTCCGCCGGCATCACCGCCCTGATCCGCGTCACCTCCCAGCGTGGCGCCCACAAGGCCATGGAGTCGATGAAAGCCCGTTCCCCCCGCAAGGCCGGCGCCGCCGAGGTGTGAGCCGAACCGATCTGTACAGCGTCATCCAGCGGCCGGCGTCGGGCACCGTTCACCGGGCCCGACGCCGGCCGTCGCGTTCTCCGATGGCCGCACCGGGCCGAGGTCCGGGTCCGGGCGGGCAGGCCGACCAGAATCGGGAGGACAGGAGCGCCTAGTCCCGGCCCCCGTGGTCGGTGGGATCCTCCCTCGGTACGGTCCGCCGGTCCGGCGCCGAAGCCGCAGGCTTGCCGGCGTCGTCATGGCTGGCAACCACGTCCGCGAGCTCGTCCACGAAGAGGTACTCCTTCTTGAGGTGCTTGGTCCGGTATCCCGCTCGGCCCACGAGGTGGGCGGAGACCGGGGCGGTGAGCATCTGGAGCACCCACGCCAGCACCAGAACGGGGACCCACACCCAGGCCCGCCAGGCAAAGGCCAGGGCCAGCAGCATCAGCAACAGGCCCAGGACCTGGGGCTTGGTTCCAGCGTGCATGCGGGAGAGCTGGTCCGGGAACCGGAACAAGCCGATCCCGGCCACGGTGGACATCAGGGCGCCGAGCACCAGCAGCACGGCGGCAATCCCGTCGAACACCTCCACCATCGAGACCCCACTGTCAGACATGCTCACTCGGCTCCTTCCTGGATTCGGCCACGAACCGGGACAGCGTCACCGATCCCACGAAGCCGATCACGGAGGCCACCACCACGAACACGATGTTGTCCGTGTGGTGGTGCACGGCCATGTCCACACACAGCGCGGACGAGATGACGATCAGCAGCACGTCCGTGGCGATGGCCCGGTCCAGGATCGAGGGCCCGCGAACGATCCGGTAGATCGCGGCCAGCGCGCCCACGCCCAGCAGCACGAGGCAGACGACGCCCGCCCATTCCAGCACGGTCATCGGCGGTCCCCCCCAGCGGTGTCGGCGGCGCGCCGCGCCTCGTCGTCCTGCACGAGCGCCAGGTCGGCCTTGGAACCGAGGGCCCGGATGATCGCGGCCTCGGTCCTCAGCGCCTCGGCGCGGAAGGCCTCGACGGCCTCCGCATTCTTCACGTTGAGGCAGTGCAGGTACAGGGTGGAGCTGGGACGGTCCACGTCGATGACGAGAGATCCCGGGACCAAGGCCAGTGAGTGGCCCGTGAGGGTGACGATGAGGTCATCATGGCTGCGCAGTGGCACCGCCACCACGGAGTTGACGATCGTCGGCCCCTTGCTGATGGCATCCCAGGCCACCGAGACGGAGGCGGTCACCACGTGCCAGAGGAACCGCAACGTGAAGACCAGGAAGTACCAGAGGTTGAATCGGTCCGAGAAGTTCACGCGCGGCAGCCGGTAGAAGCTCAACGTCAGCATCGAGAACACGACGCCGGCCAGCAGCACTCCCGGCGAGAAGTCCTGCCAGAGGGCGCCCCACGTCAGGGTCAGTCCCAGGAGGATGGGCCATTGGCTCCAGAAGGAGCGGCCACCGTCCTGGTCGTCCGGACCGGTGCTCATGGCTGCCCCCCTTCCGTACTGTCGCCGACATCGTGGCCTTCGGAGTCCCCGCGGATGGAGTCCAGCTCGCCCGGACCGCTGTTCCCCTGGTCCGGGACACGGATGCCCCGTTCCTCCAGGCCGCCCAGGTCCTGCTCCGCCTGGGCGGCGGCCTCCGGGCCGAGGACGGCATCGATATACGGCGTGCGCAAGAGCATGTCCGTGGCGGCCCGGTCAGAGAAGGCGTAGAGAGGTCCGGCGAACACGGTGAAGGCCAGGCCGAAGGCCACGAGCCCGATCGTCGGATACACCATGCCGCGGGCCGGTCCCTTGGCGATCTTGGTCGGGGTCTTGATCTGGGTCTTGGTCTGGGTCTTGGTCAGGACCTTGGTATCGGCCCGGGTTGGGGTCTTGGTCTGAGTCTCGATCGCGACAGGCCTGGCGTCCCGGCCAGTGCGCCGTGCCTCGGTCTCCTCCAGCGCCAGGACGAGCTTGGCCGGCGGGTGTTCCACATCCTCCACCCGGCGCCAGAACGAGCGGGTCCACACGCGGACCATCACCAGCAGCGTCAACAGCGAGGTCACCACAGAGGCGGCCACGAGCGCCCATGCCATGCCGTGATCCGCGCCCACGCCAGCCTGGACCAGACCGATCTTGGCGAGGAAGCCGGAGAACGGCGGGATTCCGCCCAGGTTCATGGCCGGGATGAAGAACAGGATCGCGATCAGCGGGGAGATCTTCGCCATCCCCCCGAGACGGTCGATGTTGGCGGACCCGGCCCGCTGTTCGATCAGACCGGTGACGAGGAACAGTCCGGTCTGCACGGTGATGTGGTGGACCACGTAGAACACCGTGGCCCCCAGCCCGAGCACGCTGGCCATGGCCACACCGAAGATCATGTAGCCGATGTGGGAGACGAGCGTGAAGGACAGGACACGTTTGATGTCGTTCTGGGCGAGGGCCCCGAGGATGCCGACGATCATCGTCAGCAGCGCCACCCAGAGCAGCAGTGAGTTCACCCGGTCTCCCGGGAACAGCAGCGTCTCGGTGCGGATGATGGCATAGACGCCGACCTTGGTCAGCAGGCCCGCGAACACGGCGGTCACGGGGGCCGGGGCGGTCGGGTAGGAGTCGGGCAGCCAGAAGGACAGCGGGAACACGGCGGCCTTGATGCCGAAGCCGACGAGCAGCATCACGTGCAGCACCATCTGAACGTCCGGGTCCAGCTCCGCGAGCTTCACGGCCAGGTCGGCCATGTTGATGGTGCCCGTGGCGCCGTAGATCATGGCGATGGCGATCAGGAAGAGCACCGAGGAGATCACCGAGACCACCACGTAGGTCACGCCCGCCCGGACGCGTGGTCCGGTGCCTCCCAGGGTCAGCAGCACATACGAGGCCGTCAACAGGATCTCGAACCCGACGTAGAGGTTGAAGAGGTCACCGGCGAGGAAGGCGTTGGAGACGCCCGCCACGAGGATCAGGAACGTGGGGTGGAAGATCGAGACCGGCCCGCCCTGGTCCTGGTCCGTGATGCCCTGCGCGGAGGCGTAGATCAGCACCGCGAGGACGATCGCCGAGGAGACCACCAGCATCAGGGCGGAGAACCGGTCCACCACCATCGTGATGCCCCAGGGGGCCTCCCAGCCGCCGATGAACACGGCCACGGCGCCCGTGTCCCAGGTGGCGGCCAGCAGCAGGCACTCGAGGAGCAGGGTCAGGGTGATGGTGGTGACGGTGGTGGCGATCTGAGCCTTGGGGCGGCGGACCAGCACGAAGGCCAGGGCAGCGCCGAGGATCGGCAGCAGGACTGCGAGGGGTGCGAGCGAGACGATGTCCAGGTCCATCACTCACCGTCCTTCGGGTCGCGGCCCCGTGGTCGGGACCGGGGGCTGCCGGAGCGTTCGTCCTCATCCGGGAGGTGGTCGTCGTGTCCGAGCGATCCGACGGGGTGTTCGCCCTCCTCCGGTTCGTGCCGTGAGCGGCGGCCGCTGCCTGGCAGGTGCCGGTTGGCGTCCGTCTTCACCTTCACCGTGCCGTCTGCACGGTGGCGGACCGCCAGGGCACCGGTGGAGGGGTTGATGGCCGTGGCGTGCTCGTAGTCCGCGTTCGGGTCCTCGTTCTCCTCGAGGAACTCCGACGGCTCCTCCAGGAGTTCCGCGTCCTCCTCCGCGTCGAAGGAGGACTGCTCGGCGACCTTGACGTCCTCGGTGTCCACCAGGACCTCATCCCGCCGGCCCAGCTTCCAGGACCGGTAGATCATGCCGAGCATGAAGGCCGTGATGGCGAAGGAGATGACGATCGAGGTCAGGGTCATGGCCTGGGGCAGAGGATCCGTGTAGGCGCTGGGATCCACGCCGTCCTCCACGAGCGGGGCCTGGCCGGGGGCGCCGGCCATGGTGAGGATCAGCAGATTCGTGGCGTTGGTGATCAGGACCAACCCCAGCAGCACGCGCGTCAGGGTCCGCTCCAGCAGCAGGTAGATGCTGACGGCATACATGACTCCCATGACCAGCAGCAGCACAATGTTCACACTCATGGCGTCACCGTCCCGGTTCCCGTAGTTCCCGTGGTTCCCGAGGCACCGGTGGATCCGGTGGTGGTGGCATTGGACGTGCTGGTGGAGGTTACGGTGCCGGCGGCCGTGGCGGTAGTGGAAGTCGCGGCAGTGGAGGTGGCTGCCGCGAGGCCGGCGCGGGCCTCACGGCGCCGCTTCTCGGCCTCCACGAGCGCCGTGGTCTCAACCTCGTGGCGGCGGTCCACCTCCGAGCCGAGGGAGCGCAGGACATCGATGACCAGACCGACCACCACGAGGTAGACGCCGATGTCGAAGATGGTGGCCGAGACGAACTTGACGTGTCCGAGCACCGGCAGGGTGAACTCGATGATGGCCGACTGGAACACCTGGCCCCCGAAGAACAGCGGAACCATGCCGGTGACGGCGGCCAAGGCGAGCCCCGAGCCCAGCAGGACGCCGGCCGGGATCGGCATGGCCTGCTCAAGCTCGTAGCGACCGCCGGCCAGGTAACGGATGGTCAGGGCGAGTCCGGCGATCAGCCCGCCGGCGAATCCGCCGCCCGGAGTGTTGTGGCCGGCCAGCAAGAGGTAGATGGACAGCAGGATGATCACGTGGAAGACGAGCCGGGTGACCACCTCGAAGATGATGGACCGGCGCTCCGGGGCCACGGTGCGGCCGGCCACGAGCCACTGGTCCTCGTCCACGATGGCGAACTTGCGCAGGGCGGCCAGTTGCCGGGATTCGTCGGGTCCCGTGGGGCTGTAGCGTCCCACCGAGCCCGAGGCCACCTTGTCCAGGTCGCCGGTGCGGCGGTCCCGGTGCTGGATGAAGATCAGCGAGGCCACACCGGTGGCAGCCGCGGCGAGCACGGTGAGTTCCCCGAAGGTGTCCCAGGCGCGGATGTCCACGAGCAGCACGTTGACGATGTTGGCGCCGCCGCCGTCCTCATAGGCCAGCTGCGGCATCTCCAGGGAGATGGGGTCGGCGGTTCGGGAGGCCATGACGGTGATCGCCACCCAGATCATCACCAGCCCGAAGAGGATGCCGAGTAGTGCGTGTGCCCAGCGGATGTTGGTGCGGTCTCGGGTGTACCAGCCGGCCGGCAGCACGCGCAGGCCGAGCACCATGGCCACGAGGACGATGGACTCCACCAGCAGCTGCGTCAGGGCCAGGTCCGGTGCGCCCTGCAAGGCGAAGATGGCCGCCAGCCCGTAGCCGCAAACGGAGACGAGCAGCACCGCCATGAAGCGCTTGCGGGCCCGAATCGCGGCGATGGCGCCGGTGATGATGGCCGCACCGACGAGGATCTGGGCGAGGGAATCGCCCCACGTCCAGTTCGCTGAACTGAAGAGGGACGCGGCCATGCCTGCGCCGCCGTCGTGCTCGTGGGGGAACAGAAGCGCCAACAACGGCGCGACGAAGGCGACCGCCAAGATGATGAACAGGTAGAAGCTCAGGGAACCACGCTGGGTGCGGCCGGTGACCCAGACGGCCACGTCATCCAACCCCCGCAGTGCGGAGCGGTAGAGGCGCTGGGCATCCACCCAGGACGGCACGGCCTCCTGGAAGCGGGCCACTCCGTCCTTGATGGCGTACAGGGCGAGGCCGAGCAGGACGATGCCCACGGAGATGGCCAGGATCGGCGTGAAGCCGTGCCACAGGGCCAGGTGGGCGGGCTCGGCACCCGGATCGAGGGCCGCCATTGATCCACCGAAGGCCACGGGCAGGGCATCCATGACGGTGGGGATGAAGGCGCCGACCACGCAGGCCAGGGCCAGCAAGGCGGACGGGCCAAGGGCGCCGGCTGTGACGGGGCCGTGGAAGCGGGTGTCCGCGACGGCCTTCAGTTCGCCGTCCGTGCGGAGCTTCTTGGAGGCGAACGCGCCCCACACGAAGCGCGCCGAATAGGCCACCGTCAGCACGGAGCCGAGGGCGACGACCACGAGTGGCGTCCAAGCCCAGACAGTGGCCCAGAGTCCGCCGCCGGAGCCGGCCTCGGCCCAGTGCTGCAGTGACTCGAGGACGGATTCCTTGGCGACGAAGCCGAAGAGCGGTGGGATGCCGGCCATGGAGGCGGCGCAGATGACGGCGGTGGTGGTCAGCCAGGGGTGGTTCCGACCGACCCCGGAGAGCTTGGCCAGATCACGGGTGCCCGCCTCGTGGTCGATGATGCCGACGACCATGAACAGGGGTGCCTTGAACAGGGCGTGGGCCACCAGCATCGACAACCCTGCCATGGCGGCGTCCTGGTTGCCGAGCCCGTTGGCGACCATGAGGAAGCCGAGCTGAGACACGGTGCCGTAGGCCAGGACCAGTTTGATGTCCGTCTGGCGCAGGGCCCGCCAGCCGCCGACGAGCATGGTCCAGAGGCCGACGCCCAGCACCAGCGCCTGCCACCAGCCGGACTCCGCGAAGGCCGGGGCGAGCCGGGCGACGAGGTAGACACCGGCCTTGACCATGGCGGCGGCGTGGAGGTAGGCCGAGACCGGGGTCGGGGCGGCCATGGCTGCCGGGAGCCAGAAGTGGAAGGGCGCCTGCGCGGACTTGGAGAGGGCGCCCACCAGGACGAGCACGATGGCCCACTCCATGAACGCGCCGCCGTAGGGACCGGCCATCAGCTCCTGACCGCGGGCCACGATCTCGGAGAGGCGGTAGGTGCCGGCGGCCTGACCGAGCATCACCAGTCCGACCAGCATCGCCAGACCCCCGAAGGTGGTGACGATCAGGGCTTGGATGGCGGACCGGCGAGCGAAGATGCGGTGTGCAGAGTAGCCGATCAGCAGGAACGAGAGGACGGACGTCAGTTCCCAGAAGGTGTAGAGCACCATCAGGTCGTCCGTGGTCACGAGGCCGAACATGGCGCCGGCGAAGGCGATCAGCTGGGCGCCGAAGGCCGCGTTGCGCGGCTCGTTGACCGTGAAGTACCGGGCACAATACGCGAGCACGAGGGCGCCGACCCCGAGGACGATCAATCCCATGAATGCGGCGAGGGCGTCCATCCGGAAGGACAGGTTGATCCCGAGGTCGGGGATCCACTCGTAGGTCTGGACGAGTCCGCCGGGAGCGGCGGCGGGCGGGGAGGCCCCCGCGTTGACGGCCTCCTGAGCCTCGAGGACGGCGGGCAACTGGAACAGGAGCCAGACGAAACCGGCGGCCGGGACGGCGGCGAGGATGTAGAACCCGTTGCGATCCGCGACCCGGAAGACCAAGGGGGCCACGAGTGCCATTGCAAAGAGCGCAATGAGCACAGTCAGCACGGGGCGGCCTCCATCTTCGGGGTGGGGGGTTGGTTACATCCTACCGGGCGCAGGTCGGCTGGACTCCCCGATTATTCTCATGGCGTCAAGGGAATACGGACGATCTGCCCAGTGTTTGTTCAGGGCTAGAGCGCGTCTGCGGTCTTCGGATCCCGCACCCTGACCAGCAGGGCCATGCCGGCGATCAGCACCAGCAGGATGGCGGGGACCATGTACCGCGAGTCGCGGGTCAGGGCAATCCCCACGGAGATCAGGGCCGGCGTCAGGAAGGACACCGCCCGCCCGGTGGTGGCATAGAGGCCGTAGATCTCCCCCGCCCGCTGCTCCGAGGTCAGCCTGCCGAGGAAGGATCGGGACGAGGACTGCACGGGGCCCACGAAGAAGCACAGGAGCAGTCCGAAGATCCAGAAGGCCGTGGTCCCGTTGAGGAAGAAGACGACCCCGGCGGTGACGATCAACCCGACCAGCGACCCCATGATGACCCGCTTGGGCCCGATCCGGTCGTCGATCCAGCCACCGGCGAAGGAGCCGGCAGCGGCGACCACGTTGGCGGCGATCCCGAAGATGAGGATGTCTGCCGGATCCACGCCGTAGACCGTGGTGCCGAGGATGGCGCCGTAGGCGAAGACGGCACCGACGCCGTCACGGAAGACCGCCGAGGACGCCAGGAACCAGAAGGTGTTGCGCTGATCCCGCCACAGTCCCAGGATGGTCCGCCAGAGACGTCGGTATGACTCGAGCAGGCTGACCTTCTCGTCCTCGCCGGAGCCCCGGTGTTCAGGGGTGCTGAAGAACAGTGGCAGGGCGAAGGCGATGAACCACAGGGCTGAGAAGAGGGCCACCACACGGATGTTCATGGCGTCGTCGTTGGTCACCCCGAGCCAGTGCGTGTCCCCCGAGATGAATCCCACGTAGAGGATGAGCAGCAGGAAGATCCCGCCCACGTAGCCAGCGCCCCAGCCGATGCCGGAGACCTTGCCGATGGTCTTCGGCGTCGCCACCTGCAGCAGCATGGCGTTGTAGTTCACCCCGGCGAACTCGAAGGCCACGTTGGCGGCAGCGATCAGGACCACGCCAAGCAACAGGTACGCCTCGTCCGGGCGGACGAAGAAGCACAGGGCCGTGAGCAGGATGACCACGCCGGTGTTGATCCCCAGCCACAACTTGCGCCGGCCGCCCCGGTCTGAGCGTTGGCCCATCACGGGGGCAGTGAGTGCCACCACGATGCCGCCGATCGCGTTGGCCGCCGTGAGCCACTGCGTACCCCGGTCATCCGGCCCGAACGAGTCGGAGGCCAGATAGGTGGCGAACACGAACGTCACCATCACCGCGTTGAAGGAGGCAGAACCCCAGTCCCACAGCGCCCACGCGGTGACGTGCTTGCGGTTCAGCGGGCGGTCGATCGGACCGGCGTCCGGTGGCGTGGCCGCGGGCGACGCCGGTGCGTTGGGTGTGCTCATGCGGGCATGCTACTTGGCTGCCGGGACCGGACCGTGAACTGCCGGCGTCGACGTGACGGCATTCCCACCACGTGGCCTCCACATCAGTTGCTGGATCGCGCGCCGGTGTTGCGGTCTGGCACCGGGACATCCTCAACAACTGGTGGTTGGCCACCGCCCCAGCCCACCGCCCCGGTCCACCGCTGGCTCGACCGCAGTTGTCCACAGGTTGTCCGGTCCGGACCCGCAAGACCTGCCACCGGACCACGATGGCTTCATGGTCCATCGACGCGCACTGCCGGAACCGCTGCAGCACACGCCCTTCACCCGCGCCGAGGCACGTCGCCATGGCGTCAGCAGGAAGCGTCTCGAGGCACGGGATATCGTTCGCCTCGGCCACGGGTTGCTGGCGTCCTCATCGGTTGACACGGGATGGCCCGCCGGCTTCGACGAACCCGGCCACGGAATGGGTCGGCTGTCCCTGGCCGCGCTGGCACGACAGTTTCCGGATGCGGTGTATTCCCACGGCACCGCCGCCCTCGTGTTCCGTCTGCCCCTGCCGGACATCGTCGCCTCGGACACGACGATCCACCTGACGTGGTGCAGTGGGACCGGTGCCGCCCAGCGCAAGGGCATCACGGCCCATCGCTCACCGGTGCCAGAAGAAGATCGGGTGCAGTTCCGGCGGCTGCCACTGACCAGCCCGGCGAGAACCTGGGTGGACATGGCCAGTCACCTGGACCTCACCGACCTCATCATCCTGGGGGATGCCATCGTGAACAGACCGTGGGACCAGGATCGGCGCGTTGACGGCCTGGCAACCCTGGCTGGGTTGTCCGATGCGCTACTCAGGGCGGGCTCGGTCAAGGGAGTCCGCAATGCACGGGCCGCGCTCGCGAGATGCCGTGTCGGCGCCGACTCGCCACCGGAGACGTTGACGCGGCTGGCACTGGTGGATGCAGGCCTTCCCGAACCGGCCGTGCAGCTCAAGGGGGATCCCAGCGACCGCTTTGCCCCGGCGGCAGACCTGGGTTACCGAGAGCAGAAGATTGCCATCCAGTACGACGGAAAACACCATCGCACGGCGTCACAGCAGGCCTCCGATGCCAACCGAGACGCGTGGTTCCAGGAACGCGGATGGCTCGTGATCCGCCTGACGTCGCTCGACCTCGGCCAGGGTTTCAGTCGCTTGATCCACGTGGTTCGCCGCCGGTTCGAGGCTCACGGCAACTCAGCCACGGCGTAGGGCACCGCTGTTGATCATCAGTTGCTGGATTCGACCCCCGTGACCGGGTCAAACACTGGGCACAGGTTCAGCACCTGATCCATAGCTGGCAAGCCGACCCGCCGGACCGGCCTCAGCGCTCGATGATGGTCCGGTGGAAGTTCTGGTGCGAGCGGGATGCCGTGGGGCCACGCTGTCCCTGGTAGCGGTTCAGGTAGGGACCGGAGCCGTAGGAGTGCTCGGCCGGCGAGGACAGCCGGAAGAAGCAGAGCTGGCCGATCTTCGAGCCGGGCCACAGCTTGATCGGCAGAGTCGCCATGTTGGACAGCTCGAGCGTCACATGCCCGGAGAAGCCGGGGTCGATGAAGCCGGCGGTGGAGTGCGTCAGCAGCCCCAACCGTCCCAGCGAGCTCTTGCCCTCCAGACGCGCGGCGATGTCGTCCGGCAGGGTGACCTGCTCATAGGTGGAGCCCAGCACGAACTCCCCCGGATGCAGGATGAACGATTCCTCGGGGTCCACCTCGACCAGCCGGGTCAGTTCCTCCTGCGGCTCGGCCGGGTCGATGTGAGCGTATTTGTGGTTGTCGAAGAGGCGGAAGAACCGGTCGAGACGGACGTCCACGCTGGAGGGCTGGACCATGTCCAGGACCAACGGGTCCAGCTGGATGCGCCCGGCGCTGAGTTCGGCCCTGATGTCGCGGTCTGAGAGAAGCACCTACCCAAAGTAGCGCAGGGCAGACCATGCTGGAGAAGTCGTGGAGACGTGGTGCAGGAGCAATGCAGGAGCGGACTCCGCCCGGGCTCCGTGTCCGGCAGTGACCTGCGGGGGAATCCGTGTAAGCTGGACTGCGCGTGACAGGCTGATCAGGCCGTGTCCTGCGGGCGTAGCTCAATGGTAGAGCGCTTGCTTCCCAAGCAAGATACGCGGGTTCGATTCCCGTCGCCCGCTCTCTTTCTGCCCGGGGTGCGCCCGATCCGGCCGGATCCAGCCTCAGTGACGGAACCGCAGGGGAAGGGGATGCCGGTGCTGGAGGTCATCTCCGGATTCACGGTCGTCTGGGTGATCATCCTGGTCGGCTACGTCACCGGCCGCTCCAAGGTCCTCGGTGATCACGGTCAGCCGGTCCTGTCCCGTCTCGCGTTCTTCGTCGCCAGCCCCGCCCTGCTCTTCGACACGCTCTCCGCCGCTGACGTGCAGTCCGTGCTGGGTCCGCAACTGCTCGTCGCCGGCATCTCCGCCTTCGCCGCCGCCGGCCTCTACCTCTTGCTGGCACGGTTCATCCTGCCGAAGCGTGACGGCTCGGAGACCGTCATCGGTGCCCTGAGCGCCTCGATGGTCAACTCCGCCAACCTGGGCATCCCCATCGCCGCCTATGTCCTCGGCGACGCCGCCCTCGCGGCCCCCGTGCTGATCTTCCAGCTCGCCATCTACACCCCCATCTACGTGGCGTCACTGGACTCCACCACCCTGGCCGAGGCCCGCCGCCGCGCGGAAGCGGAAGGCGCATCAGGGCACGACGCCGGCCGCTCGCCCGGTCCGAAGCGCCCGCCCAACCGGTGGGTCGCCTTCTGGCGGCAGGTCGGCCACATCGCGGTGAACCCGATGATCATCGGCTCGGTGCTCGGATTGGTCTTCTCAGCGACCGGGTGGGTCCTGCCGGAGCCGGTCGCCGAATCCGTCAGCCTGATCGCCGGGGCGTCCATCCCGGCCATGCTGCTGGCATTCGGCATGTCCCTGGTCGGTTCCAAGCCCCTCGAGAAGGCCGCCGGCCGCCGCCCGGACGTGGCACTGGCCTCCGCCATCAAGCTGTTGATCCATCCGCTGCTGGCCTGGGTCGTGGCCGGGCCCCTGTTCGGGATGGAGGGCAACGAGCTGCTGATCGCGGTTGTCCTGGGCTCCCTGCCCACGGCGCAGAACGTGTTCGTCTCGGCCTCCCGCTATGAGACCGGCATGGTGGCCTCGAAGGACACGATCCTCATCACCACCATCGTGGCGATCCCGGCCATGATCGCCGTCGCGCTGATCTTCGCCTGAGCGAGTTCGTGTCCGGCCCGGTTCAGCCTCTGACGCTGCGGCGACGCGCGGCCTTCACGCCGGCCCGCCACAGCAGAACGAGCCAGAACGCCACGAACGCCACGAGGCTGATCTGCAGCAGCACCCCACCCCACGGGGCGACGTCCGCACCGGAGATCGCAAACGCATCGGCCAGGCTCATGCCGGCGTTGAAGGACGCCACAAAGTACGCGGGGGCACCGCAGGCCACCAGGGCCAACCCCAGCAGCACCACGTGGACCGCTGCCCCGCCGGCTCGCACCATCCAGGTCACCAGTACCGCCGTCAGGAGCACGCCCAGTCCCAGGACGATGATCACCGGGGCGATGTGGAGTGCCTCGTTGGCCTCTTCCATGGCATGGCGGATCTGCCCCAGGGTCATCCCGGGGACGGCCGCCAGCGGGTTCCACACGAGGATCTGCAACGCTGCCACGGTCGCATAGGCCACCACCACGAGGAACACCACGGCGGCGGCGTAGCGCTGCGGCTGGTGCATGTGGCCCATCCTAGGATGTCACTCATGCCAGAGGTCAGAGACGACGCCGCCACCGGGATCGACAGTCAGCCGGCGCAGGACGGATCCGGAGGACGAGGCTCCGGCGCAACGGGGAACCGCCGCGGGCGGGCCCCGGGCCCGGCCTGGGCCTGGTGGGGCGGCGGCGCCGCCGTGGCGCTGCTGGCGGGCGGCATCGCGATCGCCACGGTGAACAGCACTGTCTACTCCCCCGAAGCCCAGGTCGAGGACTACCTGGCAGCACTGACCGCCGGAGAGGGCGGGACCGCTGTGGCCCTGGCCTCCGGTGACGGTTCCGCTGGTTCGCCCGCCGAACTGGCGCCCGGCACGGCCACAGACCTGCTGCAAGGGGAGCCGCTGATCTCCGGCATGGCGGCCCTCGGAGAGCTGACCGTCTCCCGGGGTGAGGACACGCCGGAGGGGCGATCGGCTGAGGTCCTGGTCGGTTACACCGTGGACGGCGAGGAGCACAGCACCACCTTCACGGTGGAGAAGACCGGCCGCGACTGGCTCTTCTTCGACCGGTGGCGGATGGCAGAGGTTCCCGTGCGGTCGGTCCACGTGGCGCCGGCGAACCTGCCGCCGGAGGCCGCGTCCGGTCCGCTGACCGCCTCAGTGAACGGCATCCAGGCGCCCCTGGTGACCGAGCAGGAGGAGACGCCCGGACGGACCTTCGCGGTGCTGCCCCCGATGGTGGTGGAGGCCAGCTTCGAGAGCACCTACCTGCAGGCCGAGCCGGCCCGGCTGGTCGTGGACCACACCGCAGGCCACGACCCAGGCACTGAGGCCGGCACCACCGACCCGTCGGCAGATTCCCTCACCCTGGACCTGGCGCTGCAGTACACGGACGCCGTCTCCACCGAGGTCAACGAGCAGTTGGACCGCTTCCTCGCCGGATGTACGGAGCAGAAGGTCCTCAACCCGGCGGGTTGTCCCATGGGTTATGACACGGTGAACCGGATTCCGCCGGAGTCGATCACCTGGTCCATGGCCGGCGACCCCCAGGCCAGCGTGCATGACCTGCCTGCCGAGGGCGACGATCCCACGGTGGTGGCACCGCTGGAGGCGGAGGCCATCCTGTCCCTGAGCGAGATCGACCTGGTGACCGGGGAACAGCGCACGGTCGAGCACCGCGAACCGTTCACGCTGGAGGCCGACCTCACCGTCACCCCGGACGCGGTGCGCTACATGCCGAACGTTCCCTGACGCCGTCGGGCACACCGGCGGGAAGACGAGTGGAAGACGACGGCAAAACGATGGGACCGCACCTCTTCCCCGGGACTTTCGACGCCGCTACGGTGGTCGCACCAGATGCGCATGACGGAACGGTGTTCATGATGCGCAACGTCTGGCGAGGCTGTCCGGCCGTCGCCGCGGCAGCCTCCCCGCCGCCCACAGCGCCCAGAGGATGACCCCCATGCAGAACACCCACCCCAACGTCCCCTCGATCGACCAACAGGACCGCACCGTCCCGATCAATCTCCGGCAGTCCGGTCCGACCCCGGTCCAGATGCTGATCGACACCCGCGTCCGCAAATCGCCCTATTGGCACCTGTCCATGGAGGCCGGCTGCTGGCGGGCCTCCGTCTACAACCGCATGTACCATCCGCGCGGCTACGTCCGGCCGGAGGACGGCGGGATGATGGCCGAGTACGACTCGCTCGTGAACCACGTGACCCTGTGGAACGTGGCGGTGGAACGGCAGATCCGGGTCCAGGGCCCCGGCGCCGAGGACTTCGTGAACTTCGTCATCACCCGGGACGCCACCCGGATCCCCGTCATGCACGCCCGCTACGTGATCCTCTGCAACGAGGACGGCGGGATCCTCAACGATCCGGTGCTGCTGCGCGTGGCCGAGGACGAGTTCTGGTTCAGCCTCTCGGACTCCGACCTGCTGTTCTGGCTCCAGGGCGTCAATGTCGGCCGCCGGTTCGACGTGGACATCCGTGAGATCGACGTGTCCCCGGTGCAGATCCAGGGCCCCAAGTCGGTGGACCTGATGGCGGACCTGTTCGGCCCGGCCGTGGCCGAGCTGCCGCCCTACGGCCTGCTGGCCGGTGACGTGGGCGGCTGCCCCGTCATCGTCTCCCAGACCGGTTTCAGCGGGGAGAAGGGCTACGAGATCTACCTGAAGGACTCCACGCTCCACGCAGAGACCCTGTGGAACACGGTCCTGGAGGCCGGCAAGCCCCACCAGCTGGCCGTCGTCGCCCCGGCGCACCACCGCCGGATCGCGGCCGGGATCCTGTCCTGGGGCCAGGACATGGACCAGGAGACGCTGCCCTTCCAGGCCAACCTCGGCTACCAGGTCCCCCGGCAGAAGGCCGCCGACTACATCGGCAAGGCTGCCCTGGAGGAGGCCCGGCGCCAACTCGAAGCCGGCACCCCGCCCTACACCCACCAGCTGGTCGGCCTGCGGCTGGGCGGCAAGCCCATTGAGGACTATGCGCCGGACTTCTGGCTCATCAGCCCCACCCACGACGGCGGCCCGGGCGAGCCGGTCGGCTACGTCACCTCCCCCTGGTTCTCGCCGGAGCTCGGCCAGAACATTGCCATGGGCTATGTGCCGGTGGACTTCACCGGGGTGGGGACCCAGCTGTGGGTGCAGCTGCCGGACGAGTACTCCGATGTCCCGGGCAGCCCCGTGGCCGCCGAGGTGGTCGAGGTCCCCTTCCGGCCCTCCGTCAACCCGAACCAGCGCGAGATCCTCCGCCAACGGGGGCTGGATGCCGCCGTTTGAGGATGAGGGCGGTGTCCGGCCCGGGCCGGACACCGCCAACTCCGCCGGGGCCACGGAGGTCAGCGAGAACGGTGGTGGCGCCTCCGGGGTGCAGTCCGTGGACCGGGCCGCCACCGTCCTGCAGATCCTCGCCCGGGAGGGACGGGCCGGGGTCAGCGAGATCGCCGCGGAGATGGGGATCCACAAGTCCACGGCGTCCCGCCTGCTCGGAGCCCTGGTGGCCCGGGAACTGGTGCAGCAGGACCATGACCGCGGCAAGTACCAGCTGGGGTTCGGCATCCTGCGCCTGGCCGCCGCCATCCCGGGACGGTTGAACCTCGTCCAGGAGGCCGGCCCCCTGCTGCAGGACCTCGCCACCGCGGTGAAGGAGACCGTGAACCTGGCCGTGCTCCGCTCGGGCTACGCCGTCAACGTGGACCAGGCCCTCGGCCCGTCCACGCTGGCCACCCAGGACTGGATCGGCAGCCTGACGCCCTTGCACGCCACGGCCTCGGGCAAGGTGCTGCTGGCGGCCCTGTCCACGGAGGACCGCCGCCATCTGCTGCAGGGCACCCGCCTGCCGCGGTTCACCTCCCGAACCATCACGTCACGGGCCCGGCTCGAGGAGGAGTTGCTGCAGGCAGCGCACGCCGGGCACGCCGTGACCCGGGAGGAGTACGAGATCGGCCTGTCCTCGGTGGCCGTCCCGGTCCACGACCACCGGGGCGCGGTGATCGCGAGCATCAGCGTGTCCGGCCCGGCCTTCCGGTTCTCCCCCGACGGCGATCCCTCGGTACTGGAGGCCCTGCACCGGACCGGCCTGGCCGCCAGCCAGCGGATGGGGTATTCGGCCGGCTGATCCGGCCTCACCCGTGGATCCCTCACCCGCGAAGCCGGGTCCCCTCCGGGTCCACCAGGGGCTCGGCGGTGATCGTGGCGGGCACCATCCGGTCGAAGTAGCGGATCTCGACGGCGTCCCCCACGTCCAGCTCCCCGGGCAACCAGGCATAGGCGAGGGGACGGTGCACGGTGTATCCGTAGGCCGCGCTGGTGGTGTAGCCGACGGGGTGGCCGCCGGAGAAGACCGGCTCGGAGCCCATCACCACCGTGGTGGCGTCGTCCACCGTGAGGCAGCGCAACTGGGGCCTCGAGGCCAGCTCCTGACCGCGGAGCCGTTCCACGGCCTCCCGGCCGACGTAACCCTCCTTGGCCGCCCGGACCGCGAAGCCGAGTCCGGCCTGGAACGGGTCATGTCCGGTGTCCATGTCGGATCCCCAGGCCCGGTACCCCTTCTCCAGCCGCAGGCTGTTGAACGCCCCGCGCCCGGCGGCCACCACCCCGAGGCCGCGTCCGGCCTCCCAGAGGGCGTCCCACAGGGCGAGTCCGTCAGCGGCATCGGCGTAGATCTCCCAACCCAGTTCGCCCACATAGGAGACCCGGAGCAGGCGGACCTCGATCCCGGCGATCGAGGTGCGGGCCATGCGGAAGTAGCGCAGGCCGTCGTCGGACAGGTCCTGGGCCGCCAGCGGCTGGACGAGGTCCCGGGCGTGCGGCCCCCAGACGCCGATGCAGCAGGTACGGTCCGTGATGTCTTCCACCCGCACCGTGCCGTCCGTCCAGTCCGCCGCCTGCCGCTCGAGGTACAGGGCGTCGATCCCGCCGTTGGCCCCGATCTGGAACACGTCCTCGGCCACCCGGGCCACGGTGATGTCGCTGCGGATGCCCCCGGCCTCGTCCAGCATCAGGGTGTAGGTGACGGCGCCGACGCGCTTGTCCATGGGCGTGGTGGTCACCCGCTGCAGCAGACCCAGGGCCCCCGGACCGGAGACCTCCAGGCGCTTCAGCGAGCACAGGTCATACAGACCCACGGCGGTGCGGGTGGCGTGGGCCTCCGCCGCGGAGATCGGGGAGTCGAAGCGGCCCGCCCAGGAGTCCCGTTCCGGGGGCCGCCAGTCCGCGGGCAGCTCCTCCAGCAGCGGCCGGTTGGCCTCGAACCAGTGCGGGCGCTCCCAGCCGCCGGACTCCAGGAAGACGGCCCCGAGCTCCACCTGGCGGGCGAGGAACGGGGCCAGCCGCAGGTCTCGCGGGGAGAGTCGCGGCTCCAGTGGATGCTTGATGTCATAGACCTCCACGAAGGCCTGCTGTGCGGTCTCCAGAACGTAGTCCGGCTCCAGTTGCACCTGTTCGAACCGGGCCAGGTCCAGCTCGCGCAGGTCCGTCTCCGGTTGCCCGTCCACGAGCAGCTCGGCCACGGCCTTGGCGACGCCGGCCGAATGCGTCACCCACACGGCCTCCGCCAGGTAGAAGCCCCGCAACTCCCTCGACTCCCCCACGAGCGAGCCGCCGTCCGGGGTGAAGGAGAAGATCCCGTTGAAGCCATCCTGCAGCGTGGTCTCGCTCAGCGCCGGCAGCAGCAGCCTGGACTGCTCCCACGGCCCGTCGAAGTCCTCCGGGGTGAACGCCAGTTTGGACGGCATGCTCCCGGTGGGGCCGCCCGGTCCCTCAAGTTCTGGCAGCTCGTCGTAACGGGCGGGCATCGGCCGGTGCGCGTAGGACCCGATCCCGATCCGGTTCCCCACCTGCCGGAAGTACAGGTCCTCGCCCTGGTGCCGCAGCATCGGCAGGCGCGCGGAGTTCCCGGTCCCGACGACGGCGCCCTCCGCTGGGGTGCCCCGGTCACCGCGCGGTTCTCTCCCGGCGCCCTCGGTCCTACCAGCCACACCGGCCCCCCTGGCCGTCCACGCCGCCAGGGCGGGTACCTCGGTGGTGGTCACGTACTGGTGCGCCAGGGGCACCAGTGGCACCGGCACCCCGGCCAGCTCGCCGACCTGCGGCCCCCAGAACCCGGCGGCGTTGACCACCACGTCTGCACCGAAGACCGAGTCCCCGGCGCGCACCCCGGTGACGCGGCCGGCGTCGTGCTGGATGGCGGTGACGGTGACGCGTTCGAGGAACCGGGCCCCGCGGGCCTCGGCGCGGGCACGGAGCAGCTCGACGGCCAGCACGGAGGAGGCCAGGCCGTCGGTGGACAGGTGGAGGGCGCCGAGGATGCGGTCGGCCTCCAGCAGCGGGTGCAGGGCGGCCGCCGATTCCGGGTCCAGCACCGTGGCCTCCAGCCCCCAGGCCACAGCGAAGTTGGCGCGGCGGTGCAGTTCGGCGAGGCGTTCGGCAGTGGTGGCCACCTCAAGGCCGCCGACCGGGTTGAACGCGGATTCCCCGGTGCGGGGGTGGATCAGGGAGGCGAGCTTGGTCCGGGTGTAGGCGGCCAACCGGGTCATGGCCCGGGAGGGGTTGGTCTGGAAAACGAGCCCGGGGGCATGGGACGTGGATCCGCCGGTGAGCGGGATCGGCCCCCGGTCCAGTACGGTGACGTCCGTCCACCCGCGCGCGGTGAGCTCATCGGCCAGGTTCGCGCCGACGATCCCGGCGCCGATGATGACGACCCGGGGGGACTTCGAGAGTGTGTTCATGTTCCGCATCCCTCAACAGCGTTCACGTACTGCAACCGTGAACCTCCGGTGAGGGATGCGTCAAGGAATCCCGGCGCGGAAGCCGGGAGTGATTTACGGGGAGGGATTCAGTGGGCGCCGCGGTCGGACAGCGACTTGCCCCAGGCCTCGATGGCCTCCCAGTTGCGGAAGTCACCGTACTGGCCCTTGACCAGCTTGATGCTCAGCTTGTCCAGGAAGCCGAGCTTCTCCTCCGTCAGGGCGCCGCGCAGGTAGGCGGTGTCCCGGGGCCCGTAGGAGTCGATGGTGGCCTGCAGGCGCGGGTTGATCGAGGGCGCGGCGCCGGAGGCGAGGATGAACAGGGACTTGTCCGCCAGCTCGGCCCGGTGGGTGTCCAGGAATGCCTTGCCGGCCTTGTCCAGCGCATCACGGTAGATCGGCAGGGCCACCACCACGGCGTCGACCGTCGCGAGCCACTTCGGGGCGTCCTTCGGGTGCTCCACCACGGTGGTCACGCCCTTGTTCACGCGCAGGACCTTGGCGATCCGTTCGGCGATCTCTCGGGTGGATCCGTGCTGTGAGGAGGCTACAACCAGGGTGGTCATGGGACATCTGCCGCCTTCGGGTGTCGGGTGCGGTGCTGGCGCTTGTCAGTGTATCCCGCGCAGGTCCAGGTCCAGACGGGTCTCCGGCACCGGACCCGATGCAGTGGTCTCGTTCACGGTCCCGGCCTCGGTCTCGGCTTCTCTCGTGGAATCGGTTGCACCGGTTCCGGCGTGCACGGTCACCGGGATGCCCCAGTCCTGCTGGTAGAGGTGGCAGGCGGCGTGGTCCGGGATCGGCTGGCCCTTCTCACCGTCGCAGGAGGCGGCGCGCGCGGTGATGTGCAGGACCCCCTCGGCCACGTCCGGGTTGATCCGCAGGGTACGGTGCAGTCCGGTGGAGGTGCCCCCGCCGCCCAGGAGCAGGTTCTCCGGGGAGGAGGAGATCTTCAGCTGCGTGGGGTCGCCCCAGCGGTCGTCCAGCTTCTGCCCGCTCGGCGCCTTGAAGGCCACCGCCAGCTCCACGTCCCCGGCGGCGATGGCGGTCCGGGGACGCTGGGTCTGCAGCGCGCCCTCGTCCACCTGCAGGTACTCGTCCGGCACGGACAGCCGCACCAGCTGGTGGGCGTTGGTCTCCACCACCACGATCGAGGCGGGGTTCCCCTCGGCGTCGGGTTCGACCAGGATGTCCGAGGGCTCCTTCAGGCCGCGGGCCACGGTGGACACCTCGGCCTCGGTGGCGCGGCCATCAGCGGCCACCCCGGCCGGGGCGTACCGGCGGATGGCCCCGTTGTAGGTGTCCGCCACCAGCACGGAACCGTCTGGCAAGGCGGCCACGCCCAGCGGGTGCTGGAAGCGGGCCTGCGCGGCGGCCCCATCGCGGAAGCCGAAATCGAACAGGCCGGTCCCGACGGCGGAGCTCACCTGGCGTTCCCGCGCATCTGCGCCGGTGGCCGAGGCGGTTCCGTCCGCGGAACTGCTGCTGGCCGAGGTGCCGCCCGGGGTGATGGACCGCAGGGCGGAGGACTCGGAGTCCGCCAGCCACAGGGTGCCGTCGGCCGACTCGGCCAGCCCGGAGGTCTGGGCGAACCAGGCCACGTCCGGGGCACCGTCCTCCAGGCCCTCCAGGCCGGTGCCGGCGTAGACGGCCAGGTCCCCGGTGCGGGGGTCGAAGCTGAAGATCTGGTGGGTGCCGGCCATCGCCACGATGAGGGTGTCCTCGGCGGTGGACCAGAGCACGTCCCACGGGCTGGACAGGGAGGTCTGCAGCGGGTCGGTGCCGAAAGGCTCGAGCGAGACCGTCTCCTCCGGGTCCTCCGGGTCCGCGGCCACGCGCGCCCGCTCCGGGTCGATCAGCCGCTGCACGCCGTTGCCCGCCAGGGTCCGGACGGAGCCGTCGGCCAGGCTCACCCCCCGCAGGCGGTGGTTGACGGTGTCCGCCACCACCACGTCGTAGCCCACGGCCTCGGCCACGGCCTCGGGCAGCAGCGCCAGCCCCTGGGGCTCGTTGAAACGGGCGGTCTCCGGGCCGCCGTCGTCGATGCCCTTGGCCCCGTTGCCCTCGGCGACCGCACCGCCGATGGTGCGCACCACCGTGGTGAGGTCACCGGCCACCTCCACGAGGCGGTGGTGGCCGGTGTCCGCCACCAGGAACGTGCCGGGCTGCGAGCCACGGGCTCCCAGGGCGATGGCCTTGCCGGGGAACTTCAGGTCCCGGGCCACCGGTTCTGGCGGGACGTAGGGGCCGTTGCCGCGGTGCAGGGTGCCCTTGGCCTCGTGCTCGGCCACCAGCTCGTTGACGAGCGAGGTCAGTCCGGCCACGTGGCCCTCACCGGAGAGGTGCGCGGCGATATAGCCCTCGGGGTCCACCACCACCAGGGTGGGCCAGGCGCGGGCCGAGTAGGCCTGCCACGTGGTGAGGGTCGGATCGTCCAGCACGGGGTGCTGGACGTCATAGCGTTCCACGGCGGCGGCGAGCGCGTCCGGGTCCGCCTCGTGGTCGAACTTGGGTGAGTGCACGCCGACGGTCACGAGCACGTCGTGGAATTCGGCCTCAAGGGGACGGAGTTCATCCAGCACGTGCAGGCAATTGATGCAGCAGAAGGACCAGAAGTCCAGGATCACGATCTTGCCGCGCAGCCCCTCCAGGTCCAGGGCCGTGCCGCCGGTGTTCAGCCAGTTGCGGCCGACGAGCTCGGACGCGCGGACCCGGGACGTGGCCCGGGGCGTGACGACGGCGGGAGCGGCATCAACGGGGGCTGCTGTGGTGACCGGCTGGTCGGCAGAGGTGCTCATGGGCTCCATTCTCGCCCCGGCCCCACCTCGGTGGCCAACGCATGAAGTCATACAACGCCCACGGCTGAATCGGGCCTACTCCTCGTGACCCTGGTCCCGGCTCATCTGATCGTCAGCGGGCGGGGTCTCCCCCGGTGGCACGCTGCCACCGCGGTCCAGACCGGTGACGTTCTCCTCCGCCGGGTCCGGGTTCGCGGACTCGGCCTGTTCCTCGGAGTACGTGTCCCCGTCCTCCTCGACCGGCTTCCCCGGCTGGTTGGCGGCACCGGTGACGCCGCGCTGGGGCTGCTGGGTGCCCTGCCGGTCGAGTTCGCTGGTCTCCGTGTCCCGGAAACTGTCATCAGGCTGGGGCTGGGTGGTACTCACGGCGGGCTCCTTCGAGTCGGGTTCTGCCGGTCAGGGGTTCCGTGCGGCCATCCTGACAGCATCCTCGGCCGTGCGTGAACCCCTGTGGTTCACCGCGAGGTTCAGAGCGCCCCCTCGGCGGCAGCCAAGATCTGTTCGGCGATGGCGGTGAACTCCTCCCCGGCCACCTCCGAGCCACCGATGAAGGAGACCATGACCACGTGCTCCGCCGTCTGTCCGATCAGCACGTGGGCCGTGGTCTCCGCTCCCCCGCCGGCCGGGGTGCGGGTCCACACGAGGCCGGAGTCCACTCCTTCTCCCGCCGATGCGGAGGTCCGGGCGGTGAAGTCGAACGTGGACTGCTGGAGGTCCGAGTCCGTGACGGTCATCGTCAGCTCAGGACAGTCCGCCACGAGGCGCTCGACGTTGGCCAGGTGGTCCTCCACCACGCCGGCGTCCTCGAGGGAGGCGACCTCCACAGTGCCCGTCCCGGCGAACGTCTCAGAGCCGAAGTCCAGGCGGGAGGCATCCGCCCCCGGCATCAGGATGGGCGACCAGTCCACCGCCGTCAGGGGGGACTTGCAGCTGGCCGGCTCCACCGTGGTGCCGGAGGAGTTCGTCTGCCGCAACCGGGCGTCCTCACGCGTGGCGGCGATCTCGGTGTCCGTGGCGGAGACCTGGTTGGTGAATCCGAAGCTGGCGGCCCGCTCGGCGGCGGCACCCACCGCGGCCTGGTCGGCCCGCGCGTCGGCCGCCTCGGTCTCCGAAGGGTCGGCGGAAGCCGTGCCCGACGTCGGCGTCTCACCGTCCGTGCCCGCCCCGCCTTCCGTTCCTTCTCCGTTCTGGCCGTCGGCACCAGCGGTCGGCATGGCGCTGCCGGACGGGTTCTCCGCGGTGATCCCATGCGGGTTGGCGGGGACGCCGGCGTCGTTCCCGTCCTGGTCGCTGGCGCCGCCCGAGCAACCGGCGAGGACGAGCATCCCCGCCAGGCCCAGGGCGGCCATCCGAGCAACCGGGCGGCGCAGCCGGCGGGAGTCGAGGGAAGGCCGGATGGCCGGGGTGCGGGGGGAACGCGTGGTCATCGGCGGGGCTCCTCGTTCTCGGCAAGTTCTTCGTACATACGGTTCCAGGCCTTGAGTTCGGCCTCGTCGTTGAGATCGGCCTTGCGGTCCAGCCGCTTGGTCTCCTTGGCATCGGTGCGAGACCACATCACGGCCACCGCCACGGCCATGAGCACCGTGGGCACCTCGCCGATCCCCCACATCACAGCGCCGCCGATCTGCTGGTCGGCGATGGCGGAGGGCCCCCAGTCGCGTCCCGTGGAACCGAACCAGGAGGCCTGGAGCAGGGACTCGGAGGAGGTCATGGCCACACCGATGAACGCGTGGAAGGCCATGGTGGCCAGCAGGATCACCAAGCGGATCGGGTAGAGCGCCTTGCGCGGCAGTGGGTCGATCCCGATCATCACCGACGCGAAGATGTAGCCGGTCAACAGGAAATGCACGTTCATGAACTCGTGCCCGATGTGCTCCTGGAGCGCGAAGCCGAAGAACGGCGTGTAGTAGAACACCAGGATCGAACCGGCGAAGTTCACGGCGGCCACCACCGGGTTGGTGATGAACCGCCCGAAGGGCGAGTGCACGATCCACAGGATCCACTCGCGAGGGCCGCGGGTGCCGTCCGTCCGGCTGGGCAGGGAGCGCAGCGCCAGGGTGACGGGGGCGCCGAGCACCAGGAACATCGGCGAGATCATGGTCAGTGTCATGTGGGCCACCATGTGGGCACTGAACAGCACCTGGCCGTAGATCGCCGGGGAGCCGGAGGTCACCCAGAACAGGATGGTCAGGCCGACCACGAAGGAGATCGTGCGCAGCATGGGCCAGCGGTCACCGCGGCGGTGGAGCCGGACGGTGGCGCGCACGTACCAGAGCACCAGGAACGCGATGATGGCGACCCACAGCCAGTCGAAGCGCCACTGCGTGAACCAGGTCTGGAAGGTCAGTTCCGGCGGCAGGTCGTAGCCGGTGAGGATGCGGGCCGGGGAGGCGTCCGGGGCGATCTCCTCGGGGACGGGCGGAGAGGTGCGCGAGAGCACGGTCGCGAGCCCCATGATCGCCGCCATGATCGCGGCTTCCACCGCGATCAGCTGCCAGAGCAGGCGCTTGGCGGCCGGCGGCGGGGCGGTGGTGCCGGTGGCCAGCCGCGGGATGACCCACAGCCGGTGCATCAGGCCGATCAGGCCGAGCAGCACGGAGCCCACGAGCTTGGCCAGCACCAGCACGCCGTAGGGACTGGTGAGCTGTTCCAGCGTGTTCATGCGGATGGCGGCGTTGACCACTCCGGACAGGACCACGGTGGCCAGTCCCAGCCCGGCCAGGAGCGAGTAGCGGCTGACCACGGTGTAGATCAGCGGTTCAGGACCCTGCCGGTGGGCGGAGGGCTTGCCGCTGGCGCCGTCCGGGCCGTGCAGCTTCGGGGAGATCAGGGCCAGGACGATCAGCCCGCCGATCCAGACGACCACCCCGAGTAGGTGCAGGCCGATCGAGTTGACGGCCCCGTTGTGGTCATCCCCGGAGGCGGAGTGGCCGATGAGGGCCAGAGGCACGATGCCGACCAGCCCGAGCAGGGCGGTCCAGGCGAGGCCGACCGTGGAGCGGACGGCCAGGGTGAGCGAGGTGATGACGGCGGCGAGGACGGTCACCACGGTCCAGGCCTGGCCCACGGAGATGTCCTGCAGGTAGCCGACGAGGCCGGAGGTGAACGAGGCGCTGGGGTCCAACGGCATGCCGGCGAGGTCCGAGTAGGACAGCACGAGAACGGCAAGGGCGGACAGCGTCCAGACCACGGAGGCTGCGGTGGCCACCTGCATCAGTCGGGTGAAGGCCGGATGTTCGCCGCCCTCTCCATTGTGAGCACGCTGGCCCCGGGAGGGCGGCATGATGGCGCAGGCGAAGATCAACGCGCCGACAGCGGTGGGCATGGCCAGGTTGTTCACCATCTCGGCCACCGGCAGTCCCCAACGGGTCAGGGCCCCGGGGTCGGAGAGCTGGTCCACGGCCAGGATGCCCGTCCAGGCGGCGGCCAGCACCAGGCTGACCGCGCCGACGACGCCGGCCACGGGCCACAGCCACACCGGCGCGGAAGTGCCACGCTCAGCGGTTGGGGAAGATTTCACAGTATCCATTCTCTCGCAGGAGGGTCCTGCCGGTGGCGGCCCGGGGCGGGGGTGCCCCGGGCCGCCCGGTGCAGTACAGGTGCACTGCACCTGCACTACAGAGCGGTGCTCTGGCCGGTCAGCGGCCGCTGGTTCCCGTACCGTCCGATCCGCCGTCGGTACCCGCATCACCGTCGGAGCCGGTGCCGATGGCCCTGGCCTTGCGGAACACCATCAGCATGGCGACCACAACGACGAGGACCCCGCCGATGGCCGCAGGCCAGACCCAGCCGGCCACGGGACCGGAGGGCGCCTGGCTGTCGTCTGCAGTGGCCTCGCCCGACGCCGGGTCGGTGGCCGCGGTGCCGGGTTCGGCGGTGGCCGCCGTGGTCGCAGAGGCCGCAGCATCCGCGGGGGCGGTGCTGCCGTCGTCTGCCGTGGAGCCGGCACCATCGGTGCCAGTGCCGGCATCACCCGGCGTGGCGTCCGAGGAGACCGGCGCGTCCGGGTTCGGCACCCCGCAGTCCTCCGGGACGGCCGCTTCGGGCGCGGCGGGGTCCTCGAGGGTGAACTCGTACCCCTTCTCCTCGGAGTGCCCATCCGAATACACGACGCGGTAGTCCACCGTGTATTCGCCGTTGGGCAGGCCCTCGCACAGGGCGGCGGTGAGGTTCGGGCCGGTGACCTGGGCTTCGCCGTCCTGCCACTGGTGGCCTTCCTCGTCCGTGACCGTCACGAGGTTCTGAATGCCCTGGCCGGTGGTCAGGTTCCCGGAGAATTCCAGGCCGATCTCGGCCGGGGCCTCGATGACGGCGGTGCCGGCCGCCGGGGTGGCGGACAGCAGCTGGTCATGCGCCGCCGCCGGGGTGGCCGTGGCCAAGGCGAGCAGCGCGGCGGCTGAGAGGGCTGCCGTGCCGGCGCCGATGCCGCGGGCGCGCTGGGTGCGCGGGGGTCGTGCAGGGGTGGTGGTTCTGTGAGTGTTCATGGTGTCCTTCACAGCCCGGGCCGAGAACGGCACCGGGCAGGGGTCTGCCGGATGGAGGGTGAGGTTTCCCTGGCCGGCAGATCGGTGGACGATCAGGCGGCCAGGGCGAACTCCGGCGGACCACGCAGACGTGGCGATGCCAGCAGCACCTCATCCGGCCGGTGGACCACTCGGACAGCGCGGACGGTGACTCGGCGGACCGGGACGGTCGGGACCCACCGGGCGAGCCGGGCGCCCGGGGACCGCAGCACGAGCCCGACGGCGAGTTCCGCCACGCGCGCCGCGAGCAGTTCCCCGCGGCGCAGGACCAGCACGGTCCCGACCGCGGCCAGCACGTGGGCAAGGACCATCGCCGCAGAGAACGTGGTGAGGGCGTCGTCGGCGACGGCGGGGCCCGGCAGTCCGGCCAGGGGGCCAGGGCCGAGATGGCCGGCATGGTGGGCATGGCCTGCAGCCGACCTCAGCCTGCTGAGGGCGCCGGCGTCGGCGGGCACGGCGGCGATGGAGTAGAGCCAGTGGAAGAGCAGTTGGCTGGTGCCCACCCCGGAGGCCAGGCGCCACCAGGACAGCCGGCGCCCGGCCAGGGCGGTGCAGAGGGGGCCGGCCAGCGCGAGGGTGAGGATCCAGACGATCGGTGCCGGGCCGGCGTCGTGCACGTGGTCTGGGACGTATCCGTGCGCGGGCAGATCAGCCGAGCGGGTCGAGACGGACGCAACGGTGTGGGATCCGGCGGCCCAGAGGGTGGCGACGGCGGCGGCAGCCCAGCCGCGCAGCAACCGGGCCGGGCCGCGAACGGGGGCGGCGCGAGGCGCAGGGTACCGAGCATGGTGTGTGGTCACCGTGCACCTCCCTGGCGTCGAGCGCTTGGACCGACCTCTATGCTACGTGGATTCTACCGGCTGTAGAAAACTGCCCGGCTGAGCGGAAGGAAGGTCCGAGGCCGAGGACTTAACCGACGAAGGCGCCCCACCGTGTGGAGCGCCTTCGTCGATGGCCGGGCGGCCGGACCCGTGCGGGCCACGGCCGGGGCCGTCCTGGATCACTTGCCGGTGGCAGCAGCCTTCAGCTTGGAGCCAGCGGAGATCTTGACCGAGTGGCCGGCCGGGATCTGAATGGTCTCGCCGGTCTGCGGGTTGCGGCCGGTGCGGGCAGCGCGGTCGGTGCGCTCGACGGCGAGCCAGCCGGGGATGGTGACCTTCTCGCCCTTGGAGACCTGGGCGGAGAAGATCTCGAAGACGGCATCCAGCACACCGTTCACGGCGGCCTGGGAGTTGCCGGTCTTCTCAGCGGCGGCGGCGACAAGTTCACTGCGGTTCATAGCCATGTGTCCTCCTGGACTTGGATGATGGTTTTCATGGCCCGAACCGATCAGATCCGGGCACGTGCTTCGAAAGCTACCACCCGGAAGCGCGGAAACACGCCGTGGAAGCCTGTAAACACGCGGATTCTGGGCGATTTCCCACAAATTTCCGCCTCCAAGGGCCCTCACAGCGGCAAAGGACCCTCTCCGCAGAGGAGAGGGCCCTTCATCTCGTGGGGCGTGACCAGCGCTGCTCGGGACCCCGGGGGTGGTCCCGGCAGGTCAGGAGGCGCGGTTCTGCAGGCGCTGCTTCAGCATTTCGCTGCCCTGGTCACCGGCCTTGCGGTTGTTCTCCTGGATCTTTCGGAACCACTCCGCCAGCTCGGTATCACCGGCCTGCTCGGCGTCGCGGGCGTAGGTCTCGGCCTGGAAGACCATCTTCAGGGACGCCTCCAGGACTGAGATCAGGTCGTAGTTGGGATCCTTGACGGGACTCTGGGGTTCGTTCGCCATGCTTTCCTCTCCTCCTGATGGGGTATCGGAATGCCAGTGCCAGCGGAGCCGGCAACTCCTGGCGTCTCCCACGCTAGGGGTGACCATATCCAGACTCAACCCTGCACGTTCGCCGCACCGGGATGAAGACAAGAGGGGCTCAGAACGGCCGAAGGGGGTGGCAGACCCTACGGTCTGCCACCCCCTTCGGATGGTGTGCTTGGCGCCGGAAGGCACCGTCACCGGGCCAGAGGCCGGCGGGCTGTCACCGGATAGACGTCACCAGGACGACTTGGTGATGCCCGGCAGCTCGCCACGGTGGGCCATGTCGCGGAAGCGGACACGCGAGATGCCGAACTTCTGGAAGGTACCGCGCGGGCGGCCGTCGATGGCGTCGCGGTTGCGAACACGCACCGGGGAGGCGTTGCGGGGCAGCTTCTGCAGGCCCACGCGGGCGGCCTCGCGCGCTTCATCAGAAGCGTTCGGGTCGACCAGGGTCTTCTTCAGCTCCAGGCGCTTCTCGGCATAGCGGGCAACGATGACCTTACGCTGCTCATTCTTGGCAATCATGGACTTCTTGGCCATGCCTCAGCGCTCCTCTCGAAATTCGACGTGCTGGCGTGCAACCGGATCGTACTTCTTGAGCACGATGCGGTCCGGGGTGTTGCGGCGGTTCTTGCGGGTCACATAGGTGTACCCGGTGCCGGCGGTGGACTTCAGCTTGATGATGGGACGTACGTCCTTGTCCTTGGCCATGTCAGAGCTTCACTCCCTTGGCGAGCAGATCGGCGATGACGGCGTCGATACCGCGCACGTCAATGGTCTTGATGCCCTTGGCGGACAGGGTCAGCGTCACGTTGCGGCGCAGGGACGGAACCCAGTAGGTCTTCTTCTGGATGTTCGGGTCGAACCGGCGCTTGGTGCGACGGTGCGAGTGGGAAATGCTGTGGCCGAAACCTGGCCCAGCCCCGGTTACCTGGCAGTTTGCTGCCATGATCACTCCTCGTTGCAAGTAGTAGTAAAAGAACGGGCGGAACCCGTTGTGAAGCCTCCGGACGAACCGGGCGCTCCACGAGTCCCGCCACCAGTTGTGACACCGCGCTCTTACTGCGACTTTCCGAAGGGGTAACCAGGCTGGGTGAGATCCAACCGAAGTGCCCTATATCGCGGGGGAAGACGGTGAGTCCCCAGCCGGCCCCGGTGAAGGCTGGCCGGAGATCCGGTTACGGGAAGCACGTTGTTTTCCGATGTTCTGGCGACCCCTGCGGAACACGGGCACACCACAACTCAACGCGGCTTAACGCCGTTCCATCTTAGGGCACAGTCCCGCATCGTTCAAACCAGAGGACTACCGCCGGCCAGCCGGCCAGCCGGGCAGGCGCCGGCCAGCCGTATCGCGGCAGTCAGGCGAGGCGAGGCCCGTCAGGCGGGCCGGGGCTTGTCGTTCGCCAGGGCCGGGTCCCGGAAGACCCAGTGCTCCGGGTCCAGATGCGCGAGGATCTTGGAGCCGATCCGGCCCAGGTCGGCCAGGTCGCGGTCATCCAGGCTGTCCAGCAACCGCGCGCGCACGCTGGCCACGTGGTGGGGGGCCAGGCGGACGATCTCCGCCATCCCCTCGTCCGTGACGACGGCCATGGTGACCCGGGCATCCTCGCTCGAAGGGCTGCGCCGCATCAGGCCACGGCCTTCAAGCTTGCGGGCCACATGGGAGAGCCGTGACAGGGAGGAGTTCGTGCGGGCGGCCAACTCGCTCATCGGCAACGCCTCCCCGCTCTCCGAGAGCATGGCCAGCACCTGGTACTCGAAGAAGCTGACGGTGCCCTCCACCTGAAGGTCTGCCTCCAGGGTGGGCATGAGCTGCATGTGGGTGGCCACGAAAGTCAACCACGCCCGGCGTTCCGCGGCGGACAGCCAGCGGACGCCGTCGAGGCCGGTCTCCGCGGAGGACTCCGGGCCCCGGGCCGCCTGAACAGAATCTCTCACGGGGTCCATGATGCCATGGTGCCATTCCGCCGGCCGGTCCCGGTGCGCATCACGCCACGTGAACCGGGCATCCCTGTCCATACTTTTCCTGTTCGCACTGGTCCGCACTGGTCCGCACTTGGTCGCATTTGCCCGCACAGATTCGCCCTGGGTCGCATTCGCCCCCCACAGGCCCGCCGCCGCGGTGGATCAGGCATGCTGGTGGATAGGAGTGTCCCCGAACACATCACGATGGCCACACCGTTTGCCACACTGTTTGCCACACCATGATGCCCGCCAGCCAGTACCAGGAGAGTCGATGACCATTCAGCCCGTGTCCCCTGACCCGTCCATCAGTGAGGACCTGCTGGCCGCCGGCCGCAAGGCCTACGACCTCGACCGCGAGCATGTGTTCCACTCGTGGAGCGCACAGCGGACCATCACGCCGATGACGGTCGTCAAGACCGAGGGCCCCTATGTCTGGGACGGGCAGGGCCACCGGCTCATTGACTTCTCCTGCCAGCTGATCAACACCAACATCGGCCACTCACACCCGAAGGTCGTGGCCGCCATCCAGGAGCAGGCCGCGGACATCGCCACCATCAACCCTGCCCACGTCAACGCCGCCCGGTCCGAGGCGGCCCGGCTGGTAGCGGACGTGACACCCGGGGACCTGAACCACGTGTTCTTCACGAACGCCGGAGCGGACGCCGTGGAGCACGCCGTGCGGATGGCTCGGGTCCACACGGGCCGGCCCAAGGTGCTGTCCGCCTACCGCGCGTACCACGGGGGCACGGACCTGGCCTTCGCCCTGACCGCTGACCCCCGGCGGAATCCCGTCGACAAGGCGACGGCCGGCGTCGCCCATTTCATGCCCGCCTATCCGTACCGCAGCTATTTCCACTCGACCACCGAGCAGGAGGAGTCCGAGCGCGCACTGGCGCACCTGGAGCAGACCATCCTGCTGGAGGGGCCGCAGTCGATCGCGGCGGTGATCCTGGAGTCCGTCCCCGGCACGGCGGGGATCTACGTGCCGCCGGCAGGTTATCTGCAGGGGGTGCGAGAGCTGACCCGCGAGTACGGCATCCTGTTCATAGCGGACGAGGTCATGGTGGGCTTCGGCCGCACCGGCCAGTGGTTCGCGGTCAACCACTGGGGCGTGGAGCCGGACCTGCTGACCTTCGCCAAGGGCGTGAACTCCGGCTACGTGCCACTCGGCGGTGTGGCCCTCTCGGACGCGGTCTACGAGACCTTCGCCGAGACGCCCTACCCGGGCGGGTTGACGTACTCGGGCCACCCGCTGGCCTGCGCCGCGGCCGTGGCCACGCTGAACGCGATGCAGGACGAGGGCATGGTGGCCAACGCGGCCCGGCTGGGTGAGGAGATCATCGGACCGCGTCTGCGGGAGATCTTCGACGCGCACCCCTCCGTGGGAGACGTCCGTGGCCTGGGCGCCTTCTGGGCCGTGGAGCTCGTGAAGAACCGGGAGACCAAAGAGCCCATGGCCGCCTATGGCGGGTCCTCCCCCGAGATGAACGAGCTCGTGGCCGAGTGCAAGAAGCTGGGACTGTTGCCGTTCCAGAACATGAACCGCATCCACGTGGCGCCGCCCCTGAACGCCCCGGACGAGGTGGTGCGCCACGGACTGGACATCCTGGATCAGGCGCTGGCCGTCACCGACCGGTACGTCACCGGCTGAGCACAGGAGGCTCCCCACCTGGCGGCCCGGTGCGGGCCTGGCCGCCGGTCCGGGGCCCGGGGCGCAGCAGCGGCGGGAGCACCCCCATCAGCACCGCGATCACGAGGGCGGTGGCGCCGGTGATCCACCAGGCCACGTCCGTGGCCACCAGGACGTGGGCGATGAACGCCACGCAACCGGCCAGCAGCAGCCCCATGCCAGCCAGGCAGATCCGCACCACGCGGTCCCCCAGCGCCACGGTGCGGTTCTTGACCAGCCGGCCGAAGAAGCGCCGGTGGATCACCACGGGCAGCAGCATCAGGACGGTCAACAACACCGCCGTCACCAGCAGCGCCAGGTACCACCCCTGGAGATGGCTGGCCACCTCGGCGAACCGGGCCTGGAACGGCAACGTCATCAGGAACGCCGTGACGATCTGCGTCCCGGTCTGCATCACCCGCAACTCCTGGAGCAGGTCACTCCAGTTGCGGTCCAGCTTCTCCGCCGGCGTCTCATGCCGGAAGGCCGCCTCCGGGGACGAGCTCTCATCGGCCTGCGCCGGGGAGGCCCTCTCGCCGGCCGGTTCGGGACCCGGCGCCGCGCGGTTCACGAGATCTCCCAGCGCACCTCGTCAGGGGACTTGTCCTCACGCCAGCCCCGCCACGCGGCCTGGCGGACCCGGCCGGAACGGGTCCGGCCGGCCAGGGACACCTCGCCCACCAGGGACGGGGTGACCCACCAGGCGTCGGACCGGTCCTCGGCGGGCACGTCCGGCACCGGCGGGGTCTTGCGGTGCAGGCGCCGCAACCGGGATTCGGTCTCCGCCAGCTGGGTCGCCGAGAATCCGGTACCCACCCGTCCGGCGTATCGCAGCTCGCCCGTCTCGTCCGGCACGGCCACCAGCAGGGAGCCGATCCCGCCGGACCGGCCTCCCTTGCCCTCCCGGGCCCCGATGACCACGACCTCCTGGTGCTGTTGCAGCTTCAGCTTGATCCACGCGGAGCCGCGCCGCCCCGGCAGGTACAGGGAGTCCGTCCTCTTGGCGACCACTCCCTCGAGCCCGAGATCGCGGCTGGCCTGCTGGGCCCTCGCAAGCGTCCCGCGGTATCCCGGGGGCACGGACACCACGTCCCCGTTCCCGACGCCGGCCTCCAGGGTCTCCCGACGCTCACCATAGGGGGTGCGCAGGAGGGAGCGGACGTGCCGACCCGAGGCGCCCGGCGGCCCGAGCTGGAGGATGTCGAACACCAGATACCGCAACTCGATCCCCTCCGAATCGGCGGCGGACCGGTCGGTCTGACCAGCCCTGGCGGTCCGGGCGGCCCGGCCGGACCGGCCCCCGCGCCGCATTCCCCGGCTGGTGCGGCCGCTGACCTCCTGAAGCAGTCCGAAGTCCGGCCGGCCCTGGCCGTCCAGGGCCACCAGCTCCCCGTCGAGCACCATCCCGCCACACTCCTCCGCCGGACCGGTGAGCAGCTCGGTGAGTTCCTGCAGGGAGGAATAGTCGGCCGTCAGATCCTTGCCGTTACGGCTGGCCAGGACGACCTGCTCCGGCGTCACCCCGGCCAGGAGGCGGTAGCCGTCCCACTTCATCTCGTAGGACCAGTCCTCGTCCGCGGTGAGGTCGGAGGGCTTGCCGGAGGTGGCCAGCATCGGAGAAGGCAGGTCTGCCACCGTGAACGCGGCGTCCTCCGAACCCTTCGCGGCAGGTTTCGCAGTGGGCTTCTCGGCTCGTTTCTCGGTGGGTTTGGCGGTGGGTTTAGCGGTGGTCTTCGAGGAGTGGTGTGCGGTGTTCGCCTCCGGCTGGTCCTGCATGAGGTGGAGCAGCCAGTTGTCCTCCCCGCCCATGCCGGGGGCGTTGATCAGGGCGTAGCGCCGCGGCACCCCGCCGAGACCGCCGTCCGGCCGCCCGGACAACACGGCGATGACCTCCTTGCCCTCCCGCCACTTCTCGATCTCGATGGTCCCGGAGTCCCAGATGGTGACCTCCCCGGCGCCATACTCGCCCTTCGCGATGGTGCCCTCGAAGGTGCCGTACTCCAGGGGGTGGTCCTCGGTCTGGACGGCCAGGCGGTTGGTCTCCGTGTCCAGGGGCGGCCCCTTGGGCACCGCCCAGGACACGAGCACTCCGGAGTGCTCGAGCCGGAAGTCCCAGTGCAGGCGCCGGGCGTGGTGTTCCTGGATGACGAAGGTCGGCCGTTCGTCCTCGCCGAGCTGCCGTTCCACGGGCGCCTCCGCCGGCACCGGCTCGGCCGTCTTGGTCGCATCGCGCATGGACCGGTACTTCGCGAGGCGGTCGGTCGGACCATCGGAACTGTCCGCGCCGTCCGGTACCCAACCAAGGGGCGCCAGCGGGTCCTGGCCGTCGGCAACCCGCTCCAGCACCTCCCCGAGCTCCAGGTGCTGCAGGTCCGGGTCCTCCAATTCCGCCCAGGTGCGCGGCGCCGCCACCCAGGGACGGTCCCGCCCGCGCAGCGAGTAGGGAGCCACGGTGGTCTTGGACCCGTTGTTCTGGCTCCAGTCCACGAACACCTTGCCGGCGCGGCTGGCCTTGCGCATGCTCGAGATGACCTCGTCCGGGTGGTCGGCCTCCAGCGCCTTGGCCAGCTCATGGGCCACGGCGCTGATGGCGTCCGCATTGTGCTGGCCGTCCAGCGCGGCGTAGAGGTGGATGCCCTTGGACCCCGAGGTCACGGGAAAGGACTCCATGCCCATGTCCGCGAGGATGTCCCGGCACCAGCGCGCCACCTCGGCACAGTCGGCCAACCCCACGCCCTCCCCCGGATCCAGGTCCAGCACCAGGCGGTCCGGGTTGCGCGGCTGTCCGTTCCGCCCGAAACGCCACTGGGGAGTGTGCACCTCCAGGGCGGCGACCTGGGCAAACCAGGCCAGCACGGCCGGCTCATTGGCCAGCGGATAGGTGTTGGTGTGGTCGGAGTGCGCAATCCTGCCGGTCGGGATCCAGGACGGCGCTGAGTCCTCGAGGTCCTTGCGGAAGAACACCTGTCCGGGCTTCTCCGCCGTGCCCACGCCGTCCACCCATCGCTTGCGGGTGACCGGGCGCTGGGCCACCTGCGGTATGAGCACGTCCGCCACCGCGAGGAAGTACTGCATGACCTCGGCCTTGGTGGTGCCGGTGGCGGGGTAGAGCACCTTGTCGAGGCTGGAGACGGAGAGCTGATGTTCACCGACGGTGTAGGTCTGCCGCGCGGATCGTGCCATGCCACCTCTCCCCCCGGCTGCCGACAAGGGCCTATGCTGACGCCCATGAGAGCCATCTGGTCTGGATCTATCACCTTCGGCCTGGTGAACGTCCCTGTCAAGGCGTACTCGGCGGCGAAGAAGCACGACATCAGCTTCCACCAGGTCCACGACGCCGACGGCGGCCGGATCCGGTACCAGCGCCGATGCGAGGTGTGCGGGAAGAAGATCGACTACGAGCACATCGACAAGGCCTATGAGGACGGCGAGCAGACGGTCGTGCTGACAGACGAGGACTTCAAGTCCCTCCCGGAGGCGCAGAACGACGAGATCGAAGTGGTGCAGTTCGTCCCCTCGGACCAGATCGACCCCATCATGTTCGGCAAGAGCTACTTCCTGGAACCCCAGGGCAAGTCCCCGAAGTCGTACCTGTTGCTGCGGCAGGCCCTCGGGGACACCGACCGAACCGCCGTGGTGACGTTCGCGCTGCGCCAGAAGACCCGGCTGGGCGCGTTGCGCGTCCAGGACGATGTCCTGGTGCTCCAGTCCATGTACTGGGCAGACGAGGTCCGGGAAGTCGATTTTCCCGCGACCCGGTCGCAGGCCAAGATCGGCACCAAGGAGAAGAAGCTGGCAGCGGCCCTGGTGGACCAGTTCGCCTCGGATTTCACGCCCGAGGAGTTCGAGGACACCTATCAGGTGGAGTTGCACAAGCTCGTCGACGCCAAGCTCGAGCAGGGTGAGTCTCTGGATACGGCCGCCACGTTCGGCGACGTCACGGAGGAGACGGAAGGTGAGGATGCCGAGGTCATCGACCTGATGCAGGCCCTGAAGGCATCCCTGGACAAGAAGCGGGGCGGTCGCAAAGCGGCTGGCGGCAGATCCAGCAAGGGCACCGGCAAGACGTCGGGTTCGAAGTCCAGCACCACGTCGGGGGGCACGTCACGAGCGAAGTCGAGGACGAAGTCCGGGACCAAGTCGGATTCGAAGTCCGGCGCCAAGTCCGGAACGAAGTCCGGGGCCACATCCGGTTCGAAGTCCACGACGTCGTCCCGCAAGTCGTCGTCCGCCTCGTCGGCGAAGCGTCGCAAGAGCGCCTGACATGCCCCGGCTGACGGCGTCGGTTCCGGGCAGCGGCGGCTACACCCGCCGTCGGTCGGGTACCGGCTTCAGCTATCGCGGCGCCAACGGCCGCCGCATCACCAGCCCCAAGACCCTCGAGCGCATCCGGGGCCTGGTCATCCCGCCGGCCTGGACCGAGGTCTGGATCGCCGCCTCGGAGAACGCCCACATCCAGGCCACCGGGATCGACGACGCCGGCCGGAAACAGTACCTCTACCACCCCCAGTGGCGTGCGCGGCGGGACGCAGAGAAGTACGAGCGTGCCCTGTCCTTCGCCGAGGCCCTGCCCGGTCTGCGCCGACGCGTCACGCGGGACCTCCGGCCGGGTACGTCGGCCTCCGACGACGCTGGCGGGGCAGGAGCCCGCGACGGGAATGGCGAGGTGAGCGGCCAGCGTCGGGCCCTGGCAGCGGCAGTGCGGCTGATGGACCGCGGTGCCCTGCGGGTGGGCGGTTCCGAGCACACCGGCCAGCTGGAGGCCTTCGGCGCCACCACCCTTCAACGCCGGCACATGGACGTCGTCGGCGCCGATGTCCACCTGGTGTTCCGCGGCAAGTCCGGCAGCGAGTGGGACGTGACCCTGCGGGATGCAGATCTCGCGGAGTTCCTCGCCGGCGTCCCGGCGACTCCACGCAAGGCCCCCGCCCTGGCCTATCCGGTCCAATCCGGCCGTCGCCGGGAATGGAAGGGGGTCTCGGCGGCGGACGTGAACAACTATTTGACCGAGATCGCCGGGCTGGAGTTCACCGCGAAGGACTTCCGGACCTGGCAGGGCACGGTGGCAGCGGCGCGGTCCCTGGCCCGCTCGCACCGGGCGGGAGTCACGTCCCCGGAGGCCGTGAAGATCGCCGTCCAGGCCAGCGCGGACCTGCTCCACAACACGCCCACCGTGGCCCGGGAGTCCTACGTGGACCCCCGGGTGGTGGACCTGTTCGAGCGGGGACGGGTGATGAACCTGGACCGTCAGCCGGACCGTGCGCTGCTGCAGCTGCTCACCGGAGCGGACCAGCCGGATCGGGACTAGTGGTGGCGCAGCTTCTCGATCAGTTCGTCCTTGCGGAGGTCCGAGTAGCCGGAGAGGTCCAGTTCCTTGGCGCGGTCCTTGAGCTCCTCGACGGTCCAGTCCTCGTAGGACCCTGAGTCACCGCCGCGCTCGCCCACCTCGGAGCGGCCGTCTCGGGCGGCGGCGTTCGAGATCCGGGCCGCCTTCTCCTTGCTGGCCCCGTCCTCGCGGAGGGCTTCGTACATCTCCTCGTCCTTGATCTGTGGGGCGTCGGATTCCTTGGATGCGTTCTTCTTGGCCATGGGGCCAGTCTGTTCCCGCAGAGCGGTCCGTTTCAACAGCCGCCTCGCGCTGACCCGCGCTGATCCGCCCTATTCTCGGCCCGGAGGCTCCTCCGGCCCCCGGTCATCCTCGGATCGCCCTCCGGTGATCCTCGCTGATTGTTGAACAATGCATTGCCAGGATTGTTGAACAACCTGTAGTGTTCCCACAGATTCGATCGGTGACCCGCATCACGCGCCCCCTGGAAGGACCCCATGACGGAACCCATGCAGGATCCCGCACTCGCGAACGCCCCGGCAGCTCGGAAACGGCGTCCGAGAAACGCCCAGCGCACGGCCCTGCTCGGTGCCATGTTCCTCATGGCGACCAGCGCCATCGGGCCGGGCTTCATCACCCAGACCACGACGTTCACGGTCCAGCTCGGCGCTGCCTTCGCCTTCGCCATCCTGATCTCGATCCTCGTGGACATCGCCGTCCAGCTGAACGTCTGGCGCATCATCGGCATCTCCGGACTGCGCGCCCAGGAACTCGGCAACAAGGTCCTGCCGGGCATCGGCTGGTTGCTCGCGGCCCTGGTCTTCGCCGGCGGCCTGGTCTTCAACATCGGCAACATCGCCGGGACCGGCCTCGGGGCCAATGCCATGCTCGGCGTGGACCCGAAGATCGGCGGCGTGGTCTCCGCGGTGGTCGCCATCCTGATCTTCCTGTCCAAGCGGGCCGGCATGGCCCTGGACCGAATCGTCGTGATGCTCGGTGCCGTGATGATCCTGCTCATGCTCTATGTGGCCGTCGTCGCCGCGCCGCCCGTCGGAGAGGCCCTGAGGAACACGGTCATGCCGGAGACCGTGGACATCCTGGTCATCACCACCCTGGTGGGCGGGACCGTGGGCGGCTACATCACCTACGCCGGCGCCCACCGCATGATCGATTCGGGCATCCGCGGCCCGGGTGCCGTGAAGGAGATCACCCGCACCTCCGTCCTCGGCATCATCGTCACCGGTGTCATGCGCGTGCTGCTGTTCCTGGCGATCCTCGGCGTGGTGGCCGGCGGCGTGGCACTGACCAGTGACAACCAGGCGGCCGAGGGGTTCCAGCACGCCGCCGGCGAGATCGGGCTGCGGATGTTCGGCGTGATCCTGTGGGCCGCCTCGGTGACCTCGGTGATCGGCGCCTCCTACACCTCGATCTCCTTCATCACGAGGACGGACGGCAACCCCCGCCGCCGCAACCTGCTCACCGTGGCCTTCATCGCCGTCTGTGCCGTGATCTACGCCTTCCTGGGTCAGGCTCCCCAGACCCTGCTGGTCTTCGCGGGGGCGTTCAACGGCCTGATCCTGCCCATCGGCTTCGCCGTGCTGCTGTGGGTCGCCCTGCGCCGCCGGGACCTGTTGGGCGGCTACCGCTACCCCGTGTGGCTCATCGTCATCGGGGTGATGGCCTGGGTGGTAACGGTGTTCCTGGCCGTCTATTCCTTCGCCCCCGCCATCGAGCTGCTGACCGGAGCCTGAACCCTATGACCGAGAACCTCTCCACCCTCTCCCCCGCCGAGGCCCGGGCGCGCTTCCGCGCCGGGCTGGTACGGCCGACGTCGGGCATCTCCGCCGGCTATGCCCAGGCCAACCTGATCATCGTCCCGGCGTCCCACGCCTTCGACCTGCTGCTGTTCGCCCAGCGCAACCCCAAGCCCATGCCCCTGCTCGGCGTGCTCGACGCCGGCCAGGTCACCTCGGACCTGCTGACCGGCGGCGACATCCGCACGGACGTCCCGCGGTACGTGGTCTACGAGGACGGGGTCCCGGTGGCGGAGCCGACCGAGATCACCGACTGGTGGCGGGACGACCTCGTGACGTTCATCGTCGGCTGCTCCTTCACCTTCGAGGCGGCGCTGGTGGCCGGTGGCGTGCCGGTGGCCCATCAGCAGCAAGGGGTGAACGTGCCGATGTACCGCACCTCGACCCGATGCGCCCCGGCCGGGAACCTGGCCGGGCCACTGGTCGTCTCGATGCGGCCGGTCCCGGCGTCCCAGGTGGCCGACGCCGTCCGGATCACCTCCCGCTACCCCGCGGTCCATGGGGCTCCCGTACACGTGGGGTCACCGCACGAACTCGGGATCGAGGACCTGTCCCGCCCGGACTTCGGAGACCCGGTGGAGATCCCAGCCGGTCATATCCCGGTCTTCTGGGCCTGCGGCGTGACCCCACAGGCGGCCGTCATGGAGTCGCGGCCCCCGCTGGCGATCGGCCACGCGCCCGGGCACATGCTCATCACCGACGCTCGGGATTCCGACTACCTGGTGCCCTGACCCCGGCGGACGCGCCGGGGTCAACGCTCGGGCCGGATCTGCCGGCCGGGTCAGAGGCCCCGGCGGTCCAGGTGGTCCAACAGTTCCGCCTCGGCGGTGTCCAGATACGTCCGCAGGGCGGCGGCGGCCTCCTCGCGGCGGCCGTCCCGCAGCATCCGGACCAGGTCACGGTTGTGCTCGGCGTACCCGGAGTGGAAATCGGGGGCATCGGACATCCGGTAGAACACCAGCCGCATCCGGGCCAGCGTCCGGTCCATGACCGTGGACAGGGTCGGCGAGCCGGCCATCGCCACGATCACCCCGTGCAGTTGCTGGTTCGCGTCCGCCATGCCGGGGACGTCACCGGCCGCGAGGGCGGCGAGCGCGCGCCGGACGATCTCGTCCAGCTCGGCCAGCGCCGGTGCGGTCAGCTCCCCCCAGAGCAGGGCGGCCGGCTCGATCATGCGGCGGATTCGGTAGATCTCCCGGATGTCCTCCGCATCCGGCTCGGCGACGAAGACTCCCCGGTTGGGCAGCCGTTCGACGATCAGCTCGTCCGCCAGCGTCCCGAAGGCCTCGCGCAGGGTGTTCCGGGAGACGGCCAGCTCGGCGGCGAGCCCCTGCTCCGCCAGCTTGGCCCCGGGCAACAACTCACCGCGGGAGATCCTGGTGCGCAGGACCTGCGCCGCCCACGCCCCCGTGTGCGCGTGCGCGGCACGCGCCGTGTGTGCCGGTGCCGGCGTTGGTGCTGAGGGCTCAGTCAAGGCGACCCAGTTCCTGCCCGCGCTTCACCGGGTTGCCCGGCTTGAGCCCGGCGCGGGTGAAGACACCGGCCGCCGGCGCGGGCACGGCGGTCTCCATCTTCATCGCCTCCAGCACCACCAGGTCCTCCCCGGCGGCCACCTCGGCCCCGTCCTCCACGAGCCACGTCACCACGGTGCCGTTCATCGGGGCGGGGACGACGCCGGCCCGCTTGCCTTCCGGGACGAGTCCCGGTCCACCGTCGCTCCCGGCGGTGTCCCCGCTGCCGCCGCGGCCGCCACTGCGCAGCGCACGAACCAATTCGGCGGGCAGGCCGAGGCTGACGGCCTTGCCGTCCACGGTCACGGTCATCTCGGTGCGTTCAGCCCCGGGCGTGGCGGCGGCCAGGTAGGGCGAGGCCTCCAGGTCCGCGGCGAAGGCCGACTCGATCCAGGTCGTGTGGACGCCGAGCCCATCCTGCGAGGTGAAATCCGGGTGGTCCAGGACGGCCTGATGGAACGGGACCACGGTCGGCAGGCCGCGGATGGCCAGTTCGCCCAGGGCCATCCGTGCCCGCCGGATCGCCTGCTGACGGTCCTCTCCCCAGACGATGAGCTTGGCGAGCAGCGAGTCGTACTCGGCCGGAACGGTGGATCCCGAGCGCACACCGGTGTCCACGCGGACTCCTGCACCGGTGGGCGCCTCGAAGGCCTCGACCGTCCCCGGGGAGGGCAGGAAGCCCAGGGCCGGGTCCTCGGCGTTGAGCCGGAACTCGAGAGCATGGCCGCGCGGGGCCGGATCCTCGCTCAGGGAGAGCCGCTCCCCCGCGGCGATTCTGAACTGCTCACGGACCAGGTCCACTCCCGTGGTCTCCTCGGTGACGGGGTGCTCCACCTGGAGGCGGGTGTTGACCTCGAGGAAGGAGATCAGCCCGTCCGGGGCCACCAGGTACTCGACCGTCCCGGCGCCGGTATAGCCCGCCTCGCGGCAGATGGCCTTCGCGGAGGCATGGATGCGTTCGAGCTGCTCCGTCGTCAAGAACGGGGCGGGGGCTTCCTCCACGAGCTTCTGGTTCCGGCGTTGCAGGGAGCAGTCCCGGGTGCCGACCACCACCACGGTGCCGTGGGTGTCCGCCAGCACCTGTGCCTCCACGTGCCGCGGCTTCTCCAGGAACCGCTCCACGAAGCACTCGCCACGGCCGAAGGCCGCCACGGCCTCCCGCACGGCGGAGTCGAAGGCGGACTCCACCTCCTCCATCCGGTGCACGATCTTCATACCGCGGCCGCCACCGCCGAAGGCGGCCTTGATGGCCACCGGCAGGCCGTGCTCCTCGGCGAAGGCCCGCACCTGAGCGGCGTCCTCCGCCGGCCCATCGGTTCCCGGGACCAGGGGCGCCCCGGCGTTGATGGCGATCTTCCGGGCGGAGACCTTGTCCCCGAGGGCACGGATCGCCGCTGGGGAGGGACCGATCCAGGTCAACCCGGCCTCCATCACGGCCTCGGCGAAATCCGCGTTCTCGGACAGGAAGCCGTAGCCCGGGTGCACGGCATCAGCCCCGGAACGCCGGGCGATCTCGAGCAGTCTGCCGATGTCCAGGTAGGTCTCCGCGGCGGAGGTGCCCTCCAGCGCATAGGCCTCGTCGGCGAGGTGCACGTGCATCGCGTCCGCATCCGGATCCGAGTACACGGCCACGGAGGTGAGTCCGGCATCCGTGCAGGCGCGGGCCACGCGCACGGCGATCTCCCCGCGGTTGGCGATCAGGACCTTGGTCAGGGTTCGGTGTGGGCTCATGGATCAGTCCTCTCGGGGACGGTCTCGGACGGGATGGTCTCGGACGGGGTGGTCAGCACGAAGCGGACACGTGCCCCGGGGGGCAGCTGGGCGGCCAGGGTCAGGTCCTCCGGAACCACGACCCCGATCACGGGATAGCCGCCGGTGACGGGATGATCGGCCAGGAACAGCACGGGCAGCCCGGACGGCGGCACCTGCAGCGCCCCGGTCACGGCTCCCTCGCTGGCCAATTCACCGTCCCTGATCCGCTCGAGGGGCTTGCCGGCATGCGACGTCCCGCCCGGGGCCACTGCGAGCCGCACGCCGATGCGGTTGGACTGGTCGGTCACGAGCCAGTCCTGGACGGCCAGCCGGTCCAGCCCGGCCGGGCCGAACCAGTCGTCGCGGGGACCGGGAACCACGCGCAACTCGGTCGTCGCCTCGGCCCGCGGCATCGGGCGCAACGGCGTTTCAGCGCTCCCGACGGCGGCACAGCGCGGCCCCGTGCCCACCGCGATGTCGGTGCCGGCGACCAGTGGGGCGGGCCCGAGCCCGGACATCGTGTCCGTCGAGCGGCTGCCGAGCACGACGTCGGCCTCCAGACCTCCGCGCACGGCCACGTAAGTGCGCAGCCCGGCCGTGGGCTCGCCGATCTCGAGGGTCTCCCCGTCATAGAGGGCGAAGGGTGCCCGATGGGCCACGACCCGGTCGGCAGGCAGCCCTCCGGCGATGGCCGTGATGACCGCCGGGGCCTCCGCACCGGCCAGCGCCAGGACCTGGTGTCCGCGTGCGCGCAGCCGCAGTCCGCCGAGCAGCGTCTCGATCACGGCCGCCGCCGGGGCGTTGCCCACGATCCGGTTGGCCTGCCGGGCCGAATCCACGTCCGCGGCACCGGCGGCGGAGACCCCGAGATCGCCGTGGCCCGGGCGGCCCAGATCCTGGATGAGGGACTGCAGTCCGGGGTGTTCGATGACCACCGCGGGACCGGTGCCGGGGGCCGTGGTGCCGGCCGGCGTCGTGCCGGGGCCTGTGTTTCCTTCCGCGCTGATGCGCGCGTGCTCGCGGACGGCACGGTAGCGGACGCGGTCCCCCGGGGCCACCAGCGCGGGCTCGGAACGATCCAGGTCCCACAGGGTGGCGTTGGTGCGGCCGATCAGTTGCCAGCCGCCCGGGGAGGTCCGGGGGTAGACGGCGGAGAAGCGTCCGGCCAAGGCGACCGAGCCGGCCGGGACCGTGGTGCGGGGGCTGTCGCGGCGGGGGATGTCCAGGGTGCGGTCCGGTACCCGATCCTCTGCCCGGCCGTCCGCCGGGTTGTCAGCCGAGTTGTCAGCCCGGCCGTCCGCCGGCACCAGGTAGGTGAAGCCGGGGGCGAAGCCGCCGAAGGCCCCGATCCATACGGTCCCGGTATGCCAGCGGATGAGCCCGTCCCGGCCCAGACCGGTCAGTTCGCCGACCTCGTCCAGGTCCTCGCCGTCGTAGACGACCTCGATCTCCACCAGGCCGCCCGTCTGCACGTCACCCTCCACGGGGCCCCACCTGCGCAGGACCTCCGCGGCGGACAGGGCCGCCCCGCGATGGGTGAAGGACAGCGCCAGGGTCTCGGCGGCGGCCAGGGCCTCGATCTGTCCTGGCAACGGTTCGGAGGTGAGGCGGGCGTGCAACGCCACGACGTCGGCCAGGGACCCGCACTCGAGGAGGAAGGCCCGAGTGCCGGACCAGCGGATTCCGCGCGGGCTGGCGCCTGCCACCGCGCGGTGGGTGCCGGGTGCGGTTCCGCTCACGCGAAGGAGCCGATTCGCACCCCGGCCCCCTCGAGGCCGGCCCGGACGGCGGCCGCCATCGCCACCGCCCCGGGAGTGTCGCTGTGAACGCAGATGCTGGCTGCCTCCACGCGGATCTCGGTGCCGTCCACGGCGGTCAGCGTCCCCTCGGTGGCGAGCCGGACCATGCGCTCGGCGACCAGCTCCTCGTCGTGGAGGACGGCGCCGGGCTCACGGCGGGAGACCAGGGTTCCCTCCGGGGTGTAGGCGCGGTCGGCGAAGGCCTCCGTCACCACGCGCATCCCCTCGGCCGAGGCGATCTCGGCGGCCACGGCTCCCGGCAGCAGGAGGAGCGGCAGCTCGGGATCGTAGGCCTTGACGGCGTCCACCACGGCTCTGGCGTGCACGGTATGGTGGACGATCGTGTTGTACAGCGCACCGTGCGGCTTGACGTACCGGACGGCGGTCCCGGCCGCATGGGCCATCGCCTCCAGGGCGCCGATCTGGTACAGGACGTCGTCGGCCAGTTCAGTGGGCGAGCAGTCGAGGAACCGGCGGCCGAAGCCGGCCAGATCCCGGTAGGCCACGTGCGCCCCGACCGTGATCCCCGCCGCCGCGGCATCCCGGCAGGTCTGCGCGATCACCGACGGGTCGCCGCCGTGGAAGCCACAGGCGACGTTCGCGGAGGACACCGAGCGGAAGATCGCGGCGTCGTCGCCCAGGGTGTACGAGCCGAAGGACTCGCCGACGTCACTGTTCAGGTCGATCTGTGCGGTGCTGCCCTGTGCGTTCACGGTGGTGACCTCCGTCTCTCTTCATGGTCACCCCAGCATGCCCCACAGTCAGCGATTGTTCAACAATCTTCCGTGGGAGGTGCGAAGCCGTCCGGGTCGAGCGATCAGTTGCGGGGTTCCACCCCAGTGGTCCGAGCCCGGACCGGGTCGGAATCCCGCAACTGATCACCCGGGGCGTCAGGAATGTGGCACGACGACGGCGCGGCCGGAGATCTTCCCGTCCACCAGGGCCTGGTAGGCCTCGAGGGCGCGGTCCATGGGGTACGTGGTGTACATCGGCTCCAGTTGGCCGGCCTTGAACAGGTCGACCACCTCGTAGAGCTCCTCGATGGTGCCCCAGTAGGTGCTGGTCAGCTCCACCTCATAGGGGGCGGTGAAGAAGGACCAGTCATAGGACCCGCCCGCGATCCCCACGATGGTGCAGCGGCCCTGGCGGGCCGTGGACTCCATGGCCGTCTTCACGGTCGGAGCCACGCCCACGAAGTCGAAGGCCGCGTCCACGCCTCGGCCGCCGGTGATCTCGCGGATCCGCTCGATCTGGCCTTCGCCGCCGGGCACCGTGACGGCGCCGAGCCTCTCGGCCTCGGCCATCGCCTCAGGCTTCATGTCCGTGGCGATCACGGTGGCCCCGGTGAGGGCCTTGAGGATCTGCACGCCGAGCAGGCCCAGCCCGCCCAGGCCGATGACCAGGGCGTACTTGCCGCCACCGTTGAGGTGCGGCAGGGCCAGCTTGATGGCGTGGTACGGGGTGAGCCCGGCGTCGGAGAGGGATGCCGCGGCCACCGGGTCGGCGTCGCCCAGGGGGACCAGGTTGCGGGCCGGCACGCGCACGTACTCGGCCATCCCGCCGTCGCGCCCGAGTCCCACCCCCATGTACGGCATCGTGGCGGCGTTCTCGCAGTAGGTGTCCTGGCCGCGCGAGCAAGCCCGGCAGTGTTGGCACCCGATGGGCCCGTAGACGAGGTAGGCATCCCCCTTGTTCAGACCTTCCACGCCAGGGCCGAGTTCCTCGATCCAGCCGGAGTTCTCATGGCCCAGGGTGAACTCCGGCCTCTGGGCGCCCGGGGCTCCCTCCGTGAAGTCCTGGAAGATCGCAACGTCGGAGTGACAGGCTCCCGCTCCGGCCACCTTGAGCAGGACCTCGCCGGGACCGGGAACGGGCTTCTCGACGTCCTTGAGCTCGGGGAAGGTCTGGTAGTTCTCAAACACGACGGCACGCACGGGTCCTCCTGAAAAGCGGGTTGGGCATGGTCCGGTGACCACTCTGACGAGTCCTACACGCCGCCGACGGCACGGCGCAAGAGTTCTTCTCACCCCGCGATACCAGCCGAGGAGACCGTGACCGTCAGAGCCAGGGGGCGCGGACCCGGCCCTCGCGCCGGAGGTCCGCCACCGTGGCCGCACCCATGAGCATCATCGCCACCCGGGTCTCCTCGGCGAGCAGCTCGATGGCCCGTTCCACGCCCTGCCGCCCGCCGGCCATGAGACCGTACAGATAGGCCCGGCCGATGAGGGTGAAGTCCGCCCCCAGCGCCAGCGCCGCCACGATGTCCGATCCGGTGAGGATGCCGGAGTCCAGGATGATCTCCACGTCCGGGCCGGCCTCGGCGCGCACTTCGGCCAGGGCCTTGAGGGACACGGGAGCCCGGTCCAGCTGACGACCGCCGTGGTTGGAGACCACGAGCCCATCGGCTCCGGCATCCAGCGAGCGCCGGGTGTCCTCGGCGGTCAGCACGCCCTTGACGAACAGCCGGCCGGGCCACACGCTGCGGATCCACTCCAGGTCCCGGATGGACAGCGTGGGGTCGAACATGCTGCTGATGATGGACTGCAGGTCCTGTGCCGAGGTGCTGAGCGAGGCGAAGGTCAGCGGGTCGGTGGTCAGGAAGTTGAACCACCACTCGGGCCGGTGGCTGGCATCCAGCACGGTCTTGAGGCCGAGCCGTGGCGGGATGGTCATGCCGTTGCGCACGTCCCGCAGGCGGTTCCCCGCCACCGGGGTGTCCACCGTCACCATCAGCGTGCCGAAGCCGGCCGCCGCAGCGCGTTCGATCAGGTCCAGCGAACGCTGGCGGTCCTTCCAGAGGTACAGCTGGAACCACCGGGTGCCCGGGGACCCATGCCGCTCCATCGCGACGGCGTCGCTCACCTCGGCGACCTGCTCCAGTGAACGGGTGCCCATGGTGGAGAGGGTGAAGGGGATCCCCGCGGCAGCCGCGGCGGCCGCTCCCCCGTCCTCGCCCTCAGCGTGCATGAACCGGGTGAAGCCCGTCGGAGCGATGCCGAAAGGCAGCGCCGAGGTGCCTCCGGCGATCGGCGTACTCAGGTCCGCCGCGGCGGTGCCGTGCAGGATCCGTGGCAGCATCTCCGTGGAGGCGAAGGCCTCCCGCGTGCGCCGGGCCGTCAGCTCCTGGCCGGCAGCGCCGTCCACATAGTCGAAGGCGGGGCGCGGGGTCCGCCGCTGCGCGAGGGTCCGCAGATCGTCGATGTCCGCGGCGCGGGCCAGACGAGCGGCCCGCCGGTCCAGGCCGGGGCGGCCGAACTGCATCAAGGGGCGCAACTCGGAGATCCGGGGGAACTGCCTTTTCATCGGGTCCTTCCGTTCAGGCCGGCCGCTCAGGCCGGGTAGAGGGGATTGTGGCCGGCATCCACTCGTTCGGACTCGCGCACCGGGCCCGGCGCGGTCCCCGCTCCGAACGGCGAGCCGCCGAGCTCCTCGCGTCCGTGCTCGGTGAGCCAGCCGCTCAGGTCCGGGCCCTGCGGTACGATCCCGGTCGGGTTGATGTCCCGGTGCACCTCGTAGTAGTGGCTCTTGATCTGCGTGAAGTCGATCGTGTCCCCGAAGCCGGGCGTCTGGAACAGGTCCCGGGCATATCCCCACAGCGCGGGCATCTCGTCCAGCTTGTTGCGGTTGCACTTGAAGTGACCGTGGTAGACGGGGTCGAAGCGGGCGAGCGTGGTGAAGAGCCGCACGTCGGCCTCGGTGATGGTGTCCCCCATGAGGTACCGGCGGCCGGTCAGGCGCTCCTCAAGCCAGTCCATAGCGGTCCAGAGACGGTCATAGGCGGAGTCGTAGGCCTCCTGGGAGCCGGCGAAGCCGCAGCGGTACACGCCGTTGTTGACCTCGGTGAAGATGCGGGTGACGACTTCCCGCATCTCCGGCAGCTTCTCCTTCGGAAGCAGGTCCGGTGCGCCCTCACGGTGGTACTTCTTCCACTGGGTGGAGAAGTCCAGGGTCATCTGCGGGTAGTCGTTGGTCACCACGGCGCCGGTGGGGATGTCCACGATCGCTGGGACGGTGATGCCCCGCGGGTAGCCGGGGAAGCGCTGGAAGTAGTTCTCCTGGAGGCGCTCGGTGCCCAGGACAGGGTCCTTGCCGCCCGGATCCAGGTCGAAGGTCCAGGATCGCTCGTCATGGGTGGGGCCCGGGGTGCCGAGAGAGAGGACGTCCTCCAGCCCCAGGAGCCGGCGCACGATGATGGTGCGATTGGCCCAGGGGCAGGCCCGGGCGGCCACCAGGCGGTAGCGGCCGGGTTCCACCGGCCAGGCCTCAGCCCCTTCGGTCAGTCCACCCCGCGCCCGGCCGATCTTGTCCCCGGCGACCCGCGGCGCAGCCAGCGCGGCAGCCGGGTCAGCGACGATCCGGTCCTGGATGTAATTGGTGTCCCGGGTGAATTCCTGCCCGGCCATCACGTAACTGCCCTGTCGGTTCTCGTTCTGGTCCATACACTGAGCCTATGGCCTCCACCGCACCCGCCCCAGAGCCACAGCCGGAACAGCCGCCGGTCCATTCGACCTCACCGCAGGCGGACTCGCACCTGACCACATCCGTGCTGGCGGACAATCCCTCGGGCATGACGCTGGAGGGCACCAACACCTATCTGATCGGAGACCCTGAGGCCGAGACCGTGGTCGTGGTGGACCCGGGTCCGGTGGAGGGTGCCGAGCAGCATCTCGAAGCCGTACTCGAGGCGGCCGGGGGCCGCCGGATCGAGTTGATCCTCGTGACCCATCACCATGGAGACCACACCGGCGCCGTGGACCTCTTCGCCGCGCGGACCGGGGCCCCGGTCCGCGGCGGCTCCCCCGACTGGTCACGCGGCGGGGCGCCCCTGGTGCCCGGCGAGCGGATCCCTGCGGCCGGCGTCGTGATCACCGCCTGGCACACGCCCGGCCACACCTCGGATTCCTTCTCCTTCGCCCTGCCCGACGACGGCGCGGCCGGCTCGGTGCTGACCGGGGACACGGTGCTGGGCCGGGGGACGACGGTGATCGACCATCCGGACGGCACGCTCGCGGACTACCTCCGTTCGCTGGAGACCCTGATCGCCCTCGGAGACGCCACGGTGCTGCCGGCCCACGGTCCCGTCCTGCCGTCCATGGCGCAGGTCGGGACGGCCTACCGCAGCCACCGCCAGCAGCGCCTGGACCAGGCCCGCCAGGCGCTGGCGGCTCTGGAGGAGGGACAGCGGAACGCTGCCTCGATCGACGAGCTCGCCCGGCTGCTCTCCCACACCGTGTACCCGGACATCGACGAACGGGTGCGACCCGCCGCCGTCAAGTCCCTGTCCGCCCAATTGGCCTACCTTGAGAATGAGGTCTGACGAGGGTTGACGTCGGCCAACGCGGAGAGTGTCCAGACTGTGATCTCCCGCGCCGCTGATCTGCCGCTCCTCCGGCACCGCGCCCGAATATCATGGGATGCGGAGGGTCCACCTCCACCACCCCCACCTCCCGAGTACTTCTCGGAAGTCGGACGGCAGTCATGAAACTAGGCGGACCACGTGGCAGAACAACTCGATGAACGCGCACTCCAGCAGGACGAGCTCGTCCCGGCCGGCACCTCGCCCCGGGGCACCGGCCAGACGATCCTGATCACCGGCGCCACCGCCGGGCTGGGGGCGGAGTTCGCCCGGCAGCTCGCCGGGCAGGGGCACCACCTCGTGATCACCTCCCGCAACCCGCATCAACTGGTCGCCAAGGCCCAAGGTCTCGAGGCCCAGTACGGCATCAGCGTGGAGACCCTCACCACGGACCTGGCCACCACCGAAGGCGTCGAAGTGGTGGCCGCACGGTTGCGCCAGCGTGAGCAGCCCATCACCATGCTCGTGAACAATGCCGGTTCCGGCCTGGCCACGGAGTTCCACGCGAGTGAGGCGGAGGACGAACTGGCGATGCTCAAGCTGCTCGTCGAGGCGCCGATGCTGCTCTCCCACGCCGCCATCCAGGCCTTCCTGGCCCGCGGCGGCGGCCGGATCATCAACGTGTCCTCCGTGGCCGGCTTCATCCCCGAGGGCAGCTATGGCGCCGCGAAGGCCTGGTCCATCAGTTTCAGCCGATGGGCCAACACCCGGTACAAGCCTGACGGCGTCACCATCACGGCGCTGTGCCCTGGCCCGGTGCGGACCGAGTTCCACACGCGGGCCGGCATCGACACCTCCAAGAAGCCCAAGTGGGCGTGGATGGATGCCGAGGACGTGGTCCGCGAGGGCCTGACCGCTGCCGCCGAGGGCCGGAGCGTGTGCATCCCCTCCCGCCGGTATCGTTCCCTCATGACGGCCGCCCGCTTCAGCCCGGATGCCGTGGTGGAGCGGTTCAGCCGGATCGAACCCAAGGCCAGATAGCCCCTGACGAGAGGAGGACCGACCATGACCATTCTCGTCGGTTACACGGCCAGCAAGGAATCCAAGGCTGCGCTCCAGGAGGCCATCCGCATCGCCCGGTTGACCCATGAGGACCTGCTCGTGGTCAACGCGGGGCCTGGCGGAGAGCACAAGCACGACTCCATGGTCACGGAGGACCAGCAGCTGGAATTACAGACTCTCCTGGACTCCACCGGCCTGTCTGCCGAGTTCCGCCAGTACGCCCGTGGCCGCTCGACGGTGGACGAGCTCAAGGACGTGGCGGATGAGGTTCAGCCCTCCGTGGTGGTGATCGGCCTCAAGCGCCGTGGCACCTTCGGCCGCTTCGTCATGGGCTCCGTCTCGGACGGGCTGCTCAAGGAGCTCGACCAGCCGGTGCTCTGCGTCAAGGAGAATCCCGCCAAGCCCTCCGGCGTGGTCCGCAACGCGCCGCCCGAGGACATCGCCGCCGCCCCTGAGCCGCGGGCCCTCGAGGAGGCCACGGACATCACCGAGGCCCCTGATGGCCCCGACCCCGCCAGGACGGACACCGGCCCGCGCCGATAGCCCACCCGACACCCGACCGGCAAGGGTCAGCCGATCCGGGTGTCCAGGTCAGCGATCGCCATGGTCAATCCCCTTGGCGTGGTCCCGGCCGGGACGCCGCTGCGGCTGCCCGTCCACGTCGCTGTCCGTTTCGGCACCGTCGCCGGCTTCCTCGGCCTCCGCGACCTTCTCTTTGCGTTCGGCGAAGGCCGCCTCGCCCGGGCCGGCGAACTCGCGGTTGCGTTCCACCGCGGTGATGGAGCCGGTGAACACCGTGGAGTCGTCGCTGGACCGGGTCAGGGGCGTGGAGCCGGTGACGGCTGCGGTGACCCCGGTGGACGGCTGCTGACCCGTGACGGGGTCGACCTGCGGCAGGGGGCTGGTGGGTGTCCGCGGCTGGCTGCCGGACGCACCACCGGACGCACCAGCGGACGCGCCGCCGTCGTGCTCCTGTCCCGCCGGCGCACCCGTGCCGACCTGGCCCGTGCCGGGCTCGCCTGCGCTGGGGTTGCCTGCCGCGGCCTCGGCGCCGACGGGCGCGAGGCTGGGCGCCTGCACGGGCGTCTCGGCGAAGCGCTGCGCGTAGATCGCCTCGGGATGCTCGCTGCGCAGGAAGTTGACGAGGTCCTCCCGCACGAGGCAGCGCAGGTCCCACAGGTCGCCGGCGTTGCGGGCGGAGACCGCCACCCAGAGCTTCACGGTGCCGCCCAGCGCCTCACTCACCTGGATGGTGCTGTCCTTGCCGTCCCAGAGCTCGGTGGACTCCAGCAGCGCCTTGAGGCGTTCTCGGGTGGCGTCCACCGGAACCCGCCAGTCCACGTCGATCTCCACGGTCCCGGACAGCGCGGACCCGGTGCGCGTCCAGTTCTCGAACGGGGTGGTGGTGAAGTGGCTGGAGGGGTAGATCACGCGGCGCCCGTCCCAGATCTTGACCACCACGTAGGAGAGGGTGATGTCCTCGATGGTGCCGTAGACCCCGTCCGCGGTGACCACGTCTCCCACGCGGATCGCGTCGGTGAATGCCAGCTGGATGCCGGCGAACACGTTGGTCAGGGTGGACTGCACCGCGAGGCCGGCCACCACGGAGATCACGCCGGCCGAGGCCAGCAGCCCCGCGCCGACGGCACGAACCTGCGGGATGGTCAGCAGGACGATGGACACGGCGATCACGATGACGGCGGCCTGGATCACGCGCCGCAGCAGCACGGTCTGGGTGCGGATCTTGCGGTCCCGGCGGTCGTCCACCCCTTCCGAGGCGTACTTGCCGAGCAGCCGCTCCTCGACGATCCGCACCACGCGCAGCGCGAGCCAGGCGAGGGAGGCGATGATGCCGGCCATCAGCAGGAAATTCACGCCGTTGAACCAGGCATAGGTGGAGGCGGTCAACCCGAGGGCGATCCGCACCGCCAGCAGCACGGCGGCCGCGGCCACCGGGACCCGGCACCGGGCGACCTGGCTGCGCAGCTGTGGCTTGCGGCGCAGCACGGCGCTGACCAGCAGCCAGGCGACCACCAGCACGGCCAGCGCGAATGCCACGGAGATCGCCACCGTGGAGAGCATCCCCCAGAACGGTCCGAGCGAGTCGACGGCGCCTTCGGCCCCCTCGCGGACGCTGTCCTGCATGTTCTCCGGGGATCCGCTGGGCTCGGCCGTCGACTCGGAGTTCAGCCCCGCCCCGGACGCGAGGACGGTGGCGGGCGAAGCGGTGAACAGGTCGGTGAAGAAGGACAAACTCGGCATGGCCCCAGTCTGTCATCTGGTTCTCAGTCGTTCCTGAACGGGGGGAGAATGGACGCTGGACCACCGGAACCAGCCGATCCCTCGGAATCACAGGAGCCCTCCCATGCTTGCCACCACGGACCTGCGCGGCCGCACCTACGATCCCGCCACGGTGCTCCCCCGCGCCGAGACCGACGTGGCCGCCGCCGTGCCGAAGGTGTTGCCGATCCTGGACCGGGTGCGTACCGAGGGGGCCCGGGCCGTGCTGGATCTCGGCGAGCAGTTCGACGGGATCCGGCCGCCGTCGTTGGCCGTGCCGGCCGAGAGGCTCGCCGAGGCGCTCGAGTCCCTGGACCCGGAGGTCCGCGCCGCCCTCGAGGAGTCCATCGACCGCGCCCGCAAGGTGCACGCCGCCCAGGTCCCCGCGGGGTCCGAGGTGGAGCTCGGGGAGGGGGCTGTGGTCGAGAACCGCTGGGTCCCGGTGAACCGCGTGGGTCTCTACGTTCCGGGCGGCCGTGCCGTCTACCCCTCCTCCGTGGTGATGAACGTGGTCCCGGCCCAGGCCGCCGGGGTCGCCTCGCTCGCGGTCGCCTCTCCGCCACAGAAGGACTTCGGCGGTCTGCCGCACCCTGTCATCCTCGCGGCCTGCGCCCTGCTCGGCGTGGACGAGGTCTACGCCGCGGGCGGCGCCCAGGCGGTGGCCATGTTCGCCTACGGAGTGGCGGACGACGACGGCACCCGCCTGTGTGCCCCCGTGGACATGGTCACGGGGCCGGGCAACATCTTCGTGGCCGCCGCCAAGCGCGCCCTCCTCGGCACCATCGGCATCGATGCGGAGGCCGGGCCGACCGAGATCGCCGTACTGGCAGACGGCACCGCCGATGCCCGGTGGGTCGCCGCCGACCTCATCAGCCAGGCCGAGCACGATCCCATGGCCGGCTCGGTGCTCATCACCACCTCGCCCGAGCTGGCCCGGGACGTGGCGGCCGAGATCGAGAGCCAGGTGCCGGGAAGTCTCCACGAGGAGCAGATCCGCCAGGCCCTGGGCGGCCCGCAGTCCGGGATCCTGCTCGTGAGGACCCTGGACGAGGCGCTGGCCGTGGCGGACGCCTACGCCGCCGAGCACCTCGAGGTCCACACCGTGAACCCCCTGCAGACGGCCCGCCGGGTGACCAATGCCGGGGCCGTGTTCGTGGGCCCGCACTCGCCCGTGCCGCTGGGCGACTACTCCTCCGGCTCCAACCACGTGCTGCCCACCGGCGGCTCCGCCCGCTACTCCTCCGGGCTGAACACGGTGAGCTTCCTGCGCCTGCAGCAGCTCATCCGCTACACGGAGACGGGGCTGAAGGAGCTGGACACCAAGATCTCCTCCCTGTCCGCGGCGGAGGGACTGCCGGCCCACGGTGAGGCCGTCTCCCTGCGCTTCCGCTGACCTGCGGCCCCGCCAGCTGCCATGCCTGGACGTCCCGAGGAGCGGTGGGGCGGTGGTCACGCGGGTTCATAGTCCGGGAAACCCTTTGACCGATCCGGACGTCCGTCGTTAGTCTGGACACAGAATCACGAGTTCCCGCTGTTACAGCCCTGGCTTGCGGGACGGCAACCCTCTTCACGCAGTAGTGGGGTGCTCCAGGTGAGGATTCGGCCTACCGGATGCCCCGGCAGGCAAGTACCGCGTTTCTGCTGGTGCCGATCGGGACGTTCCCGTGGCGTACCGCCGTGCAGATGCGCCTTCGGACGGAGGACCCACCATGACCGCCCTGGCTACCCACGACCAGCAGACCGCCGACCTCGGCACTCACCTCGATCGAGACCTGTCCACACAGACCCTTCGCTCGGCCTTCTCCCACTTCCCCTCCGGCGTGGCCGCGCTCGCCGGAGTCGCCAACGGTGCGAAGGAGGGCCTCGTGGCCTCCTCCTTCACCGTCGGTGTCTCCCTGGAGCCGGCGCTGGTCTCCTTCGCCGTGCAGAACACCTCCCGCACCTGGCCCCAGTTGAAGCAGGCCGAGCGGATCGGGATCTCCATCCTCGGCGAGCACCACACCGACGTCTGCCGCCAGTTGGCCTCCAAGGAGGGAGACCGCTTCGCCGGCCTGGACATCCGCTCCACGGACCAGGGCGCGATCTTCCTGGACGGCGCCGCCCTGTGGCTGGACACCACCGTCTACTCCGAGCTGCCGGCCGGTGACCACACCATGGTCCTGCTCGAGGTGCACGGCGTGCACGACCACTCCGCAGAACACGAGCCAATCGTGTTCCACCGCTCGGCCTTCCGCAATCTGCGCACCGCCGAGGGCAACCAGTAAGCTCACGTCCTTCCTCACCGCGTTCCTCGGGGCCGGTGTCCGGTCCGGAGGTAGGATTTCCGGCATGCCTTCCGCCACCCCCTCCGCGCGGCGTCCACGTCCGGGCGCGGGCGTGAGCACGACGCCGGCCGGCTCGGTCCGTTTGGATGCCTGGCTCTGGGGCGTGCGCATGTACAAGACCAGGTCGGCGGCCACCACGGCGTGCCGGGCCGGTCACGTCCGCCTGAACGGGCAGCCGGCCAAGGCCGCCCAGCCGGTCAAGCCGGGTGACACCATCCGGTTGCGCCTCCCGGGCCGCGAGCGGATCCTCGAGGTCACCGGTCTGGTGGCCAAACGGGTCGGCGCCCCCGAGGCGGTCCGGCACTACCTCGATCACTCCCCCGAACCCGTGCCCCGCGAACTGCTGGCCGTGCCCCGCCGAGACCGGGGCGCCGGCCGGCCCACCAAGCGAGACCGGCGCCAGCTGGACCGGCTCCGCGGCCGTACCGACCCAGAGCCAGACCTCGACCGCGGCCTCGATCCCGAGTGAGCTCCCGGACCGACGACGGCCTCAGATGAACACCGGGAAAAGAATGCCCACAGTGGAAATTGAGGGCTTCTGTTCCGCGGTTTCTCCCGTATTATGTGTCACAGAAGTAGTAGTAGCAGTAAGTCCGTCACCACTGCGGACCGGTTGGCCCTCGGGCCGCTCGGGGCGTTGTAGGAAGCGGTTTCGCACATGCCGCTTCGCCCCCGTTGGAAGACCGACGGGTTTACAACCTCAGGAAAGGGCCCATCATGGCTACAGGTACCGTCAAGTGGTTCAACGCAGAGAAGGGCTACGGCTTCATCTCCCCGGACGATCAGTCCGCTGACATCTTCGTTCACTTCTCCGCCATCGAGGGCAATGGCTTCCGCGAACTGCAGGAAGACCAGAAGGTCGAGTTCGAGTCCCAGCAGGGCCCCAAGGGCATGCAGGCTGCTGCAGTCCGCCCGCTCTGACCGAGTTCGCCTGAACCCTTCAGGCTCCAGAACGGCCACCATCCCCGCGGGGACGGTGGCCGTTTCGCTGTGACCAACGCGCCATGTCAGCGCACCACTGAAACAGAATCCGGTCTAGGGTACAACCATGAAATTTCGTTACCTGGGCCACAGCGGGCTCAAGATCTCAGAGATCATCTACGGCAACTGGCTCACCCACGGCTCCCAGGTCGAGAACGAGACGGCCCATGCGTGCGTGAAGGAGGCCCTGGCACAGGGCATCACCAGTTTCGATACGGCGGACGCCTACGCGAACACCAAGGCGGAGAGCGTCCTGGGTGAGGCCCTGAAGAACGAACGCCGGGAGTCGCTCGAGGTGTTCACCAAGGTCTACTGGCCCACCGGCCCCAAGGGCCACAATGACACGGGCCTCTCCCGCAAGCACATCATGGAGTCCATCAACGGATCCCTGCAGCGCCTGGAGATGGATTACGTGGACCTCTACCAGGCCCACCGCTTCGACGTGGAGACGCCGCTGGAGGAGACCATGCAGGCATTCGCGGACATCGTCCGAGCCGGCAAGGCCCTCTACATCGGCGTCTCCGAATGGCCGGCGGACAAGATCCGCGAGGCCCACGCCATGGCCGCCCAGCTCGGGTTCCAGCTCATCTCCAGCCAGCCCCAGTACTCTATGCTGTGGCGCGTCATCGAGGGCGAGGTCGTCCCCGCCTGTGAGGACCTCGGCCTGTCCCAGATCGTCTGGTCTCCCATGGCCGGTGGCATCCTCACCGGCAAGTACCTGCCCGGCCAGCAGGCCCCGGAGGGATCCCGCGGTGCGGATGAGAAGGGCGGAGCGCGTTCGATGGCCAGCAAGATGACGGACGAGGTCCTCACCGCCGTCCAGAAGCTGCGCCCCATCGCGGACGGGCTCGGCGCCACCATGGGTCAGCTCGCCATTGCCTGGGTCCTGTCCAACCCCAATGTTGCCGGCGCGCTGGTCGGAGCCTCCCGCCCGGAGCAGATTGCCGAGAACGTCAAGGCACTGGACCTCACCTTGGACGAGGCGACGCTCGGTGCCATCGACGCGGCCATCGGCCATGTCGTCACGGATGATCCCTCACTCGTATCCGTCCCGGAGGGCCGCGTCGCCTGACCCCTCCGTGACCCTCGTCACTCCTCGCCCTGTGACGCTTCCGTGATGTGGACAACCGGATATATCACGGTATGATCACAGTTAGCCGGTGTTGCCCGTTCTGCTCAACGGGGCGGGCAACACGGGGTCAAGTGCCAACCGACGGGGGCGGAGCATGACCACCAGGGCAGGGTGCACTGCTGACCACTCCTCCATGAGTCGAGCCTTCCCGCTCCTCGGACGCTCCGTGGCCACCATCGCCGGCACCCTCGTGGTGCTGGCCGGGCTGGTCGGAACGGCTCAGGCCACCCCGATGCCGTCGCCCAGCGACTCACTGGGCCCCACGCAGTCCGCGGCCCCAGCGCCCACACCACCCTCGTCCTCGCCTTCACCCCCCTCGGGCGCCAATCAGCCTCCGCAGATCGACTGCCCCGGTCTCATGACCCAAGCCGGAGACACCGAGTCCGTGCGCATCCCAGCCCTCGATCCGGACGGGGACACCATCACCTTGAGTGCGGGGACGTCCTGGCTCGGCGGCGAGGCCACCGTGGAAGGACACGTGGTGACGTACACGGCACCCACCGACGTCCACGGCACCGACGGCCTCATCGTCACCGCGGATGATGGACGCGGCGGCACGTCCAACTGCGAGATCTCCATCCTGGTGCAGGCAGGACCGAGCCACACACCGACTCCCACCCCGACGCCAACCCCCAGTACTACTCCGACTCCCACTCCGACGAGCCCGAGCCCCACGCCGGCACCCACGAGTTCCACCCCGGAACCGGGCCCCGAGCCGACCAGCGGGTCGGGCACGCCGACCCAGGCTCCGACGTCGGGCCCTACAGCCGGACCGACCCGGAATCCGGCTACCCCCAGCGGTTCGAGCCCGACCACCGGTGCTGCCACCGGGACCCCCAGCAACGGAGGTGGCGGCAACGGCAGCCCGAGCGGCTCAGCTCCCGGAGATGCGGGTGACAACGGCTCGAGTGGCGGCGGCTCGGGCGGCCAGACGCCGGACGGCCCCGGATCTCCCTCCGCACCAGCGGCCGAGATGCCGAGCGCACAGAAGCTCAGCAACATCATCAGGGACACCGCCATCGCCTGCCCGGTTCGGGCCGTGGCGGATGCCGAGAAACTCATCGCGGGCATCTCCGCCGGCATGACGTCGCGTCCCGGCGGCGGGAACTTCCCCAGTGGGGACGGCACCGGCAATGTTGCTGACGGCGCTGAGGGTGCCAGCCGTGCGGCCACAGACGGCCCTGGCAGCACGGAGCCTGTGGCCGCCGCCGAGCGGACCACTCACACCGGGTCCACCCTGTGGCTGTTCGCGGGGGTGGGCTTCATGATGATCGCCCTCATCGCCCTGGCCCTGGCGGCCCTGCCGCGCGGCGAGCGTCGGCACTAGACTGACCGGACGATGCGGCCGTTCGGACGGATTGTCCGCCGAAGGGCCGCCCGAGATTCAGGAGGTTCGAGTTGGCCCGCTACGAAGACGATCTGGAACAGCAATTCATCGAAGAGCCCGAGAACGACCTGGAGCAGCCGGCTGACGGCCGCGATGGGACCACGGATCACGGTTCCTCCGATGACCCCGATTCACTGGATGCGATCGACCCGTTGCGCCGGGACACCTTCCTGCTGGACGGGGACGAGGACTACAACGGCGTCCCGGACTACCAGGAGGGCAGCTCGGATGATTCTGGCGGCGCTGCCGAGCCGGACGAGGACTCCGAGTGGGCCGGCCGGGACGACGAGGAAGACGAGGAAGGCTCAGGCGTCCCCGCCTAGAATCGGTCAGCCTCTGCTCGCGTTCAGTTCCTGCTAACGCTTCCGGCCGGAGACCAGTCGCTCCGTGCCGGAAGCGGCCAGGATCAGGCAGGCGCACCAGATGCCACCGGCAGGCCCGAGGGGTGCGGCCGCCAGGCCGGCCACCACCGGCATCGCCACCTGCCCCACCCGGTTGCCGACCAGCCGGAACGCCAGAGCGGGCCCACGCCAGGTCGGGGGCACCGCCTGGGTCACCAAGGACATGGTCAGCGGCTGCCCGATGCCGAGGGCGAAGCCGCCTACGGCCATGAGCACCACCGCCAGCCAGATGGCGTGCCACCCTTCCAGGGCCGGCGGCACGAATCCCAGGGCCACAGCGGACGCCAGCAGGGACACGAGCACGAGGTGGTGCCGCTCCCACCGGCCGGACATCCAGGGCAACACGATCCGGGACAGGAACGAGGCTCCCCCGCGGACGGCCAGCAGGATGCCTACCCAGAACGGTGAGACGCCGGCCGATTCACCGACCAGTGGCATGAATGCCGTGAGGATGTCCAGCATCGCCAGCAGGGCCAGGGACGCCATCATGTGCGAGGGGATCCCGGGGACCCGCCAGATGGCCAGCATCGTGGGCTTTCCCGGTGCTGCCGTGCCCTCGTCACGCGCCCCCACGGAAGCCTCGGTGTCCGACGCCGACCCTGCCGGCCCGCTGTTCTCGTCCCCCAGGCCATGGGTCCGGTCCCCCGGCTCCTCCGTGGGCTCCGCGGGCAGGCGTCGGGAGCGGCGGCCGCCGTCAGCCCGCATGAGGTACATCACCGGCACGGCGAGCAGGGAGCAGGCCGCACCGAGCCATAGTGCACCATCAATGCGGCCGGCGAACTCCGTGCTGTGCGTGGCCTCGCTGAGCGTGGCGTTGCCGAGGATCAGCCCGGAGACCAGCGGTCCGGACATCTGTCCCACGGAGAAGGCGGCGGTGAACCACCCGAACGCCGCGTCCATGTTCTCCGGGGCGGAACGCCGGCCGATCACGGTCTGGCCCGCAATGGTGAACAGCAGATGGCCCATGCCGAGCACAGCCGAGGACACCATCAGCACGGCGACGTTGGAACCGAAGGCCAGGCCGACACCGCCCAGTCCCAGCACCAGCGCCCCCAGGGCGATCATGCCGCGCAGCGTGGGCAGCCGGCTGCTGAGCCGTCCCAGGGACATCGCGAACACCAACGGGAGGATGGCATACGCAGCGGTGGCCAGGCCGACCGTCGCTTCCCCGGCACCCAAGGCCAACAGCTTGTAGCTCGTGACGGGCCGCAACAGGTTCAGGGCGGTCTGCGTGAGGACTGCTGCGGCGATCATGACCCAGAGCCAGGTCAGGTTTCCGCGGTTTGCCATGATCTCCAGAGTAGTCCTCGCACACCCCTGCCTCCGTCCCGCGCCCCTCCGCTACCCGTCTCCCCGCCCTTCCCTCGGCCGCCGACGGGGGCCGGAGGGCTAGAATCGCCACGGCCCTGCCGTTGCCGGGACCTTCGCCCCGTCCTCTCCGCAGCCCAGAAAGCCGGTCCCTTCGTGTCCTCTGAATCCAGCACCCCGCTGCCTCCGCAGCGGCTGTGGAGCCGGAACTTCATCCTCACCTTCACGACCAACCTGTTCCTGTCCCTGGTGTTCTACCTGCTGGTGACGGCCATGGCGCTCTACGCGGTGAACGAGTTCCAAGCCTCTGAGGTCATGTCCGGTTTGGCCGTCAGCGCGTTCGTGCTGGGCGCCGTGGTGGCCCGATTGTTCTCCGGCCAGGCCATGGAGTTCATCGGACGCAAGCGACTTCTGATCTCCGCCCTGGCCCTCTTCCTAGTTGCATCGGCCCTGTACCTGGCGGCCGACAGCCTGGGCCTGCTGATCGCCGTCCGGCTCGTCCACGGTCTGGGGTTCGGGGCGGCGAGCACGGTACTGGCCACCGCGGTCCAAGGCATGATCCCACCCCACCGCCGCGGCGAGGGCACCGGCTGGTTCGGCACGTCCATGAACATCGGCGCCGCCGTCGGCCCGGTGCTGGCCTTCCAGCTGACCGACCGCTTCGGCTTCGATTCCCTGTTCATCGTGTGCACCGGTTTCGCCGTCATCGGCCTGCTGGCCGGCTTCCTCGTGCAGCTGCCGGCCGTCCTACGCCACGGCAACGGATCCCGCCACCGGTTCTCCCTCCGCAGCCTGATCTCCGTGCCGGTCCTGCCCGTCGCCTTGGTCATCCTCATGGCCGGCCTGGCCTACTCCGGCATTCTGGCCTTCCTCAACGGATACGCCCAGGAACAGGGCATCGGTCCTACCGTCACCAGCCTCTTCTTCGTGGTCTACGCGACGGTGCTGGTGGCGTCCCGGTTCATCGTGGGTCCGGCCCAGGACCGGTACGGTGACAATGCCGTGGTCTTCCCGCTGCTGGTGCTCTTCGTGGCCGGATTGGCCGTGCTGGCACTATGGCCGACCACTGTCGGCATCCTGCTCTCGGCCGGCCTGTGTGCCCTCGGCTTCGGCTCCACGCTCACGTCCCTGCAGACCGTGGCGGCCACCCTGGTGCCGTCCTTCCAGATCGGCGTGGCCACCTCCACCTTCTTCCTCCTCTTGGACGTCGGTACCGGCTTGGGCCCTGTGCTGCTGGGAGCCCTGCTGCCGGCCACGGGGTACTCCGGGATGTACCTGCTGTTGTCCGGCTTCGTCGCGGTGGCTCTGGTGGCCTACTGGTTCGCCCACGGACGCCGGGCCGGCTCAACCCCGGCTGGTGGTGCGGACCATGGCCACGGCCAGGCCGAGTAGGACGGCATAGGCAACGCCGACCAGCACCCAGCCGAGGACGAATCCGCCGGTCAGCTCCACGATCGCGCCCATCCCCACGGGACCGACGGCGAAGCCCGCGTACATGCCCATGGTGGTGGTGCCGCTGGCCGCGCCGATCCGGGTGGCGTCCACGGCCTGCATGGTCCCCGCATTGACGACCACATTGGTGCCGAGCACGGTCAATCCGTGCAGGACGACCCCGGCCCAGAACAGGGCGGGCAGATCCCAGAGGGACGAGGTGGCCATGCAGGCCATGCCGAGCAGGGCGCCGGAGGAGATCAGCAGTAGCAATGTGCCCGGCCGGCGCCCGGCACCCAGGGCACGGCCCCAGTAGATGCGGCTGGCCACGCCCACCACTCCGGAGAGTCCGGCGGCGAGGCCTCCGATGAGCAGGCTGTAGCCGTGGTCCCGCACCGCGAAGAGCGGCAGATACACGTTGGTGGCCTGAGTGCCCATGCCCGAGAAGAAGGCGACGGCGGCGAACAGCCAGACCTGGACCGGCAGGGAGGCCGCCGAGCCGGGGCGCCGACGCCGGAACCGGTCCGCCAGGACATTGCGGACGGCCGACCAGTCCGTGGGGTCCTCCGGCGGGATGTGGCGCAGAGACCACCACAGCAGCACCAGCACCCCCGCGGCGGCGGCGAGCGCCGCACCGGACCAACCGGCCCAGAGGGCCGCAGCCGGAAAGAGCAGCCCGGCCACCAGTTGGCTGGCCTGGACCCCGGACTGTTTGACGCCGATCCAGCCGGACCGCTTGACGGCGGGCACGGCCGAGTAGATGACGCGGTTGGTGGTCGGGTTGGCGATCACCTGAGCCGGCCCGACGAGGACGCAGGCCACGATCAAGGTCCAGTACTGCGGGCCGAGGGCCGAGACCAGCAGCGCCAGCACGGTTCCGCCGTAGTTGAAGACCAGTTGGCTGCGGATGCTGAGGACGTCGGCGAGCCGTCCGATCACCATGGAGGAGACGGCGGCGCTGACGAACAGCACCGTCACGAGGAGGCCGAACTGGCCGGCCGAGACCCCGAGCTCCTGGATCAGCAAGTCCGAGGTCGCCGAGAGCCCGTAGTTGAGCAGCGGGCCCACGCCCATGGCGATGAGCAGCACGGTCAACAGCGCCGCGCCGGCCTTCGGCACCTCCGGTTGCGGCGCCGGCGTTGCCTGGCTCACTCCATTCCTCGATTCCCTAGCGACTCGGAAAACGCCTCGGCGGCCTGCTGGAGCTGGTCGATGAGGACCGACAGCCCGGCGTCCGGCAGCCGCTCCGTGGGGGCCACGACGGCCAAGCCGGCCACAGTGCGGCCGGTGACATCCCTCAGTGGCACCGCGATGGCGGAGATCCCCTCCGTGCTCTCGCCACGGGACACCGCGTAGCCGGCCTGTCGGATTCTAGCCAGCATCCCCGTCAGGTCCGGCACGGTGTCCACGGTGTGGTCCGTCAGCTTCTTCAGACCACCGCCGAACATTCCGGCGACGTCGGCCGGGGCCAGATCTGCCAGCATCACCCGGCCTCCGGCCGTGCCGTACGCAGGCATCCGGGCGCCGATGCGAGGAGAAGCGCGGAGAACGTGGGCGGACTCGATCCCGTCGACGAACTCGACCTCGGAGCGGACCAGCACGGACAGGGAGACCGACTCCCCCGTGGCCGCGGCCAGGGACTCCATGGGGCGGTGCGCGGCCCGCCGGATCTCCCGGTTCTCCATCCCGCCACCGGCCAGGGAGAGCAGGGCGGCACCCGGTCGGTAGACGCGGCTGTAGGGATCCTGGACCACGTAGTCCCGCGAGGCCAGCGTGCCCAGGAGGCGGTGTGCGCTGGACGGGGCGATGCCGAGGTCCTCGGCAATCTCCCGCACGCGGACGCCGCCCTCCGCCATGACGCGGTCCACCACTGTCAGTGCGTGGACCACGGACCTGATCTCCGTCATGGCACCCTCCTCGTCTATCCCTGCGGGCCGTTGTTCCGTACATCAGAACACTTAGCTGAATCGTTCCGCCTGATGATCTCGCATCCTACGCTTCTGGAAACACCGGAGTCACCATCCACAGCAGCCGGGACAGCCACACCGGCACGAGCAAGGAGCACCGATGAGCACGACCGCGAGGACATGGACGAGCCCCCGGCGACGCAGCCGCTGGCTGGCACCACTGCTGGCAGCACCCTTGCTGCTGACCGCTTGCGGCGGTGGCGGCACCTCAGGCCAGGAGTCCGGCGCTGGAACAGGGTCGCCCGCCGAGGGCGCCGCTACCGGAACGGGCGGGACGGAGGGCACCACGGAGGTCCGGGTGGCGGACACCGCCGGCATGCCCTCGGCCTTCCTCCAGTACGGGGTGAACGAGGGCTACTTCGAGGCGGAGGGCCTGGACGTCACGGTGGACGTCAGCATCGGCGGTGCCGCAGCCGTGCCGGCCGTGGTCAACGGAGAGACCCAGTTCGCCGGCTCGAACACCGTCAGTGCCATCCTGGCCGCCAGCAAGGGCCTGCCCATCACCATCGTGGCAGCCGGCACCCGCACCGTGGCGGAACCCGCCGAGGATTTCGCCCGCATCGTGGCTTCCAGCTCCAGCGGGATCGAGGAGGTCTCCGACCTCGAGGGCGCCACCATCGCGGTCAACACGCTGGAGAACATCAACGACGTGGTCATCATGACCTTGATGGAGGATGCGGGCGCGGACCGCGAGCAGGTCAATTTCGCGGAGATGGGCTTCTCCGACATGCTCCCGGCGGTGGCCAACGGCCAGGTGGACGGCGCCCTGCTCATCGAACCCTTCGTCACCATGGCACTGGACCAGGGGGCCGTGGAGGTCGCCAGCCCCTATACCGAATCCCGGCCGGACATGATGGTGGGCACCTACATGACCTCCGAGGACTACGCCGCCGAGAACCCGGAGGTGGTGGAGGCGTTCCAGCGGGGCGTCGACGCCACGGGCCAGGCGATCGCCGAGGACCCGGACGCGTTCCGTGAGGCCCTCCCCGAGGTCACCACGATCGAACCCGACCTCGCCGGCCAGATCCACCTGCCGGTCTGGAACGCCAGCGTGGACGAGGAGACCCTGCAGTTCCTCAACGAGCGCATGGTCCGCTATGGGCTCATGGACGAGGAGATCACCGTGGAGGACATCGTTACCCCCGCGGCCGAGTGACCCCGTCCCGCACCACCGCCGACGACCACCCCCGAGAGAGACAAGGACCCCCGCACATGACCAGCCCCGCCGCAGCCCCCCGCCCCTACCGCCGTATCGCCACCGAGGAGGCCTGGGCCCCGCCGGAGATGTTCGACCTCTTCCGCCGGATCCTGGGCGAGCACCCTGAGGACGATCCGGGCTTCATGAGCCTGATGGGTTACTACGCGCTCGGCGACGGGGAGCGCCCGCGGTTCATCCGGGAGCGCATGGTGGACACCGAGGGGGTGCGCCTGCAGGAGATGGACGCGGCCGGCGTCGACCATCAGATCCTGGCCCTGACCGCACCGGGGACCAACCCCCTGGCCGCCGCCCAGGCCACCGACCTCGCCCGGGTGGCGAACGACCACCTGGGGGACATCGTCCGGAAGCGGCCCGACCGCTTCTCCGGGCTGGCCGCCGTGCCCTTCACCGCAGCCGATGCCGGCGCCGCCGAGCTTGAGCGGGCCGTCACGCAACTGGGCCTCAAGGGCGCCATCCTGAACTCCCACGTGCGGGACCGCTACACGGATTCCCCCGAGTTCCTGCCGTTCTACGAGGCCGCCGCGTCCCTGGGGGTGCCCGTCTACCTGCATCCCAACGCCCCCTCCGCCGGCCTGTTCAAGCCGCTGCATGACCGAGGCCTGGACGGCTCGATGTACGGCTTCGGGGTGGAGACCGGCCTGCACCTGATGCGGCTGGTGGTCTCCGGGGTGTTCGAGCGCTTTCCGGCCCTGAAGCTCGTGGTCGGCCACCTCGGCGAGGCCGTGCCGTTCTGGCTGAACCGGATCGACTACATGTACGGCAAGCAGGTGGCCACCGGCCGCTACGCGCACGTGAAGCCGCTGCCGCTGAAGCCCTCGGAGTACATCCGCCGCAACGTCTGGATCACCACCAGCGGCATGCCCTGGGAGGACGAGATCATGTTCGTCCGGAAGATGATGGGTGCGGACCGGGTGATGTACGCGATGGACTACCCGTACCAGTACGAGCCCTCCGAGGTGGAGCTCCAGGACAAGCTGCCGCTGACGGACGAGGAGAGGTTCGAGTTCTTCGAGGGCATCGCCACTCGCGTGTTCGACTTGGAGCTCTGACCCCACACCTTTTCAGTCGAGTTGGGGTGGGTCTTCTGCGAAACCACCCACCCCAACTCGACTGAAAGCGTTGGTTCGGGATCAGGAACCGAGGCGGGATCGCAGGGCGGCGAGTGCCGCCGTCGCCGCCGTCCAGAGGGTGGGCTCCGGCACGGGGACGAAGCGGGGCGAGTGGTTGACCGGCATGGTGCCGGACTCCACGGTGGCCGCGTCGAAGCCGCCGAAGAACCAGAACACGGAGGGTACACCGAGCGCCCCGGGCAGGGTGCCGAAGTCCTCGGAGCCCATCCGGGGTTCGCCGTCCAGCACGTTCTCGGCACCCAGGGCGCCGCGCAGCACCTCGGCGAGCGCCGCCGTCGCGTCCGGGTCGTTGAGGTTCCGCGGGAAGCGGTACAGCTCCTCGATCCGGGGCTCGGGGGCGCCGGAGGCGGCCGCCTCGGCGGAGATGATGCGGCGGATCGCGGCCAGGACGCTCTCGCGGACGTCGTCCTCCATGGTGCGCACGTTCAGCGTGAACTCGGCGGTGGCCGGGATGATGTTCTCCTTCAGGCCGGCGTGGAAGGTGCCCACGGTCACGACGGCGGCCCGGCGGGGTCCGATCTCCCGGGAGACGATGCCCTGGAGGCGGGTGACGATGTGCGCCCCAAGCACGATGGGGTCGATGGAGTCCTGGGGCTGCGAGCCGTGGGACTGCTCGCCGTACAGCGTCACCTTCCAGGAGTCCGCATAGGCCATGGCCGGCCCGGAGACCACCTCGACGGTCCCGGCCAACCCCGGCATGACGTGCTGCCCGTAGATGATCTCGGGCTGCGGGGCCTTCTCCCACAGGCCGTCCTCCACCATCGCCTGGGCACCGGCCGCGGTCTCCTCCCCCGGCTGGAAGAGGAGCACCAGGGTGCCGGACCAGCTGTCCCGGTCCGCAGCCAGGACCTCGGCGGCCGTCATCAGCGCGGCCACGTGGGTGTCATGGCCGCAGCCGTGCATCACCGGCACCTCGGTGCCATCGGCCAGAGTGCCACGGGCGGTGCTGCGGTAGTCGACCGTGGAGTCCTCCTGGATCGGCAATCCGTCCGTGTCTGCCCGGAACCCGACGACGGGCCCCTCTCCGTTGCGCAGCACACCCACGACGCCGGTGCCGCCGCAGCGGAAGTGTTCGATGCCCAGCGTGTCCAGGTGCGCCTCGATGAACGCCGCCGTGGCGTGCTCCTGCATGGACAGCTCCGGGTTCGCGTGCAGGTGCCGGTAGAAGTCGAGCATGCGTTGGCGCAGCTCAGCCGGAATGTCCGGATACTCGCTGATGTCGGTCATGGGTGAGTCTCTCCTTCGGTGGTGGTGGGCTCGAACGGCTCGCGCTTGCGCACGTACCAGCCGATCACGAGGGTGACGATCACGGAGATCGCCGTGGCGGCCATGCCCAGGGCGGGCACCAGGGGAACCAGCACGAACTGCACCAGGGCGGCCACGACCGCGGCCACCGCCGTGGCGCGGACCTGCTTGAGGGAGACGATGGCCTGGATGATGACCGCGCCCAGCACAGCGGGCAGGACGTACACCCGGACCACGTCCGTGACGGATTCCGGGATCACGCTGATGAGCCAGGTGCCGAGGATCCCCACGAAGACGAGCAGGGAGAGCAGGTGTACGAAGGCCGCACCGCAGATGGCCATGACGGCCGCGAGGCCGCCGCGGTGCGTCCCCGGCCTGGCGTCGATCCGCGCCTGGGCGATGAGGGCAGAGGGCAGCAGCTTGTTGGAGATGTTGCCGATCATGAACGCCTGGTACATCGAGGCCGGGCCCAGGATCGGGAAATAGGTGATCGGCTCGATGATCCAGATGACGAAGAAGGTGCCGGCGACGGCGGCGAAGGCCGTGAAGAGGGCGGTGGCGGTCACGCCGAGGTCGGCGAAGAAGACCAGGTAGAGCGGGCCGGCCAGGGAGAAGACTAGGCCGGCCAGCATGGTCAGCCGGCCCCACCGCGAGGTGGTGGCGTCGAATTCGGCCATGCTGCCCGGCGACGCGGCGGGTGTGGAGGTGGTGGCGGTGGCACCGGATGTGGTGGCGAATGGTGCGGTCATCAGGACTCCTGGCGATGGAGGGAGGTCAAGGGGTGTGCGGGGCGGGCGGGCTCAGGCGGCGGGCGCGAACCCGGCGGCCTGGGCGAGGTAGGCGGCGGCGAGGCCGAGGAGGATGGCGATGCCGAGTCCCCACTCGCGCAGCCACCGCATCCCCGGCAGGCGGGCCAGCAGCAGGCACGCCCCCATCACTAGCGCCGAGGCGGCCAGGGTGATCACGTGCACGGAGCTTTTGGGCACCTCGGCGAAGCCGAGGGAGAGGAAGGCACCCAGCAGGGCGGCCGCCGGGACCACGGTCATGAGAGCCGGGTTGACCTTGGCCATGCGGTGCTCGCCCTTCTTCAGCAGGGGCGTGAGGATCAGGGTGGAAAGCATCCACATGGCCCCGCCCAGGCTCATGGCGAAGAACATGATGGCGAATGCCTGCTGGTCATAGGAGGGACCGCCCAGTTCCGCGCCGACCGTCCCGGCTGCGATGCTGGCGGCGGCCGTCTCATACTGCACCGATCCGATCAGGCCGATGCGGACCAGGGTGGCCGGGGTGCCGAACAGGGCCAGCAGGGCGACGGCCACGAGGACGACCGCCAGCGAAGGACCGATCGCCGCGATGGCCCCGGTCCGGAACGTGGTCTTCAGCTCCTGTTGGCTCAGGCCGGCGGCCGGCGCAGCCTTGCGGGCGGCCATCATGTAGATCACCGATTGGATGGCGATGACCAGGAAGACGCCCAGGGCACAGATCCAGAGGACGGGCATGTTGGCCAGGGCCAACACAGCATTCGGATCCGAGCTCGGGTCGGCGGCCTGGGCGGCGGCCACGCTTGCTGCAGCGATCATGGCGGTCCTTCGATTCGTGAGTTCGGTTCCAGTGCGGAGCCCGGAAGCAGATTGATGCAGTTGGTCGCTACCATTGTGGTGTGCGCTACATCACTTCGTGGACATTCGCAGGAAATTTACACTCGTTGGCTGCTTGGGGAAGATCATGAACAATGACCCCCGGCTCCTGGATGAAGGCGATCTCCAACTGGTCCATGCCCTGCAGATCGGCCCACGCTTGCCATGGACGGTCTTGGGCGAGATCCTCGGCCAGCATCCGACCTCACTGGCCGCCCGGTGGCGCCGACTCGAGCGCAGCGGCTCCGCCTGGATCACCGCCCACCCTCTGGGGCACCCGGATCAGATGGCCCTGTCCTTCCATGACGTCCGGTGCCAACCCGGCCACCGGCGGCAAGTTGCCGAGGCCATCGGCAGGATTCCGGAGGTGTTCTCGGTGGAGGAATGTCACCGGGACCGGGATTTCATGCTGACCGTCATCTCCCCCGATCCAACCCAGCTCACGGAGATCGTCTATCCGCAGCTCGAAGACATTGCCCACCTGTCCGGCTATGAGTCCACCTTCTGCACCCGCCTGCACCGCACCGCGGCCAACTGGGAACTCGATGCCCTGAGTTCCGCTCAGCGGCGCGCACTCCGTGCGGCCGCCGGTCCGCCGTCGGCACCCGAGGCGCACCCGGGGCCCCCGCCGCCGTCCTTCGGCCCCATTCTGCGCGTCCTCGGCCGCGATGGCCGGGCTTCTGCGGCACAGGTCGCCGAGGCCACCGGCCTGCACCCGGCCACAGCACGACGCCGGCTCCAGCGGGTGCTGGACTCCGGCACCTTGAGCTTTCGCTGCGACGTGTCCCACCGGGCCACGGGCTATCCCGTGATGTGCCAGTGGTTCGCCCGGCTCCCGGCCGCCGACCACGACGCAGCGGCCACCGAACTGGCCGGGCTCGGCGCCCTGCGCCTGTGCGCCTCGACGACGGGCCGTTCCAACTTCATGTTCATGATGTGGCACCGATCCCCCACGGACATCATGGCCTTGGAGCGGCGGGCATCAGAGAGGCTGCCCCGCCTGGAGATCCGCGAGACCGTCATCATCTCGAATATCCCCAAACGTGCCGGGTGGCACTTGGACACCGACGGGCGGCGGCAGGAGGACTTCGTCGAGGTGGGCCACCACTGGGATTGATGCAGTCCTTCAGCAGACCGTCCAGAGGTCGATGATGACCCGGTCGGGCTCACGGCGGCCGGAGCCGATGACCACGGTGGACTCCAGCCAGGACCAGGTCTCGCCGGCCACCTCGAAGCGGGGCGCGCAGCGGAAGTAGATCCGTTCGGCGGGCACCCGTTCACCGCGGGCCAGGGCGGAGATGTCCTCGGCCGAGCCCGTGCGGTAGGCCGCGTTCATGACGTAGAGCCGGTCGCCGTCGTCGGTCTCGATGACGTACCGGGCATCCAGGTCCGAAGCCGTCTCCGACTGGATGAGCTGGAAGTCCGCCCCGCCGGGCAGGATGCGACCGTTCAGCCCGGGGCCGGTGACGGTGCCGCCGGAGATCGGGATGACGCGGCGCAACCCCCGGTGGGTCCGTCCGACCTCCACGGGCTCGGCCACGTCCACCGCCACGGTGGCCAGGAACTCGAGTCGGGGCGGCGTGGGGCCAGCGGTGGCGTCGGGGCGCCCGGCGGTGGAGACAGAGGCCGGCGCCGAGGAGGCGGGGGTGGAAATCTGGGACATGAGCACCACGCTAGGGCCGGCTCGCTGCGGACGCCATGCACATCCTCCGTGCATCCGATGCACAGCGAATTCCGTTGAGATCACCAACGGTCAGGGGCACCATGAGGTGTTATGGATCACAGCACCGTTTCCCAGCCCCGCGCCTCGGGTGGCCCTTCTCCGGACCCCGCATCCGTCTCATCGCCCGGTCCCCACACGGCCACCACCGCCGGCACCGCGCCGCGCGCCGGCCGGCCCCGGGACCTCGTCGCCGTCAACATCGGCAATGCCCTGGAGTGGTTCGACTGGAACATCTACGCGATCTTCGCGCCGTTCTTCGCCGCCCAGTTCTTCCGCGCTGAGGACCCGGTCTCCAGCCTGCTCTCCACGCTGGCCGTCTTTGCGGTCGGTTTTCTTATGCGTCCGGTGGGCGGGTGGCTGTTCGGCCGGCTGGCGGATGACAAGGGGAGGAAGTTCAGCCTGACCCTGGCCATCCTGCTGGCCTCCTTCGGTTCCCTGCTGATCGCCGTCGCACCGACCTTTGACGCGATCGGTGTGTGGGCCGGCGTCGTCCTCCTGGTGGCCCGCCTCATCCAGGGCCTGTCGCATGGCGGCGAGACCGGCAGCGCGTTCACCTATCTGGCGGAGATCGCCCCGCAGGACAAGCGCGGCTTCTGGGCCTCTACCCCGTGGCTCGGCGTGGGGGTGGGCACCATGCTCGCCACCGGCGTCGGCGTGCTGCTGACCGCACTGCTCTCCGAGGCGCAGATGGCCGAGTTCGGCTGGCGCATCCCCTTCGCCGTCGCGGCTGTCCTCGGGGTCTATGCGCTCTACATCCGCAGGACCATGAATGAGTCCGAGGTGCATACCGAGCGCAAGGAGCGTGACGAACGCGAGGGTGCGGACTCCCAGTCCCTGCGGGAGGTCTTCTCTGAGCTGGGCCGCGAGTGGAAGCCGCTGCTGCAGATCGTCGGCCTGACGATCTCCGGCGTGGTGGCCTTCTACACCTGGTTCATCTTCGCCCCCGGCTACGCATCACGCGAGTTCGGCATGGACCCGAACGCTTCCCTGGTGGCCGGGTTGTGCGGACAGGCCGTGTTCCTGGTGGCCATCCCCGTGATGGGCAGACTCTCCGACCGCTTCGGGCGCAAGCCGGTGCTGATGGTCTTCGCCGCCGGCTTCGCACTCGTGGCCTTTCCCCTGGAGTGGATGCTCGGCCCGAGCCCGTTCATGCTCTTCCTGGCCATGGCCGCCGGCTCGCTGCTGCTGGCCGCGAACTGCGCCCCGCTCGGCGCCGTCTTCGCCGAACTGGTCCCGACCAAGCTGCGAGCCACGCTGATCGGCGTCGGATACGCCACCTCCGGGGCGATCTTCGGCGGCACGGCGCCCTATCTGAACACCTGGTTGTCCAGCATCGGGATGCACGGGCTGTTCGTGGGCTACATGATCCTGCTCTGCCTGGTTAGCGTGGTGGTCATCATCAAGATGCCGGAGACCGCCCGCCGCGACCTCCGCTGAACCCGCCGGCACCGGTCCGGCAGGAAGACGGGGACGGGTGCGACTCACACTGCGCCAACTCGAACACTTCTGCGCCGTGGCCCGGACCGGCAGCATCAGCGCCGCGGCCGCCCAGCTGAGGGTGTCCAGGACCTCCATCACGGAGGCCCTGGACACCCTCGAGCGCATCTCCGGCACCGTGCTGTGCCGCCGCAGCAAGGCCGAGGGCGTGGTCCTCACCGCCTCCGGGGAGGACTTCTTCGTCCGGGCGCGCTCGGTGCTGGACCAGGCCCTTGACCTCGAGGTGCCCGACGGCGACCGGCAACTCGGCGGAACCCTCGCCATCGGTTGTTTCCGGTCCCTGGCCCCGACGGTCCTGCCCGCGCTCTGGTCCGAGTTCGCCTCCCGGCACCCCGGCGTCACCGTCTCTGTGACCACCGGGAACCGGGCCGAGCTCGTGGAGCAGCTCTCCCTCGGAATCCTGGACGTGGTCCTGGCGTACAACCTCCATGCCCTGCCCGGATTGGGCTCCGCCCGCCTCTACGACACGACGATGTACGCCCTGTTGCCGGCCGATCACCGCTTCGCCGAACAGGGACGGGCACCCCTGGCCGAACTGGCGGCGGAGCCCCTGCTGCTCATGGACGTCTCCCCCAGTTCCGACGACATCCTCTCGTACTTCGCCCACCACGGTGCGGCCCCGAACGTGCGGATGAAGTCCCCGGACTTCGAGCTCATCCGGTCCCTGGTGGCCCGCGGCCTGGGTTATTCGATCTTCATCCAGCGGCCCCGGCAGGACGTCTCCTACGAAGGCCTGCCTGTGGCCTGCGTTCCCCTGGACCCTGTGCCCCACCTGGAACGGGCGTCCATCGCCTGGGCGGAACGGAGGAGGCTGCCCGCGCCGGGCCGGAGCTTCGTGGACCTGGCCATCGCCCTGGGTCCGCAGGTCGCACCGGCGCCGTGAAGGCGATGGCCGTCAGGACCCCAGCCGGCCCTCCGGCCGGGGCTCGTTGCTGACCACGGGCGTGGAACCGGTGTCCGAACCCGAACGCCGCGGCCGGGCGCCGTCGATGTCCTTCTCGTCGGCGTTGCGCTCGGGTGGCCGACCCTCGGAACGAGGTTCGCCCTCGCCTTCGCTCTGTCCCTCGCCGCTGCGGTCGGCGGCTGAGTCTGTACCCGTGCCTGAGCCTCTGCCCGCGCTGGCGGAACCGGCCGGCGTCGGGACTGGCCGTTGCACTTCACCGGAACGCAGGGAGTCGCGCAGGTCCTCGAGGGACATCGCGGAGGTCTGCACGTCCAGTTCATCACGCCACTGCGGATCCGGCTCGGTCAGATAGCTGACGGGCGCGTGTTCGCCGAAGTGGTCCGCGTCCGCCTCCCGCCAGTCGGCGGCCCAGCCGCGCGGTGGCTCGTTGAGCAGCTCGTCCTCACGCAACCAGTGGTAGATGGAGGCGTAGGAGCGGGTGTTGAGGTGGTCCACCCGGCGGCGCAGCATGCGGGTGTTCAGCTGGGACGGATGGTTCAGGCCCATGGACGCCATGATCTGCACGGCCTCACGGACGGTGAGCTTCTGGTAGTTGTGCACGCGCTTGGACTTGTCCTCCACGTCCAGCGCCCGGGTGAGCCGTGGGTCCTGCGTGGCCACGCCCACGGGGCAGTGGTTCGTGTGGCACTTCTGGGCCTGGATGCAACCGGTGGCCATCATCATGGCGCGGGCGGACATGGTGAAGTCGGCCCCCTGGATCAGCCGTTTGACGATGTCCGATCCGGTGGCGACCTTGCCCGCGGCGCCCAGCTTGATCATGTGCCGCAGCCCCGTGCCGACCAGGGCGTTGTGCACCAGCATGAGGCCCTCGGTCAGCGGAGTGCCCACGTGGTCGGAGTACTCCAGCGGAGCCGCGCCGGTGCCGCCCTCTGAACCGTCCACGATGATGTAGTCGGGGGCGGTCCGCTCCTCCCAGATGGCCTTGCACATGGCCAGCACGTCCGTGCGGGAACCGACGCAGAATTTGATGCCGATCGGTTTCCCATCGGAGAGTTGGCGCAGGTGGCCGATGAACCGGACCATCTCCCGGGGTGTGGTGAAGGCCGAATGGGAGGCCGGGGAGATGCAGTCGACGCCGACCGGCACCTCGCGCGCCTCCGCGATTTCCGGGGTGACCTTGGGGCCGGGCAGCACCCCGCCGAGCCCGGGCTTGGCCCCCTGGGAGAGTTTGATGGTGATTCCCTTGACCTCCGGCAGGGTGGCCTTCTCCGCGAAGCTCTCCGGGTTGAACCGGCCGTCCTCGGTGCGGCAGCCGAAGTAGCCCGAGCCGATCTCCCAGAACAGGTCCGCCCCGTTGCCGCGGTGGTACTTCGTCAACCCGCCCTCGCCGGTCTCGTGGATGAACCCGCCCAGGGCGGCCCCCTTGTTCATGGCCACCACCGCGTTCTTGGACAGCGAGCCGAAGGACATGGAGGAGATGTTCATCAGGGACAGGTCATAGGGCTGGCGGCAGTCAGGCCCGCCGATCCGCACGGTGGGGATCTTCTCCGGCGGCGCCACGGGGGCCGTGGAATGCAGGAGGAACTCGTAGCCGATCCGCCCCGTGTCCCGCTCCGTGCCGAAGGCCTTGTGGTCATCCGCGCCCTTGGACCGCGAGTACACGATCGAACGGGTGTCCCGGTCGAAGGGCTTGCCGTCGAAGTTCCGCTCGATGAAGTACTGCTGGATCTCCGGACGGATCGATTCCAGCAGGTACCGCATGTGCCCGATCACCGGGAAGTTCCGCAGGATCGCATGCCGCTTCTGGGTCACGTCCCAGATGGCCAGCCCCACGAGCAGCAGTGCGACCAGGCCGAGGAAGATCCACGCCCAGAACCCGACCAGGTAGGCGATGACCAGGATGAGGACGAGCGTGGTGAGCCCGCCGATGATGAGGAGGCGGTTGTTCATGCCTCCCATCCTGCACCCACGTGACGCAGAACGCACGACGGCGGCGCGCGGCCTCCCGCGTTCATCTCACCAGAGGTGTGGGGCCGGCTTCCGAGAGCCGGGCAGGGCGACATTGGTGCGCCACTCGTGCAGCCACTCGGGCAACTCGAGCTCGGGCGGCTTCGGCTGACCGAGCTCCTCGGCGACCGCCGTCAGGATCTCCTCGTTGGACACCGGGCCATCCACACCGAGGAGCCGGGTGGCCACATGGGCCCTGACGTAGACCTCGCCGTCCACCACGAAGCGCTGCTCGAACCAGATGGACTTGTCATCCAGGCCGATGATCCGGGTCTCCAAGGTGTAGCGCTGCCACAGGTTCACCGACTTCCGGAAGGCGATCTGCTCGGCCTGCACTACCGGTGACCACTTCTTCCTCCGCATCAGGTCCCAGACACCGGCACGGACCATCAGGTCTAAGCGGCCCAGGTCCATGAGGGAGAAGTACATCCCGTTGTTGACGTGCACCGCGATGTCCACGTCGGTCGGCAGGGCCCTCAGCGGCAGCGAGGAACTGCCCCAGATGCTCAGCTTGGAGCGGCGCCGCGAGGTGATGAGCAACAGCAGGGTGCGGAAGATCAGGTGCATGTGCACCATGCTGTCACGAGAAGTTACTCATGGGTAGCGCGCGACTCAAGACCCAGGGCCCCGGGCGAGGCGCCTAGACACCTCACGAGCGGCGCCGACCACGAGGGGGCCCACGGCCATCCGGCGCTCCTCCGTCAGGCGACTGGTCGGACCAGACACGGAGAGGGCTCCCACCGGCCGTCCATCGGCGCCCACCAGGGGTGCGCCGACTGAGGAGATATCTCCCACCAGCCCTCCGTTGTTGAGGGAGTAACCCCGAGTACGCACCTCTCGCACGGCGCCGCCGATGACCTCGGGGTCGGTCAGCGTTCGCTCGGTCTTCCGCTCCAGCACTCCTCGGAGCAGCCCCTCGACCTCCACATCCGGCAGGGCCGACAGGTAGGCAAGCCCGGAGGCCGAGGCATGGAACGGCAACTGTGTTCCCAGGGCGAAAAAGGCACGCAGCTCATGCGGTGAATCGAGCCGCTCAATGAGCACCAGGTGGTCCAGCTGCACGGCGGTGAGGTGCACCGTCTCCGTGGTCTCCAATTGCAGCCGGTTCATGCTGTCCAGGGCGATTTCCCGAAGAGAGGTATCCATGGAGACCTGCCGCCCCAGCCACGCAAATTGCTGGGACAGGCTCCAAGCCAAGGACGGCTCCGGCTCCTGCCGAACCCACCCCTTGGCCTCCAGGGTCTTGAGCAGCCGCAGGGCCGTGGCCTTGGACATCTCGAGGCGACGAGCCATCTCAGAGAGGCCCAGCGCGCCATCCTCCGCCAGGATTTCGACAATCGACAAGGCCGTGTCCACACTTCGGGTGGTCATGACGACCCCTTTCAATCCTCCGGGGGCTTCTGCTGCCCCGGGCACGCGTCATCGGCCCCGCCAGCGCCGGTCACCCTTGACCGACCATCTGATGTGACCTAGGTTACTTGGACGAGCAAATGAACCGATGGTTCATCTAGTGAACCACAAACGAAGGGTTGATGGTGGGACTACAGATCCTGGCAATCGTGATCTTCGTGGCAGTCTTCACACTGGCCACCCTGCGCAAGGTCCATTTGGGGGTCATCATGCTCGCGGCCGCAGCCGGCGTCGGCATCTGGCTCGCAGACATGGAGATGGATGACATCATCGGGGGGTTCCCCGTCTCCCTCCTCGTCCTCCTCGCCGGCGTGACCTATTTCTTCGCCATTGCCCAGCAGAACGGCACTGTTGACCGCATCATCAACGTGGTGATCACCCGGATCGGCGATCGGGCCGTGCTGTTGCCCTTCGCCATGTTCGGGCTGACCACGGGCATCGCAGCCATGGGCGCCCCCTTGGCCGGGCTGGTGATGATGCCCATCGCCATGCCGCTGGCCAAGAAGTACGGAATCAACCGGACCCTGATGGGGATCGCCGTAGGCAGCGGCATCAGCGGTGGCGGCTTCGCCCCCACCAGCCTCTTTGGCATCGTCACCTATGGGACCGCCCACTCGGTCGGCATCGATCTGAACCCGCTACTGCTGTTCGTCATCGCCCTGGCCTTCAACGTGGTGCTCTTACTGACGGCGTTCATCCTCTTCGGCGGGCTGAAGTTGCTGAAGTCCCCCGACCGCTTCGATCGGGACACCACCCCACGTCCGGGCTTCGCCACGAAGGATCCGTTGCCCTCACACCCCTTCGAGCGCGAGGGCTACACCACCCGCTCCCGGGCGGTGGCCACCACCGTCCTGGAGCGTGCCTCCGAGGCTCCACCTGCCTCCACCCCGATGACACTCGCTCAGAAGTGCACTGTGCTCTGCATGGCCGGCCTCGTCCTCTCCGTGGTGGCCGTCGCCATGGTCGGCCTCGACCCGGACATCGGCATCCTCTGCTTCGTCTTCGCCACGGTGATGACCCTCGTGGACCCGTCCACCGGCCGTGCCGCCGTCGCCAAGATCGACTGGTCCACCATCCTCATGGTGGGTGGCATCATCACCTACGTGGGGGTGCTGCAGACCATGGGCGCCGTGGACATGCTCGGCGAGGCCGCCAGCAGCGTGGGCACGCCGCTGCTCGCCGCCTTCATCATCTGCCTGATCGGCGGCCTGGTATCCGCCTTCGCCTCCACCACTGGCATGCTGGCTGCGCTCGTGCCCCTGGCCATCCCCCTGGTCTCCGGCGGCGACATCGCCGGCTGGGCTGTGATCGCTGCCCTGGGGGTCTGCTCCTCGATCGTGGATGTCTCTCCATTCTCGACCGTGGGGGCCACCGCCGTGGCCACCGTGGACGAGGACGAGCGTCCACGTGTCACCGCGAACCTGACCCGCTGGGGCCTGTCCATGGTGGTCGTGGGACCGCTTGCCATGGTCGGCGCCCTGGTGCTGCCCACCATGCTCTGACCGGAGTAGTACCCCCCGTCCGCCCCCACCCTCGCTCGGATGCCCGCAAGAAATCTCCATCGAGGGCCGCACCGCTGGCCTCTCCGGGCCGGGACCGCTTTGAAAGGACCACCATGTCACCGCTTCCCGAACCCCAGGCCCTGCCCATCTCGAAAGCCCCCGACCAGGAGACCCCGGCTCCCCTTCCGCTCGACGGCGTCACCGTCGTCGATCTGAGCCGGGCCCTGGCCGGACCCTATTGCACTGCCTTGTTGGCAGATCTCGGAGCCCGCGTGGTGAAGGTGGAGTCCGGCACCGGGGACCCGTCCCGTCAGTGGCCACCGTTCGACGGCAAGGACAGTCTGTACTTCGACTCGACTAATCGCAACAAGGAGTCGATCTGGATCGACCTCTACTCCGAGGACGGCAAGGAGGTGTTCCGGACCCTGCTCAGTTCCGCCGACGTCCTGGTGGAGAACTTCAAACTGGGCACCCTGGAGAAGATGGGCTACAGCACGGAGGACCTCCACAACCTCAACCCGGACTTGGTCCATGTCAGCGTTAACGCTTACGGACAGAAGGGTCCCCTACGGGACCTGCCCGGGCTCGACCAGGTTATTCAGGGCATCACCGGCATCACCTCGGTGACCGGCCCGGCCGATGGGGACGGCTACCGGGTGGGACTGCCCATCGTGGACATCGCCTCGGGCATGGTGGCCGCCTTCACCGCCGTATCACTGCTCTTCGGACGGGAACGCGGCAATCCCACCCGCACCGGGGCCACCTCCCTCTACGAGACCGCCGTGGCCATGTCCGTTTTCCAGGGCCAGAAGGCCCTGAGCACGGGGACCACACCTCACCGCCAGGGCAACAGCCACCCCAGCATCACCCCGTACGGTTCCTACCCCACGGCCACCGTTCCGATCGTTCTGGCCGTCTCCACCCAGCGGCACTGGACCGACTTCTGCACGCTGATCGGCCGCACCGACCTGCTCGAGGACCCTCGCTTCGTCAACGGCCAAGAGCGGACGGAACATCGGGACGCGCTGGACCGGGAGATCGCCGCCTCTCTGCGGTCCCACCCGGCCGAGAAGTGGATCGAGGACATTCGCGGCCTTGGTATCCCGGCCGGCCCGATCCGCGACTATGGGCAGGTCATGGCGGACGAGCACACCCTGGCCCTCGACATGATCCAGCGCACCCGCCGTCCGGACGGACGCGAGCTGGAAATCCTCCGCGGTCCCGTCAGCCTGGCCGGCTACCCGACGCCGGTCCGTTCCGCACCGCCGGGACTCTCGGCAAATGCCCTGAGCATCCTCGCCGGCCTAGGGATTCCCGAGGCCGACATCGACCGCCTCGTGGCGGCAGGCGTCGTCAAGGCTCAACCCGATTCATCACCACAGGCGACCCCCGCTGATGCCGCGCTCCAGGAGGTGGTCTCCCGATGAACACCGACGAGGGCCAGATCCACGTGGAGGTGCACGGCGGCGTGGGGAACGTGGTGCTGGACCGGCCCAGCCACCGCAACGCGCTGAGCCGGCACATGTGCCGGTCGCTCGTGGAGGCGCTGGCCGTGCTGGACGCCCACCCGGACGTGGGCGTGGTGGCGATCTCGGGAACCGGCGGCGATTTCTGCGCCGGGGCCGGGCTGGACACCTTCGATGAGGTCCTGTTCGACGGCGCTCCCCCACTGGGCGGCTCCGGGTCCGTGGCATCGATTCCGGAGCCGCCAGAGGCAGCGAAGGCTCCAGATGCCGTAACCGCAGGCGTGCCAGACACAGGTGTCGACCGGCTCAGCGAGGCGGACGCGGCCATCCGTGCGGTGCGCAAGCCGACCGTGTCCCTCGTGGAAGGGATCTGCATGGGCGGTGGCTGGCAGATCGCTGCCGCTGCCGATCTACTCATCGCCTCAACCACCGCCCGGATTGCCATCACTCCGTCCAAGCTGGGCATCATCTACCCGCGCTCGGGACTGGAACGGCTGGTCGACCGGGTGGGCTTGGACCGGGCCAAGTATCTGCTGCTGACCGCCGCCGAAGTGACCCCGCGCCAGGCCGCGGAGTGGGGGCTGATCACCCTCCTGATCCCGGCGGAGGACTTCGCCGAGCAGGCCGCCGCGACGGTGCGGACCATCCAGTCGAGATCTCTGTTCTCTACGGTGACCCAGAAGCGCCTGCTCGACAGCTATGCCCGTCTGGCCGCGGCTCCATGCGGCGAGGGCCAAGAGGGCGAAGTCGGTGCCTACGAGGCGGACTGGAACCGCTCTTGGGCCGATTTCCGGTCCGGAGAGGATCTTGCCGAAGGACGCCGGGCCTTCGCTGCCAAGGAGCAACCCGTGTTCACCTGGCGCCTGGGCCGAGGCCAGCCGGCCCGCATGTAGCCGATCGGGTCATGGACGTGCACGCCCGGGCCCGCGTTGGCAGGCCCGGGGCGATGCGAGGGCAACCTCGAGACGATCTCAGCCTCGGCCTGCATAGGTGAAGCGCGTGTTCTCAGGCGAAGGCGCTGAACCCGGTGAGGTCGCGGCCGATCAGCAGTGCCTGCACGGATTCCGTGCCCTCGTACGTGTGGATCGCCTCGATGTCCGCCTGGTGGCGGATGACCCCGTTCTCCAGCAGGATGCCGTTGCCGCCGAGCATGTCCCGGGCCTCGGAGGCGATCAGGCGTGCGGTGCGCGTGTTGTGGTACTTCGCCAGGGACGCCTGGGTGGGCCGCAGGATGCCCTCGGACTCGAGGTGGGCCAGGTTCATGCAGTACATCTGCATGGCCACCAGGTGGGAGAGCAGCCGGGTCAGCTTCTCCTGGACCATCTGGTGCTGGGCCAGCTTCTTGCCGAACTGCACCCGCTGCTGTGAGTAGGCCAGCGCGGACTCGAAGCAGGCCGTGGCATGGCCGAGCGCGGACCACGCCACGCCGGCGCGGGTGGCATAGAGGACCCTGGAGGTGTCCTTGAACGAGTGCGCGCCGGGCAGCAGGGCCTCCGCGGGCAGTTCCACGTCGTCCAGGTGGATCAGGGCCTGGTCGATGGCGCGTAGGGCGCCCTTGCCGGCAATGACCTCAGCCCGGTAGCCGGGGGTCTCCTGCGGGACGAGGAAACAGCGGACCGCTCCGTGGTCCTCCTCGCCTTCGGAGTCCACGCGTGCCCAGACGAAGGTCACACCGCCTGATGCCCCGTTGCCAATCCATTTCTTGGCCCCGCGCAGCACCCAGCCGGCTGCGGTGCGGGTGGCCCGGGTGGCCAGTCCCGAGGAGTCTGAGCCGTGGTCCGGCTCGGTCAGCGCGAAGGATCCGAGCACCTCCCCCGCGGCGATGCGCTTCACGTACCGCTCCTGCTGCTCCTGGCTGCCGAAGTACACGAGGGTGCGCAGCGCGAGCCCACCCTGGACCGCCAGCACGGTGCCCAGGGAGCCGTCCACGCGGGAAAGCTCCATGTTGACCAGACCCGTAGCCAGCGGGGAGAACTGCTCCAGGTCCGGGTGGGTCAGCCCGTCGTTGAACAGCTGGTGGCGTCCGAGGCTGGTGGCCGCCTCGATGGGGTATTCGTGGCGGTCCCAGCCCATGGCCATCTGATCAGCGACGGCGGTGGCAGCCTTGCGCGCCCGCTCCCAGACCTCGCGGTCAGCGGCGGGGATGGCCCGGAAGGCGCCGTAGTAGTCGATGTCCAGTGGGCTCGTGACGTCATAGGCGGGTTCAGTGGCGCCTGGAAACGGCGATCCGGCGGCGCCAGACGCACGCTCGGCGCGGGCAGGGTTCTCAGTCATCCCCTCAGCATAGGTGGGACTGCGTATCAGATCTAGTGGAACTCAATACCGAACGGTGCTGGGCAGTGCCAGCGAGGAGGGCGGCCCGCCAGCGAACGAATCGATGAGCAACTTGCCGCCGAAGGCACCCAGGACCACGCCGGTGATCCGGTCGATCACCGCCACCCCCCGCGTGTTGCCCAGCCACCGGCGGGCGTAGCCACCGCCGAGGATCAGGACCGCGAACCATGCCAGGGACAGCGCGCAGTGCACCCCGGCCAGCACCGCACCCATGAGCAGCGGGGAGACCCCCGGCGGAAGGAACTGCGGGATCGTGGCGATGTAGAAGACCCCCACCTTGGGATTGAGCAGGTTGGTACCGGCCCCCACCATCCATCCCTGCCACGGTGAGGCCGCCGCCGGGGGCGTGGCCGCGGTGCCCTCACGCGGATCACCGTCACGTCGGAAGGACTTCCAGAGCATGGAGGCGCCCAGCCAGATCATGTACCCGGCACCGGCGACGGTCAGCACTCGGTACGCCACCTCGGACGCCGTCAGCAGCGCCGAGATCCCCACGGCGGCGGCAATCCCCCAGACCATGGCCCCGGTGGCCACGCCCACGGCGGTCGCCCAGGCATAGGGACGGGTCCGGGTCAGGGAGGACCGCAGCACCAGGGCCGTGTCCAGGCCTGGGACCAGCGTCAGGAGGCCGGCCACCACGGCGAAGGCCAGCACGGCATCGAGGATCGTCATCAGCCCAGATTACGGTGAGTTCGACTCCAGCGCCTCGCGGACCCGGCGCAGCACCTCGCCCGAGGGCATCGTCGTGGGAAAGCTCGCGACCACCACCTGGCCGGGTGCGAGGGCTGGGTCAGGAACCCGACCGGAGCCGTCGGCGAGGTCCGCGCCCGCCGCCGGGCCGGCGTCGTCCGCGGGGTGCGGCACACGTCCCGGACCGGCCCCCGTCTCTGCATCCGCCGGGGAACCGACCCCGAAACGCAGCCGAACCAAGGCCAGCGCCCGGTCCAGCGCCTCCGCATAGCGCGCCGTGACCTCGGCGGCCGCTTCCCTGTCACCGTGGCCACCACTGCCCCCCTCGCCACCGCTGCGGACGGCCTGGCGCAGGAAGTGGTTGTGGGTGGCCGTGACGAGGGCAGCGAACCCGATGGCGTCCACGGGCTCGAGTCCGGGCACGGTCCGGCGCAGATGCCCGGAGAAGAGCTGCTCGTAGCGGCGTTCCGTGACGATCTCGCGGTCACGCAGGGCCTGCACCCCGCCGACCACGGCGTACCGGCGTCGCGCCAGCTCCAGGTCCTCGGACAGATGCGCGAAGACCCGCTCCGAGGCGGCGCACACGGTGGTCCAGGGATCACTCGGCTGATCGTCCATCCACGCGGCGAGTTCCTCGATCAGCGGCGGGTGGTCCGCGAAGACCGCGTCCTCCTTGCCGCCGACCTGACGGAAGTACGTGGAACGGGACAGCCCGGCGGCACGCGCCAGGTCGTCCACGCTGGTGGCCTCGAAGCCCCGCTCGCTGAAAAGCTCCACGGCGGCCTCGACCACCAGGGATCGGACCTCGACGGATCGGGACTGCGCAGGTTCCAGAGTCATGCGCCCGACTCTATCCAGCCCCGCCCCGCCCTCCCCATCAGGAGGTCGAATTCGCACCGTTCTCGCCCATTACTCGCGGGTAGGCGGTGCGGATTCGACCTCCAGTTGCCAGGAGTGGAGTTGCCAGGAGTGGTCAGAGCAGGTGGTCGGTCAGGTGATCCGGGGTGCCGAAGCGATGGGCCGTGATCGAGATGGCCTGCTCGTGCACGAAGGGCAGCAGCTCCACGTCCCCCGCCGAGACCACGGGATTCGCGTAGACGGCCACGTCCGGCGAACCGTCGAGCGCCTCATGCAGGGCCAGCACGGCCGCACGGGATACCTGGGCCTCGTCCGCCGACCAGTCCAGCACCAGGCGAATGCGCGGATCCCCGCCGGAGGGCGCGGACGGCGGCAGCTGGGTCAGCTGGGCCGCCCGGGCGTGGAACGCCTCAGTATCCTCCACTCGCAACTCCACCTGCGGGTCGCCCGCCAGGACCTGCCCGACGCCGGCCAGCAGCCCCTCGGTCACGCTCACCGTGAGCGGTGCCCCGGCCCGGAGGCCGGCGATGATCACGCGCAGCAGGTGCACCAGCGGGCCGGACTCCCACCGGACGGTCACCGGGACCGGGCGGTGGCGCAGCACGTTGCGCTCCGCCATCAGCCCGGAGACATCCGTGGCCACGCCGAAGCACTCGTTCCACGCCTGCTCGTCCAGGGCAGCGGCACCGGCCAGCCATACGCGGTCCTCGGCCTCGAGACCGGCAGCCTCGGCCAGTCGCAGGACGGACCCTGCCAAGGCGTGGCCGGCGTCGGCGGTTTTCTCCTCCGGTGGACCGGCGACCGGGGCGTCCGTCCAGGACCCCAATCCATGCAGGTAGTGCGGGCCACCGGCCTTGGTGCCGACGCCGACGGCGGAGCGCTTCCAGCCGCCGAAGGGCTGTCGCCGGACGATCGCGCCGGTGATGCCGCGGTTCACGTAGAGGTTGCCGGCGTTCACCGTCTCCAGCCAGGCCCCGATCTCGTCCGGGTCCAGGGAGTGGATGCCCGAGGTCAGGCCGTAGTCCACGGCGTTGACGAGTTCGATGGCGTCCTCCAGCGTCTCGGCGGTCATCACGCCGAGCACGGGCCCGAAGTACTCGGTGAGGTGTGCGTCCGAGCCCGGGCGGACCCCGGCGCGGATGCCGGGACTCCAGAGCCGCCCGGACTCGTCCAGCTGACGCGGTTCCAGCGCCCAGGTCTCTCCGGTGCCCAGTTCGGTCAGCCCCCGCTGCAGCTTCTCGCCCGGGACCTCGATCACGGGCCCCATCTGCGAGCGCGGGTCTTCCGGATATCGCACGGTCAGGGAGTTCGCGGCGTCCACCAGCTGGCGGTGGAAGCGCGGGGAGGTGGCCACGGAGCCGACGAGAATCACCAGCGAGGACGCCGAGCACTTCTGCCCGGCATGGCCGAACGCTGAGGTCACCACGTCCTTGGCGGCCAGGTCCAGGTCGGCGCTCGGGGTCACGATGATCGCGTTCTTGCCGGAGGTCTCGGCCAGCAGCGGCAGGTCCGGGCGGAAGGAACGGAACAGCTTCGCCGTCTCGTAGCCGCCGGTCAGGATGACCCGTTCCACATCCGGGTGCGCAACGAGTCCCTTACCGAGCTCGGCCTCCCGCTCCGGGTCGATGCTGATGAAGCTCACCACGTCGGAGGCGAGCGCCCCGGCCTCATCGGCACTGACGCCGTCCAGGGCGGTGAGTCCCGCCACGAGGCCCTCACGGATGGCTTCGAAGACGACGGCCCCGGTCCGGACCGACTGCGGGGCCGGCTTGAACACCACGGGCGCCCCGGAGGCCAGTCCGGCGAGCACGCCGCCCGTCGGGATGGCCACGGGGAAGTTCCACGGGGGGATGACGAGCACGAGCTTGGACGGGTGGAACTGCGCACCGGGTACCTCGTCGAGCCCGCGGGCCAGCCGGCCGTAGTACCGCGCGAAGTCGATGGCCTCGGAGACCTCCGGATCACCCTGGTCCAGCGTCTTGCCGGCCTCGGCGGCCGCCACCTCGAGCAGGTCCGCGCGGTGCGCCTCGAGGGAATCGGCCACAGCGCCCAGCACGCGCTCCCGCTCGGTCCCGGTCAGGCTCGCCCATGCCTTCCCCGCCGCAACGGCCTTCCCGACGGCGGCCTGCACCTGGTCCGGTGAGGTCACCGTGGCGGCGGCCACGGTCTCGGTGCCGAGCGTGGAGCCCGGGATGTTGGCCGTGATGGACCGCCCCCAGTCGCGATTCGCCGCGAGGGAAGGGTCGGTGTCCGGGGTGTTGGCGAAGCCGTCCACCGGCTCCGGGGCCGGGCCGCGCGCGGCCTTCAGGCCCGCCTCAGAGGCGAGCTGCCGGTTCTGGGTGCGGGCCGGCGTCGGGATGGCGGTGTCCAGGTCCTCGAGCGAGGCCAGGAAACGGTCCTGCTCACGGGCGAAGAGCGCCGGGTCCGTGTCCAGCTCGAAGACGGCGGACATGAAGTTCTCCTGGCTGGCTCCCTCCTCGAGGCGGCGGATCAGGTAGGAGATGGCCACGTCGAACTCGTGCGGGTGGACCACGGGGGTGTAGAGCAGCAGCGAGCCGACGTCCTGCCGGACGGCCTCGGCCTGACCGGTGGCCATGCCCAGCAGCATCTCGAACTCGACGTCCGGGCTGCGGCCACCGTCCTTCCACTGGGTGGTGAGCCCGCGTTCCTGTACGAGCAGCCAGGCCAGCGCCACGTCGAAGAGGTTGTGCCCGGCCACACCGATCCGCACGTTCCGGGTGTGCTCGGGCGTGAGGGCGTAGTTCAGCACACGCTTGTAGTTGGTGTCCGCCGCCTGCTTGGAGGGCACCGTGGCGGCGGGCCAGCCGGTGATGGAGGCCTGGACCTGTTCCATGGGCAGGTTGGCGCCCTTGACCACGCGGACCTTGAGCGGGGCACCGCCGGCGGCCACGCGGCGGGCGGCGAACTCCTGTAGGCGGATCATGGCATCCAGGGCGTCCGGCAGGTAGGCCTGCAGCACGATCCCGGCCTCGAGATCGTGGAGCGCGGGGTTATCCATCAGGCGCATGAACACGGCCAGCGTCATGTCCAGGTCGTGATACTCCTCCATGTCCAGGTTGATGAACGTGGGACCGCTGCTGGTGGATCCATCGGCAGCACCCTGCGAGGCGGCGAGCTCGTAGAGCGGCAGAAGGTGGGCGGTGACCTCCTCGACCGCCTCGTTGAACGCCCAGGCGCTGTGCGGGGCGGTGGCGGCGGAGACCTTGACGGAGACGTAGTCCACATCATCCCGCTCGATCAGGGTGCGGATGCCGTCCATCCGGCGGTCGGCTTCTCGCTGGCCGAGGATGGCCTCGCCCAGCAGGTTGATGTTCAGGCGGATGCCCTCGGTCTTCAGCTTGGCGATGGCCGGGCCGAGCTTGGCGTCCGTGGCGTCCACGATCAGGTGGGAGACCAGCTCGCGCAGGACCTTGCGGGCCGCCGGCACGGCGATCGGGGCCACGGCAGGCGCCAGCCGGCCGCCCAGGTTCATGGCCGACTTCATGTACCAGGGCAGGAAACCGGGCGTCTGGGGCGCCAGGTCCGCGAGCGCCTCCGCCGCGATCCGGTGGTCATCGGGGCGCACCACACGGTCCACGAAGCCGACCGTGAAGTCCAGTCCCGCCGGGTCCTTCAGCACGCCCGCCAGCTGCTTGGCCGAGAAGTTCGCAGGGTGCTTTCGCGCCTCCCGGAGCCAGGTCCGGACCTGCTCGACGGCGGCCGGGGCCAGTGCGCGCAGTTCCGCGGGGTCCGGGATGGCTGGGTCTGCGGGCTGGGCGGAGCGATCAACGGGGTGGGTGGTCATGCTGTCATTGTTCTCTCCCGCACTGTGCGTGACTAGCGAACGTTTCCGCAGAGTATTGTTCGGTTGAACCGAACGAAAGGCCTGAATCATGCTGGACGTCCGCCGTCTCGTCCTGCTGCGCGAGCTGTCCATCCGAGGCACGATCTCCGCGGTGGCCCGGGCCATGAACCTGGCCCCCTCCTCCGTCTCCGAGCAGTTGTCCCTGCTGGAGCGCGAGACCAAGACCCAGCTGTTGCGCCGTGTCGGGAGGAACGTGCAGCTCACGGAGGCGGCGATGGCCCTTGTGGAACGGGTGGAGCCGATCCTCGGTGCCCTCGAGGAAGCCGAGACCGCCCTCATCTCAGCCGGATCGGCCGGCGGTGCCCTCAGCGGGCGTGTGCGCCTGGCGGTGTTCCAGTCCGCCGCCCTGGTGCTGATCCCGCCGGCCCTGTCCCTGTTGCGCGAGCGCCATCCCGCTCTGCGGCTGGAGATGGTCCAGTACGAACCGGAGGAAGCACTGCATGAGACGTGGGCGCGGGACTTCGACGTGGTCGTCGCCGAACAGTACCCCGGACATTCCGCCCCGCACTGGCCGGGACTGGACCGCCGTCAGTTGCTGAGGGACGAGCTGCAGCTCGCCGTGCCCGCCGGGCTCACGATTGACGGCCAGCCGCTGCCCGCCGGGGAGGAACTGGCCACCGTTCTGCAGCACCGGCCGCTGCCCTGGGTCATGGAACCACGGGGCACGGCCACCCGGCACTGGGCCGAACAGCTGATCCGGTCCGCCGGCCATGAGCCGGACGTCCGCTTCGTCTCGGCAGACCTGCAGTCCCACGTGAAGCTCGTCGAGTCCGGCAACGCGTTGGCACTGTTGCCCGGATTGACTCTGGTGGACCACCCTCAGCGGCTGCGCCGGATCTCCCTGCGCGGGCGGCCCTTGCGCACCGTCTTCACGTCCATCCGGTCCTCGTCGGCTCGGTCTCCGGCCGTCGTCGCCGTCCGTGCCGCCCTGGAGGAGGCGGCACAGCCGCTGGACGCCGAGAACGGCACTGACCATGGGCCCCGCGGATAACGAACAGGTCGCGACCGGCGCGGAACGGGGCCATGGGGTTGCGCACTCGCATACCATGGGTGAGTCGGTGACCAGATGTTCGCTGCCCTGCCCACGTCAGGACCGACGCACTTGATGCCCGTGAAGCACCTGACGAAAGGGACCCATGCGCCAGGATCCGCAGGCACTGCCGCTCGGCGGGGTCGCGACGGACCTGTCCACGGACCAGTCGACAGCGGTGTGGCACCTGCCCGCGGACACCGAGCCGCAGGAACGGCTGTGGATGGCCTTCCCCCGCGACTATGCGCAGATGGGCACCTCCACGTGGGAGCTGTCCGGGGCCCGTCGCGCCTGGACACGGGTGGCGCACGCGGTCATGGACTACGAGCCGGTGACCCTGCTGGTGGATCCGGCGGACCGGCAGATCGTGCACACCTACGTGGATCCTATGTTCCCCATCGTGCCGCTGGCCATGGACAACCCGTTCCTCGGCCTGACCGGTCCGACCTTCACCACCGGTGACGTGGATCCGGACACGGGCCAGCGCCAGCTCGGCATGATCGACTGGGTCTTCAACGGTTTCGGCCGCCGGCCCGGATTCGAGTACCGCCTGGACGACGTGGTGGGCGGCACCATCGCCGACCTCACCAACGCCCGGCGCCAGCTCTCCCTCATGGTCAACGAGGGCGGTGCCTTCATCACGGACGGCGAGGGCACCCTGATCGCCTCCGAGGCCGTCCTGCTGGATCCCGCCCGCAATGGCGGTTGGACCCGCGAGCATGTCGAGGCCGAGTTCACCCGCTACACGGACATCCGCAAGATCATCTGGTTGCCCGGCGGGCTCACCCGCAATCAGGGGCGGTTCGGCCTGGGCGGGCACATCGACCAACTCGTCACCTTTGCCTCCCCGACCGTGCTGCTGCTCCACTGGCAGGAGAACCCGGCCCACCCGGACCACGCTGTCTCTGCTCGCGCGCTGTCCATCCTCCAGCACGAGACCGACGCCCAGGGCCGGCCCCTGAACGTGGCCACCCTGACCGCACCCCTGGCCGGCCAGGACGATCGCGGCCCCCTCGCCTGGTCCTACGTCAACGTCCTGCCCGTCAACGGCGCCGTGGTGGTCCCCTCCTTCGAGGACCCGCACGACGACGGCGCTCACCAGCTCTTGCGGGCCGCCTACCCGGGGCGAACGGTGGTGCCCATCCCGGCACAGCGGCTGTACCGACGCGGCGTCGGCATCCGCCAGGTAGTCCTGCCGCAGCCCTCCCGAAGGGCGCCAGCCTAGGCCGAGGGGTGCTGGGCGGGTGGAGTCTCGGCTGGTCGTGGCGGCCACCGCTCACGTTCTGCACCGCGATTCCCGACGATCGTGAAGTTTCCCCGTCAGAATGACCGGGATTCCTCATGATGAGCGGGAAAGGCTGCAGTGCCCGATCCTCCACAGCCGGCGAGATGCTCAGAGTGGTCCACATCGGCCCTCCAGCTGACCATGAGGGGCCGCCCGCTTGTGATGTCCTGACTGGCATGATGGCCGCCACGGCAGGATTCTCAGCCCCGGATCTCCAGCTTCCACTCGAGGCGACCTCCCCGCAGGACGTCACCGCCTGGGGGATCCCCCTGCGCCGAACCACCGAAGACGGTGTACCGACGGACGACGCACCCATGGTGTTCAGAAAGGCCAGATCCGGGGAACTCATCAGAGTCCGCCCCGGTGTCTTCGCCCCGGCCGAGCCGTGGAACACGGCATCGCGCGATGACCGCTTCGGTGCTTCCGCGACGGCTCTCGCCCTGACCAGCCGGACCGACCCCGTCTTCTGCCGGGAGACGGCGCTCCTGCTGTATGGGCTGCCACTCGTCAACAGGCCCGCACTCCTGACCCTGCGCGCCTCAAGCACCAGTGTGGCCGGCTCCGTCAAACGTTCGAAGCCGAAGGGGGCTACCTGGCCGCTTTTCGACGAGCGGAGGATCTCCGTGCCACGGGCGTGGAGTGACCTCTCTTCGGCACAGCAGCACCCGTTCCGGCAGCGCCTCGTCCCGGGATCCTCGCTGGTGCTCGAGGACCTCCGGCTGTGCCTGGCGGACACCTTGCCGCGACTCCCGTGGGAAGACGCGATAGTGGTGGCAGACGCACTGTTGAGTGGACTGCGGAACTCGCCGATCAACATGCCGGCGGTGGTTGCGACGCCGTGGACCGCGCAGGACCTCAACTCTATGGCGGACACGAGCTCCACCCAGAAGGCCGCCCACCGCCTGCGTCGGATCGCGGACTTCGCCTCGCCCTTGTCTGGCTCCCCCGGCGAATCGTGGAGCCGAGTGGTCATAGAGCAGCTTGGCTTCGAACCGCCAGAACTGCAGCATCATGTCCGGACTGCCGACGGTCAACTCCTGGGCATCCTCGACTTCTGGTGGAAGGGACTGCGGCTTGCCGGTGAGTTCGACGGGAAGCGGAAGTATGCCGGCGGCAACAGCTACTCGGGGCGCGACGTCGATCCGGTGATCCTGGACGAGAAGTTGAGATCAGAACGTATCCAGGAAGAAGACGTTCGCTTCGTCCGCTGGATGTGGGATGACCTGACGTCACCCCGTCGGTTGGAAGCCAAGCTGCTGCGCGCCGGCGTCCCGCGTCGCTGAAGACTGAATACTGCTGAGATACTCGCCAGCCGTTCGCAGCAGACGGCTCAGCGCCCGACACTTTGAGGATTCCCGACGATAGTGAATAATTCCCGTCATCATCATGGGGAATCCCCACGATCGCCGGGAATCGAAGCCCAATCAGTGCAGGTAACCGCACGTGACGGCAATGATGACGGCAATGACGGCGGCAATGACGGCGGGAATCGGCGCACGATCAGCGCAGGCGCAGGCACAGGGCCCCACGTCAGTCGGTGTCGGGGGTGAAGAGCTCCCGGACGTCGTCAGCGGTGATGGTGGAGGAGAAGGCGGCGTCCCCGTCGGTCAGCGAGGAGAACAGGGCCGCCTTCTTCTGTTGCAGCGCGAGCACCTTCTCCTCGATCGTGCCCTCGGCCACCATGCGGTAGACCATCACGGTCCGGTCCTGCCCGATGCGGTGGGCGCGGTCCACGGCCTGGGCCTCGGTGGCGGGATTCCACCATGGGTCCAGCAGGAACACGTAGTCGGCCTCGGTCAGGGTCAGGCCGAAGCCGCCGGCCTTGAGGCTGATGAGGAAGGCCGGTGCCGTCCCGGTCTTGAACCCCTCGATCACCTTCGAGCGGTTCCGCGTGGATCCGTCCAGATACGCGAACGCCACCCCACGGTCCGCCAGGGCGTCCCCCACGCGCGTCAGGAAGGAGGTGAACTGGCTGAAGATGATCACCCGGTGCCCCTCGGAGACGATCTCCTCGAGTTGCCCCATGAGCGCCTCCATCTTGGAGGACGGCACGGCGGCGTACTTCTCGTCCACGATCGCCGGATCCAGCGCCAGCATGCGCAGCAGGGTCAGCGACTTGAAGATGATGAAGCGGTTCTCCTCCATGTTCTCCAGCAGCCCCAGGACCTTCTGCCGCTCGCGCTGGAGCACCTGGTCGTAGAGCCGGCGGTGCTTCGGCACCAGCTCCACGTGGGTGACCTGCTCCTGCTTCGGCGGCAGGTCCGAGGCCACGAGGTCCTTGGTGCGCCGCAGCATGAACGGCCGGATCCGCCGCCGCAACCGGGCCATGCGCTTGGCGGCGAACCGCCGGCCGTCCTCGGAGGAATCTGGCTGCTCGATCGGCTTGGTGTACTCGGAGCGGAACACCGTCGGTGAGGGGAACAGGCCCGAGGCCGTCAGGGAGAGCAGCGCCCACAGGTCGGACAGCGAGTTCTCCATGGGCGTGCCCGTGATCGCCAACCGGAACGGCGCCCGGATGGCCTTGGCCGCCTGGTGCGCCTTCGCGGCCCGGTTCTTCACGAACTGCGCCTCGTCCAGCACGAGTCCGTCCCAGTCGAGCCCGGTGTACTCCTCCGAGTCCAGCCGCAACAAGGTGTAGCTGGTGATCACGACGTCGGTTCCGGCGGCTTCCTCCGCGACGCTCGTCCCCCGCTTGGCGGTGGTGGTGTCGAGCACCCGCAGGGTCAGGTCCGGCGCGAACCGCGCGGCTTCGTCCTCCCAGACAGACAGGACCGACGACGGCGCGACCACCAAGAATGGCGGTGCCTGCAGCGGAGGCGGCACGGGTTCACCGTGGATCTCCGCATACTGTGCCGCCATGGCATCGTGGATGTGTTCGCTGGGCCCGGGGGCGCTCAGCTCGCGCGCACGGACCATCAGCGCCAGGGTCTGGATCGTCTTGCCCAGCCCCATGTCGTCAGCCAGGATCCCGCCGAGGCGGTGATCGTAGAGGAAGGACAGCCACGCGAACCCCTCCAGCTGGTACGGACGCAAGGTGGCCTGCAGGCCGGAGGGGACTGCCGGCGTCGGGATCTCGGCGAGGTCCTTGAGCGCACCCACGGACTCACGCCAGGCGACCGCCTCCTCGGACTCGTCCGCGAGGTCCTCGAACTCCTCCCAGAGCGCGACGTCGTATTTGTTGATCCGCGGCGCGTCAGACTTCCACTCGCCCATGGACTCGGCCTCGGAGATGAGCTCGCGCAGGCGATTCAGCCCGGGGTGGTCGAGCGAGAAGTAGCTGCCGTCGTTCAGCATCAGGGTCTTCTTGCCCTGGGCCAGCGCCTTGAAGACCGCGGTGAACGGGATGAGCTGGCCGCCGACGGTGATCTCGAAGCCGAGGTCGAACCAGTCGTTGTCCCGTGGGTTCGCCGCCTCGACCTGGGTGACGCGGACCTGGGGATCGTCCGTCAGCTCGCGGTAGTCCGGGCGCTTGCCGTGCTCGACGACCTTGACGTGCTCCAGTTTCGAGAGCATCGGCAGCACGTACTCGACGAACCGGGCGGTGTCCGCTCCGTGCAGGTGCGTGTTGCGTATGGTTCCAGGGAGCACGGCCACGCCCTCTGTGGCCTCCTCGGCGGCCGCGCGGACCGCTTCCAGCACGGCATCCTCGTGCTCGACGTCCCGGTCCACGTCCACCCCGCGGGCCCGGCCGGAGTAGCCGGTCGGGGACCAGCCACCGCGGGTGTGGGGGCGCCGGTGTTCCACGGGCAGTTCGCGGCGCGGCCCCCAGTACAGCCAGTACCACTCCAGCGCGGTCTCATGGTTCTTCCGGTGGTCCACCTCGAGCCACAACTCCGGGGCCGGGACCTCGGGGAACTCCACGGTCCCATCCGCGCTGTCCACGTCCATGATGCGGGACAGCCGCGGGTAGACGTCGTAGAAGAATTCCTCGGACTCCTCCTGCGGGATCCGCAAGGGTTCCGGCTGCTGCAACAGGTCCAGCACCGGACGGGGGATGGCCGCCGACGCCGGCGCGAGCGTCAGGCGCACGGGCGCGAGATGGCGCGGGGCGTCGTCGAGGATCTCGGTGGCCACGAATCCGCCGGTGCCGGCGGCCCGGGCCCCGGGGATGACCTCACCCTCGGATTCCACGATCGGGGCCACTTCCAGTCCCTGGTCCGGTCCGCTGACGTCCAGCCGCACGGTGGCCGGTCCGGTGAAGACCACCTCGCTGAGGATGCCCTGGCCCACGAATTCGACGCCCAGGTCCCGCGCGCGCAGCAGGAGTTGCCAGGCCGCTGGACCGGACAGGGAGTCCAGCCGCAGGGTCTCGTCATTGCCGTAGGCGTGCGGCCGCTCGGCGAGGTAGAGGCGGTAGAGCTGTCCGAGCAGGTCCACATGGTCCCCGCGCAGCTGGTGGCGCAGGCCGCCGTATTGGAACTTCTTCCAGGTCAGCCCGCCCTTGATCCAGTTGTCCCGAGTACCCCGGCGCATCGGCCGTAGTTGGACGTGCAGCGGCGCCCTCTCCTGGATGTCCGCCACCGACGCCTCGTTGGCGCCCCAGCGCCGGCGCATCTCACTGCGCGGCTCGGCCAGCAACTCCACGCCGATCCCCACCGGCTCCTCGGCGTGCGTGACGGCCTCCTGCCCGGTCAACTCACCGAGCACGGTCCGCCAGTCGCCCGCCGTTGAAGCAGCCTGGGCGCTACCGCCGTGCTGAGACGCCTGATTCCCGGCGCCGGCACCATCCGTGTAGCGGTCCACCTCGCCCCAGCCCTGGGCTGGCGGGGCAGCATTCGGATCGAACATCCCGGCCAGCGGGGTCCCGGGAGCCGGCGGCCGCAGGTGGTCCCGGATCGACAAGGTCGTGGCTGCATAGAGCAGTGCGGCGGCATGCTTGCAGTCGTTGCGGACCGGGCAGCTGCACCCGCCCCGCAGCGGAGTCCATTGGCGCGGCAGGGACTCCGAGGAGGCGCGGCCCGGCACGAGGATCGCGAACGTGTCATACGGCAGCGGGTCGTTGCCCTGGACCTGCCCGAACAAGGTGCGCGGTGAGTTCGGTGCCGGCTCCCCGGCGCGGTCCGGTCCGGAGCCGCCATCCGTCGGCTCCCACAGCAGCCCTGAGACCACTCCCTGGCGCGCGTACTTCTTGCCGCGCTCGGCCGCCTGGGCACCCACCAGCCGGGTGATGTCCTGGTCGGCGACATAGGGGTAGGAGGGGGAACCGCTCATCCCTCCATCGTTTCACGGCCCACGGACACGGTCAGCCGTTCTCCACAGTCCGCACGGGGGTTCCAGCGTCAGTTCCGGCACGGGCCCGGTCGTCGGACCCGAGGGCGACGGCGGCCCCGTCGCCGGAGTCTTCCGGCTGGTCGGAGGCCGCCGAGTCACCACCCGCACCGGCGCCACCACCGGCACTCGTCCCGTCGTCCAGGCCCTCGACGGTTCCGGCTGCGCCCCCGGCGTTCGCGGGCGCCGCCGTCGCGATCCTGGCCTTGCGGTGCCGTGACTCCATGCCCTTCAGGTCAGAGGCGATGAAGGAGTTGATCCACCGCGACTGGGGATCGGCGTCGATCATGATGGCCTTCAGCAGCAGTGTGGCGGGCAGGGCCAGGATGGCGCCGAGCGGCCCGAGGATCCAGGCCCAGAACAGCAGGGACAGGAAGGAGACGGTGGGGATCACGCCCACGGCATCGCCGGTGAACTTGGGCTGGATGATCGATTGGATGACGAAGTTCAGCACCGAGTAGGAGGCCACCACGGCGAAGAACGCACCCCAGCCGCCTTCGACCAGTCCGAGCAGGGCCGGCGGGACCATGCCGATGATGAAGCCGATGTTGGGGATGTAGTTCGTCAGGAAGCTCAGGACGCCCCAGACCCAGATCATGGGCACCCCGATGATCGCCAGGGCCACGATGTCCAGTCCGGCCACGATCAACCCGAAGAGGGTGGTGACGACCCAGTACCGGCGCACCCCGTAGGCGAAAGCGGTGAGGGCAGCGCCGAGCTCGTACTTGGCGGTGTTCAGCAGAGCCATGCGGCGGTCCACGGCCACGGAGTCCATGGCGAGGAAGAAGACGGCCATGATCACGGTGGCCAGCAGCCCCAGGATGGCGGTGACGTTGGAGAGCAGCGCGGTGACGATCCCGGTGGCCGTGGACACCACGGTGGACATGTTGAGGCCGGCGAGCTGCTCGATCATCATGTCCGGGGTGACGCCGAAGCTGCCGATCCAGGTGATCATGCTGTTGTAGATCTCGTTGAACTGCTGCCCGTACTCGGGCAGGGCCATCACGAGTTCGGAGGCGGACCACAGGATCAGCGCCATGAACACCAGCAGCACGACGACGACCACCAGTACGGTGACCGCGGCACCGATGAAACGGTGCACGCCCTTCTTGATGAGCCAAGCCTGTAACGGATAGGCGATGATCACCAGGTTCAGTCCGAGGAACACGGGACCAATGATGGTCTGGAGACCCTGCACGAATTGCAGCGTGATGACCAGGCCGGCCAGGCACAGCACGATCACCAGGAATCGCGGCCAGACGCGGTGTGACCTGGTCTCGGGGGTCATGCCGGAGGCATCTGCAGTGTCCACGTCCGAGAGTCTACGGCGGCCCCCGGACAAGATGCCTTCAGGGAGGACCCTGAATCCCACCCGGAGAACCACCCGGAGCCGGGGCGGCTGACAGCACCGGGGACTCCGGCTACCCTCGGACCATGATCCGCGACGAAAGCATCGAGGGATACGTGGAACGGCTGGCCTCCGGTGAGCCCACGCCAGGAGGAGGGGCCACCGGTGCCCTGCTGCTGGCCCAGGGAGTCGGCCTGCTGGCCATGGCCGCCCGGTTCAGTGACCACGAGGAACTGGCGGAGCGGGCGGCCACGCTGGCCTCGCGCGCCCTCGCCCTCTCCGATGACGACGAGCAGGCCTTCGCCCGGGTCTCTGAGGCCTTCGGCCTGCCGAAGGACACGGACGCGGACCGCCAGAAACGCTCCGGCCGGATCCAGGAGGCGATCCGGGCAGCCGCCGTGCCACCGCGGGATCTGGTGGAGGCCTCGGGTGATGCCCTGCGGATCGCGGAGGACGTGTTGGCGGACTGCAACGCGAACGTGCTCAGCGATGTCGGGGCCGGGCTCGGCTGTGTGCGTGGGACGCTGGTGGCTGCGGCGGTGACCCTGGAGACGGACCTGGCCCCGCTGCAGGACAAGGACGCCAGTGCCCAGGTCGGCGCGCACATCCGCGAGGCCGACCGCCTGACCGGCCGCACCGACGAGCTCATCGGCCACACGCGCCAGCGGATCCGCGGCTGAGGATCCGCGATCGAGGATCACTGTGCCGACTGTTGCGGCGCAGCTCTCATCGCAGTCCCGGTCATCGCAGTCCCGGCCCCCCACCGACGACGCCGGCACGCAGCACCCTCTGGACCGTCGGGTCCGCAGAGCGCTGGTCCCGCCACGATGGGGTCAGGGCCTCCGCGGCGGCGTCCGGCGTGGGCCTCAGTTCGGACCGGCCGGCCCGAGGGAGCGGGGAGTTCGGGGTGGATCGCAGCATGCTCATCATCTCCGTAGACTGATGCCAAGAAGTTTATGCAGAGATTTCTCTGCAAAGATGTCTATGCAAAGGTAGCTCTGCAAATGGCCGATGACAAGACCTCCGCGCACGATTCCCCCGATCCGGTCATCGGCAAGGACGCCATGCCGGGGGTGGCGTCCCGGGCGCTCGACGCCCGCGCCATGAAGGCGTTCGCCCACCCGCTGCGGATGGCGATGTACTCCTTCCTCACTGACCGTGGCACGGCGACGGCCACCTCGATGGCCCAGCACCTGAACGAGAGCACCGGTCAGACCAGCTACCACCTGCGTCAGCTGGAGAAGCACGGCTTCGTGGAGGAGGACACCGGACGGGGCTCCGGCCGGGAGCGCTGGTGGAAACCCGTGGGGTTCGCGGTGCCGACCTACGAACTCTCGCAGGACGAGTCCAACCGCCCTGCCATCCAGGCCCTGTTCCAGACGACCCTCAACCAGCGGGCGCAAGCCCTCGGACGGTGGTTGAGCGTGGAGAACCACGCCGATCCCGAATGGGTCAGGGCCTCCATCGACTCCTCCAGCACCCGCACCATGACCGCCCGGCAGGCGCGGGCCCTGAGCGAGGAGCTGATGTCCGTGATCGAGCGTCACGAGCAGGCGCTGGACCATGCGGAGCCGGCCCCGGACGCCCTCTCCGGGCAGACCGCGGACGGCGAGGAGACCCGCCGGGTCCGTCTCTACCTCAGCGTCTTCCCCCTGGTGATCGAGGACTGAACTCCACCCTCTGGCCTCCTACGAGTGCAGTCCTCGCAGCATGTGCTGTGCCTGCTCAGCGCCACCGGGGTGGCACCTGCGCACAGCTCACGGCGCGATCACGGTCTCACGGTGCTGCCAGGGTTTCAGGGCCGCGCAGACGGCGGAGCAGTAACCGGTCCAGGCTGATCCGGCCCGGTCCGACGACGGCCAGCACCAGGGCACCGACGCCCAGTCCGGCGGCCAGCTCCCACCCTCCATCAGCGGCGAAGAGGCCGTTGCTGAAGTGGGCGAACACCACCGCCCCGGCCAAGACGAGGCCGGCCAGCACGCCGGCGATCGGCGTCAGCAGGCCCAGGATGAGCAGCACGCCGCCACCGATCTCCACGGCCATCGTGATCACGGCCGCGGCCTCCGGCAGGGGGACGCCCATTCCGCCGAATCCCTGAGCGGTGGCGGACACACCCTGAAGGACCTTCTGCATCCCATGGGCCACGAGCACCACGCCGAGGACCACCCGTGCCAGGAGCAGCACGGCATCTCGGATCAGCTGCGGGATGGGGACCAAGCTGGGATCCGCGTCCGCGGTCCTCGCACTGGAAGAGGCGGTGGCGGCAGACGGCGTGGCTGAGGCGGACGGCGTGGAGCCACTGGCGGCAGGGCGGAAGGGGGCTCCTCCCGCCCGCTGCCACTCGACGCCGCGGGGCTCGTCGTGTCCGCTCCTGGCGGCCAGGGCCTCGGCGGCGCGTTCCTCGGGGGTCTTCACCTCAGTAGTTCTGGTCATCCCTTCAAGGGTTCCGAGCCGGGGCTGGCCGCGTCAAACGGCCTGCCGGTGTGGCGGCGGATGCACAGGGCCTTGCCAGTTTCCCGTCAGGTGGATTGCGGCATGGACGGCGAAGTAGACGGTGGTGGGAACGGCGGATGCTCCAGGCCCGTCCAGTCCCGCCAGACGGTCAGCCCGAGCGTGCCGAAGGCGGTGGACGCCTCCAGGGGCGTGACGGCGGTCCCGTCCCGGTGGAGCGCCGGAAGATAGGCCGCGACGACGGCGGCGCCCGCCCCCGCGCCCCTGTCACCGTCCATGTCCCCGCCTGCGCCCCCGTCGGCACCGGGCAGGACGAGGACCGAGGCGAACCCCCTCCGGGACAGGTCCCCAGTCGGTTCGCCGTTCACTGCGTTGGCCGGTACCCAGCCGGCCACAGTGTGGTGGGGCACCGTCCGTGGTCCGAATCCCGGCAGTGCGCTGGCCAGGCCGGCCGGCTCGAAGACCTGGCCCATCCAGCCCAGCACCCGCTGGGGCAGCCGGGACAGCGCGGTGCACAGGTCGGCAGGCGTCGTCATACCGGCTTCCGGTGCGAACCCGGTGATCTCGGTATCCGCCAGGTCCCAATCGGTGACCACGGTGCGGGCCACGTCCAGCAGGTCGACACCCCGTCCCGCCAAGAACTCGAGCACCGCCTGGAGGCACGCCCCATCGCCGGTCCCCACGATGAGGGACAGCGCGTCATCCACCGTCAGTTGCAGCTCGCTGTCCATCCTCCGCAGGGTCCCCGTCCGGGACCCCCTGAGGCGGTCGGCGGTCAGGGTGAGCCGCTCCCCCAACAGCCCTGGATCGGACTCGGCCAGCCGGGCCACCGCCGCGGCGAGCACCACCGCGCCGGTGCCGGCGAGCGGATGGCGGGCGCCGGCGTCGTGCGAGAAATCCCTGCCGTCCGCGAACCGGACGGCGAAGCGCAGCTGCGGGTACGCCACCGGGATCTCACCGAGGCGCAGGGCACGCACAGCAGGCACCCGGCTCACGCGGTGACCACCGGCACGGCCCAGTCCTCGATCGCGCGGCCGACCTCGGCGAAGGCGGTGAAGACGGCGTTGCGGCCCGGCACCCCGTCCGGCAGGGCGGTGGGGATGGTCTCGGCATAGACGGCGACGGCGGCCAGCGGCGCCCCGTGCGCGTCCAGTGCCAGCCCCACCTGGGACAACGAGCGCAGGCCGCGGCCGTTCTTCTCCGCGAAGCTGATGCGCGTGGTCGCGGCACCGAGGCGTGGGGTGTAGATGCCCTGCATGAGGCCGATGATCCGGCGGCAGTCCTCGGGGCGGAGCTGGATGCGGGCGGCACTGACGGCCGCTGACCCCTCACCGGCGCCGGAGCCGATCAGCGCCAGCAGGTGGGCCTGGTCGGCGGCCGTGGTGACGGTGAGCCCGTCGATCGGGTGGTGCCAGGCGAGGCCACCGGTGCGAGGGAAGACCTCACGGTGGAGGGTGGAGCGCATCCCCGCCCAGGCGCAGTAATCGTTGACATACTGCAGCGCCGCACGTTCTGCCGCCACACCGGCGACTCCGCGAGCGGCCTCGCGGGCGGCCTCGCCGTCCGCCGCGCCGCCGCCCACGGCCGCACCGATCGCCTCGAAGACCAGCTGGGTGCAGATGTTGTCCGAGGTGCACATCATCTGCGTCAGGCAGTCTGCCAAGGTCAGTTCGAGCCCGGCGCTGAGGGTGCGCATGATTCCGGCCTGGACACCGTCTCGGTGCGCCTCGGTGATCGTGTGCCGCTGGCCGAGGTCCAGCCGGCCGGCACGGGCGAGCGCGAGCACCGCGCAGAGGATGCTCACCTTGCGCGTGGAGAAGGAGGGCACCACCGTATCGGCACGGTCGCCGATGGCGTGCACTCCGCCGGCAATCGGCAGGGCGCCCGCACCGAGGCTCTGGGTGGCTACTGCTCCACCGGTCGGGACGGCCCCGCCGATGGGGACGACGCACCAGGACACCGCGAAGGGCTGGGAGCGTAGGAGAAGGCCGAGGCGGCGCTCCATCGCGGAGAGGCGGTCCTGGCCCAGCCGTGATGTGTCCACCGCTCCTCCTGGTGTTCGCTCGTGATGCCCCGCGCGATCCTGGTCCGGGTGGCGGGTGGGGCATGTCCGGCCCCTGTGCGGGAACCTATCACCCGGATCCCCCCGGCATCACGCCCGCCGGTCGTCGCGCCACGCCGACCCCGGCTGCCGATCACCGGACCGCAGACGCCACTGCCCCTCCGGTGGGATCCGGAGGGGCAGTGGCGTTTGGAGCAGGACGCTGCAGCAATGAGAAGCGCTCGAAGGTACGGCGACTCAGCAGTGGTTACAGCCGGGTCCCCATTTTCTCGGTCTCCCTGGCGGTGCCGGACGGCCCGGAGGCGTCGGCCGCCGCCGTCGAACCGGTCGGTCCCGAGGGGGCCACCGGCTCCCCGCCGGAACCGCCGGACCCGCCGGAGCCGCCGTCGGGACCTTCACCGGTGCCGCCCAGGGCCGCGGCCGACTTCTGGCGGCGGTGACGCAGGTGCTGCAGGGCGCTGACCACGAGGGCCAGGACCAGGACGGAGTACAGGATCACGGTGACCGGGCTGGAGACCAGGACGGACACGTCACCCTCGGAGACGGTCAGCGCGCGGCGCAGTTCGGTCTCGGCCAGCGGGCCGAGGACCACGGCGATCAACACGGGGGCCAGCGGGAACTGGTAGCGCCGCATCACGAAGCCGAGCAGACCGATCACCAGGAGGACCCAGAGGTCCAGCGTCGAGGAGCTGATGGCGTACACGCCCAGCATGGACAGCACCGTGATGCCGGCGTAGAGGTAATGGCGCGGAATCAGCAGCAGCTTGGCCCACACCACCGCGAACTGCATGTTCAGGATGACCAGGACCACGAGGCCGATGAACAGCGAGGCCAGCAGGGTCCAGACCAGTTCACCACTGCGCTCGAAGAGCAGGGGGCCGGGCTGCATGCCGTACTGCTGGAAGGCGGCCAGCATGATCGCCGCGGTGGCGGAGGTGGGCAGTCCGAGCGCGAGCAGGGCACCCATGGCGGTACCGGCGGTCGCGTTGCCCGCGGCCTCGGGAGCGGCCACACCGCGGATGGAGCCGGTCGAACCGAATTCCTTGTCCCCGCGGCGCTTGGCCAGGCGCTTCTCGGTGCCGTAGGCCAGGAACGTGGGGACCTCGGCGCCACCGGCGGGGATGATGCCGAAGGGCACGCCGAAGGCCGTTCCGCGCAGCCAGGCCGGCAGGGCCTTGCGGACGTCCGTGCGTTCCAGCCGGGCCCGGCCGTTGGTGCCGATCCGTTCCATGGCGGGGTCCCGGTGGATACGGCCGGCGATGTGCAGCACCTCGCCGAGGGCCAGCAGGCCCACGGTGATGACCACGATCGAGATGCCGTCGAACAGCTGCGGCATCCCCAGGGTGTACCGGACGGTGCCGGAGGGGCCGTCCACGCCGACCATGGCCAGGACCAGGCCGATGCCGAGGGCACCCAGGCCCTTCACCACGGACTCGGAGACCACGGAAGAGATCGCCAGGAAGGCGAACACGGCCAGGGCGAAATACTCCGCCGGGCCGAAGGCGGTGGCCATCTTGACCAGGAGGGGCGCGAAGAACACCACCAGGGTGGTGGCGATCAGACCACCCACGAAGGCGCCGACGGCGGCCGTCGCCAGAGCCTTGGCGGCCCGGCCGTCCTTGGCCATCCGGTGGCCCTCGAACGAGCCGGCGATCGCCGCGGAGTTGCCGGGGGTGTTCAGCAGGATCCCGGCGGTGGAGTCACCGAAGAGGCCGCCGAAGTAGACGCCGGCGAACATGATGAACGCGGCGGTCGGGTCCAGCGTGAAGGTGATGGGCAGCAGCAGGGCCACGGCCATCGACGAGCCGAGGCCGGGCAGCACGCCCACAGCGGTGCCCAGCAGGGCGCCGATCAGCACCCACAGCAGGTTGATCGGGGTGAGGGCGGAGCCGAAGCCCTCGAGCAGGAGGTTCAACTGGTCCATGTCAGATCAGTCCTTCCAGGAAGCCGCCGGGCAGGTTCAGTCCGAGTCCGGCGTTGAAGGCCAGCTGGATGACCGAGGAGAACACCAGCGAGATGATGAGGTCGAACAGCGGACGCTGGCTGCCCAGGGCCTTGCAGACCACCCAGAACAGGCCGGCCGCGGAGAGCACCCAGCCCAGGACGGGCAGCACGAGGATGAACACGGCGATCCCGCCGACAATCAGGCCCACGGTCTTCCAGTCGGTGTACGTCTTCCAGCCCTGGGGCAGCGTGGCGCCGGGAGTGCGGCCCGCGATCCGCTCCCGGCCGCGCTCGGAGGCGGAGGCCAGGTCGCCGAGCAGGTCCGAGGACGTGTCCGCGTTCACCGCATCGTCCGTGAGGTCCGGCAGCCGCGGGTGGCGCAGCAGCTGGATGGCGTGGACGAGAGCGACGGCGTAGAGCACGATGCAGACGATCGTCGGGAAGAACTGGGGCCCTGGCACAGAGTCGCCCATGACGTTCATGGTCGCCGTCTCGATGGCGAGCCAGGTGGCGATGCCGGCCACCAGCAGGGGCATGATCAGTTCGCTGCGGCCGGCCCAGAATCCGCGACGCGCGGTCCCGCCCCGGGGTGCGGCCGGCGTCGGGCCCTGCGGCCCGCCGGGCGCCCCGGCGGTTCCGGCCGTCTCAGCCGGATTGCCGGCCGGGGGTACAGTCTGCTGCTGGCTCACAGTCCGAGTCCTTCCACGATGTCTTCGGTCCGGGAGATCTCCTCGTCGAGGAAGGCCTCGAACTCGTCGCCCGTCATGTAGCTGTCCGTCCAGCTGTTGCGCTCGAGGGCGTCCTGCCAGTGCTCCGTCTGGCGGTACTCCTCCACGATCTCCAGCAGCTCGCCCCGGTCCTCCTCGGAGACGCCGGGAGCTGCGGCCAGGCCGCGCCAGTTGGCCATCTCGGCGTCCACGCCCTGCTCCAGGAAGGTGGGCACGTCCACGCCGGGCAGCCGCTCCTTCGAGGAGATGGCCAGGGCCCGCAGGTTGCCGGCCTCGATCTGGTCCGCCACCTCGTTGTAGCCGGACATGCCGGCCACGGTGGTGCCGGAGAGCATGGAGGTCAGGGCCTCGCCACCGCCGGAGTAGGCGATGTAGTTGGTCTGGGACGGGTCGATCCCCACCTTCTCCGCCACCAGGCCGGTCAGTAGATGGTCGATCGAGCCGAGCGAGCCGCCGGAGATGGACGTGCCGCCCGGGTCCTGCTTCCACGCTTCGATGAAGTCATCCAGGGTCTCGTACGGCGAGTCCGCCGGCACCACGAGGGCGGCGTAGTCGTCCGCCAACCGGACCAGCGGCTCGACGTCCTCCATGGAGACCCCGGAGTCCGCCAGCTCAACCGCGCCGACCATCACGCCGCCGGTGACCATCATCATGTCCGAGCGGCCCTCCATCTGGGCGAACTGTCCCAGGCCGATGGTGCCGCCGGCGCCGGGGACGTTGACGACCTGGACATTGTTGGAGATGCCATCGGATTTGATGGCCTGCTGGGATTCGCGGGCGAAGCCGTCCCAACCGCCGCCGGGCGCCGCCGGTGCCATCAGCACCAGCTTGGATCGGGCGGTGGCCTCGCCTCCGCCAGCGGCGGCATTGACCAAGGCAAGGCCGACGACGCCGGCGGCTGCCACGCCGAGGGCGGCCTTGGTGAAGGTGCGTGAACTCATGGTCTTCCGTACTCTCTACGTCAGTGATTCGGACCACTTAAGCCGTGGCCGATCCTCCACGTTGACAGAAACGTGACCCATGGCACAGCGGAATCGTGGTTGTGGTCATAAGGGGTGGTTAAGAAACTTCTGACAACGCCGCATCGTCACAACACCGCAGCGCACCACCGCACGTCCGTCCATCCGCACCCCAGACCGCCCCTTGATCCCCCAGGAGTCCGACACGGTGTTTCGTCCCCCGCCTCGCCTGCACGGGCCCCGGCCCCGCCGCCGATTCCGCCTGCAACTGATCACCCTGCAGCTGGCCATCGTGCTGCTGACGGTGCTGGCCGTGGCGGCCATCGTGCTGCGCTTCGAGGAACTGCGCACCCGGGAACTCGCCTTCGAAGAGGTCCACACCGTGGCCACCGAGATCGCCAGCGTCCCCGAGGTGATCGCCACGGTGAACGCAGCCGATGCGGTGGAGAGAATCCAGCCCATCGCCCATCTGGCCGAACGGGCCGCGGGGGTCGAGTTCGTGGTCGTCGCGGACCGGGACGGCATCCGGGTGGCCCACCCCGACCCGGCGCAGATCGGCCAGCCGGTCTCCTCGGACCACGCCCCGATCCGCGCCGGTGAGACCTTCCGCGGTACCGAGGAGGGCCCCCTGGGGGTGTCGCTGCGCTCCAAGGTCCCGATCTGGGACGGCGACGAGGTGGTGGGCACCGTCTCGGTGGGCCTGCTGCAGAGCGAGATCCGCGGCGACCTTCTCGAGGTCGTCCTCGGCTTCGCCCCCTGGGTCCTGCTGGCCGCCGGCCTGGGCACCGCCGGGGCCGCCTGGGCGTCCCGCTACGTGCGCACCAGGATCTACGGTGCCGGCCCGGAGGAGATGGCCGGACTGCACCAGTCCCGCCAGGCGCTGCTGCACAGCGTCGGAGACGGCGTCATCGGCGTGGACGAGGACGGCACCATCACCCTCGTCAACGATGAGGCCACCCGACTGCTCGGGGTGGGGGCGGACGTCGAGGGCCGCTCGGCTGCGGAGGTGCTGGACGCGGACCTGGCCGCCCTCCTGGGACCCTCCCCCACACCGGCCCCCACCTCAGCTCCCACATCGGCCACGGGCAAGGCAGCCGATGCGGGGCCACGCCGCACGACGGCAGACGAGGCCGACTGGGACCTGACGACCTTCGCCCTGGCCGGCGAGCGCATCCTGCTGGCCCGGGTGCGGCCGGCGCGGGCGCAGGGCCGGCAGATCGGCCGGACCCTGACCGTGCAGGACCGCACCGAGCTGGAGTCCAGCCTGCGCGAGCTGGAGGGCCAGCGCAGCCTGACGGAGACGTTGCGGTCACAGACCCACGAGTTCTCGAACCGGCTTCACGTGATCTCCGGGCTGCTGTCCCTCGGCGAGACCGAGGAGGCGCAGGAGTACATCCGGGGCCTGACGGGCCTGGCCGGCGGACCCTTCCAGCACGACCTCTCGGATGCGTCCCTGTCCGCACTGGTCGGCGCGAAATCAGCGCTCGCCCGGGAGGCCGGCGTCGTGCTGGAGCTGACCGCCGACGGCTCGGTGGAGGCGGACTGGCGTGCGGACGACGACGCTCTCACGGTGGTGGCCAACCTGCTGACGAATGCCATCGAGGCGGCCGGGGACGGCGGCCGGGTGATGCTGGAGGTGACCGCCGGGGCCGCCGGATTCGCCGTCCAGGTGGACGATTCGGGCCCCGGGCTGGACCCGGAGGCGGCGCAGACCCTGTTCCGCTGGGGTGCCTCCACCAAGGACACCGGCCCGGCGTCATCGCGTCCCGCCGGAGGCCGCGGCATCGGCCTCGCTCTGGTGGACCGGATTGCCCGACGCCGGCACGGCCGGGTGGAGGTCACCCCGTCACCGTGGGGCGGGGCCCGGTTCCGAGCCGCCTGGCCGGCGGCCGCCGGCACTGGCACTGGTACTGGCACCGGCACCGGCGACGATGCTGGAACCGGCCGAAACAACACCGGGACACCGAACACCGAGGACAGTGGGGATATCCGTTGATCAAGACACTCGTGGTGGATGACGACTTCGCGGTCGCGGGGATGCACCGGCGCTTCGTGGAGGCCCTCGAAGGGTTCGAGGTGGTGGGCGTCCTGGAGCGTGGCCTGCCGGTCGCAGAGTTCCTGGCCCAACACGAGGTGGACCTCGTGCTGCTGGACGTGCACCTACCGGACCGGGGCGGCGTCCAGGTGCTGGAGGATCTGCGATCTGCTGGTCATGACGTCGCGGTGATCATGGTGACCGCCGCCAGCGAGCGGGACACCGTCCGCCGCGCGGTGGGCCACGGGGTGGACGGTTACCTGGTCAAGCCGTTCAGCCGCGAGGAGTTCAATGAGCGCCTCCGTGAGTTCGCCGCCCTCCTCGCATCCCACGGCGGCTCCGACCAGGGCGCCGGCACCGCCCCGGAGCTGGACCAGACCGAGATCGACCGGTTGGTCCGGGGCGCCTCCGGCCGGTCCCCGGGCAACGCGGAGCAGTCGCCCACGGCGGTGCAGTCCAGCACGGCGGAGCAGCCGAGGGCGGGGGTGCCATCCGGCACGGCCCACCACGCGGGAGCGGCCGCCCCACCGAGCGGGCCCCCGGACCGCCTGCCCAAGGGCTACTCGGCCCCCACGCTGAACCTGGTGGCGGCCGCGCTGCGGGAGGCTGGGGCCGGCGTCGACCTCTCGGCGCGCGAGGTGGCGGCCGCTTGCGGGATCTCCCGGGTCAGCGCCCGCCGCTATCTCGAGCTGCTGACCGATCGCGGCCGAGCCGAGCTGCGCCCGCGCTACGGCGCCACCGGGCGCCCCGAACACCGGTACGCCTGGATCAGCTGAGGTCCGGAGGGTCGGCGGGACCACCGCTTGCACCTCTGTCCACATTTGTATACATTCGTGCACAGTCGTCGGGCGGACCGGCGAGCCGACTGAAAGGGACCCTCATGACCACCTCCCCCACCCCGGACGCCCGCACCGGCGGCGCCCAGACCGGCACCGGCCTGGAGGCCGACGTCATCGTCGTCGGCGGCGGCAACGCGGCGTTCACCGCCGCCCACGCAGCAGCCGAGCGGGGCCGGAAGGTGCTCCTGCTGGAGAAGGCCCCCCGCGACGCCTTCGGCGGCAACAGCTACTACACCGCCGGCGCCACGCGCATCGCCCATGCCGGTCTCGAGGACCTGCAGGACTTCATCGAGCCGGACGAGCGCCACGCCGTCACCGAGGTCCCGGCCTACTCCGCCGCGGACTACGCCGCGGACCTGGTCCGCGTCACCGACGGCCGCAACGACCCGGAGCTGACCGAGGTCCTGGTGCAGGAGGCCGCCCCGAACCTGCGGTGGCTGCAGTCACTGGGCCTGAAGTACCGCCTGATGTACGAGCGTCAGGCCTACCAGCGCGAGGACGGCAGCTACCTGTTCTGGGGAGGGCTGCATGTCGGCAACGTCGGTGGCGGCGAGGGCCTGATGCATGACCACGTCCGCGTGGCCGAGCAGCTGGGCACCGAGGTCCGCTACGGCCAGGATGTGACCGGGCTGGTCGTTGAGGAGGGCCAGGTCAAGGGCGTCACCGTCCGCCAGGAGGATGGATCCCTGCAGGAGCTGCGCGCCGAGTCCGTGATCCTGGGCGCCGGCGGCTTCGAGTCGAACGCCGAGTGGCGCCGGGAGCACCTCGGCGAGGGCTGGGAGAACGCCAAGGTCCGCGGCACCCCCTTCAACAACGGGGACATGATCGCCGCCGGCCTCGAGATCGGCGCGCAGAAGGCCGGGCACTGGTCCACCTGCCACTCCACTCAGTGGGATGCCTTCACCCCGAACAACGAGTCCAACCGCGAGCTCACCAACCGCCTGACCCGCCAGTCCTACCCGCTGGGGATCATCGTCAACACCGAGGGCCAGCGGTTCGTGGACGAGGGCGAGGACTTCCGCAACTACACCTACGCGAAGTTCGGCCGGGAGATCCTCAAGCAGCCGGGCTCGGTCGCCTACCAGATCTTCGACGCCCCCCTGCGGGCCATGCTGCGGACTGAGGAGTATGACATGCCCGGCATCACCGTGGCCGAGGCGGACACCCTCGAGGAGCTGGCCGAGAAGATCGGGATCGCCCCGGAGGCCCTGACCGGGACCGTCCAGGACTACAACGGGTCCATCGACACCACCATCCCCTGGGACCCCACCGTCAAGGACGGCCGCCGGGCGGAGACCACCCCGGTCAAGTCCAACTGGGCCACCCCCCTGACCGAGGGACCGTTCTACGCCTACGCGGTCACCTGTGGCATCACGTTCACCTTCGGCGGCCTGAAGTCAGACACCCACGGCCGGGTCCTGGACGCCGAGGGCGAGCACATCTCCGGGCTGTACGTCTGCGGTGAGATGCTCGGCGGCCTGTTCGCCGGCAACTACCCCGGCGGTTCCGGCCTGGCCGCGGGCGTGGTCTTCGGACGACGCGCCGGTACGCTGGCCTGACATCGAAAAGGCGTGCCGGCCGGCGTCGGGAACCTTGTTTTCCCGACGCCGGCCGGCACCGCTGAGAGCGGACGAAGGGGACACCTGTGGCAGGGAAGATGGACGCCGCCGCGATGCACGGCGAGCTCAAGGCGGAGATCCTCCGCGGCGAGCACTCCCCCGGCACCCCCTTCCGCGAAGTGGCCCTGGCGGATCGGTTCGGGGTGTCCCGGACGCCGGTGCGCGAGGCCCTGGGCCGTCTGCAGCAGGAGGGCCTGCTCGAGCGCGGCACGCGGGGGCTGCAGGTGCGGCGCCTGGACCCCGAGCAGCTGATGCAGGTCTATGACCTCCGCATCCTCCTGGAGGGCCAGGCCGCCGAGGAGGCCGCCTCGGCCCGGACCGAGCTGGACCTGGTCCGGCTGGAGGGGCTCCTCTCCCGGGATCAGGCCCTCACGGACCCGGACAATGCCACCCGGCTGGACACCAACATCGAGTTCCATGAGGCGCTGTGGTCGGCCGCCCGGAACCCCATCCTGCGTGATCTGCTGGACCGGCTCTCCACCCACCAGATCCATGCGCCGACTTCCACCCTCACCACGCCGGGGCGCTGGGAGCAGTCCTTGGAGGAGCACGCGGAGATCCTCCGCTGCATCCGGGAGCACGAGGCCGCCGGGGCGCGTGAGGCCATGCGCGCCCACATGTCCACGGCCCGCGCCCTGCGGCTGAGGATGCTCGGCCACGCCATGGGCTGACGGGGCCGGCAGACGGGGCCGGCAGACGGGGCTGGCAGACGGCACCGGCGGGAGCGTACACAGGCCGTCCGGTTGAGAGGTTTCCGCTGGTCAGTCGCCATGTTTTCGGACCCGTAAGCTCCGGACGGAACCCGTTCGGCGTGTCGTCCGGCGTGGCGTTTTCACCCGTGTGGTTTCGGCGGTAGTGTCCTGCCCGATGCCCGCTCTGGGCAGACCCGGAATCCCCTCATTTGGAGGACATCATGTCCACTCCGCTGTCTCTCTCCACGTCCGAAATCCCCACCACGGGCACCTACTCGGCCACCACCGAGCGCGTCACGTTCTGGGCCGTCACCGGCATCATCTCCGCGGCCGCCGCCGTCGGCGTCTTTGAAGTGGCCCTGCACCTGCTGGGGTAGGAAAACCTCGCCGCCGGCCCCGGCCGGCGGCTCCGCCCCGCCGGGCCACCGCGCCAGCGGGCTTGCCGGCCCGGACCTCAGAACTCCCGCAGGTAACAGAGCATGCGGTAGTCCTCGCCGGGCTGGATGTTCGTGAACCCGTGCCGTTCGTAGAAGCGCCGGGTGTCCTCGTCGATCTCATCCACGTTGATGTGCATCTCCTCGCTGCCTCGCGCCCTCACCCGCTCGATGGCGTCCAGCAGCAGTTCGGTGCCGATGCCTCGTCCCCGCTGTCCCGGCCGCACGTACAGCTCCTCGAGCTGTGCCAGCGGTCCGTTGCCGTACGGCGTCGGGCGCAGGGTCAGGAACGCGAAGCCCGTCGGTGCCGTGGTGCTGCCCGAAAGCAGCACGAGGACGTCGTCGCCCGCCAGCAGCGTGCCGAAGCGCGCCGTGAAGTCCTCCGCGGAGGGCGTGGGCGAGCCGAACTCCGTGTTGAACTCGTGCAACAGCCGGCCCACGACGTCGGCCTGGGCGGGTCCTGCTCGCATCGTCACCATGGGTCTATGGTCTCCTGGGTCTCGCGCCCACGGTCAGATTGCCCAGAGCCGGCCACGTCATCAACCTGACGTGGCCGGACGCCACCCGGTGATCCACCTATCATGGCGGCAGACGAACCCTCGCCGTGGCTCACGCGCGCCCGGATCCTGGGGGGTCCGATCAACCAGCAGGGGATACGCCATGACGCAGCACCCACACGGTCAGTCCAAGACGTTGCCGGGCCGCACGGCGGAGCTGCAGCGCTTGAACGCCGTGTGGGAACGGGTGCAGACCGGTGCCCCTCAGTTCGTCGCCATCGAAGGCCCCGCCGGCATCGGCAAGACCACCCTGGTGGAGACCTTCCTCGCCGGCAAGCGCAATGTGCTGCCGGTGGTGGAGGTGTATCCCTCCGATGTGGACGTCCCCGGGGCGCTGATCCAGCGGCTGCTGTCCACCATCACCGGTCAGTACCGGGCCCAGTGGCCCACCGCGGTGGAGGACTACGTGCAAGTGGTCTTCGACGCCATCGAGGCCCTCCAGGAGTCGGCTGATGGGGCGGGGATCACCGTGGTGGAGGACCTCCACTGGGCGGACCGGTTCTCCGCCGAGGTGCTGTGGCGTTGCGCCCAGGCCATGACCTCGGGGCCCTTCATGATCATCCTGACCTTCCGCCCGCAGGCCACCGAGCTCACCGTCGGCCTCGAGCGCTTCCTGGCCTCGGGGCGGCACGGTACCCTCCTGCAGTTGGGCCCGTTGGGGGCAGCGGACTGCCGGCAGGTCCTGCGGGAGCGGCTGGGCATCCCCGTGTCCGAGGACTTCGCCCGCACAGTCCACCGCGGCACGGGCGGGGTCCCCCTGCTGGTGGGTGCGGTGGCCGGGTGGCTGGACCACGCCCCTCCAGGACACCGCCGGCTGCAGGATGCCATGGCGGCTTTGGGCACGGGTCAGGATGCGTCCCAGCGCCTGTTCGGCCGTGCCCTGCAGTCCTCCTTGGAGGCAGTCTCTCCCCATCTGCGGGACACCCTCAGCCTGCTGGCGGTGGCCGGCGAGCCACTCCACATCGTGCACCTGAGCGGCGCGTTGGTGGAGCTGGGTTACCCGGGCCTGCCGGATCATGGCCTGCTGGACTCCGACCAGGTACGCATCACCCACACCGCGGGCACAGTGGCCCTGTCCCACCCGCACCTGGCCACGCTCATGGCGGCCCAGCTGCCGGCCCAGCGACGTGCGGAACTGCACCGGATCCTCGCCCCGATCCTGAACGGGCCCGTGGCCCTGAATCACCGGGTCCAGGCACAGCGGCTGGACCCGGAGCCGGCGGAGACCCCGCTGCTCGTCCGGACGCTGATGCAGTACGGAGTAGAGGCCTTGGGCCGCGGAGACGGAGTGGAGGCCTTCGGCCACTTCCATCAGGCCCTGCGGTTGACCGGGGATCCGGTCGCCCTGACCTTGGCCCTGCGTGCCACCGTGCTGGCCCGCAGGCCGGACCTTGTGCTCGAGTTGCGGGATGTCCTGGCCGGGTTGCCCCAGACTCGGCCAGGGTGCGCGGCACGCGCCTGGGATCTGCTCGCCTCGGAGGACCTGGAGGGGGCGGTGGATCAGATCCGGCAGGGTCTCCACCTGCCGGAGGATGATCAGGCGCACGCTGGGCTGCTCCTGCTCGGCCATGCCCTGGCCGCTGCGGGACGGGTCGCCTACGCCACGGGACGGTTCGGTGCTGTGGGCAGCACCGTGGACGCGCTGTTGGACGAGCTGGAACCGGTGCGCCGCGGGTTCGAACACGCCGCCCGCCAGGACCCCCAGGCTCTACGCCAGGTCAGTGAGGCGCGCTCTGTGGAGGCACTGCTCGCCCTCTGGTCCGGCCTGCGGCATGGTGACCGCAGCCGCGTGGGCGAGTTCACCGAACAGATGACATCCCTGCTGGAGGACCTGCGTCCCGTCCCGGGGACCGAACCCGTGCGGAGCGTGATCTCCGCGGTGATCGGCTCGCGCCTCCGCGCCCAGGGGGAAGTGGCCGCCGCCTCCCGGATCCTTGATGCCACGGCCCAGGACGCCCAGGTCCCCCGCGAACAGCGGGTTTTCCTGGAGACCACCCTGAGCCAGCTGGCCTTCCACCAGGGCGCCTGGGACCGCGCGCTGGAGCATGCCACGAACGCTGTGGACAGCTGCCTGATGCAACCGGCCGATGCCGGGGTCCGCTCCGCCTATGCCACGGCGGCGCTGGTTCCGCTGGCCCGTGGCGAACAGCGGACCGGCCGCCAGCTGATCCAGCGAGCGGTGGACGACGCCGGCACCACCAGTGAGGTGGTGGCCTGCGCCGTGGCCTTCGCCCGCGCCATGGGCGCCACCTTCGCCGGCGACCACCCGGAGGCCGCGCGTCAGTTCCAGCTCATCGAGTCCACCCGGGTGGGGTGGGCCACCGCCGGGTTCACCACGGTCTGCCTGTACGCGCGGGCCCTGGCGGAGACCGAAAACGTGCACCGCCTGCAGACCCTCGCCGTCCACGCCACGGAGGGCATGGACTCCGCCCCGGAGGGCGTCCTGCGCGCCGTGGAGGCGGCCACGCTCGGTGCGCTGTACCGCGCACGGGCCCAACCGGACGAGGCACGGGAGCAGCTGGTAGAGGCCTTGGCCGCCCTGGACGACGAGCCGGTTCCGTACGTGGCCGGCATCGGTCCGGACATCCTGCCCGGCGGCGGCCATGCCTTGGTCCGGGCCTTCCTGGCGCTGGACCTGTCCCGGCTCGCCCTGGGCGGCGCGGGCACCGGCGAGCAGCCCGAGGACCGAGTGGGCGACGCCGGCCGGTGGGCCCGCCAGGCCGCCGACTTCTTCCTGCGGTGTGGGGCGATGCCGCTCCACGGCCAGGCGGAGGAACTGGCCACCGCCCTGCGGGAGCAGCAGGATGACAAAGCCACCGGACCGGCGGCGGGCCAAGGGGCAGACCGCGCCCTTGAACTGGTCTCGGCTCCGGCACAGGCTGCGTTCCGGTTGATGGCCGAGCTGTCCACCCACGAGCGGCAGATCGCCGTCGAAGTGGCCCAGGGTAAGAGCGATCGTGAGATCGCCACCGACCTGTTCCTCAATGTGCATACGGTGGAGTACCGGGTGGCCACGTGCCTCGCGAAGCTCGGGATGACCAGCCGTGTGGACCTGCGGAAGGCCCTGCGGCCGGCCACCCTGACCCTGCTGGTCCCGGCGCTGACTCGGGCCGGCCCCGAGGGCGGTCTCCCGGTGGATGGCCTTCCAGCAGACCAGGACGGCCCGAGCGCTACCTGAGGATCACTCCCCGCCTCGCCTCAGCCCTCGTACATGGCGATGAAGCGGCCGACCACACCGCCCACGCGGAGCTTGTCGATGGCCTCCGGGATGTCGGCGGGGGTGATGTGGTTGATCGGCGGGTTGAGCTGGCCGGAGCGCATCAGCTCGTAGATGCCGGCCAGGTCCTCCTTCGTTCCGGACTTGGAGCCCTTGATGGACAGCTGGTTGACGATCAGCGGGTAGGTGTTGATGGTCGATTCAAGCTGGCCCATGCCGACCTGGACCAGGGTGCCGAACTCCGCCAGCGTCTCGAGAGCCGCCGAGGTGGTGGTGCCGAAACCGGCGTAGTCCACGATCAATTCCAGGCCCTTGTCTTTGAAGGCGTCGATCGAATCGGCCACGCCGGCCAGTCCGATCTCCTCGGCCAGCTTCTGGGTCTCCGGGTTGATCTCCGCCCCGTAGACCTCCGCGCCCACCAGGGCCGCCGCCCGCGCCCCGATGTACCCCAGTCCGCCCAGGCCGATGACGCCGACCTTCATGCCCTTCTTCGCGCCGCCGACGGCCATCATCGCGTGGTAGGCGGTCAGGCCGGCGTCGGTGGCCATGGCCCCGAGGTCGAAGGAGACCTCGTCCGGGAGGGCGACCAGGTTGTCGTCCGTGGCGAGCATCCGAGGGGCGAATCCGCCGTCCCATTTGCCGTAGCCCAGGGCGTCGCCATCGGACATCACCGGGGCCAGGCCCACGCGGTCTCCGACCTTCCAGTGATCCATGCCCTCGCCGACCTCGCTGATCACACCGGCGGACTCGTGACCCATGGTGCGGGGCAGGCCGTGCTGGAAGAGGGCCATCCAGCCTGGATCATCGATCGTGGTGACATCGGAGTGGCAGACGCCGGACGCCTTGACGTCCACGACGACCTGCCCGGGACCCGCCTTCGGCTCCGCGACATCATTGAGTTCCAGGGGCTTGTCGGTACCAACGAACTGCCAGGCCTTCATGATCAACCTCTCTGTGATGCGTGTGTGGCGCATCGGTGGTGAGTGACGAGGCGGGGACCGCCCCGGCGCCACGGTGGTGGCTGGCGCACGTCCAACCCTAGGCACATCGCTGGCCGGTGGGCAGTGCTGCCACCCCCAGCCTATTGCGCACAATTGAATCGTGCGCAATGCTTTCGCCATGAGCATCACATCCCAGGAAACCACCGTCCGCCTGGAGGACCAGGTGTGCTTCGCCCTGTATGCGGCCGCCCGGACGGCTCAGCAGGCGTACCGCCCTCTGTTGGATGAGCTCGGCCTGACCTACCCGCAGTACCTCGTGCTGTTGGTGCTCTGGGAGCAGGACGGGCAGACCGTTTCCGCCCTCGGTGATCGGCTGCACCTGGACAGCGGCACGCTGTCCCCGCTGTTGCGGCGCCTGGATGAGCACGGCCTCATCACCCGCGAGCGCCAGTCAACGGATGCACGCCGAGTCTCCGTGCACCTGACCGCAGCGGGTGATGACCTCCGCTCGCGCGCCGCCGAGGTGCAGCGCTGCCTGGAGGGCGCCGTCCCTCTGCCCCCGGAGGACCTGCTGAGCCTCCGGGACCTCTCCCGCCGGTTCGCCGGCTCGGACGCCTGACCTCTTGACCTCAACCCAAGGAGACCGCATGAAGACCGTGTACACCGCAGAAGCCCTCTCCACCGGAGGCGGCCGCAACGGCCATACCCAGACCGCCGACGGCACGATCAGCTTGGACCTCGCCACCCCGAAGGAGATGGGCGGCACCGGTGACGGTGCCAACCCGGAACAACTCTTCGCCGCCGGCTACGCGGCCTGCTTCCATTCGGCCCTGCAGGGAGTGGCCCGCCAGGCGAAGAAGGACCTCGGCGAGTCCAGCGTCGGTGCCCGCGTGGGGATCGGCCCGAATGACGACGGCGGCTACAGCCTGGAGGTCACCCTCGAGGTGGTCATCCCGGACCTTCCTCGGGACGAGGCGCAGGACCTGGCGGAGAAGGCCCACCAGGTCTGCCCCTACTCCAATGCCACCCGCGGCAACATTGACGTCACCGTGAACGTGGTGCAGGACTGATGCCCTCGCTCTCCGACTTCACGGCTCGCACGGCCACCGGCGAGGACCGGCCCCTCTCCGGCTACGCGGGGCACGTGGTGGTCGTGGTCAACACAGCCAGCCAGTGCGGTCTGACCCCGCAGTTCGAGGGTCTGCAGGAGCTCTACTCCGATTACCGGGACCGCGGGCTGGTGATACTCGGCTTCCCCTGCAACCAGTTCGCCCACCAGGAGCCGGGCACGGACGCCGAGGCCAGTGAGTTCTGCCAGCTGAACTACGGCGTCGACTTCCCGATGTTCGCCAAGGTGGAGGTCAATGGCTCGGGAGCGCACCCGCTGTTCGCCTGGTTGCGGCAGGAGACCTCGGGGATGCTCGGCGGCGCGGTCAAGTGGAACTTCACGAAGTTCCTGATCGGCCGGGACGGGACCGTCCTCGAGCGCTTCGCACCGACCACCGCCCCCGCCAAGATGCGCGGCGCGATCGAGACGGCACTGGCGCAGCAGTGAACAAGCGGCCAAGGGACATGGAGGGCGGGCAGGCGCGGCTGCGCTTCACCGGCCACATCGCCGGGGCCGGTACCTCGGGCGGGACCCGGTTGGTGCTCGGACGCTGGATGAGGTCCCCGCACGGGCCGTTCGCGGACGTGATGGTCCAACGCCCGGACGGCCACCGGATCCTGCTCGCCCCGGACGCCTGGGTGACCGAGTTCGTGGCGGCCACCTACTCCTTCGACGAGGTACTCGAGGTGCCGGTCCAGGTCCAGGTGCCCGACGCCGGCGCTGCCGCCGGCTCCCGCTGGCACGTCACCGCCGGTCCTCTGACATGGGCCTTCGAGGTTGGTGGCCGGATGCCGCTGGGCCATGTGTTGCGTGCCGTTCCCGGACCGGTGGGCCGCAGCCTGACCATGGCGCGGATCACCGACCGGGTGGCCCGATGGGCTATGCCCGGCGTGCGCACCCTGGGCAGCGCGGGGAACGACCGCCTCGAGTGGTATGCCGCACGCGACCTGCACCGGATCACGGCCTCCACCGCCACCTGGGCGGGAGAGGACCTGGGCAGGCTGGCAGACCTGGATCCGCCAGCCGAGTTCGGCTTCAGCTCCACCCCGCGCCACCCCAGTCTGACGACCCTGACGAGCACCGTGCGCCTGCCCCGCTGACGTGGGCGCTGGCGCTGGCGCCTCAAGCCTTGATCACCACTCTGACGGCTGCCCCGCCACTCCCGAGACGCCGCGAGGCCCTTCTAGCAACGTTTGCCGAGGACATGTCGTTACTGCGGGTACGGCGTCTCACCACGCTCCAGCATGCCGACCAGCTTGACCAGCCGATTGGTCCGGCTGGTCGGGCTCGGGGCGGTGAGGACCCGGTGCAGGACGGCGTACCGATTCTGACCGTTGAGGGTGGCGAAGGTGGCGGCAGCAGCCGGTGAGGCGGCGAGCGCGGAGGCCAAGTCCTCGGGGACCTCGGCTGTGGCTGGGCCGGCGTAGGCGCGGTCCCACCGGCCGTCGGACTTCGCCCGGTCGATCTCGGCCTGCCCGCGGGGCCGCATCCGCCCCTGTTCGATCAGCTCGGCCACGAGCGTGACATTGCGCTGGGACCACATCGAGGCCTTGCGGCGCGGCGTGTACCGCTGACGGTAGGTGGTGGCATCGATCGACTTGGACTGGCCGTCGATCCAGCCGCTGCACAACGCCTCCCGCAGGGCCTGCTGGTAGGTCAGCGACGTCGGGGAAGTAGCTCCCTTCTTGGCCAGCAGCAGCCAGATGCCGTCCGAACTCTCCTCGTGCGCATCCAACCACTCCCGCCAGGCCGCGACGCCCTCCACGATCAGGACCCCGGGTTCCCCGGCTGCAGATGTGTTCTTCATGTAGGTCCTTCGTGATCAGCCCGGCGCGGGCGTCCTATGCAGCTGAATTCTCTCTACCACCGACACTGTATGCCTGCAGCCAACCTGCAGTCCCTCTGGACCATCGGCTGATAAGTACCCGTTGAGTCCTCTCACAGGTCATGCAAGTATGTGACTCACCCCACATCCGTCTCATGTGTTTTCCCTCGCCGTCTCACCTCTGCACCACCCTGAGGAGACACCATGAGCCCATCACCCGCATCCTTCGACCCGACTCCCACCTCCGGCGCTGACTCGACCGCGACCGCAACCGTCGCACCCAAGCCGGCCATCCGGCGTCGTACGTTCTTAGGGGTGGGCGCCGCCGCCTTCGGGGCGACGGCCATCGGCACCGGAGCACTCACGGGGCTGACCTCCAGCTCCCGCGCCGACGCCGCTGTGACCATTCCGGCAGAGGACAGAGATCCGCTGAACCTGCTGCAACGCATGCTCTCGTTCGACACCCAGAACTCCGGGCAGGGCGGCAAGACCCGGCCGCACGCCGAGATGCTCAAGGCGGTCTGGGACCGGGCGGGTGTGGATGCGGAGATCATCGAGACGCCCCAACCGGACAACGTGCACCTGATCGCGCGGATCGCCGGCGCCGGCAACGCGGAGCCCCTGCTATTGCTCGGACACTCGGACGTGGTGCCCGTGGAACTGGAGAACTGGTCAGCGGACCCCTTCTCCGGCGAGGTGAGGGACGGGGAGGTGTACGGCCGCGGCGCGCTGGACATGAAGGGCGCGAATGCCGCGAGCATCAGCGCCCTGCTGCGCCACCTGCAGGAGGGGGCACGCTTTGACCGGGACATCATCGTCCTCACCGACTGCGATGAGGAGGCCGGATCCTTCGGCTCCCGGTGGCTGGCCGAGAACCACTGGGACAAGATCAATGCCGGTTCGGTCCTGACCGAGGGCGGCTGGTTCCTGGCCCAGGGAGACGCGACCACCCCGATGCTCATCACGGCCACCCGCCAGGACAAGGTCTACTTCAACCTGGACATCACCGCTAATGGCACCGCCACACACTCGTCCAAGCCGATGCCGGACGCGGCCATGGTCACGCTGTCCCGGGCGCTGGCCGACCTGGGCGACTGGGAGGCGCCCGTCCATCTGACAGACGTGACCCGCGAGTACTTCAAGGCCCTGGCTGCATCCACCGATGACCGACGTTTCGCCCAGGCCATCCGGATTCTGCTCTCGGCGCGGTCCGCCAAGATGCGGGAACGAGCCGAGAAGCTCGTGGTCTCACGCTCCGACTACCCCTATCTGCACCGCGCCCTACTGCGGACCACGCACGCCTTCGTGATCCAGGAGGCCGGGTACAAGGAGAACGTGATCCCCTCCAGCGCCACGGCCCGGCTGAACTGCCGTGCGGTTCCCGGAGGGCAGAAACCACGGGAATTCCTGAAACAGGTGCGAAGCTTGTTAGCCCGGCGGGACGTGGAGGTCAGCATCGCCGCCCCGGAGGGGACGAGCGAGGAGGACTACCTCAACGAGTTGGATCAGACGTGGGGTGCTCCCCCGGCGGACATCGACACCGATCTGTTCCACGCGCTGTCCGGAGCGGCCGAGTCGACCTACCCGGAGGCGGTCTTCGCCCCGGCCCTGTTCGAGGCCGGAACCTCCCTGGCCCCCTGGCGTGCCAAGGGCATCCCCGGCTATGGCGTCTACCCCTATGTGCTGTCCAACGAGCAACTGATCGGGATGCATGGAGACGACGAGCGGATCTTCGTGGAGGCGCTGAAGACCGGCACGGACTACATGTACACGGTGTTCGAGAGGTTCCGGGTGGGATGAGCCCTACGCCGAGGTCCGGACCACCAGCTCCGGATCCAGTTGCCGGCTCTCCACGTCCTTGCCGTCCATCCGCTCCAAGAGCAGTTCCAGCCCCTGGCGCCCGATCTGGTGCATCGGCGAGCGCACCGTGGTCAGCCCCACCCCGCTGGCCAAGGGGGTGTCGTTGTACCCGACGATCCTGACGTCGTCCGGGACGGACAGCCCCCGCTCGGCCAGGACGCCCAGGGCGCCGATGGCCGCGAAGTCGTTGACGGCGAACAGCGCGTCCGGCACGCCCACGGTGTCCAGCAGGCGCCGGGTGGCCTCCTCGCCGGCCTCGGCGTCGAATCCGCCAGTGGCGATGTGCTCGGCGGGAACGTGGATGCCGTGCTCGGCCAGCCGTTCGGTGAATCCGGCCGTGCGGTCGATCGAGGTGGACATGCGGTCCTTGCCGGCCAACAGGAATATCCTCTCCATACCCAGTCCGGCGAGGTGCTCCCCGGCGAGCTGCCCACCGAGGTAGTCGTTGCAGGTCACGGAGGGGTAGCCCGGGGACCGGCGGTTGACGAGCACGAAGGGAACGCCCTCCCCCTCGATCGCCGTCAGGGTGGAGCCGTCGAACGGCGTGTCCCCGAGGATCAGGCCATCGATGCGCCGGTCCATCAGCTTCCGGACGCGGGCCTCGTGGGAGTCGGGATTGTCCAGGGAGTTCGCCACCACCGCCACGTAGCCGTGCTCGGCCGCGGCCTCGTCAATGCCCTCGTAGATCGTGGCCAGCACGTAGTCCTGCAGCCGCGGCACCACCACCCCGATCAACCGCGACCGGGCCGTGCGCAGGGAAGCAGCGTAGGGGTTCTTGGCGTAGCCGACCTCGTGGGCCAGGGCCAGGATGCGCCGGCTGGTCTCCGGGGATGCCCAGCGCGATTCCTCGCCCGCCGCGTCATTCAGCACGCGGGACACCGTGGACGGACTGAGACCCAGCTCCTGGGCCAGCCCCTTCAGGGTGACGGATGATCGCTTGCTCACGGTGGCCTTCGGTGGTGGTCGGGTGCTGGCGGTCGCCTGACTCGCCCCGCAGGGCGGGAGGGAGCGCCGTCAGTCTACGGGCCGAACATGGAGTCTTGCATCACGTCGATTCCTACTCTAATGTGCATCACATCACTTTACACAAACGTTTGTGGCAATCGATTGGGGCACTGCTCCCGATCATGGCCCGACTTGCATCAGAGGCGGTACGGATTGACCAGAGTCCACATCATCGGCACCGGCGGGACCATCGCGTCCCGTTCCGGGCAGGCCGGCGCGGGTGCGGAGGGCATGGGCCACGTTGACGGCTCGGTCGCCTCGGACACGATCGGTGACCTCGTCGCCTCATCCCCGGCGGCCGCAGCCCATGAGGCCCTCCAGGTCACCACCGAGGACGTCATGACGCTGGGCAGCTACCGGCTGGGACTGCCGGAGATCCTGGAGATCACCGCGGCGGCGCTCACCCGCGCGGCCGAGACGGCGGTGGACGGCGTGGTCGTCACCCACGGCACCGACACCCTCGAGGAGACCGCATTCCTGGTGGATCTGGTCAACGGCACGGACACCACCGTGGTGTTCACCGGCGCCCAGCGCGCAGCTGATCAGCCGGACTCGGACGGCCCCCGCAACCTCCGCCAGGCCCTGACGGTGGCCGCTGATCCGCGCTTCCGCGGCATGGGCGCCCTGATCGCGTTCGACGGCCGGGTTCAGACCGCCCGTGGCGCCCGGAAGGCCCACACCACCGCCAGCCAACCCTTCGACGGCGGCGCCACCGTGGGCCTGTTCCGCAATGATGAGCTCGACCTCGTCGCCCGGCCGGCCCGGCCCCGCGCCCTGGCCCTGCCCGGCCCCGGGTTCGGCACCACCCGGGTGGATGTCATCACGGCCTACCCCGGCTCCTCTCCTGACGCGCTGCGGCACGCGGCGCAGAGCGGCGCGGCGGGCGCGGTGCTGGCGGGCACCGGCGTCGGGAACGCGGGTCCGGGGCATGCCGACGCTGTGGCGGATCTGGTCTCCTCGGGGATCCCCGTGGTGCTGAGCACCCGCGTTCCGAGCGGCCCCATGGTTCCCATCTACGGCAACGGCGGCGGCGTGGACCTGATCGCGGCCGGCGCCGTCAGCGCCGGACACCTGAACCCCTTCCAAGCACGGATCCTCGCGGCGGCGCTGCTGTCCGGGAATCCCTCCACCACCGAATTCACCACCCTGTTCAGCGAACTGCGCTGACCACAGAAAGGAACGAACATGACCAAGAAGATCTACGTGTCCGTGGGAATCGACGTCGACGCCGTGGGCGGCTGGCTCGGCTCCTACGGTGGCGAGGACTCTCCCGGTGACATCTCCCGCGGGCTGTTCGCCGGCGAGGTGGGCGTGCCGCGCCTATTGCAGCTGGCCCAGCGCCGGGAGATCCCCGTGACCTGGTTCTGGCCGGGCCACTCGGTGGAGACCTTCCCGCAGCAGTTCGACGAGGTCGTCGCCGCCGGCCATGAGATCGGCGTGCACGGCTACTCGCACGAGAATCCGATCGCCATGACCCGCACCCAGGAGACGGAGATCCTGGACTACTGCACCGACCTGATCGAGCGGCGCTCCGGCAAGAAGCCCGTGGGCTACGTGGCCCCGTGGTGGGAGTTCTCCAAGGTCACCAACGAGATCCTGCTCGAGCGCGGCTTCCTCTACGACCACTCCCTGATGCATGACGACCACACCCCGTACTACGTGCGCGTGGGTGACACCTGGACCAAGATCGACTACTCCGCCAACTCGGCCCACGACTGGATGAAGCCGCTGGTCCGCGGCGAGGAGACCGACCTCATCGAGATCCCGGCGTCCTGGTACCTGGACGACCTGCCCCCGATGATGTTCATCAAGTCCAGCCCCAACAGCCACGGCTTTGTCTCCCCGCGGGACGTGGAGCAGCTCTGGAAGGACCAGTTCGACTGGGTCTACCGAGAGATGGACTACGCGGTCTTCCCCATCACCATCCACCCGGACGTCTCCGGCCGCCCGCAGAACCTGCTGATGCTCGAGCGGCTGTTCGACCACATCCAGGGTCACGACGGCGTCGAGTTCGCCTTCATGGAGGACGTCGCCCGGGACTTCGCCCAGCGCCACCCCCGCCCGCAGGCCTGATCAGCCCACCGGCCACCACTCCCCTTTGGATGGATCGCCCGGCCCACTGGGCCGGGTGATCCCCTCACACGAAAGCCCACCATGTCCTCTCCTCGCACCGCCTCAACCGGGCCCGTGGCCCCCTGGGACGTCCCCGTCACCCCGGGCATGATCCGCAAGGTCTCGATCGTCTGCTTCCTGGCCTGGGTCATCTCCGTCTACGACTTCACCCTCTTCGGCACGCTGCTGCCGGTGATCGCCGAGGACTTCGGGTGGAGCACCGCCCAGTCCACGATGATCAACACCCTGGCCCACGTGGGCGTGTTCATCGTCTCGCTGATCGTCGGGCCGATCATCGACCGCCTGGGCCGGCGCAACGCGCTGGTGATCCTGATGATCGGCGGCGGCCTGGCCGCCGGCTTCACCGGCATGGCGATCGGCGCCGTCTCGATCATCCTGGTGCGCTCCTTCACCGGCCTGTCCCTCTCCGAGGAGGTCGTCAACGCGGTCTATCTCTCCGAGATCTACAAGGACGTCAAGAACAAGGGCTTCTTCTACTCCGTGGTGCAGGCCGGCTACCCGATCGGCGCGCTGGTGGCCGCCGGCATGTCCGCCCTGCTGCTGCCGGTCATCGGCTGGCGCTGGTCCTTCGTGATCGCCGGCGTACTGGCCATCGCGGTGGCCCTGGTGGCCACGCGCCTTCCCGAGTCGCCCACCTTCGCCGCCATCCGTGAGGCGCGCCGCCGCCAGTCCGTGGGGGACGACGCCGGCGCCCAGGTCCTGATCGACCAGCACCGCCTCGAGATGGACAGCGAGACCCAGGGCGGCCTCAAGGAGGTCTTCTCCCCGGCGCTGCGCCGGCACACCATCCTGCTCTCCCTGGCCTGGCTGTTCAGCTGGATCGGCATCCAGGTCTTCTCCGTGCTGGGCACCACGGTGCTCGTGGAGGCCAAGGGCGTCTCCTTCGAGAACGCCCTGGTCATCCTCATCGGCGCCAACGCCGTCGGCTTCGTCGGCTACCTGTTCCACGGCTGGCTCGGAGACCGGATCGGCCGCCAGCGCACCGTGATCCTCGGCTGGCTGGCCGGCGCCGCCTCCAGCCTGGGCATGCTGCTCATCCCGGGGGCCACCTGGTTCATCATCGCCATGTATGGCCTGACCCTGTTCTTCCTGACCGGGCCGTTCGCGGCACTGCTCTACTACATGGGCGAGTCCTTCCCGGCGCACGCCCGCGGCATGGGCACCAATGTGGCCCATGTGATGGCGCCGGTGGGCGGGATCGTGGGCTCCGGCCTGCTCAGCGCCCTGCTCTTCGCCGGCCTGTCCATGACCGCCGCCGCCATCCTCTCCGGCACTCTCGGGCTGGCCCTGGCTGGGCTGTGCATGATGGGCACCCGCAGGATCGAGGGATCCGGCGCGGACGCCCCGGCCGATCTGCTGGGCCACGGCAATCACCCCGACACGGAGAAGGATGAGGTGACGCTCTGATGAGTACCCAACGAGACGACGGACTGGCCGGCAAGGTCGCACTGATCTCCGGCGGCGCCAGCGGGATCGGCCAGGCATTGGCGGTGGCCTACGCCCGGGCCGGTGCGCACAGCGTGGTCAACTACTTCCCCGGTGACCCGCACGACTCCCAGGAGACGGTGCGGGCCGTGGAGGCCGCCGGCGGACGGTGCATCGCCGTGGCCGCCGACGTCCGCAGGACCGAGGACTGCGACGCCATGGCCGAGGCCGCCATGGCGGATTTCGGCCGGTTGGACATCGCCGTGGCCGCTGCCGGCATCCTGCGGCGCAACCCGCTGGGCGAGATGACGGACCAGGCCTGGGAGGACATGCTGGACGTGGACCTCACGGGCGTGATGCGCATCTTCCGCACGGCAGCCGCCAAGATGACCGACGGCGGCGCGATGGTCGCGACGTCATCGATCGCCGGCGGCGTGTACGGCTGGGAGGAGCACGCCCACTATGCCGCGGCGAAGTCCGGCGTGCTGGGCCTGTGCCGCTCCCTTGCCGTGGAACTGGCCCCGCGCGGGATCCGCGTGAACGCGGTGATCCCGGGGCTGATTCGCAGCCCACAGTCCGAGGACGCGAAGAACTCCCTGGGGGACGAGGGGCTCAAGGCCGCCGGGAAGATCATCCCCGCCGGCCGCGTGGGCACCGTGGACGAGACCGCCCGCACCATCCGCTTCCTCACCAGTGACGATTCGGCCTACGTCACCGGCCAGGAACTCATCGTGGACGGCGGACTGACCATCCGCTGGCCCAGCTGAGCCACCCACTTCGGAATCGACAGTCAGCACGTGAGAGAAGGAGCAGGCGCATGGAAGCGCTGAAGGACAAGGTCGCCGTCATCACCGGCGGCGCCAGCGGGATCGGGGCGGCCATCGCCCGGCTGTACGCAGAGAACGGCGCGGCCATCGCCGTGCTGGACCGTGACGCGGCAGCCGGCGCGGCCGTCGTCGGGCATCTGACCGAGACCGGCGCCACGGCGCTGTTCGCGGAAGTGGACGTCACCAGCTCGGATTCGGTCCGGCAGGCCATGGACTCCGTCGCAGAGCAGCTGGGCGGGATCGACATCCTGGTGACCGCCGCCGGCATCCTGGACGAGAAGCCGATGGCCGAGATGACCGAGCAGGACTTCGACCGGACGGTGGACATCGACCTCAAGGGCGTGTTCCTCGCCGGCCGGTGGGCCCTGCCGCACCTGCAGTCGCGCGGGGGCGGGCGCATCATCAACATCGCGTCCCAGCTGGGCATCAAGGGCGGCACCGGGCTGGTGCACTATGTGGCGGCGAAGGCCGGGGTGATCGGCATGACCAAGGCGATGGCCCTGGAGCTGGCACCCGAGGGGATCCTGGTGAACGCCATCGCCCCCGGCCCCATCGACACGCCCCTGCTGAACGGCGTGACCGAGGAATGGAAGGCGGCCAAGCGCGCCGAACTGCCGCTGGGCCGCTTCGGCACGGCCGAGGAGATCGCCCCGACGGCCCTGCTGCTGGCATCCTCCCCGGGCGGGGACATCTACGTGGGTCAGACGCTCGGGCCCAACAGCGGCGACGTGATGCCGTAGGGAGTCACCATGTGCGGAGCATGCCCCGGGGGCACCACGGTGTCCCCCACCACGGCCACCCTCAACCGGCTCGGGCGCAAGCGCCAGGCGCTGGCAGAGCTGCGCCGCGGGCTGGCTCCCGGCTGTTCGCTCACCCTGATGGGTGACGGCTGGACCCTGCGACGCCGGACCGGCCGCCAGGACGTCTTCGCGGATGTGGAGGAATTACTCGATTCGCTGGAGACGCCCGGGTCCGCTGCTGGCGCGGACTGGACGGGGACGGAGACGCCGCGGGCCGTCGTCGGGCGCCTGCTCACGCGGGCCACGTGAGCTCTTCCTTCCGAAACCGCCGCGGGCCGGCCGGTGGACGATGAAC
>NZ_BMLQ01000007.1:0-72037 GCF_014645315.1 Citricoccus zhacaiensis | reverse complement strand
TGGACGATGAACATCGTCCACCGGCCGGCCCGCGGTCTATCAGCTCGTTGGAACCGGCTCGGCCGCCCGCAATTCCCAGTCCTGGATGGTCGCCAGGTCCCCGAAGGCACTCGGCGCCAGGGGTTCGAGCAGCTGGCGGCCCTGCTGCACTCGCCGCGGCCAATCGTGCTGGGCCAGGGCCGCCTTGCCGATCGCGACCAGGTCCGCGCCGCCCTCACCGAGGCTCAGTGCCGCCTCGGCACCGGTGTCCAGGTGGCCATTGGCGATGATGGTCAGGCCCGGGGCGAACTCGCGGGCCAGCTGGGACAGCGAGCGGGCGTCCTTGTCCGGGAACGCGGGCGCATTGGCCTTCCACTCGGTGGTGTGGAGGTAATCCACGGGGGCACCGGCGAGGGCACCGAAGATCGTCTCGGCCTCCGCCACTCCCCCGGACCACCGGTGGGTGGCGTCGCTGACCTTGCCCTGCGAGATGCGAATCCCCACCACGAAGTCGTTCCCGACGGCGGCGCGGACGGCCTCGATGATCTCCCGCGCCACGCGGGTCCGCGCCATCGGCGAACCGCCGTAACCGTCCGTCCGTTTGTTCAGGTAGTCCGTCAGGAACGCGTCCACGAGGTAGCCGTTGGCGCCGTGGATCTCCACACCGTCGAAGCCGGCATCTCGGGCCCGCACGGCAGCTGCGGCAAAGGATGAGGTCACCTCGCCGATCTCCTCCGCACTCAGCGCTTCCGGCAGCTCGTACGGTCCGGTGCCCCGGTACATGCCGGCCTGCTCCCCGCGGGCACGGACCGCCGAGGCGGAGCGCAATCCCGAGACATGGGGATTGCCCTGGCCCTGGGGACCGGCGTGCATCAGCTGCGCGATGATCGAGGCGCCGTGCTCGTGGACGGCCGCCGTGACGGGGACCCAGGACTCCACGTGCTCGGGCGTCGCCAGACCCGGCTGGTCCAGGTACCCCTGGCTGTACTCGGCGTCCGGGTAGATCCCCTCCGTCACGAGCAGCCCGAAACCGCCCTCGGCGAAGGACCGGTAGTAGTCCCGCATCCTGTCCGTCGCGCGGCCGTCCCCGTGCGCGCTGATCCGCGTCATCGGGGCCAGGACCGCCCGGTTGGGCAGGTCAAGCCCCCTCAGGCCATAGGGCTCGTTCAGCGTGGCTTCGCTCGCAGGCGTCGCAGTCATGGCAGTCCTCTCGGTTCGACCAGATCCACCCGGTTCGCAATAGTGGATCGATTGATCCAGTTTCACGGTGGCGGCCCGCCGTGTCAAACTGTCCTGGTCGATGAAGCAGGTGGGAGCTGATGCGAGTGGCGGGGCGTCCGAGACTCTTTGAGGAACAGGCGGCATTGGAACAGGCGATGCAGCTCTTCTGGCGCCAGGGGTACGAGGGCACCTCGATGAGCCAGCTCCGGGAGGCCATGGGCCTGTCCTCTGCGAGCCTCTACCACGCATTCGGCTCCAAGGACCGGCTGTTCGGACGGGTCATCGAGCACTATGTCTCCCGGCCGGGCAGCGTGGTCAGCATCATCTCCGCCAGCCATGCTGTCCCTGCCGGCGAGGCCCTCACACAGCTTCTCCACCGTTCGATCGACGAGCAGTTCGATGACTCCCATCCCCGGGGATGTCTGGTGGCCCTCGCCGCCACCGTCGGCCCCCAGGACCACGGGACCGAGTCCGGCCGCATCGTGGCGGACCAACGCGAACGGGACTACGAAGCCATCGCGGCCCTCACGCGACGTGCCTTCGATGAGGGCGTTCCGGCCACGGCCGTCACGAGCGACTCCCTGGCCCGCCTGATCCACGGCTTCATCCTCGCCCTGGCCACGCAGACCCATGATGAGACGCCTCCCGAGGATCTGCACGCCGCAGCTGACGCCCTGGCCACGCTCTGGAGGTAGCCGGGGCCAGCCCCGAGTAGGTACCGAGCCGACGCGCCGGTGGGGCCAAGGCTGCCGGGGCAGGTCTGCTACCGCTCGCGGATGACGATCGCGTCCCCTACCGCCCGCTCCGCACCGCCGGACGGGGAGTTCTCCAACTCGCCGTCCACGACCATGGCAGTGGACCCGCCGCCGTCGAGGTTGATGGCGTCCACCAGCCCCAGCCGTTCGGCGAGGTCAGCCGACTCGGAGATGCTCAGCCCCACGGAGTCGGTCTGCCGGCCGTCGGCGGTGATAAGCATGAGCCGGCCCCGGCCGTCGATCCCGGCAATGGTGCGCGGATTGCGCTGGTGCGTCCAGCCGTAGAACTGGCCGGGGTTGTCGGCGTGAACCATGCCGTCGCGGGCCGCCGTGATGTCCCGCTCACCGTCCGTCAGCAGGTTCGGGCCCCCGTTGAGCACCTGGGTATGCGGGGTCAGGCGCAGCTTCTTGCCGCGCTCGTCGAGGTACTCGTTGGTGAGCTTGATCCGCCGCGCCTCGGTGGCGAACTCGTGCAGATGCGCGGCAGCGTCGCCAATGGCCTGGATGGAGTACTGCCCGTCAGTCAGCTCTGCGCCCCGCTCCTGGTTGACCTCCTGGACCCTGCCGCGGCGGTCGACGACGATCTCCAGACCGCCCCCTTCCGGCGTGATCGTCCCGTACTCCTCGGTGAACACGACGATCTCATCGGCATCGGTGCAGGTGACATCATGCTTCGGAGCCTCCGTGGGCAGGTCGTCGGTGCCGCCACAATTGCGGATCTTGCCGGGCACGCGATTGATGCCGTCCAGGTCCAGCCCCTCGCGACCCGAGGAGATGCGGCCCTCCCAGGCGAGGCGCTGGATGGAGGCGCGGCCGCTGCGGTGATCGATCACCAGGTTGGGGCGGTCCCCCACGGTCTCACTGAGGATCTCTCCGTTGTACGCCGCTGCGCCGGCGGGGTCTCCAGGAGCGCCGTGCTGCTCCCCGTAGACGAAGAACCCCGCATTGACGCCGGCCAGGGCACCGTCGGCCAACTCCGAGGTGGTCTCGGTGCGCTCCAAGTCCTCGCCGAAGGTGCCGATCACCTCGCCCTTGAACCTGCGCGGGTCGATGGTCAGCACATCCACGTTGACGGGGCCGCTGCGGGGGCCGCTCGACGGCTGATCGCCGTCCCAGCCCTCGTACCAGGTGCCACCGGAATACCCGAGGGCCGTCAGCTCTGATCGGGTCGCCTCGGCCGCAGTCTCGGTCGGGAATGCTCCCACCCGGACACGGTGTCCCAGGTAGCCACCGGAGTCGGCCAGCCGGTCAGCCACCACGGCCTCGGCACGGGCGTCCAGCCCTGCCCCCCGCAGTTCGGCGGCCACGCGCTGGGCCGTGCTCCGGCTGGAGACCTGTGAATCGCGCACCCCCTCCTGACCAGACGGCAGCGTGACCTGCACGGTCCACGAGAACTCCGCATCGGGGTTCCCGAGCGTGAAGGACTCGTGGGTGACACCGCGGGCGAGGCGCTGCTCAGTGCCCCCGGAACTGAAGGTCCCGACGTCGGAGGCCGGCTTCCGCTCGGCGGCGAAGTCCCCCGCGGCGGCGGCGGATGGGTCAGGGGCGGCGGCGACGGTGCCGGTGGTCAGCAGGGCGCAGGAGAGGGCGGTGATGGCCAGGGTGCGGGCAGTGGTGCGGCGAGTTGAGGTGGTCACGGCGTCCATGCTGGTTCCTCTTGTGGCGACCGGGACTCAGACGCGGGCCAGTTCGCCGAGCTGTCGCCGAGTGTTCATCGACCGGGGCGGCACGCCGACGGCGACGGCAGAGCAACACTTCGTCAGGATGCGGTGACGAGCGCGTCGAGCATGCGCGCAAAGTTCCGGTCGATCTGCTCAAGGGCGTGGTCGAGCTCGGGCTGTTCGGTCGCCCACAGCGCCGCCTCATTCAGGGCACCCGAGAGCAGTGCCGCGGCGGCATCCACGGAGGACGGATCGAGTTGCCCGTCACGACTGAGTTCCAGCAGTCCTTCGGCCAACCCCCGGCGAGAGTGCTGGGCGTCAAGCTCTCGCCATCGGGACCACCCGAGCACTGCTGGAGCATCGATCAGCATGATCTGGCATGTGACCGGCTCCACCGATGCGCGGACGAATTCGGTGGCTCCATAGCGCAGTTGCTCCATCTCGGAGGCACCGGGGGCCACCGCGGCCTCCACGCGGTCTCGGACCGAGGACATGACCCGTTCGAGAACCGCTTCGAACAGTGTTCTCTTGTTCGGATAGCGGTTGTACAGCGCTCCACGAGTGACGCCGACCGAATTGGCCACGCCCTCCAGGGAGACAGCACTGTACCCCTGGGATCCGAAGGCGTGCGTGGCCGCATCGAGGATCGCCTCCCAGGTGCGCGCAGCGTCCTCACGACTTGATCGAGCCACAGCCACCCCTTGCATAGATACGCACTGCATGTATATCGTCCTGAGACATACATACAGACTGTATCTGAAGGAGTGATGGGCATGATCAACGGCTTCTACCCGGTTCTGGTGACTGAAGACGTCCCTGGCGCGGCGGGCTTCTTCCGCGACCACTTCGGGTTCGAGACCACCTTTGAAGCCGAGTGGTACGTCAGTCTGCGGCGTGACTCGCATGAGATCGCCGTACTGGCCGCCGGACATCCGACACTCCCCGAGGCATACCGGCAGGCCACCACCGCCGGCCTACTGATCAATATCGAGGTCGAGGACGTCGATGCCACCTATCAGAGGCTGGTGCAGGACAGGAGCCTTCCCCTCGAGCTGGACATCAGGTCCGAGGATTTCGGCCAGCGCCATTTCATCCTTGAAGGCCCTGGCCGCATTCTGATCGACGTCATCGCCCCCATCCCGCCGTCAGAGGATTTCGCGGCGGCTTACAGTGCCTCGGACGACCAGGTCGGATGACAGACGACCGGGAATCCGTCGAACACCACCACTGCCCGGGCCACGGCCACGGTGAAGGCGCAGCGAACCCGTGTATTCCGGCGCGCTGGTCACTACGGTGGCTCCATGGGACCTACACCTCTGAAATTCATGGGTCTCGGCTTTGCCGCCGGACTCGGAGTCGCCGCCAGTGCCGCCGTCGGCCGCAAGGTGGTCACCGCCGCCAGGGTCGGCCAGGGCCATCCTCTGAAACACCGTGCGCTGGACCTGGCCTCCGGCCTGATCCAGCCGAAGTACCCGTTGGAGGCGATGAGCACCTACCTCAACGGCCTCCACATGTACGCCGATGAGATGGGCCGGCAGGTGGAGGCCTCACACTTCTGCATCCATCTGCGCCATGACCTGCACCAGTGTGTGATCTTCGACCGGAACGCACCCGATGCCCGCCTGATCGGCATCGAGTACATCACCACCGAGGAGCGCTTTCTCAGCCTGCCGGAGGACGAGAAGCGGCTCTGGCACAGCCACCACTACGAGGTGAAGTCCGGCGTTCTCGCTGCTCCCGGCGTCCCGGAGCTGGCTGAGCACGCCTACTTCACCGACTTAGTCACCACCTACGGCAAGACGTTCCACACCTGGCAGTACGATCGCGACGACTTCCCCTACGGCATCCCACAACTGATGATGGGGCTGACCGCGGACGGCCAGTCCGACGAGGGTCTTATCCGCCAGCGGGACCGGCGCCTCGGCATCTCCACGGCCCGCAAGCGCGCCAGCCGTGCAGACATCCCGATGCCGGAGGTCGCCCCCGGTGCCAACCTCTGGGAGAGCGGCCGGACGGTGCAGACCCGGTTGGAGGAGATGGATTTCAAGCGGTAGGAATCCCGGCGGATACGCACGACACCGACCTCCATCGATTCGCCGGACTCCATCCGGCCCACGCACCAGCGCAGGTGCCACGGGCCGCGACCTGACTCACCATTCGAAATGGTCCACCTGTGGGTCCACGCGGACATCAAGCAATGTGGGCACCTCCACGGGCTGCGTCAGGTCCAGGGCACGGATCTCCTCGACACTGGACACGGTCCGGGCCTCCCAACCGAAGCCCCTGGCCAGTGTGGCCAGGTCCGGCCAGTCCATCAGGGACCGGTCCGGATCCAGACCGTAGCCGGCCAGCTTCGAGTACTCCGCCCCGTAGGCGCCGTCGTTGAAGACGATCAAGAACACCGGCAGCCCCGCCCGGGCGGCCGTGCCGAGTTCACCGATGGACATCATCAGACCACCGTCCCCGACCAGCGCAATCACCGGGCGCTCCGAAGCCGTCGCCGCACCGAGGGCCGTGCTGAGGCCGAGCCCGATGGAGCCGAACGTCCCCGTATGGGTAAAAGTTCCCGGGGCAGTGCCGCTGATGTGCCTCCAGCTGGTCGCGATGAAGCGGCCCAGGTCGCTCACCACGAATTTGTCCGCCGGCAGGACCTCCTGCAGGGCCAGGGCGGCATCCCGGACGCTGAGGCCGTAGCCAGTCCAATCCGTTCGATAGTGGTCGCGCGGGTTGAAGCCGTGGACGGCAGCGGCCCGCTGCCGCGACTCCTGCACCCGGTCCGGCGAATCCGGCAGCCTGCGGGCTAGTGCCTCGGCGGCGGCTCCGGCATCCCCCAGAACCGCGACATCGACCTGCCCGCTGTCCTCGAAGGCGGCGGGGTCCGAGTCGATCTGGATGACAGTGCGTCCGGCCAGCAGGTTCGTGCGGTCACCGGCCGTGAAGGCATTGAGACCGGCCCCGAACACGATGAACCCGTCGGCCTCCCTCAGCAGGTCGACCGTGGGTCCGAAGGACAGCCCGCCCATGAGGCCGATGTCCAGCGGATGACCGGCGAACAAGCCCCGCGCCAGCAGCGTCGTGGCCAGTGGCGCGCCGAGGAGGCAGCCCAGGCGTCCGATGGCGTCCTGGGCGCCTGGGGACAGGGCGCCCCGGCCGGCGAGGATTACCGGCCGTTCGATTGCGGTGATGGCCCGGACGGCCGCATCTATCAGCTCGGGTGCGGGAACCGGAGGCACCTGGGCCGGCGTCGTGCTGTGGTCCGGGACCGGCATGGAGGCCGTGGTGACATGCTCGGGCAGAGGCTCCCCGTCCAGCAAGGCGGGGAAGTCGACGACGATGGGACGGCGCTCGGTCCGGGCGCGCCGGTAGGCGCGAATCAGGTCCTCCGGCAGAGTCGCAGCCGCGCAGAGGGATTCGAACCCCGCCCCGGCGGCATCGGCGGCGGCGCGCAGATCGAACTGCTGGAACACAGTGCGCCCGGGCCGGGTGGAACCGGTGAACACCACGATGGGGCTGCGGTACCGGGCGGCCTCGGTCAGAGCGGTCAGGGTGTTGGTGAAGCCGGGCCCGTGGGTGACGCTGGCCGTGCCGACCGCGCCAGTCACCCGGGCGCGGCCGTCGGCCATGGAGACGGCGGCCGCCTCGTGGGCCACGGTCACGAACCTCCCGCCACGGTCCATGTATTCGGACAGATACCGCATGTTGGCGTCCCCCATGAGCCCGAACAGCGTGGGGGTCCATTCGGCGAGGAACCGGCCGAGGTATTGGGAAGTGTTCACCACCTCGGTCATTTCCCGTCCCAGAAGAGCGAATCGACATCCACCGGCTGCTCCACGTAGCCGTAATCCACCATCAGCTGGCCCAGCTCGGTGAATTGGCTGCGGTCCAACTCGTAGGTGAAGGCCTCCATGCGCAGCTTCTCTGTCTCCTCCGGGGTCATCTTGAGGACCTCGGGCAGCTGGGCCTTGACCTCGTCCGGGTGGGTTTCGGCGTAGTCGAGGGTCTTCTTGAGGGCGGACTGCATGCTGGAGACGGTCTCCGGATTCTGCTGTGCGTACTCGTTCGACGTGAAGACCAGCAGGGTGGCCTGTCCGGGCACGGTCGCCTGATAGGGATAGACGACCACCTGGTTGCCCTGCTCCTGCAGCGTGCCGAGGAACGGGTCAGGGACCCAGACGGCATCCACATTGCCCTGATCCAAGGCGGCCGGCATGTCGGGGAACGGCATCTCCACAAATTCCACTGCCTCGGGATCACCACCGTCCTGTCGCACGGCCTCCATGATGGTCAGGTCTCCCTGGGCCTGGATGGTGTTCAGTGCGACACGCTTTCCCTCCAGGCCCTTGGGTGAGGTGATGCCGCTGTCTTGGGCGGACACCACGGCGTTGATGTCCTCGCCTTCCGGAAGCGAGCTGGAGTACCCGCTCACGATCTTCATGTCCAACCCCTTGTCCTTGGACACCATCTGCACCACGGGACCGCTCAGGGCGAACTCCATGTTGCCGCCGTGCACCGCCGGCAGGAGGGCATTGCCGCCTTGGCCCATCGATATCTCGAGGTCCAGGCCTTCTTCTTCGAAGAACCCCTTTTCCTCGCCCAGCAACAGAGCGCCGACGTTGGCAATGGGCAGGGCACCGAACGTGACGGGGGTCAGCTCCGATGACGCCTGATCGGCCGAGGCGCCGGCATTCGACTCCCCGGAGATGGAGCCGCTGGAACAGCTGGTGACGGTCAGTGCGGTCAAAGCGGTCAGGGTGACGGCGATGAGACGGGTGCGCTTCACGGGGGTTCCTTCCGAAATGGGCGGGTGACTGCCATCACAGTAGGAACAGTTGATTGAGTTCGTCAATAGAAACTGAGAAGTTTTTCTCAGTTGTTCTCTTGGTCGAGAAGCGCGCCCATGGCCCCTGTCAGTCGCCGGGTGATGTCCTCCTGCGTCAGACGATGGCTCTGCAGGTCATGCATGACGCGCTCGTCGAACAGAGCGACCCAAAGGACCACCAAGGAGCCAGGGTCGGCGAATCGCGCCACCCCCTCCTCCTCAAGAGATCGCAGGACACGTTCCAAGAACTGGCGGTGGTGGAACTCATTGGTGAGCGCATCCTGACTCCGCACCAGGAACCCTTCGCCGGAGCGGAACCGGGCGGCCCATGACGCCCAGGTCAGCGCGGAATCCACCCACGTTGCGCAGACCTGCGTGAACAGTTCCCGCCCCGAGTACTTCGACTCGAGACCTTCCAGCCGCCTGGTCAGTTCTCCGAGCGATTGCTGCACCAGTTCATGGAGAACTCCGTCAACGTCCGAGAAGTGTCGGTAGATCGTCGCGGTGCCTACTCCGGCCTCACGGGCCAGGTCCGGGAGGGAGAACGCCGACCCTTGTGTCTCCAGCATGCGACGGGCGGCCTCGAGGATCTGTCCCCGCATTCTGACGACGTCCTTGCGCATGTGATTGATCGTCTCACGACTCGGGAATCGCCCGGTGATGGCACCGGCCGCCGGCGCGAACTCTTGGGAGAGCGGCCGGACGGTGCAGACAGCAAAACGGCCGCCCACCCCCGGAGGGTGAGCGGCCGTTCTAGAGTCTGATCAGATCAGAGGGGGCGGACCGACGAGGCCTGCATGCCCTTGTCGCCCTGAGTCGCCTCGAACTCGACCTTCTGGTTCTCCTGAAGTTCGCGGAAGCCGCCGCCTTCGATGGCGGAGAAGTGCACGAAGATGTCAGCGGAGTTGTCGTCCGGGGCAATGAAACCAAAGCCCTTTTCAGCGTTGAACCACTTAACTGTACCGGTGGCCATGGTGGCCTCTTTTCTTTAGGGTGCTAAACCCGCCAGTTTTCCAGCGGGGGCGAAGCGGTGTGTACATACCGCTTCCCCAGCGCCCCAGCCGACCCGAAGGCCGCCCGGTCCGCAGTGGTGACGGACTTACTGCATCTACTACAACTACTTCTGCCCATAACTGTACGGCATCAAAGCAGTCCAGGGAACCACGGGGACCATCGGCCGACCCGGCCGCAAGGAACGGGGCCTTCCAGCACCCCAGGGATTCACGGCCCCACCTGGATCTACACTCAAATTCGTGATCACACGCAGCAAACGCCAGGAGTCCGCACCCAGCCCGATCGGAGACGCTCCGGCGCCCTTTACGCCTCCCGAGGGGTGGACGAGATCGCCCAACGTCTCCACCAGCCGCTTTGCCTTCGAGATGAGTAACACGACCGGCTGGTACCGCAACGACGGGCAGGGCAACGGATACTTCGCCCCTGGCTGGGACAGCGAGCGCATCGCCCGCAGGACCGGAGTCCTGCGTTGGATCGCAGTGGCGCTGGCCGTAATCATGATCGCCGGTGGGACCATCCTCGCCTCGGTGCAGTACGGGGAACAGATCGAGTACAACCACCTGAAATCGACGGGGGTGCAGACGACCGGCGTGGTTGGCCCCGTGACGGTGGAGCACACGTCGGAGCAGACACGGCGATCCAGCCGCTCGTACACCACCCGTTCGACCTCGGTGGTGGAGTACGCGGTGGGCGGCCAGGAGATGCGCGAGGAGATTACTGCGTCCTCGAGCACCCGGATCCGCCGTTCCCCGGACCGGTACCCGGAACCGGCCTGGACTCAAGGGCAGGAGCTCGCGCTCTATACAGACCCCGAGAAGCCCGAGCGATTCGTCCTCGTCCATGAATACAAAGAAGCGGATGCCGACTCCCTGCCACGGGGCGTCATTATCATCATGATCATCACCGGCGTACTCCTCCTTCTGCCCCTCGCGCTGTTCCTCGCCGGCATGCGCAACGTGCGCGAGGCCCGCAAACTCTAAGCGGCACCGCGCGAACCGACTCCGCCGCCGCGACCCGCTCGACCGTGGAATCAACCCTGAGCCAAGTCCACTCATGTGTTTGGATCCTCAGCCCGGATTCGGGAACATTCTGACGCCACTCGTCGTTACTTGAGTTGAACACACTCAACTATCGCTGGAAACACACCTCAGGGAGGACACTTTGCCCGCATTCTTCGGCCCCGCCGGTTCCAATGGCGACTCCTTTGACGACTTCTTCGCCCGCTACCTTCAGGGTCAGCGGGCCGGCCGGCAGGGACGCCCCGTCGACCTCACCCGCCTGCTGAGCAAGCGGACCCATGATGTCCTGGCCACCGCCGCCACTTTTGCCGCCGAACGCGGCCAGACCGACGTCGACGCGCTGCACATCCTGCGCACCATGCTGGGCGAGGATCCGGCCAACACCGCGGTGCGCCAGTCCGGTGCCGACCCGCAGGCCCTCATCGCCGCCGTCGACGACCGCCTTCCGGCCCCGAGCGAGGCGAAGGACACCAGCTCCACCGCGTCCCTGAACGCCTCGGCCCAGAAGGTACTGCTGGATGGCTACCAGGTGGCCCGGGGCTTCGGTTCCACCTACATCGACCCGGAGCACGTGTTCTTCGCGTTCGTGCTGAACCACGACTCCCCCGCTGGCCAGCTCCTGACCCAGGCGGGCGTCACCCCGCAGTCCCTGCAGTCGGCCGCCCAGCAACAGCTGAACCAGCAGCACCAGCAGGGCCAGTCCGGCCAGCAGCCGTCGGGCCAGAACTCCGAGGGCTCCGTCCTCGAAAAGTTCGGCCGGGACCTGACCGCTGAGGCGAAGGCCGGCCGGCTGGATCCGGTGATCGGCCGGTCGGACGAGGTGGAGCAGACCATCGAGGTGCTGGCCCGCCGCACCAAGAACAACCCGGTGCTGATCGGTGAGGCCGGCGTCGGCAAGACCGCCATCGTGGAGGGCCTGGCCCAGGCCATCGCGGACGGCGAGGTCCCCGCCCAGTTGCAGGACCGCCGCGTCATCGCCCTGGACCTGGCCGGCATGGTTGCGGGCACCCGCTACCGCGGTGACTTCGAGGAACGGCTCACCGGCGCCATGGACGAGCTAGCCGAGGACAGCAACACCATCGTCTTCATCGACGAGCTGCACACCATCGTCGGCGCCGGCGGCTCCGGGGAGTCCGGCGGCATGGACGCCGGCAACATCCTCAAGCCCCGCCTGGCCCGCGGCGACCTGCACATGGTCGGCGCCACCACGCTGAAGGAGTACCGCACCATCGAGAAGGACGCCGCCCTGGAGCGGCGCTTCCAGCCCGTCACCGTCGGTGAGCCCTCCGTGGAGGACGCCGTGCAGATCCTGACCGGCCTGGCCGATCGCTACGCGGAACACCACCAGGTGACGTACACGGACGAGGCGCTGCGCGCCGCCGTCGTGCTCTCCGACCGGTACATCACCGACCGGTTCCTGCCGGACAAGGCCATTGATCTCATCGATCAGGCCGGCGCGCGGCTGTCCCTGAAGCGCGGCCCGCACGACGCCGGCCCGGCCGTGAACACGGACGCGCTGCGGTCCCAGCTCGCCGAGCTGGAGGCCGAGAAGAACTCGGCGGTCAACGCGGAGGACTACGAGCGCGCCACCGAGCTGCGGGACGAGGTCGCCCGGATCAGCGAGCAACTGGCCGAGGCCTCGGCCCAGCGGGCGCGGGGCACGGAAACCAGTGACTCCGTGGTGGACGAGGACGCCATCGCCGAGATGGTCTCCCGCGCCACCGGCATCCCGGCCGCGCGGATGACGGAGGCCGAGAAGTCCCGCCTGGCGCGGCTGGAGGACGAGCTCCACGCCCGGGTCGTCGGCCAGGACAATGCGGTCGCCGCGATCGCGAAGTCCATCCGCCGTTCCCGGACCGGGATGGCCGATCCCTCCCGTCCGGTCGGCAGCTTCCTGTTCCTGGGCCCCACCGGCGTCGGCAAGACCGAGCTGGCCAAGGCGCTGGCGGGGTCGCTGTTCGACGATGATGACGCGATGGTCCGGTTCGACATGTCCGAGTTCGGCGAGCGTCACACGGTCTCCCGCCTGGTCGGTGCCCCTCCGGGCTACGTGGGCTATGACGAGGCCGGGCAGCTGACCGAGCGGGTGCGCCGCCGGCCGTACTCGGTGATCCTGCTCGACGAGATCGAGAAGGCCCACCCGGACGTGTTCAACCTGCTCCTGCAGGTGCTCGACGACGGCCGCCTCACCGACGGTCAGGGGCGCACCGTGGACTTCCGCAACACGGTGCTGATCATGACCTCGAACCTCGGTTCCGAGTTCATGTCATCCGGCGGGGCCCCTCTGGGCTTCGTCTCGGCGGACGCTGAGGCCGCGCAGCGGGACCTCCGTCAGAAGGTGATGGGACGGGTGAAGGAGTTCATGCGGCCGGAGTTTCTCAATCGGATCGACGACACCGTGCTGTTCTCGCCGCTGTCCGCCGCGGAGCTGCGTCAGATCGTTGGTCTGCAGTTGGGTGATTCCGAGCATCGGCTTGCCGCCCAGGGCATCACACTCGAGGTGGATGACGCAGCCCGGGACTGGATCGCCGAGGCCGGCTACGAGCCGGCCTATGGTGCCCGCCCGCTGCGCCGGGTCATCCAGCGCGAGCTCGACGACCGGGTGGCCGACCTGCTGGTCTCCGAGGCCGTGGCCGATGGCGACGCGGTGCGGGTGACCGTGGCCGACGGGCAGCTGGTGGTGCGGCCGGTGCGGTCCGCTCGGGTGCCGGAGGCGCTGGCGGCGTGAGTGGCTGACCGGCCCTACCGCCGGTGAGTAGCCGCGTCCGATGAAGAGGGCCGGGGTGTGCGTTGATATCAATCAGCGGACTCCTCGGCCCCTTCTTTACTGTTTCGATCTGAACTGGAAACTCAGTCAATCGAGAAATCTGACATCCCCAAAGCATCAATCAAGGAGGATTTTCCCCTGTCGTTCTCATCTAGAATGTCAGGGTCACTCGTCTTTTTGATCCTATTGGAGGGGCCATGAGCCACCCTGTCGATTTCCAGCAACAACCACAGTATGGCGGCCAACCAGGTCCGCCTCCGAAGACAGGCAACGGCCTTGGCGTCGCTGCTCTGGTCTTGGGCATCATCGCCATCGTCATCGCCTTCATTCCCTTCATCGGGATGGGATCTTTCCTTCTGGGGGCGCTGGCAGTCATTCTCGGTATTGTCGGGCTGCGAAAGAAGGGACTGCCGAAGGGAACATCGATCGCTGGCCTGATTCTGGGCGCCCTGTCCCTGATCATTGCGGGGATCATGACCGCCATCACCGCGACGTTCGTGGCGGCCGTTGATGAGTCGTTGCAGTCGATGCCCGAATCATCCACGGTGGCGGAAGCTACCACCACGGCCTCCCCCGCAGCAACGTCGACCACTGAGGCTCCGACTAGCGACGCCGCAGAGCCGGCCCCGACCAGCGACGCCGCTGAACCGGAGGTTCCGACTGAGCACCGGTCCGCTCTGGCTCAGGCGCAGAACTACTCAGACCTGATGCACCTTTCCAAGGCCGGGCTTTGGGACCAGCTGACCTCGGAGTACGGGGGACAGTTCACCGAAGAGGCCGCCGACTACGCGGTGGAGAACGTCGAAGCGGACTGGCAGCAGAATGCGCTGGAGCAGGGGCGTAGCTACCAAGAGACGATGAGCATGTCTCCCGCTGCCATCTACGACCAGCTGGTGTCGGAATACGGCGGGCAGTTCACCGCCGACGAGGCCCAGTACGCGGTGGACAACCTCTAACCCGCAGCACCTCCGGCCAGGACTGAGCCCGTCAGTCCGCCCATCGACCCCCTGACACTGCCGCAAACGGCACGTCAGGGGGTCGTCTGTGTCCAGCGAGCTTCACCACGATGCTGGGCACGTCTATCCGATGCGCTGAGTTTTTCGTGACACGTCAGCGCGGTCGAGTTCTCTAGGGCCAGTACAGAGACATCGGGTTGGTCACCAGCAGGGCCTGCTGTTCTCTCGCGGTGGGTGCGATCTGCGGGATGTACCCCAGCAGCAGCGCGTCATCCGGCATGTGCGAACGTAGATTCGGGTGCGGCCAGTCGGTGCCCCACAGGCTCCGTTCGGGGAACTCGACCAACACCCGGCGGGCGAAAGGGACGACGTCGGCGTACACCTCACGCTGCCCGTCCACCGCGTAGGGGCCGGCTTCCGTGAGCCGTTCGGGGCAGCTGACCTTGACCCAGGCGTCGGTCCGCTCGACGAATCGGAGGAAGGATGAGAACTCCTCCGAGTCCGCACCCTTCCGCACGTCCGGCCGGCCCATGTGGTCGATGACGAGGGGGACGCCGAGACCCGCGAATGTGTACTCCAGGTCGGAGAGGTCCTCGGGTTCGAAGTAGAGGACGAGGTGCCAGCCGAAGTCGCGGATCTTGTCAGCTACGAGCGCGAGTTCATCGAACGGCTGGCTCTGCACCAGGCGCTTGACGAAGTTGAAGCGCACGCCGCGGACGCCACGTTCGTGCATGGCGGTCAGCTGCTCGATCGTCACTTCGGCACCCACGGACACCACACCGCGCGCGGTGTCCCCGAAGTAGTTCAGCGCGTCCAGCAGCGCGGCGTTGTCCCGCCCGTGGCAGGTCGCCTGGACGATGACGTTCCGGGAGACACCCAGATGCTCCCTCAGGTCCCGCAGGTCACCCTTCCCCGCATCGCCGGGCGTGTACTTCCGCGTCGGTGAGAACGGGAACTCCGCTGCCGGGCCGAAGACGTGGCAGTGAGCATCCACCGCACCCTCCGGGAGGACGAAGGCGGGTTCACCGCGGTCCTTCACCCAGTCGAGCCAGCCGGCGGTCTTCTCGGAATGCTCGGTCACCCGTGACCCTCCTGAACGGAATCGTGTCCTGCGAGCCTATGCACAGCACACAGACTCGGCGCCCGCAACCATATGGGCCCACAGCGAACCTACTAGCCCCGCTTGACGACCGGAACAGGGGTCTCGCGCTCAGCGGGCTGAAGGAAGGCGAAGTCGAGCCCATCCTCGGCCTGGGTGACCTGTTCCAGGTAAAGCCTCTGGTATCCCCGTTCGGCCGACCGGGGAACTACCTCCATGGATTCAAGCCGGGCAGCCAGTTCCTCATCGGAGATCTCGACGTTGATGGATCGCTCACTCAGAGACAAGCGGATGCGGTCACCGTTGCGAACCGCAGCCAAGGGGCCGCCCACGGCAGACTCGGGCGATACGTGCAGGACAATCGTGCCGAAGGCGGTGCCGGACATGCGCCCATCGGAAACACGCACCATGTCCTTGACGCCTTGACGAGCCAGCTTGCGGGGAATGGGGATGTATCCGGCTTCCGGCATGCCCGGTGCACCCACTGGGCCGATGCTCTTGAGCACAACGACATCGTCCCGCATGACGTCGAGGTCATCGGAATCGATCCGTTCGGCCATGTCCCTGCTGTTCTCGAAGACCACCGCCCTCCCCGTGTGCTCGACGAGCTCGGGGGATGCGGCCGATTGCTTGAGGATGGCTCCCTGCGGTGCGAGGTTGCCCCGAAGGACGGCGATGCCCCCGGTTGGGGAGACAGGATGCTCCAGATCCCTGATGATCGTGTCGTCGTACGCGTCGTGAGCCGCATCGAGTTCCTCGCCCAGCGTCCTGCCACTGACCGTCATGACATCGAGGTCTAGCAGATGGCGGATCCGTCGCATCACGGCGGGGAGACCACCAGCGCGGTGGAGGTCCTGCATGTAGCTGTCGCCCGAGGGCTTCAGGTCCACCAGCACGGGAGTGTCGCGGCCCAGCTCGTCCACGGCATCCAGGTCCAGCTTGTATCCCAGACGCCCCGCAACGGCCGCCAGATGAACGACTGCATTCGTCGAACCGCCGATGGCATGGAGGATGCGGAAAGCGTTGGTCACTGACGCAGGCGAAATCACCTGGTCCAGCGACAGGCCCTCGCGCGCCATCTCCACGGCGCGCGTTCCGGTCATCTCGGCCAGACGCATCCTGTCCGCCGTGACGGCCGGAGCCGTGGCGGACCCGGGGAGGGCTGCACCCATGGCCTCGGCGATGCACGCCATCGTGGAAGCGGTGCCCATCACGCCACAGGTCCCCACCGAACCAACGAGTCGCGAGTTGACCTCGCTGATCTCCTCTTCGTCGATCTCCTCGGCTCGGTACTTCCCCCAGAACATCCGGCAGTCCGTACAGGCTCCGACCACGGTTCCGCGGTGCCCCCCGGTCAGCATGGGGCCCGTCACCAGCTGGATGGCCGGTACCTGCGCGGAGATCGCGCCCATCAACTGCGCCGGCACGGTCTTGTCACACCCACCGATGAGAACCACGGCATCCATCGGCTGAGCCCGGATCATCTCCTCCGTGTCCATCGACATCAGGTTGCGGAGGTACATCGACGTCGGCTGCGAGAAGGACTCATGGATCGAGATGGTCGGGAAGGCCATCGGCAAGGCGCCGGACAACATGACACCGCGGCTCACGGCCTCCACCAGTTGCGGGACGTTCCCATGGCAGGGGTTGAACCCGGAGGTGGTATTGATGATGCCCACCACCGGGCGGTCCAGCGCATGGTCCGTATAGCCGGCACCCTTGATGAACGCCTTGCGGAGGAAGAGCGAAAAACCGGCATCTCCGTAGTTCGTTAGACCACCTTGAAGGCCTTGGGCTGGTGTAGTCACAGGAGCTCCGTTCGATAATATTATTGATAATAGTAGGGTCGGCGTCACCCTTGGCGCAAACGGCCGGCAGGGCCGCAGGACCGATCAAGCGGAGCTCGACGCCTTCTGGTTCAGGTAGAAATTGCGCGACGGCAAAAGGTGATCACGGCACAGTCGAGCCAGTTCGAGTGAATCCTGACCCCGGAGCGCTTCAACAATGAGGTCATGCTCCGCCATGGAGCGTTGCATCTTCTCCGGGGAAGAGACATTGAGGAACCGGATCGGCGAGGCCATCTGGGCGTGGCGGCGGATGACATCGGTCAGGTACGGATTGTTTGTGAGGCTGAAGATCTCGCGGTGGAACCGGTCATTCGCCTGGACGATCGCCGGAAGATCGCGGCTTTCGACCGCTGCCCGGTGTTCGTCACGCGCCTCAACAATGGGACGCAGTGCTTCGTCAGAGACCGGCAACTGGATGAGTTGAGCGGCATTGGATTCGAGCAGCATGCGCAGCTCATACAACTGCTCAACCTCAGCATCGGAGAAGGACTTGACGGCGACACCCACGTTGGGGCGCCGCTCGACGAGTCCTCGCCCTTCCAACAGCTGGAACGCGGCCCTGACCACATGCCTCTTGGCGTCGAAACGTGCCATGAGTTCATCCTCAAGGAGCCGCTCCCGGGGGTACACACGCCCCAGGACAATCTGCTCTTCCAGGGAATCGGCAATGCTGGCCGCTGTGCTAGCCGCAGTGACGCTCGCCATGGTGATGTCCTGCTCCTTGCTGCTCGCCTCGACGCCCGATGGCCCCACCTCAGGCGTTCTTCAGATGGCACCTTACGATCATGTCATTGTAGGCGGGCACGATCAGTGGATGAAGATGCTGAGGATCAGGACCATCACGAAGCCTGTCAGCGCCACGAGGGTCTTCATGATGGTCCAGGACTTCAACGTATCCGCCACGGACATGCCGAAGTATCTGTTGGCCATCCAGAAGCCCGAGTCATTGACGTGCGAGTAGCCGGCACCGCCGCAAGCAATGGCAATGCAGGTCAGGGCCACCACAGCGGGACTCGCCCCCATCGCCTCCGCCAGCGGTGCGCTGAAGGAGGCGCCAGTGACCATGGCAACCAGCCCGGACCCTTGGGAGATGCGCATGACCGAGGCCACGATGAAGCCGAAGACAACCAAGGGAACACTGGCGTTCTGCATTCCCTCGGACAGGGTGTCCCCCAGCCCGGACTCCACCAGGACGCCGCCGAAGACGCTTCCGGCACCGGTCACGAGGATGATCATGCCAGCCGGCCCCAAGGCCGCCGTGGCCACCATCTGGAGGTCCTCCTTGCTCATTTTCCGGCGCGTGCCGAAGAAGTAGAGCGAGAACAAGCAGGTCACCAGCATGGCAATGACCGGGTTGCCGATGAACTGGAAGACCTCACCAGCGGGTCCGCCGATCAGGCGCCCCACTGTGCCGACCACGATCAGGATGAGCGGCAGAAACAGCGCCCCGAGCACCGAGGCGAGGCTAGGCAGGGGAACGCCGCGGTCATCGACTGCCACCTGAACCTGCCCCTCTTGGAGCGCGACCCCATATCCGTTGGCCCCGCCACCCCGTGATGGAGAGGAATTCGCCTGGCCGGAGCCCTGACCGCCGGAGCTGTCGGTGTCCGTTGCCACCGGAGGGGCAACAAAGATGCGCCGCGAGATGAACTTCCCGAAGATGGGGCCGGCGACGATGACGGCTGGGAAACCGCAGATCACGCCAAAGAGGATCACCAGGCCGACGTCGGCGTTCATGATGCCGGCCGTGGCCAGCGGACCGGGGGCCGGCGGCATGAAGGTGTAGGCGGTGCTGAGCCCGGCGCAGAGGGGGATGCCGTAGTGCAGCAGAGATTTTCCGGTCCGCTGGGCAACGCCGTAGAGCATCGGGACCAAGATGACGATGGCGACATCGATGTACACCGAGGTACCGACCAGGAACCCGGCCGCACTCAAGCCGAGAGCCACGGTCTTGTCGGAGAATTTCTCCACCAAGGTGATGGCAATCCTCTCGGCGGCACCAGCACGCTGAAGCATCATGCCGAAGATGGCCCCGAGACCGATCACCAAGGACAATTGCCCCAGCGATGAGCCCATCTCTCCGACGATGAATTCGAGCATCTCATTGGGGTTCGACCCGATCCCGATGCCGAAGACGATCGACACGAAGATCAGGGCAACGAACTCCTGCCACTTGAATCTGATGATGAGCAAGAGCAACAGGGCCACGGCGAGAACTGCTGCCGTGATCACCCATGCCTCATGGGGGATAGTGAAATTCATGCCGGGAAGTCCTGTCTCGGTCACGCAAGTGCGAGCGGTGGGCGAGTGAGATCATCGACGAACCCGCGAGCCATCGATGAGATTATTAATAATACCAAGGTTGAGTGAACCACATCACAGTGAGCAGGGCAAGGGGGCCGCAGGATCCTGGAACCAGCCTCAGCATCGACAGTTCTGTGTGAAAGTTCCGCCACATTCACACAAAACCCCGTGTTTTGTGTAAATGTACAGCGACAATCCCACAGTTCAGCCGTAATGTGTGCATGTGGAACTTTCCCAGTTTTCCAGCACGGCCACCGGCGAGCTCATCACCATCCGTGGCTCAACCACACAACACGGCGATTGGGAGCACAGAGCGTTTCTCCCGAACTCCCTTCCGGATGACATGCCAACGCTCTCCCCGGCGACGATCATGGCATTGGCGGATTCACGGGCAGCTTTGGCCGCATTGGACAATACGGCTCGCCAATTGCCCAACCCGCAGCTCCTGCGACAGCCAACTCTGCGCACGGAAGCACAGAGCACCTCCGCTTTGGAGGGCACCTACGCACCGCTCCCCGCGGTCATCACTGCGGACGAAGAAGACGTGGACTCCGCAGAAATGCGCGAGATCATGAACTACGTGCAGATGGCAAACACCGGGTACTTCTGGCATGCCAGCGAGCGCCCAATTTCGACATCCCTCTTGTCGGACTTGCAAGGCATCCTCATGAAGGGCACCTCGCTTGCTGGAGAATCGGGGCGGCTGCGGCCAACTCAGGTGGTGATCGGGCGGCGGGAAGGGTTTCTACCGACCGATCTCCCCGTCAAGGCAGCCCGGTTCGTTCCTGTTCCGCCGGGCGACCAGTTGAACGCCGGCGTGGACGGCCTCATGGCGTGGAAGTCCCACGACCATTCCGACACGATCGATCCCGTCATCAAGGTCGGCATGGCTCACTATCAGTTTGAAACTCTTCACCCCTTCAGGGACGGAAACGGCCGGCTCGGACGGTATCTCATTGTCCTGGATCTCCTATCCACCGGCGTTCTGAGCGAGCCGACGCTGACCGTCTCACCGTGGTTCGAAGCACGGCGAACCGAGTACTATCAACGACTCTTGGCAGTCAGTACCTCAGGTGACTGGGATGGTTACTTGGAGTTCTTCCTTCGAGGTTTGAAACATGCGGCCGCAGCGACGCGTCAACAGATGCTGGAGTTGGCTTCCGTTCAGGCCAGCCTGAAGGAAGCCATCAGAAATGCTCGTATCCGCGCTGACAGTGCCCACGGGTTGATCGACCTCGCGACGGCCCGTCCGACCTTCACCGTCAAGCAGGCGGCAGCTGAGCTCGGGCTGAGCGATGGAGGTGCCCGCCGGGTGATCGAGCAGTTGGTGGACTTGAAGATCCTGACCGTCCTTCAATCCACCACTGGCTATCGACGCCGCTATTACGCTCCCGCCGTGCTAGACGTCCTGGTTGCTCCGCATGACTAGGACCTGCCAACTCGGAAGCATCCCATGAACAGCACCGACCGCGCCACCCTGCAGCGCACCATCAGCGAGGTCGCCTCCTGGATGGAGCGCGCCGCTGCCCTGTTCGGGCGGCGCACCCAGATCATGATGGACAGCAATGAGGCGAGCCGCCGGCTCAGTTCCGCCGTCCTTGACCTCCAATCTCGAGACCTTCAGCACCAGACCACCGAGTACTGGCGTGTCCTCCCCCTGGGGCCCGACGACGGCGCCCACCTCGCTGCTCTCGCTCGCCTACGGGCCCTCCCGCCTATCGCGGCGCACGAGGAGGAGGCGCTGGCAACCCTGGCCGGCGGCCGGGAGCAGGAGATGAACCGGGCTCGGAAGCTCCTCGGCCTGCGGCGCCTCATCACCTTCGGCGAGGTCCGCCACCAGGCCGAGCAGTCCGCCCGGCAGCTGAACGACTACCGCCTCTGGGCCCACACCCAGGGCCTGCCGCAGCTGCTGGACCGGCTCGAGCAGCACCCCACCATCGCCGCGTCCATCCCCACCGAGGACGCCCTCCATCCGAGTATCGGCCTGCTCCGCCGCCTGCCCGAGCTCGGGATCGCTCCTGAGTTGATTCCGGCTGAGGACATCGCCCTGCTCCCCCAGGCCATCGCGCCCCTCGAGGAAGCGCTGCGCCGCGAAGCCGAGCGCCGCGCGGCAGCCCACCGGGCCGGCGTCGTGATCCGGGACGGCGAGGCACGCGCCCTGCTGGACACCATGGACGTGGAGCGGCTCAAGGACGCCACCGCCGACCGGCTGTCCATCGGCCCGCTGCTCGAGGCGGGCATCACCACGGTGCTGCAGGTCTGGGACCGTGGCGCCGAGCTCGAGGCGCTGGACGGCGTCGGGAAGACCACTGCCGCCCGTCTGCGCGGCGCCGCCCGCACGCTGTGGGACCTCGCCGTGGATGGCACGGGCCTGCGGCTGGACCCCGCCGACCGCACCGAATCCGCCACTGAGCTGCTGCGCCGGACCCGGGCCTGGGAGCAGCTGCTGCCGCTGCGGCGGGCCACGGCCGGGGTCGCGCTGGCCGAGGCCCTCGCTCCGCTGGCTCACGCTCAGGCGCCGGGCCATCCAGTGCTGCTGGCGCCGCGTGCGCGGACCGCCGCGCAGTTCCGGGAGGCGGTGGTCTCCGTGCTCCAGTTGGCCGGAACGGTGCCCACCGACAAGCACACCGGGCCCGACGCCGGCCCGCACCCGGGTGCGGAGGGGGCCGGGGACGAGGTCTGGGACGACTTTCTGGCGAGGCCGTCCGACTACTACGCGCTGTTCGCCGAGCTCGGATTCACCACGGAGGACCCGGAGAAGACGCAGGGCGACCTGCCCGCGGAGATCGTGGAGGCGGTGCGGGCCTTCCGTCTGGACACCACGCACCTGACCGCGTCACTGCGCGGATACCAGAGCTTCGGAGCGAAGTTCGCGCTGGTGCAGGGCAAGGTGGTGATCGGCGACGAGATGGGCCTGGGCAAGACCGTGGAGGCGCTGGCCGTGCTGACGCATCTGGCCGCGACCGGTGGGGCGAAGAAGCCGGTGCACTTCCTGGTGGTGTGCCCGGCGGCCGTGGTCACGAACTGGATGCGCGAGATCGAGAAGATGACCACGCTGCCCGCGCATCGGCTGCACGGAGCGAACCGGGAGGCCGCGGCGAGTGCCTGGCGGCGGGCCGGTGGTGTGGCTGTGACGACCTTCGCCACGCTGCGCAGTGCTGCCTTCGGCGATGAGGGTGCCGAGCCGATACCGCTGGACTGCGTGGTGGTCGATGAGGCGCAGTACATCAAGAATCCGGAGGCGCTGCGGTCCCAGGCGGTGGCGGAGGTGATCGACCGGACGGAGCGGGCGATCCTGCTGACCGGCACTCCGCTGATGAATCGGCTCGAGGAGTTCCGGGTGCTCATCGGCTATCTCCGTCCGGATCTGGTGCTCGACTCACACGCCCTGGCGCCAGCGCGGTTCCGTCAGCAGGTGGCCCCTGCCTATCTGCGACGCAACCAGGAGGACGTGCTCACCGAGCTGCCGGAGCTGGTGGAGGTCGAGGAACTGCTGCCGATGAACGCTGCGGATTCTCTGGCCTACCGGGAGGCCGTGGCCGAGGGGAACTTCATGGCGATGCGGACTGCCGCGTTTTCTTCTGGGGGTGCGTCCGAGAAGATGCAGCGGCTGGTGGAGATCGTGTCCGAGGCCGAGGAGAACGGGCGGCGGGTGATCGTGTTCTCGTTCTTCCGAGACGTGCTGGACGCGGTGGTGGGCGCCTTGGACGGTCCGGTGTTCGGGCCACTGACCGGCTCGGTGGCGGCGACCCAGCGGCAGTCCATGGTGGACGCTTTTTCTGCTGCTCCCGGCGGGGCGGCGCTGGTAGCGCAGGTGAGCGCGGGTGGCGTCGGGCTCAACATCCAGGCCGCCTCCGTGGTGGTGCTCTGCGAGCCGCAGCTGAACCCAGCGATCGAATGGCAGGCCATCGCACGGGCCCGGCGGATGGGGCAGTTGGAGACCGTGCAGGTGCACCGACTGCTCTCCGAGGACGGCGTGGACCAGCGCCTGACCGAGATGTTGGCGGTCAAGGCGGAGCTGTTCGAGCAGTTCGCCGCCGAGTCCGACGTGGCCGAGGCGGCGCCGGAGGCCGTGGACGTGTCCGAGGCGGCACTGGCGCGGAAGGTTATTGCGGTGGAGCAGGAGCGGTTGCTCGGCGATCGAGGCACCTACCAAGCTCCCGACAGTCCCTGCGCGACGTAAGAAGGCCTGAAGTGCCAGGCAGCACCCATCGGGATTACGAGCACTCGATCGTCAAGACAGCCCACCGATTCATTACTTGCCGCCGCAATCCGGTGATGGGGTCAATCAACGCCTGGGCAAAAGTTCTGCCGCCGTACTGAACTGCTTCACTGGGTTTCAACATGCGCAGAGGCGAGCCGCCTCCATCATCCGATAGCTTCAATGTATGAGTCATGAGCGCACCATGGACCTGATCCGTCAGATGGTCTCCGAAAGAGAGTGGAGTCAATTCCACACCCCGGAGAACCTTGCGAAGAGTATCTCCATCGAGTCCGGTGAACTTCTGGAAAGTTTCCAATGGGGCGGCGAGGCCGACATCGATGAGGTTCAGTCGGAGCTCGCCGACGTCCTCACGTACTGCTTCCTGCTCGCGGATGCCCTTGGCCTAGACGTGGACGAGATCGTTCAGACCAAGTTGGGCAAGACACACGAGAAGTATCCCGTGAACCTCGCCAAAGGCAGGAGCACGAAGTATGACCGACTTTGAGATCCAGAGCTTTCCGCTGACCAGTGAGGGTGTCAGCGCAGCCGTTTCGAAGGAGCAGCGACTGAAGAACTGGCCAGCGGTCTACATCCTGCATGAGGGCCTGTCCACCAAGTCCCATCGGGTGGCTCAGAAAATCTATGTGGGCGAAACGCTCAAGGCGGACCGCCGACTCACGCAGCACATGCAGAGCGAGGCCAAGAGGGATCTCACGCAAACACGTGTGGTGTTGCACGATATGTACAACAAGTCCGCCACCCTCGATTTGGAGGCCTTCCTCATCCGGATGTTTTCCGGTGACGGCCACGAAATTCAGAACCGGAATGAGGGGATCGTTGCCGGGCACTACTTCGCCCGCGAGTACTACCAGGAGACCTTCCAGCAGATCTTCCAGCAGCTGTATGCGGATGGGCTCTTCTCCCAAACCCAGCTGGACATCATCAATCAGGACCTCTATAAGCTCTCTCCGTTCAAGGAGCTCTCGCCCGAGCAGGACGAGTCAGTGCGCCGCATGGCGGAGGCAGTTCTCGCCGACGTCGACGACGCTACAAGTCAGCCCTCCTCCGTCGAGACGATGGTGGTTCAGGGCGGTCCCGGAACCGGCAAGACCGTGCTTGCCGTGGTGTTGATGAAGCTTCTCGCGGATATCGGGGAGTCCACAGATGCGGAACTGGAAAACCTGATTCAGGAGGGACGCCCGTTCAGCGACCTTTTCACCCGAGAGAACAGGGACCGGCTTCAGGGGCTGTCCATCGGGTTGGTGATCCCCCAGCAATCTCTTCGGAAGTCCATCCAGAAGGTTTTCAAGAAGGCACCGGGGCTGAAGCCATCGCAGGTGGTGGACCCGTTCAAGGTCGGCCAGTCGGATACTGAGTACGACTTGCTGGTCGTGGACGAAGCCCACCGGCTCAGCCAACGCGCCAATCAGCCGGCCGGCCCGCTCAACATTCAGTTCCAGAACATCACCGAAGATCTGTTCAACGGGGATGACTACTCCAAGACCCAACTGGACTGGATCCGCAAGAAGAGCCGACACCAAGTTCTGATCCTTGACCCCAACCAGACCGTCAGGCCCGCAGACCTGCCCCGTGACGCCGTCGAGGCTGTGATCCGAGATGCCTCGGCAGCTGATCGGCTTTTCACGCTCCAGTCCCAACTCCGAGTGCGGGCGGGCGACGACTATGTGGACTTCTTTGGCAAGGTACTGCGTTCAGCCGGCAACGGAGTGGCACCTCCGGCTCCCGACATCATGAAATATGACCTGCGCATGTTTACCGACCTCAAGCGGATGAGACAGGAGATTCTGCGGCTGGATGGTCGAAACGGCCTGGCCCGCCTCCTCGCAGGGTTTGCCTGGAAGTGGCGTAGCAAGAAGAACAGATCTGCTTTTGACATCGAGCTCGATGGGCTGGAATTGCGATGGAATTCCACGGCAACAGACTGGGTCAGTTCGCCAAAGTCGCCGCTTGAAGTCGGTTCTATTCACACTATCCAGGGCTACGACCTGAACTACGCGGGGGTGATCATCGGCCCCGACCTGAGATTGGACGAGTCCACGGGCCGGGTCACCTTCAACCGGCAGTCCTACTTCGACACGAAGGGTATGGAGAGCAACAGGAAGTTAGGGATCACGTACACGGACGACCAGATCCGGGAGTACGTGATCAACATCTACAACGTGCTGCTGACTCGAGGCATCCTCGGTACGTTTCTTTACGTCTGCGATGAGCCCCTGCGGAATTACCTAGCTCATCACTACTTCCCTGACATCCTGTCCGGAGCTAGCGAAGCTACGTTCATGGGAACATCGCTTATCCATGGGGTCGACTACCTCGTGAACCCTGATCCTCGGATTACTTATCGACCCCAAGCACACCGCGGGGCGATCGACAAGGTGGTACTCAAGACGGTAGACACCATTCCCCTTCGAGACACGTGACGACCTCGACATCACCGCGGGCTGTAATGGACGCATCTTGGTGAGCCAGTACCGAGCCCGCATACAGATCCGGATAGTTGACGTACTCGCGACCTCAACTAGCTGCCGCCGCGTGGCCACGGAGGAGTCGGATGGCCCTACGCGTGTGGCGGGAACGAAGCCCAACTCCTCCAGTTGTCCGATCACGGCCAACACCAACGGACCGGCATCCGGTAGTGCGCTGGGCCATTGCCTCTGTGACGCCGGTCTACGCGGACCGCAGTAACCTGACAATTGCCGGGAGTAACACGCGGGCGCGGACAACACCCACTTTCCCCAGTGACTTGACCCGGGGCAGGTCATTTCGGAGTCCGAGCAGCACCTACTCGCACCAGCGCACAAAGCCGCTGTTCCGATAGGTGTCCGCGTCGGCCAGGTGCGCTTAGCACTGGCCCCGATCGGCACCAAAAACAGCCGTCGGGCACCGCCTGCACGGTCTACGCCATGGCCGCCGAGCTGGCCACCGAACAGTCCCACCGGCCGGGATCCTTCATCACCGCCTTCCTCGACGCGCTCGATGCCGTCGATGGTGGCGTCATTAGCGTTCAGCTGAGGGAGGAGACCGCCCCGGCCCGGCAGCAGGTCGAACTGCTCGAAGCCCTGTCCGCAGCGCTCCCCGCACACATGACCCTGCTGGTCAACGACCGCGTGGACGTCTATCTCGCCGCCCGCCACCGTGGGGCCCGCGTCCACGGGGTGCACATGGGCCAGTCGGACCTAGACGCGGTGGATGTGCGCCGACTGCTCGGCCCCGAGGCGGTCCTCGGCCTCAGCGCCGCCACCCCGGACCAGCTCGGGGCCGCCGAGACCAGCACCGCCAACGTCACCTACGTGGGCATCGGCACCTTGCGCACCACTTTCTCCAAGGCGGACGCGCCCGCTCCCATCGGCGCGGAGCGCCTGGGGTAGCTCGCCGCCACCACCGCACTACCCGCCGTCTCGATCGGCGGGGTGATTCCGGACGACCTTCCCAGGTCTGCGGACCGCCGGACTGGCCGGGACCGCCGTCGTGTCCTGGATCTGTGCCGCGGAGGATCCGCAGCGAGCTGCGGCCGAGTTGGCCCGGGCCTGGCGGTCGGCACCCACGCGGTAGACACTGGTGACGACCACACAGCCGACACCCGACATCAGGAGCCTCCATGTCCTTCCAGGCCTACCTCGACACCATTGAGGAGAAGACCGGCCTCACCCCGCGCCAACTACTCGAGATCGCGCAGAGTCGCGGCTATGACGACGCCTCGGTGAAGGCGGGTGAGATCCTCGACTGGCTCAAGGCCGACTACGGGCTCGGCCGTGGCCACGGGATGGCTCTGGTCCATGTCATCAAGAAGGGCCCGCAGATCGACGCCAAGCACGTGGGGACCACCGGCTCGCACCGCGACGAGTCGGACGTGCTCTGGCTGGACGGCAAGGCCACCAAGCCCGCCTGACCGGCAGCCGCTTCCAGCTACATCTCAGTGTCAGACGCCCCCCACCCCGAGGCACGGGGCGGGGGCGAGGGGTCACTGGCCCTGCTGGGCCATCTCGATCCACGGCCCGTAGCGGTCGGCCTCGCTCTGGATCAGGGCGGCGGTCTCCTCGTAGTCACGGAACGTCGGGATCTGGTTACCGTCCTCGATGACCTTGATGTAGCCGGGATCATGGACGGCCACACCCATCGCGTCGGAGAGGACCTTGACCACCTCGTCCGGGGTGCCAGCCGGCGCCATGATGCCAGCCCATGAGGCGTTCTGCAGGTCGACTCCCTCCTCCTGAGCGGTCGGCACGTCAGGGTAGTCCGGGTGGCGCTCCTCGGAGAGCATGGCGAGGTAGCGCATCTCGCCACCGTCTACCTGGGCCTTCTGGCTGCCCATCGCATCGATTGAGAAGGTCACGTCACCTGCGGCGGCCGCGGCGATAGAGGGTGCAGACCCGTCGTACGGCACGCTGGTCAACTCAATGCCAGCCAGGTCCTGCAGGCCCCGTGCCGGGGAATCCCACACGGATCCGACCCCGGGCGAGGAATAGGTCAGCTTGCCCGGGTTCGCCTTGGCGTCCTCGATAAGCTCTGAAAGGGACTCGTAGGGGCTGTCCACCGGTACGGCAATGGCGCCCGGGCCCTCGATGGCCTGGCCTATCGGGACGAAGTCATCCGGGCTCACGTCGTAGTCCATGAACTGGAGCGTCGCCACCTCCACGCCCATCATGGACAGGTTGTAGCCGTTCGGGTCCTGCTCGGCCAGCCAGGTGTAGCCGATCGACCCGTTGGCTCCGGGCCGGTTCTCCACGATCACGGACACCCCCAGCTCATCCTCCAGCAGCGGGGCCAAGGTGCGGGCGGTGAGGTCTCCCTGGCCGCCCGGCTGCCACGGCACCACGAGGCGGATGTCCGTAGTGGGAAAGTCCTCCGCGTCAGCGGTCTTGCTCCCGGCGTTGTCGGCACAGGCGCTCAGCATTATGGTGCCGGCAAGGGCGAGAGCCGCCAGGGACAGTGTTCTGGTCTTCAGGTGCAGAGACATGATTCTCCTTGGTTCTGAGGGGTGCAGCGAATGAGGGGGGGGGTTGGGCAGATCTACCGATGGGTGGTTCAGGTCCCGACGGCGGCGCGCGGGACCACGGCGCGGTTCACCAGATACGTGGGTTGCCCCTGGAACAGGGCGTCGAGGACGTTCTGGGCGGTCTTGGTGCGGATCTCCTGTTCGGACTCTTCCGAGTACCACGCCGCGTGGGGCGTTAGGACCGTGTTCTCGAGTTCGGTGAACGGGGACTGATGACCGAGCGGTTCCGCGCTGAAGACGTCCAATCCGGCCCCTCCCAGCTGGCCTCCGGCCAGGGCCGCCGCCAGGTCCTCTTCCTGGACGATTCCGCCGCGGGAAGTGTTGAGCAACAGCGCCGTGGTCTTCATCAGGCCCAGCAACCGGGAATCCACCAAGTTGACCGTCTCGGTGGTCAGCGGGAGGTGGATCGAGACCACGTCCGCTGCCGCGAAGAGCTCTTCAGGCGTCACCAGCGTGGTGTCATGCCCCCGCAACGCGACGTCCGGGTCCACGAACGGATCGTGTGCGATCACCCTCATGCCGAAGACCTGCATCTTCGCGGCCAGACGCCGAGGGATGTTGCCGAAGCCCAGCAGCCCCAAGGTGGCTCCGCGGAGCCGGTGCAGCGGCTTGGCCTGGGCATAGTCCCACTGACCTCGCCGCAGCGCGCGGTCGTAGATACCCAGTCCCCGGGAGAGGGAGAGGATCATGGCTGCCGCGTGGTCGGACACATCATCCAGGGAACCATCGGGGACGTTGGCGACCATGATGCCGGCGGCGGTGGCGGCCTCGATGTCGATGGTGTTGACGCCGATTCCGTACCGGGCAATCACGCGGCAGCGTTCCAGGGTGGCGATGAAGGCGGCATCCAGCTGGACGTACTGATTGATGATGGCGTCCGCGTCTCGGCAGGCCTCCCGCAAGGTGGCCTCGTCGGCGAAAGGGCCGGCATCGACCATGACGTCCTGTCCGTCGAAGACGGACCGTTCCGGGGCCAGGTCTGTGAACTCGTAGTCGGTGATAACGATCTTGTACATGGATACCTCAGGTCTTGGGAGTTGGGGAGAGTGCCGTGGCCGCGGAGTCAGAGCTGGCCGAAGGTCTCATCGAGATGCTGATGGAACGGCAGGTCGACGATCTCCGAGTACTGGGCATAGTCCATCGCGCTGGCCGGTACGGATTGGTCCTCGCGCAGGGAGTGCAGGCTCTGCTGCACCGCGGAGGTGGCCGAGAACAGGGCGGTTAATGGGTACAGGACCATCCGGAATCCCAGCTCTTCCAGGTCACTGCCGGCTAGGCTCGCCGCCTCGGTGCCGTCCACTATGGAGACCACTGTGTGCCCATCCACGGACTGGGCGATGAACTCCACGTCACGGATGGTCTTGACCCCGTCCACGAAGAGCAGGTCTGCCCCGGCATCGCGGTAGCGATGGATTCGTTCGACGGCGTCCTCCCGGGAGGTCGCGGCCAGGGCGTCAGTCCGGGCGATCACCACGAGGTCGTCAGAGCCGCGGGCCGCCACGGCGGCTTTGACCCGACGGGCCGAGTCTTCCGCGTCCACCAGGCTGATGCCGGCCATCTGCCCGCAGCGCTTGGGAGAGACCTGGTCCTCGAGGTGAATCGCTGCGACCCCCGCTTGCTGGTATTCGAGGACCGTGCGGTGAATGTTGGACGGGCCACCGTACCCGTTGTCAGCATCGGCGATGACGGGAATGGAGACGGCCCGGACCATGTTCCTGGCATGCTCCGTCATCTCGGTCGCGGTGAGCAGGCCGATGTCCGGCTGACCGAGTCTCGACGCTGTGGCCCCGAAGCCGGTGAGATAGACGGCCGGGAACCCTGCCTGCTCGACCAATCGGGCGGTGAGCGAATCGAAGGCCCCCGGGGCCTGCACGAGGGGCCGCCCCGGCTCGAGCAGTGTTCTCAATGATGCAGCCGCGTTCATGATTCTCCGTGTCCTTGATTCTCCGAGGGTTGCGGGGCGCGGGGGACTTCGACGGTCTGCCAGGTTGTGGCCCGGCGGATCAAGGGAGTCATCACCGTGATGCACCTCACGTTGAACTTGGATACTAGATGAACCTCAACTTGGATACAAGTGTTGGGCCGGATAGCATGATGGCGACAGAGGAGGGCCCCGTTCAGTGAGAACCTCATCCATGGCCTACGGGATCGTTGCATCGCTCCGCGCATCCATCACGGACGGTGCCTTCGAACTCGGCGAGCCGTTGTCCGAGGATGCCCTGGCGGAGGTCTTCTCCGTCAGCAGGACACCCGTGCGCGAAGCCCTGAAAGCGTTGCAGAACGAGGGAATCGTAGAGATCGTCCCCAAGTCCGGCACCTTCGTCTTCGATCCCTCGCCCGAACAGGTGCTTGAGTTATGCGGCTTTCGCTTCCGGCTGGAATCATGGGCCATGGAGGACGCCCTGCGAACGGCGGCACCGCACACGGGGGCCGCCCTGGTGGACGTCATGGCTGAGATGGAATCCGCCATCTCCCGGGAGGACCGTGCGGCGTACAACCGACTCGACGCCCGGTTCCATGCCGTGGCCTTCGAAGTCGGCGGGAACCGCTACCTGGCCGAGGCGTACGGTGCGATCTCCACCCAGGTCTCCGCGCTCCGGGCCCATCTCTCCACATGGAAAAGCGACGCCGTGGCCGTGTCCATGCGCGAGCACGCGCAGATTGTGGACCTCGTCCGAGCCGCCGATGCCCCGGGGGTGGCCCGGGTCCTGACCCAGCACATCGATCAGGCGGGGCAGACCTACGTCCGTGCCCTGGCCGACCGTGAGAAGCAGCGCAACCTCAGCAAGCGGACCCGTCTTCGCGAGAAGCTCGGCGGGTACCTGACCAGTACCGCTTAAGTTCACGTGCCGTCTGCACCACGGGTCGGGACAGAGGCCCTCTGTCATGGCCTCTCTGGAGCGAGAAGCCCCCTGGGCCCGTCTCGACGAGACAAGCCCAGGCGGCTTCCTGAATGGCTCTCCCTGCTCCTACGCCTCGGTCAGCACCTCTGATGTGCGGCCGGTCCGGTCCAAGTACTGTCCCTGCGGGGTACCGACCACAGCGCCATCGTGGAACACCGTGTTCCCTCGCAGGTAGGTGTCCGTGATCTTGGCGGTCAGTTCGAACCCTTCGAAGGGCGTGTACTCCTGCGTGGATAGGGAGTCCTCGGCCCGGACCACGTAGTTCGTCTGATCGTCGACCAGGCAGAAGTCCGCGTCGAAGCCGACCTGCAGGTCGCCCTTGCCGTTGAGGCCGTAGCGCTCGGCGGGGTTCTTGGAGACCAGCTCGGCGATCTTGTTGTAGGACAGGCCTCGCTTGCGTCCCTCGGAGATCATCCCGGCCAGCAGGTACTCGGCGCCACCGAAGCCGGACTTGGCCACGAAGACGTCCTCGCGCGGGTCACCGAACTTGGTCTCGTCCTTGCAGCAGGCATGGTCCGAGGTGACCCAGGAGAAGTTCCCGGCCAGCAGGTGGTCCCAGAGGGCCTCCACGTCCTCTCGGGGGCGCAGCGGCGGGTTGACCTTGCCGCCCATGTTCGCGGTGTGGCAGTCGGCGAGCAGATGGCCCACGGTCACCTCGCGGCGGAAGTTGATGTGCGGGAAGGTCTGCTGCATCATCATGGCCGCTTCAATGGCCTTGCGGCTCGTCAGGTGCAGCAGGTTGATGTTGGGCAGCTCGGTCTCATGCGCCAGGTAGGAGGCGATGGTGATGGCCAGGCCCTCCGAGTGCGGCGGGCGGGAGGCGCTGTAGGCCTCCAGACCGGTCAGCGTGCCCTCCTCCTCCACCAACTTGGTGTAGGCGCGCATGATCTCGGCGGTCTCGCAGTGCAGGGATAGGGAGATCTGGTCCTTGATGTCCGCGTAGCGCGGGTCCTGGCGGGCCTTCTCGATGCCGCGCATGACGAACTCGAAGTGGGCGTAGTCGTAGGACTCGTCCTCCGGGATCATCAGGAACTTGCTCTGGTCAGTGGAGCGGCCGTGCAGTCCGTGGATGCCGTAGAACATGAAGATCTTGAACGAGGCCACGCCCATGTCCAGCAGGTCGGGGATCTCGTTGATGTGGTCCTTGAGGATGGGTGCCACGTGATAGCCGTAGTCGATGTAGGCCCGGCCCCGAGTGGCCTCCAAGACCTCGGGATAGATGTCCTTGTAGGGGCCGGACTTGTTCAGGTAGTAGGCACCGGTGCGCACGTAGGTGATGCCGCTGGTCACCCCGCCCTGGGCGCTGGCGCGGCTCTCGGTCTCGGCATCCTCCTCGAGCGGGTTGTAGATGCCCCAGTGCTGATGGACGTCCACGACGCCCGGGAAGAGGTGCTTGCCGGTGCCATCCACCACCTCGGTGGCCTCGGAGGCGTCGATGTCAGCGGCGATGGCGGCGAACTTGCCGTCCTTGACGGCAACATCCAGCAGCTCGGGGGCGAGCTCGCCCGGGCGCACCACGGTGGCGTTCTTGATCAGCAGATCGTAGTTGGACATGAGGGTCCCTTTCTTACTTCTGGAGGTGGTCTGGATCCACCGTGGTGAGGCCGGTGAACAGGTCATTGACGGTTATAGCTGTTTCCAGGATGCGGCAGCCCTCTTCGAGTGCCGCCATGTCCCCTGTGGTCATGGTGCGGCGGGCGTTGTCCCGGAACTTGCGGGTGAGCTCCTCGAAGCTGAGGGGATTCTCGTTGCCGCCGCGGTTGGCCAGAACCTTTTCCACGATGGTCCGGCCGTCCGTGAGGTGGGCGGTGAGGACCGCCGGGAACTGCATCGGGAAGATCGCGGTGCACTCCGGGTCCGGGACCACATCCACCTTGGCCATGATGGCCCGCCGGACCGGATCCTGCGCCAGTTCGTCCGTGTAGTCGTCCAGGCCGACCTCCAAGCCCCCTCCGCCGAGCAGTCCGGCGGCGACCGCGTAGGGCCCGGAGAACTGGGCCATGTAGGCGGTGGTGGGCGTCCGCTTGACGTCGATCGGCTCGCCGATCGTGCGCAGGTTCGGTGCCGGCACCCCAAGGACCATGGAGCTGATGTCCTCCGGGGTGATGCCGGCCCTCCGCAGGGCTGCCGCTGCGTCCACGGCAGCATGGGTGAAGTGGTTGGCCGGGTACGGCTTGAAGAAGATGTCCTCAATGGACCACCGTTCCCCCAGGTCACCGGTGATGGCCGAGGGATCGAAGGCTCCGTGGAGCCAGGCCTGGAAGAACCCGAAGCGGCCCTCCAACACCGTGGGCGGGCCGGTCAAGCCATGGCGGACCAGCTCAACGGCGGTGATGGCCGAGTGCGCGGCCCAACCGCAGTGGATGCGCTTGACCGTGCCACCGGTGCGGTTCGACTCGATGATCCCGGCAGTCATCGAGGCGGCCACGCCCAGGGAGTTGCGAATCAGCTCCGCACCCCCGTGCAGGGCGGCCACGGCCGCTGCGGATCCCATGGCGCCGCAGATGGACGTGGCATGTTGGCCATGTTCGAAGAACACCGAGTTCTGCGCCGTGCTGTCATAGCCGGCCATGCCGAGGCGGACACTGACCTCCAGGCCGATGGCGATGGCCCGAATCACGTCCTGACCCGCTGACCCGTGGGCCTGGGCGGCGGCCAGCACCGCCGGGATGACACTGGCACTGGGGTGCAGCACCGAAGGCAAGTGGGTGTCGTCATAGTCCAGGGAATGCGCGAGGACGCCGTTGACGAAGGCCGCCTGGGCGGCCGGCAATTGCTCGCCCACCCCGACGGCGCTGGCCTGGCCGGCCCCGCCTTGTGATGCCGCAAAGCGGCGCACCGCGCGGCTGGTATCCAGCGGAGCCGCCGCGGCACAGATGCCCAGGATGTCCAGGACGCGGGAGTTGATGTTCTCGACCAGGGCCGGAGAGAGGTCCTCGAAGGCCACGCCCTCCGCCCAAGTCGCCACGATCTCGGCGAGCGTGGCGTCCGAGGCGGGGGCCGGCGTCGCGCCCGATGTGGTTTTCCCTGTGGTGTGTGCGGTGGTGCTCATGCTGGCACCACCGCCAGCGGCCGGACCGGAGAACCGGTGGCGCCGAAGATGTTCAGGGGCACCAGGACGAAGAGGAACTCGTGAAGTCCCTGCTCAGCCAGGCCTTCCAGGTCCAGTGCCTCGATGATGTAGATACCGCTTTCCACCAGGAGAATTCGGTGGGCCGGCAGCTGGGCGTGGCCGCCGCCCGGCGGGAGCATCTCGAAGGCGATGGTGTCCGCGCCGAGGGCGTGGACACCCAGGCCGGCCAGGAACGTCGCCCCGGCCTCGCTGATGCCCGGCACCCCGGACGGTCCGCCGACATAGGCGGATCCCTCCGCGAATTTCTTGCCCCAGCCCGAGCGGATCAGGACGACGTCGCCAGCCTTCACCTCCACGTCCTGGGAGGCCATGCACCCCTGCAGGTCCTCCACGGTGATCTCGTACCCGCCCTCGAGGTCCGGCAGGCCCTTGTAGGCTGGAATGTCCAACAGGAGCCCCCGCTTGAGCATCGGCTCGATGGTGTGCACACCGTGTTCCACGTACTTGCCACCGAGGCAGGAGTCGCCGGCGTTCGCACCGCCGTGGAGCTTGCCGTCCTGGCTCACATGGGCCAAGGCGTCGATGTGGGTGCCCACATGGGTGCCGGTCGAGATCATGTCATTCGCGGCGCTGCCGCCATCGGCACGCACCATGTCACCGTGGCGACGGGGCAGCGTGTGCCAGAACTGGGGATGGTTCGGGGACTGCGGCATGCCGACCCTCAGCTGCCGGCCCAGATCCACCGTATGCAGCCCTGACTGCACGACGTCCAACAATGCACTGTTCACTTGATGAACTCACCTTCCCTCAGCCGGGCGATCTCTGCGTCGGTGTATCCGACCTCGCCCAGGATGTTGTCTGTGTCCTGCCCCAGGGGCCGTCCGGTGAAGCGGATCTCCCCCGGCGTCTTGCTCATGCGCCACATCACGTTGTGCTGCAGCACCGAACCGAGGTCCTCGTCCGGCACATCGATGAGCATCTCGGACTCCCGGATGTGCTCGTCCTCCACGATGTCCTTGGCGTCATAGACGGCGGCGACGGCGGCTCCGGCCTCCTTGAAGGCGTCCATGACCTCCGCCTGGTTGCGCTCACGAATCCAGGAGCCCACGTACTCGTCGAGCTCGTCGACGTGCTGGACCCTGGTATGCCCGGACGCGAACCACGGCTCGTCGATGACCTCCGGGTGGCCCACCAGCTGCATGACCCGTTCCGCGATCGACTGGGCGCTGGTGGACACCGCCACCCACTTGTCGTCCTTCGTCAGGTACGTGTTCCGCGGAGCGTTGTTGGTGGACCGGTTGCCATGGCGTTGGCCGATGATGCCCAGCTGCTCGTACACCGTGGGGCCAGGGCCGACGGCGGTCATGATTGGCTCCAGGATGGACAGGTCCACGACCTGCCCCTCCCCGGTCCGATCCCGGTGGCGCAGAGCCGTCAGGACCGCCGACGAGGCGGCGATCCCGGCGATGCTGTCCGCCAGGCCGAACGCCGGCAGGGTGGGGGGACCATCCTCGGGTCCAGTCAGGTGAGCGAAGCCGCTCATGGCCTCCGCCAGGGTGCCGAACCCCGCCCGGGAGGAGTACGGTCCGGTCTGCCCGAACCCGGTCATCCGGACCAGGACCAGGCCAGGATTGATCTGGTGCAGGACCTCGGGGCCAATCCCCCACCGCTCGAAGGTGCCCGGCCGGAAATTCTCCACCACGACGTCGGCCGTGGCGGCCAGCTTACGGAAGACCTCGCCCCCCTCGGGTTTGCCGAGGTTGAGGGCCAGGGTGCGCTTGTTGCGCGAGACTTCCTTCCACCACAGCGGGATGCCGTCCTTGCTCTCCCCGTGTCCGCGCATGCTGTCGCCGAGCACCGGGTGCTCGATCTTGATGACGTCGGCACCATAATCGCCGAGGATCTGGCAGCACAGGGGGCCCGCCAAAATGGACGACGCGTCAATGACCTTCAGGTCCTCGAGCGGCAGCATCAGTTTCTCCTTCGTGACGAAAATGGGCTCTGCGCGGGCAGGGCGGTGGTGTCCGGGAGCTCGCGGTTGGCGGTGGCTCTCTCGAGGGTTTCGAGTGCACCGCGGACGACGGCGGCATCGATGAGGCGGCCCGAGTCATCCAGGGTGACGCCCCCGGAGGCCTGGGCCGAGTGGTCCATGATGCGCCGGGCCGCCGTGACGTCCTCTGCCGTGGGCGTGAAGACGGAGTTGATGACCGGGCACTGTCCGGGGTGGATGGCTGTACGGGCGCGGAACCCCAGGTCCTGGAACTTCCGCGTGGACTCCGCGAAGGCGCCCAGGTCCCGGAAATCGGTGGAGGTCGGGGCCAGTGGGGCCCGGAGGCCGGCCGACGCACAGGACACGACCACCTGCAGGCGGAGGGCGTCCACGGCGGCCTCTGCCGCGGGGCTCCGCCGCATCCGGAGGTCGGCCAGCAGGTCCACTTCACCGATCCCGAACGTCACCACGGACGGTGAGGCAGCCATCCGATCGAGTCCCTTCAGTCCGGTGGCACTCTCCACGAGGCCGATCACCGGAAGCCGGCCGCCGGTGATGTCCTCCAGCTCTGCCACGACGGCGGGTTCAGCCTTGGCCAGGATGACGCCGGCGCAAAGGGCCTCGCTTTCCGGGCCCATCACAGCGGCTGCATCCTCGGTGACGTGTTCGGCATTGATGCGGACCCAGACCGGCTTGCCGTGGACTGAACCACGGGGCCCACCATCAGCGTCCACGGCGTTGGCCGTCAGCCACGCCGTCAGTTCCCGGCGGGCCTGCCTCTTGTCCGGATGAGGCACCGAGTCCTCGAGATCCAGGATCAGGGCTTCGGCGTCTGATCCTGCGGCTTTGGTGAAGAGTGAAGGTTTGCTGGCCGGGACGTAGAGCCACGACGCCGGCCACGCCACCGCGGTGGTATCCGCCAGCCCCTGACGCCTCACATCATCGTTCACTTCTATACCTGTCCTCAGGTCCGGAGCCATCGAACCTCCAATCATTAGCTATCGTTCCTGTAAGTGGAACATTGGAAGCACTGGCGATAGTCATCACGCTAGGCCGTCTTCTCTCGTAGAGTCAAGGTAATACGGCAATTGGGCGGTCCCGTCCCGCATGCTGCGGTCACTGTCACCTTCGGCGACAACAAGTATTGTTTCGTTCACTGGAACGATTCGGTTCAGCGAGCCCAGGGCAGAACGGGCCTCAGCGTCCGATGCCAGGCGGTGGACCGCGTCGATGACCCACCCGGCCTCCTCAGCGCCGATCAACGACTCGATCTTGGCGACCGTCTGCGCTCGGTCCAAAGGTTCGAAATCGGTGTCCCCGATGGGGTTGGGCTGGGATCGTTCCAGGACCGTTCCATCGGTCAACTCAATCCGGACCCTGGCCCACCGCTCGCCGGGCAGCCTCTCGTCGAACTCCGGTTCCACGTGCACAGAGACCTTGTCCATGAACGGTCGAGTGGCCTCGAAACCCGGGGACTCCGGGTCCATCGTGTCCGGGTCCACCACCTCGTGCATGATCGCCGTGGCCACCACGAAGGGCAGGGAGAACATGGCCGAGAGACGGTTGCGGACATCTCGCCCGAGAAGCGGCTTTGCCAGCGAATGCGTTGCCACCGCCACGGCGGTCACCTCGGCCGCCGTGAAGGAGTGCTCGCGCCTCAGTCCTTGGACGAGGTCGACGGGGGCATGCGTGTAGGAGCAGGAGGCATGGATCTTGCTGTAGCCCTGCTCCAGCAACCAGACCTGCCCGAGTCCTGCGGTCAGCCCGGACGGATCCAGGGTCCCCACGAGTCCACCCAGTGTTGACGCTGCAGCGCCGCTGTTGCTGACGAGACCGGACCGCGCCAGCCGGACCGCGTTCAGTCCGGCGATATTGGCGCCTCCCGCCCACAGGTTCCGGGTGAAGTTTCCGTCCAGAACCATCTCCCACGGTGTGGCATGGACCAATCCGGCGGCGGAGTCGATGGCTGCGGCGACCTCGGCCTTCGAGGCACCCTGGATCAGCGCTGCTGCACAGGCCGCGCCAGTGGCACCCCAGTGTCCGTGGGTGTGCCACCGGGGGTCCCGTTCCACAGCGGCTCCGAAGCGTGCAGCCACCTCGTAGCCGGCAGCCACCGCGGTCAGGAAACGTTGCCCGCTGACGGCCGCCCCGGCCGTCTGCGCTGCAGCCATGGCAGCGAAGACGACGTGCACGGCAGGGTGTCCCCGGGCATGCTTGTTCCCCTCGTCCAACTCCAGCGCGCAGGCCGCCGTCGCGTTGAGCAGCATTGCCGTGTCCGGGTCGGCACGCACGCCGGTGCCGATCAGGGGGACAGTGCCGGAGGCGGGTTTCCACGCTTCGATCAAGGCACGCATCTCCGGGGTGCGGTGTCCGGCTGCCGTGACCCCGAACAGATCGATCAGCATGGTCTGCAGCCGTTCACGGACCCGGGCTGGCACGTCCTCAGGGGACAGGCCTTCGGCGAAGGCTGCCAACCCATCCACCGCCTTGATGCAGGCATGCCTGGTCTCAGCGGACATCGGAGCTGTGGAACCGCTATCCATGGGACAGGTCAGCAGAAACGGGGAGGATATCTCCCATGACCCGCTGGTTCAGTCCCAGCAGCTGCAGGGCCATCGCTGTCGGATCGACCACGACGGGCCGGCGGCCGCTGGGGCTGACCTCCACCGCGGAGCAGCCGTTGATGGCCACGTCCGCGTCGGTGTCGCGCAGACGCCTCTCGACGGCGGATTGCCAAGTCTCGTCGTCCGCGATGTCCCCCACCGCCAGTCCCAGCACGCGGGTTCCGCCCACGATCGGGGCTAGACCGTACGATGCATACTTCCGGTCCAGCTCCGAGGCGATGGCCTCGTTGCGGGCCAGGGCACCCACGCTCAAACCCTGACCGGCCAGGAAGTGGCCGGCCAGCTTGAGCAGCCCCAGCACCGGCCTGGAGAGACCGGCATCCGCCACGTCCACCGTCGGGTCCAGGACACAGTCGGGCAGGAACGCGTCCACGCCCGTGGGATCCGCGTTGCGGAATCGGTGCAGCAACGCCTGCTCGGACGCCTCGATGTCCTCTGGGGTGTCCAAGGCCCTCGGGATGTCCGAGCCGGCGCCCAGGGCCTCCAGGCGGATCGTCACCCCCGGCGGGCACAGTCGGTCGTAGCGGGCCTGCCGCCGTGACAGCTCCTCGGACGATACGGCGATCGGCGTGATGGCCAGCAGTTTCATGTCTTCCTCATCTCAGGGTGCAGCACCGAGCGGTCATGCTTCAGGTTCGGCAACCGGGTCACATGCCCAGGTAGGCCTTGCGGACCTCGGCACTGTCATTCAATTCCTGGCCCGTCCCTTCCAGGACGATGGATCCGCTCTCCATGACGTAGGCGCGGTCCGAGATCGCCAGGGCCTGGGCGGCGTTCTGCTCCACGATCAGCACGGTCACCCCGGCGTCCCGGATGCGCTTGATGGCTTCCAGCACTTGGGCCACCAGGTTGGGGGCCAGGCCGATGGAGGGTTCATCCAGGGTGAGGCACGTGGGCCGGGCCATCAGCGCCCGACCGATGGCCAGCATCTGCTGCTGACCGCCGGACATGGTGTTGGCCCGCTGCATGCGACGCTCCCGCAGGATCGGAAAGAGCTCAAACACCTGCTCCAACGACTCCCGGATGGTGGACTTGGGCTGGGTGAAGGCTCCCATGGTGAGGTTCTCGTGCACGGCCAGGTCTCCGAACAGGGCCCGGTCCTGCGCCACGTGGACCATCCCGTTCTTGACGATCTGATCGGGGCGCTGGTTCTGGACCTCTTCACCATCCAGTCGGATCCGCCCGCTGCGGGTGTTGATCAGCCCGGCGATGGCGCGCAGAGTCGTGGTCTTGCCCGCCCCGTTGGCCCCGATGATGGAGACGATCTCCCCGCGCTCGACGTGGAAGTTGAGATCGTGGACGATGTCAAGGCGGCGGTATCCGGCGGTCACCGAATCGAGTTGGAGGAACATCAGAAATCCTCTCCGAGATAAGCTTCGACGACCCGTGGGTCCTGGACGACATCCTCTGGCACGCCGAGGGTCAGTTCGGCCCCCTCATGCATGACCAGGAGACGTTCCGACAGCGCCATCACGGCCGCCATGATGTGCTCCACGAACATGACGGTGACCCCGTCTCGGTGGATGTCCCGCAGCAAGTCGATGATCGGCGCCCGCTCCGTGGGGACCAGCCCGGCCAGCACCTCGTCCAGCAGCAGGATCTTTGGCTCCAGGGCCAGGGCGCGGGCCAGCTCGAGGCGCTTGAGCCCCGCGGTGGGCAGCGTCCCGGACATCTTGTTGAGGTACTGGCTCAAACCCACCCGTTCGATGACCTCGGCCGCATGGTCGCGGGACTTCGCCGTGGAGCGGAACCGGCGATGAGAAGCGATGGAGACGTTGTCCAGAACTGTCATGGATTCGAACGGACGCATCAGCTGGAACGTCCGCACCAGTCCGGCGCCGGCGACCTTGTCCGCCGACCAGCCCGTGATGTCCTGGCCATCGAAGACGACGCGGCCGGACGTCGGCCCGAGCTGCCCGGCGATGACCGAGAACAGGGTGGTCTTACCGGCGCCGTTGGGGCCGATGATGCCGAAGAACTCCCGTTCCGGGATCTCCACGGTGACGTCCCGCAGTGCGCGCAGGCCGCCGAAGGACTTGGACAGCCCCTCGAGTTTCAGGATGCTCATTTGCGAAGCCTTTCCCGGATGGTTCCGTAGATGCCCTTGGGCAGGAACACGACGATGACGATCAGCAGCACCGCGTAGATGGCCACGTCAAGGCCGCTGACGCCCTGGAGGAACTCCAGGAACGGCGGCGGGTTGCGGACCACCGCGGCCACGAGTTCGGACAGGGGGCCTACGACGGCGGCTCCGATCAGCGGGCCCCAGATGGTCCCCACCCCGCCGATCACGGCGGGCACGATCGCATCCGTGGAGACATGCATGCTGAACGCCTGCTCCGGACCGACGAAGAGGTAGTACTGCGTGTAATAGGACCCAGCGATGGAGGTGATGGCACAGCTCAACGCCACCGTGATCAGCCGGTACTTCATGATGGGAATGCCCAGGGATTCTGCCGCCACCGGGTCGTCCCTGATGGCCTGCGTGTACCGGCCCGGTCGTGAGTAGACGAAGGCGATGGTGACCGCCACGGCCGCCGCCAGGAGCAATAAAGGGATCCAGTAGTAGTTGAAGCTGTCCTGCCCGAACTGGAGCATGGCCCAGGAGTCCTCTGGGAGCAGGGGGATGTTGATGCCCTCCGTGCGGTTGACCAGTTCCAGGTTCTGGGCCAGGAGCAGGAACATCTGGGCGAAGGCGAACGTCGCCAGCGCGAAGTAGGAGCCGGCCAGCTTGTAGCGCAGGCACAGGTAAGCGATGAGCACGCCCACCCCGGCGGAAAACACCGCACCGATGATCATGGCGATCCACGGGGAGATGCCGAAGTTGGTCAGCAGGACTGCGTCTGTATAGGCGCCGACGCCGAAGAACGCCGCGTGCCCGAAGCTGAACATGCCGCCATAGCCGCTCATCAGATTCCAGCCGACGGCCATGATGCCGTAGATCAGGGTACGGACGAGGACGGGCTGGCTGGACTCCGGCAGGACGAAGGGCAGGAAGAACAACACCACCAGCCCGACCGCCAGGTAGATGTACTGGCGCCGGGCGCCGTCGTGGGTCCGCTGGGGCAGTGCGGAGGGCAGCTTGGTGCCCCGCGGTGACTCGGTGGTGGCGCTCATGACTTGGCTCCAAACAGACCCTGGGGCCGGAGGAAGAGGACGAGGAGGAAGATGCCGAAGACGAGCAGCAGTGAACCGCTACCGGGGAGGTACAGCGACCCCACCGTCTGGACCAGGCCGATGAACAGACCGCCCACCAGGGCGCCGGGGATACTGCCCAGACCCCCCAGAACCACGATCACGAAGGCCAGGGTGGTGAACTGCTCGCCGGCTGACGGCACCAGGGAGGTGAAAGAGACCATCAGGCCGCCGGCCACGGCCACGCAGGTCGCGCCCACGCCGAAGGTCATGGCGTAGATGCGTTTGACGTTGACGCCCACCAAGGAGGCACCGACGTCGTTCGCGGCCACCGCTCTGATGGCCAGTCCCAGCGTGGTCTTGCGCAGGATGAGCGTCAGCGCCACGGCCACGGCCAGCGCGCCTCCGAAGGCGATCAGCCGGGGGACATCCACGAGGGCACCGATCACGTTGATCGACCCCTCGACCGGCGAGGCCACGCTCACCGGGCGTCCGCCGAAAACCATCAACAGCACGTTGATGATGAGCAGGGACAAGCCCAGGGTCACCAGCAAGGGGCGCTCATGGGTGCTGTCCCCCATCACGCGGTTCAGCACGGTCGATTGGACGAGCCAACCGAATCCGAACATCACCGGAACGGTCAGGGCGGCGGCGAGGTAGAGGTTGAGCCCCCACTCCGTGGCCAGGAAGAAGACGATGTACATGGACATCGTCAGCATGGCGCCCTGCGCGAAGTTCACGATGCCCAGCACGCCGAAGATCAGCGTCAGCCCGAGGGACACCAGGGCGTAGACCCCACCCAACAGGACCCCGGTGATCAAGGACTGGGTCAGCAGTCCCGACGGCTGACCTCCGAAGAGGTACATCAGGGCCACGGCCGCGCCGACCACCACGACGAGCCCGGCGGCGATCCTGAGTTGTCGGTTGTCGAGGAGCCGCGGCGGAGCCGCCGGAGCTTCCTTCGTCTCTGTACTCGTTTGTGTCACTCTGACACCCCTGTTCATTACTGGCATGATCCTGATGCTGACGTTGCGCCGGCCCGCCAAGGTCCGAGGCGCGTGGACCTACTGGTCCCGTGCCGGGAAGATGAGCTCCGCCGTGGCGAACTCCTCGGGGAAGACCTGTTCGATCTCCCCGTCCTGGGACTGCATGACGATCACCGTCGCGTTCTTGTTCTCCCCGGTCTCGTCGAACTCGATAGGTCCGTCGAAGGCCAGCAGTGGATCCTCGATGCTGGTGTTGGCGATGGCATCCCGGAGCGCCTCCGGATCAGCTGACCCGGACTCCTCCAGGCCGGCGGCGATGACCTCGACGGCCTGGTAGGAGAGCATGGCTGCAGTCTCCATGGGACGGCCATACTTCTCCTCGAAGCGCTCTCGGATGTCCTGGCTCCGCTCACTGGTGGCCGCGTAGTGGTAATTGGCGCTGAGGACGTTGGTGGCTGCCGCCCCGGCATCAGCGGGGAACGAGGAATCGTCGAAGGCGCCACTGGCGATGCCGAAGACCCCGAGGATGTCCGGGTTGAGGGCCTGGACGGCCTCCGCGACCAGCACGTTGTCCGGGTAGTACCCGGTGACCACGACGACGTCCGGGTCCGCACTCAACGCCTGCTTCACCTGGGTGGTGGCGTCCGAGAAATTCGTGGCCGGGTAACTGACCGTGGAGACCACCTCGATGCCTTGGGCTTCCGCCTCCTCCGTGAAGGCTTCGGACACGCTGGTGCCGAAGGCTCCCTCGATGTGGAGGTAGGCCACCTTCTCCACGTCCACGCCGGCGGTCTCGCCCATCGCCGCTAGGGTCTCTGCACCGGCCTGACCCATGCTGCTGGCGTTCGGCTGGATCCGGAAGATGTTCTCGTAGCCCTGCTCCATGATCTTGTCGTCAACGGCGACGTCGATGACCATGGGGACGTCCGCGCGCTCCGCCGCAGAGGCGACATTCTCGGTGACGTCACTCTGGTAGGTGCCCACCAGGGCCACAGCGCCCTCGCTGATAAGACGCTGCGCTTCACTCTGCCCGGTCTGGGCCGAGCCCTGGCTGTCCCCGTCACGCAGTTCGAGCTGGGCACCATCGAGCGCCTCGATGCCACCGGCCTCATTGATGTCCTCCACCGCCAGGGCGGCCCCGTCGTTCATCATCCCGCCGACGCCGGCCAGCCCTCCGGAGAGCGGGTGGACGGCCCCGATCGCGATCGTGTCCCCAGCACCGGCGGAGGCCCCGCCACCGGAGCAGGCCGTCAGTCCCACCATCATCGCCACCGCAGCGGCGGCAAGGCTTTTTCTACGCATTGATCTCTAACCCTTCGTCGGCATTGAAACGGTGCTGGGCATCAGCCGGGAGAATCCCTGAAGTGTTCCACCCGCCGGACCACGTGAATGGGATCACAGGTTCAGCATGCCGATAGTCTGCCGCTGTTTCCACGGATTATCTAGCCTTTTGTGTAAATTCCATGAAAATTCGAGTTCCACTGATCAGAACGCTGGTAGCGTATTCTCTGTCACAGAAGCTCGAACAGTTCCCCGAGGAGATGCTGATGAACGCAGAATTCGAAGGTCCCGATCTCGTCGTGGCCGGTGCCGGCGGAGGCCTGATCGCTGCCCTCCGTGCCGCCGAACTGGGACGCTCGGTTCTCGTCGTGGAGGCGAACCCGCGCTTCAAGCGGGGAAACAACACCTCGATGTCCACCGCCATGATCCCCGGCGCCGGGTCTCGGTGGCAGAGAGAGGCCGGCGTCGCCGACTCTCCCGAGAACTTCCTCGCCGATGTGCTGAAGAAGACCGGCGGGACCGTAGACGAGGAACTGGCCCAAGCACTGGCCGGCGTGAGCGCGCGGCTCGTGGAGTGGATGGCCGATCACCTGCAGATGCCCCTGTCCCTGGTGACCGACTTCCCGTACCCCGGTCACAGCCAGTTCCGCTGCCACACCGTGCCGGGACGGTCCGGCAGCGCGATGCTGGACATGCTGCTGGCCAAGGTCGGTGATTCTGAGTTGATCGACGTCCTCGTGCCCGCACGCCTCGAACACGTTCTGCTCGCTGAGGACGGTTCGGTCCGCGGTGTGACCGTCTCCAGTCCGGACGGAACAGAGGAGATCCCCACCCGCGCCGTCCTGCTGGCCACCAACGGCTACGGCGCCAACCGAGAGCTGGTGCACGAGCATCTGCCCGAGATCGCCGGGGCCACCTATTACGGCAGTGAGGAATCCACGGGCGATGCCCTGCGGATCGGCCGTGACCTGGGTGCGGCCACCGCATTCCTGGACTCATACCAAGGCCATGCCGCACTGGCCTCCCCGTCCGCCATGCTCACCACGTGGGCCACCGTCATGCACGGAGGGTTCCTGGTCAACGAGGCGGGACAGCGCTATGGAGACGAGACCATGGGCTACTCGGAGTACGCCCGAGAATCAGTCGAGCACGCCGCGGGGCGGTCGTGGATCATCCTCGACCAGCGCATCTACGATGCCTGCCTGGTCTTCCAGGATTTCGTGGACGTCGTCGAGTCCGGCGGGATCCACTGGGCCGATGATGCTGCCAGCCTGGCCGAGTCCTGCGGCATCGAGCCCCTCGGGCTCGTCGAGACCGTCCGGCAGGCACAGTCGATCGCCAGCGCTGCCGGCCTCGATCCCTGGGGACGCACCGCATGGGAGGCACCCCTTGAAGGAAAGCTGGGTGCCGTCTTCGTGGAACCGGCACTCTTCCACACCCAGGGCGGCCTCGCCGTGGACGGCCATGCACGGGTCCTCAGCGAGAGTTCCACCCCGATCACCGGGCTTTATGCTTCCGGAGGGGCAGCCACGGGCATCTCAGGTCACGGACCCTCCGGATACCTCGCGGGCAACGGCCTCCTCCCCGCTCTCGGGCTGTCCCTGCTCGCAGCAGAACATGTAGCCGCCTGGGACAGGGGGTCATAGGCTTTTCTTCACTGGCCGGCACCATCACCACAGCATCGCCCTCGTTCCCTCGAGGAACCCGTCGAATAATGAGGATCATGACAGAACCATCCGTCCACCGCCCACCGGACTCCACGACCGGACGGGTAGTGCAGGTCCTCCTGGCGTTCTCTCAGGGCAAGTCCCTGCTGGGGGTCAGCGACATCGCGCGTTCCACCGGACTGAGCAAGGCAGTGACCCACCGCATCCTGCAGGAACTGGGCACCAACCACTTGGTGGTCCAGGATCCGGCCAGCCGCAAGTACACCCTCGGAAACGGCGCCTTCGCCCTGTCCAACGCAGCCTCGGCACAATCGAGTCTTCGCAAAGAGGGCATGGCCATGCTCGCCGCACTGTCCGAGGACACCGGGGAGACCACCACCCTCTCCGCCCGGATGGGGTACCGCAGAACCTATATCGGGCAGGTGGAGAGCTCACAGCTCATCCGCATCTCAGTGCAGGTGGGACTGAGTCTTCCCCTCACGGTCGGCGCATCCGGTCACGCCATGCTCGCCTTCCTGCCGCAGGCGGACATCGAGGACGTCCTCAACCGGCCGGTACCGGCCCTGAACGAACGCACGGAGACCCGTCCCGAACGGATCCGGGAACGACTGGGCCTCGTGCGGGAACACGGCTACGCCCGCACCGACAGCGAACGCGTTGCCGAATCAGTCAGTTTCGCCGCACCCGTGTTCGATGCCGTCGGTGAGGTCACCGGCTCCCTCAGCATTGCCGCGCTGGCAACTCGGGTCGACGACGACAGGGAAGCAGAATTGGGCCGACGGGTGATGGAGGCCGCTGCACACCTCACCGAGCAGCTGGGCGGTCACTCGCCCGTGCACTGATCGGATCTCAGATGCTCCTGCCCGGCGTCAGCCTTGTTAGCCTGACCCTACGCACGCCCCGCACCACCAACGCCCGAAGGCAGGCATCCGTGACAGACACCAATCCCGACGACGCACGCAGCGACCGCGAGAAGGCGGCCGACGCGACGCACGAGGACTCGGGCTACAGCATTGACGGCGACACTCCCCCCGCGGAGGGCCTGGGAGTAGGGCCCACCAACAACGAGCTCGACGTCGACCGGCCCGGTGTGGGTGCCAAGAACAAGACCTGGCTCGTGGTCATCCTCGCGCTGGTCTTCGTCTTCGTCATCCTGGCGATCATCGGTCGGATTGCCGGGATGTTCTGACCAGTGCGGACGCTACTCCGTCGAGACTTTCTGGGCAGGACACTGTGTGCTGACAATCCTCCGGATGGCATCATGTTCCGCCTGAGTCATCCAGAGGTCATACTTGGCCTTGACCGCTGACTGACGGGCAACGTAGTCACACCGATAGCCATGGTTCGGGGGCAACCACGTCGCGGCGTCACCGTCACCCTTGGCCGCGTTGGAAGGGCCGTCCACGGCGAGCAGGTTCAACGGGTCATTGGCGAACTCGGCGCGCTGGTCCGGCTCCATGAGCTGGGCCCCCTTCTGCCATGCATCCGACAGCGCCACCACGTGGTCGATCTGCACGAGCGTGCTGGTGTCTTGTCCACGGACGAAGTCGATCGTTTCCGCCGTAAAGGGGTCTTGAAGAACACCCGAGGTGATGACGCAACCGTGGGTGCCAGGTTTCGCGATCGTCTCCGTCAGGTCGCGGCCAAGGATGTCATTGCGAGCATCGCAGCCGTTGCCGTCAGGATCTTGCCAACCGCTGCCGAACAAGTCGCGATCATACCCAGTCCGGGGTGCACGCCCCTTGACGGGGATGGTCTCCAACTGGGCTAGCACAGTGCCCGCCTCAACACGTGACTCCTCCACGGCTACTCCAGCCGCGAGACTCTCCTCGACCGGCACGAGCGAGGGACCGAACGACGAGGTGAGAGGCAGGCCGGGGGTTTCTGACCCCACGATGATCGGCTCCGGGGTGGGCTCCTCGGAACCGATCATCAGTGGAGCGGCGGGGGACGGTGCTGCGACGTCTTGGCCGCCGCAGGCCGTCACACCGAACCCCAGCAGGAGTCCGAGGACGATCACCCCTCGCTTGTCACTACGAGTCTTCACTCGCAGCCGACACCATCACCATCGCGGTCCAGCTTCTTGCTGTAGCCCGGGTCGCCGCGGTAGACGGGTGCCGCACCCGCGGCGCGAGCCTCGGAGCAGTTGGCATAGTAGGCCGACGCCGGCGCTCGCGCTGGTTCCGGTGCCGGTGCCGGTGCCGCTTCGCGTTCCCGCGTGGCCTGCCTTTCAGCTTCAGCCTCGGCCTTCCGCTCAGACTCGGCCTGAGCGGCCCGGTCGGCAGCGGCCTTCTCCTCCGCTACCTTGTCAGCAGCGGCCTTCTCGGCGGCGGCCTTCTGTGCCGCTTCCTCCGCGGCCGCCTTGTCGGCTGCTTCCTTTTCGGCAGCGGCCTTCTCCGCCGCCTCCTTTTCTGCAGCAGCCTGTTCAGCCGCAACCTTCTGGGCTTCGACCTCAGCTGCCTCGTGGTCCGCGGCGGTGAACCACACGAACTCTCCCTGGCCGTCGTCGTCGCAATAGAGCGTGTCTGCGCCTTGGGTCATGATGAGGTGATCGGCATCGCAGGCTTCCCCGACGAAGCTGGCCAGTTCCGGCTCCGTGCTAATGGTCGGAGTCGGTTCTTCAGAAACTGTGATGGGGTCGGTTGTCGAGGCAGGGAGGCTCGTGCTGAAGACCACTGCAGCGATGATGAAGAGGACGAAGGTGCCCCCCACCAGTCCACCGGCAACGCGTCGGTTCCGGATGCGGGCCCAGCGGAGACCACCCGCAATCAGCGCGATGAGAGCGATGATGAACGCGGGGATGCACAACAGCATCAGAACCACGGGTGCGAAAACGAGCAGCAAGATCAGAACCGCAAGAGCGATCAGGCCGATGATCAGCCATCGCCTTCGGTTGGCGGATGCATTCTGGGCAGAGTCCGCTCCAGGCAGAGTATTCATTTGGAAGTCCCCATGAGAAAAAGACGAGTGATAGTCAAATCATACAAGCACTTGGACCTACAAGTAAGCCCCAAACGCGTTTTTTCTCTGAGGTCTTTCACGCGCCTACCTCACGTAAAGAACTGATTCTCACAATGTTCCTTTTGTGGCCGTGGCCATCAATCCTCGTCGTCGCCCTCTCAGCGAGATCAGCGAGCAAACCGGTTCATGGACACCTCGTGGTTAACTGAGTCGCTGGCGAATCGACAGCTGGCCCTCCCTCGCCGCCTTCTCGGAGGCCCGCCAGGAAGGAACACTGCCCATGATGGGACCGCACCATGCCGCCTGTGGAGCCGCAGGCTGGGTGCTGATCGCCGCAGACTCCGCGGTGCCACTGGGCCCGCTGGCCGGCGTCGGGCTCTTCGGACCGGAATCCGCACTTGTGCTGCCCGAGGCGATCCCGCTGGGCTTCGGGCTGCTCCCGGGGATCACGGACCTCGGCATCCTGACCGGCGCGATCGTGGCCGCCGGGGCAGCACTGCTGCCGGACGCCGATCACCGCAGCGCGTCGATCGCCCATTCGCTGCCACCGGTCTCCGAGTGGATCTGTGCGGCTGTCGGCAGGATCGCCGGCGGACACCGCAACGGCACCCACTCACTGCTCGGCCTCGCCGCCTTCACCCTGATCGCATGGCTGCTGTCCCTGCTGGCCATGCCCACCACCACTGGCACCGTGCAGATCGGCGCCGGCCTCGGGACCGTACTACTGGCCTCCTTCGCGGTGAAGGCACTGAAGTTCATGCCGGACCGGGCACGGAAGGTTCCCTGGCTGGTGGCCATTCCCCTGGGTGCCCTGGTGACGGTGGGGCTGGGCGACCAGGGTCAGCTCTTCGTGGTGGCCGTGGCCACCGGCGTCATGGCCCATATTGCCGGTGACATGCTCACGGACGGCGGGTGCAACCCGCTCTGGCCGGCCGCCTTGAGGCCACCGCGGCTGGTTTTGAGGACTCCACTGCTCAACACGCTGTGGAGTGCCGGCGGCAGGATGAAGCTGCCCCTCCTCGGGCCCACCGGGTCACGGCGCGAGTGGGCCCTGGCCTCCGTGGTCTCGCTGGTGCGGTTGCCGGATTGCTGAGCGCCCTGGGCCGGATGATCCTTGACGTCGGGGTGTAGATCCCACCGCCCGTCAGCGCGAGGGCGCCAGGGGCGGCGCCACGAGCGAATCGGCGTCATGGCTGGCCAGCCACCCGTAGAACGGCGCCATTTTCCGGATCCTTTCGTCCCGCGCGTCGTACTCTTCTTCGACCACCGAATCGTAGAGATGCCCTGCCTCTAGAGATGCCAGCTGCACGGCATTCGCCCGTTCCAGGCGCAACGACTGGTACTGCGCCAAGGCCTCGGGTGCGTCCGCAACGGAGGACCCTTCGAGCGCGGCGGCCAGGGCGAAGGCGTCCTCAATGGTCTGGCTGCCGCCCTGACCGAGGTGGGGCAGCATGGCGTGGGCGGCGTCGCCGAGTAGGGCGAGCCGTCCGCTGGTCCAGCTCGCCAGCGGGGGGCGGTCAAACAGTCCCCATTGGAACGTGTCCGTGACCCGCTCGATCAGACCAGTGACCACGGGATCCCAGCCCGTGAACTCCGCGGCGAGCTGCGCCGGATCGCCCGGAGCCGTCCAGGAGTCCCGCTCTCCCCCGTGGGCCGGGACCACCGCGACAATGTTGATCAGCCGGTCCGCCCGGATCGGATACACCAGGAAGTGCTTCCCCGGGCCGATCCACATCTTCGAGGTGCCCCATTCCCAGTCCTCCGCCCCCGTGACGGGGACCAGGGCCCGGTAGGCCGCGGTCCCGGAGGAGCGCGGGGCGGCGACCTCCCCGACGACGTGGCGGCGCACGACGGAGTGGATGCCGTCTGCGCCGATCACCACATCAGCTCGGGCGGTCTCGCCATTCTCAAAACGCAGGCGCACCCCAGAGTCATCCTGCTCAAGATCGAGCAGCCGGTGGCCGGTATGGATCGCGGAGTCCGGCAGCGCGGAGGCGAGCACCTCGATCAGGTCGGCACGGTGCACCCCGAAGACCCGGCGATCCCATGCGGCACCGGGCTCGCGAAGCGTGGAGATGAAGGAGCCGTCCTCCCGCAGCTGGAAGTACCCCTGGTCCAGGTGCGAGCCGACCTGCTCGATCTGCGCCAGCAGACCGAGGCGCTCCAGCAATCGCCAGCCGTTGGAGGCGAGCGAGATACCGGCACCGATCTCCCCGAGCGCCCGGGCCTGTTCGACCACCTCGGCCTCGATACCGCGCCGCCGCAAGGCGGCCACCGCGGCCAATCCCCCGATGCCTGCTCCGATCACAGCAACTTTCATTCCTACTCCTCCAAGGTGGCGATGACGGTCCGGACGGCACGAGCCTTAAGGCTGGACGTAGAGGGATTCGACATCCATCGGGTTCTCGGCCATGCCGTACTTGAGCATCAGGTCATAGATGGTCTGCATCTTCTCGACCGGCAGGTCCGTGTGCGCCGGCTCCAGATGGATCGACTGAGCGGTCTCCTCGTCCATCTTCAGGAACTCGGGCAGCATGGCCCGGACGCCCTCCTCGTCCTGGGCGGCGCGCTCGGCCGATTCCGTCAGCGCCTCTTGGAAGGCGGTCACGAGCTCTGGCTTCTCCTCCGCTATGGATTCGCTGGTGAAGGCGATGGTCAAGGGCATACCATCCATGACTTCCTGGTTCGGATACCCGACGGCCACGTTCTCCGGATCTGCCAGGGCCCGGCCCATGAAGGGCTCGGGCAACCACACGGCGTCCACATTCCCCTGCTCGAGCTGGGCCAGCATGTCCGGGAAGGGCATCTCGTTGAAGTTGATCTTCTCCGGATCAGCTCCGGCCATCTCTGCGGCCTCCATGATCGAGAGGTCGCCCAAGGTATGGACGGCGTTGACGGACACGGTCTGGCCCTCCAAGTCGTCGAAGCCCGTGATCCCAGAGTCCTTGCGAGCGATCACGGCATTGATGTCATCACCCTCGGCGGAGGACCAGGAATACCCGGAGACCACCTTCATGGGCAGGCCTTGGTCCGCAGCGGTCAGCACGGACATGGGATTGCCCACCGCGAACTGCATGGACCCGTTCTGGACCGCCGGCAACAGCGCCGCGCCGCCCTGGCCCTCGATGAGCTCGACGTCCAGTCCGTGGTCCTCGAAGATCCCCTCGGCCACGCCGTAGCGGAGCTCCGTGGAGGAGGCGATGGCGATGGTGCCCACGGAGATGCTGGTCAGCTCCCCGGAACTCGCCGCCACGGGGCTCGAGCCGGCCTCTGAGGCGGAGTCCTCGGTGCCCGTCGGCGATCCGGAACCGCACCCTGCCAGGACCAGGGTGCCCGCCGCGAGGGCGGCGACCAGGCCCCGGCGGAGCGAGGGGGTGATGGATGCAGCGTGGGAGGTCATGGTGCTTCCTTAGTCAGGGACGGGAGCCGGTGATTTCTGAAGTAAAGACCGGAACCGGGGAATCGACAATGGAATCGGGGGGCTTTTCCTCCTTGAGGAACGAGCCAAAATGGCGACCCTCGGGCGGAGCCACATCCCCCCTTGTATGGCGGCACAGACGCGTGGCACGCTTTCCTCTATGTGGAAACGCGGCGATGACGCTCCAGACTGCTGACCGCGCCCTCCGACTCGTCCGGCTCGTGGCCTCACGGGGCGAGATGACCCTCACCGAAGCGGCTGGCGCCCTCCAGATCAGCGCCTCCATGGCGCACCGGCTCTTGCGCACGTGCGCCGAGGCCGGCTACCTCGATCAAGAACTGCGCCACGGCCCTTATACGATCGGCCCCGCGCTCCGGCAGATCACCGCCGATGTGGCCCGTGGCTCGACCTTGCCAGGTCTGCTCGGCGGAGTGTTGCGGCAGGTCGCCGAGGGAATGCTCGAAACCACCAGCCTCGCCGTCCTGGAGGGCCGGAATATCCGGTTCATCCTGACGGAGGAGGGCACCCACCTGGTTCGGATTGCCCGCCCGGTCCGGACCGTGACCCCGGCTCACGCCACGGCGGCAGGACGGGCGCTGCTGGCGGGGCTGACCGACGACGATCTGGCGGCGCGGTATCAGGGGGCCGCCCTGGAGACGGTCCAGCCGGGAACGATCCAGGACTGGGCCCAGCTCAAGGCGGAGATCAAGAAGGTGCGGAACCGGGGATGGGCCATCCAGGTCGGTGAGGCTCAGCCGGGGGTGGCCGCGCTGGCCATGCCACTGCGGGACGGCTTCGGCCAGACGGTGGCCGCGGTGACGGTCATGGTCCCGTACCTGCGGCTCAGCCGGTCGGACGACGCCCGCTCGCTGGCTCACCGCCTGAGGCCGTACGCAGATCAGATGGAACGGCGGCTGGCCTCGGGTTCAGCCCGGTGACAGGGAGAGGCCGCCAGAGGTGCAACGCCACCGCGCGGCACCTCCGGCGGATCTCCTGATGATCACTTCACCCGGTAGTCACCCCAGTTCCGCACGTCCCACATCCGTGCCGGCTGGCCCGGTACATCGCCCGAGGTGAACCGCGCGGCGCCCAGGTCCAGGCCTGAATCGGCGTCCACGCGGGCCGCGAGGCGGTCAAGCTGCCGCGGCGAGGTGGACTGCCACCGGCCGGTCTCGATCCGGTCGAACAGGGCGGTCAGGGCGGCAGCCTCCTCCGCGGGGGTGAAGGTACAGTGCCCCTCGGAGGCCACGAAGGTCTGGCGCAGCTGGCGCGCGGACCCGGCGGCGGTCACGGTGGACCGGTAGGCGGCGTCATCGGCAATGGTCCCGGCCCCGTCCCCGGTGGTGTGCAGGGACAGCACCGGAGACTCCAGCCGTCCGGTGAAGGTGGCGGTCTGCTCCACCAGCCGTACCGTCTCCGGATCGGCGGAGAGTCGTTCGGCGCGGTCCAGGGTGCGCAGGTCCTCGGTCAGGGACAGCCCGGCCTCCCGGTAGGCCTGCTTCACCTCGGCCCAGCGGCCCGAGCGTTGGAGCTCGCGCCGATAGTCCACCCCAGTGTTCCACGAGAAGGTGCCACCCACGGTCTGTTCATAGCCGGCACGCACGTGGCTGCCCATCGCGAACGGCAGGTGCTCGATGTACCGGTCGATCCGCGCGTCCAGGTGGCCACGGCGGATCTCCTGCCCGGTCTCCGGGTCCACGGCCGGGATCTTGCTCAGCGCGGCGGCGAGGACGGCCCGGGCCCGTCCCTGCTCGGTGGAATCAGCCAGGGCCACAAGCTCGTTCATGGCCTGCAGCTCGGCCGCACGGTCTTCGATGCCCTGGATCTGCATGGCTGAGTCGGGATCCACCAGCTCCCGCAGGGCGAAGGCCGTGTCCAGCTTGTAGTTCCAGGTGCTGATGGCCCCCGCACCACCGCCGCACATCGGCAGGGAGCCGGCCAGCCACTCCGGGGCGGCATCCGCGACGATCCTGGTGGTCAGCCCGCCCTGGGACCGGCCAGCCACCACCACGTCATCGGCGTCACCGGCCAGCCGCTGGAAGGTCTCCACGGCTGCCCCGGCGTTGGACTCGTCCAGCACCAGGTCCCACCCGTCGCTCAGCTCATAGCCGATGGCCCCGTACCCCTGTTCGGCCAGCCACTGAGCGGTCGTCCCCGTGAGGTCGTCCCGGCCCGGCATCACCACCAGGTCACCGTTCCAGTCGGCCGGCTTGTGCAGAGAGTACGCCCGGTCTCCCTCCAGTTGCCCCTGGTGGGACACCACCCCGGGAGCCGGGCCCCGCTCCGGGCGGTTCTGGGGATCGGGGCGGGCGGCCGCGAACGAGCCACCCCGGTCCAGTCCGGCACGGCGCGCGATCCGGTCGGCGGTCCGGTTCAGGTGCGAGGGCTTCGTTGCGGAACCCCAGCGTCCGGTGTCCAACCGCTGTTGCAGCGCCTCCACAAGCGCGGCGATCTCCGCATCGGCGTAGTCGCAGTGGCCGGGACGGTCCACGAAGGTCTGCCGCAGCAGGGACTCGTCCCCGTTCTCCCGCACGCGGTCCGCATAGGTGCGGGCCTGGGTGACGGTGGGCGCGGTGTCCCCGGTCTCATGCAGGGACAGGACTGGGCCGTCGATCTCGCCGGCCGGCGTCGCGTTCCGCTGCATGTAGGCGACCGCCTCCGTATCGGCGGAGATCCGTTCGGCGCCCGCCAGGGTCTCCAGGTCCCGGTCCAGGGAGAGTCCTGCCTGGCGGTACAGGGTCCGCACGAGCGTGGCGTTGTCTGACGCGGCCAGCGCCTTCGAATAGTCCACATCGGTGTTCCAGGAGAAGTTGCCGCCGGCGCGGTCCTCGAGGGGCTGCCGCGGCGAGACCACACCGAACATGAACGCCTGGTAGAGCTGGTCCTGCTGGGCGGCCCAGTCCCGCGCCGAGGGCTTCTCATCCCCGGTCTGCGTCCAGGTGGGGATCTGGGCCAGGCTGGCGGCGAGTGCGATGCGGGCGCGTCCCTCCGGAGTGGCCTGCGCCGCGTCGAGCACCTCGCGGAAGGCGGCCTGGCGCTCGGCCTCGTCGCTGATGTTGACCAGCTGGAGGCGCTCGTCTCCGGGGGCCAGCAGGGTCCGCAGGGCGAAGGTGCCGTCCAGGCTGCCGTTGAGCATGGGGATGGCCCCGGCCACGGATCCGCACAGCGGCAGGGCCGCGTCGATGATGCCCGCATGCTGTTCCAGGGCTGCCACCGAGGTCAATCCGCCCATGGACGAGCCCCAGGCGATGACGTCCTCGGGTTCGCCCAGCCGATCACGGATGACACCCATGACCAGCGGCTGGTTCTCCAGCAGGCCCTCCACGGCCCATCCGCCCTCTGCCGCGGAGGTCCCCGCGAGGGCATATCCGCGCTCCACGAGCCAATCGGTGAGTCCTGCGCTGGGTCCGGCCGAGGGATTGGAACCGCCGCCGCCGTAGCCGGGGTTCCAGACCAGCACCGTCCCGTTCCAGCGTTGCGGCGTCGTCAGCACGTAGTGGCCCCCGTTCGGCAGGTCTCCGCGGACGGTTCCGGGGACACCCGCCCCGCGGGCCGTGGCCGACGTCGGCGCGGCACCGACCGCGTTCACCGGCGCCGCCAGCGCGGGCACCGGGACCAGCAGCGCCGCGGCGAGGGCAGTAGCCAGCGTGGCCCCCGCCAGCACGCGGGCGCGCCGGGGCCTGGCCGTGGGATTGGTGCGCGCCGGGCGGGAGGGACGGGTGATCGGGATGCGGGCCCGGCGTCGGGCGTGATCATGGTGTCGCTCGGCCGGGTTCTCGGCAGGGGTGGTGGGCATGGTTTCGGGCTCGCCTTCAGTGCAGGAGTGACAGGAGGAACAGGGAACATGAGAGGTGCACGAGGGTGCCGGAGGTGCTGGACACCGGGCACGACGGTGGTTCGACGACCGCCCCGGATCCACGAGGCAGCATCATGGACTGCATATTTCGCGCCGCTTCAAGGGCTAAGTGCGGCGCATGTGTGCCGCCACCGCCGGCAAAGTGCGTGAGATGGCTCATACCGTGGCACGGCTAAGCACGCCTGTCAATGCGTGACTTTGGGCGACATTCATTGACATCGACAACGGATTCTGCTGTGATACGAGACACGTTAACCCTGCACTTCTCCCTACCGGCACTCATTGGCCACACTTATTCACCCGGCCAGACAACAACCTGACCCCCATCTGGACTTTCCCGAGGAGAGACCATGCGCACCCATCTCAAGACCCTGGGCCTCCTGGCCGCAGCCGCGATCGCCCTGACAGCCTGCGGCGAGAGTCCCAACGCCCGCCCGGCGGACACCACCAGTGATGCCCCCGCCGAACTCGTCTTCGCCGTGGTCCCCACGGACAACAGCGAGGAACTGCTGGCCTCCTTCGAACCGGTGGTCGCGGCCATCGAGGAGGAGACCGGCCTGCCGGTGGAGATCCAGGCCGTCAGCAACAACGCCGGCGTGATCGAGGCCCAGGTCTCCGAGCGCGTGGACATCGCGGTCTACGGGGCGTTCTCCTACTACCTGGCCTCAGACGTGGCGGAGGTGGAGCCGGTGGCGAAGGACCAGCTCACGCCCGAGCCCGGCTCCGGCTCGGTCAGCTCCCTCGGCGTGACCGCGCCGGGCAGCGGCATCAGCTCGCTGGAGGACCTGACGGGCAAGGACGTCTGCTTCACGGACCCGGCCTCCACCACCGGATACCTGGCCGCGGCCGCCGCCCTGATGGAGGCGGGCATCGATCCGCAGGAGGACCTGAACCCGGTCTTCGCCGGCTCCCATGACGTCGCGGTCACACAGATGATCGCCGGCGACTGCGATGCCGCGTTCGTGGCCGAGACCTTCGTGACGGAGCTGCTGCCGGCCCGCGGCATCATCGAGGACGGGGACACGGAGACGTTCTTCACCTCCGATCCCATCCCGGGCACGCCCATGGTGGTGGGCTCCTGGCTCTCCCAGGACATCAAGGACGGCGTGGTCCGCGCCATGGAGAAGTACGATGCCGTCTCCGCCGTGGAGGCCGGCTTCTGCGAGGAGGACGCCCAGCGTGAGGCCCCGGCCCCCTGGGGCGAGGACGTGGCCGGCAGCCCCGCCTGCGAGTGGGGCGGCACGGGCGCCTTCGCGTTCGAGCCGGCCACGGACGCCGACTACGATCCGATCCGCGAGATCTGCGAGACCACCCAGGCGGAGGTCTGCCGTGATGACGCTTGAGAAGCCCGCGGCCGAGACCGCGCAGCACTCCCCCAGCATCACCCTGGACGGGGTCGTCAAGCGGTTCGGGGACAACACGGTGCTGCACGGGGTGGACCTGGAGATCCACCCCGGCGAGTTCATCGCCCTCGTGGGCCCCTCCGGCGCCGGCAAGTCGACCCTGCTGCGCCTGCTGAACGGCAGCCACTCCCCCACCGAGGGCCGCGTGCAGGTGCTCGGCCGGGAGCCGGTCCGCTGCAGCCGGCGCGAGCTGCGGCGCCTGCGCACCGAGATCGGCTTCGTGTTCCAGCAGTTCGGCCTGGTCGGCCGGCTGACCGCGCTGGAGAACGTGCTGATGGGTGCCCTCGGCACCCTGTCCATGCCCCGCTACGGGATCATGACCTACCCGAAGCAGCTGCGCGAACGCGCCGTGGAGAACCTGGAGCGGGTCGGGCTGGTGGACCAGCGCTTCCAGCGGTGTGACACCCTCTCCGGCGGCCAGCAGCAGCGCGTGGCCATCGCCCGCATGCTGATGCAGGACGCCCGGCTGGTCCTGGCGGACGAGCCCGTGGCGTCCCTGGACCCGGCGGCCAGCATCTCCGTGCTGGAGACCCTGAAGAAGCTCAGTGCCGAGGACGGGTTCACCGTGGTGTGCTCCCTGCACCAGGTTGACCTCGCCCTGGAGGTCTCGGACCGGATCGTGGCCGTGCGGGACGGGCAGTTCATCCTGGACAAGCCCACGAACGCCACCGGCGAGCCGGAGATCCGCGCCATCTACCAAGCCCACCGGGGTGCCTGACATGCCCACCACCCTGACCCCACCGGGCACCAGGGGCCGGACACCGGCTCCCGCTCCGGCCCGGCCGCCCCGGGCTCCCGCGGCCACCTGGGTGATCCCGCTGATCCTCGGCGCCGTCACGGTCTTCGGCCTGTGGTGGATCGATGTCCGCCCCGCGGCCATCGCCGCCGGCTTCGAGGACATCACCCGCCTGCTGGGCCGGATGTTCCCCGCCACCACCGGCCCCGTGCCGGAGCTGGCGGCGCTCGTGGTCGAGACCCTGCAGATCGCGATCGCCGGCACCGGCATCGCCGCCTTGGTCTCCATCCCGCTGGCGGCCGGCGCGGCCAACACCTTCACCGGGCCGCGCTGGGTCCAGTGGCTCTGCCGCACACTGATCGTGGTCAGCCGCGCCGTGCCCTCCCTCGTCTTCGCCATCATCTTCGTGCGCATCTTCGGGCTCGGCCCGGCAGCCGGAGCCCTGGCCATCGCGTTCCACTCCGTGGGCATGATCGGCAAGATGATGACGGATGTCTTCGAGGAGATCTCTGCCGCACCCCGGGAGGCCGTGAACGCCACCGGGGCGAACCGCTTCCAGGTCTTCGTCGCCACCACCTTCACCCAGGCCTTGCCGCAGATGACCTCGTTCGTCCTCTACCGCCTGGACATCAACATCCGCGCGTCCTCCATACTCGGCCTCGTGGGCGCCGGCGGCATCGGCGTGGCCCTGCAGCGCTCCATCGGCAGCCTGGACTACCCGCGCGCCGCCGGGATCATCGCCGTCATCATCGTCCTGCTGCTCGTCCTCGAGCTCATCTCGAACCTGGTGCAGCGCGCCGTGTCCGAGCATGCCGGGGACACCAAACACTCGATGACGTTCCCACCGGGCAAGGAGCTCTCCTCCCCCGGCTGGAACGCACCCCGGGTGGGCCGCAGCGCCGGGCTGCTGGCCGGCGTCGTGCTCTTCATCCTGTCCCTGTCCGCGCTGAGCATCTCCCCGGACCGGCTAGCCCGGGGCTGGGAGAACGCCGTGGCCATGCTCACCGGGTTCGTGCCGCCGGTGTTCACCGCGGAGATCGCCCTGGGCCTCTTCGAGAGCCTCGTGATGGCTTTGACGGCCACCACCTTCGGCGTGCTGATCGGACTGGTCATCGCGGTGTTCTCCACGGATCACCTCGTGAAGGTGCCGGTGCTCGGCTGGGCGCTGCGCGGTGTCATCGTGGTGGTCCGCGGCGTGCCGGACATCGTCTACGCGATCGTGTTCGTGGCCGCCCTGGGCCTGGGCCCGTTCGCCGGGTTCCTGGCGCTGGCCATCTCCTGCACGGCCCTGGCCTCCAAGTTCTTCACGGATGCGCTGCAGAACATCGATCCGGGACCGATCCGTGCCCTCGAGGCCGTGGGCGCGGGCCGGCTCCAGGCCTTCGTGGCCGGTGCGTGGCCCCAGTTCGTGCCCTCCTTCATCGGCAACAGCCTGTTCACCGCGGACCTGGCGCTGCGCGAATCGGCGGTCCTCGGGATTGTCGGCGCCGGCGGCATCGGTTTCCTGCTGCACGAATCCGTCACCTCGATCGACTACCAGTCCACCGCCGGCATCCTCATCGGCCTCATCGTCGTGGTGGTCACGGTGGAGCAAATGGCGCGCTGGGCGCGCAGGAAGGTCATCTGAGATGGCAACCCCACACCCCCCGAGCACGACGACGGCCGGCACCGGCCGCTGCCCGTTCACCGGGCACTCCGCCACCGAGCCGCAGGCCACCGACGACGTCGGCGGGGCGCGTGCCTCCGAGTGGTCCCCGGACCGCAACGAGACGTTCGGCTCGGCCCACGCGGACTACGCGGCCCTGCGCGAGCAGAACCCGTTCCCCTGGAGCGCGGACTACGGCGGCTTCTGGGCGGCCACCACCTACGAGGACATCCTGACCATCACCCAGGACGACGAGCTGTTCAGCACGGCCAAGCAGAACGTGGTGCCGCACGTGCCCCGGGCCTCCCGCCGGCCGCCGCTGCACTTCGACCCGCCGGAGCACACCGACTACCGCACCGCCATCGACCCGGTGTTCCGCCGCTCGGTGGTCACCGAGCACGCCGGCGCCTTCCGCGACAGCGCCCGCCGCCTGGTGGACGGCATGCTGATGGAGTCCTCCCCGGACGGGGTCCGTCACCTGGCGGCGCCGTTCGCCATGGACTGCTTCGCCTCCCTGCTCGGGCTGGCCCGGGACCAGACCCGGGAGATCCGGGAGATCGGCGTCCGCTACGGCTTCGCCATCCAGGACATGGACAACCCCGTGATTGAGGAGTGCAGCAAGCGGCTGTATGAGATCGCCCGCGAGATCTACGACCGGCGGCTGGAGGAGGACCCGGACCCGTCCCGGGATCTGGTGGCCAGCCTGCACCGCGCGGCCCTGGACCCGGACACCGCCATCACGGAGACCAGCGCCGTCGCCACCATCCGGCAGCTGATCGTCGCCGGGATGGGAGCGCCCCAAGCCGTGCTGGGCAGCTGCATCGCCCACCTGGCCACGGACCTCGACCTCCAGGCGCACCTGCGGGCCCACCCGGAAGACCTGCCCTCTGCGATCGAGGAGATGCTCCGCCTGCACGCCCCGTACCGGGTATTCGCACGGACCGCCAAGCGGGACACCGTGATCCACGGGCGGGCAGTGGCCCAGGACGAGCCCATCGCCTTGATCTTCCCCTCCGCCAACCGGGACGAGACCCGCTTCGAGGACCCGGACACCTTCGTCCTGCGGCGCAAGCAGAACTCGCACCTGTCCTTCGGGCGCGGTTCCCACAAGTGCCCGGCCGCTACGATGGGACGACTCGAGTTGCTCATCGCCCTAGAGGAGCTGCTCGCCCGGACGGAGACCTTCTCATTGGCAGGGGACATCGTGATGATGAACTGGCTCGAATACGGCCCCCGCTCCGTTCCGCTGGCCCTGCGTTCCGCTGACAGGATGCCGTGAGCCCCACGGATCCGAGCCGCGGGAACCTCCCCCGCTACCAATCCGGCGTGGCACCGCAGCGCATGCTCACGGTGCTGCTCGGCGACTACTGGTTCGGCCGCGGCGAACCCCTGCCCTCCAGTGCCCTGGTGGAGCTGCTCGGCGCACTCGAGATCACGCCCTCCAGTGCCCGGGCGGCCATCCAGCGGCTGGCGCAGCGGGGGTTCCTCGCGGCCCACAAGGACGGGCGGCGCACCTCCTACTCCGTCCACGCCGGCAGCCGGAAGACCCAGGCCCAGCGCGTCGAACGGATCTTCCAGGCCCACCGCGAGCGCCCCTGGGACGGGACGTGGACCATCATCACCTACCGGGTGCCGGAGACCGCAGCCCCCCTGCGCCGGGCCGTGCGGGACACCCTGCGCCAGCTGCGGTTCGGCCACCTCAATGACGGGGTGTGGATCAAGCCGGGCAGCCACGCCGAGGAGGCGTTCGCCCACCTGAAGCAGGGCGACGAACCCGTGCTGACACTCATCTCCTTGTTCGAGGGGGCCCGGCTGCCGCACTTCGTCTCGCCCCTGGAGCTGAGGCGGGCCTTCGAAGCGGACGCCCTGGATGAGGAGTACCTGTCCTTCGCCCTGCGGTGGGAGGCCCGGGCCCGGGACCTCGGAGACCAGTGGCCCACCGGCGTGGAGGCCCTGCGCCTGCGCACGGAGGTCCTCTCCGAATGGCGGCCGCTCGTCCACCAGGACCCCCGGCTTCCCAACGCGCTGCTGCCCGAGGAACCGCCGCTGCGCCGCGCCGCCGCGGCCACCGCCCTGTTCTACGACGGCCTGGGGCCCTCCGCGGAGAACGCCGTCCGGAGGATCATCGAACGTCACCAGCCCGAGCTGGCGCCCCTGGTGCACCACCACACCTTCGCGGCCTCGGACCGGCTGATCTCACCGGGCGGTTCGCCCTCGTAGGCCTCCGAACCAATCCCGCCCTGAGCATCATGAAGGACGTCCTGGCCCGTACCGGGCGGAGGTGGTCGAGCAACCGGAGGACGACATCCTCGGCCGGACGGGTGTGCCCGTGGTCGGGTCCATCAGCTGACCCTCCACCCTCGGCCTTCTCGCCCGTGATGGATGTGACCATCCGGACCGTAGACCCGGTCTCGCGCACGGCCGCGGGCCTCGAGCACCCGGAGGGTGGCGGCCGGCAATGGTGCGACGCCGGAGAGGACCGTCCGCGAGGCCGGAGCCATGCCGCGGTGGTCCAGAGGGCGTCCCAATCCGGTCCGGTCAGCGGAGGTATCGATGCCACCCGCGGCCAGCAGGCCGGGCAGGGTGGAGGCGAAACGCAGCCGGCCGGCCCCGGCGCACACGTACAGCGGCCTGCTCCCCTGCCGGTCGCGGGCCAACAGCACCTTCTCGCGCGGCGCATCCACCAGCGCCAGGGCGAAGACCCCCTGCAGGTGGTCCACGAAGCGCTCGCCCCACCGGTGGTAGGCCGCGAGCACCACTTCAGCGTCCGATCCCGAACGGAACGGGAAGCATTCGTCCAGCTCCTCACGCAGACCCGGTCCGTTGTCCAGCTGTCCGTCGAACACCAGGCACCAGCCCAGCCGCTCATCGAGCATCAACTCGGCCGTGGCACCGGCCTGATCGCCGGTCTCGGGCGGGCGATGGCCCACCGCCACCCAACCCCAGTCACAGATGCCCGGATCCACTGATCCGCTCGCGTCCCTCGCCGCGTCCATGGCCTGGATCATCCTGTCCACACAGGCGGTATCAGCCCACGCCCCGCGGACGGAGACCTCGCCAGCGATGCCCATCGTCACGTCCCCCGCAAGCCGGACGCAGCCATGGGCACCGGCGGCCGGCATGGCCACGGGGGCGCGGCAGGCTGGGTGAGTTCAGCCCGCAAACGGCCGGGACCGCTCAGGATGGTGTTCAGTGGCACAGCGATGGGCACGAGGGCCTCCTCGAGAGTCGTTCGAAGAGTTCGCGGCCGCTGCTTGACCGTTAACACGAAGGAGTGACGGTTAGCATACCAAGGATGTGATCTGGAGCACGTCACATGTGACGCAGGGTCCCGGCCCGGGCTACGGGGCAGTGCGGTCCAGCGTGGCCAGCGCCGCCGCCTCGGTGCGCGTGGTGTGCAGTTCATCGATGCCCGCCAGCGTCCTGTCCTTGGTCTCCTTGGCCGTCAGCGCTGCCGCCACGGAGATCAGGCAGGCACCACTCACCACCAGAGACACAGCAAGCCAGTTGGTGCCCTGGGCGCCGGCCACGGCAGACGCGACGATCGGGGTGAGGCCGCCCGAGACGGCGAAGCCGATCTGGGTGCCCATGGCCAGGCCGGTGACGCGGACCCGGGTGGGGAACATCTCGGCGTAGAACGAGGGCCAAATGCCGTTCGAGAGCGAGTACAGGCAGCCGGAGAGGATGGCGCCGTAGACGAAGATCAGGGTCCAGTCCCCCGCCGCGACGGCCCCCAGGTAGGGGTACATCATCATCGCGGGTCCCACCACGCCGGCGATGAAGACCGGTTTCCGGCCGATCTTGTCCGCCAGCAGTGCGCCCAGTGGGATGGCCGCCAGCGCCACGGCATTGGCCACCACGGCCACGGTGAGCATGGTGGAGCGGTCCAGGCCCACCACCGAGGTGGCGAAGGAGAGTGACCAGACGAGGAACACCACGTTGACGGTGTTGATCATGGCGGCGCAGGCGATCCGGGCCACGGCGGCCTTGTGGAACTTCACCATCAGGCTGAGCGGGGTCGCCGGCTTCTCCTCCGGCAGGTGGGACTTGGTCTCCTCGAACGCCGGCGGTTCCTCCAGCCGGCGGCGGATCACCCAGGCGACGACCACCACCACGGCGGAGAGCCAGAACGGGACGCGCCATCCCCAGGAGAACAGCTGCTCCTCGGTGAGCAGCGTGGTGAACGGGATGAAGACGGCGGTCGCGAGCAGCGTGCCGAACTGGGTGCCCTGCAGCGTCCAGCTGGTGGTGAAGGCCCGGCGGTGCTCATCAGAGTGCTCCAGGGACACGGAGATGGCGCTGGCCTGCTCGCCGGAGGCAGAGATCCCCTGGATGATCCGGCAGAGCACCAGTAGGGCCGGTGCCCACAGCCCGGCCTGCTCATAGGTCGGCAGGCAGCCGACGAGGAAGGTGGCCCCGCCCATCATGAACAGGGTCAGCATCAGCACGAACTTCCGGCCCATCCGGTCCCCGAGCGGTCCCATGATGAGCGCGCCCAGGGGACGGACCACGTAGGCGACGCCCACGGTCCCCATGGACAACAGGATGGCGACGCCCGGGGAGGCATCTTCCGGGAAGAACAGGTGGTTCAGCACCAGGGCCGCGGCGGTGCCATAGACAGCGAAATCGTAGTACTCCAGGGCGGACCCGATCCACGCGGCAAGTGCCGCCTTCTTCGGGGTCTTGCCGTGGGTGGCGGCCGGTGCACCGGCCGTTCCGGCCGCTCCGGCTGACGCGGACTGCTCGCACATGACGGGCTCCCTCTGGCGGTGGTCCTCCATCGTAGGTCCGGACCTGGCTGGGTGTACCGCGCAGCTGTGCGGTGGGTTCCGGGGCCAGCTCACCCGGGGGTCTTCACTACTGCTCATCAACCGCCATGACGACGCCGGCCGGCCCGTTCGGCGAAATCGTCCAGCAGCCGGACGGCCGCGTTCGCCGTCCACACCCGGTTGCGCTTCCGGTTTCCCACCGGGACGAGGATCCCAGCGTCCACCATCTGGTCTACGGCATGTTGGGCGGCCGGGGCAGAAACGCCCAAGTGGCCCGCCAGGTACTGGACGGTGACGGCCGGCTGCGAGATGACGACCGGCAAGGCCTTCCACACCGCCGCATCGGATCGCGCCGTGACCCGATCCGTCCATTCCGCCAGGAGTTCCTCCAGTTCCCGGACCAGAAGCCGGCCGTTGGCGCACGCCACGAACGTCGCTTCGGCGAACTCAGCCACAATGGGGTTCAGGTCGCCCTGACGATACGAACCGAGAGCTTCGTAATATGACTCAACGCTCGCCAGCAGTCCTGCAGACACGGGCACCGTCATGCGGCGGGTCACCCCGTACTGGCGCAGCATCGCGTGCGCCAAGGCCCGACCGGTTCGGCCGTTGCCGTCGGAAAAGGGGTGGATCGTCTCGAATTGAGCATGGGCCACCGCGGTCTGCACCAAGGGGTCAATGTCGGTGCGGTGGATGAAGGCCACCAGGTCCTCGATGAGTTCTGGAACCCGTTCTGCGCGAGGAGCGACGAACGTCGCCGTGTGGGGCGTCGAACCCCGTCCGCCAATCCACACGGGCCCTCCGCGAAAGGCACCGGCATGCGCTGGAGATCCATCGTGCAGGAGGATTTCCTGCACCTCGACGATGCCGGCCGCAGTGATCCCGTCGGACAAGGCGATTGCCCGGCGCATGGCCTGCACGTTGGCCGCCACCAAGGCGGCGTTCGGCCCGGTGGACTCACCCAGGGTGGCGAGGGCCAAAGCCCGAGCCCCGGCCGTGATCTGTTCTATCTGCGACGAGGAAGCCGACTCGGTCCTCAACAGCACCGCGGACAGGGGGCTGACCTCCGCCTCGTTGCCGCCCAGACTCCGGGAGATCTCGGCATCGAAACGAACCAGTTCCATCGATGCCTCGGTTGCCTCCGTGGCCACCTCGGCTTCCAAGGACAGAGAAAGCTCGGCGATGAACGGGGGAATCGCAGAGCGGTACGGGCCCCGGCTCGCCAACTGCTGACGCCGTGACATGCTTCGGTCAGCCGGCGCGGCCCACTCAGTGTCTTCCCATGCCACCGCCCAGGGGGATGTGCCTCTCGTCGGCACTTTGATGGCCATGTGACCAGCTTACCAAAGGTTACCGATTTATCCTTTGGTAAACACGTAACCAACCGTAAGTATGGAGGGTGCGCAAGGCCCCTTACGGCATCTCAATGGATGCGCTCGGGGTCTACTCGCGGCGTAGCCATCATCCGGAACACCGCTGCCGCCATCAGCACCACGGCTGCCGCGACTCCCGCTGCCACCGCGGTGCCGGTCGATTCCAGTCCGCCGTCCAGGCGGCCCACGGTGATCCAGGCCAGCCCCCAGGCCAGGGCGAGGGCGGGCGCGACCTTCCCACCGCTGCGCCAGGCCGTGGCCACGCCGATGACCGCGGCGACGGCCAGCACCACCGAGGACAGCACCGTGACCGGAAGCCCGAAACCGTCGAAGCCGGCAGCGCCCAGCACGGCGGAAGTGTTCGCCACGGTAGCGATGGTGACCCAGCCGAGGTACAGCCCGAAGGTCCCGTCCGCGATCAGGGCATCCATTCGGCCACTGCTCCCGGTGCTGACCAGCAGCATCAGGATGCGGCCGAGCACGGCGAGCAGCGCCATGATCACCACCAGACTCAGGTTCAGCCAGCCGAACTGAACCACCCAGATCCATGCGGAGTTGAGCAGCATCGCCGCCACGGCCCACGGCCGCAACAGACCTTGCCGGTCGGACCGGCGCTGGGCGGGCAGCAGCTGCCAGACCGAGTAGGCGAGCAGTCCCAGGTAGATCACGGACCAGATGCGGAAGGCTCCGGAAGCCGGCGCCAGCGGCGTGGAGTCCTCATTCAGCCACCCACCGGCCGCCTCGGCGATCGGCGTGCCGCCGAGTATCCCGCTGCCGAGGAACGCCCCGGCCGTGGCGACGATCCCGCTGACGAGGACCAGCAACGGCATCGCGAGTCCGGTGGTCCGTGGGGCAGTGGCATCCATGGGTCTCTCCTCGGGTGGTAGGTCGATCCTCGTGCACGTGGTTCGAGCTAACCATTTCGATCATCGAGATAAAAGGCTGGATCGGCCGGGTGACATGGCGGGACATGACGAACCGGTGCGCGTGCGTGCGGTCTGGTGGGTGCGGGATGATGGGGTGCATGCGCCTGTGGAGTCTCCATCCCCGATACCTGGACCGCCAGGGGCTCACCGGCGGATGGCGTGAGGCGCTGCTCGCCCAGGCAGTGCTGGCCGGGCGCACCAAGGGCTACCGTTCGCACCCGCAGCTGGTGAGGTTCCGGGCGCACCCGGACCCCGCCGCCGCGATCGGCGCCTTCCTCCAGGTCACGGCGGAGGAGGCCACCGAACGCGGCTACAACTTCGACGTGACCCGGATCGACCGACCCGGCCATCCGGCGTCGGGACTGGCGCACGACGCCGGCCGGGACCTCCCGGTGGACGGAACCTTCTCTGGTGTCCCCCGACTCCCGGTCGCCCAGATCCCGGTGACGGAAGGCCAGGTCGCCTACGAGTGGAAGCACCTCCTGGCCAAGATCGGCCAGCGGACCCCGGAACGGCTGGAAGGCCTGGTCGGCATCAGCGTGCCGCAGGTCCACCCGTCGTTCGAGGTCGTTCCGGGCGACATTGAGTCGTGGGAGCGGCTGGGCTAATCCCCATACTGTTCAATGAGGTTGTGGCGGCTTGCGGCTGTGTCCCAGTGAGTGCGTTGGTCCATGACGCGCCGGAGCCCGGCCCCGCAGGGATCGGGCTCCCGTGCGGGTCCACGACTATGGCTTGAGGACGGCCTTGATACAGCCGTCTTGCTTCTTCTGGAACTTCTCGTACATCTCCGGGGCTTCGTCCAACGACGCGGTGTGCGTCTTGAGGTCCAGGACGCCGAGCGGATCCGAGGGGTCATCGACCAGCGGAAGGAGGTCGTCGATCCACCGTTTCACGTTGCACTGGCCCATGCGCAACTGGATCTGCTTGTCGAACATCGTGAGCATCGGCAGGGGGTCCTTCATGCCGCCGTATACGCCGCTGATCGAGATCGTCCCGCCGCGCCGGACGGCCTCGATGGCGGTGTAAAGGGCATCGAGCTTGTCCACCCCGGCCGTCTCCATCGCCTTGCGGCCCAGCGGGGACGGCAGCAGCCCTACGGCCTGGTGGGCTACCCCGGCCACGGGAGAGCCGTGGGCCTCCATCCCGACCGCGTCCACCATGGAGTCCGGGCCGCGGCCGTCGGTGAGGTCCTTCAGCTGCTCGGCCACCTCGCCGGAGGAGTCCAAGGTCTCGATGCCGTGGCGCTCGGCCATGGCTCGCCGCTCGGCGACCGGGTCCACCGCGAGTACCCGGTAGCCCAGGTGGCGGCCGATCCGGGCGGACATCTGGCCGATCGGGCCCAGGCCCAGCACGGCCAGAGAGCCGCCCTGCGGGGGCGCGGCGTACTGCACGGCCTGCCATGCGGTGGGTACCACGTCGGAGAGGTACAGGTAGCGCTCGTCCTCACCGGCGTTCGGGACCTTGATGGGCCCGTAGTCCGCGTGCGGGACGCGCAGGTACTCGGCCTGCCCGCCGGGCACCGAGCCGTAGAGGCGGGAATAGCCCAGGAAGACTGCACCGCTGTTGTACTCCCGAACCTGGGTCGTTTCGCATTGGGACTGCAGGCCCTGCTTGCACATGAAGCAGTGGCCGCAGGAGACGTTGAAGGGAATCACCACGCGGTCCCCGGCCTTGATCTGGGTGACGGCGGAGCCGACCTCCTCCACGATCCCCATGGGCTCGTGGCCGATGATGTCGCCCTTGTCCATGAACGGGGTGAGCACCTCGTACAAGTGAAGGTCCGACCCGCAGATGGCGGTCGAGGTGATCCGCACGATCGCGTCCGTGGGTTGCTGGATGCGGGGATCCGGAACCTCCTCGACGCTCACCGAACGCTTTCCCTGCCATGTCAAAGCCTTCATCTGTCCTCCGTCTCAGGGCCGCCGCCCCACCGGGAACGGCAGCCTGCTGATCTATTCGGTCGAACCGACCCTACTACTGGGACTGCCCGATAACCTACTACTGGGACTGCCCGATAAACGGTGTGTGGGTCCGGCAGTTTTCGTCAGTTCGTGGTTCTCTCGACCTGTCTGGCGCGGGTGATCGCGAACATGTTGCGCGCTGGCTTGGCCCTTGGTGTGATGTGCTCCTGATCTGACACCACGACCTACCGCTGAGAAGGGGTCGGCTATGCTCGGGGCCAGTGACACGGGGTGCTGGTGCCCACCTGGCGACCAGCTGAGATGAGACCCGTTGAACCTGATCCAGTTCGTACTGGCGAAGGGATGTCCGCCCGGTTGGCGTTGTCTCCGGGCCTGCGCTCCTTCGCCTCGGCCTTGAGGAGCGTCCGTGCAGATCGCAGAGCAGATTGTCCTGGTGACCGGAGGGGGTCGCGGCCTGGGCCGCAGCATCGTCGAGGCCTTCGCCGGTCAGGGGGCGCGGGTTCTCGTCAACTACCACACCAGCCGGCAGGCCGCTGAGGAGCTGGCCTCCCGGTTCGGTTCGGACCGGGCCGTGGCCCTGCCCGCCGATGTCACCGACCCGGGGCAAGTAGCCGCCTTGCTGGCTACGGGACGGGAGCACTTCGGGGCCCCGGTCACGACCGTGGTGAACAGTGCGTTGATGGGTTTCTCTTTCAACGGCGACGCCCGCCCGGGGGTGACGGAGATCGGTTGGGAGGACTTCGCCGCTCAGTTCGCCGGCAGCGTCCGGGGGGCGCTCAACACGATCCAGGCGGCCCTTCCGTACCTGCGGGAGAAGGGCTTCGGGCGGATCATCAACGTCGGCACCAACCTGTTCCAGAACCCCGTGGTGCCCTACCACGACTACACAGCGGCGAAGGCGGCCCTGCTGTCGCTCACCCGCACGACGGCCAAGGACCTGGGACGGCACGGCATCACGGTGAACATGGTCTCCGGGGGCCTGTTACGCACCACTGACGCCAGCGCGGCCACTCCCGAGGAGGTCTTCGAGGCGATCGCCGCCGGCACGCCCCTGGGTCGGGTCATCACCCCGGAGGAGTTCGCCGACACCGTCCTGTTCTTCGCCTGCCCCTGGGCCCGGTCGGTCACCGGGCAGAACCTGGTGGTCGACGGCGGACTGGTCATGGATTGAGTGGAGGACCGGCATGACGGCCATGGCCCGCGCCACGTCGCACGTGGGGCTGGTCAGCACCGTCTCGACCACGTTCTCCGAGCCGTTCCTCGCGGCCCGGATGCTGGCGTCACTGGATCACATCAGCGGCGGCCGGGTGGGCTGGAACGTGGTCACGTCCATGTTCGACGCCGAGGCCCGCAATCACGGAATGGAGGCGCTACCCGGCCACGGCCAGCGGTACGAGCGGGCCGCCGAGTTCATCGAGGTGGCGCTACGGCTGTGGGACTCCTGGGACGATGAGGCACTGGTCCTGGAACCAGATGGCATGTACGCAGACCCAGCCCTGGTCCGGCCGATCGACCACGCCGGGGAGCACTTCCGGGTGTCGGGCCCACTGACCGTTCCGCGATCATCCCAGGGCCGCCCGGTGCTGTTCCATGCCGGAGCCTCCGGGCCGGGGCGCGAACTGGCCGCCCGGTACGCCGAAGGCATCTATGCCGTCGCCTACGACCTGCCCGCCGCCCAGAGTGACTATGCGGACCTGAAGAAGCGCATCGGCTCAGCCGGACGGGACCCAGCATCGGTGGCGGTGATGCCCGGACTCGTGACCTATGTCGGCTCCACGGAGGCGGAGGCCGTGGCGAAGCAGTCCCGGGCGGACGCACTGCTGCCCGCGAAGCAGCCCCTGGCCCAGCTGGCACCTTCATCGGGCAGGACTGCACCGGTTGGCAACTGGACGCCCCGGTCCCCGAACTGCCCCCGCTCGAGCGGTTCAGCGGTCCACAGGGCCGCTACGCGACGATCCTGCGGATCGTGGAGGTCGAGGAGCCCACGGTGCGGCAGCTGCTGGGCCGTCTCGCGGCCGGAGGAGGGCAATGCACCATGGTCGGCACCCCCGAGCACATCGCCGACCAGATCGAGGAGTGGTTCCGTTGCGGTGCCGCTGACGGGTTCAACCTCATGCCACCGTGGCTACCGAACGACCTGGACGACTTCGTCGACCACGTCGTCCAGGGCTCAGTCGCGGATCAGTCCGCGCAGTTGCCGGGCCGCGACGCCCGGATCGGGGGCCTTGGTGATGGCGCGGACGACGACGATGCGGCTCGCCCCGGCATTGAGGACCTCGGGCAGCCGGTCGACGTCGATGCCACCGATGGCGAACCACGGGGTGCCCGCCGCCGCCGATCCCGCCATGAGCCCGGAAACATCCCGGACAAAACCCGGGCCGGTGGCGGGACGGCCGGGCTTGGTGGGGGTCTCCCACAGCGGTCCGGTGCAGAAGTAATCGGGCTCATCACAAACGAGGGTGTAGACGTGGCCTGAATCCGCCGGATTCCAGCAGGGACCTGGCCACATAGTTGGCGAGGTTTCGGAACCCGAGGGCGGAGCCGCGGAGGTGCTCGAGCCGGCCGTTGATTGAATATTCGGCGTTCTGAGCGCCACCCGTATTGGGTTTGAGAGCCAGTGACCGCTGGATGCGTTGGGCGCCTTGGGAGCCATCGTTATTCTGGTTCAGAGCCACCTGCTTAGGCTCCTTCCGCTGGGTGTAAAGGG
>NZ_BMLQ01000006.1 GCF_014645315.1 Citricoccus zhacaiensis | reverse complement strand
GTGGGGGAAACGCCCGGTCCCATTCCGAACCCGGAAGCTAAGGCCCACTGCGCCGATGGTACTGCATCCGGGAGGATGTGGGAGAGTAGGACGCCGCCGGACAACCATTGAGGGAAGGGCCCCGCACACGAGTGCGGGGCCCTTCTTGTTTAACCGGGTCGGCTACGATTGTGAAGCTGTCCGTCGGAGTACGCCATGCCGTGCTGCCGCCGTCATCAAGACCGAGGAGAGGATCATCAGGATGTCCGAGAACGAGGAGCGCTCCGGCTCGTCTGATCGTCCGCGCCGTCATGGCGGTGGACGGCCCGAGCGGGGATCCGGTTCCGGTTCCCGTGCTGGCGGTCCCCGTCGGGAGGGTCGGGAGGGCAGGCCGGAACGCGGTGGAGCCCGGCATGACCGCCGTGGCTCACGTGACGGTCGCCCGCGCGTCGAGCGCCGGGGTGCTGCCCACAACCCGGGCGACCTGCGCAGTTCCAACCGGCCGGACCGGGCCAAGTCTCCTGAGATCGATGAGGATGTCACCGGCAAGGAGCTTGACCGCGCCACCAGCCGTGAGCTGGACACCCTGGACGAACGCAACCGTCCGTGGGTGGCGCGTCACCTGGTGATGGCCGGCCGGTTGCTGGACATCGATCCGCAGTTGGCCTTCGAGCACGCCCTGGCCGCCAGCCGACGTGGCGGACGTCTCGGCTGCGTCAGGGAGGCCGTCGGGCTGACTGCCTATGGGGCTGGACAGTACGCGGAGGCGCTGCGGGAGTTCCGGACCTACCGCCGCATCACCGGGGACAACACCCACCTGCCGGAGATGGTGGACAGTGAACGTGCCCTCGGTCGGCATGACAAGGCCCTGGAACTCGCGGGGGACGTCGACCATGCGTCCCTGGAGAAGGCGATCCGGGCAGAGTTGGCCATGGTGCTCTCCGGCATTCATCGTGATCTGGGGGATATCGACACTGCTCTGGCAGTGCTGCAGATTCCTGACCTCGATCGTCGTCGCGGTTTCTCATTCAGCCCCCGTCTGTTCCGCGCCTATGCGGATGTCCTGACGGAAGCCGGCCGTGCCGAGGAGGCCAAGGCCTGGCGTCGGCAGGCCAGCGTGGCCGAGCGCGCGCTGGGCATCGGTGCCTTCGAGGATCCGGAGATCATCGACTTCGGACTGGACGATGACGGCTCTGAGGGCCGGCCCCGTGCCCGTGACCTGGTGCCCCCGGGCGCGTCTTCGGAGGGCCAGGAGGAGGGCGGTCAGGACGAGGACGGCCAGGCGGACGCCGGACAGCTGGACGAGGAGGATCTCGGGTCCATGGTGACCTCTCAGCCGGTTCAGGCCGAGGAACCGTCTCCGGAGGGGGATGAACCGCAGGAGACCGACGGTGACGTCTCCGCTGACGATCAGGGCCGCGGAGACCGCTGACCCATGACGGAAGCGGTGTTCTTCGGAGGCCATGACGCCGTCCTGTGTGACCTGGACGGCGTCGTCTACGCTGGGACCGAGGCCATCGACGGCGCCGTGCCGACCCTGCGGGAACTGGGGCGGCGCGGTGTCCCCGTCGTCTACGTGACCAACAATGCCTCGAGGTCTCCTGAATCCGTGGCCGACCACCTACGCGGTTTCGGTCTCGAGGTCACTGGGGACCAGGTCTTCGGATCTGCTGCCGCGGGGGTGGCCCTGCTGAGCCAGGAGCTATCCGGGACCGGATCGCGTCCGACGGCGGCCGGGACAGCCTCCGGTGGGCGTCCCGTCCCGGCGAAGGTCCTGGTCGTCGGCTCGGATTACCTGCGTGGCCTGGTGTCGCAGGCTGGCCACGAGGTGGTGAGGACGGCGGCCGAACACCCCGATGCTGTGATCCAGGGATTCGACCCCTCGGTGTCCTGGACAGACCTGGCGCAGGCCTCCTATGCCGTCAACGGGGGTGCCCGGTGGATCGCGACCAATACTGACCTGACCATTCCCCGTGCCGAGGGGATCGCGCCCGGCAACGGTGCCCTGATCGAGGCGGTGGCCCGGGCGACGGGGACCCGCCCGCTGGCAGCGGGCAAGCCCGAGCCGGTCCTGTTCCGCCTGGCCGCCCAGGCCGTCGGCGCCCGGCGTCCACTGGTGGTCGGCGACCGGCTGGACACGGACATCATCGGAGGCAATCGGGCTGGTTTCGACACCGCCCTCGTGCTGACCGGCGTGGATACTGAAGCCACTGCTGCGGCTGCGCCAGCGGACCACCAGCCCACGTTGATCATCCCCTCGCTGCCAACGCTCCTGGCCGAACCCGCCGTGGGAGCGACCGCCCTCCAACCCAGGAGGAGCGGCAGCCATGACCGAGTCGTCTGAACCGTTCGAGCCATCCCAACCGGCCGAGTGGACTCCGGCCAGCACCGGTGACCCGGCCGCCGACCAGATCCTGTCTGGCCTGACCGGAGCCGGGGAGCTGAGCCCCGACGAGGAGATCGCGGCGTACCGTGAGGCCCTGGACGCCTTGGCGCAACTGCTGGAGGAACAACCTCGGCTCCCTGGACTGTCATGAGCAGCCCGAGGACCACGGGCAGCGGTGACCGAACCCGCCTCGACATCGCCTTGGCGGATCGGGGCCTGGCCCGTTCCCGCAGCGAGGCGGCCGGACTCATCAGCGCGGGCGAGGTGATCGTCAACGGCGCCGTCGCCACCAAGGCGTCCCTGCGGTGCGCGCCCGATGATGTGGTGGCACTGCGCCCCCACGGACCACGGTACGTCTCCCGGGCCGGACACAAACTGGCTGGAGCGTTGGAGTTGTTCGCCGACGTCACTGCATCAGGCCGGAGGTGCCTGGACGCCGGGGCGTCCACGGGCGGGTTCACGGATGTCCTGCTCCGGGCGGGGGCCCAGCAGGTGGTCGCAGTGGATGTCGGGCATGACCAACTGGTCGAGACGCTGCGTGCCGATCACCGCGTCGACGTCCACGAGGGGTGCAACGTCCGCGACCTCACGCCGGAGCACCTCGGCGGAACGGTGGACCTGGTGGTCTCGGATCTCTCCTTCATCTCCCTGCGCCTGGTGATGTCACCGCTGGCCGGGGTGTGCCGGCCGGGCGCCGACCTGGTCCTCATGGTCAAACCGCAGTTCGAGGTCGGACGGCGAGCTCTGCCCAAGACCGGCGTCGTGCTGGATCCGGAACAGCGACGCCGGGCGGTCGCCGATGTGCTGGACACCGCTCTGGACGCAGGGCTGCGGCCCCGCGGCATCGCCCGGTCTCCGCTGCCGGGGCAGGACGGCAATGTGGAGTTCTTCCTGTGGCTCGACCACCCCGGAGGGACAGTGGAGGCGATCGCCGACGCGACGGCAACCGGCACCGGTGCCGAGTGGCTCGGCTCGCAGACGGTCGACTGGGCCTGAAGTAGCCACCCTTGTCCCCAGCCCGGCAGGTGCGGCCGGGCCCCCGGCCTGGACGTGGGTATCCTTGGGGCCATGCCCCGTTCAATCCTGGTCCTTGCCCATACCGGCCGCGAGGACGCCATCCGGGCAGCCGTCCACACCTGCGCCAAACTGCAGGAGGCCGGGCTGGTCCCGGTGCTCATGGCCCGTGACGTGACGGCGATCCGCGAGGCCGAACGGGCCGGCGTCGTGCCCCCGCTGGTGTCCGTCCCGCGGACCCTGGACGTGGACTGTTCCCTGAGCGAGATCTCCCTGGGTGTGGTCCTCGGCGGGGACGGCTCCGTGCTGCGCGCTGCGGAGCTCGTCCGTGATTCCGGCCTGCCGTTGCTCGCCGTCAACCTGGGCCACGTGGGCTTCCTGGCCGAATCCGAGCGCACCGATCTCTCCCGCACCGTCGAGGCCGTGGTGGCGCAGGACTACAGCGTCGAGGAGCGGATGGCGATCGACGTCCGGGTCTTCCAGGGGGAGGAACTCGTGGCCCGCACCTGGGCGTTGAACGAGGCCAGCGTGGAGAAGTCCAACCGTGAGCGCATGCTCGAGGTCGTGACCGCCGTGGACGGCAGCCCCATCTCCACGTACGGCTGCGACGGTGTGGTGATGGCCACGCCCACGGGGTCCACGGCGTACGCCTTCTCGGCCGGCGGCCCCGTGGTGTGGCCGGAGGTCCAGGCCATGCTCATGGTGCCCATCAGTGCCCACGCCCTGTTCGCCAAGCCCCTCGTCGTGTCCCCGGACTCGGTGCTCACCGTCGAGGTGCTGCCGCGCACCAACGAGCCGGGCGTGCTCTGGTGCGACGGCCGTCGCACGGTGGACCTGCCCCTCGGCTCCCGCGTCGAGGTCACCCGCTCACCGCAACCGGTGCGGATCGCCCGGTTGTCCCGCACGCCCTTCACCGAGAGGCTGGTGCGCAAGTTCAACCTGCCCACCAAGGGCTGGCGCGGTCCCGTCACCGAACAGGACCGCGCCGAGGCCGCTGCCCGAGAGGCCCGGACCGCGTCCCGCCGGCCCGAGGGGGACCCCACCTCCCGCGGAGTCTCCATCGTGGAACCCCATCACCTGGCCCCCCGCCCCGGAGTCGTGCCGCCGGCCACGGCCGCCCTGCCCGTGGTGTCGGCACGGGACGAGCGCCTGGGCATCGCGCGGTCGGGGATCACCCCGGACGAGGGCAGCGAGGAGCCGGACACGTACAGCGGAGGAGCCGACCAGGCATGATCGAGTACCTGTCCATCAACGGTCTGGGCGTCATCGGTGACGCGGCCGTCGAGCTGGATCCCGGCTTCACCGTGGTGACCGGCGAGACCGGCGCCGGCAAGACCATGGTCGTCACGGCCCTCAACCTCCTGCTGGGCGCCCGCGCGGATGCCGGCGCCGTCCGGCACGGGGCCTCCCGGGCCACCGTGGAGGCCGGCTTCCTGCTGGACGCCGGCCATGCCGCCGTCGGGATCGCCTCGGATGCCGGAGCCGTGCTGGACGAGGAGGCTCCGGACCGCGGACCAGGCACGGATGCTGACGCTGTGCCCGAGCCCGACGGCGGCGCACCGGCAGGAGGCCGCGGGGACGTGGCGCTCGTGGTCACCCGGTCCGTGGGGGCCGCCGGGTCCTCGGGACGTTCGCGGGCCTCGGCCGGAGGGCGCGGCGTGCCCGTGGCCCTGCTGGGCGAGCTCGGCGAACACCTCGTGGCCGTCCATGGCCAGACCGACCAGCTGAGGCTGAAGTCTCCGGCTGCCCAGCGCCATGCCCTGGACTCCTTCGCCGGGCCGGAGCTGGCCGAGACCCTGACCGCCTACCAGCGGGACTTCGAGGCCTGGAGGCGGGCGGCCGCGGAACTCGAGGAGATCACCAGCAACGAGCAGGACCGTGCCCGCGAGGCCGAGAACCTGCAGCGTTCCCTCGAGGAGATCGATGACGCCGCCGTCCGGGAGGGGGAGGACGAGGAGGTCAGGGCCCTCATCCAGCGACTGGAGAACGTCGAGGAGCTGCGCGCGGCCTCCCTGGGGGCCCACACCCACCTCGCTGGCGGGGATGCTGCCGACGCGGTGGAGATCCCGTCGGCCGAGGCCCTCATCGAGGCCGCCCGTCAGTCCCTGCTGCAGGCCCCCGGACAGGACGACGAGCTCACCGGACTGTCCCAGCGCCTGGCCGAGGTGGGGATCCTCCTGGCCGATGCCTCCGCGGACCTCGCCGGTTACGCGGCCCGCCTGGATGACGATGCCGCCTCCGACCTGGACAGTGCCCAGTCCCGGCTGGCCGAACTGACCCGACTGATGCGCCTCTACGGGCCCGAGCTCTCGGACGTGATCCGGTGGGCGGAGACCCACCGGCCACGGCTGGAGGCCCTGCAGGGGGACTCCGGGCGCATCGAGGAACTCACCGCCGAGGTCACCCGCCTCGAACAACGCGTGCTGTCCGGCGCGAGTGAGCTGACCCGGCTGAGGACGGCCGGCGCGGTCACCCTCTCCGGACTGGTCAGCGACGAACTGCACGCCCTGTCGATGCCGGACGCCACGTTCCACGCCACCGTCACCGCGGGCGGCCAGCCGGGTCCCCACGGGGCCGACGAGGTCCGACTGCTCCTCCAGCCCCATGCCGGCGCCGAACCGCGGCCCTTGGGCAAGGGCGCCTCCGGCGGTGAGCTCTCCCGCGTGATGCTGGCGCTGGAGGTGGTCCTGGCCGCCACGGACCCGGTCCCCACCTTCGTGTTCGACGAGGTCGACGCCGGTGTCGGCGGAGAGGCCGCCGTCCAGATCGGCCGGCGGCTCGCCCGGTTGGCCCGGCACGTCCAGGTCATCGTGGTCACGCACCTGCCGCAGGTGGCGGCGTTCGCGGACCGGCACCTGAAGGTCACGAAGAACTCGGACGGCGATGCCGGGTTCACCACCTCGGACGTCGCGACCCTCGAGGGTGAGGAGCGGGTGGGGGAGCTGGCCAGGATGCTGGCCGGCCGAGCCGACTCCGGGTCGGCCCGCGATCACGCCCGTGAACTCCTCGAGGCCTCGCACGCCTGAACGGGTGCTACGATCGAACTCCGTGGTGCATACATCCTCTCGATTCCAGAAAACGCCCAACGCTACCCGCCAGATCTTCGTGACCGGCGGCGTGGCCTCTTCCCTCGGAAAGGGGCTCACGGCGTCCTCCCTGGGTCATCTCCTGAGGGCACGAGGCCTCTCCGTGACCATGCAGAAACTGGATCCGTACCTGAACGTCGATCCCGGCACCATGAACCCCTTCCAGCACGGCGAGGTCTTCGTCACGGAGGACGGGGCCGAGACCGACCTGGACATCGGCCACTACGAACGGTTCCTGGACGAGGACCTCGACGGCCTGAACAACGTGACCACCGGACAGGTGTACTCGACCGTCATCGAGAAGGAACGCCGGGGTGACTACCTCGGGGACACCGTCCAGGTCATCCCGCACATCACGGATGAGATCAAGCGCCGCATGCGCCTGCCCGCCACGGAGGACGCCACCGTGGGCGGGGACCAGCAGGACCGGGCCGCCGCAGACCGTCCGGCGCCGGACGTCATCATCACGGAGATCGGCGGCACGGTCGGTGACATCGAGTCGCAGCCGTTCCTGGAGGCCGCACGGCAGGTCCGCCAGGACATCGGCCGGGACAACGTGTTCTTCGTGCACGTGTCCCTGGTGCCCTACATCGGCCCCTCCCACGAGCTGAAGACCAAGCCCACGCAGCACTCGGTGGCGGCGCTGCGCTCGATCGGCATCCAGCCGGACGCCATCGTCATCCGTTCGGACCGTGAGGTCCCGGCCGAGGTGCGGGACAAGATCGCCCGCATGTGCGACGTGGACACTGATGCGGTCATCAACTGCGCCGATGCCCCGTCCATCTACGACATCCCCAAGATCATCCACGCCCAGGGCCTCGACGCCTACGTGGTCCAGTCCCTGGACCTGAAGTTCAAGGATGTCGACTGGTCCACGTGGGACCGCCTGATCGGCGTGGTCCACCATCCGCGGCATGCGCTGGAGATCGCCCTGGTCGGCAAGTACATCGACCTGCCGGACTCCTACCTCTCCGTCACAGAGGCCCTGCGCGCCGGCGGCTTCGGCAATGACGCGACGGTCTCCATCCGCTGGGTTCCCTCGGATGACTGCCAGACCGAGGCCGGAGCACGCCAGGCCCTGGACGGTGTCGACGCCATCTGTGTCCCGGGCGGCTTCGGGGTCCGAGGGCTCGACGGCAAGATCGGCGCCCTGCGCTACGCCCGGGAGAACGGCATCCCGACCCTCGGCCTGTGCCTGGGGCTGCAGACCATGGTCATGGAGTACGCCCGCAACGTGCTGGGACTCACCCAGGCCTCCTCCACCGAGTTCGAACCGGACACCGAACACCCCGTGATCGCCACCATGGCGGAGCAGGAGCACTTCGTCTCCGGCGGCGGTGACCTCGGCGGCACCATGCGCCTGGGCTCCTATCCGGCCACCCTGCGGGAGGGCTCCACGGTCGCGCAAGCCTACGGGGCCACCGAGGTCACTGAGCGGCACCGCCACCGCTACGAGGTCAACAACGAGTACCGCGAGCGGTTGGAGGAGGCCGGGCTGATCATCTCCGGAACCTCCCCGGACGGTACGCTCGTGGAATTCGTGGAGCTGCCGGCGGACGTCCACCCGTACTACGTCTCCACCCAGGCCCATCCGGAGTTCAAGTCCCGGCCGACCCGCCCGCATCCGCTGTTCGCCGGACTCGTGGCCGCGGGACTGGACCACCGGAACTCCCGCAGGGTGAGTTGATCAGCTTGATCAGCAGGGACACCCACCACCCCATGACGCACCTGACTCCTCCACCCGCCCCGTACACCGAGCACGACGGCGGCCCGCTCGCGGACCTGCCCGCCGCGCGGCCCGCGGTCCGCACCGAGACCGCTTTCGCGGGTGCGGTGTGGGACGTCACCCGCGAGGCCTTCCTGATGGCGCCTGGCGCCGCAGCGGAGCAGGACGCGAGCGAGCCGGACGTCGATGGGGCGGACCTGTTGGTCCGGGAGTTCATCCGCCACCCCGGTGCCGTGGCCGTGGTGGCCCTGGATGATCAGGACCGGGTCCGGATGATCCGGCAGTACCGGCACCCCGTGGGCGAGGAGCTCTGGGAGATCCCCGCCGGACTGCTCGACGTCCCGGGAGAGCACCTGGTCGAGGCCGCCCGGCGGGAGCTGGCCGAGGAAGCCGACCTGCGCGCGGACCGGTGGGATGTCCTCGCGGACTTCTACACCACCCCCGGGTCCTCCTCGGAGGGCATCCGGGTGTTCCTGGCCCGGGGCCTCTCCCCGGTCCCGGCGGGGGAACGCCACGAACGCACCGGTGAGGAGGCCGGCATGCCGCTGGCCTGGGTCCCCGTGGCAGACGCCGTACAGGCCGTGCTGGCCGGCCGGTTGCGCAATCCCTCCTCCGTGGTGGGCCTCCTCGCCCTCTTCGCCCACCGGGACGGCGGCTTCGCCGACCTCCGCCCTGCGGACGCGCCCTGGCACGGCCGTCCCCTCGGCGGGTGAGTGACCAGTCATGAGTGAGCAGGTGGTGGGTGCCGGGTCCGCGGACGGTCCGCCGCGCAGCCTTTCCCGTCCGGCAGAGGCGTATCTGGACCACCTGACCGTCGAGCGGGGCATGTCTCCCCATACCCTGGCCGCCTACCGCCGGGACATGAGCCGTTACCTGGCGTGGCTGCAGGGCCAGGGAGTGGACGAACCCCGCCAGGTGGAGCGCCGGCATGTGACCGGTTTCCTCCAGGCCTTGGCCACGGGTGCCGATGGCGGGCATCCGCTCTCACCGCGGTCTGCGGCGCGGACCATCGTCGCCGTCCGCGGCATGCACCGCTTCTGGACCCTGGAACACGTCACGGAGACGGACCCGGCACAGGACGTCACCCCGCCCCGCCCCGCCCAGGAACTGCCCAAGGCGATCCGGGTGGACCAGGTGACCGCCCTCCTGGAGGCCGTGCCCACGGACACCCCGGCCGGCCTGCGGGACCGCGCCCTGCTTGAGTTTCTCTATGCCACGGGCGCCCGCATCTCCGAGGCGGTCGGGCTGGACGTGGACGACGTGGTCGGAGCCGTCCGCGGCCCCTCGGAGAGTGCCCACCTCCAGGGGAACCGCCCCGAGCCCGGGGCGGCGGGACCGGGGGAGTCCGGCACCGCCGTCGTCCGCCTATTCGGGAAAGGCTCCAAGGAGCGCATCGTCCCGCTGGGTTCCTACGCGGCCACCGCCCTGGACGCCTGGCTGGTCCGTGGACGTCCCACGCTGGCCGGCCAGTCCGGGACCGGAGGCCCCGCGCTGTTCCTCAACCAGCGCGGTGGACGGCTCTCCCGACAGTCCGCGTGGACGATCCTCAAGAAGGCCGCGGAACGGGCGCACATCGAGGGCGAGGTCTCCCCGCACACGCTGCGTCACTCGTTCGCCACCCACCTGCTGGAGGGCGGAGCGGACGTGCGCGTGGTGCAGGAGCTGCTGGGGCACGCCTCCGTCACCACCACGCAGGTCTACACCCTGGTCACGGCGGATACCCTGCGCGAGGTCTACGCCGCAGCGCACCCCCGCGCCCTCCACTAGGCCGGGGAGAGGGCATCACGATCCCACAACGTCCGGCCGGACGGTGATGACATCGATCACGGGGTGATGCTCAGATGGTGAGAGCCGGACGACGTCCCCCGGGCGGAAGACCGCCCGGCCACCACCGGACCACCACCCGCCGCAACGGTGCCGAACGGGGCACCCGGAGGCAGACGAGGGGATCATGATGATCAGCACCGCCGACCGAACCTTCCTGACAGGGCGATGCACCCCAGCAGCCGCCCGCCGTCGCCGCCTGGCGGCCGCCGTGGGGATCGGGCTCAGTGCCGGACTGGTGCTGGGCGCCTGCGGCACCGGTGACGAGCCCGCGGAATCGCCCTCCGCCACGGCCGATCCCAGCTCGACCCCGGTCGAGACCATCACGGAGACCGCGAGTCCGAGTGACACAGCGACCGCGAGCGCTACCGTCACCGAGACGGCCTCCGCCTCACCGACCGCCGGCGGGTCCGGAGAGCAGACCACGGGGCTCACCCAGAGCTACACCTCCGAGTCGGGGGTCTTCACATGGAGTTTCCCGGAGACCTGGAGCGCCAGCCAGGAGGACTACAACGAGGAGTTCCTGGACTATCTGGGCGTGCCCTACGAGGTGGTGCTCTTCCAGAATCCCGAGGGCACCGTGGAGTACCGCACGACCACGGGGGTCGCCCCCACGGACAACGACGGTCCCAAGCCGGACGTGGTGGAGGTCTTAGAAGCCGAGGAACTGCCGGACGTCCCGGAGGCCACGGGCTCCGGGCCCGTCTGGTATCGGGCCTCCCTCTACCAGGCCAGCGAGGACTGGCCGGACCCCAAGAGCTTCGAGGGCGGGGAATTCCTGTTGTCCGTGCAGGTGGTCAACGTGGCTGAGGACCTCGATCCCGAGGCGACCGATGACTCCTTCTGGTCCTCGTGGACCTATGCGCAGCCCTCGGTCCAGGGCGACGGCGAGGGGACGGCCACTTTGCTGTCCGGCAGCGTCACCCAGGACACGGCGGAGGAGGTCACCGGCCTCGAGGACGAGGAGGCCATGAGGGCGTTCCTCGACACCGAGGAGTACGGCCAGCTCCGGTCCGTGGCCACCTCCATGGAGGTCGCAGCACCCTGATCCGGATGCCGGAACACCGGCGCTGAGCAACGACCCGGGCGGGGAGGGAACGTGAGTGTTCCCTCCCCGCCCGGGTCGTCGTCGTTCGGTGCAGTCAGGTTCAGGCGCCCGGCACGTGCCGTTCGTCCGGACCGTTGTAGGCGGACAGCGGCCGGATCAGCGAATTGCTGGCGCGCTGCTCCATGATGTGCGCGGTCCACCCGGTGACGCGGGCGGCGATGAACAACGGCGTGAACAGCTCGGTGTCGAAGCCCATCAGGTGATATGTGGGGCCGGCGGGGTAGTCGAGGTTCGGCTTGATCTGCTTGGCCTCCTCCATGGCGGCCTCCAGACCGTTGTAGAGGCCCAGGATCTCGTGGCGGCCGAAGTGCTCGATCATCGCGTCGAGCGCCTTCTTCATGGTGGGCACGCGGGAGTCGCCGTGCTTGTACACGCGGTGGCCGAAGCCCATGACCTTCTTCTTCTGGGTCAGGGCGTCCTCCATCCAGGCCTTGGCACGGTCCTTGGCCTCCTCCTGGGACTCGTCCGGCCGGATGCCGATCTCGTCGAAGGTGTGCATGACGGCCTCGTTGGCGCCGCCGTGCAGCGAGCCCTTGAGCGCGCCGATGGCCCCGGTCACCGCCGAATGCAGATCGGACAGGGTGGAGGTGATGACGCGGGCGGTGAAGGTGGAGGCGTTGAAGGAATGCTCCGCGTAGAGCACCATCGAGACGCGGAACGCATCGACGACAGCCGGATCCGCCTCCTCGCCGAAGGTCATCCACAGGAAGTTCTGGGAGTAGTCCAGGTCCTCCCGGGCAGCCACCGGCTCGGTGGGACCGCCGGCGGTGCGCCGGCGCTGCTCATAGGCGACGACGGCGGGCAGCTGGGCGAACAGGGTCGTCGCCTTCTCCATCTCGGCCTCGGGGGAGGAGTCCTCCGACTTCGGGTGCTGGGCTCCCAGGATGGACACGGCGGTACGGACCGAGTCCATCGGATGGCAGTCCACCGGCAGCACGTCCAGGGCGGCCTTGACATCCGGGGACAGGGCCCGGTTGGAGCGCTCGTGGTCCCTGAAGGCAGCCAGCTGGGTGTCCGTGGGCAGCTCACCGTTCAGCAGCAGGTAGGCCACGGCCTCGAACGGCAGAGACGCGGCGAGCTCCTGCACGGGGTAGCCACGGTAGAGCAGGGAGTTGGTGTCCGGGTTGACCTTGGAGATGGCGGTGTAGTCCGCCACCACTCCGGCGAGGCCCTTCTTGATCTCAGTGTCAGTCATGGAAGTGTCCTTTCGGGACGGGATTCGGGTCGGGTTCAGGCGTCTGCGCCGGAGTCCGTCCGGGTCTCCAACCCCGGAACCGGGAAGTTGAAGACGGAGGAATCGAAGCCGTTGTAGCCCTCGTAGTCCACGAGCTCGTAGAGGCGTGCCCTGGTCAGCATCTCACCGACGGCGCCCTGCTGGGTACCCTCGGAGCGGATGGTGGACAAGGTGCGCTCCATGGCGCCGAGGGCCGAGCGCAGCAGGGTCACCGGGTAGATCACCAGGGCCACGCCGGCGGAGGCCAGCTGTTCGCGGGTGAACAGCTCGGACTTGCCGAACTCGGTCATGTTGGCCAGCACGGGCACGTCCACGGCGTTGCAGACGGCCTCGAACTCGGACAGGTCCTTCATGGCCTCCGGGAAGATGGAGTCCGCGCCGGCGTCTGCCAGGGCCTTGGCCCGGTCGATGGCGGCGTTCAGCCCGCCGGCACCGTCCACCCCACGGATATCGGTGCGGGCCATGATCAGGAAGTTCTCATCCCGGCGGGCGCTCGCGGCCGCGGCCACCCGCTGGGTGGCCGTGGCCAGGTCCACCACGGCCTTGTTGTCCAGGTGGCCGCAGCGCTTGGGGTTGACCTGGTCCTCGATGTGGCATCCGGCGAGCCCGGCGTTCTCCAGTTCCTGGATGGTCCGGGCCACGTTCATCGGCTCCCCGAAGCCGGTGTCCGCGTCCACGATCGCCGGCAGGTCCGTGACGCGCGCGATCTGCCCGGCCCGCTGGGCCACCTCCGTCAGCGTGGTCAGGCCGATGTCCGGCAGGGCCAACTCGTTGGCCAGCACCGCACCGGAGATGTACAGCCCCTGGAACCCCTGCTCCTCCACCAGTTTGCCGGAGAGGGGCGTGTAGGCCCCGGGGAATTGCACGGCGGCACCGGGCTGCAGCAGTTGCCGCAGACGGACGCGCTTCTCGGCAGCGGTCAGTGACGAATACAGCATCAGAAGAGTCCCTTCGGGGCGTCGGCCAGGTCGATGACGCCGGGGGCCGCGGTGATGTTCAGCTGGTCCAGCTCACCGGCGCCGAGGGACGCGGTGCGCTGGGCGGCGTCGAGGAAGCGCTCGATCTCCTCGCCGGACACGAGGCCCTCGGCCAGGGTGCGGAACTTGTGGATGTACTGCTCCCGGGCGAACGGGCGGGCGCCCAGCGGGTGGGCATCGGCCACGGCGATCTCGTCCGTGATGGTCTCGCCGGAGGCGGTGGTGATGACGACCCGGCCGCCGAAGGCCTTCTCCGAGATGTCCAGGGAGTGGTACCGGCGGGTCCACTCCTGGTCCTCCTCCGTGGTGACCTTGTGCCACAGCTCCACGGTGTCCGGCCGTCCGGCCCGCTCCGGGGAGTACGAGTCCACGTGGTGCCACGCGCCGTCCTGCAGGGCCACCGTGAAGATGTACGGGATGGAGTGGTCGAGGGTCTCGCGGGAGGCCTTCGGGTCATACTTCTGCGGGTCGTTCGCGCCGGAACCGATCACGTAGTGCGTGTGGTGCGAGGTGTGGATGACGATCGAGGCGACGTTGGCGGGATCGGCCAGCTCGGGATACTCGCCGTGCAGCTTGCGCGCGAGGTCGATCCAGGCCTGGGCCTGGTACTCGGCGGAGTGTTCCTTCGTGTAGGTGTCCAGGATGGCGCGCTTGGCCTCGCCGGGCGCCGGCAGGGGCACCGTGTACTTCGCGTCCGGTCCGTCCAGCATCCAGGCGATGACCCCGTCCTCGCCCTCATAGATCGGCACGGGCGAGGTCTGGCCGCGCATGGCACGGTCAGCAGATTCGACGGCCATCTTGCCGGCGAAGGCCGGGGCGTGGGCCTTCCACGTGGAGATCTCGCCCTTGCGGGACTGGCGGGTCGCCGTCGTGGTGTGCAGGCCCTGGCCGATGGCCTGGAAGATCGTCTCGGTGTCCAGGCCCAGCAGGGTCCCGATGCCGGCCGAAGCGGAGGGGCCGAGGTGGGCCACATGGTCGATCTTGTGGGCGTGCAGGCAGATGGCCTTGACCAGGTCCACCTGGAGCTCGTAGCCGGTGGCGATGCCCCGGATCAGGTCGGCGCCGCTGGCACCGCTGTGCTGGGCGACCGCCAGGATCGGCGGGATGTTGTCACCGGGGTGGGAGTACTCGGCGGCCAGGAACGTGTCATGGTAGTCCAGCTCGCGCACGGCCACGCCGTTGGCCCAGGCGGCCCATTCCGGGGAGACCTTCTCGGTGATGCCGAAGACGGAGGCTCCCTGTCCGCCGGACGTGGGCGCGTGGGTCAGGGCCTGTGCCCGGGCGGCGATGATCGGTCCGCGGTTCAGGGAGGCGACGGCTACCGAGGCGTTGTCGATGATGCGGTTGATGACCATCTCCTCCACCTCGGGGTCGATGGCCACGGTGTCGGTGGCGACCTCGGCCATCTTCCAGGCGAGCTGGTCCTGACGCTGCAGGTTTTCTTCGGAACGGTAGACGCGGACGTCGTGGTTGATCATGGGGTCCTCTCCAAGGTGGATGTGGGGTGGTCGGTGGCGGATCCGGCTGGTTCGGCCGGTCCGGTCTGGCGGCTCTGGTGGGTCTCGTGGGTCTGATGGGTCTGGGTGCCGGTGGGCTGGTGTGACTGCAGGTGAGCCAGTGCGTGGTGCAGGTGCAGGGTGGTGGTCGCGGCGGCCAGTTCGGGGTTCCGATCGGCCAGGGCCCTGGCGATGGAGGCATGCTCCGTGGCAGACGCCGCCAGCCGCGCCGGGTCATTGCGGGAGAAGCGGCGCAGCCGCGCGAGGTGAACGCGCAGGGACCTCAGGTGCTGGGCCAGATAGGCGTTGGCACAGGCAGCGTCCACGGCGGCGTCCAACTCCGTGGTCAGCCGGTAGTAGGACTCCGGATCCTCACCGCGGCGGAGCGGTTCCACGGCGGACTCGAAGCGTGCGGCCAGCTGCGCGAAGACCTCCGGGTCGGCGTGCACCGCGGCCCGGCGCGCGGCCAGCACCTCGAGCACCGTGCGCAGGTCGAAGAGGTCGTCGGCCTCGTCCAGGGAGACCTCCGTGACCACGGTCCCGCGCCCGCTGGAGGGGGCTGCCAGGCCTTCGGAGACCAGGCGTCCGATGGCCTCGCGCAGCGGCGTGCGGGACAGGCCCAGGCGGGCCGACTGCTCGACCTCGCCCAGGATCGATCCGGGAGGCAGCTGACCTTCGATGATCTCCTGCCGCAGCGTCCGGTACGCACGTTCACTGGCTCTCACAGGCTCCAGCGTATACACAAATCTCCGAATGCGGGTGATTTGGACGAGAACCGGGCCGGAATCCGCGTATTTCTCCGTTTTGGGCCAGCATTGCGTATACACAGGGTGGACGTGGCGTGACTCACGTTCTAGGTTGGTCCCATGTCCTCAACGTCTCCCCTGCGCGAGCCCAGCCAGCCCTCTGAGTCATACGAGTCCGTCTACCGCAGGTCCATCGAGGACCCTGAACGGTTCTGGCTGGAGGCGGCCGCTGCCATCGACTGGACCGAGCCGCCCACCCGGGCCCTGGATGATGCCGGGGCGCCGATCTACCGGTGGTTCCCCGGGGCCCGGTTGAACACGGCGGTGAACTGTCTGGACCGGCACGTGGCGGCTGGCCACGGCGAGCGCACCGCGATCATCTATGACTCGGCGGTGCTCGGCACCGTGGAGCACATCAGCTACGCGGACCTGACGGACCGGGTGGCCCGCTTCGCGGGAGCGCTGGTGTCCCTGGGCGTCGGCCGCGGGGACCGTGTGGTCATCTACCTGCCGATGACGCCGGAGGCGCACGTCGCCATGCTGGCCTGCGCCCGGATTGGAGCGGTGCACTCCGTGGTGTTCGGCGGATTCGCGGCCCGGGAACTGGCGGCGCGCATCGACGACGCGAAACCGACGGTGATCGTGACCTCATCCGGCGGCATCGAGCCGAACCGGCGCGTGGAGTACCTGCCCGCGGTGGCCGAGGCCGTGGCCCTGGCGCAGCACCGGGTCGGGGCCGTGGTGGCCAAGCAACGCGAGGGTTTCGAGACCCGCCTGGAAGACGTGCGGGCCAGCGTGCGGGACGGCGTACCGGCCGGCGTCGGGAATGAGGCCAGGAACGAGACCGGGAACGTAGCCGAGGCTGGAACCCGGTGGGTCGACTGGGACGAAGCCGTGGCCGAGGCCGAGCCGGCGGCGCCCGTGGACGTGGCCGCCACGGACCCGCTGTACATCCTCTACACCTCGGGGACCACCGGCTCGCCCAAGGGCGTGGTGCGGGACCACGGCGGGCATGCGGTCGCCCTGGCCTGGACCATGGCGAACATCTACGACGTCGGCCCCGGCCAGACGATGTTCACCGCCTCGGACGTCGGCTGGGTGGTGGGGCACTCCTATATCGTCTATGCGCCGCTGCTGGTCGGGGCCACCACCGTGCTCTACGAGGGCAAGCCCGTGGGGACCCCGGACGCCGGGGCGTTCTGGCGGGTGGCCGCCCAGCACGGGGTGCGCTCACTGTTCACGGCACCGACCGCCCTGCGGGCCATCCGCAAGGTGGACCCGGAGGGTGACCTGGCGCGGGAACACGACCTGTCGGCACTCCAGACCCTGTTCGCAGCGGGGGAGCGCCTGGACCCGGAGACCCAGGGGTGGATCGGTGACCTCCTGGGCGTGCCGATCGTGGACAACTGGTGGCAGACCGAGACCGGCTGGCCGATCGGCGCCAACCCGGTGGGGTTGGAGGCGCTGCCCGTCAAGACCGGTTCCTGCACCCGGCCCACTCCGGGCTACGCCGTGGAGATCCTGGACGGGAGCGGGCAACCCGTGGAGCCGGGGGTCGAGGGCAACATCTGTCTGAGGTTGCCCCTGCCGCCGGGGACCCTGACCACGTTGTGGGGCAACGACCAACGCTTCATCGACTCCTACCTCAGCGCCTTCGAGGGGTACTACGCCACGGGCGACTCGGGGCTGGTGGATGAGGAGGGCTACCTCTTCGTGATGGGCCGGACGGACGACGTCATCAACGTGGCCGGCCATCGGCTCTCCACGGGCGCCCTCGAGCAGGCGCTCGCCGCCCACCCCGCCGTGGCCGAGTGCGCGGTGATCGGATTGGCGGACCCGCTCAAGGGCCAGCGGGCCTCCGGCTACGTGGTGCTCAAATCCGGGGTGGAGGTCGAGGGCGCCGCCGGGCTGGAGGAGCTGCTGGCCGAGCTGCGCGCCACCGTCCGCACCTCGGTGGGCGCCGTGGCGGACTTCAAGCAGGTGGCGGTGGTGGACGCGTTGCCGAAGACCCGGTCCGGGAAGATCCTGCGCAAGACCATGCGGCAGATGGCCGATGGCGAGGAGTACGTGGTGCCCTCCACCATCGAGGACCGTTCCGTGCTCGACGCCCTCGCGCCCACCCTCCGCACCGGCCCGTAGGCTATCCGGGCGCGGAGCCCCGCCCGGACCAGCGGTACTCGTTCTCCGGCCGTCCCGGTGTGCCGTAGCGGGGCGAGCGGTCCACCAGTCCCTGCCGGAAGAGATGCTCCAGGTAGCGCCGTGCCGTCACCCGGGACGTCCCGACGGCGGCCCCCACCTCACCGGCGCTGCGTCCGGCCACCGGGCCGGCCTCGGCCCCGGAGGACCCGCGGCCGGACCTGCTGCTGGAGTCCGGGTCAGGTCCCTGGACCGCTGCAAGGTCGGAGCGGAGCAGATCCACGATGGCGTCGAGGGTGCCCTCGGTCAGTCCCTTGGGCAGGGCAGCCGGGCCGGTGCTGCCGTGGTGGCGGAACGCCCGGTCCACCTCCGCCTGGCTGCGGACCGACCCGGTTCCGGCGAGGCCGGTGGACAACTCACGTGCCGCCCGCAGGCGTTCGGCGAACTCCGGATAGCCGAAGGGCTTCACCAGGTACTGGACCACGCCCAGGGCCATGGCCTGGCGGATGGTGGGCACGTCGGTGGCGGCGGTCATGGCCACCACCGCCCCGGCGAATCCCGCCGATCGCATCCGGCGGAGCACCTCTAGGCCGTGTCCGTCCGGGAGGTTCATGTCCAGCAGCACCAGGTCCACGCCGAAGGAGCCGTGTTCGCGCCACTGGGTGGATAGGAACCGCACCGCGTCGGCCAGGGTGGGGGAGAGGTGCACCTGCTGGTACCCGCCGACCCGGGCCAGGTACTCCCCGTAGGTGTCTGCTGTCAGGGCCTCGTCCTCGACGACCAGCACTCGCTCACCGGTCATGGTGGCCTCCTCCAGCCATGGTGGGTGGCGGGTTGTCTGCCGTCCGCCGTGGTGGGTGGACGGCGTCTGCGGGCAGGGGCAGCTCCACGGTGAACACGGTGCCCGAATCCAGGGTCAGCTCCACATCCCCGCCCAGCGAGAGTGCCGTCTGCCGGACCAGGGCCAGGCCGATGCCCCGGCCGGCGGTGCCCGCGGGCTTGGTGGAGAAACCGAGGTCGAACACGTGTCCGCGATTCTCCGCGGAAGGGCCGGGGCCGCCGTCGGCCACCTGCAGGACGAGCCATCCGGCGTCGGCGTGGGCCTCTGCCTCCACCCAGCGGTCCTCCGCCGGCCGTGCGGGGTCCGCCGCGGCGTCGATCGCGTTGTCCACCAGGTTGCCGAGGATCGTCACGAGGTCCTGCGCGGAGAACCCGGTGGGGGAGTCCACCGCGATCCGGTAGTCCATCCGCACCCCGCGCTCGCGGGCCTGGGCGGCCTTGGCCGCCAAGAGGGCCTGCACCGCCGGTTCGCCGGTGGGATCCAGCGGGCCCGGTTGGGCGGCGCCGGCCGCCACACCCGAGGCCAACAGGTCGCGGGCCTGATCGATCCGGCCCAGTTCCACGAGGGACAGCACCGTGTGCAGCCGGTTGCCGTGCTCATGGGTCTGGGCACGCAGCGCATCGGTCAGGGACCGGATGTTCTCCAGCTCCCGGTTCATCTCCTGGACCTCCGTGCGGTCGTACAACGTCACCACCGTGCCCCCGTCGGGCCCGGCCGGGGCCTGCTGTCTCCGTCCACGCCGCCACGCAACGGGTGTCCGCAGCCGCGCCACCGGACCGGCCGGACGCGTGCGGTGCTGATTCACCACCAGGATGCGGCCGGGGACGGCGAACAGCTCGTCCCGCGCGTCCCGTCCGGACTCCAGCAGCCCGGCCAACGGGCCGGGCAGCTGAAGGTCCGCGAGCGAGACGGTCCCCGGTGTGTGGTCCGCGCGGTGGCCGAAGGGCGGAAGATGCAGCAGCTCGGCCGCGCGGTCGTTGTACAGGCTCAGCTCTCCGGTGCCGGAGACCAGCACCATTCCCTCATTGACGTTGTGCAGGGCGGTGTCCAGCACGGTGAACCGATGGGCCAGTTCCTCCGGGCCGAGACCATGGGTGGTCCGGCGGATGTAGCGGCCCAGGGCGATGGAGCCGGCCAGCCCGAGGGCGGCGACGAGTCCCATGCCCAGCAGGATGCGCGGGATCTGGGCGGTCACCGCGATGTCCAGTTCGGAGACGCGGTGGCCCACGCCGACGATGCCGACCACCTCGGCCCCGGGGGCGTCCGAGGACAGGACGGGGACCAGGGCGCGGAGGGAGAGGCCGGCGGGTCCGGTGGCCACCGTGTCGACCTGACCCCGGCCGGCCAGGACCGCCGAGAGGTCCTCCGGGTACCGGGTGCCGTTCTGGGCCGGGTCCCGGTGGGCGACCCGGGTGTAGTCGGTGCCGAAGAACGTCACCCAGTCCACCTGGGCCTGGGCGGCCAGCTCGGTGGTGAGCGGTTGGAGCGCTGTGCTGGGGTCGGCGGCCCTGAAGCCGTCGCGGATCCGTTCCTCGTCGGCGATCAGGCGCGCCGTGGAGAGCACATTGGCCCGCTCCAACCCATAGACGGTCCGCTGGGTCTGCTGATAACTGAAGGCCACCAGGGCGACGGTGAGGATCAGCAGCGCGGCCAGGTGGGCCGTCGCCAGGCGGCGGGCGATGCTCCACGGACGCCGGGAGGGTCTGGACGCGTCGCGGCGGGCGCGCAGACGCCGCTCGTCCACCCCGTCTCCCATCGTCGATCCCACTGTTCTCACCACCGTGAATCCTCGCTCTGGTCCGTCGAGGTGATGTCTCGCCGGCTCCCGGATGTGGTCTGCGCCATGAACTTTATGACCGCAAGGGTGATGTGACACACGTCCCACGGTGATGATCGTCCCAACGAAGAGACCGTGCGTCACCGGCCCCCACTGTAGAGGACACCTCCATGACGAACCCATCCGACCAGGCCGCCACGCGGCACGCCCCCGCCGGCCCGCCGGCGTCGGGTCCCGCAGAAGACCGGGCGCCGGCCACGACGGCGAAGAAGAAGGACCGCACCCACTGGCTGTACATCATGGTGATCGCCTCGGTGATCCTGGGGGCCGCCGTCGGACTCCTGTTCCCGGAGTTCGGCCAGTCCCTCAAGCCGCTGGGCGACGGCTTCGTCTCGCTCATCAAGATGATGATCGGCCCGGTCATCTTCTGCACCATCGTGCTCGGCATCGGCTCCATCGCGAAGGCCGCCACCGTGGGCAAGGTGGGCGGCCTGGCGCTGCTGTACTTCATGGCCATGTCCACCTTCGCCCTGGGCCTCGGCCTCGTGGTCGGCAACCTCGTCCACCCGGGTGAGGGCCTCGCACTGACCCCCTACGATCCCGACGCCGCCCAGGCGGACCTGGATCCGACCGTCGCGTTCCTGCTGGACATCATCCCCGGGTCGGTGCCGGTGCTGCCGGTGTTGTTCGTCGCCTTGCTGGTGGGCTTCGCCCTCCAGGGGATGGGGGAGTCCGGAAAGCCGCTGCTCAAGGGTCTCACCCTGATCCAGGGCGTCGTGTTCCGCATCCTGATGATGATCATGTGGATCGCCCCGGTGGGCGCCTTCGGTGCCATCGCCGCCGTCGTGGGTTCCACCGGTTGGTCCGCTATCGGTGCCATGGCCCTGCTGATGGGCGCCTTCTATGCCACCTGCATCGTGTTCATCGTGGTGGTGCTCGGTACCCTGCTCCGTCTCGTCACCGGCGTGAGCATCTTCAAGCTGATGAAGTACCTGGGCCGCGAGTACCTGCTCATCTTCGCGACCTCCTCCTCTGAATCCGCCCTGCCGCGCCTGATCGCCAAGATGGAGCACGCCGGCGTGCACAAGTCCGTGGTGGGTGTCACCGTGCCCACCGGGTATTCCTTCAACCTGGACGGCACAGCCATCTACCTGACCATGGCCGCCCTGTTCGTCTCCAACGCCATGGGCCTGGAGATGAGCCTCGGCGAGCAGATCGGCCTGCTGGTGTTCATGATCATCGCCTCCAAGGGCGCCGCCGGTGTCACCGGAGCCGGCCTGGCCACCCTGGCCGCGGGGCTCCAGGCACACCAGCCGCAGCTGCTCGGCGGCATGGGCGTGATCGTGGGCATCGACAAGTTCATGTCCGAGGCCCGCGCCCTGACCAACTTCACCGGCAACGCCGTGGCCACCATGCTCATCGGCAAGTGGGTAGGGGAGTTCGACCGGGTCAAGGCTGACAACGTGCTCTCCGGGCGGGACGCGTTCGACGAGGAGATGGTGGCCGGGCATGGCTTGGGCGACTACTCCGACAATCGTCCGGCCGATCGTTCTGCCGATCGTTCCGCTGATCGTTCCTCGGAACGGGGGGAGCCGGGCGCCGGTCAGGGCTCACCCGAGTCCGCGTCCCAGGATCGACGCTTCGACCCCCGCGAGTCGCCGACAGTGGCCGAGCAGGCCTTCGAGGGACACCCGGAGTCCAGCCTCAACGTGGTGGGTTCGGTCCCGCAGCGCTGAGACCCTGAGACATATCACCTTCAGTCTGCGGTTGAACGTCAAGGCTCGCCGCGACGAGAGGGGAATTTTCCGGGCGGACGCCGATCCGGACTAGGGTGTATCCATGCCGCAGCAGCTGACGTTGTTCAACGTGGGCGACCTCACAGCACGGCGGACACATGGACCTACGGCAGGAGACGGCAGCATCGTGAACCAGGAAGAGCCCACGCCAGTCCTCATGATCACCGGTGACCCGGTCATCGGACCCACGGGACGGCCCAAGCACGAATTCCCGGAGCCGGTGCAGCTGGAATCCCACGGTCCAGCGAGGGTGATCTCCATGGTCAACCAGAAGGGCGGGGTCGGCAAGACGACCTCCACCATCAACCTCGGAGCCGCCTTGGCCAGCTACGGCCGGCGGGTGCTCATGGTCGATTTCGACCCCCAGGGGGCCCTCTCCGCCGGCCTCGGCGTCAGCCCCCACGAACTCGACACCACCGTCTACAACGTCATGATGGAACGGTCCGTCACCGCCCGGGATGCCATCGTGGAGACCGAGTTCGAGGGGATCGACCTCCTGCCGGCCAACATCGATCTCTCGGCGGCGGAGGTCCAGCTCGTCAACGAGGTCGCCCGGGAACAAGTCCTGGAGCGGTCGCTGCGCCAGGTCCGGGACGACTATGACGTCATCCTCGTGGACTGCCAGCCGTCCCTGGGCCTGCTGACCGTCAATGCCCTGACCGCATCCCACGGCGTGATCATCCCGCTGACCGCCGAATTCTTCGCCCTGCGCGCCGTCGCGCTGCTCGTGGAGACGATCGAGAAGATCCAGGACCGCATCAACCCGGACCTGGAGATCGACGGCGTGCTGGCCACCATGTTCGATGCCCGGACACTGCACTCGAAGGAGGTCGTCAGCCGCCTCGTCGAGGCCTTCGGCGACCGGGTCTTCGAGACCGTGATCAAGCGCTCCATCAAGTTCGCCGATGCCACCGTGGCCGCCGAACCCATGACCACGTTCGCCCAGACCCATGAGGGTGCCAAGGCCTACCGCACGCTGGCCCGCGAGCTGATCTGGCGCGGCGGGGCGCCGTGACCCCAGGCGCCGGGGTAGCCGCCCCGGACGTCGCCAGGGATCTGGCCGGCGGCCTGTCCGAGAACCTGGATGGTGAGGACGGTGTCCCTTCCGGGTTCTCCGTCACCCTGACCAACTTCGCCGGACCCTTCGACCTGTTGCTCTCCCTCATCGCCCGCCGCCAGTTGGACATCACCGAGGTGGCGCTGGCCGAGGTGACAGACGAGTTCATCGCCTACGTCGGGACCCTCCGGCATGACGCCGGCACCGGACCGGACCCCGAACTGGGTCCCGGCGGGACCATGGGGCAGCGAGGCCGGCCGGACCTGGCCGCCCTGGACGCCTCCAGCGCCTTCCTGGTGGTCGCGGCCACCCTGCTTGACCTGAAGACGGCCCGGCTGCTGCCGGCCGGCACCACGGACGCGGAGGAGGACGTGGCCCTGCTCGAGGCCCGCGATCTGCTGTTCGCCCGGCTGCTGCAGTACAAGGCCTTCCGCGACATCTCCACGCTCCTGGGCGAGAAGATGCGGGCCGAGGCCCGCCGCTTCCCGCGACAGACCACGCTGGACCCGCGCTTCGCGTCCCTGTTGCCGGAGCTGGTGTGGACGTTGAGCCCCGAACAGTTCGGTGCGCTGGCCGAGGACGTCCTCGCCCGGACCCCGAAGCCGGCGGAGCAGGTGAGCCTGGAGCACCTGCATGCCCCGCCCGTCTCGGTCCGGGAACAGGCCGGCCTGCTGGCCGCCCGGTTGCGTGAGGCCGGCCGGCTCGCCTTCCGGGAGTTGGTGTCCGACGCCGGCTCCACCCTCGTGATCGTCGCCCGCTTCCTCGCGCTGTTGGAGATGTTCCGGGACCGCGCCGTCACCTTCGATCAGGAGGTCCCGCTCGGCGAGCTGCTGGTCCGCTGGGACCCGGATGCCCCCGATGAGAGGCCGGACGACGGTCCGGAAGGCGACGAGGAGTGGTCATGAGCGAGCCCGAGGACGTGCGCGGACAACTTGAGGCCGTGCTGATGGTCGTGGACGAGCCCGTGACCGTGGCCCAACTGGCCGAGGCGACCGGTGCAGACGCCCGGCAGGTGGCCGATGTGCTCGCAGCCCTCGCCAGCGACTATGATGGACTGTCTGGCTCCCCACGGCGCGGCTTCGAGCTACGCGAACTTGCCGGCGGCTGGCGAATCTACTCCCGCCCGGCCCATGCAGAGGTGGTGGAGCGGTTCATCGTCGAAGGCCAGACGGCACGGTTGACCCAGGCCGCCCTGGAGACACTGGCCGTGGTCGCCTACCTGCAGCCGGTCACGCGAACCCGCGTGGCGGGAATCCGCGGCGTGAACTCCGATTCGGTCATGAGAACCCTCGTCAGCAGGGGGCTCGTGGCGGAAGCCGGCAGCGACCCGCACTCCGGGGCGGTGCTGTACGAGACCACGGGCTACCTGCTGGAGACACTGGGGGTGGGCAGCCTTCAGGAGCTGCCCAAGCTCTCGGACCACCTGCCCGGCCTGTCGGAACTGGCCGGCATGGACCAGACTGAACTCAACACCTGACCGCCCTCTGGCGAGACGGCACACCAATCCAACGCAACGCAACGAACAGGACAGTGCACTGATGAATGACCGCAAGCCGGGAGGCTCCGGAAAGAAGAACTACAGCTACCGCGGCAAGCCGCAGCAGGGCAAGCCAGGCAAGCCGGGCAAGGGCCAGTCCTCCCCGGGGCAGCCGCGCAAGTCCTGGGGCACCCCGGGCCCCGGGCAGAGGGGCGGACCGTTCCGCGAGGACTCCCAGAAGGGGTACGACCGCAACCTCGGAGCGGCCCGGAAGCCGGCCCGCCCCAACCGCGCCCAGCGGGACCAGAACTTCTCGTCCGTCCACACCCCCGAAGGCGTGCGACTGCAGAAGGTCATGGCCTCCGCCGGGGTGGCCTCCCGCCGCGTCTGTGAGGACCTCATCGCCGAGGGGCGCGTGGAGGTGGACGGCAAGGTCGTCACCGAGACCGGTGTCCGCGTGGATCCGGACACGGCCGTCATCCACGTGGACGGCATCCGCCTGCAGCTGGACACCACCCTGCGCTACTTCGCATTCAACAAGCCCCGCGGCGTCGTCTCCACCATGGACGACCCCGATGGCCGGCCCTGCATCTCCGATTACCTCAAGAAGGGCAAGTACGACTCGACGCGCCTCTTCCACGTCGGCCGCCTGGACACCGAGACCGAGGGCCTGTTGTTGCTGACCAATGACGGAGAACTGGCCAACCGGTTGACCCACCCGAGCTTCGAGATCCCCAAGACGTATCTCGTCCAGGTCCACGGCCCGATGGCCAAGGGCGTCGGCGCGCAGCTCAAGGAGGGCATGCAGCTCGAGGACGGCTTCGCGCAGGTGGACTCGTTCAAGCTGGTGGACTCGACCCCGGGCCACGTGCTGGTGGAGGTCGTCATGCACTCCGGCAAGAACCGGATCGTGCGCCGCATGTTCAAGGAGGTCGGGTACCCGGTCGAGCGCCTCGTCCGGGTGAAGTTCGGGCCGATCGGCCTCGGCGACCAGAAGCAGGGCACCATCCGTCAGATGGGCCGCCAGGAACAGGGCCACCTCATGGCCGCTGTGAACCTGTGATGGCCCCACGGGGTATCCCCGAACCGGTGCTGATCCGCGGAACCGGGCTGCTGGGCACCTCCATCGGCCTCGGTCTGCGGTCGGCCGGTGCGGACGTCTACCTCTCCGACCCCTCCCCGTCGGCCCAGGCGGTCGCCGTGGACATCGGTGCCGGCCAGGCCTTTCCGGGGGACCTCACGGCATCCTCGGCGGCTTCCGCTGCTGTGGAGGCCGGCAGCGCCGACGGCACTACCACCGGTGCCGAGACAGCTCCCGTGCCGGGTGTCGTCGTGGTGGCCGCGCCGCCGGATGTCGCCGGGCGCGTCGTCATCGATTCGCTCGTACGGTTCCCGGGCGCCGTCGTGCTGGACATCGCCTCTGTCAAGGGGGCGATCCGGCGTGAGGTGGACGCCGCCGTCGTGGGCGGGCATCTGACACCGGCGCAGGCCGCACGGTACGTGGGCACCCACCCCATGGCCGGGCGCGAACGATCCGGTCCGGTGGCCGCCCGCGGTGCCCTGTTCACCGCCGCCCCGTGGGTGGTCTGCGCGAAGGGGGACACCTCGGCGGAGGCCGTGTCCGTCGCGGAGGAGATCGCCCGAGTGCTCGGGGCCACCGTGCACCGGATGTCCGCGGAGGACCATGATGCCTCGGTGGCCCTGATCTCCCACCTGCCGCAGATCGCCGCCTCCCTCGTGTCATCGCGGCTGCAGGAGACTCCGGCCCAGTCCCTGGCCCTGTCCGGCAACGGTCTGCGGGACACCACCCGCATAGCGGCCTCCGACCCCCAACTGTGGGTGCAGATCCTGGCGGCCAACGCCCCGGACATCCTGGAGATCCTCTACGGGGTGCGCGAGGACCTGGACCGGCTGATCGCCACCATGGAGGAGCCCACGGCCCCCGGGGCCCGGCTGGACATCGCCCAGCTGATCGCCGAGGGCAATGCCGGCCATGCCCGGATCCCGGGCAAGCACGGCGCCCCGCCGCAGGCCTTCGCCGTGGTCACCGTGATCGTGGACGACACCCCGGGGCAGATCTCCGCCGTCCTGCAGGATGTGGGGAAGGCTGGCGTCAACGTGGAGGACCTACGCATGGACCACTCCGCCGGCCACGAGGTCGGGATGCTGGAGATCTCCGTGCTGCCCGGCCGCAAACAGGATCTGACGGACGCGCTGACAGCGCAGGGATGGAAGGTGGTCTGAATGACCGAGACGACAACCCCGACCGGGCTCCAGCCCCCGAGCCAGCGCCTCGTCGTGGCCGTGGACGGGCCCTCCGGCTCCGGCAAGTCCTCGGTCTCCCGGGCCATCGCCCGCCGGCTCGGTGCCGCCTACCTGGACACCGGTGCCATGTACCGGGCGGTCGCGTGGCACTGCCGCCATCAGGGCGTCCTCGATGACCCTGACGCGGTCGTCGCCGCGGTCCAGGACATGGACCTGGTCCTGTCCGTGGATCCGGACCACGAGCGCGTGGTAGTGGGCACCGACGACATCACCGAGGCCATCCGTGAACCCGGCATCTCCGCCGTCGTGTCCGTGGTGGCCACCAACCGTGCCGTACGTGAGCTGCTCGTGGCCCGCCAGCGCGCAGAGATCGACGCGCACCGCAAGATCGTGGCCGAGGGGCGGGACATCACCACCGTGGTGGCTCCCGACGCCGACGCGCGGATCCTGCTCACCGCGTCCGCCGAGGCACGAACGGCCCGGCGTGCCGCCCAGCTGGGAGGCGCTGTGGAGGCGAAGGACCTGGCAGAACAGGTGTCCGGCCGGGACGCCAAGGACTCCACGGTGGTGGACTTCATGACCCCGTCCGACGGGGTGGGCCTGGTGGACTCCACCGAACTCGATGTCGAGGCGACCATCGAGGCCATGCTGGCCGAGATCACCCGCCAACAGTCCAACCGGACGACCAAGCAGACGACCAACCCGGAAGGGGACCGCGCATGAGCACCGAGAACAGTGCGTCACGCGACGCCGGAGCATTGACGCCGGACGACGACGGCACCGAGTACCAGCCGACCGGCAATGACCAGATCGAGGAGAAGCTGGCCGCCCTCTCCGACGAGGAGGCCCAGCAGCGGGCCGAGGCCCTCCGGGCCGGACTCGAGGACTACGACCTCGACGAGGAGGACGCTGCCCTGCTGCGTGGCTGGGAGGACGGTGACCCCGAGCCCGAGGAGGCACCGGCACCCCCGGTGCTCGCCGTCGTCGGGCGCCCCAACGTGGGCAAGTCCACCCTCGTCAACCGCATCATCGGCCGCCGGGAGGCCGTGGTGGAGGACGTGCCGGGCGTGACCCGCGACCGCGTCAGCTACGAGTCCGAATGGGGCGGCAAGACCTTCACGGTGGTGGACACCGGCGGTTGGGAGCACGACGCCAAGGGCATCCACCAGCGCGTGGCCGAGCAGGCCGAACGCGCGGTGGACGTGGCCGACGCCGTCCTGTTCGTGGTGGACTCCACGGTGGGCGCCACCTCCACCGACGAGGCCGTCGTCAAGCTGTTGCGCCGCAAGGGCCGCCCCGTGCTGCTCGTGGCCAACAAGGTGGACGACATCTCCCAGGAGGCCGACGCGGCCTCCCTGTGGGGCCTGGGGCTGGGCCAACCGTTCCCGGTCTCCGCCGTGCACGGCCGGGGGACCGGTGACCTGCTGGACGCGGCCATGGAGGCCCTGCCCGAGGTGACCGCCTACGGTGGGCTCATCCCGCGCGGCGGCCCCCGTCGTGTGGCGCTGCTGGGCCGTCCGAACGTGGGCAAGTCCTCACTGTTGAACCAGCTCGCCGGCTCTGACCGCGTGGTGGTGGACGAGACGGCCGGGACCACGCGCGACCCGGTGGACGAGCTCGTCGAGCTGGGCGGCCGCATGTGGCGCTTCGTGGACACCGCCGGCATCCGCCGCCGGCAGCACATGGCCCACGGCTCCGACTACTACGCCTCGCTGCGGACCCAGTCGGCCCTCGACAAGGCCGAGGTGGCCGTGGTGCTGCTGGAGGCCTCGGAGGTGCTCTCCGAGCAGGACGTGCGCATCCTGCAGCTCGTGCTGGACTCCGGCCGGGCCGTAGTCCTGGCGTTCAACAAGTGGGACCTCATGGACGAGGACCGCCGCACCTACCTGGAACGGGAGATCGACCGGGACCTGGCCCACGTGGCCTGGGCTCCGCGCGTCAACCTCTCGGCCAAGACCGGCTGGCACAAGGACCGCCTCGTGCCCGCCCTGGACACGGCGCTGGACTCGTGGGACACCCGTATCCCGACGGGCAAGCTCAACGCCTTCCTCGGGGAGCTCGTGGCAGCCCACCCGCACCCCGTGCGTGGCGGCAAGCAGCCCCGCATCCTGTTCGCGACGCAGCCCTCCACCCAGCCGCCGCGGATCGTGCTGTTCACCACCGGATTCCTGGAGCCCGGCTACCGCCGCTTCATCATCCGGCGCCTGCGTGAGACCTTCGGCTTCGAGGGAAGCCCGATCGAACTGGGCATGCGGGTGCGTGAGAAGCGCTCACGCAAGCGGTGACCGCGCTGAGACACGGGGCGTAGGGTCGGTCCAGGAGACGACCGACCTGAAGGAGTGTGCATGTCCCCGTTCACCAGTTCCGAGATCCGCCTGACCTCCCGCCCCGAGGGGATGCCGAGGCCCGAGGACTTCACCGTCGACCAGGTTGCCCACGGCGAGCTGGGACCCGGCCAGGTGCGGGTGTCCAACGAGTTCATCTCGGTTGATCCCTACATGCGTGGCCGGATGCGTGCCGGCCGCAGCTACGTGAAGCCCTACGGCCTGGGGGAGACGATCACCGGTGGTGCCGTCGGCCGGGTGGTGCAGTCCGCTGCGGACGACCTGCCCGAGGGCACCGCGGTGTTGCACCAGCACGGATGGACCGATGCGGTCCAGGATGATGCCTCCACCTTCCAGGCCGTGCCGGAGCTCGAGGGTCTGCCCCTCTCGCTGTACCTGGGCCTGCTCGGCATGCCGGGACTGACCGCCTACGTGGGGCTGACGAGGGTCGCCGAGTTGCGACCGGGGGACAGCCTGTTCGTCTCCGGGGCCGCGGGAGCGGTGGGCACCGCCGTCGGCCAGATCGCCCGGCAACTGGGCGCCGCCCGCCTGATCGGGTCCGCCGGGTCCGGTGAGAAGGTCGGGTTGCTGAAGGACAAGTACGGCTTTGACGTGGCGCTGAACTACCGGGACGCGCCGATCCGCGAGCAGCTGGTGGACGCGTTGGGACACGAGGGCGTGGACGTGTTCTACGACAACGTGGGCGGCGACCACCTGGAGGCCGCCCTGGAGGTCATGAACGACTTCGGCCGGCTGGCCCTGTGCGGGGCGATCTCCGGTTACAACGACACCGAACGCCCTGCCGGACCGGACAACATGGGCAACATGGTCACCCGCCGCCTGCGGATGCAGGGGTTCATCGTGGCCGAGGTGGCCTCCGAGCGTCCGGGGGTCACCGAGGAGTTCCGGGAGCGCATGACCGGGTGGCTGTCGGCCGGAGACATCACCCACGAGGAGACTGTCACGGAGGGTTTCGAGCACACCGTGGACGCGTTCCGGGACATGATGCACGGGGGCAACACCGGCAAGATGGTGGTGAAGGTCGGCTGATCCGTGCTGCGGACGCTGCCGACGGTCTCGCCGCTGCCGCCACCGCCCCAATGGTCCTTGGGCACCTCAACGTTGGTGTACAGTTGACTGGTGGATTGATCCGGTGAGGATCGGTTCCACGGGCTATGGCGCAGCTTGGTAGCGCGCTTCACTGGGGGTGAAGAGGTCGTGGGTTCAAATCCCGCTAGCCCGACCATTGTGATCTCTCAGGAGATCGGCGACAGCCCGGACCCATGATTGGGTCCGGGCTTTTCGTTGACCCGGAGGTGGGCACGCTCGCCCTGCCGGCCGACCAGGCAGAGGTACTCGACCGGTCCGTCGCTGGTGGCCCCGAACCAGTGCGGGGTGCGGGTGTCGAATTCGGCAGCCTCGCCGGCCTTGAGGCGGAGGTCCTGGTCCCCGAGGACCAGGCGCAGGGTCCCGTTGAGGACGTACACCCAGTCATGCCCCTCGTGGGTCCGTGGATCGGGGACGAGATCATCGCTGCCGGTGGGGCGGACGAACTTGTAGGCCTGGACGCCTCCCGGTCTGCGGCTCAGGGGGATGATCACGGACCCGTCGGGGCAGGACATCGGCCGTAGGTCGAGCCGGGGATCCGCGGTGCGCGGAGCATCCACGAGGGAGTCGATGGTGACGCCGTAGTAGCGGGCCAGGGGCAGCAGCTGTTCCAGGGTCGGCCGACGCAGTCCGGCCTCCAGCCGGGAAAGGGTGCTGGCCGAGATCCGGGTCTCGGCCGCCAATTGGGTGAGCGTGACATCGCGGCGTAGCCGCAGTTGCTTGAGGCGTGGCCCCACGGCGTCCAGCGTCTGTTCGGGTGTTTCGTTCATCCCTTCAGTTTGCCATTTGGCACAAGGGTTTGCATCTCGGGAAATTGAGGACGAGTCTGGAGGGGACACTGCAACGACGTAAGTATGTAGGCACCCGCGCACGAAGGACAGAGGCATGCACACAGAGGACGATCCGAGAGAGCAGCACCGTTTCGACCGGGAATACTGGGAGCGGCATTGGATGCCCGACGCCGAGACGGGGGAGGATGCCCGCCCGCCGGTGCCGGTGAGCCCCTATCTCGAGGCCGAGATCGGCCACCTGCGGCCGGCCACCGCGTTGGACGCAGGATGCGGGACCGGGACCGAGGCGCTCTGGCTCGCCCACCGAGGTTGGCAGGTGACCGGCGCCGACATCTCCGCGACGGCCTTGACGGCCGCGTCTGCCCGGGCCGAGACCGAGGGCATGGCTGATCGCGTGTCCTGGACGGAAGCGGACCTGACCCGATGGGAACCGGGCCGAATGTGGGACCTGGTGATGACTCACTACGCACACCCCGACTCCGGGCAGCTGGCGTTCTATGAGCGCATCGCCTCCTGGGTGGCGCCTGGCGGCACCTTGCTGATCGTGGGGCACCTGCACGCGCCGCACGCCGGACACCACGCGCACGACGAGCACGGGGTGGACAGCGGCCACGGTGATCACGGCGAGCAACGTGAGCATGGCGGCCATGCTGGACAGGCCGGATCCGGACATCCTGAAGGGTCCACGGCCACCTTGGCCGGGATCACCGGACTGTTCTCGGTGCCGGGCTGGACCGTGGAACGCGGTTACGAGGCCACCCGCACCGTGGAGACGGGGGAACGCTCCGTCACCCTGCAGGACGTGGTCGTCCGCGCCATTCGGACCTGATCCACGGTCGCGGGGGTCGGTGCCAGTGCCGGTGCCCGCGAACGCGCCACGGCCGCCGTCGTCCGAGCCTACCGCCGGGGCCCGGGCCGGGCCTACGCTCTACGCGTGGATCAGCTCACGCGCCCCGCCCAAGAACGCTGGCGCACCTTTGCCCAGATCCTCGCGAACACGGCAGTGGCCAACCTGACCACCAGTTACCTGTGGTTCGGACTGACCTTCTGGATCTACCTCGAGACCCGCAATGTCATCGCCACCGGCGTGACCGGCGGGGTCTACATGCTGCTGCTCGCCGGATCCTCCATCAGCTTCGGCACGCTGGTGGACCGCTACCGCAAACTCGACCTGATGCGCCTGGCGGCCCTGTTCACCCTGGCGATGTTCCTGGGTGCGGGAGCCGTGTTCCTCCTGGCTCCGGCGGACGAGATCGCCCGGCTGGACGGGCCCTGGTTCTGGGTCTTCGCCCTGCTGGTGCTCATCGGGGCCGTGGTGGAGAACCTGCGCAACGTCGCGCTGTCCACCACGGTCACCATCCTGATCGAGGATGAACGCCGTGCGAACGCCAACGGCTTGGTCGGCATGGTGCAGGGCATCGCCTTCATGGTCACCTCCGTGCTCTCCGGACTGTCCATCGGGATGCTCGGTATGGGGCCGACCGTGGTCATCGCGCTGGTGCTGACGGCGGCCGCGTACCTGCACCTGCTGACGGTGAGCCTTCCGGAGGAGACGGTCCCCGTACTCTCCGATGCCCATGGCGGGTTCGACCTGGCCGGGTCCTGGCGGGCGGTGATGGCGGTGTCCGGCCTCTTCGCGCTGATCCTGTTCAGTACCTTCAACAACTTCATCGGCGGCGTCTACATGGCCCTGATGGACCCCTACGGCCTCGAACTGTTCAGCGTGGAGGCGTGGGGTCTGGTCTTCGCACTGGCCTCCACCGGATTCATCATCGGTGGTGCCGTGATCGGAAAGGTCGGCCTGGGTCGCAACCCGCTGCGCACCATGCTGGTGGTGGTCATGGTGATGGGCCTGATCGGGGCCACCTTCACCCTGCGCGAATGGGGGTGGTTGTACGTCGTGGGCATCTGGCTGTACATGTGCCTGATCCCGGCGGTGGAGGCGGCCGAACAGACCGTCATCCAACGCGTGGTCCCGCTCGAGCGGCAGGGCCGGGTGTTCGGCTTCGCCCTGGCCTTCGAGGCGTCCGCCGCCCCGGTCACGGCACTGGTGGTCGCGCCGCTCGCCGAGGTGTGGATCATCCCCTTTGCCCGCAGCGAGGCCGGTGCCGCCGCCCTGGCACCACTGCTCGGGGAAGGCACCGCCCGCGGTATCGCGCTGGTCTTCCTCCTGGCCGGGCTCATCATGGTGGTGGCCGCCGCCCTGGCGTTCCTCACGCCCGTCTACCGGCGTGTCTCGGTCGAATACGCGCTGGCGGCGTCTGGAGAGGGCGCCGATCACCGGGCCGGATAGGTGACGTTCCCCTCCCCGGGGCCGACGACGGCGCCGGCCGTCATCTGGGCCGGCGTCACCTTCTCCGGTCCCATCAGGTGCAGGACCTGTTCCCCGCGGGCGAGCAGATGGTCCGCGATCAACCGGCGGTGACACCGCCACCACACGGCCTCCGAACACATCACGGTGACCGTCTGCGCGGCACCCCATTCGCGGAGCGTGTCCAGGCCGTCCCGGAAGCCGTCGGTCAGCGCGTGGTCGGCATAGTTGTGGAAGCTGCGGTTCTGCCAGAAGGCATTCACCTCGAAGGGGGTCTCGTGGGACACCGTCCGCCGCCCCGCGAGGGCCTCCAGCTTCCGGTAGCCGATGCCCGCTGCTGACAGCGAGGCCTCCAGGGCATCGTCGTTGAACTGCGGGTTCCGCCGGGACCCCGTCAGCTTGCGCACGTCCACCACGAGGCCGACTCCGGCCGCCTCCAGGATGTCCAGGAACTCCTCCAGGGGACGGTTGGAGTGACCGACCGTGTAGAACGGCGTGGCTTCCGTGCCCAACGGCTCAACCGCTCTTCTTTGCCAGCTTCGTCAGCGCCCCGCCCTTGTGGGCGGCCACATGGTCGGTCTTGTCGCTACGGATCTCGTACTGGGGATCATCCTTCGAGGCCCGGCGGGTGTGGCCCTTGTACTGGAAGTCCGCGGTATGCACCTTGGTGATCGTCCCGGAGACCCGCCCGGCCTCGGAGTTCCAGCTCACGTGGTCGCCCACGGAGAAGTTCTGCGTCATCATGGTCCTTTCGCATCGACAGCATGACTGGCGGCCCGGTCGAGAAGCCCCGCCCTGCGCGCCTTCAGGATGACCCCACCGTACGCCCGGAATGGCCCGGGCGTGCCGGGATTTGCAATGGCGGGCAAACAGGAGCACGGTATACGGGTGAAAAAACCCTCCTCAAACGAGCCCCATGACCTGGGTGGAACCGGCGACCCCGGCCTGACACATGTCACCGAGACCCGGACCGCCGAGCCGGACGCAGTGGACCGCAACCCCTCGGGACGGACGTTCCTGGGCCAGCCTGGCGCCCTGGCCAATCTGTTCAGCGTCGAGATGTGGGAGAGGTTCTCCTTCTACGGCATGCAGGGCATCCTGCTGATCTACATGTACTTCCAGACCACCGAGGGTGGTCTGGGGATCGACGAGGGCGTCGCCACGGGCATCGTGGGCGCCTACGGCGGCATGGTCTACGTCTTCTGCATCCTCGGCGGCTGGGTGGCGGACCGGTTGATCGGCTCCGAACGCGCCATGTTCTACAGCGCGCTGCTCATCATGGCCGGCCACATCGCCCTCGCCCTCGTGCCGGGCATCCCCGGGCTCGTGCTCGGACTGCTCCTGGTGGCGGTGGGCTCCGGCGGACTCAAGGCCAACGTGGCCAACCTCGTGGGACACCTCTACACTCGCGAGGACCCGCGCCGGGACGCCGGCTTCTCCATCTTCTACATGGGCGTCAACATCGGCGGGCTCTTCGGGCCGCTGGTGACCGGCTGGGTCCAGCAGAGCTGGGGCTTCCACCTCGGTTTCGGGCTCGCCGCGCTCGGAATGGGCATCGGCCTCCTGCAGTACTCGATCCGCCGGAAGGACCTCCCCGAGGACGTGCACGCCGTTCCGGATCCGCTGCCGCGCAGCCAGTACCCCAAGTGGATCGCCATCGCAGCGGCCGCCCTGGTGATCGTGGGCGTCCTGCTCGGGACCGGTGTCGTCCACGCCGGCAACCTGGCCGACGTCGTGGTGATCCTCGCGGCCGCGGCCGCGGTCGCCATCTTCGCCTACCTCCTGGCGTCCTCGAAGGTGACCGGGGTGGAGCGGTCCCGCGTCATCGCGTTCATTCCGCTGTTCATCGGTTCGGCTGCCTTCTTCGCGCTGTTCCAGCAGCAGTTCACCGTGATCACCCTGTACTCCGACACCCGGCTCGACCGCGAGATCCTCGGCTGGGAGATGCCCATCCCGTGGGTGCAGTCCATCAACCCGATCTTCATCATCCTCTTCGCCCCGGTGTTCGCGTGGCTCTGGACCCGGCTGGGCCAGCGGCAGCCGAACACCCCGGTGAAGTTCGCCCTGGGCATCGCCCTGATGGGCTCTGCGTTCCTGCTGTTCCTGCCGATGGTGAGCACCGCGGCCGTCCCGGTGCTGTGGATCGCGCTGATCCTCTTCGCCGCGACCATGGGTGAGCTGCTGGTCTCCCCGGTGGGGCTGTCCCTGTCCACCAAGCTCGCCCCGCTGAACTTCCCGGTGATGATGGTGGCCCTGTACAACCTGTCCGTCGCGCTGGGCACCGCGCTGGCCGGCTCGCTGGCCGGGTTCTACAGTGCCGACAACGAGGGCACCTACTTCGGTGTCCTCGGGGCCGTGACCATCGGTATCGGCGTCCTCATGCTGTTGGTCTCCAAGCCGATCCACAAGGCCATGAAGGGCGTCGACTGACACTGGCCCACGCGCTGGAGGGCCGGACGGCCCTCCAGCGCTGACCGCCGACCGCGGGCCTCACCAGCCGTGCGCCCTCACGGCAGCGGACAGCCCAGCCGGCAGTCCACCGGGCACCGAATCGGACACCGCATCGGGCGAGAGTACGGCCGGTGCGGTGTTCAGCACCAGCACCACGCCGACGGCGCCCACCACCCAGGCGGCCGTGCTCGCCCCATGCCGGGCGAACCAGGCGTCCAGCCGCGCCAGCGGGCGCTCGACCAGCCGCCCGGCTCCGCACCGCGCCGCGAGCAGCACCAACGCGGGCAGGACCATCACGAGGCAGTAGCCCGCCAGCCACAGCGGCGACGCCGGCCAGCCCGGTCCCTGGGCCGCGATCAGCCCGATGGCGGCCAGATACGGCAGCATGGAGGCCACCTCCACCAGTCCCGCCCCGAGGGCGAGACCCACCAGGGAGCCCAACCCGCCCGGCTCCTGTCCGGTGGCCCGCCGACGCCACGCCGCCAGGCGCCCGTTGCCGGACCGGGCCCGCTCCTTGGCGGCGGGGGAGTCCAGGCGGAAACTCCAGAGGAACAGCCCCACGCCCAGGATCATCCCGAACGCCATGGCGAGCCGGGATTCCATCAGTTCTCCCAGGTTCTCCACGATCCACCCGGCACCCAACAGCACGGCGAGCCCGACCACGAAGTAGAACAGGGTGATCGTCCCCAGGTAGAGCAGCATCCGGCCCACCCGGACCCTGCCCGGAGCCATCAGGAGCCACACGGGGATGGCCAGGGTGCCGAAACTGGTGCTGTCCACCAGGGCGAGGACGGCAAGGATGGCGAACAGCGGTCCGCCGGAGAGTGCGTCAGGGAAGTCCATGGCGTCCAGCCTTCCGGCACCGTCCCGGATTGTCGTCCGCCAAAGGACTGACCGGGGAGGTACCCCTTTCGGATGACTCGCCGACCATTCGGCGATGTCTAGCATGGAGACCGTGAACCGATCCCGACTGGCCACCTTCTCGCCCTTGTTGTATCTGGCGGTCGGAATAGCTCTGCTGGCGTCCGGCGAGACCTGGGAGATCACCCCACCCCTGGTCCCTACGGCCGCCGGTTCCGCCGGGTGGCACGTGGTGCCACTGCTGGTGGTCTGTGCGGCGATCGTCGTCCAGCGCCGGTATACCGTGGCCGGTTTCGCCCTGGCGGCCGTGGCCACGCTGGCCGACGCGTCGCTGGGACTGCACCTGGGTGTCTTCTTGGCCTGGACCGACACTGCCTATGCCGTGGCCCGTCGCGCCGAACGACGCCAGCGGCAGATGACCATCGGGCTGACTGGTCTGGCCGTCATCGTGCTGTGGGCCGTGCTGGCCACCCTCCCCGGCGGTGATCAGTATGCCCTGCCCGTGGCGTTGACCCTGACCGCCGGCGTCGCCATCCCGTTCTGGTGGGGTGCCGAAGTGCGCAACGGCGACGAGCGGGCGGCCCGCGCCAGTGCCGCCACCCTCTGGGAACGCGAACGGTCCGAGACCGCACGGCGCGAGGCGGAACGGGAACGGGCCGAGGCGGTCCGCCGCGAACGCACCGCCATGGCCCGTGAACTCCACGACACCGTGTCGGCGCACCTGTCCGGCATCGCCCTGCACTCGGCGGCAGCCCTGTCCGGTGCACCGGATGCCGAGTTGGACCGTCGAGCCCTGCAGCACACCCGGAGTGCATCGCTGGCGGCCCTGGACGAGATGCGCACCATGATCGGACTGCTGCACCAACCCGGCGAACCACTGGACCTCCAGGTGCGGGACGGGTTGGACGCCCTCCCCGGATTGCTCCAACGCACCGAGGCCGCCGGGGTGGAGGTGTCCGCCGAGCTGCAGCCGGTCGAGGTCGGCCCCGCCGCGGGCCAAGCGCTGCTGCGGTTCGCCCAGGAGGGCCTGGCCAATGCCGCCAAACATGGGACCGGCACCGTCCGATTGCGCCTGTCCGGCCTCCCCACGGTGGTCCGCCTGGACATCGAGAACCCGACGCCGGTCCCTCCCGTCGGGCCATCGGCCTCCGGCGAGGCCGGTCCCGGCATCGGGCTGTCCTCCATGCGTGAGCGGCTGCGGGCCGTGGGCGGCACGGTGCAGATCACGCGGGCCGACGGACGATGGCGAATCCGCGCCGAGGTGCCCGTGGAGCCGGCAGGGTCCTCCGACTCTCCGGGTTCCTCGGAGTCTGCGGCATGAGCATCAGGGTGGTGTTGGCCGATGACCACGGCACCGTGCGCTCCGGCCTGAAGGCCCTCCTCGAGCGGGCCGAGGGGATCGAGGTGGTGGGGGAGGCCTCCGATGGCGCGGCGGCAGTCGTCAACGCCCGGGCCCTGCGCCCGGACGTGGTGCTGATGGATGTCCGGATGCCGGTGGTGGACGGCGTGGCCGCCACCCGGGAGATCGTGTCCGAGGGCACCGCCGCCGTGCTGGTCCTGACGACCTTCGACGAGGACGAGGTGGTCCTGTCCGCGATCCGCGCCGGCGCGGCCGGATTCCTCCTGAAGACGGCTGAGGCCGGGGAACTGGTGTCCGCCGTGCGCCGGGTGGCCGCCGGAGACGGGGTGGTGGCCCCGGAGGTGACCCGGCGCGTGTTCCGGGAACTCTCCACCGCCAGTGCCCGGAACAGTCCGACCGGGGACGGCCAGGCCACGGCGCTGCTGGAAAGCCTCACGGTGCGGGAACGCGATGTCCTCGCCCAGCTGGGGGCGGGCGCCTCCAACAGTCAGCTGGCGCGCGAGCTGGGCATCTCCGAGGCCACGGCGAAGACCCACGTCTCCCGGGTGCTGGCCAAGCTTGGTGTCCAGTCACGCACCCAGGCTGCACTCGTGGCCCGTGACGCCGGCCTGATGGACAGTACCTGAGCGTCGCCACGCGCCGGGGGACCGCAGGGGCCTGGTGCCCTCAGGAGGCCGAACGGAACGTCGCGGCGATCCGGGCGCCGTCGGGAAGATCCGCCCCGCGGACCGCCTTGACCGTGCCGCCGGTGCGCAGGACGCGGGCCGCGACCTCGTCCGCCAGTCCATAGGTGTGGGCGCTCGGCTCGTCCGCGGGGGTGACGTTGCCGTATTCGTCGATCGTGCCCTCGCGTTCCGCGGTGAGATCGAACAGGAGGACGTCCACCTGGCCGGCCGTGGCGGCCTTGGCGATCTCGCGGAGCTTCGCACTGGCCCGGCCATGGGCGCGGAGGGTGCCGAACTGCTCCCTCCAGTCGGCGAGCTGGGCGGCGTAGTTGCGGTCCAGGACGTCGCGTCCCCGGCGGGCGAGGTCGTCCAGACCCAGGGAGGCAGGATTGGCCGTGATGCCCTCGTCGACCAGACGCCGGTAGGTGTTGATCTCCCGGTAGGCCGGTTCGAGGTCGGGGCTGGCCGCCAGCACCAGCGGGTGGTTCGAGCCGTTGATCTGACGCAGGACCGCCTCCTGCACGGTGGAGCAGTAGTCGCGGCGCTGGATCTTGGGCCGCAGGGCGCCGTCCGCCCGCTGGCGGTCCATCCGGCCCTCGTTGTCCGCCGTCTGCAACTCCAGGCCGAGGTCCCCGGGCAGTCCGGTCAGTTCCACCTCATGGCAGGAGGCGTCGGACTCCAGCACCAGCAGGCGGACCGAGCCCTTCGTCAGAGCGAGCACGAAACCACTGTGGGCGAAGGTGGTCGCCCGGATCAACGGCCCCGCGTCGAAACGGTCACCGACGCCAGAATGGGTGCGGAGGTTGTTCATGAGCCGGAATGCCCGCAACCCGAGCGGGGAGACGAAGACGGCGAGGGAGCGTGCCTGGGTGGACCAGAAGTCCCGGTCGTCCACGAGCTGGTCCACGGCCTCAGTGATCCGATTCAGATCCTCGGCAGGGACCTCAGCGGCAGTCAGCTGGGCGACGCCCTCACCCACGGCCGTGCGCAGGGACAACTGGGCTGCTTCGGGGTTCCTGCCGATCGGCGATCGACTCTCGCTCGAACCGGACGGGGCAACATACACGGTCACGCTCGCGGGATGGCGGTGCTGCGTGAGTTCGGCGAAGTCTTCAGCGGAGGGTATGTCGATACTCATGGGGACACGGTACCCACGAGGCCACGAAAGTACACCAGCTGGGCCGTCCCCCGATGTGCTGGTATGCGCAGACAGGGATGGTGGAGTCGGTGGAGATGACGTGGGCGCAGGGTGCACACTGGGGCCATGAACTCGATCGCCGTGTTGCAGGAACTCGCCCGCCGCCCCCTCGATGAGCTGGACCTGGTCTGGGACCGCATCGGCCCCGCCGACGTGAACGCCCACCCGGGCGGCCACCCCAACTCCATCGCCTGGCTGCTGTGGCACTCTGGCCGTGAGATCGACGCCCAGGTCGCCCACTTGGGCGGGCACGAGCAGTTGTGGACCGCGCAGGGCTGGGCCGATCGGTTCGGCCCGGACGTGCCGGCCGATAAGCACGGCTACGGCCAGTCGGCGGACACGGCACGCGCCGTCGTCGTCCAGGACAAGGAGGTGCTGCGCGGGTACCTGGCGGCCGTGACCGAACAGTCCCTGGACTACCTGGGGACCCTGTCAGAGACGGACCTCGACGAGGTGATCGACCGGCAGTGGGACCCGCCGGTCACTCGTGCGGTGCGGTTGGTCAGCGTCTATGCCGACGCCCTGCAGCACGTGGGCCAGGCGGCCTACGTGGTCGGGATGGACCCGGTGGACTGAGAATCCGCTCCACCGGGCCCCGCCCCTTGAGGCTCAGCCCTGATCGAGTCCCTGATTGACGCCCTGATCGATCATGAATGCGGCAAAGAAGTCCGCCAGCTCGGTATGGGCTCCCAGCGGGAGGACCTGTGCCACGTACTGGTCCGGGCGGACGACCACGAGGGCGCCCCGCTCACGGTCGACGCCACGCAGGTCGTAGATGTCCTGGGTGGCCTGGAGGCCGGGCACCGTGCCGAGCAGGTGACCATTGGTCCTCTCGGCAGAGAAGACCTTCTCGTAGTCGCGCAGGCCGAACCTGCCCTTGGCCGGGAGAAGGAACGGCGGCAGGGTGTTCAGGTCCACGGAACGGTGCTCCTGCTGGAGGATCGCTCGGACATCGAACACGGCGTCGTCCGGGGCGCCGGACGGGGTGAACCGACGGACCGGGGACTGCTCGGAGGTGTCCAGGAACTTCAGCAGCTCGCCGAGGGCCGAGTCCTCTGACCCGACTGCCGCGGCATCACCGAAGGCGTAGAGGCGCCAGCGGCCGTCCGCCTCGTGCACGTGTCCCAGCTGCTCCGGCTTCGCATCCGCCACTCGGACGACCGGAGCCGAGTGGAACCGGGTCCCGACCTCGAACCCGGGGGCCAGTCCCTGATACTCCGTCCCCCCCGTCAGGAGGGAGCGCTCGTACACCGTGGACAGTCCCGCGGTGAACTTCCCACCGGCCACGAAGTGCGCCTCGACGTCGTTCGCGGCGACGCCTCCGGACTCCGGGTCGTTCGGGTCGGAGACCTTGGACCCGATCATCCTGGACCAGCGCTTGTCGAAGTCGATGAGTTCCCGGGCGATCTTCTGACGCTCGCCGGAGTAGGTGGCCAGCAACGACTTCGCTGAGCGGCCCTGCAGCACGGCCGCCAGCTTCCAGCCCAGGTTGTAGGTGTCCTGCATGGACACGTTCATGCCCTGCCCCGCCTTGGCGGAGTGCGTGTGACAGGCGTCCCCGGCGATGAACACCCGCGGGTCCAGGACGCCGACGCTTTCTGCCGGCACGTCATCGAACCCGTCCGTCACCCGCTGGCCGACCTCGTACACGCTCCACCAGGCCACGTCCTTGGCGTCCAGCGTGTAGGGGTGCAGTGCCTTCTGGGCGGCAGCGAGGATGTCCTCGAAGGTGGTGCGCTCGCGGACGCTGCGGTCACCCTCGGGCAGGTCGCCGAGGTCGACGTAGTAGCGCACCAGGTTCCCGCCCTCGCGTGGGATCTGGAGCAGGGAGCCGGACGCAGACTGCATGACGGCCTTCTTGCGGACGTCCGGGAAGTCGGTGACCGGGAGGATGTCCATGACGCCCCAGGCGTGGTTCTGGGCGTCTCCATGCAGGGACCGTCCGATCGAGGTGCGGATGACCGAGCGGGCACCGTCGCATCCCACCACGTAGCGGGCCTGGACGGTGCGGGTGGTTCCGGTGCCCTTGCCGTCCTGGTCGGTCACCTCCAGGGTGACCGTCACCCGCGCCTCGGGATCCTCCGGGATGTCCACGCCGAGGGCCTTGAACCCGTAGTCGACCTCCAGCCGGGAGGCGGATTTCGACGCCTTGGCCAGGAGCATCTCCTGCATGCGGGCCTGGTTGACGATCACGTGCGGATACTCGCTGAGCCCGTCCGCGACGTCCTGGATCTGGCCGGTGCGGGTGATGCCCCCGCGATCGTGGGAGGACGGGGCCCAGAACGTGGTCTCATTGACCCAGTACGCCTCGTCCAACAGCGTGGTGGCCAGGCCGAAGGCATTGAACATCTCCACGGTGCGGCAGGAGACCCCATCGGCCTGGCCCACGGGCAGCGGCCCCTGGCGGCGCTCCACCACGCGGGTGGTGATCTCCGGGAACTCGGCCAGCTGCGCTGCCAGAACGGTGCCGGCCGGGCCGGTGCCCACGATCAGGACATCGACCTCCTCCGGCAGGGGCCCCTGCCCGGCGTCACGGCCGAGTGCCGCCGGCTCAATCGTGGGATCGCCGTAGCGGTAGCCGTCCAGGTGGTATTGCATGGGACTCCTTCTCCAACGTCAACTAAATCATCCGTGTACTGCACGATTCTGTGCCGAGCATAGCGCACGCTGGTGACGCGAACCACAGTAGAGTGGAGACAATTCTTCATCCGTGTACTGAACATCAAGGGAGATCCGCATGGATTCGAGGGCCCTCGTGGGGCATCAGCTGCGCCGGTGCCACCAGGTGCACAACGCGGTCTGGGCGGACGCCGTGGGTGGATTGCTGACATCGCCGCAGTACTCGGTGCTGTTCACCGTGGCCGCAGCCGAGTGGCCCCTGGACCAGCTCTCCGTGGGTCGGGCCGCAGGGCTGGACCGGACCACGGTGGCCGGAGTGATCCGCCGCCTGGAGGAGCAGGGGTGGTTGCGGCGGGAGCGTGACCCGGCCGATGCACGGCGGCAAGTCGTCACCCTGCCCGTACCCGCTGCGGTGGCCCTGGATGGATTGGCGCCGGCAGTCCGCACCGTGCAGGAGCGGCTGGTGGCGCCCCTGGCTGCAGCCGATCGTGTCTGGCTCGGGCGCCGGCTGGTCGACCTCTCCGGTCATCACGACGCGGCGGGGACAGCTGACGATTCCGACCGCCACGGGGTGCGCCAGGTGGGCCAGGTGGAGGAGGACCTCCGTCCCGGCCACCTGATCCGGCTGGCCCAGCAACGGCACACGCTGTTGTGGGCCGACGAGCTGGGCGGCATCATCACCGGTCCGCAGTTCGCCGTCCTGCTGGTCCTGGTCACGTCCGGTCCCACTGGTCAGGGCGCTCTGGCCGGACGGGCCGCGCTCGACCGGTCCAGTGCCTCCGACGTACTTCGCCGGCTCGAGGCCCGGGGCTGGACGGCGCGCCGCCCCGACCCGGACGACCGTCGCTCGCGCCTGGTCTCCCTGACCACGGTGGGCCGGGCGCTCGTCGACGAACTCTGGCCCGCCGTGAATCGGGTCCAGGAGCGGATCCTGGAACCGGTGCCCGTGGCCGAGCGGGACCGGGTCGTCGAGGTGCTGGCCGCCGTCGGGAATCCGCCTCCTGCAGCATTGGCACCCCGCCACGGAGGCCAGTAGTGTCGTCGGTGTACCGCGAGGCCTGCACGGGCCGGACCTCACACCTGTGATCTGGAGGAACCATGAGCAATATTCCCGATGGGCTTCGCTACAGCGCCGAACACGAATGGGTCTCCGGGCCAGACGCCGAGGGTGTCGTCCGCATCGGCATCACCGACTTCGCCCAGGATGCCCTCGGTGACGTCGTCTACGTCGACCTGCCCGAGGTGGGCGCGGAGATCACCGCGGACTCCACGGTCGGCGAGGTGGAGTCCACCAAGTCAGTCAGCGACCTCTTCGCGCCGGTCTCCGGCACCGTCACGGCCCGCAATGAGTCCCTGGACGCCGATCCGGCCAAGGTGAACTCCGATCCGTACGGGGACGGCTGGCTCCTGGAGATGACCGTCTCGGATCCCGCACAGGTTGAAGGCCTGCTCGATGCGGAGGGTTACCGCCAGCAGGTAGGCTAGTCAGGTCACGAAGCCACCACGACCATCGGGTTCGCCACGATAGGTCGGACACATCCTCGGAGGAGCCATGTCACAGGACGGGACCCAGCAACCGGACGGCCGGAACACGGGTACCGAACCGGAGGCGATGACCACCAGCATCGGCCTGCCCGATCTGGACTCGTCGCCTGACCGCTCGCTCGAGGCGGAGGACCGCGCGGCCATCAACGCCCTGCCCGTCGGCTCGGCTCTCCTGGTGGCCCATGCCGGGCCCAACCAGGGTGCGCGGTTCCTCCTGGACCAGGACTCGACGATGGCCGGCCGCCACCCGAACGCCGACATCTTCCTCGATGACGTCACCGTGTCGCGGAAGCATGCCGAGTTCCGTCGCTCCGGCGAGGGCTTCGTGATCGTGGACTCCGGCTCCTTGAACGGGACCTACGTGAACCACGACCGGGTGGATTCCGTGGCCCTGCGGTCCGGGATGGAAGTGCAGATCGGCAAGTTCCGGCTCACGTTCTACGCCGGCACCCAGCGCCCCGCCGTCTGAGTCAACCGGCCTGCGAGGGCCAGGACGCCCTGACGACGACCGCCACTTCGACCAACGACCGAGGACATCCGTGAGCGCAGCAGCTTCCCGCCGCCCCCTTTCCGCCGCATCCGCCGCCGCGACCGGAGGCAACCGCGCCGTCATGAACATCGGTGAGGTCCTGGCGGAGCTGAAGGGCGACTTCCCTCAGGTCAGCGCCTCGAAGATCCGCTTCCTCGAGGAGAAGGGGCTCATCACGCCCCGCCGCACCGCCGCGGGCTATCGCAAGTACACCGATGCCGACGTGGACCGGTTGCGCTTCATCCTCGCCCTGCAGCGAGACCAGTACCTGCCGCTGAAGGTCATCAAGGACTACCTCGATGCCGTGGACCGCGGTGAGCACCCCGAGTCCCTGCCCGGGGGGCTCACCCTGACCCCGCGTTCGGTGTCAGACCAGCTGGCCCAGGAGCTGGCCGGGCACACCCGCCCGCTCACCCGCGCCGAGTTGCAGGGGATCTCCGGAGCCACCACACAGCTGCTGGACTCCCTGGAGCAGTTCGGCATGGTGTCGCCGGATGAGAACGGACGCTATTCCGAGCACGCCCTCAAGGCGACGCGGTCCGCCGTCGTCCTGGCCGCCCACGGCCTGGAGCCGCGCCATCTGCGTCCCTTCCGGGCTGCGGCCGATCGCGAGCTCGGCCTCATCGAACGGGCCACGGCCTCTCTGGCGACCCGCAAGGACGCCGCCGCCAACGCCCGGATGGCCGATGCCGCGCGGGAGCTCAGCGAGGCCTGCCTGGGGCTGCACAGCGCCCTTGTGGCGGCAGCCGTGGCTGACCTGGACACGTGAGGGTACCCGCATGAACCTGCCGGATGTCGAGATGACGGTGCTGGGCGTGCGAGTTGAGCTGCCCGGGAACCAGCCCCTGGTCCTCCTCCAGGATCCCGGCACGGGCACCCTCGTTCCCATCTGGATCGGGGCACCGGAGGCCAGTGCCATCGCCCTGTGGCAACAGGGGCTCACCCCGCCCCGTCCCATGACGCACGACCTGCTGATCGAGGTCCTCGCGGCCACGGGTGCGGCTCTGGAGTCGGTACGGATCGGATCTGTCGAGGATGCCGTCTTCCATGCCGAGCTGATTCTGGACAATGGCGCGCGAGTGGACGCCCGCGCGTCGGACGCCATCGCCTGCGCACTGCGGGCCGAGGCGCCGGTGCTCTGTGCGGCCGAGGTGCTGGAGGCGGCCGGGCTGGACCCTGAACAGGCGGAGGATGTCGACGAGGACTCCGAAGACGGGGTCGATGAGGCCGTTACCGGAGTCACTGGCGCCGCGGAGCGTGATGCGGAACTCAACCGGTTCCGAGAGTTCCTGGACAACGTGGACCCGGAGGACTTCGCCGACGGCGGCTCCAGCCAGTCCTGATCGCCGGACCCACCCCGGATTCCGGCGGCCGGCGTGCGTGACCGGAAGTCCGGAAACCCGTGCCTGACCACGGGCGGCACGGCGACACGCGCGGGGACGAATGCACGAGGTCTTTGACCGTGGACCCGTCCGGGCATACCGTCATGTTCAGAGGTTCCACATTGCCTATCGGTCCAATCGCACCGATCGGCGGTTTGGTGCCGGGCCGATGCCCGGCATTGATCGCCGATCCGGACCGCCGGGCACTTCCTTCCCCAGTGTGGAACCATGACCAGGAGGGTTCCAGTGAGTCCGAAGGGCGAGGCCGGGCAGTCCCCGGATCCGCATCACGAGTCACCCCCGCGCACCCCTGCGCAGGGCATGCTGTTCACCGAAGACCTACCCGTCCTTGACGAGGGCGCCGGCTACCGCGGTCCGACCGCGTGCAAGGCCGCCGGCATCACCTACCGTCAGCTCGACTACTGGGCCCGCACCGGCCTGGTGGTCCCCACCGTCCGAGGCGCCAGCGGATCTGGCACCCAACGGCTCTATTCCTTCCGTGACATCCTCGTGCTGAAGGTCGTCAAGCGCCTGCTGGACACCGGGGTCTCCCTGCAGCAGATCCGCTCGGCCGTGGAACACCTGCGTGAACGCGGCGTGGACGACCTGGCACAGATCACCCTCATGAGCGACGGCGCCTCGGTCTACGAGTGCATGTCTGCCGATGAGGTCATCGACCTGGTCCAGGGCGGCCAGGGCGTGTTCGGCATTGCCGTGGGCCGCGTGTGGCGCGAGGTCGAGGGCTCGCTGGCCGAGCTTCCGTCCGAGCAACTCCACGCGGGCGCCCCCGAGGACTTCCCCGGTGACGAACTGTCCCAGCGGCGCACGCGCCGCAAGTCCGCCTCCTGAGCCTCACGACGGCGGCCCCGCACCTCTCCGAGAGAGGTGCGGGGCCGTCGTCGTGTCCGGTCCTGGTGGTCGTTCCGTGCCGGGCCGGAGAGGGCGCAGTCAAGGTTTGAGCGGTGGACCAGCGATGTATCAGCGCATACTTCAGTGCCGGCGCTGACTGCGGCGGCCCTGCGGCCGGTGCAACGCGGAGAGCAGCTCCTCGAAGAGCTCGGCCGACTGGGCCGCGGTCTCTCCGGGCCAGGCATGCACCGGCCAGGCGGCGCCCTGGATCTGCTGCCAATTGCCCTGTTCGGGGATGGCAACGGGGAGCAGGCGGTCGCCATACATGCGCTCCATCTCGCCCAGGCGGAACTGGTGCTCCGTGCTGGCCGGGCGCACCCGGTTGGCGACCACACCGGTGGAACGGACCCCCTGGGCGTACTCCTTCCGGAACAGATCGAGGGCCCGCAGGGTCCGCTCCGTGCCTGCCACGGAGAACAGGCTCGGCTCTGCCACCAGCAGTACATCCGTGGAGGCGGCCCAGGCCATGCGGGTGACGCCGTTCAGGGCGGGCGGGCAGTCGACCAGCACCAAGGCGTACTTGGTCACGGATTCCAGCAGGGTGCTCAGCCGCCGCAGTTCGCGCAGGCGGGTGGTGGGTCGCTCGAAGAGGGACGTGCGAGAGGAGCCGCGCACCACGTCGAGGACCTTCGTTCCTCCCGGGACGCCGGTCTCCGTGGCCCCCGGCGTGAGGTCGGGCCAACCGGAGGCGATGACGTGGTCGGCCAGGCTCACGCGCCGGGGGCGGTCCAGCAGGGTGCCGATGTCCTCACGGCCCTCGATGTCCTGGCCCTGCTTGACGCCCAGCCCGGTGGTGGCGTCAGCATGGGGGTCCATGTCCACCACCAGGGTGGGGATGCCCTGGGCCCGCGCCGCGGAGGCCAGTCCGAGGGTGACCGAGGTCTTGCCGACCCCGCCCTTGAGGCTGGAAATGGAGATGATCTGCACGGCGTGGGAATCCTGACTGTGGTGGGGCACGGTAGGCGAAGTGGGGCCATGGCCGATGAAAGGCCGGAGGACCAGCCCCTAGTCTAGTGCCGGTCGCCATGTGACGGGCGTCATAGGGGCAGGGCTCCGGCGTGTGCAAAACTGGCGCGTGATGTGAACCACAACGAGGTGGTTCACCCGAGCGCGACCAGCGCGATAGCGTCGGCCGGCGGATCCGCCGGCCACCGAGGAGGTCCCATGTCCCCCAGGACGACCGATGGCATGTTCACCAAAGTGCTGGTGGCCAACCGAGGCGAGATAGCCGTGCGCGCCTTCCGCGCCTGTTACGAGCTGGGTGCCCGCACGGTGGCGGTGTTCCCCTACGAAGACCGGAACTCCATCCACCGGCAGAAGGCGGACGAGGCCTACCGGATCGGTGAGGAAGGCCACCCGATCCGCGCCTACCTGGATGTGGACGAGATCATCCGGGTGGCCACGGAGTCGGGATGTGACGCCATCTACCCCGGGTATGGGTTCCTGTCCGAGAACGCAGGGCTGGCCCGTGCCTGCGAGGAGGCGGGCATCGCCTTCGTCGGTCCGCCGGCCGACGTCCTCGAGCTGACGGGCAACAAGGTCGAGGCCCTGCGAGCGGCCAAGGCCGCCGGGATCCCGACGCTGAAGTCCTCGGAGCCGAGTTCGGACGTGGACTGGCTCGTCTCCCAGGCCGAGGACATCGGCTTCCCGATCTTCGTCAAGGCCGTGGCCGGCGGCGGCGGCCGCGGCATGCGCCGGGTCGAGACCTCGGCCGACCTGCCGGACGCCCTGAATGCTGCCATGCGCGAGGCCGAGACCGCCTTCGGTGATCCCACGATGTTCCTGGAGCAGGCCGTCCTGCGGCCCCGGCACATCGAGGTCCAGGTGCTGGCCGACGCGACGGGGGAGACGGTCCACCTCTTCGAACGCGACTGCTCCATGCAGCGGCGCCACCAGAAGGTCATCGAGATCGCTCCGGCGCCCAACCTGGACGACTCCATCCGTGAGGCGCTGTACGCCGACGCGGTGAAGTTCGCCCGCGCCATGGACTACGTCAACGCCGGCACGGTCGAGTTCCTCGTGGACACTGCCGGTGAGCGGGCCGGACAGCACGTGTTCATCGAGATGAATCCCCGCATCCAGGTGGAGCACACGGTCACCGAGGAGATCACGGATGTGGACCTCGTGGCCTCCCAGCTGCGGATCGCGGCGGGGCACAGCCTGCAGGAACTCGGCATCCACCAGGAGGACCTGCGGATCCGTGGGGCGGCGATGCAGTGCCGCATCACCACCGAGGACCCGTCGAACGGCTTCCGGCCGGACACCGGCACCATCACCGCCTACCGTTCGGCCGGTGGCTCCGGCGTCCGGCTCGACGGCGGCACCATCTACACCGGCGCCGAGATCAGTCCGCACTTCGACTCGATGCTCGTCAAGCTCAGCTGCCGGGGACGCGACTACCCGACGGCGGTGCGCCGCACCCGGCGCGCCCTGGCCGAGTTCCGTGTGCGCGGCGTCGCCACCAACATCCCTTTCCTGATGAACGTGCTGGACGACCCGACCTTCGTGGCCGGGGACGTGGCCACCGACTTCATCGATGCCCACCCGGAGCTGGCCCAGGTGAACCGCAGCCAGAACCGGGGTTCCAAGGCCCTGCAGTACCTGGCCGACGTCACCGTGAACCAACCGCACGGTCCGCGGGTGGACGGCATCGATCCCCGGGACAAGCTGCCGCACTTCCCCGGGGACAAGTCCGAGGAGCCGGACCGCAGCCCCTTCGACGGCCCGTCGTCCAGTCAGCCACCGGCCGGATGGCGTCAGGTGCTGCTGGAGCAGGGGCCGGAGGGCTTCGCCGCGGAGCTGCGCTCCCGCACCGAACTTGCCGTCACGGACACCACCTTCCGTGATGCCCACCAGTCGTTGCTGGCCACCAGGGTCCGCACTCGAGACCTGCTGGCCGCCGCGCCCGCTGTCGCCCACACCCTGCCGGGGCTGTTCTCCGTCGAGGCCTGGGGCGGGGCCACCTATGACGTCGCGCTGCGCTTCCTGGCCGAGGACCCGTGGGCCCGGCTGCGGCTGTTGCGGGAGGAACTGCCGAACATCCCGTTGCAGATGCTGCTGCGCGGCCGCAACACGGTGGGCTACACCCCGTACCCGGTCGAGGTGACCAACGCCTTCGTGCAGGAGGCCGCGGACACCGGCGTGGACATCTTCCGCATCTTCGACGCCCTGAACGATGTCCATCAGATCGCCCCCGCCATCGAGGCGGTCCGTGCCACGGGGACCGCCGTCGCGGAGGCGGCCCTGTGTTACACGGGCAACCTGCTGGATCCGGCCGAGAAGCTGTACACGCTCGACTACTACCTGGGGCTCACCCGGCAGATGGTGGACGCCGGCGCGCACATCCTGGCCATCAAGGACATGGCCGGACTGCTGCGCCCCCAGGCGGCCAGGGAACTGGTCGGTGCCCTGCGCAGCGAGTTCGACCTGCCGGTGCACCTGCACACGCATGACACGGCGGGCGGCCAGCTGGCGACCCTGCTGGCCGCGGCCGAGGCCGGAGTCGACGCCGTGGACACCGCCGTGGCGTCCATGGCGGGGACCACCAGCCAGGTCCCCATGTCAGCCCTCGTCGCCGCCCTGGAGCATGGAGAGCGGGACACCGGACTGGGACTGGACCACGCCGCGGGACTCGAGCCGTACTGGGAGACGATCCGAGAGATCTACCGTCCCTTCGAATCCGGCCTCTCCGCACCCACCGGTCGTGTGTACCGCCACGAGATCCCCGGCGGCCAGCTCTCCAACCTGCGCCAGCAGGCGATCGCCCTGGGACTGGGGGACCGATTCGAGCAGATCGAGAAGATGTACGAGGCGGCCAACGCGATGCTGGGGAACATCGTCAAGGTCACGCCCAGCTCCAAGGTGGTCGGCGACCTCGCCCTCCAGCTGGTCGGCATGGACGTGGACCCCGCGGCCTTCGCCGAGAACCCGCAGGACTTCGATGTGCCGGACTCCGTGATCGGCTTCCTCTCCGGTGAGCTGGGAGATCCGCCCGGAGGCTGGCCGGAACCGTTCCGCAGCCGGGCCCTGCAGAACCGGGGACAGCGCCGCCCGGAGGCGGAGCTCACGGCCGAGGACCGCGCGTCGTTGGCCGAGCCCGGCGCCCCTCGCCAGGCGACGCTCAACCGGCTGCTGTTCCCGGGCCCCACGCAGGAGTTCGAGGCCAACCGGGACGAGTTCGGAGACACCTCGGTCCTCCACACCCGCGATTGGCTCTACGGGATGGTGACGGGGCAGGAGCACGTCATCTCCCTGGGCAAGGGCGTCCGCCTGCTGGCCACGCTCCAGGCGATTGGCGAGCCCGATGCCAAGGGCCTGCGACCCGTCATGGTGACCCTGAACGGGCAGGCGCGCCAGATCACGGTCCGGGATCGCTCCGTGGAATCGACGGCCCGTGCCGCCGAGAAGGCGGACCCCGCGGCCACCGGTCACGTCGCGGCGCCGTTCGCCGGGGTCGTGACGGTCAACGTCGCCGAGGGTGATGCGGTGGAGGCCGGCGCCACGGTTGCCACCATCGAGGCCATGAAGATGGAGGCGGCCATCACGGCCCAGGCCAGTGGGACCGTGTCCCGCGTGGTGCTGAGCGGGACCACACCGGTGGAGGGCGGCGACCTGCTCCTCGTCGTGGACTGACACGGGGGTCGTCGAGTGAGATCGGGCCGGGGACGGTGCCCGTGGACCGTAGGCTGGGTCCATGGGCACCGACATCACCGAATCGTTTGACCTGATCATCATCGGCTCCGGCTCCGGCAACTCGCTGGTCACTCCCTACTGGGACGGCCGGCGGGTGGCGATCATCGATGCCGGGGTCTTCGGTGGCACCTGCCTCAACGTCGGCTGTATCCCCACGAAGATGTTTGCCTACCCGGCCTCGCTGGCGGCCGTCCCCGCAGAGTCCGGACGGCTGGGCGTGGACCTGGAGCTCGGCTCGACGGACTGGGCCGGGATCCGGGACCGGATCTTCTCCCGGATCGATGCGATCTCCGCGGGAGGCTTCCGGTACCGAGACCAGGAGCTGGACCACACCACGGTCATCACCGAGGAGAGCCGGTTCACGGGCACCCACCAGTTGACGACCGCGAGTGGGCGGGTCCTGGAATCGGAGACCATCGTGGTGGCCGCGGGATCACGGCCGGTGCGGCCGGACGTTCCGGGCATCGACCTGCCGCAGGTACACACCTCGGATTCGATCATGCGGCTGCCGACGCTGCCCGAGACGCTGGTGGTTCTCGGCGGAGGGTTCATCGCCGCCGAGTTCGCCGCGGTCTTCTCCGGCCTCGGTTCCTCGGTGGTCCAGGTCAACCGCTCCTCGCAGTTGCTGCGCACCCATGACGAGACGATCTCGGAGCGGTTCACCGAACTCGCGTCCCGGCAATGGCGGCTCGAGACCGGGTGGACCCTGTCCCGGATCGTGGAGGCGGAGTCCGGGTGGGTCGCGGTTCATCTCGAGGGAGCGGAGGGCGCCACCATGGTGATCGACGCCGAGGCGGTCCTCGTGGCCCAGGGGCGGACCCCGAACACCGACCGGCTGGACCCGGCCTCCGCCGGTCTGGACGTGCACGGCGACGGCCGGCTGGTGGTGGACGAGTACCAGCGGCTGCTCTCGGGCGGAACACCGGTTCCGGGACTGTGGGCGCTGGGGGACATCTCCAGTGAGCATCAGCTCAAGCACGTGGCCAACCATGATCAGCGGATCGTCTCCCACAATCTGGAACATCCGGATGACCTGAGGGCCAACACACTCGGGCCGGTTCCCTCTGCCGTGTTCACCAGGCCGCAGATCGGCTCGGCCGGACTGACCGAGGCCCAGGCCGTGGCCGAGTACGGCCGTGACCGGATCAGCGTCAAGGTGCAGCAGTATGGTGACGTGGCCTATGGCTGGGCCATGGAGGACACCTCGGGCCTGTGCAAGCTCATCGCCGACCGCCAGACCGGCCAGCTGATCGGGGCGCACCTCATCGGCCATGAGGCCCCCAACCTCATCCAGCTGCTGGTGCAGGCCATGAGTTTCGGCGTGGACGCCCATGCCCTGGCGCGCGGCCAGTACTGGATTCACCCGGCCCTGAGCGAGGTCGTGGAGAACGCCCTGCTGGGCCTGGAGGTCCCGGACAGCGGACTGGTGTAGGCCCTACACGGGTTTGGGCGCCGTGTAGATCTCCTCGACCAGGCTGTCGAAGTCCTTCAGCACCACGCTGCGCTTGATCTTCAGCGACGGGGTCAGCTGGCCCGACTCGATGGAGAAGTCCACCGGAGCGATTCGGAAGGCCCGGATGGACTCCGCCTGGGACACCGACTGGTTGGACTTGTCCACCACGGACTGCACGTGCTCCACCACCACCGGATGCGTGGCCAGTTCCTCCACCGGAGTGTCTGCCGCGATACCATGCTGTTGGAGCCAACCCGGCAGGATCTCCGCGTCCAGCGTCACCAGCGCCGCCACGAACGGGCGGTTGTCGCCGACCACCACGCACTGGGAGACGAGGGCGTCCGCACGGACCTGATCCTCCAGGACAGCCGGCACCACGTTCTTGCCGGAGGCCGTGACGATGATCTCCTTCTTGCGGCCGGTGATCGTCAGGTAGCCGTCATCATCCAGCGAGCCGATGTCCCCGGTGTGGAACCAGCCGTCCACGATCTCCTTCTCCGTGACGTCCGGCCGGTTGTGGTATTCGCGCATCAGGCAGACACCCTGGGCGAGGATCTCGCCGTCGTCGGCGATCCGGACACCGTTGCCCGGCAGGGGCTTGCCGACCGTGCCGATCTTCACCGCGCTGGGCACGTTCACGGTGACCGGCGCGGTGGTCTCGGTCAGGCCGTAACCCTCCATGATGTTGACGCCGATGCCGCGGAAGAAGTGGCCCAGACGGGCACCGAGGGGGCCGCCACCGGAGACCGCATGCGCGACCTGCCCGCCCATGGCATCACGGATCTTGCCGTACAGCAGTTTGCCGAAGAGCGCATGCTTCGCGCGCAAGAGGAGGGGGACCTTGCCGTCGGACAGGGCCTTCGAATAGTCGATGGCGGTCTGTGCCCCGGCGGCGAAGATCTTCCCCTTGCCGCCCGTCTCCGCCTTCAATTGGGCCGAGTTGTAGACCTTCTCAAAGACGCGGGGGACGGCCAGCAGGAAGGTCGGCTTGAAGGACTGCAGGTCCGGCACCAGCTGCTTGATGTCCGAGGTGTGGCCCACCTTGGCGCCGGCGGCCAGCGCCAGCACGGAGATGAACCGGGCGAAGACGTGTGCCAGGGGGATGAACATGACGGTGCTGGAGCGGGGGTTGACGATCCCGGCCAGGTCGGTCCCGAGCGCCTGCAGACTGAGCTCGGCGAAGTTGCCGTGGGTGAGTTCACAGCCCTTGGGCTTCCCGGTGGTGCCCGAGGTGTAGATGATGGTGGCCAGATCGGGCAGGTTGGCGGCGGTGCGGCGAGACTCCATGACGTCCTCGTCCGGTCCCTTGGCCGCCAGGGAGCGCAACTCGTCCAGCCCGTCGGCGTCGATCAGCCAGCTGCCCACCAGGGGATCGAGCTGTTCCTGACGGATGGCCGTCTCCACCACGGTCCGGTGGCGGGCCGTCTCGCAGATGACGGCACGCACGTTGGCATCCGAGACGATCCAGGCCACCTGACTGGGGGAGGAGGTCTCGTAGATGGGGACCGTCACCGCCCCCGCGTACCAGATGGCGAAGTCCACCAGGGTCCACTCGTAGCGTGTGGGGGACATGATTCCGATCCGGTCTCCGGCCTCGAGCCCGGCGGCGGCCAGGCCACGTGCCAAGATGCGGACATCCTCATGGAAGGCGGAGGAACTGACATCGGTCCACTGGCCGGGTGAGGCCTGACGGGCGAACAGTGGACGCTGGGGATCAGCCAGGACCTGCTGTTCGAGGAGATCGGTGATGTTCGTCTCCTGGGGGACCTGGACCGTGGGAGGGGTAATGTATTCCTTCAACGTGCGCTCCTGGTGCTTGGCGGTGCCGCTGTGTGGCGATGTGGCGCTCTTCGGTGCCGACCGGCCCGGGCGGGGGTGCCCGGGGCTTTCGACCTTACAGGACAAGGCCGAAACCGGTGTGGGCTGTACCACAATCGTGATCATACTACCCGTCGGTAACCAGCGGTGCGACGCCGCACCGCGGCGGTGGAGCGGGAGCACCGGGAGCACCGGGAGATCAGGCGGGGGACTGAAGGGGGTCTGGACGTGGCTGACGTGGGCCGAACCGGAGATACACCGGTCGCCGCGGCCATCGGCCTGGACGTGGGCGGGGGTGCCGTGAAGGCAGGGACGGTGGTGTTGACCTCCGGCGGGACCCTGACCGGGACGGACGTGACCGGGACGGACGTGACCGGGACGGTCTCGCCGGGCGGCGGAGGCTCCGCGATCGAGGCCGCCGAGACCCGGATCGAACACCAGGTCGAATCGGACGGAGACGCCTTGTCCGCCCTGTGCGCCGCCATCGCCCGGGACCAGTACGGCGGCCTCCGCTCCCGCTGGCCCGGCCTCCCCGTGGTGTGGGGCGTGTCCGCCGCGGCCTGGATCGATCCGCACAGCGGTCGCTCGGTGTTCAGCCCGCACCTGGGCGGCTGGCGGGACCGCGCCCTGCCGCAGGACCTTGCCCGGGCCCTGTCCGACCTCACCGGGCTTCCCATGGCCCCCGGAGAAGCGAGCGGCCACGCATCGGGGGCGGTCCCCGTTCCCTCGGTGATCAATGACGCCGACGCGGCGGCCTGGGCCGAAGCACGGTTGGCGACGTCTGCCGGGCGGCGCGACCGGATGGTCCTGGTGGCGATCGGCACCGGGATCGGTGGTGCGCTGGTCCGGGATGGCGCCGTGGACATCGGCGAGCACGGCATGGCCGGTGAGTTCGGGCATATGACCATGGACCCGGCCGGCCCACCGTGCCCGTGTGGCAATACGGGCTGCTGGGAACTGCTGGTCTCCGCCGATGCCCTGGCGGCCCGTGCCGGACGGGCCTCGGCGCGTGCCGCCATCGACGACGCCCTGGCCGGAGACCCGGCCTGCCGCGACGCCGTGGCCGGCACCGGCCGGTGGCTCGGCCGCGGTCTGGCCACGCTGGCAGCCGTCCTGGACCCCGGTCGGTTCGTCATCGGCGGCGGAGTGGCCACCGCGGGGGAGTTGCTGCTGGCGCCGGCACGGGAGGAACTGGCCCGGCACCTTCCCGGCGGGCGACGCCGTCCCCTGCCGTCGGTCTCGGTCGCGACGTGGGGCAATCGGTCCGGCTGGGTGGGGGCAGCGGGCGTTGCGCTGGAACGCGCGGGCTGGCCCGTGCGGTCGCTGGCCACCGGGCCGGCCACCTCGCCGGCGCGGTAGCCCGCCACCGCGGAACTCGGCCGGACTCCTAAACCTGAGCGCCGTCGTCGTTCCAGGGGTCACGGCGATCCTGGTCCCGGGGCAGGGACAGGAACAAACCGACGGCCCCGGCCACGAAGGCCGCGATGAGGACAGTGACGACGATGCCGGGGATGCCGGGCCAGAAGAGGGCGGCCAGCAGCAGCGCTGCCGGGCCGCCGATCAGTCCGACCACGCTCAAGACCATGGCCGGCCGCCCCGTGGCCAGGGCAGGAGGGTCGGGCGGGACGAAGTCACCCTCGTCCTCATCGTCGACGGTGTAGTCCCGCGGCCCCCACGCCGGGGTCGTGGCGAAGTATGAGGCGAGGTCCGGCCGTTCCTCCGAGGGGGGATCGAGAGGGCGGTCGGAGGACTCAAGCGGACCGAGCCCCTCGACGATCTGTTGCCACTGGCGGTCGATCTCGGCCTGGTCCTCGTGCTCGCGGTCTCCTTCGCCGTCGTGCTCGTGACCGTGGGATCCATCCCGGCGTTCCGTCATGACAGTCCTTCCCGGAGCCGGGAATCCACGGTGGCGGACATGAAGGCGATCGACTCGTCGTGGATGAGTCCGGCGTCCCAGTCCAGGGTGGCCACGTGATAGCTGTTGTACAGCGGGCGGACCGTCAGCAGTCCTGGCTCCAGCCCGCGCCCCAGGGTGGTCATCGAGGAAGGCGGCACCACGTGGTCGGTGGTGGAGCGGAACGCCAGCACCGGTGAGTCGATGTCCGGCAGGGCGCGACGGGCCGCCGCCTGCACCGCGCCGATCTGGCGCACGCCGGCCAGCGGGGTGCGGGGATAGGCTCGTTCGTCCGCATCGGGGCGCACGGTGTCATTGGCAATGGGGGCGACGGTGCGGACGGCGAGACGGAGCAGCCCGGCCAGGGGTGCGGCCGCGGAGGCGAACCGCAGGGCCGGGTTCACGACGACGGCCCCCGCGACCGGCCGGTGGGCTGCGGCGTCGAGGGCGAGGGCGCCGCCCATGGACAGGCCTGCCACGAACACGCGCTCGTGGGTGGCGAGCAGGTCATCGACGGTCTGGCGGACGGTGGCACGCCAGTCCGCGGCGGTGACGCGTTCCAGGTCCTGCCACCGGGTGCCATGGCCGGGCAGCAAGGGCACCTCGACATCGGCCCCGGCCTGCGCGAGGGCCTTGGCCCACGGGGCCATCGAGAACGGGCCCGAGGTGAAGCCGTGGAACAGCGCAACGGCGGTGGAGCCGTGACCGCGGGCCAGAACGCCGTCCGGGGCGCCGCCCAGGGACATCGGCCTCTGCAGGGGATCCATCACGCCAGCCTAGCCGCCATGGTGGCTCCATACTCCTAGACTGGTGCCGGTCCGCACCGTCTGAGGAGAGGTTCACCTTCCGTGTTCTATTGGTTCGCCAAGACCTTCGTGGTGGCACCCGTGACGAACCTCCTGTTCCGCCCCTGGGTCAAGGGGCTGAACAATGTGCCCGAGGAGGGGGCGGCCATCCTGGCCAGCAACCATCTCTCGGTGTCCGACTCCATCTTCATGCCGGCCCAGTTGGATCGGCAGGTGCACTTCCTGGCCAAGAAGGAGTACTTCTCGGGCAAGGGACCCAAGGGGTGGATCACCCGCAAGTTCTTCGAGGCCACCAACCAACTGCCCATGGACCGCGCCGGGGGCAAGGCCTCGCTCGACTCGCTCCGGTCCGGCCTCGAGGTGCTTCAGGACGGCAAACTCCTCGGGATCTATCCGGAGGGCACCCGCAGCCCGGATGGACGGCTGTACCGGGGCAAGCTGGGCGTGGCCAAGCTCGCCCTGAACGCCCGGGTTCCCGTGGTGCCGATTGCGATGATCGGCACGGACAAGGTTCAGCCCATCGGCCGCACCATCCCCAGCATCCGCCGCGTGGGCATGATCTTCGGCCAGCCCCTGGACTTCTCGGAGTACTACGACCGCGCGGGCGACCGCTTCGTGGAGCGGCAGGTCACCGACCAGATCGTGGAGGCCATCCGGCGGCTCTCCGGCCAGGAATACGTGGACGTCTATGCCTCCACCGTAAAGAGCCAGCCTGCCGCGGACGCACCGGACGCGCAGTAGGTCACAAGCACGCATCCACGGCCCGGGTTCCGTACCCTGTAACCATGATTTCGGATCCCACCACAGACTTCCCGGCCTTCGGCTCAGCCCAATCCAATGGCGCGGCCGACTATCCCGGCCTGGATGACTGGCGGTCGAAGCCGGTGTCCCAGCAACCCACCTGGGAGGACCCGGCCGAGTTCGAGTCCGCCATGGCGGAGCTGTCCTCCGCCCCGCCGCTGGTGTTCGCCGGTGAGGTGGATGTGCTCCGCACCCAGTTGGCCGCAGCTGCCCAGGGCGAGGCCTTCCTGCTCCAGGGTGGTGACTGCGCCGAGACCTTCGCCGGCGCCACCGCCAACAAGATCAGTGCCCGGGTCAAGACCATCCTCCAGATGGCCGTGGTCCTGACATACGGTGCCTCGCTGCCGGTGGTGAAGATGGGCCGGATGGCCGGCCAGTTCGCCAAGCCACGGTCCTCGGACACCGAGACCCGGGACGGCGTCACCCTGCCGTCCTTCCGCGGCGAGATCGTCAACGGCTTCGACTTCACCCCGGAGTCCCGACGTCACAATCCGCAGCGCATGGTCCAGGCCTACAACACCTCCGCCGCCACGCTGAACCTGGTCCGCGCCTTCACCCAGGGAGGATTCGCAGACCTGCGGTCCGTGCATGCCTGGAACCAGGGATTCATGAAGAATCCGGCCTACTCCCGCTACGAGGAGCTCGCGGGCGAGATCGATCGTGCGGTGCGCTTCATGGACGCCGCGGGTGTGGACTTCAGCGCCCTGCGTCGCACGGACTTCTTCACGGCCCACGAGGCCCTGTTGCTGGACTACGAACGGGCCCTGACCCGTATCGACTCCCGCTCCGGCCTGCCGTACTCGACCTCCGGGCACTTCCTGTGGATCGGCGAGCGGACCCGTGACCTCGACGGCGCCCACGTCGAGTTCCTCTCCAAGGTCCGGAACCCGATCGGTGTGAAGCTCGGGCCCACCACGAGACCCGAGGACGCCCTGGCGCTCATCGACAAGCTCGATCCCGAACGCGAGCCGGGCCGGCTGACCTTCATCACCCGGATGGGTGCCGGCAGGATCCGGGAGAACCTGCCCGCCCTGGTGGAAGCGGTCCGGGATTCCGGAGCCCAGCCGCTGTGGGTCACCGACCCGATGCACGGAAACACGGTCACCGCCGCCAACGGGTACAAGACGCGCCGGTTCGACGACGTCATGGACGAGGTGCGTGGCTTCTTCGAGGTCCACCGGGCTGCCGGGACCTACCCGGGTGGTCTGCACGTGGAGATGACCGGCGACGACGTGGCGGAGTGCCTGGGCGGTTCTGACCCGATCGACGAGTCGGCCTTCGCCGACCGCTACGAGACGCTGGTGGATCCGCGGCTGAACCATCAGCAGTCCCTCGAGATGGCATTCCTGGTCACCGAGGCGCTGTCCCACCCCGACTGCTCGGTCTAGAGCACGCGGCGGACGTCCGGCCCGACCGGTCGGACGTCCGAGCGGTCGGACGTCCGCGCCGGACGGACGTCCGCGCCGGACGGACGACCCGCCGCCGGACAGGGGAGGATCCCAGGAAGGCTAGAGGATGAGGATCCGCACCGTGGATCCCTCGGCCGCCTCGGCTCCGGACTCCGGTGACTGGTTTCGGACCCGGCCCTCTCGGCTGCCGAAGAAGTCACCGAGGATCTCGGTCTCCTCCACCTCGAAGCCGGCTTCCTCGAGCTGACGGCGTGCCTCACCCTGGGGTTGGCCGGTGACATCAGGGACCTCAATCATCCTCGGCCCCAGTGATTGGACCGCCGTGACTGTCGACCCGGGGAGGACGTCGCCCTCGGCCGGATCCTGGGTGATGATCCGGCCCGCCTCGACGGAGGCGGAATGTTCGCTGCCGCTGACCTCCAGTTGCAGTCCGGCCGCCTCCAGCTCGGACGTGGCCTCCTCCACCGTCATCCCGGAGAGGTCCGGGACGGCGACCGGCTGGGGCCCCTCCGAGACGACGACGGAGACCGCGTGGTTGCGGCGCAACTCGTCCGCGGCGGCGGGGGACTGACTGAGAACGGAGCCCTGTTCCACGGTGTCAGAGTATTCGTGGGTCACGGGGCCCAAGGCCAGTTCGGCGTCCTGGAGGGCGGCTTCGGCCTCGTCCTGTGTCAAGCCGGTCAGATCGGGCACCTCGAACAGTTCAGGTCCCAGGGACACGGTGACCAGCACCGTGTTGAACCGCCTCACCTCTGTTCCGCCCTGGGGATCGGTGGAGATCACGTTGTCCTCGGCCACCACATCATGGTGCACGCTGGCCAGGGCATAGCCGACTCCCGTCTGCTGGAGCGCATCCACCGCCGAGACCTTGCTGCGCCCCTCCACCTCCGGGACAGTGACCATGCCGCCGGGACCGGCACCGAAGAACCAGCCCGCCAGGACCAGGATGGCCGTGATGATGAGCACGACGGCGGCCCAGATCCACATGCGCTTGCCGCTGCGGTGACCGAGGACCTCCGTGGGAGTCTTCGCCCGGCGGGCTGCCTGGCGCCGCTCCTGGCGCGCAGACGAAGAACGGCCCGGTGCCCTGACGATCCGCCCTGGGTGGGCCGTCCTACCGGTTCGGTCCATCGTCGGCGCGTCGAGGACGGGTGGTCCGGACGAGCCCGACGAGTCGGACCGGTCGGTGGGCTCGGCAGGTGGCGCGCCGGGATCGTCCGGCGGGAGCGTGGGCAGCACCGAGGTGCGGTGATGACCGGCAGGCGGCAGGGCCGGCGGCAAGAACGTCGTCGCGCCGGGATCGAGGACGTCGGTGGCATCGATGTGGTCCACTGACCCGATGACGTCCGTGGCGTCATCGTCCCAGGACTCGCCGTCGTCCCAGGCGCCGTCGCCGTCGTCGGCATCCTGGGGAACGCGGGGCTCGGCTTCGGGGTGGTACCCCTGAGAGCCCAGCACCTCGGTGCCGGCCGGACCGGCGGCGGCTGCCGCCCCGGCAGCCGCCGGGGCCTCGAGATCCAGATCCTCGTCCGGAAGGGACGAGCGGAGACTGCGGATCTCGGCCAGGAGGACGGCAGCGTCGGCCGGGCGATCGCGCGCGTTCGGCGCAGTCGACCACTGCACCAGCCGGTCCAGATCGGCGGCCAGTCCCGGGACCACCTCGGAAGGGGCGGGCACCTCGTTGTTGATGTGCTGGTAGGCCACCTGGATGGGGGAGGACCCGGTGAAGGGCTGGAGTCCGGTCAGCATCTCGTACGCCATGATGCCGACGGCGTAGACGTCACTGCGTTCGTCTGCGGGGGAGCCGCTGACCAGTTCGGGGGAGATGTAGGCGACGGTGCCGACCAGGGCAGCGCCCGTCCCGGTGAAATTGGTGGTGGCGCGGGCCAGGCCGAAGTCGGCGACCTTGATGCGACCGTCCCGGGACACCAGCACGTTCTCCGGCTTCATGTCCCGGTGGACCAGACCGGCCCGGTGAGCCGCCGCCAGCCCGTCGACGATGGCCTCCAGGTAGGCCAAAGCCACACGAGGCGTCATGGAGTTGCGCCGTTCCAGGACCGTGCGCAACGTGTAGCCCGGCACATACTCCATGACGAGGTAGGCGAGGTTTCCGTCCGGGTGCTCATCCACGCCCTGGTCCAGCACGTTGACCACGTGCGGATGGGAGAGCCGTGCCGCGGTCTTGGCCTCCTGCTCGAACCGTTCGACCAGGTCGGGGTTCTCGGCCAGGTGCGGGTAGAGGACCTTGAGCGCGACCTCGCGGTCCAGGCGCTGGTCCACCGCCAGGTACACCGTGGACATGCCACCGCGGGCCAGCCGGGTTCGGACCTCGTACCGTCCCTCGATGACGGTCCCGTTCATGGGGTCGGCGCGGTATTCCTTCACCATTACAGGGTAGACCGGCCCAGGGTCCGGGCCGGGGACCAGAGGGTCAGAAGCGCTTCATGTAGTTCTTGACCTTGGCCACATAGTCCTTGGTGTCCGACTTCATGCCGTTGCGCTGCACACCGCCCAGCCCTTGGTAGTAGGCCGCGACGCCGATGTCGAAGGACCCGGCGGTGCGCTGCAACTGCCGGATGATCGCGACGCCGGCCGTCGCGTTGTCATGCGGGTCCAGCAGGTTGAGCTTGCGCCCCACCAGGTCCGAGGCCCAGTCGCCCGAGCTCGGGATGACCTGCATGGCACCGATCGCATTGGCCGGGGAGACCGAGGCGTGATTGAAGCTGGACTCGGTGAAGGCGTGGGCCAAGGCCAGGGACGGATCCACGCCCATCTGACGGGCGGTGTCCGCGATGATCGCCTGCATCTGGGAACGGGACGGCACTCCGGCATTGAGCAGGGCGCGCTTGTTCTCGTTGGCGTCGCGGACGATGTGGTCAGGGTAGGTGTAGTGCAGGAAGGTGTTCGGGACCAGGTCGTCCTCGGCCGGGGAGGTGGAAGACCCAGCCCCGGAGAGCTTGAGCTTCTGGCCCGGGCGGATGGTGGCCGTCTCACTGATGCCGTTGGCTGTCAGCAGGGTGGAGAGGCTGATGCCGTTCCGTGACGCGATGCCGTAGAGGGTGTCACCGGATTTGACGGTGTACGACTGCACGGTGCTGCCGGCGGACGAGCCGGAGGAGGCAGGGGCGACCGTGGTGTTGCCGGAGAGCTTGAGCTTCTGGCCCGGGTGGATGGTGGCCGTCGAGGACAGGCCATTGGCCTTCAGCAGCACTGAGAGGCCAAGGCCGTTCCGAGCGGCGATGCCGGAGAGGGTGTCGCCCGACTTCACCGTGTAGGTGGTGGCCGAGGCGTTCCCGGCAGGGGAGCCGGCCGACGTGGAGGCAGGGGTGCCGCTGCTGCCGGAGAGCTTGAGCTTCTGGCCTGGGTAGATGGTGGAGGAGGCGGCGATGCCATTGGCCTTGAGGAGGGTGGACAGGCTGATGCCGTGGCGGGATGAGATGCCATACAGGGTGTCTCCCGAGACGACCGTGTAGGTCTTGGCGGTGGTCGAGACGCCGTGGGTGGAACCGCCGGAGGAAGCCGGAGCCACGGTGGCGCCGCCGGAGAGCGTGAGCTTCTGGCCCGGGTAGATGATCGACGACGCCGAGAGGCCGTTCGCCGTCAGCAGGGAGGAGAGGGAGAGGTCATGGCGCACGGCGACGTGGGACAGGGTGTCCCCGGCCTTGACGGTGTAGGTCTCGGCGGCGGTGCCGCTGTTCGCGGACTGGCCGGACGTGGAGGACGACGGTGCGGAGCCCGGGAGCGTGAGCTTCTGGCCCGGGTGGATGATCGTGGACGCCGAGAGGCCGTTGGCCTTCAGCAGCGCCGACAGCGACAGGTCGTGGCGCACGGCGATGTGGGACAGGGTGTCCCCGGCCTTGACCGTGTAGCTGGAGGCGGCCTTCGCGGTCGTGACGGCACCGGCGCCGGAGAAGGAAGCGGGAACGCTCGAGGCCAGTGAAGCGGAGGAGAGGCGCACCTGTGCCGTCTCGATGTTCACCGGCGAGGCGGACCGGGGGGTGAGCGCCTGACGGGGGGCGTCCGCAACGGCCGGCGTGGCCAGGGCGGCTGAGCCCAGCACCATGAGCGGCAGGGTCGACGTGGCCAGGGCGGACTTCAACAGGCGTGGCGTGCCGGAAGGGCGATCAGTCATGTGGGTTTCCTCTGAAGGTGCTGCACCACCGAGGCTGCTCCTGTCACGGCTGTGAACAGAATGACAAACCACGTCTGATGATGCCTGTAATGAAAATGTGACAGATGTAAACGTACCTGAAGGTAGTTACGGAAGGGAATCTAGACGGTAACGATTCAGCAACGAGGCCGCGTTGCGCGTGGACAGTCCCGCCGGTCGCCCGTGAGCCCGTGAGTGAGTATGGGCTGTCCCAGGCCGCCGCGTCAGTCGTTAGGCTGGACGGGTGAATACCGCCGCAGGCAACAACGCCGCATCGCAGGAGCCGACGCTCGAAGACCTCGTGCAGGACTGGGAGTTCTTTCCCGACCTGGCCGAGAAGTGGGATATCCCGGTCACTCGGGTCCACAACATGGTCAGTGACGGACGATTGCTGACCGCCAAGGTCGGTGAACGTCACGCCCGCGCCATTCCGGCGCTCTTCCTGGTGGAGGACGGCCCCCTGGAGCCGCTGAAGGGGACCATCTCGGTCCTCAGGGACGCCAGGTTCTCCGACGACGAGGCCATTCGCTGGCTCTACACGCCGGACGAGTCCCTCCCGGGCCGCCCGATCGACGCCTTGCGGGAGGGTCGCAAGACGGAGATACGCCGGAGGGCGCAGGCGCTGGCCTGGTAGTCGTCAGCCCACCGGCCGGCGGCTAGTGCTTCCGGCCCAGGATCTGCCTGGCCAACCGCTCCAGTCCCACCTTGGCGCCCGGGTCCATGGGCGCATTGACCAGGGCAGCGAGAGAGGCATCACCGAGGTCGAGGACCTCGCTCTCCACCCGGGCGCGGGCGCCTCCTGTCTCGAGGAGCGTCTGGATCCGGAACACGGCCTCAGGGGTCAGTTCCGGATCGCCCAACGCTGCCTCCACTTCTGCCACCTGGCTGGGAGTGAGCAGGTCGAGGGCGTGGGCCACCAACTCGGTGCGCTTCCCCTCGCGCAGATCGTCCCCGGCCGGCTTCCCGGTCAGCGCCGGGTCCCCGAAGACCCCGAGCAGATCGTCCTGCAGTTGGAACGCCTCACCCAGGGGTGCGGAGAACCGGCCATAGTGCTCCAGCAGGTCCCCATCCGCGCCGGACAGGATCCCACCCAGGCCCAGCGGGTGGACCACGGAGTACCGGGCGGACTTGAACCGCAGAACCGTGCGAGCCCGCTGGAGGGCCTCGGCCGGGTCCTGGCCCGGCACCTCGACCTCGTCGAGGATGTCCAGGTACTGGCCGGCCATGACCTCGAACCGCATCTCGTTGAACAGGCCTCGCGCGCCAGCCGGGTTCGTGGAGGCGTCAGCGGCGGAGGCGAACACCTCCTCGCTCAGGGACAGGCACAGGTCGCCCGTCAGGATGGCGGCGGACATCCCGAAATGACCCGGGTCCTGCCGCCACCCCGCCTGCTGGTGCCGGGCTTCGAAGGCACGGTGGATGCTGGGGGCTCCGCGGCGGGTGTCAGACCGGTCCAGGATGTCGTCGTGGATCAGGGCCGCGGCCTGGAACAATTCGAGTGCCACGGCCGCATCCAGGATGAGCGGATCATCGGGGTGACCGCCGGCACCCTGCCATCCCCACCAGGACAACACGGCCCGCATCCTCTTCCCGCCGCGGACCAGTCCGGAGATCGACTCCACCAAAGGGATGGCGGAGTCGGAGATCGCCGCAGCGCGGCCACGGTACCCGTCCAACAGCTCGACCATGCGGACCCCCACGGCCTGGACGAAGGCCGACTCGTGGTCGACATCAGTGGTCTGGGGGACAGAAGGGGGGACGGGCACGGTGCTCCTTGGGCTCCTGGGGCGGTTCGGCGGCGTGCCCAGACTACCGGTGGCCGCGGGACCTAAGCTGGTCCCATGACAGAGCGCAGGACCCTGACGTCCGCCGAGACCGGCGGATCGGATGGTTCCTGGGACGCGGTGATCCTGCACGTGGACATGGACGCCTTCTTCCTGTCGGTGGAGTTGCTCGACCACCCGGAATTAGCGGGAATCCCCTCGCTCGTCGCACACCGCGGTGGCAGATCGGTGGTCCTGTCCGCCTCCTACGAGGCGCGCGCCTTCGGAGTCCGCTCGGCCATGCCCCTGGCGCACGCCCAGGCGCTGTGCCCAGGCGTCGCCGTGGTGGAACCCCGGCGCGAACGCTATGCCTCGGCCTCCTCTGACGTGATGCGGATCCTGGAGTCCTTCACTCCGGCGCTGGAGCAGCTCAGCATCGACGAGGCCTTCCTGGATGTCTCAGGGGCACGACGCCGGCTCGGTTCGCCCGCGCGGATCGGCGCCCTGATCCGGGAGCAGGTCCGTGAACGGACGGGGCTGCCCTGCACCGTCGGTGCAGCGGCCACCAAGTCCGTGGCCAAGATCGCCTCGACGCGGGCCAAGCCCGATGGCCTCGTGGTGGTCCCACCGGAGCGGACCCGCGCCTACCTGGATCCCCTGCCGGTCTCCGCCCTCTGGGGTGTGGGGCCGGTCCTGCACCAGCGACTCGTGGCGGCCGGCCTCACCACGGTGGCTGATCTGGCAGCCCAGGCCCCACAGCGGATGGAGCGGTGGCTCGGAGTCCAGGGGCCGGCCCTGCTGAAGTTGGCCCGGGGGATCGATCCGCGTCCTGTCACGCCCGAGCGGGAGACCAAGAGCCTCGGGGTGGAGAAGACGTTCGAGCAGGATGTCCGCGACCCGGCCGACCTCCACCGGCACGTGGTGGCGCTGGCCCATGAGGGCGCCATCCGGCTACGCCGCGCCGGCTTCCGTGCCGGGGCGGTCAGCGTCAAGGTCAAGGCGCCGGACCTGTCCGTGAAGACCCGGACCATGACGCTTCCGGCGCCCGTGGACTCCGCCGGGCCCCTCGCCGAGGCCGCTGGAGCTCTCCTGGCCGGACTCATGGACGGCCAGCGCATCCCGGTCCGGTTGCTGGGGATCCGGGCGGAGCGGTTGTCCGGTGCCGACGAGGTGGTGCAGGAGGCCTTGTTGTGGGAGGACGAGAGCGCTCCTGCAGACTGGTCCGAGGCGGATCGGGTGGCCGATGACATCCGCCGCAAATTCCCCCGAGCCGCGCTGAAGCCGGCCACCCTGGTGGAGCGGAACACCCCTGAATCAGGGCAGGTCCAGCGCAAGGATATTCGCTGATCGCGGAACTGTTCGTATCAAGACGGTCAAGGGGCGTCACCGATATGGCGTGGGGGCCCGGGCGAGCCCTATGCTAGACAGACGGGAAGGCCCGGGCCGGAAGAGGAGGCAGCGATGCCGTTGTCTGAGCGGGAGCAGAAGCTCCTTGAGCAGCTGGAACAACAGCTGAATGCAGAGGACCCGCACTTTGCCACGAGCATGAGTGAAGCGGGTACCTCTCGTTTTTCGACCACCCGATTGGTGGCCGGCGCGGTGACCGCGGCGGTGGGACTCGGTGCCCTCCTGTGGGGCGTCTCCCAACAGTTCATCTGGTTGGGCATCATCGGGTTCATTGTCATGGCGGCCGGGGTCTACGTGGCCACCAGCCGGTCACGGCAGTCCACGGGTGGACGGAGCCGCGACTCCGCCGCCGCCAAGAAGAACTCGCCCTTCATGGCGAACCTGGAGCAGCGGTGGGAGGAACGCCGCAACCAGGAACCCTGATCGTGCGCTGAACACCACTGAACCATCGGGAGCGCCATGGCGCGCCCGGAATCGCAACCCCGTCGCTCAGCGGCGGGGTTTCGTTGTTAACAGGACGTGCCGACGGGGACATCCACGCACTCCCCACTTCCCTCCCCACTTCCCTCCCCACGTCCCTCCCCACGTCCCTCCCCACTTCCCTCCCCGGCGCGCTCCGAGCGGACTCCACCCCGGTGCCGGGGGGAGTGGGCGCCTTGGTGGGCGGCATGCAGGCACCGGGTGCGCAGAACTCCCTCCACTCCCTCCACATCCCTCCCCGACTGGCGCTGAGGGGAGGGAGGCGCCGCCTCCTGGCCGTGGATCCCTCTCATGACAAGGGAGGGGGGTCCGATCTCGGAGAAAATGACAGCCGCAAACGAAGCTACGCCACACCGTGTCCCCACCCCGTTTTGGCTTGACTGTGGGGGGTTGTGGGGTAAAGTGGAGGACATCAGAGGATGGTGGTGAAGAAGGAGGGTCACGCGCACCTCTCGGACGGCAAAGGCGGTGGGTCGTGTTCCTCGGGACCTATACGCCGCGCCTGGATGAGAAGGCGAGGCTGATCCTCCCGGCCAAGTTCCGCGAGGAACTGGCGGAGGGCTTGGTCCTCACGCGAGGGCAGGAGCGCTGCATCTACGTCTTCAGTGCACGTGAGTTCGAGAAGGTTCACGAGCAGATGAGGTCGGCACCGCTGTCCTCACGCCAGGCCAGGGACTACATCCGTGTGTTCCTGTCCGGTGCCTCGGACGAGACTCCGGACAAGCAGGGGCGCATCACCATCCCGGCTCCGTTGCGCAGCTATGCGGGGCTGGACCGGGAACTGGCCGTGATCGGTGCTGGCAGCAGGGCCGAGATCTGGGATGCCGGGTCCTGGGCCTCCTACCTCGAGGAGCAGGAGAACGCGTTCTCCGAGACCGACGAGGAAGTACTGCCCGGGATCTTCTAGGAGACCCGGGAACATAACCACACAGCGCGGATTCTTGAATGAGACCTCCAGCCGCCCTCGGCCGGACCTGACCCGACTTCCCCCGGGCCAGGCACGGAACCGGTGAGCGGATGGGGATCTGATCCAAGGGTCCGCCTGTCACTTAAGGGACCGGAATACCCACCAGTCAGGGAAGGGGAGGCAACGCGTGGCAACCGAACCGACTCCGGCACAGGACCGGCACGTACCGGTCATGCAGGACCGTGTCCTCGACCTGATGTCGCCCGGCCTCGAGGCCGCCCGCCGGGCCGGTCGCACGCCGGTCTACCTCGATGGCACGCTGGGCATGGGAGGCCACGCCGAGGCGGTCCTGGAGCGCCACCCGGATGCCGTCGTCGTGGGCATCGACCGTGACACCGAGGCCCTGCGCCTCGCCACCGAACGACTGGCCTGGGCCGGCGATCGGCTCCGCACTTGGCACGGCACCTATGACGAGGTCGGCGACGCCCTGGCCGCCGGTGGCTTCCGTGAGGCCGATGCGATGCTCTACGACCTGGGAGTCTCCTCCTACCAGCTGGATGAACGAGGGCGTGGCTTCGCCTACTCGTACGACGCCCCACTGGACATGCGCATGGACACCACGGGCGGCATCACCGCCGCCGATGTGGTCAATGACTATGACGAGGATCGGCTGCGGCGAATCATCCGAGCCTGGGGTGAGGAGAAGTTCGCCGGACGGATCGCCTCGGCCATCGTCCGGGCCCGGGCCGAGTCACCCTTCACCTCCACCGGTCCCCTCGTCGAGGTCATTCGCGGGGCAGTTCCCGTGGCGGCCGGAAAGACCGGTGGTCATCCGGCCAAGCGGACCTTCCAGGCCCTGCGGATCGAGGTGAACGAGGAACTCGACGTCCTCGAGGACGCGTTGCCGGCGGCGCTGCAGCACCTGGCCGTCGGCGGCCGACTGGTCGTCATGAGCTACCACTCTCTCGAGGACCGGATCACCAAGCGGGCGATCATGGCCGATGCCACCTCGACGGCGCCCCCCGGTTTCCCGGTCGAACTCGAGGAACACGCCCCCGTGGTCAAGGTCGTCACCCGGGGCGTGGACAAACCCACCGAGAAAGAAATTGAACAAAACCCTCGCGCCTCCTCAGCAAAAGTGCGAGCAGTTGAGAAGATCAGAGCATCAAGGAGCAAAGCATGACCGCCACGCAGCAGCGACTCGCCATGCAGCAGCCCGTCCGGACCCGTGAGAGCACCGCTCCGCAGATCGGACAGGCTGCTCCTTGGCAACCCGTCATCCGGCCCGCAGGGCAGCCCGACGGTGACGCCGGCCGGAACGCCTCGTCGCGCCGGCGCACCCCATTGGCGCTCGTTCCTGCTCCCATCCGCAAGTCCGGCCGCGGATTTGCCGGGCTCTGCATCGCCGTCCTGGTCGCTGCCCTGATGACTGTCCTCGTCACCAACATCACGGTGTCCAATCGACAGTACGAACTGGTCTCACTCAAGAACGAGCATCTGGACCTCAGCCAGTCCAACGAGCTGCTCCGCCAGCAGGTCGAACACCTGGAAGCCCCGCAGAACCTGGCGGCCGAGGCCACGAAGCTGGGCATGGTCAACCCCGGAGACGTCGCCTCGATCGACCTGTCCAGCGGCGCGGTCACCGGTACCGCCACGGCGGCCGACGCCGAGGACAAGCCCAGTGGCCATGTGGCCGCCCCCGCCAGCCCCTCCGAGAAACAGGCCGCAGCCGCAGCCGGCTCGGCCGCCACCGAGGCGGACGCAGAACCCTCCGAGGCGGTAGAGGCCCCCGCCGGCGTCGGCGCCTTTGCTGATCTGCCCAGCCCGTCCGGTGGGGACGCCACCGGGAACGGCTCGGCGGACACGGCCGAAAGCCCAGCGCAGGAGGGTGCGGCCGGGGGATCGGACAGCCTCAACGGCGGCACGATCCCGGCCCCGGAGTTCTCCGCCAGTGGAAACTGACCTGACACGCCTGACCGATCACCCATAGGACCCCACCGAGCACTGCACCCGACACCGGGCAGGAAGGACACCGTAGATGGCCAGGACTCCCGGAACCGGAACCGGCGCCACCGTGGACGCCAGCGGGCGTCGGTTGCGGCTCGGCATCCTCATCGCCCTGTCCCTGCTCGTGGTGCTGGCGCTGCGGTTGGTGATCATCCAGGGTGTGGACGCATCGGGCCATGCCTCCGAGGCGATGAAGGAGCGGCTGCGCTCCGTCTCGATCACACCGGAACGCGGCTCCATCCTTGACTCCCAGGGCCGTGTGCTCGCCGCCTCGGTGGACCGCTACGACCTCGTGGCAGACCAGCGGCTCGTCAGGGACTACCGCAAGTGGAACAATGACACCAACGCCATGGAGGACGTGGCCCTGGAGGACTCCCTGGAGGAGCTCTCCGGCATCCTCGACGTGGACGCCGCAGAACTGCGCGAGCGGATGGTGGGTGACCGTCCCTACAAGGTCGTCATGAAGGGCATCACGCCGGAGGTCAAGGAACAGGCCATGGAGATCGGCATCCCCGGCCTCCTGGCCGAACCGGTGTCCGAGCGCTCCTACCCGAACGGCTCCGTGGCAGGATCCATCCTCGGTTTCCTCGGGGGAGACGGCGCCCCGCTGGAGGGCCTCGAGTTGAGCCAGGACGAGCACCTCTCGGGCACCGAGGGCAAGCGGACCTACGAGATCGCCGCGGACGGCGTGCGCATCCCCAATGCGGAGTTCTCCGAGACCCCCGCCGTGGACGGCCAGGATGTGAGGCTGACCATCGATCAGGACGTGCAATGGTTCGCCCAGGAGGCGATCGCCCGGAAGACCGAGTCCTACAACGCCGACTGGGGCAACATCACCGTGATGAACGCGAAGACCGGCGAGATCGTGGCGATGGCCGACTCCACCACGGTGGACCCCTCGGATCCCTCGGCCACGGACAGCCTGTTCTGGCGGCCGACGTCCCTGACCCAGTCCTATGAACCTGGCTCCACCGGCAAGATCTCCACCTTCGCCACGGCGCTCGAGGAAGGCGGCGTCTCTCCCCTGGACACGTGGACGGTTCCGAACAAGCAGGAGTTCGACGGCCAGGTCATCAACGACTCCATGCCGCACGACACCTATGACATGACCACGGCGGGCATCTTCACCCGGTCCTACAACACGGGCACCGTGCAGGTCGCGCAGACCGTCGACGACCAGGTCCGCTACGACTACCTGAAGCAGCTCGGCGTCGGAGACCACATCGACATCGGTCTGCCCGGCAGCAACCAGGGCATCCTGGTGGAACCCTCCGAGTGGGACGGCCGCCAGCGGTTCACCACCATGTTCGGCCAGGGCTACACCCAGACCACGCTGCACCTCGCGCAGATCCTGCAGGCGGTCGCGAACGGCGGGGTGGAGAAGAAGGCCCAGCTGATCGACGCCTACATCGACGCCGACGGTTCGGAGAACGTCCTCCCCGAGGACGAGGGCACCCGGATCTACTCTGAGGAGACCTCCGAGGAGATGCTGCGCCTGATGGAGGGCGTCGTCGAACTGGGCACTGCCGGCCCGGCCCAGATCCCCGGATACCGCGTGGGTGGCAAGACCGGCACCGGCGAGGCCGCCGGCGTGGGCGGCTACAACGGCTACACCACCTCCTTCGCCGGCGTGGCCCCCCTCGACGATCCGCAGTTCGTCGTGGCGATCTCCGTGTACCGTCCGCAGGGCGACTGGAAGACGTGGCAGGTGGAGGACACCGCCGCCGAGGTGCTGTCCTACCTGCTGACCAAGTACAACGTGCCACCCAGCGACCAGGAACCGCAGAATTACGACGTCTTCCCCGAAGACCCACAGAAGCGTCCCTGGTAGGAGGGGACTGCCAGACCATGACCTCACCCCTGACTGCCGCCGAGCAGGATGCTGCCTTCCGCCCGGACCACACGGACCCGCTGGATTGGAACGACCTCATCGAGGCCCTCAACCGCTCCGGCCTGCCCGTCGACCTCTCCGGCGTGGAAAGCGGACTGCCCGGACAACCCGGCCCCGCCGGAATCGCGATGGACTCCCGTGCGGTGCGTACCGGCGACCTCTACGTGGGCGTGCCCGGTGCCAACCGCCACGGCGCAGAGTTCGCCGCTGCCGTCGTCGCAGCCGGGGCGGCCGGACTCCTCACGGACCGGGAAGGGGCGGAGCTGGCCGGTGACCTGCCCGCCGGCACCCCGGTGCTGGTGGTGCGGAACGTGCGCGACGCCGTCGGGCCGGCTGCCGCCGCCATCTACCGGAATGCGGGGGTGGGCCCGCGGATGTACGGGATCACCGGGACGAACGGCAAGACGACCACGAGCTACTTCCTCACCTCGCTGCTGGAGGCGTGGGGTGAGACGACCGGCCTGATCGGAACCATCGAGATCCGCGCCGGCCGACGCACGGTCCCCAGTACCCTGACCACGCCAGAATCCACCCAGCTGCACGCGCTGATGGCGATGATGCGCCAGGAACAGGTCAGTTCGGCCGCCATGGAGGTCTCCTCCCACGCCATCAGCTACCGACGGGTGGCGGGCCTGCATTTCGCGGTCGCCGGGTTCACCAACCTCACCCAGGACCACCTGGACCTGCACGGCTCCATGGAGGAGTACTTCGCCGCGAAGGCGGGCCTCTTCGACGCCCGACGGACCGGCCGTGCCGTCATCACCCTGGACGGGGGCCCCGATGCCCCGGACCGTGACGGCACCACCTGGGGGACCAGGATGGCCGCTGCCGCCGGCTGCCCCATCGCGACCCTGTCCCTGGGGCCCGCGGCCGACCACGGGGGCACACCGCTGACGGGCGCGGACTGGACCGTCTCGTCCCTGGAGGCCATCGGCCTCGGGTACCGGTTCACCCTGCTCCATGCCGCCAGCGGCCGCAGTGTCACCGCCTCCACCGGGCTGCCCGGCCGCTTCAACGTGGCCAATGCCGCACTGGCCGCCGTCATGGTCTTCGAATCCCTGCCGGGCACCGAGTGGGATGCCGTGGCCCGCGTGCTGGACGTGCCGGTGGGCCAGGGACCCTTCGCCACGGCCGTGCCCGGGCGCATGGAAGTCGTCGGCCAGTCCCCGGACGGCATCGTCGACTTCGCCCACAACCCGGACGGGATGGTGCGTGCCCTGGAGTCGGTCCGGGACGCCCGCCAGGCGTCCGGCAACACCACGGGTCGCACGATCCTCGTCTTTGGCGCCACGGGGGATCGGGACCGCGCCAAGCGGCCGGTGATGGGTCGCATCGCGGCTGAGTGGGCCGACGTCGTGATCGTCACCGATGACGACGCCCACACCGAGGAGCCAGCGGGTATTCGGTCCGAGGTGCTCACCGGCGTGCGGGAAGCGGCCCGTCAGGCTGCCGGCACGGGGCGTCGGGTCGAGATCCACGAGGCCTCGCCGCGCCAGGACGCCATCGAGCTGGCCGTGTCCTTGGCCACACCGGCCGACACGGTGCTGCTGGCCGGCCGCGGCCATGAAACCGTCCAGGACATGGACGGTGTGGTCGTGGCGCTGGACGACCGGGTGGAACTGCGGGCCGCCCTGGCACGGCACGGCTTCGGCCCCTCATCGGATTCTCATGGGCGCGGACGTAAAGTTGACGGGTCATGATCGAACTCACCGCAACCGCCGTCGCCGAGGCCACGGGAGGCACCCTCACTGCCTCCGTACCGCCCGGTGCCGTAGTCGACTCCGCCACCACCGATTCCCGGGAGGCCGCCGCCGGGACTCTGTTCATCGCCAAGCCCGGTGAGCACGCCGACGGGCATGACTTCATCCCGGCAGCCCGCGATGCCGGGGCCACCCTCATCCTGGCGGAGCGTCAGACCACGGATGCCGAGGGTCGGCCGGATCCCGCAGTCATCGTGGACGACGTGGTGCTGGCCATGGGCCGCCTGGCCACGCACATCGTGCAGCGGATCCGTGAGCATTCGCCGACCACGGTCATCGGCATCACCGGCTCGGCCGGGAAGACCACCACCAAGGACCTGCTGGCCACCATCCTGGCGACAGCAGGGCCCACGGTGGCACCGCAGAACTCCTACAACGGTGAGGTCGGCGTGCCGCTCACCGTGTTCCGAGCCGCCCTGGACACCCGCTACCTCGTGATCGAGATGGGTGCTGACGAGGTCGGCAACATCAAGTACCTCTCCTCCATGGTCCAGCCGGACATCGGGGTCGTCCTGATGGTCGGTTCCGCCCACGCCGGCAAGTTCGGCGGGGTCGAGAACATCGCCCGGACCAAGGGCGAGCTGGTCGAGTCCCTGCCGTCCAACGGTTTTGCCGTCCTCAACCGGGACGATGCCCGCGTGGCCGCGATGGCCACCCGCACCCGGGGACGCGTGGTCTGGTTCTCCGTGGAGGACGGCTCCTTCCCGCTGGTGGACGCGGACCTCGAAGCGGATATTGCCGCCTTCTCCGCGCTGGCCGACTCCCTCACGACGAATGCCGACGAACGGCCCGAGTTCGACCTGCGGCTCGGTGCGGGCACCCGCGCCGAGCCCCACCGGGTGGCCTCCGGCCTCATCGGGCGGCACCACGCCTCCAATATCGCCGCGGCCGCGGCGGCCGCGGCGGCCGCCGGCCTGTCGGCGGAGGTCATCGCGGCGGCGCTCAACGGCGCCGGCCCCACGAGCCGCCGTCGGATGGAGCGCACCGACCGTCCGGACGGCATCACCGTCATCAACGACGCCTACAACGCCAACCCGGAGTCCATGCGGGCAGCCCTGCAGACCCTCGCCATGATGGGCCGGTCCACGGGGCGGCGCACCTGGGCGGTGCTGGGGGAGATGCTCGAGCTGGGCGACGCCCGCATCCGCGAGCACACCGCGATCGGCACCGCTGTCGTCCGGCTCAACATCAATCAGCTCCTGGTCGTCGGCCGAGGCGCCCGTCCGCTCTACACCTCCGCGGTGAACGAGGGGTCGTGGGGTGACGAGGTCGACTTCGCTGAAGACCTCGATGCTGCCGAAGCACTGCTGGCAGGCAAGCTGGCCCCGGGTGACATCGTCTTGTTCAAGTCCTCGAACGGCGCGGGCCTGGGCGACCTGGGCGATCGGCTCGCACATGGTCCGGTCAGTCCGGGCCCCATGGATGTCCCGACCATCGGGGACCGGAAGGAGCAGAGCCAGTGATAGGCCTGTTGATCGGTGCCCTCCTGGGGCTCGTGCTGACACTCATCGGCACGCCGTTGTTCATCAAGTTCCTCGTCCGCCAGGGGTACGGTCAGTTCGTCCGTGATGACGGTCCCACCTCGCACGCGACCAAGCGCGGCACGCCGACCATGGGCGGGGCGGTCTTCGTGCTCGCCACCGTGCTCGCGTACTTCCTGACCCACTGGATCATGTCCGGTCTGCAGTTGGAGAACGCCGGTGTCACGGCCTCGGCCATGATCCTGTTGCTGCTCATGGTCGGGATGGGCTTCGTGGGCTTCCTCGACGACTTCACCAAGATCTCCAACCAGCGCTCGCTCGGTCTGACCCCCTGGGCGAAGATCGTCCTGCAGGCCGTCGTCGGCGTCACGTTCGCCGTGCTGGCCCTGAACTTCCCCAACGAGCGCGGGCTGACCCCCGCCTCGACCGCCATCTCCTTCGTCCGGGACCTGCCGATCGACCTGGCCTTCGCCGGTCCGGTCCTCGGCGTGATCCTCTTCGTGGTCTGGTCCAACCTCATCACCACGGCCACCACCAACGCCGTGAATCTGACGGACGGACTGGACGGACTGGCCACCGGCGCCACCGCCATGATCACCGCCGCCTACATGCTGATCACCCTGTTCCAGGCGAATCAGTCGTGCGGGGGCAGCGGTGAGGGGCCCGGTTGCTACGAGGTGCGCGATTCCATGGACCTGGCGGTATTGGCCTCCATCCTCACTGGTGCCCTGATCGGGTTCCTGTGGTGGAACACCGCGCCGGCCAAGATCTTCATGGGGGACACCGGCTCGCTCGCCCTGGGCGGCGCCCTCGCCGGCTTCGCCATCATGTCCCGGACCGAACTCCTGGTGGTCATCCTGGCCGGACTCATGGTCCTCATCACCCTCTCGGTGATCATCCAGGTCGGCTACTTCAAGCTCTCCGGCGGCAAGCGCGTGTTCTTGATGGCACCGCTGCAACACCACTTCGAGCTCAAGGGCTGGGCCGAGGTCACCGTGGTCATCCGGTTCTGGATCATCGGCCTGCTCTGCGTGGCCGTCGGCATCGCCCTGTTCTACGGCGAATGGGTGCTGTCCCAGTGAGCCCGGTGAACCCAGTGACCGAGGAGTCCCGAACTGACCCCTCCGACCGCCTGGCCACCCTGACGAGCTGGGATGCCGAGTGGGCCGGCCTGCGCGTCGTCGTCACCGGGCTGGGCCTGTCCGGATTCTCCGCGGCGGACACCCTGGCCGAGCTCGGCGCCCACGTGGTGGTCGTGGACGGCCAGGACAGCCTGGAACACCGCGCCAAGGCGGACACCCTGAAGATCGTCGGCGTGCAGGACGTGCTGTTGGGGGACCGGCACACGGCCGTGCTGCCCGACGTCGGAGGGCTGGCTCCCGAGCTCGTCGTCACGTCCCCGGGATGGCGACCCGACCAACCTGTCCTGGCGGCCGCCGCCGCGGCGGACATTCCCATCTGGGGAGACGTCGAGTTGGCCTGGCGGGTCCGCGAACGGGCCGGGCGCAAGACCGCGGACTGGCTGGTCGTCACCGGGACCAACGGCAAGACCACCACGGTCGGCATGGTCGAGTCCATGCTGCTGGCTGCCGGACAGCGGGCCATCGCGTGCGGCAATGTCGGCACACCCATCCTCGACGCGATCCGTGACCCCGAGGGCTGGGACACCATCGCCGTGGAACTCTCCAGCTTCCAGCTGCACTGGACCCATCACATCGAGCCTGCCGCCTCAGCGGTGCTCAACCTCGCCGAGGACCATGTCGACTGGCACGGCTCCTTCGAGGCCTACTGTGCGGACAAGGCCAAGATCTACGAGCACACCCGACTCGCCTGCCTGTTCAACGAGGAGCAGCCCTTGACCATGCGCATGGTCGAGGAGGCGGACGTCCAGGACGGCTGCCGGGCCATCTCCTTCACCACCGACACCCCGGGGCGGTCCATGCTCGGCGTGGTGGACGGTCTCCTCGTGGACCGCGCCTTCCTGGCGGACCGGGCCACTCGGGCCCTGGAGCTCGGCCAGCTGCAGGACCTCGGACGGATCGCCCCGCAGCATCAGGTCGCCAATGCCCTGGCAGCGGCCGGACTGGTCCGCGCCATCGGGGTGCCACCCGAGGCGGTCCGTGACGGGCTGCGTGCCTACCGGCCCGGCGAGCACCGGATCCAGCTGGTGGCCCAGGCCGATGACGTGCTGTGGATCAACGACTCCAAGGCCACCAACCCGCATGCTGCCGATGCGTCACTGGCGGCGTTCACGGACGTGGTGTGGATCGCCGGCGGCCTGCCCAAGGGTGTGAGTTATGACGAACTCGTCACCCGCCATGTCGGCCGGCTTCGCGCCGTCGTGCTCATCGGCGCCGACCCGGGCGAACTCGCCGGGGCGTTGCGGCGACACGCGCCGGACATCCCGGTTCTCTCCACCGCCGTGCGGGACACTGGAACAGACCCCTCGGACGGCCATCAGGCCATGGCCGCAGCGGTCCGTGAAGCCAACGCGGTGGCCCGGCCCGGGGACGTCGTCTTGATGGCGCCGGCAGCGGCGTCCATGGACCAGTTCGAATCCTACGCAGACCGAGGAAACGCCTTTATCGACGCCGTCGCCCGCCTCATGGAAGCCAAGGGGCTGGGCAGCTAAGGAGCCCTTGCATGGTGACCACACCCCACGCGCCCGTGTGGCGTCGGGCCTGGGGATTCCTCGAAGGCCAGGGCTCCAGCCGCACGTCGTACTTCCTGATCCTGGGTTGCGCCGCGGCCTTGACCGTCATCGGCCTGGTGATGGTGCTCTCGTCCTCCTCAGTCGAGAACATCGGGGAGACCTCTGGATCCTATGACCTGTTCATCCGGCAGGCGATCTTCGCCGTGGTCGGATTCGTGGGCCTGTTCGTCCTCTCCCGGCTGGGCACCGACCGGCTGCGGTCCCTGGGCTGGCCCGCCATCCTGCTGGCGATCTTCCTGCTGGCGCTGGTGCTGACACCGCTCGGCCACGAGGTCAACGGCAACCAGAACTGGCTGAAGATCGGCTCGTTCACGGCCCAGCCCTCGGAGGCCGCCAAGCTGGCCCTGGCCCTGTGGGCGGCCGTGGTCCTCGAGCGAAAGGCCAAGCTGGTCGGCCAGCTGAAGCACTCGATCGTGCCGGTCATCTTCCCGGTGGGGGCCATCCTGCTGGGCCTGATCATGTACGGCCGGGACCTCGGCACGGCCATGGTGATCATGATGATCATGGCCGCCGTCCTGTTCCTGGCCGGCACCAAGCTGCGTTACTTCCTCATCGCCGGCGGCATCGGTGCGCTGGGGGCCGTGGTCATGGCCCTGACCTCGGCCAACCGTGCCGTGCGCATCCAAGCCTGGCTGGGCAACTGCGAGTTCCCCACGGAGCCCTGCTACCAGCCGGACCACGGCATGTACGCCCTCGCCTCCGGCGGCTGGTGGGGGGTCGGACTGGGCCAGTCCCGCCAGAAGTGGAGCTACATCCCGGAAGCGGAGAACGACTTCATCTTCACCATCCTCGGGGAGGAGCTCGGATTGGCCGGGACCCTGCTCGTGATCGGGCTGTTCGCCGGTCTGGCCATCGGCCTGTTCCGGGTGGCGCGCCGCTCGACCTCCCTCTTCGTCCGCATCTGCACCGGCGGCATCCTCATCTGGATCGTCGGCCAGGCCTTCATCAACATCGCCATGGTCACCGGGCTGCTGCCGGTGATCGGCGTCCCCCTGCCCTTCATCTCCTATGGCGGCTCCGCGCTCACCTTCGTCCTGGCCGGCATCGGCGTGGTGCTCGCCTTCGCCCGCGAGCAGCGCCAGGAGGAAGAGGAGGCAGCGGCAGCGGCAGCGGATGCTTCCAACACCGCAACCACCGCCGCCTCCGGAACCCCCGCACCGCCCACACCCCCTGTCGGCGCTGCCCGCGCCTGGAAGAAGGCCCGATCATGACCGAACCGCTCCGCGTCGTCCTGGCGGGCGGCGGGACCGCTGGGCACGTCAGCCCCATGCTGGCGATCGCGCGCGCCCTCGAGGAGACGCACACCGCAGGTGCGGACGTGACGCCGGCCGGTGACACGGGGAATCCCGGCGTGCACTGCACCATGGTCGGGACCACCTCGGGCCTGGAGACCCGGCTGGTGCCGGGCGCCGGCTACGAACTGGACACCATCGACCGGGTGCCGCTGCCCCGCCGGCCCACCATGGACCTCGTGCGGTTGCCCCTGCGCCTGCGTCGGGCCGTCACGCAGGCCGGAGAGATTCTGGACCGCCGCCGTGCGGACGTGGTGGTCGGGGTGGGCGGATACGTCTCCACCCCCGTCTACCTGGCCGCGGTCCGCCGGGGCGTGCCGCTGGTCATCCACGAGGCCAATGTCCGTGCCGGACTGGCGAACAAGGTCGGCGCCCGCAAGGCCGCCGTCGTGGCCACGGCCTTCCCGGAGACCGTCCTGCCTCGGGCGCAGTGCGTCGGCATGCCGATGCGCCGGGAGATCTCCACGCTGGACCGGGACGCGTCACGGGCGCCGGCGAGACGGGCACTCGGCCTGGACCCCGAGCTCGCCACGGTGGTGGTGACCGGGGGATCCTCCGGCGCCCTCAACGTCAATCGGACGATCGCCGCCGCGTTGCCCGACCTCTCCGCCGTCGGCCTCCAGGTGCTCCACCTGACCGGGCGGGACAAGCAGGTCCTGGGCGAGGACGGGACCCCGGTCACCGCCGCGGGCTACCACCAGCGTGAGTACCTCGACGGGATGGAACAGGCCTACGCGGCCGCGGACCTCATCGTCGCGCGGGCCGGCTCGGGCACCGTGCACGAACTCGCCGCCGTGGGCCTGCCCTCCGTCCTCGTCCCCCTACCCATCGGCAACGGGGAGCAGGCCCTCAACGCCCGTGGGCTCGTGACGTCCGGCGGAGCCCTGATGGTCCGGGATGAGGCGTTCACCGCTGACTGGGTCCGGCGTGAACTCATCCCGCTCACCCAGGACCCCGCACGGTTGGCTGCCATGTCCGCCGCGGCCCAGGCCCGGGGTATCCGTGACGCCGATCGCACCATGGCGAAACTCGTCCTGTCCGCCGGCCGGGCCCCGACCTCTTCCTCCAGCAACCACCCGGGAGACGCCTCGTGAACCCCCCGTCAGCCCCATCGATGCCCCCTGCCCTGGCCGAGCTGGGACGGGTCCACTTCCTCGGCCTCGGCGGGGTCGGCGTCTCCGGCATTGCCCGGATCATGCAGCAGCTCGGCGTCGAGATCTCGGGAACGGATGCCAAGGACCTCCCGGTCATGCGGGAACTGGAGACGGCCGGAGCCACCGTCTTCGTGGGCTACGACGCCACGCATCTCGACCGCCTCGCCCAGGACCGCGGGGGAGCGGTGGGCACCGTCATCGCCTCCTCCATCGCCGGCCCGGGCAATCCCGAGTACGACGCCGCCGTGGACCGAGGGATCCCGGTGCTCCACCGCTCCGAGGGTTTGGCCGCGGCCATGTCCGGCCACCGGGTCCTGGCCGTGGCCGGCACCCACGGTAAGACCACCACCTCATCCATGGCCGCCATGGCCTTCTCCGACGCCGGTGCGGACCCCACCTTCGCGGTCGGGGCCGCCGTGGCCGGCCTGGGCACCAATGCCAGAGCCGGCGGGGGCGAGTGGTTCATCGCCGAGGCCGACGAATCGGACGGCACCCTGCTGAACTACCGCCCGGAGATCGCCATCCTGACCAATGTGGAGGCCGACCACCTCGACTTCTACGGCTCGGTGGAGGCCGTCACCGAGGTGTTCCGGGATTTCATCCGGCTCCTGCCGCCCGAGGGCGTCCTGGTGGCCTGCGCGGACGACGCCGGCGCGCGAGAGGCCGCGGAATGGGCGCGCACCGAAGCCGTCGACGGCCGTCCTGCGCCCAGGGTGGTCACCTATGGGTCGGACCCCGCCCGGGCTGACGACCTGGTGCTGGTGAACAGTGAACTGGCTGAGCTGTCCGGTGGCACCGGACAGCGGCTCACGTACCGGTGGGTGGATGGAAGGACGACGGCCCTGACCCTGGCCGTGCCCGGGCGGCACAACGCGCTCAATGCTGCAGCGGTACTCCTGTCCGCCCGGCACGCCGGCTTGGACGTTGGTGCCGCGGCACGCGGGCTCGAGGCCTTCCGGGGCACGGCTCGTCGATTCGAGTATCGCGGCGAGGCCGCCGGAGTCCGGGTCTTCGACGACTATGCCCACCATCCGACCGAGGTGGCTGCCGCCATCGCCGCCGGACGGACCGTGGCCGGCGGGAACCGCGTCCATGTGCTCTTCCAGCCCCACCTGTTCTCGCGCACCCGCGACTTCGCGGAGGGCTTCGCCGCGGCGCTCTCGGCGGCGGACGGGGTCCGTGTGCTGCCGGTCTACCCGGCGCGGGAGGAGCCGATCGACGGGGTCGACTCCTCGCTCATCGCCGGTCGGGTCCGCACGGAACTGCCGGGGTCGACGACCGTGCCCGCGGACGCGCCGGCCGCCGTCGCCGCCCTGGTCTCCGCGGCACAGCCCGGTGACGTCATCCTCACCATGGGAGCCGGGGACGTCACGGCCCAGGGCGGTGCGGTGCTGGCGGCCCTGGCGGAGCAGGCGGGACGCGCGTGACGGACGAGCGGACCACAGGCAACAGGTCGGCCACGTCGGGCTCGTCTGCATCTGCCGCTACTTCGATTTCTTCTGTCTCTGAGGACACCGCCCAGCCCGCGGACAATGTGGTCGAGTTCCCGGAGACGCAGGGCCAGGCCCGCAGGCGGCACCGACGGGTGTGGTTGATCGGCGGAGCCGGTGCCCTGGTGCTGTTGGGCATCCTCGGCGCGGTGCTGTATTTCTCCCCGGTGCTGGCCATCCAGCAGATCAAGGTCACGGGGACGGACCTCCTGGAGCAGAGCCGCGCGGAGGAGCTGCTGGAGCCGGTCATCGGAGAGCCGCTGCCGCAGGTCGGCCAGCGGACCGTTGAGGACCTCCTGGCCGGGGAACCGGCCGTAGACGCGGTCCGGGTCCATGCCGAGCCACCCAACTCGTTGTCGGTGGAGATCGTGGAGCACCAACCGGTGGCCATGGTCCCGGAGGGGGAGAGCCACGTCCTGTTCTCAGCGAGCGGGGAGGCCCTGGCCACCCTGTCCGGGGAGCGGGCCTCCACCTACCAGCTGCCCAGCGTGTCCAGCGCGGAGGATGTCAGCGATCCCGAGGTCTTCGACGCGATCACCTCGGTCCTGGGCACGCTGCCTGAGCCGATCCGCGCCCGCATGGAGTCCGCCTCCGCGGAGACCGTGGACTCGGTCACCCTCCAGCTGACGGACGGCAGGACGGTCCTCTGGGGCAACGCGGACAAGGGGGCCCGGAAGGCCCAGGTCCTCGAGGCCCTCTTGAACGTTCCCGAGGACGAGGAGGCGCCGATCCGGGAGTTCGACGTCTCCACGCCGAACCGGCCGGTGACCCGGTGACGTCCGCTGGTCAGCGCTTGCGCCGCTGCCGGCACGGGCGCCGCGGCCGGGATTCGGTACCGGCAGGGCACGCCACGGCGACACACCGGAGGCGGGTCTTTGCACGAACGCCGCCAGCACCATAACGTTTCAACCAGAAGACAGGTTGACATAACAATAACCTTCAACCTGAACGTTAAGCCAACCTGAGTGGCCGGGACGCGCGCTGGGCGTCACCGTCACCACCGGGTACCAAGACAGACAGACACCGAGCAAGGGACAAATACCGTGGCAGCACCGCAGAACTACCTGGCCGTCATCAAGGTCGTCGGCATCGGCGGCGCCGGCGTGAACGCCGTCAACCGCATGATCGATGTCGGACTCCGCGGCGTGGAGTTCATCGCCATCAACACGGACGCCCAGGCGCTGCTCATGAGTGATGCCGACGTGAAGCTGGACGTGGGCCGCGAGCTCACCCGCGGCCTTGGCGCCGGCGCCAACCCCGAGGTCGGCCGCCAGGCAGCCGAGGACCACGCCGAGGAGATCGAGGAGGTCCTGCGCGGCGCGGACATGGTGTTCGTGACCGCAGGCGAGGGCGGCGGCACCGGCACCGGCGGTGCTCCCGTCGTGGCCCGCATCGCCCGCTCGCTCGGCGCCCTGACGATCGGCGTCGTCACCCGCCCGTTCACCTTCGAGGGCCGCCGCCGCGCCACCTCTGCGGAGAGCGGCATCGATGCCCTGCGGGACGAGGTCGACACTCTCATCGTCATCCCGAACGACCGGCTGCTGTCCATCTCGGACCGCAACGTCTCCGTGCTGGACGCCTTCAAGTCCGCGGACCAGGTCCTGCTGTCCGGTGTCCAGGGCATCACGGACCTGATCACCACTCCGGGCCTGATCAACCTCGACTTCGCGGACGTGAAGTCCGTCATGCAGGGCGCCGGCTCCGCCCTCATGGGCATCGGGTCGGCGCAGGGTGAGGATCGCGCCGTCAAGGCGGCCGAGCTGGCCATCGCCTCCCCGCTGCTGGAGGCCTCGATCGACGGCGCGCACGGCGTGCTGCTGTCCATCCAGGGCGGTTCGGACCTGGGCCTGTTCGAGATCAACGAGGCGGCCCGCCTGGTCCAGGAGGTCGCCCACCCGGAGGCGAACATCATCTTCGGCGCCGTCATCGACGACGCGCTGGGCGACGAGGCCCGCATCACCGTCATCGCCGCCGGCTTCGACCAGGTCGACGCCACCTCCGCGCCGTCCGGCGGCTTCAACACCGGCACCAAGCCCCAGGGCCAGCAGTCCGGGCTGCCGGCACAGAACGGTGCGGCGCAGGTGCCGCACCAGCCCGTTCCGAATCAGCCCGTCCCGGCCGCCCAGGAGGCCGCGCCGAAGGCTGAGACCTCCGGCTACAAGGCCGAGCCTGCCCAGCAGGACCTGCCGACCGTCGTCGAGCCGGACCTGTCCGGTGCCGGCCGTGACGATCTCGATGTCCCCGACTTCCTGAAGTAGTCAGCGGGCGACGATCGTGCCAGAGGCATCGTGACCGACGTCCGGCGACCGGCCGGGGCCTTGACGGCCCCGGCCGCTCCGTTCCTGTTCCGGGCCCACCCCGGGCCCGGCCTCGAGGTGGCCTTCACCAGCGTCGACGCCGGCAATCTCGCCTTCCATGTCAGCGGTGTCGTCGGTGTCAGCGGTACGCCTGCAGCGGGTAGGACCAGCAGCAAGGGCGGCGACGGTGCCGGGGACGACGCCAACGGTGCAGGGGACCCACGCGAGCGGGTCAAGGCGTCCCGCCGCGGAATCGAGGCGGCCTTGGGTATCCCGCCCGGACGCACCGAATATCTCACGCAGGTGCACTCGGCGCGGGTGGTTCCGGCTGCCGGCCGCGGCTGGGGCGAATCGCCCGCCGCGGAGGAAGCCGACGCCCTCGTCAGCCCGACCGGCCGGGATCCGCTGGCCATCATGGTGGCGGACTGCCTGCCCGTGGTGTTCGCGTCCCGCCGCTCCGTGGAAGCGACCGCGGCCGTGGGCAGGGACGGCCGTGCCCGGGTGTCCGGGCCAGGGGCTGGCGGCACGGGACCTCTGACCGGCCCGACAGCGGTCGCGCATGCAGGCCGACGGGGCCTGCTCGACGGCATCCTGCAGAACACGGTGGAGAGGATGCGGCGCGAGGGCTCCGGCCACGAGCCGGGAGACATCCAGGCCTGGATCGGTCCGGCCATCTGCGGCCGGTGTTACGAGGTTCCCGAGCAGATGCGCCGGGACGGTACCGCTCAGATCCCCGCCACCCACTCCACGACCACGTGGGGGGCTCCGGCACTGGACCTGCCGGCCGGGGCCCAGGCCGTCCTGGAATCGCTCGGGGTGACGGTACACCGCAGCCCGGTCTGCACCCGCGAGGATTCGCGACTCTTCTCGCATCGACGTGATCCCGGCCGAGGACGGTTCATCGGGCTGGTATGGCGGCGCGAAGAAGGGCAGGGCACCAGCCCTCGTGAAGGCAGTGAAGGCAGTGAAGGCAACGAAGGCAACGAAGGCAGTCAAGGCAGTCAAGGCAGTCAAGGCAGCGAAGGATGAGTTCACCGGTATGACGGACACGGATCACCCGCAGGACGAGCGCACAGCGGAACTGGGGCGAAGCCTGGCTGCGGTGCACCGCCGGATCGCCGCGGCGGTCGAGGCGGCCGGCCGGCAGGACTCCCCGGACCTGGTGGTCGTCACCAAATTCCATCCGGCTGCCGACGTGCGGAGACTGTACGCCTGCGGCGTGCGCCACGTGGGCGAGAATCGTGACCAGGAGGCCAGAGGCAAAGCCGCCGAGGTCGCCGACCTGGCCGAGGCCGGGCTCGAATGGCACTTCATCGGTCAGCTGCAGTCGAACAAGGCCAAGTACGTGGTGCGCTACGCCTCGGCGGTGCATTCAGTGGACCGGGTCTCCCTCGTGGAGGCCCTCTCCTCGGCGATGGACCGGGAGCAGGGGCGACGACGTGAGACGGGGGAGTCGATGCGCCCGCCGATGGACTGCCTGATCCAGGTGGACCTGGACGACCGGGCCGCCACGGACCGTCCCCCGGGAATCGGGTCACGGGGTGGTGCTCATCCGGACGAGGTGTCCGGGTTGGCGGCCGCGATCTCCCAGGCGGAGGGACTGAGGCTCCGTGGTGTCATGGCGGTGGCACCCGTGGGGCTGGACCCCGCGCCGGCCTTCCAACTCCTCCGGCAGATCTCCGGAGCGGTGTCGTCAGCCCATCCGGAGGCCACCTGGATCTCGGCCGGCATGAGCCAGGACCTGGAACAGGCCGTGGCGGCCGGAGCGACACACCTTCGGATCGGCACTGATGTCCTCGGGCCGCGCCCCGACGTGGGTTAACCTCGAAGATGTCTGCTTCGACGGCGGACGACGCAGGGCCCGGAGCAGGCCGGGCGGATTCCACACGGTGAGGATGTTCGATGGCTGGTGCATTGAAGAAGACCATGATCTACCTCGGGCTCGCCGATGGCGAGGAGCAGTACGAGGAAGAGCAGCGGGCGGCCGAACAGCCCCGCCGGCAGGAGCGGGCCGAGCGCCACGCCGCCGTCGAGCCCGCTGAGCCGGCCGACGACTGGGAGGACGAGGTCCGGGAGGACCGTCCCCAGCCCATGCGTGCGGCCCATCCTCAGCCGGCCGAGCGTGAGTACCGCGCACCCGTCACCCCCATCAAGCGGGCCGCCCAGTCCCGGGAAGAGGCCTCTGCCGTGCGACAGATCACCACCGTGCACCCGCGTTCCTACAACGACGCCAAGCTCATCGGCGAGTCCTTCCGCGGAGGTATCCCGGTCATCATGAATGTGACGGACATGAGCGAGGCCGATGCCAAGCGCCTGGTGGACTTCTCCGCCGGCCTGGTGTTCGGCCTGCACGGCTCGATCGAGCGCGTCACCAACAAGGTGTTCCTGCTGACGCCGTCCACCGTTCAGGTCCTGGGCGAGGACTCCTCGGAGACCGAAGACCAGGCCCACTTCTTCAACCAGAGCTGACACCGCACCGGCAGGGCTTCCCTGCCGGGACCATGACGGTGTGGAATAGGCTGCCGTGACCCTGATCTTCTCCCTTCTCTACCTTGTCCTGGCACTGGTTCAGTTCCTGCTGCTGATCCGGATCGTCTTCGACGTGGTGCAGTCCTTCGCGCGCTCCTGGCGGCCGAAGGGCATCCTGTTGATGATCGCCTCCACCGTGTACACCGTCACCGACCCGCCCCTGCGCTGGCTCCGCTCCAAGATTCCGCCGGTGAATCTCGGCGGAATCGGCATCGACGTGGCGTTCCTGATCCTCTTCGTCGTCGTCGTCCTGCTGAAGTCCATCGTCGCTGCCCTTGCCGTGGGCACGTTGGGCTGATGGTAGCCTGAAGAACAGTGTGGCCTCGGCATGCGGACCTGCATGCGGGTGGCCACAAGAAGACCGTTGCCCCTTGAGGGCAGACCATTTACGTATTGGGGTGACCACATGGCTCTGACGCCGGAAGATGTTGTCAACAAGCGGTTCCAGCCGACGAAATTTCGGGAAGGCTACGACCAGGACGAGGTTGACGACTTCCTGGACGAGATCGTGGTCGAACTGCGCCGTCTGAACCAAGAGAACGACGAGCTGCGCCGCAAGGTGTCGGACCTGCAGTCCGGCGGGAGCGGCGAGTCCGCTGTTCCGGCTCCGGTGTCGGCTGAGGCCGCCGAGGACCAGGACACCCAGGTCAAGGCCGCTGCGGCCCCGGAGGCTGCTGAGTCCACGGACACCACCGAGTCCGGCCAGGCCGAGGACACCCCGGCGGCAACCCGAGCCACCCCGGCCGCTGGCACCGCTGTCCCGGCTGCCGTCTCTGAGCCCACCGTCTCTGAGCCCGCCCCTGCCACCTCCGCCACACCCGTCGCCGGCGCGCCGGAATCCACGGCCACGTCCGCCGCTGGCGTGCTGGCCATGGCTCAGAAGCTCCATGACGACTACGTGGCCGAGGGACAGGCCAAGCGCGAGGAGATCATCCAGGAGGCCCAGACCGAGGCCAACGGGCTGGTCAATGATGCCCAGGAGAAGTCCCGCAAGACGCTGGCCGACCTCGAGGAGAAGAAGTCGGTGCTGGAGCGCAAGGTGGAACAGCTCAAGGGCTTCGAGCGCGACTACCGCGCCCGCCTGAAGGCCTACATCGAGGGCCAGCTCCGCGACCTGCAGAACCAGGGACCGATCCAGGACGAGGCCACCGCCTCGAACTGACCCCGCGACCCGGCCTGCCGGGCCGGACGCGAGTCGACCCCACTGACACAGATCCGGGCCGGCCATGGTGGACCACCATGGCCGGCCCGCTTCTGTTCCCGACCACCCTTCCTGTCCGGCACAGGACAGCACCAGACTGCACCGAAGGACGCCACCGCGTGACCGAGATCGAGCCCAGCCGCCCCGCCGGTCCAGAGGACACCACCGCAACGGCCCAGAAACGTCATCGTGCGTGGATCGCCGTCCTGGTGTTCGCCGTGGGATACGTCTTCGACCAGCTCACCAAGCGCTGGGTCGAGAGCACCATGACCGAAGGGCAGGTCACCGACGTCCTGGCTCCATTGCTCCGGTGGCACTTCATCCGCAATCCGGGTGCCGCGTTCTCCATCGGCGAGGAGCACACCTGGATCTTCACCATCATCCAGTCCGCGGTGGCCGTCTTCGTGGTGGTGCTGCTGTTCCGGGTCCGCTCGACCCTGTGGGCCGTGGCCCTGGGTGGACTGCTGGGTGGAGTGCTGGGCAACCTGACCGACCGCCTGTTCAGGCCGCCGGGCTTCGGTGTGGGACACGTGGTCGACTTCATCGCCTTGCCGAACTTCGCCATCTTCAACATCGCGGACTCATTGATCGTCTGCTCCATGATCGGCATCGTCCTGCTGATGTTCAGGGGACTGCAGCTCGACGGCACCCGCGAGGCGCCTGAGCGGGGCGGTGGCGCGGGGACAGCCGAGGCCGGTAACGCCACCGGGCAGGGCCGTGACGCGGACTCCTGAACCCGGCGAGGCCGTCGTCGTCCCCCAGGAACACGAGGTGGGCCGGAGGGTGGACGCGGTCCTGGCCGCGGCCCTCGGGATCTCGCGGACGAAGGCGGCGTCCTGGTGCGCGGCCGGCCTCGTGACCGAACGTGCTGCCGGGACGCCGGGTCCGGCACGGGCCGTGCAGAAGTCCGCCAGAGTCGCGGCCGGCACCGAACTCCTGGTGGACATCCCGGAGGAACTGAACCCGCTCGATGTGAAGGTGGAGATCGTGGAGGACCTGAGAATCCTGGCGGACGACCCGGACTACGTGGTGGTGGACAAGCCCGTCGGCGTGGCCGCCCACCCGTCCCCGGGCTGGGTGGGCCCCACCGTGGTCGGGGGACTGGCCGGGGCCGGCTACCGCATCTCGACGTCAGGCGCCCCGGAACGCCAGGGGATCGTGCACCGGCTGGACGTGGGCACCTCGGGGATCATGGTGGTGGCCAAGTCCGAGCGCGCCTACACCGTGCTCAAAGACGCCTTCCGCGACCGCACCCCGGAGAAGACCTACCACGCGGTGGTACAGGGACTGCCGGATCCCCTGAACGGGACCATCGACGCCCCGATCGGCCGGCACCCCGGTCACGATTGGAAGTTCGCCGTGCTCGAGGGTGGCCGGGACTCCATCACCCGGTACCAGACCCTCGAGGCCTTCGGCCGGGCGACCCTGGTGGAGGTCAAGCTCGAGACCGGGCGGACGCACCAGATCCGGGTGCACTTCTCGGCGTTGCGCCACCCCTGTGCAGGGGATCTGACCTACGGCGCCGATCCACGGTTGGCAGCCGAGTTGGGGCTGACGCGGCAGTGGCTGCATGCCCAGCGGCTCGGGTTCTCTCATCCGGTGACCGGGGAGTGGATGGACTACGAGAGCCCCTACCCGGAGGACCTCGTCTATGCCTTGGGCGTGTTGCGCGGGGAGTAACTAATCTGGATGATCGACGCGATCAGCAGGACCACCATGATCGACGCTGTCGGCACGAACGGCGGCAGGTAGCAAGCAGGGCAGTAGGGAAGTGCGGAGCATGACGGCCACCACGGATATGGCACAGGAAGCAGCTGCGACGAAGAAGGACGGCGGGTTCACCCACCTCCACGTCCACACCGAGTACTCGATGCTGGACGGCGCGGCCAAGCTCAGCGAGCTCTTCGACGAGACGAAGCGGCTGGGCATGGACTCAATCGCCATCACCGACCACGGCTACCTCTTCGGGGCCTTCGACTTCTGGAAGAAGGCCACCGACGCCGGCGTCAAGCCGATCATCGGGCTGGAGGCCTACCTGACCCCCGGACAGCTGCACCGCTCGGACAAGACGAAGGTCCGGTGGGGTGAGCAGCATCAGCGCGGGGACGACGTCTCCGGTGGTGGCGCCATCACGCACATGACCCTGCTGTCCAAGAACAACAAGGGCATGCACAACCTGTTCCGGGCCGGCTCGATCGCCTCCCTGGACTCGGTCTACGCGAAATGGCCGCGTATCGACCGGGAACTGCTCTCCACCTACTCCGAAGGCCTGATCGGCACCACCGGCTGCCCCTCGGGCGAGATCCAGACGCGGCTGCGGCTGGGCCAGTACAACGAGGCGCGTGAGGCCGCCGCCGAGTTCCAGGACATCTTCGGCCGGGAGAACTTCTACTGCGAACTGATGATGCACGGCCTGGACATCGAGAAGCGGGTCATCAAGGACCTGCTCAAGCTGTCCAAGGACCTGCAGATCCCGCTCGTGGCGTCCAACGACCTGCACTACACGCACGAGCACGACGCCAAGCCCCACGAGGCACTGCTGGCCATCCAGTCCGGGTCCAACCTGCTCGAGCCCACCTATGACCAGGGCGGGTCCCGCTTCGCGCTGTCCGGCACCGAGTACTACGTGAAGTCCCCGCGGCAGATGCGGGACCTGTTCTCCGAGTTCCCGGAGGCCTGTGACAACACGCTGCTCATCGCCGAACAGTGCGAGGTCTCCTTCGACACCGAGGCGAACTACATGCCGAAGTTCCCCTGCCCGCCGGGGGAGGACGAGACCACGTGGCTGACGAAGGAGGTCGCCACCGGGCTGAAGTACCGTTACCCCAACGGCGTCCCCTCCCACGTGCGCAAGCAGGCCGACTACGAGCTGGACGTCATCCTCTCGATGGGCTTCCCGGGATACTTCCTCGTGGTGGCCGACTTCATCAACTGGGCCAAGAACAACGGCATCCGCGTGGGGCCGGGACGTGGCTCCGGCGCCGGCTCGATGGTCGCCTACGCGTTGAAGATCACCGAGCTCGATCCCCTGGAGCACGGGTTGATCTTCGAGCGCTTCCTCAACCCGGACCGCGTGTCCATGCCGGACTTCGACGTCGACTTCGATGACCGCCGCCGCTCCGAGGTGATCGACTACGTCACCGAGAAGTACGGCGACGAGCGCGTCTCCATGATCGTCACCTACGGCACCATCAAGACGAAGCAGGCCCTCAAGGACTCGGCCCGCGTGATGGGCTTCCCCTTCTCCATGGGTGAGTCCCTGACCAAGGCGCTGCCGCCGGCCGTCATGGCCAAGGACATCCCGCTGAAGGACATCGAGGACAAGAAGTCGCAGCGGTACGGCGAGGCCGGTGAGTTCCGCGAACTCGTCGCCACGGACCCGGACGCGGCCAAGGTCTTCGAGACGGCCAAGGGCGTCGAGGGGCTGAAGCGGCAATGGGGTGTGCACGCCGCCGGCGTGATCATGTCCTCCGAGCCGATCATCGACGTCATCCCGATCATGCGCCGCCTGCAGGACGGCCAGGTGATCACCCAGTTCGACTACCCCACCGCGGAGGGCCTGGGGCTGATCAAGATGGACTTCCTCGGCCTGAGGAACCTGACGATCATCTCGGACGCGATCGAGAACATCCAGATGAACCAGGACTTCACCCTGGACCTGGAATCCCTGACGTTCGACGACAAGGCGTCCTACGAGCTGCTGGCCCGGGGGGACACCCTGGGCGTGTTCCAGCTCGACGGCGGCCCCATGCGATCGCTGCTAAAGATGATGAAGCCGGACAACTTCGAGGACATCTCGGCCACCATCGCGCTGTACCGCCCGGGACCCATGGGCGCGAACTCGCACACCAACTACGCCCTGCGCAAGAACGGGCAGCAGGAGATCACCCCGATCCACCCCGAGCTGGAGGAGCCTCTCAAGGACATCCTCGACACGACCTACGGCCTGATCGTGTACCAGGAGCAGGTCATGGCCATCGCGCAGAAGGTCGCCGGGTACTCGCTCGGCCAGGCGGACATCCTGCGCCGCGCGATGGGCAAGAAGAAGAAGTCGGAGCTGGACAAGCAGTACGTCGGGTTCCATCAGGGCATGGTCGACCGCGGCTACTCCGAGGCCGCCGTCAAGGCCTTGTGGGACATCCTGCTGCCGTTCTCCGACTACGCCTTCAACAAGGCGCACTCGGCCGCCTACGGGCTGGTCTCCTACTGGACCGCCTACCTGAAGGCCCACTACCCGGCCGAGTACATGGCCGCCCTGCTCACCTCCGTGGGTGATGACAAGGACAAGATGGCGATGTACCTCAACGAGTGCCGGCACATGGGCATCTCGGTGCTCCCGCCGGACGTCAACGAGTCCAGCCTCTACTTCACCTCCGTCGGCAAGGACATCCGCTTCGGCATGGGCGCGGTGCGCAACGTGGGTGCCAACGCCGTGGCCGGGATCGTCGCCGCCCGCGAGGAGAAGGGGAAATTCACCTCGTTCCAGGACTTCTTCAAGAAGGTCCCGGCCGTCGTGTGCAACAAGCGCACCATCGAGTCCCTCATCAAGGCCGGCGGATTCGACTCGCTCGGCTACGCCCGCCGGGCCCTGCTGGCGGTGCACGAGGAGGCCACGGACGGAGCCGTGGCGCAGAAGCGCCAGGAGGCCAACAACCAGTTCGACTTCTTCTCCCTGCTGGAGGACGAGGGGGGAGACGTCGGTGACGCCGGGTTCGGGATCGAGGTCCCGGACATGCCGGAGTGGGACAAGAACGACAAGCTCACCTTCGAGCGCGAGATGCTCGGCCTCTACGTCTCCGACCACCCCCTGCAGGGGCTGGACGGCGTGCTCGCCCAGCATGCGGACATCTCCATCACGCACATCCTGTCCGACGACGGCCCGTCCGACGGCGCGATGGTCACCATCGCCGGGCTCATCACGAGCCTCGAGCGGCGCATCGCCAAGAGTTCGGGCAACGCCTACGCGCGCACGGAGATCGAGGACCTGGGCGCCTCGATGGACGTCATGTTCTTCGGCAAGGCCTATGCGCCGATCGCCACGATGCTGGCCCAGGACCTCGTGGTGGCCGTCAAGGGCCGCGTGCAGCGGCGTGATGACGGGTCGATCTCCCTGAGCGCCCAGGAGCTGACCATCCCGGACCTCTCGGACGGCCACTCCGGTCCGGTCTCATTGACCATGCCCGGTTTCAAGGCCAATGAGACCGTGGTCTCCGCCCTGGGGGACGTGCTCAAGACCCACCCGGGGACCACCGAGGTCCGGCTCAAGCTGACGGGGGCGCGCACCATGGAGGTCATGCAGCTCGGCGCCGACTTCCGGGTCAGCCCGAATCCGGCTCTCTTCGGAGACCTCAAGGTGCTGCTGGGGCCGGCCTGCCTCGAATAGGGAACGGAGAGTCAGTCCCATCCGTGGTGTCGCTCCTCGGAGAACACCACTACATCTGGTAATGACACGGTTGTTATTCAGTGGGTCGTCCGACTATGATGGAGTGGTCCACCGCCGGAGGAAGGGGAAGTCATGCACTGTCCCTTCTGCCGTCATGAGGACTCCCGTGTGGTGGACTCCCGCTCGTTGGATGACGGCTCGGCCATCCGCCGGCGCCGGCAATGCCAGTCCTGCGGGAAGCGTTTCACCACCATGGAGACCACGGCCCTGACGGTGGTCAAGCGGTCCGGGGTGGCCGAACCCTTCGACCGCTCCAAGATCATCAACGGTGTCCGCAAGGCCTGCCAGGGCCGTCCGGTCACCAGCGACGACCTGGCCATGCTGGCGCAGGAGGTCGAGGAGACCATCCGGGCCACGGGCAACGCCGAGGTGGACGCCCACGAGGTGGGGCTCGCCATCCTGGAGCCGTTGCGCCGCCTGGACCAGGTGGCCTACCTCCGGTTCGCGTCCGTGTACCAGGACTTCGACTCGCTGGACGACTTCGCCCGCGCCGTCGAGGACCTGCGGTCCGCTGGCACGGCGTCGGACACCGTCACCCCGGCTCTGCAGCCGCGGTTGTTCACCCGCTGACGCGGAAGGCCCCACGGGGCGATGAGACTGCCGATGGCGGCTCCGGAGGGGAAGCCGGAGCCGCCATCGGCCACTCAGCCTGAAACCTTCGGCAGGTTCTCGAGCGCCCACAGCGCGGTACCCACGATGCCGGCATTGTTCTTGAGCGTCGCGGGGACGATCGGCGTGCGCAGGGTCAGGTGGGGCAGGTAGTCGTCAGGGCGCTTGGAGATGCCGCCGCCCACGATGATGAGGTCCGGGTAGAAGATGCCCTCCACATAGGAGAAGTAGCGCTGGAGCCGTTCGGCGTACTCCGGCCAGTCGATCCCGTCCCGTTCGCGTGCCGCGGCGGAGGCCCGGGTCTCGGCCATGATGCCGTCCAGCTCGATCGTGCCCAGTTCGAGGTTGGGGACGAGCCCGCCGTCGCGGAACAGGCCCGACCCGATGCCGGTGCCGAGCGTGATGACGAGCACCGTGCCCTGCACGCCCCGGCCCGCGCCGAACCGGACCTCGGCGAGCCCGGCCGCGTCGGCGTCGTTCAGGGTTCTCACGGGCCGCTTCAGGCGCTCGGAGAACAGGCCGTCCACATCGGTGCCGATCCAGGAGGGATCGATGTTCGTGGCCGTGCGGCAGATCCCGTCCTGGATGACCGCCGGGAAGTCCACTCCCACGGGGAACCCCGGTGCCGGCGCGCCGTCCCGGGCGTCCAGCTCCGTGGTGATCTGGGCCAGGACGTCGGCGACGGCCTCCGGGCTGGCCGGCTGCGGCGTCGGGATCCGGAAGCGGTCCCCGAGCAGGCGGCCGGACTTCTTGCCCTGACCGAGCTGGACGATGCCGCCCTTCATGCCGGTGCCGCCGATGTCGATGCCGAGGGCGGTGTGCGAGCCGTGGGAGGGGCCGGTGGACTTCTTCGCCATGCTGCGCTCCAGGTGAGTTCAGGAATCGGGAGGTGGACCGGTCAAGGAAGCGTCAGGATGTCCGCGCCGTCGTCCGTGACCACGAGGGTGTGTTCGAACTGCGCGGTGCGCTGACGGTCCCGGGTGACCACGGTCCAGTCGTCGTCCCACATGTCCCAACGGATGGTGCCGAGGGTGATCATCGGCTCGATGGTGAAGACCATACCGGGGACCATCACGGTGTTGTGCGCGGGGGCGGCGTCGAAGTGGGGGATGACGAGCCCGGAGTGGAATTCGCGGCCCACTCCGTGGCCGATGAAGTCCCGGACCACCCCGTAGCCGTAACGCTTCGCATAGGACTCGATGGCGCGGCCGATGACATTGATCTCACGACCGGGCTTCACGGCCTTGATGCCGCGCATCATGGCCTCGTGGGTGCGCTCCACCAGCAGCCGGGACTCCTCGTCCACGGTGCCGACCAGGTAGGTCATGTTGTGGTCCCCGTGGTGCCCGTCCAGGTAGGCGGTGATGTCGAGGTTGATGATGTCCCCGTCCTCCAGCACGGTGTCATCCGGGATGCCGTGGCAGATCACCTCGTTCAGCGAGGTGCAGATGGCCTTCGGGAAGCCCTTGTAGCCGAGGCAAGACGGGTAGGCGCCGTGATCGCAGATGAACTCGTGCGCGATCCGGTCCAGTTCGGCCGTGGTGACGCCCGGGGCGATGTGCCGGGCGGCCTCCTCCATGGCCTGGGCGGCGATGCGGCCGGCAGCGCGGATCTTCGCGATCCCCTCGGCGTCGTAGACGTCCGAGCCGTTGCCCTCGTCCGCCGTGGTCCGGCCCACGTATTCCGGCCGCTGGATGTGCGCCGGTACGGGAAGGGCGGGCCCGACGACGCCCGGCGTCAGCGTGCCCACCGGCGCCTTGGAACCCGGTTCGCCCCGCACCGGGCCTTCTGGGACCGGACCGTTGTGGCTGGTCGGGGGAGCCGGGTCGGTCGAGGCGGGACGGGTGTTCGTCTGAGGGCTGTGGGACATGACTCGATCCTATCGCCGCCGAGGGCACCGGGCGGGCCGGCTGGAGCGCCGCTAGGGTGGGCCCATGAGCGAATACTGGTACAACGTCGTCACGAAGCAGGTCGAGGAAGGCCCGCAGTCAGACTGGTCGAAGCTGCTGGGGCCCTACCAGTCCCGCGCGGAGGCCGAGGGTGCGATCGCCCAGGTGCAGGCGAACAACGAGCGCTGGGATGACGCGGAGGACGAGGAGGACTAGGCCGGCTCGGTCAGGACTCGAAGCCGTGCTCGGCCGCCGGGAACGTGCCCTCGAGGACGTCCCGGCGGTAGTCGGTGACCGCACGTGAAACCACCGAGTGCAGGTCCGCGTACTGCTTCACGAAGCGCGGCATCCTGCCGGGCCGCAGGCCGAGCATGTCCTGCCACACCAAGACCTGGCCGGTGGTGGTGGGTCCGGCGCCGATGCCGACGGTGGGCACGCGCAGCGCCTCGTCCACCTGGCGGGCGATGTCCGAGGGGACCATCTCCATCAGCACGGCGAAGGCACCGGCATCCTGCAGCACCGTCGCCTCGCGCACCATCGCCTCGGCGGCGCCCTCGGTGCGGCCCTGCACCCGGTAGCCTCCCAGGACGTTCTCGGATTGTGGGGTGAAGCCGATGTGGGCCATGACGGGGACTCCGGCGTCCGTCATCATGCGCACGTTCTCGGCGTAGCGGACGCCGCCCTCCATCTTCACGGCGTGGACTCCGGCCTCCTTGACGAGCCGGATGGCGCTCTCCGTCGCCTGCTGGGGGGACAGCTCGTAGGAGCCGAAGGGCAGGTCGCACAGCACCATGGCGTGCCGGGTGCCGCGGACCACGGATCCGGCGTAGACGATCATCTCGTCGAGCGTGATCGGCAGGGTGGTCGCATGGCCCATCATGGTGTTGGCCGCCGAGTCACCCACCAGGATCGTCTCGATGCCGGCGTCGTCGAAGACCTGGGCCATCTGGAAGTCGTACGCCGTGAGCATCGCGAAGCGCCGGCCCTCATCCTTGGCCTTCTGGAGGTGCACGGTGCGGTAGCGGGCGGGAGTCGGTGCGGCGTAGGGCGCGGTTTCTTTCTCAGCCATGGCCGCAGTCTAGCGGCCCGTCATCCGGCGCTGACCGGGCCCGGCACACTACAGTGGGACCATTCGCACGATCCGACAGGAGGCCGCCAGAGACATGGATCGCCAACAGGAGTTTGTCCTCAGGACCATAGAGGACCGGGACGTGCGCTTCGTGCGACTGTGGTTCACCGACGTGACCGGCACCCTGAAATCGGTCGCGTTGGCACCGGCCGAGGTCGAGGGGGCCTTCGCCGAGGGACTGGGCTTCGACGGGTCCTCGATCGACGGGTACACCCGCATCTTCGAGTCGGACATGCTGCTGCAGCCGGACCCTTCGACCTTCCAGATCCTGCCGTGGCGCGGTGAGGACGAGCCCACCTCGCGGATGTTCTGCGACGTGCTCACCCCGGACGGCGAGCCCTCCGCCGCCGATCCCCGCCAGGTGCTGCGCCGTCAGCTGTCCCGCGCCGCGGACATGGGATTCACGTTCTACACGCACCCCGAGATCGAGTTCTACCTCCTCCAGTCCAAGGACCCCGGACCGGACGGCCAGCCCGTCCCGGTGGATCAGGCCGGGTACTTCGACCACGAGCCCGGCGGCGTCGCCACGGACTTCCGCCGCCATGCGGTCAACATGCTCGAGGCGATCGGCATCTCGGTGGAGTTCAGCCACCACGAGTCGGGCCCCGGCCAGAACGAGATCGACCTGCGCTACGCGGATGCGCTGCAGACGGCCGACAACATCATGACCTTCCGCACCGTGATCAAGGAGGTCGCCCAGCTCCAGGGCAACTACGCGACCTTCATGCCGAAGCCGTTCGGCCAGCACGCCGGGTCCGGGATGCACACCCACTTCTCCCTGTTCGAGGGCGATTCGAATGCCTTCTTCGAACCCAGTGCGGAATTCCACCTCTCCACCACGGGGCGCCGGTTCATCGCCGGGCTGCTGCACCACAGCATGGAGATCACGGCCATCACCAACCAGTTCGTGAACTCGTACAAGCGCCTCTGGGGCGGCGGGGAGGCCCCGTCCTATGTGTCCTGGGGGCACAACAACCGTTCCGCCCTGGTCCGCGTCCCCCTCTACAAGCCGGACAAGGCCGGCTCGGCCCGCGTCGAGTACCGCGGCATCGATGCCTCCGCCAACCCGTACCTGACCTACGCTGTCCTCCTGGCCGCCGGCCTGAAGGGCATCGAGGAAGAGTACGAGCTGCCGGAGGCCGCCGCTGAGGACATCAGTGCGCTCACCTCCACGGAACGCCGGGCCCTGGGCCACCATTCGCTGCCCGGCACCCTGCATGACGCCCTGCGGATCATGGAGGACTCCGAGTTCGTGGCCGAGGTGCTGGGGGAGACGGTCTTCGAGAACTTCCTGCGGAACAAGCGCCAGGAGTGGGACGAGTACCGGGTCGAGGTCACGCCGTACGAACTGCAGCGCAACCTCGGCATCCTCTGATCCAGCATGGTCGCCCCGGCATCGGAGAACAGCGGGCCCGGACGGAAGTCCCTGGTCAGTGCCGGCTTCTCCGACTGGACCCGCGCCCGGGAATTGCTGGCCTCCCCGGAACTGGAAACCCTGGATCAGCAGACGATCGTCCGTATCCTCGCGGACGCACCGGACCCGGACCAGGCCCTGATCCTGTTCATCCGCCTGCTGGAGCGGGCCCCGGTCCTGGCAACGGTGCTGGAGGACCCGGCGCGCTCCCGGGCGGTGGCACGACTGCTGGGCGCCTCCGAGGCGCTGGGGGAGTTCCTCATCCGCCGGCCGGACCACATCGATCTGCTCGTGGATCCGGCGGACGCAGCCCGCACCGCTCCCGTGCTGGAACCCGAGGGTCTCGCGGCGGACACGGCCCCCTTGCGGACCCTGCTCCTGGAGGCGGTCGGGGCGGACGCCACCGCGGCCCGTCCGGTGGCCACGCTCCGGGGCAAGGAGGCGGCCGCGGCCCTGCGGATCGCCTATCGCCGGCAGCTCACGGCCCTGGCCATCCAGGACCTGACCAGTCGGGATCCGCGGGCTGCGCAGCCGGCGGTCTCCGCGTGGTTGGCCGACCTGGCCGGCGCCGCGATCGAGGCCGGCCTGGCCGCCTCCCGGGCGGACGCCGTCGAGCAATTCGGCCAGGACGCCGACCGGGTGGACCTGGCCGTCATCGGGATGGGCAAGTGCGGCGCCCGGGAACTGAACTACATTTCGGACGTGGACGTCATCTTCGTTCACGCCTCGAGCCTGGAGGACGACCATCATGCGGCGGCCATCGCCACGGCCCTGGCCTCCGGGATCTCGAAGTACACCACGGCGGCGGCCCCCGAACAGGGCCTGTGGGAGATCGACGCGAACCTGCGCCCCGAGGGCAAGGACGGGGTGCTGTCCCGCACGGTGGAATCCCATGGGGAGTACTACCGCCGCTGGGCGCACACCTGGGAGTTCCAGGCCCTGCTCAAGGCCCGGCCCATCGCCGGCGACCCGGGCCTGGGCCGGGACTACATCGACGCGATCTGGCCGCTGGTCTGGACCAGTTCGGAGCGGGACGGCTTCGTCTCCTCCGTCCAGCAGATGCGGCGCCGTGTCCTCGACAACATCGCCCACCAGAACCGGGACCGGGAGATCAAGCTGGGCGCCGGCGGTCTGCGGGACGTGGAGTTCACCGTCCAGCTGCTCCAGCTCGTCCACGGCAAGACCGAGGATTCCGTCCGGGTCCGGAACACCCTGGACGCCATCGACGCCTTGGAGAACAGCTCCTACATCGGGCGCTCCGACGCGGAGTCCTTCGCCGGCGCCTACCGGTACCTGAGGCTGCTCGAGCACCGGATCCAACTGGTCCACCTGCGCCGGACGCACCTCATGCCGGACAAGCCGCACGCCCTGTGGGTCCTGGCCCGGGCGGCCAAGGGCCCCGGTGAACCCGGTCCCTCGGATGCCGCGGCCCTGACCTCACTGTGGAAGCGGACCCGCAAGGGGGTGCGCTCCCTGCATGAGAAGATCTTCTACCGGCCGCTGCTGTCCACCACGGCGGCGCTGTCCGCCGATGAGGCCAAGCTGACCCCGGAGGCGGTGCGCCAGCGCCTCGCCGCCCTGGGCTACCAGGATCCCGCCGGCGCGGTGAAGCACATCGAGGCCCTCAGCACCGGGGTGTCCCGCCGCGCGGCGCTGCAGCGCCAGCTTCTGCCGGTGATGCTCGGCTGGTTGGCCAACGGTCCCAATCCCGACGGCGGTCTGCTGGGATTCCGCCGGCTCTCGGAATCGCTGGGCTCCTCCCCGTGGTTCCTGGGCATGCTGCGGGACTCCTCGGCGGCCGCCGAACGGCTGTGCCAGATCCTCTCGCTCTCCTCCTACATCTCGGACATGCTGGAGCACCTGCCAGAGGCCGCCGCCTGGCTGGGACGGGACCGCGAGCTGGTTCCCATGCCGTTTGAGACGCAGTGGCAGGAGATCCAGGCCAAGATGTCCCGGCACCCCGATCCGGACGAGGCGATCCGCCAGATCCGGCTCATCCGACAGCGGGAGATCCTGCGGACCGCGATCGCCGATGCCTCCGGGCTGCTGGATCAGGGCACCGTGGGCCGTGCCCTCTCCGACGCCGACCGCGCGGCCGTGCTGGGGGCGCTGCATGTTGCCGAGAACTCCCTCTTCGGCCACCCCGACCAACGAACGGGACTCCCGGGCGGTCCGGTGGGTACCGGGACCGTCTCGAACGGGTCGAACAGCACGGGCACCTCCACCGGGGACGGGACCAACACGGCGAAGAGCCCGGCCACGGTCCGGAACGTCGAACTCACGGATCTGCTGGTGGTGGCCATGGGGCGCCAGGGTGGCCGGGAGATCGCCTACGGCTCCGACCTGGACGTCCTGTTCGTCCACCGGCCCCATGACGGTGCGGACCCGGAAGCGGCCCAACGCCAGGCCGTGGAGCTGTCCAAGCTCGTCATGTCCCTGCTGACCCGGCCGTGCAGGCCGCCGGTGCTGGGCGAGCGACCGCTGGTGATGGATGCGGACCTGCGGCCGGAGGGCAAGAAGGGACCGTTGGCCCGGTCCCTGGACTCCTTCCGCGAGTACTACCGCCGCTGGGCCGAGATCTGGGAGGTGCAGGCCCTGCTGAAGGCTCGGCCGGTGGCCGGCAGTGCCGAGCTGGCCGAGGAGTTCACCACCTGGGCGGACTCCGTGCGCTACGCCGGGGACCCCGGACCGGCGGCCCTCCGCGAGATCCGCCGGATCAAGGCGCGGGTGGAGGCCGAGCGGCTGCCGCGGGGGGCAGACCCGGCACGGCATCTCAAGCTCGGCCGCGGGGGACTGTCCGACGTGGAGTGGCTGGTGCAGACGCTCCAGCTGCAACACGCGGCAGACCATCCCGCCCTGCGCACCACCGGAACTATTCCAGCGCTGGAAGCCCTCGTCCGGGAGAGGATCCTCCCGGCGGAGGACGGAGAGGTGCTGGACCGGGCCTGGCACCTGGCCACCCGGGTGCGAGCGGGAAACATCGTGTGGTCCGGCAAGTCCTCAGACGTGCTCCCGGTCAAGCGCCAGGACCTCGAGGCGATCGCCCGGTGGTGCGGATGCGAACTGGGCCAGGCCGCCGAACTCGAGGAGGACTACCTCCGGTCCACCCGCCAGGCCCGGCAGGTCTTCGAGAAGCACTTCTACGGTTCCTAGCGTCCGATGACGTGCTCGCCCAACAACTCGAGGGTGCGGTGCCGGGCCGCCAGGTCCGGGGCGGCATTGGTGATGATCAGTTCATCGGCCTGGACGCGCTGACGGAACTCATCCAGGTAGGCCTTGACGGTCTCGATGGTGCCCACCGCGGTGTACTTCATCATGGAGAGCACCTGCTCGCCCCCGGCGGAGTGCAGGAGCATGGTGACCTCGTCCTCGCCCAGGTCACGGCCACGGCCGAGCATCTGCCGGATGCGGTGACGGTGGGCGATCTCCAGCTGGGCATGCGCCTCGGCCTCGGTGTCCGCCGCGATGACGTTGAGCGCCGCGATGAAGTGCGGTGCGGGGACGCTCTCGGACGGCTCGAATCGCTCGCGGTAGATCGTCGCCGCATGTTCCAGCATCTGCGGGGCGAAGTGGGAGGCGAAGGAGTAGCCCAGTCCCAGCGCCGCCGCGAGCTGTGCACCGTACTGCGAGGATCCCAGGATGTAGAGCGGGACATTGGTCCCGTGCCCCGGGAAGGCGTCCACGCCGGGGATGAGGGACTCTCCCCGCAGATAGCCCTGCAGCTCCTTGATGTCCCGCGGGAAGGTGTCAGCGGCTGAGGGATCGCGGCGCAGGGCCGTCATGGTGCGCTGGTCCGTGCCCGGGGCGCGCCCCAGCCCGAGGTCGATCCGGCCGGGGTGGATCTCCGCCAGGGTGCCGAACTGCTCGGCGATCACCAGGGGGGAGTGGTTGGGCAACATGATGCCGCCCGAGCCCAGCCGGATCCTCTTGGTGTGGGCCGCCACATGCGCCAGGAGCACCGAGGTGGCGGAGGAGGCGATGGAGGGGAAGTTGTGGTGCTCGGCGAACCAGATCCGGTGGAAGCCCTGCTCCTCGGCCTTCTGCGCCAACTCGACACTGGCGGCCACGGCCTCTGCGACGGGCTGTCCGGGGAGGACGGTGGACAGGTCAAGGATGGACAGCGGATAGCTCACAGGGCACCTTTCACGGGGGTTCTTCCTCCAGGCACAGCCGTGCGGGGTGCGGTTCTATTCCCGTCGTCCGGCGCAGGCCTGCACAGACCGTTACCAACGACGGCGGCGCCTTCGGTGACCATACAAGGTCACCGAAGGCGCCGCCGTCGTCGAATGCCGTCAGTCAGTCGCGTGGTCTCCGGCCTCGGGGCCGGGACCGGTCACACGCCGTAGTAGAGCTCGAACTCGTACGGGTTCGGGCGGATGGACAGCGGGAGGATCTCGTTCTCGCGCTTGTACTCGACCCAGGCCTGGATGAGGTCCTCGGTGAAGACGTCACCGGCCAGCAGGAACTCGTGGTCCTCCTCGAGCGCGCGCAGGGCCTCTTCCAGGGACGCGGGAGCCTTCTGGATGGTGGCGGCCTCCTCGGGGGGCAGCTCATAGAGGTCCTTGTCGATCGGCTCGGCCGGCTCGATCCGGTTGCGGATGCCGTCCAGGCCGGCCATCAGCTGCGCGGCGAAGGCCAGGTAGGGGTTGCCGGACGGGTCCGGGGCGCGGAACTCCAGGCGCTTGGCCTTGGGGTTGGAGCCGGTGATCGGGATGCGGATGGCGGCGGAGCGGTTGCCCTGCGAGTAGACCATGTTGATCGGGGCCTCGAAGCCCTTCACCAGGCGGCGGTAGGAGTTCACCGTGGGATTGGTGAAGGCCAGGATCGCCGAGGCGTGCTTGAGCAGCCCGCCGATGTACCAGCGGGCGGTGTCCGAGAGATTGGCGTAGCCCTTCTCGTCGTAGAACAGCGGTTCGCCGGCATTCCACAGTGACTGGTGGCAGTGCATGCCGGAGCCGTTGTCACCGAAGACCGGCTTCGGCATGAAGGTGGCGGTCTTGCCGAAGGCGTCTGCGGTGTTCTTCACCACATACTTGAACTTCATCAGGTCATCGGCGGCGTGCGTCAGCGTGTTGAACTTGTAGTTGATCTCCGCCTGGCCCGCGGCGCCGACCTCGTGGTGGGAGCGTTCGACCTCGAGGCCGACCTCGTCCAGGGCCACACAGATCGCATCTCGCAGGTCGGCCTGCTTGTCCACGGGGGAGACCGGGAAGTAGCCGCCCTTGACCGGGGTCTTGTGACCGAGGTTGCCGCCCTCCTCCTGACGGCCGGAGTTCCACCAGGCCTCGTCCGAGTCGACGGAGTAGAAGCTGTGGTTCGGCGTGGACTGGTAGCGGACGTCCTCGAAGATGAAGAACTCGGCCTCGGAGGCGAAGTTGGCGGTGTCCGCGATGCCGGTGGAGGCCAGGTACTCCTCGGCCTTCTGGGCGACGCCGCGGGGATCGCGGTGGTAGGGCTCGCCCGTCCGCGGGTTGACGATCGAGAAACTCATCACGAGCGTCTTTTCCACGCGGAAGGGATCGAGGTACGCAGTGGCCACGTCCGGGATCAACTGCATGTCCGATTCGGCGATGCCCTGGAAACCGCGGATCGAGGAACCGTCAAACAGCTGGCCATTCACGAAGAAGTCCTCGTCCACCGCCTTCGCAGGGAGGTTGAAGTGCTGTTGGACGCCTGGCAGATCGGTGAAACGGACGTCCACGAATACGACGTCTTCATCCTGGATGAACTGCAGGACTTCCTGGGCGGTGGTGAACATCTGGTGTGCTCCTCGAGGTTCGGCTAGTGCCTCCACCTTATCGGGATGCCGTGACCCGTTCGTGTCGGAGGTGTTTCCGGCGTGTAACGCGGAGTCCGTCCGCGCCTCTGCGGAGCGCCCGGATGACAGGGCTCCAGGTGAGGCTTCTGGTGGGTCCACGGGGACGCCGATGCGCTCACGGATCGGTAGAGTGGGGCCGTGGCACGAACCCCCCAGACACCCCCTCCCTCCGGCGACGACCCGGCGGCTGGCCTCCGGCGACGCGACTCCGGACGGCATCCTGACGAACCCCTGGTGACCCGGCGGGACATGGCCGGCTGGGTGGGCGGCACAGTACGCCCGAATGCCCAGGGCCGCTGGCCCGGTGAGCGGCTGGGCCTGGCCCAGGACGGGCCCACGTCGATGGCCGGATGGGGCCGGCGCATCCTGGCCCTTCTCATCGACTGGTTCATCGCCATGATCATCTCCAGCGTGTGGTTTGAGGGGAATCCGCTGGTGACGCACGGAATCTTCGCCCTGATGCACGTGCTGTTGCTGAGTCTGTTCGGCACCACGGTCGGCAAGCGCGTGGCGCGGATCCAGGTGGTCCGCCTCGGTGGCGCCATGGTCAAGCCGTTGCGAGTGGTCCTGCGCACCGTGCTGCTGTGCCTCGTGGTGCCGCCGGCTCTGATCGACCCTGACGGGCGCGGACTCCACGATCGGCTGGCCGGCACCGTGGAGATCCGGATGTAGTCATCTGCCGCCGCGGACCTCGCTCGCAGCCGACCTCTCAGTGGCGAGTTCCGGTTACCGGCCCCGCATGGCCTTGCGATCCGGGCGGGCGCGGTAGGGATCGATCCCCTTCGGGATCGGCATCTTGGCGGAGCCCAGGGAGTTCAGTCGCTTGTCGACAGCCTGGACCTCCTGCTTGGTCAGCGTCTTCTTCATCCGCTTGAGCGTCTTGGCCAGATCGTGCAGCTCCACTTGGTCCGCGCCGTGCCCGGTGGCGAGCACCTGGATCGGGACGTTCGGCAGGAAGCGCTGCATGTTCTTGCGTTCCTTCTCCACCAGCGGGCGGACGCGGGTGGTCGGCCCCTCGGTGATGAGGACGACGCCGGGCCGGCCCACGGCACGGAAGACCGCATCCTGGGTCTTCGGGCTGACGGCCACCGGCTGCTCCGGGACGATCCAGCCGCGGCGCAGGGTCGACAGGGCGGCACCGGCCGCTCCGGGGCGCCCGTCGATCCGGGCGAAGGCCGCACGCTCGGCCATCCGGTTCATGATGATCACGGCGGCCAGCAGGCCGAACGGGATGGCGATGAGCAGCCAGGTGATCCAGTTGTTCAGCAGCAGACCGACGACCAGGCCGACGACCAGGGCGCCGACGAAGGCGAGTGCCATCCACAGCACGACCTTGGGGTCGTGCGCCCGGGTCATGGAGAAGACCTCGCGGAGCTGCTTGAAGACGCCCGGCTTCTTCGTGGCCTTCTTGCGTGCCTTCGTCTCGGCCTTGTTCCCCTTGGCCCGGATCTTCTCCTGTTGGCGACGTTCCTTCTGGGCGGCCTTGACCGCCCTCAGGCTTTCGCGGGTCGACTGGGAGGAGGATGCTGCGGAATCAGTGCTCTTGGCCATAGTGGCCCCAGTCTACCGGCCCGCGAGCAGCGACGCTGCCTCCTGGCGCGTCGAACCCGACTCCTCGATGTGGGACAGGTTCGAGGGCATCTCACGGCCCAGCTTGCGCATGGCCGTGGCGTACAGGCGGCCGGCGCGGTAGGACGAGCGGACCAGGGGGCCGGCCATGACGCCGGCGAATCCGATCTCCTCCGCCCGTTCTGACCAGTGCACGAACTCCTCGGGCTTGACCCACCGGTCGATCGGATGGTGCAGCTTCGAGGGGCGGACGTACTGGGTCACCGTGATGATGTCGCAGCCGGCCTCGTGCAGGTCCACGAGGGCCTGATCGATCTCCTGGTCCTCCTCGCCCATGCCCAGGATCAGGTTGGACTTGGTGACGAGGCCATCGGCCTTGGCCATGGACAGCACACGCAGGGACTTCTCATAGGTGAAGGCCGGACGGATGGCCTTGAAGATCCGGGGCACGGTCTCGAGGTTGTGGGCGAAGACCTCCGGACGGGCGTCGAAGACCACCTGGACGAGATCCGGGTCGGCTCCGAAATCCGGGGGAAGGATCTCGATGCCGGTGTTCGGGTTCAGCTCGTGGACCTTGCGGATGGTCTCCGCGTACAGCCAGGCGGCACCGTCCTTCTGATCGTCCCGGGCCACGCCGGTGACGGTGGTGTAGCGCAGGTTCATCTCGCGGATGTTCTCAGCCACGCGGCGCGGCTCATCCAGGTCCAGGGCCTCGGGCTTGCCGGTGGCGATGTCGCAGAAGCCACAGCGGCGGGTGCAGGTGTCGCCACCGATCAGGAACGTCGCCTCACGATCCTCCCAGCATTCGAAGATGTTGGGGCAGCCGGCCTCTTCACATACCGTGTGCAGTCCGGAGGACTTCACCTTGTTCTTGAGGTCGATGTACTCGGGACCGATCTCGACCTTGGCCTTGATCCAGTCCGGCTTGCGTTCCACGGGGACCTCGGCGTTGCGTGCCTCCACGCGCAGGAGGCGGCGGCCGTCGGGGGATGCGCTCACTGAGGTGTTCCTTCCACAAGGGTTTTCGTCGTTGCGGTGCCGTCCGCGGTTCCGGCCGGCAGGTCCTGGGGCACCGGGGCGATGCGGCCCGGTGCCAGCGCGGCAAAGTGCTCCTGGACCGTTGCCAGCACGTCCGCCGGGGTGATGGTCCGTCCGGTCTCGGCCGAGATGGTGGTGGAGCCGGCATCGGAGATGCCACACGCGATGATGTGCTCGTAGGGCTCCAGGGAGTTGCTGCAGTTCAGGGCGAACCCATGCATGGACACTCCATGGTTGACCCGGAGGCCGACGGCGGCGACCTTGCGATCCGGCCGGGGTCGGCCGTCCCCGTCGGTACCGCCGAGGATCCATACGCCGGAGCGGCCGTCGACCCGTTCACCCGTCAGGCCAAGGTCGGCCAGGGTGCGGATGATGGCCTCCTCGAGGAACCAGACATAGTCCTTGACGGCGGCCGGGTCTTCCAGTCGCACCACCGGATAGCAGACCAGCTGCCCCGGGCCGTGCCAGGTCAGCTTGCCGCCGCGGTCCACGTTCACCACCGGTGAGCCGTCGTCCGGGAGATCCTGGGGCTCGGTTCGCTTGCCTGCGGTGTAGACGGCGGTGTGTTCCAGAAACAGGACGGAGCCACCCGAGGAACCGGCGACCACCTCGGCGTGCAGCTGCTGCTGGAGATCCCACGCCGAGAGGTAGTCGACGGTGTCCGGGGAGAGTCCCAGGACACGGAACGGAGGCATGGTCGTCACGGGCATGCCCCCACTCTAGCCCCGGCCCCGCAGGCTGTGGATAACCCCTGCAGAGGTGACGGGGGGCCGGCAGGATGGATGACGCAGGATGACGCGTGCTGACCGGAAGGAGACCCGATGGAATCGTCGACACCGTGGCCTCAGGTGCCCGGTTGGGAGGTCCGGCGTGAACTGGGACGTGGAGGCAACTCCACCGTCTGGCTGGTGGCCGACGGTCAGGGGTCTGAAGCGGCCTTGAAGATCCCGGACCACCGGGTCGAGGCGGCGGCCGACCTGCTGGACATCGAGATGAAGGCCGTGGGCGAGCTGCATCATGACCACGTGGTGCGTCCCCTGGGCGTGGTGTCCACGGACCGTGGTCCGGGCCTGCTCAGTGAATATCATCCCGGCGGCTCACTGGGAGCCCTGGTCCGGGCGGCCGGGCCGCTGCCCCTGGGACAGGTCGTCACCGTGCTGGTGCCGGTCGCCCAGGCACTGCAGGTTCTCCACGAGCACGGTGTCGTCCACGGTGACGTGTCACCGGGAAACATCCTCTTCACGGTCATCGGCAGGCCGGCCGTCTCCGACCTGGGCTCCTCGCGGCTCCTGGGTGGTCCCGGCCGCCGCCTGGGGACGCCGGGATTCTCCGCCCCTGAACTCGACCGTGAGGACGTCCCCGGGCGCCCGGGCGGAGACAACCCCGGGCTGAATCCCGCGGCCGACGTGTACTCGCTGGCCGCCGTGGGGTGGTTCGCACTCACTGGACGCGCTCCGGCCCCCACCTCATCCCGGCCTCCTCTGCCCCTGATCGTCCCGGACATCCCCCTGGACGTGGTCGAACTCCTGGAGGCCGGCCTGGAGGAGGACTCCGCTCGTCGCCCCACCGCCGAGCGGTTCGCGATGGCCTGCTACCGATGGGCCACCCCGGTCCCCGTGGACCTGTACCCCGCGGCCAGCCCGGACGTCGCGATGGAGCTACCCACCCGCCGTCGGGAGACCGGGGGAGACGGCGGACGCAGAGCTCGTCAACGGCGCGGTCAGCGGGGACGACGCGACCAGATCGGACGACGCCGGCCGTTGGTCCCGCGTGGCTGGATGCTGGGCGGGGGAGTGGCCGCCGGACTCGTCGTGGCGGTGACGGCCGGCCTGTACCTGGCTGCCCCCGAGCCGGCCGCGGTGCCGGACCAGTCGGCCCGGGCCAGCTTCGCCGCACCTGTGCCGTCCGGCGCCGCGGTGGATCCGTCCGGTTCCCCGGAGCCGGAAGCGACGACCGGACTCGGCATGGAACACGTCTCCGATGCGGCGGAGGCCCTGGGGAAAGCCCGCACTGAAGCGCTCACGTCCCTGGACCGGAAGCACGTGGCGGTGTACAGCCTGCCGGACTCACCCGCCTTCGCAGAGGATGTCGGTCTGCAGAATCAGTTGGAGGCGCAAGGCCTGCGCTTCGAGAGTTTGCGCCTGGAGACCACCGTTACCGGCGCGATCGAACAGGTCGATGCCTCGACGGCCACCGTCCCGGTCGAGCTGACCATCAGTCCCTATCGCACGGTGACGTCCAGCGGGGACACCGTGGCAGAGTCCCCCACGCCTACCGTGGAACGATTCACCGTCCACTTGCAGCGAACCACAGCCGGCTGGAGGGTGACCGAGGTCCGTCCCTGACCCGCCGAAGACCTCCAGCTGAGGGGAAAGCCTTCCGGAAGACGGAGACGGCGGCCGACCGGAGAACCGGTCGGCCGCCGTCAGCGGTGCGTGGCGTGGGTCAGGAGTAGTCCTGCCACAGCACGGCGATCAGGATGTTGATCAACCCGAGGCCGCCCGTGGCGTGGGCCAGGCCGGTCGGGACCGGCTCGCCCTTGTTCTCCTTGCGCCGGCCCAGCAGGGCCGTGATGAAGACCCCCAGGCCGACGACCAGCTTGACGCCGATCTTGGCGTGGTTCACCGGTCCGTCACCCATCTCAGCCAGCCCGGCCAGCAACAGGCCGGAGACGATCATGCCCCAGGAGCCCCACCACTGCGACTTGGTGACGGTCGGGTTCTTGAAGTGGGCCAGCCACCCGCCGACGATCGCGGCGGCGGAGACGATGTGGATGGCGACGAACAGAGCGGTCACGACCTCCACGGGCTACAGCCCCAGCTCGTGGGCGAACTCTCCCGCCTCAAGGCGGGCCTTGACAGTCTGCAGGAAGCGACCGGCATCGGCACCGTCCACGAGGCGGTGGTCGTACGTCAGGCTCAGGTACATCATGTGCCGGATGGAGATGGTGTCGTTGCCATCCGGATCGGTGATGACCATGGGCCGCTTGACGATGGTGCCCACGCCCAGGATCGCCACGTTGGGCTGGTTGATGATCGGGGTGTCGAACAGGGCCCCCACCGAACCGAAGTTGGTGATGGAGAAGGTCCCGCCGCTGAGCTCGTCCGGGGAGATCTTGTTGTTCCGGGTCCGATCGGCCAGATCGGCGATCTTGCCGGCGATCCCGGACAGGTTCAGCGAGCCGGTGTCCTTGATCACGGGGACGAACAAGCCCTTGTCCGTGTCCACGGCGATCGCGATGTCCTCGGAGTCGTGGTACGTGATCTCCGAGGTCTCCACGTTGAATTCGGCGTTGAGCTTCGGGTGCTGCTTCAGCGCCTCGGCCGTGGCCTGGGTGATGAAGGGCAGGTAGGTGAGCTTCACGCCGTTCTTCTGCTGGAAACCGACCTTGGCCTTGCCGCGCAGGGCGACGATGCGGGTCATGTCGATCTCGTGGACCTGCGTCAGCTGGGCCGAGACGTCCAGCGACTCCCGCATGCGCTTGGCGATGGTCTGGCGGATGCGCGGGGCCTTCTCGGTGGTGCCGCGCTTGGCCGGATCCACGGTGCTGGCGGCAGCCGGAGCCGAGGCTGCTGCGGACGGGGCTGGCTGGGCGGCCGGGGCCGGCGCGGAGCCGGCCTGCTTGGCCTTGGCTGCCTCTGCGGCCACCAGGACATCCTGTTTCCGGATGCGGCCACCGACGCCGGTGCCCACCACGGTGGACAGGTCCACATCGTTCTGCTGGGCGAGACGGCGCACGAGCGGCGTGACATAGCCCTCGCCCGGGGCCGATGCCTGGGCGGAGGGTGCCGGCGCGGAGGCGGGAGCGGACGGTGCCGGCTTCTCCTGCTTCTGCTCAGAGCTCGGGGCCGGAGCAGACTCGGACTGCTCTGCCTGGTCCGCACTCTGGTCCGCACCCGTGTCCTCGGACTTCTCCTCAGACTGGGCATCGGACTTCTCTTCCGACGTCTCGGTCTTCTCCTCGGCGGACTCCGCCGGCTTGTCCTCGGCGGCAGAGCCGCCGCCGGAACCGGAACCGATGAGGGCCAGGACGGCGCCGACCTCGACCGTCTCGTCCTCCTGGACCTTGATCTCCTGCAGCTTGCCGGCCACGGGGGAGGGGATCTCGGTGTCTACCTTGTCGGTGGAGACCTCCAGCAGGGGCTCGTCGACCTCGACGTCGTCGCCGATCTCCTTCAGCCAGCGGGTGACGGTGCCCTCGGTGACGGACTCGCCCAGAGCGGGCAGGGTGACCTCGGTCGATTCGCCGGAGCCCTGTTCCTCGGCGTCCTCGGCGGCGACCTGCTCGGAGGAGAGCTCCTGTCCCTCGGTGCTGCTGTCGCCGGCCTCGTCGTTGGCCGGGGCCTCGGCGGGTTCCTCTGCGTCGTCCTGAGCCGGTTCTTCTGCGTCGGCCTCAGCGGCAGCCGGGGCGTCGTCGGACGAGCCGCCGCCGGAGCCGGAGCCGATGCGTGCCAGCGGGGCGTCGACCTCCACGGTCTCGTCCTCCTGGACCAGGATCTCCTCGAGAATGCCGGCCACGGGGGACGGGATCTCGGTGTCCACCTTGTCGGTGGAGACTTCCACCAAGGGCTCGTCGACGGCGACCTCGTCGCCGACCTCCTTCAGCCAGCGGGTGACGGTGCCTTCGGTGACGGATTCACCAAGGGCCGGCAGGTTCACGGTTTCAGACATGTCGTCCCGTTTCTCCTCAAGTGCGTGCCGGCTGCCCGCCGGCGTGACGATGATTGGTGGCCGACCCCTGGCGGAGCCGGCCGATTGCTGTTCTTCGGTGCTGTCAGCCGTGCAGCGGGTGGCCGTTCAGGGCCATCGCGGCTTCGCCGAGGGATTCGTTCTGGGTCGGGTGTGCGTGGACGAAGGCGGCCACGTCCTCCGGGTAGGCCTCCCAGTTGACGATCAGCTGGGATTCACCGATCTGCTCGCTGATGCGCTTGCCGATGCCGTGGACGCCGACGATCGGCCCGTTCTTCTGGCGGACCATCTTGATGATGCCCCCGGTGCCGAGGATGGACGACTTGCCGTTGCCGGCCAGGTTGTAGGTGGTGGTCTCCACGTTGGACTCGCCGAACTTCTCCTGGGCCTTGGACTCCGAGTAGCCCACGGACATGATCTCCGGTTCGGTGAAGGTCACCTTGGGGATGTTCACGTCCTCGACGATGATCGGGTTGTTGCCGGCGATCTCCTCGGCCACGAAGTGGCCCTGCTGGTAGCCACGGTGTGCCAACTGGACGCCGGGGACGATGTCGCCGATGGCGTAGATGTTGCCCACCCCGGTGTGCAGGCGCTCATTGGTGATGACGAAGCCCCGGTCCAGGGGGATGCCCTGCTCCTCGTAGCCCAGGCCCTGGGTGACCGGGCCGCGGCCCACGGCGACGAGGCAGACCTCGGCGGTGAACTCCTTGCCGTCGGCCAGGGTGACCTTCACGCCGTCGCCGGTCTCCTCGACCTTCTCGAAGAAGGTGCCGAGGTTGGACTTGATGCCCTTCTTCTTGAATTCGCGCTCCAGGACCTTGATGATCTCCGGATCCTCGTTCGGGACGAGGTGGTCCAGGCCCTCGATGATGGTGACGTCCACGCCGAACGAGTTCCAGGCGGACGCGAACTCGGACCCGATGACGCCGCCCCCGAGGATGATGGCGGACTTCGGGGTGTAGTCGAGCTCCAGGGCCTCCGTGGAGGTCATGATCTTGCCGCCGATGGGCAGGCCGAAGGTCTTGGCCTCGGAACCGGAGGCCAGGATGATGTTCTTCCCGGTGTAGCGGGTCCCACCGACCTCGATCTGGTTCTGGGAGACGAGCTTGCCCTCACCCTCGATGACCTGGACCTTGCGCATCTTCAGCAGCCCGGTGAGGCCCTTGTACTTGCCGGCGACGATCCCGTCCTTATAGGACTTCACTCCGGCCATGTCCACGGAGTCGAGAGTCGTGTGGACGCCGTACTTGGCGGAGTTGCGGGCATCGTCGGCCAGCTCGGCGGCATGCAGGTACGCCTTCGTGGGGATGCAGCCCCAATGCAGGCAGGTGCCACCCAGCTTGGCCTTCTCGATCAGTCCCACGGTCATCCCGTATTGGACGGACCGCAGCGCGGCGGCATAGCCGGCGGAGCCACCGCCGAGGATGAGTACGTCGAATTCCTGGGCGGTTGCCTCTTCGGCCACGATGGTGCTCCTCACAATCAGGTGCCAGGGTCTCCGGCACCCTTCGGGGTTGGGTGTTGATCCCGTCGGGATCGTCGCTGTGATGCCTGGGTTTTACCTTAGCCGCACGGGACCACTGCCTTCTACTTCCCGCGCGGCCGCTCGGCACGTCGTTCGAGATAGGCCACCAGGGTCCGGACCATGACGCCGGTGGCGTCCTTGGGTGTGTAGCCGTAGGCGCCCGAGTCATTGAAGGACGGGCCGGCGATGTCCAGGTGGGCCCAGGGAGTGGGTTCGGCCCGGGCGGCCTCGGAGGCGCGGCCGGCGTCGACGAACTCTCGCAGGAAGGCGGCCGCCGTCATCATGCCGCCGAACCGGTCGCCCACATTGGACAGGTCCGCCACCGTGGAGTCCAGCGAGGCCCGCTGGTCCTCCGGGATCGGCATGGGCCAGGCGGTCTCCCCGCTGGCGTCGGCCGCGGCCACGAGTTCGGTGCGCAGGTCCTCCGTGCCCATCACCCCGGTGGTCCGGTTGCCGAGGGCGATCATCTGCGCGCCGGTGAGGGTCGCGATGTCGATCACGGCGTCCGGCGTCTCATCGGTCGCGGCAACGAGCCCGTCGGCCATCACCAGGCGGCCCTCGGCGTCGGTGTTCATGACCTCGACGGTCTTGCCGCCGTACATCGTGATGACGTCGGAGGGGCGCTGGGCGGTGGCGGAGGGCATGTTCTCGGCCATGCACAGCCAACCGGTGACCTTGACGGGCAGTTCGAGTTCGGCCGCGGCGGCGACCACGGACGCCACGGTCGCCGCACCGGCCATGTCCGACTTCATCGTGGTCATGGACGTCGGCGGCTTCAGGGACAGGCCGCCGGAATCGAAGGTGATGCCCTTGCCGACAAAGGCGATGTGGGGGGCGTTCCGGCCGGCCGCTGCCGGCGTGTACTCGAGCTTGACCAGCCGCGGGGGCCGTGTGGAGCCCTTGCCGACGTTGAGGATGCCGCCGAACCCGTCCTTCTCCAGCTTCTTCTCGTCCCACACCGTGACCTTGATCGGCAGCGTCCGCACGGCCTCGGTCACCTCCTCGGCGAAGGACGCCGGGAACAGGTGGGACGGGGGCGTGTTGACCAGATCCCGGGTCGCACGGACCGCCCGGGCCACGACGGCGGCGCGCTGCAGCACCGGCCCGGTCACCTTGGGCTTCAGCGAGGTCACGACGGCGGCGCGCTCCACCGGGTTCTTCCCCTTCGCCCGGGCGTCGGCCGAGCGGAAGGCGGTGAACGAGTAGGCGGCGAGGGCGGCCCCCTCGGCGACCGCACCCAGCAACTCGGGGGTCTCGGCCGGCAGGCCCAGGGCCACGGACGGGGTGCCCGAGAGTCGGCGGACAGCCGCCCCGGAGGCTCGGCGCAGGGCCTCGGTGGACACCCCCGCACCCGGCTCGCCGGTGATCCGGCCGACGCCGGTCAGCACCAGCAGGGGGAACGGCAGGGGGTCCAGCCCCGGGATCCGTACGACCTCGTCGGCGGCGCCCGTGACGCCGAGTGCCTCGAGCGAATCCGCCAGGGCGCGCGCGCCGGCGTCGGGAAGCGGGTTCGGCAACAGCACCGGCCCGTCATCGGTGGAGCAGACGCCGACGACCAGGGCCGAGGCGGCATTCTTGCTGTTCTGTGACAGCTTGGGTCCGATGGCGGTCAGGACAGGACTGAAATCGTTGATCACGTGGGTGGTTCCCCTCGATGGCAATGAGCATGAACGGTTGTTCCGGATCTGCCTCGATCCTAGCCACGGAATACGCGCAGGCCACAGTACGTTGGTATCAGCAACAGGGACCGGAGCCGCTGGCCGGCCCGACCCAGATGTACTGCCCCTTGACCCGAGGCACCGGAAGGACGCACCATGCAGGACCCCACCACGCTGTTTTCGCTCGAGCCGGCCGGCCGCGACCTGTTGGCCGGCGGCTTCGACGGTGCCACCGCCCTGCGCGGCCTGGGCATGCTGGCCGTCTTCGGCGGGCACATGGATGCCGGTCATCTCTCCGATCAGGTGCGGGACACCGTCTTCGACTCGTTGGACCACAAGCTGCTGGCCAGCTTCGACGCGGACCAGCTGATCGACTACCGCTCACGCCGGCCGCAGATCACCTTCGACGGCGAGCGCTTCCGTGATTACCAGAGTCCTCGGCTGCAGCTGCACCTGGTCTCCGACGCCCTAGGCCGGCCCTTCCTGTTGCTGTCCGGCCCCGAACCGGACTACCAGTGGGAGCGTTTCGTCTCCTCGGTGCTGTTCCTGGTGGAGAAGCTGGACGTCAAGCTCGTCGCCCTGATCGACGCCGTGCCGATGCCTGTGCCGCACACCCGGCCCCTCGGCGTGACGGCCCACGGGAACCGCGACGAGTTGGTGGCAGGCCTGTCCACCTGGAGCCCTCAGGCGCGCATGGTGTCCGGCGTCGGTCAACTGCTGGAGTTGCGGCTGGACGAGAACAATCGCGGAACCACCGGGTACACCCTCCACGTCCCGCACTACCTCAACGATGCCGCCTACCCCCAGGCCGCCGTCGCCGCGCTGGAGTACGTCGGGGCCGCACTGGGCCTCATGCTCCCCACCGAGGAGTTGCGCGAACGGGGCCGCGAGGTGGACCGGGAGCTCGACCGCCAGACCGGCTCCTCCCGTGAGGTCACCGCCATGGTGGAGGGGCTGGAGAAGAACTTCGATCAGAACTCGCCGGGGGCCGGCCGCTCCCTGTTGGTGGGCCCGGACGAGCAGGTCCCCGATGCCGAGGAGCTGGGCGCGGCCGTCGAGGAATACCTGCAGAGTCAGCCGCGCCATGCGCTGGACGCCGGCGGGGGCGTGCGGGCCGAGGACGGGGCCGCTGAGATGGACCCCGAGGGTCCCCAGAACCCTGCAGGTTCAGAAGACCCCGAGGTCGGTCCGACGGAGGAGCCGGACAGCCGCCCCCAGGACTAGACCCCTACTCCACACCTGGCAGAGACCGCCCACAGCCCCACAGTCGGGGGTGTGGGCGGTTCCGTGTCCGGCAGGGAGACGGAAGCGTGGGGGCCATGCACACAGACCTCCCCGACGACCGTGTCCGTCCCGGCTCGACCGCCTCGATCCCCGTCCCGGTCAAGGCCGCCGGAGTGGCCGATCTGATCAGCTACATTCAGCACACCATGGGCTTTCCGCCACGCAACAGCCTGGCGGCCATCAGCATGACCGGCCGGAACCTGGGTGCCGTCCTGCGTTGCGACTGGGACCCCGGCACGGTAAGGACCTGGACGGACCACTCCGCCTATGCCCGGCAGTTCGCCGGACATCTGGCCCAGGACCAGCGGGCAGACGGCTGCGTGGCCGTGCTCTTCCGCGATGACGACGACCGGGATGATGATGACCCGCAGGGCGGGGAGGATCCGACCAGCGAGTCGGACCGCCTGCTGGCGGCCGCCTTGGAACGCGAACTCAGTGAGGCGGGCCTGCCCCTGATGGAACTCTGGCTGGTGGCCAAGGGACGCCTGTGGCACGTGGACTGTCCCGCGCCGGGATCGTGCTCCGGTCATGGTTCACCGGCGTCCTGGGCCGAGACCAGCGTCGTCAACACCTCCCTGATCGTGGAGGGGTCCGTGGTGGAGGAGGAACCGCTGGGCAGTGGGCTGCCTCCCGCCTCGGAGGCCTGTTCCGCAGAGCTCGCCTGGGCGCTGCGGAACATCCGGGAGATCGGCCACGGGACCAGCGCCGAGGATGAGGCAGAGGACCTCGAGGAGCTCGTGTACTGGCTCGAGGCCTGGGAGCGGGTCCTGGGGGGTGAGGGACTCCCGGAGCAGCCGACCGAGAGGGCCGTCCTCGTAGCCGGTCTGCTCCTGGTCGAGTGGCGAGACTGCCTCCTCGCGGCCGCGAGCTTCACCCTGGAACGCGCCCTGTCCGGTGCCGCCTGGATCGGCACCCTGCCGGTCGAGGCGTCGTTGGCCTTCGAGGCCGAACCCCGCGAGGTCAACGGAGTGCTCTATTCCTCCGTCATCCTCGCCGCCAGCCGCCGTGCGCCAGACTGGGAGCGCATCGCCCACCTGAAGAACGCCTGCACGAAGCTGCTGCCGGCGGCCACCGGGCCGGTGGCGTCGGCCCTGCGGTGCCTGGCGGCCTGGGTCGAATGGGCGCGGGGCCGTGGTTCTGCCGCCGGCAGGATCCTGCTCGAGTGCCGGCACGAGGACCCGGACTACCCGCTGGGGCAGTTGCTGGGGGAGATCGTGGACCGGGGGATGCTGTCCGGCTGGGCCGCCCGGCGCGAGACCGCCTGGTCCGCCACGGCCCGCAGGACCGGCTGACACCCCGTAGTCGCGGCGGATCGAGCGAATTGGGGCGGCGCGCGGGTGTCCCTGATGCACCGGCCCGGTGTTTGCCGTGGCATAATCGGCGGGGCCGACCCCGGCTCACGTTGACATCCCGCCGCCTGCCCAATCTCCGACAACACCTCGGGGTGCAGGAAATTCGGTGAGGACGGGAACAAAAGTGCCAGGGGGGTCGTTGACCACATGAAGACCCTGCGTCCGCGGGTCCGGAAGAGCGGGATCGTCATCCCGTGGCCTCCGGGTGCATTTCCAGCGGATTTGACAGGGTCATAGTGGTGTTGACCGTTAGGGGCCCTTCGGGATGCCCGTACGAAAGGTATTGAGTGACTACTTCTTCCAAGAAGACCGAGACGCAGGGCAGCACGGCCGTCGAGGACGCCGTTGCGGAGGACCAGGGGGCGGCCAAGGGTACCGCTCGGACGTCCGCCCCGAAGTCGAGTGCCACGAAGACCACGGCGACCAAGGCCGCCGCGAAGTCCGGACGGGCCAAGGATACGGCCGCGAAGCCCTCCGAGGAGGCCGTGGACGCCCCCGACTCCGAGGCTGAGACCGATGAGGCCACGGACGCCCCGGCGGCCGAGGCTGAGGCCGAGGAGACGAGGACCCGCGGTGGATTCGTCGTCTCCGACGCGGAGGACGATGCCCCGGTCCAGCAGGTCGTGTCCGCCGGTGCCACGGCCGACCCGGTCAAGGACTACCTCAAGCAGATCGGCAAGGTCGCCCTGCTCAACGCGGAACAGGAAGTCGATCTGGCCCTGCGTATCGAGGCCGGCCTGTACGCCGAGCACAAGATGAAGGATGAGCCCCCCACGGAGGCTCGACTGCGGCGGGACATGGAATTGGTCATCGCCGACGGCCGTCGTGCGAAGAACCACCTGCTCGAGGCCAACCTGCGCCTGGTCGTCTCCCTGGCGAAGCGCTACACCGGACGTGGCATGCTGTTCCTGGACCTCATCCAGGAGGGCAACCTCGGGCTGATCCGCGCCGTGGAGAAGTTCGACTACACCAAGGGCTTCAAGTTCTCCACGTATGCCACGTGGTGGATCCGCCAGGCCATCACCCGCGCCATGGCGGACCAGGCCCGCACCATTCGCATCCCGGTCCACATGGTCGAGGTCATCAACAAGCTTGCCCGCGTGCAGCGTCAGATGCTGCAGGACCTGGGCCGGGAACCCACCCCGGAGGAACTGGCCAAGGAACTGGACATGACCCCGGAGAAGGTCGTCGAGGTCCAGAAGTACGGCCGCGAGCCCATCTCTCTGCATACCCCCCTGGGTGAGGACGGCGACTCGGAGTTCGGCGACCTGATCGAGGACTCCGAGGCCGTGGTGCCGGCCGATGCTGTGAGCTTCACGCTCCTGCAGGAGCAGCTGCACTCGGTCCTGGACACGCTCGCCGAGCGCGAAGCGGGTGTGGTGGCCATGCGCTACGGCCTGACGGACGGTCAGCCGAAGACGCTGGACGAGATCGGCAAGGTCTACGGGGTCACCCGCGAGCGCATCCGCCAGATAGAGTCCAAGACCATGTCGAAGCTGCGCCACCCCTCGCGCTCCCAGGTGCTGCGCGACTACCTGGACTGAGCCTGATCGTCCCCAGCCGGCCGCGCCGAACCAGACGGTGAGGCGCCCCGGCCGAAGGGACATCCACCGCAGCACCAAGGCCCGGCACCATCAGGTGCCGGGCCTTGGTCGATCGTGGGCGCCGTCCGTCTCAGTCGGCGTCGACGGGCTGCTTCTCGTGCAGCTTGTTCGTCTCGTCCTGCCACAGAGTGGTCTGCGGGCGGAGGGTCTCTTCCACTGCGCGGGCGTGGTGGCCGCAGAACAGCAGTTCGCCTCCACTGTGCAGGACAGCTCGGACGTAGGCCTGGGCCCCGCAACGGTCGCAACGGTCGGCACCGGTCAGGACCGGCGGTTCAATCGTCGTGGCGGTGGTGGTCATGTTGGCCTCCTCATGTGGTGCCCCTGTTCCCCTGGGACCGGTCCGCTGGGACCGGGGGGATCGGTACTTGAAGGGTACTGCGTACACCTACGGAACCATCATCCTCGCACTTTTGTCCGTAGGCGCGAGCGAGGAGGGCCGGTTTTCGCTGATTGCGTACCCGGGGGTGCTCCCCCTGCCCCCTGTCCCCGGCTCCGCACGTGACCGGCACCCCGTGCGCCCGGCGTGACCCGCCACGGCTCGAGGTCAGCCGATGTGGCGTGGTCCCCGCCGGGTTCCCGCCGAACGACGCCACGTGCCGATAACCTGAAGGACGATCATCAACCACCTCGTGAACCGGCGAGGGGACGCAGCAACAGTCATCAGGGAAGTAAGGGAAACGCATGTCCCGCAGCAGTGAGTACAACGCCCGGCACCTCTCCGTGCTGGAGGGCCTGGAGGCCGTCCGCAAGAGGCCCGGCATGTACATCGGCTCCACGGACTCCCGCGGCCTGATGCACTGCCTCTGGGAGATCATCGACAACTCCGTGGACGAGGCGCTCGGCGGCTACGGCCAGTCCATCGCCGTCACCCTGCACGCCGGTGGCGCCGTGGAGGTGGAGGACAACGGCCGCGGCATCCCGGTGGACATCGAGCCGAGGACGGGCCTGTCCGGCGTCGAGGTGGTCTTCACCAAACTGCACGCCGGTGGCAAGTTCGGCGGTGGCTCCTATGGGGCCTCGGGTGGGCTGCACGGGGTGGGTGCCTCCGTGGTCAACGCCCTCTCCTCCCGTCTGGACGTCCAGGTGTTCCGCGGCGGCAAGATCCACCAGCTGTCCTTCCACCGCGGCGAACCCGGTCAGTTCACGGACACGGGGTCCACCGCCCGGCCGGACGCTCCCTTCACGCCCTCGGCCGACCACTCGCCGATGGAGATCGTCGGCAAGGCCAAGCGCGGGCAGACCGGCACCCGGGTGCGGTACTGGGCGGACGAGCAGATCTTCACCCCTGACGCGAAGTTCTCCTACGAGGACCTGCAACAGCGGGCCCGGCAGACCGCCTACCTCATCCCCGGACTCAAGATCACCCTGCGGGACGAACGCCGGCTGCCGGACACCCCCGGCGAGATGGGCCCCCATGAGGAGGTCTTCCACTACGACGGCGGCATCTCCGAGTTCGTGGACCATCTCTCCTCCGTCAGTCCCATCACCGATGTGTGGCGGCTCCAGGGCTCCGGCACGTTCTCCGAGCGCGTTCCTGTCCTGGGTGAGGACGGCCGCTCGGCCATGCAGGACGTGGAGCGTCAGTGCGAGGTGGACATCGCCCTGCGCTGGGACGTCGGGTACGACACCCACCTGCGCTCGTTCGTCAACATCATCTCCACCCCCAAGGGCGGCACCCACCAGTCCGGCTTCGAGCAGGCGCTGCTGAAGACGGTCCGCAAGGTCGTGGAGGCCAATGCCCGCAAGCTCAAAGCCGGCAACGACAAGCTGGAGAAGGACGACGTCCTGGCCGGGATGACGGCGGTTCTGACGGTCCGTCTGGCCGAACCACAGTTCGAGGGGCAGACCAAGGCGGTCCTCGGCACCCCGGCCGTGCGCCAGATCGTGGCCAAGGTGGTCGAGCAGCAGCTCGGCGCCATCCTGAAGTCGACCAAGAAACACGAGAAGAACCAGGTCTCGGTGCTGCTGGAGAAGGTCGTCTCGGAGATGAAGTCCCGCATCTCCGCACGGACGCACAAGGAGAACCAGCGGCGCAAGAACGCCCTCGAGACCTCCACCATGCCGGCCAAGCTGGCGGATTGCCGGACCACGGATGTGGCGTCCTCGGAGCTGTTCATCGTGGAGGGTGACTCCGCACTCGGCACGGCCAAGCTGGCCCGCTCCTCGGACTTCCAAGCCCTGTTCCCGATCCGCGGCAAGATCCTCAACGTGCAGAAGGCCTCCGTGGGGGACATGCTCTCGAACGCCGAGTGTGCCGCCCTGATCCAGGTGGTCGGCGGTGGTGCCGGCCGCAGCTTCGACCTGTCCTCCGCGCGGTACGGCAAGGTCATCCTGATGACCGATGCGGACGTGGACGGCGCTCATATCCGCACCCTGCTGCTCACCCTGTTCTTCCGCTATATGCGCCCCATGGTCGAACAGGGACGCGTGTTCGCCGCCGTGCCGCCCCTGCACCGGGTGGAGGTCATCCACTCCGGCAGCAAGGCCAACGAGGTGGTCTACACCTACTCGGAGAACGAGCTGCACGCTCTGTTGGCGCGTCTGCAGAAGGACGGCAAGAACTACAAGGAACCGATCCAGCGGTACAAGGGCCTGGGGGAGATGGACGCGGACCAGCTGGCGGACACCACCATGGACCCACGCGTGCGGATGCTCCGCCGGGTGACCATCCCCGAGGCGGAGGAGGCCCTGCAGCGGGCAGAGCACGTCTTCGACCTGTTGATGGGCTCCAATGTGGCACCGCGCAAGGACTTCATCGTCTCCGGCGCCAACGAACTCGACCTCGACCGTATCGACACCTGACGTGACGTCCGAGCCCTGGCCCGGCCAGCCCGGCTACGACGCCCTGGCGGAACTGTACGACCGTACCTTCCCGGGCCCCTGGCAGCGGCCACTGGACCGGCACTCCGTGGACGCCTTCGCCGACGCGCTGCCCCGGGGCGGGACCATCCTGGACCTGGGCTGCGGCACCGGCCATGTAACCGTGGAACTGGCCTTCCGTGGCTTCACCACGATCGGCGTGGACCCCTCGGCCCGGATGCTGGAGATCGCGCGCAAGCGCTATCCGCGGCGCACCTGGATCGCCGGTGACGCCCGCTTTCCCGCCGCCGATCCGGCGGTGCGCGCTGCCGGCCCCGTCAGCGGGATCCTGGCCCGATTCAGCCTGATCCACGTCCCACCCGAAGAGGTTCCGGCGGTCCTGCAGACCTGGGCGGAGCACACGGAGCCCGGCTGCCAGGTGCTCCTGGTGTTCCAGGGACTGTTGGAGTCCGGGCAGGACGTGGAGGAGTTCCCGCACGCGGTGGCCCGGGCCTGGCGATGGAACCCGTCGTCGTTGGCCCAGGTCCTGGACGAGGCCGGCTTCGCCGAGACGTGGCGGGTCATCGTCTGCCCTGACGAGGACCACGAGTATCCCGAGTGCCATCTCAGCGCCGTGCGGCGCTAGTGAGAGGTCACCGTCGTCGGTAGTGCGCGGCCAGCAGCTCCAGTCCGCGGTCGATGGACACAGCCGGCACCCAGTCCAGCTTCGCCCGGGTGCGCCGCTGGTCGAACCAGTGCGCCGTGGAGAGCTGTTCGGCCAGGAACCGTGTCAGCGGGGGCTCGTCCCCGTCCCGGCCGAGATCTCCCGCCTCCCAGATCCGCTCGATGACGGCACCGGCGCCCCGGGCGAGACCGCCGGGGATCCGCAGTCGGGGCTCGGGGGCGCCACCGGCGGTGGCCAGCCCCCTGATGAGCTCGCCCACCGGGCGGGGTTCCCCGTTGGTGACCACGAGCGCCTCCCCGTGGACCCGGTCCACGGCGGTGACGGCAGCCACCACGGCGTCCACGGCGTTGTCCGAGTACAGGGTGTCGATCAGGGCGGCGGCCGGCCCGAGCAGCGGCATCCTGCCGGCCCGGGCACGGTCGATGATGCGCTCGGTCAGCTGCGTGTCACCGGGTCCCCACATCAGGTGCGGGCGCAGGGCGAGCACGCGCAGCTCCGCGCTGTCCGCGGTCAGGGCCAGCAGCTCCCCGGCGGCTTTGGTGCGGGCGTAGTGGCCGCGGGCGCGGCCAGGGTCCGCCGGCCCGGCACCCTCGCCGACGATCGACGTCCCGGCATGGGCCACGGAGGGCGAGGAGATGTGGATGAACCGTTCGGCACCCGCGCGGCGGGCGGCCTCCAGGACGGTCCCCGTGCCCCCGATGTTGACCTGCTCGAACTCCTGGGCCGGTCCGGAGACGGAGACCTTGGCCGCCACATGGACCACCGTGTCCCGGCCGGCCATGGCCTGCTCGACGGCCGCGGCGTCGGTGACGGTGCCGAGGACGTCACGGGCGCCGGCCACCCCGGAGGGACGGCGCTGCAGGGTCACGACGTCGGCCCCGGACTCCACGAGGCGGCGCGCCACCCCGGAGCCCAGGAGCCCGGAGGCGCCGGTGACGAGGACGCGGAGAGGCGGTGCGGCACTCACGGGGTGCCCACCTTCCCGCCGGACAGGACCCGCTCGGCCCACTGGGCGATCCGGCTGCGGTCGATCTTCGAGTTGTGGCGGATGTCCACGGGAACCCGGTCCGTCACGAGCACCGCCGCCACGGATACCGGTGCTGCGGCAGCCCGCACGGCCGCCGTCAGCTCGGCGGAGGCCAGCCCGGGGCGGGGCGGCCGGGCACGGTCCGTCGTGGCGACCTCGACGACGGCGACGACAGCCTGGGTGCCCCGCGGGCCAATGCCGACGACGGCCGACCGGGACACGCTGTCGACGGCGTCGATGCGCGCCTCGGGGCCACCGGGCGCCACGGGTCCGGCGGCCGTGATGGCCACATGCTGCAGGCGGCCCTCGATCCAGAGCCGGCCGGCGGCGTCCAGGTGACCCACGTCCTGGGTGCGGTGCCAGTCCAGTCCGTCCTTGGCATCCCGCCTGCTCAGGGAGTCGGTCAGCCACAGCCGGTCGTACCCCGCCTTCTGGTGAGGTGCGGAGATGACGACCTCGCCCAGGACTCCGGCTGCGTCGAGGCCCTCGAGCAGGTTCCCGGTCGGGTTGCCGTCGGCCTGGAGCGGGTCGATGGCGATGCGCACGGGGCCCACGGGGTGGCCCACGCACACGCCGTCGTCCGGGCTGGTCCCCTCTGCGGTGGGGGCGCCCGACCGGGACGAGAGCTCGATGATCGCCTCCCGGTCGATGTCCGCCAGCAACAGGGCCTCGGTCATGCCGTAGGGCGAGTGGAACTCGGCCCGGGGGAAGAGTCCTGCCACCTGCGCCATCAGCTTGGGGTGGACCGGGGCTCCGGCGGACAGCACCAGGTCGATGCGGCCGAGCGCGGCGTGGTCCTCCGGTCCGAGCTGACCGGCGGTCGCGACGACGTTGCGCAACGCCGCGGGCGAGGCGAAGAGGATGGTGGCGTGGCCGGCGCGGGCGGCCTCGGCGACGGCCTGTGCCGTCAGGGTGGCGGGTTGGGTCACGGACATGTCCGGGGTGACCGAGGTGGCGCCGATGGCCGGCCCCAGCAGGGCGAAGGGGGCGAACCCGGCCAGCAGGGAGGAGCCGGGGCGGACGTGGAAGACATCCCGCAGCAGCCCGGCCAGCGCCGCGAGCCTGCCATGGGTGTAGAGGACGCCCTTGGCCGGCCCCGTGGAGCCGGAGGTGTAGAGGATGGCGGCCGGATCGGTGGGGGCCGGCACGTGGACGGTGCCGTCCGCGTGCCGAGGGCCCGCGAACCGGGTCCCCTCGTGGTCCCGGGCCATCCGGTAGAGGCTGTCCTCCACGCCGAGGGCCCGCGCCAGGGGCGTGGGCAGCGTGGAGACGGAGAGGCGGCGTCCCGGCCAGCGCTGGGACCGGGCCACGGCGAGTCCGGGGACCTTGCCGATGACCCAGTCCGGCCGTGCCGCCCGCACCGCGCGGGTCATGCCGGCCACGCCCAGCCCGGCGTCGGCGACCACCACGACGGCACCGATCTTCAGCGCCGCATACAGGGCCGCGGTGAGGTCCCGTCCGGGGGTGACCATCATGGAGATCCGGTCGCCCGGGCGGACCCCGCGGGCAACCAGGCCGGTGGCGATGGCGTCCACGACGCAGGACAGGCGGTTCCAGCTCAGCGGTGTCTGGTCGTCCCCGGCCATGTCCACGAGTGCCGGGGCGGAGCTGTCGCGCCAGTCGTCCAGGTAGGACCACAGCGGCCGGCCGGTGGTCTCGTTCCAGCCGCTCCCCACGGTGCCGGAGCCGACGTCGGACGCCGCGTCACCCGGGGTGGTGAGGACGGCGCCCTCGGGGTTCCGGGTGCGGGCAGTGCCGTCGAGCACCTGCCCGGCCCACCGCAGGATCGGGGTGGCGATGTCCACGTCCTCGGCCAACAGGTGTCCGGCCGTCTCAAACCGGTGCAGGTCGGCCTGGGGGAGCCGCTGCAGCAGATCCGCCTGGTACCGGTCCAGGAACACCGGGTCCTTCGGGCCCCACAGCAGCAGGGCGGGCCGGGCGAAGTCGGCCACGGAGGCGGCCACCCGGCGCAATTCCGGATGGGAGGCGTGCTGCGGTCCCACGGGGATATCCGCCACGAACCCGCCGATCCCGCCGCGGCGCTCGGGAGAGGCATAGGGGGCGTGATAGGCGGCCTTGAGGTCGCTGTCCAGGCCGGGGTGGCCGAGTGCCGTCGTCACCCGCAGGAAGGCATCGGTCAGGACCGTGGAGCCGGCCAGCAGGGGACCGGCGAGGGCCGCCTGCAGGGGGGCCGGGATCGGCTCGGACTCGTCATGGTGGACGGCGGTGTTCAGGGTCATCGCGGCGGCCACCAGCTCCTGGTGGCGGCCGGCCCAGCCGAGGGAGACGACGCCGCCCCAGTCGTGGCCCAGGGTCAGCAGCGGGTGGCCGGCGCGGGCCTGGACATCGAGTCCGAGGGCGGTGACGAGGGCGTCGAGGTCGGCGAGGCGACCGCCCAGGGTGCGGTAGCCGGCGTCGTTGGCGGACACCGGATCCGGAGCGCCGGCCGCAGCTGCGGGACGGGGGAGGGCCCCGTGCGGCAGGCGCTCGGAGAAGCCCATGTCCAGCTGGTCCGGGGCGACCACGCGCCAGACAGGGCCCTTGCCCTGCAGGGCGGCGCGGACGGTCGCCGCGGCCAGGGAACGCCACAGGTAGGACCAGGTCGGGTTGCCGTGTACGGCCAGGATGGTGCCGTCCGGCTCCACGCCGGCCTGCGCCAGGACATCTCCGGTGTCCAGCACGTGCAGGGTCCGCTGGCCGTCGACGGTGGCGATCGGCACGAGGCGGCTCCAGGCCGGGTCCCAGCCGGGAAGGGGGACGGAGGAGGAAACGGCCGGCAGGGTGGCTGGGGCGGCGGGGATCCTCACCAGGCGATCTCCAGCATGGCGGTGTTGAGCCCGGAACCGACGCCCATGCAGAGCACCTTGTCGCCGGCCGACAGCTGGTCCACCTCCCGGGCCAGGGTGATCGGCAGGGACGCCGGTCCGACGTTGCCGAGCTCGGGGAAGGTGACGGGGAACCGGGCCGGGTCCAGGCCGGTCGCCTCGGTGATCGAATCGGTGTGGAGCCGGGAGACCTGGTGGGTGACGTAGCGGTCCATGTCCGACCAGCCCCAGTCCGCGGGCACGTCGTTCCAGGCGTCCATGACGAGCTCGAGCCCGTCCTTGAGCAGGGCGGTGGAATCCGTGAACATGCCCTTGTGGTCGCCCACGCAGAGGTCATGGTGGTCCGTGCCGGCGCGGGTGATGCCGCGGACGATCCGGTGGCCCTCGGGGTGCTGGTCGGTGCGCCCGATGACGGCGGCGGCGGCCCCGGAGCCCAGGGTCAGGGAGGCGAACTGCTCCATGAAGTTGCTGCGGTCCACGCCGTCCTGCTTCAGGTTCTCCAGGGTGGCCTGCTGGACCTTGACGGAGTCCTCGCCGGCCACGACGACGGCGTAGTCGACCTGACCGGAGTCGATCATGGAGGCTGCCAGGGTGATGCCGTTGACGAAGCCCAGGCACGCGTTCGTGATGTCGAAGTTCGTGGCGGAGGTGGGCAGGCCCATCTCGTGGTGGATGCGGACGGCCACGGACGGTTCGAGGGTCTCGCGCGTGACGGAGGTGTTGACCATGAGCCCGATCTGGTCCGGCCGGACGCCGGCCTTGGCCATGGCCTGGCGGCCGGCTTCAGCGGCACCCAACTGGAAGTGACCGGGGTGCTCCCAATTGCGGCGTGCGTTGACGCCCGCGACGCGCGGCAGCAGACCCTTGGGGAGCCGCAGCCCCTTCAGGACATCAGCTAACTCCTCGTCGAGCTGCGCACTGGTCACGGTGACAGGGGCCAGTACTTCCGTCACGGAGAGGAGTGAAGCGTTGGAGTGACGGAATGTCGCGTTGCCTTGCACTATGGGGCCTGGTCCGTTCGTGGGGGTCAAAGGGGTCGGGGGAGGGAGGCGGAGGTGGACGCCATCAAAGCACCAGCCTAGCGAACCCCGGCCGATGGAAAGCCGGGAGTCGGCTGGGAGGCACCTGATTGACGACTCGGAAGCTCAGGCCGGCCGCCAGTGGACAGTGGCGGTGGCCACAGCCGTGGTTGCATCGGCGGCCACGGCAATGGCTACAGCAGCAGCACCAGCGGGAAGACGGCCAGGCACAACGCCGCCACGACGACCAGGAGACGCACGGCCACGGGCAGGGGGGCGGCGGGGGCCAGCAGGCGGTACAGGCGCAGGGTCAGGGGGACGGATCCGTCCCCCTGGACGTTGTCCGCCCTGGATGGCCGCGGGGGCGGTGTCGGTGACGGCGGTGATGTCGGCGACGTCGGTGACCCGGCTTCACCGGTGAGCACGATCGCCCGCACCAGGTCTCGGCGGTCGTGGACGGCCAGCGCGGCGTCGTCCGCCATCATCTCGGTGAGGCCGGCCACGGCCCGTTGGGCCATCGCCGTGGTGGGCAGCCAGGCCACGGCCCGGTGCCAGGCCTCGAAGGCCAGCCGGAGCAGGTCGTGCCGTTGGCGCAGGTGGGCCCGCTCATGGGCCACGACGGCGGCCACCTCCGGTTCGGACAATTGGTCCAGCAGGCCGCGGGACAGGACGGTCAGGGAACCGGTCAGGCCAGGAAGGCAGTAGGCCAACGGGACATCGTGGGGCAGTACCCGCGTGGGGGTTCCGGAGACGCCCTCCGCCAGGCGGCTGCGCTGCGACGGCGGCGCGGCCAGGAGTTCGACCATCTGGCGGTGGCGGCGTCGGTTGGCCACGGTCTTCACGGCGGTGACGGCCAGGGTGAGCACGAGGTGGGCGAAGAGCAGCAGGGCGAGGGTGGCGGCGGCGATGCGGGTGGGCAGCCACGGGTCGTGCTCGAGCAGGGGAATCCAGGAACCCTCCACGAGGGCCCGGACGAAGGCGGGGGCCGCCTCGACCACGGTGTCCCCGAAGGGGGTGAGCCCCCACAGGAGGGGGAAGCCGATCAGGGAGAGGCCGCCGGCGAGGGCGACGGACTGCCAGAGTGCCATGGCGGCGGCGGGAGCCCGGCGGACCCAGCGCGCGCGGCCGAGCAGGACCGGGACCGGCCAGGCCAGCATCACGGCCAGCGCGGCGAGCAGCATGACGGACACGAAGGAAAGTCTAGAGGGCCGGATCTCCCGCTTTCAGTCGACTCGGGGTGGGTGTCATGGCGTCAGACCCACCCCAAGTCGACTCAAAGCCGGGACCGTGAGTCGGGATCGTGGGCCGGATCAGGATTCCAGCAGCCGACGCACGGCCGCGGCCTCATCGGGACCGATGCCGCCGATGAAGCGGGCGAGGACGGCCTCACGGTCCGGCACGGAGCCGAGTACCTCGTTGAGCAGGCCGACGGTGTGGTCCTCACGGGACGAGGCGGCGGCGTAGCGATGGGGCCGGCGCCCGCCGTCGCGGCGGACCAGGCCCTTCTTCTCCAGGCGTGACAGCACGGTCAGCACAGTGGTGACGGCGAGGTCACCGGCCAGGGCGTCACGCACGTCATTGGCCGTATGGGCTCCCGGCTGATCCCACAGCAGGTCCATCACGGACCGTTCCAAATCTCCCAGTGCCACGGGCGCCTCCCTCAAAGCAATGATCTCCATCACAGGTGTCCATCCGGACTCGACTTTATTCTACAGGACGTAGAACTTGGGGCTACCCTGGTTTCTACAAGCTGTAGAAGTCGAGTGCCGGACGCCCCGCCTCGCCCTGATGAGGCGGCGTTCGGCCCGGACCGGTGCGGACCCGACGCCGCACCGAGGGAAGGGTGTACCCATGGATCCCCTGGACATTGCCCGGTGGCAGTTCGGCATCACCACCGTGTATCACTTCCTGATGGTTCCGTTGACCATCGGACTGGGCCTGGTGGTGGCCACCCTGCAGACCATGTGGCACCGCACCGGCCGGGAGCACTACCTGCGGATGACGAAGTTCTGGGGGAAGCTCTTCCTCATCAACTTCATCATGGGCGTGGCCACCGGACTGGTGCAGGAGTTCCAGTTCGGGATGGCCTGGTCCGAGTACTCCCGCTTCGTGGGGGACGTGTTCGGGGCTCCGTTGGCGCTGGAGGCGCTCATGGCGTTCTTCCTGGAGTCGGTGTTCCTCGGGCTCTGGATCTTCGGCTGGCAGCGGCTGCCGAAGCGGGTGCACCTGGCCTCGATCTGGTGCGCCGTCATCGGCACCGTGTTCTCGGCCTACTTCATCCTGGCCGCCAATGCGTGGATGCAGCACCCGGTCGGGGTCGAGATGGTGGACGGCCGCCCCGTGATGAACGACATCTGGGCCGTGCTGACCAACAACACCCTGCTGGTGCACTTCCCGCACACCCTGGCCGGGGCCCTCTCAGTGGCCGGCGGCTTCCTGCTCGGTATCGCGTGGTTCCACCTGTGGAAGCGGCGCCGGGACGGCATCGACACCGTGGCCGCGGACGGGACCGTGGTGGTGGGCACCACCGGCTCCAAGGGCCGGGACGAAACCGACTACCGGGTCTGGTATTCCTCCTTGCGGTGGGGTGCCTGGATCGCGCTCGTGGCCTTCCTGGGCACCGCCTTCAGCGGCCATGCCCAGGCGCAGCTGATGATCCAGCAGCAGCCGCTGAAGATGGCGGCCGCCGAGGCGGCCTGCCATGACGGGACGGCGTTCTCCGTGCTGTCCGTGGCCGACCTGCGCAGTGACGGGGCCACCGACTGCGACGACGTCGTGGGCGTCTTCGAGATCCCCGGACTGCTGTCCTTCCTGGCGCACAACAACTTCACCACCGACGTGGCCGGTGTGAACACCCTCATCCCGCAGTACCAGGAGGACTACGGCACGCATCTGCCGAACGATCCGATGTACGGCGAGCGCGCCGGCCAGGAGATCGATTACCTGCCGGTCATGGAGGTCACCTACTGGGGCTTCCGCATCATGATCACCTTCGGTGGTCTCGCGGCCTTGGCGGCGGCGATCGCGCTCTGGCTGACGCGGAAGGGCACCGTGCCGGCGTCCAAGCCGCTGATGCGGTTGGCCGTGTTCGGGATCCTGGCACCGTTCGGCGCCAACGCGGCCGGGTGGATCTTCACCGAGATGGGACGTCAGCCGTTCGTGGTGGCCCCGAACCCCGATCCGACCGGAATCGACCAGGTCTGGATGTACACGGCCGCGGCCGTGTCCCCGGGGGTCAGCGCGGGCGAGCTGCTGTTCTCGCTCATCCTCCTCACCACCATCTACGCGGTGCTCCTGGTCGTGGAGGTCGTCCTGCTCACCCGCTACGTCAAGGGCGGGGTGCCGGCTGGCATGCCCGAACTCACCCAGGACGAGCACGAAGACGACGCCGGCGGCGCGGGGAAGGGGGGCAGCGTTGACTCCGATGTCCTCGCCTTCGCGTACTGACCGTGCCCCTGCGGTCGCTGCAGTCCGGGAGGCCGCTCTGACCGCCCAGTCTGCCCAGTCCGCCCAGACCGCTCAGACCCCCGAGATCCCCGAGAGGTAGACCGTCATGGAATCGATCGAGTTCCTTCCCACCTTCTGGTTCGTCCTGGTGGCCGTGCTCTGGGTGGGCTACCTCTTCCTCGACGGCTTCGACCTCGGCGTCGGCATGCTGATGAGGGGCTGGGCCCGCAACGAGAGCCAGCGCCGCGTCATCCTCAACACCATCGGTCCCGTCTGGGACGGCAACGAGGTCTGGCTGGTCACCGCGGCGGGTGCCACGTTCGCCGCCTTCCCGCTCTGGTACGCGGCCCTGTTCGCGGGCCTCTACCTCCCGCTGACGATCACCCTGCTGGCCCTGATCCTCCGGGCCGTCTCCATCGAGTACCGGGGCAAGGCCCTGACCGCCCGGACCCGGGACCGCTGGGACTGGTGCATGGCCGGCGGCTCGGCCGTGGCCGCCTTCAGCATCGGCCTGATGCTGGCCGTGACCACCACGGGCCTGCCGCTGAACGCCAACGGCGACCGTGTGGGCGGGCCGTTCGCCTGGCTGTCCTGGGAGGGGGTGCTCGGTGGCCTGGCCGTCGTCGGGTTCTCGCTGGCCATGGGCTGGGCCTACCTCGGTCTGAAGACCGACGGCGCCCCGCGGGAGGCGGCGCACCGCCACCTCACCCGCTGGCTGCCCGTCTACCTGCTGCCCCTGGGCGCGTGGGGCGTGGTGGTGGTCTCACGCCAGGACGGCCTCATCCCGTGGATGCTGCTGGCCCTGGCCCTCGCAGCCGCCCTGGGGGCTTTGATGGCGGCCCAGCTCCGCCGCGAGGGCTGGACCTTCATCGCCCTGGGTGCGTCCCTGCTGGCCGGCGCCGCGGGCATCTTCCTGGCGGTGTTCCCCGTGGTGCTGCCCTCCACGATCGATCCGGCCTTCGACCTGACGGCCATGAACGCCTCCTCCTCGGAGTACACGCTGAACTTCATGGCCTGGGTCGCCGTCATCATGGTGCCGATCATCCTGGCCTACTCGGCCTTCGTGTACTGGGTCTTCCGGCAGCGGTTGCACGAGACGCACATCCCGGAGTCACACGTGGTGACGCCGGTGTGAGACCCGAACTGCCCACCTCCCGTTCCGGCCGGGCCGCTCTGGCCCTGCTGGCCCTGCTCGCCGGGATCAAGGCCGCCGGCTGGATCCTGCTCGCCACCGCCCTGGCCCGCGGCATCACCTGGTTGGCCGAGCGACTGCCCGCTCCGGAGAGCAGCGACCTCCTCGGCCTGCTCTTCGCACCGGACCCGGCGTCCTACGATCCGCTCGCCCACGGGTTGCTCTCGGACGCCGCCGGAGCCACCCTCGCCCAGGTCGTGGCCCTCGGCGTGGCCGGCGTCCTCGCCCGGGCCGCCGCGACCTGGGGACAGCAGGTGTTCTCCCGGCGCGCAGCCCTGGGCGCCAAGGAGGAGCTGCGCCACCGGATGGTCGCCCACCGCCTGGCCTCTGCCGGGGCCGGCGCGGACCGGGCGGGGGAGGACTCCGTGCTCGCCTCCTCCGGCTTGGACGGGCTCGACAAGTACTTCACCCAGTACCTGCCCGCCCTGCTGACCGCCGCGGTCATGCCGCTCGTGCTCGGGGTGTGGATCCTCACCCACGACTGGGTCTCCGCCCTGGTGCTGGTGTTGACGATCCCGCTCATCCCCGTGTTCATGGTTTTGATCGGGCGGTACACCGAGGATCGTGTCCAGCAGGCCGCCGAGGGACTGGACCGGCTGTCCCACCACGTGCTGGAACTGGCGCGGGGCCTGCCCGTCCTGGTCGGGCTGCGCCGGGCCGGCACGCAGCGTCAGGCGCTGGCGGGGGTCTCGGACCGCTACCGGGCCACCACCATGACCACCCTGAAGACGGCCTTCATGTCCGGCTTCGCCCTCGAGCTGATCAGTACCCTGTCCGTGGCCGTGGTCGCCGTCTTCATCGGCGTGCGGCTGGTCTACGGGGAGCTCGACCTCTACTCCGGGCTGCTCGTGCTCACCCTCGCCCCCGAGGTCTACCTGCCCTTCCGGGACATCGGCTCCGCCCACCATGCCTCCGAGGACGGGGTGGAGGCCCTGCGCCGCGCCCGCGCCGACCTCGACCGTCCCGTCCCGGCCTCGCTCTCGGACGTCCTCGGCACGGACGTGGCACCGGCTCGAGAGCCGGCCGGAGAGCCGGCCGCAGCACCGGTCGCCACAGCGGCCGCCGACCACGGTACGGGCCCGGTCGCGGACCCGTCTGCCCACGGGAGGGAGGACCGGCTGGTCCTCCGAGGTCTGGGCATCGCCTACCGGGACCCCGACGGCGGGACGTTCCCGGCCGTCGTCGGGCACCTGGACCTCGACCTGGCCCCCGGTGAACTGACCGTCCTCGGCGGTCCCAGCGGCACGGGCAAGACGACGGTCCTGTCCGCCCTCGCCGGGGTGCTGCGGGGCGGCGAGGCCGAGTTCACCGGCACGGCCGCGGGGCTGGCCGGCCGGCGCGTGGCCTGGCTCGGCCAGCACCCCGCGTTCAGCGAGCCTACGGTCGGCGCCGAGCTGGCGCTGTACGCCGCGGCGTCCGCGGGCCCGGACGGGGCTCCCGGCTGGGACGGCGACGCCGGCCTCCTGGCGGCCGAGGTGCTCGCCGCCTGCGGCCTCGGCGGCTTCGCACCCCGCCACCCGGACGAGCTCAGCCCCGGGGAACGACGCCGGCTCGGCCTGGCGCGCGTGCTGGTGCGCCTGATGGCGGCGCCCGTGAACTCCGCCACCTGGCTGATCGTCCTGGACGAGCCGACGGCCCACCTCGATGCCGAGAACGCCCAGCGGATCCGCGCCGTGCTGGCCGCACTGCGCTCCGGACGCCTCCCGGGTGGCGGTGCCGTGGATGCCATCCTGCTGGTGGCCTCGCACGATCGCGACCTGCAGGCGCTCGCGGACAGAGTCCTCGGGGCGCCGACGGGGGAACCGCAGGGGCCCCCGGCATCGGAGGAACCGCACCTGCCACAGCTGCCGAACGCCGCGGCCTCGAGCGCGACGCCGGCCTCGGACCACGGCGGCTCCACCGTGACTGCCGCCGAGGCCGGGACGCCGGCCGCGGTTGAGACGCCGAGCGCGACGGGTGCCGACCCGCGGACCGGGACCAGCTCCTCGAAACGATGGCCGCGCCGGCGGCGCTGGCGCGGTTGGCTCCGGCTCTTGCCGCTGACGGAGCGGACGTTCATCGCCGGCGTGGCCTGGGCGACGGCGGCCACGCTGGCCGCGGCGCTGCTGTCCGCCCTCTCCGGCTGGCTGATCGTGCAGGCGGCCTATCAGCCTCCCGTGCTCCACCTGCTCTCGGTGATCGTCCTGGTGCGGTTCTTCGGCATCGGACGCGCCCTGTTCCGCTACCTCGAACGGCTGGACACCCATGACGCGGTGCTGGCCTGGGCGAACCGGATCCGGCTGCGGCTGTGGGACGCTTTCGGCTCGCAGGCTGCCCAGTGGGGCCGGCTGACCCGGTCCGGTGGCGCGCTGTCCGTGCTGGTGGCCGACGTGGACGAGCTGCGCGATGCGCTGCCGCGCGTGATCGTCCCGGTCCCGGCCGCCATCATCAGCTGGCTGATCACCGTCCTCATCGTGGTCCTGATGGCCCCGGCAGCCTGGTGGCCCGCCGTGGTCGCCGGACTGGCCGGCCTGGTGCTGGTGCCGCTCGTGGTGGGGCTGGCCGACCGGCAGACCACCCGTGCCCTGACGGACCACCGGACCGGGCTGCTGCAGCGCACCACCGCCCTGTTCGCGGCGGCCCCGGACCTGGCCGGCAACGGCGCGGCAACACTCGCCACGGAACGGTTCGGGGCCGCCGACCGCGCCGCGGACCGTCCCCTGAAGCGCAATGCGGCGGCCGCCGGACTCGGGCAGGCCCTCGCCTCCCTGCTCTCCGGTTGGGCGGCGGTGCAGACCCTGGTGCTCTGCGTCCAGAACGGGGTGACCGCACCCGTCACGGCCATGGTCGTGTTCCTGCTGCTGGCCCTGGCCGAGCCCCTGGGCCTGTACAGCACGGCCTGCCAGGAGGCGGCGATCCTGTCCCGGCAGCTGGCCAAGACCGCGCCGCTGCTCACCACAGGGAATGCCTCGGACATCGCCTCGGACACAGCCTCGGGCACCGCCCCGGACAACGTCACCGAACCTGACGCAGACCCGGTTGCCGGCCCAGTTGCCGGCCCGGCTTCCGTCACCGGCATCGCGCTCTCGGCGGCCGCCGTACGCTACCCCGGGACGGCGACGGACGTGTTCCGGGGCCTGGACCTGACGGTCCGCCGTGGCCAGCTCGCGGTCGTCACCGGGCCCTCGGGCTCCGGGAAGTCGACCCTGCTGGCCGTCCTGCTCGGCTTCCTGCGGCCACGGCAGGGCCGCTACGTCCTGGAGACCGCCAGTGGCCCGGTGAGCTCGCCAGACGCTGTCCTGAGCGCCGTGGCCTGGTGCCCGCAGGACGCCTACCTGTTCGACTCCACGCTGCGCTCCAACCTGAACCTGGCCCGGGATCCGGAGGACCGTCCCACCGACGGTGAGCTCATCGCGGTCCTGAGCCTTGTGGGCTTGGGGGACTGGCTGGACGCCACCCCGAGCGGACTGGACACGAGGATCGGCCCCTCCGGGCACTTCCTCTCCGGTGGCCAGCGCCAGCGGGTGGCCGTCGCCCGCGCGCTCCTGGCCCGGGCCGACGTCGTGCTCCTGGACGAACCGACGGCCCATCTGGGGGCCGACGAGGCGGCCGAGTTGGTGGCGGACCTGCGCACCGCCCTGGCGGACCGCACGGCCGTGATGGTGACCCATGACCGCCGGTTCGCCGGCTCCGGCCAGGTGCACCTGGAGCTGGACGGAGCCGGAAGGGTCAGTCCCCGGTGATCACCGCGTCGTCGCCGGCCGCGAAGGGGTCGGTGTCCGTCGGTGCCTCGGCCAGGCCGCGGCGGCCCTCGGCCTCGCCGAACAGAGTCTCTCCGAAGAGGGCCTGCTCGGCGCTGTCCGCGTCGGCGCCGCCCCCGGGCTGAGCGGCGGCCGACGCGCCGCCGGCAGCAGCGCCGGCCTCGGCGTCCGGGGCGGACACGACCGGAGAGGCTCCGGCGCCGACGGCCTCGACGAGTTGGTCCATGGCCAGCCCGGAGCCGTCCCGGGGGCCGAACTCGGCCGGCAGCGCTCGGGCCACGCCCTGGGCGGAGGCCCCGAGCGCGGGCTCGGCCCCGGCCCACGCCAGGGACAGCAACGTCTCGCCCTTGAGCAACCGGTGGGCGCGGACACCGCCGGTGGCGCGGCCCTTCGCCGGGTACTCGTCCAGCGGTGTCCTCTTCACGGACCCCGGGACCGTGCCGGGCAGTGTGTCCTCACCCGTCGCCACGGTCACGACGACGGCCCGGTGGCCCTCCTCCGCATCCTCGCCGACGGTATCGGCCGGGACGGCGGAGAAGGCGATCACGGCATCGTCCGCGGCCACCTTGATGCCGGCCATGCCCCCGGCGGTACGGCCCTGTGGCCGCACCAGCGAAGCGGCATAGCGCAGCAGCTGGCCCTTGCGGGTGATGAAGACCAGCTGGTCCTCATCACGGGCGGTGCCGGCGCCGATGACCACGTCGTTGCCCTTGAGCGCGATGGCGTCGAAGTCGTCGCGGTTCAGCGGCCACTCAGGGTTGACGCGCTTGACGATGCCGTTGCGGGTGCCGAGGGCCAGCACGGTGTTCAGCGGAACCAGGGCCACGAGCGATTCGCCGCGCTGCAGGGTGAGGAAGTCCTTGACCTTCACCCCCGCGGTGAGGTTCGGCGTGGGGGAGGACTCCGTCAGGGCCGGGATGTCCACGACCTGCACGCGCTGGATGCGCCCCGCGGAGGTGAGGGCGCCGATCTCGCCCCGCGCCGTCGCCGGGACCACCGAGCGGTAGGCGTCATGGCGCTGGCGGCGACCGCCGGTGGCCAGCGGGGTGTCGTCGGAAGTACGGGCCAGCTGGCCCGCCGTGCTGAGTACCACCCAGCACGGAGTGTCCGGGACCATGAGCCCGTCCGAGCCACCACCCGGCAGGGCGGCCCGGGAGGAGGCACCGGCACCGGAGGCCGGGGTGGCCCCGAGTTGACCGGTTCCGCCGGCGGTGACGGGCGCGAGGTTCTCGGACTCCAGCAGCACCGTGCGGCGGTCGTCGCCGTATTCCTCGGCCACGTCCGCCAGCTCCCCGGAGACGAGGTCGCGCAGCCTCTGCTCCGAGGCGAGGATGGCCTCGAGCTCGGCGATCGCCTTCTGCAATTCGTCCTGCTCGGCCTCGAGGTCCAGCCGGGAGTACTTCGTCAGCTGGCGCAGGCGCAGCTCGAGGATGTGGTTGGCCTGGATCTCCGTCAGGTCGAAGACGCCCATCAGCCGGGTCCGGGCCGCCGCCGTGTCATCCGAGGTGCGGATGATCTGGATGACCTCGTCGATGTCCACCAGGGCCAGCAGCAGACCCTCGACCAGGTGCAGGCGGTCCTTCTTCCGGCCCAGGCGGTAGGCGCTGCGCCGGCGGACCACGTCGAGCCGGTGGTCCACGTACACCTGCAGCAGTTCCTGCAGGCCGAGGGTGCGGGGCTGGCCGTCCACGAGCGCCACGTTGTTGATGCCGAAGGACTCCTCCAGCGGCGTCGTCTTGTACAGCTGAGCCAGGACACCCTGCGGGTTGAAACCGCTCTTGAGCTCGACGACGAGCTTGAGGCCGTTCTTGCGGTCGGTCAGGTCCAGGACGTCCGCGATGCCCGTGAGCTTCTTCGCGTTGACGGCGTCCTTGATCTTCTCGATCACCTTCTCCGGGCCGACGCCGTAGGGCAGCTCGGTGACCACCAGTCCCGTCTTGCGGGCGGTCACCTGCTCGACGGCGACCTTGGCGCGCATCTTGAAGGAGCCGCGCCCGGCCGCGTAGGCGTCCCGCACCCCGTCCAGGCCGACGATGCGGCCGCCCGAGGGCAGGTCGGGCCCGGGGACGTGCTCCATGAGGTCCGCCAGGGTCGCCTCGGGGTGGGCGAGCAGGTGGCGTGCCGCGGCGATCACCTCCCGCAGGTTGTGCGGGGCCATGTTGGTGGCCATGCCGACCGCGATGCCGGAGGCGCCGTTGACGAGCAGGTTCGGGAACGCGGCAGGCAGCACGGCAGGCTGCAGGAACTGGTTGTCGTAGTTCGGCACGAAGTCCACCACGTCCTCGTCCAGCGAGGTCGTCATGGCCAGGGCGGCCGGGGCGAGCCGGGCCTCCGTATAGCGCGGGGCGGCGGGGCCGTCGTCGAGGGAGCCGAAGTTGCCGTGCCCGTCCACCAACGGCAGGCGCTGGGAGAACGGCTGGGCCAGCCGCACCATGGCGTCGTAGATCGCCGTGTCCCCGTGGGGGTGCAGTTTGCCCATGACCTCGCCGACCACGCGGGCGGACTTCACATGGCCTTTGTCCGGGCGCAGTCCCATCTGGCTCATCATGTACAGGATCCGCCGCTGCACCGGCTTCATGCCGTCCCGGGCGTCCGGCAGGGCGCGGGAGTAGATCACCGAATAGGCGTACTCGAGGAACGAGGTCTCCATCTCCGAGGAGACATCGATGTCCACGATGTTCTCCTGCTCCAGCGGGATCGCCTGGGCGGCCGGGGCGGAGTTTTTCTTGGGGGTACGGGCCATGGGGTGCTCTGAAGTCCTTGTCGATCGCCGGTCGGTCGCGCGCCTGCCGCGAGAACGCGCCAGCGCGAGGGGCGGGAATTGTCTACTGTGATCCTATGGGTGAGAAGCCGAAAACCCCCGAATATCCGGCCTACTGGGAAGCCGATGTCGTCTTGCGGGACGGCACCACGGCACATCTGCGCCCGGTGCGGCCCGAGGATGCCTCGGGGCTGGCCCGGATGCACGAGGGGCAGTCACAGAGCTCCATCTACCTGCGCTTCTTCACCTTCAAGTCCTCCCTGTCCCGCAAGGAGCTGGAGCGCTTCACGCACGTGGACTACCGGGACCGGGTCGCGTTCGTGGTGCTGCGCGGCGAGGAGATCCTGGGCATCGGCCGCTACGACCGGCTGGATGACCCCCTCGAGGCCGAGGTGGCCTTCAACATCTCGGACGCCTCCCAGGGCAAGGGCATCGGCTCGATCCTGATGGAGCACCTGGCCGTGGCCGCCCGCGAGAACGGCATCCGCCGGTTCACCGCCGAGGTGCTGCCGGAGAACCGCAAGATGCTCTCCGTCTTCCAGGACACCGGGTTCGAGGTCTCCCGGCACTTCGACGACGGCGTGGTCGCCGTCGCCTTCTCGATCGACCCGACCGCCAAGTCCCGCGCCGTCATGGAGTCCCGTGAGCACCGCGCCGAGGCCCGCTCCGTGGCGGAGCTGCTCGCGCCCGAGGCCGTGGCCGTGATCGGCGCCAGCCGCCAGTGGGGATCCGTGGGTTTCGCCCTGCTGCAGAACATCATCGAGGGCGGGTACCCGGGACCGGTCTACGGCATCAACCCCGAGGCGCTGGAGGTGGCCGGGATGATCTCCCGCGCCACCCTGGCGGAGGTCCCCGGGCCCGTGGACCTCGCCGTCATCGCCGTCCCAGAGGCCGAGGTTCCCGCCGTGGTGCAGGACTGCGCCCACCACGGTGTCAAGGGGCTGCTCGTGGTCACCACCGGCTACGCCGACGCCGGCCGGGAGGGCCTGGTGCGCCAGCGCGCCCTGGTCCGCCAGGCCCGGGCCAACGGCATGCGCGTGATCGGCCCGGCCTCGGCCGGCCTGATCAACACCGCACCCGAGGTCTCCCTGAACGCGTCCGTGTCCCCGTTCCTGCCCGTGCGCGGACCCGTGGGGTTGTTCTCCCAGTCCGCGGTCATCGGCGTCACCCTCTTCGCCGCGGCCCACCGCCGGGGCATCGGCCTGTCCTCCATGCTCTCGGCGGGCAACCGCGCGGACGTCTCCGGCAACGATGCCATGCAGTACTTCGAGGACGATCCGGCCACCGGTGCCGTGGGCGTCTACCTCGAGTCCTTCGGCAACCCCCGCAAGTTCTCCCGCATCGCCCGGCGCCTGTCCCGGTCCAAGCCCGTGGTGGTGGCCCGTTCCGATGTGATGGGCCGTCGCCTGCCCCCCGGTCATGAGACCCGCACCACGCAGGCGCCCACCGGGGCTGTCGACTCCATGCTGGAGCAGACCGGCGTCATCCAGGTCGAGAACCACGATGACCTGATGGACCTGATGCAGACCGTGGCCAGTCAGCCGCTGCCGGCGGGTCCCCGCGTGGGCGTGGTCGGCAACTCACTGGCCCTGAACCGGGTGGTGATGGACGCCGTGGAACACCACGGGTTGACAGTGGCCAGCACAGTGCTCGTCCCCGACCTGGACGCCGAGCACGTGGTGGACGACGCGGTGCGGGCGGTGGGCCGCGCCGTGTCCGAGACCATCGCCTCCGGCGAGGTGGATGCCCTCCTGGTGGTCACCCAGGCGGGGATGCACCAGGAGGTGGGCGACTCCGACCGGCTGGCTGCCGCGGTGGAGGAGGCCTCCCGCGGAACGTCCGTCACGGTCCTGGCCTCGCTCACCGGTGTCCTGGACCTCACCTACCGATCGGCCAGCCTGCGGGGCTCCGGTCCGTCCACCGAGGAGGGGCTGCAGGGCGGGATCCCCGTGTTCTCCTCGCCCGAACAGGCCGCCCGCGTCCTGTCCCGCCTCGCCTGGTACAGCGCCTGGCGGGAGGCCGAGGCCGGGGTGCCCGTGGAACCCGAGGGAGTCGACCGCGACCGCGCTGAGGAACTCCTCGAGGGGTGGGCCTCGCGCGCCCACGGCACCGGCCTGGTCCGCCTCACGGCGGACGAGGCCGGGGAACTGCTCGGTTGCTATGGCATCCGGGTGCTGCCCTCGGCCCGCTTCACCACCGAGGAGGGCGCCGTCCTCGCGGCCGACCGCCTGGGCTGGCCCGTGGCGGTCAAGGCCGTGGACTCCTACCTGCGCCACCGTCTGGACCTCGGCGGGGTGCGGCTCAACATCGTGGACGCCGAATCGCTGCGGCGCAACGTGGCCCAGATGCGCCAGGTCCTCGAGCCCTTCGGCAGCCCAGACCTCGAGGTGCAGTCGATGGCCCCGTCCGGGCAGGCCTGCACCATCACCGCCCTCGAGGACCCGCTCCTGGGACCGGTGGTCTCCTTCGGCATCGCCGGGGACGCGGTGGACCTCCTGGACGACTGGGTCCACCGGGTGCCACCGCTGACCAACCAGGACCTGGACCGGATGATCCGCGCCCCGCGGGCCGCCGCCAAACTCTACGGCTATGGGGGACTGCCCGCCGTGGACACGGACGCCCTGCAGGACCTGCTGGCCCGGGTGGCCGCGCTGAAGGACGACCACCCGCAGGTGGCCCGGATCCGGTTCAACCCGGTGCTGGCCTCGGACCGGGGCGTCACGGTCCTCTCCACGGAGATCGACGTGGCCAACGCCGCCCAGCGGACCGACTCCGCACGCCGGGCCATGCGGGACTGACCAGCCGGCCCACCGGCGGGGTGCCTGCCGATAGCATGGACACCATGACTCCACTGCGCAGGAACCCGGGATCGGGCCAGCAACCCTCCGGGCACCACTCCTCGGGGAACGCCAACACCGGGGCCGGGGCCGGCTCGAGCGCTCCGCAGCACCGCCCGGCACCGCCGGTCGACGGTACTGGGGCCTCGATGCCCAGCCTCGGGGCGGACATCGAGCGCGCCGGGTTCTACCCGGAGCTCGTGGCGGACGTCCTCGACTCCGTGCTGGACGGACGGGAGGTCTCGAGCCACCTGGTGCACGTGGACACGCACTTCGACTATGACGAGATCCACCGCCACATCACCGTGCTGGCGCTCGCGGGGGACATCGTGGCGGCCCTGCACCTGGACGACCACGCGATGGACGACGCGGGCCGGCAGATCATGGCCCAGGTCTCCACCGAGGTGGTCCCCGTGCGCCGGATCGACTCCGTGGTGGCCACCACCATGCACCCGCAGCCGCAGAACTTCCGCCGCGGCGACCCGATCGCCGAGGTCACCCTGTCCGTGACCTGGGCCGGCGGCCAACGGCTCGACCTGGCACCTGCCGCCTGCGGTGATCCTGAGTGCGAGGCCGACCACGGGTACACCGGCACCTCCACGCGCGAGGACCTCGTCCTACGGGTCGCCGCGGAGGCCGAGGGTCAGCAGGCCGTCGACCAGGCGCTGGCGTTCTATCGCGAACTGCGGCGGGCGACCACGGACGACACCGGGGCCCGGTCCGGCCGGTGACCTCCGCACCACCGCTGCCCGCAGGTCCTCCCTTTGCCGGCAGGTCCCTCTCCGGGGTCTTCACCTCCGCCGCGGCGGCCCTCGGAGCCGATGGCTTCACCAACTCGCTGCAGTTGCCGCGGACCCGGCGCGCCGTCGTCGTCATGGTGGACGGGCTCGGCAAGGCGCTGCTGAAACGGTACGCCGGCCACGCCCCCTTCCTCCGGTCCGTCCTGGAGGGGGACGCGGCCACCCTGCAGGTCGCCTTCCCCACGACGACGGCCGCCTCCCTCTCGAGCCTCGGCACCGGACTGGAGCCGGGCCGCCACGGCCTGGTCGGCTACGACGTCCTCGACCCGGAGCGGGACACGGTCATCAACCAGCTCGGCGGCTGGGACCCCCTGACCGATCCGCGCTCCTGGCAGCCGCATCCCACGGTGTTCGAACGCCTCGCCGCCACGCGGCCGGCGCCGGCCCAGGGTCACGGTGGCACCGGTGCCTCCGATGGCACAGGTCGCCGCGTTTCGGCCTTCGACGATCCCGGCGTGGACGCCGTGACCGTCTCCCTGCCGGCGTTCGAGGGCTCGGCCCTGACGGAGGCGTCCCTGCGGGGCTCGCGGTTCGTCGGGGCGAAGACCCTGCAGGCCCGGTTCCAGAAGGCCAAGGAGGAACTGCACGCGGCCACCGGCCCGGTGCTGCTGTACCTCTACCTCAATGAACTGGACAAGGCCGGTCATCAGCACGGGACCGGATCGGAGCAGTGGCTCCACGCCCTCGAGGAGATCGACGGCGCCGCCCGCCGCCTCAGTGCCGCCGTGCCGCGGGACACGCTGCTCATGCTCACCGGAGACCACGGCATGGTGGACGTGCCCGAGTCCGGCAGGATCGATTACGCCGAACTGCCAGCCCTGGTGGACGGAGTCCGGCACACGGCGGGGGAGCCCCGCTTCGTCCAGGTGCATTTCGAGGCGGATGCCTCGGCGGCCGTGCGCGAGTCGACGGTGGCGGCGTGGCAGGAGACCTTCGCCGACCAGGCGTGGATCCTGACACGAGAGGAAGCCGTCCAGGCCGGGTGGTTCGGCGCGGTGGACGCGCGGGTGGCACCACGCATCGGCGACCTCCTGGTGGCCGCCCACGGGCCGGTCGCCCTGTATGACGGCCGGAGGGTGGCGCCGGCCGCCTTCGAGATGGTGGGTCACCACGGTTCCCCGACGCGGGCGGAGCGGGAGGTGCCGCTCTTGATGATGCACCGTCCCCGGCGCTGACGGCTACGGCAGCGGAGAGGTCAGTCGCCCTTGCGGCCGAAGACGATCTCGTCCCAGCTGGGCACCGAGGGTCGTTTCGACTTGGTCCCCGCATTCCGGGTACCGGGCTTGCGCCCCGCCGTCCGGCCCTTGTCCCCGGCGAGGGTGGGGGGCTCGTCCTCGTCGCTCCCGGGTCGCGGCGAGCCGTCGGCGCCGAAGTCCAAGGCGGTCTGGTCCGGATGCACCTCGGGGGCGGCCTGGTCATCACCGGCCTGGTGCTCGCCGGTCCCTGCCTCAGCGGAGGCGTCACCCCGGCCGTCGTCGTCCTGGCCGTCGCCGCGGCTGCTGCCGTCCATGCCGCTGTCGGCGTCGTCCTCCGCGATCGCCCAGGCATCGTGGTCAGCGCTGGCAGCGCTGGAAGTTGGCGTCGTGCGGCCGAACCGTGGGTCCCAGCGGCTGCTGGGGCTGATCTCGTCCGCGGTGTCTCCGTCAGCGTCGTCATCCTGGCCGGACGGGGTGGAGGCCACGGTCAGGCGAGGCCGCGACGTCCCTGCGGTGGACTGCTCGTCACGGGTGAGCATGAGGGCCAGCTCGTCGTCGCCGTCCTCGTCCACACCCAGGCGCTGGCCGCGGCGGGCCCGCAACACGTCCAGCAACTCGTCCTGCGAATCCTGGTCGACGGCCGGGCGGGGTCCGGCGGACGCCGTGGGGGATGACGGCGCCGGGGTCTCGTCCTCCTCCACGTTGAACGGCCGATCGCCCACGGCGGAGAGCCGTCGCCCCCCGAACGGCCCGTCCAGGGGGTCGAGTTCGGAGAGGACCTGAGCCCAGCGGTTCTGGTTGTCGAGGTGCTGGCTGGACTGGCGATACGTCCACAGGGCAGGGGACTGGTCTCCGATCGCGGAGGCGGACCCGTCGTGTCCGTCCGTCGAGAAGTGGAGGCTGATGGTCCAGGAGCCCTCCGGGTTGCGCCAGGCGTCCCACTGGGCCGTGGCCGGGTCCATGCCGAGGGACGTCAGTCGGTGGCGGACCATGTCACCCAGGAGGGCGGGCTCCTCGCCGAACGTGCTGCGGTACAGGTCGTGCCCGGTCTGCGGGGCCGCGACCTCGACCTGGCGGGCCAGGTGGGCGATCCAATCGCGTTCGGCCAGGACCGGACCCTCGTACTTCCGGACCCGTTCGAGGTCCACACCGGACTCGGCGGAGACCTCTTCGGCGGTGGCACCGGCTCGGATGCGGGCCTGGATGTCACGGGGTGTCACCACGCCGGCCGCGGCATCGGCGGCGCGGGCGGAGGGCCGGCCGATGGGGCGGGTCGCTGCGGATCGCAGGGCCTCGGTCACCGGCAGGGAGAACTCCTCGCCGGCCTCGTTGCTCAACAGCAGGTGTCCGCCATCCTCCTGGACACCAACGAGACGGAGTTCCTGCATGTTTGTCCTCCACGGTCGGTCTACCCACATTCTCCCACCGACTTTGCCACGATTCGCCGGGGCATGCACCACGCCGGTCCGGTGTGGCGCGGATCTGCGGAAAGCAGTCGGTGCGTGTCCGCTCTCAGCGATTTGGTTTTTCCTCAGACGTGGGGAACAATCTCCACGACGCGCAGACTGAAGCAGGGCCCCGTGGGCCTTCTGCCCCCGGTTTCTCGCGACCGGTTTCCCCAGCTATCCCCGGGGGTTCCGGTGACCTTGTCGCAACATCCCACCCACGGTCGGTCATCGCCGGCCACACCAGCGGAGCGTGAATACACCCCTTATGGCCACCGATTACGACGCGCCACGCAAGAACGAAGATGAGCTGAACGAGAGCTCCATCGAGGAACTGAAGAACCGCCGCACGGATACGCAGTCCGCCGTGGTGGACGAGGACGAGGCTGAGGCTGCGGAAGGCTTCGAGCTGCCCGGAGCCGACCTCTCCGGCGAGGAGCTGATGGTCCGGGTGCTTCCCGCCCAGGCCGACGAGTTCACCTGCGCCTCCTGCTTCCTCGTGCGCCACCGCTCCCAGGTCGCCAAGGAGAAGGAGGGCCTGCTGTTCTGCAAGGACTGCGAGGGCTGAGTCGGCGACTCTCCCACAGGCTGCATCCCAGCCAGACACCACACAGGCCGGCCAGGTTCTCCTGGCCGGCCTGTGGTGTTCGTGGCTCCTGCGGTGTTCTTGACTTCAGTCGGCCTCAGTCGGACTCTACGTCGCGGGCCATGGTGCCGCCCAGGACCTCGACGAGCTGCTCCGGGTTCCGCGTGCTGGTCAGCCAGTACGGCGTCCGGTCCCGCTGGTCCTCGATCTGGATGCGGACCACCGGGTCGATCCAGCCGCGGATGCACATGAAGGCCAAACCGTGCAGGGCCGGGCCGCGCTGGTGGGTCGCATCGTCTCCGCGGTACCCGGTCACAGCGCCGACGTGCCTGCGCTCGATCCCGGCCCGGCCGACCTGCAGGGACCGTTCGGTGACCTGGATCCTGGGCGTGGAGAGCGTCAGCAGGATCGCGATGATCGCGAAGACCACCACAGCGGCTCCCAGGCCGATCTCCAGTCCGATCGGCACGAAGACCAGGATGGACAGGCCGGAGATCATCAGGGCCATCAACCAGATCCACAGGGACGGACGCAGTTTCTCTTCGTAGAGGACCCGATCGGGCGCCTCCGGCGTAGGTGGATGACCGGGCTGTTCCGCAGGGACCGAGGAGGATTCGTGCATGTCTTCTAGAATCCCACGTTTCGCGTGGCAGGGGTGAATCGGGGCCGTTGATCCGCAGCCGGGGCGGGCCCGGGTTCTCCGGTACAGTGGCCGCGTGAATCAGCCAGCAGAGTCCCTTGACACGCCTTCCGTTGACGGTGCCGTGGAGCGCCCCACGATCGCCCTGACCATGCTCGACGACGGCATCGAGCCCCCGGCGTACGCCCTCCCGGGGGACGCCGGTGCGGACCTGCGGACCACCGAGGATGTGGTGCTGGAACCGGGCGCACGCGCCCTGGTGCCGACCGGCGTCGCCCTGGCGCTGCCCGTCGGTTTCGTGGGCCTCGTGCACCCGCGGTCCGGACTGGCCGTGCGCCAGGGGCTCAGCCTCGTCAACGCCCCGGGGACCATCGACGCCGGGTACCGGGGAGAGATCAAGGTGCCCCTGCTGAACACGGACCGGACCGAGGCGATCCGGCTCCGGCGGGGAGACCGGATCGCCCAATTGCTCATCCAGAGGGTGGCCCAGGCACAGTTCGTGCTCGTGGACGAACTGCCGCCCTCGGACCGCGGCGCCGCGGGATTCGGCTCCACCGGCGGATTCGGTGCGGAGGCCCCGGTACACGGGGCGTGACAGTTCTGCGGCACCGCCGCACTGACCTAAGCTGGACTGGCCTTGCCAGCACGGATGGCCGGCCCGGTCCAGCCCGGTCGGTCGGACGGCGGCACTGGTCAGGCATGAACCAGCATCTTCTACACGTGACACGGATTGGCAGGCAGGCAGATGATCTTCGGCCGTAACCGGAACGTCAAGACCGAGACGGTCGTCCTTCCAGAGGAGCTCCAGGATCCCCGGGACCAGCTGGCGACCGAGCCCGAAGCCGAGGCCAGCGGCCCCTTCGACATCGCCGACCGCCCCGATGCGGACGGCTACCTCGACCTGGGATCCCTGCGCATCCCGGTGGTGAAGGACATGAAGGTGCGCCTCGACCTCGAGGACACCACCAAGCGCCTGATCGGCGTGACCCTGCAACTGGGCCAGTCCTCCCTCCAGGTGCAGGCCTTCGCCGCCCCGCGCGCGGGTGGCATCTGGGACGAGATCCGCGCCGAGATCCTCGAGTCCGTCACCGTCACCGAAGGCGCCCAGGTGGGGGAGCAGGAGGGGCAGTTCGGCACCGAGGTCGTCGCTCGGATCCCCGCCAAGATGCCCGATGGATCGCCCGGCTGGCGGGTGGCCCGCTTCGTCGGCGTGGACGGTCCCCGGTGGTTCCTCCGCGGCGTGATCGGCGGCGAGGCGGCCTTCAAAGCCGAAGCCGTGGGGCCCGTCAACGAGTTGTTCTCCCGCATCGTGGTCCGGCGCGGGGATGATCCCCACCCGCCGCGGGAACTGTTGCCGCTCACCCCACCTGAGAACATGCGTCCGGTGCGCCAGCCTGGTCAGGCCGGTCAGGCCGGTGAGTCGGCCGAGACCGGGTCTTCCGGACCGGCGGGATCACCGCAGCCGACGGGCCGGTCAGAGGCGCCGACCATCGTGGACCCGCGCCAGCGGCCGCCGGAGCGCGGACCGGAAGTGACGGAAGTCCGCTGACACCGTCCATGTCCTCCGCCACCGCGCCCGCACCCCCGACCCTCCCGCAGCCGGGGACGGCGGGTGCTGCACGCCGAGGAGCCCATGGGGCTCTCGTGCAGCGCGTGGGCCTGGTGGCAGCCGTGCGGTTGACGGCGGCGGCCGGACCGGTGCGTTTCGCCGTGGACCTGGTGACCGAGGCTCCCCGTCCCGGCCGGGTGTCCACCGGCGGCGAGCGGCTGCGGCTGGTATGGATCGGGCAGCGCCGGATCCCGGGCATCGAGGCCGGGCGCTGGCTGCGGATCGAGGGATTCCTCTCGGAGCACGATGATCTCCCGACGGTCTTCAACCCCCGTTACGAACTGCTGGCAGGAGCGCCGCATGACCCACGATCCTGAGACCTCGGGCGCACCCGCGCCGCAGGGTTCTCCGAACGTCACACCCCCCGCCGACGGCGTGCCGGAGCGGGACGATCCGCGCGGCCAGCTCGACGCGGCCCTGCGCAAGGTCGGGTCCGGCACCGCCGTGACAGAGAACGGGGAGATCGATGTCCTGGCGACGGTCGGCGGGTGGCGTGGCCTGCTGGAATCAGTGCTGCCCTCCGCCGTCTTCCTGGTCGCCTTCATCACCACCCAAAACCTGTGGGGAGCTGGGATCGCCGCCGTGGTGGTGGCCGCCGCCTTCAGCGTGGTCCGGCTCCTCCAGCGTCAGAGTCCGATCCAGGCCCTGGCGGGACTGGCCGCCGTCGTGCTGTGTGTGGTGGTGGCGCTGAACACGGGCGAGGCGAAGGACTACTACCTCTGGGGATTCGTCACCAATGCGGCCTATATCGCCGCGATGGCCGTCTCCGTCCTCGTGGGTTGGCCATTGCTGGGGCTGGTCTTCGGGCTGGTCCGCAACGAGGGGATCGCCTGGCGCCAGGACCCGCAGCGGCGCCGGCGCTATGCCCTGGCCACCTGGATCCTGGTGGCCGCCCTCGCCCTGCGGCTGGCCGTCCAGGTTCCCCTCTACTTCGCCGACCTGCTGACCGCTCTGGGCACCGCACGGCTCGTGATGGGACTGCCGCTCTATGCGCTGGCCCTGTGGTTCGGCTGGCTGGTCTCCGCCCGCCAGGACGCGGAATCGGTGTCCGAGGGCCGTCCGGACCAGTCCGACGCCTGAACCTCTCTGCCCACTCTGCCCCTTCTCTGTCCTCTATCCGCGCGTCTCGCGCTGGGACAGCGACTCGCGCTGACCTCGGGCCTGCCGCTCGTCCTCGGGCACCAGGACGTCCCGCAACCGTGACTCCGCCTCCTCGGTGGCCAGGAAGAACAGTTCGTCACCTGCTTCCATGACGTCGTCGTCACTGGGCGTGATGGGCCGGGTATCCCGGATGATGGACACCACGGAGATGTCCTCCGGCCAGGACACCGAGCCGAGCCGGCGACCATCGGCCCAATGTCCGGCGGGAACCGTGAACTCCACGAGAGTGGTCTGTCCAGACTTCAGCGTCAGCAGCCGCACGAGGTCACCGGTCTCCACGGCCTCCTCCACCAAGGCGGTCATGATGCGCGGCGTGGAGACGGCCACGTCCACCCCCCACGCCTCGTCGAAGAGCCAGTCATTCTTCGGGTTGTTCACGCGGGCCACGGTCCGGCCCACGCCGAACTCGGATTTGGCGAGCAGAGAGACCACGAGGTTGGCCTTGTCATCGCCTGTGGCGGCCACCAGGACCTCGGCCGTCTCCAGGTGGGCCTCCTGCAGGACCGTGAGCTCGCAGGCGTCGCCCATGAGCCACTTGACGCCTCGCAGCCCGGAGCGGGCGACAACCTCAGGCTTGGTGTCCACCAGCAGGACCTCATGGCCGTTGGCCAGCAGTTCACGGGCGATCGATGAACCGACGGCGCCGGCTCCGGCGATGACGACCTTCATGCTCGGTCCACCTTTCCGCTGTCCTCCGGGCGGTCCTCCAGCAGGTCCGCACCGGTCTGTGGCCCGGCCGCCAGCGCCCGTTCGGCCTCGGACTGACCGGCCACGGCCATCACGGCGTGCACGATGTCACCCTGTTGGTAGAGGGTGCCGCCGGTGGGGACGATGCCCTCGCCCATGCGCGTGACGAAGGCGACTCGGAGGCCGGCCTCCGCCTCCAGCTCGGCCAGGGGGCGTCCGATCCAGGCGGGGGAGACCCGCACCTCGGTCATGATGATCCGCCCCGAGGCGTCCCGGAAGTCTCCGGCCAGGTCTGCGTCCGGCAGGATCCGGCGCAGGACCTGGTCCGTGGACCAGCGCACGGCAGCCACCGTGGGGATGCCGAGCCGCTGGTAGACCTCTGCGCGGCCCGGGTCGTAGATCCGGGCGACGACGTGTTCCACACCGAAGGTCTCGCGAGCCACGCGGGCGGCGATGATATTCGAGTTGTCCCCCGAGGAGACAGCGGCGAAGGCGTAGGCATCGTGGATCCGGGCCTTGGTCAGGGCGTCCCGGTCGAACCCGACGCCGGTGACCCGCTGTCCGCCGAAGTGCCGTCCCAGACGCCGGAAGGCCCGCTCATCCTGGTCCACCACGGCGACCGTGTGGCCGCCCCGCTCCAACGTGAGGGCCAGGGAGGAACCGACGCGGCCGCACCCCATGATCACGAAGTGGGCCATCGGATTCCCTCCTGTTTCACCGGCCTGAGTTCTCGCCCTGATAGAGCGGCTGGACAGAGCGGCACGGACTCGGCTGTCCGGCCGTCCGAACGCCTGGCGCCGCCAGCGAGTCCAGTGTGCCACGCTCGGCCCACCCCCGGACCTCGGCATGCCGTGCCGGCCCGCCCCTCGGCCGTGACGATGGCGTGGACGGCGCGTGGACGGCGCGTGGACGGAGCGGATCGGTGGGCGCGGTACCGTAGTGCGCGTGGCAAGGGTCCTGGACAGCATGCGCCGTCTCCTCGTGGGCCGGCCCTACGACACGGAGCGGTTGAACCGCCGGCCCCTGGGCCGGTTCACCGCCCTGCCCGTGTTCTCGGCGAACGCCTGGTCCTCCATCGCCTACGCCCCGGACGAGATCCTGCTGACCCTGGCGCTCGGCGGCACCGCCGCACTGGCCCTGGGCCCCGAGATCGGCGTGGCCGTGGTGGCGGTGATGCTGCTGATCGTCGTGTCCTACCGGGTGTCCATCCGGGCCTACCCCGAGGGCGGGGACTATGCGATCTCCCGGGCCAACCTCGGTCCGTGGGCGGGCCTGACGGTGGGGGCCGCCATGATGCTCGACTTCGTCTTCACGGTGGCGGTGTCCATGGCTGCCATGGCGCACTACCTCGTTGCGGCCGTCCCCGCGCTGGGAGGTGCGGAGACGGCGGTGGCCGTGGCCGGCGTCGTGCTCCTGGCCATGGCGAGCATCCGCGGTGCCGGACGCGGACGGGTGACCCCCGCCGTGCTCGCCTACGTCTTCCTCGCCCTGCTGTTCGGCATGATCGTGGCCGGCCTCGTCCAAGACGTGACGGGAACCCTCGGACCGGCGACGTCGGCCGGGGTCGAGCCCGTGCCCGATCCCGCCTTCTCCGAGGGGCTGGGCGGTCTGGCCCTGGCGGTCCTGGTGCTGCGGGCGTTCTCCTCCGGCTCGGCGCTCGCCACTGGCGTGGAGGTCCCGGCCTCGAACGTGGGCGCCATGGCCAAGCCGAGGGTCCGCCTGGCCCGGTCCGTGATGCTGGCGATGGGCCTGACGGCCGGCGCGTCCACGATCGGGGTGATGTACCTGGCGGACCGCACCGGGGTGGTGTTCGTCCTGGACCCGTCCGGACTGCAGGCCGTCGGCGGCGGCCCGGTGTCCGAGGACTATGTGCAGAATCCCGTGCTGGCCCAGCTGGCCAACGCGATCCTGGGCCACGGCGGGATCCTGGCCGGCGCCCTGATCCTGATGGTCGCGGTGCTGTTGGTGCTGGCCGGCCACTCGGCGTTCAAGTCCTTCCCGGAGCTGGCCTCACGGCTGGCGGCGGACGGCTACCTGCCGCGGCAGCTGCTCACCCGTGGCGACCGCCTGGGGTACACCAACGGCGTCGTGCTGCTGGCCCTGGCTGCACTGGCACTCGTGGTCGTCTTCCAGGCCCAGACCGCACTGCTCGTCCAGCTCTACGTCATCGGCGTCTTCCTGTCCTTCACCATCAGTCAACTGGGCATGGTGCGGCACTGGAGCCGTCACCTCGCGCACACGCCCGGAGTCCGGGCCCGCCAGGCCGTCCGGACCCGGCGGTTGGTGAACCTGGTGGGGCTCGTGGTCACCGCCCTGGTGGCACTGGTGGTCCTCGTGACGCGGTTCGGCCAGGGGGCATGGGTGGCCCTGCTGGCGATCGCCGCCATGGTGTTCGTGATGTCCCGGATCCGGGGGCACTATGAGGCGGTGGCCTCCGAGCTAGACCTGACCTCGACCGAGGATGCCCGGGCGCTGCCCTCCCGCGTCCATGCCGTGATCCTGGTGATGTCCGTCCAGCGGCCCACACTGCGGGCCCTGGCCTATGCCCGAGCCTCACGGCCCTCCAGCCTGGAGGCCGTCGTGGTGGATCTGGACAAGCAGTCCACCGGCAAGCTGGTGGCGGCCTGGGACAGGCTCGGCCTCCCGGTGCCGATCACGGTGCTGGCCTCGCCCTACCGGGAGATGTCCGAGCCCCTGATCCGCCACCTGCGGGCCATGCGGCGCACCTCACCACGGGACCTGATGGTCGTCTACATCCCCGAATACGTGGTCGGTGGTGGCTGGCAGGCCCTCTTGCACAATCGGACCACCAAACGCATCAAGGCGCGCCTGCACCACGAGCCGGGCGTCATGGTCGCCTCGGTCCCGTGGCAGTTGGCGACGACGCGGCGTGGGGCGGGCACGTCGCCCCGGACCGGCACACCCGCCCCGCCGACCGGACCCTGGACCGGCCCAGTAGAGTCTGGGGTACAGGGCAACGGATCCCCGGCCGATCAGGCCGACCGCCCATGACTGCTCAGGAGGACGGCGAGGATGACCACCATCCGCGACACCAGCAATGTTGACGTAGCCCGCCAACCGGTGCACGGTGCATCCGGGGCGGCCGGGTTGCCGGAAATGCCCCAGATCCTCGAACTGGAGGCCGGGCCGATGGCCCACGGAGGTCACTGCGTGGCCCGGCACGAGGGGCGCGTGGTGTTCGTCCGCCACGCCATCCCGGGCGAGGTGGTCCGCGCCGTCGTGACCGAGGCGGGGGAGGGGGCCCGGTTCTGGCGTGCCGATGCCGTCGAGGTGCTCCACGGCTCCGAGTTCCGCCGGACCCACCAGTGGAAGCTGGCCGACTCCCTGCGCGCGCATGCGGCCGGCCGGCTGCCCGTGGGCGGTGCTGAGTACGGGCACATCGTGCTGCCGCACCAGCGGCGCCTCAAGGCCCAAGTGTTCCGGGACACCGTGGCCCGGATCGCCGGGCTGCAGCTCGAGGTGCACGTCACCGGGGCGCCAGGGGACGATCCCTCCGGGCTGCACTGGCGCACCCGCAACGCCTTCGCCGTGACACCCACCGGCCGGCTGGCCATGCACGCGCACCGCTCCACCGTGCTGGTGCCGGTCCGGAACATGCCCCTCGGCGTGCCGGGCCTGGACGCCCTCAAGCTCTGGGAACTGGACTTCACCGGCCTCTCCCGGGTGGACGTGGCCACGCCCGCCTCCGGCGAGCCCGCCCTGGTGCTGCTCACCCCCGCTGACGGTGCCGACCTGTCCCAGCTGGGTGGTCGGATGCACCGGCAGACCAGCCGGCTGCCGGAGGGCACGTCCGTGGCACTGATCGTGCCGGGTGAGAACCCGAACGACCGGCCAGAGATACACCGCCTGCGCGGCCGGACCTGGACCCAGGAGACCGTGGCCGGTGCCCGAGGGGCCGAACACGCCTTCCGGATCACCGGGGACGGCTTCTGGCAGGTCCACCGTTCGGCTCCCTCCATGCTGGTCGACGCCGTGCTCGAGGCGGCAGACCCGCAGCCCGGGCAGGTCATCGCCGACCTGTACGCCGGTGCCGGACTGTTCTCCGCGTTCCTGGCGGACCGGGTCGGGGCCGAGGGGCTGGTGCTGTCCGTGGAGGCCGCACCGGGAGCCAGCCGGGACGCCCGGCGCAACCTGCACGGGGTCACCCAGGCGGCCGTGCTCAACGGCATGACGGACCGGGTGCTGGGAGGCTGGCTGTCCAAGCCGGACCAGCCGGTCGCCGACTGCGGACTGGGCGGGCGCTCGGTCGACACGGTGGTGCTCGATCCGCCACGGGCGGGCGCCGGCAAGACGGCGGTGGAGCGGATGCACCGACTGGACCCGGAGAGGATCGTCTACGTCTCCTGCGATCCCGCGTCCTTCGCCCGGGACCTGGGGCTGTTGTCCCAAGCCGGCTGGACCGCGGAGAAGGTCGATGTCTACGACCTCTACCCGGACACCCACCACATGGAATCAGTGGCCCTCCTCACGAAGTCCTGACCGTGGTCCCGGAGTCAAGAAAACATGCTGCTCCGTCAAGAACGTCCTAAATCTCCCCGTCACGCATGACATCTGCGCGGGTGAAGCGCGGGATCCGGCCATCCCTCGGGATAGGATGGTGACCGAGCCCCCTGTGACGGAGTCGTCAGACTCCGGCCCAGGATCGGCATGTGGCCGCCACCATCGGTCCGGGACCGCCCGCACGCGGTGCCGGGAGGCCCGGTGGAACGGCAATGGCACTCAAGACCGGCCAATCGCCCTGACCCAGGGCGGGAAGAGGAGTCCTCCGTGACTACTGTTGACAGCTTCGGCTCCAAGGGCGTCCTGGACGTCAATGGTGCCGAGTACGAGATTTTCCGGCTCAACAAGGTGGAGGGTGCACAGAAGCTCCCCTATTCCTTGAAGGTCCTGTTGGAGAACCTGCTCCGGACCGAGGACGGCGCGAACGTGACCGCCGAGTCCATCAAGGCCCTGGGGTCCTGGGACCCCAACGCGCAGCCGGACACCGAGATCCAGTTCACCCCCGCACGCGTCCTCATGCAGGACTTCACCGGCGTGCCGTGCGTCGTGGACCTCGCCACCATGCGTGAGGCCATCAAGGACCTCGGCGGCGACGCCAACCGCGTGAACCCACTGGCTCCGGCCGAGCTCGTGATCGACCACTCCGTGCAGATCGACTCGTTCGGCAACGACCAGGCCATCGAGCGCAACATGGATATCGAGTACCAGCGCAACGGCGAGCGGTACCAGTTCCTGCGCTGGGGCCAGACCGCCTTCGACGACTTCAAGGTCGTCCCCCCGGGCATGGGCATCGTCCACCAGGTCAACATCGAGAACCTCGCCCGCACCGTCATGACCCGCGAGGTCGACGGCGTCCTGCGTGCCTACCCGGACTCCTGCGTCGGCACCGACTCTCACACCACCATGGTCAACGGCCTCGGTGTGCTGGGCTGGGGCGTCGGCGGCATCGAGGCCGAGGCAGCGATGCTCGGCCAGCCGGTCTCCATGCTCATCCCGCGCGTCGTCGGCTTCAAGCTGACCGGATCCATCCCGGCCGGTGCCACGGCCACCGACGTGGTGCTGACCATCACCGAGATGCTGCGCCAGCACGGCGTGGTCGGCAAGTTCGTCGAGTTCTACGGTGAGGGCGTCGGCTCCGTGCCGCTGGCCAACCGCGCGACCATCGGCAACATGTCCCCGGAGTTCGGTTCCACGGCGGCCATGTTCCCCATCGACCAGGTCACCCTGGACTACCTGCGCCTGACCGGCCGCTCCGAGGAGAACATCGCCCTCGTGGAGGCCTACACCAAGGAACAGGGCCTCTGGCACGACGCCTCCCAGGAAGTGCAGTACTCCGAGTACCTCGAGCTGGACCTGGGCACCGTGGTGCCCTCGATCTCCGGCCCGAAGCGCCCGCAGGACCGTATCCAGCTGACCGACGCCAAGGACCAGTTCCGCAAGGACATCCACAACTACGCCACGGAGGACGAGGCCGGCTCCGGCCGTCCGTCCAAGTCGGTGGACGTGGCCATGGATGACGGCCGTCAGTTCCAGCTGGACCACGGTGCGGTCTCGATCGCCTCCATCACCTCCTGCACCAACACTTCCAACCCCTCGGTGATGATGGCCGCCGCGGTGCTGGCCCGCAACGCCGTGGAGAAGGGCCTCACCTCGAAGCCCTGGGTGAAGACCTCCGTGGCGCCCGGCTCCCGCGTCGTCACCGAGTACTACGAGAAGTCGGGCTTGGTCCCCTCGCTGAACGCGCTGGGCTTCAACATCGTCGGCTACGGCTGCACCACCTGCATCGGCAACTCCGGTCCGTTGGAGTCCGAGGTCTCCCAGGCCATCCAGGACAACGACCTGTCCGTGACCTCGGTGCTCTCGGGCAACCGTAACTTCGAGGGCCGCATCAACCCGGACGTCAAGATGAACTACCTGGCCTCCCCGCCGCTGGTGGTCGCCTACGCCCTGGCCGGCACCATGGACTTCGACTTCGAGAACGATCCGCTGGGCCAGGATGCCGAAGGCCAGGACGTGTTCCTGAAGGACATCTGGCCGGACCCGACCGAGGTCCAGCAGATCATCGACCGCTCGATCGACACCGAGATGTTCACCCGGGAGTACGGCACCATCTTCGATGGCGACCACCGTTGGAAGGCGCTGGAGACCCCTGAGGGTGACACCTTCGCTTGGGACGCCGAATCGACGTACGTCCGCAAGCCCCCGTACTTCGAGGGCATGCAGGCCCAGCCGGAGCCGGTCCAGGACATCGAGGGCGCCCGCGTGCTGCTCAAGCTCGGCGACTCCGTGACCACCGACCACATTTCCCCGGCCGGTTCCTTCAAGTCGGATACCCCGGCCGGGAAGTACCTGCTGGAGAACGGCGTGGAGCGCAAGGACTTCAACTCGTACGGCTCCCGCCGTGGCAACCACGAGGTGATGATCCGCGGCACGTTCGCGAACATCCGCATCAAGAACCAGCTCCTGGACGGCGTGGAGGGTGGCTTCACCCGCGACTTCACCCAGGACGGCGCCCCGCAGGCCTACGTCTACGACGCCGCCCAGAACTACCAGGACGCCGGCACCCCGCTGGTCGTCCTGGCCGGCAAGGAGTACGGTTCCGGCTCGTCCCGTGACTGGGCCGCCAAGGGCACCGCGCTGCTGGGCGTCAAGGCCGTCATCACGCAGTCCTTCGAGCGCATCCACCGCTCGAACCTGATCGGCATGGGCGTGCTGCCGCTGCAGTTCCCCGAGGGGGAGTCCGCGGACACCCTCGGCCTGGACGGCACCGAGACCTTTGCCATCTCCGGCGTGACCGCCCTGAACGAGGGCACCACCCCGAAGACGGTCAAGGTCACCGCCACCCACGAGAACGGCAAGGTCACCGAGTTCGACGCGGTCGTCCGCATCGACACCCCCGGTGAGGCCGACTACTACCGCAACGGTGGCATCCTGCAGTACGTGCTGCGCCAGATCGCGACCAAGTGATCCCCAGCCGACTCCCCGCACCGGGGAGCCGGCGGTAAAGCGGACCGAAGGGCCGGACCCCCACACGGGGGTCCGGCCCTTCGTCCTCTGGTGGTCCCCGCAGCGCGGTATTCTGGTGGGAGCTGTTGTGATATTCCCTCCCCGGACGAAAGGACCGCTTGCCCGTGGGCCTTCTCGAAACGATCCATACCCCACAGGACCTCACCCGTCTCACCGGTGGTCAGTTGCGGCAGTTGGCCGAGGAGATCCGCAGCTTCCTCATCGCCAACGTCTCCCGCACCGGTGGCCACCTCGGCCCCAACCTCGGTGTGGTCGAGCTGACCCTGGCGATCCACAGGGTCTTCGACTCGCCCCGGGACGCCGTCATCTTCGACACCGGGCACCAGTCCTACGTGCACAAGCTCGTCACCGGTCGCCAGGACTTCTCCACGCTGCGCCAGGAGGGCGGGCTCTCCGGCTATGGGGACCGCGGCGAGTCCGTGCATGACGTGGTGGAGTCCTCCCACGCCTCCTCGTCCCTGTCCTGGGCGGACGGGATCTCCCGCGCCTGGGCACTGCGCGGGGACGGGGACCGCTCCGTGGTGGCCGTGATCGGCGATGGCGCGCTGACGGGCGGCATGGCCTGGGAGGCCATCAACAACATCGCCGCGGATCGTGACCGGCGCGTGGTGATCGTGGTCAATGACAACGGACGCTCCTACGCGCCCACTGTCGGCGGACTCGCCAACCAGCTCTCGGGGCTGCGCCGGGCCTTCCTGGACAAGCTCCGCACGCACCGCAGCTACGAGGACACCCTCGACTTCTGGAAGTCCCGGCTGCAGACCTCTGGGACGGCCGGGCGGTTCGTGTACAAGTCACTGCATGCCACGAAGAAGGGCATCAAGGACTGGTGGGCCCCCCAGGGCCTGTTCGAGGACCTGGGGATGAAGTACATCGGTCCCATCAACGGACACGACCAGGCAGAACTCGAAGAGGCCCTGGCGGACGCCAAGAACTACGCCGGCCCGGTCATCGTCCACGCCATGACCGAGAAGGGGCACGGCTATGCCCCGGCGGTGGCCCACCAGGACGACCAGTTCCATGCCATCGGCAAGATCGACCCGGAGACGGGTGAGCCGGTGGCCTCCAGCTCCGGCCCCTCCTGGACGTCCGTGTTCGGTCAGGAGATCTGCGCGATCGCGGACGAACGCGAGGACATCGTGGCCATCACCGCGGCCATGAAGATCCCCGTCGGCCTGGGACTCATGGCCGAGAGGCATCCGAAGCGCGTCTACGACGTCGGCATCGCCGAGCAGCATGCCGTCACCTCGGCCGCCGGCATGGCCTTCGGTGGACTGCATCCCGTGGTCGCCGTGTACGCCACCTTCCTCAACCGCGCCTTCGACCAGGTCCTGATGGACGTCGGCCTGCACCGTGCCGGGGTCACGTTCGTCCTGGACCGGGCCGGCGTCACCGGACCGGACGGGCCCAGCCACCATGGCATGTGGGACCTGGCCCTGCTGCAGTCCGTCCCCACCCTGCGCATCGCCGCACCCCGGGATGCCCAGCGGCTCCGGGAGGAACTGCGCGAGGCCGTGTCCGTGGAGGATGCGCCCACGGTCGTGCGCTTCTCGAAGGGGTCCGTGGGGCCGGAGATCGCCGCGCTGGAGCGGCTCTTAGGCGGTGTGGACGTGCTGGTCCGTCTCGGAGCCGCCTCCGAGGAGCCGGGCGCCGAGCGTGATGTGTTGATCGTCGCCGTCGGGACCATGGCCGAGCTCGGGTTGGACGTGGCCGCTCGGCTGGCCGACCAGGGGATCTCCGCCACCGTCATCGACCCGCGGTGGGTGCTGCCGGTGCAGGAATCCGTGATCGAGATGGCCTCCCGCCACCGGATCGTCGTCTGCATCGAGGACGGGGTGAAGGCCGGCGGCGTCGGCTCGCGGATCCGTCAGGAGATGCGCGCCCGCGGCGTGGACACGGCGCTCAACGAGGTCGGCCTGCCGGTGGAGTTCCTGGCCCACGCCTCCCGGGACCAGGTGCTCGAGCGCACCGGCCTGACGGCGCGGCGCATCGCCCAGGACACGGTGGCCCAGGTCCTCGGCACGAAGGTGCCGTTCGCGCGGCCGCTGACGGGCCAGATGAGCCAGGTCCGGGCGGCCGGCGACCACGGCGGCAGGAATGACAACACGGGTCAGATCCCGTCAACGGAGGGCAAGTCTTGAGCATTGTGCGTACCTACCGGCGGTCCGAGCAGGACGGCCAGCAGCGCCTGGACTACCGCGAGGCGTGGTTCGCGCCCGGCAGCGGGGAGGTCGTGGTCCACCACGGCCGGATCGGCAGCACGGGCACGACGTCGGCCGAGCAGGTCGCGGACGACGCCACCGGCGAGCAGCTGCTCGCCGGGTTCGCGGCCCAGTGCGCGGAGGACGGCTTCGCCGCCCTCCCGGCGGAGGAGCTCAAGCACGTCGAGGTGTCCTACCGGCTGAAGGGCGCTGAGCCGACGCCGGTGGAGACCGCCCTGGTGGCCAAGCTGCGCGGTGAGATCACGAATCAGCTGGCCTGGCGCGGTCTGGGTGAGGTCGTGGACGAGCGCGTGGAGTCGGGCCGCGTCGTGTTCGATGTGGCCACGCCGCACCTGCGCAAGGCGACCGCCGAGATCCCGGCCGCCGCCAAGTTCGCGGGCGTCCAGCCCTCACGCGTCACCACCTCCCGCTGAATTTCCCGTTGAATCGGAGCTGCTGCGGCCCTCTCGCCGTCGCCCGCCGACCCGACCACTCGAAGGATTGAATCCCATGGAACACCGCCGCCTCGGGCGCTCCGGCCTGTCCGTCTCCGTCGTCGGACTGGGGTGCAACAACCTCGGCCGCCCCGGCACCGTGACCGAAGGCCAGGAGGGGACGGACGTCGTCGTGCACGCCGCCCTGGACGCCGGGGTGACGTTGTTCGACGTGGCGGACACCTATGGGGCGAGTCCCGGCCTGAGCGAGGAGCGACTGGGCCGGGCCCTGGGCGCCCGGCGTGAGGAGATCGTCCTGGCCACCAAGTTCGGCATGGACATGGGCGGCGTCAACGGAAACGACTTCGGGGCCCGTGGCTCGCGCCGGTACATCGTCAGGGCCGTGGAGGCCTCGCTGCGGCGACTCGGCACGGACTGGATCGATCTGTACCAGTTCCACACCCCGGACGACGCGACGCCGATCGAGGAGACCCTCTCCGCCCTGGACGACCTCGTGCGCGCGGGCAAGGTGCGGTACATCGGCCATTCCAACCGGGCCGGGTGGCAGATCGCCGAGGCCGAGTTCGTGGCCCGCGAGCTCGGCACCGAGACGTTCATCTCCGCCCAGAACCACTACAACCTACTGGACCGCCGCGCCGAGCTCGAGGTCCTTCCCGCGGCGAGGGCCTTCGGGCTCGGGGTGCTGCCGTACTTCCCGCTGGCCAACGGTCTGCTCACGGGCAAGTACTCCTCCGGCCGGGCGCCCGAGGGCTCGAGGCTGACGCACAGCCGCCAGCACCTGGTCTCGGACGCGGACCTGGACCAGCTCGCGCGGTACGGTGACTTCGCCCGGGAGCGGGGGCTCTCCGAGGTGGACCTGGCCTTCTCCTGGCTGGCCGCCCAGGAGCCGGTCACCTCCGTGATCGCCGGTGCCACCCGGCCGGAGCAGGTCCGCCAGAACGCGGAGGCCGTCCGCTGGGTGCCGACTGCCGACGAGCGGGCCGAGCTGGACGCGATCTTCCCGGCCGCCGCGAAGATTGCCCTGTTCTAGTGGGAGCCGCTCTCCTGGGAGCCGTTCTCACCGGCGCGGCCGGGGTGACGTTCGGCGTCAACGCCGTGGAGATCCTGCTCTGGATCGTCGTCATCGCCGTGGTGGCGATGCTGGTGTGGTCCTTGGTCTCCCTGTCCCACTCACCCCTGGACCCGGGACGGCGGATCCCGTGGGCTTTCGTGATGTTCCTGCTGCCCGTGTTGGGGCCGGCGGTCTGGCTGTGGTGGCGGTTTTACTACTACCCGCGGCGCAAGGCCGAGCAGCCGTCCTGGGACCCCAACAGCAACCGGGTCATCGTCAATCCGCCGCGGCGCCCGAACGCCCGGGACTAGCCCGGGACCAGCCCTCGAGCGTCACCTCCACCAGCGCGGCCTACAGGGTCACGAGGACCCGGTCACCGTCCACGACCGCGGTGTATTCGGTCAGCGGCTTCTGGGCGGGTCCGCCGTAGGGGACTCCGGTGGCCACGTCGAAGTGCGAACCGTGGCACGGACAGGCGAAGACCTCCTCACCGTTCTCGGTGGCGGGGGCCACGGTGCAGCCCTGGTGCGTGCAGACGGCCGAGAAGGCATGCACCTCGTCCTCCGCCGGACGGCTGATCAACAGGGTCCGGCCCTCGACCATGACGCTGGTCATCCCGCCGACGGGCAGGTCTGCCAGATCGACCGCCGGCGTCGGGGAGCCGCCCACGTGGTGCGAGGGGGCGTTGTCCTCGGCGCGGATCTCGTCCGTACACGCCGTCAGCCCGACGGTGCCGACCACCCCCACCGCGCCGAGCAGGGCGCCGCGTTCCAGGAAGGACCTGCGGGAGGTGCCGCAACCGTGGCAGGAGGTGCCGCCGTCGTGCGGATCCTGGGGCGCGGAGGAGCTGGGGGCGGCGCAGTGTGGGGAATTCATCCCTCCATTATCCGCTGTTCAGGGCCAGGCCGCGAAGCGCGACGGGGTGGCTGCGATCGGGCAGCACGCTTACGATGGCGCCCAAGACCCCGGTACCTGAGGTCACCGACCGTGAACATCGGATCTAGGAGAGTCTCATGTCCGCTGGTGGAGGAAACAAGGCCGTCTTCGCGGCGCTGACGGCGAATCTGGGCATCGCGGTGTTGAAGTTCGTCGCCTATTTCCTGACCCGCTCCTCCGCGATGTTGGCCGAAGGGATCCACTCGGTCGCCGACTCCGGCAACCAGGTGTTGCTGCTGGTGGGCCGGAAGGCCTCCAGGAAGCAGGCGGACGCGGAGCATCCGTTCGGTTATGGACGCAACAGTTACATCTATGGGTTCATCGTCTCCATCGTGCTGTTCAGCGTGGGTGGGCTCTTCGCGCTCTACGAGGCCTACCACAAATGGCAGGATCCCCACCCCATCGAGGGCTTCTGGTGGTGGGTGCCCATCGCCGTGCTACTCGGCGGCATCGCCCTGGAGGGTCGGTCGTTCTTGGTCGCCGCCACAGAGACCAAGAAGATCAAGGGACGGCAGTCCTGGACCGGATTCATCCGAACGGCCAAGTCCCCGGAACTGCCGGTGATCCTGCTGGAGGACTTCGCAGCCCTCATCGGTCTGGTGCTGGCGTTGACTGCCGTGTCCCTGACCCTGGTCACCGGCAACGGGCTGTGGGATGCCGCCGGCAGCGCCTGCATCGGCGTGCTGCTGGTGATCGTCGCCGCGGTCCTGGCCGTGGAGATGAAGTCCCTGCTGCTGGGAGAATCGGCCAGTCAACAGAACGTCACGGCCATCCGCGCCGCCCTGGAAGGTGACGGCCAGAACCGCATCATCCATCTCAAGACCGTCCACCTGGGCCCGGAGGAGATCCTCGTGGCGGCGAAGATCGGTGTGGACAGGTGCACGGAGGCCCAGGACCTCGTGAGCCGGATCAACGACGCCGAGCTCCGGATCCGGAACACCGTGCCCTGGGCCCGAGCCATCTACATCGAACCGGACATCGAAAGGGCCGGTCCGCGACCGTAGGGAGGACGGCGGTCGGCGAGGGCGGGCTCGGCGGGGTCTGCGTTGTCCGGGGCAGGTGGAGCTCAGGCGTGGAACCGCCGGCCGTTGACCCGCTCGGAGGCCCCCACGTGGTCGAGATACGGGGTGATGCCGCCCAGGTGCATGGGCCAGCCGGCGCCCAGGATCATGCAGAGGTCGATGTCCTCGGCATCCGCCACGACGCCCTCGTCCAACATGAGGCCGATCTCTTGGGCCAGGGCGTCCTGGACCCGGACCAGCAGCTCCTCCGCGGTCTCGGGGGAGTCGCCGACCTCCAGGATCGCCCGGGTCCCCGCGGGGATGACCTCCCGGCCGTGATCCTGGTCTTCGCCCTTCTGCGCCCACAGGGACGGGATGTCGGCGTCGATGAGTGACTGCAGGTTCGCCGAGACCGGGAACCGCTCGTCCCCGAAGGCGGCGTTGAGGGACTCGGTGACATGCTGGGCCACCGGGACGCCCACCATGGACAGCAGGGTGAACGGCGTCATCGGCAGGGCCATCGGATCCAGGGCGTGATCCGCCACGGCGGCATCCGTGCCCTGGTCGAAGGAGTTCTGGACCTCGCCCATCATCCGCAGCAGGATGCGGTTCACCACGAAGGCCGCGGCGTCCTGCACCAGCACGGCGGTCTTGCCCAGACCCCGGGCGGTGGCGAAGGCGGTGGCCAGCACCGGGTCCGTGGTGGCCGGCCCGCGCACGATCTCCACCAGCGGCATCACGGCCACGGGGTTGAAGAAGTGGAAGCCGACCAGCCGCTCGGGATGCTCCAGTCCGGAGGCCATCTCGGTCACGGACAGGGAGGAGGTGTTGGTGGCCAGGATGCACTCGGGGGTGACGACGGCCTCGACCTCGGCCAGCACCGCCTTCTTGACGCCCATCTCCTCGAAGACGGCCTCAATCACCAGGTCGGCATCGGCGTAGACGTCCTTGGCGACGGAGCCGGTCACCAGGGACTTCAGCGCCTCACCCTGGCCGGCATCCAGCTTGCCCTTGGCCACCAGCGTGTCCACTTGCCCGTGCACGTGTCCGAGACCGCGGTCCACGCGGGCCTGGTCCACATCCGTCATGACCACGGGGACCTTCAGCCTCTGCGCGAAGACCAGCGCCAGCTGGCCGGCCATGAGGCCGGCCCCCACCACCCCGACCTTCCGGACCGGGCGGGCCAGTTCGGGGGAGGGGGCGCCAGCCGGCTTCTTGGAGCGCTTCTGGACCACGTCCAGGAAGGCGTAGACGGTGTGGGCGAACTCGGGGGTCAGCATCAGTTCACCCAGGGCAGCGGCCTCCGCGGCGGCCGATTCCTCCCGGGTCCAGTGACGGCCGGCGGCGAAGAGCTCCATGACCTTCGCCGGTGCCGGCACGTATCCGCCGGTCTTGGCAGCCACGATGGCCTGGCCCTCGGTGATGGCCTCGTCCCAGGCCCGGTCGGAGTGGTCGCGGTCCCGCTGCTGCTCCAACGCGGCCACGGTGCCGGCATCCCCGGTCAGGATCCGGGCCGCCCAGGCCGTCGAGGCCTCGATGAACACGGCCGTGTCGGCAGGATCGGCGGCCGGATCGAAGATGGCGTCCGCCAGGCCGATGCGGTGGGCGGTGCGGCCGTCGATGTTGCGGTTGTTCGCCAGCGGGTTCTTGATCATCACCGTCAGGGCGTCCTTCGGGCCGGTGAGCCGCGGGGTCTTCCACACGCCACCCCAGCCGGGGACCAGGCCGATGAAGGCCTCCGGCAGGCCCAGGCCCTTCGCGGCGGAGGAGACGGTCCGGTAGTTGGCCGCCAGGGCGATCTCCAGACCGCCGCCGAGCGCCACGCCGTTGATGAAGGCGAAGGAGGGCACCGGGAAGTCGGACAGGCCGTTGTAGACCTCGTGCCCGAGCCGGCCCAGCAGGGCCCCGTCCTGCGGGTCGGAGAGCCGGTTGATGGCGCCGAGGTCCGCACCGGCGACCAGGAAGCCGGGCTTGCCCGTGACGGCGACGGCGGCGATCTCGCCACGGTGTGCGCGTTCGGCCTGGGCCTCGAGCACCTGGCCGATCCCGATCAGGGAATTCGGGCCCAGGGTCGTGGGGCGCCGGGGGCCGGCGTCATTGTCCAGGACCAGGAGCGCCAGGGTCCCGGCGCCGTCGGGGAGGTCGACGTCCGTCACGGTGGCCCGCGTGAGGACCTCGTCCGGGAATCTCGCGGCGAGGCCGCGGTACGGCTCGAACCGGTCTCCTCTCGCGCCGGTGGTGGACGTCGGGACGACTGGCTCGGACATGCTGCTCCTGGGTGGGAGGGACGGGCGTCTACGCCATCGTATCGGAACCCATGACCAGCGAATAGGGGACTGAGTTTCAGGCTGGGTCGGGATCCAGCAGCGCCACCGTCACGATCGGTGCCACCGCCGTGACCTGCCACGGGCGGGCGCCGAGCCCGGCCAGGGCGGCCGAGACCGAGTCCAGGTCAATCGTCTCCGGAGGAGTCCAGCACAACCGGCGCAGGGTATCCGGCGTCAGCAGGTTCTCCGTGGGCAGGCTCAGCTCGTCGGCACGGTTGCCGACCCAGGTCTTCGCCGTCTTCAGCCGGCGGTCAGCCAGCGGGTTGCGGTCCCGCCAGGCCCGCGGCGGGGGCGGGCCGTCATTCGGCAGGTGCAGCGGGGGCAGGCCGGCCTTGGTCTGCGCGGCGGCCCGCCCGGCCTGAATGGCCCGGATCCAGCGGGGCCCCTCCTTGGCGGCGGCCCGGCCGTGGAAACCCTGGGTCTTCAGCAGGGCGGGGACGGTGGTCGGCTGGCTGGCGGCGGCGGCCACGATCGCGGCGTCCGGGATCAGGCGGCCAGGGGCCACATCCCGGTTCTGGGCCAGTGCCTCCCGGGTCTCCCACAGTTCCCGCACCACGGCGAGCTGTTCCGGCTTGCGCAGCCGGTGCATGCCCGAGGTGCGGCGCCAGGGGTCCTTGCGCGGGCCGGCCAGCGGAGCCTTGCGGATCGCCTCGAACTCCTGGTTCGCCCAGTCCAGCTTGCCGGCCTCGGTCAGCATCGTGATCATCGCGGCCCGCAGCTCGACCAGCAGTTCCACGTCCAGGGCGGCATAGCGCATCCAGTCCTCCGGCAGCGGCCGCTTGGACCAGTCAGCGGCGGAGTGTTCCTTGGCCAGGGTGACACCGAGGAGCTGTTCCAGGACGGAGGCGAGCCCCACGCGGGGGAGTCCGAGCAGGCGCCCGGCCAGCTCGGTGTCGAACAACCGGTCCGGCCACATCCCCAGCTCGGAGAGGCACGGCAGGTCCTGGCTGGCCGCGTGCAGGATCCACTCGACTCCGCTCAGGGACTCCTGGATGATCTCCAGATCCTCGAAGGCCTCGGGGTCGATGAGCCAGATCCCGGCGCCCTCGCGCTTGAGCTGGACCAGGAAGGCCCGCTGGCCGTAGCGGAAGCCGGAGGCCCGCTCGGCGTCCACGGCCACGGGGCCGGTGCCGGCCCTCAGGAGCCGCGCGCACCGCTCCAGCTCCTGCCGGGTGTCCGTGACGAAGGGGATGCCGCCGGCCGGTTCGGTGAGGAGCCGGGGCGGTTCGGGATCGGTGGCCTCCGCCAGGTCCTCTTCCGGGGTGGCGCTGGTGTCCGCAGTGATGTCAATTCCTCCTGATGCGCGGCAAGGGTGTGACACCGTCGGGGACCGGCGGCAGCCCGGCGAAGGCACAGACCATATCCGCCCAGGCCTCCAGATGATCGGTGCTGTCCGGGCCCTCGGGTGTCCAGGAGGCCCGCAATTCGATGTCGATGGTGTCCGGGCGCGTGGCGAGGCCGCCGAAGCTCTCGGACAGCACCCGGGTGGCGGTACCGCCGGCCTCCGCGTACCGGGCCTGGTGCGTCTCGAGGGCCTCCACCAACCAGGTCCAGGCCACGGCCCCGACCATGGGGTCGTTGCCGAGATCGGACTCCAGGGAGGCCCGGATGTAGGTCACCACCCGGAAGGTGCCCTTCCACACCGAGGAACCCGCGGGATCGTGCAACAGGACGAACCGGCCCGTGGCCAGCTCGGGCTGGCCCTCTGCCGTCGGATCGTGGACCTCGGCCGCGAGGGCCACGGCGAAGGGTGCGAGGCGTCCCGGGGCGGGTATCTCGTCCAGGGTGATCTCCTGCCGGTGCCGAGCACGGCGCAACCCTGACAACGCCTCACGGAACTCTCCGGGAAGCGGTCGCATCTCTGCGGGGCGGTGGCCAAGGGCAGTCACGCAACCAAGGCTAAAGCCGCTCCCGCTCGATCCTGGGGCGGCGCGCCGTGGCCGGCTACACGCGCGGCGCGGAGAGGGCTGCGGACAGTGCGGACACGAACCCGTCGACGTCCTGCTCGGTGGTGTCCCAGGAGGTCATCCAGCGCACCTCGTTCCGCGGTTCGTCCCAGTCGTAGAAGGGATAGTCGGCCCGCACGGCCGCGGCGACCGTGGGATCCAGAACGGCCAGGACCTGGTTCGCCTGGGGTGTCTGCGTGAGGGTGACTCCGTCCAGCGCGCCGGTGCCGGCGGCGAGCCGGGCGGCCATCGCGTTCGCGTGCCGGGCCGAGCGCAGCCACAGCTCGTCGGTCAGCAGGGCGACCAGCTGGGCGGAGACGAAGCGCATCTTGGAGGAGAGCTGCATGGAGGACTTGCGCAGGTAACCCAGTGCCTGAGCCGCACCCTCCTGGCGCCGTCCGCCGGCACCGGACAGGACGGCGTCGGGATTCAGGACCACCACCATCTCGGCACCCAGGGCGCCGTTCTTGGTGCCGCCGAAGGAGATCACGTCCACCCCGGCATCCGTCGTGAAGGAGCGCAAGGGAGCCCCCAGGGCGGCCGCGGCGTTCGCCAGCCGCGCGCCGTCCATGTAGACGGACATCCCCAGCGAGTGCGCGTGATCCGTGACGGCCCGGACCTCCTCCGCCGTGTAGACCGTGCCCAGCTCGGTGACCTGGGCGATCTCGACGACGGCCGGCTGGGCCCGGTGCACGAAGCCGATCCCGTGGGCCTGGAGGTCGATCAGCTCGGGGGTCAGCTTCCCGTCCTCCGTGGGGACCGTGTAGAGCTTCGTGTGGGCGATGCGTTCGGGGGCACCGCCCTCGTCCTGGTGGATGTGGGCCGACTCCGCGCAGATCACCGCGCCCCATGCCGGGAGCAGGGCCTGCAGCGCCAGCACGTTGGCGCCCGTGCCGTTGAACACCGGGAAGGCCTCCGCCTGTTCGCCGAACTCGGCGCGGACCAGGCCCTGCAGCCGCGCGGTCCAGGAATCGTCCCCGTACGCCGGCTCGTGGTCCACGTTGGCCCGGCCGACGGCCGCCAGGACCTCCGGGTGGACGCCCGCGTAGTTGTCCGAGGCGAAGCCCCTCACGCGTCGGCCTTCGGCTGGAGCGTCAGGGAGACGGAGTTCATGCAGTAGCGCAGGTCCGTGGGAGTGTCGAAGCCCTCGCCCTGGAAGACGTGACCCATGTGGGAACCGCAGTTGGCACAGCGGACCTCGATGCGCTCCATGCCCAGGGCGGTGTCCCGGATGTACTCGACCCGGTCTTCGGCCAAGGGGGCGAAGAAGGAGGGCCAGCCGCAGTTGGCGTCGAATTTCGTCTCCGAGCGGAACAGTTCGGCACCGCAGGCGCGGCACGCGTAGACGCCCTCGGTCTGCGCGTCCCAGTACTCGCCCGTGAAGGGGCGTTCGGTGCCGGCCTGGCGGAGGACCTGGAACTCCTCGGGACTGAGCCGCTCACGCCATTCGGCGTCCGAGCGGTCCCGGGCGGTGGGATCCGGGGTATTCGGTGCCTGAACCGGCTGATTCGACTGGTTCGACTGGTTCGACTGGTCCGGCTGGTCGGCGGGGGAGGAAAGGGGTGTATCGCTCATGACAGCCATAACACCACGAACCACCCCGTTGTTTCCGCCCCGGGAGTCTCACGGCGGTCTTACAGGGCCGAACGCAGCCCGTCACGGGGGTCTTACGGCAGCCAGCCGGGCACCCGGCTGGCCATGGCGGGCCGGACGTGGACAGAATAGGGCATGACCTCCCGCCCTTCCCGCTCCGCCCGCTCGGCGAGCCGCCGCACCAAGATCCAGAAGTCCATCGGCCAGGCCGAGCCGGTCATGCGGTGGTCCTCCCTGGCTGCCGTGGGCGGAGTGGTGGCCGGTTCGGTGGCAGCTGGGACCGTTTCCGGGCTGGCCGGCCTCTTCGCCCGCACCGTGGTCACCCCCGTCAAGACCCCGGCCGAGGACCTCGAGGTCCTCGCCGTGGTGCAGGGGGCGTCCGGCCTGGAGATCATCCTGCCCGTGACCGAGGAGACCACCGTCCCCGGGACCTACTCCCTGGTGTTCGACGCCGGCGCCGGGATCGCCCGCATCGGTGCGGTGACCTCGTTCGACCCGCGCGACGGGACGGTCCAGCGGGAGGTCGAGGAGGTCTACAGCGGTGATCTGCACCGGGCCGTCCGTGGCCGGTGGACCGGATTCGTCTACCCCGAGCCGCGCACCCTGGGCTACGAGACCGAGGACGTGAGGATCCCGGTCGAGAACGGCACGGCCCCCGCCTGGCTCGTCCGCCCGGAACCATCCCCGGCCGGCGATGACGCTGCACCTCGGCTCGCCGGCGAGGGGGTGTGGGCCATCATGGTCCACGGCCGCGGCTCCAAGCGCGCGGAAGGCATCAGGGCCATCGGCACCGCCCGGGCCCTGGGGATGACCTCCCTGCTGATCTCCTACCGCAACGACGGTGAGGCCCCGGCCGCCGGGGACGGGCGCTACGGCCTGGGCAGCACCGAGTGGAAGGACGTCGAGGCGGCCGTCGCCTATGCCCTCGAGCGGGGCGCCCGCGAAGTGGTCCTGTTCGGCTGGTCCATGGGCGGTGCCGTGTGCCTGCAGATGGCGGACCGCTCCGAGTTGTCCTCCATGGTCGCCGCCATGGTCCTGGACGGGCCCGTCATCAACTGGATCGACGTGCTGGCGCACCAGGCCCGGCTGAACCGGCTGCCGGACGCCGTGGGCCGGCTGGGACAGTGGCTCATGAGCAACAAGGCCGGACGGTGGGCCACCGGCCTCGCCGCGCCCGTTGACCTCAAGGCGATGGACTGGCTCTCCCGGGCGGACCACCTGCGGGTGCCGACCCTCATCCTCCACTCAGAGGATGACGACTTCGTCCCGGTGGGCCCGTCCATGGAACTCGCCGCCAAGGTCCCCCAGCTGGTCACCTTCGTCCGGTTCCACCTGGCACGCCACACCCGTGAGTGGAACGTGGACCCGGAGAAGTGGGACCACGCCGCCCGCCTGTGGCTGCACGCCGTGCTGACCTCACCGCGGCCCGGGCTGGCCCAGCTCACGGCCTCCTCCACCTGAGCTGAGCCGCGCAGGCGACGGCACCGGAGCTCAGCCGAGCAGCCCCCGGCGCCGCAACAGGTGCTCCGGGTCCGCGTCGCCGCCGCGGAACCGGCGGTAGGACTCCATCGGGTCACGCGTGTTGCCGCGGGCGAGCAACTCGGAGCGGAAGCGCTCGCCGTTCTCCCGGCTCAGCCCGCCATGGGCACGGAACCACTCCACGGTGTCCGCGTCCAGGACCTCGGACCAGAGGTAGGAGTAGTACCCGGCCGCGTATCCGCCGCCGAAGATGTGCTTGAAGTAGCTCGAACGGTACCGGGGAGCCACGAGGTCCGGGTCCAGGCCGGCCGCCCGCAACTGCTCGGCCTCGAAGGCCAGCGGATCCTCCACCGTGGTGCCCGGTGCCAGGGAGTGCCACGCGAGGTCCAGCATGGCAGCCCCCAGGTACTCCGTGGTGCGGAAGCCCTCGCCCCACAGGGAGGAGGCCTCGATGGCCGCCAGCACGTCGGGGTCGATCGTCTCACCGGTCCCCACGTGGCGCGCGTAGGCGGAGACGATCTCCGGCCAGTACATCCACATCTCGTTGACCTGCGAGGGGAACTCCACGAAGTCCCGGGGAACGGCGGTTCCGGACAGGGTGGCGTACCGGCCGGAGGACAGCAGGCCGTGCAGGGCGTGGCCGAACTCGTGGAACAGGGTGTTCACCTGGTCCACGGTCAGCAACGCCGGTTCGCCGGCCGCCGGCCTCGGGATGTTCAGGTTGTTGCTCACCACCGGGCGCTCGCCGAAGAACGTGGACGCCTCACGGAACGAGTTCATCCAGGCTCCGCCGGACTTCGTGGGACGGGTGAAGAAATCCCCGACGAACAAGCCGAGCTCGGTGCCGTCGGCCTCCAGCACCTCCCAGACACGGACATCCGGTTGGTACCCGTGCAGGTCCGGGCGCTCGCGGAAGGTGATGCCGTACAGAGCCGTCGCGGCGGCGAACACCCCCTCGGTGAGCACCCGGTCCAGCTCGAAGTAGGAGCGCAGCGCGGTGGTGTCCACGCGGTACCTCTCCCGCTCGATACGGGCCGCGTAGAAGGGCCAGTCCCAGGCCTCCACCGGGTGGCCGGCCTCGGCCTCGATCTCGGTCTTCTCCCGGCGGGCGTTCGCGGTGGCCGCCGGGATGATCCGGTCCAGCAGGTCGCGGACGGCGTCCAGGCTCGGGGCGGTCCGGTCCTGCAGCGCGTAGTCGGCCCAGCTGGAGAAACCCAGCAGTTGGGCCTTCTCGGCGCGCAGGCCGGCCTGCTCCACGGCCAGGTCGAGGGCGAAGTTCTTCCCCGGGGTGGTGCCGCGCCGCCAGGCGGCCTCGTGGACGCGCCGGCGCGAGTCGGGGTTCTCGAGGGTCTCCAACCAGGGCTGCGAGGTGAACATGGACAGCGTCAGGAGGTAGCCGGCGTCGTGCCCGGCGTTCCGGGCCGCGGCGGCGGCCGAGGCGAGGTCCTGCTCGGAGAGCCCGGCCACTTCCCCGGCAGAGCCGAACCAGACGGCCGAGGCGGTGTTCTCCGCGACCATGCGGCGCCCGTACTGGGAGGACAGCACGGCGAGGCGTTCGTTGATGGCGGCGAGGCGCACCTTCGCCTCCCGGTCCAGTTCCGCACCGAGCAGCCGGAAGGTCTTGAGGGTCTCCTCGGCCAGCCGGCGGTCCTCGGACTCCGGTCCGCCGATGCCATCCAGGTCCACCCTCGCCAGTCGGCTGTAGAGGGCCGCGTCAAGGTGGATCGCATCCCAGTGGGCGGACAACTCGGGACTGATCTCCTCGTCGATCTCCTGCCGGACCTCGGTGCCGTCGGCGGCCAGGAGGTTGGAGAAGACCTGGTGCACCCTGCGCAGCAGCTGCCCGGAACGCTCGACGGCGAGGAACGTGTTCTCGAACGCCGGCTCGGCGGAATCCGCAGTGATCGCGTCGAGTTCGGCGCGGTGCTCGGCCATACCGGCACGGTAGGCGGGCAGGAAGTGCTCGTCGTCGAGGGCCGCGAAGTCGGGGAGCCCATAGGGCAGCGGGGACGGCGCCAGGAGGGGATTGGTGCTCGTGGAGGCGGGAGTGTCAGTCGTCATAGTCAGCAACTGTTTCACACCTTGGGTTTACTGGACAGGGTCCGCCAGTACTGGCCGTCCGCACTGTGTCCCGCACGGACGGTGTCACCGGCGGCGCCTCCCGTAGAATCGAAGCCAGACTTCTGCCGGCAGCGGCAGGGTCCGGCGCCGCGGCGTCCGGGCCAAGACGAACCCGATCATCACCAACAGCCGATGCGGGCCGTGCTCCGGCATGGCCGGCTCGGAGAGGAGAGCACGTGGCAGGGCATTCGAAGTGGGCGACCACCAAGCACAAGAAGGCCATCATCGACTCGCGGCGCGCCAAGGCCTTCGCCAAGTACGTCAAGGGCATCGAGGTGGCGGCCCGCGCCGGCGGGCCCGACCTGGTCGGCAACCCCGCCCTCGAGCTGGCGGTCACCAAGGCCAAGAAGCAGTCTGTGCCCAATGACAACATCGAGCGCGCCATCAAGCGCGGTGCCGGCCTGACCGGTGAGGTCATCGAGTACACGGAGATCATCTACGAGGTCCGTGGGCCCCAGGGATCCGCCCTCATGGTCGAATGCCTGACGGACAACAAGAACCGGGCCGCCGCGGACGTCCGCACCGCGGTGACGCGCAACGGCGGCACCATGGCCGACTCGGGCTCCGTGGCCTTCCTGTTCAACCGCACCGGCCTGGTCCGCCTGCCGGCCGAGGGGCACACCGAGGATGACATCCTGATGGCGGTGCTGGACGCCGGCGCCGAGGAGGTCATGCAGTCCGGGGACTCCTTCGAGATCCTGTGCGACCCCTCCGACCTGCGTGCCGTGGCCACCGCCCTGGAAGAGGCCGGGATCGAGTACGAGACGGACGAGATGGAGTTCGTGGCCACCATGAAGGTGGACCTGGACGCCAAGGGCGCCAAGACGTACTTCAACCTGGAGGACGCGCTGGAGGACCTGGACGACGTGCAGAGCGTCTACTCCAACGTGGACATCTCCCCGGAGGTCCTCGCCCAGCTGGACGAGGACTGATCCGCCCTTGACCGTCCGCCCCGGAGTCGCGGGACGCCGGGCGCCGAGTCCGCTGCGGGTGCTCGGTGTCGATCCCGGCCTGACACGCTGCGGCATCGCCGTGGTGGACGTCGCGCCCAACCGCACTGCCACGCTGGTGGCGGTGACGGTCGTCGGCTCTCCGGCCGAACAGTCGCTCGACCTGCGGCTGCTCGCCATCGACGAGGCGATCAACGAGTGGCTCGACCGCCACAGCCCGGACCACGTGGCCGTGGAACGCATGTTCGCGCAGAACAACACGCCGACGGTGATGGGCACCGCCCAGGCCTCCGGCGTGGTCATCGCGGCGGCCGCCCGGCGCGGCATCCCGGTGGCGCTCCACACCCCCTCCGAGGTGAAGGCCGCGGTCACCGGCAGCGGTACCGCGGGCAAGGACCAGGTCACCGCCATGGTCACCAGGATCCTGCGCCTCGATGCCCCGCCCAAGCCCGCCGATGCCGCCGATGCCCTCGCCCTGGCCATCACCCATGCCTGGCGTGGCGGGCTGATGGGCCGCGGACTGGAGACAGGCAACCTCACCAGTCCCCAGCGAGCCTCGCGGTTCCCGACGCCGGCCGGCGGCTCCGGCGGGCGCCGCACCGGGGGGTCGACGCCGGCCCAGCAGGCCTGGCTCGCCGCTGAGCAGCGGAGCCGGGGTTCGAAGGGCTGGAGCGGCGGGTCCCGGATCTGATACCAGCCATGGGCTAAGGTCTTCGTAGATACGTTCGAACCGGGCCGCAGTCCGGCACCTGACCCGTTGTCGTCCGGCTGTTGTCCAATTGCCATTCCGAGAAGAGCGAGTTGAGCATGATTTCGTCCCTGACCGGCACCGTGGAATCCGTGGGGTTGAACCACGCTGTCCTCACCGTGTCTGGCTTCGGCATGCGGTTCTCCGCCACCCCTCAGACGCTGGCGGGGCTCCACCCGGGGGAGGCCGGGCGGGTCCTGACCTCCATGGTGGTGCGCGAGGACTCCATGACCCTGTTCGGCTTCGCCACGGAAGACGAGAGGGAGGTCTTCGAGGTGCTGCTCGGGGTCTCCGGCGTCGGCCCCCGGCTGGCCCTGGCCGTGTTGGCGGTCCACGCTCCGGAGGCGGTCCGGGTGGCGGCGTCCACGGGGGATGACAAGGCCTTCACCAAGGTCCCCGGGATCGGACCCAAGGGCGCGCGGCGCATCGTCCTGGAGCTGACGGACAAGCTCGTGCCCACGGGTGTGCCGGCACCCGGGGCCGAGGACCAGCCGGCGCTGGCCGGCTCCATGCCCTGGATGGACCGCGTCCTGGAGGCGCTGACCGGGCTGGGCTGGACGGAGAAGGACGCCGAGAAGGCAGTGCGGGACACCATCCGGCATGAGCCCGAACTCGAGGAGTCCGGCACCGTGGCCAGCGTGCTCAAGTCCACGCTGCGCCACCTAGGCCAGGGGCAGTCCGCCCGGTCGGGACGGTAGGGGGTAGCGCATGACGGAACAGCCAGACGGCCGGCTCGTGGCCGGGGCCGCGGAGGGTGAGGAGCGGGAGCTCGAGGCCGCCCTGCGTCCCAAGAACCTCGACGACTTCGTGGGCCAGCAGCGGGTCCGCCGGCAGCTCTCGCTCGTCCTGGAGGCGGCCCGGTTGCGGGGGCGCACCGCCGACCACGTGCTGATGTCCGGGCCGCCCGGACTGGGCAAGACCACCCTGGCCATGATCATCGCGGCGGAGATGAATGCGCCCCTGCGGATCTCCTCCGGACCGGCGATCCAGCACGCCGGTGACCTGGCTGCCATCCTGTCCTCCCTGACCGAGGGGGAAGTGCTCTTCCTGGACGAGATCCACCGCATGTCCCGCCCGGCCGAGGAGATGCTCTACATGGCCATGGAGGACTTCCGGGTGGACATCGTGGTCGGCAAGGGGGCCGGCGCCACCTCCATCCCCCTGGAGATCCCGCCGTTCACGCTGGTGGGGGCCACCACCCGTGCCGGGCTGCTGCCCGGGCCGCTCCGCGATCGCTTCGGCTTCACCGGTCACCTCGAGTTCTACAGCACCGAGGAACTGGAGCTGGTCCTGCGCCGCTCCGCCCTGTTGCTGGACATGAAGGTCAACTCCGCGGGGTTCACCCAGATCGCCAGCCGGTCGCGGGGAACGCCGCGCATCGCCAACCGGCTGCTGCGCCGGGTGCGTGACTGGGCCCTGGTCGGTGGGCTGGACCAGGTGGACTCGCGCGCCGCCTCCGCCGCCTTGGAGATGTACGAGGTGGATGAGAAGGGCCTGGACCGGCTCGACCGCTCAGTGCTCGAGGCCCTGTGCCGCAAGTTCGCGGGAGGACCAGTGGGCCTGTCCACGCTGGCCATCGCCGTGGGGGAGGAGACCGAGACGGTGGAGACCGTGGCAGAGCCCTTCCTGGTGCGCGAGGGCCTGCTGGGTCGGACGCCTCGAGGACGGATCGCCATGCCCGCCGCCTGGGAACACCTGGGCCTGGTCCCGCCCCCCGAGTCTCCGGGGGCGGCGTTCTGGACGGTGCCGGCGACGAGTGACGGTGGCGAGGACTCCAGCCGGCCTGCCCGGGGTGCGGGGGCCGGCGTGGACGGTACGGCCGATACGCTCTTCGACCCCTGAGCCTCTGCGCTCAACTGCGCTCAACCCCTGAGCTCGGAACATTTCTGGGAAATCGGTGAACAATGTGCCCCGGAAGGACGCGTCTGAACGGGCGGTGCGAACCTACCCGTAGACTAATCGGGTTGTCCTGTGCCCCGACTCTGGAATGTGGTGTCCCCGAAGTGACCCAGCTGATCGCCTCCCCAACTGTCTCGCTTGTCGCCGAAGGCGCCAATCCGGAAGGCGGTGGCGGCCTGCCGTTCGACCCCTTCCTGCTGATCATGCTCGCGATCTTCGCGCTGCTGATCTTCAGCATGTTCCGCCGCAGCAAGAAAGCCCAGCAGCAGCAGCAGCAACTCCACCAGTCCCTCGCCCCGGGCGTGGAGGTCATGACCACCATGGGTCTGTTCGGCACCATCCTGTCCGTGGACAAGGAAGAGAACAAGGCCGTCATCGAGATCTCCCCGGGTAACACGGCCACCGTGCACCTGCAGGCCATCGGCAAGGCTGTGGATCCCGCCGCCGGTGCCGCCGTGGTCGGCGAGCCGGAGACCACCGTCCCGGATTCCCCGGCGGGCCTGGAGGAGACCAACGGTGGGACCGATCGCCATGAGACCGATGGCAACGGCCCGGACGACCAGCGTCCCGGCACGGATCGCCCGTCTGCCTGACTCCGTCTGACTGAGCAGACGCACGCCCTCGTCCCGTGAACCGAAAGCCGTAGCCTTCCATGTCTGATAAGACCCCCCGGGGCCGCGCCAAGCGCACGCTCTGGTGGCTCGCCGGCCTGATGGTCGCCCTGGCGGCGATCCTCGGTGTCGGCGTGGCCACCGGCCAGGCCCAACTGGCCCCCAAGCTCGCCCTCGACCTGGAAGGCGGCACGCAGATGGTGCTCGCCCCGGAGGTCACCGGTGGCCAAGACGTGTCCGCGGAACAGCTCGACCAGGCGGTGGAGATCATCCGGCAGCGTGTGGATGGCTCCGGTGTCTCCGAGGCCGAGATCGCCACCCAGAGCGGTCGCAATGTGGTGGTGTCCCTGCCCGGTGTCCCGGACCAGGAGACCCGTGAGTTGATCCAGGCTTCCGCCAACATGGAGTTCCGTCCGGTCATCACCATGGGATCCTTCACCGCGACGCCGGAGGACCAGCGGACGCCGGTGGAGGAATTCCCGGAGCCCACGGCCGAGCCCGAGAACGGCTCGGACCCGAACTGGATCACTCCGGAGCTGGCCGCCGAGTTCGAGGCCTACGACTGCCCCGCCGTGCTCGGTGACCCCAATCGCGAGCCGCTGCCCACGGATGAGGCCGCGATCGTCTGCGATCCGAATCAGGGTGTGAAGTACATCGTCGGACCGGTTGAGGTCCCCGGCACCGACATCGCCGACGCCGACTACGGTCTGGTCAACACGGCCACCGGCGTGTCCACCAACCAGTGGGCCGTGAACCTGACCTTCAACAACGCCGGCACGGACGCCTTCCGCGAGGTCACCCAGCGCCTGACCCCCTTCCAGGAGGGCGACCCTCGCAAGCAGTTCGCCATTGTCTTGGACGGCATGGTCGTCTCCGCGCCACAGTCCCAGGCCGTCATCACCGACGGCCGGGCCCAGATCTCCGGCAACTTCACCGAGGAGTCGGCCGCGGCCCTGGCCGAGCAGCTGAAGTACGGCGCGCTGCCGATCAGCTTCACCATCGAGTCCGAGCAGCAGATCTCCGCCACCCTCGGTGCCGACCAGTTGCGCCTCGGCCTCATCGCCGGGCTCATCGGCCTGGCCTTGGTCGCCGTGTACTCGTTCTTCCAGTACCGGCTGCTGGGGCTGGTCACCATGGCCTCGCTCGTGGTGGCGGGGGTGCTGACCTATCTGGCGATCGTCCTATTGGGCTGGTCGGACAACTATCGGTTGTCCTTGGCCGGCATAGCGGGCCTGATCGTGGCCATCGGCCTCACGGCGGACTCCTTCATCGTCTACTTCGAACGCATCAAGGATGAGTTGCGCAACGGGCGGAGCCTGGCCGAAGCCGTGGAATACGGCTGGCTCCGGGCCAAGCGCACCGTGGTCGCGTCCAAGGCCGTCAACCTGCTGGCCGCCGTCGTGCTGTACTTCGTGGCGGTGGGCAACGTGCGCGGGTTCGCGTTCACGCTCGGCCTGACCGCCGTGGCGGACCTCGTGGTGGTCTTCATGTTCACCCACCCGGTGCTGCAGATGCTGGCGAACACGCGGTTCTTCGGAGGCGGGCACAAGTTCTCCGGACTCGACCCCTCGCTGCTCGGCCGCGAACCCCTGTACCAGGGCGCCGGGAAGATCCGGGAGTTCAGGCCGGTCCCGCCAGCGTCCTCCGGCAAGGCACCCAAGAAGAGCCAGAAGTCGTCCAAGGAGGCGGCCAAACGGCAGACGATCGCCGAACGCCGGAGGGCCGAGCAGTTCGCGTCACTCGGCGGCTCCAGTGCCCCCGACTCTGCGGCTGACTCCGCCGACGGCAGTACCACCTCGACCGATCGGACGGAGGAGCAAAAGTGAGTGCACTGGCCACCTGGGGCAACCAGCTCTACACCGGCAAGCGTTCCTACCCCTTCACCACGAAGTGGAAGACCTGGTTCGCCCTGGCCCTGATCATCCTCGTCGCGGTGGTCGGCATGACTCTGGCCCGCGGCGGCTTCAACCTCGGTATCGACTTCCGCGGCGGCTCGGAGTTCACGGTCTCCGCGGTGTCCAACACGGACGTCGCCCCTGGTGAGGACGCCGTGCAGGATGCCGTGCCGGACGCCGAGGCCACCGTCACCAACATCGCGCCGGGCACCATGCGGATCCAGACGGACCGGCTGGACGACGATCAGACCCTTGAGGTCGCGGCGAACCTGCAGGCGGCCTACGGGGTCGAGCAGGACCAGGTGACCTCCAACTTCGTGGGTCCCACCTGGGGCCAGGGGGTGACGCAGCAGGCGCTGCTCGGCCTGGTCGTCTTCATCGTCCTCGTGGCGTTGCTGATGGCCGCCTACTTCCGCACCTGGAAGATGTCCCTGGCCGCGGTGATCGGGCTGCTGTACGTGGTGGCGGTGACCGCGGGCATCTACGGTGCCACCGGATTCGAGGTCACCCCGAGTGCCATCATCGGCTTCCTGACCATCCTGAGTTACGCGCTCTATGACACGGTGGTGGTCTTCGACAAGATCCGGGAGAACACGGAGCACAACCTCGAGGAGACCACCCGGACCTTCCGGGAGAACGTCAACCTGGCGATCAACCAGACCCTGGTCCGTTCGATCAACACCTCCGTGGTGGCCATCCTCCCGGTGGCCTCGATCCTGTTCATCGGCGCATTCCTGCTCGGGGCGGGCACGCTGCGTGACATCTCGCTGGCCATCTTCGTCGGCATCATCGTGGGCACCCTGGCCACGATCTTCATCCAGGCGCCGCTGTACGCGTTGCTGCGCAAGGGCGAGCCGAAGATCCAGGCCAATGACGCCAAGGTCCTCGAGCGTCGCGAAGCGGAGACGTCCGCTGCTGCCTGACCTGCGCTGATCACGTCTGGTGGCCGGTACTCTGACTGAGGAGTGCCGGCCACCTCTCATGGTGGCCGTAGAATGGATCACTACCCGGTTGAGGGTTGAGCACAACGGTAGCGCGGGAGATCTGCGCTGACTGCGGGAAGGACGGTAGCCATGGGTTCAGAGTCAGAACGGCCGCGCTCGTCCGGCCCCGGTGCCGTCCCGCACCCCACGCCCAACCAGACCTATTCCTCGGCCGTGCCCAGCGGGCCGGAGCAGGAAGCGGAAACCAATGAGCCGACGTCGGCCACCAGGACTGAGGCGTCCGCGGCGCCGAAGCGCGCCCCCACCGCACCAGTGACGAGCCCGGCTCCCAGCACCTCGACCGATACCCGGCGCGGGGCGTCGTCCGGTGCGGCGACGGCGGGCAGCCCGGCGGGCGGTGCGATCGTCTCGCGGCGGCCCCGCAGCCGGCTGGCACGGTTGACCGGCCGCGTCACCAACGACTACTCGCCGATCCTGGAACCCCTGGTCCGCACCCTCAAGGTCCGCCAGCCGAAGGAAGATCTCGACCTGATCATCCGGGCGTTCGAGGTGGCCGAGAAGGCCCACGCGGGCCAGAAGCGCAAGAGCGGCGATCCGTACATCACCCACCCCGTGGCCGTGGCCACGATCCTCGCCGAACTGGGCATGAACGGCACCACCCTGGCTGGGGCCCTGCTGCATGACACGGTGGAGGACACCAGCTACTCCCTCGAGCAGCTGCGCCGGGACTTCGGGGACGAGGTGGCCGTCCTGGTGGACGGTGTCACCAAGCTGGACAAGGTCAAGTTCGGCGACGCAGCGCAGGCCGAGACCGTCCGCAAGATGGTGCTGGCCATGGCGGACGACGTCCGGGTCCTGGTCATCAAACTCGCCGACCGGCTGCACAATGCCCGTACGTGGCGGTACGTGGCCCCGGCGTCGAGTGCGCGCAAGGCCAAGGAGACCCTGGAGATCTACGCGCCGCTGGCCCACCGGCTCGGCATGAACACGATCAAGTGGGAGCTGGAGGACCTGTCCTTCGCGGCCCTGTACCCCAAGGTGTACGCGGAGATCGTGCGGCTGGTGGGGGAGCGGACCCCCGAGCGGGAGAAGAACCTGGCCGTGCTGCGCGGGCAGATCGAGAAGGACCTCAAGGACGCCCGGGTGCGGGCCACCGTCACGGGGCGGCCGAAGCACTTCTACTCGATCTACCAGAAGATGATCGTCCGCGGGAAGGACTTCGACGAGATCCACGACCTCACGGGAGTCCGCGTGCTGGTCGACTCGGTCCGGGACTGCTATGGCGCGCTCGGTGTCCTGCACGCGAAGTGGAGCCCGCTGCCGGGCCGCTTCAAGGACTACATCGCCATGCCCAAGCTGAACATGTACCAGTCGCTGCACACCACGGTGATCGGTCCGGGCGGCAAACCCGTGGAGATCCAGCTGCGTACGCACGAGATGCACCGCCGCGCGGAGTACGGTGTGGCGGCGCACTGGAAGTACAAGGACCAGGCGGCTCAGGGTGCCCCGTCCAGTGGTGATCAGACCCCCGGGTGGCTGCGGTCCGTCATGGACTGGCAGAAGGACACCACGGACCCGAACGAGTTCCTGGAATCGCTGCGCGCGGAGATCGACGCCGCCGAGGTCTTCGTGTTCACGCCCAAGGGCGAGGTCATGGCCCTGCCGGCCGGCTCGACCCCCGTGGACTTCGCGTACGCCGTGCACACCGAGGTCGGCCACCGCACCATCGGCGCCCGGGTCAACGGCAAGCTCGTGCCGCTGAACAGCGAATTGCACCACGGTGACTGGGTGGAGATCTTCACCTCCAAGACCGAGGGCGCCGGGCCCAGCCAGGACTGGCTCGGATTCGTCCGCAGCCCACGGGCCCGGAACAAGATCCGCCACTGGTTCTCGAAGGAACGCCGCGAGGAGTCCATCGAGAAGGGCAAGGAACAGCTCACCCGCCAGCTGCGCAAGATGAACCTGCCCCTGCACCAGATGATGGGGTCCGATTCGCTCACCGAGGTGGCGGGGCAGCTGAACCTGCCGGACATCGCCACCCTCTACGCCGCGATCGGGGACGCCAACGTCTCCGTGCAGAACGTGATCGAGCATCTGCAGAAGCTGCATGCGGTGGCGGAGGAGACTGAGGAGTCCCTGGACACCTCGGCGATCCCGATCACCCGCATCGCGGCCCCGACCCGGCAGTCGGACTCCGGGGTCATGGTCCAGGGCTCCGGCGACGTCATGGCCAAGCTGGCGCGCTGCTGCACCCCCGTGCCGCCGGACGAGATCATCGGTTTCGTCACCCGTGGTTCCGGCGTGTCCGTGCACCGCGCCGACTGCAAGAACATCGACCACCTCAAGGAGGAGCCGGACCGGATCGTGGAGGTCTCCTGGGCCCCCACGCAGTCCTCCGTGTTCCTGGTGGAGATCCAGGTCGAGGCGCTGGACCGCAAGTCCCTGCTCTCGGACGTGACGCGGATGCTGGCAGAACACCACGTCAACATCCTCTCGGCATCGGTGAACACCTCCCGGAGCCGGGTGGCCATCAGCAAGTTCGTCTTCGAGATGGGCGATCCGAAGTACCTGAGCCACGTGCTGTCCTCGGTGCGGCGGATCGACGGTGTGTACGACGTGTACCGCACCGCCGGCCAGAGCCGCACCGCAGCGGAGGACTGACGGACCGAATCCTCAGGCTCGCAGCAGGCGCCCCAACGCGCGCCGAGCGGGTGCCATGCCGGGACGCTTCCGGCGGGACTCGAACCGGTCCCGGAGTGCGACGGTATCGGTCAGCGGCAGCAGGCGCGTCGCCGCCGCCATCGCCGCCGCAGTCAGGCGTGGGTCACCGGTGCGGCGCAGCAGGTCCTCGATGGTCCGGTCCACGCTCGTGCACGGCAGCCCGTGGAGGTCCACGACGTCGGCCGGCTGGCCGGCGACGTCTGACTGCTCCAACCGCAGTGCGACGGACAGTGGCTGCAGCGGAATCCGATGGAAATGCTCCACGGAGGCCTCCAGCACCGCCGGTGCCGAACCGCCGGTGAATGCCCAAGCCGCCGTGAGGCCCATGGCTGCCCACCGGCCCGTGATGACGGGTGCGGCGAGCCGGTGCACGGCCGCCGCCCGGAGCCTCGGTGCCGCTGATCCCGACTCGCTCTGGTCTGCCTCCACGTACAGGTCTCCGATGACGTGGAGGACCAGGCCGGAGAGTTCCATGGCCCGGAGTTCCGGACCGGCGTAGGGCAGTCCGGGCACCAGGAAATCCATCGGTGTAGGGCCGGGGTCCGCCACGGTCGGTACGCCGGTGGGCTGGGCGCCGGATTCAGCGATGGACGCAGCAGGGGGTGCAGCAGGGGATGCAGCAGGGGAATCAGCACCGGGTGCAGCGGTCAGGGTCACCGTCCCAGCGTGGCAGAAACAGCTGTGGCCCGGCACGGGGCCGGGCCACAGCTGTGGACAACGCGGGGATTCACACGGGAATCCCCGCGGGGCCCACTGAGAGTCAGCGGGTCAGCGCAGTCCCTGGGCTGACTTCTGCAGGGTCTCGAGCCACATCTTGCGGGCATCGAGCGCTTCCTGCGCCTTGGCGATGGCCTTGGCGTCACCCTTGGACTGGGCCTTGGCCAGGTCGTCCTCGAGTTCGGCGACCTTGTCCTCGAGCTGGGTCAGGGCGGAGTTCGTCCGGGCCTTGGTCTCGGGGTTGGTCTTGCGCCAGTGCTCGTCCTCGGCCGACTTCAGGCCTTCCTCCAGTTTGCGGAACGCCGACTCCATGCGGGAGACGTCCTTGCGGGGCACGCGCCCGGCGTCCTCCCAACGGCCACGCAGATCGTTCAGGACTTTGCGAGCGGCCTTGACGTCCTTCACGGGCAGCAGCTTCTGGCCTTCAGCCAGGATCTGTTCCTTGACCTTGAGGTTCTCGCCGTATTCCTTGTCGATCTCGTCGTTGGTCGCCTTGCGGGCGTTGAAGAAGACGTCCTGGGCGGCGCGGAAGCGGGCCCAGAGGGCGTCGTCCTCCTTGCGGGAGGCGCGAGGGGCGGCCTTCCACTCGTCCATGAGATCCCGGTAGGCGCCGGCCGTGGGTCCCCAGTCGGTGGAGGTGGAGAGGGCTTCTGCGCGGGCGATCAGCTTCTCCTTGGCGGACTTGGCCTTGGAGTTGGTGGCGTCCAGCTGGGAGAAGAAGGCGCGGCGGTGCTTGTCGTGCGTGGTGCGGGCCGTGCGGAATCGCTTCCACAGGCCGTCCTCGACCGACTTGCCGAGGCGGGGACCGGCCTTCTGCGCGGCCTTCCAGTTCTCGAACAGCTCGGCCATGCGGGCGCTGGCCTGCTTCCACTGCACCTGCTGCGGATCCTTCGCGGCCAGTTCCTCGGCTTCGGCCACGATCGCCTCGCGGGTGGCCAGCTGCTGGGCCTGGGCCTTCTCCAGAGCCAGCTTCTCGGCCAGCTTGAGGTCGTCCAAGCGGGTCTGCAGGGCCTCGACGCGGGCGCGCAGGGCGGGCATGTCGCCCACCATGCCGCGTTCGCCGATGGTCTGACGCAGATGGCCCAGGGTCTTCTGGATCTCGCCGGCCGGGGCACCCGTGGCCACGCGCTGCTCGAGGAGCATCACCTGGGAGACGACCTCGTCGTACTTACGGCTGAAGTAGGCGAGGGCCTCGTCCTTGGTCCCGTCCGGGAACTGGCCGACCGGGTGCTCCTCGGCGCCATCGATCAGAATGACGTGGCCGTCGTCGCTGACCTTGGCGAACTTCGCGGCGTCCTCGAGCGGGGTCGTGAAGCTCGGGGCCGGCATCGGTGAGGCGGGGGCGGTGGCCGAGGTTGCCTTCCCTTGGCCGGCCTGGGCGGCCGGCCGCGGCAGGTTGGAGGGCTTCGGGGCCTTGCCGGGCTTGGGCACGCCGGGCTTCGGCGCCGCGGGAGCGGGGGCTGCGGACTCTGCCGGTGCCTCTTCAGTGGACGACGCCGGCGCCGGGGTGGGCGCTTCCGAGGTCACCTCGTCACTGGGCGCGGGGTCGACGGAGGGCGCCTCGGTCGCCTCGACGGAGGCCAGTACGGCCTCGGTCTCGGCCAGTGCCGCAGGTTCGGTCGCCTGCTCAGCTACGTGCTCGGCTTCCTGCTCCGGAACCTCTGGGGCGGACTGCTCAGACACTGCCACGGGGGCCTCGTTGGAGGTCTGCTGGATGGACTGCTGATCGTCGGATTCTTGACTGGTGGTCACCGCTAGAACTCTCTGCTGGTGCCCTGCACCGGCGCGCGGCCGCAGGGAATAGTGGATACGGTCACGTCCAGCGTACCGGCTGGACCTAGAATGGGGAGCCGAATGTCCCCCCAGCAGTTCCTACAGAAGGTGGCCCATGTCCCGCAAGGCATCCCTGTCCGGTTTCCACGAGTGGCTTCCCGCCGAACGGATCGTGGAACAGCATGTGCTGGACACCCTGCGGAACACCTTCGAGCTGCATGGCTTCTCCTCCATCGAGACCCGCGCCGTGGAGACCCTCGGGCAGTTGCTGCGCAAGGGCGAGATCGACAAGGAGGTCTACGCCGTCTCGCGCCTGCAGGCGGACACGGAGCAGGGGGCGGGGAAGACTCAGCAGCCCCAGGATGCCCAGGACCCGAACCGCCTGGCCCTGCACTTCGACCTGACGGTGCCCTTCGCCCGCTACGTGGTGGAGAACGCCGGGCACCTGTCCTTCCCGTTCCGCCGGTACCAGATCCAGAAGGTCTGGCGTGGTGAGCGTCCGCAGGAGGGCCGGGCCCGCGAGTTCACCCAGGCGGACATCGACGTGGTGGGGGATGGCACGCTGTCGTTCCGCTCGGACGTGGACGTCGCCCTGGTGATGGCCGAGGCCCTCGGAGCCCTGCCGATCGGCGGCTTCACCATCCGCATCAACAACCGCAAGCTCGCCGAGGGCTTCTACCGCGGGCTCGGCCTCGAGGACACCGCCGGCGTGCTGCGCAACATCGACAAGCTGGAGAAGATCGGCGCGGACGAGGTGTCCCGCCTGCTCCAGTCCGAGCTCGGTGCCACCCAGGACCAGGCCGCGCAGGCCCTGGCCCTGGCGGCCATCCGCACCGAGGACACCTCGTTCGTGGAGCAGGTCCGCGCCTTGGGGGTGACCCACGAGTTGCTGGAGGAAGGGCTCGAGGAGCTGGCCGGCGTCGTCGGGGAATTGCACCGCCGTGCGCCTGGGCGCGCCGTGGCGGACCTGTCCATTGCCCGCGGCCTCGACTACTACACGGGGACGGTCTACGAGACGGTGCTGGTGGGCCACGAGCAGCTCGGGTCCATCTGCTCCGGTGGCCGCTATGACGCGCTGGCGTCCAAGGGCAACCGCACGTTCCCGGGCGTGGGGCTCTCGATCGGCGTGACCCGGCTGATGATGCGCATCTTCTCCCAGGAGATGGCGCGCGCCTCCCGCTCCGTGCCCACGGCCGTCTACATCGCCCTGACGCACGACGACGACTGGTCGGCTGCGCAGGACACCGCGCAGTCCCTGCGCGGCCGGGGAATCCCCGCCGAGGTGGCCGTGTCCGCGGAGAAGTTCGGCAAGCAGATCAAGTACGCGGACAAGCGCGGCATCCCGTTCGTCTGGTTCACCCAGACCGGCGACGACGGTGCCACCGTCCACGAGGTCAAGGACATCCGCTCGGGCGAGCAGGTGCAGGTCGATCCGGCGACCTGGATGCCGCCGGAGTCGGACCTGCGGCCCCAGGTCCTGCCGAACTGAGTTCCGGGTCAGGATTTCGTCAGGTCCTGGGCGAGCATCACGAGGATGCCGCTGGGGCCACGGACGTAGGTGAGCTTGTACACGTCCTCGTAGGTGGCCACGCCGCGCAGTGGGTGGCAGCCGTGCCGCGCGGCGATCTCGAGAGCCTCGTCGATGTCGTCGACGGAGAAGGCGACGCGGTGCATCCCGATCTCGTGCGGCTGGGTGGGTTCCGTCTCGATGGCGTCGGGGTGGAGATACTCGAAGAGTTCAATGCGGCCGCTGCCGTCCGGCGTCTGGAGCATGGCGATGTTGGCGTGGTTGCCGTCGAGGCCGACCGCGGTGTCCGCCCACGGACCACTGATGGTGTCCCGTCCCAGGACGGTCAGTCCCAGGTCGGTGAAGAAGGCGATGGCCGCTTCCAGGTCCCGCACGGCGATGCCGACGTTCTCGAGCTTGATGGACATGAGCAGGGTCCTGGCGGTGGGAAGCGGTGAGTGGCGATCCGGGTGATTCTGGGTGATGCGGCCCGGAATCGTCATGATCCCACCCCACGGCGGACGCGGTAAAGGCATGAGCTGATGTTCGAGCTGGACGCCATGCCTGCAGTCGGCAGAGAAGCATTTGCCTCCCGGCCGTCAGAGGGCAGCTCCGAGGATGACCAGATTCCCCTGGGGATCTCTGGTCCGGGCCACGCGCTCACCCCACGGCTGGTCTTCGGGCTCGGAGATCACCGGCGCACCCGACGTGCCCAGAGCTGCGAGAGTCTCGTCGACGTCATCGACGTAGACCCACAGGCTGAAAGCGTCTTCTCCGCTATCACTGCCTACGCCGATGCCGATACTCGAAGTGCCGCGCTCCATTGTCACGAATCCTGGTTCACCTTCGGACGGGAACTGATATGTCTGCGTGAACCCGAGCCGCTCATAGAAGGAACGCGTCGCCGTCAGGTCCTGGACGCTGAGGATGGGAAACGCTCTGTCTTGCATGAGCTCAGTATCCTCGCGCGGTCACCGTCTTGGAAGGCGCGGTTGGTCTACTACATGCCAACTGTGTACCGACCTCACAGGAGCCGAGCCGACCCACCCCTGGCATCGCCAGCAAATCACGGCAGTCGCATCATTAACGGCGGTCACCTTGATCATTGCCGTGGTGGTCCTCCTTGCGATACGTGCATGGGATCCCATATAGGGGTGTTCCCCTGCGGAGGATTGCAGACACCCAGGGGCTCGGGGCGCTAGCTTGGGTTGATGGGACACCCCAGGCATGCCCTGAGGGGCGCAGAGGTGCCCGTGCCCTCGGCGCGCCGGACCTTTGTGCGCGTGCTGCCGAGCTGCGCGGTGCTCGTGTTCGGTGCCCCGATCGCGGCCCTGGCCCTGCCGTCCGATGCCGCCCAGGATGACCGAACGCCCTGGGCGCTGCTGGTCTACCTGTGCGTAATCGTCCTGACCGTGATCGTCCACTACCTGACTCGCGCGCCCCGTCCGCGCCAGGACCCCGAGGTCGATACGGCACAACGCCGCAGGGCTCTGGTGGCGGCCGCCGAGACTGGGGCGGTGCCAACCGATCCCGCCGTGCGGAGGACCACGGGCGTTTTCGCGTGCGAACGCATCGAGATATTCGCGGTGATGGTTTCCGCCGTGGTGGGAGTACTGGCCGGGTCCCTGGCTCGGCCCGAACTCGATTGGTGGTTCATCTGGGGACCGGTCCTGGTTGGGGCCCTTGCCTCCGGCTTCCGCCTGCGATCCGGCCTTTCCTACCTCCGCGCGCTGCATCCCGCAAAGGGTGTTAAGCGCATCCATCGATCGGAGGCACCAAACCGATGAAGCTTCGCTCGGTGTTGTTGTTCAGTGCCGGAATCGCCATCCTGACGTTGGCCGTCGGCCTCGGGATTGGCCTGCTGTTGGCAGACCACCAGCCGTGGATGGTTGTCACGGCGTTCGTGTGCACCATGCTCCTGGTCCCGGTGCCGGCTCACGCCTGTCTGATAGTCGCGAATGTTTCGTTCAATCTTGAGGGTCCAGACGGCCGACGGTTACTGCGCCGTCTGGTCTACGTGGTCGCCGGGATCCAACTGCTTGGCGTGCTGGGATTGGTGCTCGTGGCGATTGCCGCTCCGGACAGCGCCGGATACCTCGTAGGTGTTGTCGCCCTGTCGATCGTGCTGCTGTGGAGCGGTATCCGCCTCGGGAGGCGTTTCCAGCAGCGCCTTGTCGACGAATCAGCTGAGCACAGGACCTGGGCATCGTGGCCCCGATCCCGGGTCAGGCGGGCGATCCTGCGCGTTGTCATCGTCTTCGCCATAGCCAGCATGGTTGGTAGTGGGGCGATTCTCGTGCTGGGACTCACCCTGGGTGAGGGAGACGGCCTGTCGCTCGGGTCCTCGGTCATCTATGGGCTCTCGCTCGGGTGCTTGGCTGCATCCTTCGCCTGCCTCGTGGTGGCATGGCCGCTCGTGAAGGACATGCGTCGGGTCCTCGGCCGGGACCACGCCACCCAAAAGGCCATCGTCCGGGTGGTGCTGCGCAACAAGAACGACTCGCTGTCCGAGGACGCCCAGAATCAGGCCGCGGCATACGCCGGCATCATGGCGGTGTACTACCCCTTCCAGATCGCCCAGCTCACGCTCCTATTCGGCGGACTCTGGTTGCAGCAGGTCTGGAACCTGCCCGACGGTCCCTCTGACCCTTTGTATCCGGTCGCCCTCGGACTGGTGATCGGTCTGCCTCTGCTGGTCCTGATCTCCTTGCCGATCATCATTCGCGAGTCCCGTCGCGCCAGGCGCTACGCCAGGGATCACCCCGAACGCTGTCCATGCCCTGTGAAGGAGCGACGATGAAACGCTTTAGCGACATGACGATCCGCGAACGGGGCCGCTGGTTTCATCGCAGGCAGGCGTTCAGCTGCATAGGAATACTCATCCTGGGGCTGTACTTCCAGAACTGGTGGATCGTTGCCGGGGCGCTGGTCTGCGGTGTGCTTGTCTACTTCGGGTGGCGTGATCTCGAAAAGCGCACCCGGGACGACCCACCCCACGCGAACTACTGAGTACCCGTGACAGGCCAGGCGCCAGTGGCCAGTGATCCAACACCGACAAGACCTGTCCTGCCTGGTCAGTGGACAGCAGTTCGATGACAGCGCGATCGGTTTCCAATGCGACGACCTGGCAGGATCTGCTTGCGCCGTAAGGCGATCGTCATTTGGGAGCGGGCCGGTCGTTGTGGTCCGCGACCGTCCGGCGCAAATTCGTCGCCATAGAGCGGTGGTCATTGGACCTTGCATGGCTACTGGCGGGAGGCGCTTAGTGACAGGGTCGAGCGCGGCTCGATGCTCGAGCCCAGCCACTCCGGGCTTGGCCGAGTCAACCTTCTTGGAGGTGCGCCATGAGCGCACTGCTCATCGGGTACGCCCGATGCTCAACCGACCAGCAAGACCTGACTGCCCAACGAGACGCCCTGCTCGGCTTTGGCGTCGAGCCAGAACGGATCTACGTCGACCACGGCCTCACCGGCACGAACCGTGAACGACCTGGACTGCGCGAGGCACTGGCTGCTGGCCGTGCGGGTGACACTTTGGTGGTGACCAAGCTCGATCGCCTGGCCCGGTCTGTGCTCGATGCCCGGGCCATCGCCGACGAGCTGACGGCCCGGCAGATCAGTCTGTCGCTGGGTGGGGCGGTCTATGACCCCACCGATGCAGTCGGGCGACTGTTGTTCAATGTTCTGGCCATGGTCGCGGAGTTCGAGTCCGACCTGATCCGGTTGCGCACCCGCGAGGGGATGAAGGTCGCCCGGGCCAAGGGGCGTTTACGGGGCAAGCAGCCCAAGCTGAACCGTCGCCAGGAGGCGCACCTGGTTTCGTTGGTTCACAGCGGTCAGTACAGCATCCTCGAGGTCGGTGAACTCTTCGGAGTCGGCCGCTCGACGGTCTACCGTGCCATCGAACGCCAACGGACCGCGGCCGAGACCGATCTCGCGGAATCAACATCCCGACGGTGAAACCTTGGTGGCGCCGGCTGTCCAGTACCCGACATCCACACTGGACGCCGGCGCCCTCCTACGTGGTCCAGAACTGTAGGCTCGGCCCGTGTGGTGGAAACGTAAAAGAGAGTGGGCTAAACGCGTGTCCAGCATGCGTGCACTTGAGGCGGCTGCGGAGCCAGAGCGGGGCTACAACCCCAGTTGGGAGGCCATACTGGCGGGTCGTCGCGAGTTTGCTGGGCGAGTCCTCAGCGGCCCGTGGCAAGGCCATGAGGTGCTCATCGTTGTTTATGGGTCGAGTCCTCGTCGCCGAGAACCTCGTCCCGACGACTTTGGATTCTCCGTTGATTACTGGATCGTCGACCCGACTATTGCCGGGGAAGGCGAGGGCTATTCTTCCTTTGGTCCGGACACTCTCGAGGAGCTCTACGACCGGCTCACGGACGCCCCCATCCAGTGGTATCCGCCTGCCAAGTCTCTGGCCCGCGTGGGATTGCTCTTCGGCGGATCGAGTCAGGAAGAAGACCTCGAGAATCCGCCCCGCCCGCTTTAAGCCACGCCGCGCCTGAGACAGCTAACGGCAGAAGCGTTCGGAGTGAGATCTCTCACCGGACCCGGGAGGGAAGCCCCGCATCTACTCTTGTTGAATGGATGACGTGGAATTCTCCATCGACCATGAGTTGTTTCGTGTGACGGAGAGGCGGCAGTCCAGCAGAATGATGAGCTATGACTTTGCGTGGCTCAGCGGACTCGATGATGGGACATACGGCTTCACTGTGGGCCTCTCCTCCGCCCCTGGTCTGTATCCCGCCGCGCGAATGACGTGAGAGCAGCTGGTGGACCAGGCCGTGGCTTCATCGAAGGTTCTATGAGCCTGGTGGAATCGGAGCATCGGGCTTCCCCGACCACATGCCGCATCGTGCTCACGGAGAGCCGGGCGAGCGGTAGGCGCGTCCACAGAAGGCTGGATATGCGATATCGGAGAACCCCGCCGATCCATCGGTGTACTTGTAACCGAGGGGGTATTCCTCGATGATGACATGCCCGGGAAAGTCGTCCTTGATCGCTTCGGCGTAGCCATCGGCTTCGTCCGGATCGTCGAAGACTCCCAAGACGACATTGTCAGGCGTCTCATCCTGTTGCACGATCCACACCCTGCGTACACGGCTTCTCCACCTCATGCCGTCAGCATACGTTTCAGGGCGCGAGAGTCCGAGGCCGACGCCATCCCCATGGATTGCTCGGCTTGTCGGTGTCACTCATTGGCCATGAGGCCAAGGTCTAAGATCTTTCGGCAAGAGGTCCCCATTCAGCGTGGCCCAGGTTCGGTACCTGCTCGTTGAGAGCTCCATCATCGGCTCGCTCACTGCACGGTCTGCTGAGGTCGCAGCCTTGTGGAGACCGTTGAGGCGAGTGGCCCGCCGGTTGCGAGGCTGATTAGCACTCCGTCCTTACTGGCGAAGCACGGACACGATCCAGCATCTTGGACTGAGTGGCTCCAAAGCCGTGAAACGCCGGCAACGCCGGTTACATTGTTCACCTGATTTGATTCGAGCTAGGAGACGGGGACAAGTAGTGAAACGACGTGCCGGCGCAGCCATTCTGATTGCCCTTGCGTTTGCGGGTGGCACCTTGGCCGGTTGTTCTTCTACGGAGGGGGAAACCTGCGATGGTGGGCCGTCTCCGGCAACAGCAGACGAAGCCATCCGGGGATTGATCGCCGCAGCTCAAACCCAGGACCCCGGCCAGGCATGTAAGTTCGCCACCAATTCGGTTACCGACGAGCAGATGGTGGATGCGCTGGCTGGCCTGAGCAAACAGCTGGACCAACTCAATGTGGACGCCCACTCCGCGCTGATCCGCGAAGGAGAACAAGGCGGGAGCCTGATCCCAGCAGAGGTCTATGGGCCAACGGGGCCTGAGACGCCCATCGAGCTTGACGTGCTCTCGATCCGAGATGAGGGATATCGAGTCTTCTTTCCTTGAACTGACGCCCAAGAGAGTCAGAGAGGGATCCTCCTGCGGACGCGTCTATTGCTGGCCGGGCTCTTTGAGCGCGCGGGGCGGCGTGTGGTCGGGGAAGTCTTCTTCTCCGATACCGCCCGGTTCGTAGAACCCCTCGATAAAGCCGCGGGCTTCGGTCATCAGGTCCTCCCGCGTCATGCGGGCGTTCGGCTCCGAGCCTGGGGCCGACTGAAGGCCCACGGTGAACCCGTATGCCCCTCCGTCGGGTCCATTGAGCCATGCGAAGTCGTAGCTCATCATCCCGCTGGACTGACGCCTCTCACTCACGCGGAACATCTCGCCGGCGATCGAGAACTCCAAGTCGCTCATACCCCCAGAGTAGATGCGCGACATTCCTCCCTCATCCGCACAGGGATCGCAGAACGGGCATGACTCAATGGTTGCTCTTATGTGAACTCGTAGACTCGCGACATGGGAAGGCTTCAGGGATGGCAAGTAACGGTGATCGTGTCAATAGTGGCGGTCGCTCTGGTCATTACCGTGGTGGTCCTATTGGCGAGAATTGCATCTGCAAAGCGCAGCGACCATCGCAGCGGTTAGCGTGAAGAACAGTGGAAGCGTGCCGCTCGGCTCCACATCTTGGAGGGTCTCATTCAAGCGACAGATAATCCGCATCGGTTCCTCGACATCGTGTGTTCTGCCGCCGACCGGACGGCGGCCGAGGCGGCCCTGGAAGATCAATTTGGCTTGTCGCGGGATCAAGCAAGAGTTGCCATGAACATGCAGTTCGGGATGATGCCCGAGGAGACACGACAGTCGATCCGCACCGAAGCTGACGACCTCCGAGGCTGAGGCAATCGGCAAACCGGGTGCGCTGCTTCCTGATCACTCTAGAGAGGCATCCGGATAGGGATCGACTTGTGAGACGGGTGGGCGTCTGGCGTTAGGCAGCGAAGACCGCGTAGAGCAACAACCCGGTGACACTACTTCCGAATGCACGCTGGCAGTTGAAGTGCAGACATTCCTGTCGGCCTCCGGCAAGTGCCTCGGTGGCGGACAAGTTAGGCTTCTGACGTGGGGAGAATCTACAGGGGGGCGCCTTCCGTCCGTGAGCGGATCTACGTCGAAACGTTCATCCGAGCACCCTTGGACCGCCTCTGGGAGATGAGCCAGGACCCCGGCGCGCACCCGCGGTGGGACCTGCGGTTTACGGCCATCGTTCCCACCGGCACCGGGAGCGACGGGAACACGCGCTTCCGTTACGAGTTCAAGCTCCCCTTCCACACCATCCGGGGAACCGGGATTTCGCTGGGCCACCGCCGGCGGGCGGACGGACAGGCGACATCCGTGCTGAAGTTCTCCACCACCGATCCCCTATCCCCGATCGGTTCCGGTGCCGGCTATTGGCGGTACGTCCCCTGTGAGGGCGGGGTGCGGTTCATCACCGGATACGACTACGAGCCCGGCTTGGGCCTGGTCGGTCGGGTCTTGGACCGGCGGGTCACACGGCCCGCCTTGGGCTGGGCAACCGCGTGGAGTTTCGACCGGCTGCGCTTGTGGGCCGAATCCGACGTCGACCCGGCAACCGCCCGCACCGCCTGGATCCTGGACCGCACCGCCCGGGCCGGAGGACTGGCCGTCGCGGCCCTACTGCTCCGGCGATCCGAGGCGGGCCCCGGCCACCCCACGGCCCTTCCGCTTCTTGCGGTGGCGGCCGTGACGGCGGTCTTCACGATCCCGGTGCACCGAACCGTCCCGCGCGCGAGGCGCTGCCTGCGCCACGCGCCGGACAAGCATGCGGGGGCCGCCCCGTCCGCGTTGGCGACACTGCCCGCCCCCGCACAGGACGGCCCCGGGGCGGCAGGAAAGGGCACCGGTTCATGAGCTCCATCTTCGCCACAACGCTGGGGGCGGACTTCAACCGGCTCCATCCGATGCTGCGCAAGCGCTTCGGCGTGGGCGTGGATTCCGGATACGCCTGCGTAGGGCGCGGCACCTTCACGGAGGTCCGGCGCGGTGCCTGGTGGACGGTGCCGTTCCTGCGCTTCGGCGCTTTCCGCAACATCCTCTTTCCCGACAGCGGACGGGACATTCCCTTCACGATCGAGAACTACCCCTACGTCGACGGACTTGGCCGCGAGACCGTCACCTTCGTCCGAACGCTGCAGGTAAGCCCACGACGAAGCCGCCGCTTCGACGCCACCATGGTCTACAGTCCCGGCCAGGGGAAGATTATCGACTATCTGGGCACCCACCAGCACCTGGCCACCGGGCTGGAGCTGAAAGTCCGACCGGACGGTTCCCTGCACCTGAGAACCGGTGCGCAACGCTTTTACGAACATGCCCTGGGATTCACCATCCCGGCAGCGTTGACCGGCACCGCCGAACTGCATGAGACCTACGACGAAGACCGAAATGTCTTCACCATCAGCATGCAGGTCCACAACCCGATCTTCGGCTTCCTGTTCGGCTACCACGGGGAGTTCACCTGCGAATTCCCCGAAGCGACACCCGACTCCGTCCCCCTTCACCTCAAACCGGTCCGCGAGGAACCACGCCACTAGCCGTGGCCCCAAAAGCACTGGAGACAAACCGACCGACGCCGTTGCCCCTCTCAGGGCGCTTCCACATGTTCCGTTTATGGATTGTCAATCGGACACGACTGAGTAGGGTCAGCGTTGAGGCTGGCCTATCGCAACCTGGCGTTCCAGCGCCTCGAACAGACTATGGATGTCTGAACGGCCCTGCCCCCAATCGGTCACCGTCGCTGTCAGCCTTGGGCGGGTGATGACCGAGATGTGAGTTCGATTCCCGTTAGCTGGCTGGAATTCTGCCGACATGATCAATCCCCAAGTCTTCCAGTTCAAGGCAGCATCGATCTCGGCCCCTGCCGCACTGCACGCGCGCAACTGGAGTCGGGGAATCGTGGCCACGGTTGCCCTAAAAGCAGGTTCGAGCTGCACCGTCGGGATATTCAGCTCAAGGTGGCCTTCGCTGTGTGCTCCCGCCGATGAAATCTCGTACTTGTCGGCCGGCCCGGGATCGCGCCTATGACGCCCCAAAAACAGGAAAAACACGGCCAGTGATAGCGGAACTAGCACCATGACCGCGATGAGCCACCCGGGAAGCTCAATCCAAATCCCGAACAGCAGCAGGATGAGGGCCGCGACGACGAAGAGCAAAACAGGCCAGCGACTCTTCATGTTGTGCCTTTCGCTCACGGACCACCTCAGTCTGGCGGGAGACCGTCGGCCCGACAAGGGCTCGCGGCACCGATGCTGGAAGCAACCGTCGCTCTGACGGAAGCCGTACATCCTGAAGATCTCCGTTGCGGGACCACACTGCCGCGACCGCGCGATCTCCTGCCGAGTGTCCAGTCAGATAGCTCCACTTGGAAGCCGATCGAGATGCGTCCGGAGAGGGTTCCTCTACCGGATTCGCGTGAGGCGGAGCGCCCTGGGACGGCTTGGGCATCGGATTGGGGCATGGTCATACGTTGGCCCGTGGAATGATCTCTTGCATGACGTCATTGGGAGTGCGGCCTGAGCCTTGGGCCCTGGGCATGTGGGCCCCCTACGATAAAGGCTGGGTCACTCAGAAAGTGGTCTCTCGCATCGAGTTTCTCTTGGACGGGCGTCCCCTCTCGGAACTGAACCCGGTCGATGCCGAACCCGAACCGGTCTCCCTCTTCGAAGTCACCGACGCCGCGAACGCTGCCAAGATCATGCTGGGTGAAGCGTCCTTGCCGAACGATTTTCTATCCGAGGACCGCCTGACCTTGCTCACCTGTCTATGCGGCGACCCGGGTGACGGATCGCTGACCGTGAGATTGTCACGCACCGGTGATGAGTTGGTCTGGGATGACTGGGCTTGGGAACACGGCTATGGGCCCGAGGTCGAGACGTTCCCCGCAATGCCGGACTGTAGGTTCCGATTCGAGGAATACACCTCGGTGCTGGAGAAAGCCCAACAGCTGGCAGAGGCATTCGGAGACCAGGCCAGTAGCATCATCCGCGTCCCCGACCATGGTGACGGCATCAGGCGGTCTATCGCCAAGCACGTCCGGGGCGAGATGGCCTGCCAGCTCGACTGGCTCGATATTGAGGTCATCCATCCCCTTGGTGAGCAGCAGGGTGCGGACCTTCGCCAGCTCATCGATGCCGTCGCTGCCATCCGCGATGAACTGGCCACGGCGAAGAGCCGCCGCCGGCACAATCCGTCAGGCGCACAAGTTCAGCGGGCGCTGGCCGCAGCATCTCAGGTCATAGCCTCCCCCGAGGCGTTCCGACTCCCAGGAGAGACCCTCGAAGCGGTGGAATGGCTCCATGTACACCTCTCCCCAAGACGGTGAGGCCACGCAGACAGTTGACGGGCCCCGACATCTCGGCGACCAGGCGGATCATTCCGCTAGCGGATCCCCATCCGGGCCCGAACCGTCGCCCAGATGACCCTCGGCAGCAACTTTGAACTGCCGCCGTAGGCCGTTCCTCAATCAGCACACCCTCAACTTGGTGCGCTGTCATGCGAATGAAAGTACATTGCGCCTTCAGCACTTCGGGCGGCCCGACATGCTGAGGAGAGGTCCGTATTCAGTATTCGATGTCGCAGGCGGCGCAGATCAAGGAGACAGGGTTGGCTAGAGTACTTGTGTCAGCCACTTCCCTGAGTCCTTGCCTGGAGGCCAAGTGAGTCAACCGCCTCGTGTGCCTCTTGCCCCAGCCGCCGTGCCTGGGATGCCGGACGGCACTCCTCCAGCTGTGGAGTTCCACCGATGCATACGAAAGTACGCCGACGATCTCCTGGAGGAGGTGGAACGCCTGGAGGTCGCGCAGCGATCGGGTGGTGGTTCCGCGGCCGAGTTCACCAGTTCGATGGTGACGGACGCGGATCGCTTGCTCCGGAGGGCCTACCGGCGACCAACCCGCCCATCTAAAGGTGAGATCGCTTGGCGAATCTGTGTGGCACTTGCACTTGTTGGTGTGGGTGTCGCTACCAACAACCTCGACGAATGGTGGGGACTCGTCCTGTTTGTCGCGTCGATTGGCGTCTCCCTGACGGGAACGATCTTGGATCTGGTTGGAGAACGTTCATGACTTCATCACCATTTGAACCACCATTGACCGAGGCCGCAGCCGCAGCGCTCGATGAGTACCTGGATGATATTCGTGAGGAAGTCCTTCGACGCGCGCGCGATAACGCGAGTGAATCCACTTCCGGATACGCTCCCGAGGTCACTGTGCGAGATGTCATCGCTGCAGCAGAGCGGACGTCCTCAGGTGTGTCTGGAACAACACGGCGTGGCATCCGGGAACGCATGCTTAGCGTCTACGGCCTGGTGTTCGCAGCCGCGGCAATTGTCGGGGTGCTTCTCTGGTTGGGGCCAGAACTGGGTTCGCGTAGTCCTCAGGAAAGCGTTGGCCTCCTCACTGCAGTCACGGGTGCGTTCGGTTACTTGGCCAGTCGTGCTGCACTTGAGGCGGCTCGAAGGCTAGACGCCAGGGGGCTTCGTGGTCCGAGTGAGGCAGAGAGCCGGCACGGGCTGACTGGCCGATTTCTTAGCCAGTACAACGACCTTGAGCTCACCGTTCGCGGCTTCAACGCCAGAACGCTAGGTGAGACTGCGGCTGGTCGGAATCCGACGTCAACGGTTCTCCACTCAGGTGTCCTCGACAAACGGACGGCTGAGGAGTTGCGAGGGGTGGTCGACGTTCGCAATCGACTCGTGCATGGAAAGGCTGTATCCAACGAGGAAATTCAAGACGCGCTGACCGACATGCAGCGGCTGCAGGGCCGGATCGAGAATCGTTAGTCCCGCAGAGGCGTGGGTCGGTGACCGACGCGCCGTCGCCCAGGCTGACAGGGCCCTTCCGGAGCCCTCATCCAAGGGGCTCCCTTCGTCAAGTAAGCGATTAGTCGACGCTGACGATCTTGTGCTGGCCACAAGAGCACCGTTATTCCGCACAGCGGGCTGACGTTCAGTTCAGGGAATGGCTTACGGCATGGAGCCTCCGCCAGTATCACCAGCGGTGAACGGGAGCCGCCCCCACGACACAGTTTGCGATAATGGACGTCCGCATACGGGGCCTCGAACCATGGCTGCTGATAGTGTCCGAGCTATGGTCACCACCGCCGCGTTCACCGTCGCAGGCATCGAATACACGCTCGATCAAGCGCTCGACCACTTCGCCGGCTATCCGCGCAAGACGCCCGCCAGGTTCGACTACCCGCCGCCCGGTGACCACGGCACAATCACCCCGGAGGAGATAAGGCGGACTCGGTACATCAGCTCGAGGATCTCCCACGTCGAGGGTGACTATTTCATCGCACGGGCTGCGAATGCCCCGTGGATCACGACGGGTGCGAATCTCGCCGACGCGGACCCGGAAGTGCGCGGAGGGCTCTTCGACAATATGTCGGACCTGTACTGGCACTTCGCCGGGACGGCTCCTCGCGGGATTTCCTTCGCGAAGGTTTCTAAGGTCCTACACCTGAAGTTTCCGGCTGCGTTCCCGCTCTTGGACTCTCGTTTGTGGAAGGCATACCGCACGGCCGCCCGGGCCCACGCGGCTCGACACCCAGACCTACGGCAGAGCCAGCTCAGGTGGATCGCCGTGCGCGACGACCTACTCACCGCCCGTTCATCCGGTGCCATAGAGGGATTGCGCGACGCCTTGGCCCGGTACAAACACCACGAGCCAGCCGACCAGCAGCGCGTCCGCGACATGACGCGGCTGACCGACCTGAGACTGCTCGACATCCTCGTTTGGTGACCTTGAAGGTCTAGGGCAGGTACGCGAAGAGCCGATGCGTTTCTAGGACGGGTATAGGTAAGGACGTCGGGGATTGAAGCCAGTTACCGTGCCAGTTGCGCTCCTCGTGCCCGGCCCCTACGGTCCACAGTTGCGTGGCCGACGATCATGTTGCTCATGATGGCCGAAATGCCCGGCATCTCGTTGAGGATGGCCACCGGCCGATCCCTCTGCGGTCACCGGTCGACTACCTTCGGGGTTCGCAATGTCACTACCCAGACAGAGCGCGACAGCCGAGGAGGAACGGTGGACCTAGACTTCCGATATGAGATTCGAATTGATGAATCGACCAACACGATTCGTGTCCGGAGTCATTGCCATCGCTATGTTGTTGACTATTGCGAGTCAGGTTCTTCTAGTACTTTCATCGGATAGAGGACTTGCGTGGGCCTCCTGGGCCGTTCTCATTCTAAGTTGTCTGCTCTTGGCCTACGCGGTATTCCAGCTTGTCAGGAAACGCCCGCCTGAAGAATCAGGCCGTGGCTGACGAAGCGTTCGCCGCCGGAATCCCCACCGGGATTGCTCCGGGCGAGTGGTCAGTGGCCACCGGTGCCGTGCCGTAGGGCGGATCATCTATTGATCGCCCGTCCTGCGGGTGCGAGCTGGAATGTGGTCGGGAAAGTCTTCCTCCCCGATGCCACCCGGTTCATAGAAGCCTTCGATGAAGCCACGCGCTTCGTCCATTAGCTGCTCCGGTGTCCTTTGTGCCCTGGGGTCCGACCAAGCGACCGAGAAGCCCACGGTGAAGCCGTAATTACCGTGGTCCGGTCCGTTGAGCCAAGCGTAGTCATAGCTCATCATCCCGGTGGGTTGCCGCCTCTGGCTCACGCGGAACAACTCATCATCGATCGAGAACTCCAGGTCATCCATCCACCAAGATTAGAGGCGGGATGCTTTCTTCATCGTGGGCACAATTCAACCGATACTTGTTGCAACGGTCGGCGACTGGCTGACCCGCCCCGCTGCTGGATCGCTTTACGGCGCGGAGGCTGGGTGCGAGGCAAGGGACCCGCGTCTACTTCCTGCCCTTCTCGGCTTCCCGACCGGAGTCCCGCTTTACCGACAGGTCCGCCTCTGGGGCAAAAGGATAGGCGGCAACGACCCGAGAGGTGCCTATCGTCCGCTCTGGTCTCCGAGGACGGCGGTAATTCCGTCAGCCACTTCGGAGTTCGTTGGGATCTTCGCCGGCCAGTCGGACAAGGCCCAACCCGTCCTGGGGGACACACGCGTACAGCGTGTAGGTGCGATCGCCGCGGTTCGCCTCCGCCCAGGCGAGGACGTCCTGAACGTCTGCGCCCGAGATCTCCCATTCATCGGAGGCGGTCCCGGCCCAGAAATATATCCGGTATCGCGGGTCCGCGAGTTCCCAGGTCTGGTCCCGGGGATCAACGCCCATGGTCTGCATGGCCTCAGTATGGAACAACCAGTGGGCGAACGACTTACGGTGCCCGTTCGCGGGGCCTCCCGAGGCTGCATGTGTGACAGTGCCTGTCCGTAAACGGATCCCCAAACGGACACGCCTGCGCCCCTGGACAGCGCCATCAAGCGATCACAGAAGACCGCCATTTGGCGATCAGTTCCACATCCGGCGCAGTTCGGTAGAGCGCCAACGATTGTTGAGACAGTTGGAACGTCATGCAGATGACTCCCGATATTGACATCGCCCGCAGACGTTTCCTGGCTCAAAAAAGTGCTCACTCCAGAAGCCGGTCGGCCAATTCATAGTTGTGCCATCTCCACTGGAAAGACCGTCCGCGGCGCATTAGGTTCAGGTTGAGATGCTTCGCGGCGTCCACGACAGCTGGCCGGGTCAGTAAAGCGCTCAACATTTCGGGTTGACCATCGATGCGGACGACGTCGCCCGCTCCGGTCCTGTACTCGGCATCCTCTACGACATAACCCTCTGCCCTCAACTCGGCTTCCTCCGAACCTCCGCTCATGTCAACGAAGACGGACTTCGATAGGTTCAGAAATCCGAACGTCTCCTCGTCGTACCGGTACATGACCAGCGTCTCGACGTTGTTGATGGACAAGGCAGCGAGGCGTTGGTGTCGTCGGGTCCGGTTCGTTGATGGCATCGCGCTCACGGCCCAGAATTCACGCTCGGTCCGTCGCGGATAGGGCACCACGAGTCCTATATAGGGGCGGAACACCTGAACCACGTCGGCGAGGTGCCCGGACGCTTCCAGGCGCTGGTACGCCGCATGATGAGCGGCTCGCAGTTGCAGGTCCTGGTGTCGCGTGCCCCCGTCCGGAACACTCCCTCCTGCGGCAAGCCATTTTTCTTGTTCGTCGATGGAGGCCACAGCGTCCAGATCGGCGGGCCCCACTCGGCCGGGTGGCACGTCCACAACGTTGCGCAGTATTCGCGTGGGGTGCTGGTCTCGGATCGTGAGTTGTTCCCACCGGTCCAGTTCCTCGCGCGGGCAGTCAGCGAAGCAGAAGTCCACGATGTCTTCCCAGGTGTGCCGATGTTGGGCGAATCGTCGCACCACATCTACCGCCTGGCCGACGTAACCCTGGCCATCCGCGAACCCGAGGATGTAGATGCCGCAACGTGATCGCGAGGGTGGAAAGAACTGTCTGATGCTTGTTGCTCGCCGCACGTCATGCCGAGTAAATTTCAATACCACGTCTCTTTACCCCCTGCTCGTGCAGTGATCGGCTAGGTCGGTGGTGCTGTGTGCCACCCCTTGTGGGGTGGGGATCGATGTGGTCGATGCCTTTCTCGTGCTTCTGCATAGCCAGGAAATGGATGAGATGTTCAGAAGGGTGTCCCGCGTTGTTGCGCTGAGTCGTTCTGATCTGAGGCGTGCAGGCCTTATGACTTCTGCAGTTCAGGCGCCTTCTTTTCGCAGATGTTCATGGTGTCGTAGAACCACCGCAAAGCGTCCCCGAGTGCTTCGACGGCTCCCTTGTGGACCAAGGTCTCCAGTCGAATGTTCGGGCGCTTCAAGGGCTGATTGCCGGGGATGTCTACGCCTGGGATCTGGTTGATGCGTACCCGCAGCTCTTCCAACAGTGCTGGGTCTTGGAACGGTTCGTGTCCCTGGAGGTACATGAAAACCACTTCGAAGTGGGCATTGGGGTAGATGATCACTGGGGCCATGGGCTGGCCGTCGGCCATTGGATACTCCAGATAGCACGATGTCATGGCTGCCGAGCCGTATCTGACCGCTCCTCCCAAGCCGGACCATTCGTTGATCACGCGGAGGACCGCCTGCGTGACATCGGCCCCGTTGTCCGTGAGCTGGTTGAGGAAGGAGTCCCTGCGTTCGGGGGTTCCTCCGTCGGGGACGGCCAACGGCTCAGTGCTCTCTTCAAGATCGGCCCCGACCAGGCGAGCCAAGTCATCAACGTCCAGTCGCTGGGCCGGGTCGGCCCGGTTCTGGTCGTCGAATTGGACGCCTTCTTCGCTCAACACCTGGATGGGGTCGTCCGTGCGGTCGGTTTCATACCAGCGGAAACCTGGCGAGATGGTCCCGGCCGCCTGGAGCACCCGGTGGCCGTTCTTGAGCGGCCGGGTCGCCACGCGTTGGCCGACGGGGACCGGATGGCTGCCGATCAGTGCGGCCAGATCACCGTAGGTCGTCCACCCGCCTGGGGGCAGCGCGGCGACTGCCTGCTCCATCAGCATCCACCCGGGAGCGAAGGGTGTTGTCTCGGCGACGTCTACCGGTGCCGGCCAGATCTGTGCGATGCGTTGGGCCAAGCTCTCAGCTCGTGCCAGGATCTCCGGGCGTCCCCACGTCTGATGCTTGGCAATGGACTGATTCATGCGCAACCCGCTTTGGGTCAACTGTGCCCGCTTCACCGCGAAGGGGCTGTTGCTCAAGGAGCTGTTGTATCCGGTCAGCGTCAGGTTGCCCAGCGTATGCAGGAGGGCTTCGTGGATTTCCTCGGCGGTTTCGTCTGCAGTCAGATCCCTTGCGAGGTCATTGCGCCACTCCTGGGTCAAGGTGCGCGGCATGACGTGCTCGATGGTCAACGTGGTTAGATCCACCGGTTCCTTGTTCTCGAACGACTCCTCGAGCCACTGCAGGATCAGCTTGCGTTGATTGCTGCGACCGTTCAGGTAAAAGGGAATGGTCTGGAGCGCGGACACCAGGCGGTCATCACGCAGGAAGTACTTTCGCCCCGTGGACAGATACCGGTGCAGTCCAGCGGCGACGTCCTCGGCCTTCTGAATCTCGACCACGGCTCCCAGGAGGATGCGATTGATGCCGGTGGTCGCTTGTCCGGCCAGGACTCGCCGGACCAGGAAGCTTTCGAGATACAGCATCGCCTGGGCGATCGTCTCGCTGCTGGCTGCTCCCTGTGCGCGCTGATCGAGCAGGAACAACAGGATGGGATACACCGTGGTGGTTCCCCAGGCCCGGAGCCGCTGCAAACGCGTGCGGACGCTCGCGTCATGCTCCGTGTTCGGTTTGAGAATGACGGAGAGGAGACCTCCGAGCCGGGCCAGCCGTTCGACGTCCTGACGAATGTCGTCCTCGGTCTTGAGGCGCTCCATGCGTCGCTTCTGCGCTTCATAGGTGTCCGTCTGCTTGACCGAGGGGTCCTTCTGGACCAGGTCGAGCCAGAAGAGCAGTTCGAGGTCTCGACTCTCCAACTGGTTTTGCAGAGGAAGCCACAGGCTCTGATAGACGGTCTCTCCCTGCGTGGGCAGTCGCATGAAGATGTAATTCCGCAGAAGATCACCCTGGGTCAACTGCAGACCGGTGTTGTTTAGGGACTCGAAAATCCGATACGTGTTGTCTTCTACGGAGGTGGTCACGCTGACCAGGGCCAGGCCCGCCGTCACGGCTTCCTCGATCCGTTCGATGTCCACGGGATCGTCTGGGTCATCCGCTGCGATCAATTGGGATTGGAAGTAGCGGTATGCAGTGCCGATGCCGTCCGTGCCGCCGGCATGTGGTGTCGCATCAATACACGCCTGATAGCTGGCCCGATCGGCCTGGGTCGGCAGCAGCTTGTAGCGATGCACCCCAGATTCCCACTTGTTGAGCAGGTACTTCTCATTGATGCGGTCGAAGTGCTGCGGGGCCTCATGGTCCCGACGGTGGTCTCGGACCGCGGCCAACAACAGCGTCAAGGTCGTCAGCCGTTGCTGACCATCCACCACCAGATACTCATGGACCCCCGGCCCGTTGCCCGCGCCCGGAGCCAACACGATCGATCCGATGAAGTGCGTGGCCTTGGCATCTTCCGATCGTTCCTCGGCCAGAGTGACAACGTCTTCCCACAGACGTTCGAGCTGATCGCGCGTCCACGAATACGTCCGCTGATACAGCGGGATCTGGTAGGAGTATGAGCCCTCAAGCAGCTTCTGGACGGAGATTTCGCTGGCCTTCACCATGACCTCATCCTAGAGGGGCATTGCAGGGCGTCCAGAAGGCAATGTTCCTGGTCAAAGCAACGTATCGCCTGCGTTAAGGCGTCTTACAGTAAAGGTCGCTCGCTTCCCGCTCTCATCTCTGCCGTTTTTACGACCCCGTATGGGGATCGACCTGCGGGACGCCTCAACCCAAATGGATTGAGGCGTCCCGCAGGTCGTTCCTGAGCGGTCACGTCAGAGGACCACGGAGTCGTGGCGGGAGAGAGCCGATCTACGTAGTGTGAGTTCTCTTATGAGCAACGCTGGCGAAGACATCTGGTACGAAGGGGATCACGTCCTAGGTGGAACCCAAGCTCTCACCGAATGGGGGTATCCCCGTGAGGATTTTTTTACGGCGTCCGCTGGCTACAGCGACGCCGGGGAGCCCCAAGTCCTCGCGTTGGGAATCAGCTACCTGCGGATTGTCAATGGGAACGGTGAGGTGGTCTTAGAAGTAGCGCATCGTGAGGTGCGCGGCGTCCGTGCGGTGGCTGGTGTGGGCGTCCGAGTGCACGTCGCGTCAGGATCTCTGTCCCTATCCGGTCAGAGAACATGGACACACGTCGTGGCTGATCACGAGGCGAAGTTCCTGGAGGACTCGTGGTTCGTCGTACCGACCCACCGCCACGACGGGGTGCAGCTGAACGCCCTTCACTGGAAGGAAGAGGATTACGCCTACTACGTTGGACGTGTAATCACTGAGGGTGCACGCTGTGACTCCACACTCATTGGGCTGGCTCTCATGGCGCGCCCATTACTGGGTTTGCCCACGAAAGGAATACACGGGTCGAGCGGTTCCCCACTTGCGAAAGCATTCGAGGAATTGGGCGAGATCAGCTCGCCACTAGAGGACCTCAGAGAGCGGTATGTGGCTTGGTACGAGAAACGCAATCTCGCAGCCCACGGGTTCAGATTCGCCGATCCTGACGGCCGTCCGCACAGCAAGGTATACAAGCCTAAACGAGGGCAGCACGGACAACCGCCGGAAGTGCTCTTTGACGCTGAGGAACAAGACTTTGCAGACCTGGCAAGAGTCTGGAGTGCTTTCTACTTCCTCAACCACGACGCCGCCCAAGCTTCACTGCATCTCAGCGCCTCGGCACGTCTGACGTTCGACGTCGAACGCCCAAGCAGGGAAGAGACGATCAAGATACTGGAAGAGCTGCCCCGATTTAACTCGGTCAGAGAATCGGAACGACTCCCACCCTCCAAATCATCAGACACAGGTGCAGACTCAAACTGACGTTCAATAACAACTGGCAGGATTCTTCCGTTGCATCTCGTACAGGCTTGTCTTCCAACCCAAAGGATGCAAGGCGTCCCATGGTCGATCAGTGCCGTACGTGGGCGATCGGTGGCGCGCCCTGTGCATTAGACCGCTAGATGGCGGTCTTCTGTGACCGCTGAGTATCCGAAGGTTTGGAGGCCACCCGATATTGCCTTTGGGGGGCAGGCGTGTGCGTTTGGGGATGCTCTGCGACAAAGTCGATCCGTACCGGGAGCGGAAGGCATGCAGGCAACGTACGTGGGGGTACGCAACTGCGAGGAAGTCGGTGCGATGAGATCATGGTCTCAAGTGAGAGGAGGATGCTGTGGTTGATCCTGTGACGTTAATGATGGCCGACCTTAGAGAGAAGTACGAGGCCATGCCCGCCTCGCCGGCATTCACGCGCCTCTACGGCGAGGCAGACTTGGGCCACATGTTCGCCGTGCTCCACAAGCGGATGAACCAACACTTCGGCGATATCAACGGCCGTGCAAAAACCACCCGCCACTACTGGGCCGATAACAGCCGCGATCTGCTCGCGCTCATCGACGAGATCGAGATGGATCTCCACACTCTGAAGAGATCTGGCATAGAGGTCGAGCTGGCTCCTGCCTACCAGGACGCACTTGACCGATGCAGACCGTGGCTATCCCCGAGCGGAGGCAGTGCCGTACCGGAGGACTTTGAATCCACCACACTGATCACCTACGAGCCAGTCTTCGTCCACGCGGCCCGCAGCGTGAAGCTAGAGAAGCAACAACGGCCCGTTGAACTCAGAATGGTGGGCAGCGGCTCCTACGCCAACGTGTACTCGTACGTCGACCCTGACTACGGCATCAAGTTCGCCGTGAAGCGAGCGAAGAGGGGCCTTGAAGAACGAGACCTGCAGCGCTTCAAGCAGGAGTTCAAGGTCATGAAGAGGCTCAGCTTCCCCTACGTAGTGGAGGTTTACCGCTACGACGAGACCCTCAACGAGTACCGAATGGAGTACTGCGATACCACGCTTCGCGAGTACGTCCGCAGACAGAACACCAAGCTCTCGTTCGCGGCTCGCAAACGTATCGCCCTTCAGTTCCTCTACGGCATCAACTACCTGCATCTGAACAAGCTGTTGCACCGCGATATCAGCCTCCAGAACGTCTTGCTCAAGGTCTTCGGAGAGGGCGCTGTGCTAGTGAAGTTGTCAGACTTCGGCTTGGTGAAGGACCAGGCCAAGGACTTCACGCGAACGCAGACAGAAATGAAGGGAACGCACCGCGACCCGGTACTCGGAAGCTTCAAGGATTACTCAGTAGTCAACGAGATGTACTCGATCGCTTGGGTCCTTGCATACATCTTCACCGGCAGGGAATCACTTCCGCCAGCCAGCGACACGGTAGGTCAGATCATCCACAAATGTGCTGTGAACGACCCTGATCAGCGCTACCAGAGTGCAATCGAGTTGATCGCAGATGTGGAGCGGGTGGAAGCACCACCTGCGCGGACAATGGCTTAGATGACGCAGGGTCAGGACAGGCAGTGCGCCACACCCTGTGCACGAACGACTACACCTGATGGGCGAGAGCGGGACGACCTTTGACGGCCTCGCTGCACGAACCGAGGCGACGACAGAGTTCGTAGTGCGCTCCCCGCAAACGGATCCCTCTCCGGTCGCTCCGCCACTTCCAGGGACTTGGCTTTGGATCCTTCTGTCTGATGTCAGGGGGTGCGGCCTTCGGGCCGCTTCTCGGTTGGGCGTTGTCCCGTTCGGGACCCGGACGGTGTGAGGTTCGGGCCCCGAACGGGATGGGCGCATCAGCGCTTCATGAGGGCAAAGACGCCCCAACCGAGGTACTCACGCCCGTAGCGCGCATAGCGGGCGGGTTCATTGACGAGCTCGTCCCGGACTTCGGAGGCCATTTCGTCCTCCGGGTTGCGGTCGAGCCAGCGGCGCATGTTGAGCCACTGGGCCGCGGCGTACCGGTCCCAGCTGTCCTGATCGGCCAGCGTCATTTCCACGACGTCGTACCCGAGATCCTGGAATTTCCCGATCAGGCCGTGCAGTTCCAGGAAATCGGCGACGGCGGTGGCCCCGCACGCTGTGGCGGTCTCCTCGTCCGGAGGAGTCCGCCGCCAGTACGGCTCGCCGATCAGCATCAGGCCTCCGTCACGGAGGCTCCGGCTCAGCAGTTCCGTGGTTCCGGCGACGCCGTTGCCGATCCAGGTGGCCCCGACACAGGCGGCAAGATCGACAGGCTCGGCTGCGACATGGCCGGCGGCATCGCCGTGGACGAACGTCACCTGGTCGGTGACGCCGAGTTCCTCGGCGCGGGCCCGGGCCTGCTCGGTGAAGACCGTGCTGATATCCACCCCGGTGCCCGTGAAGCCCAGGTCCCGTGCCCAGGTGCACAGCATCTCGCCCGAGCCGCTGGCCAGATCGAGCACCCTGGTCCCAGCGGGGAGGCGGAGTGATGCACCCAGGGCCGCGAACTGGTCCGCGGTCAGCGGGTTGTGGATGCGGTGGCTGCTCTCGCGGATGGTAAAGATCCGGGGAAGGTCCATGGTCGTATTCCTTTCAGTCATGCCTTGAAGTGCGGGAACTTCTTGAGGGCGCGTGCTTGGCGCGCGATCTGCTTCTTCGGCCGCTCCAGCTCGGCGCGCAGCCGCGCGTCGGTGCGGGAAGCGGTGTGGGCGTTCTCGCGCTGGAGGCGGTGGTAGCTGTCCAGGCGCCGCCGGGTGAGGTGGCCGTCCTCGATGGCGGTCAGGACGGCGCAGCCCGGTTCGGTGGTGTGGGCGCAGTCCGCGAAACGGCAGTCCCGCGCCAGGTCGGTGATCTCGGCGAAGGTCTTGTCCAGGCCCTCGTCGGCGTCGTGCAGGCCCACACCACGCAGGCCCGGGGTGTCCAGCAGGACCCCGCCGTGGGGCAGCGGCACCAGCTCCCGCCATGCGGTGGTGTGCCGGCCCTTGCCGTCGCTGGTGCGCACCGAGCCGGTGGCCAGGCGGTCCTCGCCGAGCAGGCGGTTGCCGAGGGTGGACTTGCCCGCCCCCGATGGCCCGAGCAACACGACCGTGCCCGACAGGACGGCGGTGAGGGCGTCCATGCCCTCACCGGTGGCGGCGCTGGTGACCAGCACCTCCACACCGGGGGCGATCGCGGCCACCTCGGAGGCCGCCGAGATGGGGTCGGCGGACCGGTCGGCCTTGGTGAGCACCATCACCGGCGTGGCGTCGCTACCCCAGGCCAGGGCGAGCAGCCGCTCGATCCGCCCTTGTTTGAGCGGATCGGCGAGGGAGACGGTCACCGCCACGGTGTCGACGTTGGCGGCCAGGACCTGGGCCTGGGAGGTACGCGAGGCGCTGGAACGGACCACGGCCGTCCGGCGCTCCAGTACCTCGACGACGGTAGCGGAGCTGGCCGCCGTGGCCGGCCGGACGGCCACCCAGTCGCCGGTGCACGGCGTTAACCGTTCACCGGCGCCCCATGAGGTGCCGACCAGCGCGCTGACGACCTCGGTCTCGGTGACGAGGTCGCACCGGCCGAGCTCGGCTCGCACGACGCGGCCCGGAACCAGTCCGTCGGCCCGGAAGCCGGAGAAGGAGCGCTCACGTTCACCGTCCCAGCCGTAATCGGCCAGAGTCAGCACACGCGAAAGAGAAGAAAAAGCAGGTGGATGTGAAGTGGGTTGATTAAACAACGTGGAGACCTTTGAAAGGAGGCCTCGCCAGACAACAAGCGTGCCGGCATTACTCCCGCAGGGAGGAAGGCAAGCTCAGGTCAGGCCGAGGCCTGGGAAATGAGGATGATTCGGGTACCGCACACCGCGGTGGTCTCCACGACCGTCATCAACTCATCTCCTCCGATCTCCCTAAAGCGCGAAATCGTTTTCGCCGCGCCCACCATTCTAACACCTGCCGTGGACGCCCTCCCTAACGTGCTAACGTGCCGAGCTGACTCGACTCGCCACCCAGGTCTCGTAAGGGGAACCCCCACCGGATACACTCACCGCTGACCTGGACGAACGAGAGTACGCCTCGACAGTGTCCCGTAAGACCCGTCCGGTGACATGTCCGGTGCGCGGGCGTCTTCCGACACACGCAAGAATCCCCGGCGCACCACGCCACCCGTCCAGATCGTCAAGCCCGAACACGCAAGACAATCAGCCTGCCGAGCAGTCCCACGGCAAACACCGCGAGCATGACGAGCACTGACATCGCCGGCAGGGTGAACGCCAGAACCAGGCAGAGCACGGCGCCGGTGAGATTCAGCCAACGGGGTGAACGCACCACGCGCTCGGTCAGGGTGAAGGCCGCCAGGTTGGAGACGGCGTAGTACACCAGCACGCCGAAGGAGGAGAAGCCCACCACCGTGAGCACATCCGCCGTCAGCAGCAGGATAATTACCACCGCGGCGGCCGTCAGCTGGGCCACCCACGGTACGGAGGTGCGGGTGGATACCCGGGCCAGGGGCCGTGGCAAGTCACCCTCGCGGGCCATGGCCAGCCCGGTGCGGGAGATCCCGGCCACGAGGTTGAGCAGGGAACCCAGGCTGGCCAGAGCCGCTCCGGCCACGGCGAGCCAGAGCCAGTCCGTGCCGAAGAGTACGCCCACGGCGTCCCGGACCGGCGCCTCCGAGGCCGCCAGCCCGTCCGTACCCAGCACGCGCGTCAGGCTCCAGGCCAACAGCCCGTAGAGCACCAGCGTGAACGCCAGGGCACCCAGCACCGCGCGGGGGATCGTCCGGCGGGGATCGCGGACCTCCTCACCCATCGTCGCGATTCGGGCGTAGCCGGCGAAGGCGAAGAACAGCAGTCCCGAGGCCTGCAGCACCCCGAAGGCCGAAGGCTCCACCGGTGCAGCCGAGCCGGCCGGGGGAGCGGGGGAGCCGGCGTCGGGTCCGGAGGCCAGGCCCGCCACGATGACCAGGGCGAGGATCAGCACCACCGGGACCAGGATGGCCACGGTGACCTGCACCGTCCGGGTGATGCCGAGCAGGTTCACGCCGGTCAGGAGCACGACGGCGGCGATCGCCACCCAGCGTGCGGTCCAGTCGGTACCGGGCACCACGTAGAGGCCGACGGTGTAGGCCATGGCGGCGATGGAGGCGGACTTCCCGGTGACGAAACCCCAGCCGGCCACAAAGCCGGCCCACTCACCGAGTTGCCGGCGGCCGAAGGTGTAGGCCCCGCCGGAGGTCGGGTGCACCGCTGCCAATTGGGCCGTGGAGATGGCATTGAGACAGGCCGTCACCCCGGCCACCAGCAGGGCTGCCATCAGCAGGCCGCCGGCCTGCGCCGCGGCCAGGCCGAGGGCGGAGAACACCCCGGCTCCGACCATGGAACCGACCCCGATGACCACGGCCCCGGGCAACCCCAGGCGTCGTTCGAGGGATGCACCAGCGGATGCTGGCTGAGACGGTCGAAGAGGCATGCGCTCCACCCACTAGAATCATCCGGGAACCGTTCTGCCCTGATGGGCCGAACCAGTGATACCACCCTCAGAGAACATCCCGGTGAACCGGGACCGGAAGGACCATCAGTGCTGCGCACCCACCAGCTGGGCGAACTCAACGCCTCGCTCATCGGACAGACCGTCACCGTGACCGGATGGGTGGCACGCCGCCGTGACCACGGTGGGGTGGCCTTCGTGGACCTGCGTGATGCCTCCGGCTTCGCCCAGGTCGTGGTGCGGGACGAGAAGGACTTCGATCCGCTACGCAACGAGTTCGTCCTGCAGGTCACCGGCACGGTGGAACGCCGCCCCGAGGGCAATGAGAACCCCGCCCTGCCCTCCGGCGAGATCGAGCTCATCGCGGACGCCGTGACCGTGCTCAACGCCGCGGCCCCGCTGCCGTTCCAGATCGACGAGCACGTGGAGGTCGGCGAGGAGGCCCGGCTGCGCCACCGCTACCTGGACCTGCGCCGCCCGGAGCCGGCCCGCATCATGCGCCTGCGCTCCGAGGTCAACCGCACCGCCCGGAACCTGCTGCACGAGGAGGGGTTCATCGAGGTCGAGACCCCGACCCTGACCCGCTCCACCCCCGAGGGCGCCCGCGACTTCCTGGTCCCGGCCCGCCTCGCGCCCGGCTCCTGGTATGCCCTGCCCCAGTCCCCGCAGCTGTTCAAGCAGCTGCTGCAGGTCGGCGGGATCGAGAAGTACTTCCAGATCGCCCGCTGCTACCGGGATGAGGACTTCCGCGCCGACCGTCAGCCGGAGTTCACGCAGCTGGACATCGAGGCCTCCTTCGTGGAGCAGGACGACGTGATCGCCCTCGGCGAGAAGATTGTGAAGTCGGTCTGGTCGCTGGTCGGCGTGGACGTGCCGACCCCGATCCGCCGCATGACCTACCGCGAGGCGATGGAGAAGTACGGTTCGGACAAGCCGGACCTGCGCTTCGGCCTCGAGCTGACGGACCTCACCGAGTACTTCGCGGACACCCCGTTCCGCGTGTTCAAGGCTCCCTACGTGGGTGCCGTGGTCATGCCCGGCGGTGCCTCCCAGCCGCGCCGCACCCTGGACGCCTGGCAGGAATGGGCCAAGCAGCGCGGGGCCCGCGGCCTGGCGTACGTGCTCATCCAGGAGGACGGCTCGCTGACCGGCCCGGTCTCCAAGAACATCTCCGAGGAGGAGAAGGCCGGCCTGGCCGCGGCCACCGGTGCCAACCCGGGTGACTGCATCTTCTTCGCCGCCGGTGAGGTCACCCCCTCCCGCGCCATCCTCGGCGCCGCCCGTGTGGAGATCGGCCACCGCGTCGGCCTCATCAAGGACGCCGGCCCGGACGTGCCCGCCGCCGAGGCCGACTGGGCGTTCGTGTGGGTCGTGGACGCCCCCATGTTCGAGCCCGCCTCGGAGGCTGTGGCCTCCGGCGACGTCGCCGTGGGCTCGGGTGCCTGGACCGCGGTGCACCACGCCTTCACCTCGCCGAAGCCCGAGTTCATGGACACTTTTGACACGGATCCGGCCAACGCGCTGTCCTACGCCTACGACATCGTGGTCAACGGCAACGAGGTGGGCGGCGGCTCCATCCGTATCCACCAGGGCGAGGTCCAGGAGCGGGTGTTCAAGCTCATGGGCCTGGACGAGGAGTCCGCGCAGTCCAAGTTCGGCTTCCTCCTGGAGGGCTTCAAGTACGGCGCCCCGCCGCATGGCGGCATCGCCTTCGGCTGGGACCGCATCGTCGCCCTGCTGGCCGGCACCGAGTCCATCCGGGACGTCATCGCCTTCCCGAAGACCGGCAACGGCTATGACCCCCTGACCGCCGCGCCGGCTCCCATCACGGACCAGCAGCGCAAGGAGGCCGGCGTGGACGCCAAGCCGGAGCCGAAGGAGTCCGCGGCGTCCCCCGCCGCAGCCGAGACCACCGGAGCCTGAGATGGCTGAGCCCGAGCGGCGGCAGCGCCCCGCGGACGTCCCGCCCACCGCGATCCGCCTGCTGCCGGTCCTGGTGGTGACCTTCGGGCTCAGCATGCTGATCGACATGACGACCGACTGGCACTTCCTGCTGCGCTGGGCTCTGGCCCTGGGCGGCGGCCTGCTGGCTCAGGTCGTCGTGCTGAAGATCTGGTCGTCTCGCCAGCGGTGAGGTGAGGGTGGTCAGCCCCGCCGCGGGCCGTTCAGCTCCTCCGTGTCCACCCACACGGTGAACGGCCCCGAGTTGACCAGGGTGACGTCCATCATGGCCCCGAACATTCCGCGCTCCACCGGCACGCCGACCGCCTCCAGCGCGGTGATGAACCGCTCGTACAGCGGCTCGGCCTGGTCGGCCTTCGCGGACCGTGTCCACGAGGGCCGGCGTCCCTTCCGGACGTCCCCGTACAGGGTGAACTGGCTGACCACGAGGGCGGCGGCACCGGCTCCGACGAGGGACTCCTCGCCGTCGAGGATGCGCAGGTGCGCCACCTTCTCGGCCAGCTGCACCGCCTCCGCCTCGGTGTCCTGGACGGAGACTCCCAGCAGCACCACGAGCCCGGGGGAGTCCAGGCGACCGGTCACCCGCCCCTCGACGGTCACGGACGCGGACGTTGCCCTCTGCAGCACAGCTCTCATGGCTCCATTCTCCCCGCATGCTCCCCGCCACGGGCGCCCAGCCCGTCCGGGGCGGCGGCTAGGCTGAGCCGGTGAGTGATTTGTTCAGTGTGCTCGGCGGCGGGGACCACGACGGTGACGTGGAGGCGGATACCACGCACGACGACGGCGCCTCCTCGGGCGGTCGGGACCGCCCCAGTGCCCCCTTGGCCGTGCGCATGCGTCCGCGCACCGTTGACGAGGTCGTCGGCCAGCAGCACCTGCTCCACGTCGGGTCGCCGCTGCGGAAGCTGGCGGTGGGCGCGGCCGGCGGCGGTGGCGGCCGTGGCGCCGGGCCGTCGTCGCTCATCCTCTACGGCCCGCCCGGCACCGGCAAGACCACTCTGGCGACCGTGATCGCCCGGGGGCCGGGCCGCAAGTTCGTGGAGCTGTCCGCCATCAACGCCGGCGTCAAGGACGTGCGAGCGGTCATGGAACAGGCGTTGAACGACCGGGATCTCTACGGCCGGACCACGGTGTTGTTCCTGGACGAGATCCACCGGTTCAACAAGGCGCAGCAGGACGCCCTGCTGCCCGGGGTGGAGAACCGATGGGTGGTGCTGGTGGCCGCGACCACCGAGAACCCGTCCTTCTCCGTGGTGGCACCGCTGCTGTCCCGGTCCATCATGCTCACGCTCAAGCCGCTCACGGACGCGGACATCGGCGGCGTGCTGGACCGTGCGGTCGCTGACGAGCGGGGACTCAACGGGACGGTCGTGCTGGAGGACGAGGCCCGCGAGTACCTGGTGCGCATGGCCCAGGGCGATGCCCGCCGGGGGCTGACCACCCTGGAGGCCAGCGCCGGCGTGGCCCTGGACCGGTGGGAGGCCGCCGGCCTCGACGAATCAGGCGAGCCCGCCGAGTCGGACGAATCCGAGGACCGGCCCGAACTGCCCTCCATCAGCCTCCAGGACGCGGCCCAGGCCATGGACCGTGCGGTACTGCGCTATGACAAGGCCGGTGACCAGCACTATGACGTCATCAGCGCGTTCATCAAGTCGATCCGCGGTTCGGACGTCGATGCCTCCCTGCACTACCTGGCACGGATGCTGGAGGCGGGGGAGGACCCGCGATTCATCTCCCGGCGCCTGATCATCTCCGCCTCCGAGGACATCGGGATGGCTGATCCGACCGCGCTGCAGACCGCCGTCGCGGCAGCACAGGCGGTGCAGCTCATCGGCATGCCGGAGGGGCGGCTGGTCCTGGCCGAGGCCACGGTGCATCTGGCCACCGCACCCAAGTCCAACGCGTCCTACGCCGCCATCAACGAGGCCGTGGCGGATGTCCGTGCCGGGCTGTCCGGAGAGGTGCCGCCCCACCTGCGGGACGCCCACTACCCGGGGGCGGCGGGGCTGGGCCACGGTAAGGGGTACATCTACTCCCATGACGCACCGCATTCGGTGGCCCGGCAGCAGTACCTGCCGGATCCGCTCCGTGGGAAGGACTACTACCGTCCCAAACAGAACGGCGTCGAGCGGAACCTGGGGGACCGGGTGCAACACCTGAGGTCGATCATCCGGGGCACGCCGCCACCGGCACCACCGGCGCCACCGGCCTCTGAACGGAACGAATCGGGCGCGTAGGCCTCTAAGCTGGGGGTGTCCGTACCCGCCAGGACCGCGGTTCGGCCTCGGGCCACGTGCAGGGGCCATCGGCCGCGGAGATCGGAGTATCCGTCATGTCCACTCCCGCGAACAACCCGGCCAGCCGGCTCGTGCAGAACACCGCCGAGGTCGACTACCGGATCCTCAAGTCGGTGGCCGCCTACGAGCAGGCCCAGGAACTGGTGGACCGCCTCTCCGATGGCGGCTTCCCCGTGGAGAAGACCAGGATCGTCGGCACAGGCCTCCGATCGGTCGAGCAGGTCACCGGCCGGATGACCACCGGCAAGGCCGCTGGGCAGGGAGCCCTCGGCGGCCTGTGGTTCGGCCTGATGATCGGCATCCTGTTCCTGATCCTGGCACCCGGCAACTTCTTCCTGATCCTGCTTCTGGCACTCGGCTTCGGCGCGGTGTGGGGAGCGATCTTCGGAGCCCTCGGCCATGCCGCCACCCGAGGCCGCCGGGACTTCTCCTCGATCCAGGTCATGGAGGCCGAGTCCTACGATGTGCTCGTGGAGGCCTCCCACATCAGCCAGGCCGCACAGGTGGCCAACGGGCAGCCCATGCCGGAACAGGGTCCCGAGGCTTAGCCCCGGCTCAGCCCCGACCCTCGGACCCGGATCCGGCGGTCGGGGGAGCGGTGCAGAACTGGTAGACTCTTCTGCTGTCTGGCAAGCGCCGCCAGTTCTCCCTGCCTCCTTCCGGCCTGCGCCGGTGGTGTGGGGAGACCCCGTCCGGGTCCTGCGGCGCTGTAGCAATGACGGGCAGCGGCATGCCCCTCAGCTCTCCCGAAGGACGCACGGGAGGCCAGGTTCCGGTCCACCCTTGTCACACCGCGGGAGCCCCCGCCTCGTGTCAGGACCGGAGACAAACCAGAACCGTGCCGCCTGACAAGAAAGGTCCCTCGTGGCTTCCAACCTCCGTACCCGCCGCACCGTGCGCCACTCGCGCGCACTCGGCATTGCCCTGACTCCCAAGGCCGAGAAGTACATGGAGCGCCGTCCGTACGGCCCCGGCCAGCATGGCCGTGCCCGTCGCAAGGCCGACTCCGACTACTCGGTGCGCCTCAAGGAGAAGCAGCGTCTGCGCGCCCAGTACAACATCCGCGAGGCGCAGATGCGCCGCTACTTCGAAGAGGCCAAGCGCACCTCGGGCCTGACCGGTGAGAACCTGGTCGAGCTGCTCGAGATGCGTCTTGACGCCCTCGTGCTGCGCGCCGGCTTCGCCCGCACCATCCAGCAGGCCCGCCAGATGGTCGTGCACCGCCACATCATGGTGGACGGCGCCCGCGTGGACCGCCCGTCCTTCCGCGTGAAGGAGGGCCAGCTGATCCACGTGCACGAGCGTTCGGAAAAGATGGTCCCCTTCCAGATCTCCGCCACCGGCGCCCACCAGGACGTCCTGCCGGCCGTCCCGGGTTACCTGGACGTCGAGATCGACAAGCTGCAGGCCAAGCTGTCCCGCCGCCCGAAGCGCTCCGAGGTCCCCGTGACCTGCGAAGAGCAGCTCGTGGTCGAGTACTACGCACGCTGATCCCTTCCGGATCTGCTGCGGCGGAAACTGCCTGAGAACCCGGCGTCCCCTCGAGGGGACGCCGGGTTTCGGCTTTAAGGACGGACGGAAGGCAGACCTGGCGCCCGGACCCCGGGGAGCCAGGGCCGGCGTCGCGCGCTGATGTTCCACGCCGGGGCCGCGGCCCCGGTAGGGTGGACCAGGCACTGAAGCGAAAGGAAATCCCGTGATCAAGCGCGTAATGCTGGTGGGAGTGGGGGCAGCCGTCGGCTGGCTCGGACACACCGTCTTCAGCAAGGGACGTGACGCCGCAGCCCTGCGGGCCGAGGAGACGATCCGCCACACGCTGAACCCGGAGAACATCGGGCGCAACGCCGGGCAGGCCGCGGCCACCGCCCTGGCCGCCAGCGCCCGTTCCTTCGCCTATCAGCTGCGCGAGGAGGTCCCGGCCTGGAAGACGATGTCATCCTCCCTGGCCGACCCCGCGCCGCAGCAGAAGCAGTCCCGGGCCACGGCCGCTGCAACCGCCCAGGATGTCCCGGACGCCGCGCACACCACCATCACGGGTACCGCCACGGAAGGCCCCGCGGACCGGTCCACACCCCGACCCACCGACCCCCGAAAGCAGTCGTAGAGCAGTCATGAAGTCCCAGGACATCGCCAGCCGCTGGCTGGATTTCTTCGCCAAGAAGGACCACTCCGTCGTTCCCTCGGCATCGCTGGTCTCCCCGGACCCGTCGTTGCTGTTCACGATCGCCGGCATGGTCCCCTTCATCCCGTACTTCCTGGGCCAGGAGACCCCGCCCTACCAGCGGGCCACCACCGTGCAGAAGTGCATCCGCACCGCGGACATCGAAGAGGTCGGCAAGACGGTCCGCCACGGCACCTTCTTCCAGATGTGCGGCAATTTCTCCTTCGGCGACTACTTCAAGGAGAAGGCCATCCCCTACGCCTGGGAGCTGCTGACGACACCCCAGGACCAGGGCGGCTTCGGCCTGGAGCCCGAGCGGCTGTGGGTCACGGTGTATGAGGAGGATGACGAGGCCGAGCGCATCTGGCGCGAGGAGGTCGGCTTCCCGGCCGAACGCATCCAGCGCCTGGGCAAGGAGGACAACTACTGGCACACCGGCCAGCCGGGCCCCGGTGGCCCGGACTCGGAGATCTTCTATGACCGGGGACCGGAGTACGGCCGCGAGGGCGGCCCGTCCGCGGACGAGAACCGCTACATGGAGATTTGGAACCTGGTCTTCATGCAGTACCAGCTCTCCGAGGTCAACTCGCAGACCGACTTCACCGTGGCCGGCGAGCTGGACCACAAGAACATCGACACCGGACTGGGACTCGAACGCCTCGCCATGATCCTGCAGGGCGTGGAGAACATGTATGAGACGGACCAGGTCCGCCCCGTCCTGGACCGCGCCGCCGCACTGGCCGGCAAGGAGTACTCCTCCACCGAGGACGCCACGGATCCGCGCTACACGGACGACGTGCGCCTGCGGATGATCGCCGACCACATCCGCTCTGCGTTGATGCTCATCACCGACGGCGTGGTGCCCGGCAACGAGGCCGGCGGGTACGTGCTGCGCCGCCTGATCCGCCGCGCCGTGCGGGCCATGCGCCTGATGGGCGTGACCGATCCGGTGCTGCCCGAGCTGCTGCCGGTCTCCCGCGACGCCATGAAGGGCACCTACCCGGAGGTCGAGCGGGACTTCGACCGCATCGCCCGGATCGCCTACAACGAGGAGAAGGCCTTCCTGCGGACCATCGCCGCCGGCACCGCCCGGATGGACTCGGCCGTCACGGCCGCGAAGTCCGCTGCGCGCGCCGCCGGAGAGGGAGGCGCCACGACGGCCGGAATCTCCGGGGCGGACGCGTTCGAACTGCATGACACCTACGGGTTCCCGATCGACCTCACCCTCGAGATGGCCGAGGAGGCCGGGGTGGCCGTGGACGAGGCCGGTTTCCGCGAGCTCATGACCGAGCAGCGCAACCGTGCCCGCCAGGACGCCAAGTCCAAGAAGGCCGGTCACGTGGACTCCTCGGCGTACCGTCAGCTGCAGGCCGAGGGGGACACCGTCTTCACCGGCTACACCGAGCACACCACCGAGGCCCGCATCCGCGGCCTGCTGAGCGGCGGCCAGCAGGTCAGCTCGGCCTCTGCCGGGCAGGAACTCGAATTGGTGCTGGACGCCACGCCCTTCTACGCCGAGTCCGGAGGCCAGGCCGCTGACACCGGTCTCATCACCGGCGACGGCTTCGTGCTCGAGGTCCTCGACGTCCAGTCCCCGGTCCGCGGCCTGAGCGTGCACCAGGTCAAGGTCGTCGAGGGTGAGGTGCCCGCCGGGGCCACCGCCGTCGGCGCCATCGACCTGCAGCGGCGCCTGGACGCCCAGAAGGCCCACACGGGCACGCACCTCGTGCATGCCGCCCTCCACCAGATCCTCGGCCCGGAGGCCACACAGTCCGGCTCCTTCAACAAGGAGGGCTACCTGCGGTTCGACTTCCGCTGGGGCGAGGCCATGAGTGAGATGGCCCGGTCCGAGGTCGAGGAGGTCTCCAACCTGGCCATCCGGGACAACCACCCCGTGCTCACGCGGGAGATGGGCCTGGACGAGGCGCGCGAACTCGGGGCGATGAGCCTGTTCGGCGAGAAGTACGGAGACCGCGTGCGTGTGGTCGAGGTCAACGGTGCCTGGTCCCGCGAGCTGTGCGGTGGCACCCATGTGGGCGCCACGGCGGAGATCGGTTCCCTGGCCCTGCTCGGAGAGCAGTCCGTGGGGTCGGGCAACCGCCGCGTCGAGGCCCTCGTCGGGCTGGATGCCTTCCGCCACCTGGCCACCGAGCGCACGCTCGTCAACGAGCTCACCGGCCTGCTCAAGGTACCGGCGGACCAGGTCAAGGACCGGGTGGCCGGCACCCTGGCCCGGCTCAAGGAGGTCGAGAAGGAACTCGCCGTCCTGCGCTCGGCCCAGCTGCAGGCCGAGGCCGGCCGCCTCGTCGAGAACGCCGTGGCGGTGTCCGGCACCGGCGCCACCGTCACGGTCCTGGCGCACGACGCCGGCCCGGTCGGCTCGGGCGACGAGCTGCGGACCCTCGTGCTGGACCTGCGCTCCCGGTTGGAGAACCAGTCCGGGAACGCCGCGGGCACCCCCGTGGTGGTGGCCATGGCAGGCACCGCCAAGGGACGTCCGCTCGTGGTGGTCGGCACCAACCAGGCCGCCCGCGAGTCCGGCCTGAAGGCCGGCGCCCTCGTCAAGACCGCCTGCGGAGTGCTCGGCGGAGGCGGCGGTGGCAAGGATGACGTGGCCCAGGGCGGCGGCCAGGATGCCACTCGCATCGATGACGCCCTGGTGGCCGTTCGGACGGCGATCGAGTCGACGGTCGGGGCCGCGGGCGCGTGAGCGGTGCACTGCAGCGTGGGGTCCGGCTCGGGGTCGACGTCGGCCAGGCCCGCGTCGGCCTCGCCGCCTCGGACCCCGACGGCATCCTGGCCACCCCGGTGAAGACGCTCCGGCGGGACCTCAAGAAGGGGTTCGACCGGCGGCTGATCGTCCGGGAGGCCCTGGAACGGGCGGCCGTGGTCGTCTACGTCGGTTATCCGGTCAACATGCAGGGCCGCGCCACGGAATCCACCGAGGACGCCCACCGCTATGCCCAGCACCTGGCGGCGGAGCTGCTCGCGGCCGGAAGCCCGGCACGGGTGCACCTGGTGGACGAACGCCTCAGCACCGTCACGGCCCACCGCCAACTGCATGAGGCCGGCCGGGGGAGCCGGACCCACCGTGAGGTCGTGGACCAGGTGGCGGCCGTGCAGATACTCGAGCAGGCCTTGAATATGCAACAATCACTCCAGCGGGACGCCGGGCGCCCCGTGCTAGTTCCTGCGCCAGAAGGACCAGAGGGAGAGGACGGGACACGTGGCTGACCTGACTCCTGACGATCCGACTCCTGACCATCCCTCGGACCCGCAGTCCCCGCTGACCCGGCGCGAACAGCGCCGCCGCGAGGAGGCGCGCCGGGCCGCTCCAGAGTCGCCCCTGGAGGAAGACCGCCGCGAATACCCCGGTCAGCAGGATGAAGACAGCGAACTCAACGAGGTCAACGAAGACGGAGACGGCGGAGGCGGTCACGGGCAGAACCATGGCGCGTCGGGTGACGACGCCGTCGTCGTGGGTACCGACAGTTCAGGGACCCCCGTCATCGTCCGCCCGGCCGGCCGCAAGGGATACCAGACCGTCACCGTCAATCGGGACCGTTCCCTGGACGCCGAGAAGCAGGCGAAGAAGGAGGCGCGCCGGAAACGGCGCCGCCGCCGCAACATCGCTTTGACCTCGGCCTTCGCCGTGTTCGTGCTGCTGGTGGCGGGGCTGTCCTTCGCGCTGAAGGCCATCCTGCCGGATCCCGTGGCCGAGGACTATCCGGGCCCCGGCGGTGCGGAGGTGGTGTTCTCCGTCCATGAGGGTGAGGGTGCCATCGCCATCGGGAATCGGCTCGTGGAAGAGGACATCGTGGCCAGCAGCGCCGCCTTCATCGAGGCCGTCAACCAGTCGCGGTCGGAGAACTCCATCCAGCCGGGGGACTATCCACTGAAGAAGAAGATGGCGGCCGCGGATGCTGCCGCCATCCTCCAGCGCGACGGTCAGGGTCAGGTCCACTACGTCGCCGTGAACCGCGGCATGCGCCTGAATGAGGCCTTGAGCGCCGTCAGCGAGTCCACGGGCATCTCCGTCCAGGACCTGGAGGCGGCCGCGGCGGACCCCACTGACTTCGGGCTTCCCGCCGAGGCCCCCAGCCTGGAGGGCTACCTGGCTCCGGGGGAGTATCGCTTCCCGGTGGACGCCGAACCCGCTGAGATCTTCGCCATGATGATCGAGCCGACCATGGCCGAGCTCGAAGAACAGGGGATCACGGACGAGGCCGAGCAGTTCCGCGTCATCACGATCGCCTCCATCCTCGAGGCCGAGGCGCTGACGGACGACTACCCGATCGTCGCCGGCATCATCGAGAATCGCCTCGATCCGGCCAACGAGGAGACCGGTGGTTACCTGCAGATCGACGCCACGGTGATCTACGGGCTCGGACAGCGCCAGCTGCAGTTCTCGGAGGAGGACAAGCAGGACGCCTCCAATGAGTACAACACCTATGCCCACCGTGGACTGCCACCCGGACCCATCGGTGCCCCATCCACCCAGGCCATCGATGCGGCGGCCCACCCGGAGGACAACGACTACTACTACTGGGTGACCACCAACATCGAGACCGGCGAGACGAAGTTCGCAGAGGACTATGCCCAGCACCGCATCTACCAGCAGGAATACCGCGACTACTGCGCCGACCATGCGGAAATCTGTGGTTAGGCCGTCCGCCGGTGTCCTCGGCCACCCCATCTCGCACTCGAAGTCACCGGCCCTGCACCGGGCCGCGTACCGCGCCCTGGGCCTGCATGTCGCCTATGACGCCCATGACGTGACACCGGAGGCGCTGCCGGCCTTCATGGCCGGCCTGGACCGGAGTCCGGAGACGGGCTACGACTGGCTCGGGTTCTCCGTCACCATGCCGCTGAAGTCCGCGATGATGCCGCTCGTGGACCGCTACTCGCCGCGGGCCGAGCGGCTCGGGTTCCTCAACACCGTCGTCTGGGACGGGAACGGGATCTCCACGGCCTACAACACGGACGTGGAGGGCATCGTCGAGTCGCTCGTGTTCGCCGGCTACAGCCGCGAGGTGACCGGGGGCCGGATGGGCATCCTCGGCGGTGGCGGGACCGCCGCGGCGGCCATCGCCGCCGCGGAGAAGCTGGGGCTGGCCGGCGTCGACCTGTTCGTCCGAACCCCGGCCAAGGCCGCCGAACACGCCGAACTCGCACGCGGCTTCGGCCTGACCCCCCGCGTCCGCCTGCTGGAGGATTTCCCGACGGCGGCCCGCGGCTTCCGCGCGGTCGTCGCCACGCTGCCCCCGCGCGCCGCGGACCCCACCGCCGAGGCCCTGGCCGGCGCTTTGTCCGAGGCGCAGAAGGGGGACACCGCGGGGAATGCGGAAGCCTCACCGTTGCCTCCCTTGCTGGACGCCGCCTACGACCCGTGGCCGTCAGCGCTGGCACGGTCCTGGCAAGACCAGGGCGGCCAGGTGGTCAGCGGCCTGGAGATGCTGCTGTACCAGGCCGTCGAGCAGGTCCGCCTGTGCACGGAACGCCTCCGCCCGGCCGGGACGGAACCCGACTGGCCGGCCGTCGTCGCCGCGATGGCCGCCGCCATCGACCTTCCGGAGCGCTGAACCCGGTCACACGGTCCGGAACCGCGTGCGGACCATGAGAGAATCGAATCCATGGTGCGCTGGTTGACAGCGGGCGAATCACATGGGCCCGCACTCGTTGGAATCATTGAAGGGATGCCCGCGGGCATCCCCCTGACCACCTCTATGGTGCAGGATGCCCTGGCGCGCCGGCGCCTGGGCTACGGCCGTGGTGCCCGCATGAAGTTCGAGCAGGACCAGGTCACCCTCGTCGGCGGGGTCCGCCACGGTTCCACCCTGGGCTCCCCGGTCGCCATCGAGATCGCCAACACCGAATGGCCGAAGTGGGAGAAGGTCATGTCGGCCGATCCCGTGGACGCGGACGAACTCGACGGCCTGGCCCGCAACGCCGCCCTCACCCGTCCCCGTCCCGGTCACGCCGACCTGGCCGGCATGCAGAAGTACGGCTTCGATGAGGCCCGCCCCCTGCTGGAACGCGCCTCCGCCCGAGAGACCGCGGCGCGCGTGGCCCTGGGCACCGTGGCCTCCTCCTTCCTGGCAGAACTGGGCATCCGCACCGTCTCCCACACCACGGCTGTCGGCACGGTGTCCGTGCCGGAGGGCGCCGAGCTGCCCGCTCCGGACGACGCGACCGCACTGGACGCCGATCCGCTGCGGTGCTTCGAGAAGTCCACCTCGGACGCCATGGTCGCCGAGGTCGATGCCGCCCACAAGGAGGGCGAGACCCTCGGCGGTGTCGTCGAGGTCCTGGCCTATGGCGTGCCCGTGGGACTGGGCAGCCATGTCCACTGGGACCGCCGTCTGGACTCGCTGCTCTCCGGCGCGCTCATGGGCATCCAGGCCATCAAGGGCGTCGAGGTCGGCGACGGCTTCACCACGGCCGCCCGCCGCGGCACCGCCGCCCACGACGAGATCGTCCGCGGCCCCGACGGGTATCCGATCCGCACCTCCAACCGGGCCGGCGGCATCGAGGGCGGCATGAGCACCGGGGGAGTGGTCCGCGTGCGCGCAGGCATGAAGCCGATCGCCACCGTCCCCAAGGCCCTGCGCACCGTGGACACGGCCACCGGCCAGGACACGAAGGCACACCACCAGCGCTCGGACGTGTGCGCCGTGCCGGCGGCCGGAGTCGTGGCCGAGGCCATGGTCTGCCTCGTCCTCGCCCAAGCCGTCCTGCAGAAGTTCGGGGGAGACTCCGTGGCGGAGACGAAGCGGAACCTGGACTCCTTCGTGGCCTCGCTCGAACCCCTGCCGGTCTCGGACGTGGATGCGGCGGCCGAGCTGGCCGCGGCGCCCATGGGTGACCCGCTGCAGTGAGTTCTGCAACCGGCGGCGGCCCTGGTTGGTCACCTGGCCGGCGGATTGTGCTCGTGGGGCCCATGGGGTCCGGCAAGTCGACCGTCGGACTCGTCCTGGGCCGCAGGCTCGGCCTGCAGCGCCTGGACGCCGATGACCTCTTCGTGGCCCAGCACGGCGTCATCTCCGATTACTTCTCCCGCAACGGTGAACCGGCCTTCCGCCAGGCGGAGGAGGAGGTCATCGGCGAGGTCCTCTCCCGGGCCGAACCCTGCGTGCTGTCCCTGGGCGGGGGAGCGGTGCTCAGCGCCCAGACCCGCGACCGGCTGCGCCACGGCTCCCATGTGGTCTACCTCACGGTGGCGGAGGACGCGGCCCTGGCCCGGCTCAACGGCGGCCTCGGCCGGCCAGTCCTCGCGGGGGACCCGGGACGCACCTGGCGCCGCATCCTCGCCGAACGTCACGCCTTGTACCGTGAGGTATCGCAGTGGACGGTGGACACCACCGGCCGCTCCACCGAAGACCTGGCCACCCACATCATCCGCCTCGTCCGTCAGGCCGAGTCCACCACCCCGACCACAGGAGCTGTCCATCCATGACTGAGCCGAACACCCCGTCCACCGAACCCGTCCCGGACGATGCCACCGTCATCCCCGTGGCCGGCGGATCGGGGTCAGCGGGCACCGGTGGCTACGACGTCGTGGTGGGCAAAGGCCTGCTGGGACGTCTGCCGGACATGCTCGGGCCCTCGGTCCGCCGCGTCCTGGTCATCCACCCCCGGGCGTTGCGTGCCACCGGTGACGTGGTCAAGGCCGATCTGGAGACAGCCGGCTTCCAGGCCCTCACCGCGGAGATCCCGGATGCCGAGGAGGGAAAACACGTCCAGGTGGCCGCGTTCTGCTGGCAGGTCCTGGGCCAGAACGACTTCACCCGCTCGGACGCCGTGGTGTCCGTGGGCGGCGGTTCCGTCTCCGACGTCGCCGGCTTCGTGGCGGCCACCTGGCTCCGCGGGGTCCGCGTCGTGCACTTCCCCACCACCCTCCTGGGCATGGTGGACGCCGCCGTGGGTGGCAAGACCGGCATCAACACCGCCGAGGGCAAGAATCTGGTGGGAGCGTTCCACCCGCCCGCCGGCGTGCTCGCGGACCTGGACACGCTGCTGACCCTGCCGCCGAACGAGCTGGTGTCCGGACTCGCAGAGGTCGTCAAGTGCGGCTTCATCGCGGACCCCGAGATCCTCACGATCATCGAGTCCTCCCCGGAACAGGCCCAGAACCCGCATTCGGCCCAGCTGCGCGAACTCATCGAGCGCTCGATCGCCGTCAAGGCGCAGGTGGTGTCCAGTGACCTGCGGGAGGCCGGCGCACGCGAGATGCTGAACTACGGCCACACCCTGGCCCACGCCATCGAACTGGTCGAGCGTTACCAGTGGCGCCACGGCGCCGCCGTGTCCGTCGGCCTGGTGTTCGCGGCCGAACTGGCGCGTTCCGTCGGACGCCTCGACGATGCCACCGCCGATCGTCACCGCACGATCCTCGAGTCGCTCGGCCTGCCGACGTCGTACTCCTCCGGCCGCTGGGAGACGCTGCTGGACGGCATCCGCCGGGACAAGAAGAACCGCGGCGACCAGCTGCGGTTCGTGCTCCTGGACGGCCTGGGCAAGCCGACCACCTATGACGTCCCGGACGCCTCGCTGCTGTTCGCGACCTACCAGGAGATAGCGGAGTGACCGCCGAGTGATCGCCGGGCGAACCCGGCAGTGATCCGGGGTACCGGCCCCATCACCTAGAATGGTCGACTGGACTTCCAGCGAGACCCGCCGACGCCATCGACTGGCCCCATACCGACAGACGGAGATTGACAGTGGCAACCAGCAACGACATCAAGAACGGCACCGTGCTGAAAATGGACGGCCACCTGTGGAACGTCATCGAATTCCAGCACGTGAAGCCGGGCAAGGGCGGGGCGTTCGTCCGCACCAAGATCCGGAACATCACCACCGGCAAGCTGGTGGACAAGACCTTCAACGCCGGCGCCAAGATCGAGACCGCCACCGTGGACCGCTCGGACTACGAGTACCTGTACCAGGACGGCGAGGACTACATCTTCATGGACACGGACACCTACGACCAGATCCCGGTGAACCCGGCTGTCGTGGGCACCGCCGCCAACTTCATGCTGGAGAACCAGAAGGTCACCATCGCCATGAACGAGGGCACCCCGCTGTACCTGGACATGCCGCCGTCGGTGGTCCTGGAGATCACCTACACCGAGCCGGGCCTGCAGGGCGACCGGTCCTCCGCCGGCACCAAGCCTGCGACCCTCGAGACCGGCTACGAGATCCAGGTCCCGCTGTTCGTGGACCAGGGCACCAAGGTCAAGGTGGACACCCGCACGGGTGACTACCTCGGCCGCGTGAACGACTGACGGGACGACTGACCCACTGTGAGCGCACGAGGCAAAGCCCGGAGGCGCGCGCTGGAGGTCCTCTTCGAGGCCGAACAGCGCGGGACCACTCCGGATGAGGGCATCACCTCCCGCAGGACGTCCACGGCACAGGTGATCAACCCGTACACCGTGGAGATCGTCCAGGGCGTGGTGGCCGAACAGGAGCGGATCGACGAGATCCTGTCCTCCTACGCCCAGGGCTGGACCCTGGACCGCATGCCGGCAGTGGACCGCGCCATCCTGCGGATCGGTGCCTGGGAACTGCTGTTCAACGACGAGGTGCCGGACCGCGTGGCGGTGGCCGAGGCGGTGACGATCGCCAAGGAACTGTCCACGGACGATTCCCCGGACTACGTCAACGGCCTGCTCGGCCGGATCCAGCAACTCAAGCCGACGCTGCTGGACTGACCGGGCCGCTGGGCCTGATCGCGCCGAAGAGCTCCTGCCGCTGCCGGACCGTGTCCTGGAGCAGCCGGAGCTCTTCTGCGCTGTTGGCTTGGACATCGTGGCCCCGTTCGATCCGGTGCCGCAGGGCGGCCAGGCGCAAGGCAGTCCGCTCGAAGGCGCGGTGCTGGCTCCGGGCCCCGTGCCCGCCGGCCCACCGGCGGCCCTGCCGCCGTCCCGGAGCCGTGCCGAAGAGGGCGATCTCCTCCGGCCACAGCCACCCCGCCACTCCGTAGCGGCCCAGCATGCGTTGGGTCAGCCGCCGCTCGGCCCGCAACAGCAGCACGACGGCGGCGACCGCCGCGATGAACAGCGGGACCTGCAGCAGCAGGTAGAACGTGAAGAAGTCATCGAAGATCAAGGCGAGTCCGCCGTTCCACAGGAAGTGCCCGAGCATGGCCGGGACCAGCCCCAGCAGGAACCAACCGACCCAGCCGACCCGGCCGAGCCGGCCCCTGGTGATCCGCCGATGCGCGGCCACTCCCAGGAAGAACCCGATCCACACGGTGAACAGCACGTGGGCGAAGGGCGAGAACAGTCCTCGCAGCACGAAGGTGAACGCCAGTTCGGTGCCCCACCCGGCCTCGGTGTAGGCCGTGCCGAAATACAGGATGTTCTCCGTGAATGCGAAACCGGCCGCCACCATGCCGGCGTAGACCACCCCGTCCACGGGACCGTCGAAGTGCCGGCTGGCCGCCAGGAAGATCACCACGAGGCCGGCACCCTTCATGGTCTCCTCGATCACCGGGGCCTGCACCACCGCCCCGAAGGTGGCCGAATCCAGCGAGGACAGCCCGCTGAAGGTCTCCATGAACACCTCGCCCAGCGACAGGGTGCCGAACACGGAAACCCCCGCTCCCCACAGGAAGGCGAAGACCAGCCAGCCGCGGGGCTCGGGATCCCACCGGTCGACCCACAGGAGGGCGGTCACCACGATGCCGAGGGGGACCAGCGCGAGCAGCCCGACCACGAAGAGCGTCTCGGTGCCCAACACACCGACCAGGAACAGGACCACCAGGGCGCCGACGAGCGCGGCTGTCACGAGCAAGGCCATGCCCCAGGCGTTCGAGCGGCGATTGCGCCGCGCGATCAGCTGCGCCGGAGGATAGGCCACCGGCGACGGGACGGTGGGCCCAGGATGGCTCGCAGGGGGCACCGGTCCGGGTCCGTGCGACCCGGACGATGGGTGTGGTGCGGGGAAGTTCACCGGCTGCGTCATGGAACCATCCTGACACTGGGTCAGCCCGCCGCGGTGATAGTGTTGACGCCGGACCAAACACACCCCACCCAGGGTTGCGTTTCCTTTAAGTTCCGTCCTGTGAGGCGGGGAAGGAGGCATGTGTGCAGGCTGAGAGCCGCGCTGTGCGCACCGTCCGGAATGTCCTTTCCGCGGCGGATATCGACCGGGCGCTGACCCGGATCGCCCACGAGATCCTCGAATCGAACCGTGGCCCGGCCGGCCTGGTCATCCTGGGCATCCCCCGCCGCGGTGTCCCCCTCGCCGAGCGACTGGCCCGCAAGCTCGCCCGGATCGAACCGGGCTTCGACGCCGGCACCTCGACCGGTGAACTGGACGTCACCCTCTACCGGGACGACCTGCGCCGCTCCACCTCCCGCACCCCCGCGCCGACCCGCCTGCCGGACGCCGGAATCGACGGCGCCACCGTGGTGCTCGTGGACGATGTGCTCTATTCCGGGCGGACCATCCGTGCCGCCCTGGACGCCCTCAACGACTTCGGCCGCCCTGCCGCCGTACGCCTCGCCGTCCTCGTGGACCGTGGCCACCGCGAACTGCCGATCCGGGCCGACTTCGTGGGCAAGAACCTGCCCACCTCCACCGCCGAGCGCGTCCAGGTCCGCCTCGTGGAGATCGACGGGCCGGATGCCACCGCCGAGGTCACCGAGGACGCCGTCTCGATCACCGACCACGCGGAGGCCAGCGGGCGGGGCGAGGCCCGGTGAAGCACCTGCTGTCCACCCAGGACCTCTCCCACGCCGATGCCCTGCGCATCCTCGACACCGCCGAGGAGATGGCCGCGGTCTCCGGCCGCGAGGTCAAGAAGCTTCCCGCCCTGCGCGGCCGCACCGTCGTCAACCTCTTCCTGGAGGACTCCACCCGGACCCGGATCTCCTTCGAGGCCGCGGCCAAGCGCCTGAGCGCGGACGTCATCAACTTCTCCGGCAAGGGCACCTCCGTCTCCAAGGGCGAGTCCCTGAAGGACACCGTCCAGACCCTCGAGGCGATCGGGGCCGACGCGATCGTGATGCGCCACTGGGGCTCCGGGGCGGCAGCCCAGCTCGCGGACTCCGGCTGGATCCGGTCCTCCGTGGTCAACGCCGGGGACGGCACGCACGAGCACCCCACGCAGGCGTTGCTGGACGCCTTCACGTTGCGCCGCCGCCTGGCGCTGCGCCACGGCACCGCGCCGCACGGCACGGACCTGGCCGGGATGAAGGTCGTCATCGTCGGGGACATCCTGCACTCCCGGGTGGCCCGCTCCAATCTGTGGCTGCTGACCACGCTCGGCGCCGAGGTCACCCTGGCCGCGCCACCGACCCTGGTCCCGGTGGGCGTGGGGGACTGGCCCTGTACCGTGACGTACTCACTCGATGAGGCCCTGGCGGGCGCACCGGATGCCGTGATGATGCTGCGCGTCCAGTCCGAGCGCATGCATGACGCGTTCTTCCCCTCGGCCGCCGAGTACACCCGGTCCTGGGGACTGACGGATGAGCGGCTCGGGATGCTGGAGGCCAACGGTGTGGATGACGCGGTCATCATGCACCCGGGCCCCATGAACCGTGGCCTGGAGATCTCCGCGGCGGCCGCGGACTCCGCGCGCAACACGGCCCTGGAACAGGTCGCCAACGGCGTCTCGGTCCGGATGGCCGTGCTGTATCTGCTGCTCTCCGCCTCCGACAGCCCTGAACCGTCCACCCCGACTGCACCGTCCGCACCGTCTGACCGGAAGGCCACCGCATGAGCGCCACGTTTGACCACCGCAACCGGTACCTCATCACCGGCGGCACCCTGCCGGACGGCACCACCGCGGATGTCCTCATCGAGGAGGGCCTGCTGGCCGCCGTCGGGCAGGACGCCCGGATGCGCGGCGGCGCGACGCCCTCGGCCGAGGCGGCTGAGATGATCGATGCCACCGGCCGCATCGTCCTCCCGGGGCTCGTGGACCTGCACACCCATCTGCGCCAGCCCGGCCGTGAGGACTCGGAGACCGTGGAGACGGGCACCCGTGCCGCGGCCCTCGGCGGCTTCACCTCGGTGCATGCCATGGCGAACTCCACGCCGGTCGCGGACTCGGCGGGCGTCGTCGAGCAGGTCTGGCAGCTGGGCCGTGAGGCCGGCTGGTGCGACGTCCACCCCGTGGGTGCCGTCACCGTGGGCCTGGGCGGCGAACGCCTTGCGGAGCTCGGTGCCATGGCGCAGTCGCGGGCGGAGGTCCGGGTGTTCTCCGATGACGGCATGTGCGTCTGGGACCCGGTGCTGATGCGCCGGGCGCTGGAGTACGTCAAGGCCTTCGATGGGGTGATCGCGCAACACGCCCAAGAGCCGAAGCTCACCGACGGCGCCCAGATGAACGAGGGCGCCCTGTCCTCGGTCCTGGGCCTGGCCGGCTGGCCCGCCGTGGCGGAGGAGGCCATCATCGCCCGGGACGTGCTGCTGGCCCAGCACGTGGGCTCCCGACTGCACGTCTGTCACGTCTCCACCGCCGGTTCCGTGGAGATCATCCGCTGGGCCAAGGAGCGCGGGATCGAGGTCACCGCCGAGGCGACCCCGCACCACCTGCTGCTGACCGAGGAACTCGTCCGCACCTACAACCCGGTCTACAAGGTCAACCCGCCGCTGCGCCGGGAGCAGGACGTCATGGCGTTGCGCGAGGGCCTGGCGGACGGCACGATCGACACGATCGGCACCGACCACGCGCCGCACACCGCGGAGACCAAGGAATGCGAGTGGACGGTCGCGGCCATGGGCATGACCGGCCTGGAGACCGCCCTGCCGGTGGTCCAGCAGGCGCTCGTGGACACCGGGCTGATGGACTGGGCGGGCATCTCCCGGATCCTCAGCTCGACGCCGGCCCGCATCGCCCGCGTGGCGGACCAGGGCCGGATCTCCCCGGACGGTGTCTTCGAGATCGGGGCCCCCGCCAACCTCACCGTCTACGACCCCACGGTCACCCGGACCGTGGACCCGGAGTCACACGCCACCAAGTCCCGCAACAGTCCCTTCCGGGGGATGGAGTTGCCGGGTCAGGTCACCGACGTCTTCAATCACGGGCACCCGGTGGTCCGGGACCGCGCCCTGGCCACGCCGCGGACGCAGCACCAGCAGGACCACCACCAGCAGCAGACAGGAAGCACCCAGCAGTGAACGATTACAGCGCCGAGTACACCCTCATCGGAATCCTCACCGCCATCGGATTGGCCGTGGTGCTTCTGCTCATGTGGTGGGGATGGCGTAACCGCAAGCGACGACAGCAGGACATCGCGGCCCCGCTCCCCGTGCCTGCCGGGATTCTGGAGTCCGAGCCCCTCGCCGCGGCCGAGGGCATGTACGTCGCCACGGTGCGCGGGCAGGACTACCTGGACCGGATCGCCGTCCACGGCCTCGGCTTGCGCACCAATGCCCGGCTGGAGGTGCACCGCTCCGGCGTGGCCCTGCTGCGGGAGGGCGGGACCAACCTGTTCATCCCGCAGGCCGACCTCCGCCAGGTCCGTCTCGATTCCGGCATGAGCGGCAAGTTCGTGGAGAAGGGCGGCCTGCTGGTGGTCTCGTGGACCCTGGGCGATCGCGAGGTCTCCACTGGATTCCGGACCCGCGCCGCCGATGACCGTGATCCGCTGTTGACCGCCGTCCAGGCCCTGGTGGACGGTGAGTCCCCGGCCGCCCCGAAGGCCACCTCCGCGTCCTCGCCGGACGCCTAGCCGACCGATGCAGCACGCGCCGCACACCAGACCGCACGACTACCCCACACACCCGCAGACACACCCGCAGATGGAGAACAACTCGTGAGCCTCTTGAACCGCGAGCCGGCCGTACTGGTCCTGGCCGATGGAACCGTCCATCACGGCCAGGCCTATGGCCAGACCGGAACCACCCTGGGCGAAGCCGTCTTCACCACCGGCATGACCGGCTACCAGGAGACGCTGACCGATCCGTCCTACGCCCGCCAGATCATCGTGCAGACGTTCCCGCACATCGGCAACACCGGCGTCAACAACGAGGATGCCGAGTCCCGGGCCATCTTCGCCGCCGGATACGTGGTCCGCGAGGCGGCCCGCGTCCCGTCGAACTGGCGCTCCCAGCGAAGCCTGGACGATGAGCTGGAAGCCCAGGGCGTCGTCGGGATCCAGGGAGTGGACACCCGTGCGGTGACCCGGCACCTGCGCTCCGCCGGTTCCATGAAGGCCGGGATCTTCTCCGGCGCGGCCGCCCGGCGTCCGCTGGCCGACCTCGTCGCCGAGGTGGTGGCACAGCCGTCCATGGCCGGTGCCCGCCTGGCGGATGAGGTGACCACGGAGTCCGCCTACGTCGTCGAGCCGGCCGAGCACGGCTGGGAGGGCGATCCGCTGCACACCGTGGTGGCCCTCGACCTCGGTCTGAAGGCCGCCACGCCACGGCACCTGGCCGCCCGCGGGATCCGGCTCCACGTGCTGCCCGCGACCTCCACCTTCGAGGACATCGCCGCCCTGGACCCGGACGGCGTGTTCCTCTCCAACGGTCCCGGCGACCCCGCCACCGCCGACGACCAGGTGGCACTGCTCCGGCAGGTCCTTGACGCCGGGCTGCCGTTCTTCGGCATCTGCTTCGGCAACCAGGTCTTCGGCCGGGCCCTGGGCTTCGGCACCTACAAGCTGCCCTTCGGCCACCGCGGCCCGAACCAACCCGTCATGGACAAGACCACCGGGCGCGTGGAGATCACCTCCCAGAACCACGGCTTCGCCGTGGACGCCCCGCTGGGCGAGCCCGTCATGGCGCCCGAGGCCTCCTACGGCCGCGTCGAGGTCTCGCACTGGTCCCTGAACGACCAGGTGGTCGAGGGCCTGCGCCTGTTGGACCGCCCCGCCTTCTCCGTCCAGTTCCACCCCGAATCGGCCGCCGGCCCGCACGATTCGGTTCCCTTGTTCGACCGGTTCATCGCGATGATGACCGAGCAGTCCTCTACCTCCGAAGGAGCCTGAGCCCCGATGCCCAAGCGCACCGATCTGAAGTCCGTCCTGGTCATCGGCTCCGGCCCGATCGTCATCGGCCAGGCCGCTGAGTTCGACTACTCCGGCACCCAGGCGATCCGGGTCCTGAAGGACGAGGGCCTGCGCGTGGTGCTGGTCAACTCGAACCCGGCCACCATCATGACCGACCCCGAGCTGGCCGACGCCACGTATGTGGAGCCGATCACCCCCGAGGTCGTCGAGAAGATCATCGCCGCAGAACGTCCGGATGCGGTGCTGGCGACCCTCGGCGGCCAGACCGCCCTGAACACCGCGATCGCCTTGGACAAGAACGGGGTGCTCGAGAAGTACGGCGTCGAGCTGATCGGCGCCAACATCGAGGCCATCGAGCTCGGCGAGAACCGCGAGCTGTTCAAGGGCGTCGTGGAGCGCTGCGGCGCCGAGTCCGCCAAGTCCGAGATCGTCCACACCATGGACGAGGCCTTCGCCGCGGCGGAGAAGCTGGGCTACCCCATGGTGGTCCGCCCCTCCTTCACGATGGGCGGCCTGGGCTCCGGCCTGGCCTACAACGAGGAGGACCTGCGCCGCATCGCCGGCGCCGGCATCCAGTACAGCCCCACCTCCGAGGTCTTGCTCGAGGAGTCCATCCTCGGCTGGAAGGAGTATGAGCTGGAGATGATGCGGGACCGCAACGACAACGTCGTGGTGGTCTGCTCCATCGAGAACTTCGACCCGGTCGGCGTCCACACCGGCGACTCCATCACGGTGGCCCCGGCCATGACCCTGACCGACCGCGAGTACCAGGCGATGCGGGACATCTCGATCGCCGTGATCCGTGAGGTCGGTGTGGACACCGGCGGCTGCAACATCCAGTTCGCCGTGGACCCGGCCACCGGGCGCATCATCGTGATCGAGATGAACCCCCGCGTCTCCCGGTCCTCCGCCCTGGCCTCCAAGGCGACCGGGTTCGCCATCGCCAAGATCGCCACCAAGCTCGCGCTCGGCTACACCCTGGACGAGATCCCGAACGACATCACGCGGAAGACCCCGGCCTCCTTCGAGCCGGTGCTGGACTACGTGGTCGTCAAGGTGCCGCGCTTCGCCTTCGAGAAGTTCCCGGCGGCAGACCCCACCCTGACCACCACCATGAAGTCCGTGGGCGAGGCCATGGCGATCGGCCGCAACTTCTCCGAGGCCCTGCAGAAGGCCTTGCGGTCCCTGGAGCAGAAGGGCGCCGAACTCTCCTTCGACATCCCGGATGCGGACGAGGTGGCCACCCTGATCGAGCGGTCCAGGATCCCGACGACGGACCGCCTCGCCCAGGTCCAGCGCGCGCTGCTGGGCGGCGCGAGCCTCGAGCAGCTCTTCGAGGCCACCAAGATCGATCCCTGGTTCCTCGACCAGCTGGTGCTGATCAACGAGGTCGCCACGGACGTGGCCGCGGCCCCCGAGCTGGACGCCACCGTTCTGCGGCACGCCAAGCGCCACGGCTTCTCGGACACCCAGATCGGCCAGCTGCGCCACCTGGACCCGGCCGTGGTGCGCGGCGTCCGGCACGCCTTGGGCATCCGCCCCGTGTACAAGACCGTGGACACCTGCGCCGCCGAGTTCGAGGCCTACACCCCGTACCGGTACTCCAGCTATGACCTGGAGGACGAGGTCACGGACCATGCCAAGCCCTCCGTGATCATCCTCGGCTCCGGCCCGAACCGGATCGGCCAGGGCATCGAGTTCGACTACTCTTGCGTGCACGCCACCATGGCCCTGCGCGAGGCCGGTCACGAGACCGTGATGGTCAACTGCAACCCCGAGACCGTCTCCACGGACTACGACATCTCCGACCGTCTGTACTTCGAGCCGCTCACCCTGGAGGACGTGCTGGAGATCATCGCGGCCGAGGAGCGCAGCGGTGGCGTCCTGGGCGTGTTCGTCCAGCTCGGCGGCCAGACCCCGCTGAAGCTGGCCCAGGAGTTGGCGGACGCCGGCGTACCGATCCTCGGCACCTCGCCGGCTGCGATCGATCTCGCCGAACACCGTGGCGAGTTCGCCCGCGTCCTCGACGAGGCCGGGCTGGTGTCCCCGAAGAACGGCACCGCCGTCTCCTTCGCCGATGCCAAGCGTGTGGCTGACGAGATCGGCTACCCCGTCCTGGTCCGTCCGTCTTACGTGCTCGGCGGCCGCGGCATGGAGATCGTGTATGACGAGGAATCCCTGCTGCGGTACATCACCAACGCCACGGAGATCACCGCGGACCACCCCGTGCTGGTGGACCGCTTCCTCGAGGACGCGATCGAGATCGACGTGGACGCCCTCTTCGACGGCACCGACCTGTACATCGGCGGCATCATGGAGCACATCGAGGAGGCCGGCATCCACTCCGGCGACTCCGCCTGCGTGCTCCCGCCGATCAACCTCGGCCCGGACACCCTGGCCCGCGTGCGCGAGGCCACCCGCGGCATCGCCGCCGGAGTCGGCGTGCGCGGACTGATCAACATCCAGTTCGCCCTGGCCTCGGACATCCTCTACGTCATCGAAGCCAACCCGCGCGCCTCGCGGACCGTGCCGTTCGTCTCCAAGGCCACCGGTGTCCAGCTGGCCAAGGCCGCCGCGCTGATCGGCACCGGACGATCCATCGCCGACCTCAAGGCCGAGGGCCGGCTGCCCTCCGGTCATGACGGCTCGTCCCTGCCCCTCGACGCCCCCGTGGCCGTCAAGGAGGCCGTGCTGCCGTTCGCCCGCTTCCGCACCAGCGAGGGTCGCGTCGTCGATTCCCTGCTGGGACCCGAGATGCGCTCCACCGGCGAGGTCATGGGGATCGACAAGTACTTCGACACCGCCTTCGCCAAGAGCCAGGCGGCAGCGAACAACCCGCTGCCGACCTCCGGACGGGTCTTCGTGTCCGTCGCGAACCGGGACAAGCGCGGACTCGTGATGCCCGTCAAGCGGCTGGTGGACCTCGGCTTCACCATCGTCTCGACCGGCGGCACCGCGGAGGTCCTGCGCCGCAACGGCATCCACGCGGACGTGGTGGACAAGATCGCCGACGCCGGCGCCGGCACGGAGCCGGGGAACACCGGCGCCGGCACCATCCTCGAGCAGATCGAGGCCGGTGAGATCGCCCTGGTGGTCAACACGCCCTCCGGTGGTGACGCCCGCGGTGATGGCTATGAGATCCGCGCGGCGGCCACCTCGATGGGGATCCCCACGATCACCACGCTCGCCCTCTTCGGCGCCGCCATCCAGGCCATGGAGGCCCTGCGCGAGTACGAGTGGGATGTCACCTCCCTGCAGGAGCACGACGCGCGGTTGGCCGCGGCCGTCGCGCGCTCCGGTTCCGGGGCATGACAGCACCGGCGGCCGGGTCCGGAGACGCCGGCCGGGCACCGTGGGGTGCCCGGCTGGCGGCCGCGATGGACGCGGCCGGCCCGTTGTGCCTGGGCATCGACCCGCATCCGCAGCTCCTCCACGACTGGGACCTTCCGGACACGCCCGTGGGCCTGGAACGGTTCTCGATGACGGCACTGGAGGCCGCGGCGGGGGAGGACGGGTCCTCCGCCGTCGCCGCCATCAAGCCGCAGGTCGCCCTGTATGAGCGGCATGGTTCGGCTGGCTTCGCGGTCCTGGAGCGGCTGCTGCGGGAGGCCCGTGACGAACAGGTGCTGACGATCGCCGACGCCAAGCGCGGGGACATCGGGTCCACGATGGCCGGCTACGCCGAGGCGTGGCTCTCGGACGATTCACCGCTGGCCGCCGACGCCGTCACCCTCAGTCCCTATCTCGGCTATGACTCGTTGGCTCCGGCCCTCGAACTCGCCGTGGCCACCGGGCGGGGAGTGTTCGTCCTGGCCCTGACCTCGAATCCCGAGGGCGCCTCGGTCCAGCACGCCGGCGGTCTGGAGGGATCCGTGGCCCGGTCCATCACCGCCTCGGCAGCCCGGGACAACGCACGGGCGCTGGCCTCCGGTCACGTCGCCGACGCGAACGGCACCGCCGACACGAACGGCACCACCGGCTCGACCGGCGTCAACGAGGGGACCGGGACCGGGGCCGGGGGCGGCACCGCGGTCCGCCCGGCCCTGGGCCCGGTCGGTCTCGTGGTCGGCGCCACCGTGGCCGGCCAGGCCGAGCGGCTGGGCCTGGACCTTGCCGGCGTCCGTGGCGCGCTGCTGGCTCCGGGATTCGGCGCCCAGGGGGCCTCGGGGGCCGGGATGCGTGCCGGCTTCGGCTCGGCCTGGCCTTCCGTGCTGGCCACCTCCAGCCGCGCCATCCTGCGCCGGGGGCCGTCCGTCGGCGGACTGCGCGAGGGCATCCGGGAGGCCCTGGAGGATCTGCGCCGGTAGTGATGCACCTCCGATGCGCGGCATGGAGGCCCTGCCGTGACCTGATCGTGACCTGTGGTGGCCTGCCGGCGCCCCGGAGGGTGACCTGCATCACCGTTCGATAAACTTCAGCTGCCCGATAGCGGGCTGCAGACCTGACCGGGGTACATCGGGTACCTTACGTCCAAGTCACGGCGATATTGCCGTGATGGTTGAAACCTAGTCCCCGAGGTGGAACGTCATGGCCCTGAAGGAATTGTCTGCCGCAGAACGGGAAGCGGCCCGGAGTAAGGCCCTGCAGGCACGTACCGCGCGTGCGGACCTGAAGGAGTCCTTCCGGTCGGGCAAGTCCAGTCTCGAATCGGTCTTCGCAGCGGCGGACGAGGACGCCGCCATCGGGCGGATGCGCACGGTGGACCTGCTGCAGACCCTGCAGGGAGTGGGCGAGGTGCGGGCCGCGAAGATCATGGAATCGTGTGGGATTTCCCCCAATCGGCGCCTTCGCGGCCTCGGCCGCCGGCAGCGGGAGGCACTGATCGCCTATATTGGCCGGTAGCCCTTTTCCGGGCCACACCAGCCCCACAGGAGGTTCATTGACCACCCCCGACGTCCCCGCCGCCCGGCCGGTCAGCCTCCGACCCGAACACCGGCCCGCCGCGGGTGCGGAACGCCCGCGCGTCACGGTGCTCGCGGGACCGACCGCCGTCGGCAAGGGCACGGTCTCCCAGTTCATCCGGGAGCACTATCCCCAGGTGTGGCTCTCCGTCTCAGCCACCACGCGGAAGCCCCGGCCCAACGAACGCGAGGGGCAGCACTACTTCTTTGTGGAGTCCGACCACTTCGATGAGCTGGTGTCCCAGGACCAGATGCTGGAATGGGCGGTGGTCCATGGCGTGAACCGCTATGGCACCCGTCGAGACACGGTCCAGCGGGCCCTCGACGACGGCCAGCACGTCCTGTTGGAGATCGACCTGCAGGGGGCGCGGCAGGTCAGGCAGGCCATGCCGGAGGCGACGTTCGTCTTCCTCGCGCCACCGAATTGGGACGAATTGGTGCATCGGCTGGTCGGCCGCGGCACGGAATCTCCGGAGGAACAGCGCCGACGGCTGGAAACGGCTAGAATGGAACTCGCTGCCGAGCCGGAGTTCGATGCCGTGGTGGTCAATGACACCGTGGAACGCGCCGCACAGGAGCTGGTCCGCATCATGGGATTGGACCCTGACGACCATCTCTAGGCCGCTCGGCCGGACCGCAGCGCGAGGACCGTGAGCGGTCGTCGGCAGCCCGCCGGCAACGCATCAGCAACAGAATCACCAACCGTGGAGAACTAGTGACCGAACAGTACGAAGGCATCGTCAACCCGCCCATCGACACCCTGCTGGAGAAGGTTGACTCGAAGTACGCCCTGGTGCTTTTCGCCGCCAAGCGTGCCCGCCAGATCAACGCGTACTACTCGCAGCTCCATGAGGGCCTGTTCGAGTACGTCGGCCCGCTGGTGGACACCAAGCTCAACGAGAAGCCGCTGTCCATCTCCATGCGGGAGATCGAGGAGGACCTCCTCGAGGCCACCCCGATGACCGAGGAGCAGATCGCCGCCGAAGCCGAGGGTGACTTCGGCACGTTCGACCTGCAGAGCTCGGCCGAGGCCGCATTCTCCGACGACGCGTTCTCCGCCGAGGGCGTGGGCGAAGAGGCCGGTTCAGAGACGACCGAGATCACCGAGATCGCTGACACCGACACCACCGACGAGGATGAGCAGCAGGCCTGACCTCGTTTTCGACTCCGGGAACGGGCCGACTAGGTTTGACCCTATGAGGATCGTTCTCGGAGTCACCGGCGGTATCGCCGCCTACAAGTCCGCACTGCTGTTGCGGCTCATGACCGAAGCCGGTCACCAGGTGGACGTGGTCCCCACGCCTGCCGCCCTGAATTTCGTGGGACAGGCCACCTGGGAGGCGCTCTCCGGGCGCCCCGTGCGGACGGACACCTTCGAGGCCGTCGAGACGGTCAACCATGTGAGGCTGGGCCGTGAGGCCGAGCTCGTGGTGGTGGCGCCCGCCACCGCTGATTCCCTCGCCCGCGCCGCTGCCGGCCTCGCCCCGGACCTACTCGGCAACGTCCTGCTGACCGCCACCTGCCCGGTGCTGATGGTCCCGGCCATGCACACCGAGATGTGGACCCACCCGGCCACCGCCGCCAATGTCGACCTGCTTCGCTCCCGCGGCATCACCGTGCTCGATCCCGATTCCGGGCGGCTCACCGGACAGGACACCGGCCCCGGGCGATTCCCCGAGCCGGACCGTATCTGGGCCCAGGCGCAGCACCTCGTGGCCGACGGCCTGCGGACCAGCCGCCCCACGGCCCAGCAGAACGGCGCATTGGCCGGACGCACCATCGTCGTGACCGCCGGGGGCACCCGGGAGGCCCTGGATCCGGTGCGCTATCTCGGCAACCGGTCCTCCGGCAAGCAGGGTGTGGCCGTGGCCGCGGCCGCCCTGGCCGCCGGCGCCCGTGTCACCTTCATTGGAGGGGCCATGAGCGTGGAGCCCCCCGCCGCGGCGGAGGTGGTCCGTGTCGAATCCACCCAGGAGCTGCACGATGCGGTCATGGCCCACGCACCGGGTGCCGATGCGCTGGTGATGGCGGCCGCCGTCGCCGATTTCCGCCCCGCGGAGTACGTGGACGCCAAGATCAAGAAGTCGGAGGACGGCTCCAACCCGGTCATCCGCCTAGAGCGCACCCCGGACATCCTCGCGGAGACCGTGCAGGCCCGAGCCGCCGGACAGCCGATGCCGGGCGCCATCATCGGATTCGGTGCCGAGACCGGTGACGCCACCGCATCCGTGCTGGAATTCGGCGCCGCCAAGCTCGCCCGCAAGGGCTGTGAGATGCTCGTGGTCAACCAGGTCGGCCGGGACAAGGTCTTCGGTCAGGACACCACCGAGGTCACCATGCTCTTCGCCGACGGGCGGGAGCCGGTGGCCGCGGCGGGAGACAAATCGGAGGTGGGCGTGGCGATTGTGACCGAACTGGCGGGCCTGCTGGGCCCGCTCGACCGGCTGGATAGGATGGATCAGTGACTGAGTCAGAGAAGACAGTGAAGGCAGAGAATCCGGGTGCCACCGGCTACGAGTCCTACCAGGGCATCGGGGGAGGCGAGCTCCGGCTGTTCACCTCCGAGTCCGTGACGAGCGGTCATCCGGACAAGATCTGCGACCAGATCTCGGACTCCATCCTGGATGCGATCCTCGCCCAGGACCCGAACGCCAAGGTGGCCGTCGAGACCCTGACCACCACGGGCCTCGTGCAGGTGGCCGGCGAGGTCAACACCTCCGCCTACGTGGAGATCCCGCGGATCGTCCGGGACACCATCCTGGCGATCGGCTATGACTCCTCGTCCAACGGCTTCGACGGCGCGAACTGCGGCGTCAACATCTCGATCGGCCAGCAGTCCTCCGACATCTCGGATGGCGTGCTGAAGTCGCTGGAGAACCGGGAGGGCTCCGCGGACGACATCGACCTGCAGGGCGCCGGGGACCAGGGCATCATGTTCGGCTACGCCTCGAACGAGACCCCGGTGTACATGCCGGCCCCGATCTACCTGGCGCACCGGCTCTCCGAGCGGCTCACCGCCGTGCGGCACCTGGAGCAGACGCCCATGCCGTACCTGCTGCCGGACGGCAAGACACAGGTCACCGTCGGCTACGGGGAGGACGGTCTGCCGAAGACCGTGGAGACCGTGGTGGTCTCCACCCAGCACCTGGACGAGGTCACCCTCGATGAGTTGCGTCAGGACGTGGTGGAGCACGTCATCCGGCCCGTGCTGGCCCAGTCCGGGCTGGAGACCTCCGGTGCCACGTTCATCGTCAACCCCGGTGGCAAGTTCGTCATCGGCGGACCCGTCGGCGACGCCGGCCTCACCGGGCGCAAGATCATCGTCGACACCTACGGGGGGATGGCCCGCCACGGCGGCGGCGCCTTCTCCGGCAAGGACCCGTCCAAGGTGGACCGCTCCGCGGCCTACGCGATGCGCTGGGTCGCCAAGAACGTGGTCGCCGCCGGCCTCGCCGACCGCGCCGAGTTCCAGGTCGCCTACGCGATCGGCAAGGCCCGGCCGGTCGGCCTGTACGTGGACACGTTCGGGACCGAGAAAGTGGACCGGGCCACGATCATCGAGGCCGTCAACGAGGTGTTCGACCTGCGCCCGCTGGCCATCATCCGGGACCTCAACCTGCTCCGCCCGATCTACCGCAAGACGGCCGCCAACGGTCACTTCGGCCGTGAGGACCCCGACTTCACGTGGGAGCGGCTGGACCGCGTCGACGCCGTGCGCGCCGCCGTCGGTTGGTGACCGGCGAACCCCTCTTCGATTTGCCCGTGCCCCCACCGGTCACGGGACTGCCGGAGGTGGCCGGCGGCTGGCCGGAAGATCCCGTGGCCCGTGTGCTGCTGGACTCTGGCGTGCCGCACCTGGACCGTGAATTCGACTACCTGGTGCCCCGCTCCCTCGATGACGACGCCCGTCCCGGCGTGCGCGTCCGCGTGCGCTTCGGCCACCAGGACGTCCTCGGCTGGTTGACCTCTCGCGGTTCAGAACCCTCCACCGGCGCGAAACTGTTGCCGTTGCGCTCGGTGGTCTCCCCGGAGCCGGTGCTGACCCCGGAGATCCTGGACCTCGCCCGCGCCGTGGCGGCGCGCTACGCGGGAAACGTGGCCGATGTGCTGCGGGTGGCCGTGCCGCCGCGCGTGGCGAAGGTCGAGAAGGCCCTGAACGCCGAGGCGGAGGCGCCGGAGGCCACGGGTACGCCGGCTGCCCGTAGCTTCTCCGGCGCAACTGCGGCCGAGGGCTTCGACTGGTCCCCGCTGACGGGCGCCGAGGCCTTCTTCCAGCAGATCCGGGCCGGGGACGGCCCCCGCGCAGCCCTCACCGTGCCGAGCGCCCACGGCGCGTGGGACACCGCCTCCCTCCTGGCGGATGCTGCCGCCCGGACCGCGGAGGCCGGCCGGGCCGCCGTGGTGGTGGTGCCCGATCAGCGCGACCTCGAACGGCTGTGCCGTGCCCTGGACCGGCGGGTGGGCCCGGAGGGTTATGCCCGCCTGACCGCCGACGACGGCCCCACACCCCGGTACCGTGCGTTCCTGCAGCTGCGCCGAGGCCTGCGCCGGATCGCGGTGGGCACCCGCTCAGCCATCTGGGCACCCGTGGAGCATCCCGGCCTGGTTGCCGTCTGGAACGACGACGACTCCCTGCACGCCGAACAGCGGTCTCCGTATCAGCACGTGCGGGACGTCGCCCTGGTGCGGTCCGAGCTGGCCGGCGCCGGGCTCCTGCTGGCCTCGACCTCGCGCACCCCCGAGGTGCAGCGGATGGTGGAGTCCGGGTGGCTCGGGGAACTGGGGGTGGGCCGCGAGACGATCCACGCGGTGACCCCGCGCGTGGTGTCCACGGCGGACTCCTGGGAGACCGAGCGTGATCCGCTGTTGGCTCGCGCCCGGCTGCCGCAGGCAGCGTGGAAAGCCGCGCGAGAAGGGCTGGAGGGCAAGCACGGCGCACCCGGGCCGGTGCTGGTGCAGGTGGGCCGGAGCGGCTTCATCCCCGCGCTGATCTGCCGGGATTGCGGGACTCCGGCCCGCTGCCGCCATTGCACCGGCCCGCTGGGGTTCCCGGACCGCACCTCCTCGGCCCGCAATGAGGCCGCCTGCCGGTGGTGTGGACGGCGCGAGCGGCACTTCGAGTGCCCCGAATGCGACTCCTCGCGGCTGCGGGCCGGCTCCCGCGGCGTGGACCGGACCGCCGAGGAGCTCGGACGCGCGTTCCCGAACCTCCCGGTGCTCTCCTCCTCCGGGGACCACATCCTCGCCACCGTGGACGACGCTCCGGCCCTCGTGGTCGCCACGATCGGCGCTGAGCCCGTGGTGCCGGGGGGCTACGCCACGGCACTGCTGCTGGACGGAGACTCGCAGCTGCAGCGTGAGGGGCTGCGCACTCCGGGGCAGGTCCTGTCCCGCTGGTTCGCGGCGGCGGCCCTGGTGCGCTCACGCCAGGACGGGGGAGTGGTGGTGGTCACGGCGTCCCAGGAGGACGTGGTGGGGGCTCTCGTGCGCATGGACCCCGCCGGGTACGCGTCCCGCCAGCTGGCTGAGCGGCGGGAGCTGCACCTGCCGCCCGCCGTCCGCATGGCCGAGGTCTCGGGGCCGGCGAACGCGGTGACGGCGTTCATGGACCTCGTGGAACTGCCGGGCGCTTCCAAGGAGCTGCCGTGGATCGGACCGGTGCCGGTGGAGGACTGGGCCAGCGGTGAGGGGAGGGGCGGTACCGGCGGTGGTTCCGGGCCGGCAGGCAGCGCTGAGCCGCTGCGACACCGGGCGCTGTTGTTCTTCCCCTACGGCGCGGCTCGGAGCGTCGTCGAGGCGCTGCGGGCAGCCCGCTCCGCCTCGAGCGCACGTCGTCTGACCGAACCCGTCCGACTGCGGATCGATCCCTTCGACCTGCCGTAGGGGGCCAGCCTCGGGGTCCGTCAGGTCCTTGACTCTACGGCGTCAGCACCGCATCGATGGCGTCCTCCAGCACACCCCGTTCCCTGGCGCGGTCCAGGTCGCCGGACGCGGGCATGGCCCGCCCGATGGCGACGCCGTCGATGACGGTGAGCAGGAACAGAACCTGGCGTGACCGGTCACCGGGGGCCACTGCTCCCTCTGCGCTGAGCACGTCCAGCCAGGACTCGACTCGGGCGTCCGCGCCGCGGCTGAAGTCTGCCAAGGCGGATTTGGTCCGGGTGTTCGAGACGATCCCCTCGAAACTGCGGAGCAATTGAACCCAGAACTCGCGGGCCTGGCCTCCCTCGCCGATGGGTGTCAGCAGGTTCATCAGGCATTCCAGGAGCCGTTCCCGTGCTGGGACGGAGGTGTCGTGGATGCGCTCGTCCGGATACTGATCCGAGAACATCTTCTCCCACACCGTTTCGAGGAGTTCACGCTGCGTGGGGAAGTGGTGGCGTAGGGTGCTCGCGCCCACGCCGGCCCGAGCAGCCACGGCGCGCACGCTGGGACGGGTCTCCAAGCCTTCGACCACGATGGCCGTTGCTGCTGCCACGATGCGATCGCGGGTGTCGTTCATGAGGTCCTTTCCCCGGTGGGTCCGCCAGGGCCCACCAGCACTAGTACGGCGTACCGGTACACTGTGCTACATTGTGTCCTGGAGCTAGCACAGTGTACGGGACGGCGGTGTTCAGCAAGGCTCCCACCGCTCCAGAACGTGGAGGACTGCAATGAATGACCCCTCAGGCGCCGTGAGCGTCCACACCACGCCCCAACCAGAACGAGCCACCACCACCCCGCTCAGTGCCCGCGCACTGGCCCCGGATCTCGCCCGGGGCCTGATGCTGCTGTTCATCGCCCTCGCCCACGTTCCGTGGTTCCTGTACCACCTGCCGGCGGGCGTCTCGGGCATGCATCCCATCGTGGGAAGCGCTGTCGATCGCTGGGCCCAGGTGATGACGATCATCGCCGTCGATGCACGCACCCACACGATGTTCGCGTTCCTGTTCGCCTACGGGATCGGACAGATGTACTCGAGACAGCATGCCCGCGGGGTCGGTGAGCCGGAGGTGCGCCGCCTGCTGGGCCGCCGACACCGGTGGATGATCGTGTTCGGGGCGCTGCATGCGGTGTTGCTGTGGCAGGGGGACATCCTGGGCACCTACGGCCTGCTCGGCCTGATCCTCGTGCCGCTGTTCCTGACGCGCAGTGACCGCACGCTGCGCGTCTGGATCGTCGTGTTGCTGTCCGTCTCCGCCCTCGGGGCGCTCCTCTCCACCCTCGGCGCGGTCCTGGCGCCCACGACTGCGGCCGGGGTGGTTCCGGCCGATCTGCAGCGGCTGAGCATGGCCGAGCCCGATTATGTGCTCTCGGCGCTGTATCGCACCGGGATGTGGGTGGTCGGTCTGGCCTCGGGCCTCCTGACCCTGGCGCTGCCGACCGCGTTCCTCGCAGGACTGCTGGCCGCCCGGCATCGGGTCCTGGAGGAACCGGAGCGCCACCTGCCGCTGCTGCGTCGTCTCGCGATCATCGGCATCGCCTGTGGTGTTCTCGGCGGCGTGGGGCTGGCCCTTGAGCACAGCGGCATCGTCACCGCCGCCGGGGGCAGCGTGTTCTCGCCCCTGCATTTCCTGACGGGCATCGGCCAGGGGATCGGCTATGTCGCGTTGTTCGGCCTCGTCGCCCATGCACTCACGCAGCGAGGCCTTGACCGTCTCGTCCCGGTGCAGGCCGTCGTCGCGCTGGGGCGCCGCTCCCTGAGTGGCTACCTCGCGCAGTCGGTGCTCTTCATCCCACTGTTGGCCGCCTGGGGGTTCGGTCTGGGAGCGCATCTGTCCAGCTGGTCCGCAGCAGTAGTGGCCCTGGCCACCTGGTCACTGACCGTCGCAGGCGCCTATGCCTTGGAGCGCTCGGGCCGGCGTGGGCCTGCCGAGGTCCTGCTCCGGAAGCTGACGTACCGTTCCGGACGGTGACCGGCCGGAGGCAGAGCCGCGGTGACGCGGTACCGCGGTCAGGCCCGGCCGAGCTCCGCCCGGAACGCCGAGATCAGCGCGGCCGCTTCGGGCGCGCGCTCGTAGTGGATGAGGTGACCTACGCCGTCGAGGATCTCCAGCTGGGCGCGGGGCGAGGCCCTGCCGACGCGGCGGGCGAGCTTCTTCTGTCCGCGGATGGAGCCCAGTTCGTCGTCAGCGCCAGCCACGAGCAGCACCGGGAGCCGCAACTGCTCGGCCACGTCCAGGACCGAACCCGTGGTGGAGGCCCGGTAGGCCTCGACGAGCACCTGGCGGTGGTCATAGGCGGAGAAGTAGTTCTGGTGCTGGTCGTGGAGGTAGGCCAAGGTGTGGCGGTCCGCGGTCTTGGCCATGACGGTCCCGGTGATCCAGACGACGATCGGCGAGGACAGCAGGGCGCTCCCGAGCCGTTCGGGCAGGGCCGCCGAGACCTCGTAATAGCCCTCCGCGATGCGGGACATCAGGACCTTGGAGGTGGAATCATCCGCCGTCAGGGCGGGTTCACAGATGGGGTTGAGCAGCACCAGGCCCTCCCAGCGGTCCGGGTCGGCGGCCGCCAGCTGGGCGGCGATCACGGAACCGAAGGAGTGTCCCAGCAGCGTCGGCCGGGGCAGGCCGGCGGACGGGGCGGCCGCGCGCCGGCCGGCGGAGGTTCCCGGTACCAGCTTGAGTGCCTCCACGGCGCTGCCGAGGGCCGTCACATAGTGGGCGACGGTGTGCGGGGCATCCGGGAAGGCCGGCGAATGCCCGAAGCCGGGCAGTTCGGGCAGGAAGATCTCCATGCCGGGCAGGCAGTCCGCCAGCAGGGCCAAGCCGTGGTGGTCCCCCCTGAACCCGTGGATGGCCACGATCGGCGTCCGATCCCCGCCGGCCGGAGACTCCTCCGCGTAGTGCCACACCGCCAATGGCGTGGGCCGGCCGGACACCGGGTCCGGGACCTCGACCATGATCCGCTCCGGGGTCCGCGCGGAGAACCCCGTGATGACCGAGGTGTCCCGGGGGGCCGGTGGGACCACCACGCGATCGCGGAGACGGATGGGCAGGGGGCGTGCGGTGACCGGGCGTGGGGGAGTGCTCACCCCCTCAGGTTAACCAGCTTTTCGCCGGGGACCTCTGGCTGCTCCGCCGTTGCGCCCGGATCGGACGAGCGGGGGTGGATAGGCTTCCGACATGCAGCCAGCCAGCAGCGACGTCTCCACGGCCAAGGCCTCGCGCCGTGCCGTCATCAGCATCGACCAGGGAACCACCTCGACGAGGGTGGTGGTCATGGCCGAGGACGGCTCCGTCCTGGCCAGCGCCCAGCGAGAACACCGCCAGTACTTTCCGCACCCCGGATGGGTCGAGCACGACCCGGTCGAGATCTGGGAGAACACCCGCGAACTCACCGGTCTCGCCCTCACCCGCGCACGCCTGCGCACCTCGGATGTGGCCGCCGTCGGGATCACGAACCAGCGCGAGACGACGGTCCTGTGGGACGCGGTCACGGGGCGTCCGGTCCACCAGGCGCTCGTCTGGCAGGACACCCGGGCGGATGCGCTCATGGACCGGCTCAAGGCGGACGGGCACGAGGACGCCGTGCGCGCCCGGACCGGGCTGCCCCTGGCCTCCTACTTCTCGGCCGGCAAGATCAGCTGGATCCTGGAGAACGTGCCCGAGGCCGGAGAACTGGCACGGAGCGGCCGCCTGCGGGCCGGCACCATGGACAGCTGGCTGCTGTGGAACCTCACGGGCGGTCCTGACGGCGGCGTCCATGCCACGGACGTCACCAACGCCTCACGGACCCTGCTGATGGATCTGGAGACCCTGGACTGGGACGACGACCTCACCGGACTGTTCGGGATCGATCCCGAGCTGGCAGCGGGCATGCTGCCGCGGATCCACCCCTCCGTGGGGGAGTTCGGGACCATCATCGGCGCCGAACCCCTCAGCGGCCTCTCGGTGTGCGGCATCCTCGGCGACCAGCAGGCCGCGACCTTCGGCCAGTCGGCCTTCAACCGGGGAGACGTGAAGAACACCTACGGCACCGGCTGCTTCCTCCTCCAGAACATCGGCACGACGCCGGAGATCTCGGACCACGGCCTCGTCACCACGGTCGCCTACCAATTGGAGGATGGGCCCGCCTACTACGCCCTGGAAGGCTCGGTGGCGGTCGCCGGCTCGCTGGTCCAGTGGTTGCGGGACAACCTCGGGATCATCCGGAGCTCGGCCGAGGTGGAGACCCTCGCCGCCTCGGTCCAGGACAACGGCGGGGTGTTCTTCGTGCCGGCCTTCTCCGGGCTGTACGCGCCGTACTGGCGTCCGGACGCCCGCGGGCTCATCGCCGGGCTCACCGGATTCGCGACCGCCGGCCACCTGGCCCGGGCGGCCCTGGAGGCCACCGCCTATCAGTCGCGGGACGTCCTCGAGGCCGTGGTGGCGGACGCCGGCCACCGGCCCGAGGAACTGAGGGTGGACGGCGGCATGACCGTCAATGACCACCTCATGCAGTTCCAGGCGGACATCCTCGGCCTGCCCGTGGTGCGTCCGGAACTCGTCGAGACCACTGCGGTCGGGGCCGCACATGCGGCCGGCCTGGCCTCCGGACTCTGGCGGGACCTCGACGAGGTGGCCGGGCTGTGGCGGGAGGACCGGCGATGGGAGCCGGCCCTGTCCTCGGGGGAACGGGATCGCCTCCTGGGCCAGTGGGACAAGGCCGTCCAGCGGTCCCTCGGATGGGCCGACCAGGGCTGAACGGCGCCGGTCAGGCAGCGGCTCCGGATTCAGAAGGGGGCGGCCCGCCGGAGTAGGATGGCTGGGCGCGTCGACCGCCCGGGGAACCGGGCCGGCGTCGTTCTCCGACCACCACACTTAAGGACAGGACCTCCGTGAGCCAGCCAGCGCAAGGTACTCCCCAGCAGGACGAGACCGAGGAGTACTCGTTCGCGGCGCTCGAGGAGCGCTGGGGCGGTTACTGGGAGCAGCACCGCACCTTCGCGCCGTTGGATGACGGCTCCGCCGAGCGCCGCTACGTGCTGGACATGTTCCCGTACCCCTCGGGAGACCTGCACATGGGCCATGCCGAGGCTTTTGCCATGGGAGACGTGGTGGCCCGGTACTGGATGCAGCAGGGCTATGACGTCCTGCACCCCATCGGCTGGGACTCCTTCGGGCTGCCGGCCGAGAACGCCGCTATCAAGCGCAACGCGCACCCGGCGGAGTGGACCTACAAGAACATCGACACGCAGAAGTCCTCCTTCCAGCGGTATGGGATCTCGGCGGACTGGTCCCGCGAACTGCACACCTCGGACCCCGAGTACTACCGGTGGACCCAGTGGCTGTTCCAGCAGTTCCACGCCAAGGGCCTGGCCTACCGCAAGGACTCGCCGGTCAACTGGTGCCCCAAGGACCAGACGGTGTTGGCCAACGAGCAGGTCGTCAACGGCTCCTGCGAACGCTGTGGCACTCCGGTCACGAAGAAGTCCCTGAACCAGTGGTACTTCCGCATCACCGAGTACGCGGATCGCCTGCTGGAGGACATGCAGCAGCTCGAGGGCCACTGGCCTGAACGCGTGCTCGCCATGCAGCGGAATTGGATCGGCCGCTCCGAGGGGGCCCATGTGGACTTCCGAGTGGAGCCCACGGCCGCCACCGCGGGCCAGAATGGCCAGCCGGGCCAGGACATCACCGTCTTCACCACCCGTCCGGACACCCTGTTCGGCGCCACCTTCATGGTGGTCGCCGCGGACGCGGATCTCGCCCTGGAGCTCGTGGATGCCGAGCACCGGGAGGCACTCGAGACGTACCGCGAGGGGCTCAAGAATGTCTCGGAGATCGAACGCCAGGCCACCGACCGCTCCAAGACCGGCGTCTTCCTGGGCCGTCATGCCATCAACCCGCTCACCGGGGAGAGGCTGCCGATGTGGGCCTCGGACTATGTGCTGGCCGACTACGGCACCGGCGCCATCATGGCCGTCCCGGCGCACGATCAGCGTGACCTCGACTTCGCCCGCACCATGGGCCTGGACGTCCGCCGCGTCCTGGACACCGGTGAGGAGGATCCGGCGGTGACCGGGACGGCCACCACCGGGGACGGCACGCTGGTCAACTCCGGCGAGCTGGACGGCCTGGCCAAGGCCGAGGCCATCTCGCGGGCGATCGAGATCCTGGACGAGCGCGGCACCGGCCGAGGCACCGTCAACTACCGGCTGCGGGACTGGCTGCTGTCCCGTCAGCGGTTCTGGGGGGCGCCCATCCCGATCGTGCACTGCCCGGACTGCGGCGAGGTCCCCGTCCCCGAGGATCAGCTGCCGATCCTGCTGCCCCAGGATGTGGCCGGCGAGCAGCTCGCCCCGAAGGGCAAGTCCCCGCTGGCCGGCATCGAGTCCTGGGTCAACACCACCTGCCCCCGCTGCGGCGGGGCCTCCCGGCGGGATACCGACACCATGGACACCTTCGTGGACTCGTCCTGGTACTACATGCGCTTCGCGTCCCCGAACGACGACGACCAGGTGTTCGACCGTGCCGCCGTGGACCGGTGGCTGCCCGTCGAGCAGTACGTGGGCGGCGTGGAGCACGCCATCCTCCACCTGCTGTACTCGCGCTTCTTCACCAAGGCGCTGTATGACATGGACCTGATCTCCTTCACGGAGCCCTTCAAGGCGCTGCTCAACCAGGGCCAGGTGCTCAACGGAGGCAAGGCGATGTCCAAGTCCCTCGGCAATGGCGTGGACCTGGGCGAGCAGCTGGACACCTTCGGTGTGGACGCCGTCCGCCTGACCATGATCTTCGCCTCCCCGCCGGAGGACGATGTGGACTGGGCGGACGTCTCACCCGGTGGCTCGGCCAAGTTCCTGGCGCGCGCGTGGCGACTGGCCCAGGACGTGGAGTCGTCCGGTGCCGCTCCGGGCACGGATCCCGACGGCGGCGAGAGGTCCCTGCGCCAGCTCACCCACCGCACGGTGGCGGACGCGGCCCGGCTGCTGGACGACCACAAGTTCAACGTGGTCGTGGCCCGTACCATGGAGCTCGTCAACGGCGTTCGCAAGGCGATCGACGGGACGGCCGGAGCAGCCGGCCTGGGGGCCGGCGACCCGGCTGTCCGCGAGGCCGTGGAGGCCGTCGCCATCCTGCTGAGCCTGTTCGCGCCGTACACCGCCGAGGACATGTGGGCCAAGCTCGGCCACGAGCCATCGGTGGCGCGTGCGGGCTGGCCTGCCGTGGACGAGGCGCTGCTGGTGCAGGACACCGCCACCGCCGTCGTGCAGGTCAAGGGCAAGGTCCGCGACCGCCTCGAGGTCCCAGTGGACATCTCTGCCGCCGACCTCGAACAGCTGGCGTTGGCCTCCGAGGCCGTGCAACGATCCCTGGACGGTGCCGAGATCCGCAAGGTGATCGTGCGCGAGCCGAAGCTCGTCAACATCGTCGTCTGAGGACAGCCGGCGAACCACGGGGCGGGACCTAGCGGGAAGGAGCGGGCATGGCCGATCTGGCCGAGTGGCAGAGCGCCATGCTCACGCACATCCGGCAGGTGCGCAGCACGCAGTCGGGCTGGGTCCGCCTTGGTCTGCCGCCCTCCCGCAAGGGCCGTACCGCGATCGTCACCGACTCCTCGGCCTCCATCCCCGCTGAACTGCTGGCGCACCCGTTGGCCAAGGGACTGCGTCAGGTGCCCATGCCCGTCATGGTGGGCGAGCAGATTCACGCCGAGGGCACGGCAGAGCTGATGCGTGAGCTGCCCTTGGCGCTGGCAGCGGGCACCGCCGTCAAGACCTCCCGGCCCTCGCCCGGCTCCTTCAGCGCCGTGTATCAGGAACTGGCGGAGTCCGGCTTCGAGCAGATCATCTCGATCCACATCTCGGGGCAGCTGTCCGGCACCGTGGAGGCGGCCCGGCTCGCCGGGCGGGACGCGCTGATCCCCGTGACGGTGGTGGACTCCCACCTCAGCGGGTTCGCGCTCGGGACCGTGGTGCTGGACGCGGTGATCTCGGCCGGCTTCGGTATGGCACCGGAACAACTGCTGGCGGACGTGGACGAGGCCACCCAGGAGGCCGGGGTCTTCTTCACCGTGCCCAATCTGGACCAACTGCGGCGCGGCGGGCGCATCGGTACCCTGGCGGGGTTGCTGGGGACACTGCTTCACGTCAAGCCGGTGCTGACCCTGGACAACGGGATCGTCTCCCTCGTGGACCGTCCGAGGACCTCCGCCCGAGCCACCGAGCGGCTCGTGGAGCTGACGCAGGAGTTCGTGTCCGGGTCCGAGGGCCGGGGCGAGCGGATCGCCGTCCACGGATTCGGCAACGAGCCGGCCGCCCATGAGCTCGCCGGACGTCTGCAGAGCCTCTCTGCCATGCCGGTGCCGGTCATCCGTCTCCCGGCCGTGCTGGCTGCCCACCTGGGCCTGGGCGCCCTGGGCGTCACGCTGAACCCGGTGGCTCCTGCACAGCGACCCCACTAGCCGCGAGCCGTCCCCAGCAGCTGACCCTGCCCCTGCCGATCCCGCCCGTCGGCGGCCAGGGTGGAACCCATGGGACGCCACAACCACGGGCTCAGTGATCCGGACGAGGATGACTGGGAGGAACCGCCGCCGCCGGCGCCCCTGTGGCGAACCCGCGTCGTCCGTTCGGCCGTGCTGCTCCTGGCCGTTGTCGCGGGGACGTGGTGGGCGGTCGGCTGGCTGACCTCACCGGCCGGTCCGGGTGGTCCGAGTGTTCCCGTGGCCGCCTCCGTGGAGGATGCCCCGCCCAGCTCGGCTGATCCCGCTCCTCCCGGTTCGGCGGCAGGCCCTGCCAGTCCGGGCGCCACTGCGCCACCGGGCCCAGGGAGGGAGGATCGAGCATCGTCGGCCGGGGCCGACGCCGGCCCGGCCGGAACCGAGGGAACCGTCACCGTCCATGTGGCCGGGGAGGTCCAGGACCCCGGCCTCGTGGCCCTGCCGGCTGGCGCCCGCGTCGACGATGCCCTGCAGGCCGCCGGGGTCCCACGGGGGAGGCTGCGTTGGAACTGCTGAACCTGGCCGCCCCCGCCGTGGACGGCAGTCAGATCCTCGTGCCCGGTCCGGACGGTCTGTCCGGGGGAGCGGCCGGGGCGGACGGGGCCGGCGTTCCTCTCTCCGAAGGAGGGGCGAACGGTGGTTCGGGTGGCACTCCGGAGGCGGCGGGAGCCGTCAACCTGAACACGGCGGATGTCACCGCCCTGGAGCAGCTGCCCGGCATCGGACCGGCCCTGGCCGGACGCATCGTCGAGCACCGGGACCAGGTGGGGCCGTTCGGCTCTCTGGAGGATCTGGATGCCGTGTCAGGGATCGGACCGGCCATGATGGAGCGCCTCGACGGCCTGGTCACCTGGTGATGGTCCAGGCCCGGGGCAGCGTTCCGGCGGCCGTCGACCTCCGGTTGGTCCCCGCCGTGGTGCTGACCCTCTCGGTCTGTCTGGCGATACCGCTGATTCCCTACGAGGCGGCCCTCATGGTGCCGTGGGTGCTGGCGATCATGGCGGTCGGCGCCACCGGCCTGATGATGTGGGCATCCGCCGGTCAGGGTCGGAGCCAGTTTCAGTTTCCGGGTCAAGGCCATAGACCGGGGGACGCCCCGGCCCCAACCGTGGGCCGTCGCCGCGGCCGAACCACCGCCATCACGGCCCTGGCCGCGATTGCCCTGTGGATCGCGGCCGTCGCCGCCGTCCAGGCTGTGGGCGATCGTGCGCCGGTCAGGGACTCGGGCTGGGAGGATGCGGTGGCCGCTGAACGACCGTTGCGGCTGTCGGGCGAAGCCGCCGGGCCGGCCGTCCTGCGTACCGGGACGTTCGGCGACAGCTGGCACCTCACGGTGACCGTGGAGGCGTTCGGACACCCGTCCCGTGAGATTCCGGGAGGTGCGGAGGTGGTGGTGTCGGGTGGCAGTCACTGGGAGGGGTTGCAGTCTGGCGCGGCGGTCTGTTTCACCGCGTCGCCGGAGGCCGAGGGAGCCACGGTGTTCGCCCGCGCCTCCACCGCGCCGCAGACCGGATCCTGCTCCGGTGACACCGGGGTGCCAGGCCAGGACGGTGCCCCCACGGGGCGGGATGTCGTCCGCGCGGCCGTGCATCAGGCCGCTGCCGGGACTGTCGGCACGGCGCCCCAGTTGCTGCCCGGGCTGATCCTGGGCGACCGGTCCGCGCAGGACCCGGCGCTGGACGAGTCCATGAAGACGTCCGGACTCAGTCACTTGAGTGCTGTCAGCGGGGCAAATTGCACGCTCATCGCCGGCGCCGTCACCATGGCGCTGAGGTCGGTGCGGATGCGCCGCCCGGTCGTGCTCGGTGCGGTCCTCGGGGTGCTGGTCGTCTTCGTGATCGTCGTGGGCCCCGAGCCCTCGGTGATCCGGGCCGCTGTGATGGGCGCCCTCGGGGCGTGGGCCGTGTTCTTCGGCCGGGGCCGCCAGGCCTTGCCCCTGTTGTGCCTGGCGGCCTGCGTGCTGCTGTGCTGGCAACCGGGACTCGCCGGGGAGCCGGCCTTCCAGCTCTCCCTGGCGGCCACGGCCGGCATCGTGTTGGCGGCCCGGCCCGTGGAGCGGTGGCTCACCGCCGTCTTGCGCCGCGCGCTGCCGGGTCCCGTGGCTGGGATCCTGGGCGCCGCCCTCGCCGTGACCGTCACCGCGCAGGTTGCCTGCCAGCCCATCCTCGTCGGGATGACCGGCGAGTTCAGTGCCTACTCGGTGCCGGCCAACCTGCTGGCGGCGCCCCTCGTCCCGTTCGTCACCGTGCCCGGCACCTTCGCCGCCGTCCTGGCGGTGCCGTGGCCCGGACTCGCGGCCGCGGTCTTCTGGGTGGTGGGCTGGCCGGCCGCCGGGATCGGCTGGATCGCCTCCGAGGTCTCCGGCTGGCCGGGCGCCCTCCATGCGTGGCCGGAGGGGTTCCTGGGCGCAGGTCTGGTGGTGATGCACGTGGCCGCCTCCCTCGCCCTCCTGTGGCTGCTGATGCGGTGGGAGCGCAGTCGTCCGGCCCGGGTCCGGCGCCTCGGCATGCACGGCAGGCCACGCCCGACGCCGGCCGGACAGCTCCGCTGGTCCCTCGCCGCGGCGTGGACCACGGTCTGCGCGGCCGCCGGGAGTCAGCTCGGCCTGGTCATCGCGCCGCCCTCCGGATCCCTGCCAGCCGACTGGTCCCTGGCCGCCTGTGATGTCGGCCAGGGGGACATGCTCATGCTGCGGACGGGGGAGCGGGCCGCCATGGTGGTGGACACGGGGCCGGACCCGGCCGCGGCGACCACCTGCCTGGACCGGATCGGGGTGGAGCGGGTGGACCTGTTGGTGCTGTCCCATCTGCACCAGGACCATGCCGGGGCCGCGGCGGACATCGTCGGTTGCTGCGACCCCATCGAGATCCTGTACTCGACCCTGGAGTCGACGCCCGGCCCGGGCGTCCCCGCCGGTGCCCGGCAGCCGGTCCCCAGGGAGACGGGCCGGGCCGGTGACCGGCCGGCGTCGGGATACTGGGTGGACTGGACCGTGCTGGAAGCGGACCCGGAGGCGGACAATGAGAACGATGCCTCGCTGCAGATGACCGCCACCGTGCACACCCCCGAGGGTGACTACAGCGTGCTGTTGACGGGGGACATGGAGGAGGAGGCCAGCCGGGCGCTGCTGGGCCTGGACGTGCTGCCGGAGTCCGTGGACGTGCTCAAGGTGGCCCACCACGGTGCCCGCAACGGGGGCCTGGACGTGGTGCGGGCCGTGGACCCGGCGTTGTCCGTGGTGCAGGTCGGCCGGGACAACGGCTATGGCCACCCGCACCCCTCGGTCATCGGGGAGCTGGAGCGGCACGGGCCGGTGATCCGCACCGACCTCCACGGGACCACGGTGGTGTCCTTGCGCGATGGGGAGCTGGTGCCCACCCTCACCGGTGCCCGAGCACCCGAGGTCTCCGGCACCCGGCAGGCGGGCGAGGACGGATAGGATGGCAAGCATGCCCGCACCGAGTCGAAGCCGACGATCCACGAGTTCCGGGGCAGACTGGCGCACCGTGAGCCCGGCCCCGATGATGCTGCTCAAGGGTCCCGAGGATTTCATCGCCGCCCGGGTGATCGACCGGGTCCGCACAGCACTCCGGGAACGGGACCCGGGCCTCGAGGTCCACCGCCTGGACGCGGCTGACTACGAGGGCGGCCAGCTCTCCGTCCTCGCCAGTCCCTCCCTGTTCGGTGAAGCCAAGATCCTGCAGGTGGACGGACTCCAGGACATGAACGAGGCGTTCCTGACGGACTGCCTCGACTACGTCAAGAGTCCGGCGGAGGACGTCACACTGATCCTGCGGCACACCGGAGGCAACCGGGGCAAGAAGCTGCTGGATGCCGCCACAGCCGCCGGTGTTCTCGTGGACTGCCAACCGATCAAGTCCGACGCCGAGAAGTCCGATTTCGTCCACGGCGAGTTCCGGTCCCGGCGCCGCTCGATCGATCCGGAAGCGGTCCGTTCCCTGCTCGATGCCGCCGGTGGCTCGCTCACGGACCTGGCGGCCGCCTGCCAGCAGCTGGCCGAGGACACGGAGGGCACCGTCACGAGCCAGATCGTGGACCGCTACTACGGCGGCCGGGTGGAGGCCACGGCCTTCCGGGTGGCCGATGCCGCGATCGAGGGGCGAGCCGGGCAGGCCACCGCCCTGTTGCGCCATGCCCTGGCCACGGGAGTGTCCGCGCCGGCCATCACCGGCGCCCTCGCCATGAAGACCCGCCAGATCGCCCGGATCGTGGATGCTCGCGTGGGCCAGGGTCAGATCGCCGGCGTGCTGGGCATGGCGCCGTGGCAGGCCAAGCGCGTGGCCGAGACCGTCCGGTTCTGGAACCCCGCCACCATTGCGGCCGCGATCGAGTGGGTGGCCCAGGCGGACGCTGAGGCCAAGGGTCTGTCCAAGGACTCCGACTATGCGGTCGAGCGGGCCGTCACCCGGATTGCCCTGACCGCTCGACGGTAGTCCTTAACCACGAAGCCCCCGTCCATCAGGACGGGGGCTTCGGTGCCTCGACCCCGTCAGGGGCCGGGCCAGATCTGAGAGGCTCAGGCCTCGACAGTGTTCACCCGGTTGACGCGCTTGGCGATACCGGACTTGCGGTTGGCAGCCTGGTTCTTGTGGATGACACCCTTGCTGGCAGCCTTGTCCAGCTTCTTGCTGGCCAGGGCGACGGCGGAAGTGGTGGCAGCCTGGTCGCCCGCGGCGACGGCCTTGTCCACGGCGCGGATGGCGGTGCGCAGTTCGGACTTCACCGCGTTGTTACGCAGGCGGGCCTTCTCGTTGGTGAGAATGCGCTTCTTCTGGGACTTGATGTTTGCCAAGGAAAGGTCTTTCTGTTGTCTTCTGACGTGGTCGGTGAGGGGTAATCCCGAATCCGGCGACTGAGCGGCGTGGGGATACCTGTTGAGCCGTTCCGGGAGTGCCCGTCGACCTGCGCGGACACACAGCTAGTTAGTCTATCACGACCACCCGTTGCGGTCCCGGAGCCGCTGGGACACGGTCTCCAACACCCGCTGGTCCAGCCGGCCGATGGACGGCATCAGGTTGAAGTTCAACGCCGGGGCCACAAGGTGACAACCGACGGTCATGCCGGGCGGCCGTCTTCGCGGAAACGTGGAAGAATGGAGGATCAGCCACCCGCTGGTTCCAGGGGATGGCCCTCCCTTGTTGTCAGAGTTGAAGGAAGATGCCCGTGTCGCCCATGGCGAGCAACGCCCCCGCGCCCGCCGCCACCGATCCCGCGGTCATCAGGAATTTCTGCATCATCGCGCACATCGACCACGGCAAGTCGACCCTGGCGGACCGCATGCTGCAGTCCACCGGCGTGGTCCAGCCGCGGGACATGAAGGCCCAGTACCTGGACCGGATGGACATCGAGCGCGAGCGTGGCATCACCATCAAGTCGCAGGCCGTGCGCATGCCCTGGAGTCTCAACGGCACGGACTTCGCGCTCAACATGATCGACACGCCGGGGCACGTGGACTTCACGTACGAGGTGTCCCGGTCCCTCGCGGCCTGTGAGGGCGCCATCCTGCTGGTGGACGCGGCCCAGGGCATCGAGGCGCAGACCCTGGCCAACCTCTACCTGGCCATGGAGAACGACCTGGCCATCATCCCTGTGCTGAACAAGATCGACCTGCCCTCCGCCGACCCGGACCGGTATGCCGCGGAGATCGCCGGGCTCATCGGTTGCGAGCCGGAGGACATCCTGCGGGTCTCCGGCAAGACCGGAGTCGGGGTCGAGGAACTGCTCGATCGTGTGGTGGAGGCGATCCCGGCTCCCACGGGCAACCCGGACGCCCCGGCCCGGGCCATGATCTTCGACTCCGTGTATGACACCTACCGGGGCGTGGTCACCTATGTCCGGGTGGTGGACGGCAAGCTGTCCCCGCGCGAGAAGATCAGGATGATGTCCACGGGGGCCACGCACGAACTCCTCGAGATCGGCGTGTCCTCCCCGGAGCCCAAGCCCTCCAAGGGGCTCTCCGTCGGCGAGGTGGGCTACCTCATCACCGGCGTCAAGGACGTCCGCCAGTCCAAGGTCGGTGACACGGTGACGGGTGCCGGCAATCCGGCGCAGGAACAGATCGGCGGCTATGAGGATCCCAAGCCGATGGTCTTCTCGGGGCTGTACCCGATCGACGGTTCCGACTATCCCGTGCTGCGTGACGCCCTGGACAAGCTCAAGCTCAACGATGCCGCCCTGGTGTACGAGCCCGAGACGTCCGTGGCCCTCGGCTTCGGGTTCCGCGTGGGCTTCCTCGGCCTGCTGCACCTGGAGATCATCCGGGAGCGCCTGGAGCGCGAGTTCAACCTGGACCTGATCTCCACCGCCCCGAACGTGGTCTACGAGGTCACCAAGGAGGACAAGACGGTCGTGACGGTGACGAACCCGTCCGAGTTCCCCGAGGGCAAGATCAACGAGGTCGCCGAGCCCATGGCGTCGGCCACGATCATCGTCCCCAGCGAGTTCATCGGTTCCGTCATGGAGCTCTGCCAGGGCAAGCGCGGCCAGATGAAGGGCATGGATTACCTCTCCGAGGAGCGCGTGGAGATCCGCTACTGGATCCCGCTGGCGGAGATCGTCTTCGACTTCTTCGACCTGCTGAAGTCCCGCACCAAGGGCTATGCCTCGCTGGACTGGAAGGCCGACGGCGAGCAGACCTCCGACCTGGTCAAGGTGGACATCCTGCTCCAGGGCGAGACCGTGGACGCGTTCAGCTCCATCACCCACAAGGACAACGCCTACGCCTATGGCGTGATGATGACCGGCAAGCTCAAGGAACTGATCCCGCGCCAGCAGTACGAGGTGCCGATCCAGGCCGCCATCGGCTCGCGCATCATCGCCCGCGAGAACATTCGCGCCATCCGCAAGGACGTGCTCTCCAAGTGCTACGGCGGCGATATCTCCCGGAAGCGCAAGCTGCTGGAGAAGCAGAAGGAGGGCAAGAAGCGCATGAAGATGGTCGGCCGCGTGGAGGTCCCCCAGGAGGCCTTCATCGCCGCGCTGTCCTCGGACGGTGCGGGCTCCGAGACCGGCGCCAAGAAGTAGGGCGGGGACGACCACACCTTGCCTTCGATCCTTCCCCTCGGCGACCCCGCGCCCGACGACGGCCGGTTCCCTGCTGAGGTCGGGCGCCGGATCCGCTCGGCGGCCGATGCCGGGAGCCCGCGCACCTTCAGCCTGTACGTGCACGTGCCGTTCTGCACAGTGCGGTGCGGTTACTGCGACTTCAACACCTATACCGCCGAGGACCTGGGTCCCGGCGCGTCCCGGACCTCGTACGCTGACACCGTTTGTGGCGAGCTCGACTTCGCCGCCGAAGCGCTCCGTGCCTCCGATATCCCGGACCGCACCCTGGAGACCGTGTTCTTCGGCGGCGGCACGCCGACCCTGCTGCCCGCGGCGGACCTGGTGGGCATTCTCGGGCGCGCCCGGGACGTCTTCGGGCTGACCGCTGATGCCGAGGTGACCACCGAGGCAAATCCCGACTCGGTCACTGCGGCATCCCTGCAGGAACTGGCCGCCGGGGGCTTCACCCGGGTGTCCTTCGGGATGCAGTCCGCGGTGCCGCACGTGCTGGCCACGCTGGAACGCACCCATCGCCCGGAGAACGTGCCGGCCGCCGTCGGCTGGACCAGGGAGGCCGGGCTCGAAGTCTCGCTGGATCTCATCTACGGGACCCCGGGGGAGTCCCTGGAGGACTGGCGGACGACCGTGGAAGCCGCATTGGCCCTGCGTCCCGACCACATCTCGGCATACTCGCTCATCGTGGAGGAGGGCACCAAGTTCGGCGCACAGGTCAAGCGCGGAACCGTTGCGGACGTGGACCCGGACGACCAGGCGGACAAGTATCTGCTGGCCGAGCGGCTCTTCGCCGAGGCCGGCTACCGCTGGTACGAGATCTCGAACTGGGCGCTGGACCCGGACGGCTCAGGTCTCCACCGCGCCCGGCACAACGTGGCCTACTGGCGTGACCAGGACTGGTGGGGCGCCGGGCCCGGCGCCCACTCACACCTGGCGGGCGTCCGGTTCTGGAACGCCAAGCATCCGGCGGCCTACGCGCAGCGATTGGCCACCGGGATCTCCCCGTCCGTCGGCCGGGAGGAGCCCGATGCCGAAGCGCGCTTCCTGGAGCGCGTCATGCTGGGCGTCCGGCTCTCAGACGGGCTGCCGACGGCCGCCCTGGAGGAAGCGCCCGACGGCGGCGCCCAGGCCAAGCGGGAGATCGCCGCGATGATCGGTGAGGGACTGCTGGACGGGCGGGCGGCCCTGGCCGGCCGGGTGGTGCCCACCCTGCAGGGGCGGCTGCTGGACGACGCGATCGTGCGCCGGCTCGCCGGGTTCTAGCGCCGGCTCCAGACCGGCGTTACTGGATCAGGCGCAGGTTCAGCGGGTAGCGGTAGGGGCGGCCCTTGTTGCACTGGATGCCCGCCGCCACGCCAGAGACCGTCATGAACAGCCACAGGAGCATGGCGACGATGCCGAAGATGCCTCCGACGATCGGGATGAGGGCCAGCAGGTTCGCCACGATGGCCAGCACCGTGGGGGGCAGCGTGAAGTTCAGGGCCTCCTTGGCCTCCTGGGCCGTGAACGGGCCCCGGTGGCGGAAGACCAGGTAGATCACCAGGGAGGGGATGCATCCGAGAAAGCCGCCGAAGTGCGCAAGGGTGGCCCACTGACGGTCCTCGGCCGGCGTCAGCGGCTCGGCCTGATCCGGTGACCCCTGCAGCTGCTGGTCGCGCCGGGGGGCGGCGCCGGGGCGCGGGCGGTGCGGACTGCCGGGCTGCTGCTGGGACACGTCCTGGGCCTTTCCGTTCGGAGGTGATGGGTGGCGTTCGGTCGCCAGTGTACCGCCGCGTTCCGGGAGTTCCCTGCAGGTCGGTCAGCCGTCAGTGCTCCGCGGCGGTCAGGAAATCGATGACCTCTTCCACCCGCCCCAGCAGGGTCGGCTCCAGGTCGGCATAGGTCCGCACCTGGGACAGCAGCCGCTTCCAGCCCAGGCCGATGTCCTCCTTGGTCCGGTGCGGCCATCCGAGGCCGGCAAGGATGCCCGTCTTCCAGTCCTGGCCCCGGGGCACCACGGGCCAGGCACCGATGCCCAGGACGGCGGGCTTGATGACCTGCCAGACGTCCACATAGGGATGGCCGACGATCAGCACGTTGCCGCGGGCCCCGGGCACCTTCATGGCCTCGGCGGCGATCCTCTCCTCCTTGGACCCGCTCACGAGGTGGTCCACGAGGATGCCGAGCCGGCGTTGCGGACCGGGCGAGAAGTCCCTGATGGCGCCAGCCAGGTCGTCCACCCCGTGGAGTGGCTCGACGACGATCCCCTCCAGGCGCAGGTCCTCACCCCAGACCTTCTCCACGAGCTCGGCGTCATGCAGCCCTTCGACCCAGATGCGGGAGGCTCGCGCCGTGCGGGCCCGGGCGTTGTCCACGCGCAGGGAGCCCGACGCCGTCCGGGCCGGTTTCGCTGGGGAGGCACCGGGGGCACGGCCCGGCGCGGGGGCCACCACCTCGACGGGCTCACCGTCCACGAGGAAGCCATAACCCAGGGGGAAGGACTTCGTGCGTCCCCGGCGGTCCTCCAGGACGACCAGGTGCACGCCGCCGGACTTCTCGACCCGCAGGACGGCACCGGTGAATCCGGTCTCCGTGTCCTCCAGGACGGCACCCTGGTTCGCGGGGACCTGCTCTACGGTGCGGGCGGTCGGGCGGAAGCCGCCGTCGAGGGTGCCCGGGCCCCAGTTGTTCCATTCCACGGGCACCGACGCTAGCAAGAGGACCCGGCGTAGCCGTGCACCGGCTCGCGCGGCACGCGGTCGGCACTGGGCTAGCGAGGGGAGGCAACCGGCCGGCACCCGCAGGGCCGTGGAGAAGTGGTGGTACGTCGATTGGACACAAGGACTAGACTTGGCACTTCAAAGCGTCGAGTGCTAAATCGGATCAAAGGCGGGAGGAACCGATGAGCGAACAACCACGCCGCATGCAGGTGCTGCAGGCCATCGTGGAGGACTACGTGTCCTCCCGCGAGCCCGTCGGTTCCAAGGCCCTGGTAGACCGCCACCAGTTGGGCGTATCCTCGGCCACTGTCCGGAATGACATGGCCGCCCTCGAGGAGGAGGGGCTCATCGTGGCCCCGCACACCTCTTCCGGACGCATCCCCACGGACAAGGGCTACCGGATCTTCGTGGACCAGATCTCCGAGGTGAAGCCGCTGTCAGCCGCCGAGAAGCGCGCGGTGCAGACGCTGCTGGACGCCAATGGCGATTTCAACGAGATGATGGCCCGCACCGTGCGGCTGCTCGCGCAGCTCACCAACCAGGTGGCCGTACTGCAGTATCCCCATGTGGACTCGTCCACCATCCGGCACATCGAATTCGTCTTCCTGGCGCCCCGCCGGGCCCTCGTCGTCGTGATCCTGTCCACCGGACAGGTGGACCAGCGGGCCTTCAGCCTCGATGTCGAGGCCAACGAGACATCCCTGACCGTGCTGAAGCAGCAGTTCCTGCGCTACCTGGACGGGCTGACCCCGGTCCAGGCTGCCGAGGGACTCCGGCTCGCGCTGGCCGAGGTGCCTGCGGAGGACCGGGATCTTGCCCTGGCCTTCGCCGCCCAACTGGACCAGATGTTCGCGGCACGCCGGGAGGACCGGATCATCATGGCCGGCACGGCCAATCTGGCACGCTCGACCGGGGACTTCCCGTTCTCGATCGGCCCCATCCTGGAAGCCCTCGAGGAACAGGTCGTGTTGTTGCGCCTGCTGACCGAGATGGAGCAGGATGTGCGTGGCCTCAGCGTGCGCATCGGCTCCGAGAACACCGGCTCCCTGTCCGAGGCGTCCGTCGTCGCCGCGGGCTACGGCCCCGGCTCCGGCGCCAAGCTCGGCGTCGTGGGCCCCACCCGCATGGACTACCCGGGCACCATGACCGCCGTGCGGGCGATCGCCCGGTACCTGTCCCGGATCCTGTCGCAGTAGCGGCCAGGACCTGCATCCACCACCCCACCACCGGAAGGAACACCGCAGACCGTGGCTGACCACTACGAGGTGCTCGGCGTTGGCCGGGACGCCTCCGCCGAGGAGATCAAGCGCGCCTACCGCAAGTTGGCCCGCAAGCTCCATCCCGACGTGAATCCGGCTCCCGATGCCTCCGAGGAGTTCAAGAACGTCACGCGTGCCTACGAGGTCCTCTCGGACCAGGAGAAGCGCCGCAACTATGACGCCACGGGCCATGAGAACGGCACCGGCGGCATGGGCGGCGGCTTCGGTGGCGCCGACTTCGGTGGTTTCCAGGACATCTTCGAGACGTTCTTCGGTGGTGGCGGCTCCGGCGGCATGGGCGGCGGCAGGGGCGGTGGCCCCGCCAGTCGTGCGCGGCGGGGACAAGACGCCCTCATCACGGCCAAGCTCGACCTCAGCGATGCGGTCTTCGGCACCGAGAAGACCCTCGAGGTGGACACCGCCGTGGTGTGCCCCACCTGTGACGGCAGCTGCAGCCAGCCGGGCACGCATCCGGAGACCTGCACCATCTGCAATGGCCAGGGCGCCATCCGCCGGCCGGTCCGCTCCATCCTCGGCACCGTCATGGCCGCCGAGACCTGCTCGGCCTGCCAGGGCTTCGGGACCGTCATCCCGGATCCGTGCCGCGAATGCTCCGGGCAGGGCCGCATCCGTGAGCGCACCTCACTGACCATCAAGATCCCCGCCGGTGTGGCCACGGGGACCCGGATCCAGCTCGCCGGCCGCGGCGAAGCCGGCCCCGGTGGTGGCCCGAATGCCGATCTCTACGTGGAGATCGAGGTGCGTCAGCACGATGTGTTCGTCCGCGACGGCGATCACCTGCTGGCCACGATGAGCGTGCCGATGGCCGCCGCCGCCCTGGGAACCACGCTCACGCTGGACACCTTCGACGGTGAGAAGGAGGTGCCGGTGAAGGCCGGCACCCAGTCCGGAGAGGTCCAGACCCTCAAGGGCCTGGGCGTCGGCCGGTTGCGGAGCTCTGGCCGGGGGGATCTCAAGGTGACCCTGCGGGTGGAGACCCCCACCAAACTCGACGACGAGCAGCGCGCCCTGCTGGAGCAGCTGGCCGGTCTGCGCGGTGAGGACCTGGTGCACGGCACCACGGAACACCGCGGGTTGTTCTCCAAGTTCCGGGACAACCTCAAGAACCTGTGAGCAACCCCCTCTTCTACGTCGGTGACGGCGAGCTGGCCCCCGCCTCGGCGGGGGCCACCGTGGTGGTCTCGGGTGCCGAGGCCCGGCACGCGGCCCAGGTCATGCGGCTGTCGCCGGGGGAGCGCGTGGACGTGGCGGACGGATCCGGCCGGCGGGTGAGCGGCATCGTGCACTCCGCGGCGCCCGATCGGGTGGAGGTCACCGTCGAAACCGTCCACGACGAGCCGGCGCCGTACCCCGAGCTCGTGCTCGTCCAGGCCCTCGCCAAGGGCGACCGGGACGTGCTGGCCATCCAGACGGCGACGGAACTGGGCCTCGATGCCGTGCACCCCTGGCAGGCCGAACGTTCCATCGTGCGGTGGAAGGGGGACAAGGCAGCCAAAGCCGTGGCCAAGTGGGAGGGTGCCCTGCTCTCGGCCGCGAAGCAGGCACGCCGTACCCGCGTGCCCCGCACGGAGAAGGTGCTCGACGGTGTCGGGGTCGCCTCGGTCTGTGGCCCCGGTTCCCTGGTGCTCGTCTTGCACGAGGACGCTCGGCAGTCGCTGGGCGACGCGGTTGCCGAGGCGGGGATGCTGACCGGCGAGACCGTAGAACGGGTGGAACGGATCGTGCTCGTGGTCGGCCCCGAGGGCGGCATCAGCCCGGCCGAGACCGCAGCCCTGTCCGAGGCCGGGGGACGGCCGGTGCTGTTGGGGCACCATGTGCTCCGGTCCTCCACCGCCGGGCCGGCCGCCGTCGCCGTCCTCCAGCAGCTGCTGGGACGGTTCGGGCCGCGGCCGTAGACTGGCCTCGTAGTCCACCCGTCCCACTCTTTGTCCCAGTAGTTGTCCCACCAGCCAGGAGCTGAAGCACCTCCCTTGAGTCTTTCCACGGAACGTGACCACATCACCATCACCTTCACCTCGGCGGAGACGATGGTGCGGACCTTTGGGCCGCAGGACCTGTTGCTGCGGATCCTGGACGGCCTCTATCCGGATCTGACCGTCTCCGTGCGCGGTGAGGACCTGGACGTGGAGGGCCCGGCACCGGACGTGCGGCAGGCACGCCAGGTGATCGAGGACCTGCACGGCTTGGCCCGGCGCGGCACCTCGATCACCCCCGAGGTCATCGAACAGGTGACCAGCCTGGTGCGGGGTGGCTCCGGGGCCCAGGCCTCCGGACTGCTCTCCGCCTCGATCCTCTCCAGCCGCGGCCGGAAGATCCGGCCCAAGACGGCGAACCAGCAGCACTATGTGGAGAGCATCGACCAGAACACCATCACCTTCGGGCTTGGTCCGGCCGGCACCGGCAAGACCTACCTGGCCATGGCCAAGGCGGTCCAGGCGTTGCAGGCCAAGGAGGTCAACCGGATCATCCTCACCCGGCCGGCGGTCGAGGCGGGGGAGCGGTTGGGGTACCTGCCGGGCTCGCTCAGCGAGAAGATCGACCCGTACTTACGGCCCCTCTATGATGCCCTGCATGACATGGTCGAACCCGAGTCCATCCCGCGGCTCATGGCGGACGGGACGATCGAGGTGGCGCCCCTGGCCTACATGCGCGGACGCACGCTCAACGATGCGTTCATCATCCTCGACGAGGCCCAGAACACCACGGTCGAGCAGATGAAGATGTTCCTGACCCGTCTCGGCTTCGGCTCTCACATGGTCGTCACCGGCGACACCAGTCAGGTGGACCTCCCGCGGGGGACCAACTCGGGCCTGGCGCAGTCCGTCTCCATCCTGGAGGGCGTGGAGGACATCGCCGTCATCCGGCTGCAGTCCGTCGATGTGGTCCGCCACCGCCTCGTCAGCCGGATCGTGGATGCCTACGAGAACGCTGGGGGGAACACCGATGGCCGTTGAGATCGTCAATGAGTCCGGCGCTGAGGTCGACGAGGAGTCCTTGCTCGCCCTGTCCCGCTCCGTCCTGGACTCGCTGCACGTGCATCCGGGTGCCGAACTCTCCGTGGTGTGCGTGGACGAGGCCGCCATGGAACAGCTCCACCTGGAGTGGATGGACCTGCCGGACGCCACGGACGTCATGAGCTTCCCCATGGATGAGCTCCGCCCGGGCACCGCCGAGGACCCGGGCCCGGAGGGGCTGCTGGGCGACGTGGTGATCTGTCCGCAGGTCGCCGCCGTGCAGGCCGCCCGCGGCGGACACTCCGCCGCAGACGAGGTCTTGTTGCTGCTCGTCCACGGATTGCTCCACCTGCTCGGCTTCGACCATGAGGAGCCCGAGGAGAAGGACGAGATGTTCGCGCTCCAGCGCCAGCTGCTCAGCGACTTCCTCGGCCGCCCGGCCCCAGACCCCACCGAAGCCTGATGCTCACCTCCCTCATCCTGGCGGTCCTGCTGGCCGCATTGCTGTTCCTGTCCTGGATCCTCGGTGTCGCCGAGGCCTCGTTGGGCTACCTGTCCCGCAAGGAGGCCGAGGGAATCGCGATGCGCCGCCCGCGCAGCCCGATCCTCACGGTCATGGCCCGGTTGCCGGAGCACTTGCACGCCCTGCGGTTCTGGCGACTGTTCGCCGAGACCACCGCCGCCGTGGCCGGCACCCTGTTCATCCACTCCCTCACCGGGACCATCTGGATCACCGCCCTGTTGTCCCTCCTGCTGATGGGGCTGGTCGCCCTGCTGCTGACCGTGCTTTCGCCGCGCCAGGTGGGGACCAAGCACGATGTCGCGGCCGCCCAGCGCACCGCGGGCCTCGTCCGCTTCCTCACCGCCCTGCTCGGCTCGCTGCCGGCCCGCGTGGCGGCACCCGGTCCGAGGTCGGAGGACGAGGAGGAGGAAGCCGCCGAGATCGAGGAGCGCCACTTCCGTGAATTCGTCGCCCGGGCCAATGACGCCGACGTCCTGGAGGATGCCGAGGCCGAGCTCATCCGCTCCGTGTTCGACATGGGAGATACCCTGGTGCGCGCCGTGATGGTGCCGCGCACCGACGTCGTCACCGTCGAGACAGGCACCACCCTGGAAGACGCGATGAACCTGTTCCTGCGCTCCGGCTGCTCCCGCATCCCGCTCATCGGGGACAACGCGGACGAGGTCTTCGGCATGGTCTACCTCAAGGACGTGGCCCGGGCATTGCACCGTGGCCTGGGAGATGGCGCTGCGGATCCGGCCAGCCCCGTGGACGCCGTGGCCCGGGACGTACGCTTCGTCCCCGAGTCCAAGCCGGTGTCTGTGCTGCTGCAGGAGCTCCAGCGCGAGTCCACCCACATCGCGGTCGTGGTGGACGAGTATGGCGGCACCGCAGGCCTCGTGACGCTCGAGGATCTCATCGAGGAGATCGTCGGCGAGATCTCGGACGAGTACGACCGCCAGGACCGTCCCGAGGTCGAACCCCTTGAAGACGGCTCGTTCAGCGTGGACGCCCGCATGGGCATCGATGACTTCGCCGAGCTGTTCGGCATGGATCTGGACGACGAGGAGGACGTGGACACCGTCGGCGGCCTCCTTGCCAAGACGCTGGGCCGCGTCCCCATCCAGGGCTCGCACGTGGCCGTCCAGGGCATCGAACTGACGGCCGAATCCTTGCAGGGCCGGCGCAACCGCGTCGCGCGCCTGGTGGTGCGGGAGTCCCCGCGGGACGGTGGCCACGCCCGACGCCGGCCCGGCACCGACCTGCTGCCAGCCCACCTGACCGATCGCCACGCCGCCTCGGCATCCACCCCAGCCTCCCGGGAGACCCCATGACCACCCTGTTCGACCCCAGCAACGCCCCGGAGGACTTCCGCGCCGGCTTCGTCTCCCTGGTGGGCCGGCCCAACGCCGGCAAGTCCACGCTGACCAACGCCCTGGTGGGGGAGAAGGTCGCCATCACCTCCTCCAAGCCGCAGACCACCCGTCACACCATCCGCGGGATCGTGCACCGCGAGGACTTCCAGCTGGTCCTCGTGGACACGCCCGGGCTGCACCGTCCGCGGACCCTGCTGGGTCAGCGGCTCAACGACCTCGTCACCCAGACCCTCGGCGAGGTGGACGCGGTCGGGTTCTGTATCCCCGCGGACGAGAAGATCGGCCCCGGCGACCGGTACATCGCCAGCCAGTTGGCACTGCTCAACCGCAAGCCCGTGGTCGCCCTGGTGACCAAGACGGACAAGGTGAAGCCGGACGCGATCGCGGCCCAGCTGCTCGCCGTCACCGCCCTCGGCGACGAGGTGCTCGGGCCGGAGAACCAGGGGGCCGGCTTCGCCGCCGTCGTCCCTGTCTCCGCCGTCCAGGGCCACCAGGTGGAGGAGGTGGCGAAGGTCTTGGCCGAACGGCTGCCGCTGTCCCCTCCGCTCTATCCGGACGGTGAGCTCACGGACGAGCCCGAGCTGACCATGGTGGCCGAGCTCATCCGGGAGGCGGCCCTGGAGGGCGTGCGGGACGAGCTGCCGCACTCGGTGGCCGTGGTGGTCGACGAGATGAACCCCCGCGAGGGACGGCCCGCAGACCGTCCACTGCTGGACATCCACGCCAACGTGTTCGTGGAGCGGGACAGCCAGAAGGCCATCATCATCGGCAAGGGCGGCTCCCGCCTCAAGGCCATCGGCTCCCAGGCGCGGGGTTCCATCGAGAAGCTCCTCGGGACCGCCGTGTACCTGGACCTGCGGGTGAAGGTGGCCAAGGAATGGCAGCGCGACCCCAAGCAGCTGGGCCGGCTCGGGTTTTGATCCCCTCGGTCCCGGCGGTGCTAGGCTGAAATCATGTTCGACCGACTGGACCTCGCCGGGATCACCCCGGACACCGTTGAAGGGCTGCTACTACGCCGCCGCAACGGGGCTGAGCCGTCGGTCGTGGCGCCCGCCACGCTCTGACGCACTGGGGGCATCGCACCCTGGCCGGGCCGGAACCCCGTTGCGGAGGTAGCTCCACGGCCCTTCCACCAGCCAGACCCCTCCGGTGCACGCACCGGGTTTCACGAAAGGCAGGCGTCCAGCCCCATGCGCAACTTCCAGAAGTCCTCCGGGATGAAGTTCCAGAAGTACACCCCCTTCCAGGACCAGATCGAGGTCCATCTGCCGGACCGCACCTGGCCGGACCAGGTCATCACCCAGGCACCGCGGTGGTGCGCCGTGGACCTCCGGGACGGCAACCAGGCCCTCATCGACCCCATGGGCCCGGACCGCAAGATGCGGATGTTCGAACTGCTCGTCTCCATGGGCTACAAGGAGATCGAGGTCGGCTTCCCCTCCGCCTCGCAGACGGACTTCGACTTCGTGCGTCAGCTGATCACCGAGGACCGCATCCCCGAGGATGTCACCATCCAGGTGCTCACCCAGTCCCGTGAGCACCTCATCGAGCGCACCTATCAGGCCCTCGAGGGCTGCCACCGGGCGATCGTGCACCTGTACAACTCCACCTCGGTGCTCCAGCGGCGCGTCGTGTTCCGCGAGGACATGGACGGCATCGTGGACATCGCCACCACCGGCGCCCGCCTGTGCCGCAAGTACGAGGAGCAGATGACGGGCACGGAGATCGTGTATGAATACTCGCCGGAGTCCTTCACGGGCACCGAGCTGGAGTTCGCCGCCCGCATCTCCAACGCGGTCGGTGAGATCCTCGAGGCCTCCACGGACCGCCAGATGATCCTGAACCTGCCCGCCACCGTGGAGATGGCCACCCCAAACGTCTACGCCGACTCCATCGAGTGGATGCACCGCAACCTGGAGAACCGCAGCGGCATCATCCTCTCGCTGCACCCCCACAATGACCGCGGCACGGGCGTGGCGGCTGCTGAGCTGGGCTACATGGCCGGAGCGGACCGCATCGAGGGCTGCCTGTTCGGCAACGGGGAACGCACGGGCAACGTGGACCTGGTGACCCTGGGCATGAACCTGTACAGCCAAGGGATCGACCCGATGATCGACTTCTCCAACATGGATGAGATCCGCCGCACCGTGGAGTACTGCAACCAGCTCCAGGTCGCTGAGCGCGTGCCCTACGGGGGAGACCTCGTCTTCACCGCCTTCTCCGGCTCCCACCAGGACGCCATCAAGAAGGGCTTCGAGTTCATGGACGCGGATGCCGCCGAGGCCGGCACCGACCGGGACGGCATCCCGTGGGGAGTCCCCTACCTGCCGATCGATCCGCAGGACATCGGCCGCTCCTATGAGGCCGTCATCCGGGTGAACTCGCAGTCCGGCAAGGGCGGCGTGGCGTACCTGCTCAAGAGCGAGCACAATCTCGACCTGCCGCGCCGCGCCCAGATCGAGTTCTCCCACGTCATCCAGAACATGGCCGACTCCCAGGGCGGGGAGGTCACCGGTGATCAGCTCTGGCAGGTCTTCCAGGACGAGTACCTGCCGGCCGAGGACCCGGCTGATGACAACGCCCGCTGGGGCCGCTACCGCCTGGGCCAGGTCAGCTCGACGACGGAGGAGGACGGCAGTTTCACCATGACCGCCGAGGCAGAGGTGGACGGCGAGAAGCGGGAACGCACCGTCACCGCCAACGGCCCCATCGCCGCCCTCGTGAAGATCTTCGCTGACGACGGCCTGGACATCCGGGTGCTGGACTACTCCGAGCACGCGCTGTCCGAGGGCGGATCGGCGATGGCCGCCGCCTACGTCGAGTGCGCGGTGGGGGATCGTGTGCTCTGGGGGGCCGGCCTGGACTACAACACCACCATGGCCTCGCTGAAGGCGGTCGTCTCCGCCGTCAACCGTGCCCTCCGGGACGATGAGGAGCTCGCCCAGGCCGTGGCGGGTCCGGGGGCCGGGATGGACACCAGGGCCTAGTGTCCGGTTCGGGTGGACGCTCGACGGGGCGGGGAGGCGCAGGCTATGCGGCGAACAGCTACCGCACGAACGCCCTGGTCCTGCGCACCTACAAACTCGGTGAGGCCGATCGCATCATCGTGTTGCTGACCCCTGGCCACGGCCAGATCCGGGCCGTGGCCAAGGGGGTCCGCCGGACGACATCCAAGTTCGGCGCCACCCTGGAACCCTTCATGCTCTCCCGGCTGCAACTGGTGCGCGGACGGAACCTGGACATCATCACGCAGGCCGAATCCGTCACGCCCTACGGGCAGTGGATCGCCCAGGACTACGATGCCTACTCCGCCGCCTCCGCCATGGTGGAGACCGCCGAGCGGCTGACCGTGAGCGATATCGGGGAGGTGGGTGAGCGCGGGGAGCCGCCCCGGCCGGACGGGCGGGTGGAGGCACCCAGCCAGTACCGGCTGCTCCACGGGGCACTGGCGGCCCTGGCCCGCGGCGCCCATGCCCCCCGGCTGTTGCTGCACTCCTACCTGCTGCGGTCCCTGGCCACCGCAGGCTGGGCAGCCAGCTTCACCACCTGCTCCAAATGCGGAGCTCCTGGGCCCCACCGCTCCGTCAACGTCACCCTCGGCGGCAGCGTCTGCGACGACTGCCGCCCGCCCGGCTCGGCCACTCCGGCCCCGGCCACCGTGGAACTGCTCGCGGCCCTGCAGTCAGGCCGCTGGGAGGTCGCCGATGCCGCGCCGGACCAGGCGCGCCGGGAGGCGGCCGGTATCGTGTCCGGGTACCTCCAGTTCCACCTGGAACGCCACCTGAAGTCCCTGTCCGTCATGGACCAGAGCCCCTGAACCCGAGGACCGAGCACATGCCCTCCCGCCCCTCTGCCCGCCGGCCTGCCCTCGCCGAACCGTATCCGCACCCCTCGGGAGCCCGGCCGCCGCAGATGGATCCGCGGTTCATCCCGCGCCACGTGGCCATTGTCATGGACGGTAACGGGCGGTGGGCCAATCAGCGCGGACTGCCGCGCACCGAGGGGCACCGGGCCGGGGAGGCCGCACTGCTGGACGTCATGGCCGGTGCCGTGCAGCTGGGCATCGAACACGTCTCCGTCTACGCGTTCTCCACCGAGAACTGGAAGCGGTCCCCGGACGAGGTCCGCTTCCTCATGGGCTTCTCCCGGGACGTGCTGCGCCGCCAGCGGGACACCCTCGATTCGTGGGGCGTGCGGATCCGCTGGAACGGCCGCCGCCCCCGGCTGTGGACCTCCGTGGTCAAGGAGTTGGAGATCGCGGAGGAGCAGACCCGCGGCAACACCCGGTGCAACCTGACCATGTGCGTGAACTACGGGTCCCGCGCCGAGATCACTGATGCGGTCAAGGCCATCGCTCGTGAGGTGGAGACGGGCCGGTTGACGTCTGGCGGGATCCGCGAGGAGACGATCGCCCGGCACCTGGACGAACCCGACGTTCCGGACGTGGACCTGTTCCTGCGCACCTCCGGCGAGCAGCGGCTGTCCAACTTCCTGCTCTGGCAGTCGGCCTACGCCGAACTCGTGTTCCTGGACACCCTGTGGCCGGACGTGGACCGCACGACCCTGTGGGACGCCGTCGAGGTCTATGCCCGCCGCGACCGCCGGTATGGGGGAGCGGTGGATCAGGCAGGACCGGCGTAGGCCCCCAGCCAGCGGAACATCTCGCGAGCCGCGTCTTGCCGGATGGCCTGTGGCGAGGCCATCACGTCATGCAGGGCGCCGGCGTGCCGGACGACGGTGACGTGTCGACCGAGCCGGGTGGCGCGCTGGGCCAGGATCTCCACGTCCAGCACGATATCCGCGGCCGTCATGTCCTGGCGCCACCCCGCCGAGAACACCGTGCGGTCCGAGAGCATCACGTAGACCGGCTCCGCCAGGCCAAGCCCCTCGGCCACGGCGGCATGTCCCGTCATCACCGCCTTGAGCCAACCTCCGGGCACCTCGAAGGCGTACTGCGGACGCCACAACGGGTGCAGGTCCCAATCGCCGTCGGCGGCGGAGGACACCGTGCGCCAGTAGTGGTCCACCCGGGGCAACTTGAGGAAATTCTTCGGCTGCAGCCGCACCACCGGGTCCAGGACGGCAGTGGCCATGTGGCGGACCAGCGCTGAGCCCTGCATTTCCAGCCACGGGCTGTTCAGCACGAGCGCCCGGGCCCGGCCAGGGTGCCGGGAGGCCCACAGGGAGAGGATGAGCCCACCCGTGGAATGGCCCATCAACACGGGCTTCTGGGAATGGTCGCGGTCGATGATCCGCAGTGCCTGGCCGATCTCGTCGTCGTACACCTCGAGGCTGTCCACGTACCCCGGCGTCTGCCCCGGACGCAGCGAACGGCCGTACTTGCGCAGGTCCAGTGCGTAGAAGGCGTAGCCGCGCTCCTCGAAGTGGCCGGCGAGCGGTGCGTTGTAGAAGTAGTCCGACCATCCGTGGACGTACAAGACCGGAATGCGCGACGCCGGCCGGGCACCGATCGCGTTCGCTTCGTCTGGGGCGTCGCCTGGCTCGCGCGTAACGTCGTCCGCCGGCGCGGGGGCCCGGATGTGGACCGGAATGGAGGCAGGTGTGCGAGCCGTCCGGACCAGGGTCGCCGCGTTGGGGCCCTCCTCGTCCACCTCGAGGGGGATCGTCAGCCGCTCGAAGCCCTCCAGCAGATCGGGGACCCACACCCCGGGCGGGGAATCCGTCAGGAGCGTGGCCTCCGCAGAGGGCGAGAACGGGGTGTCCCCGGACGGCTGGTCGGTGGCGCTCATATGAACGCCATGCTAAGGCCGAAACGTGGGCCGGACCAGCACCGGAATCGTGGTTCCATGAGTGCATGACTGCTCTGCCGCGCGAGGCTCGCCTCTATCCCGCCTTCTTCAACACGTTCTTCAAGGGCATGGACGCCGAGAAGGCGCATCACGTGGGCTTCTCGATGATCCGCGCCGCGGAGTCCACCGGTGCCTCAATGGCCCTGCGCCGGGCCACGCGTCCGGCGCAGACGCTGACGACCCGGGTGATGGGCCTGGACTTCCCCTCGCCGTTCGGGCTCGCGGCGGGCTTCGACAAGCAGGGTTTGGGCGCGGCGGCCCTGGCGGACCTCGGCTTCGGCCACATCGAGGTCGGCACCATCACCGGTGAGGCACAACCGGGCAACCCCGCTCCGCGGCTGTTCCGCCTGGTCGAGGACAAGGCGCTCATCAACCGGATGGGTTTCAACAACGACGGCGCCCGCGCGGTGGCTCCGCGGCTGAAGGCCACCCGGCAGACGCTGACCCGGCGTTTCGGCCGGCGTCGGCCGGTGCTCGGGGTGAACATCGGCAAGACGAAGACGGTGGCCCTCGAGGAGGCGACGCAGGACTACCTGGCCTCCACAGCCGCCCTGGCCATCCACGCCGACTATCTGGTGGTCAACGTGTCCTCACCCAACACGCCGGGGCTGCGCCAACTGCAGGACATCGAGGCGCTGGCGCCGTTGCTGGCCGCAGTGCGCCAGGAGGCGGATCGGACCACGGGCCGTCACGTGCCGCTGGCCGTGAAGATCGCCCCGGACCTGGCCGACGAGGACGTGGACTCCGTGGCCGCGATGGCCGTGGAATTGGGCTTGGACGGGGTCATCGCCACGAACACGACGATTGCCCGGGACGGGCTGGCCACGCCCGCTGCAGAGGTTGAGACCATGGGGGCCGGGGGCCTGTCGGGTGCACCGCTGAAGGAACGGTCGCTGGAGGTGCTGACCAGACTGCGCGGCGCGCTGCCGGAATCGGTGGCCTTGATCTCCGTGGGTGGAGTCACCAACGGTGCGGAGGTCCGAGAGCGGCTTGAGTTGGGGGCGGACCTGGTGCAGGGCTACACGGCGTTCCTCTACGAGGGACCGTTCTGGGCTGCCCGGATCAACCGCGAGCTGGCACGGTAGTCGTGTCCCGGGGGCAGGGAGTCTGTCCCCGGGGACCAGCTGGCGTGGATCAGTCGGGGAAGTGACCGCGCTTGGTCTGCGGTTTGGGCAGACGCAGCTTGCGCAGCTGCATGGCCCGCATGACGCCGTACCAGCGCACGCCGCGCTCGACCTCCCCGAACTTCTCCGCCAGACGCTTCTTCAACTGGAAGGAGATGAGGACTCCCTCCAGCACCACGAGCAGCACGATGGCCCAGAGGGAGAAGGTCAGCCAGATCTGCAGGTCCGACTGGGGCAGGAAGGCCAGGAAGACGTAGACCAGAACGATCACCATGAGCCATTCGCCGACACCGGTGCGGGCGTCCACCCAGTCACGGGCGTAGCGCTTTTGCGGGCCGCGGTCGCGCAGCGGCATGTTCCGCTCATCGCCGGTCTCCATGGCCACGCGCATCTTCTGGCGTTCGACCATCTCCGCATCGCGAGCGGCCTTGCGGGCCGCCTTGCGATCTTCCGGCACCAGCGGACGGCGGCGGGCGGCCTCCCGCTCCGCGCGCGTCGGCGTCGGCCCCTTCTTGGCCTGATGGCGCGCGGCCGTCTGCTCGGGGGTCTCGATCACGGGCGCCGACTCAGGGGCGGGGGTCTCGGTCTTCTTGCGTCCAAACACCCATCCATTCTAGGCGGAGCCGAAGCCACCCCGAGTCAATGCTGTGACGGCTGTCATCTCGCTAGGCTGGGCCTCATGCCTGAGACACCCCAGACCCCGCCCGCCCTTCCCCTCGATCCCGAGACGATCTCGCGGATCACCACTGCCGTGGAGGAGCGGTTGCCGCAGACGGTGGCCACGCTCCAGGAGCTCGTGGCCATCCCCGGCATCGCCTGGGACTCCTTCGACCGCGATCCGCTCGAACGTTCCGCCCAGGCCGTCGCCGAACTGATCCGGGCGCTGGGGCTGGAGGACGTGGAGATCCTGACGGAGACGCTGGTGGAGTCGGACGGCTCGGAACGCCCGGGGGGACCGGCCGTCGTCGCACGCCGTCCGGCGCAGCCGGGAAAGCCGACCGTGCTGCTCTACGCGCACCACGATGTCCAGCCGGTGGGGGAGCTGGCGCTCTGGGAGACCGATCCGTTCACCGCCGTGGAGAAGGACGGCCGGCTCTATGGCCGTGGAGCGGCGGATGACAAGGCGGGGATCATGGTGCACCTCGCCGCACTGCAGGCCATGCTCGACGCCGGCGCGGACTCAGGTGTGGGCGTCACCTTCTTCATCGAGGGGGAGGAGGAGGCCGGCTCTCCGACCTTCCGGGCCTTCCTCGAGCGACACCGCGAGAAGCTGGCGGCAGACGTCATCGTGGTGGCCGACTCCGCTAACTGGAGGGTCGGTGTCCCGGCCTTGACCACCTCGTTGCGGGGACTCGTGGACGGCACCATCGGCGTCCGGGTCCTGGACCACGCCGTCCACTCCGGCATGTTCGGCGGCCCGGTGCTCGACGCTCCGACCTTGCTGGCACGCCTGATCGCAACCCTGCATGACGAGGAGGGGAATGTGGCCATCTCCGGTCTCGAGCAGCAGCACCACTCGTCGATCGAGTATCCAGAGGCGGACTACCGCGCCGACTCCTCCGTGCTGGACTCCGTGCGGCTGGCCGGTACGGGCCCCTTGGCCGACCGCCTGTGGAACAAGCCGGCCCTGAGCATCATCGGCACGGACGTGACCCGGCTCGACGTCGCGTCCAACACCCTGCAGCCTGAGGCGCGCGCGAAGTTCAGCCTGCGCCTGGGTCCGGGCATGGATCCGGTCACGGCGATGGCCGCCGTGCGTTCCCACGTGGAATCGGTTCGGTCCACCGCGCTGTTGGGTGCGGAGGTCATCTTCGAGCCGGGGGAGTCGGGGCAGCCCTTCGCCACGGACACCTCTGCTCCCGCCGCCCGGACGATGATGGCGGCCCTCCAGCAGGCCTTCGGGGCCGAGCCGGTCGAGGCGGGCATGGGTGGCTCCATCCCGTTCACCGCCGACCTGGTGGAGATGTTCCCGGAGGCGACCTTGCTGATCACCGGCGTCGAGGACCCGGATTCCCGGGCCCATTCGGCCAATGAGTCACTGCATCTGGGCGACTTCCGCCATGCCGTGCTGGCGGAGGCCCTGCTGTTGGCCGCGGTCGGTCACTGACCTAGACTCGACAGACACCGAAGGTCTCGATCCGGTCGTCGGGAATGAACCGTCCGGACCGGGTGTTGGGACCGGGGAGAGTGGCCTCCGGGCCGCACCACCGATCGGCCCGTCGCCGAGCCGGGGGAGCACGCACGCAGATGAAGGAGCGAGCATGAGCGTTTCCGCAGAATCCACCGAGACCGAGATCCCGACTGCCCAGCCGGCAGAAGGCCTGGACGCCCATGAGGTCCAGCTGAGTGAAGTGGCCGCCGCCAAGGTGCGCACCCTGCTGGAGCAGGAGGGCCGCACCGACCTCCGTCTGCGCGTCGCCGTGCAGCCGGGCGGTTGCTCCGGACTGATCTACCAGCTCTATTTCGATGAGCGTGTGCTGGACGGCGACACGTTGCGCGACTTCGACGGCGTCGAGGTCATCGTGGACAAGATGAGCGTCCCCTACCTCAGCGGTGCCTCGATCGATTTCGAGGACACCATCTCGAAGCAGGGCTTCACCATCGACAACCCGAATGCCGGCGGTTCCTGTGCCTGCGGTGATTCCTTCCACTAGGTCTTCCGTACCATGCGACGTCGGGCATCCGAGCCAGGAATTGGTTCGGATGCCCGACGTTTTTGCGTGTCATAGGGCAGACGACCAGGGCGGTAAGCTCTACAGTAGGTAGTAAACCTAGGGGTCCCCCTGTGGCCTTGTCGCTCCAGTTCAGACACTGTCTGGATGGAGTGCGGTCACGGGAGGCATTCGCACTCGAGATTGAAGAGGAAGGGCCGTCTGTGAGATCGCAGAATCAAGCCGGCAGCCGTGGCAGGCGTCTCCTGAAGGGGGGAGCGCTTGCCGTCATGGCAGCCATGGTCCTGTCCGGTTGTTCGGAGCAGGTTCAACGAGGATTCCTGCCCGGCACGCGGGAGACCACCAACCAGTCCGCCCAGATCACCGATTTGTGGGTCAACTCCTGGATCGCAGCCTTGATCGTGGGCCTGGCGGCCTGGGGCATGATGCTGTGGTGCATGGTCGCGTACCGCCGGCGGAAGCATGACAAGGGCTACCCACGTCAGATGGCGTACAACGTCCCGATGGAGACGCTGTTCACTGTTGTCCCGGTCATCATGGTGCTGACCCTGTGGGGCTTCACCGACCGCGTCCAGCGTGAGATCGACACCCCCGTGGAAGACTCCCCGCTGACCGTGGAGGTCTACGGCAAGCAGTGGGCTTGGGACTTCAACTACAGCTACGAGGGCGAAGAGAAGCACTACCAGGGCATCCAGGCGCAGCTCGACGGCACCGAGGGTGTCGAGGAGACCCTGCCAACCTTGTACCTGCCGGTCGATGTTCCGGTCGAGTTCGAGCTGAAGTCGCGCGATGTCATCCACTCGTTCTGGGTTCCCGCGTTCCTGCGCAAGCTGGACATGGTCCCCGGCAAGTCGAACTTCATGTACCTGACGCCGACCGAGGAGGGCACCTTCCAGGGCAAGTGCGCCGAACTCTGCGGCGAGTACCACTCGGAGATGCTCTTCAACGTCGAGGTCGTCTCTGAACAGGAGTTCACCTCGCAGCTGTCCCAGATGGAAGACGGCCACGTGGGCGACGAATACAACCGCAACCCGAATGAGCACCCGGATGGCGCTCAGAACCAGGAAGTGCCCCTCCAGGGTGACGGAACCACCCGCGAGGACGCTGGCGGCCCGACCGGTGGCGAAGACTCGACGGTCGAGGGAGATAACTGATGACCACTTACGAATACGCCACGGATGACGCCGCCGCGGCTCAGCCGCGGGTCGTGCCCGAGTCCAAGGGCAAGATCATCGTCAACTGGATCACCAGTACTGACCACAAGACCATCGGGTACATGTACCTGATCACCTCGTTCATGTTCTTCTGCATCGGTGGCGTCATGGCGCTGCTGATCCGCGCCGAGCTCTTCGAACCGGGCATGCAGTTGCTGCAGACCAAGGAGCAGTACAACCAGCTGTTCACCATGCACGGCACGATCATGCTGCTGATGTTCGCCACCCCGCTGTTCATCGGCTTCGCGAATGTCATCATGCCGTTGCAGATCGGTGCGCCGGATGTGTCGTTCCCTCGCCTGAACGCCTTGGCGTTCTGGTTCTTCCTGTTCGGCTCCATCATCGCCGTGGCCGGCTTCCTCACCCCGCAGGGTGCCGCCTCCTTCGGCTGGTTCGCCTATGCGCCGCTGTCCAATACGACGTACTCGCCGGGAGTGGGCGGTGACCTCTGGGTCTTCGGCCTGTTCCTGCAGGGCTTCGGCACGATCATGGGTGGCGTTAACTTCATCACCACCATCCTGACGATGCGCGCCCCGGGCATGACCATGTGGCGGATGCCGATCTTCACCTGGAACACCTTGATCACCGCCATTCTCGTAATCATGGCCTTCCCCCCGCTCGCTTCGGCGTTGGGTGCCCTGGGCATGGACCGACGTTTCGGTGGTCATATCTTCGATCCGGAGAACGGCGGCGCCATCCTGTGGCAGCACCTCTTCTGGTTCTTCGGCCACCCCGAGGTCTACATCATCGCCCTGCCGTTCTTCGGCATCGTCTCGGAGATCATCCCGGTCTTCAGCCGCAAGCCGATCTTCGGCTACAAGACGCTGGTCTTCGCCACCACGGCCATTGCCGCACTGTCCGTGACCGTGTGGGCCCACCACATGTACGTCACCGGCTCGGTGCTGTTGCCGTTCTTCTCGCTGATGACCATGCTGATCGCGGTACCGACGGGCGTGAAGTTCGTCAACTGGATCGGCACCATGTGGCGGGGGTCCATCACCTTCGAGAATCCGATGCTGTGGTCCCTGGGCTTCATGGTCACCTTCCTCTTCGGTGGCCTGACCGGTGTCATCCTGGCCTCGCCGCCGCTGGACTTCCACGTCTCCGACACGTACTTCGTGGTGGCACACTTCCACTACGTCGTCTTCGGCACCGTGGTGTTCGCCATGTTCGCGGGCTTCTTCTTCTGGTGGCCCAAGTTCACCGGCAAGATGCTCAACGAGCGTCTGGGCAAGATACAGTTCTGGATGCTGTTCATCGGCTTCCACGGCACCTTCCTCATCCAGCACTGGCTGGGTGTCATGGGCATGCCGCGCCGCTACGCGGACTACATGGTCGAGGACGGCTTCACCCTGATGAACCAGTTCTCCACGATCTTCTCCTTCGTCCTGGGCGCCTCGCTGATCCCGTTCTTCTGGAACGTGTACATCACAGCGCGCAAGGGCAAGAAGATCACCGTGGACGATCCCTGGGGCTTCGGTGGCTCCCTGGAGTGGGCTACGTCCTGCCCGCCTCCGCGCCACAACTTCCACTCCCTGCCGCGGATTCGTTCGGAGCGTCCGGCTTTGGACCTGCACCACCCTGAACTGTTGCCGACGTCCCCGCAGCATGAGCCCGAGGTCTTCGGAGAAAAGGCGGCTGCCAAGTGAGAACCAACGTCAAGCTGTTCACGATCCTCGGTGTATTCCTGATCGTCGTGGCCACGGTCTACGGCTTCTGGGTCCAGTGGACCGAGTGGGCCGGCATCCCGGCCCTCTACGCCGTGGCTGGCCTCTCCCTGATGGTCGCCGTCTTCCTGTGGCTCACCGAGCGCAAGTTCGGTCAGGGTCCGGATGACGACGAACACGGAGAGATCTCACAGTACGCCGGTACCTACGGGAGCTTTGCTGCGTGGAGCTGGTGGCCGCTGGGCCTCGGCCTGGCCTGCGCTGCACTGGTGCTCGGTCTCGCCATCGATGCGTGGATCGCCTTCATCGGCGTCGGTGTGGGCATCTACTTCCTGGTCGGCTGGGTCTTCGAGTACTCGAAGGGCGATCACGCCCACTGATCCCCTCTGATCTGCAGTAGTGGCAGTAGCAGCGGCTGAGGCCGGGAGTCCCCTCGTGGGTCTCCCGGCCTCAGCCGCTTTGTTGTCTCCAGGTGTCGGTCGGTCATGATGTTGCGGGCCCGGGGGAGTTAGCGAGGCCGAGTCCGGTCTCGACTCGCGGCCACCATCACAGCCCACTAGCGTCCACGAGGCCATGAAAGCCCCTCAGCGGCGTCATCAGCCACCGGAGCACGTGGACGTGCTCGACGGGGCCAGGGTTCCGCCGGATCACGATGGTGCCTGGCTTGGGCCATCCAGCGGGGGTGATGGATCCGCGGGATTCTGGGCAGCACCTGCCGGCGCGCCGTCGTGGTATTCACACTGACCAGCTGTCAAGGGACACCGTGATCTCCCCGTGGGCGGACAAGGAGTCTCCCTGTCGGCGGACAGGTTATCTCCCTGTGGGCGGTCAGTTGATCTCCCTGTCGGTTAGGTCAGGGGTTTGTCTCCTCGTCCGGCGGTGGCCTCGGCATGGCGTAGCGAGGCGCCTTCGGTGACGATGACGTGAGCATGGTGCAGCAGCCGGTCCACGGCAGCGGTGGCCAGGGTGGTCGGCATGAACGAATCCAACCCAGCGGGGTGGATATTGCTGGTGACGGCCAGACTGTGGCGTTCGTAGGTGGCATCGACGAGTCGGTAGAACGCTTCGGCGGCGGCTTGCCCGGTGGGGAGCATGCCGATGTCGTCAACGACCACGAGCTCGGCGCGCGGGTGATCCTGGCTAGGACCTTGCTGGTCGAGCCGTCCACGGCGGCCCGGCCGATCGCGGTGGCCAGGGACTCCAGGGTGAACCACGAGACCCGCATGCCGGCATCGATGACCCGGTTGAGTATTTGAGGGCCTGAGAGCCACCCAGTATTGCCTTTCAGAGCCACTTGT
>NZ_BMLQ01000005.1 GCF_014645315.1 Citricoccus zhacaiensis | reverse complement strand
CCCTTTACACCCAGCGGAAGGAGCCTAAGCAGGTGGCTCTGAACCAGAATAACGATGGCTCCCAAGGCGCCCAACGCATCCAGCGGTCACTGGCTCTCAAACCCAATACGGATGGCGCTCAGAACGCCGAATATTCACCTAAGAACCGCGAACGCCGGGATTAGGTTCGCGCCAGGCTCCAAGATCAAGACAACCGTGACCATCGGCGACACCCTCACCATCACAGGAGCCGGGGCGTCCGTGGAGGGTGGCACCATCGAATCAGCGGCCGCATGGGATGTTATCAATGCCATCCCCACATTCGCGGTCGTCCACGTGAAGGCCGAGGACGTGCGGATCGCCGGACTCCTTCTGGTCAACGTGCCCAAGGTCGGGATCTGCTTCGCCGACGTGAAGACTGGAACCGTCGAAGGCTGCCGCATCGCCGGCAACTACCCCGCATCCGGGTGGACTGGGAGCGAGACCGGTCACTTCGGCATCGCCTATAACCCGCACGGGGTTGACGCCGGCCGACTCGTCATCACGGACAATCACATCAAGTCCTACCTCCAGGGTATGTTCATGGAAGCCTACGGCGGGCCCGATCCCGCCTACGGCATCGTCATGTCCTCCAACATCTTCGATGGGTGCCACAACCACGGCATCTACTCATCGTTCGACCTGAATGCCGTCGCCGGAAACTCATTCACGCGGTGCTCCATGCACGTCGCACTCACCGGCAGGGGCCACGTGGTCACCGGGAACACCAGGTAAACCTACCGATTCGAATGCAGTGCCGCTTCAGCCACCGTCGTCGGCGGAGTCCGAATCTACAACTCCCGGGGAGACATGGTCCAGGGCAACAGCTTCCTGGTCGCCATGGGTACGGTTCCAACCTCACCGTCCGCGCCGTCTGGGACGGCTACAGGATGCGCGTTCGGCAAGTATGGCCCGAACGCTCATGACACTCTCAACGCCGCCGCAGCTAAGCCGATCAACACCACATCTGGGACGGCGTGTTTCGTGGACGAGAGTGGTAGCGGTGACCCCAACGGAGCGTTCTTCGCTACTGCCGGGTCGCGGTGGGCGCGCACAGACGGTGGGGCGGGAACCAGCCTATACGTCAAGGAGACTGGTCCGACCAGCGCTGCCGGGTGGGTCGCAAAGTAGTTGTCAGGTGTCCGGTCGGGGTGCGGTCGCCACGAGTACGGCGTAGTTCCAGTCCTAACCCGACGGCGACCATCACCCACAGCAATCGGTTGCCGACCAGATCAGACGAGGACAGGGCGTTGATGAATGCAAACGTCCACACTGTGAGAAGCAGTGCCCCTGTCTGCGTATTGGACTCCTGGAGGAGGTAGCGGAATGAGATGGCGAGCACCACAAGGATCCCGGCGAGAGCAATCCATCCTCCTTCCACGGCCGTTTCGAGCAGAATGTTGTGGCTGTATTGGGTGTAACCCGTGACCGCTGCCCCCGGGGTGAGCGTGACGTGGCCGTAAAGGCCACCGAACCCGACGCCCCCGGGGGTAGTGAGGGCGATGTCAAGCGACTCTGACCAGAGGCTGTCCCGCCCAGAGCTGTCTTGGCTGAAAATCCGGTTCGAAGAATCGAGGCCCTCGCCCCGGAATAGCAGGTAGACGCCCGCAATGAGGCCGCTGACACCCACGACGCGGGTCGCCGGTGATGCTATTCTTCGGCTCACTAGGAGCGCGAACACAATCGCAACCCCGGCGGAAATGAGAGGGCCTCGACTACCCGTAGTGGTCGCCGCGAACGCCGAAACTGCTGCCATAACGAGCAGCAGGCCCCTCCACCAACCGCGCCCCCAATACGCCATGAGGGCGCACAATAGTGCTCCAAGCGAGGCCATCCGTCCAAGATCAATCGGGTTCAGGCCCAACACGGACGCGCGACCGTCGAACGTGGAAGTCTCACCGATGGTCAGGAGCTCGACGGCTACGACGAAACCGAACACCGCCAAGGCTGTGAGGAACGCCGGATTCAGGGACCACCTACCGACGATCTGAGTCGTCACGAGCACGATCAGCAAGGTTAAAGCTAGGCCGATTGTCTTGGACTGCCCGTAATGATGTGGGGCGGCGGCTAAGAGGCCGGGTAAGAACGTGAGGGCCACAAGGAAGATGAGTAGGTGTGGCCCGCCAATGTACCCCTTATCGCTGATCCAGGCATGACCAGCGATGATCGTAGCGACGCCGAGTGACAGGGCTGTGGGCTCGGTGAAGATCGAGCCGGTGAAGTTCGGAATAAACAGGTTCGAGGTAGCGAGCACGGCAAGGACGAGGGCGGCAAACCCGCCCTGACGTTTCCGAATGCTCCCCACAGAACTTGACGATACCGGAAGCCCGATCGCCGGCCGGACCGACGACCCGTCCACATCACCGGATATGCCCAATCCCATCACTGCCGAACACCACAAGGCGCCATCTGCGCTGAGCGAACCACACTCGTAACCAGAGAGGGCCTTCGACCTGACTGATGTAAACCGTGGGTCACACTTAACCCATCCATCCTGCTCGGCATTGTTCTGCTCAAGAATCTAAGGCAGGCTCTTCGCGACCTCAGCACTCGGCCACGACCATCGCCGTGGCCACGTCCCCGTCATGGCTGAGGGACAGGTGCCACTTCTTGACACCCTTGGCATCGGCCACGTCGGCCACGGTGCCGATCGCCACGACGTGCGGGGCGCCGGCGGCGTCGATGTCGATCTGGCAGTGCTGCCAGTTCATGCCGGCCGGAGCACCGAGGGCTTTGGCCACGGCTTCCTTGGCGGCGAAGCGGGCGGCAAGGGATCGGGTGTTGAGTTCGCGCTCGGCTGGCGTGAAGAGGCGGTCCCGCAGGGCCGGAGCTTTGGTCAGTTGCTGCTTGAAACGGGTTACCAAGACGACGTCCACGCCAATACCGATGATCATTCGGCCATCCTATCGACCTGGCGAGAGGTCGCGGGGACAGGTCTGGAACCAACCTCGCATCTCAGCGACCCAGCTTGAGATGATCGATTGGGGTCTGCAGCCACTCCGGCGGCTCAGCCGCGCACCCCGGAGTCATGAACGTTTTCGCATACGCCGCCATGGCGTAGACGAAGTCATACACATACCCGCGCCGGTCGCGAACCGGTTCGAACTCATACATATGCAGTTCACCGTCCCAGCACCGGTCGACCAGCATGCGGGAACGCTCGATGTGATGGTCGAACGTCAGCACCCCCAAGTTCCCCACCCCGTACTGGCGAGCCAGCTCCGTTCCGACGATCGCCTCCCCCTGTGTAGTGAATGGATCCGGAACAAAGCACTCGACGGTGGCCCCGCCCGGTGACTCCTGGCAGAGGCTCACCGGAGCATTCTCCGGAGTCGATACCAACAGCCGGTCGGTCACTCCCTCCTCGGCCAATCGCCGGGCCTCGTCATGGGCACCGTCTTGGGTGGCAAGCACCAGCAACGCGTCCACCTGCGGCGCCGGGTTCACCCGCGGGTTCACGGTCATCCATGCCAGAACGACGCCGACCCCCAGGAACGCGACGACCACCAGTCCCAGTCCCCGTAAGATCCAGCGGCGCAATCGACCGCGCCTGGTCGATTTCCGCAGGCGCCACACTCGCGCATCGCGGCCCCTGCCGCCACCGTCCCGGCCGTCCATCAGTTGGTCCAGCGTCACCGCTGGGCAGACTGCAGGATCACGATGCCCCGGCCGGGCACGGAGATCCTGTCCCCGGCGGAGAACTCGGTGGTGTCCGGGGTGGCGTCGGCGGTGTCCACCACCAGATCCCAGGAATCCGGGAACGGCTCACCGGGCAGGGTGTACTCCACCGGCTCCCAGTACGCGTTGAGCAGCACGTAGAAGTCGTGGTCACCCCCGTTGCCGTGGTCTTCACCGCCTCGCTCGGTCTCCGTCAGGTCGTGACCATTGAGGAAGAAGGCGATCGACTTGGCGTAGTAGGTCTCCCAGTCTGACTCGTCCTTGGCCGTGGCATCCGGCTCGAGCCACACGATGTCCGGCAGCGCCATCGAGTCCGACCGCGCGGCAGGCCGGCCGTCGAAGTACCGCCGGCGCCGGAACACGGGGTGATCCTGCCGAAGTGCCACCACCCGCGAGGTGAACTCGATGAGGTCCTCGTCAGCGTCATCCCAGTGGATCCAGGACAGCTCGTTGTCTTGGGCATAGACGTTGTTGTTGCCCTGCTGCGTCCGCCCCAGTTCGTCGCCGTGGCTGATCATCGGCACGCCCTGGCTGATCATCAGCGTCGCCAGGTAGTTCCGCTGCTGCTGGGCACGGAGCTTGAGGACCTCGGCGTCCTCGGTGTCCCCCTCCACGCCACAGTTCCACGAGCTGTTGTGGGATTCGCCGTCGTTGTTGTCCTCGCCGTTGGCCTCATTGTGCTTCTCGTTGTAGGAGACCAGGTCCCGCAACGTGAAGCCGTCGTGGGCGGTGACGAAGTTCACCGAGGCCCGCGGGGTGCGCCCGTCGTCCTCGTAGAGGTCGGCGGAACCGGTGATGCGGGTGGCGAACTCGGCAAGAGTTCCTGGCTCGCCGCGCCAGAAGTCCCGCACGGAGTCCCGGTACTTCCCGTTCCACTCGCTCCACAGCCCCGGGAAGTTGCCCACCTGGTAGCCGGCCCAGCCCACGTCCCAGGGCTCGGCGATGAGCTTGACGGTGCGCAGGACGGGGTCCTGGCGGACTACGTCGAAGAATCCACCCAGCATGTCCGGCCCCTGCTCGCCCTCCGAACGGGTCAGGGTGGTGGCCAGGTCGAAACGGAATCCGTCTACGTGCATCTCCTGCACCCAGTAACGCAGCGAGTCCATGACCAGCTGCAACACCATGGGGTGTGAGAGGTTCAGCGAGTTCCCCGTCCCGGTGTAGTCCATGTAGTGGCGCTCGTCGCCCTCCACCAGGTGGTAGTAGTTCACGTTGTCGATGCCGCGGAAGGACAGAGTGGGCCCCATGTGGTTGCCCTCGGCGGTGTGGTTGTAGACCACGTCCAGGATGACCTCGAGCCCGGCGGCATGCAGGTTCTTGACCATCTGTTTGAACTCGCGCACCTGCCCGCCGGTGTCCCCAGCCGAGGAGTACGTGTTCTGCGGGGCGAAGTAACCCAGGGTGTTGTACCCCCAGTAGTTGGAGAGCCCCTTGTCCTGCAGGGAGGAGTCGTTGGTGAACTGGTGCACCGGCATCAGCTCCACGGCCGTCACGCCCAGCTTCGTGAGATGCTCCAGCACCGCGGGGTGGGCCAATCCGGCGTAGGTTCCCCGTGCTTCCTCGGGGACCTCCGGGTGCAACTTGGTCATGCCCTTGACATGGGTCTCGTAGATAACGGTCTCGTTGAAGGGGATGTCCGGCTGCACGTCCTCGCCCCAGTCGAAGGAATCGTCCACCACCACGCCCAGCATGGTGTGACCCAGCGAGTCCGAGGTGTCGATCGCGTCGTGGTCCTCGAAGTCGTAGGAGAACTGGTACTGGCCCCAGTTGAAGTCACCCGTGATCGCCTTGGCGTACGGGTCCAGCAGGATCTTCGCAGCGTTGTACCGCAGACCGGACGCCGGATCCCAGGGCCCGTGCACGCGGTACGCGTACTTCTGTCCATCCCCCACGCCGGCCACGTGCGCATGCCAGGTGTTCCCAGAGCGCTCGATCAGCTCCACGCAGGTTTCGGCGCCGTCAGCGTCCACGAGGCACAACTCCACCTTCTCGGCGGCTTCGCCGACGGAGAGCGCGAAGTTCGTCCCGTCCTCGTCCGGTGTGGCGCCCAGGGGGTAGGGCACGCCGGCAGTGGTCTCGACCATGTGTCTCCTCGGATGGAAGCGGATTCCGAAGAACAGTCTATGGTGATGGAGGCTTGATGCCGGTGTGATCCAGGTCTACGCCTGTGAGGCCGCGAGGTACTCCTCGAGGGCCGCCCACTGGTCCCGCGGCGTGAATCCGGAGGCCTCGAGCTTGGCCAGGTCCAGCACGGAGTTCAGCGGTCGCCGAGCCACGGACTTCCCTGCGAAGTACTGTTCTGTGGTCACCTCGGTGACGTCCTGCGGTAGCCGATCTGCGTGCGTGTAGACGCGCCGGGCGACCTCCGCCCAACTCCCCGGCTCCCCGCCGTTCGTCACGTTGTATGTCCCGTAGGGGGCGTTGCCGTTGCGGAGGTGAATGATGGCCTCGGCCAGGTCCCGGGTGAAGGTCAGCCGGCCGACCTGGTCGGACACCACGGACGGGGCGATCCCGCGCTCGGCCAGTGATTGCATGGTGCGCACGAAGTTCTTCCCGTCCCCGATCACCCACGAGGTCCGCAGCAGGTAATGCCGCGGCACCACGCCTACGGCCAGGTCCCCCGCCGCCTTCGAGGTCCCGTAGGCGTTGACTGGTCGCAGCGGGTCGGACTCTGTGTAGGCGCCATCCTTGGTGCCGTCGAACACGTAATCCGTGGAGATGTGGATGAGGGTCACCTGGTGCTGCACGCAGGCCTGGGCCAGCCGCGCCACGCCCTCGGCGTTGGCCGCCCATGCGGCCTGGCCGCCGTCCTCGGCCTCGGCCTCGTCCACCGCGGTGTAGGCGGCGGCATTCACCACGGTGCCCACGCGGCGCCAGTCGATGCGCCCGACGGCGGCCGGGTCGGCCAGGTCGAACCGGTCCCGTCCCAGGAACTCCACGCCGGGACGGTCGGCTAGCTGGCGGACCAGTTCCCGGCCGAGTTGGCCGGTGGCCCCGAGCAGCAGCGTGGTCGACGGGGCCATGGGCTCCACCTCGGCCAGTTGCGGATGGGCGCGGTCCTTGTCCGAGAGTTCGGCCTCGTCCAAGGGGATCGGCCAGTCGATGGCCGCCGTGGGGTCGGCGAGGTTGAGGAAGGTGTACTGCGCCTGGGCCTCTGCGGACCAGTGGTCGTTGACCAGGTAGGTGTAGGCGGTGTTGTCCTCGAGGGACTGGAAGGCGTTGCCGACACCCCGGGGCACGAAGATCGCCGTGGACGGGTCGATCACGGCAGTGAACACCCGGCCGAAGGTACTGCCCTGGCGCAGGTCCACCCAGGCCCCGAACACGGAGCCGGTGGCCACGGAGATGTACTTGTCCCAGGGCTCGGCGTGGATGCCCCGTGTGGTGCCGCGGCTGGCATTGAAGGAAATGTTGTTCTGCACCGGCCCGAAATCGGGAAGGCCGAGCTCGGTCATCTTCTGCCGTTGCCAGTTCTCCTTGAACCAGCCGCGGTTGTCGCCGTGCACGGGCAGGTCGAAGATGGTGAGCCCGGGGATACTGGTGGGCTGGGCCGCGAGGGGCTTCGAGAACTGCACGGCCGTCGTTGCCCGTGCCGAACCCGCCGTCTGACCTGCGTCCATTACTGTCCCGTCAACTGGTACTTTGCCTCCGCAGCGGCCTTCTGGGGCCGCCACCACGGTTCATTATCCCGGTACCACTGCACGGTGGCCTCCAGACCCGCGTGGAAGTCGGAGTATTGCGGGAACCAGCCCAGCTCGGTACGCAGCGTGGTGGAGTCGATCGCGTAGCGCAGGTCATGCCCGGGGCGGTCGACCACGTGGTCGTAGGCGCCGGCGGACTCGCCCATGATCTCGAGGATCGACTCGATCACGGCCTTGTTGTTATGCTCCCCGTCCGCGCCGATGAGGTAGGTCTCCCCCAGCCGGCCGCGCTCAAGGATGGTCAGCACGGCCGAGGAATGGTCATTCGCGTGGATCCAGTCCCGCACGTTGAGGCCCTCCCCGTAGAGACGAGGACGCACGCCGTCCAGGACGTTGGTGATCTGGCGCGGGATGAATTTCTCCACATGCTGGTAGGGGCCGTAGTTGTTGGAGCAGTTGGAGATGGTGGCCCGCAGGCCGAAGGAGCGCACCCAGGCCCGTACCAGCAGATCCGAGCCGGCTTTGGTGGAGGAGTACGGGCTGGACGGGTTGTACGGAGTGGTCTCGGTGAACCGCTCCGTGTCGTCCAGCTCCAGGTCCCCGTAGACCTCGTCCGTGGAGATGTGGTGGAAGCGGACGTCATGCCGGCGGGCGGCCTCAATGAGCGCGTAGGTCCCCAGGATGTTGGTGTCCACGAAGGGCCGCGGGTCGTTGAGCGAGTTGTCATTGTGGGACTCGGCCGCGTAGTGCACCACAGCATCCACCTGGGGCATGAGCTCGTCCAGAAGATCGGCGTCCGCGATGTCCCCGTGCATGAACGTCATCCGGTTCACAGGGAGGCCCTTCAGGGAGGCGCGATTGCCGGCATAGGTTAGCTTGTCCAGCACGATGACGCGGTGGTCCGTGGACTCCAGGACGTAGTGGACGAAGTTGGACCCGATGAAGCCGGCGCCGCCGGTGACGAGGAAGGTGCTCACGGTCTCAAACTAAGGGCGAGTCGTCCAGGAGTCCCCGGTGATGGCTACTCGACCTTCACTTGTCACGGGCTCCAGCAATGTGGAGTCAGGCGGACCGTTGCAGCAGGTTAATTACCTCGGCCCGCCCGGATCCCTCATCGGCTATTGAAACTCCCTGAGACTGACGGGCCATTGATGACGGCCTCGGCTGCCCGCAGCGTGTGGAGACCGTCCTCCAGGGTCACGATGCCGCTGGTCCCGTGCAGGATCGCGTCGCGGAAGGCTTCGTGTTCGGTCTTCAGCGGTTCCGGTTTGGGAAAGGCAAATCGGGTGACGTTGCCTTCCTTGACACCGCGGAAACTGGCCAGGGCATCCCACTCCGCTTCGACGCTGCCGTTCTCGTAGAAGGTCAAGTCAGCGGTGAGGGTGTCGGCCACGAAGGCCCCCGCCTCACCGGTGACGGTGGTGACGCGTTCCTTCATGGGTGAGAGCCAATTGACCAGGTGATTCGTGATGACGCCGTTCTTCAACCGACCAGTGACGGCAATGAGGTCTTCTCGTCCGTCACGGACCAAGGTGGCGGATTGAGAACTGATCTCTGAAAAGCGCTCTCCGCCCAACCACATGGTGAGGTCCAGGTCGTGCGTCCCAAGGTCGCGCGCTACCCCAACGTCGGTAATGCGACCTGGGAACGGCCCCTGCCGGCGCGTGGCAATCTGGTGTACTTTACCGAGTTCTCCGGCTTCAAGGCGCCGTTTGAGGTCTTGGAGGGCAGGATTGAACCGCTCAATGTGACCGACTGCCCCGACGAGTCCCCGCGTAGCGAACACGTCGACGAGCCGCTGGCCGGACTCCGCATCGGCGGCAATGGGCTTCTCAATGAACGCGTGAACGCCTGCCTCAGCAAGCTTCATGCCGACTGGCTCATGGAATGCCGTTGGAACTGCCACGATGGCGGCGTCCAGCCCGTGGGCAATAAGGTCGTCGACATTCTCGTATAGCGGTATGCCGGTCGCGGCACCATGGACGTCTCCACCGGGGTCGGACACGGCCACCAGTTCAACGCCGTCCAGTTGCTGGAGGACACGGGCGTGGTGACGTCCCATCATGCCCAGACCGATGAGCCCGACCCGGATCATGCTGACGCTCCTGCTCGGGCCACGGCCGAGACGGCGGAGATAATGCGTTCGAGGTCTCCCTGTTCCAGGGACGGATGTACCGGGAGTGACAGGACTTCCTGTGCGGCGCTCTTCGTCTCTGGGAGGTGTGCTTCCACGCGGAACGATTCCAGTTCGTTCACGGGGACCGGGTAGTAGACTCCCGCTCCGACGCCATGCTCATTCTTCAAGGTAGAAATGAAGGCGTCGCGTTCATTCGCAGATGCGCCGATCAAGCGAATCGTGTACTGATGATAGACGTGGGTCGCCTTCTCGGCGACGACCGGGGTCTGAAGGCCGTCCAGGCCGGCCAGCCCCTGATCCAAGGCAGCGGCGTTCGACTGTCGCTTGGCCGTCCAGTCCAGGATCTTGGTCAGCTGGACACGGCCAATGGCAGCGTGGATGTCCGTCATGCGGTTGTTCAGCCCCGCGACCTCATTCCGGTACTGCTGCTCCATCCCCTGGTTGCGGAGCAGCCGCACGGAACGGGCGACGGCTTCATTCGGAGTGGTGACCATGCCTCCCTCGCCTGAGGTCATGTTCTTCGTGGGGTAGAGGCTGAATGCCGAGAACGCCCCGAACGATCCCACCGGTCGACCGTCCCAGGACGAGGCATGGGCCTGGGCCGCGTCCTCGAAGATCTGCAGGCCATGTTCATCGGCCAGCTGTTGGAAGGCCGTCATGTCAGCCGACTGCCCGTAGAGATGCACGGGCATGACGGCCTTGGTGTTGGAGGTCACGGCCGCCCTCACGGCGGCCGCATCCAGGCAGAAGGTCTCCGGATCGATGTCCGCAAAGACCGGGATGGCACCGGTGAGCGCCACGGAGTTCGCAGTGGCCGCGAAGGTGAAGGCCGGCACGATGACCTCGTCACCGGGACCGATGCCGGCGGCGAGCAGTCCGAGGTGGAGGGCGGAGGTGCCGGAGTTGACGGCCACGCTCGGGACCCCCGGTACGAGAACCTCGCTGAATTCCCGCTCAAAAGCGGCAACCTCCGGACCTTGGGCGACCATGCCCGAGGCCAATACCCGGTCAACGGCCTCCCGCTCCTCGCTCCCAATGATCGGCTTGGCGACCAGAATGTCCTGACTTTCAAACGCCATTCTGTTTCCCTTCCTCAAGATGTTCGATACTCCACTGCGCCGCTGTACGGCCTGTTGTTCCGAAGGCGGACGCGCCCAGAGCCCTCCCCCAATGGCGCTCGGTTCAGCGCTCGCGCCCGCCGGGCCAATCCCCGGAAGCCGTCTCGTCCAAGGGCCGGCCGATGGTGCGGACAGTCACGTCAGCCCACTGGGTTGCGTCCACGATGCTGCGGCCGTCGATGAGCGTCCGGATCCCAGGGAGGTCGGCCGGCGTCCACTCCTTGTATTCTGTGTGGGCAGCTTGAAGGACGGCGGCATCGACGGGGCCACTCCCGTGTTTGTAGGGCGTGAAGCCGTACGAGGTAAGCTCCTCGTCCGAGAACATCGGATCGTGGACGGATACGTTCGCGCCGCAGGAGCGGAGGGTATCGATGGCGGAAACACCCCAGCGAAGGCCTTCTCCTTGACGCCACCGCGATAGGCGGCACCGAGCACCACCACGTTCTGGCCGGCGAGGTCGCCGTGGGCGCCTTCCAGGAGTCCCACCGTGTAGTCCGGCATGCCGGCGTTGGCTTCGCGGGCCGAACGCACGATGGTGGCTGCCGGGTCATTCCACAGGTATAGGCGCGGGTACACGGGGATGCAGTGGCCGCCCACGGCGATGCCAAGCCGGTGGATGTGCGAGTACAGCTGGGAAATCGAGGCCTCGATGACCTTGTAGATGTCGATGTCCTGCTCGCCTGCGGAGCGGGCGAGCTGATTGGCCAGGCCGATATTGACGTCTCGATACGTCGTCTCGGCCAACTCGGCCAATTCTGATGCCTCCGCCGAACCCAGGTCCCAGGTCCCAGGTCCCAGCTCCCAGGTCCCAGGTCCCAGACTCCATTGGACCGGGCCAAGTCATCACGCTCATCAAAGTCCAAGACCGATTTGTAAAAATCCTGCCCAGCTTTCGTGCCGTCGTCACTGAGGCTACCGATGAGCTTCGGATACTCTCTCAAGTCGGCAAACACACGGCCTGTCAGAACGCGCTTGGGCGAGAAGATCAGGTGGAAGTCCTTGCCCTCTGTCAGGCCCGATCCCTCCTCCAGAACCGGCTTCCACCGGCTGCGAGCAGTTCCTACCGACAGGGTGGTCTCGAAGGAAATCAAGGTCCCCGGCGTAAGGTGCTTGGCCAGTTCCGCGGTGGCTGCGTCCATCCACTTGAAGTCCGGCCGCGCCTGCAAATCGACGAATAGCGGAACGACCAGGACCACGGCATCGGCGCCCGGGATGGCCTCTGCATACTCAATGGTGGCCTTCATAAGGCCAGCTTCGACCGCACTTGACAGCCTTTCTTGGAGATCCGGCTCACCTTGAAATGACTCAAGTCTTTGATTGACCAGATCCACAACGGAGCGGTTGATATCCACACCCACCACCTGGTTCTTCTTAAATGCGAACTGGACCGCAAGCGGTAGCCCAATCTTGCCCAGCGTCACAACAGCAATGTTCACTAACAGATCTCCCCTGCTATTTCCGCTTGGGCGTAGCACACGCGTGCCGGCCGCAGGTAATACTAGGTCCAGCGTCTGACATTTCGAACTACTGGTCCGGAAGTGAAGTTGGCGGGAATCCACCTCTCTTGGCAAACACGATGACCAAGAGAACGAACACGACGTAGCTCGATGCGAAGATCATGGAGAGAATCCATGTCATAGCCACCGAACCGACACCTAGGGATCCGCACACCGAAGCTGCAACGACAATGAGGACAAAACGCCCGGAGTCCCAAAAAAGTTGCGCGGTGGAATGGCCGGTCGCGACTAGGAGTTGACCCAGTGGACCGGCCAAGATTTGGGCGACGATCATCGGTACAAGCGCCGCCAGGTAGCTTCCTGCCCCTCGGAATTCCTCACCCAGAATACGAAGGAGCAAGGCTTCCGGGATGAAGACGAGAACGACACCAGCAACCAACGATATAGGTGTCAACAACAGCAACCACTTCTTTAGCACATGCGCGTACGGCTGGCTGGAACGCACCGCATGTGCCACCCCTCCAGTGACCACAGGTAGCAAACTCGCCGTGACGAGGCCCACCGGAGTCACCAAGAGTCTTTGTACAGCTGAGAACACACCAGCATCCTCCACGCTGCCGAATACGCTTATCGAAATGAGAATGGACCATACGCAGATGGCATTCATGATCCCCGCGATTGCCAACTTATAGGCGGAGCCCATCAAAGCTCGACGCCGGGCGCGCCGGATCCGTTCACGAGGACGCTGCGTACGTGCCCCGAACGCCTGCACACCCCACGTAGCCAAGTATCCGGCGGCGAACCCAAACTCAATTCCCCGGGATGCGGGAAAGAAAACTCCAACAGGTATCTGGACACCCACTTGGCCCACCCCATTGGCGACCTTACCCAGACCGATCCGACGGAACTTCTCTTGCCGGACCAACATCTGAATCGAAACAGCAGCAGCCGCCAACGAACCGCTAGTCACCCAGAATGCCAGTGAATTCCATACATCAAAGGACTCAATACTTACCGAGTACACAACCGACGCGATGAAAGACCCACATAGAACTAGCTTCAGTGCCCTTCGACTGATCCACCTAGCTTCCGCCTCACTCGCCGACGGAATGAGAAACTCCATCCTCAACGTCAGCAACGGGACAAGAATGCTGGCTGTTGCGAGGAAAATCGTTGCCGCGCCTAATGCAGCTGGGCCATAGAGCCGAGCAATAAAAGGCGTGGCAAGATAGATAAGCGCCTGCCCGAGGATCGTTCCAAGTGAAATCCATCCGGCTCCGCCCAAGTCTCTCAAAATGCGCACAAGGAGGCGTCCTCACATTTGGCTAGCATTTGAGAATTCAGGTCGACACCCTCGATTGGCAAAACTCCCCGCATGCCGATCCTCCTCAGTAAATATACGATCTCAAGCGAACGTCGTCCGCATCAGGACTTACCGACATTAGGCGCACGGCTCGCGGGAGCCATCGGCCAGACAAGTGGCCAGGGCAACCGGTGAAGATACAAGCGAGTTGATCAACGAAATGAAATCAAAAATAGATAACTCAATAATTAACCACCGATGTATGGTGGCGAATATCGATGCGTGAATATCCAAAAATATAGTGATTCTCAATTCGTACTAAACATCAATCGCGATTCCTAATGCCCTGACCCATCTGATCAAGTAACTTGCTGAATTCAGCATCCCAACTGAAATCCCGCAGAAATGCTTCACGCGAACGCTTTCCCATCGCCGAAACCAAGTCCGGATTATCCTGAAACCATTCGATGCCATTCGCTATAGACTGGGGATCTTCAAAATCGCAACAAATCCCAATATCATACTTTTCAATTATCTCACGGATGAGAGGCGAATATGTCGGAGCCATAATCGCTAATCCTCGCGACATGTACTCGAACAACCGATTCGGCAAACTCGCCCGCCCTAGCTCTCGTCCATACCCGATCATTCCTACCTGACACGTATCCATGATTGCGGGAATCTCGCTATGAGGAACAGAATCAGACAAAATCAACTGATGTGAAGCATCATATTCTTCAGTCAGATCGTAGAAATTCTCCATGTATGGAGGGTCCTCCGAATTTTTCGAAGAAGGAAACATTAAGACTCGGGCGTCACTCCGGAGCAATCTAAGGCCACTCAAGATTTCGGCAGTCCCATTAATTCCAGTCGCTTTACCATGGAAGAATGTCACTAGCTTATCATCTCCTCCTGCAGCAGACTCTGCTTTAAGCGCGGCAAACCAGTCGGGAGCTGAGTTCAGTACCGTTACTGAAGTCTGCATGTGGCCCTCGTAGACCGTCAGGACCGCTGGACTAACTCCAGTGACAATGTCGCTACGCCTCGTTACAAATCGAATAGAGCTAATCAATAGGTTCGACGCGAGCTTCCCGGAGCTCTTACCTAACCATCGAGATAGCAAGTCAGTGTGGTATTCCTCATGAACATCGAAGATAACTTTGGACCCATGCAATGGCTTCAAAATAACTGCGATAGCCGCGGCGTCAGGATCCGGACAATAAACCCACTCTGCCCCCCGGTGCTTGGCGAGCCGAATAGCAGATTTAGGTATGGCAGCTAATCGACTCATCCTGCCTCGGCCCTGAGGATAAACATCGTAATCAATTGAATTATCTCGGAATGAGTTGCCCGAGAAATACGAAATGGCAGGGCCAATCCAACTTAGGCGATGTCCGTGGTTCATAAATGACCGCGCAAACTTACTATAGACTCGGACATCGTCAAGAGGGTGAGCAGTCGTAAATATGGAAACCTTCATAGACTTCTCCTTTGAGGATAAAATAGACGCGAGACTCTGCTTGATGCCTCCCGAGAATTAATTTTCCTCGAAATCTTGCGCTTAAACTGTATTGATTGCGATTTGGGCCTGTTTTTCAAGAAAAGTCTAAAAGTGCCTGAATCGCTTTTTCTGAAGCGTCGCCTCGTCCGTAAGGCACGCCTTGAGGAGCCGTAGGAAATGGGCGTGAAGCCGCAGAGATGAGGCTGTCAGAATCAGATACGAGAATATTCCAGTCGTCTTGCAGGGTTTCTACCCACTCAGTTTCACTGCGGACGGTCGTACATGGAATCTGCAGAAGAAAGGATTCCTTCTGGAGACCTCCGCTGTCGGTTATCACTCCGACCGACCGCTGAACTGCAGCAATCAACCCAGGATACGGAGCAGGTGGCGACAGTTTCACCATACCGCTTTGAAGTTCTAGCCCAGCTTTTGACGCTCTATCAACAAGTCGAGGATGAGCGAAAAGCGCAACAGGAGTTTTCAGGGCTTGTAGCCCGTCGATGATCCTGCGTAACTTATTGGGATCATCGGTGTTTTCTGCCCTGTGGATTGTGGCAACAAGATACGGGGATTCGGGGTCAATTCCGCCGGGCAATTTGAGGCTAGCCGGGTCATTTCTGGCAGCGTCGGCAACGGTCAGACAAATGTCCGCCATGACGTCACCCGTGACAACTGTGCGACGAGATAGACCTTCATTATCGAGATGACTCGCCGCGACTTCAGTAGGCGCCAAAAGTAGGTCTGCCGCGTGATCGGTTACGATTCGATTAATCTCTTCGGGCATCTTTCGGTTGAAGGACCGAAGACCTGCTTCCAAATGTGCAACTGGAAGGTGTTGTTTCACGGCGGCGAGCGTGCCAGCCAATGTTGAATTCGTATCCCCGTAGACCAAGGTCCAATCTGGACGTTGCTCAAGAATGACTTCTTCTAGCCGTTCTAACATTCGACCCGTCTGTGCACCATGCTGTGCCGATCCAATTGCCAGGTTGAAATCGGCTTCGGGGATCTGTAGGTCGTTGAAGAAGACGTCGCTCATGCCCGCGTCGTAATGTTGTCCAGTGTGAACTATGACGTGTTCGAGATCCTCACCTGCTTCCCTCTTGCGAGCAATGGCACGGGAGATTGCGGCGAGCTTCACGAATTGCGGCCGAGCTCCCACAACCGACAAGATCTTCACACTTAACTCCTATGTCAGTGATTGCTGTACAAAGCTTGTTGCCTCGAACGGTCTTCCACAACTCCACCATATTAGCTGTTAGATATAAGAGGTCTGACCTGCCGCGGTGATTTCGGACAGTGGGCCCTCTTAAGATGAGGGCGTTACTGAAAGAGGGTCGTGGCATGACTACATCACGACAACGGTCCACTCAGGAGTTCAAGGACGAGCTGTGCCGCGAGGTCATCTCAACGACCAGGTTGTTCTACAGTTCCTCATATGCGAATCCCGGCTCGACGGTGGTGGAGTCGAGCATTCGATCGTATAAAATTCACTACCCGGCGCGAGGAATCAGCGATCCCATAGTCGTTCGGGATTGTCGACCGCCCATCTTCTCTGTGTTGTTGGATCGTCATACGTACTGAATCAACAACATCATCAGGCTCAAGCCCAGTAGTAATGATCGATCCGGTATCAATAGCTTCAGGGCGTTCTATGGCATCCCTAAGCGTGACAGCGGGGAACCCCAGCATAGAAGATTCTTCGGAGATCGTCCCTGAGTCCGAGATGACGCAGCGGGCAGCGAGCTGGAGCTTATTGTAGTCGTGGAAACCGAGGGGCTCGTGGAGTCGGAGGTTGGTGTTGGTCTCCAGGCCATACTCCTCAATCCGCTTGCGCGTCCTGGGATGGGTGGAGACGAGGAACGGGACGTCCTGGTCGGAGGCCACAGCCTGCAGTGAGGCAAGGACCTGCTCCAGGCGGTCCTTACGGTCCACGTTCTCCTCACGGTGGACGCTGGCCAGCAAGTACCCGCCCGGTTCGAGACCGAGTCGGTCCAGCACGTCCGAGGCGTCGATCTGATCGCGGTAGGACGTCAGCACCTCCAGCATCGGCGAACCCATCACCATCACATTGCGCGGGTGCAGTCCCTCCGAGAGCAGGTTGCGCCGCGAGTGCTCCGTGTAGACGAGGTTGTAGTCGCTCACGTGGTCCACGAGGTGCCGGTTGATCTCCTCGGGAACGTTCGGGTCGAAAGAACGGTTTCCGGCTTCGAGGTGGAACACCGGCACCTTGAGCCGCTTACCCATAATGGCAGAGACACAGCTGTTGGTGTCCCCCAGGACCACCATGGCGTCCGGGTTCTCCTCCAGAAGCACCCGTTCGGTGCCCCGCAGCACGTCTCCCAGAACCGCCCCAAGGGACGAGGTGTCCACGTTCAGGACATGGTCCGGGCTCCGCAGCCCCAGATCTCGGAAGAACACCTCGTTAAGGTTGTAGTCGTAGTTCTGGCCCGTGTGCACCAGTACGTGGTCCGTAGTGGCCTCCAGCCGGCGGATCACGCACGCCAGCCGGATGATCTCCGGCCGGGTCCCCACAACGGTCATGACTTTCAGCTTCTTGGCCACAGCAGCCTCAGACTTCCTGGTAGAACGTGTCGGTGTCATCGGGGTTGAAGATCTCGTTGGTCCAGAATTGCGTGAGGACGTCATCGTACGTGCCCGTGTTGCAGATGTTGTGCACCCAGCCGATGGGCATATCCACAGCCTGGGGCTGGTCGCCGTTGACGTTGATCGTCATCGTCTCCGTGGAGAACATGCGCCGCAGCCCGAGTGAAGCCTCACCGGCTAGCACCACGAAACGTTCGATCTTCCGTAGGTGGTAATGCTGGCCGCGGACCACGCCCGGTCTCGTGGTGGAGAAGAACGTCTGTCCCTCACCACCATGACTCTTGACCGTCTCCACCAAGTGTCCCCGCTGATCGGCGCGCGGCTCGAGCGTCTGCGCAGGCCGGGCCCCGAAGGCGTAGGACCGATAGGTGTTGAACAGATCCCGGTCGAAGGAGTCCGTCAGATCTGGGATCTCCGACCGAGAGTAGATCTCGTGGAAGTCGGACAGCTTCTGGGCGATCTCCGAGACGGTCACGTCCGATGTCCGGTAGGTGTCAAGGTCCTGAGACGCCTGGGCGTCCAGGAGGGCTTCTGCCGCCACCTGGGCGTGCATGAGCTGGAGTTCCTTGTCGTGTTGCACCTGGACAGGCTCCCCGTTGGCCGTCAGGTGGCAGAACGTCGCCACCACGGAGTTGTAGAACGGCTTCCCGTGCTCGCCGAAAAGGTTCGGGAGAAGCAGGTCCACGAACGTCAGGCCCAGCTCTTTACAAGCGTCCTCGAGGAGGCGCGCTGCATCCTGCTTAGCAGAGCCGTACTCAGATCCGTTGCCCGCCTGGATGGAGTTGGCGTACACCACCGTCTCTGGCGGGCTCGGAGCGATCCTGAGGGCCTCGGCGATTTGACCGGCCATCAGGCGATTCCCCCGGGCGACCTCCTCAGCGGTGCCGCGGTTGACGCCCGCCACGTGGACGAGCCGGTCAGCACCGTCAATGGCCGCGGTCGCATCAGCCAGATCGAAGCCATCACCGAGGTGAATGGAACGGACGTCCTCACCCGTCCTGGAGAAGTTGCGGATCCGTAGATGCCACCCCAGAAATCCACCGGCGCCGGTTGCAGCGATGATGCTCACGCCAGCCCCCAGTTCTTCCGCTCGCGTTGGATCTCCGGGAGACTCAGGAGAAGCTCCTTGGTCTCCTCGACATCCATGTGCCGGGCGGTGTGCGAGTCGTAGTCCTCGTAGGTGTTCACGGTCTTGCTGCCCTCCTCGAAGAAGGGTGTGTAGTCCAACTGCCGCTTGTCTGCAGTCACCCGGAAATAGTCGCCATGATCCACTGCGCGCGCCAATTCCTCACGAGTGGCCAGCTGCTCAGAGAGCTTCTCCCCATGGCGTGTGCCGATGATGTTCATGTCCGGTACTCGGTCAAAGAGCTCACAGACGGCGGCTGCCAACGTCCCGATGGTGCACGAGGGGACCTTGCGGATGAACAGGTCGCCCTGTTCGGCGTTGTTCATGGCATAGTGCACCAGGTCCACGCTCTGATCGAGACTCATCATGAAGCGCGTCATGTCCGGATCCGTGACGGTGATCTTCTTGCCGGCCTTGAGCTGGTTGATGAACAGCGGGACCACACTGCCCCGCGAGTACAGGACGTTGCCATAGCGCACGCAGGAAACCACGGTCTTGGCCTGCGGATTCTCCAAGCCGTGCGATTGGGCGACCTTTTCCATCAATGCCTTGGTCATGCCCATGGCGTTGACCGGGTATACCGCCTTGTCCGTGCTGAGGCACACCACGGATTCGACTCCAACCTCTTCCGCGGCCTTGACGACGTTCTCGCTGCCCGTGACGTTGGTCTTGACGGCCTGCATCGGGAAGAACTCCGCCGACGGCACCTGCTTGAGCGCCGCCGCATGGAAGACATGCGTCACTCCCAGCATGGCCGCACGGATGCTGTCATAGTCTCGGACATCGCCGAGGAAGTAACGGATCCGGTTGTCACCGAGGTCATGGCGCATCTGATCCTGCTTGGCCTCATCGCGGCTCAGGACGTGGACCCGTTCACTGCCCTGGTCGAGTAGGTAACGCACCATACGATGGCCGAAGCTGCCAGTGCCGCCGGTGATCAGCACGGACTCGGGAACCGCCTGCTTCGGTTCGCTCTTGTCACTCACTGTTGTCCTCCATGATTGCTCGTCATTGTCTGTCTGCTGACCGATCTCATCGGAACAGCACCACCTTCGCGGTGTTGCCAAGAATTTTCAGATCCCCCACCAGAGACCTATGCTTCACGTAGTCCACGTATGCAGCGGCCTTTCTCGGAAGGATCGAGTCCACATAATGCGACTCAGGATCCCGGGCCAGCGCCAGTTCGTCGCCCTCGTTCCGAAACTCGATGGACGCGGGATCCGTGATTCCCGGCCTCACTGACAAGATGATCGCTCGCATCTCGGTGGGCCATTGGGCAACATACTCGGGAACCTCCGGACGAGGTCCCACCAGCGACATATCTCCGCGGAGCACATCGTAGAACTGCGGGATCTCGTCCAGCTTGGTCTTGCGGAGGATCGCGCCGATGCGGGTCACCCGTGGATCTCCGGTGCCGGATACGGCCAGTCCACCGTGGTCGGGTCGCATGGTCCGGAACTTGTGAATCTTGAACGTCCGGCCGTACTGCCCGACACGTTCCTGGGTGAAGAGCACCGGGCCCGGAGACGTCGCCTTGATGGTGACGGCCACTACAGCCAGTGCGGGGCTGGTGACCACCAAGGCCGCTGCCGAGACGACCGTGTCGAGGACCCGTTTGATCACCTCGTCAGCACCCGCCCGACTGCGCCGATGACCTTGTCCACGTCTCCATCGGTCATGGAGGAGAAGATCGGGAGGCTCACCGCCCTCTCGAACTCCCGGGTGGCCACGGGGAAGTCAGCATCCTCCGCACCGCAAGCGTCTTTCCAGTACGGGTGCAGGTGGAGAGGGATGAAGTGGACCGAGGTTCCGACACCTTCGTCGCTCATGCGGTTAATAAACTCGTCACGGTGCAGTCCCGCAGTCCCGGCGTCGATGCGAAGCATGAAGAGGTGCCACGCGTGGTTCTGAGGGTCCTCGGGGACCAACGGCAACTCGACGGGCAGATCCCGGAACGCCTCCAGATATCCATAGGCGATCGCTCTTCGTCTGTCTCGCATCTCCACAGCTCGACCGAGCTGGACACGGCCCATGGCCGCAGCAGTGTCCGGCAGGTTGTACTTGAACCCGGGTGCCACGACATCGTAGCGCCAGGCCGGCACCGTCGACTGGTAGCGGTTGAACACGTCTCTACTGATTCCGTGCAGGCGCATGGTGCGCATGCGCTGGGCCAGGTCCTCGGATCGAACCATCACCATGCCGCCCTCACCGGTGGTGATCGTCTTGGTCGCATAGAAGCTGAACACCACCGCGTCCGAGGTTGAGTTTCCGACGAGCTTTCCGTTCGACCTCACGGGGAAAGCGTGGGCCGCGTCTTCGACCACCAGCAGCTGATGCCGGGTCGCGAAGTCCTCCAGCTCTCGGGCATCCACCGGGATCCCGGCCAGATGCACCGGCATTACGGCCTTGGTGCGGTCAGTGATCTTCCGCCCCGCGTCTTGGAAGTCGATGTTGAGAGTCGCTGGGTCAACGTCTACCAATATCGGGTCCGCGCCCACATACCGGACCACCTCTGCCGTGGAAGTGAAGGTCCAAGTTGGGACGAGCACTTCGTCGCCCGGACCGATTCCTAGTGCTTCCACGGCCAGGTGGAGCCCAGCTGTCGCCGAGTTGACGGCCACACACGTGATGTCTTCGCCATCCAGGAACTCCGACATTTCCTTCTCGAAGGCCGCTGCGTTCGGGCCGGTCGTCAGCCAGCCTGAACGAATCGTCTCGGTGACGGCCTCGATCTCAGCCTCGGTGATGTCCGGCCGGGCGAACGGTAGGAAGGGGCCGGTCTCAGTGTTTTCAGGCATCCTCAGAGATCCTTTCGGAGGCAGACGTGTTCACTGCTTTGACGTATCGGTTCATGTGTCGGTTCTCCGGCGTCGAATACTCGTCATGCAGGGTCCACCCGAGGCGGCTGTAGAAGGCATTCACGCTGTCATTCCCCTCCGCGTCGGTGGTCAGCATGGCGGACGAGGCTCCTTGCCGTTGCGCCTGGTTGGTCCAGGCGTCCAACAGCTGACGACCGGCACCCTGTCCCTGCAGGTCCGGATCAACACAAATGGAACTCAAAAGGGCCGCTCCGGGCAGGTTGTCAGAGGCCTCCCCACGGTAGGCCACAGCGCGCAGCAGCCGCGGTGCGTGCACCGGGTTCTTCAACGCGATCGCCGCACTCTTGGTGGCGAAACCCACGAGTCGTCGTTTCAGTAGGCGCTTGAAGAAACCCGCGGGTTCTGTGGTTCCCACCGCCGCGCCCCGCACTCTGCCGGAACCGTCGAGCAGCACGGAGGATACCGCCGTCGGGTCCTCCAGGAAGCCCTGGTAGAACTCCCGCAGGAAACCCGGGCCCAGCTTCGTGAGGAAGAACTCCGGGAAGGCCTGTTGATGAAGTCTCGCGACCGACTCGATATGCACCCTCCGCAGCGGAACGGTGCGTAGGGACGGGGTGACGGTGCCATCCAGAGTGGTGCGTCCGGCCGCCACGGCCAGGGTGTGTTCGGCGAGATCCGTGGTGGCGGCGAGGCTGAACTGGTCTTGGTAGGTCTTCCGCGCGATGGCGCCCATCGTTGCCAATCCGTCTCGTCCCAACGCCGCCAACTTCCGAATCCCGGCAGCGATTCCGGCCGGGTCCGTCTGGTCGACGGCCAGTCCCGCACCCGACGACGACACCACGTCGACCACGTCACCACTGGCAGCCACCAGCGCGGCGGTTCCGGAGGCAAGGATCGCTTGAGTCTTGCTCGGCATCGTCAGGGGAGTGAGTGGATCCTTCACCAGGCTGATGTAGGCGATGTCCGCCGTCGCCATGAGATCAGTCATTTGTTCCTGTGGGACACGGCCGATGAAGCGCACAGAGGGTGCAGACTCGGCGAGGGAGCGAAGATGCTCCTCGGTATTGCCGCCGCCCGCCATGAGACACACGAACCGCTCAGGGTCCAGGGACTGGCACGCCGTCATCAAGGTGTCGAGTCCCTGGGCTTGTCCCATGGCACCCGCGTAGACGAGGACGATCTGGTCCTCCCCGATGCCCAGTTCCACCCTCATGGATTGACCCCCGGGATGGAACACCTGCTCATTGGCCGGCTTCGGGATATAGGTGATCTTTCCAGCTGGAACGCCTCGTTCGGCGAGGATGTCTCCCACACTGGGGGCGATGTGCACGACGGCGTCGGAGGCCCGGTACATCGAGGAGACCCATGCGTTGAGCACAGGTGCGGCGACCTTTCCGACGGCGCTGCCGGCCGGGAACCCGGACACCATGACGGTGTCCGGCCACAGGTCGGCCACTTCGCTGATGATCGGGGTGCCCCTCAGATACCTCTGAACAAGCATCGGGAGGGCCACCGTGATCGGAGAGTAGTTGACCCAGACCACATCCGCCCCGCGGAGGGAGTCGAGCCCCAGCGCGGCGGCGCTCGCCCCGAAGGAGCCGTAGTTGATCAACCTCCTAGCCAGCGAGTCGTCGTGGCTCGGAAAGAGGAAGGTTCGCGTGACATTGACCCCGTCGAGCGTCTCCCGCAGGCGAGGCTGGAGTCGGTATCCGTCGGCCAGCCGGCCTTCGGGATAGTTGGGGAACCCAGTCACCACGTTGACACTGTGCCCCCGCTTGACCAGTTCTCGGGCGAGGACCCCGGGCAGGGAAGCCGGACCGGGTTCCGGGTCGTACCACTGGGTGATCATTCCGATCTTCATGCCGCCGACCACCGTCCTTTAGTCGTAGCCGTGTCCATGAGAGTCGTATCCGTATGGAGATTCACGCGACACCGGGTGATTCATGCTGGGACTCGTGCTTGCCACAGCGCTCCAACCAGACGTGTAGATCCATGTCATTGGGCGACAGGGTATGGACGTGAGCGTGGGAGATTTTGGGGTGGAACGGACGTTCGTCGCCCTCGCCTAGACCCACGAGCTCCTCGTGCATCTTCTCGCCCTCGCGGAGGCCGGTGAAGGTGATCTCGACATCCTTGCCGGACATCTCGATCATCCGCTCCGCGATGTCGAGGATCTTGACCGGCTCGCCCATATCTAGGATCAGTACTTCAGCGGGGGCTCCGATGGCACCGGCCTGGACCACCAACTGGCAGGCCTCGGGGATGGTCATGAAGTACCGCGTTACGTCCGGGTGAGTGACCGTCACCGGTCCACCCCTTTCAATGAGGGACCGGAAAGTCGGCAGCATCGAACCGCGGCTGCCGATGACGTTGCCGAACCGGACGGAAAGGTAGGGACGTTCCGTCTCCTGAGCCATCCACGCGGTCAGCTTTTCTGCGACCCGCTTCGAGTGCCCCAGCACGCTCGTCGGATTCGCAGCCTTGTCCGTGCTGATATTGATGAAAGTCTCCACGTTCGCGTTCCGGGCCGCGTTGAGAACGTTGAGAGTGCCCAGGACGTTCGTCTTCCATGCTTCCTCGGGGTACTGCTCGAGCATCGGCAGGTGCTTCAATGCAGCGGCGTGGTAGACCACCTCAGGCTTACGGTCCTGGAAGATCTTCTCCAGCGCGTCTGCCTCGCGGATGTCAGCGAGCACCACATCGCGGGTATGAAGCAACCCGTGCCCGACGGTCCCGAGTTGCGCCATCTGGAGGCCTGTCTCATCACGGTCCAGCATGATGAGTTCGGTAGGGGCGAACTTCGAGATCTGTCGGCACAACTCTGACCCGATCGATCCCCCGGCACCGGTCACCAGGACTCGCTTGCCGGCGATGTAGTCGGCGATGGATTCGACTTCGGTGTCCACGGGATTCCGGCCGATCAGGTCCTCGATGGAGATGTCTCTCAGGTCTGACAGTTTGGTGTGACCGGCCATGATCTGTTCGAGGAGGGGCAGCACCCGAACATGGAGGCCGACAGCACCAGCGGCATCGGAGATCTCGCGAACGAGGGTCGAATCAGCACGGCCAATGGCCAAGACGAGTTCCTTGGCCCCAGTCTTCTCGACGACGTCCGGCAAATCATCGAAACCACCCATGACCTTGACGCCACGAATTTCCAGATTGGAGAGCTGTGGGTCGTCGTCCAGGAGGGCGACAGGTCGGTACTCGGAATCGGCGTCGGTCTGCATCCGCCGGATGACCGTCTCCCCGAGGTAGCCGGCGCCGTAGACGATCGTGCGCGCAGCCTTGGCCCCGGGTTTGCGACGACGCTCCATCATGAGTCGGTACAAGTAACGCACGCCCAACATACACAAGAGGGCCATGGGGGTGGCGATGATGCCTGTGCTTCGAGGAGAGTCGAACACATTGCCCACCACGAGCATCAATACCGTGGTGATCAGACCCACCAGAACCACGATGTACGTCAGGGTCTTGACCTCATCGAAGGTGCCGTAGACATGCCGACCGCGGTAAATGCCACTGAGCAAGCCCAGCACCGCCTGGAGGACGGCGGCGACCACACCGAAGAGGAGTAAGCGTCCCCACCCCATCTGAGCGAAATCGAATTCATACCTCAGCCAGGCGGCCAACATGATCATGGCGATCCAGCTCACCACATCGACAGCAAAGAATGCCGTTCTGGCCACGCGCGTTCGAGTCCGCCGGTTCATGGTCCTCCAAGGTGTGCGAGTCCTGGCACGCCCTAGGCGTTCCAGCTGTGCCGTCCTCTACCCAGCCCCCTCAGGCGGGTGACAGAGTGACAGATAGATACTACGTCACGGGCTACAACCTGAAACATCAAGTCGGACTATGGCGCTTACTGGAAGTGATTCAATGTCAGGTTCACCGATGTGGAAGTTACACCTTCCTAAACACCGAGTAAAAACTCCTTGTCAGAAACCTTTTATGTTTCGTCTCACTCCACCGTCACAGACTTCGCCAGGTTACGCGGCTGGTCCACGTCATAGCCTTTGGCCGTGGCCAGCTCGCAGGCGAAAATCTGCAGCGGGACAGTGGTCAACAGAGGCATGAGCATGGGTTGAGTCTCCGGGACGTAGAAGACTTGCTCCGCGTAGTCCCTGACAGTCTCGTCGCCCGCCTCGGCCACCACGATGGTCTTCGCGCCTCGGGCGCGTACCTCCTGAATGTTGGAGACCACCTTCGCGTGGAGGGAGTGGCGATCCATCGGCGAGGGCACCACCACGAAGACCGGCTGGCCCTCATCAATGAGTGCAATCGGGCCGTGCTTGAGCTCGCCGGCAGCGAAGCCCTCAGCATGGATGTAAGCCAACTCCTTGAGCTTCAGGGCTCCCTCAAGGGCCACCGGGTAACCGACGTTGCGGCCCAGGAACAGCACCGAGGAAGCCTCAGCCATGGAACGGGCGAGTTCCTTGATGCTGTCAGCGTTGTCTAGGATCTGCTGGACCTTGGCTGGGATGTCGGCGAGGTCGGAGAGGATGTCCTTGATCTCTTCACGGTAGAGCTTCTTGGTCAGCTGCGCCAGGTAGAGACCCAGCAGGTAGGCAGCCGTAATTTGGGCCAGGAAGGCCTTGGTGGAGGCCACCGCGATCTCGGGGCCAGCGTGGGTGTAGAGCACGGCATCGGATTCACGAGGGATCGTGGAGCCGTTGGTGTTGCAGATGGACACTGTGCGGGCGCCCTGCTCCTTTGCGTAACGCACCGCCATCAGGGTGTCCATGGTCTCGCCGGACTGAGAGATGGAGACGATCAGGGTGTTCGCGTCAATGATCGGATCGCGGTACCGGAACTCGTGGGAGAGTTCCACCTCCACGGGAATCCGGCACCACCGTTCGATGGCGTACTTGGCGACCATGCCGGCATACGAGGACGTGCCGCAGGCCAGGACGATGATCTTCCGAATGTTCTTGAGTTCGTCCTCGTCGATGCGGAGTTCGTCGAGGATCAGGTTTCCGTCAACATCGCTGCGGCCCAGCAGGGTGTCTGACACCGCGGCCGGCTGATCGTGGATCTCCTTCTCCATGAAGGAGGCGAAGCCACCCTTCTCGGCAGCCGAGGCGTCCCAATCGACGGTGAATTCCTTGCCCTGGGCCGGGTTACCGAAGAAGTCAGTGATATCGACGGAGTCGGCGGTGATGGTGACCACCTGATCCTGCTCGAGTTCCACCGCACGGCGGGTGAAGTCGATGAAGCCAGAGACGTCTGAACCGAGGAAGTTCTCGCCCTCGCCCAAGCCGACGACCAGCGGGGAATTTTTACGGGAGGCGACAACGCGGTCGGGATGATCGGCATGGACGGCCAACAGGGTAAATGCACCCTCGAGGCGCTGGCTGACCAACTGCATGGACTTGGTCAGGTCCTGTCCGCCCTCGTGGCGGTAGATGTGGCCGAGCAGAGCTGCGGCCACTTCGGTGTCGGTCTCCGAACGGAAGACGACCCCGTTGGCCAGCAGTTCCTTCTTGAGTTCGGCGAAGTTCTCGATGATGCCGTTGTGGATGACGGACAGCTGGTCGCCGTCGGCCAGATGAGGATGGGCGTTCAGGTCGGTCGGTCCGCCGTGGGTGGCCCACCGGGTGTGACCGATACCCACGGACGCCACCGGCACTGGACTGGATTCGAGTTCCGCCGTGAGGTTGGCCAGCTTGCCAGCCTTCTTGCGGTGCTCCACAGCACCGTCAGCCACCACGGCAATGCCAGCGGAATCATATCCACGGTATTCGAGGCGCTTGAGGCCTTCCATGAGCACGTCCAGGGACGAGTGCTGATCCAACAAAGAGGGCTGGCCAATGTAGCCGACGATTCCACACATGGGCACTAGGTTATCCCGCCGGGAGCCCCGCACCGTGCATCGACCACGCCCGAGGGGTTCACACACGCTCCCACCACCCATAGCGTGACGACCATGAAGGCACTCACTTGGCAAGGTAAGCGACACGTCACCATCGAGAACGTCCCGGATCCGGCCATCCAGGCGCCCACGGACGCGATCATCAAGATCACCTCCACCGCGATTTGCGGCTCGGACCTGCACCTCTACGAGGTCCTCGGCCCGTTCATGGACAAGGACGATGTCATCGGCCACGAGCCCATGGGCATCGTCCAGGAGGTGGGTTCGGGAGTGACCAACCTCTCCCCCGGCGACCGCGTGGTCATCCCCTTCACCATCTCCTGCGGACACTGCTGGATGTGCGAGCGCGGGCTGCAGTCCCAGTGCGAGACCAACCAGGTCCGCGATCAGGGCTCCGGCACCACTCTGTTCGGATACTCCCGGCTCTACGGCTCCGTGCCCGGCGGCCAGGCGGAGTACTTGCGCGTCCCGAACGCGGACTACGGCCCGATCAAGGTCCCGCACACCGGTCAGGACGAGCAGTGGCTCTACCTCTCGGACATCCTGCCCACCGCCTGGCAGGCCGTGCAGTACGCGCATGTCCCCGAGGGCGGCACCCTGGCGGTGCTGGGACTGGGACCGGTTGGCCAGTTCACCGCCCGCATCGGCAAGCACCTGGGCTACCGCGTCATCGCTGTAGACCCGGTGACCGAACGCCGGGGCATGGCCGAACGCCACGGCATCGAGGCCATCGACCAGGACGAACATGTGGGCGACCGCCTGCGGCTCGCCACGGACGGGCGCGGCCCGGACGCGGTGGTGGACGCCGTCGGCATGGAGGCCCATGGTTCCCCGGTCGCTGGCTTCGCGCACCAGGCCGTCGGCATGCTGCCGGACGCCATCGGCCGGTTGGCCATGAAGACCGCCGGCGCGGATCGCCTCAACGCCCTCCAGACCGCCATCGATGCCGTGCGGCGCGGCGGCACCATATCCCTGTCCGGCGTCTACGGCGGCATGGCCGACCCCATGCCCATGCTGACCCTGTTCGACAAGCAGATTGCTCTCACCATGGGCCAGTGCAACGTGAAGCACTGGATCGACGACCTCATGCCCCTGGTGGACGATCCCTCGGACCCGCTCGGCGTCCTGGACCTGGCCACTCACCAGGTGCCGCTGGACCGGGCCCCTGAGATGTACGAGACGTTCCAGAAGAAGGAGGACGGCTGCATCAAGGTGGTCCTCAAACCCGAGCTCAGCACCAACGCAACAGGTGGCACAGAGGGCGAGACCACTAGGTTCCCTGCGGACGCCGGATCCCACGAAGCGGACGGAGGACGCTGATGCGCGTCGTCGTCCTCGGTGCCACCGGCAACGTGGGCACCGCCCTGTTGCATAGGCTCCAGGCCGCGAAGGCTGCCGGTGAGGTGGACTCCATCGTCGGGGTTTCCCGGCGCGGCCCAGACCGTGCCGGACCGCCCTTCGAGGGCGTGGAATGGCTCAAGATCGACGTGACGGACCCCGACGCCGGCCCGCGGCTGGAGACGGCGCTGCGCGGCGCGGACGCGGTGGTGGATTTGGTGTGGGTGATCCGCCCCAACCGCGACCGCGACTTCCTGCGGGCCGTCAATGTGGAGGGCAACCGGACAGTGTTCCAGGCGGTGGCCCATGCCGGCGTCCCACACCTCGTGTACGCCTCCTCGATCGGCGCCTACGGCAAGGGCTCCAAGACCGTCCCCGTGGACGAGTCCCACCCCACCACCGGCACCCCCACCTCCCACTACGGCGCACAGAAGGCCGAAGTGGAGTATCTGCTGGATGCCTTCGAGGCCGAGAACCCCGGAGTGCTGGTCACGCGGTTGAGGCCGGGACTGATCTTCGGGGCGGTACCGGCCCCGGAGATCAAGGACTACTTCATCGGCGATCTGGTCCCGGCGCGCCTGCTGACGTGGTTGCTGGCTGTGGGACGGCTGCCAGTGCTGCCGTTCCCGGCCGGTATCCGGTTCCAGGCCGTTGCCGCCTCCGACATCGCGGAGGCGTACTGGCAGGTGGTCCGGCAACGAGCTGGCGGCGCCTTCAACGTGGCCGCCGAGCCCGTGCTGGACGCCCAGACGATGGGCCAGCTGCTCGGCTCCCGCCGATACTTGGAGCTGCCCGTCTCCGTGTTCAAGGCGCTGGCGGCAGCCACCTACTGCGCCCGTCTGCAGCCGACTGACCCGGGCTGGGTGGACATGGCCGAAACCGTCCCGATCATGGACACCACGAAGCTGCGGGAGACGACCGGCTGGCGGGAGACCATCAGTTCACAGCAGGCCCTCCGAGCGCTGCTGGATGGCTTCGACGGTGCCGAGGGTCTCGGTAACGCGGGACACCGCTCGCATTCGCCGCTGGAGTAGCCACCGGACTAGCCACCCGGTCAACTCACCAAGATCTGCGTGGAATTCTCCTTGATGGCCGCGTTGGCCCACTTCATCTGCCGCAGGGTGTCCGGGTGGCAGCGCTGGACCACGGCCAGCAGATCCAGGTGCTGGATGCCTTGGGCCGCCTGTGCGAGCATCTCCCAGTCAGCGGAGACGCCGCAGGCCTTGGTGTAGATCTCCCGCAGGTCGTGCAGCAGTGCCAGTTCGGGGAAGCCCTTGCGCCCCAGCATCTCGCTGCCACGCTCCCGCAGCCGCCGGGCAGTCGCCAGCTCGGACTTCGGCTCATGGTCCAGCTTCTGGCCGTAGTCGCCGGCGATCTCGGCGATCTCCCGGACGTGCTGCCGGGACCATTCGGCCAGGTCCTGGCCCAGGTGGTAGATCGAGTGGTCCACCTTGTGGCGTTCGGAGGCATGCAGCAGCTCCTGGGCCAGGTCGTTCTCAGAATGGTGCAGTTCGTGCAGGACAAGTCCGAGCTTCATCGCGGTCCCCCGTCAGTAGCGGTTCCGCCGCCCACGGACACCTCTTCGTCGGCCAGTGCGGTGTGGTCCCCCGCCGTGCGGAAGCCGACGTCGCCCACCGGCGCGGACGCCGTCGTCGTGGGTGCGGGAGCCGGGCCCTGGCCGGCCGAGACTCGGCGGATCTGTGCGGCCGCCGTCTTGAAGATGGGTTGCTTGGACGCCGGATCCCAGTCGGTGATGGTCAGCTCGTTGGCGGCCCGGCCGCCGTCGCCCGGGCCATAGCCGCCACCCGTGTCCCAATAGCCGTAGTGGAAGGGCAGGAAGAGGACGCCGGGCCGGATGCCGGTGATCCTCGCCTGCGCCTTCACGCTGCCCCGGGGCGTGGTGACCTCGGTGAGGTCGCCCTCGCCGATCCCCCACGCCGCGGCGTCCCGCGCGCAGAGTTCCACCCAGACCTCCGGGGCGGCCCGCTGCAGCTGCGGGGCGCGGGCCGTCTTGGTGCGGGTGTGGAAATGGTAGAGCGTCCTGCCGGTGATGAGTTGGAAGGGAAAGTCCTCACTGGTGACCTCATGCGGGGGCAGGTACGCCGCGGCCTTGATGACGGCCTTGGCCTCCGGATTCAGGGCCTTGTACTCGCTCGGCTCCAGCGGGGCGCCGGTGACCAGGTCCTTGCCGTAGCTCTCGCAGTACGACGCGTCACTCCAGAAGGAACCGCCCTCGTAGAGCCGTTCCGTGCCTTCGGGATGGTCCTCGTTGCAGGGCCACTGGATGCCCGACGCCCCGCAGAGCTTGTCATAGCTCAGGCCCGTGTAGTCGCAGGGCCGCCCCCGCGTGCACTCCTTCCAGGCCTCGAACGCGGACTCCGGATCGTGCCACGTCACCAGGGGCTCGCCGTCCTTGTCCCGCAGGTCCAGGCGGCGTGCGTAGTCCAGGAAGATGTCCAGGTCCGCCTTCGCCTCACCCGGCGGGTCCACGGCCTTCTCGGACAGGTGCACCGTGCGGTCCACATTTGTGAACGTCCCGGTCTTCTCACCCCACGTGGCGGCCGGCAGCACGACGTCGGCCAGCTGGGCCGTCTCGGTCAGGTACAGGTCCTGCACCACCAGGAAGAGCCGGTCCTGCTCGAAGATCGCGCGGATGCGCGCGAGCTCCGGCAGGGACACGGCCGGGTTGGTGCCGCTCACCCACATCAGGCGGATGGAACCGTCCTCCGCGTAGCGCATCATCTGCATCACGTGGGTGGGCGGCCCGTAGTGCGGGATGCGGGACGGCTCCACGTTCCAGACCCGGGCCAGGTCCGCCACGTGTTCGTCATTGGACCAGTTGCGGAAGCCCGGCAGGTCCCCGTCCCCGCCGCACTCGCGGGTGTTCTGGGCCGTCGGCTGCCCGTTCATCTGCAGGATCCCGCAGCCGGGGCGGCCCAGCATGCCGCGGATGAGGTGCACGTTGTTGACCTGCACGGACGCCGCCGTGGCCTGATGGGACTGGTAGAAGCCCTGCAGCACGGTGGAGAGCAGGCGCTCGGCACCGCCGATGATGCGGGCCGCCTCCCGGATCTGCTCGGCCGGGACGTCGCAGATCTGGGCCACGTGTTCCGGGGTGTACTCCTGCGCGCGCTGCTCGAGCTCGGCGTAGCCGACCGTGTGGGCGCTGATGTAGTCCCGGTCGATGTGGCCGTGCGCGATGAGCTCGTGCAGCAGCCCGTTCATCAGGGCCACGTTGGTGCCCGGCCGCGGGGCCAGGTGCACGGCGGCGTGGCGGGCGACCTCCGTGGGCCGTGGATCCACGCAGATCAGCTGCGGCGGGTTCGGGCCGGCCAGGCGGTCCAGGATCCGCATCCAGAGCACGGACTGTGTCTCGGCCATGTTGTGCCCGTAGAGGGCGATGACGTCCGCGTGGTCGATGTCCGTGTAGCTGCCCGGCTGGCCATCACAGGCGAAGGACTCCTTGAGGGCGGCGGCCGCCGTGGCCGTACACAGCCGGGTGTTCCCGTCCACGTGGTTGGTGCCCAGCCCGCCGTGGGCGATCAGCCCGAGGGTGTAGTACTCCTCGGCGAACAGCTGGCCGGTGGTGTAGAAACCGAGGGCGCTGGCCCCCTGTTCGTCCAGCAGCTCTCTGGTGCGGGTCACGATCCGTTCCATGGCCGTGTCCCAGTCCGTCTCCACCAATTCGCCATCCACGCGCACCAGCGGCCGGGTCAGCCGGTCCGGGGAGGCGTTGGCCTGCCAGCCGTAAAGGTCCTTCACGCCCAGCCGGCCGTGGTTGACCCGGTCCTCGGCCCGGCCGCGGACCCCGGCGATCCGCCCGTCCTTCACCGCGATGTCCAGGGCGTCCCCGTTGGAGTGCAGGATCGAGGCGGTCTGGACCCACCGGTCCACGGCGTCCGCGTCCAGCCCCTCCTCCAGGTGGGTGTCCACCCGGACCGGCCAGGACTCCCCAGCGGCGTAGGGGGTGCGGGTGCCCCAGGGCTCGGCGATGCGGTCTGTAGTAGTCGCCCACCCATTGCTACGCCCGTCTCACGGCAGGCACAAGGTTGCCTCTCCCCCACCCCCTCCCATCACGGCCGCGATAACTGTTGATCCGTCCGGCGAGTCCCGACGTCAGTTGGTGCCGTGATATTCACGGGGCGGACGGCGCTGGTCGCAGCCGGCCGTACTGGGCCCGGCCCCCAGCCGTCCGAGCGATGACCGCTGCGGAGTCATTGCCTGCATGTGGTGCCGGGCGTACGGTTCTGCCACCACGTCAGAACCCCCCGGGGAGAGCCATGAGCCAGAATCCCACCGAGACCGACGGTGACCTCTACACGATCATCTTCGAGAACGAGAGAGTGCGGGTCCTCGAGTACCGGGACACCCCGGGAACCCGGACCCACGAACACCACCACGGGGACAGCCTGATGGTCACGTTGAGCGACTTCCAGCGGGAAATCACCGTGGCCGGAACCACCCGTCCGGTGGAGCTCAAGGCGCACCAGGTGCAGTGGCTGCCAGCCCAGAACCACGTGGGCCACAATGTGGGGACCACGGACACACACGTGCTGTTCGTCGAGCTGAAGTAGCCGCTCCCCGCGGGGTACCTGACGTCACGCACCAGGGCCGGTGCCGCCGTCGTGCGCGCCAGTCAGTCCACCCATCACGGCCGCGACAACTGTTGATCCGCCCGGCGAGTCCCGACATCAGTTGGTGCCGTGATGCCCAACGTGATTCCCCGCGTCAGTCGGCGACCCGCTGACTCAGGAGGCCACGAACCGGGTGCCCAGCGTCTCCTCGCTGATGCGCCGCACCTCGGCCTCCTGCTGCTGGGCCGACTCATAGAGTCCGGTCATCTGGTTCGGTTCCATCCCCAGCTCGGGGAACTGCTCGGCCAGCCGGGCCAGGACGTGCCACATGCCCGACTTGGCCTGCAGGGCGCCCTGGAGCAGGTCCATCTCCACCTGCGTCATGCCCTGGGTCTTGGACCGGGTGAGGTTGACCGGGTTGAGGCGGCCGGCCACCTCGGCGGCCTTGCCGACCGCCTTTTTCACCGCCGGGATCTTCATTCCGAGGCGCTCGATCAAGGCCTCGAGGGTTTTCTGGTCCTGTTGGACCTGCTCGGCCAGATCGAGGAACTGATGCTCGTACTCGGTGCCGTTCCAGGTGTCCGCCGCGGTCTGAAACATCCGCACGCCGCTCCGAGAGCCCAGCAGATGGTGGTTGAGGTAGTCCTCGAGATGGTCGCGGTCAATGGGTCCGTGTGCAGTCTCCATGCCCCTTGCCTACGCGTCCGGCCACCCCTCTGGCAAGGGATGGCCGGACGCGTGACTCTCTCGGAATGGGGCTGCCGGGCTACACCGAGACCGACTCGCTGTCCGCTGGGTGGTGCTGCCCGTGCGTCGTGCTCCGTTTCCCGGGTGCCTTGGCACCCAGGCGGGCCCGCAGTCCGCTGAACCTGGCGCGGCCCCACGCGGCGATGGTGACCCAGGTGGCCCCGCTGACCAGGACGGCATCCGCCGAGGCCATGATGCCGGAGAAGAACGGCAGGCCCATCACGACCGCGATGCCCAGGTGCATGGCCAGGATCGAGACGAGGGCGATGCGCCGGGTGACGCGGTGGAACAGCAGGAACGGGAACGCGATCTGGACGATCACCGTGAAGTACGTGACCAGCACGACTGCCCAGGAAGAGAACGTCAGCAGGTCCGCGAGCCACGGGAAGACGCCGTAGGCCTCGGACTGGACCGGGTAGTAGATCGCCGTGCCGTCCTGCCACAGGGAGCCCTGGACCTTGTACAGCCCGGCCTCGAGGTAGACGAGGCACAGCTGGCCGACCACGAGGACCAGCGCCAGGTTGTGCAGGACCGTTCCGGTCTGGGTTTCCCCCAGTCCCTTCTTCCGGCGCCGCCGGGAGTCCAGCGACCAGCGGCGGGAGATGTCCGCAAAGATCAGGTAGATCAGCATGATGCGGATGAAGTAGTTGCCGCCGTCCGAGATGGGGGTGTTCTGCGCGTTGATCGCCGTGTAGAAGATGAACAGCAACGGCGTCACCGCCCGGGTCCGCCAGCCCAGCACGAAGGCCACGGCCAGCGCGATCGCGATGAGGTACCAGGCCCAGAACAGGCCCGGCCCGGCGTCCCGGAGGATGTCCAGTGGCCACTGGTAGCCGAGGATCTCCCGGTACTCATCCCAGTACGCGGAGCCCGGGCCCCAGATCCGTGACGCGATGGGCAGGTTGAACACGAGCCAGCCGACGAGCAGGGTGCCGGAGGCAATGCGCATGACGGCCAGGCCGTAGTCCGCATGCCGGTTCAGGAGGAACCAGTCCAGGATCCAGTTGAACAGGTTCGCGGGGGCGTTGCGGTGACGGCGGAACCACGCGGACACGCTGGGGGCGGGCTGCGCCTCGGGGGTGTCCGTGGATGCTGCGGAGGCCGGCTGGTGTGACGATGTCTGGTCCTGCTTTGTAGTGGTCAACGCCATGCCGCCAACACCTCCTCATCGAATTGCTGGACCGGACGCCATCCGACCTTCACCCACTGGGAACTCGGTTCGCTTTCTTCGTCGAAGCGCGAGGCGAACGGCGTGATGGGGTCGCGGCGCAACCGGACCTCGACCATGGAGAAGTCCTCGCCCCACAGCTCCTGGCCACGCAGGGTCGCCAGGCCCACCGCGGCGTTCTCGAGCCGCTGGTAGGTGCGCATCTGGTTCAGTTCGCCGGCGGGAAAGGCCTCCGTGGCCTCGTCCGAGTACAGGTCCACGCCGAAGACGGGGGTCCCGTCCACGTGGTTGCCGCTGGCCCGCTCCTGGTTCTCCTCGTTCATTGCGGTGTTGGCGCTCCAGAGGCGGCCATGCACCGCCTTGGACTGGCGGGTCTCCCGGTTGGCGAAGATGTTGTAGAGGATCGCTTCCTGCTCCTCGGCCGTCATGTTGTGCCAGTCGCTGAACTCGGCGCCGGCGGACTCGCCTCCGGCACACACCTCAGCGGAGCTCAGGCAGGCCCGGATTAGGAACTGCTCGTCCTGTGAGTACGGCCCGGGGGCGAACAGGCTCCAGCCCTGGTCCAGCGGCCCCAGAAAGTACTTGTTGAGTGCCGGCTGCAAGGACGACTTCAGTGGCGTCTGCGGGCCGGTGAACGCTGCGGTGGCGAGCAGGTGGCCGCACACGATCAATGCGCCCACGATGAGGACTATCCCGGGGAACAACCCCAGTCTTCTCTTCTTCTTCAATGGTTCCCTTTCATCCCCCAAAGCTGAACAGCACAACGGGAGCGGCGGGCCCAGGACCCACCGCTCCCGTTGTGCTTCTACCTATTGTCAGCTACGACGCAAGCGCTGCGTCAGCAACAGGCCGCCGCCGATGAGCAGCAGCAGAGCGCCGCCGCCAATCAGCCAGCCCTGGTCTGCACCAGTCTTCGCCAGCTGCTGCGAGGAAGCCCCGAGCATCGGCGTGCCGCCGTTCGAGTTGCCGTTCGAGTTGCCGGACGTGTTGCCGCCAGCGTTGGCACCGTTGTTGTCAGCGGTGTTCGCGCCAGTGTTGGCCTCGGTGTTCACGTCGGTGTTCTCAGCGGTGTTCACGTCGGTGTTCTCTGCAGTGTTCACGTCAGTGTTCTCTGCAGTGTTGACCTCGGTGTTCTCAGCCGTGTTCACCTCGGTGTTCGCTGCAGTGTTCGCTGCAGTGTTCTCTGCAGTGTTCACTTCGGTGTTCACTTCGGTGTTCACGTCAGCGTTGGCCTCGGTGTTCTCAGCCGTGTTCACCTCGGTGTTCTCGGCCGTGTTCACCTCCGTGTTCGCCGCAGTGTTGTCAGCGGTGTTGTCGGCGGTATCAGCGTCAGGCGCGATGACGGTAAACGTCGACCAGTTGCCGCGCTCGGTCTCGTTGTCGACCAGCGTGACGCGGTAGTCGGCCAGGTCGAGCTCCGCCGTCTCCAGACGAATAGTCGCTTCACCGTTGCTGTCAGTAGCGATCTCGTCGCTCAGCAGGGTGCCAAGGTCGTTCGGGAGGGCCCTAAACAGGGTAACCGGAGCGCCCAGCTGCTTCACGTAGACCGAAACAGTCGAATCCGGAGTGTAGCCAAGGGCGGTAACCAGGGTGGTGTCACCCTGCTCAACCGTCTTCGGCGTCACGTCGATGACCGGGCCAGCAGTGTTGTCGGCCGTGTTGTCGGACGTGTTGTCACCGGTGTTGACCTCGGTGTTCGCCTCAGTGTTCACGTCGGTGTTCTCGGCCGTGTTCACCTCGGTGTTCTCACCAGTGTTCTCAGCCGTGTTCACCTCGGTGTTCTCACCAGTGTTCTCAGCCGTGTTCACCTCGGTGTTCTCACCAGTGTTCTCAGCCGTGTTCACCTCAGTGTTCACATCGGTGTTCACATCGGTGTTCACATCGGTGTTCTCGGCCGTGTTGACCTCGGTGTTCTCACCGGTGTTCTCGGCCGTGTTGACCTCAGTGTTCACATCGGTGTTGTCAGCAACGTTCGCCTCGGTGTTCACGTCCGTGTTCTCAGCCGTGTTGACCTCCGTGTTCACGTCCGTGTTTTCGGCCGTGTTGACCTCGGTGTTCTCACCGGTGTTGACCTCAGTGTTGTCGGCAGCGTTCACCTCAGTGTTGTCCGCCGTGTTGACCTCAGTGTTCTCACCGGTGTTCTCAGCCGTGTTCACCTCGGTGTTCACGTCGGTGTTGTCAGCAACGTTCACCTCAGTGTTCACGTCCGTGTTCTCGGCCGTGTTGACCTCGGTGTTCACGTCGGTGTTGTCAGCAACGTTCACCTCAGTGTTCACGTCCGTGTTCTCGGCCGTGTTGACCTCGGTGTTCACGTCGGTGTTGTCAGCAACGTTGACCTCAGTGTTGTCGGCAGCGTTCACCTCAGTGTTGTCCGCCGTGTTCACCTCAGTGTTCACGTCGGTGTTCTCAGCCGTGTTCACCTCGGTGTTCACGGCGGTGTTCTCACCCGTGTTGACCTCAGTGTTGTCGGCAGCGTTCACCTCAGTGTTGTCCGCCGTGTTCACCTCAGTGTTCACGTCGGTGTTCTCAGCCGTGTTCACCTCGGTGTTCACGGCGGTGTTCTCACCCGTGTTGACCTCAGTGTTGTCGGCAGCGTTCACCTCAGTGTTGTCAGCCGTGTTCACCTCAGTGTTGTCAGCCGTGTTCACCTCGGTGTTGTCGGCAGCGTTCACCTCAGTGTTCACGTCCGTGTTCTCGGCCGTGTTCACCTCAGTGTTCACGTCCGTGTTCTCACCGGTGTTCTCAGCCGTGTTCACCTCGGTGTTGACCTCGGTGTTCTCGGCCGTGTTGTCCGCGGTGTTGTCATCCGTGCTGGCGTCCTGCACCTGAAGCGGGGCCGTATCCGAGACATCACCGGACACACCCTCTGCCTCATAGGCGCCAGGAACAGCATCGGCCGGAATGATGATCGGCGTTGTGAAAGCACCGTTCTCGTCCGTGATCACCGTGGAGGCAGTTCCCGGAACCGGGTTACCTTCGGGGTCCAGGAGCTGGACGTCTACCTCAGCGTTCGGCGGGTAGCCGGTTCCGCCGACAGTGACCTCATCACCGGGAAGCGCGGTCCCCGGAGTCACCGTGAGCTCCGGAGAAACCTGAGCAACACGCACCGTCGAGGACGCCAGGTTGACGTCCACGGCCTGAGTGCTGGGCAACAGTTCCAGGCTCACAGCGTTGACGGTCAGGGAGTCATCCCCGAGAGCACCCGGCTGGGTCTGCTCGTTGATGGTGATCTCCACGATCTCATCGAGGACACCGGTGAGGACCGGGTCCAGGGTGCCGACCAGGGGGTCAACCACGCCGGTCACAGTGCCGGCGATCTCATCGACGCCCGCAGTCAGGATCGGACCCAGACCGTTCGCCAGCGGCGTCAGCAAAGCACCCTGCAAGAAGTTCACCACAGGATTCAGGACGGTTCCCAGGGAAAGCCCGAGCAGATCGAGGTCAAGAGTGATCTCCGGTTCACCGGGGGCCGTTCCGGCCAGCTGGCCGAGGGTGCCGTTGACCAGAACCTGGCCGTCAGCGGCCGGGATAAGACCGCCCAGCAGGGACAGTTCGATCGGGAGGGAAATATTGAGCTCCACCGCGTTCAAAACTTCGGTGAGGGTCTCCGTGACCTTGCCGGCCACGCTGCCCAGGGCACCCGCAACCGCATCAGTGATCAGGCCGACGGTCTCAGTGGTCAAGACCGAGGTGTTCGGGGCCAGGCCGTTGAGGCCACCATCGGTGCCGGACACCAGCTGGGACAGGTTGACCTCAATGGTCCCGTCAGCGAGGGAGATGGAAACCAGGCCGTTGGAATCCACTAGCGGCTCGGCCAGCAGCGTCGTGGCTGCCTGGTCCAGTGCAGCATCCAGGCCATTGACCCCAACTGTGCCACCGCTCAGATCCAGGTTAGCCACCAGCGGAATGTTGATCTCCGTGGCGAGAGCAGAGACTGTGCTGCCGATGAGACCCTCGGTCCCCACCAGACCATCCACCAGGCTGCCGGCACCGGTGATGGTGGTTCGGAGGTCGGTAGCCAGTGCACCCACCAGCGGGCTGTCGATGACCAGATTGCCATCGGCCACCACATAGTTGGTTTCCGGAGCGGAAGGAGCGGTCTGCGAGGCCGTGGAGGCCACCGCGCCGAGCTCAAGGCTGATCTCCTGCACAATCTCGTCGGTCAGACCATCCACACCGAGCTGGTCCAGCAGGTCGGTCAGGTTGATGGTGGTGTTGGCAGCCGGACCGGCGGCTTCAGCCACGTCCAGGCTGACGGCACCGTTCTCTCCGACCACGCCGGCACTCGCCGTGGACGAGTAGGCCGAGGGAGAGGAAGCATAGGAGCTGAGTGCCCCCAGCTCACCGATCTGCAGCAGCCCCGGGGTCCCCTCGGAACCCACGACCGGCAGCTGAAGTGCTCCGAGATCAATCTCGAGAGCCTCCAACAGGGCGGCATCGATAGTCCCGGTAGCGGCCCCGGCGTCGCTCGGATTGCCGCTCGCGGCCTGGCCGGCAGCGGCCAGTTCAGAGTCGAACAGCGAGGCGTCGATGATCCGAGCCCGTGCCTCGGAATCGTCCTCCGGCGCGGCCTGGGCCGCCCCAACCGGTGCTGCGATGACGGCTACGGTCACGGCTCCCGCCGCGAGGGCTCTTAATCTGCGTTTCGGTGTTTGGGCAAACTCTTGCGCCATTCCATCCCCACTCTCAAAGGTGCAATAGATGAGTGCCCCCGCACAGGGAGGAATGAGGTCAACATGCAGCGAGAAGTCAGCACAGGATGCAGACACACGTCATGACCGTCCCCCCGGACGGAGACATAACAAGGATCCTATCCACGTTTGTGAGGTTACTCGCAGGTAATGCTGGGAATTCTCAAAAAAGTCATTGGGCGTTACAGCTGAAGGCCTAAAAACCGCTCAGGAAAGGTGACTGATGCGTGAACGCGGAGTGACGGTTCAGCCGGCGAAGTACCCGCTGACCGCTTCCGCCCACACCTGGTGGCCATCCTCGTTCGGGTTGACCTCGTCTGCCAGCAGGGACTCCCAGTCGCCGTAATCCTCAAAGGCGCCCTCGATGTTGATCACCGGCAGTTCACGCTCCTCGGCAGCGGCGCGCATGGCATCCCGGTTCGTGTCCGCGTAACCCACCCACGTGGGCTGGGCCGGGTTCTGGGCGGTGAGGACCACGGGAGCTGCGCCTTCGGCACCGGCGTCCAGGGTGTTGAGCAAGTCTTCCAGCGAGGAGGCCACGAACTCCGGATCACCCCAATGCCCATAGTTCAGGATCGTCAGGTCGGCCTCGGGTTCGATCATCCCGTCCAGCTCCAGCGGGAAGCCGGGGGTGCCCTCGGCAGCGGAGCCGTTCCAGATGGTGATGTCCCGGTCGCCCCCGCCGTAGGTGCGGGGCTCCAGGTACCAGGTGCCGGCGTCGGGGTTCCAGGTATGGACCGTCACGGCGGCGTCCCCGCCGAGTTCCTCGGCCCAGCGGTACACCCATTCGCTGCTGGTGTTGGACGTGGAGTCTCCAAGCACGTTGATGACGGAGTCATCATCTCGGTTGACCACGGCCTGGGCGGCTGTGGTGACGGCGTCTACCGGATCCTCTGGGGCCTCCTCGGACGCCTCCGTGGCTGACGGGCTGGACGAGGCGGTGGACTCGGCGGAGGGTGAGGTCTCTTGCACCGGAGCGGGCGCATTGCCCCCGCGGGCGGCCTCGGCATCGGTCCGGTAGTCCTGCTGCTGGGTGAACAGAACCACCAGCAAGGCCACGATGACCATCACCAGGAGTATCAGTGCCGCCCATTGAAGCTTCGACGTTCCGACCAATTTATCTCTCACGAGGGGTGATACTACCGGCAGACAAAAAGCATCCGATGAGCCGGCTTTGACGAGTCCGCCGCGGAAGCTCAAGCCATTGAAGAGTCCGCCGTCACAGTGACACCCCCGATGGATGGATAATGGACGGGTGAATCCACCCGACGCCGCCGGCTCCGGACTCCCGCAGGCCACGCCTGTCACCTCCACCGGCCACGCCAGTTGGGCAGGCTCCCCACCGGAGCCCGCCGACTCCGAGAACCACTACTCCCCCTTCATCGAGCTGGAGCGGGACACCTGGGCACGGCTGGCCAATGAGATGGAACAGCCCTTCGACCAGTCGGACATCGACCGGCTGCGGGGCATCGGCGAGCACCTCTCCCTGCGCGAGGTCGCCGAGGTCTACCTGCCGCTCTCCCGGCTGCTGAGCATCCAGGTGGATGCGGCCGCCCACCTGCGGCGGGCCTCCAACGAGTTCCTCGGTGAATCCACCCGGCGCACGCCCTTCGTGATCGGCGTGGCCGGTTCGGTCGCCGTCGGGAAATCCACCACGGCCCGCGTGCTCCAGGAGATGCTGCGCCGCTGGCCCAACACCCCCCGCGTGGAGCTGCTCACCACGGACGGCTTCCTCTACCCCAACGCCGAGCTGGAACGCCGCGGCCTGATGCAGCGCAAGGGATTCCCGGAGTCCTATGACCGACGCCGGCTGATGCGCTTCGTGGCGGACATCAAGTCGGGTGCCCCGGAGGTCCGGGCCCCCATGTACTCCCACCTCACCTATGACATCCTTCCGCACGAGGAAGTGGTGGTGCACCGCCCGGACGTGCTCATCATCGAGGGACTCAACGTGCTCGCCCCGCCCCGCGTGCGCTCGGACGGCACCGCGGGCCTGAGCGTCTCCGACTTCTTCGACTACTCCGTCTACGTGGACGCCAAGACCACCGCCATCCGGCAGTGGTACACCGAACGGTTCATGCGCCTGCGCTCCGGGGCGTTCGCGGACCCCAAGAGCTACTTCCACCGCTATGCCACCCTGTCCGACGCCGAGGCGATCGCGACCTCCTCGGACATCTGGGACCGCATCAACGGACCCAACCTCACCCAGAACGTGCTGCCCACCCGCGGCCGCGCCAAGCTCGTGATGACCAAGGACGTGGGCCACGCCGTGACCCGCGTGCTGCTCCGGAAGGTGTGAGCATGCGCAGCGCCCGCCCTCTCGTGACCGCCGGCGTACTGGCCCTGCTGCTGGCCGGTTGCTCGCTTCCGCAAGACCCCGTGGAGACTCCGAGTGACCCACCGACGCCTTCTTCGGTTGAGCCGCAAGGCCCCCTCCCGCCCGTGGCCTCCCTCTCCATCTCAGCGGGTGGCACGCACTCGCCCTCCGTGGCACCTGCTCCGCAGAGTGAGCTGACGGTGACGGCCAGCGGTCCGGCGGCGAGCCCCTCTGCCCCGCTCGCCGACCATGACTCCCCTGACTCCGTGCACGTCCTGGTCAACAAGCTCAACCCCCTGGACCCGGCCGACTACGCACCGCAGGACCTGCGCGGGCCGGACGTGCCGGCGTCGAAGGCCTCGATGGAACTCCGGGACGAGGCGGCAGGCGCGGCAGAGGACCTATTCGCCGCGGCATCCGCCGACGAGGTGGACCTGACCTTGGTCAGCGCCTACCGCTCCTACGGCTACCAGCAGGGCACCTACGGCGGCTGGGTGGAGCGGTACGGGCAGGCCGAGGCGGACCGGATCTCCGCGCGCCCCGGCTTCTCGGAACACCAGACGGGCCTGGCCATAGACGTCGGTGCCGCGGACGGCGCGTGCACGCTCGAGCAGTGCTTCGGGGACACCCCGGAAGGCGCCTGGGTGGCTGAGCACGCGGCCGAGCACGGGTGGATCATCCGCTACCCGGACGGCGCCGAGGACGTGACCGGGTACTCCCCCGAGCCGTGGCACCTGCGGTACGTGGGCACCGAGGCCGCGGCCGGCGTCGTGCGTTCTGGTGGGGTGCTGGAGACCGCTTGGGGCTTCGGTCCCGCCCCGGGCTACTGACCCGATTCCGCCCCCTTGACCGAACCGTAGCCATGGGCCGGCCGGCCGGCGGATATGGGCGCCGAATCGCAACGCTCTGGGCGCCCGGCCGGGCTGTCCCTCCACCGCCGCCCGGCGCACAATTCTTCCACTTGGCACCGTAACTGCGGTGCCCCGGGAAGAAGGCACGGCCATGAAGAAACCACTTGCAACCCTCGGGACCTTCGTCCTCGCCGTGGGACTCGCCACGGGCATGAGTGCGGCCGCCCCACCGCCGGCCGCTGCCTCGGGGCCCTACAACGAGCCCTACTGCGGCATCACGTGGGGCTCCACCGCCAAGTCCGTCTCCACCATGTCCAGCGCCCAGGTCACCCGGGTCCGCACCGGTCGGCACGACTGCTACGACCGGATGGTCGTGGACCTGAACTACAAGGTCAAAGGCTATGAGGCGCACTACGGCTCCATCCAGGAGGTCGGCACCGGCACCCACATCCCGATGATCGGAAAGGACCTGAGCATTACCGTCTACGCCAACGCCTACAACTCCGCCGGCCGGCCCACCTACAACCCGTCCAACTGGGACAGCGTCGCCAACGTGGCCGGGTACTCCACCTTCCGGCAGGTGGCCTACGGGGGAAGCTTCGAGGGCCACACCGTCTTCGGCATCGGCAACCGCGCCCGGTTGCCGTACCGGGTGTTCATCCTCGACGGTCCGGGCACCGGCTCACGACTCGTCGTTGACGTGGCGCACCGGTGGTGATGCCCCTGACCAGCACGTCTCTGTGATGGGAGGACCAGTGTCCCCGGCGTGTCACCCCGGATGTGGTGGCCGCCGGGGCGCAGTCGGTCTACGTTGAGGCCATGCTCCAGGGATTCAAAGACTTCATCATGAAGGGCAACGTCATCGACTTGGCGGTTGCCGTCGTCATCGGTTCCGCCTTCGGCGCCGTCATCACCGCCATGGTCGATTCCGTGCTGATGCCGTTCATCTCCGGCCTCACCCAGTCGCCGAACTTCGACTCGTTCGCCGTGGTGACCTTCAACGGCAATGACATCCGGTTCGGGGTGCTGCTGACCGCCGTCGTCAACTTCCTGCTCATCGCCGCCGCCGTCTACTTCGTCATCGTGATGCCCATGAACAAGATGATCGAGATGCGCAACCGCAAGCTCGGCATCGACCCGGACGCCGTGGAGCCCTCCGACGACGTCGTCCTCCTCACCGAGATCCGCGACCTGCTGGCAGCGAACCGCAGCGGCGGCTCCGTGCCGCCGCGGACGGAGAACTGACCCACCGGCGTCACCGCCGCCACCCGGACTGATCCATCCGCCCACACGGGCGGCGAAGGGCGCGACTCCCACCACGGGAGTCGCGCCCTTCGGCATACCCAGCCCAGCCCCGCGCCGCCACCGGATCACGGCCGCAGTTGAGGTAGGGAAACGCCGATGGAGTCGACAGTTCGTGGTGCCGTGATCATGGGGCGAGGGCGGCAGTTAGTTAGGGTAGCCTTCACTAAGTAAGTCTCACCTAACCAACGCCGTTCGCCCCACCGGGGGCTGCCCGGCCACCGAAAGGCTCCACGTGAAGCGCCTCCCCCTCGCCCTCCCCCTCACCTTGGCCGCAGGTGCCCTCCTGCTCTGCGCCGGCACGACCGAGGGAGCTGACAGCACCGCGAGCGCGGACCCGGCCAAGGGCGGCGCCGTCACCCTGACCCACCCGACGCTGGAGGGCGTGGAGATCTCCTTCGAGCAGCAGCCCGAGACCCTCGTGATGGACTGCTACGCGTACAGCACCCTGCACGAGTACGGGATCGAGCCCGACGCGCTCTTCGGCTTCGACTGCGAGAACCCCTTCGTCATGGGTGACATCGACATCAGCGGCATCGAGCGGATCGGCGTGGACGGCGAGATCGACGTGGAGAAGCTCGCCGAGCTGCGCCCGGACGCGGTCATCGGCCAGGGCGACGCCGACGGCTGGGCCTGGTTCGACGAGGACGTCAACACCCAGCTGACCCGGGTGGCCGACTTCATCCCGCTGCCCTCCGCGGAGACGGTGGACGAGGGAATCACCGCCAACCGGGAGATCGCCGCCTTCCTCGGGGCAGACCCTGAGGCCGAGAACATCACACAGGCGGACGAGGACTACGCGGACGCCAAGGAGGCCTTCAGCGTGGCTGCGGGCGAGAACGATCTCGACGTCATGTTCACGAGCCCGACCAAGGAGATGCTCTACACCGGGGTCGGCTTCCCCCAGGCCAACCTGCTGGAGGAGCTCGGCGCCACCGTGGTGGGCCCGCCCGCCCCCGAGACCGGCAACCGTTGGGGCCAGGTCGCCTGGGAGGAGGCCTCCACCTTCCCCGCGGACATCATCCTGGTGGAGGGCTACTCGGATGAGTACGACTTCAGCGCCGAACTCTGGGACAGCCTGCCGGCCGTGGCGGCGGACCAGCTCGGCAACTGGGGCTCCAAGGGAGCGATGACCTCCCGCACCTATGCTGACTGGCTGGACGCCCTCGCTGAGCAGATGAGCACCTCCGAGAAGGTCTCCTGACCTCTCGATGACGGCCATCACCGCGCCCGCACGGGCCGATCCACCCGCCACCGGGGTCCCCCGGGTCCCCGGCCGCCTGATTGGGATGCTGCCCCTCGTGGCCTTCTGCCTCGTGGCCCTCACCCTGAGCATGATGGTCGGCTCCCGGGCGGTGGCTCCCGGCGAGCTCCTGCAGTTCCTGCTCCACCCGGACCCGGACGAGCCCGTCTCCCAGGTGGTCTGGCAGTCGCGCGTACCCCGCACCGTCCTCATCCTGCTGGCAGGGGCCGCATTGGGCGTGGCCGGCGGGCTGATGCAGGCCGTCACCCGCAACCCCCTGGCGGACCCGGGGATCCTGGGCGTCACCGCCGGGGCCTCCCTGGCCGTGGTGGTGGGACTCGCCTTCTTCGGGGTCACGGACATCTCCTCGTACATGTGGTGGTCCTTCGCCGGAGCGCTGATCACCTCGGTGCTCGTGTTCGCCATCGGCAATAGCGGGGCGGTCCGGTCCAGCCCGGTACGGATGACGTTGTCCGGGGTGGCGCTGGGGGCAGTGCTCTCCGGCTTCTCCTCGGCCGTGCTGCTCTCCAACTCGGACATCCTGGCCAGGATGCGCGGCTGGTCGGCCGGCACCACCGCCTCCCAGCCGCTCGAGGCCACCCTGGCGATCGCCCCCTTCATCGCCGCCGGACTGCTCATCGCCCTGTGCAGCACCCGGTCCCTGGACGTGCTCTCCCTCGGCGAGGCCTCCGCCGTGGCCATGGGTGCACACCCCCAGCGCCTCCGCCTCGTGGCGCTGCTGGCCATCGCCCTGCTCGCCGGGGGCGCCACCGCCACCGCCGGCCCCATCGGGTTCATCGGCCTGATGGCGCCCCACCTGGCTCGCATGATCGTGGGACCCCATCAGGGCTGGATCATGACCTACTCGATCCTACTGGCACCCACCGTGCTGGGCCTGGCGGACGTACTGGGCCGGGTCATCGTGGCCGGCGAGGTCCCGGTCGGGGTGGTCACCGCCTTCATCGGCGCCCCCGTGCTGATCTACATGGTCCGCCGCTCCCGGGTCACGGAGGCCTGATCCCGTGACCGCAGAACCAAGGACCAGAGACGCCATGACCGCAGAACGGACGTCCACCGGACCGGCGAGCCCCCGGCCGCAGCCCACCGTGGACTTCGGCCGACGGATGTACCGGATCGGCCCCCGGGACCGCCCGATGCTGCTGCTCGACGCCCGATCGGTACGGGTCTGCGCCGTGCTCTGGGCGGCCACCATCCTGTTGGCGTTCTACGCGATCACCTCCGGCTCCGCCCAGATCACCGTCAGCGAGGCGCTCACCGCACTGTTCGGCCGAGGCGACGACTACACCACCATGGTGGTGGCGGAATGGCGGGCCCCCCGCGTGCTCATGGCCATCCTGCTGGGCACCTGCCTGGCGGCCAGCGGCTCCATCTTCCAGAACCTCACCGGCAATCCCCTGGGATCCCCGGACATCATCGGGTTCCAGACCGGCTCCTTCACGGGCGCGCTCATCGTCATGCTCGTGCTCGGCGGCGGCTCCGCGGCCACCATGGCCGGGGCCCTGACCGGCGGCCTCGTGACGGCGCTCCTGGTGTTCGTGCTGTCCATCCGGCGCGGGGCCGTGCGCGGAGTGCGGCTGATCATCGTGGGGATCGGGGTCAGCGCCATGCTGGGCTCGGCCAACGTCTGGATCCAGCTGACCGCCACCGTGGAGGACGCCATCATGGCCGGGCTGTGGGGCGCCGGAAACCTCTCCGGGGTCACCTGGCCCACGTTCCTGCTGGTCCTGACGGTCTCCGCGGCCTTCCTGGCCGCCGCGACGCTGCTGGCCCGGCCCATGAAACTGACCCGGATCGGCGTCCCGTTCGCCACCGCGCTGGGACAGAAGGTACGCGCGGTGCAGGTGGCCGCCGTCGTGATCGGCGTGGGCCTGACCGCCCTGGCCACCGCCACCGTGGGGCCCATCTCCTTCATCGCGCTGGCCGCACCGCAGATCGCCCGGCGGCTGGTGCATACCGACGGCCTCGCACTCGGGCCCACGGCCGCCGTCGGGTCCCTGCTGTTGCTGTTGGCCGACGTGACCGCCCAGCGGATCCACCCGGACTCGCCGCTGCCGGTCGGGATCGTGACCGTGTGCATCGGCGGACTGTATTTCCTGTGGCTGCTCATGAGAGAAGGTAGGACCAGATGACCCGACTGCTCGTGGAGGAGGCCGCGCTCGGCTACCAGGACCAGGTGGTCTGCCCCGAGGTCTCCGTGGCCATCCCGGACGGCCGCTTCACCGTGATCGTGGGACCCAACGCCTGCGGCAAGTCCACCCTGCTCAAGAGCCTGACGCGGTTGCTCGCGCCGAGCCGCGGCAACGTGCTGCTGGACGGGCAGGCGCTGCACTCGATGCCCACCAAGCAGGTGGCGCGCCAGATCGGGCTGCTCCCCCAGGGCCCCGTGGCCCCGGACGGTATCCGCGTGGTGGACCTCGTCACGCGCGGACGGTACCCGCACCAGTCCCTCTTCACGCCCTGGTCCCCGGAGGACGAACGGGCCGTGGCAGAGGCGATGGACGCCACCGGGGTCCGCCAGCTCTCCGGCCGGCTGGTGGACGAGCTCTCGGGAGGCCAGCGCCAGCGCGTCTGGATGGCCGTGGCCCTGGCCCAGCAGACACCCATCCTGCTCCTGGACGAGCCCACCACCTACCTGGACCTCAGCCACCAGATCGAGCTGCTGGAGCTGTGCCTGGGCCTCAACCGCAGCACCGGCCACACCCTGGTGGCCGTACTGCACGATCTCAACCAGGCCGCGCGCTACGCCGACCACATCATCGCCATGCACGGGGGCACCGTGGTGCAGACCGGCACCCCTGCCGAGGTGATCACCGAGGCACTGGTGGCGGACGTCTTCGGCCTGGACGCCCGCGTGATCCCCGATCCCGAGTCCGGCAGCCCGCTCGTGGTGCCACGCTGGCGGCACTGACGGGCCCTGCCACCTCCGGACCGCGCGCGAGCTGCCGCCGGATCGTGCGCGCGCCGCAGGATCACGGCCGCAGTTGAGGTAGGGAAACGCCGGGCGGATCGACAGTCAGCGCGGCCGTGATTCCCGCTCGGTGCGGACGATGAGCAGGACGCGGCGGAGGACATCCCGCTGCGCAGCAGTGTAGAGCTCGGCCATCGCCTCGGCCATGGTGCGGTCCGTGACGGACTGCGCCCGGGACAGGTGGGGCCCGGGGTCGGACAGCCACGGATAGTCGATCAGATGCGTGGCCAGCACGGGGGCCAGGCGTTCGGCCAGGTCCTGACGGCGGGCCTCACCTGCGTCTTCGGGCAGCTCGGCGAACTCCCGGTCCAGTGCGCGGGACGCCCCGTCCGTGTCCCGGGCGATCATGCGCCGCACGTCCGCCATGGCCTGCTCGTCGTACAGCTGCCCGTAGATGGACACGATGGACCGGTCCGCCTCGGACATCAGGGGCGCCACCGTCTCGAATCCCGCCGGGACGCCGGGCGGCGCACGGTGTTCCAGGATCGCGGCCACCTCCGCCCGGGCCCCTTGCAGGCGCTGGATGGTCTCCTGCAGCTCGGCGTCCAGCACCCGCAGCGCCTCCAGCGCCTCGTCACCCTCCGCGTCCACGGCCCCGATCCGGGACAGGGGCACCCCCAGGTCCCGCAGGCGGCGGATCCGCAGCAGCCGCACCAGGTGGCGGGCCCGGTACTGCTTGTAGCCGTTGGACTTGCGCTCGGGCTCCTCCAGCAGCCCTGAACGGTGGTAGAAGCGCACGGCGTTGACCGTGGTCCCGGCCAGCTCTGCCACTTCCCGCGTGCTCCACACACCGCTCACCCCCGAGGTCACAGGGTACAGCTCGCCCCCTCCTCCGGGGTCTTCAACTCGATCAGGTAGTCCGCGGCAACCTGGTTCACACAGTCACTGAGGCCTGCGGCGACGATCGTGTGCCCCTGCCCCTCCACGGTCAGCAGGGAGCTGCCGAGCGAGGCGGCCATGGCCTCCGAGCCCTCATACGGAGTGGTCGGATCCTGGGTGAGGGCCACCACCAGGGTCTCCGGCAGGCCCTCGATGTCCTGAGCATGGGGGAAGCCGAGCGTCGGCTCGGCCGGCCAGTGCTCACAGCCCTCGCGGGCGCCGCTGCTGACGTCCACCCCGGGGTCCATGAACGGGGCCCGCTCGTAGGTCTGCTGCCTCAGCTGGGCTCCCTCCTCCGGACTCAGACGTTCCTCGTCCATGCAGTTGATGGCGTGGTTCGCCTCGTTCTGATTGGGCCAGCCGCCCTCCGGGTCACGCAGGCTGAACGCGTAGCTCAACTGCAGCAGGGTGTCCCCACGGCCCTGCTCGACCTCCCGGATCCCGGTGATGATGTCCTCCCAGCTCTGCGGCGAGTACAGACCCGCGATCACCCCGCCGACCGCGCCGTCGAAGTCCAGCTCGACGCCCAGTGCGGGCACCGGATCCTCCCGCAACGGCTGCACGATCTCCTGGAACCTCTCGGTGGCCTGGGCCGGGTCATCACCCAGGGGGCAATCGGGCTCTGACGCGCAGGCCTTCGCCAGTTCGTCGAAGGCGGCCTGAAAGCCGGCATAGGCGTTGACGCGCCGCTCGAGGGTGCCCTGCGTGGGGTCCCCGGCACTGTCCAGGATCAGGGCCCGGACCCGCTCGGGGAACTGTTCGGCATAGACGGCCCCGAGCCGGGTGCCGTAGCTCTGGCCGAGGTAGGTGAGCTTCTCCTGGCCCAGGACCTCTCGCAACACGTCCATGTCCCGCGCGGTGTCCCGGGTGCCCACATGGGCGAGGGCCTCCATGCCCCCGGAGCTTTCGGCGCACCGCTCAGTCAGCGCTCGGGTGTCCTCCTCCGTGAACTGCACCGTGGTGCCCTGGGAACCCAGCGCGACCTCCCCGGAGTCCGCCTCGGCATCCGAGTAGCAGTCGATCGCCGGGATGGTGGCGCCGACGCCGCGCGGATCGAAGCCGACCACGTCGAACTGCTCGGTGACGGGACTCTCCGCCATCCCTGTGGCCGTGTTGACCGCGCCCATCAACCCGGACCCGCCCGGACCGCCCGGGTTGATGACCAGCGGGCCCTGGGACTCGCCCCGGGCCGGGACTCTCAGCACGGCCACGGAGGCCTCCTCACCCTCCGGGTCCTCGTAGTCCAGCGGGACTGCCATCCGCGCACACTCGGTGCCCTCGATCAGCTCATAGACCTTCTGCTCGGTGGAGGTGGTCGCATAGTCCTCGCACGCCTCCCACTCCAGGTCCTGGCCGTAGAACTGCTCGAGTCCAGCGGTCGAGGAGTCCGTGGGAGACGGCTCTCCCGTGGGCTGCGGTTCACCTCCCGGAGCGCAGGCCGCCAACGGGCCGGCGAGGGCCAGGACCGCGAGCATCGCGCCGGCGGCGAGCGGCCGGCGTCGTGATGATGACCGTGCTGAAGGATGACGTGACGGTGGAGGCATCTGGCTGCGCATGGGGCTGTTCCTCAGTCTTGACGATGGGCTATAGCGTCAGGTCACCCTGTGTTCCTAGAACAGGGTCAAGGAACTGCGCACCGCACGTTGCTCGGACGTACCGCGAAACCGGTACATCAATGCATACTCTTCTTTTCGTACCGTATTTACGGTACGTTTAGGCCAATCGAGTATTTCGTACCGTAAACCAAGTGCAAATCATGGAGGCGTCATGGTGCAGCTGGAACGACTCGGTGCCCTGTTCCGGCAGCGCCGTCTGGAGAAGGGGCTCAGCCAAGAGGAGTTCAGTTCCATGTTGGGCCTGTCCCGCACACGTATCAGCGCCATCGAGCGCGGGGTGCCTGGCCAATCGTCCATCCTTGCCGAAGTAGCAGACGCCTTGGGTTTAGACCTGGTTGCTCTGCCTCGTGAATCGGCAGAAGCGGCGGTGGCGCGCAGCAGGGCCGATGCCGTCCGCGCTCGACGCCGGCACCTGAGCCGAGGATCGGAATGAGCCTCACCATCTGGATCGGTGGCGTGCCGGTGGCCACTCTGGAGGATGCCGGTGCTCGTGGTGGCGCCTCCTTGCGGTACACAGACCAATGCCGTGCGGAGCATCCGGACGGCACCATCCTGCTCTCCATCGGGATGCCTGTCCGCGCTGAACCGTACCCGGGGATCAAGGCCCGGCACTTCCTGGACGGGCTTCTCCCCGAAGACCACGTCCGTGACGCGTTGGCACGTCGGAAGAAGCTGGATAGTGCCGACACGTACGGGCTGCTCCAGGAGTACGGGCTGGATTGCGCGGGGGCAGTCCAGATCACCGACATGGGCACCACACCTGACCCGGCCGGCTCCGGCGTGCATCTGCTCACCGAGAGGGAACTGGTGCAGGCCGTGCGGGGTCTGCCCGCCGCCCCGCTGGGCACGGGGGTCGATCATCGCGTCCGGTCCAGCCTGGGAGGCATGCAGGGAAAGCTGACCGTGGTCGAAGCCGGCGGACAGCTGGGCCTACCCCTTGATGGAGCCCCGTCCACGCATATCCTCAAGCCAGCGCGACTTTTGGAGGATGGTTCGCAAGAATGGCCTGGCGTCGCCCAGGGGGAGAACTTCTGCCTCCAGGTCATCCGGCAGGCTCACGATGAAGGTCTGGTGGGCACCGCGGCAGCAAGCCGCGTGCGAACCGTCGGGCACCGGGACGCCATCCTGGTGGAGCGATTCGATCGGGCGACGACTGACGCCGGCCTGCAGCGGATTCACCAGGAGGACCTGGCTCAGGCGCTTGGGATCTCCACCAAGTACCAGAAGTCCGGCATCGAGATGCCCCGGCTGAGGGACGTCGCAGGTCTCCTCGCGAAGCATTCAGACCTGGCCAGCCGTAGGGCCCTGCTGGAACGGGTCCTTCTGGGCTACATCCTGGGCGACTGCGACATGCATTCACGGAACCTGACCGTTGTTCTCAGCGGCGGACGGGTCGATCTGTCCCCTGCCTATGATGTCGTTCCCACGTCAGTCTGGCCCAATCACGACCGTGAACTGTCCCTGTGGATCGGCCACTCTCCAATGATCGACGACGTCGAGTACGACGACTTCCTGACCGAAGCCACGGGCTGGGGTTTGCGCGCGTCCGCCGTCCGGCGAACCATCCGGGAGGTGTGCCAGGCAGCAAGCACGGTGATGCCTCGGGTGATCGAGCAGTCGAAGGCCGAGGAGTGGCACCACCCGATACTTGACGATGTGATGGACCAGGCGACCGGCAGGATCGCGAAGATCGCACCCTGATCCGACTCCAGCCCCCCGTCCGTAGTTCAGGGCCCGATACAGGGGGCCCAAGAGTTCGGCGGATGCTCACAGGCCGGCAGGCTGATGGCAAAACAGACCAGTGCCACCAGCACCACGGTGACCGCCGCGCACAGGAGGAAGACCGTCCACTTGCCGATCGGGGTCACTTCCTCGGCGGGGTCCGTCTCCGCCGGATCGATCCCGGCCAGGTCCGGCTCGGCCGACCCTGGCTCGGCCCGGACCGGCTCAGCCGGATCCTCCTCAGCCGAATCCTCCCCAGCCGGACGTTCCTCGCTCACGCTCAGACCGGGTCAGCGGAAAGCGCGAGTTCGCGCTCGACCACCGTGGCCAAGTCCTCGGCCTCGCGGCGGGCCTGCTCCTCGTCGGAGGCCTCCACCATCACACGGACCACGGGCTCGGTCCCCGAGGGACGCAGCAGCACCCGGCCGGTCTCTCCCAGGCGGGCCTCGGCGTCAGCCACGGCGGCCTGCACCTCGGCGTCTCCGGCCGCACGGTCCCGGTCAACGTCCTTGACGTTGATGAGCACCTGCGGGAGGCGATCCATCACGCCGGCCAGCTCGGCCAGGGTCTGGCCGCTCTCCGCCATGCGCGCGCCCAGCTGCAGGCCGGTCAGCACGCCGTCACCGGTGGTGGCGTAGTCGGAGAAGATCACGTGGCCGGACTGCTCGCCGCCCAGGGAGTAGCCGCCGTGCTTCATGCCCGCCAGCACGTACCGGTCCCCCACCTTGGTCTCCACCAGGCGGACGCCCTCGCGCTGCATGGCCAACTTCAGGCCGAGGTTGCTCATCACGGTCACCACGAGGGTGTCCTCCTTGAGGCGGCCGCCCTCCTTGAGGGCCACCGCGAGGATCCCCATGATCTGGTCCCCGTCCACCACCGTGCCGGTGGCGTCCACGGCCAGGCACCGGTCGGCGTCGCCGTCATGGGCGATGCCGAAGTCCGCACCGGTCTCCACCACCTTGGCCTGGAGCTTCTCCAGGTGGGTGGAGCCGTAGCCGTCATTGATGTTGATACCGTCCGGGTCCGCCCCGATCACCACGACGTCGGCGCCGGCGGCCTTGAAGACCTCCGGCGAGCACCCAGCGGCGGCACCGTGGGCGCAGTCGAGCACGACCTTCAGTCCGTCGAGGCGGTGCGGCAGGGTCTTGAGCAAGTGCAGGATGTAGCGGTCCTCGGCGTCCGCGAAGCGCTGGATGCGCCCGACGTCGGCGCCCGTCGGCCGGTGCGGCTCCTCGTCCATCTGCCGCTGGATGGCGTCTTCCTGATCGTCGGTGAGCTTCTCGCCACCGCGCGCCAGGAACTTGATGCCGTTGTCCGGGGCCGGGTTGTGGGAAGCGGAGATCATCACGCCGAAGTCCGCATCCAGGTCGTCCACCAGGAAGGCGGCGGCCGGGGTGGGGAGCACGCCGGCGTCGTAGACGTCCACACCCGCACTGGCCAGACCGGCCGAGACCGCAGAGATGATGAATTCACCACTGATGCGGGGGTCACGGGCCACCACGGCGACCGGGCGACGCCCATGGGTCTCCTGGTGCCCCAGCACCACGGCGGCGGACTGGGCCAGCTGGATCGACAATTCGACGGTCAGGATGCCGTTGGCCAGGCCACGGACGCCGTCGGTTCCGAATAATCTGCTCATCACCGTGGATTCTATGCCCCCTGACTCGATAATCCTCGCCACGGCGTGGCTCAGTTCCGTCAGGCCAGCATCAGCAGACCCCGGACCACGGCCACGGCACCACCGAGGCCGGCCAGGGTGATGGCCACCGTCCGCGCGGTTCCCAGCGAGACCTTCCCGGCCAGCCAGGCACCCAGCCGGATGCCGACCACCACGGTGACCACGATGATCGGGAACAGCCACCACGGCGGGAGCTGGTCGAACGTGGTGGCGCCCACCGCCAGCTTCGTCGCCACCGAGAAGATCCCCATGGTCATGAACGTCGGTTGCATGGTGGCGGCGAAGGACCGCTGGTCCCAGCGGGCGAACCTCGAGTACATCACCATGGCCGGTGCTGCCACGCCGGCACTGGTGTTGAGGAATCCTCCCACCGCTCCGGCGGCGGCGGTCAGGAATCCCGAGCGGATCCTGGGCACGGACGGCGTCCCGAAGGTCAGGGCCAGGGCCACCAGCACCACCGCGCCGATGACGATGTTCAGCCACGCCGCATCGAGTTCCCGCACCATGAAGGCCGCCGGGACCGCGCCCAGCAAGGCCATGGGCAGGAACAGCAGGTAGCGCTTCCAGTCCACGTCTCTGATCACGGCCAGCATGATGAGGAAGCCGGAGACCACCGTGGTCGAGTTCGTCACGAAGACCCCGAGCGCCGGCCCCATCAGCAGGGCCAGCACAGGTGCCACCACCAGCCCCACCCCAGTTCCGGAGAGCCGCTGCAGCGTCGAGCCGACCAGGATGGCGGCCACGGCAGCGAACACGAGCCCCAGGGTCACCGTTGGATCACCCCTCCCATCGAATAGAGCCGCGCCAGATGGTACTTGGCTGGTGTGGCCAGGGCGGCTCGGGCCAGGGTGTCACGTCCACGGCGGACCCCGGCCCACAGCGGGCGCCCCAGCACCATGTTCACCTCCGCCATCCGGGCGGCCCGACGCGCGGCGCGGAGCCGGTCCCGCTCGAAGGACGCGAAGTCCGAGGGCCCCTCGGATAACCCGCTCAGCAGAGGCGCGAGGGCGAGTGCGTCCAACCAGCCCACGGTCATGCCCTGGCCGCCGATCGGGCTGATCGCATGCGCCGCATCACCGATGACCACCGTCCGGCCCGCCACCATCCGGCGGGCCAGCTGCCGGTACACCGTGAAGGCGCTGATCATGGTGGCCGTCGCGGCGTCAGGCAGTTCCGGTACTTCCGGTAGGCCCGGTAGTTCCGACGCGTTCTCACCCCGGCGCTCACCCCGGCGTTCGCGGACCAACGCCACCAGGCCCCCAACACTCTCCGGCCGCTGCTGCCGGCCGGTGTGCACCACCCAGCGGCGCTGACCGCCGGGCAGCGGAAAGGACTCGACCACGCCGTGCCGATGCAGGTGAATCACCGCGGTTCGGTCAGCGGTCGCCCCAGCCGCCGAGTCAGCGGCCGGCCCAGCCACCGAATCGGCGTCCGGCTCAGCGACGGGTGCAGCAGGACCTGCCGATGCGGTGTCCGCGAAATCCCCCATGAGGTAGCTGTCTCCCCAGTCCCGCCGGTCCACGCCGATGCCGGCCAGCCACCGCACCGTGCTGTGGGCGCCGTCGGCGCCCACTACCACCCGGGCCGACCAGTGGCGGGTCTCCCCCTGCACCGTCCGCGCGGTCACGAGAACCGGAGCGCCGGCGTCGTGGTCCTTGACCGCCACGACCTCGACGCCGCGGTGCACGGCACCGGGGACGAGCCGCTCGAGGTGCTCGGCCAGCAGCTGCTCGGTCCGTGACTGCGGCAGGGTCAGGACGAACGGGTACCGCGGATGGGCGCGATCGAAGGTGATCTCGCCCAGCAACCGCCCGTCCCCGTAGCCGACCCCGCGGCGCACCGTGATGCCTTCAGCCACGGCGGCCCGGTCCAGGCCCAGGACCGCGAGCGCCTCCAGGGCCGGCGGATGCAGGCCGATGGCCCTCGAGTGCTCGGGAGGGTGCTCGCGGCGCTCCAGCACAGCCACGTCCACGCCCCGGGCCGCGAGGAGTCCGGCGAGGAACAGGCCGACGGGGCCGGCCCCGACGATGAGGACTTCCGTGCGTTCCATCCGGGTTCCCGGCTCAGAGTCCGTAGTGGCGGGCCTGTTGCAGCGCCTCCGCCGCACTGGCGGCACCCAGCTTGGCGTACAGGCTGCTCAGCTGCGCCTTGATGGTGTTCTCCGAGCGGAAGGTGGTCTGGGCCATCTGCCGCCGGGTCATGCCCTGCCGCAACAGGTCCAGGACCGACTGCTCCCGTTGGGTCAGCTCCGGGCGGGGGCTCAGGGACGTGACCGTCATCCCGGTCGATTCCAGCCGGGTGACATCGTCTTGGTCCAGGACACCGGCGGCGTGGAGCACAGGGGTCCACCCCAACTGGTGCAGTCCGGCCAGATCCGCGAGCGCCGCGCCCCTGGCCCGTGCCTCGGCCACGGCGCCGAGCACGTGCTCGTCCGCTGTCTCCGGGAGGGCCCCGGTGCGCGCGAGCACGCCCAGCAGATCGGCGACGGCGAGGTTACGGCTCCCGGTGCGCACGGGCCGGTACAGGACACGCACGGCCTCGTCCGGGTTTCCGGTGCGCAGGCAGCGCAAGGCCTCCAGATTCGCCAGGCTGGGGCTACTCTCCCAGTGCGGGACAGGAGGGTTCTCCCCGGTGACATGCTGGGCCAGGTGGAAGACCTCCGTCAGCAGCCGTTCTGCCAGTGGGGCCCTCGCCGAGTAGGGCCGCTCCTGCCGCCAACCGACCACCAGGCTCGCGGCGGCGTCCGGCTGGCCCCCAAGGGTCTGGGCCAGGGCCAGCACACGGGCGTGGGCGCACCAGTACTCATCCGTGTCCACGTCCTCGGGCAGCAGGTCCAACTGCTCGCGAGCTCCGGCCAGGTCCAGGTCCGCCAGGGCCAGCTCGATCCGGGCCAGGATCCCAGTGCGGGCCACCATCGGGTGACCCCATTTGACGGTGGACAGCGGCTGGACGTGCCGGGCCAGCCAGTCACGGGCCGCCTCCGGGTGCCCCTCGTGCACGGCGAGCAGTGCGAGCTTGCCGCTGGCGTCGGCATACACATAGTCATTGACGCCATCCCGGGTCAAGTAGGCGGCCGCCTCGAAGGCCGCCCGGGCCTCCGGCAGTCGGTCCGCGAGATGCAGCGAGATCCCGGCCTGCAGCTCAGTGAACCCGGCCAACACGGGCCGGACCCCGCTCTGGGTCGTGACCTTCTCCAGCGCCTGGCGCAGTCGTAGCGCGGCGTGACCGGACTCCACGAAGTGCCCGGCCAGCCGCAGGTGACTCAGCTCGAGCATCCCCATGGTCAGCGCCCAGGTGTCCGGCGCCCGGTACAGCCGCGTGGTGGTCTTCTTGAGCCGGTGGGCGGTCTCATCCCGAGCGTAGTCCGGTTCCAGGCTCGGCAGGAGGAACACCATCCGGTCCGGCCCGGCACCGGCCGCCACCCGGGCGGCTACCCCGATCGCGTTTACCCGTTCCAGCACGAACCGGGGCAACCGGGCCATGAACTCGCCCAGCAGCTGCGCGTTGGCGATGTAGAGATCCACCCAGTGTTCGAGCATCAGCTCGGCGATCCGGTTCCAGGATCGCGACTGCAGTGCGGTCTCCATGGCCTGCTCCACGCTTCCGGTGTCCGCCAGGGCCTGCGCCGCCGCCACGTTGAGAGCGCTCGCCCGGTCCGGGTCCTCGTCCCGGAACACCTGCTGCAACAGGTTCCGCACCAGTGCCGGCATGAACCATTCGCCCCGGTCATCCCGGCTCAGCAGTCCCAGCGCGTGCAGCTCCTCCACCGTCGGCAGGGCTCCGGGCAGATCCGGGCTGAACGCCTCCAGCGTCTGCTGGGAGAAGGCGGGCAGGAAGGCGGTGGCCGCGGCCAGTCTCTCCGGATCCCGGTCGGCGAGCCAGCGCAGCAGCGGGGAGAGCAGCGCGGACTGCGCTCCCTCCAGATTGTCCGGATCCGCCAGCAGCACCTCCACGGCGCCCAGCCAGCCGCCGGCCGCGGCAAACGCGCGCGCGGTGGCGTCCGGGCCACCGAGCCCGGCGACCTCCTGATGGGTGAGTATCACGGCGCGCGGCCCGGCCATCGCGCACGCATGGGAGGCGGCCAGCCGGTGCACCGGGACGGTCGGTCCGGCGACGACGGCGACCCGGCCCCCGTGCGGATCGGCCAGCAGGTTGCCCACCAGCTCGATGAACGCCTGGGGCTCACCGGCGGCGTGCTCCCAGTCAAGGATGCGGGAACTGACGCTGGACTCGTCAGCTCCAGGAATCTCGCCTCCCGCTGTGAGCCAACCGCTGGCGAACCGATGCCGGCCGGTCCCTCCCGGCGCCTGCAGGATCAGGAGCCGTTCACGGCTGTCCGGGCGGGCGAGGAATCGTCCCAGCGCCGGGTGTGTCGCGTCGATGGATGTTTCGTCGGCAGGGCCGCGCCGCGGGTCAAGGACCTCATGACGTTCCATCCGTGCGCTCCCCTCGCTCGTCATGGCCGTCATCCTATACGGGGCTAGTCATGGGCCTGATGCGGGACCATGGCCGGGGGTCTGACCGGATCTGCCTACGGTGTGGTGCCTGGAGCCGGCCTCGAACACCGCAAGGTTCCGCCAGGGCAGTTGCGTCTGCACCCGCCAGCCCGGGCGCAGCACGGCGGCGAGTTCATCCGGCGTGTAGCTGCGGCGGATCGAGGCGAGCCCGTCCGGACGGATGAACGAGCCGGGGAACAGCGGACTTGCCAGGCCGGCCCCAGCCGAGAAGAGGGCGTAGGCTGCGGGGCTGCGGCGGATATCTGAGTGAACGGCCCGGTGCACGGCCAGCCGCTCCGAGTCGGCCAACAGGCCTTCGAGCGATTCCGGGTCCAGGTGATGCAGCAGGTGGTTGGACACCACCACGTCATACCGCTCCCCGGCGGCCGCCAGATCCCCGCTGGTGGCCCGGCGGAAGGCCAGCCCCGGCACGGCGGGGCGCGCGGTCGCCCAGGCGTGGGCCCGCGCGTCGGGATCAATGGCGGTGATGTTCACGCGGAAGCCGTCCCGCCGGGCCTGCCGCGCCAAGGCACGGGGCCGGTCCCCGCCGCCGGAGCCGATGTCCAGAACCGTGACGGTGCGGGCCGGGTCCAGCAGCGGGCGGATCCAGCGCCGGTAGGTCAGCTGCCAGCCGGCGACCACCGGGTTGACCACGCCGAAGCCACGGTAGGTACGGTGCAGCGCTTCAAGGTCACAGTCCGGGTAGTCCATCTGCTCGACGGCCTCCGGGCTGCGGGTGCGCAGGTCCGGGACCGGCCCACTCAACCGGCGCGGCCGTACCGGCCTACTCAACCGGCCCCACCGACGCGCGTCATCAGAGCCGACTCCACGGTCAACCCGGGCCCGAAAGCCATGGCGCAGACCCGCTCCCCCTCAGCGGCGGGTTCGGTGCCATCGGTGCCGTACAGCAGGTGCTTCAGCACGAACAGGACGGTGGCGCTGGACATGTTGCCGTAGTCCCGCAGGGTGTCCCGGGCCGGTGCGAGCTGGGCGTCAGTCAGTTCCAGCCGGGCCTGCACCTTGTCCAGGATGCTGCGCCCGCCGGGGTGGATGGCCCAGTGCTCCAGCTCCGCGTAGGGGCGTGCGGCCAGCTCGGGTTCGGCGGCCAGCAGGGGCTCGAGGGCGCCGGTGATGTGCTCGTCGATGATGTGCGGGACATAGGTGCCCAGGATCATCTCGAAGCCGTGATCGCCGATGTTCCACGCCATGGCCTCCTCCCCCACCGGCGTCAGCACCGTGGCGAAGCCGTCCAGCCGCAGGGCCGGCGTCCGGCTGGCGGCCGATCCCTCTCTCGCCTCCGCTGTCTCCCCCGTCACGATCGCGGCGCCCGCCCCGTCCGAGAACAGCGAGGCCCCCACGATGGTGTCCTGGTCGTTGGCCACGCGGACGTGCACGGTGCACAGCTCGGCACTGACCACCAGCACGACGGCGGCCGGGTCCGCCTCGCACAGCGCCGCGGCCTCGCGCAGGGCCGGGATGGCGGCGTAGCAGCCCATGAACCCCAGGTGGATGCGCTTGGTGGTGGCGGCCAGACCGAGGCGGCGGACCAGCTGGTAGTCGGGGCCCGGAGAGAAGAAGCCCGTGCAGGAGACGGTGATGACGTGGGTGACGTCCTCGGGGCCCACGTCGGGGCAGCCCTCGAGCGCACCCCGGGCAGCCCGCTCGTAGAGGTCGTTGGCGTGATCGGTGAAGACCGTGTTGCGGACCCCGGTGCTGGGGTTGAGGATGTGGCCGGTCTCGGGGTCGAAGAAGATTCCGGCACCGCCGCCGGTGCCGCGGCCTCCGTCCTGCCATTCCTCCACGACCGTGTGTCTACGCTCGATGCCCGAGGCGTTGAACGCCGCCGTGACCAACCGGGTGCCCAGCCGGCTCAACCCGGGCTGCGCGGCCAGCACGTCACGCACCTCCTCCTGATACAGCACGGTGGGTGGAACGGCGGTGTGCAGCGATCTGAGCAGGGCGGTCATGCCTCATTGTGTGGGGACGGGGCCGGTGGGGACAACCGTCAGAGACCGAAGTGGCGCGCCCGTTCCACGGCCTCCGCCGCATTGGAGGCGCCAAGCTTGGCGTACAGGCTGCGGATCTGGCCCTTGATGGTGTTCTCGGACCGGTAGGTTCTCCTCGCCATCTCCCGCCGGGACATGCCCGCCCGCAGGGACTGGAGCACCTCGCGTTCCCGCGGCGTCAGCACCGGTGCGGAAGGGACGGTGAGGGTGGGCGTGGGCAGCCGGGCCAGCCTGGCCGCTTCGGCCTCGTCGAGCATCTCCGCCGCCCGGAAGACCGGGGTCCACCCGAGCAGGTGAAAGGCCGCCAGGTCCTCGAGCTCGCCGCCGTGGCGATGGATGGTGGCCAGCCGTTGCACCACGAAGTCGTCCACAGTGTCCGGTGTGGCGCCGCTGAGGGCCAGCACGCCGATGATCGCGGCCTTGTTCCGGTGGCGCTGGCCCGTCCGCACCGGCAGGCGCAGGGCCCGCAGGGCGCCATCCGGATTGTCGTCCAGCAGGCACCGCAAGGCCTCCAGGTTCGCGAGTGACTGATGCTGATCCCACCCGGGCATCTCGGTGCGGTCCCCGGTGCCCATCCGGGCAGCGAGGAAGGCCTCCGCGAAGAGCCGTTCCGCCAGCGGTGATTGCGCGGCGGAGGGCCGTTCGCGGCGCCATTCGGTCACCCGCTGGGCCGCCTCGTCGCTGCGGGCGGCGTGGTTGGCCACCCGGGCCAGCAATGCGGCGTGGCTGGCCCAGAATTCGTCCGTGTCCGGTTCGGCGGGCAGCCGGTCCAGGACGGCCCGCGCGGCGGGCAGGTCCACCTCGGTCAACGCGATGTGGACGCGGGCGAGCTCAGCCGCGAAGCCGACCAGGGACCGGCCCCACTTCAGCCGGGCGAAGGGCTCGTCCACCTTCGCCAGCCACTCCCGGGCGGGGGCCGTGTTCCCCTGCTGAGCGCACAGGAGGGCCAGCTTGCCGGCGGCGTCTGCCAGCACGAAGTCCACGCCGCCGTGCTCGGCCCAGTGGTAGGCCGCCTCATAGGCGGCTTTGGCCTCCGGGAGCCGGTCCGCCAGGTGCAGGGAGATGCCGGCCTGCAGCTCCACCACCGCGGTCATCACGGGCCGGACCCGGCGGAAGCCCAGCGCCACGCCCAAGGCCTCCTGGAGCCGGACTACGGCCTCGGCAGACTCGTCGAAGAGCCCGGACTGGCGCAGGTGACTCGCCTCGATCATGCCCAGGGTCAGGGCCTGCTGGTCCGGCCTGCGGTACAGCTTGGCCGTGGTGGTACGGAGCTGACGGGCCACCGCATCCCTGGCGTGGTCCGGCGGGCCGGCTGAGGGTGAGAACCGGATGGTGTCCGCATTGGTGGCGGACAGCAGGCGGGAGAGGAGTCCGGTGGCGTCCATCCCGCCCAGGTCCACCCGGGGCACGTATTTGACCGCTGCTGCCAGGGCGGGTGCATTCTGCACATAGAGGTCCGGCCAGTACTCCAGCAACAGGTCCCACAGCCGCCTCCAGGCCCGGCCGCGGACCGCCAGTCCGACGGCTGCCTCGACCTCTCCGGCCGCGGACAACGCCTCCTCAGCGGCCCGGAGCAGCTCCGGAACCAGGCGCGGGTGGTCCTCCTCCATGGAATCGCGCAGGCAGTTGCGGACCAGCGGGGGCATGAACCATCCACTGGTGGTGTCCCGGACGATCAGTCCCAGGGCCTCGAGCTCCCGCATGCTGGGCATCGGCCCCAGCCCGCGCGGGTTGAAATACTCGATGACCTGTTCTGTCAATGCCGGCAGGTACGCGACCTGGCCGAAGCTGCCGTCCGCATCCCGCGGGTGAAGCCATTGCCGGAGGCCCGAGTACAGGGACCGTTCGGCCGCCTGGAAGCCCCGTGGATCGGCCATGAGGATGGTGGCCGGGACGAGCCAGCCGCCCGTGAGCCGGTGGATCCGCTGCGGCGTCAGTGGCAGCGGCGGAGGTGGGAGATCCTGCCGGTCACCCCCGGTGCCCGTGCTGGCCCTCGCCTGTGTCAGCAGCTGTGAGGCCAGAGCGCGGATCTCGGCCTCCGTCAGGAGCATGTCCCGGACCTTGACGGTCCGCACCGGGAAGGCGGCGGCCAGGTGACCCACCGGGGCCCCCGGGCCGGCGACGACGGCGACGCGGCCGGCGTCGTCCTCCTCCAGGAGCGCTCCCACCCGGCTGATGACCTCGTGGCCGTTCGTCCAGCGGGCCTGCTGCGGCTCCCAGCGGAGCACCCGGTCCGGGCGTTCCGCCCAGCCGTGGGCGAACCGTTGCGCCCCCGTACACGGGGGCGCATCGACCACCAGGATCCGCTCGCCGGAATGGGGCAGGGCCAGGAACCGGTCGAGGGCGGGGTGGGTCTGTGACGCGGAGTCGGCCAGGGATGGGAACGTCGAGGAGGGGTCTGGCATGCCGGGTCTCGAGTGCTCGTAGGTGCGGTGCTAAGGAAATCCAAGAGTCGCATATTCGAAAGGAATTGTCCCCTGATGACTGACTTTCATTTGCTCATAACGGTGTTTTCTATTCCGATCAGATGCCGTTCTGCCGTCGGTTTCCGAGCACCCGGACGTCTTGATGCGTGCCCTGAGGCGGCGGTGTTCCTCCCGGGGCTCAAGTTACGGAAGGGTAAGCTACCGACCAGACCGTGGCCGGGGTCACCGCGCACAGCGCCGTCGACTCAGCGCTGTCCCGTGGCACCACACGTCATCACTCCGCCACTCCACCATTCGAAGGGACATCCTCGTGAGAGAGACCCGATTCAGGACCGCCGTGAGGGCCCTCCTCGCGGCGTTCGCCACGTTGGGGGTGCTGCTGCTCGGCCTCGCCCCCGCAGCCACCGCCTCCGGGACGGACGGCCCGGCCACCACGCCGGTCACCGCCGCTGGGACCGAGGCCAGTGGTTCCGAGGCCGGCGGCACCGGCGAGACCTACGTCATCGGCACGGACACCACCTTCGCGCCCTTCGAGTTCCGCCAGGGCGGCGACCTGGTCGGCATCGACATCGACCTCATGGAGGCGATCGCCGAGGACCAGGGCTTCGAGGTCGAGTGGCGCTCGCTCGGCTTCAACGCCGCGCTGCAGGCCCTGGACTCCAACCAGGTGGACGGCGTGATCGCCGGCATGTCCATCACGGAGGAGCGCCAGGAGGTCTACGACTTCTCCGAGCCCTACTTCACGGGCACCGTGACCCTGGCGGTCAACGAGGGCGACGAGTCCGAGATCTCCGACTGGGAGGACCTGGCCGGCAAGCAGGTCGTGGTCAAGACCGGGTCCATCTCCGAGGAGGTGGCCAACGAGCGCCAGGACGAGATCGGCTTCGAGGTCACGGCCCTGGACCAGACCACCACCCTGGTCGAGTCCGTGAAGTCCGGCAACGCGGATGCCCTGATCGACGACTACCCGGTGATCGCCTACGGCGTGCAGCAGGGCTCCGGCCTCGTGACCGTCGGCGAGCAGGTGGAGGCCGGCGACTACGGCTTCGCCGTCAACCAGGGCCAGAACCCCGAGCTGCTGGAGAAGTTCAACACCGGGCTTCAGGAGCTGCGGGCCTCTGGGGAGTACGACGAGATCCTCAACGAGTACCTCGGCGCCGAGGACGATGGCGTGGACCCGAGCTCCTTCTGGGGCTTGATCGTCACCTCGCTGCCGTCCCTGCTCAACGGCCTGGGCAACACGCTGCTGGTCACGGGCATCTCCTTCGTGCTGGCCATGGTGCTGGGCCTGGCGTTCGGGTTCATGAAGATCGCCCGCAACCCCGTGCTGAGGGGCATCGCGGTCACGTTCATCAGCATCTTCCGCGGCACGCCCATCCTGGTCTGGGCGTTCTTCTTCTACTTCGGCCTGCCCCCGCTGATCGGGGTCCCCGTGAACATCTGGGTGGCCGGCGTGATGACGCTGACGTTCAACGGTGCGGCGTACATCGCGGAGATCGTCCGTGGCGCCGTGCAGTCCGTGGACCCGGGGCAGGCCGAGGCCTCCCGCTCCCTGGGGCTGGGCCACGGCAAGACCATGCAGCGCGTGGTGCTGCCGCAGGCGTTCAAGATGATGACGCCGTCCCTGATCAACCAGCTGGTCATCATGCTCAAGGACTCCTCGCTGCTGCTGGCCATCGGCTTCGCCGAGCTGCTCTACCAGGCCCAGCAGATCTACGCGGCGAACTTCCGCGTCACCGAGGTCCTGCTGATCGCCGCCCTGCTGTACTTCATCGCGATCACCGCCCTCACCCAGCTCGCCAACTACGTGGACAGGAAGGTCAACAGATGAGCACCGCGACCACAGACAACTCCGGCGGGCGCGTCGTCGGCGAGCGCGTGATGGTGGACGTGCAGGGCCTGGAGAAGTCCTTCGGGGACAACCACGTCCTGACCGGCATCACCGACCAGATCCGCGAGCGCGAGGTGGTGTGCGTGATCGGCCCCTCGGGCTCCGGCAAGTCCACCTTCCTGCGCTGCCTGAACCGGCTCGAGGAGGCGACGAGCGGCACCGTGCAGGTCGGCGACTACGACCTCACGGATCCCCAGGTGGACATCAACAAGGTCCGCCGGCACATCGGCATGGTCTTCCAGCAGTTCAACCTCTTCCCGCACATGACGGTGGCGGAGAACATCATGTTGGCCCCCGTGGAGCTCGGGAACCTGACCAAGCCGGAGGCGCGCAAGCGCGCCGAAGAACTGTTGGACCGCGTGGGTCTGGCGGACAAGGCGGACGCGCGGCCGGCGTCGTTGTCCGGGGGTCAGAAGCAGCGCGTGGCGATTGCCCGCTCGCTGGCGATGAGCCCCAAGATCATGCTGTTCGACGAGGCCACCTCCGCCCTGGACCCCGAGATGGTGGGCGAGGTGCTGCAGGTCATCCGCGACCTCGCCGCCGAGGGCATGACCATGGTGCTCGTGACGCACGAGATGGGCTTCGCCCGCGAGGTGGCGGACCGGGTGCTGTTCATGGACGGCGGGAAGATCGTGGAGTCCGGCACCCCGTCCGAGATCTTCGACCACCCGCAGCAGCCTCGACTACAGGAGTTCCTCTCCAAGGTCCTCTGACTCATCTGCCCGTACATGGCCGCCTGGGGCCGGAGGGCGGGGCGTAGGCTCGTCGGCGTGTCCCAGCCCGCCGCCCGTCCCGTCCCCACCGGCCCCTACCGGCGGATGCCGTTGCAGCCGGCCGGCTCCGTGCCGGTGGACTTCACCAGCGTGGGCATCGCCGAGTCCCTGGACACGGCCACCCGCTGGCCGGACCACTCGCACACGGTGCATGAACTGCTCTGGAACGACGCCGGCCCCTCCACCCTGCGCGCCGGACCGCGGACCTGGACGGTCACCCCGGCGATCGGGCTCTGGTTGCCTGCCGGGACCGTGCACTCCGCCGAGGCCCCGGCAGGCACCGTGTACCGGGCCACGTACTTCTCCCTCGAGGTGGCCGGGGAGGCGGCCCGCCCCCTGCCCACCGAACCGGTCTCCCTGCGGGTCACCGGACTGCTCCGGGAACTGCTGCTGCGGCTCGGCGAAGAGGGACTGAACGAGCACTCACGCCGGTTGACCGAGACCATGGTGCTGGACGTCCTGGCCCCGGCCCCGCACCAGTTCCTCGTCCACGAACCCACCGCCGGGCTCCTGCAGCCGATCGTGGCCGCCGTCCTGGCCGACCCCGCCGACGCCCGGACCCTCGGTGACTGGTCGCAGCAGCTCAAGGTCAGCGAGCGCACCATCACGCGGGCGTTCCGGGCGGAGACCGGCTTGGGCTTCGCCCGCTGGGTCGGCTCGGTACGGATCCAGCGGGCCACCACCCTGCTGGCGGACGGCGAACCGCTTGAGGACATCGCCGAGGCCATGGGCTACCGCAGTCCCAGCGCCTTCGGTGCGGCATTCCGCAAGCTGACGGGCACCACGCCGAGCTCGCTCCGGGGCTGAGCCTCCAAGCCAAGTTGTCCGAAATGCGACAGAACCCTGCGGTTCATCGCGATTGCTCATTAGCGCACGTCTGTCTACATTATTTAGGCAAGCCTTACCTGACAGTGGCCCGACTGTGGAGCCACCGTCTCTGTCTCAGCCAGCCTCAGCCAGCCTCAGTCCGTTTCATCAGAGTGGAGTCATCATCGTGCGCACCTCCCGTCCCGTCGCAGCCCGCCCCTTCGCCGCCTCGGTTGCCGCCGTCGGCCTCGTCCTCGCCCTGTCCGCCTGCGGATCCGGAACGGCGGACCCCGCTGCGGACTCCTCGGCCGCGGCCGGATCCTCCGCGGCCGGTTCCTCCGAGGGCGCAGAGTCCGGCCAGCAGTTCCCCATCGAGGTGGAGCACGCCTTCGGCACCACCACCATCGAGTCGAAGCCCGAGCGGGTGGCCACCGTGAACTGGGCCAACCACGAGGTGCCGCTGGCCCTGGGCGTGGTCCCCGTCGGCATGGCCGCCGCCAACTTCGGTGACGATGACGGCAACGGCGTGCTGCCCTGGGTCGAGGACGAACTCGCCGAGCTCGGCGCCGAGACCCCGGTGCTGTTCGACGAGACGGACAGCATCGACTTCGAGGCCGTCGCGGACACCGACCCGGACGTCATCCTGGCCGCCTACTCGGGCCTGACCCAGCAGGACTATGACACCCTGTCCGAGATCGCCCCCGTCGTCGCCTTCCCGGAGACCGCCTGGGGCACCGACTGGCGGGACATGATCCGCCTGAACTCGCAGGGCATGGGCATGGAGGCCGAGGGTGACGCGCTGATCGAGGATCTCGAGGGCCAGATCACGGAGACCGTCTCCGAGCACCCCGAGCTCGAGGGCACCTCCGCCATGTTCCTCACCCACGTGGACACCGCCGACCTGTCCACGGTGAACTTCTACACCGGCCATGACACGCGGACCATGTTCTTCGAGGACCTCGGCATGACCGTGGCCAAGTCCGTCCAGCAGGTCACCGATGAGACCGACCAGTTCTCCGGCACCGTCTCCGCCGAGCAGGTGGACCAGTTCGACGACGTCGAGGTGATCGTGACCTACGGCGATCAGTCCCTGGTGGACACCCTCGAGGCGGACCCGCTGCTGTCCCAGATGCCGGCCGTCGAGAACGGGGCCATCGTGGCCCTGGACGGAACGGGCCCGCTCGGCACTGCCTCCAACCCGACGCCGCTGGCCCTGCCCTACGTCCTCGAGGACTACGCGGACCTGCTGGCCGAGGCCGCCGCGAAGTCCGAGTGACCCTGTCCGCGTGACCCTCACCGCCACCTCCACCGCGACCCGGCCGTCCCGACGCCGGCCCGGCACCGACGCGCCCCGCTCACCGGCGTTGCCCACGCGCACCGCATGGCGTCGCCGCCTGGCCTGGCTCGGGGCCGGGCTCGTGGTGCTGGTCCTGCTCTGCGCGGCCTCCGTCGCCATCGGCTCCCGCACCGTGGACATGCCCGCGATCGTCGAGGCGCTCGGCTCGCTCGGCGAGCCGGTCGAGGGGCTGGACCAGGCCGCCGTCGTGAAACGCATCCCACGCACCGTGCTGGCCCTGGTGGTGGGTGCCGCGCTGGGCGTCGCCGGCGCCGTGATGCAGGGCGTGACGCGCAATCCGTTGGCCGATCCGGGCATCCTCGGCATCAACATGGGCGCCTCGCTGGCCGTGGTGGTCGGCATGGCGTGGTTCGGGATGTTCGCCGCGCACCATATGATCTGGATGGCCATCCTCGGCGCCGCCTTGACCGCCGTGCTGGTCTACGCGATCGCCTCGGCGGGCCGCAGCGGGGCCTCCCCGCTCAAGCTGGCCCTCGCCGGGGCGGCCCTGACCGCGGTGGCCACCTCTTTCATCACCGCCGTGGCCATGCCCCGCGGGGACATCTCCGCGAACATCCGGTCCTGGCAGATCGGCGGGGTCGGCGGAGCGGCCTGGGACGCGATCGGCCTCGTGGCCCCGTTCCTGGCGGTCGGGATGCTGCTGGCGCTGGCGAGCGCCCGCAGCCTGAACTCCCTGGCCCTGGGCGACGACCTCGCCGCCGGCCTGGGCGAACGCGTCATGCTCGCCCGCGGGCTGGCCGCCCTCTCCTCCGTGCTGCTGGCCGGCGCCGCCACCGCCGTGGCCGGGCCCATCGGCTTCGTCGGCCTCGTGGTACCGCACGCCTGCCGCCTGCTCGCCGGCCCGGATCACCGCTGGCTGTTGTCCTACTCCGCCGTCGCCGGCGCGGGCCTGCTGCTCGCCTCGGACGTGCTCGGCCGCATCATCGCCCGCCCCTCCGAGATCGACGTCGGCATCCTCACCGCCCTGATCGGCGCGCCGTTCTTCATCCACATCGTCCGCCAGCGGAAGGTCCGCGAACTGTGACCGCGACCCTCACCCCCACCGCATCCACCGGCTCACCCACTGGCTCCCCCGCCGGCACCCTCGCGAAGGTGACGGGCGCGCGGCTGGGGCGGCGCCGGCGTCGTGCGCTGGTGATCGGCATCCTGTCCGTGCTCGTGGTGGCGGTCTTCGCCGCGTCCCTGATGGTCGGGCGGACCTTCTACGGGCCCGCCGAGGTGCTCGGCGTGGTGTTCGGCCAGGACGTGGACGGGGCCACCTTCACCGTGGGCACGCTGCGGCTGCCGCGCGCGGTCCTCGCCGTGGTGGCCGGCGCCTGCTTCGGACTGGGCGGCGTGACGTTCCAGACCATGCTGCGCAACCCGCTGGCCAGCCCGGACATCATCGGCATCTCCTCGGGCGCCTCGGCCGCGGCGGCGTTCGCGATCATCGTGCTCGGGATCGACGGTCCGGCCCGCTCCGCGTTCGCCATCGTGGCGGGACTGGGCGTGGCCCTGCTGATCTACCTGCTGTCCTCGAAGGGCGGGGTGGCCGGCACCCGGCTGATCCTGGTGGGCATCGGGATCGCGGCGATCCTCACCTCCCTCACCAACTACCTGCTCTCCCGCGCCGGATCCTGGGACCTGCAGGAGGCGCTGCGGTGGCTGACGGGCTCGCTCAACGGGGTGGGCTGGGAGCAGGTGCTGCCCACGTTGGTGGCCCTGCTGGTCCTCGCCCCCGTGCTGCTGGGCCAGTCCGCGAACCTGGAGTCCCTCACCCTGGGCGATGACACCGCGGCCGGGCTCGGCGTCCGGGTCAACCGCACGCGCCTGGTGGCGGTGATCGCCGCCGTGGGCCTCGTGGCCTTCGCGACGGCGGCCTGCGGTCCGATCGCGTTCGTCGCCTTCCTGTCCGGTCCCATCGCGGCCCGGCTGCTCGGCCCGAATGGCTCCCTCCTGGTGCCCTCCGCCCTGGTGGGGACGCTGCTGGTGCTCGTGGCCGACTTGGTGGGCCAGTTCGCCATCGGCACCCGCTACCCCGTGGGCGTGGTGACCGGCGTGCTTGGAGCGCCCTTCCTGCTGTACCTGATCGTCCGCCAACACCGCATCGGAGCCACCTCATGACCACCCACCTGAACCTCACGGCCAGCACCCACGAACTGCGGGCCGAGGGGTTGGCCGTCGGCTACGGCGAGCGGCATGTGCTCTCCGGCCTCGACCTGGAGATCGAGCCGGGCACCGTGACCTCGATCGTGGGGGCCAACGCCTCCGGCAAGTCCACGCTGTTGCGGACCCTGTCCCGGCTGCTCTCCCCTGCCGGCGGCCAGGTGCTGCTGGACGGCCGCTCGGTCCACTCGATGCCCTCGAAGGAACTGGCCCGGGTGCTCGGCCTGCTGCCCCAGTCCCCGGTCTCCCCGGACGGGATCACGGTGGCGGACCTGGTGGGCCGCGGCCGGCACCCGCACCAGCGGATGTTCCGCGCCTGGAGTGCTGCTGACGACGCCGCTGTGGCCCACGCCCTCGACGCCACCGCCACCGCGGACCTGGCCGACCGGCCCGTGGACGAGCTCTCCGGCGGCCAGCGCCAACGGGTGTGGATCGCCATGGTGCTGGCCCAGCAGACGGACCTGCTGCTGCTCGACGAGCCCACCACCTTCCTCGACGTCAGCCACCAGATCGAGGTGCTGGACCTGCTCGCGGACCTCAACCGGGACCGCGGCACCACCATCGTCATGGTGCTGCACGACCTCAACCTCGCCGCCCGCTACTCGGACCGGCTCGTGGCATTGGAAGGCGGCAGGGTCTACGCGGCCGGGCCGGCCTCCGCGGTCCTCACCGAGCAGTGCGTGCAGGACGTGTTCGGGCTGCGCAGCCGGATCATCGACGACCCGGTGTCCGGCGGTCCCCTGGTGGTCCCGGTGGGCCGGCACCACGTTGCTGCCGGCTGACGGACCTGACACGGGGTACCGTGGACTGTTGCCCGTCCGGCACCTGTTGCTGTCCCCAGCGTGCTATCCCCAGCCGAAAAGTCCTCATGTCCCTGCCCCACGCGTACCCCGGTGCCCGTCCGACCTCCCGTCCCCGAGCCCAGTGGGTGGACACCGCCAAGGGGATCTCGATCCTGCTGGTGGTCCTGCTGCACACCAGCCTGTGGCTGCGCCAGGCGGACATGGACCGGATCCCCGCCTTCAGCACCCTGAACACCGCGTTCGAGGACCTGCGTATGCCGCTGTTCTTCGCCATGTCCGGGTTGTTCGCCGCGAAGTGGCTGGCCGCGGGGTGGGGCGACTTCCTCCGCACCAAGGCCTCGCTGCTGGTCTGGGTGTTCCTGCTGTGGCAGATCCCCGTGATCGCCTACCGGATCATCGGTGGGCACCTGCTGCCGGGCATGGTGCACACGGACCTGGGGACGCAACTGGAGACCTGGGCGTGGTCACCGCTGCGGGCCAACGCCGAACTGTGGTTCCTGTGGGCCCTGGTGCTGTTCCTCCTCGCCGGGCGTCTGTTGCAGAAGGTCCCCACCGGGTGGGTGGTCGGCTCGGCCGCGGCGCTGTCCGTGGTGTGGTCCGGGCTGGTCTGGCCGGGTGCCACCGGGCTGGAGGGCGGCGAACTGCGGCACCTGGTGGGCACCGGACTCTATGAGGCCCCGGCCTATTTCCTCTTCTTCATCGCCGCCGCGCGCGGCAGCTCCCGAGTGCGCGACGGCGTCGCCCGGGTCCCCCAGACCGTGTGGGCCGCCGTCGCGGTCGGCTGGCTCGTGACCTTCGCCTGGCTCGGGGCCTTCGAGGACCAGCGGGACCAGCCGGGCGTCGTGTTCCTGTGCCAGGTCTGCGGGGTGATCGGCGGGATCGCCCTCGCGGTGTCCCTGCAGCGGATTCGCCCGGCGGCCCGCGCGCTGGCATTCCTGGGCCGGCACACGCTGGAGGTGTACCTCTCCCACACCACGATCGTGGTGGCCCTGGCCTCCGTGCTGTATCTGACCGGTTCACCCCTGCTCGCGGCCCCCTGGGCGGCGTGGACGGTGGTGGCCGTGGCCCTCGCCGCGATCGCCCTAGGGCTGCTGCTGGGCCGGGCGGCCCGGAGCACCTGGCTGCTGGAGCCGCCGGCGGTCCTGTGGCGACTGTCGGGCTCGCTGTGCCGAACCCCTGACTCCCCGGCCGCCCCGGCCACGTCAGCATCGTCGCACTCCCCGGCCACATCGGCGGCCTCCCCACACTCCCCCGTCTCGCCAGTCGATACCGGTTCTCCCTCGCCTCGGACCACCACAGCTCGGCGTTGACCACAGCACGTCGGTAGTACGGCAGTGACCGCCACCCACCGGTGGTTCACGTCCGGAGTGCTCGCTACAGTGGGCGGCACGTGATCGACGACAGGAGACGAGCATGACTCCAGCACCCGAGACGAACACCGACCGCTTTCCCGAGCACATCCCCGCCCAGCAACAGCAGCCGCCGGGCGTGCAGTCGCAGATGACTCCGCTGCCGGATTGCGGCGAGACCAGCTACCGGGGTTCCGGCAAGCTGGAGGGCCGGGCCGCCATCATCACCGGCGGGGACAGCGGAATCGGCCGGGCCGTGGCCATCGCCTTCGCCCGCGAGGGTGCGGACGTGCTGATCGCCTACCTCAATGAGGACGAGGACGCGCAGGACACCGCGCGGTACGTCGAGGAGGCCGGACGCCGCGCCGTGCTGGTCCCCGGCGACCTCTCGGATCCAGCCCACTGCCGCAGTGTGGTGCAGAGGGCCGTCGACGAGTTCGGCCGGCTGGACGTGCTGGTGGCCAACGCCGCGTTCCAGATGAGCCACGAGAACCTCGAGGACATCTCGGACGAGGAGTTCGACCACACGTTCCGGCTCAACGTGGGCCACTACTTCTACCTGGCCAAGGCCGCGCTGCCGCACCTGAAGCCCGGGGCCTCCATCATCGGCACCTCCTCGGTGAATGCGGACTCCCCCAGCCCGACCCTCGCTCCCTATGCGGCGACCAAGTCGGCCATCGCCAACTTCTCCGCGTCCCTGGCGCAGCTGCTCGGCCCGAAGGGCATCCGGGTGAACTCGGTGGCCCCCGGCCCGATCTGGACTCCGCTGATCCCGTCCACCCTGCCGGAGGACCAGGTCAAGGACTTCGGCCAGCAGGTGCCGCTCGGCCGCACGGGCCAGCCCGCCGAACTCGCCCCGGTCTACGTGATGCTGGCCAGCGACGACGGCAGCTACGTCTCCGGGGCGCGGGTGGCCGTCACGGGCGGCTCGCCGATGCTGTGAGCGGGGAAGCTGTGAACGGGGCGGCTGTGAGCGGGCGCATGACACTGGAGGACCGCCGCGACGGCTATGTGGACCTGCGCTCCTATGCCGCGATCGGCAACGGCCGGACCGTGGCCCTGGTGGCGCATGACGGCTCCGTGGACTGGTTCCCCGTGCCGGACCTGGACTCCGCCCCGGTGTTCGCCCGACTGCTGGACGCGGACCACGGCGGCTGCATCGAGTTGGCTCCGGACGAGGAGGCCCTGAGCGCCGCGGGCGTGGAGGTGGCTGCCGATCTCGGGGTCCACCGCGAGTACATCCCCGGGACGAACGTGCTGCGCACCACGTACAGCACCCCGGTGGGCACCGTGCGGGTCACCGATTCCGTGAACATGGGCTCCACCGGCGCCCTGCCCTGGACGGAGCTCGCACGCTGCGTGGAGGGCCTCGACGGCCAGGTGCCGATGCGGTGGCGCGTGGTCCCGGGGACCATGCTGAACACCGCCTCCCCGTGGGTGCAGCAGACGGACCAGGGCCCGGTCATCCGCGTCGGCGAGGTCTCCCTCGCCGTGCGCGGCGAGGACATCGGAGCGCACGACGCCGGCCCCCAGACCCTCTCCGGCCGGTTCACCTCCGGCGAGGGGACCGAACACCTGCTGGCCGTCGTCGGGACCGCGGCGGAGCCGCTGCGCCTGCCCGAGCCGCACGCGATCCGGCGCAACGTGGACCTGAGCGTGGACCTGTGGCGGCGCTGGACCGACCTGCTGGAGTACGACGGTCCCTACGAGGACGAGGTGCGCCGCAGCGCTCTGGTGCTGAAGCTGCTCGGCCACAGCCCGTCCGGGTCCATCGCGGCGGCCGCCACCACCTCCCTGCCGGAGAACCGCGAGGGCACCAAGAACTACGACTACCGCTTCGCCTGGATCCGTGACGCCACCTACTCGCTGCACGCCCTCCTGCGGCTGGATGAGCAGGAGGACGTGCACGCCGCCGTCTCCTGGCTGTTGCGGCTGGCGCGGGAGCAGCAGCCCCGGCTGCACGTGCTGAACCGGCTCAACGGGCACGTCCCGGAGGCCGGCACCACGGAACTGGAGGTGCCCGGCTGGCGCGGCATCGGCCCCGTGGTGTCCGGCAATGACGCCGCCGACCAGTTACAGCTCGGCGTCTACGGGGACATCTTCGACATGGCGACCCTGTACGTGGGCGGCGGCAACGTGCTGGACGCCGAAACGGCCCGGATGCTGTCCGGACTGGCGGACGCCGTGTGCGACCTCTGGATCCGGCCCGATGCCGGCATGTGGGAACTGCCCGAGCACCGGCACTACACCAGCTCGAAGATGGGCTGCTGGGTGGCGCTGGACCGGGCCATCACCCTGGCCGACGGCGGGCATCTGCCGGGCACGGACGACCGGTGGCGGGATGAGCGGGACCGGATCCGGGCGTGGATCGACGAGCACGGCTGGTCCGAGGAGCGCGGCGCCTATGTCATGTACCGCGGGAGCGAGGAACTGGACGTCTCCGTGCTGCTGCACACGATCAGCGGGTTCGACACCGGCCCGCGGATGTCCTCCACCATCGATGCCCTGCGCGAGGAACTGGGCCGCGGACCCCTGCTGTTCCGGTACAGCGGGATGGACGCGGAGGAGGGGACCTTCACGGCGTGCGGCTTCTGGTGCGCGGCCGCCCTCGCCCTGGTCGGGCGGCGGGCCGAGGCCCGGGAGCAGATGGACGCAATGCTGGCCCTGGCCAACGACGTCGGCCTGTACACCGAGATGATCGATCCTGCGGATGACTCGTTCCTGGGCAACATGCCGCAGGCCTTGAGCCATCTGGCCCTGCTGGTGGCCGCGCTGACGCTGAACGGTCAGTGAGGGAACGGACGGTGAAGTAACGGGCGGTGCGGCAACGGGCCATGCGGGCCGGCCGCCGGGGCGCTCATTGCATCACGTCGTTGCGTCCCACCGTTGCATCACGTCGTTGCACAATACGGCATGATTCCGTAGATTAATTAGGCGTGCCTAACCTACTATCGTCAGGCACGCGGAGGCCCCCGCCTCGTTCCCTACGGAAAGCAGACCATGACCGCGACCGCGACCCAGACGTACCCCTCGACCCGCGCCTACCAGACCCGGGTGACGCGGATCAACCGGCTCGGCGAGCACTTCGTCCGGTTCACCTTCGCCGACGACGACTTGCAGTTCTTCGGCACCGGCGGCCTCGATCAGCGCATCAAGCTCATGCTGCCCCGTGCGGACGGCACCCTGCCGGACGTGGGTCTGTTCTCCGACCCCGCCCCCGCGATGATGGAGTGGTACACCCGCTGGCGTGAGCTGCCGGACGCCGAACGCAACGCGATGCGCACCTACACCGTCCGCGCGGTTCGCCCGGAAGTCCGCGAGATCGACGTGGACTTCGTGCTGCACGGCACCGCGGGGCCAGCGTCCGCCTGGGCGCTGGGGGCCGCCGTCGGGGACGAGATGGTGATCCTCGGGCCGGATGAGCGCTCCGAGACGCGCGGCCGTGGCCGCAGCGGGGGCATCGAGTGGGACCCGGGCTCGGCACGCACGGTGCTGCTGGTGGGCGACGAGACCGCCGCCCCCGCGATCTGCGCCATCCTGGAAACCCTCGACGAGAGCTTCAGTGGGCACGTGTTCATCGAGGTACCGGACGCCGGGGATGTCCTGCCCGTCTCCACGCCGGCCGGGGTGCAGCTGAACTGGCTGGTCCGCGGTGACCGTCCGCACGGCGAGGTCTTGACCGAGGCTGTACAGGCCTGGGGCCGCGAGTTCGGCGCGGAGGTGGCCGGCGCCGCGGCTACGGGCCTGGGCGCCGCTGGGACCGGAACCGACAGCGCTGCTGGCGCGGCCGGCGTCGTGGGCGAGACCGATGTGGAGGCGGCCGAGTCGGAGGCGACCCTGTGGGAGGTCCCGCCGGAGAGCCCCCATGGCCACTGGTACGCGTGGCTGGCCGGCGAGGCCGGCACGATCACCGGGTTGCGCCGCCATCTGGTCAAGGGCCTGGGCATCGACCGGAAGTGCGTCTCCTTCATGGGCTACTGGAAGATCGGCCGCGCCGAGGGCTCCTGACGTCCTCTCGTTTTCAGCCGCCGAACCAGGCGCGGGACAGCTCTGCGTAGTGCCCGCCGGCCGCCCGCAACTCCTCGTGGGTCCCGGTCTCCACGATCCGCCCGGCTGACATCACCAGGATCCGGTCTGCGGCCACGGCCTGGCTGAGCCGGTGCGCCACCACCAGCCCGCTACGGCCTTCCAGTACCCGGACCGCGGCGATGTCCAGCCGGCGGGCTCCGGCCGAGCTGGCCTCCGCCGTGGCCTCGTCTAGCACCACCAGCTGCGGGTCGGCGAGCGCCACCCGGGCCAGGGCGAGCATCTGCAGCTGCATGGGATCCAGCCGGTAGCCGCCCTCCCCGACCTCGGTGTCCAGGCCCTGCGGTAGGTGCGCCACCCAGCCGGCCCCCACGGACTCGAGGGCCGCCTCCAGTGTTGTTCGATCAGCCTCCGGCCGGGCCACCCTCAAATTCTCGGCCACCGTGGTGGCGAAGCCGTGCACCTCCTGGAAGACCATGGTGATGTGCTCGCGCAGGCTGCCCGGATCGGCCTCGACCAGCTCAACCCCACCCAGTCGCGCCGTCCCGGACGTCGGTGCCACCAGTCCCGCTGCGATCTGCGCCAGCGTGGACTTGCCCGCCCCGGTGGTCCCGACGACGGCCACCACCTCCCCCGGCCCAATCGTCAGGTGGACGTCGTGCAGGGCGGGGGTGCCGTCGTCGTAGGTGTGGGAGACGTCGGCCAGTTCCAGCGTGCCGCCGTGCAGCCGCGCGGTGCGCTCGGGTACCGGCAGGGAGACGACGCCGGCCATCCGGGCCAGTGAGGCGCCGGCGGACTGGACCTGGTCGAACATGCCGACGAGTGCCCCGATCGGGTTGAACAGCCGGTGGAACAGCAGGGCCGCCGTGGTCACGGCGCCGGCGGTGATGTATCCGGCGGAGACGAGCAGGAACCCGGCACCCAGGATGGCCCCGAGCACCACGGCCTCGGCCCGGTTGTTCCGGCTGAACGCGCGGGTGAGGAAGCCGAACACCCCGATGGAGAGGTCGCGGGCCTGAGCAGAGGCGGCGTGGATGCGCTCGAGTTCCGGGCCCTGGGCGTCGTAGGCGCGCAGGGTCCGGGCGCCGGTGATCCCGCCCAGCAGCCGGGAGGCGCGGGTGCCGAAAGCGGCCCGTTCCTCCCGGTAGATCGGCCCGGAACGGGGCAGATACCAGCGCAGGGTGGTCCAGTACATCGGGATGGCCAGCAGTCCCACGAGCCCGAGCCTCCAGTCGACGGCGGCCAGGCCCGCGGCCGAGACCACGACCGTGAACAGCGACTGCACCACCAGCGGCACCACCGTGGTGGCCGCCTGGCTGACCTCACGGGCGTCCTCGGCCACCCGGGACACCAGATCGCCGGTCTCGGTGCCGTCCAGCCGCGAGGAGCCGATCCGCAGGGCCCGGTCCATCACGGCCTCGCGCAGCCCCGCCACCGTGGGCTCGGCGGCACGGGCCAGCCAGGCCTGGCCGGCCCAGGCGCAGGCGGCGGCGATGAGGCCCGCTCCAGCCACGGCGGCCGCGGCCCACCACACGGCAGCGGCGGGGGCGTTGGCACCAGGGCCACCGGCAGTACCTGCAGCCGCGTCAGCGTCAGCAGCAGCCGGGGTCTGCTCGGCTCCGCCGACTCCGGCGGCCAGCAGGACGTCCACGAGCCAGCCGATCATCCACGGTGCCACCAGGCCGGCGACGGCGGCCAGCAGGCCCGCGATCCCCACCAGCCACACGAACGAGCGTTGGCCGCGGGTGTTCCGCCAGAGCAGGCGGAAGGATTCTCTCGGCCGAGCCAGGGGAAGGGCCAACGGCTGGGCGGTGTCCACACTCTGAACAGTCATCGGGCCACCGCCATCCGGTAGTCATCCGAGGTCTCCAGCAGGGAGTGATGCGTTCCGGTGGAGGTGGCGCCGTCCCTGTGCACGTGCACCACGGTGTCCGCGACGGTGAGGAAGGCCGGCGATGAGGTCACCACCACGGTGGTGCGTGGGCCTGTGAACGGGCCGGTGCGTGTGCCGGTGCGTGGGCCGGGGCGTGTGGTGGCGGATCCGGAGCCGTTCTCAGCGCGATTCCCGGCGGCGGCCTCGGAGCGCAGCGACTTCACGGCCTGGGCGATCTGGAACTCGGTGACGGCATCCACCGCGCTGGTCGGCTCGTGCAGGATGAGCACCTCCGGATCGGCGTGCAGAGCGCGGGCGAGGGCCAAGCGCTGACGCTGGCCGCCGGAGAGGTTGCGGCCGCCCTCGTCCACCCGGTGCTCCAGTCCGTCCGCGAAATGGCCGATGATCTCGGTGACGCCCGCGGCCGCCAGCACCGCCGGATCGATCTGGGAGCCCCCACGGTCCGGGAGCTCGATGGCGACCCGGGCACGGTGTGTGGCCTGGGCACGGTGTGTGGCTGCGTGTGAGCGGCCCGACCCCTCGTCGTGGTGCAGGATGATGTTCGAACGCACGGTGCCGGCGAACAGGTCCACCCGGTGCGGCGCCACCACCAGGTGGTCGGCCAGCCGTGGCACCAGGCGACTGCGCGGATGCCCACCGATCAGCACCGTTCCGGCTTGGTCCCCCAGACCATCCACGGCCTGCAGGATGGTCTCGGCCTGGGCCGGATCGTCCACCACCAGTCCCAGGAAGCGGCCCGGCGGCACCTCCAGGTTCAGCTGAGATGACAGATTTGGCCGGGATGACAGGTCGAGCCGGGCTGACCGATCCAGCCGGAGCGCACCACCGCGCTGGACACCTTCCTTCACCGGAACCTGTCCATCGCGCTCGGCCGGGGAGCCGGCGTCGTGCTCGGGAGGCGTGACCAGCGCCAGACCGGTGATGCGCAGTCCCGCCGTCTCCGGGACCTCGTCACCGGTGTCTTCGGCCGGAACCGCGGTGAGGAAGTCCGCGATCCGCCGGGCCGCGCCGTGAGAGCGGGCGAACGCACCGATCATGTCCGTGATGGTGCGCACCGGCTCCTGGAAGAACACCGCGACCCCGACCACCGAGACCAGGGCGCCGATCGCCAGGTCCCCGGACAGCACGCGCTGGCCGGCCACCACCAGTACCAGGGCCAGCACCAGGGCAGTGCCGAGGGCGCCGATCGCCTCCAGCCGCCCGCTGCGCTCAGCCGTCACGACGCCGGCCCGACCGGCCCGCTGCGACGCCTCCCGGTAGTGCGCGCTCGCCCAGCGCTCACCGCCTCCGGCGCTGAGGACCCGCAACCCAGCCAGGATGTCACCGGCCCGGCGGCTGGCCAGGCCGATCGCCTCCTGCTGCGCGGTGGAGTGCCGTGAGATGGAGCGGGAGGCCAGGGCCACGAGCAGCAGGCTGAGCGGCACGCCCACCAGCACCACGAGGCCGACCATCACGTCCGTGGCCAGCAGGTACACCGAGACCGCCACGAGGCCGATGATCGCGGAGCCGCCGCCGGCGATCTGCCGGAACACCTGGGCGGTGACGTCCGCGTCCGCCGAGGACAGGGACAGGATCTCGCCGGCGTTGGACCGGGCTGCCACGGCCCCGGAGGCGAGCGGCACCTCGGCGACCTCCACCCGCAGCGCGTGGGCCTCGTGATGCAGCGCGGTGTTGGCGAGCCGGGCGCCGAAGCGGTAGCCCAGGGAGAGCACGGTGAACAGCGCCGCGATCCCGAGCAGGGACAGGAGCATCGCCCGCCCGTCCAGAGGGACAATCGCCACGTCCACGATGATCCCGATGGCGATCGGCACGAAGGCCTCGCACACCTGCCACAGCGTCATCAGAGTCAGGCTCCCCGCCACCCGTCCCCGACGACGGCGGATCGCGCGCCACAGCAGTCGGCCGGCGGTGGCGGGTGGTTTGGTGGCGGGCGGTTTGGTGCCGGGCGGCCGGGTGGTGAGTACAGCCTGAGGAGCCTGAGAAGCCTGCGGATCAGGCGATGTCGACATGCTCGGACTCCTTGGGGGTGATGGCCAATCTGTCCATTGTCGTATGGAGTCGCCCGGGCGGTGACATCGGTGGATTCAGCCGTCACCGGTGCGCGCGCGGGCCGGCAGGGATGGCCAGGATGAACTGGCGGGCGCAGCGGGGCAGGCAGGGAGTACCGAGCCGATGCCAAGCAGGACCGGGCCGGCGTCGGCGTTTCTCCGGGGTTTGACGTAGATCACGTGCGTACGGTGGGGGCACCGTCTCAAGTCGACCACCACCAGCGGTCCGTCCCTCGCGTGCTTCCCCGGCAGTCCCCCGCGAGAGGGCGAGCCGTCCTGAATGGAGCCTGACGTGACAGACCACATCACCGCACCAGTGCCCGCAGCCGCGTCCACACCCGCATCCACACCCTCGCCCACAGCTGCAGCCGCAGCCGCATCCGCGTCCGCGCCCGCGGCCGTGCCCGGGCCCTCCCGGCCGGCACGCTTGTCCCGCGTGTCTCGCTTGTCCCGACGACGGCTGCTGCAGGGCACTGCCGCCCTGGGCGGCGTCATCGCGTTCGGGACCGCGGTCTCCGCCTCCACCACACCGGCGTTCGCCGCCACCGTGAGCCGCCCGGACATCATGTCCACGAACGACTGGGGCGCCTCGGCCGCCCAGGGTTCGCTCCCCATCCTCACGCGCCGGCCGACGCACTTGGTCATCCACCACACCACGCACGTGAACTCGGACGACTTCTCCAATGCCGCCGCCAAGGAGGTGGCCCGGCTGATCCAGCGGAACCACATGACGAACGGCTGGGCGGACACGGGGCAGCAGTTCACCATCGCCCGCGGCGGCCAGATGCTCGAGGGCCGGCACGGCTCGCTCGACGCCGTGGTGGACGGGACCCGCTTCATCGAGGGCGCACACGCCTACGGCTTCAACGACCAGTCGGTGGGCATCGAGGTCGACGGGATGTACACCAACGACGTCCCGACGGACGCCCAGTGGAGCTCGCTGGTGCACCTCAGCGCCTACATCTGCCAGCGGTACGGTCTTCACGTGGACCGGATCATCGCCCACCGGGACGTGCCCGGCGCCCAGACCCTGTGCTGCGGGGACGCCTTCTACGGCAAGCTCTCCGCCCTGCGTGCTGAGGTGGCCTCGGCGCTCGCCAACGGGGTCGACGGCGGCTCGGGCCCCTCCGGCGACTACCCCACCGTCCGCCTCGGTGACGAAGGCGATGCCGTGCGCCGGGTCCAGGTCACCCTCGATGTCATCGGCCACGATCCCGGCGTGGCTGACGGTGTCTTCGGCCCCGCGACCGAGAAGGCCCTGCGCGAGTACCAGTCGTTGCTCGGCACGGGCGTGGACGGCATCGCCGGCCCACGGACCTGGGGAGCCCTCGCGACGCACCACGCCGCCGGATCGACCGTGACTTCCGGGGACAGCGGCACCGAGGTCGAGTACCTGCAGCGAGGCCTCAAGGCCTCCAGCGGCGTCGACCTGGCCACCGACGGCCTCTTCGGGGACCAGACGGAGGCCGCCGTCTCCGCCTATCAGAAGGCCCGCGGGCTGACCGTGGACGGGGTGGCCGGCGCCGAGACATGGGCCGCCCTGAAGCACGGGCAGTAGCCTACCGGGAGTAGGCGCCTCGCGGGCAAGACAAAACCCCGTGGCCGCGGTTCCACGAAGGGAACGGGACCACGGGGTTCCGTGGGCTGACGCTCGGCGGGTGACCGGCCGGCGTCGTGCGCGGGATTGCTCCTGCGCTACTGCATGCTGGGCGAAACCGCCGAAGCGGTCCCACCCACCAGGGGCAGCGTGAAGATCAGCGCTTCGAGAACTGCGAGGCCTTGCGGGCCTTCTTGAGGCCGGCCTTCTTGCGCTCGACGACGCGGGCGTCACGGGTCAGGAAGCCAGCCTTCTTGAGAGCGGCGCGGTTGTTCTCGCGGTCGATCTCGTTCAGGGCGCGGGCGACACCGAGGCGCACGGCACCGGACTGGCCGGAGGGGCCGCCGCCGGTGATGCGCACGATGACGTCGTAGGCACCCTCGAGCTCGAGGAGCTTGAACGGATCGTTGACTTCCTGCTGGTGCAGCTTGTTCGGGAAGTAGTTCTCGAGGCTGCGGCCGTTGATGGTCCAGGCGCCGGAGCCCGGGACCAGGCGCACGCGGGCGATGGCCTGCTTGCGGCGACCCACGGCGCCGCCGCCGACGGTCAGCGCGGGGCGCTCAGCGACAGCAACGGTCTCGGGGGCATTGGTGGACTCGGAGGTGTAGCTGGTCAGCTCCACTTCCTCGGTGGACTCATTCTCATTGAGAGTCATGGTTCTCCTTGAAAGATTGTGGTGGTGCTGACCCGTTACTGGGCGACCTGGCCGATTTCGTACGTCTTGGGCTGCTGGGCGGTGTGGGGGTGCTCGGCACCGCGGTACACCTTGAGCTTGTGCAGCTGCTCAGCGGCGAGGGAGTTCTTCGGGAGCATGCCGCGGACGGCCTTCTCCACGGCGCGCACCGGGTTCTTCTCCAGCAGCTCCGCGTAGGAGACAGAGGAGAGACCACCCGGGAAACCGGAGTGGCGGTAGGCGCGCTTCTTCTCGAGTTTGGCGCCGGTCAGGGCCACCTTCTCGGCGTTGATGATGATGACGAAATCGCCCATGTCCATGTGGGGGGCGAAGGTCGGCTTGTGCTTTCCGCGCAGCAGTGTTGCGGTCTGGCTGGCAAGACGACCCAGCACGACATCAGTGGCGTCAATGACGTGCCACTGGCGGTCGGCATCGCCGGGCTTCGGGGTGTACGTACGCACGTTGTTTGCCTTCGTGTTCGGTGTCGGTTACAGATTCCCGGCCCGCGGCGGTGAGTCCGTGGGCCAGTCACTGAGTTCATCGGTGCGCAGCCGGTACGCCAGGTGAGGACTGGAGTGAGGCCGGGTCCGAAAGCTTCCCGGCGGCGCCCTGGGCTATTGCGACCATGCAACCAGGCCACCCGAGGGTACAGCGAATCCGGGAAAGGACACGCACAACGAAGGTCAATACTACCGTGTCCGCGCAGTAGGGGCAAAGCAGCTGGAAATCAGGGGGAATCAGGGGGCATCGGGGGGAGTGAAGTGTGGCGGGCTCCTCCACAGATGACTGATCACGGCGTGTCATCCACAGATTTCCAGAAGCCCTTTTCGGTGTCCGCAGGGTGTGATCGAATGGACTTATTCGAACACCTGTTCCCATATGGCAAGCGGGAGATCAGCAGCCACTCCCACCAGTCGCGGCGAACAGGTACGGGAAAGCAAGTCAGGGAAAGGAGGGCGGGAATGACCGACGAACACGAGTACCAAGACGGACTGGAGCGCCAGGACGAACACAAGGACGAACACAAGAGCCAGCACAAGGACGAGCACAAGGACGAGCACCAGGATGTGGACGATCATGGTTCAGGGACCGCCCCACTCCCTTCTCTGGACGAGCTCCCGCTCGGTCACCTGACGGCCTTGTTGCAGGAGGCCACCAGAGCCGTGGTGCATCGGCTCTCCGGTCCCGACGTCTTGCGCGAGTTGACCGCCATGACTGCCCCCGATGACAGTGGCGGTCGGGACTGGGGAGCCATGCTGTCCGTCCTTCCCGACGAGCCGGATCCGGACGCGGAACCAGGGCTGGACTCCGCCTCTGCCTCTGCTTCTGCCTCTGTCCCGGCCCCTGCCATGAGCGCGGAAGCTGCCGTTCATCCCACAGCTGTCACCCTCCCGATGCTGCACCAGGTTCTGGAGACCGTGGGGCGATCCGTGGCGACGGCCCAGATGACCTTGACGGGACACACGGTGGACGCCTTCGACAATCCACCAGAACGCCATCGCCTTCTCGGACTCCCTCAAGGGAAGACCGCCTTCCGAGATGCAACCGATTACCTCAAGCTCGCTCTGCGGATCGACGGCACCGAAGCCCGGCGCCGGACGCGTTGGGCGGCCACCCTGCGGCCGACCCGCACGCTGTCCGGCGAGCCCCTGCCTCCCGTCCTCCCCCGACTGTCCGCCGTCGTCCACGAGGGAAAATTGGACCGTGCCGCCGTGGACATCATCACCACGGCCTTGGACAACGTCCGGCAGATGGCCCGTCGCGTGGGGGCCGATCCACAGGGCGTCTCCGACCTCCTGGATGACGGCGAGGAACGCCTGGTGGCGCAGGCCGAGTCCGTGGACCCGGGCACGCTGCGCAAAGTCGCGGCCCATTGGCTGCAGTGGGCCGAAGGGGCCCTGGATCCCGACGGCGCCGAGCCGAACGACGCCACGCTGCCCCAGCTACAGGGCCTGATCCGCAAGGGTCATCGCAATGGACTGCACCAGTGGCTGCTCGCGGTCAACGATGAACAGAACGAGTACCTGCTGACGGTGGCGAACGCCGCCACCAATCCCCGTGCGCCCTACCGCGGCCAGTCGATGGAGGACGCGGACGGTGGCGTCCCTGGGAGCGAGCGTTTGGATCAGCTGTTGACGGCGGAGGTCCAGTCCGAAGAGGACGGTTCCTTGACGGCGGTCACGGCCGTCGACCCGCGCTCAACCCAACAGAAACAACTCGACGGGCTGATGGCGTGCATCGCCGGCGGCCTGGCCATGATCGAGTCGGATCAGCTTCCCTCGACGGGTGGCACCCGCCCCCAGGTCTCGGTCCTGATCGACTTCCACACGTTGCTGGGCGATCTGGAGAAAGCCGGCACGGTCACCGCTGAAGACCTCCTCCAGTTCGAGTCCTCAGCAACGTTCACCGGTCCGATCCACCCCGCCACGATTCGGGCCATGGCCTGTGATGCGGACATCCTGCCGGTGGTGCTCGGATCGAGCAGCGAGGTGCTCGACGTCGGCCGCGCGCAGCGTCTCTTCCCCGCCCGGCTCCGGCAGGCGATCGCTGCCCGCGATGGAGGCTGCGCCGCACCCGGCTGTTGGATCCCGGCGCCGTGGTGCGACGTGCACCATGTCGAACACTGGGAACACGGCGGACCCACCTCCGTCGACAACGGGGCTCTACTCTGCAACCACCACCATCACGCCGTCCACGCCGGCGCATGGGACATCGACATGGCCTCCGGCCGGCCCTGGTTCATACCGGCCCCCTATCTTGATCCACGTCGACAACCACAGCGCAATCGGTTCTGGCGGAGATAGACCCATGGATCTCGGCCAGCAATTACACAACGGTCCGACGCGCCCGTGTCCCAGCGGCGCGGGCGGCCAGAGCACGGGGATCGGATCCGACGTCGGGGTATTCGACGTGCTCCAGGACCAAGGCGTGCGGCGGTGCGAGCCGCGTCTGCGAGTCCCGGACCATGGCCTCCAGACGTTCGCTGACCCAGCCTGCAGGATGGCGCCCCTCCCCCACCTGAACGACGGCCGCCACGAGGGCACGGACCATGTTGTGACAGAACGCGTCGGCCTGCAGTCGGGCGGTGATCAGTCCGGATTTCCCGTCGCGGGTGAAACCGAAGTCCTGCAGTTCACGGATGGTTGTGGCGCCGTCCCGTGGCTTGCAGAAGGTCAAGAAGTCGTGGAGACCGAGCACGGCTTTCGCTTCGGCGTCCATCAGCTCGGCATCCAGCGGTTCCTTGTGCCAGTACGTGGATCGACGGTTCAGCGGGTCTCGCGTCTCGGAGGAGTCGCTGATGGCGTACCGGTACGAGCGCCACAATGCCGAGAACCGCGCATCAAAGCCCTCGGGTGCCAAGGACGCCCCCGTCACCACCAGCGCACCCCGTTCGCGGCTCAGAGCGCCGCTGAGACGCCGCACCAAGGTCGACGCCGGCCCGGCCTCGTCCGGATTCCGTGTCACCGCCTTCCATTCGGCCTCCGTCAGATCGAAGTGCACCACCTGACCACGGGCGTGCACCCCGGCATCGGTGCGACCGGCGACCACGGTGCGAACGGGGCGGCGCATGATGGTGGCCAGCCCGTCCTCGAGGACGCCCTGAACGGTCGGCAGCCCCGGCTGAGTGGCCCACCCCCTGTAGTCGGTGCCGTCATAGGCCAGGTCCATCCGGACACGGACAAGGGCGGGATCAGACGGCGTGGGCATGGGGATCATTCTAAATCCCGGGCCAGAATGGACAGAATGGAGAACCTTGCGCCGTGGGTGGCCTATCTGTTGAACGTGCTGCCCGGGGTGGCGCTGATCGGCATCATCGTGGCCCTGCTGCCGCGGCAGGCGCACGGGGTGCGAATCCTCCTCCTGGTCCTCGGGTTCATCTTCGTCCGCGATGCAATGAGCCCCCATGGGCTGTGGACGTTCGGCATGGTGGGTCCGTCCGGCACGGTTGGCCCGTCCGGCATGGTGGGTCCGTCCGGCATGGTGGGTCCGTCCGGCATGGTGGGTCCGTCCGGCACCTCGTCGTCAGCGGATTCGTTCGAGCTGCCCGTTCTGTGGTTGCGCTTCACTGACGACCCGGTTGCCCTTCTGGTGATGACCGTGGCGTCGCTGGCACTCGCAGCTGCGATCGTCTTCGCGTGCCGGGACCTGCGGTGGATCGTCCTGTGGACGGGGCCACGATGGTGGACCTCAGCACTCGTAGGCCTGGTGGGCGTCGTGGTGATCGCGCTGCCCTTCCTGTACCTTCACGGCACTCTGGTCGAGTGGTTCCCCATCCTGGACGGCACCCCCTTGGCCCGTCCCTTGGTTCCGGTAGAGCAGCGCGGCGGGACGGGGGCCGCCGGCGTGGTGGTCCTGCTGGCTGTCTTCGCCCTGTGCGGAAACCTGGTGGAGGAGGTCCTGTTCCGCGGCTTTCTCCAGGCCCACCTGGAGGACCACCTGCCAGGGCGGTCCGGCCGCTGGCGCGCAGCACTGCTCTCAGCCCTGATCTTTGCCGCCGGGCACCTGTTCCTCGCCTACAACCTCACCGGCGTGGGGTGGCCGCTGCTCGCCTTCACCCTGTTCGAAGGACTCGTCTGCGCCGTCATCGCGATGCGTCACGGCGTCCTCGGGGCGACCGTGGCACACGGCGGCGCCATCTTCCTGCTGACGTCCGGGCTCCTCTGATGTCCTCCGACCCACCCCTTGCCGCCTGTCCTGTATTCGTCTGCCCTGGCCCTCGCTGCCTGCCTGCCTGCCTGCTTGCCTGCCTACCTGCAGCGATCCGTACCCCGCCTCGGGTTCCGGCGGGCAGCCCACGCTCCAACGACGCGACCGTTAAACCCAACGACCCGTCCCTCCGCACGTGATGTGCGTCGGAACGGGTCGTCCAGATGGTGTCTGGAGAATCCTCTGCAGACAGCCGGTTCAGACCGAGAAGATCACTTCTCTTCGGTCTTCTCCTCAGCGGCAGGTGCCTCAGCGGCTTCGGCTTCAGCAGCCGGAGCCTCAGCAGCCGGAGCCTCGGCGGCCGGAGCGTCGGCAGCCTCGGTCTCAGCGACCTCAGCCTCGGCCACGGGGGCCTCAGCCGGCGCAGCGGTCTCGGCGGCCTTCTCGGCCTCCTTGACCACAGCCTGCTTCGGGGACACCGGCTCCATGACGAGCTCGATGACCGCCATCGGGGCGTTGTCGCCGTGACGGTTGCCGATCTTGGTGATCCGGGTGTAGCCACCCTCGCGCTCGGCCATGGCCGGGCCGATCACCGTGAACAGCTCGTGCACGATGGTCTTGTTGGTTCGGTTCTTGGCCGAGATGATGCCCTGGACCTTGCGACGCGACGCCAGATCGCCCTTCTTGGCGAAGGTGATCAGACGCTCGGCGAAGGGACGCAGGCGCTTGGCCTTGGTCACCGTCGTGGTGATCTTCTTGTGCTCGAACAGGTTGGCCGACAGGTTGGCCAGCATGATCCGCTCGTGGGCAGGGCCGCCGCCCAGGCGCGGTCCCTTAGTGGGGGTAGGCATTGGTGTTTCTCCTCAGATGGACCCTGACGGCTGCCGGCCATCAGGACACTATTGGTGGTGGTACAGCGAGTGAAGAGAGTGACTCAAGACCCGGCCGAAGCCCGATCCCGGTTCACGGCTCAGTACTCGCCGTAGGACTCCTCGGACTCCTGGGAGTGCAGCGAGGGGTCATAGCCAGCCGGGGAGTCCTTCAGGGACAGACCCAGTTCGGTCAGCTTTTCCTTGACCTCGTCGTTGGACTTGGCTCCGAAGTTCCGGATGTCCATGAGATCGGCCTCGGAGCGAGCAACGAGCTCGCCAACGGTGTGGATGCCCTCGCGCTTCAGGCAGTTGTAGGAGCGCACGGTCATTTCCAGGTCTTCGATCGGCAGTGCCATATCGGCGGCCACCGTGGTGTCCGTCGGGCTCGGGCCGATCTCGATGCCTTCGGCCTCCAGGTTCAGCTCACGGGCCAGGCCGAAGAGCTCCACCAGGGTGGTGCCGGCAGAGGCCACGGCGTCACGCGGAAGCATGGACTCCTTGGTCTCGACGTCGAGGATGAGGCGATCGAAGTCGGTGCGCTGCTCCACGCGGGTGGCCTCGACCTTGAAGGTGACCTTCAGGACCGGCGAGTAGATGGAGTCGACCGGGATCCGGCCGATCTCCGCGTCACCGGTCTTGTTCTGGGCTGCAGTGACGTAGCCGCGGCCACGCTCGACGATGAGCTCCATGTCGAACTTGCCCTTGCCGTTCAGGGTGGCAATGTGCAGGTCCGGGTTGTGAACCTCGACTCCGGCCGGGGACGTGATGTCCGCAGCGGTGACGACGCCGGGACCCTGCTTGCGCAGGTAGGCGACCACGGGCTCATCGTGCTCGGAGGAGACCGAGAGCTTCTTGATGTTCAGGATGACCTCGGTGACGTCTTCCTTCACACCGGCGACGGTGCTGAACTCATGCAGCACCCCATCCACGCGGATGCTGGTGACAGCAGCGCCCGGGATGGAGGACAACAGGGTCCGGCGAAGGGAGTTTCCGAGGGTGTAGCCGAAACCGGGCTCCAGCGGTTCGATGATGAACCGGGAACGGTTGTCGGCAACGACTTCTTCAGTCAGCGTGGGGCGCTGTGCAATGAGCACTGACATTTCCTTTCGGCGAGCGTCCGCCATATGACGCACACGATGGGTGGAAACGAATGGGGTGGGCGGGAGTGCACCGATGCGCACGCCCCGGCTGGCCGGAAAGGCCCGGAACCAGCCGAGGGGCGTGCGCTCGGTACGAGGTCAGACGCGGCGGCGCTTGGCCGGGCGGCAACCGTTGTGGGCGGAAGGGGTGACGTCCGAGATGGAGCCGACCTCGAGGCCAGCGGCCTGGAGCGAGCGGATCGCGGTCTCGCGGCCGGAGCCGGGACCCTTCACGAAGACGTCAACCTTGCGCAGTCCGTGCTCCTGAGCGGCCTTGGCAGCCTTCTCGGCAGCCATCTGTGCGGCATAGGGGGTGGACTTGCGGGAGCCCTTGAATCCCACATCGCCGGCCGAGGCCCACGAGATGACAGCACCGGTGGTGTCCGTGATGGACACGATGGTGTTGTTGAAGGTGCTCTTGATGTGGGCCTGGCCCACAGTGATGTTCTTCTTGTCCTTGCGACGAGGCTTGCGGGTGACCGCAGCACGTGTCTTGGGGGGCATGTGTCTCTCCTACGAAAGCTGGTGTTGTGCGGAAGTGACTGTCTTGCTGGGGAGAAGCCGGAGGCAACCGTGAATCGGGAATGCGGCGCGGAGGCCGTCCCGTTCCGGGTGACTACTTCTTCTTGCCGGCGACAGTCTTCTTCGGGCCCTTGCGGGTACGGGCGTTGGTCTTCGTGCGCTGGCCGTGCACAGGCATGCCGCGGCGGTGGCGGATGCCCTGGTAGGAGCCGATCTCGACCTTGCGGCGGATGTCGGCTGCCACCTCGCGGCGCAGGTCACCCTCCACCTTGAAGTTGGCCTCGATGTAGTCGCGCAGGGCAACCAGCTGTTCGTCGGTCAGGTCCTTGACGCGAGTGTTCGGGTCGATGCCCGTCGCTTCAATGGCCTGCTCGGAGCGGGTCTGGCCCACACCGAAGATGTACGTGAGAGCGATGACGACGCGCTTTTCGCGCGGGATGTCGACGCCTGCTAGACGTGCCATATGGCCGTCCTCCTTGTTCTTCTGAAGCAAAGGTCTGCACCAGCACGTCCCCTCCCCCGGGAATCTCTTCCCTGCGGTGCCCTGGTGACGGTTCCGGCGAAGTTCCGGAGTTTCATTCCGCCGACCGGCGTTGCCGCGGTTCGGGTCCCCGGCCCTTGCGTCCAGGGGTTGCCGTCCACCTCGGCCCCTGCTGGACCCGGAGGGGTTCAGGCAGGAATCCGTGGATTCCGGCTGTGCTGCTGTTTGGTCCGGTTGGACCTGGTCATCCGGTTGTGCTCCGGTCGACCTGAGGGTGCTGCGCGTGGACGATCCCGTCGAAAGACGAGGTCAGCCCTGGCGCTGCTTGTGGCGTGGGTTCTCGCAGATCACCAGGACGCGGCCCTTACGGCGCACCACCTGGCACTTGTCACAGATCCGCTTCACGCTCGGCTGAACCTTCATGGTTCCTCCTCCAGCGCTTGCTGTTTAGTGGTGGATGGGTTTACTTGTAGCGGTACACGATACGACCCCGATTGAGGTCGTACGGGCTAAGTTCCACGACGACCCGGTCCTCGGGGAGGATTCGGATGTAGTGCTGACGCATCTTTCCCGAGATCGTGGCCAGAACAACATGCTCGTTCTGCAGACGGACGCGGAACATTGCGTTCGGCAATGCTTCACTGACCGTGCCCTCGACCTCGATGACACCTTCCTTCTTAGCCATGTCCTCCACTTACGTTGTGCCAGACTCCACGCGTCGGCGCGGGCGGTGCATCCGGGCCTCAATCGACTCGAATACTCCACGTCCGTTGGACGGATGAAACCAGGCGGGGATGTTTCCGGCTGACCACCAGGGCGCAATCCAGGGGTACCCCGGGAATTCCAGAGGGACTCCCGAGAACACGGCGCACCGCAGAGACAACCAGCAAGCAATACTACTGGCTTCGGACACAGAAGTGAAATTCACCCGCGTCAGAGTTGACCCCTCTTCGGGTAGAGGGTAGAGCCACAGGGGGTAGAGGGTAGAACCGCAGAAAAAGAGGTACGGCAGCGTTCTACGCTTGCGCCCTACTCCCCGATGGGAACGGGCACCACGCCGAGCGGGGCGAGGTCGGCCGCGCCGCCGTCGGGCATGGTCAGCACCCAGATGCCGCCGCGATGCCGCGCGACCGAGTGCTCCCACTGGCTGGCGCGGGCCCCGTCACGGGTGACCACGGTCCAGTCGTCGGCGAGGACGTCCGTGGCCAGGCCGCCGCGCACGAGCATGGGCTCGATCGCCAGGCACAGCCCCGGCTTGACCTTGGGTCCACGGTGCCGGGACCGGTAGTTCAGCACGTCCGGGGCCTGATGCATGGCTGTGCCGATGCCGTGGCCCACGTAGTCCTGCAGGATGCCTAACGGGGCGCCGGGCTGTGAGGAGACGAAGTCATCGATGGCATCTCCGATGTCACCGACGTACTTGGCCGTGGCCAACGCGGCGATGCCGTGCCACATGGCCTGGCGGGTGATCTCGGACAGCCGCTCGTCCTCGGGATCGGCCGTGCCAGCTGCCGAGGAGCCGAGAACGACCGTGCGGGCCGAGTCGGAGTGCCAGCCGTCGATGATGCAGCCACCGTCGATCTTCAACACGTCCCCCGCCTTCAGGACGCGCACCCCCGGGATCCCGTGCACCACTTCCTCGTTGACCGAGGCGCAGATGGTGGCCGGGTAGCCGTAGTAACCCAGGAAGTTCGGCGTGGCACCGGCCTCCTCGAGAACCGCAGCGAACACGGCGTCGACGGCGGCCGTCGTCGTTCCCGGGACAGCCGCCGCGACGGCCGCGTCCAGGGCGCGGTGAAGGACCATTCCGGCACGATGCATCGTCTGCATCTGCGGGACGGACTTCAGTTCGACCTGACGGCGGTTCATCACAGCGGTTTCTCGGATCCTTCGCTACTCGGCTTCTGGACTACTCGGGTTCTGGATTACGTGGGTTCTGGACTACGTGGGTTATGGATCACGCAGGGAAATTACTCGGGGTTCTCGCCGTCGCCCTGGCCGATCGGCTGGACCACGGGGAGGTTGCCGGTGCGCTCACGAACGGAGTACACGGCCTGGAGCAGGCGCTCGGTGATGTCGTCGATCTGGCCGGTGCCGTCCACGCGGGCCACGATGCCGCGGGACACGTAGGACTCGATCACAGCCTCGGTCTGCTGGTGGTAGAGGTCCAGACGGTGCTGGATGACCTCGGCCGTATCGTCGGCACGCCCCTCGGTCTCGGCACGGTTGAGCAGTCGAGCGACGAGCTCCTCGTCCGGCACCGTCAACTCGATGACGACGGTCAGCGCCTGACCGTCCTCCGTCAGGAAGCCGTCGAGGGCCTCCACCTGACCGGCGGTGCGCGGGTAACCGTCCAGCAGGAAGCCGTGCTCGGCGTCGGACTGGCGGATGCGGTCGGCGACCATGCGGTTGGTGACCTCGTCCGGGACGAAGTCGCCATTGTCCATGTACTTCTTGGCTTCCTTGCCGAGCTCCGTCATGTCCTTGACGTTGTCCCGGAAGATGTCGCCCGTGGAAATGGCCACGATGCCGAGCTTGTCCGCAATACGGGAAGCCTGGGTGCCCTTGCCGGACCCGGGAGGGCCCATCATCAGCATGCGGGTCATAGGTATTCCTTACTGTCGATCAGCGTGAATATTCGGTTTTCAGGAGTACGGGACGTGCCCACCGGAGTCGAGGTCCGCTACCGCAACAGGCCCTCGTAGTTGTGCTGCTCCATCTGCGCATTGATCTGCTTGATGGTCTGCAGCGCAACGCCAACCATGATGAGGATCGAGATGCCGCCGAACGGGAAGTTCTGGTCGGCGTTGATGAGCACGAAGGCGATCATCGGGATCATCGCCAGGACACCAAGGTACATCGCGCCCGGGAAGGTGATCCTGCTGATGACGTACTCGAGGTACTTCTCGGTCGGACGGCCCGCGCGGACACCGGGGATGAAGCCGCCGTATTTCTTCATGTTGTCGCTGATCTCCACCGGGTTGAACGTGATCGTGACGTAGAAGTACGTGAAGCCGATCGTCAACAGGAAGAACAGGATCATGTAGACCGGGTGCGAGCCGGTGCCGAAGTACTCGGAGAGGAAGATGACCCACTGCGGCGGGGTGGTGCCGTCCTGCGGGGTGTTGAACTGGATGAGGATGCCCGGGAGCATCATGATCGAGGACGCGAAGATCACGGGGATCACGCCGGCCATGTTCACCTTGATCGGGATGTACGTGGACGTCCCGCCCACGGTGCGGCGGCCGATCTGCCGCTTGGCGTACTGCACGGGGACGCGGCGCTGGGACTCCTCCACGAACACCACGGCCATGATGGTCAGCAGGCCGACGATCAGCACGATGCCGAACACACGCCATCCCTGGGTGGACCAGATCTGGCCCAGGCCGGCCGGGAAGCCGGCGGCGATGGACAGGAAGATCAGCAGGGACATGCCGTTGCCGACGCCGCGCTCGGTGATGAGCTCGCCGAGCCACATGATCAGGATGGTGCCGGAGGTCAGCGTGAGGATCATCAGCAGGATCACCGGGAGGCTGTCATCCGGCACAATCGGCAGGTTGCAGCCGAGCAGCGCGCCGGTGCGTGCCAGCGAGACGATCGTGGTGGCGTTCAGCAGCGCCAGGGCCACGGTGAGGTAGCGCGTGTACTGGGTCAGCTTGGACTGGCCCTGGGCGCCTTCCTTCTGCAACTCCTCGAAGCGGGGAATGACCACCCGCAGCAGCTGCACGATGATGGCCGCCGTGATGTAGGGCATGATGCCGAGGGCGAAGACGGAGACCTGGAGCATCGCGCCGCCGGAGAACATGTTCACGAACGAGTACAGGCCGCCCGTGGTGTTGCCCTGGTCCAGGCAGACCTGCACGGTCCCGTAGTCGACACCGGGGGCAGGGATGAACGCCCCGAGCCGGTAGATGACGACGATCCCTAGGGTGAACCAGATCTTTCGCCTCAGGTCGGGCGTCCGGAAAACCCGGGCAATCGCGCTGAACAAGCGTCCTCCTGGAGGTGGATGGTGCTGTGGTTGGACGCGGAAAGAAGAACTGGCGAAGGGTTGCCTTCGGCAGAACCGTTGCCGGAACCACTGACCGAGTCTAACGGAAAGAAGAAGGCCCCCGTGCCGCTATCCACGTAAAACGCACGTGGACGGCGGCCCGGGGGCCAACTTTCGGTTAACGCGGGGCTACGCCGAGCCTCCACAGAACCGGTTCAGAACCGGTTCAGAACCGGTTCAGAACCAGACTGAATCCAGTTCAGAGGGTCTCGGTGGACCCACCGGCGGCGGAGATCTTCTCCGCTGCGGAGGACGAGAAGGCGTTGGCCTTCACGTTCACCGCCACGGTGATCTCGCCGGTCCCGAGGACCTTCACCGGCTGGTTCTTGCGGACCAGGCCCTTGGCGATCAGATCGTCCACGGTCACGTCGCCGCCGGCCGGGAAGTGCTCCGACAGCTTGTCCAGGTTCACGACCTGGAATTCGACCTTGAACGGGTTCTTGAAGCCACGCAGCTTCGGCAGACGCATCTGCAGCGGCACCTGGCCACCTTCGAAGCCGGCCTTCACCTGGTAGCGCGCCTTGGTGCCCTTGGTACCGCGACCAGCGGTCTTGCCCTTGGACGCCTCGCCGCGACCCACTCGGGTCTTGGCCTTCTTGGAGCCGGGGGCCGGACGCAGGTCGTGGACCTTGATCGCGTTCATCCCCTCGGCAGTGCTGTCAACTGAGCGTTCATCAGCCATGGTTGACCTCCTCAACCTTCACCAGGTGCGGCACGGTGTTGACCATACCCACGGTGACCGCATCGGCCTTGCGGTTGACCGTGTGGCCGATCCGCTTGAGGCCGAGGGACCGCAGGGTGTCGCGCTGGTTCTGCTTACCGCCGATGGCGGACTTGATCTGGGTGATTTCCAGCGTGGCATCGCTTACGGCGACGTTCTTACGCGTGCTGAAATTAGCCATTGGCGGCACCTGCCTTCTCGCTCTTCTTCGCGCGATCCTGCTCCATGGTGCGGAGCATCGCGTGAGGAGCGACCTCGTCCAGGGTCTTGCCACGACGGGCAGCCACGGACTGGGGCTCCTCCAGCTGCTTCAGGGCATCCACGGTGCCGCGCACGATGTTGATCACGTTGGCGGACCCCATCGACTTCGACAGCACGTCGTGGATACCTGCGCACTCCAGCACGGCGCGGACCGGACCACCGGCGATCACGCCGGTACCCGGGGAAGCCGGACGCAGGAGCACCACACCGGCGGCGTCCTCACCCTGCACGAGGTGCGGGATGGTGGAGCCGACGCGCGGAACGCGGAAGAAGGACTTCTTGGCCTCTTCCACACCCTTCTGGATGGCTGCCGGAACTTCCTTGGCCTTGCCGTAGCCGACGCCCACCAGGCCGTCGCCGTCGCCCACGATCACCAGGGCGGTGAAGGAGAACCGACGACCACCCTTGACGACCTTGGACACACGGTTGATGGCCACGACGCGCTCCAGGAACTTGTCCTTGTCGTCGTCGCGACCGCCACGGCCACCACGGTCGTCGCGGCGTCCGCCACGGCCACCGCGGTCGTTGCCGCCGGCGTTGCCGCCACGGTCGTTGCCGCGGCCGCGGTCGTTGCCACCACGGCCGCCGCGGTTGCCCTGGCCCTCAGTGGACTGGCTGGCCGAACCGGCAGCGGTCTCAGACGCGCCGCCAACGGCAGTGTTCTCGGTGTTTTCGGTCACCTGAGTGTCCTTCTTGTTGCTCTCGGTGTTCGACTCGCTCACAGCTGCAGCCCACCTTCCCGGGCACCGTCAGCGACGGCGGCCACGCGACCGTGGTACTTGTTGCCGCCGCGGTCGAAGACCACGGCCTCAATGCCAGCGGCCTTGGAACGCTCGGCCACCAGCTCGCCGACCTTCTTCGCCTTGGCGGACTTGTCGCCCTCGAAGGCGCGCAGGTCGGCTTCCATGGTGGAGGCCGAGGCCAGGGTGACACCGCGGGTGTCGTCCACGACCTGCACGAAGATGTGACGTGCAGAGCGGTTGACCACCAGACGGGGACGGACGGCAGTGCCGGAGATCCGCTTGCGAACGCGCAAGTGGCGGCGGGTGCGGGAAACGAACTTCCCCTTGCCCTTCACTTTCAGCGTGGACATTACTTACCTGCCTTTCCGGCCTTGCGGCGAATAACCTCGCCTGCGTAACGCACACCCTTGCCCTTGTACGGGTCAGGACGGCGCAGCTTGCGGATGTTCGCAGCGGTCTCGCCGACGCGCTGCTTGTCGATGCCGACCACGGTCACCTTGTTGCCCTCGACCTTGAAGGAGATTCCCTCCGGGGCCTTGACGGGAACGGGGTGCGAGTAGCCGAGGGCGAACTCGAGGTCCGAGCCCTTGGCGAGCACGCGGTAACCGGTGCCGATGACCTCGAGCTGCTTCTCATAGCCGTCGGTGACACCGACGATCATGTTCGAGATGAGGGTACGGGTCAGGCCGTGCAGCGAACGCGATTCGCGCTCGTCGTTCGGGCGGGTCACCGTGATGGTGCCCTCCTCGAACGAGACCTCTATCGGGCTGGCCACAGCGTGGCTCAGCTCGCCCTTGGGGCCCTTCACGGCAACGTTCGATCCGTCGATCTTGATCTCGACGCCGGACGGCACGGTAATCGGAAGACGTCCAATACGTGACATGTCTGTTCTACCTTTCTTCCGTCTTAGCCGTTACCAGACGTAAGCGAGGATTTCCCCACCTACGCCCTTCTTGGCTGCCTGGCGGTCGGTGAGCAGACCGGAGGAGGTGGACAGGATGGCGATGCCCAGGCCGCCCAGCACGTGCGGCAGGTTGGTGGACTTGGCGTACACGCGCAGACCGGGCTTGGAGATGCGGCGCAGGCCGGCGATGGCCCGCTCGCGCTGAGGACCGAACTTCAGCTCGATGACGAGCTTCTTGCCCACCTGGGCGTCCTCTTCCTTGTAATCAGCGATGTAGCCCTCGGACTTGAGGATGTCGGCCACGCGAATCTTCAGCTTGGACGACGGCATTTCCACGGAATCGTGGAAGGCCGAGTTGGCGTTGCGCAGACGCGTCAGCATGTCTGCGACAGGATCTGTCATGGTCATGTGGGCTTCGTGCCCTTCCTCGTTGCGGTTTCCCTTCCCGGTACACCGGTGGGGACCTGCAACGTAGATAATTACTTCTGAGTGGACTTCGTGGGCTGGTCGAACGGCTGGAACGGGAAGCCGAGCGCCTTGAGCAGCGCGCGTCCCTCGTCGTCCGTCTTGGCGGTGGTCACCACAGTGATGTCCATGCCGCGCACGCGGTCGATCTTGTCCTGGTCGATCTCGTGGAAGACCGACTGCTCGGCCAGACCGAAGGTGTAGTTGCCGTTGCCGTCGAACTGCTTCGGCGACAGGCCGCGGAAGTCACGGATGCGCGGCAGCGCAAAGGTGACCAGGCGGTCCAGGAACTCCCACATGCGGTCGCCACGCAGGGTCGCGTGGGTGCCGATCGGCATGCCCTCACGCAGCTTGAACTGCGCGATGGACTTGCGGGCCTTGGTCACCTGCGGCTTCTGGCCCGTGATCTGGGTCAGGTCGCGGATGGCGCCATCGATGATCTTCGAGTCCTTGGCGGCCTCACCGACACCCATGTTCACGACGACCTTCACGAGGCCGGGGATCTGCATGAGGTTGGCGTAGCCGAACTCCTCCTGAAGGGTGCCGCGGATCTCTTCGCGGTACTTGTTCTTCAGGCGCGGGGCCACCTTCGGGGCGGTGGTGTCTGCAGTCTGCACCTCAGTCATCACAGCTCCTTTCCGGAGGCCTTGGCGAAGCGGACCTTGACGGTCTTGGACTCGCCGTTCTTCTCCACGGTCTCGAAGCGGTAACCCACGCGGGTCGGCTTCTGGGTCTCGGGATCCACGACGGCCACGTTCGAGACGTGAACGGGGGCCTCGACGACCTGCAGGCCGCCTTCGGTGGAACCGTTGTTGTTCTGGCCGGCACGCAGGTGCTTGGTGACGCGGTTGACGCCTTCCACCAGCACCCGGTCACGGGACGGGAAGACACGCAGGACCTTGCCCTGCTTGCCCTTGTCCTTGCCGGCGATGATCTGGACGAGGTCGTCCTTCTTGATCTTCGACATGTGTCAGATCACCTCCGGTGCCAGCGACACGATCTTCATGAACTTCTTGTCACGCAGCTCGCGGCCCACGGGGCCGAAGATGCGCGTGCCTCGGGGCTCGCCATCGGTCTTGAGGATGACGGCGGCGTTCTCGTCGAACTTGATGTAGGAGCCATCGGGACGACGGCGTTCCTTCTTGGTCCGAACGATGACTGCCTTGACGACGTCGCCCTTCTTGACGTTGCCGCCCGGGATGGCGTCCTTCACGGTGGCGACAATGGTGTCACCGATACCTGCGTAGCGGCGTCCGGATCCACCGAGAACACGGATGGTCAAGATTTCCTTGGCACCAGTGTTGTCGGCGATCTTAAGCCGCGACTCCTGCTGAATCACTCGTTACTCCTGTCGTCGCGCTGGTTCTCCCCCGAAGCCGGGCGAGCCTTGCGGAACGGATATTTTGATGTTCCCGGGCCACTTACCCCTGCCCCAGTGGCGTATGGGCCGGTTGCAGAGCCTTCCGGCCCCCCTGTCAGACGGGGACCAGCGCTGCAACAACCGTCCATCCGCAGGGCAAGGCCGAGGCGGCTGATCGAGAAGTTTTGCGAAACCCTTGGCGCGCGGGGTGGATAGTCCCGCCAACAAGGGCGCACAGATGGTCCATCTTAGCCCACCGGGCACCCAGCGGACTAATTGACCTTCTGTGGTACCGGACCACCACCAGGACTTCCGCCACCAGCACTTCCACCCCAACGCACGACGCCGGCCGTCACCGCACGTATGCGGTGCCGGCCGGCGTCGGGCTGGGCTTGTCCTGAGGTTGTGGTGACCTCGCGCTTACTTGGCGCGCTCGGTGACCTCGACCAGGCGCCACCGCTTGGTGGCGGAGTACGGACGGGTCTCGGCGAGGATGACACGGTCGCCGACGCCGGCGGTGTTCTCCTCGTCGTGGACCTTCAGCTTCTTAGAGGTACGCAGGACCTTGCCGTACAGGGCGTGCTTCTTCAGGTCCTCGACCTGCACGACGATCGTCTTGTCCATCTTGTCGGACACGACGATGCCGCGGAGCGACTTGCGGTAGCCACGCTCCGAGGCCTCGTTGGCTGCAGATGCGTTCGCGTTCTCGGTCACTTGGCCTCCTCCTCGGTCTTCTCGGTCTCCTCGGCCGCAGTGGCCTTGGTGCTCTTCTTGACGGCCTTCTTGGAAGCCTTGTCAGCCTTCGCGTCCGCGACGTCCTCGGCCGGAGCCTCGACGTCCTCGCGGATGCCCAGCTCACGCTCACGCAGGATCGTGTAGATCCGAGCGATGTCGCGCTTGACGGTCTTCAGACGGCCGTGGTTGTCCAGCTGGCCGGTGGCCGACTGGAAACGCAGGTTGAACAGTTCCTCCTTGGAGCGCTTGAGCTCCTCGGCCAAACGGGCGTTGTCCAGGCCGTCCAGGGCCTCGACATTCAGTTCCTTCGAACCGGTAGCCATGATCACTCACCACCCTCTCGGCGGACGATACGTGCCTTCAAAGGCAGCTTGTGCATAGCCAGGCGCAGCGCCTCGCGGGCCACGTCCTCGCTGACGCCGGAGAGCTCGAAGAGCACGCGACCCGGCTTGATGTTGGCGACCCACCACTCGGGGGAACCCTTGCCGGAACCCATGCGGGTTTCGGCCGGCTTCTTGGTGAGCGGACGGTCCGGGTAGATGTTGATCCACACGGTGCCGCCGCGCTTGATGTAGCGCGTCATGGCGATACGAGCGGACTCGATCTGACGGTTGGTCACGTAGGCCGGCGTCAGGGCCTGGATGCCCCACTCGCCGAACGTGACGGCCGTACCGCCCTTGGCCATGCCCGAGCGCTTCGGGTGGTGCTGCTTGCGGTGCTTGACTCGACGGGGAATCAACATCAGGCATTGCCTCCTTCAGCGGGCGCAGAGGAGCCTGCAGCAGCCGAGTCCTGACGCGGGGCGCGGTCGTTGCGACGGCGACGATCGCCACCACCGGGACCACCGGGTCCACGGCGGTCGCCACCACGGGCACCACGGCCGGACGGTGCAGCAGCTTCCTTGGCGGCCAGTTCCTTGGCCGTCAGGTCGCCCTTATAGATCCAGACCTTCACGCCGATGCGGCCGAAGGTGGTCTTGGCTTCGAACTTGCCGAAATCGATGTTCGCGCGCAGGGTGTGCAGCGGCACACGGCCTTCGCGGTAGAACTCCGAGCGCGACATCTCCGCGCCACCCAGGCGACCGGCGCACTGGATGCGGATGCCCTTGGCACCGGCACGAGTGGCGGACTGGATGGCCTTCTTCATCGCACGGCGGAACGCCACGCGGGAAGCGAGCTGCTCGGCGACACCCTGGGCGACCAGCTGGGCATCGATCTCGGGGTTCTTGACCTCGAGGATGTTCAGCTGGATCTGCTTGCCGGTGAGCTTCTCGAGCTCGGTGCGGATGCGATCGGCCTCGGCGCCGCGGCGGCCGATGACGATGCCGGGACGAGCGGTGTGGATGTCCACACGCACACGGTCACGGGTCCGCTCGATCTCCACCTTCGAGATGCCGGCGCGCTCCATGCCGATGGTCATCAGCTCGCGGATCTTGATGTCTTCCTTCAGGAAGTCCTTGTACCGCTGGCCTTCCTTGTTGGAGTCAGCGAACCAGTGCGAGACGTGGTCGGTGGTGATGCCGAGGCGGAAACCGTTCGGGTTGATCTTCTGACCCATGGGTTACTTCCCCTCCTCTTCCTCGGTCGCAACGACCACGGTGACGTGGCTGGTGCGCTTGTTGATGCGTCCGGCGCGGCCCTGGGCACGCGGCTGGAAACGCTTCATGGTCGGTCCTTCGTCGACGAAGGCCTCAGTGATGAACAGGGCGTCCTCGTTGAACGCCATGCCCTCGCGGTCGGCCTTGACCCGGGCGTTGGCCACCGCGGAGGCGACCAGCTTGTACACCGGCTCCGAAGCGCCCTGCTGGGCAAACTGCAGAATGGCCAGTGCTTCGTTCGCCTGCTTGCCACGGACAAGGTTGACGACGCGCCGGGCCTTCATCGGCGTTACACGCAGGTGGCGCGCAATTGCCTTGGCTTCCATTGCTTTCCTTCTTTCGAGTGTCTCGGACGGTCAAGCCCCGCGTCAGCGGCGCTTGCCCTTCCGGTCGTCTTTCACGTGACCGCGGAAAGTCCGCGTGAGTGCAAACTCGCCGAGCTTGTGCCCGACCATCGACTCGGTGATGAACACCGGGATGTGCTTGCGTCCGTCGTGCACCGCGATCGTGTGCCCGAGCATGTCGGGGATGATCATGGACCGGCGGGACCAGGTCTTGATGACGTTCTTGGTGCCCTTTTCGTTCTCAGCGTCCACCTTGAGGTAGAGGTGCTGATCAACGAAGGGGCCCTTCTTCAGGCTACGTGGCATGTCTCCAGGCTCCTATCGCTTGTTCTTGCCGGTACGGCGACGGCGCACGATGAGCTTGTCGCTTTCCTTGTTCGGGCGGCGGGTGCGGCCCTCTGGCTTGCCATTGGGGTTGACCGGGTGACGACCACCGGAGGTCTTGCCCTCGCCACCGCCGTGCGGGTGGTCGACGGGGTTCATGACCACACCGCGGACGGTCGGGCGAACGCCCTTCCACCGCATGCGGCCGGCCTTGCCCCAGTTGATGTTCGACTGCTCGGCGTTGCCGACCTCGCCGATGCTGGCGCGGCAGCGCACGTCCACGTTGCGGATCTCGCCGGAGGGCAGACGCAACTGGGCGTACTTGCCTTCACGGGCGACCAGCTGGATGGACGAACCGGCCGAGCGGGCCAGCTTGGCGCCGCCGCCCGGACGCAGTTCCACCGCGTGGATGACGGTGCCGAGCGGGATGTTGCGCAGCGGCAGGTTGTTGCCGGGCTTGATATCCGCGGTCGCGCCAGCCTCGATGGTGTCACCCTGGTTCAGCTTGGCCGGGGCCAGGATGTAGCGCTTGGTGCCGTCCACGTAGTGGAGCAGGGCGATGCGGGCGGTGCGGTTCGGGTCGTACTCGATGTGAGCGACCTTCGCCGGCACGCCGTCCTTGTCATGACGACGGAAGTCGATGACGCGGTACTGGCGCTTGTGGCCGCCGCCCTTGTGGCGGGTGGTGATCTTGCCGGAGTTGTTGCGTCCGCCGCTCTTGGTGAGCGGGCGAAGCAGCGACTTCTCCGGGGTGGTCCGGGTGATTTCTGCGAAGTCGGCCACGGACGAGCCGCGAAGGCCCGGGGTGGTCGGCTTGTATTTACGGATAGCCATGTGTCAGTTCCTCGATTAAGTGGTCTCCGCTACGCCTCAGGCGAGCGGACCTCCGAAGATGTCAATCGTGCCCTCTTTGAGCGTCACGACCGCGCGCTTGGTGCTCTTGCGGGAGCCCCAACCGAACTTGGTGCGCTTGCGCTTGCCGGCACGATTCAGGGTGTTGATCGAGTCAACCTTGACGGAGAAGATAGCCTCAACCGCCTGCTTGATCTCGGTCTTGTTGGAGCGCGGGTCGACCAGGAAGGTGTACTTACCCTCGTCGATCAGGCCGTAGCTCTTTTCCGACACGACCGGGGCAATGACCACGTCGCGGGGATTCTTGTTGATGGAGCCGCTCACTTGGCATCCTCCTTCTGTGCGCCGGCCTTGGCCACAAACGCCTCGTAGGCAGCCTGGGTGAAGACCACGTCATCGCTGACCAGCACGTCATACGTGTTCAGCTGATCGAAGTACAGGGTGTGCACCGACTCCAGGTTGCGGGCACTCAGTGCCGCAGTGTCGTCAGCACGCTCGATGACCAGCAGGACGTTCTTGCGTCCCGCGGTCAGCGCGGACAGGACGGCCTTGGCACCCTTGGTGGTCGGGGTACCGGCGGAGACCAGTTCCTCGATCACGTGGACGCGGCCGTTACGAGCGCGGTCAGAGAGGGCGCCACGCAGGGCGGCAGCCTTCATCTTCTTGGGGGTGCGCTGCGAGTAGTCACGCGGCTCGGGGCCGTGGACCACACCGCCACCCACCATCTGCGGGGCGCGGATCGAACCCTGACGGGCGCGGCCGGTGCCCTTCTGCTTGAACGGCTTGCGGCCGGCACCGGAGACCTCGCCCCGACGCTTGACCTTGTGGGTGCCCTGGCGAGCGGCGGCCAGCTGGGCCACCACAACCTGGTGCATCAGCGGCACGTTGGCCTGGACATCGAAGATCTCGGCGGGCAGGTCGACGGCGACGGTCTTCACGTCGGCCTTGGCTTCTGCGTTAGTTGCGTTGGTAGCCATCTGCTCATGCTCCCTTCACTGCAGTGCGAACCAGGACGACCCGGCCGCGGGGACCCGGGACGGCGCCCTTGATCAGCAGCAGGTTCTTCTCCACGTCAATGCCGTGGAGGGTGAGGTTCTGGGTGGTCTGGCGAACGGCGCCCATGCGGCCCGGAAGGCGCTGGCCCTTGAAGACGCGGCCCGGGGTGGACGCGCCACCGACGGAACCCGGCTTGCGGTGGTTCTTGTGGGCGCCGTGCGAGGCGGACACACCGGCGAAGCCGTGACGCTTCATGACACCGGCGAAGCCCTTGCCCTTGGTGGTCCCGACGACGTCGACCTTCTGGCCGGCCTCGAAGACCTCGACGGTGACATCCTGGCCGAGGGTGTACTCGGCGGTGTCACCGGTGCGCAGCTCGACCACGTGACGGCGCGGGGTGACCCCGGCCTTCTCGAAGTGGCCGGCGAGCGGCTTGGTGACCTTGCGCGGGTCGATCTGCCCGTAGGCGATCTGGACGGCGGCGTAGCCGTCGGCCTCCGCATTGCGCAGCTGGGTCACAACGTTGGGTTCAGCTTGGACGACAGTGACGGGGATGAGCTTGTTGTCTGCATCCCAGACCTGGGTCATGCCGAGCTTCGTGCCCAGCAGGCCCTTAACGTTTCGCGTGATGGTCATAGTTTCTCAGCACCTCCCTCTCAGAGCTTGATTTCGATGTTGACGTCGGCCGGAAGGTCGAGGCGCATGAGCGAGTCGACAGCCTTCGGCGTCGGGTCGATGATGTCGATCAGCCGCTTGTGCGTGCGCATCTCGAAGTGCTCGCGGCTGTCCTTGTACTTGTGGGGAGAGCGGATCACGACGTACACGTTCTTTTCAGTCGGCAGCGGCACTGGGCCCACCACCGTTGCGCCTGCGCGCGTGACCGTGTCGACGATCTTCCGAGCCGAAGTATCGATGACCTCGTGGTCATACGACTTCAGCCGGATGCGGATTTTCTGTCCCGCCATGGCGTCATGCCTCTTTCGTCCTGTGCTTCGTACGCGTTACACGTACCTGTCCCTGTGTGCGACGGGCCCGGCGAACCGGCCCCGCGCTTCTATATCCACCCGCGCAGACCAAATCCGGAGAACCGGGTTCCTCGCCCTGCCGGGGCTTCGACCCACGCGGTCGGGCGTGTCGTGATCCGCTCCGCAGACATGCGTGAACATGCCAGAGACACAGCTGACCACAGGACCGCCAGATCCAGATGGGGATTGTGCGTTGATTTGGTCTCGGGCGGCAGAATCTGGACCTCACGGACACCACTCCACACACGCCCAAGCACTTGAGCAACTGATCCAGTATGACAGATCCGTGCCCCAGGCGCTAATTCAGCTGAGCGTCAACACCCTCAGTCGAACCACTCACCTGGCGGGCCCGCCATCAGCAACAGCGAGAACACCACCACCACGACGCCGGCCGTCACGACCGCGGCCAGGATCACGTTCCGCAGGACCCAGGCCTCGAGCGATTCCCAGAAGCCCCGGGGGCCAAGGTCACCGGTGCGCCCATCCACCAGTCGCCAGGTGGCGTCCGGTTCCCCGCGCCGGGCCAGCGACCGTTCGAACGGAAGGGTGGCGAATGGCACCGCCGCCAGCAGGACGGCCGCGGCTCCGCGACCGGCGCTCCACCGCTGGTTGATCCACACGCCGACGGTCACGACGCAGTAGCAGAGGAACACGAAACCGTGCACTCCCCCGGCGGCGGGCATCAGGACCTCGGTGGCGCCGGAGTACTTCAGCACCATGGCCAGGATCAGGAGGGCCCAGGTGAACATCTCCGCCGTCGCGAAGACCCGGTAGACCGCCCGGGGTCCCGGCAGGATGGTGCCCTTCCTCGCTGGCGTGCTCTGGGTTGAGCTGGAGGGTGTGGTGGAGGGTGTATTGGCGGTTGAGCTGGAGGGTGCACCGGAGCGTGTCCCGCCGGTGCTGGTGTCCTTGTTCGGGTTCACTGGTGGTCGTTCGCTCGCTTGATGCGCTTCGCACGGTCGATCTCGCGGCCGAAGGTCTTGCGCAGTCGAACGATCGCGAAGACCACCGCGGCGATGATCACCAGGGCAATGAGGAATTCCATAAGTCCAGCCTACCGGCCTCTGGTGCCCTCTGCTTGGTCACGGTCCGAGCCCACGCCCCGGTCCGAGCCCAAGCCCCGTCCAAAGTCCAGGTGCCGGCCCGGGGCCACGCCCATGTCCGGAGTCACGCCCGGGTCTCCGGCGGACTGCCGGGCCTCGTCCGGGCCTCCGGCAGACTGCCGGGCCTGGTGACGTCGCAATTGCCGCACAGCCAGCACGATCAGGACGAGCCCCAGCAACGCGAGGTAGAGGTAGGTATATCCGCGCAGGTACCACAGCACAGACATCGCGACCCCCGCCGCGCCCCACCACGTGAGGAGTTGTTCGCGACGAGTCAGGCCGAGCACCACGAGCAGGGCGAAGCCACCCAACACGGTCAGCTGCATGAGGGCGGTGCCGTTCGCCAGGACATAGAGTGCCGCGAGCGTGAAGACGCCTGCCGCCGCACCGAAGTAGGCCAAGGGGCGGCGGAGACCTGTCTCCGCGCCGCCTGCCTGCGACCGGACTACCCCGAGGCCGCCCGCCTCCAAGCCGCCCCTCTCCTGCGTCGGATCCTGTCCCGATTCCTGCCCCGATTCCTGCTTCGATTCCATCCCCGGGTCTTGCCCCGGAAGGGACCTTTCGCGCAGCACGTGCCGGAATCCGAGTCCCACCAGCACGAGCACCAACAGCTGGACATTCCACCAGACGGCGCGGCCCGGGTCGTCGGGGACAGCGGTCTGCCACCACGCGCGCGACGCGGCCGCGAACGTCAGCAAGACCGCCGCGTCCCGCCCCCAGAGGACCCACTGAGTCTGCCCGCCCAGGGTTTCGGCCCACAGCAGCGTCCTCCCCCAGGTGTCGACGGTGAGCCAGATCCCCGCTACTGCCACAGCCAAGGCGGTCCAGACGACGGCGTTCCCGGGCAGGCCGGCGCGCGGCTCGAGGGCCACCACTGTGCCCAGCGCCAGCACGAGCATCACAGCCAGTCCGCCCTGCCACAGGGTCGCCTGCCGCTGACGGGCACCTGGCTCGAGGGTCACCGGAACTACCGGGATCTCAGCCGACCCCACGGTTTCAGCTGCTTGAGCTGCTTGAGCTGCTTGAGCTGCTTGAGCTGCTTGAGCTGCTTGAACAGCTTCCACCGTCGCCAATGTCCTCTGACCCTGGCGTGCATCCACCACCGCCCACAGCCCCAGGACCGCCGCCGACAGTACGCCGATGATGACGGCCGTCCACGTCTCGTCCGGGAACCACCACCCGCGCTCATTCCACCAGGGCAAGAGCAGCGACCCGGACACGGGCACACCGAGGACTGTCCCGGCGACCAGCGCCACCATGCCCCGCGTCCGGGCGAAGACGTACAGCACCAGTGCCCCCACGGCCACCGTCATCCCCAGTACGCCGAAGTGCGGATCCCGGTCCACCTCGCCGGTCAGGCCCAACACGAGGGCTATGGCCCACCCGGTCGCCGCGGCAGCCGAACGGAAAAGGGCGAGGTCGTTCAGCCAGGGCCAGGAGGCCAAGGAGGCCGGTTCGCTACCGGCTCTCGGCACCAGCCGCCCCGTCGAGACCGCGATCTCCCAGGCGGCAACGGACAGGGTGAGCAGCAGGATCAAGGCCGCGGCGGCCGACGTCGGGAACAGGGCGGCCGGCAGCCAGCCACCCGTCAGGTCGAACCAGGCGCTGGCCACCACCACGAGTCCCCCTGCTCCCGCCAGCACGGCCCAGTGACCGCCGGCGGAGACCCGCAGCACCAGCCCGGCCCCCATCAGGGCCAGTGCCATGACCATGAGCGCGGCGCGGTCGCCCTCCCCTGCTGCGAGCTCCACGAACCCCAGGACGATCACCGCGCCCGTCACCAACCAGGACGCGGAGGGGGCCGTGAGGAACCCCGGCGACCCCCCGCTCTGGTCCGAGCCCGGCAACCGCCGCGCAAAGCGGGAGCGCAAGGCCAAGCCGATCACCAGGGCCACGACGGCGGCGGCACGGGCCGCGGACTCGTTGCCTCCGAGCCGGTCCACCACCGTGGAGACCAGCACGGCGGACGAGGCCTGGCCGGCCAGCAGGACCACCGTGCGGGTGGCCTGCGGCAGCCGGCCCCGGGTGAGGACGGCGACCGTCACCAACCAACCCGTCAGCAGCACCAGTGCGATCACCACGTGCCAGGACGAGACTCCGGTGGCGGGATCAGAGGTGCTGGAAGTACGAGCCGCCTCGGCCACGCCGGCGAACCGAAGCGTTGCGGTGAGCAGCGTCAGTCCGCCCACGATCAACACGATGCTGCGGCAGATGAGCTGCCGGTCCCCCATGCGTCGTGCGGATGGTCGTGTGAGGGATCGTGTGAGGGGTCGCCGGGCCGGCCTGGCTCGCCGTTCCACGGCGCGCCGGTACCCAGCCACCGTAGGGCCACCGCTGCCGTGATCCCGGCGAGGACATACCAGCCCAGCAGCACACCACCCTGGGACAGGGACGGCGTGAGCAGGAGGAGCACGGCCAGCAGGCTGGCTCCTGACCAGACCACCACCGGCAGCATCGCATCGGCTGGCGAGGCACCGCCCGCTGGCTCCTCTCTGCCGGACGGCTGCCCTGTGGCTACCTGCCCCTCGGCGTCCGTTGTGAGACCAGCGCGCACCGTCAGCGGTCCCTGGTGCAGGGCTGTCACCGTGGCCCAGAGCACCGCGGCGAGGGCGGTCAGGGTCAGCGCTGCTCCGCCGGCCGGGTCCGCCCAGCGTGAGGCGGCCAGGTACACGAGGGCGACACCGCTGGCGGCGATGACGTGGGGAACGAGGCGGGTGTCGATCCGGCGGTGCTGGCCGCGGCGCCGCAGCAGAACCAGGGAGACGGCCTCGACCACCATGATCACGAGAAGGATGATCTCGAGATTCCAGCCGCGGCCATCACCGGCCCCGGCGTAGCGCTCCGGGCGAATCTGGGGGTTGATCAGCAGCGGTGTCAGGGCGACCGGCGTCGTCACCTGCCAGAGCAGGTTGGCGGCTCCCGGTGCCCCCACCTCACCCAGACGGTTGGTGTGGAGGAACAGCAGCGAGAACACCGCCGTGGTGACCACCACGACGGCCGCGGCAACGCCGATCCCCGGCGTCAGCCGCAACAGCCCTTCTGTCCCGAGCACCGGCCCGGCCAGCGCGGCAAGCTGGGACGAGGCCGCCAGGGCCACGGCCACCAGCCAACAGCCCGCGTGGTCCACCATCGCCGCCACCCCGACCGGCAGGTAACCGTGGTCGCCGTCTCCGCGCCACACCAACGGGATCTGCAGGCAGAGGTACACGACCAGCGAGGTCAGCAAGAGATCCGCCGACCAGTCCAGCATGAGCGCCCACGGGACGAGTGCCACCAGGATTCCGCACCGCACGGCGTAGGTCGCCGCCAGTCGGTATCGCTCCGGCCCGATCACCGCAGCGGTGGCATAGTAGGCACACGCCGACAACAGGAGCAGGAACATCTGCACCGGCTCGATCCAGACGCCGACGACCAGCCCCAGGACCACCATGCCGGGCACGATCCATTGATGGGTCCGCGCGAACGCCGTCCGGAAGGCTATCGGCAACCAACGGTTGCGGCCAGATCCCTCAACCGAGATCCACGCCATCAGAACCGCAAGGCCGATCGAGGCGATGAGGGCCCACACCAGGCCCCGCTGCACGGCGGCGCCGGAGGCCATGACGGTGCTGAGCAGGAACGGCACGGTCAGGTAGGCCACGATCCGGCTGTCGAGGCGCACTGCCGCGAACACCATCATGACGGTCCCTACCGCCGAGGTGAGCAGCCAGGAGAGGTCCGGATCGTGCAGGACGAGCACATCCAGGGCCACCCCGGCCACGGGCACCAACGCCAGCCCCGTCCCGGTGAAGGCGGTGGCCGCCGGTCGCAGGGTGCGGCTCCTCGCATGCACCACCAGTCCCGCACCATAGAACAGGCCCACGACGACGGCCAGTCCTGCGACCCTGGCCGTCACCGGCAGCGCGGCCCCGATGAACAGAGAGGCAGCTGCCACCAGCAGGAGGCATGCGGTGTACAGGGTGATGTTGACGTTGCGCCGATCACGCCGCGCCTTCTCCGCCGCCTGTTCTTCCGGCGTCTGAACCGGGATGGACGATGCCGGGGGCAGGGAGGCACGAGGGAACGCTGGCGGGGAGGACGGAAGGGAGGGCGGAGGCGAGGACGGAAGGGAGTAAGGAAGGGAGGGTGGACGGGCGGGTGGACGGAAGGCCGGAGGGGTGGCTGGAGCGAAGGGTGCAGCGACGTGATCAGCCGGGCCTACCGGATCAACCGGAGATCCAGATCCGATGGGGACACCAGGCCCCGTTGGCGCACCAGAGGTCGTTGGCGCACCAGAGGTCGTGGGGGTACCAGAGGTCGTGGGGACACCGGAGGAGGCTGGGATGGCCGAGGCGGCCGAGCCGGCGTCGTACCCCTGCTGCCACGCGCGGGCCAGGTCCGAGCGCGAGTACGTCCCCACCCCCTCACCGGGTGCCTTGGTGGGCCCCCGGCGGACCACGAACCGGGCCACGGCAGCACCGACGAGCAGCCCGAATACCAACGCTATGAAGATCCCCACACCCACAGCGTACGATGCCAGCGCAGGTCAGACCCGCTTATCCACAGGCCGGAGGGCTTCAGGTCAGCGTCGGACGGAAAGTGGCGCCAGTCGAACGGAAGGCAGCGTTAAACGCCAGAACCCCTCCGGCCGAAGCCGAAGGGGTTCTCGCTGATGCTTGGCTGACGCCTTAGATCACTTGAGGATCTTGGTGACGCGGCCGGAGCCCACGGTGCGGCCACCCTCACGGATGGCGAAGCCGAGGCCCTCTTCCATGGCGATCGGCTGGATCAGCTCGACCGACATTTCGGTGGTGTCGCCCGGCATGACCATCTCGGTGCCTTCCGGCAGCGTGATGACGCCGGTGACGTCGGTGGTGCGGAAGTAGAACTGCGGGCGGTAGTTCGAGTAGAACGGGTTGTGACGGCCGCCCTCGTCCTTGGACAGGATGTAGACGTTGCCCTCGAAGTTGGTGTGGGGGGTGATGGAACCCGGAGCCACAACAACCTGGCCGCGCTCGACGTCCTCACGCTTCAGACCGCGAAGCAGCAGGCCACAGTTCTCGCCGGCCCAGGCCTCGTCGAGCTGCTTGTGGAACATCTCGATACCGGTGACCGTGGTCTTCTGCATGTCGCGGATGCCCACGATCTCGACCTCGGAGTTGATCTTCAGCGTGCCACGCTCGGCGCGGCCGGTCACGACGGTGCCGCGGCCGGTGATGGTGAAGACGTCCTCGATCGGCATCAGGAACGGCTTGTCCTTGTCGCGGACCGGATCCGGGATGAAGCTGTCCACGGCGTCCATCAGGTCCTCGACGGACTTGACCCACTTCTCATCGCCCTCGAGGGCCTTCAGGCCGGAGGTGCGGATGACCGGGGCCTCGTCGCCGTCGAACTCCTGGGAGGACAGCAGTTCGCGGACCTCCATCTCGACGAGCTCCAGGAGCTCCTCGTCCTCGACCATGTCGGACTTGTTCAAGGCGACCAGCAGAGCGGGAACGCCAACCTGGCGGGCCAGGAGGACGTGCTCACGGGTCTGGGCCATCGGGCCGTCAGTGGCGGCGACCACGAGGATGGCACCGTCCATCTGGGCAGCACCGGTGATCATGTTCTTGATGTAGTCCGCGTGGCCCGGGGCGTCCACGTGGGCGTAGTGGCGCTTCTCGGTCTGGTACTCCACGTGCGAGATGTTGATGGTAATGCCGCGCTGACGCTCTTCCGGCGCCGAGTCAATCGTCGCGAAGTCGCGGGCCTCGTTGAGGTCCGGGTACTTGTCGTACAGGACCTTCGAGATAGCGGCGGTCAGCGTGGTCTTACCGTGGTCAACGTGGCCGATGGTACCGACGTTAACGTGCGGCTTCGACCGCTCGAACTTTGCCTTCGACACAGGTTCCTCCTAGAACTGTTCATCTGAAGAGACTTCTCAGACACGGGTGGCGTGCTGACAACTTGGGAAAGTCTACTTCGATCTGTCTGCTGGTGATAATTCTCCGGATTGCGTCAGGACCGGTCCTGGATCAGGCCACTCGGACCGCCTTTTCCGCGGACCGACCTTCCGTCCTGTGGTGGTTCCATCCTCCGGAGTGCGGACGGGCCACCTGTCCGGTCCGGTGGCGGATCCCCTGGGAGTACCAAGGCTTCCGCCACCCTTCCGAACACGTTCTGTGACAGCTGACTACTCGCCGCTGTTCTTCTGGATGATCTCGTCGGCCACGGCCTTGGGGACCTCGGCGTAGGAGTCGAAGGTCATCGAGTACACGGCACGGCCCTGGGTCTTGGACCGCAGGTCGCCGATGTAGCCGAACATCTCGGACAGCGGGACATTCGCCTTGACGACCTTGACACCCTGCGCGTCCTCCATGGACTGGATCTGGCCACGGCGGGAGTTCAAGTCGCCGATGACATCGCCCATGTACTCCTCCGGGGTGCGGACCTCCACGGCCATCAGGGGCTCGAGGATGACCGGGTTGGCCCGGCGGATGCCTTCCTTGTAGACCATGGAGCCGGCAAGCTTGAACGCCATTTCCGAGGAGTCGACATCGTGGTAGGCGCCGTCGAGAAGGGTGGCCTTCACGCCGACCATCGGGTAGCCGGCCAGGATGCCGAACTGCATGGCGTCCTGGATGCCGGCATCCACGGAGGGGATGTACTCGCGCGGGATGCGACCGCCGGTGACGGCGTTGACGAACTCGTAGAACTCGCCCTCGGAGGTGTCCATCGGTTCGAAGGCCATCTGCACCTTGGCGAACTGGCCGGAACCACCGGTCTGCTTCTTGTGCGTGTAGTCGACCTTGTCGACCTTCTTCTTGATGGTCTCGCGGTAGGCCACCTGGGGCTTGCCCACGTTGGCCTCGACCTTGAACTCGCGGCGCATGCGGTCCACGAAGACGTCCAGGTGCAGCTCGCCCATGCCGCCGATGACGGTCTGACCGGTCTCATCGTCGAGGTTCACGGTGAACGTGGGGTCCTCGGCGACGAGCTTCTGGATGGCGGTGGAGAGCTTCTCCTGGTCGCCCTTGGTCTTCGGCTCGATGGCCACGGAGATCACGGGCTCCGGGAAGGACATCGACTCGAGGATGATCGGGTCGGTGGTCGAGCACAGGGTGTCACCGGTGGTGGTGTCCTTGAGTCCGATCACGGCGTAGATGTGACCCGCCACGACCTCCTCAACCGGGTTCTCCTTGTTCGCGTGCATCTGGAACAGCTTGCCGATGCGCTCCTTCTTCCCCTTGGTGGAGTTCAGGATCTGGTCACCGGGGTTCAGACGTCCGGAGTACACGCGGATGAACGTCAGCTGGCCGAAGAACGGGTGCGCCGCGATCTTGAAGGCCAGGGCCGAGAACGGGCCTTCCTTCGAGGGCTCGCGGGTCAGCTCCTTCTCCTCGTCCTTGACGTCGTGACCGGTGATGGCCCCGGCGTCCATGGGGTTCGGCAGGTAGGAGACCACGGCGTCCAGCATCGGCTGCACACCACGGTTCTTGAAGGCAGAACCACAGAAGACCGGGTACGCCTCGGCGTTGATGGTCAGGTGGCGCACGCCGGCCTGGATCTCCTCGTTGGAGATCTCCTCACCCTCGAGGTACTTCATCATGAGCTCTTCGGAGGTGTCGGCGACGGCCTCGATGAGCTGGGCGCGGTACTGCTCGGCCTTCTCCTGGAGGTCGGCCGGGATCTCGCGGGTCTCGTAGGCGGCACCCATGGTGACGTCACCCTTGGAGTCGCCCTCCCAGACGAACGCCTTCATGGACAGCAGGTCCACCACGCCGACGAAGTCGTTCTCAGCACCGATCGGCAGCTGCATCACGAGCGGCTTGGCGCCGAGGCGGGACACGATGGTGTCCACGGTGTAGTAGAAGTCGGCGCCCAGCTTGTCCATCTTGTTGACGAAGCAGATGCGGGGCACGTTGTACTTGTCTGCCTGGCGCCACACGGTCTCGGACTGCGGCTCCACGCCCTCCTTGCCGTCGAACACGGCGACGGCGCCATCGAGCACGCGCAGGGAGCGCTCCACCTCGACGGTGAAGTCGACGTGGCCCGGGGTATCGATGATGTTGATCTGGTTGTCGTCCCAGAAGCAGGTCACCGCGGCGGAGGTGATGGTGATGCCGCGTTCCTTCTCCTGCTCCATCCAGTCCGTGGTGGAGGCGCCGTCGTGGGTCTCGCCCAACTTGTGGTTGACGCCCGTGTAGAAGAGGATGCGCTCGGTGGTGGTGGTCTTGCCGGCATCGATATGCGCCATGATGCCGATGTTGCGGACCTTTTTGAGGTCGGTCAGCACGTCCTGTGCCACGGTGTCTCCCTAAGGTTTGGTGGGTGGGTCCTGTAGTGATGCCGGTAGCCGGTGCCGGCAGCGAGTGCAGGCGGCACGGCGCCCGGAAACCGCCGTAACGGTTTCCGGGCGCACGAGAATCACCAGCGGTAGTGGGCGAATGCCTTGTTGGACTCGGCCATCTTGTGGGTGTCCTCGCGGCGCTTGACCGCGGCACCGAGACCGTTCGACGCGTCGAGGATCTCGTTCATGAGGCGCTCGGTCATCGTCTTCTCGCGACGGGCCTTGGAGTAGCCCACGAGCCAGCGCAGGGCCAGCGCGGTGGAACGACCCGGCTTGACCTCGACGGGCACCTGGTAGGTGGCGCCGCCGACGCGGCGGGAGCGGACCTCGAGGGCCGGGCGGACGTTGTCCATGGCCTTCTTGAGGGTGGCCACCGGATCGGCGCCGCCCTTGTCACGAGTACCCTCGAGGGCACCGTAGACGATGTGCTCGGCGGTGGACTTCTTGCCGTCCACCAGCACCTTGTTGATCAGCTGGGTGACCAGCGGGGACCCGTAGACCGGGTCGACGACGAGGGGGCGCTTCGGCGCAGGACCCTTACGTGGCATTACTTCTTCTCCTTCTTCGCGCCGTAGCGGCTGCGGGCCTGGCCGCGACCCTTGACACCCTGGGTGTCCAAGGCGCCGCGGACGATCTTGTAGCGGACGCCCGGGAGGTCCTTCACACGACCGCCGCGCACCAGCACGATGGAGTGCTCCTGCAGGTTGTGGCCCTCGCCCGGAATGTAGGCGGTGACTTCGATGCCGCCGTTGAGGCGGACACGGGCCACCTTGCGCAGTGCGGAGTTCGGCTTCTTCGGGGTGGTGGTGTACACACGGGTGCACACGCCACGGCGCATGGGGTTCCCCTGCAGTGCAGGAGCCTTGGTCTTGACGACCTTCGGTGAGCGGCCCTTGCGGACCAGCTGCTGAATCGTAGGCACTCTTGGTCTCTCCGTTGTTCGGTTCCAGGTTGGCTGCTTTCACAGCTGTCCTGCTTCCAGCCCGGCGGGCGCACAGGACGGGCCCGCGTCAACCTGGACTGCTGATGGTCGTTTCTTCGCACCCGAGGGGGTTCAGCGAGAACGACCGCAGGCGTGCAAAAGTGTGGCATTCGTTGCGCAAGAACCCCGCAACCCGGACTGTGTCCCTATTGCCACACAAAAACAATTGAGACCAGCCTACCACCCCCTGGGTGTAGCGGTGAAACTGAGGGTCGGCGAGAGGGCGGGGAGGGGGTTGGGTGGGGATGAGGTCGGGTGGGGACGGGCTCGGATCGAGAAGGGTCGAACAGAAGGGGCGGGTGGAGAAGGCGTGGGTAGCGAGTGGACCGGCCCGGCTACTCCCGGGGCGCCGGGTGGTTGCGGAACACCCGACGTGCCTTCAACTCGGCGGCGCGAAGATAGAGCTCGCGCCGTAGGTCACGGTCCGCGGCGTAGGAAAAGGGCCGCACGACCCGCCCGGCTCGCTTCGCCTCCCGGATGCGTTGCCGTTGTGCGTCGGTGGCGTACTGGTCGACCAGGGAGAGCGGGATGGTGGTGATGAGGGCGGGGCCGGTGGTGGTCACCCGCCCCTCGTCCAGCCGCAGGTCCGTCTTGAGGTCCAGGTTCAGATACTCCTCCACCAGGTACGGGGCCGGGTTCGCCCCGGCGGCCGTCAGGTAGTAGTGGTTCCGGCCCAGCCGTGGGTTCATCTCCAGGAACTGGGCCACGCCGGTGCGGGGATCGACCTTGGTGTCGAACATCGCGAAACCGTGCCAGTCGAGCGCCTCCATCAGGGCGATCCCCTGGTCCGCGATCACCGGATGTGCGGAGGCCAGCACCGCTCGAGCGTTGCCCTCCAGGCCGGGGGCATGATCCTCGACGATGACCTCTCCGTAGGACACGAGCCGGGTGGAACCGGTGCGGTCACGGAAGAACGTGGCGATACCCAGCTGCGAGTCCGGCCCGGGCACCATCTCCTGCACGATCAAGGATCCTCGATAACCGGCCGCGCTGGCCTTGCCGAGAAGGGCCTCAACCTCGGCGGCTCCCCCTCCCCCGGCGTCGGAGCTCCCGATCACGTGCACCTTGCGCCGGCCCTCGAAGCGGATGTCCGCCCATGCCCCGCCGTCGCCGGCCTTGAGGATCACGGGGTAGGTCAGGCTCAGCCCGGCAGCGAACCGGCGCGCGGCCTCGGGGATATGGGAGCCGGCGTCGTAGGTGGCGGTCTTCGGGTACGGCACCCCGTACTGCTCGCACAGCGCGTAGAAGTTCTCCTTGAGGGCTGCCGCGTCCAGGGCGTCCTCATCCGGATAGGGAACGGTGTAGCCGGCGGCCTCGAGGGTCTCGCGGTGGCGTACGGCGAAGCGCACGAGGTGGTCATAGCTGGCCAGCAGCAACAGCGGGCGGCGGGGCTCCCCGCGCAAGCGCCCGGCGACCCGCACGAGGGCGTCGATGACGGGCTGCTCCTCCGTCATGGGCCCAGCCGGGAACGCCTCCAGGATGGCGGAGTGCTTCAGGTTGCGGTTCAGGGACGTCGGGACCAGCGCGGAGATCACGCCGTAGGCCTCGTGGAACTCCCGGGCCAGGGAGTACGCACCCACGTCTCCCCCGGTGATCACCGGCACGAAGGGCTGCCCCGCGGGTATGACTGACTGACTGGCTGAAGGTTTGGCCGAGGAGGCAGCGGGGTCTTCCATGGCTTCGATGCTACCGGCGGCTAGGGTGGGGGTCGTGCCAGATCTAGCTTCCCCGTTCGGTTCCCCCGCCCCCTCCGGCCAGGTCTCCCGGCCCCTGACGGTCCGGCGGATCACTCCCGCAGACCATGGGCGGTTCCTGGCGGATCACCCCGGGGCCTCCTTCCTCCAGAACCCGCAGTGGCCCGGGGTGAAGATCGACTGGCGCGGGGACTCCCTGGGCTTCTTCGACGGTCAGAGCCTCAAGGCAACGGCCCTGGTGCTGTTCCGCCGGCTGCCCGTCCCGGTCCCGGTGCTGAAGAAGCGCTCCCTCGCCTATATCGCCGAGGGTCCGGTGTTCGACTCCTCCGCGGTGCAGCTGGAGTCCGTGTTGGTGCCCCTGGTGCAGTACCTCAAATCCCGCGGCGCGTTCCTCGTCCGCGTGGGTCTGCCGGGCGTTGTGAACCGCTGGGACGGATCCGAGGTCCGCAAGGCCCTGGCCGCGGGTACGCACGGCTCGGTCACCGACCTCACCCCCCTCCACACCGACCCTGCCGCCGAGAACGTCCGTTCCCGCCTCCTGGCCTTGGGCTGGCAGGCTCCGTCCGAGTCGGAGGAGTTCGAGGCCGGGCAGCCCCAGTTCCAGGCACGCATCCCGCTGCAGCCGGAACTGGACATCGCGTCCGATGGCACCATGGCGGAGCCCAACAAGAACGGTGAGTCCCCCGCGCTGGAGGCCGCCCTGAACCGGATGGACTCGACGTCCCGCCGGCAGACCCGCAAGTCGACCCGGTCCGAGCTCACGGTGTCCGTGGGCACGGTGGAGGACCTCCCGGCGTGGCAGGCCCTCTACGAGGAGACCGCGTCACGCGACGGCTTCACGGGGCGCCCGCTCGCCTACTTCCAGCGCATGTTCGCCGAGTTGAACTCCAGTGACTCCGGTGGCTCCGGTGGCTCCGGGGGCAAGGCCGCGGACACCGCAGTGGACACCGAGTGCACCCTGTACCTGGCCCACTTCGGCGAGCAACTGCTGGCCGCCGCCATCTACGTCCGCCAGGGCCAGTTCGGGTGGTACGTCTACGGGGCCTCGTCCTCGGAGGAACGCAAGCGCTACGCCCCGCGAGCCCTGCAGCTGCGCCAGATCCAGGACTCCCTCGCCGCCGGGTGCACCTGGTACGACCTCGGCGGGATGAGCCCCTCACTGGACCCGGACTACGAGCTGGCGGGGCTGACCCGGTTCAAGACGACCATGGGGGCGGACGTGGTCCAGACACTCGGCGAGTGGGACTACCCCGTGAACCGGTGGCTGGCCCGCGGCTTCAATCTGTACATGTCCCGCCGGGGCTAGCCTCCCTGTCAGTGCCCGAACGTCTCCGCGTCCTGGCGCGTCTCCGACGGAACGCCGGCGTCGAGCGCATCGACGGCCGCGAGGTCATCGACCGTGAGCTCGAACGAGAACACGTCCAGGTTCTCGCGTTGCCGCTGCGGGTCGGCCGACTTCGGGATGGCGATCCTCCCCTGCTGCACGTGCCAGCGCAGCACCACCTGCGCCGGCGTCCGCCCCAGCCGTGAGGCGATCGAGGTGATCTCCGGGCGGCCGAGCAACTCGCTCCCCCGCCCGATCGGGGTGTAGGCCGCCGTCAGGACCCCGGCCGCGGTGTTGGCCTCCTGCACGTCCGGCTGGGCATCGGTCGGTTGGCAGTGGATCTGGTTGACGCTCGGCACCAGCCCCGCCTCCAGCACCCGCTGCAGGTGCGCCGGCGTGAAGTTGGAGACGCCCCAGGACCGGATGAGTCCGGACTCCGTCAGCTCGGCCAGCGACTCGCACGCCTGCACATACCGGTCCAGGCCCGGGTTCGGCCAGTGCACCAGGTACAGGTCGAAGTAGTCCAGCCCGGCCCGCTCGAGCCCGGCTTCGAGGCCGGCGCGCACCGTGTCCACCGGCCCATGCCACTCCCGGTTGAACTTGGAGGTCACGAAGACCTCGTCCCGGCTGATCCCGGAGCCGACGACGGCGCGCCCCACCGCGTCCTCGTTCCGGTAGTTCTCGGCCGTGTCCACGTGCCGGTACCCGGCCTCGAGCGCACTCGCCACCGCCTCGGTGCAGTCTGCGCCGGTCAACGGCCAGGTGCCGAGCCCGATCAGGGGGATCTGGACGGCGGGGAGCACGGTGCCGTCGTCGTTGTTGCCGGTGTTGCTGTAGATGTTGTTGCCGATGTTGGTGCCGGTGCCGGAAAGCTGAGCGTATCTCTGGGTGACCATGGCACCCAGCCTGTCACGCCGACGTCGAGAAGTTCCACCGGGCCTTAACACACAGAGTGACCTGGCCCCGTCTGGTGAGACGGGGCCAGGTCACTCTGTGTGGTGCTGAGTCAGCGATCAGCCGCGGAAGTCGCCGCCCATGCCGTAGTCGTCCAGCGAGATCGCGTGGAACTCCGGCGTGGCCGAGGAATCCAGGCCCGGGTAGTCGAAGTCCGCGAAGCCGGCCGGCCCGGTGAACAGGTTGGCCTTGGCCTCCTCGGTGGGCTCGACGTTGACCTTGGTGTAGCGATCCAGGCCGGTGCCGGCCGGGATCAGCTTGCCGATGATCACGTTCTCCTTCAGGCCCAGCAGCGGATCCGACTTGCCCTCCATGGCCGCCTGCGTCAGGACGCGGGTGGTCTCCTGGAAGGATGCGGCGGACAGCCACGAGTCGGTGGCGAGCGAGGCCTTGGTGATACCCATGAGCTCGTCACGACCGGAGGCCGGCTGGCGACCCTCCGCCACGGCCTTGCGGTTCGCGGCGGTGAAGCGGGCGCGGTCCGTCAGCTCGCCCGGCAGCAGGTCGGTCTCGCCCGACTCGATGACGGTGATGCGGCGCAGCATCTGGCGGACGATGACCTCCACGTGCTTGTCGTGGATGCCCACACCCTGGGACTGGTACACGTCCTGGACCTCCTGGACCAGGAACTTCTGGGCGGCCCGGGGACCGAGCACACGCAGCACCTGCTTCGGGTCCACGGCACCGGCGACCAGCTGGGTACCGACGCCCACGTGCTCGCCATCGGACACCAGCAGACGCGCACGGCGCAGCACCGGGTAGGCGATCTCCTCGGAGCCGTCGTCCGGGGTGAGCACCAGCCGCAGTTGCTTCTCGCCGTCCTCGATGACCACGCGGCCGGCGACCTCGGAGATCGGGGCCACACCCTTCGGGGTACGGGCCTCGAAGAGCTCTTGGATACGGGGCAGACCCTGGGTGATGTCGTCTGCGGAGGCGACACCACCGGTGTGGAAGGTACGCATGGTGAGCTGGGTTCCCGGTTCACCGATGGACTGTGCGGCGATGATGCCCACGGCCTCGCCGATGTCCACGAGCTGACCCGTGGCCATGGAGCGGCCGTAGCACTTCGCGCAGGTCCCGACGGCGGACTCGCAGGTGAGCACGGAGCGCACCTTGATCTCGGTGACACCCGCGGCGATGTAGGCGTCGATCGCCACGTCGCCGATGGCTTCGCCGGACTGGCCCAGGACGGTGCCGTCCTCGGAGGTGACATCGACCGCGAGGGACCGGGCGAACGAGGAGTTCTCCACGGTCTCGTGGCGCACCAGCTCGCCGTCGGCGTTCGGCACGCCGATGATCTCGGTCAGGCCGCGCTCGGTGCCGCAGTCCTCCTCGCGGACGATGACGTCCTGGGACACGTCCACCAGACGACGGGTCAGGTAACCCGAGTTGGCGGTCTTCAGCGCCGTATCCGCGAGGCCCTTACGGGCACCGTGGGTGGCGATGAAGTACTCGAGCACGGACAGGCCCTCACGGTAGGAGGACTTGATCGGACGCGGGATGATCTCGCCCTGCGGGTTGGCCACGAGGCCGCGGATGCCGGCGATCTGCCGGACCTGCAGCCAGTTACCACGCGCACCGGAGGTCACCATGCGGTTGATGGTGTTGAGCTTCGGCAGCCCCGCCTGCATGGCGGCGGCAACCTCGTCGGTGGCCTTGTTCCAGATGTCGATCAGCTCGGAACGGCGCTCCTCGTCAGCGATCAGGCCCTTCTCGTACTGGGCCTGGACCTTGAGGGCCTGGTCCTCGTACCCGGCCATGATGGAGGCCTTGTCGAAGTCCGAGGTGATGTCCGAGATGGCCACGGTGACGCCCGACCAGGTGCCCCAGTGGAAGCCGGCGTCCTTGAGGTTGTCCAGCGTCGCGGCGGTCTGCACCATCGGGTACCGCTCGGCCAGGTCGTTGACCAGTGCGCCGAGGGTGCCCTTGGTCGCCTGCGTGGACAGCCACGGGTAGTCGACCGGGAGCAGCTCGTTGAACAGCACCACGCCGAGGGTCGTGTCCAGCACCACCGGGGAGCCCTCTTCCCAGCCCTCGGGGGCCGGGCTCTGGGCGGACGGGATGAAGCCTTCCACGGTGATCTTGACCGGTGCGTTCAGGTGCAGCTGGCCGGCGTCGAAAGCCATGATGGCCTCGGCGACCGACGAGTACTCCGTCCCGGCGCCGACCTCGTCCTCACGCACGGTGGTGAGGTGGTTGAGGCCGATAATCATATCCTGGGCCGGAACGGCTACGGCGCGGCCATCGGAGGGCTTCAGGATGTTGTGGGAGGACAGCATCAGCAGTCGCGACTCGGCCTGCGCCTCCGGGCTCAGCGGCAGGTGCACTGCCATCTGGTCACCGTCGAAGTCGGCGTTGAAGGCGCCACAGACCAGCGGGTGCAGCTGCAGTGCCTTGCCCTCCACCAGCATCGGCTCGAAGGCCTGGATGCCGAGGCGGTGCAGGGTGGGTGCGCGGTTCAGCAGCACCGGATGCTCGGTGATGACCTCTTCCAGCACGTCCCACACCTGCGGGCGGAAGCGCTCCACCATCCGCTTGGCGGACTTGATGTTCTGGGCGTGGTTGAGGTCCACCAGGCGCTTCATCACGAAGGGCTTGAAGAGCTCCAGGGCCATCTGCTTCGGCAGGCCGCACTGGTGCAGCTTCAGCTGCGGGCCCACCACGATCACGGAACGGCCGGAGTAGTCCACGCGCTTGCCGAGCAGGTTCTGGCGGAAGCGTCCCTGCTTGCCCTTGAGCATGTCGGAGAGCGACTTCAACGGACGGTTGCCCGGCCCGGTGACGGGACGGCCGCGACGTCCGTTGTCGAACAGCGAATCGACCGCTTCCTGGAGCATGCGCTTCTCGTTGTTCACGATGATCTCGGGAGCACCGAGGTCCAGCAGACGCTTCAGGCGGTTGTTGCGGTTGATCACGCGGCGGTACAGGTCGTTCAGGTCGGAGGTCGCGAAGCGGCCACCGTCCAGCTGCACCATCGGGCGCAGCTCCGGCGGGATCACCGGGACGGCGTCCAGGACCATGCCCAGCGGGGAGTTGTCCGTGGTGAGGAACGCGTTGACGACCTTCAGGCGCTTCAGGGCCCGCGTCTTGCGCTGGCCCTTGCCGGTCTTGATGACCTCGCGCAGGAACTCGGCCTCGGCCTCGAGGTCGAAGGTCTCCAGGCGCTTCTTGATCGACTCGGCGCCCATGGAGCCCTCGAAGTACTGACCGTACTTGTCACGCATCGCACGGAACAGGCCCTCGTCGCCCTCGAGGTCGGCGACCTTGAGGTTCTTGAAGCGGTCCCAGATCTTCTCCATCCGGTCCAGCTCGGCGTCGGCCCGCTTGCGGATCTGCGCCATGGTCTTGTCCGCGGAGTCACGGGCCTTCTTCTTCTCGGCGGCCTTGGCCCCCTCGGACTCGAGCTTGGCGAGGTCCTTCTCCAGGTCACCGGCGACGGCGGCGATGTCGGCATCCCGGGTGTCCGTCAGGTGACGGGTCTCCTGGTCATGCTCGGCCTGCAGGTTCGGCAGGTCGGCGTGGCGTGCCTCCTCGTCCACCGAGGTGATCATGTAGGCCGCGAAGTAGATAATCTTCTCGAGATCCTTCGGGGCCAGATCCAGCAGGTAGCCCAGACGGGAGGGCACACCCTTGAAGTACCAGATGTGGGTGACCGGGGCGGCCAGCTCGATGTGGCCCATCCGGTCGCGACGCACCTTGGAACGGGTCACCTCGACGCCGCAGCGCTCACAGATGATGCCCTTGAAGCGCACGCGCTTGTACTTGCCGCAGTAGCACTCCCAGTCCCGGGTGGGGCCGAAGATCTTCTCGCAGAAGAGTCCGTCCTTCTCGGGCTTCAAGGTGCGGTAGTTGATGGTTTCGGGCTTCCTGACCTCGCCGTAGGACCAATTGCGGATCTCGTCCGCGGTCGCGAGGCCAATGCGCATGAGGCCAAATGATGAGTTGTCGTTGGACATGGTCCGTTGAACTCCTGATTCCTTGCGTTTTCGAATCGTGGATGAAGTCTGGGGTGGGACGGGGAACGGGTGTTGCTCAGACCTCTTCAACCGAGCTGGGCTCGTTGTGGGACAGGTCGATGCCCAGTTCCTCGGCGGCCCGGAAGACTTCATCCTCCGAGTCACGCATTTCGATCGCGGTGCCGTCGGCGGAGAGGACCTCCACGTTCAGGCACAGCGACTGCATTTCCTTGATGAGGACCTTGAAGGACTCCGGAACGCCCGGCTCCGGGATGTTCTCGCCCTTCACGATGGCCTCGTAGACCTTCACACGACCGTGGATGTCATCGGACTTGATGGTCAGCAGTTCCTGCAGGGTGTAGGCAGCGCCATACGCCTCCAGGGCCCAGACCTCCATCTCACCGAAGCGCTGGCCACCGAACTGTGCCTTACCACCCAGCGGCTGCTGCGTGATCATGGAGTACGGACCGGTGGAGCGCGCGTGGATCTTGTCATCCACCAGGTGGTGCAGCTTCAGCATGTACATGTAGCCCACGGAGACCGCGTCCGGGAACGGCTCGCCGGAGCGGCCGTCGAACAGGGTGGCCTTGCCGTTGGTGCCCATCAGGCGGTCGCCGTCACGGGTGACGTTGACGTGGCCGAGCAGGCCCTCGATCTCGTGGGCCTCGGCACCGTCGAACACCGGGGTGGCGACGTTGACCGGACCGGAGGAGCGCGGGAAGTTCGGCAGATCCTTGATCCATTCCGGCTCGCCCTGGATGTCCCAGCCGCGGGAGGCGGCCCAGCCCAGGTGCAGCTCCATGACCTGGCCCAGGTTCATGCGGCCCGGAACGCCCAGCGGGTTCAGGATGATGTCCACCGGGGTGCCGTCCTCGAGGAACGGCATGTCCTCCATCGGCAGGATCTTGGAGATGACGCCCTTGTTACCGTGGCGGCCGGCCATCTTGTCACCGTCGGTGATCTTGCGCTTCTGGGCCACGTACACGCGGACCAGCTGGTTCACGCCCGGGGGCAGGTCGTCGTCCTCGTCGCGATCGAAGATGCGCACGCCGATGACGGTGCCGGACTCGCCGTGGGGCACCTTCAGAGAGGTGTCACGCACTTCGCGGGACTTCTCGCCGAAGATGGCACGCAGCAGGCGCTCCTCGGGGGTCAGCTCGGTCTCGCCCTTCGGGGTCACGCGGCCGACCAGGATGTCCCCGGCCTCGACCTCGGCACCGATGTGGATGATGCCGCGCTCGTCGAGCTGCGCCAGGACCTCGTCGGAGACGTTCGGGATGTCCCGGGTGACCTCTTCCGCGCCCAGCTTGGTGTCGCGGGCGTCGACCTCGTGCTCCTCGATGTGGATCGAGGTCAGCACGTCGTCCGAGACCATGCGCTGGGACAGGATGATGGCGTCCTCGTAGTTCAGGCCCTCCCAGGGCATGAACGCGACGAGAAGGTTCTTGCCGAGCGCCAGCTCGCCGTGGTCCGTGGCAGGGCCGTCCGCGATGATGGACAGCTTCTCCACGCGGTCGCCCTCGGTAACCCGGACACGCTGGTTGTACGCGTTGCCCTGGTTGGAGCGGGCGAACTTCATGATCGGGTAGTGGCGCATCGTGCCGTCGTCGTTCATGACGGTCACCATGTCCGCAGCCACCTCGGTCACGACGCCGGGGGCATCGGCCGTGATGGAGTCGCCGGCGTCGACGGCGATGTACTTCTCCATGCCGGTGCCCACCAGGGGCGCCTCGGCCTGGAGCAGCGGCACGGCCTGGCGCTGCATGTTCGCACCCATGAGAGCGCGGTTGGCGTCATCGTGCTCGAGGAACGGGATCAGCGCCGTGGCGGCGGAGACCATCTGGCGTGGGGAGACGTCCATGTAGTCGATGTCTTCCACGGAGGACAGCACCGGCTCGCCGCCGCCGCCGCGCTGGCGGCAGAGCACGAGGTCCTCGGCGAAGGAGCCGTCGTCGTTCAACGGAGCGTTGGCCTGGGCGATCTGGGCTTCCAGCTCGTCGTCGGCGGTGAGGTAGTCCACCTGCTCGGTCACGATCCCGTCCACGACCTTGCGGTACGGGGTCTCGATGAAGCCGAACGGGTTGATGCGCCCGAACGTGGCCAGCGAGCCGATGAGGCCGATGTTCGGGCCTTCCGGGGTCTCGATGGGGCACATGCGGCCGTAGTGGGACGGGTGCACGTCACGGACTTCCATGCCGGCACGGTCACGGGAGAGGCCGCCCGGGCCGAGCGCGGACAGACGCCGCTTGTGGGTCAGGCCCGCCAGCGGGTTGTTCTGGTCCATGAACTGGGACAGCTGGGAGGTTCCGAAGAACTCCTTGATCGAGGCCACCACGGGGCGGATGTTGATCAGGGTCTGCGGGGTGATCGCCTCGACGTCCTGGGTGGTCATGCGCTCACGCACGACACGCTCCATACGGGACAGGCCGGTGCGGATCTGGTTCTCGATCAGCTCGCCCACGGCGCGGATGCGACGGTTGCCGAAGTGGTCGATGTCGTCGACCTCCACGCGCACCTCGACATCCTCGCCGGCGCGCTTGCCGGTGATCGTCTTCTCGTTGGCGTGCAGGGCCACGATGAAGTGGACCATCTGGACGATGTCGTCCTGCGTCAGCACGGAGGCGTGCGGGTCGGACAGCGGCATGTCCACGCCCAGCTTGCGGTTGAGCTTGTAACGGCCCACCTTCGCCAGGTCATAGCGCTTCGGGGTGAAGTACAGGTTGTTCAGCAGGTTCTGTGCGGCGTCCACGGCGGCGGGCTCGCCCGGGCGGAGCTTGCGGTAGATGTCCAGAAGCGCCTCGTTCTGGCCCTCGGTGGGGTCCTTCTCGAGGGTGGCGCGGATCGAGTCGTACTGGCCGAACTCCTCGAGGATGCGGGACTCGGACCAACCCATGGCCTTGAGCAGCACAGTGACCGGCTGCTTGCGCTTGCGGTCCAGGCGGACGCCGACCTGATCGCGCTTGTCCACCTCGAGCTCGAACCAGGCACCACGGGACGGGATGATCTTCGCGGTGAAGATGTCCTTGTCACTGGTCTTGTCCGGGGTGCGCTCGAAGTAGGCACCGGGCGAGCGGACGAGCTGGGACACGACGACACGCTCGGTGCCGTTGATCACGAAGGTGCCCTTGTCCGTCATGAGCGGGAAGTCGCCCATGAACACCGTCTGCTGCTTGATCTCGCCGGTGTTGTTGTTCATGAACTCGGCCTTGACGTACAGCGGAGCGGCGTACGTGGTGTCGCGCTCCTTGCACTCGTCGACCGGCATCTTCGGGTCCGAGAACTCCGGATCAGTGAAGGACAGGGACATGGTGCCCTGGAAGTCCTCGATCGGGGAGATCTCCTCGAAGATGTCGGCGAAGCCGGACGTGACCGCCACGGAGTCGTCGTTGATCTCGCGAGCGTAGGCCACCCGTTCGGCCCAGCGTTCGTTGCCCACGAGCCGGTCGAACGACTCGGTCTGCAGGGCCAGCAGGTCCGGGACCTCCAGCGGCTCATGAATCTTCGCGAACGAGATTCGGCCGGCACTGGCGCCGGAGCGGGGCGAGACGCCCCCGGGGAAATTAGCGGTTTCGGTATTTGAGGTGCTCGAGGCGACCAAGAGGGATCCTTCCACAGACCGTCTTTACTTCCGTGCACTCCCCCACTGGTCCACAGCACCGGGGCCCACCGCTATTTGAAGGCCAGACCGAATGCCACACCGAAATGCCCCCCGGACGCGACCGGTGGCATGACAAAGTGGACTTCAGGGGAGACGTAAGGAACCATACTAACTTTCGGCACGCCCGAAGTCCAGCCGGTCCTGTTCCCGTGGCTGTGAATATGCTAGGAACCCCAGAATCCAGAGAATCCCTAGGAGACCGGCGTGCGGGCCCGCGCCAGTCGCCGCCCCACCACCGGCCACGTCCCGACGCCGGCCGTCACTGCTCGCTGCAGGCGCGGTCCCAGCGGGCGTTCGACCCACCGGTGCAGCAGCCACGCGGCACCGAGGACCGCGGCGAGGGTCAGGACCAGCACCACCTCACGCGGCAGGTACGGCGAGAGCAGGAAGATCAGCCACCACCCCCACAGCTGGTGCAGAAGGTAGACCGGGTAGGTCAGCTGTCCCGCCAGAGTCATCCCCGGCACCCGGAGGGAGGCCAGGGGGGTCAGCACGATGAGCGCGACCAGGACGAACAGCCCGGCGACAACGGCCACGAAGGCCCAGAAGGGGTAGTCATAGCCGGTGAGCTTGAGCGTCTCGGCCTGCTGGACGCGGGCGGACCAGAGGCCGCCGGCACCCGCGTTCAGCACGAACGCCGCCCACCGCAGCGGCGTGTGGCCGAATTTGAACAGCAGGAACAGGGCCATCCCACCGGCGAACAGTGCCGAGTACTGGGGGAAGAACACGTGCTCCACCCAGCCGATGGGCTGGCCGGCCCCATGCAGGCCGAAGTACAGCGCGTTGCCGACGATCGGCCACGCAAAGGTGAACACGAGCACCCGGCGGACCGTCATGCCGATGAGGGTGAAGGCGAGGATCCAGAGGTAGAACTTCATCTCCACCCACAGGGTCCAGTACACGCCGTCGATATGCCCGACGCCGAGGCCACCCTGGAACATCGTCAGGTTCGCCAGGATGTCCACCGGCGACCGCTGGGAGCCCATCTCCGGCCAGAGGACGAAGGTCAGCGTGGCGGTGGCCAGCACCGCGACCCAGTAGGCCGGGTACAGACGCCCCACCCGGGAACCGATGAACCTCGCCGGCGACTTCCCATAGGATGAGAGCAGGATCACGAAACCGGAGATGACGAAGAAGAGCTGGACGCCGAGCGCCCCGACGGAGCTGAACTGGCTCAACCACGGCCACGCCTCGGCGGCCGGTTCCCCGTGGCGGCCCCAGTGATCGTGGTGCCAGGCGGTCCAGTGGAAGAGCACCACGGCGAGGGCGGCGACCAGGCGGAGCCCATCCAGCGGGGCGAGGCGGGGCCGTGGCCGGTCTGCTCCCTGATTTCCTGCCCGATCATCTGCCCGGCGGCCGACCTGGTGATCAGCCTGCCGATCAGCCTGGTGATCAGTCTGCTGACCAACCTGCTGATCTACCTCGATCCGCGGCAGTTCCGTCGTCGCGACCATGGGCCGGCGCCCTCCCTCACATACCGAGCCGCGCCGCGCTCAGGTTCCCGTCCCCCGCGCGTCGGGCTCTGCTTGCATCCCGTCCTTGATGATTTCGTTACCTTACGAACCCCGTCTGGGCGGTCGCTGGGAATCCGGTGAGAACAGGCGAATGAGCAGGAGGATGAGCAGGAGGACGAGAGCAAACTGACCGGGGGTTAAAGCAGTCCGGCCCCACCCTCCCCGCCGGAGCGGGTCGGATGGGACCGGACTGAAGGAGACGAACAGCGGCTCAGGCCGCCGTCATCACTTGAGGGTGACGGTGGCGCCGGCGCCCTCGAGGGTCTCCTTGGCCTTGTCGGCAGTCTCCTTGTTGACGCCCTCCAGGACGGCCTTCGGAGCGGAGTCGACGAGGTCCTTGGCTTCCTTCAGACCCAGCGAGGTCAGTGCGCGGACCTCCTTGATGACGCCGATCTTCTTGTCGCCAGCGGACTCGAGGACCACGTCGAACTCGGACTGCTCCTCGGCAGCCTCGCCGGCATCGCCAGCGGCCGGAGCGGCGCCGGCAACGGCGACCGGAGCGGCTGCGGTCACTTCGAACTTCTCCTCGAAGGCCTTGACGAACTCGGACAGCTCGATGAGGGACAGCTCGGAGAAGGCCTCGAGCAGCTCTTCGGTGGACAGCTTAGCCATGGTGGGCTCCTTTACTTCCGTGTGATCACGGATGAGTTTTCACGGATGTGATGGTGTGGGTGGCCGCGAGAGCGGCCGGGGTGGTGTTACTCGGCGGTCGGCGCAGCTGCGCCACCCTGCTCCTCGACCTTCGCGCGCAGGGCGTCCACGGTGCGGACTGCCTGCGAGAGGGGGGCCTGGAACATGTAGGCGGCCTTGTACAGGTTGCCCTTCATGGCACCTGCCAGCTTGGCCAGCAGAACCTCGCGGGACTCAAGGTCCGCCAGCTTCTTCATGCCGGCCTCATCGAGGAACTGGCCCTCCATGTAGCCGCCCTTGACGACCAGGGCCTCGTGGTCCTTGGCAAAGTCACGCATCGCCTTGGCCGCGTCCACCGGATCACCGGAGACGAAGGCAATAGCGGACGGGCCGGTCATCTTGCCCTTGAAGGCATCGACGCCGGCCTGATCGGCCGCAATCTCGGTCAGCGTGTTCTTCACCACGGCGTAGGTCGCATTCTCACCGAGTGCACGGCGGAGCTGCTTGAGCTCGGCCACGGTGAGACCACGGTACTCCGTCAATACTGCTGCGGTGGAGGAGCGGAACAGTTCCGCCAGCTCCGCCACAACAGCGTTCTTTTCAGACGTCGCCATGGCACTCCTTCCATTGCTGTGGGGCCGGTACCCCCTGACAATGAAAAACGCCCCGTGCAGGTGCACAGGGCGTGGCGTTGACGTCACGGCGGACCTGGGTCCAGCCATCCTTCACGCGTTGCTCGGTTTCACCTGCGCAGGTCGCCTCCATCGGGAGGGCTTTACGGACGGGCATCCAGAGGTTCAGGGAACATCCGGGTACCTGCCGACCGGCGGTCTTTGGTGCAACCGATCTTAGGCCCGACGCCGGCCATTCACCAAATCGGGCGGGTCCAGGTAAGCAGATCGTCCAGCCCCTACCGGCGCACCGCAGACAGGATGGAAGCCGAGGAGGGGGACGTGGACGCCGGACCGGTCGAGCCACGGACCTGCAGTCCAGAGGCCAGCCGGAGCTGGTGCACGGTCCGCTCTCCCGCCATGCGGGCCAGCAACAGGTCCACGGCCGCGCGGCCGGCCTGCTCCACCGGCGCGTCCACACAGGTCAGACCCGAATGCACGAAATCCGAGCCATAGGTGTTGTCATAGCCGGCCACGGAGACGTCCCCCGGGACGTCCACACCGTTGGAGATCAGGTGCCGGAGGATGCCGACGGCCAACTGGTCGTTGTAGCCGATGATGGCGGTCGGCCTCCGCGCCCAGGCCAAGGCGGCCGCGGCGGCCCCCTGGCCGATCAGCGGCTTGAACGGCCCCGTGGTGATCAACTCGATCCCCAGGGTCTGGGCCACCTCGTCCTGGGCCTTCTGCCGCAGGACGTTGCTCCACGCATTGTGCGGCCCCGCGCAGTACACGATCCTCCGGTGCCCCAAGGCATGCAGGTGCTCGATCAGGTGCCGGCTGGAATCGGCATCCCCGGCCACCACCGAGCTGATGCCGGCGACCTCCCGGTTGAAAAGGACCAGCGGCCGGCGCCGTGCCATCTCCCGCAGCTCGGCATCAGAGGTCCAGCGGGCCGCGGCGACCACACCGTTCGCATCCCCGGTCAATCGCTCCAGGTGCGTCCGCTCCATGGTGGCGGATTCCTCGGCATCGCCGAGGGTCACGAGGTAGCCGGCCGAACGAGCCTGGCTGACGGCACCCTTGACCAGGTCCGAGAAGAAGGGATTGGCCAGGTCCTGCACCAACAGGTTCACCGCGCGGGAGGCGGCCGCCGGCGCAACGGCGGCAGGCCGCGGAGGCTCACGCCGGTATCCCAGCCGAGCGGCCGCTTCCATGACCCGCTCCACGGTCTGGAAGTTCACCCGGTCGGGGCGCGTGAAAGCGCGGGATGCCGTGGACGCGGCCACACCGGCCGCCCGGGCCACGTCTTCAAGGCGGATCCTCGCCGCAGCGGCGTCGTCCCGTTCAACATCCATGGTGTTGTCAACTTTTCGCGTGAGGTGGAGTGGGCCGGCATCGTCTCACCCGGGGCGGATGCCACCGACTGGACATGCAGGATCTTTCCACCCTTTGCCGCGATCCGTCCAGCACGAACTTCTCCACTGATCCGCTTGATGACAGGCCAGACGTCACGAAGGTGGCGTCACAGTCCGCTCATTTCCGCAATTTTTGGCAATCTGCTGGCAATCACTTTCGCTTCGTGTCATTCTTCTGTCCACCTTGACTGATGTGAGCGCCATCACCGGTCTCAACACCGTTCATCTCAAGGGCACATCACCGCACCCGTCTGATCACCGAGTTATCCCCGAGTTATCCCCCAAGGAGCCGGACATGAAACAACGCACCCTGATGACCTCCGCGGCCACCCTGGCCGCCGCCGGACTGCTGCTGTCCGGTTGCGCCTCGAACTCCGGAGGTGGCGGCGGAGGCGACGAGTTCCCGACCGAGGACATTCGCCTCGTCGTCCCCTGGGCCGCCGGCGGTTCCGGCGACCTCTCCGCCCGCACCCTGGCCCCGCTGCTCGAGGACGAGCTCGGCGTCAGCGTCATCGTGGAGAACCGCCCCGGCGCGAACGGCTCGGTGGGCTACAACTGGCTCAAGGAGCAGGAGCCGGATGGCTACAACCTGTCCATGCTGGGCGCCGAGGTGGCCACCCTGCAGTTCATGGACTATGACATCAAGCCGGCCGACTACGCCTTCCTCGGCAAGATCCTCGAGGGACCCGGCGCCATCGCCGTCAAGGCGGACAGCCCCTACGAGACCCTGCAGGACCTGATCGACGCCGCGAAGGCGGCCCCGGGCGAGATCACCTACTCCTCCCCCGGCGTCGGATCCGTGTGGGACAACCCCGCCCAGGGCTTCCAGGAGATGGCCGGCATCGAGCTGACCAACGTCCCCTATGACGGCTCCGCCCCGTCGATCGCCGCTGCCGCGGCCGGTGACGTGGACTTCTCCATCGACGCCATGGGCTCCCAGAAGGCCCAGGTGGACGGCGGCGAGCTTCGCTACCTGGCCGTCCTGGCGGATGAACGTGTGGAGGAGTTCCCGGACGTGCCCACCGCGGCCGAGCAGGGCGTCGACCTGCAGAACGCCTCGTTCACCGGTCTGATGGCTCCTGCCGGAACCCCGGACGACGTCGTCCAGACCCTCTCGGACGCCATCGTGGCGGCCACGGAGGACGAGGACTACCAGTCCGTCATCGAGCAGTCCAACCTGGTCCCCGTCTCCGTTCCGGCCGGGGAGTTCACCGAGTTCATCCAGGCCGAGGAAGAGCGCTACGGCCCGTGGATCGAGCTCGCGAAGTCCAAGCAGGGCTAATCGTGTCCTCGACTGACACCTCTGGCTCCACGACCGGCTCCACGGCCGGTTCTTCTGCGGGGACCGCGGAGCGTCCGGGTGATCATCCGGAGGACCTGGTCCTGCTGAAGAACCTGCCGTACCGGCTGCGGGAATTGATCCCCGTGGCCGCGTCGGTCGGCCTCGGGATCACGATCCTCGTCCTGGTCGGTGGCATCACCGACCGGGGCGGGGACGCCCTGGGCCCACGGTTCTGGCCGACCATGCTCGCCTGGGCGTTGATCGGCCTCGGCGTCCTGCTGGTGTTCACGAACGTGCTGCGCGGGGTCCGCCCCTCCGACATCCCCGAGGACATGAACTGGTCCGGCATCGGCCGGATGGTCGCGACCTTCGCCGTGCTGATCGGCTACCTGCTGCTCTTCAACGTCCTGCAGTTCTGGCTGATCACCATGGTCGTCACCGTGGTGCTGCTCTTGCTCTACGGCATCCGGAACTGGAAGGTCCTCGTCTTCCTCCCGATCATCATCGGTGCCCTGCTGCACCTCTTGTTCATCGTCCTCCTGAAGGTGCCCCTGTGATCCCCGAACTCCTTCTCCAGCTGCCGCAGCTGCCTCAACTGCCGCAACTGCCCCTGCCCATCGCGGCGACCGCCGTCACCGACGGCATCGGCGTGGTCCTGCAGTGGGACACCCTGCTGTACATCGGCCTGGGCATGCTCGTGGGCATGCTGGTCGGCGCATTCCCCGGCGTCACGGCCACCATGGCCGTGGCCCTGGCCTCCGGCTTCACCCTGACCATGGATCCCATCCAGGGCCTGGCCGTCCTGCTGACGATCTACGTGGCCGCCCAGTTCGGCGACCGGGTACCGGCCATCCTCATCAACACCCCCGGTACCCCGGCCTCGATCGCGACCACCTTCGACGGCTACCCCCTGGCCAAACAGGGCAAGGCGGGCCTGGCGATGACCGCCTCCGCCTTCGGCTCCGCGTTCGGCATGGTCATCGGCATCATCGTGCTCTCGCTGTTCGCCATCCCCCTGGCCGGCCTCGCCCGCCAGTTCGGGCCACCGGAGATGTTCGCCCTCGTGGTCTTCGGCCTGACGATGATGATCGGCGTCTCCTCCGGCCGCATCTTCAAGGGCCTGGTCGCCGGCGCCTTCGGTCTGCTGCTGGCCACTGTGGGCCGTGACCCGATCACCGGTGACCAGCGCTTCACCCTCGGGATCCTGGAGCTCAACGGCGGAGTGCCCTTCATCCCCGTGATCATCGGACTGTTCGGTGTGGCCGAGGTCCTCAACCAGATGGTCACCCACCGCCGCAACGCGGTCCAGGACAAGCCCATCAACCAGCTGGGACAGTGGATGCCGGACCGGGCGATGTTCCGCCGGCTGGTCAAGCCCATGGGCATCGGCGCCGGCACCGGCTCCGTCGTCGGCCTGGTTCCGGCCGTCGGCGGGGACATCGCCGGCATCATCGCCTGGGACAACGCCAAGCGCTTCTCCAAGCGTAAAGACGAGTTCGGCAAGGGCTCCATCGAGGGCCTCACCTCCGCCGACACCTCGTCCACCGCCACCCTCGGCGGCTCCGTCACCACCACCATGGCGCTGGGCGTGCCGGGCGACTCGGTCATGGCCGTCCTGATCGGCTCCATGATGATCTGGGGCATCCAGCCGGGCCCGGCCCTGTTCACCAACGATCCCTCGCTGGTCTACACCCTGGCAACAATCCTGCTGGTGGCCACCGTGCTCTCGCTGGGCCTGTCCCTGGTCCGCATGAAGTCGATGGTGAAACTGCTCGAGCTGAAGAACCAATACCTCTGGATCATCATCCTGGTGTTCTGCATGGTCGGCACCTACTCCATCAGCAACTCGGTCTTCGACGTCTTCGTCATGCTGATCATGGGACTGATCGGGTTGTTCATGCTCCGCTTCGGCTTCCCCGCTGGACCGGCCGTCCTCGGCCTGATCCTCGGCCCCCTCGCGGAGTCCAACCTGCGGCGCACCCTGATCGGCGACGGCTGGTCCGGATTCCTCACCAGCCCCATCGCCCTGGTGCTCTTCGCCATCTCGGCCGCAGCACTCCTGCTGCCCCCGCTGCGCCAGATGCGCCTGCGCCGCAAGCAGGCCCTGAAGGACAAGGACGAGGGACTGTCCGTCCTGATCCCCTGACGGGATCTCCACCACCAACCACACCACCAACGACGACGGCGCCCCCTTCCATCAGGAAGGGGGCGCCGTTGCCTGTCGTCACCTCAGTGAGCCGATCGGCTCAGAACACCACCGGCTTGCCGGTGCGGGAGGATTCGTACACCGCCAGGAGGATGCGCAGGGACTTGGTGGCCTCCTCGCCCGTCACGGCGGGGGTGCCGCCGGCGCGGACGGCATCCACGAAGTCGGCCACCTGGGCCCGGTGCCACGGGATGAGGGCACCGTTGATGGTGGCCAGGTCCACGTTGGGGTTGAGCGAGGACGGCCAGGTCTCCTGGGCGCCGACGCTGTCCCCGGCCGCCCAGATGTCCACCCGGCCGTCGGTGCCCTCCGGGAATTCGGTCACCTGCGCGGTGGCGCCCGTGGAACCGGTGACGCGGACCTGGACGCCCAGTGACGGGGTGACGGCGGTGGAGGCCTGCACGGTGGCGATGGCCCCGGAGGCGAACCTCAGGGTCGCCACGGCCGAGTCCTCGACCTCGATGTGGTCGCCGTGCGCGAAGGTCGCCATGTGCCCGTGCACCTCGACCACCTCGCCCATGAACCACTGGAGCAGGTCGATGTAGTGGATGCCCTGGGTCATCAGCACCCCGCCGCCGTCCGAGTCCCAGGTGCCCCTCCAGGCTGTGGCGGAGTAGTACTCGGGTTCCCGGTGCAGCAGCACGGAGCAGTGGCCGAGGATCGGGGTGCCCAGCGTACCGTCGTCGATGGCCGTCCGGATCCGCTGGGCGGCGGGCCAGAACCGGCGCTGGAACAGCACGCCGAAGGTCACGGAGGCCTCGCGGCAGGCGGCTACCATCCGCTCGGCGGCCGCGAGGTCGATCGCGATGGGCTTCTCGCACAGCACGTGCACACCGGCGGCGGCCGCCTCCGTGACGACGGCCTCGTGGGTGGGGTGCGGGGTGCACACCGAGATCAGGTCGATCCCGCGCCCGTCCTCACCGCGCCAGCCCAGCAGATCCGTGACGGAGCCGAAGGCGTGCTCGATCCCATGGGCGGCGGCGACCGCACCGGCCCGCTCGGCGTCGATGTCACAGAGGGCCACCACCTCGACGTCCTGCAGGGCGCGGTAGGCCTCCAGGTGGTTGCGGAAGATCGCACCGCCTCCGGCGATGCCGACGCGCAGAGTGCGGACGGCCGACTCGGCGGTGGGTTCAGTGATGCTCTCCGAGCCTGTGGCGCTCATGCGTGGACGTCCTCCGTTGCGCTTCCTGCGGTCTGGGAGCCGGCATCCCCGCCGGTCTCCCCGCCGAGACTGGCTTGGGGCAGGCGGGTCCGGGAGAGGTGCCGGCCAGCGGCGTAGGCGCGGGTGACGGCCGAGCCGATCGTGGCCCCGCCGCCGGGATAGGCGTCCTTGAAGACGGTCGCCGAGCAGTTGCCGGCCGCGTACAGTCCCGGCAGCGGAGCCCCGTTCCAGTCCAGGACCCGTCCGTCCAGGTCGGCGCGCAGGCCGCCCGCGGTGCCCAGGGCGCCGGGATGCAGCTGCACGGCGTAGAACGGCGGGGCCGTGAGCGGTGCCAGGCAGGGGTTGGGGAGGTTCTGCGGGTCTCCCAGGTGCCGGTCCTGGGCGGAGGACCCCCGGCCGAACTCCGGGTCCTCGCCGCGTTCCGCCGCCGGGTTGAAGCGGGCCACGGTCTCCTCGAGGCCGGCCGGGTCCACCCCGATGAGCTGCGCCAGCTCGGCCAGCGTGTCCGCCCGGACCATCCAGTCCGGGGCCTCGGCCGGCTCAGCGAAGACCGGGTTCCCGGCGACGGGGTACCGGGAGACGAACCGCGAGTCCATCACCAGGTACGCCGGGATGTTGGCGTACTGGGAGGTCGCGGGGTCGATGTTCGCGAAGACCCGGGAGAAGTCGTGGTAGTTCAGGGCCTCGTTGACGAAGCGCCGGCCGGCAGAGTTCACCACGATGCCACCGGGCAGGGTGGCCTCCACATTGCCCATCCGCCCCGAGGGACGGCCGTCATAGGTGGCGCCGTGGGCGGTGATCACCGGCACGCCCCAGATGTCCGTGGTCTCCGTGAAGGAACCGCCCACGGACAGGCCCAGCTTCAGTCCGTCTCCGGCATTGCTCGGCGCGGAGATCGGGGTGACGGGGAATTTCAGCAGGGTGCCGGTCAGCTCGGGCGACCATTCGAAGCCGCCGGAGGCGATGACCACGGACGCGGCCGCGATCTCCCGCTCTCCGGCCACGGTCACCTGCCAGCCGCTGGTTTCAGTGTCGGTTTCAGTGTCAGCAGCACGCCGCAGTCCCGTGGCGGGGGCAGGAGCCGCGATCACGACGCCGGCCTCCCAGGCCGAGGCGGTCAGGGCACCCGCCAGCGCGCCGCCCATCGTGCGCACCCCGCGCTCGGCGCGGCCGGCGAGCAGGGCGGGATCGGGAGCCGCGCCATGCAGCTGGTCCCGCTCATCCATGGTGATCAGCGGCAGGTAGGTCGGTGGACGCAGCGTCTGGGCCAGTCCCGGCACCACGGAGGGATCGAACTCCCGGTGGTCCAGACCGCGGCCCCCGGCCGTGGCTCCGGGCCATTCCATGTGATAGTCGGGCCGGAAGAGCGGGGCGTAGTCCACCCGCGTGTTCTCATCCAGGAAGCGGACCGCCTCCGCGGCAGTGGAGACATACCAGGAGATCTCCTCCTCGGAGAGCTTCCCACCCGTGGCCGCGCGCAGGTAGGCGGCGGCGTCCTCAGGTGTGTCCGTGAAGTCACGCGATCCCATGAGGTGGTTGTCCGGGGCCCACATCACCCCTCCCCCGGCGGCGGTGGTGCCGCCGAGCCGGTCCGCCTTCTCCAGCACCAGGACCGAGGCACCGGCCTGGCGGGCCACCAGGGCCGAAGTCATCCCGGCACAGCCGGAGCCGATGACCACCAGGTCATAGCGCTCGGCGAGCTCCGGGACGGGGGTCAGGAGGGGGCGGTCTGCGGCGGGGCGGGTCTCGGTCATGGCCTGGTGTCTCCTTCAGTGGGGTCTTCCGCAGGGAAGTCGATCGCGATTTTCCCGACGCCGGCCGTGGGGTCCACGAGGGTCTCGAAGGCGGCGTCCAGATCCTCGAACACGAAACGGTGGGTCAGCAGGGCACCGATGCTGTCCTGGTGGCGATCCAGCAGCTCCAGCGCCTGGCCGATGAGGTTCTGCGAGTTGCGCGAGCCGAGCAGGTCGATCTCCTTGACCGGCAGGGTGCGCAGGGTCAGGCGCAGTTCCGCGTCGGAGATGCCGACACAGACCACACGGCCCGCCGTGGCCACCAGCTCCACCCCGGTGGCGACCGAGGCGGGGGCGCCGGTGGCGTCGATGACGAGGGACGGGCCGTCGCCGCGGGTGAGCTGGTCCAGCTCAGTCCGCTGCGCCGCCGTCGGGAAATCCCCGGGAGTGACGGTGAAGGTGCGGTCCGCGCCGAGGGCCGTGGCCAGCGCCAGCCGGGCCGGGTTCATGTCCGAGACGGTGACGTCGCAGCCGAGGTCCTTGAGGTAGACGGTGGCCAGGAGGCCGATCGGCCCGGCGCCGGAGACGAGGACCTTCTCGCCCGCCTGGGCGCGGCCGCGGTTGACGGCCTGCATGGCGATGGAGGCTGGCTCGGACATCGGTGCCAAGGACAGCTCCAGTCCGTCCGGAACCCGGTACAGCTTCTCCAGCGGGACAGCTTGCTCTGTCACCAGCGAGCCGTCCTCGTAGCAGCCGTAGACGCTCATGTGCCGGCAGGCGTTGACGCGTCCGATGGAGCAGGCGTGGCACTGCCCGCAGTAGAACATCGGGGAGATGGCCACCCGGTCGCCCACGGCCCAGCCGCCGGTCCCCGAGCCCGCGTGCACATCCGTGTCCGAAGGGTCGAGCGCGACGATCGTGCCGGCAGCCTCATGGCCCTGGATGATCGGCAGCTCGGTGGCGTAGTCGTCATCCCAGATGTGCGCATCGGTGCCGCAGAGGGTCACGGAGGCCATTCGGATGACCGCCGTGCCGGGCGCCGGCACCGGTGCCGCGATGCTGCGGTACTCGATGGTGCGGCGGCTCGTGGTCACGGCGGCGGTCGCCATGCTGGCAGCGCTGGCGGCAGTGCTGGCGGCGGGATCGGTGCTGGCTGCCGGGGCGGGGGTGGTCGAGGTCATGTGATTACTCGGCGCCCTCGATCGAGCCGAAGGCGATGTTCCACTTGCGCACCGTGCGCTCGGCGACGAAGCCGCCCTGGAAGAACGGATCGCCGTCCATGACCGAGGAGACCTCGTCCACGGACTCGCCCTTGATGATCAGCAGGGCGCCCAGCGGATCCCCCTCGGTCAGCCGTCCGGAGACCAGGAGCGTGCCCTGCTCGTGGAGCCCGGACAGGAACTCCACATGGGACGGGCGGGTGGCGACCATCTCCTCGGTCTCGGGGACGTAGGCGTAGGTGACGGCGTAGGCGGCCATGGGTACAGCTCCTCGGGTTGATGCACGCCGGTCTTGTGACCGGCATTACAGACCATCGTGCCGGGAAGAGACCCTCCACCGCCTCCGCCTTCCCATTGAATGGCAATGCGGAGTTCGGCCCTCATCCGGTCCTCAGGACGGCTCCCAGCCTGCGGATTTCCCCCGCGAGCCCATCTGGCGGGACAGCCCCCGCGCCGCAGCCAGCAGGACGGGGGCCTGGATCTGGAGGTTGATCTGATCCACCTCGGCGACGATCGAGATGGCGCCCAGGACCCGGCCTCCCGGTCCGAAGACGGGCGCGGCCGTCCCCGAGGAGCCGGGCACGGTGACCCCGCGCAGGTGGGCATAGCCGTCGGTGCGGGCCTGCGCCAGCCGGCGGCGCAGCCCCACCTCGGTGATGCCGGAATTGCGCGTGGCCTGGTCCCAGGTCGAGGTGAGGTACCGCTCCTGGAGTTGGCGCGGTGAGTGCGCCAGGATAGCCAGTCCCGGGGCTGTGGAGAGCACCGGCAATCGACCGGCGACCTTGGTCAGGTCCGTCGGGACGTCCTTGCTGATCAGTCGTTCCAGATAGATGATCGTGCCGTCGTCGTGGTCCATGATGGCCAGCGAGGTGTTCTGGCGTTGGGTGACATGCACGGCCTCCATGAATGGCAGCGCCGCCTGGCCGAACTCCTGATAGGTGGAGCTGCGCTGACCCAGTTCCCACAGCACCAGGCCGATCCGGAAGCGGCCGTCCGGGGTGCGCCGCAGCAGCCCCTCCTCGGCCATGTCCCCCGCCAGGCGGTGGGCGGTGGAGGAGGACAGGCCCGTGCGGACGGCCAGTTCGGAGGCCGTGAGTTCCGGGTGATCGGCATCGAAGGCGTGCAACACCCGCACGAGGCGCTGGATCAGCGATTCGCCGGAACGTGAGTTGGCCATCAGGAGCTCCCGGTCCTGGTGGTCTGCAACGGCTTCCCGGGCGGCGTCCGGGCCGAGGTCCGCAGCGAGGTCCGCAGCGTGCTGGAGGAGGCCAGCACCAGGGCCAACAGCGTGACGATGGCCCCGGTCATGACCTGCCAGGTCACCTCGGCGCCGCGCGTGGGCCACACCGCGTCCACCACCAGTGACCCGGCCAGTTGGCCGGCGACGAGCCCGAGGGTGAAGAGCAGCGAGCCGATGGTCCGCGTCAGCAGGGCCCCGCCGATCACCACCACGGAACCCAGCAGGCCACCGGTGTAGTACCACCAGTCCCCCGGGCCCCAGGGCAGTCGGGCCAGGCCTCCGGCCGCGATCTGCGGCGCGGCCACGGCCAGCAGGGCCATCGTCCCGATCAGGTAGTTGAACAGCACGAGCGGCTCGATCCGGCCCACGGCCGCACCCATCACCGCGTTCATCGCCATCTGGGGTGGCTGGAGCAGGCCGCCGGCGAGGACGATCAACAGGGGCAGGCCCAGGGCCAGCAGCAACTCAGAGCCCGGGGCCACTCCTGCACCCCCGGCACCCCCGAACCCGCCTCCGAACAGGCGCGGGGAGAGCGCCAGCCCGACGCCGGCCAGTCCCGCGAGCACGCCCACCGCCCTCCGCAGGCTCAGGCGGTGGCGCCCGGCGGGCACCCACCCGAGCGTGTCCATCAGCGTCGAGGAGAGCATCTGCCCGGAGATGAAGACGAGGGAGAACAGCGCGACCCCCACGAGGTCCACGGTGACGGCCTGGCCGTACACGGCGAAGGCACCGAGGAGCCCGGAGAAGACGAACACCCACGGGAACCGCCCCGTGGCCGCACCCCGGACCAGCTGGACCACCCCGCGGCGGTTCACCCGGACCAGGCCGTTGACGAGCAGCATCAACACCAGGCCGGAGCCGAACGTCACCGTCGCGGCCAGGGAGGCATCCCCCAGCTCGGCCCTCAGGGCACCGGTGATCCGAGCCTGGACCGCAATCGCCACGCCGCCGGCCAGCGCCAGGAGCAGTGACAGGGTCCTGCCCATGGGTGTGCCTCCTCGTCAGGCGGTCAGTCGGTCCCGGCCGCGTGGCGTGCGGCCACCCAGCCGAAGGTCATGCCGGAGCCGACCTGGGAGCCGGCCCCGGGGTATTCGCTGCCCATGACGGAGGCAGCGTCATTGCCGGCAGCGTACAGGCCTTCGAGCGCCTCGCCGTCCCGGCCCATCACCTGGGCCTGGGCGTTGATCTGAATCCCATAGGCGGTGGCCAGCGGGGTCGGCACCACGGCCACGGCGTAGAACGGGCCCTGCCGGATCGGTCCGATGTTCGGGTTCGGCGTGTGCTCCGGGTCCCCGGCCACCCGCCCGAACATCAGCTCACCCTTCTGGAAGTCCTCGTCCACACCGGACTCGGCGAATCCGTTGTACCGGCGGACGGTCTCCTCGAGGCCGGCGGGGTCCACGCCAATCCCCTCGGCCAGCTCCCGCAGGGTGGAGCCGCGGTGGAGGTAGCCGCTGTCGATGTACTTCTGCAGCATCGCGGCGGGCAGATGCGGCATGGTGATCATGCCGAGGCCGTACTTCGCCAGGGTGCGCGAGTCCACCACGAGCCAGGCCGGGACGGTCGGCACCGTCTGGTGCGAGGCATACATGGCCCGCACGAAGCGGTGGTAGGAGTGCGATTCGTCCACGAAGCGCCGGCCGGCGGAGTTGACGGCGATCAGGCCGGGCTTGGCCCGGTCCCAGATGTGCGGGAAGACCACGGTGGAGCCGTCCGCCCGGGTCCCGATCGAGGACGGGAACCACAGCGCGTTCTCGCCGTTGTCCGTCCCCGCCGCCGCGCCGACGGCCTCGCTCAGGCGCAGGGTGTCACCCGTGGCGCCCTCCCCCGCACGGGAGAATTGCGGCGTGGGCTCCGGGAGGAACCTCTCCCGCAGCTCGGGGCTCTGGGCGAACCCGCCCGCGGCCAGCACCACGCCGCGCCGGGCCCGGATCCGCAGTTCGCGGCCTCCATGGCCCACGACGGCGCCCGTCACCCTGTCATGGTCCCGCAACAGCTTCGTGGTGTACGCGTTGCGCCACACCTCACCGCCCCGGCCGAGCACCTCGGCGTACATGCGGGCCACGAGGGCATTGCCCATCACCAGCCGGGTACCGCGCGGATTCCGCACCATGTCCAGGGCCCAGCGTGCCCCCAGGCTCAGGGCCGTGGCGCCGGCCTTCGCCGTCTTGCCGGCCTTCTTGGAGAACAGGCCCAACAGAGTGCCGACCTCGGCCCGACGCAGCATCATGGTCCCGCCCATGAGCGCGAACTCGGGCACCGGGGGCCGGACGTGGCGGAAGCGGTTCCGGCCCAGCGTGCGGCCGTCGAAGGGCTCCGGCTCCAGGGCGCGCCCGGTCTGGCCGGTCTCCGGCAGCTCCGAGTGGTAGTCCACCACGGCGGGTGACCGCCGGAACGTCACCCCCAGATCCTCCATATAGCGCAGCATCGCGGGACCGTTGTCCAGGTACGCCTGACGCAGCGCCTTGTCCGACTTGTCCCCCACCAACCGGTCGAGGTAGCGCTCGGCCTTCTCGGCGTCGTCCGTGATGCCGTCCTCACGCTGGAAGTGGTTGTTGGGGATCCAGCAGGTTCCGGCCGAATAGGCCGTCGTGCCGCCGATGTAGTCGGTCTTCTCCAGGACCAGCACCGACAACCCCTCCTGGACGCCCGTCAGGGCGGCAGCGAGGCCGGCGGCACCGGTGCCGAGCACCAGGAGGTCCACCTCGTGATCCCACGGCGCGAGCGTCGGAAGCGTCGTTGCGGAAGGGTTCTCGGTCATGGGCCTGCCTTGTTCTGCCTGAGTTGCGTTGGTCTGCGTTCTGCCCAGGGCTGCGTCGAAACTGGATACGGTGCCGCGCCCGTGACGCGGCTCACGGTCCATCGTCGCCCACCTCCACCGCAGCCGGGAGGTTGATTCCCATTGAATAGGAACCGCAGGAGTTGGAGTGGGGAGCCTCTCTCAGGCCTTCTTCTGCCAGGCGGGGTGCGTGGCCACCGGCACGAAGCCCAGCTCCTGGTTGGCGCGTAGGATTGCGCCGTTCTCGGCGGCGTTCCAGGTGTAGAGGCGTTCGGTCTCAGGCCTCAACCGCAGCAGCTGCGAGACGTTGACGGCCTTCAGGAGCACAGCGAGTCCCCGGCCCCGGTGCTCCGGGAGGACCAGGGTGTTGCCCTGGTAGGCCGCCTGGGGCAGGTCGGCGAAGGTCTCGATGTCCGAGTGCCCGACGAGCTGACCGCTCGACCGGTCGCGTGCCGCCGTCGTGATGTTGGTCAGTCCCATCTCGCGGCGCGCCCGCTCCTCGGCTCGCAGCCGGGGCACATCCCAGTGCTCGGCCACCCGCTCCAGGGCACCGGCGGGCGCCTCGGCCGCCATCCGGCCGAGCAGCCCGGCCATCGCACCGGCATCCTCCTCCGAACAGGCCCCCTCCCAGCCGACCAGGTCATAGCCGTGCTCCTCGGCGGCGCCGGAGCCGGATTCGGCCACCAGGGCGGCACCGGCTGCCTCCCGCAGATCCAGCACGGACGTCCACTCCATTTGGGCCAGCTCGTAGCCGTGGGCGGCGGCGAACGCCGCATCCGGCGCCTGCCAGCGGACCCGGTCCCGGCCGGCGTCGGGCACCGATTCCGACGGTGTCCGGACCACCGGGGTCAGCCCGGTCTCCAACGAGGTGCCGGAGACGAACACCGGACCGGATCCGACGGCGGCCGGGTCCACCAGGGCATTGTCCGTCCAGGACTGCAGGACGGTGCGTCCGCGCCGCACCGCTTCGGCCTCGGCCTCGCGCAGCAGGGCAGACCCCACCCCCCGACGCCGGAAGTCGGGGTGCACGGCCACGTTGACCTCGGCTGTGGTGGGCTGGGGGGTCGGCTGGGCATCCGCCGAGGCGCCCGGCTCCCAGGGCAGGCTCAGGGCGGCATACCCGATGATGCGGTCCGGGCGGTCCCCGGCCAGGGGCTCGCGGGCGACGGCGTAGGAGGTGCGCACGTCATCCCGGGAGGTGGCCCCGGCCAACTGGTTCTCCGGGGAGACGTAGAAGTCGTTGTTGCCCCAGAACAGGGACGTCACCAGGTTGGCGAGTTGTGTCACCTGCAGGAAGTCCGCCGTGGTGGGCGGCATCGGCAACCGCGTCTGGTCCAGGGCGTCGGGAAGGTCCAGCCATTTGATCCTCATGGTGTTCATGATGCCGCACCGGGCTGTGTGACCGGGTGCTTTAACGCATCAGGGCCGGAACCGCGATCTCTCGCTGGTTCCGGCCCTGATGATGAAGCTGGTGAAACGCTGCTGATGAAGCCGTTGATCAGGCCTGAGCGGACGCCTCAGTCTCGATCTTGACCACGTTCGGGTCCACCCGGATGCCGGGGCCGAAGGTCGTCGAGATGGTGGCCTTGGAGATGTACCGGCCCTTGGACGCGGACGGCTTCAGGCGCAGCACCTCCTCCAGGGCGGCGGCGTAGTTCTCGGTCAGCTTGTCAGCATCGAAGCTGGTCTTGCCGATGATGAAGTGCAGGTTCGAGTGCTTGTCGACGCGGAAGTCGATCTTGCCGCCCTTGATGTCGGTCACGGCCTTGGCCACGTCCGGGGTCACCGTGCCGGTCTTCGGGTTCGGCATCAGGTTGCGCGGGCCGAGGACCTTGCCGAGACGGCCGACCTTGCCCATCATGTCCGGGGAGGCCACGGCGGCGTCGAAGTCGGTCCAGCCGCCCTGGATCTTGGCGATCAGGTCGTCCGAGCCCACGAAGTCGGCGCCGGCGGCCTCGGCCGCTGCGGCCTTGTCACCGGTGGCGAAGACGACCACGCGGGCGGTCTTGCCGGTGCCGTGCGGCAGGTTGACGGTGCCGCGCACCATCTGATCGGCCTTGCGGGGATCGACGCTCAGGCGGAAGGCGACCTCCACGGTGGCGTCCGACTTGGACGGGTTGGTGTCCTTGGCCAGGGCGATGGCCTCGACGGGACCGTAGATGTCCTCGCCGATCTTCTCCTGAGCCGCCTTGTATGCTTTGCTGCGCTGTGCCATCTGCTTGTTCTCCTTATGCAGTCGTGGTCTGCGGGTCGCGCGCGACCCTGCCACTGGAATGAGCTGTGTTGCTGGGTACTGAAAGTGCTGTTTCCGTCAGCCTTCGACGGTGATGCCCATGGAGCGGGCGGTGCCGGCGATGATCTTGGCCGCAGCCTGGACATCGTTGGCGTTGAGGTCTTCCATCTTGGTCTGGGCGATCTCCTCGCACTGGGCCTGGGTCAGCTTGCCGACCTTGTCCGTGTGCGGGGTGGAGGAGCCCTTGGCGACCTTGGCAGCCTTCTTGATGAGCTCAGCGGCCGGCGGGGTCTTGGTGACGAAGGTGAACGAACGGTCTTCGTACACGGTGATCTCGACGGGGACGACGTTGCCACGCTGGGATTCCGTCGCAGCGTTGTACGCCTTGCAGAACTCCATGATGTTCACGCCGTGCTGACCGAGCGCAGGGCCGATCGGAGGGGCCGGGTTGGCGGCTCCTGCCTGGATCTGCAGCTTGATCAGGCCTGCGACCTTCTTCTTGGGGGCCATAATCGGGTCCTTCTTCTGTAACTTCTTGCGTGTTCCCCGGAGCACAGGAGCGTGTTCCGGAGCTGGTGGCCACCGTGGCGCGGTGACCGGTCCGCCACCGTCCGGCCAAAGCAGCCGAAGCAACCGGAGGGGGCGAAGTCTGGGGGTGCCTACTACCGGATCTTCGTGACCTGGTTGAAGGACAGGGTGACCGGAGTCTCGCGCTCGAAGATGGTCACGAGGACCACGAGCTGCTGGGACTCGACCTTGACCTCGGAGATCGTGGCCGGCAACGTCTCGAACGGGCCGTCGTTGACGGTGACGGACTCGCCGACCTCGAAGTCGACCTCGATGGCCGGGGCGGACGTCTCGGAACCCGCCGGGGCGGGCCGGCCCTCGGCCTGGGCGGCCTTGGTGGCCTCCTGCATGACCGAGGGGGCCAGCATGGAGTGGATCTCGTCGAGGGAGAGCGGGAACGGGTCATGGGCGTTGCCCACGAATCCGGTGACGCCCGGGGTGTGGCGGACCACGCCCCAGGAGGCGTCCGTCAGGTCCATGCGGACGAGCACGTAACCGGGGATGCGCACCCGGTTGACGAGCTTGCGCGTGGTGTTGCGGATCTCCACGACCTCTTCCATGGGGACTTCGATCTCATAGACGTAGTCCTCCATCTCCTGGGTCTGGACTCGCGTCTCCAGGTTGGTCTTCACGCGCTTCTCGTAGCCCGCGTAGGTGTGGATGACGTACCAGTCTCCGGGCTGGCGACGCAGGCGGGTGCGGAGCTCCTCGGAGGGGTCGACCTCCGGCTCGGCCTCGGCGGCCGGCTCGGCCTCGACCGGCTCCACGTCCAGGGAATCCTCGCCCGCCAGGTCGGCGTCGGGCCGATCGGCGGACTCAGCGCCGCTCTGGGCCAGGTCTTCCTCCTGCAGGGTCATCTGGCCCTGGTCCTCGGCGGATGCCTCAGGGGTGACCTCACGGGTCTCAGCCTGGGGATCGACCTCCGGCTCGGCGGCCTCGTCGTAGCTCTCGTCGATGCCGTCGGCCTCGATCGCCGGGTCCACGGCGACCTGCGGGTCGACGTCAGCCTCCGGCTCCTCGGAATCGGCCGGCTCAGCCGGTACGACGGGCTCACCGGCGACGGCGGCGTCCTCAGCAGTCTTGGGGTCCTGAGACGGCTGGGACTGCTCCTCTTCGAGAGCGTCAGCCTCAGCGAGGGCGTCGGCCTGCGGTTCGAGTTCCTGCTCGGACACTGGTTCCTGCTTTCTTCACGCGTTCAACGTACTTCCGGCAGGGCATGCGTCCACCGGCGGGAAGCGTCAGGCGCTGCCGTCGCCGAAGACGAAGGAGGCGCCCATGCCGAACAAGAAGTCCAACAAGGTCACCAGCAAGATCATGAAGATCACGAAGGCGAGCACGACGCCCGTGAGCTTCACCAGCTCCTCACGGGTGGGGGTGACGACCTTCTTGAGCTCGTCCACCACCTGCCGCAGGAACAGGGCGATTCTGCCGAAGAGACCTCGCTTCCGCGGCGTGCCGGGGTTCTGGTTCCCGGTGCTGTTCGCAACTGCCTCGGTCACGTGGCCTCACTTGCTAGGTCGACACTGAAACTGTCCTGCCGGGGGCTTCTCGGATCACCGAAAGACCACCCTGCGCAGGGTAGACAGGACTCGAACCTGCAACCTGCGGTTTTGGAGACCGCTGCGCTACCAATTGCGCCACTACCCTAGGGGCCGGACGTGATTTCCCACGGCACGGCTCAGCCTGGTGCTTTTCAACACCGGGGATCAACTTTACGCCATCGGGGGCAGTGAGTCGAACCGGCCACTTCTCCAGGGTGCTCAGACCGGCACACACGGGCACATACCGGCACACACAGCCACAGCTGTGCCGCGTACCACTAGGCTGGATCGCGACGACCCCCGGAAACCGCCCGCCGGAAGGACCCCATGTCTAGCTCGCTGTCCACCTCGCAGCCCACCCCGCCCCGCAGCCGCGTCTCCGAGCGCATCGGCTCGATCGCCGAATCCGCCACCCTCGCCGTCGACGCCAAGGCCAAGGCTCTCAAGGCCGCCGGGCGACCGGTGATCGGCTTCGGCGCCGGTGAACCTGACTTCCCCACCCCGGGGTACATCGTCGAGGCTGCCGTGAACGCCGCCCAGGATCCCAAGAACCACCGCTACTCCCCCGCCGGCGGCCTGCCCGAGCTGAAGCAGGCCATCGCGGAGAAGACGCTGCGTGACTCTGGATTCGAGATCGAGCCCCAGCAGGTCCTGGTGACCAACGGCGGCAAGCAGGCCGTCTACAACACCTTCGCGACCCTGCTGGATCCGGGCGACGAGGTCATCGTCCCCACCCCGTTCTGGACCACCTACCCCGAGTCCATCCGCCTGGCCGGCGGCGTGCCGGTCGAGGTGTTCGCCGGCCCGGAGACCGGCTACAAGGTCACGGTGGACCAGCTCGAGGCCGCGGTCACCGAACGGACCAAGGTGCTGTTGTTCAACTCCCCGTCCAACCCCACCGGTGCCGTGTACGACCCGGAGGAGACGGCCGCGATCGGGCAGTGGGCCGTATCCCGCGGCCTCTGGGTGGTCACCGACGAGATCTACGAACACCTCACCTATGACAACGTCCCCTTCACCTCGATCGCCGCCGCCGTGCCGGAGATGTCCGAGCAGGTCATCATCCTCAACGGCGTGGCCAAGACCTACGCCATGACCGGCTGGCGCGTGGGATGGATGGCCGGCCCGGTGGACATCATCAAGGCGGCCACCAACCTGCAGTCGCATGCCACCTCGAACGTCGCGAACGTCTCCCAGCGCGCAGCCCTCGCCGCCGTCGCCGGCCCGCTGGACGCCGTCGAGGAGATGAAGACGGCCTTCAACCGCCGCCGCAAGGCCATCGTCGAGGGTCTCAACGCGGTGCCCGGATTCTCCTGCCCGACGCCGGCCGGCGCCTTCTACGCGTACGTGGACGTCCGCGGCGCGCTGGGCGATGGACACCAGCACCAGACATCAGCGGAGCTGGCCGGCTACATCCTGGACGAGGCCGAGGTCGCCGTCGTGCCCGGCGAGGCCTTCGGCCCCTCGGGCTTCCTGCGCCTGTCCTACGCCCTGGGCGACGACGACCTCGCCGAGGGCATCGACCGGATCCAGCAGCTCCTCGCCCGCTAGCCTCCCCTCCCAGCTCACCCCTGCCCGTCGGCCCTCCCCCTGGCGGACGGCGGCCCGCGCAAGTGCGGATCGAATTGGGGGTTTTGATCCGCAGTTGCGTCGCCTAGGGTGTCCTGTATGACGCTTCTGCGGATCTCTGAGGCAGCCCGCTTCCTGGGCGTGAGTGACGACTCCGTTCGCCGATGGGTCGCCTCGGGCCGGCTCAGCGCCCACACGGACGGGACCGGCCGGGCCGCCGTCGACGGTGTCGAGGTGGCCCACTTGGTCAAGGACGGCAACAGCACCCTCAACGACTCCGATGACGACGGCGTCCCCTCCTCAGCACGGAACCGCTTCCACGGGCTGGTGACGGACGTGGTCATGGACACCGTCATGGCCCAGGTGGAGCTGCAGTGCGGCCCTTTCCGGGTGGTCTCCCTCATGAGCGCGGAGGCAGCCCGGGAACTCGGTCTCGAGCCCGGGATGCCCGCCGTGGCCGTCGTGAAGGCGACCACCGTCATCGTGGAAAAAATGGAACGCACGGAACGCACGGAACGCACAGGACGGGCGGACGGCTGATGCGGGGCCGTACCGGACACCATCTGGGTGTCGCCCTCGGTCTCATCGTGGGATCCGGTGTGGTCCTGGCCGGCTGCAGCGCGCCCTCAAGTGGCTCCGCGGAATCCGGCACCACCCTCACCGTCTTCGCGGCAGCGTCCCTGGGCGACTCCTTCGAGGAGCTGGCGGACGGCTTCGAGCAGGAGAACCCGGGAGTCGAGGTCGAGTACAACATCGCCGGCTCGTCCTCCCTCGCGGAGCAGATCCTGGCCGGCGCCCCCGCGGACGTCTTCGCCTCGGCCGACGAGCCGAACATGCACACGGTGGTGGCGGCCGGGGAGAACTCCGGGGAGCCGGAACCGTTCGCCACCAACGTCCTGACGCTCGTCACCCCCGCTGATATCCCCGCCGACACCCCGGCCAATACCCCCGGCATCACCTCCCTCGAGGACGCGACGGCCGAGGGCGTGAAGCTCGTGGTCTGCGCCCCCCAGGTCCCGTGTGGCCGCGCCGCCCTCGCCTTGGCAGAGGACGCCGGCGTGGAGCTCTCCCCGGTCAGCGAGGAGGCCAGCGTCACCGACGTGCTCGGCAAGGTCACCTCCGGCGAGGCCGACGCCGGCCTGGTCTACGTCACGGACGCCCTGGGAGCCGGTGAGTCAGTCAACGCCATCGAGCTCGAGAACGCCGACTCCGCCGTCAACACCTACCCCATCACCGTGCTGGCCGCTGCCGCGGAGAACGGCTCGGAGCACCCTGAACTGGCCCAGCGCTTCGTCGACTATGTGCTCTCCGAGGAGGGCCAGTCGGTGCTCGAGGCCGACGGGTTCGGCGCTCCGTGACGACGGCTCGTCCGAGGCGCGCGGCAGGGTTGACACGGGGCCGAGAGGCACGGAACCGAGAGGTGCGGGTCCGCCCGCCGGCCGGGCTGGCCGTCGTCGGGATCCTGGGCGGGGCTGTGCTCCTGGTGCCGTTCGTCGCCCTGGTGGCCGGCGTGGACCTCACCCGGCTGCCCGGACTGCTCAGCTCACCCTCCGCCCTGGACGCCCTCGGGCTCTCCCTGCGGACCGCGCTGACGGCCACCGCGATCTGCTTGGTGATCGGCACCCCGCTGGCCCTCGTGCTCACCCGGCTGGACTTCCCGGGCCGCAGCTTCGCCCGGTCCCTGGTGCTCCTGCCGCTGGTGGTCCCGCCCGTGGTCGGCGGGATCGCGCTGACCGAGGCGTTCGGGCGGCGCGGACTGATCGGCGAGCATCTGCAACTGCTCGGGATCGACATCGCGTTCACGTCAGCTGCCGTGGTCATGGCCCAGGTCTTCGTGTCCCTGCCGTTCCTGGTGGTGGCGCTCGAAGGCGCCCTGCTGACCCGCGGTGAGGCCCATGAGCGCACCGCGCTGTCCCTGGGGGCCTCCCCCCTGCGCACGTTCCTCACCGTGACGCTGCCGCTCCTGGTACCCGGGCTCGTCGCCGGACTGGTGCTGACCTTCGCCCGCGCCCTGGGCGAGTTCGGGGCGACGATCACCTTCGCCGGCTCCCTGCAGGGCACCACGCGCACCCTGCCGCTGCAGGTCTACCTCGAGCGCGAGACCGATCCGGAGGCGGCCGTCGCCCTCTCCCTCGTGCTCGTGGTGGTCGCCCTCGTGGTCATCACCGTGGCCTATGGGCGCCGGGATAGACGCCGGGACGACCGGCAGACGGGCGCACGGGCATGACGGGGTGGAGGGCGGGAGCCGGGACAGCCCTGGACTGCAGCGTGGTCGTCCCCGAACGCGGGGTGGACGTCACCTTCACCGTGGACGAGGGCCAGACCATGGCCCTGACCGGGCCCAACGGCTCCGGCAAGTCCACGGTGCTGTCCGCCCTCGCCGGCTGGCTGCGCCCGGAGACCGGGCACGCCCAGCTCGGGGACAGGACCCTTTTCGACGAGCACACCTGGATCCCGGCACGACGCCGGAATGTCGGCTACCTGACGCAGGACCCCCTGCTCTTCCCCCACCTCACGGCCGAGGCGAACGTCGCCTTCGGGCTGGCCCGCGCCGGCGTCGTGGGCCGGAGGAACCGACGGGACGTGGCCCGGGACTGGCTCGGGCGGGTGGGCGTGGGGCAGCTGGCCTCACGCCGGCCCGGGGAGATGTCCGGCGGCCAGGCGCAGCGCACGGCGATCGCCCGGGTGCTGGCCTCAGGGCCGGAGCTGGTGCTGCTGGACGAGCCGTTGTCCGCCCTGGACGCCCAGGTGGTCCCGCAGATCCGCGAGCTGCTGGCCGAGGTCCTGACCGGGCGGACCACGGTGCTCGTCACGCACCACGAGGCGGACGTGGTGGCGCTGGCGGATGCGGCTACAACAATCCCCGCTCCCCCGCCCAGCGCGTGAGCTCGTGGCGGTTGGAGAGCTGGAGCTTGCGCAGCACGTTGGACACATGGGTCTCGATGGTGCGCACGGAGATGAACAGGTCCTTCGCGGCCTCGCGGTAGGTGTAGCCACGGGCGATCAGCCGCATGACCTCGAGCTCACGGGCCGAGAGCAGGTCGAGCTCCTCGTCCCGCACGGCCACGTCCGCGGTGCCGAAGGCGTCCAGGACGAAGCCGGCCAGCCGGGGCGAGAACACGGCGTCGCCGCCGGCCACCCGCTGCACGGCCGCGGACACCTCGGCCCCGGAGATGGTCTTGGTGACGTAGCCGCGGGCGCCGGCGCGGATGACGGAGACCACGTCCTCGGCGGCGTCGGACACGGAGATCGCCAGGAACCTGACCTCCGGGGCCAGGTCTTGGCAGGACGCCGCGACCTCGGCCCCGCCGCCACCCTTGCCGCCGGGCAGGTGCACGTCCAGCAGCACCACCTCCGGCTCGAGTTCGTGGATGATCCGGATGGCCGAGTCGACGTCACCGGCCTCCCCCACCACCGCGATGTCCGCCGGATCCAGGTCGGCCTTCAGGCCGGTGCGGAAGATGGCGTGGTCGTCGACGATGACAACGCGTGTGGTCATGGTGCTGCCCCTTCTGTGGTCTCTTCTGTGGCACGGCCTGCTGCGTGCTCGGGCACCGGAAGGTGCAGGCGCACCTCCGTGCCGCCCGCGCCGGTGGAGATGGTGGCCGTGCCGCCGGCGCGCTCCATGCGGCCGATCACGGATTCGCGGATGCCGAGCCGATCCTGCGGGATGGCGTCCAGGTCGAAGCCGTCGCCCCGGTCCTTGACGAAGATCTCGACGGCGGCCGGGCCGGCTTCGGCGTAGACGCGCGCCGGCCCCGCGTGACGCACCGCGTTGAGCATGGCCTCTCGGGCGGCCTGCAGCAGCGGGTCGAGCCAGGGCCCGGCGGCCACGCCGACCGTGACGACCTCGATCGGCTGGCCGTGGTCGTCCTCGATGGCGGCCGCCAGGTCCTGCAGCCGGTCCGTCAGGCTGCCGTCGGGGCGGGTCGGGTCGGCGTAGAGGTACTGGCGCAGGTCCCGTTCCTGGGCACGGGCCAGCCGGGCGACCATGGCGGAGTGGTCCGCGTTCTTCTGGATCAGCGCCAAGGTCTGGAGTACGGAGTCGTGCAGGTGCGCGGCGATCTCCGCGCGTTCGGTCTGCACGGCGAGCGCGGACGACTTCGCAGCGGCGTCCCGCCACAGCTTGATCACCCACGGTGCGGCCACGAGCACGACGCCGGCCAGGATGACGATGGCGACCACGAGACCCAGCCACATGTCCTGGGCACCGACGAGCCCGGCGGCGAGCGCCAGGATGCCGGCCATGACCAGCAGCAGGCCGAGCACGAGGGAGGTGATGCGGTGGGTCCTCCCGGCCCGGTCCGTGGCATCGCCCCGGAGGGAGTCGAGCTGCAGCCAGGCCAGCGCCACCCCGAGGAGCACGACGGCGACCGGCCCGATCAGGCCCCAGTTCAGCCGGATTCCGGTCATCTGCAGACCGAGGGCCGCGGCCAGCACGAGGAGCACGATGCCGACGATGACCTGCCAGCCGCGGCCGGCAGAACTGCCGAGCCGGTCGCCCAGCCGGTCCCCGAGGGCCCACGTCCGGGTCTGCTCGGCGGCTCCACGCACGGGTTCGGCTGCCCCGACGACGGCCTCCTGCTCATCCGGGACGAAGATCCACAACCAGGCGTAGAACACCACGCCGACCCCGCTGAGCAGCGCCAGGGCCACGACCCCGAACCGCACCCAGGCCACGGGCAGACCGAGATAGCGGGCCAGGCCGGCGCAGACGCCGGCGATGGCCCGGTGCTCCCGGGGTCGGGTGAGGACAGTGGTCATGTCTCCATCCTGCCTCAGTCGGCGGCATCCGGGTGGTGCCACGGACGGAGATCCGGGGGTTCTCCGGGTCCGATCAGGGGCTCCCCGGATACCACCCGGGACGCGCAGACGGGACGATGGAGTCATGAACGAGAACCCCGCCCCCAGCAGCACCAGCGGTTTCTACACCTGGATCGACTCGCTGCACACCGTGCGCTCCCCCCACCGCTGGATGGGTGGCGTCGTCGCCGGCCTGGCCGACCGTATCGGCATGGACCGCACCCTGGGCCGCGCCCTGTTCGTGGTCCTGACCCTGCTCACCTCCGGACTGACCGTGCTGTTCTACGGCCTCGCCTGGATGTTCCTGCCCGAGCCGGACGGCCGCGTCCACTCCCGGGAGGCGGGCCAGGGACGGTGGACCGGCGGCATGACCGGAGCCCTCGTCTTCACCGTGCTCGGCATCGGCAACCTCTTCAACTGGCCTGGCTTCCTCGGCAGGAGTGACGGCTTCTGGAGCTTCGGCAGCGTGATCGGCCTGGGCATCATCGGCTTCTTCGTCTGGCTGGTCCTGTCCCAGAACGGCGAGCGCGGCCGCCCTCGGGAGCTTCCGTCCGGCACCGACCCGGCTGCCGGTTCGGAACCCTCCCACCTCGAAAATCAGCCCAGCGCCCAGCCCACCCAGCCACTCTACGTGGCTCCCACGGATACCGGTTGGTACTCGACCCCGGCTGAAACTTCCCCCCGTTCCTCGGAAGGACCCGAACCCATGAGCGCCACCGCCTCGTACCCCCACCAGCCCGACTACCGACGCACCGACCCTGCTCACCCGGCTTCGACAGTGCCGCCGACTCCCCCGGTCGACCGCACCCCGCCGTCGCTCTCCGGCGCGACCCAGCTGGTCGTCGTCGGGCTGGCGGTGCTGGCCGGCGCCGCGGTCTCACTGCTGCGCTATCTCGACGTCTTCACGGCGTCCTGGCCCATCATCTGGGCCGCCAGCCTGGCCACGGTGCTGGCCGTCATGGCGATCGGCATCATCGCAGGGGCCATCGCCGGCCGTGGCGGTGGCGGACTGACCGTCACCACCGCGATCCTCGCGATCCCCGTGGTGGGTGCGACCGCCGGCTCCTACGTCCAGGACGGCCCGTGGGGCACCACCTGGACGGACACCGGCAACTGGGACGGCGGCGTGGTCACCGGCAACGTCACCGAGGGATACGAGCTGAGCTTTGGCGAGGGCACCATCGACCTGCGGCAGCTCACCGGAACCAGTGCCGCCGAGGCCACCCCGGTGGACGTGAACCTGAGCTTCTCCACGGCCGACCTCGTGGTCCCGAACAACGTGGACGTCTTCCTGGAGGCAGACAGTTCCTTCGGCAGCGTCAACTCCCCCTCCGTCGGGACCGACGACGCCGGCCGCCTTCAGGTGGTGGACGCCCCCGGGGACGAGCAGATCGTGGTGGAGGCGGACGTTTCCTTCTCCACCCTGAACGTGCGCGCCGAGGCCCCGACCACCACCAGCACCACCCAGAACTGACGTCGATTAATTAGGACTGCCCAGGAGTGAATGACATGAGCACCCATCCCCACGACTTCTCCTACGACCCCACCCACGACGAGGACCAGGCCCTCGAGGACGAGATCACGCGCGGCACCATCCACGACCGGGACTACGCCGCCCACCGCACGGACAGCGATAGCCAGCCGGCCGACGTCGGGCCGGAGAAATCCGCCCTCCGCACCGGAACCCTGGTGTGGGGTGTGATTGCCCTGCTGCTGGCCCTGTGGTCACTGTCCGTGACCGTGCTTGACTGGAACCTCGACCCGGTTCTGGTGATGATCGGCCTGGCCGTGGTCGGCGGCGTGGCCCTGGTCGCCGGTGGCATCGCCGGCGCGGCCCGCAGCAAGTCCTCCTAGTCCACCCAAACCACAAACCAAAACGCATCGAGGAGCACCATGGACACCTTCTACCGTTCCCTGAGGAGCATCCCCTTCCGCCGCGGCCCGAAGCGGTGGGTCGGCGGCATTGCCGGCGGACTCTCGGCAAAATTCGGCTGGGACCCCACGCTGGTCAGAATCGTTATTCTGCTCAGTTTCATCCTGCCGTTCATCGGCGTTGCCACATACCTGGTGGCATGGGTGCTGCTGCCGTGGCAGGACAACACGATTCCGTTGGAGCGTGTGTTCCCCGGAACGCAACGCCCGCTCTAGCCCGCCCTCATCCCCTTCAGAAAGGCACCACATGCGCGTCGGTCTCCTCACCAGCGGCGGGGACTGCCCCGGTCTCAACGCCGTCATCCGCTCCGCGGTCCTGCACGGGATCAAGTCCTACGACTACGAACTGGTCGGCATCCGGGACGGCTGGCGCGGGCTGATCGAGGGCGACGTCGAGGACCTTCCGCGCCAGAAGGTCCGGGGGCTGGCCCGGACGGGCGGCACCATCCTCGGCACGTCCCGCACCCACCCGTACGACCACCCGGGCGGTGGGCCGGAGAACATCACGGCGCGGATGGCAGAGCTGGGCCTGGACGCGGTGGTCGCCATCGGCGGCGAGGGCACGCTGGCCGGCGCGAAGCGGCTGTCCGACGACGGCGTGCCCCTGGTCGGCGTGCCGAAGACCATCGACAACGACCTCAAGGCCACGGACTACACCTTCGGTTTCGACACCGCGGTCTCCATCGCCACCGATGCCATGGACCGGTTGCGCACCACGGGCGAGTCCCACCACCGCTGCATGGTCGCGGAGGTCATGGGCCGCCATGTCGGCTGGATCGCCCTGCACTCGGGCATGTCCGCCGGCGCGCACGCGATCCTCATCCCGGAACAGCGCACCTCCATGGAGCAGGTGTGCGAGTGGGTGAAGCAGGTGCACGACCGTGGACGGTCACCGCTCGTGGTGGTGGCCGAGGGCTTCATCCCCGAGGGCCACGACGATCCCCTGTCCGAAGCCGGCGCGGACGCTTCGGGGCGCGCTCGGCTGGGCGGGATCGGCGAGTGGGTCACGCAGCAGATCGAGGAGATGTCCGGCATCGAGACCCGCAGCACCGTCCTCGGGCACATCCAGCGCGGCGGGGCACCCACCGGCTTCGACCGCGTCCTGGCCACCCGCTTCGGCATGGGCGCGATCGACCTGGTGGCGCAGGGCCGATTCGGCCAGATGGTCGCCCTCAACGGGACCGAGATCGTCCAGGTGTCCCTGGGCGCCGCCCTGGACGGCCTCAAGGAGGTCCCCCAGCACCGCTACGACGAGGCCAAGGTGCTGTTCGGCCGGTAGCCGGCGAGCCGGCGTCGTGCCCGGGGTAGCGTGGAGGGCATGCCCGTCAACGCCCACACCCGCCAGATCATCGAGTTGGCCTGGTCCCGAATCCTGGGGCTGGACGACGGTGCCTTCACTGCTGCCTCATCCTCTTCACCCTCTGGCGGGCGCCGGATCGAGGTGCCGACGGATGCCGACTCGCAGCCGGGCGAGGACGACCAGATCGCCACGTTCGTCCGGCTGTACGGGTCCTCCGTGCTGTACGGGCCGGCCTGGCTGTTGGAGGCCGCCCGCGGCCTGCACGACGAGGAGCTCGCCCTCGAGTCCACCATGATCCGGCTGGGTGCCGGTCATTCCGCCCGCTCCCTCGGCGAGTGGGTGCTCTACTACGCCGAGGACATCCCGGACATCGCCCGCTCCTCCTCCGTCTCGGTGTCCTACGAGGCCTCCGACGCCCGGGAACTCGAGGCCCAGTGCCCCGCGGACGACGTCACCGAGGTGGGCCTGTCCGGCCTGGACTCCACCTTCACCCTCATTCCCGACGACGGCACGGGCACCCCGACCGGCCAGCCGGTCGCGGGCGCGGGGTACGAGGAATGGCAGGGCCTGATAGGCCATCTCGGGGTGTTGGTCCGGCCCGATGTCCGCCTCAAGGGCCTCGGTGCCTACGCGGGGGCGATCGCCATGGAGGAGGCCTTCACCGAGGGGCTCATCCCCCAGTGGCGGGCCGCCCTGGGCAACACCGGCGCGCAGCGGGTGGCGGCGTCGCTGGGATTTGAACTCGCCGGCTCGCAGACGACGGTGCTGTTCAACCAGTAGGGGCTCGCGGGACCGTCGGTGCTGGTCACTCAGTCGGTGCTGGTCGCTCAGCCGGGTCCCGCCCTACCCTGTTGACATGTCCCTGAGATGGTATTCGACAGTGGTGGAATCAACGGATCACCGGGCCCTGGCGCGGTGGTGGGCGACGACGCTCGACTGGGAGATCGCCTATGAATCCAATCTCGAGTCCGTGGTGATCCCCCGCTGGTCGGCCGAACTCTCGGACTCGTTGCCGTTCCACCGCGTTCCGCCCGGCATGGTCTTCGTCCCGGTGGAGCAGCAGAAGTCCGGCAAGAACCGCCTGCACTGGGATTTCGCGCCCCATACCTCGGACGACCGGGACGCGGAAATCCACCGTCTGGAGGCGCTGGGGGCCACCCTCATCGACGTCGGCGAACCGGAGGACGCCACCTGGACTGTCCTCGCCGATCCGGATGGCAATGAATTCTGCGTGCTGTCCGCTCGCGACGAGTAGCCGACCGGCAAGACCAGACACTCCACTGGCGCAACCACGCCCACCATCCGGCGGGACCAGGTCCTCCACAGCGAGCGGAAAGCAGGGAAGCAGGGAAGCAGGGAAGCAACTTATCCCCAGTCGGGACCGCGCCTCTTTACCGTGTCCGCCATCAACCATAGAGTAGTACACATGTTCGAATCGGCGGAACGCGCACCAATCCCAGGAGACACCTCCGGGCGCGCCGATGCCAGCCAAACAGCCGAGATGTTGACGGTAGTCACAATCGAGGACGCCCGGTCGCTCATCGCCCTTCGCGCGTCCCTCGCTGGCATGATTCCCGCCGCCACGATATCCGCCAACCTCGAGGTCGGCCCTGGGTCCTGCGATCAGGATTCCACCACCGCCAACCCTGCCGACCCTGATGCAGCGCACACTCCCCAGCGTCGCTTCGGGCCGAGCGACGAGGACCTGGCTGCCGTAGCACGCGAGGCCGAGGCCATCACCCGGATCCGCGCCTTGGAGGATCTCAAGGCCGCCTGTGCTGCGGCCCAAGCCCGCGAGACGGCAGCCCTCCACCAGCATCGGCACCGCGATGAGGCGGCTCGCGGCATACCGGCGTCCCAGCGAGGGCGCGGACTGGGAGCTGAGGTCGCGCTGGCTCGCCGCGTGAGCCAACAGCGCGGCAGCATCCAACTGCGCCAGGCCCTCCACTTCACCGGGGATCTGACGAACACCCTCTCCGCCTTGCAATGCGGCCAGATCAGCGAGGAACATGCCGCTACGGTGGAACGGCACACCCATTGGCTTCCCGAGCAGGCCCGCCGGAGCGTCGATTCCACGCTGGCAGACCGACTCCCCGTGCTGGGAATCCACGATCTCAAGCTGGAGACCCAAGCGCTGGCACATCGCGCAGATCCCGAGACGGCAGCGGAGCAATACGACCAAGCCGTGGCCACCCGGCATGTGAACCTCAAGCCCGCTGAAAACGGTATGGCCTACCTGACGGCTCTCCTGCCCGCCCTGGAAGCCGCTGCCTGCTATCAGGCCCTGACCGACCAGGCAGGGTCGGCGGTGGCCTTCGGAGAAGCAGAGGGGCGCAGCCCCCAGCAGGTCCTCACTGACGTCATGGTCGAACGCCTCACCGGCCGCAGCACGGACGAGGCCTCACCGGTGGAAGTCCAGCTCATCATGACGGACGCCGCCCTGTTCGCCGGTGACAACGAACCTGCGTGGATCCCCGGTCACGGGCCCCTCCCGGCCGCCGTCGCCCGGAAACTACTCGCCGGCAGCATCCCTCAAGGCGGGCCTTCGGACGGTGCTTCAGGCGGGGCTTCGGACGGGACTGCGGGCAGGACTTCGAATGAAGCGTCAGACGGGTCGACCCATAGCACCCGCGACGTCGATCTCGCCGATCGACCATCCGCCACCGGACCATCCGCGCACCCCGAGGCCGCCGAGATCGCCGAGACCGCGGAGATCGCCGAGGCCAGGGTGTTCCTGCGCCGGCTCTACACGTCACCCGAGACCGGACAGCTGGTGGCAATGGACTCGCAGCGCCGCGAGTTCTCCGGAAAGCTACGTCGCATGATCGTTCTGCGGGACAATATCTGCCGCACGCCGTACTGCGGGGCGCCCATCCGCCATATCGACCATGCCATGCCTCATCGCCAGGGCGGCCCCACCAGTTACAGCAATGGTTCCGGCCTCTGCGCTCGCTGCAACTACACCAAGGAACACCCTGGATGGTCTCATCGAGCATCCCCGGACGAACTCGAGATCACGACCCCAACGGGGCACCGCTATTCCAGTCGGTCCCGGCCACTCTCCGCACCACCCAACGCATCCGTACCTGATTCGTCCGCAACGCCGCATGCAGTCGCACCACCCAGTGCGTCCGCACCTGCCATCACCGCTGCCCGCTCCCCGGAGCCCAACCCTGTCATTCCTGTCATTGGCGGTGAAGGAGGCGCCGGCGCTGACGATGGAGTTGCCGGACGTCGGCGCGGAACAAGGGACCCGGCCTGCGCCACGGCATCCCCCGTGACGGTGAGGCTGCCTGCATCCACGCCGCTCCTCACAGGGGGCTGGCGCAGGGATCACGAAGGCCTCAGAGCCGCTGACTGCCTCAGAACCAAAGAGCACATCAGAAACGTTGACCATATGAGGCCACGGATCCGGCCCGGAACACGGGTGGAATACGCGAGGGCTGCTTAGGCGGACCGGCCAGGCCGAGGCCGGCTGGGGTTGGACCGACTGAGATGGGGGCCGGCCGGGGCAGGTCCGACTGAGGAAGGATCGACTAGGCCGAGGCCAGCTGGACCGACTGAGTTAGGGCCGGCTCAGCGGGCACCCTTGCGCAGGAACCCGGACTGACGCCCGACGACCTGGCCGGCCTGCGGAGAGACCACGGTCTCCTGGGTGGCCGCGGTGAAGGACCATCCGTCCTCGGCGTTGCCGTCACGGAGCAGGAGCTCGGCCGTGGGGTCGGTGTTGCGTTTGAGGATGGCCAAGGCAATCGGGCCCATCTCGTGGTGCTGGGCCACCGAGGTGACCGTGCCGACCGAACGGGCCGTGGCAGCCTCCGCCTCGGATTCGGGACGCACAATGACGTCAGATCCAGGGGCAGGCAAGGTGTGGCCGGAGCCGTCGAGTTGCAGGAAGGTCAGCCGACGAGGAGGGCGTCCCAGGTTGTGCACGCGGGCAATCGTCTCCTGGCCCTTGTAGCACCCCTTCTCCAGGTGCACGGCGGTGCGGACCAGATCGATCTCATGCGGGATCGTGCGCTCATCGGTGTCCATCCCGTGCCGCGGCCGCAGGGCGGCGATGCGCAACGCCTCGGAGGCCATCGTCCCGGCGAGGGTCCACCCCTCGGGCAGGGCGGAGCCCTCTCGCGGCGTTGTACGACTCGATGGTTCAGCCAACTCCTCCAGCAACGGCACCGGCACCAGGTACTCGTTCCAGGACCAGTCCGCGGCGGGGTGCTGGGCAGGATCCGGATCATCGGTGTAGGGGAAGCCGCCCTCGCCGATGCGCGGCCACGGGTCCTCCCACCGGGTGATGTCTTCCCGCTCATCCCACCCGGGAACCGCGGCGGTGGATCCCACCACGGCGATCTCGCCGGTGCGGTCCGCGATCTCCACGCGGGAGGCGAACTTCATCTTCTGCAGCCAGTCGGCCAGGCCGGCATTCTCCCCGGGCTCGACGGTGAGCCAAGTGGTCTCGCCGTCGTCCACCAGGTGGCAGTCGAATTCGATGCGGCCCTGGACGTCCAGGAAGAGGGTCTCGGTGGACACACCCGGCGCCAGTCGGTCGAGCTTCTGACTGGTCAGCACGTGCAACCAGGTCAGGCGGTCCGGCCCGGAGACGGTCACGACACCGCGGTGGGAGAGATCGACGACGGCGGTGCCGGCTTCTAGGGCCCGCTGCTCAGCAGTGGGCTGGCCGTAATGGGCGGCCACGGGGGCGTCGGGGCCGTTGCCGGCCACTGCTCCAGGAACAGACAACATGCGGGGCCTCAGTCTCAGTCAGGTACGGGGCGTGCCGGGGGCCAGGCGCCCCTGGGTGGGATCGGGCATCCGGTCCAGGATGGCCGAGGCGTGCGGTTCTTCACCGGCACCGGCGTGGTGGGTGGCGTCCCACCGCCAGAACAACTGCCCGTTGACCAGGCCCATGATCCGGGAGCCACCCTCGTAGGGGCCGGCCGCCGAACCGCGCAGCACGGAATCGGTCTTCAGCTGCAGTTGCGGGCCCTTGATGACACCGTAGTAGAGCTCGGTCAGGGAACCAGGATGGGAGATCTGCGCGGTGATGGGGAAGGACCCGTCCTCACGGCGGAAGGCCTCCACATCATCAGCGGACCGGAGGACCGGAACCACGTCCCCGGGGCTCATGCCGGGCCCGACGTCGCCATCGCGGCGGTCACGGTCCAGCGACCAGAAGCCGTTCTCGACGGTCAGCGGCCGGAGTAGGGTGCCGTCGGCCTCACACAGCCAGGATTCGGCGCGGTACTCGATGAACGGCAGACGATGGTCGGTGAAGTCGACCCGCTGGTAGAAGATCTCGGTCCCGTCCTCGCCGGAACCGAGGCGGCCCTGCCCCTCCCACGCGCCGATGAGCCAGGACAGCGGAGCGAGCTCCGGGGTCAGGTCAAAAGGCAGTTCAGTGGGCACGAAGGCTCAGCGCTGGCCCTTGTACAGGCCGGAGACCACGAGCACGGCGAATGCGGCCATGGCCAGCCCGGCGATGACGAGAAGAACAGTGAAGAAGACCTCGAGTGCAAGAAGGGACATGCCCCGATCCTACTCCAGACGGGCGGGCGCCGCGTGCGGGATTACTCGAGCCGCGTGCCGTCCGCGTCCCGGCCTGCCACATGGCGTCCGTGCTGAACCTGCTCGAGCCAGAAGGTGACGAACTCGTTGGAGGGGTAGGTGTCCAGATCCCTCTGGATCGCCTGCAGGATCTGGTCCCCGTCCTGCTGGTCCACGGCGTCGATCCGCAGGACCTCCTCCTCGTCGCTGCGCCGACGCACCACCACGGAGACTCCGACGACGTCCGCACCGGAGCCCCCCAGGACTTGGGTCAGCACGCCGCCGACGAAGCGGAAGACCCGCTCGAAGGCGTCGTCACCGCCCTCTTCCAACGCCACCGTGTAGTTCGCGGCGGCCATTTCCTCAGACATGGTTTCTCCTCCCGCCGGTCAGACCGGCATGATCCTGAACACAAAATAGGTCAGCAGTCCCACGACCGCCACGGGTGCCACGCCCAGGGCCACCGCGGCACGGTTCCCCAGCGGCCTGCCCATCCCGCGGTCCGGGGCGGTGCGTCCGGTCAGGACGAGCACCAGCCCGCCCAGCAATCCGGCCACCACGGCAGCGGGCAGCGGCAGCACGCCCCAGGAAGCCGGCCACAGCGGCTCCAGAACCAGGGGAACGACGCCGGCCAGCACCAGCGAGAGTCCAGCGGCCAGACCGCGGCCGCCCCGGCTCGGGAACGGCACCAGCCCCGCCAGGGCCGCGAGCGCCACTGAGAGACCGACGGAGAGGGCAAGCGGGCCGGCGTCGTACCGGGCGAGGGCGACCCACCCGGCGCCGGCACAGATGACGACCACACCGGTGATGGTGCCGGCTGTGGACTCCAGCCGCTGGGGGCTGCCGGAGCCGCGGAAGAGCTGGACCATGAAGGCAGCCACCACGCCCAGCGCCACGCAGACGGCAATGGGTTCGATCAACGACGCCCCGAAGGCGGTGGGTCCCTCTCCGGGACCCTGACCGGGCCACAGCGACACGGCTCCGACGGCCGCCAGCCCGGACACGCCGAGAACAGCCGTGAGTGACTTCCGGGCCGGTGCCCCTAGCATCTGGGGCCATCCCAGCGCGGCCGCGATGACCAGGACCGCGGCGATTCCGACCGAGAACCACGGTCCGCCGAGGGAGGCGGCTCCCACGAGCACGGCGGTGATCGCGGCCGCGGTGGCCAACAGTGGATGCTTCACGCGTCCATCCTGCCATTGTCCAGGTCCGTATAATCGTCCTGACCCGGAGAGGAGTCCACCTTGGCCTTGTTGCTGTTGCTCTCCGGAGCGTCCGCCGAACCCGAATCGATTCTCGAGTCTCTCGCCTTCCTCGACCACCGCACCGTGGCCGGCCCACCGCGGGCCGAGGCGCTGCTGCGCCACCCCGAGGCCGACGTCGTCCTGGTGGACGCGCGCCGCGACCTGACCGGCGCCCGCAACCTGTGCCGGGCCCTCTCGACCGCCTCTCCTGGGCTGCCCCTGCTCCCGGTGCTGACCGAAGGCGGCCTGGCAGGCTTCTCCCCCGCGTGGGGGGCCCGCGACTTCCTGCTGGACACGGCGGGCCCGGCCGAGGTGACGGCCCGGCTGCGATTGGCCACCCTCCCCGCCCCCGGGGACGACCAGGGCGCGGACCAGCCGATCCGCGCCTCCGGGATCTTTGTGGATGCCACCACCTACACGGCCCAGGTCAACGGCGTGCCGATGAACCTCACCTTCAAGGAGTTCGAGCTGCTCAAGCACCTCGTGCAGCACCCGGGCCGGGTCTTTACACGTGAACAACTCCTCCACGAGGTGTGGGGCTACGACTACTACGGCGGCACGCGCACGGTGGATGTCCATGTGCGCCGACTGCGCGCCAAGCTGGGCCCGGACCAGGAGCAGTTGATCGGCACCGTGCGGAACGTGGGATACCGCTTCGTTCCGCGCGACAGCTCGGGAGAATAACCCGCACAACGACTAGGGTTGGCCCATGGACCACCCGCACGAATCCCCGTCCTTGTCCACCAGTGCCGGCCGCCTGGATTCCGGGCTGTTGCGCGACCTGACCGCCCTGGCCGAGGCGGCCGAGTCCGCCGACGGCAATCCCCCGTTCTCCGACCAGACCTGGGTCGAGCTGCGCACCACGGACGATTTGGACCAGGTCCGGACCGTCACCGCGTGGCTGGACCACCAGGATGGCCGCGACGGTGAACTGGCGGGCGCCGCCGTGGCCATCTCCGCGGGGCCGGACGCCGGACCCGGAACCCTCGAACTGGTGGTGCACCCCAGCTGCCGCTCCCAGGGCGTGGCGACCGCCCTGGCCCGGGAGCTGGATGCCGGCTTGACCGAGAAGTACAACGCCTGGGCGCATGGCAACCATGCCGCGGCGGCCCGGCTGGCCGAGCAGTTCGGCTACACGCCGGTCCGCGAGCTGCTGCGGTTGCGCCTCACCCACCAGGTGGCCCAGGACGACGTGGAGAACGGTTCCCACCGCACCAGCGTGTGGGACGGCACCGCCCCCGAGGGCATCACCCTGCGGTCCTTCGTGCCCGGCGCGGACGATGCCGCGTTCCTGGAGACGAACGCCGCAGCCTTCGCCCACCACCCCGAGCAGGGCTCGCTGGACCAGACCGACTTGGACGCCCGGAAGTCCGAGCCATGGTTCGATCCGTCCGGGTTCATCCTGGCCGAGGACGCCGATGGGACGCTGCTGGGCTTCCACTGGACGAAGATCCACCCCGGCGCCGACGGGCATCCGCCGCTCGGCGAGGTCTATGTGGTCGGCGTCAGTCCCCAGGCGCAGGGCCGCGGCCTGGGCCGGGTGCTGACGGTGGCGGGCATCCGCTACCTGCAACAGCAGGGCGTGGAGGCGGTGATGCTCTATGTGGACGCGGACAACACCGCGGCCGTGGAGCTCTACCGCAAGCTCGGTTTCGTCCGCTGGGACACCGATGTGATGTACACCCCGCGCGGGTAGTCCATCTCGAGGCCACCGGGCGTTCAGCGCCGGATACGATGGGCCGCCACGCCCCTTTTTCGGAAAGTGGATCCCGCATGCCCCAGACTGCAGCCCGCTCGACCGCCGACTTCCACGACGTTGCACCCACCGCCCCGGTCCTCGCTGCAGGAGTGGTGCCCTGGCGCACCTCGGGGCAGGGGCTCGAAGTCCTGTTGATCCACCGCCCCCAGTACGACGACTGGTCCTGGCCCAAGGGCAAGCTGGACGACGGCGAGACCCTGCCGGAATGCGCGGTGCGGGAGGTCCGCGAGGAGATCGGGCTGGTGGTCGACCTGGGGCTGCCGCTGCCGACGACCCGCTACACCATCGGCGCCGCCAAGACGCCCAAGGAGGTCTGGTACTGGGCCGCCGAGGCCTCCCGGACCACCCCGGTCCCGGACGGCCGGGAGGTGGACCGCACCGAGTGGATGAGCGTCAAGAAGGCCCGCGCCGCCCTGACCAATGCCACGGACCGCGAGCCGCTGGAGGCCCTGTTCGCAGCCCACCGCAACAAGACCCTGCGCACCGCCCCGTTCATCATCCTGCGCCACGCGAAGGCGAAGCCGCGCTCCTCCTGGTCGCGCGCGGAGGACCAACGGCCCCTCGCGGCCACGGGACAGCGACAGGCGATGTCCGTGCGTCGCCTGCTGGGAGCCTGGAACCCGGACAAGGTCATCACCTCGCCCTACCTGCGCTGCGTGGAGACGGTGACCCCGTACGTGAAGGACACCAAGCGCGGGTTCAAGGAGATGGCTGCCTTCACCGAGAAGACGGCGAAGAACAAGCCCAAGAGGTCGCGCAAGGAGATGGCGACCCGGCTCGGCAAGCAGCGCTCGACCCTGCTGTGCACCCATCGACCGGTGTTGCCGGAGATCCTCGAGGTGCTCAAGGACGGGGTGCTGGCGGACGGGGTGCCGGATTCCCAGGACGCCGTGCTGGCCGCCCTGCCCCGCAAGGATCCCTACCTGAAGCCCGGTGCGGTCATCGTGGCCCACCAGGCCCTGGATGCCGGCGGGAAGATCGTGTCGATCGAGGTCTACGACGTCTGGGACGACTGAAGTAGCCTCATCGCATGAGCACCCAGGGCAGCAGTACCGAGACCCCCAAGATCGTCCATGACGACCTGCGCGTGGAGCGCGACCCGGACCGCGGCCGGATCGAACTGTGGCAGAAGGAGCAGTTCATCGGCTTCCTCGGCTACACGGAGCAGACCGTGGGCGAGGAGACCGTGGTGATCCTGCAGCACACCATCATCGATGAGGCCTTCGGGCGCCGCGGCTACGCCCGCGCGCTGGTGACGATCGTGCTGGAGCGACTCAAGGCCGAGGGCTTCCTGATCGTGCCGGAATGCTCCTACGTGCAGGACTACCTGCGGCGCTACCCCGAGTACGAGCCGTTGGTCTTCAAGGGCGGATTCGAGGGCAACCAGTAGTTCACACCCCTTTCGAATGTGTCAATGGATTGATACATTGACACATAGTCGAAGGGGGAGCACATGGGCAACGCCATGGGATGGGTCGGGTCCACCGGTATAGGACTGGCCGTGGGACTGGGCCTGCTCTACGTCGTCCTGCGCGGCACGGCGTGGAGCCCCGGCCGCGGCGACCCCGTGCGGGCCGTGCGCACCCACGCGATGATCGCGGCGCTCATCGCCCTCTTCGCCTCCGGCACCTCCAGGCTGTCCACCCTGGCCACCCCGGAGCAGGCGGAGGTCTTCAGCAACGGGCTCAGCAACGGCGCGTTCCCGGTCGCCACCGAGACCGACGGGGAGACCGTCCGGAGCATCATCAGCGCTCCGCTGCCTCCCCTGCCGTGGTACGAGTCGCTCGGGATCGCCCTCGGCCCGGTGATGGCCTTCGTCCTGGTGTACGCCGTGGCGCAGTACACGTGGCCCCGGCAGACCGGCGCCGTGCGCATGGCCCGTCTGAGCGACCGCCGCGCCACCGACCTCCTCCCCCGCTACCTGACCGGCGCCACCGCCGTCATCATGCTGGCCTCCGCCGGGTTGGTGGCGCTGGCCTGGCAGACCCCGGCGGTGGAGGCGCGAGAGATCACGGAGACGTGGAGTGAGACGTGGAGCGACGAGTACGGCGGCTCGGAGAGCAGCTGGTTCGAGCCGGGATCCCGCGGCGGTGAGGACATCGCCCCCTGGCTGCTGCTGGCCCTGGTCCTGGCCGCCGTCGGCTTCGTGATCGTGCTGCGGATCATCGCCCGGCGCCCCACGCTGACGGGCCTGCATCCCCTCGACGACGACCTCGTGCGGCGCATCGCCGTCAACCGCGCCCTGCGCACCGTGGCGGTCATGATGCTGGGCATCGGCGCCGCGGGGTTCAACGCCTGGGCGAATGCTGACGCATCCCTGGCCCGCCAGGCTGAGGATCGCTACTCCACCCCCTTCATGCCCTGGCTCGGTCTGGGCTCGATTCTCGTGATGCTGGTCCTGCTCTTCTGGCGGTCACCATTCGTCTCCGAGCTCGGCTCCCACACGGTGCAGCACCCGGAAGCGTACGACGCCGGCCCGTCGCCTCGGCCCGCTCGCGCACCGTCCCCTCCGGGTACCGCCCGCGCCGTGCTGCGCCTGCGCCTGGACGGGGCCACCCTGGCCTGGATGGTAGCGGCACCGATCGCGGCGCTGGTCGCGTTCTTCCAGTGGGCCATTCCCCACACCGGCTCGTCCATGGACGGGTCTGCCGGTCCAGCCTGGGGGTCCGCGTGGGACACGTGGTCGATGCTGCTGTGGTCCGCCGTGCCGTGCGCGGCAGCCCTGGTCATCCTGGGCTTCACCGAATTCGGCGTCCGCCGGGGGCACAGCCCGTCTCGGGAGCCGGCCACCACCGGCAGGCCGTCCCGCTGGCCGGTCTACGCCCTCGGCGTGTCCGTGCTCCTGGCGGCGGTGTGGTGCGTGCTCTGCCTGACCACGACGTGGCAGCAGACCGAACTGGCCATCGCCCTGGCCATGACGACCGCCGTCTTCACGCTGACCGCCGTAGCCCTGGCCCGGATGGCCCTGCACCGCCCGCCCCTCGGCCATGCCACGCCCGAGCAGGATGCCGCAATCCGTGCCGGCGGGGCCAACCGACTGCTGGCCGTCGGCGCCGCGGGCGTTTTGTCCGTCACCGGTGCCGCCCTCCTCGCGGGCGTCCAAGTCTGGCACGGCTTTATCAGCACCAGCATCGTCAACCTCGCCGTCCATGACCTGCCGGGCGGCCTGCTCCTGATCCGCACCCTCATCGTCTTCGCCCTGTTCGGGCTCATCACGGCCTGCGTGATGGCCCCGGCCCCCGACGTGCCCGGGGTCCGGCTCCGGCCCCGCCAGGCCGAGCGGGAGGCCGAGCGGGAAGTGACCTCCGAGATCCCCCGCACATGAGCGCTGAGATCGTCCTCGACCTGTCCTCACCGGTGCCGCCGTTCGAGCAGTTGCGGGCGCGCATCGCCGCCCTGGTCGATGACGGATCCCTCACCCCCGGCTCCCGACTCCCCTCGGTCCGGGCGCTGGCCGCGGACTTGGGGATCGCCGTCGGGACCGTGGCCCGGGCCTACCGGGAATTGGAGGCGGCCGGGTACGTGGTGTCCCGGCGCCGGCACGGCACCACCGTGGCAGAGTCGCCCCCGGGGCAGGACGTCAGGGAGGCGCGGACACAGCGGGACTGGCCGGCCGACGTCGTGCAGGCTGCCGAGGACCTCGCGCGCCGGGCGAGGGCGGCGGGACTCAGCCCAGAGCAGACCGTGGAGCTGGTCCAGGACGCGCACCGTAGACTGGGGCAGTGAGCATCTCCACCCCGTATGAGGACCTGCTGGCCGATGTCATGGCCACCGGCGCCGCCAAGGCAGACCGCACCGGCACCGGGACGCGTAGCGTGTTCGGCCGGCAGCTGCGGTTCGACCTCAGCGCATCGTTCCCACTGATCACCACCAAGCGCGTGCACTTCAAGTCCGTGGCGCTGGAGCTGCTGTGGTTCCTGCGCGGCGACTCCAACGTCCGCTGGCTGCAGGAGCGCGGCGTGAAGATCTGGGACGAGTGGGCGGACGAGGACGGTGAGCTGGGCCCGGTGTACGGCGTGCAGTGGCGGTCCTGGCCCACTCCGGACGGCGGGCAGATCGACCAGATCGCGAAGGTCGTGGACTCCCTCCAGACCGCCCCGGACTCGCGCCGCCACCTGGTCACCGCGTGGAATCCGGCAGAGGTGGACCAGATGGCCCTGCCCCCGTGCCACGCGATGTTCCAGTTCTACGTGGCCCCGCAGGAGAACGGCCCCGGCAAGCTCTCCTGCCAGCTGTACCAGCGCTCGGCGGACCTGTTCCTCGGGGTGCCGTTCAACATCGCCTCCTACGCCCTGCTGACCGTCATGATGGCGCAGCAGACCGGGCTGGAACCGGGCGATTTCGTCTGGACCGGCGGCGACTGCCACATCTATGACAACCACGTGGACCAGGTCACCGAGCAGCTCTCCCGGGAGCCGTTCCCCTACCCGCAGCTGAGGCTCCGCCGGACCCCGGAGGACATCTTCAGCTACGCCCTCGAGGACTTCGAGCTGGTCGACTACCAGCACCACCCGACGATCAAGGCCCCCATTGCCGTCTGACAGTACCCCCACCCGCATCGGCATGATCTGGGCCCAGACCCCGGATCGTGTCATCGGCGCCGACGGCTCCATGCCGTGGCACCTGCCCGAGGACCTCGCCCACTTCAGGGACCGCACCCACGGCCACCCGGTCATCATGGGCCGGCGCACCTGGGACTCGTTCCCGGAGAGGTTCCGGCCCCTGCCGGGACGGACGAACATCGTCGTCTCCCGTCGCCAGCAGTCGGCGGACGCCATGCGGGCGGCGGGCGCCGTCGTCGTCCCCGGGTTCCAGGAGGCCCTCGAGGCCGCGAGCGAGGCAGACGGACTGGACCTGATCTGGGTGATCGGCGGGGCCACGCTGTACGAGCAGGCGCTCGATGTGGCGACCCTGGCCGAGATCACCGTGATCGAGACCGACGCCGCCGGTGACACGTACGCCCCCGCACTGGACGGCCAATGGACGCGGACCTCTCTCGAGGAACACCGCACCGACTCCGGCACCGGGTACCGCTTCGAACGGTGGGAACGCGCCCAGGACGACCACGAGGACCACTCATGAACCAGCTGCTGAACAAGACCACCCTGACGTTCATCGCCTTCGTCGCCTGCCCGATCCTGGGCCTGGTGACCGCCGTGATGGGCCTGGTCATGATCTTCACGGACAATGTGGTGATGGGGGTCGTCTTCCTGGTGGTGCTCACCCAGGTGTTCATCTTCGGCGGGCTGTGGGCCACCCTGAAACGCAAGTCACTGACCGAGGACAGCTCCGGCCAGTAGACTGGGGGGCATGCTTTCCCCAGATTCAGCACTCCAGACCGCTTCCGACTCCGCCGCCAACCCCACGGTCGGCCTCATCGGCTGGCGCGGCATGGTCGGCTCCGTCCTCCTGCAGCGGATGGCCGAGGAGGGCGACTTCGACCGCCTGAACCCGGTGTTCTTCTCCACCTCTGCCGCCGGTCAGGCGGCGCCCCGCGACTCCGGCACCCTGCAGGACGCCTATGACATCGAGACGCTGGCCAAGCTGCCCGTCATCCTCACCACCCAGGGCGGCGGCTACACCTCCGAGGTCTACCCGAAGCTGCGCGCCGCCGGCTGGGACGGGATCTGGATCGACGCCGCCTCGACGCTGCGCATGGAGGACTCCTCCATCATCGTGCTCGACCCGGTGAACCGGAACGTCATCGACGCCGGCCTGGCCGCGGGCGTCAAGGACTTCGTGGGCGGCAACTGCACCGTCTCCTGCATGCTCATGGGCCTGGGCGGACTGTTCAAGGCCGGCCTCGTGGAGTGGGGCACCGCCATGACCTACCAGGCGGCCTCCGGCGGCGGTGCCCGCCACATGCGTGAGCTGCTCACCCAGTTCGGCGACCTCCACGGCGTGGTGGCGAACGAGCTGGCCGATCCCGCCTCCGCCATCCTCGAGATCGACCGCAAGGTCACCGCCGCCCAGCGTGACGGCTCCCTGGACGCCTCCCAGTTCGGCACGCCGCTGGCCGGGTCCCTCATCCCCTGGATCGACGCGGACCTCGGCAACGGCATGTCCAAGGAGGAGAAGAAGGCCGGGGACGAGACGAACAAGATCCTGGGTCACTCGGCAGCCCAGCGGGTGCCCTTCGACTCCCTCTGCGTGCGCATCGGCACCCTGCGCTCGCACTCCCAGGCCCTGACCCTGAAGCTGACGCGGGACGTCCCGCTGGACGAGATCGAGCAGATCATCGCCGCAGACAACGAGTGGGTCTCCGTGGTGCCGAACACCAAGGAGGCCTCCATGGCGGACCTGACTCCGATCGCCGCCTCCGGCGCCATGACCATCCCGGTGGGCCGCCTGCGCAAGATGGAGATGGGCCCCGAGTACCTCTCCGCGTTCACCGTGGGCGACCAGCTGCTGTGGGGCGCCGCCGAGCCGGTGCGCCGCATGCTGGCGATCGCCACCGGGAACCTCTAGGGTTTACGTCGCTTGCGGTACGTCTTCTTCATGCCGTCCGCCGGCAGGAAGGGCTCGGGCCATTTGGGCTGCAGCTCGTCGCCGAGAGTGATCCCCCGGATCCGGCGGCCGAACATGGGCAGCACCCACTGGCGCAGCCACTCCACGTCCCGGTTGACGGAGTGGAGCAGCCCCACCCGCTCGCTGGGCCCGAAGGGCTCGAACTCCAGCTGGTGCCGCACTCCCAGGATGTTGAGGATCTGGATGGCCATGTAGCGGTGCCCGGCGCGGTTCATGTGGAGCTTGTCGATGTCCCACATGCGGCGATCACCATAGGCGTCCCACGCCCAGTAGTCCACGAGCGTGACGGAGTCCGGGTACTGGCGGGCGAGCCGGCGCACGTTGTCGTTGAAGGCCCAGTTCCGGCGCTTGAACGGTTCCAGCAGGGGATGCAACGGGACGTCGAACCCCGTGAAGAGGAGCACCTGCGCCCCGGAGGACACGAGGCGCTCGACCGCCCGCGTGTAGTTCGCCAGGACCAGGCCGAGGTCCTGGCGCACCTCGAGGAGGTCGTTTCCGCCCGCATAGAAGCTGATGAGGTCTGGATGCATGTCCAGGGCCGGCTCGATCTGCTCCTCGACGACACCGGCGAGGCGCCGGCTACGGATCGCCAGGTTCGCGTAGCGGCTGCTCGGATCCGCCTTGGACAACTGCTTGGCCACCCGGTCCGCCCAGCCGCGCACCCCGTTGGGGTGCCGGGGCTCCCAGTCCCCGACCCCTTCGGTGAAGGAGTCGCCGATGGCCACAAACAATCCGCCCATGGTCGGTGACGATAGGCACGCCACCGGTCAGCACCGTGACCAGCCGGTGACGGCCACGTGAAGCGCGGCCGAAGGTTGCCACACACGTCCTACAGCCGCTCCATCACCAGTTCCGCGTTGAGCCGGGCCGCGGCCATGGTCCCGGCGGCCGCCGCAGCGCCGACCTGGGCCGAGAGGTCCGCTACGTTGCCGGCGGCCCAGACGCCGGGAACACCCGTCCAGCCAGTGGCGTCCACCGAGATGAAGCGGCCCATCGGGTTCTGATCCATCCGGAGCCCCAGGTCCTCGAAGACCTCGCTCCGGGCCAGCATCCGTGGCGCCACCACGATCACCTCGGCCGGGACCACGGTGCCGTCCGCCAGCCGGATCCCGGCCACCCGTCCCTCCCGGACCTCGACGCCGGCAGCATGCCCCTCCACGACCTCGATACCCAGGGTCTGCAGCGTCCGGGCGCCCTCCGCGTCCACGGGGCCGGAGTGGGCCAGGAACGTCACGTCGTCACTGAGCTGGCTGAACAGCATGGCCTGATGCACCGAGTTGGGGCTGGTCCCCAGCACCAGAATCGAATGGTCCCGGACCTCCCATCCGTGGCAGTAGGGGCAGTGGATCACGTCCCGGCCCCAGTGCTCGGCCAGGCCCGGGACCTCCGGCAGCTCGTCCACGAGACCCGTGGCGATGAGCAGGTTGTTGGCCGTGAGGACCATCCCCGCTGAACCCGCTGGTCCCGCCGACCCCGCCAGAGTCGCCTCGAAACGTCCGTCCTCCAGCCGGCGCACCGCGGCAATCTCCCCGTCCAGGACCTGTCCCCCGTATCCGGTGACCTCCTGGCGCCCTGCGGCGAGCAGCTCGGCAGGGCTGACGCCCTCGCGGCCCAGCAGGGCATGCACGCCGTCAGCGGGGGCGTTGCGCGGGTGGCCGCCGTCCACCACGGTGACGGAGCGCCGGGACCGGGCCAGGGTCACGGCGGCGGCGAGGCCGGCCGCACCGCCGCCGGCGATGAGGACGTCCAGGGTTTGAGGACTGCGACGGGTATCAGGGATATCAAAGGTCTGGTTCTGGTTCATGACACCATGATCGAACCCATGCCCCGATTGGCAATCATTCTTGCCGAATGGCAAATCCGCCGAGAGCGAGTTAGAGCTCACACCCCACGAGCACCGGCTCGGGGTGCAGGCGTACGCCCCATTGGGCCTCGACGCCGTCCCGCACCGTGCGCGCGATGGCCAACAGGTCCGCCGTGCTCGCAGTGCCCCGATTGGTCACGGCGAGCGTGTGCTTCGTGGACAACGACGCGCGGGCGCCGGCGATGCCCTGCTCGTCCGGTCCCAGCCCGAAGCCCTTGCCGAAACCGGCGCGGTCGATGAGCCATGCGGCGGAGAGCTTGACCAGCTTCTCTCCGTCCTCGTCCTGCCCGGCGCCGTAGGCCGGGGCGTCGGCGGGCAGGTGCGCCCGGACGGACGCGGGGACGATGGGATTGGTGAAGAAGGAACCCGTGGACCAGGTGTCCTGGTCCTGAGCGTCCAGGACCATGCCCTTGCCGGCCCGTAACCGCAGCACCTGGTGGCGGACCGTCTCCAGTGGGGCGGACTCCCCCTCGTCCACGCCGAGGGCCTGGGCCAGCTGGGCGAAGCGGACCGGGGCGATGCTGCCCGAGCGGTGCAGCCGGAAGTCCACGGAGAGCACCACCCAGCGGGGAGTGGAGTCCAGCATGCTCCGCTTGATGACGGAGTCCCGGTATCCGAACCGCAGGTCCTCGTGGCTCAACTCGACCAGCTCGTCCGCCTGGCGGTCCCAGGCCTGGACGGACACCAGGGTGCGGGAGACATCCGAGCCATAGGCGCCGACGTTCTGCACCGGGGTGGCACCGGCGGAGCCCGGGATGCCGGAGAGCGCCTCGAGCCCCGTCAGGCCCTGGGCCACCGTCCAGGCGACGGCTTCATCCCAGTCCTGACCGGCGGCCATCCGAACAACGACTGAATCTCCTGTCTCTTCCACAACCTGGACCCCGTGGAAGGCGAGCTGGACCACGGTGCCGGGGAAGCCGGCGTCGGCCATCAGGGTGTTCGAGCCGCCGCCCAGGATCAACAGGGGCGTGCCGGCAGCGTCGACGGCCCGGATGGCCTCGGTGGCCTCCTCAGCCGACCCGGCCGCGACCCACCCGGCGGCGGGGCCTCCGACCCGGCTCGTGGTGTACTCGGCCAGGCGGACGCCCGCCTCGATCTCCGCAGGCCCCGAGGTGGCCACCCGCCCACTCACGCGGCGGTCCCCTCCGAGACCCGGACGACGGCCTGCGCCTTGGTCAGGACCTTGGCGTCCCCGTGCCCGGCATCGGTGACGCTGAGGTCGATCCGGACCGTGCCGGCGTCGTCATCGATCTTGCCGACCTTGCCGGAGACGGTCAGGGTGGCGCCCCCGGCCTCGTCCACGGGGACCATGGCGGAGAAGCGGGTCTGATAGTCGAGGATGGCGCCGGGGTCCCCGCACCAGTCGGTGACGAGCTGGACGGCGGCGCCCATGGTCAGCATGCCGTGGGCGATCACGCCCGGCAGGTCCACCGAGCGGGCGGTGGACTCAGACCAGTGGATCGGATTGAAGTCGCCCGAGGCCCCCGCATAGCGGACCAGGTCGGCACGGGTGAGGGTGACGGTGGTGGAGCCGATCGAATCGCCCTTGCTGAGCTCGGTCATCAGGCGTCCTCTCCGCGGACCAGCAGGGTGGACCGCACGGTGGAGACGGCTTCGCCGCCGGTGGTGGTGATCTCGGTGGCGGTCGTGACCATGGTGTGGCCGCCCAGCGACTTGACCGATTCGACCGTGGTGGCCCCGAGAAGCTCGTCGCCGGCCACGGCCGGGCGCCGGTGGGTGAAGCGCTCGTCCGCGTGGACCACCCTCGAGAAGTCGATGCCGGCGTCCGGATCGGCCACGACGGCTGCCTCGGCCCTCTGCGCGAGCGTCACCAGGAAGGTGGGCGGGGCCACCAGGTCGGCGTAGCCGAGGTCCCGGGCGGCGGCGAGGTCCGTGTGCGCGGGGTGCGTGGCCTGGACGGCCGCGGCGAACTCGCGGATCTTCTCCCGCCCGACGACGTAGGGCTCGGTGGGTGGATAGGTCCGCCCCTGCAGGTCCGGGTTCACGCCCACTGCGGTACTCCTCAGGTCCGGTGACATCGACTGACAGCCTACCGTCCGGCGCCCCTCACCCAGGCCCTTCAGTCCTCCTGCACGAGGTCGTGCTGGTACATGACCTTGGCGACCTCGCCGCGGCTGATCGGCTCGTACGGGCGGTAGTCACCGTCCCGGTAGCCGTTGACCAGTCCCTCGGCGGCGGCCCAGGAGATCGCCTCGTAGTACGAGCCGGTCGCCGGCACGTCCGGGAACACCGAGGCCTCGGGAGCGGTGAAGCCCTCAGGATCCACTGCCCGGTAGAGGAAGGTCACGAACTCCGCCCGCGTCACGTCCTGGCCGGGGCGGAAGTTGCCGTCCGTGTAGCCCTTGGAGACCGGGGCGCCGTCGGAGTCGTCAGCGGCCCAGGCGATCGGGGTGAAGTGCGGGGCGCCGGCGGGCACGTCCGGGAACACTGCTTCCGCCGGGTCGGTGGTGTAGTCCGGGGCCAGGTAGCGCTGCAGGAAGGCCACGGACTCCCCACGGGTGATCTCGGCCGCCTTGCGGTAGGTGCCATCGGTGTAGCCGGTGGTCACCCCGGCGGCCTGCATCCACCGCACCGGTGCGTAGTACACCGAACCGGGCTGATTGTCCGAGAAGTCCGCCACCGGCTCCCCGGAGTCGCCGAAGACGTCCGCGGCCGGGCCGAGGTTCAGGAAGACGGTCTCGCCGGTGGCGTCCTCCACCCCGTCGTTGTCCGTGACGGCGTAGACGTTCCCGTTGCCAGCGATCGCCAGCCCCTCCAGCTTCTCCTGGGTCCAGCCGTTGAGGTCCTGCAGTTGGGGCAGCACGTCGACGGCCTCGGTCTTCTCGAGCACGGGAATCTCCTCGGCCGCAGCGCCGCCCTCCGGCACGTCCACGGTGAACACCTTCTTCAGGGCCGCGTCCGGGCCGTTGAGCTTGTCCCGCTCGATGACGGCCAGGGTGTCCTCGTCCACCGCGGTGATCTCACTGAGGCCAATCCAGTCACCCTCGACGTCGGTGGACTCGAGCTCGTAGCCGAACCACTCCCACTCACCGGTGGCCACCGTGAAGCGGCCGATGCGGGCGAAGTCCTCGCCGGCGGCCTCGCGCTGGACGGCGGTGTAGAGCACGGCGTCCTCACCGGAACCGAGGCCGGTGACGCCCTCGAGGCCTTGGCCCCTCAATCCTGCGGCAATCTCGGCGGGCAGGTCGACCGAGGTGAGTTCCTGGCCCTCGGCGTCCACGTGGACCAGCCGGTTGCCCTCGGAGCCGACCTCACCGTCGGCGATCGCGGTGCCCTCGACGGCCAGCCAGAACGTGCCGTCCGCATCGGCCCACAGGCCTTCGATGTCGTACCCGTGCTCCAGGGTGAGCTCGGAGGTGATGGTGGCCGGGCCGCCGTCGTCAGCGGTGGTGGTGTCCACCGTGTAGATCCGGGACGGGGACAGGAAGTCATCCGGTGCCGCATAGAGCTGGTCCTCCTCGCCCGGCACGGCGGACAGGGCGCCCAGGGCGGACCAGGTGATGGGTTGACCCTCCGTTCCGGCCGGCCCGGCCGCATCGGCGGACTTCAGGGTCGGGACCGCCGCGGGACCGTCCCCGAGTTCGAAGACCTGGACGGTGGCGCGGACGCCCACCTCGGCGTCGTCCTCCTCGGAGGAGACCACCATGAGGTTGCGCTTTGGGATGGCCAGCAGGCCCTCGGGGCCGTTGGTGGAGGGCATCAGCTGGGTGAAGACGGGGTTGGCCGGGTCGTTGACGTTGTACACGGCCACGAAGTTGCCGCGCTCGGAGCCGACGAAGGCGTAGGTGGTGTCCCCGTAGGTCTCCACGGTCAGGCCCTCGGGCTCGGAGCCCTTATTCTCGGAGCGGTGCTCGGGGAACTGGCCGTAGCGGTGGGCGAGGTTCTCGAAGGAGTTGCCGGCATCCCAGACCACATCGCCGAACTCCGCGGACTCCGGATCGGCGTTGAAGACGGTCCAGCCGCGGCTGCCGCCCTTCCAGTCGCCCTCGTTGGCGGTGGCCACGTGGTCGTCGCCGATCCAGCCGATGGCGTCCGGCTCTCGCACGGCGTCCGTGATCGAACCGTCCAGGGACAGGTTGCCGTCCTCGGCGGTGTCGATGCCCTCCACGGAGACGGCGCCGGCGCTGAAGTGGTCGATGACCTCGCCCGTGGACGCATCCAGGATGACGACGCCGTTGTTCTCCTGCAGGGTCAGGGCGGCCTTGGTGCCGTCCGGGGAGAACTTGATGTACTCCGGCTCCGGGTCCTCGGGGGTGTCCAGGCCGGCCAACCCGGTCAGGTCCGTGTACTGGATCGTCTCGGCGGTCAGTGCGGTGATGTCCTGGGCGGACAGGTCTATCACGGCCAACTCGCCGGCGGGCAGCTGCGGCAGCCCGCCGTCCACGTCCTCCCGGTCCTCGTCGCGCTGGTTCTCCACGGCGATCATCGCGGTGGTGCCATCGGGCGAGACGTCGATCGAGTCGGGCTGGCCCTTCAGCTGAACGCCGTGGATCAGTTCGAGGGTCTCCGGGTCCCAGTACTCGACCTTGCCACTCGGGTGGGTGAAGTCCTCGGAGGTGTCCGTGACCACGATGATGAAGGCCTCGGTGGCGTACACGGAGGTCGGGGATCCGTCGGTGGCCTTGAACCCGGCCGCCTGCGGGTTCTCCGGGTCGGTGATGTCCACGAAGCCGATGCCCCCGGCCTCGGCATCGGTGTGGATCACGGTGTTGCCGTCCGCGGTGACGGTGGAGATCTCGGCGACCGTGGGGGCGGACGGGTCCGCCTCGGGGTCCGCGGCCAGCTGGTTCTCGAAGGCCGGCAGGGTGGCCAAGCGGTGGAAGGACTGGCCCTCAGCGGTCTCGCCGGCGGGCGCAGCGGCTTCTGCTGGGGCCGCGTCTGCAGACGCGGCGAAGGTCGGGGCGGCAAAAGCGCCGGTCAGCACGGCGGAGAGGCCGAGTGCCACGGCACCGGACAGGCGGCGGTGAGTGCTCATGTCGGGGATACCCTTTCGGGGGACGGGAGGGGACCTCACCATCCAATCCCCCGCGCCCCCTCCTTCCGTGGCCGCCAGGAGTCCACCGGGTGAACGCTGGGCCAGCGGACGGTGACGGGACTAGCGTCCGGCCTGCCGCGCCTGCCGGTGGCGGCGCTGGGCGTCCCGCGCGCGCAGCACCTGCGCCACGAGGTGGGTGACGAGTCCGAAGCCGATGAGGCCGATCGCGGCCCACTGGATGGGCTGGACCTGCACCCCGCCGCCGATCAGCGCCAGCACGATGCCGAGCAGGATGAGTCCCGTGCCGGTCAGCAGGGTGATGCGATAGGCCTTCGAGCCGTTGTCCCAGGGATTGAACACCGGTCCACCGTATCCCTGAATCGCCTCAACACGAGATCCACGAGCTCTTCGGGCACCGGGCCGGCCTGCCCCAGCAGCGGAATCGTGGTGGCCTCGGCCCCTGCAGCGGCGGCCTCGGAGACCAGCAGCGACTGGAAGTATCCGGGCGCCATGAGGTAGCTCAGCACCAGAACCGGCCGTCGAGGTTCCCGAACACACAGGTTCCCGACGGCGGCCGCGACCCGGGGCTGCGCGGCCGAGAGGTAGGCCTCGGCCACGGGCGTGCCGAGCCGTTCGGCCAGGCGGTACGCGACGTCGCGGCAGTCGGCGACGGCGCCGGCGTCGGTGGATCCGGCCGCGCCGAGGACCACCTGGTGGTACCCGCGCACGAAGCCGGCGTCCACGGCCCGGCGCGCGAGCAGGTCGACGAGGAGCTCGTCCGGACCCAGCGCGGGGGCCACGGGAATCCCCTGGGCGGCCTCCCGGAGGTCCACCTTGACGTGGTAGCCGCCGGACAACAGCAGGGGCACGACGACGGCGCTCCGGTCCGCCGGCAGGCCCACCAGGACCTCCCCCACCTGCGGCGTCTGGACGTCCACGTGCGTCAGCAGGACCTCGACCTCGGCTTCGGCCTGCTGCCGGACGGCCCGGGCGAGGGCGGCGATCCGCGCCTGTCCCACCGGGTCCGCGGTCCCGTGCGAGACGGCGACGAGGGTGAGGGGTTGGTCATGACTCTGCTCCGTCATGCGGCCTGCTCATGGCATCCGACGGCGACGATCCCGTCCCGCACCCGCACGGGAAAAGTGGCCAGTCTCAGCGCCGGATCGGTGAGGCACTCCCCCGTGGCCAGGTCGTAGACCTGCTTGTGCAGGGGCGAGGTCAGGGTGGGACGGCCGCCCCGCGAGCCGACGATCCCGCGGGCCATCACGTGTGCCTTCGCGTACGGATCCCAATGTGAGACGGCGACAACCTCGTCCGAGGGCAACCGCACCACGGCGACCTGCTCGTGGTCCACGAGGGCCGCCTCCGCCCACAGGGGCTCGAGCGCCTCGAGCAGGCAGACCGGCTGCCAGTTCGTAGCGGAGTCAGTGGAGGCGTGAATTTCGGGGTACACAGCGGTGAGTGTCATGGACCCACCGTAGGAATCGGTTGTTTCCATGAGTCTCGCGGGATGTTTCGCGCGTGCAACGTTGTGCTCTCCCCGCCCCCGGCCACCGGTGTGAGACCCACGTCATGCAGCCGTTACACGAGGGACACGGCCGGGAAACCGCTGGCTCCTAGCGTGAATGGCCTACGACGCAAGGGGATGGACTCATGACCGTGCAACCCGACCAGCAACCCTCTGGGCGAACCACCGGGCGATCCACTGAGCGGCCGACCGCCAGGACGATCGCCGTGATCGGCGGCGGCCCGGCTGCCCATCGGCTGGTCGAGGCCCTGTTGGCCCGCAGCGGGGATGACCTCCGGATCGAGGTCTTCGCCGAGGAGCCCTGGGCACCCTATGACCGGGTGGCGCTGTCCCGGCGGTTCACGGATCCCCAGGACGCACTGGCCCTGGAGCCCCTGCCCACCGGGGACGCCCGCCTCGAGCTGCATATCGGCTGCCGGGTCACCGGGATCGACCCCGAGGCGCGGACCCTCACGGCCCTCACGGTCGGCAGCACCGGGAAGGCCGCCGGAGACGAATCCGTCCTCTCCTGGGACGAGCTCGTCCTGGCCACCGGCAGTGACGCCGCCCGGCCGGCGATCCGCGGAGCCGAGGACATGACCGTCTACCGGACCATCGAGGACGTGGACCGGTTGCGGGAGCACGTGGCGGACCTGGCCGAGCGGCTCGGGCGCACGCCACGCGCGGCGGTGATCGGCGGCGGCCTGTTGGGCCTGGAGGCCGCCGGCGGGTTGCGGGTGCTCGGCGCGGACGTCACCGTGGTCCACTCCCGGACCTGGGTCATGAACGCCCAGCTGGACGAGTTCGGCGGACGGACGCTGAACCGGCTGCTGCGCGGTCAGGGATACGTCCTGAGGCTCGGCGAACGCCCAAGCGCCCTCGAGAGGACGACCCGGGGAGAGCTCCTGCGCTTCCCCTCCGGCGAGGACCTGGAGGTGGACCTGGTGGTGGCGGCCACGGGGATCACGGCGCGGGACGAGCTCGGGGCAGGGATCCTCGAGCTCGGTCCACGGGGCGGGTTCGCCATCGACGAGCGGTGCGCCACCTCGGCGCCGCACGTATGGGCCATCGGCGAGGCCGCCAGTTTCGAAGGCGAGTGCATGGGCCTGGTGGCACCGGCCAACACGATGGCTGAGGTGGTCGCCGATCGGCTGTGCGGCGGGACCGGCACGTTTCCCGGCTTCGACACGGCGGCCAAGCTCAAGCTCTCCGGGCTGGACGTGGCCAGCTTCGGCGACGGCTTCGCTTCAGCCCCCGGCGCCCTCGAGGTCGTCTACGCGGACCCCACCGGTGGCCTCTACCAGAAGCTCGTGGTCTCCGAGGATGCCCGCACGCTGCTCGGGGGGATCTTCGTGGGCGATGCGGCCCCCTACGCGTCCTTGCGGCCGCTGCTGGGGCGGGAGCTTCCCGGGGAGGCCGGGGCCTTCCTGTCCGCCGCCGGTAACGGGGCGCCCGTGGACCTGCAGATGCCGGACGACGCCCAGATCTGCTCCTGCCGGGACGTCAGTGCCGGCGATCTGCGCGCCGCCGTGTGCGGCGGGTGTCCGGACCTCGGGGCACTCAAGGCGTGTACCGGCGTCGGGACCCAGTGTGGTTCCTGTCTTCCTGCGGCCCAGAAGGTCATGGAGCAGCAGATGGCCGAGCTGGGCATGGAGGTCTCCACGGCGCTGTGTGAGCACTTCGCCCTGTCCCGGTCCGAGATGTTCGAGGCCGTCCGCACCACGCGGCTGACCACGTTCAGCGAGATCGTCGCCCGTTTCGGCACCCCGGCGGACCCGTCCGTGAACCTCGGCTGTGACCTCTGCAAGCCAGTGGCGGCCTCGGTACTGGCCACGCTCCATGGGGAGTACATCCTCGGCGGGGACCGCGGCGGCCTGCAGGACACCAATGACCGCGCCCTGGCGAACATGCAGAAGGACGGTACCTACTCGGTGGTTCCCCGCATCCCGGCCGGCGAGATCACGCCCGCCAAGCTCGCCGTGATCGCCGAGGTCGCCGGGGACTACGGGCTCTACACCAAGATCACCGGCGCCCAGCGGATCGACCTGTTCGGGGCCCGCCTGGATCAGCTGCCGGGCATCTGGGAGCGCCTGGTGGCGGCCGGGTTCGAGTCCGGCCAGGCCTACGGCAAGGCATTGCGCAACGTGAAGTCCTGCGTGGGCTCCACGTGGTGCCGCTTCGGCGTGCAGGACTCGGTAGCCATGGCCATCACGCTCGAGGAGCGGTACCGGGGCCTGCGCTCCCCCCACAAGATGAAGTTCGGGGTCTCCGGCTGCGCCCGCGAGTGTGCCGAGGCGCGCGGCAAGGACGTCGGCGTCATCGCCACGAGTGAGGGCTGGAACATGTACGTGGGCGGCAATGGCGGCGCCACCCCGGCCCACGCCCAGCTGCTGGCCAAGGACCTCGACGATGAGACGCTGCTGCGGTATATCGACCGGTACGTGGTCTACTACATCCGCACCGCCGAACGGCTCCAGCGCACCGCCCGGTGGATGGAGGAACTGCCCGGGGGTCTCGACCACGTCCACGATGTGGTGGTCAAGGACACCCTTGGGATCGCCGCTGACCTGGAGCAGGTCGTGGCCGAGCACCTGGAGACCTACCGGGACGAGTGGGCGGCGACCCTCGAGGACCCCGAACGGCTGCGCCGGTTCCGCGGCTTCGTCAACGCGCCGGACGCACCGGGCGAACCAGAGGCCGGCCCCGTCGTGGTGGCCGGCCCCCGGATCCCGGTGCGGGGAGGCCAGCGATGAGCCCGGCAACGGGTACGGCGACGGAGACGGAGTTCGCCCCCGGCAGCGTGGCCCTCGTCGGCGGTGGCCCGGGTGCGGCCGACCTGCTGACGGTGCGGGCGTTGCGCCTGCTGCGGCAGGCCGACGTCGTGTACTTCGACCGGCTGGCCCCGACCGAGGACCTGGCCGTCTGGGCCCCCCGGGCCCGGCTGGAGGACGTCGGCAAGCGGCCCGGGCACCACAAGGTGCCGCAGCCGGAGATCAACCGGCTGCTCGTGGCCTCGGCGCTGGCCGGGCTGCGCGTGGTCCGCCTCAAGGGCGGGGACCCCTTCGTGTTCGGCCGCGGCAGCGAGGAGGCCGCCGCCTGTGAGCAGGCCGGGGTGCCCGTGACCGTGGTCCCCGGCATCACGTCCGCCGTGTCCGTGCCGGCCGCGGCGGGGATCCCCGTCACGGCCCGCGGGATCAGCAAGTCCTTCACGGTCGTCTCCGGCCACGATCCCCTCAGCGAGGAGGAATTGGCCGGGCTGGCCCAGCTGGGCAGGCAAGGCGGGACGGTGGTGGTGCTCATGGGCATCGGCACCCTGGGCCACACCGCCGCCGGCCTGATGCGGCACGGGTTGGATGCCCGGACCCCGGCAGGTCTTGTGGAACGTGGCTGCACCCCTCAGCAGCGGGTCTGTCTGGCTCCGATAGACCAGATCCTGCTGGCCTCGGCGGTGGAGGGCATCGCCTCACCGGCCGTGCTGGTCATCGGCGAGGTGGTGCGGCTGGCCGCCGGGGCGGAACTGCCTTGGTCCGGGCTGACAGGTTTGGCGGGGTTCACTGGGCTGACCGACCTTGTGGACAACGCATGAGCGAGCCGGCCACCGTGACCTCCGTGGCGCCGGTCCTGCCCCCGACGCTCGCCGGCTTCCGGATCGGCGTCACCTCGGACCGTCGCAGCGAGGAGCTCATCAGCGCCTTCGAGCGCCGTGGGGCCGAGGTGATGCACGCCCCGGCCCTGCGGATCGCCCCGCTGACCGAGTCCGTGACCCTGCACCGGGACACCCGCCGTGTCATCGGGGCCCTGCCGGACTACGCCGTCATCACCACGGCGTACGGGATGCGCCGGTGGATGGAGGCCGCGGACGCCTACGGCCTCGGCACGGACCTGCACCGCACCCTCGCAGCCGCCGCCATCCTCGTCCGGGGTGCCAAGGCCCGCGGTGCCGTCCGAGCCGCCGGGCTCGACGACGTCGGCTCACCCGAGGACGAGCGAACGGCATCCGTGGTGGACCTGCTCCTGGCCCGGAACCTGTCCGGTCGCACCGTGGCGTTCCAGCTGCACGGGATGCTGGACCATCACCAGGTCGCCCGGCTGGAGAGGGCCGGTGCCCGCGTGCTGACGGTGATGCCCTACACGTGGGCCCGGCCCGCGGAGGACTCGGCGCTCCTGCGGATGATCGAGGCCGCCATCGACCGCCAGCTCGATGTGCTCACCTTCACCGCGGCCCCGGCAGTGGAGGCCTTCCTCGCCGTCGCGCAGCAGTACGGCCGGCTGGACCCCCTCCTCGAGGCGTTGCGGACGGATGTGGCGACGGCCGTCGTCGGGAAGGTCACCGCCGGGCCGCTGCACGAGGCCGGACTCCAACCGCTGATTCCCTCACGGTGGCGCCTCGGGGCGATGATCCGGTTGGTGTGCGATCACTTGGAGCAGCAACAGGTCCTGCGCATCCGGACCCAGTGGGGGCCCGTGGAGATCCGCGGTGCGCAGGTGCACCTGGTGGATCACGCGGCCGATCCCGTTCAGCTTGCCCCGGGGCCGATGGCCCTGCTCCGTGAACTGGTGGACGCCCAGGGAGCGGTCCTCTCTCGCGGGCACCTGCTGGAGGCCCTGCGCCAGTGCGAATCCGAGCATGCCCTGGAGATGCTGGTCTGGCGGCTGCGCCAGCAGTTGCCGGTTCCGGGGCTGGTGGCCACCGTGGTCAAGCGAGGCTACCGGCTGGCTGTCTGACCGGCGGTCCCGCCAGCAGCTCCTCGATCCGGCCCCGGCACGTCCCGCAGCCGGTTCCCGCACCGCAGCGGCCGCCGACCTCGTCCACGGTGGCGCACTCCACGGCCGCCTCGTGGACCTGTCCGGCCGTGGCCCCCGAACACCGGCACAGTACGTCCTCCGGTCCCAGCTCGCGGTCCGCGGCGGCGTGCTCCATTGCCAGCAACGCGGAGCGGTCCGCCACGGGCAGGGTTCCGGTGAGGGCGTGCCTCGAGAGTTCCGCCGCCGAGCGGGGCAGGCCGATGGACACGAACCCCAGCAACCGGGTCCCCTGCGTGACGATACGCAGGTACTGTCCCGCCTCCGGGTCCGCCCAGGTGGACACGCTCGGGCCCTGCGGGTCCCACGGGTCTGCCGTGAGATCACCCGCGCAGGCCACGGACAGCGTGTGGGACTTCACCACGATGGGGTCCAGGCGGCCGGTGGGGGCGGGAGTGGGGGTTGGAGTGGGCGTGAGGACGGGACGGCCAGCGGCATCGCGTTCCACCGCGGCCGGGACGCCAGCCTCGGCCAGGAAGGCGCCGGCGGCGGCACGGGCCTGGTCCCACCCAGGCCCGATGAGTCCACTCGGCCGGGACCCCAGGACCGCGGCGCAATCGCCCACCGCGAAGACGGAGGGATCATCCGGGCAGCGTCCGTTCCGGTCCACCACGATCCCGCCGCGGGGCAGTGTGTCCAGTCCGGCGGCCGCGGCGAGCTCGTCACGGGGGCGAACCCCCGTGCACGCCACCAGCAATGCGGCCGGGATCCGGCGCCCCTGGGTGGTGCGGATCGCGGTGAGGTGGGGGACGCCGTCGTGCACTGTGGCCCGGTCCTGTGCGCGGGCGGCGACCACGAGTTCCTGCACCCCGCAGTCCGGCCGGACCTGGATGCCGGCGGCGAGGAGCTGGCGCAGCAGCAGCCGGCCGGAGTCGGGATCGAGTTGACCTCCCAGGGGGACGTGGCCGCGGTGCAGCAGGGTGACCGCGGCACCGACTTCGGCGAGCGCCAGGGCCGCCTCCACACCGAGGACGCCGCCACCGAGCACCACCACCGGCTCGGCGTCCCGGACCGCCTGGTGCAGGCGCCGGGCCTCGCCCAGGTCCCGCAGCGCCATGACGCCGACCGGATGGTCTCCGTCGCCGTGGGCCGGGACGGAGATGCCCCGTCCCACGGTGCCGGAGACCGGGAAGTCCGGGATGACGGCGTGGGCGCCGGTCGCCAGCACCAGCCGGTCATAGGGAACTGAGGGGCCAGGGGTTCCCGAGGTTCTGTCGAGAAGCACCGTCTTCCGGTCACGGTCGAGGGCCACCACCCTGACCCCACAACGGACCACGACGCCGGCCAGCTCCTCGTCCTGCACGTCGAGCAGGGCCAGCGCGGCACCATCGACCCGGCCGCTGGCCACGTCCCCCAGGCGGATCCGCTGGTACGCCGGGACGGGCTCCTCCCCCAGGACGGTCACGTGGGCCGCACCCGCCTCCAGGGCTGGGCGCAACTCCTGGATGAGCCGGGCCGCCACCGGCCCGCCACCCACCACGACGATCCGCAGGGGCCCGCTCATGACCGTGCCCCGTCCACGGATGGCGCAGGGTGCAGGGTCACGGGGGTGTTCTTGAACTCCGGCATCTGGCTCAGGGGATCCAAGAGACCGGCCGTCAGCCGGTTCGCGGCGCCCCGGCCGGCGAAGTGGAAGGGGACGAACACCGTGTCGGTGCGCAGGCCGGAATCGAACACCACGCGGGCCTGCATGCTCCCCGACGTACTGCGCAGCTCGGCGTGGGCGCCCTCGACGAGCCGGAGCCCGACGGCCGTGGCGGGGTGGACGCTGACGGTGGCCTCGGGGTGCATGCCGAGCAGGTCCGGCACCCGGCGCGTCTGGGCCCCAGACTGGTAGTGCTCCATCAGCCGCCCGGTGGTCAGGGTGAGCCCCTGGGCCGAGGGAGGCTGCGGATCTCGGACATGGATCGGCCCCAGATGGGCCCGGCCGTCCGGGTGGCCGAAGGACTCCGTGAAGACCCGGGGGGTGCCGATCACCGGTTCGCCGCTGACGGTGATCTCCGGTGGGCCGGGGTGGGTGCCGGGGGCGTGTTCGTCCAGGGGCCAGTAGGCGGCGACCTCGCCGAGACGGTCCCAGGCCACGCCGGCGTAATCCGCCCGGGCGCCGGCCGTGACCCGGCGGATCTCCTCGAAGACCTCGGCGGGTTCCGAAACCAGCGGCACGGTGCTGCCCAGGCGGCGGGCGAGCTCCGCGAGGATCCAGAGCTCCGAGCGGGCCCCCCTCGGTCCGTCCACGGCCCGGGAGCGGCGCAGCAGGCGGCCCTCGAGGTTGGTCAGGGTGCCGTCCTCCTCCGCCCACTGCAGGACCGGCAGGACGACGTCCGCGAACTCCGCCGTCTCGGACCGGAAGAAGTCGCAGACCACCAGCAGGTCCAGGGCCCGCAGCCCCTCCTCGACGTGCTGGACGTCCGGGGCAGAGACCGCCACGTTGGCACCGTGTACCAGCAGGGCCTTCACGCCGTGCTCCGTCCCGAGGGTATGGAGCAGCTGGGTGGCCGGCAGGCCGGGTCCGGGCAAGGCGTCCGCCGGGATGCCCCAGTGCCGGGCCGTGGCCTCGCGGTCGGCCGGGTCGGTGATGGAGCGCAGGCCGGGCAGCTGGTCCGCCTTCTGGCCCATCTCCCGTCCGCCCTGGCCGTTGCCCTGACCCGTGAGGGTGCCGTAGCCGCCGTGCCGGGTTCCGGGCAGGCCGAGGAGCAGGGCCAGACTGATGGCTGCCTTGGCGGTGTCCGTCCCGTCCCGGTGCTGTTCCACGCCGCGGCCGGTAAGGATGAAGACCGGGTCCCCACCTGCCTTCGACGCGCGGGCGGCCGCCGCCAGGTGCCTCGCCAGCCAGCGGATGCGCCCGGCCGAGATCCCGGAGACGCTCTGGCTCCGTTCCGGCCACCAGTCGGCGACGGACCGGCGGAACGACGCCAGTCCGGTGGTCCGGCGGGACAGGTAGTCCTCGTCCGCGAGTCCCTCGGCGAGGAGGACGTGGGCCACGGACAGCAAAAGCGGCAGATCCCCGCCGGGAGCCGGGGCGAGGTGGTGCCCGGCGCCGTCCCCGGTGAGCTGCGCGGTGGCCGAGCGGCGGGGGTCCACCACGATCAGTCCGCCGTGACTTCGGGCTCTCTCCAGGTGCTGGACGAAGGGCGGCATGGTGTCCGCCACGTTGGATCCCAGGAGCAGCACGGTGCAGGCCGCGTCCAGGTCCGTCAGCGGGAACGGCAGGCCCCGGTCCAAGCCGAGGACCTCGGTGGCGGCCTTGGCGGCGGAGGCCATGCAGAACCGCCCGTTGTAGTCGATCCGGGAGGTGCGCAGCGCGGTCCGGGCGAACTTGCCCAGCGTGTAGGCCTTCTCGTTGGTCAACGAGCCCGAGCCGAAGACCCCGATGGCGTCCCGGCCGTGGCTCTGCTGGAGGGCCGTGATCCGGGAGGCCACGAGGTCTAGAGCCTCGTCCCAGGTGGCTTCGCGCAGGGGTGCACTGTCCCGGTTCGCTCTGCCAAGAGAGGCGCCGTCCCGGATCAGCGGGGTGGTGAGCCGGTCCGGGCGGTCCCCCAGCAGGGCGGCGGAGGTGGCGCCCTTGCGGCAGAGCCGGCCACGGTTGGTCGGGAACTCGGCGCCCGTGACGGTGACGGGATTGGTGGAGGGGCTGGTGGCGGGGCTGGGCTCGAGCGTCAGGGTCATCGCGCACTGGAGCGCGCAGTACGGGCAGTGGGTGCGGGTGGCTGTGGCTGCAGGGGTCGGCGCGGAGATGGGCGCGGGGGTGGCCAGCTCAGACATTGGCGCGGGCCAGTGCCGTGCCGGGGCGGCGGTAGACGAGGTAGGTGAACACGGCCAGTCCCAGGTACAGGGCGGCGAGGACCCAGAAGGCCGCGTCGAAGGACCCGTTCGCGCTGTGCGAGGCCCTGAGCACCTGCGGGATCAGGAAGCCGCCGAAGCCCCCGACGGCCCCGATCAGGCCCAGGGCGGCGGAGGCTTTGCGTTCATGGCCGACCGGGTCCCCGGTGGGGACGGTCAGGCGGAAGACCAGCGGGATCATCCGGTAACTGGAGCCGTTGGCGATGCCGGTGAGGGTGAACAACGCCAGGAACAGGCCCAGGTAGAGCCAGAAGTTCTGCCACGGCAGGGTGAGCACCACAGCGGCGGTCACGGCTGACATCGCGATGAAGCAGCCTAGGGTGACGCGGGCCCCGCCGCGACGGTCGGCCAGCCTGCCGCCGAGAGGCCGGGCCAGGGAGCCGACGAGCGGCCCCAGGAAGGCCATCGAGATGGCGGCGCCCCAGAGGTCCAGGCTCGTGAACGCCGGGAACATGAGCGAGATGAGGGTGGGGAACACAGAGCCGAAGCCCATGAACGATCCGAAGGTCCCGATGTAGATCACGGCGATCAGCCACAGGTGGGGCTCACGCAGGGTGGACAGGGAGCCCTTGAGGTCGTTGCGAGCATGGGACAGGTTGTGCATGTAGCGGTGCGCGCCCCAGGCGGCGAGCAGGATGAACGGGATCCAGATCAGTCCGGCCATGGGCAGGTTCGGACTGAAGGTCCCGAAGGCCAGCAGGGTGACGGCGAGGGGAACGAGGAACTGGGCCACCGCCACGCCAATGTTGCCGCCGGCCGCATTGAGCCCGAGGGCGGCCCCCTTCTCCCGGGCCGGGAAGAAGAAGGTGATGTTGGCCATGGAGCTGGCGAAGTTGCCGCCGCCGAAGCCGGCGAGGGCGGCCACGACGTAGAGCACCCACACCGGGGTCTCGGGGGTGGACAGCGCGAGGGCGAGGGCCGTCGTCGGGATCAAGAGCAGCAGCGCGGAGATGACGGTCCAGTTGCGGCCGCCGAACAGGGCCACGGTGAAGCTGTAGGGCACCCGCAGCACCGCCCCGACGAGCGGCGGCAGGGAGACGAGCCAGAACTGCTGTGAGGTACTGAGGTCGAAGCCGGCGGCGGGCAGGAAGACGACCGTGACGGACCAGAGCTGCCAGACGGCGAACCCGAGGAACTCGCAGAACACGGACCAGTGGAGGTTGCGCCGGGCGGCCGGCCGTCCGGGGCCGTTCCAGAACTCCGGGTGTTCCGGCTGCCAGTTGCTGATCCAGCGGCCCGGGCCCAGCACGAGCCGGTCCGTGGGCGGCGCCTCGGCCGTGTCAGTGGTGGGGTCCGTGCTGGCTGCTGTGCGGGTGATGGCCATGGCGCCACCCTGCCAAGTGGGTGTTTCCGTCAGCGTCGCCGGGAGATTTCCGCGAGGGAAAAGGAATCTCACCGGGTGCCGGGAACAGGGTGAGAAAACACGGTGAGACGAAAGAGGACCCGGATCCTCGCCGAGGGTCCAGGTCCTGTTCCGTAGCGGCGGGGGGACTCGATCCCCCGACCTCACGATTATGAGTCGTGCGCTCTAACCAGCTGAGCTACGCCGCCATGGAATGAGTCAGCCCGTGGCCGCGACATCTCGCAACGCACGGGCTCTCATTCAGAGCCCCGACCGGGAATCGATCCCGGGACCTCAGTCTTACCAAGACTGCGCTCTACCACTGAGCTATCGGGGCAACGACGTGAAACTCTACCAGCGATTTCCGCACGAATGAAATCGAGGTGGTTCCACGGTCGTTCGGCCGGTTTTCACCGACCAATTACCGGTCAGTATCCGTCAGTACCGGTCGCGCGAGGGCTTCTCGAAGGACTTCCGACCGCCCTTGAATCCACCCTTGCCGCCACCCTTGTGACCGCCGTAGCCGCCCTTGTGGCCACCCTTGTAGCCGCTGCCACCGGAGCGGAAGGGCTTGCCCTCGCGCTCGGCGTTCGTCGGACGGCCGGTATCCTTCTGGATCTCGATCGGGCGGCCGTTGATGGTGGTGTTGCCCAAGGCATCCCACTGCTGACTGGTCAGGTCCGCCGGCAGCTCCACGAGGGCGTGGTTGGAGCGGATGTCGATGTGGCCGATCTGGCTCGACTTCAGCCCGGCCTCGTTGGCCAGGGCGCCCACGATGTTGCCCGGCTGCACGCGGTCCTGACGGCCCAGAGCGATCCGGTAGGTGGCATTGCCCTCAGCCGGGCCGCGCTGCGGGCCGCGGGAGCCGCGGCCGTCCCGCTCGGAGCGGTCGTCCCGGCCGCCGCGGTCCATCCGGGCCGGGGGCATGTCCTGCTCCTCGGTCAGCAGCGGCCGGCCGCCCTGGGCCATCTTGGCCAGGGCCGCAGCCACGTCCTCGGCGGTGACGTCGTTCTCCGCCACGTAGGAGTCGATGAGCTCACGGAAGACGTCCAGGTCGCCCTCGGAAAGGGTCTCGGTGATCTGGGCGCTGAAGCGGCCCATTCGGGTCTTGTTGACGTCCGCCACGGACGGCATGGGCATCTGCTCCACGGTCTGGCGGGTGGCCTTCTCGATGGCGCGCAGCAGGTACTTCTCCCGCGGCGTCATGAACAGCACGGCGTTGCCCGAGCGTCCGGCGCGGCCGGTGCGGCCGATGCGGTGCACGTAGGACTCCGTGTCATGCGGGATGTCGTAGTTGAACACGTGGCTGATGCGCTCCACGTCCAGGCCGCGGGCGGCCACGTCCGTGGCCACCAGGATGTCCACCCGGCCGGCACGCAGGTTCTCCACGGTCTTCTCACGCTGGTTCTGCGCGATGTCGCCGGAGATGGCGGCGGCGCGGAAGCCGCGGGCGTTGAGCTTGGTGGTGAGCTCCTCGGTGGCGTTGCGGGTGCGGACGAAGGCGATCACGCCGTCGTGCTCCTCGGTCTCGAGGATGCGGGTCATCGCCTCGAGCTTCCACTGGTGGGTGACCTGCATGAAGCGCTGGCGGATGTTACCGGCCGTGGTGTTCTTCGCGGCGACCGTGACCTCGACGGGGTTGTTGAGGTACTTGCCGGAGATCCGTTGGATGGCGCGCGGCATGGTGGCGGAGAACAGCGCGGTCTGCTTCTGGTCCGGGGTGGCGGACAGGATCTGGTCCACTTCCTCGGCGAAGCCCATGCGGAGCATCTCGTCGGCCTCGTCCAGGACCATGTACTGCAGGTTGGACAGGTCCAGGGATCCCTTGGACAGGTGATCGATCACGCGACCCGGGGTGCCGACGACCACCTGGGCGCCACGGCGCAGGCCGGAGAGCTGGGGGCCGTACGGGGCACCGCCGTACACGGGGAGCACGGTCACGCCCTTGATGTGCTTGGCATAGGTGGTGAAGGCCTCGGCAACCTGCAGGGCCAGCTCGCGGGTCGGGGCCAGCACGAGGATCTGCGGGGTGCTGGCCGGGCCGTTGACGTCAGCGGTCTCGGCCAGGCGGGACAGGGCCGGCACAGCGAACGCGGCGGTCTTGCCCGTGCCGGTCTGAGCCAGGCCCACCACGTCACGGCCGCTGAGCAGCAGCGGGATGGTCTGGGCCTGGATCGGCGAGGGGTTCTCATAGCCGAGGTCGGAGATGGCGGCGAGGACGCGGCCATCGATGCCGAGATCAGCGAACGCGGGGACACCCGACTCTGCCGACTCGGTGTTCTCGCCGTTCTCGGTGTTCTGGATGGTTTCGTTTTGGGCGTGTTCAGACACGGTATTTCCTCACGGGGATCGGTGATTGCGGCCGGTTGGGTGCCGCAACGCATCGGATTGGTTCTCTCCGGTGCTCCCCGTGGCGTGGTCCAACATCACGCCCGTTCCATTTCTCCTGGCGGTCCCCGCCCTGCCGGTTCCGTTGGCGTCCCGGGCCGCAGGGGCGGCACAGTTCAGCAGCGGAGGAACGGAAGGGGGTTGAAGGACCGGCCGCCCGCACAGCCGACACGTTGCCGAAAGCGGGCCACACAACTTGATGCCTTGCTGCAGTATTCAACAGCGGGGCATGCACAGGGGATTTGACCGGAATGGTCCCACAAGTCTAACGCATCACGGCGGCGGAGGGATCGGGCCGAACAGTTAGGCTCATCACGTGCCCGAGCAGACCCCTGGACCGCAATCCCCTGGCCCACAGCCCCACCATCGTTTCGCCCGTGCCGCAGGCCGTGCGACCCGTTCCTTCCTCGATGCCTCCCGGGACGACGCCGAACGCGTCCGCGCAGAACGCCAGGAACAGGAGGACCGCCGCGCGGCCGAGCAGCGCGCCGCCGCTGAACGCCAGGCCGCCACACCCACCACCTTGAAGGTGGCCCGCTGGTGGTGGGCCATCGCCACCGCGGTCTTCGCCCTGGTGGCCACGGCCTTCCTCCTGTCCGGGCTCAAAGCCCCGGCCGGCGCCGCCGGCGGACTCGACCTCGCCACGCCGGAGGCCACTGCCACAGGCCAGTTCGTCCTGGCGGGGCTGGCCGGCGTCCTGGCCGTTGCCACCGGCACCGGCGCCATCCAGCTGCTGCGGTCCCGGCGCAGCGCGGTCGGCCTGCTGACCGGCGTGGCCGTGATCGTCGGGGTCCCCCTGATCGTCCGCGGCCACCCCCTGCTCTTGACCCTCGCCCTGGTGCTACTGGCCGGGGCCGCCCTGCTGTGGTTCCCGCCGCTACGGCGATTCCTGCGCTGAGATGTTGAGATGTTGAGCCGCTGAACTGCTGAGCCGCCGGTGATCAGCCCGCGGCGTCACGGAGCAACGGGACATCGGAGACCACGTCGATATGCCGCTGCATCGCCTGGGCCGCCTCGTCCGGATCGCCCCGGCGAATGCCCTCCGCAATAGCCCGGTGCGCCTCGAGGGAGACTTCTGGACGCCCAGGCTGCCCCAGGGACTCAATGCGGGTCTCCCGGATCCTCTCACTCAAGAAGTCCATCATCTGCGCCAAGACCCCGGAATGCGCAGCCTGGGTGATGGCCCCGTGGAACCGCTCGTCGCCACCCACTCCCCGGCCACCCTGCTCGATCTCGCCGGCCATCACCTCGATGGCCGCGTCAATTGCCGCCAGGTCCTGCTCCGTCCGTCGCTCGGCCGCCAGGGCCGCGAGCTTGACCTCGACAGTGCTCCTGGCCTCCACGATCTCCGGCAGCAGGCTTCGATGGTCATTCAACTGCCGCAGCAGCGTCGTCGCATTGGGGCGGTAGACCAGCACTGCGCCGGTGCCATGGCGGACATCGATGACGCCGAGCACCTCCAGCGCCACCAGGGCCTGAGCCAGGGTCGCCCGGGAGACGCCGAACTGTTCGGCCAGGTCGCGTTCCGAGGGGAGCCGATCGCCGGGCGCCAAACCCTCCTCGTCGATGAACTCAAGGATCCGCTCCATCAGCTGCTCGTACAGCCGGGCACGCGTGACACGGCGCGGCCCGTGGCCTCTGTCCTGTTCCGTCATCTGCGACCTCCCGCGCGCTCGTCCGTGAGTTCGTCACAGCATATTGACAACCGGCTCATGAGTCTAGGAGGCTAGGCCACTAGCAGAGTGATCCACCTCACACGCCCTCTGGAAGGCATCCCTATGTCAGAACCCATCATCGCGATCATCATCCTGGCCGCCATGTTCATCCTCGCCACCGTGCTGCCCATCAACATGGGCGCGTTGGCGTTCGTAGGCGCCTTCGTCCTCGGGGCTCTCTTCCTGGGGATGGAGGCGGACGACATCATGGCCAACTTCCCCGGAGGCCTCTTCCTCACCCTCGTCGGCGTCACCTATCTCTTCGCCATCGCCCAGAACAACGGCACGATCGACCTGCTGGTCAGACGGGCCGTGAAACTCGTGGACAACCGGGTCGCTCTCATCCCGTGGGTCATGTTCACCCTCACCGCGGTCATCACGGCCGTGGGCGCGCTCGGCCCGGCCGCGGTGGCCATCATGGCCCCCATCGGCCTCAACTTCGCCGCCAAGTACAAGATCAACCCCCTGATGATGGGCATGCTGATCGTCCACGGCGCCCAGGCCGGAGGCTTCTCCCCCATCGCCGTCTACGGCGTGATCGTCAACGGCCTGATCGCCGACGCGGGCTTCGCGTTCAGCCCGACGGCCCTGTTCCTCAGCTCCCTGATCTTCAACGCAGTCATCGCCGTCGTTCTGTTCCTCGTCCTCGGCGGCAGGTCCCTCGTGGGAACGCGGGTTTCACAGTTCGCCGAGTCCGTCTCGGACGCCCGCCTCCACGCCTCTGTGGGTGCCCGCGCGGCCGGCGTCGACTTCAAGGGCTCCGGCAGTGGGACGTACGGCCCCCGAGACCCGGCCGGCGACGGCCCGTCCTCCTCCTCATCCTCCTCGCAGACGGTCACGTTCCCCCAGGTCGCCACCATGCTCGGCCTCGTGGCCCTGGCCGTGGTGGCTCTCGGCTTCCAGGTGGACATCGGCTTCGTGTCCATCACCATCGCGGTGGTCCTCGCGCTGCTCTCGCCGAAGGCCCAGAAGGGAGCGGTCAACAAGATCAGCTGGCCGACGGTGCTGCTGATCTGCGGCATGCTGACCTTCGTCGGCACGCTCCAGGAGGCCGGGACCATCACGTACGTCTCCGACGCCGTCGCCCAGATGGGCATGCCGCTGCTCGCCGCCCTGATGATCTGCTACATCGGTGCCGTGGTCTCCGCCTTCGCCTCCTCCACCGCCATCCTCGCCGCCCTGATCCCCCTGGCCGTCCCCTTCCTCGATTCCGGGTCCGTCAGTGCCATCGGCGTCGTCTGCGCCCTGGCGGTCGCCTCCACGGTGGTGGATGTGTCCCCGTTCTCCACGAACGGCGCCCTGGTGCTCGCGAATGCGCCGGAGGGGACGGACTCCGACCGCTTCTACAAGCAGATCCTCACCTACGGGGCGATCGTGGTGGTCGTCGCCCCGCCGCTCGCCTGGCTGACCATGGTGGCCCCCGGATGGATGTGAGCCGGCACCGCCCCGGAGAGAGGAATCCTATGACCACCACCGCAGGACCGCTCAGCGGCTACACCGTCCTCGACCTCACCCGGGCCCTGGCCGGCCCCCACGCCGGGATGATGCTCGGCGACCTCGGCGCGCGGGTGATCAAGGTCGAAACCCCCGGCACCGGCGACGACACCCGGTCCTGGGGCCCGCCGTTCGTGGGCCCGGAGGACGACCCCCAGGCCACCTACTATCTCTCCTGCAACCGCAACAAGGAGTCCATCGCCCTGGACCTCAAGAGCGAGGACGGCCGGGCCACCCTGGTCGAGCTCGTCCGGCGGTCCGATGCCCTGTTGGAGAACTTCCGCACCGGTGTGCTGGACCGGCTCGGGTTCCCGGTGGAGGCCCTGCACGAGATCAACCCCCGGCTCGTCATCCTCTCCATCACCGGGTTCGGCCATGACGGCCCCGAGGCCACCCGCAGCGGTTATGACCAGATCGTGCAGGGCGAGGCCGGGCTGATGTCCCTCACCGGGTCCGGGCCGGACGACCCGCAGCGCGTGGGCGTCCCGATCGCCGACCTGCTCTCAGGAATGTACGGGGCCTATGGCCTGCTGGCGGCCCTCCTGGAACGCGAGCGGACCGGGAAGGGACAGGTGGTGAGGACCTCACTGCTCGCCGCGGTGGTCGGCGTCCACGCCTTCCAGGGGACCCGCCAGACCGTGGCCGGGCAGACCCCGCAGGCCCAGGGCAACCACCATCCCTCGATCGCCCCCTACGGCCTCTTCCACTGCCAGGGCGGAAGCGTCCAGATCAGCGTCGGCAACGAGCGGCTCTGGAGGACGTTCTGCACCACCGTCGGCCTCGATCCCGAGGACCCGGACTTCGCCACGAACGCGCTGCGGGTGGAGCACCGGGACCGGCTCATCCAGGTGATCGAACAAGCCTTCAGCACCCACCCGCCCGCCGAACTGCTGGAACGGCTGGAGGCGGCCGGCATCCCGGCCGGGAAGGTGCGGTCCCTGGACGAGGTCTACGCCTGGGACCAAGTCGAGGCCCAGGGCCTGCGCCTCACGGTGGACCATCCCCTCCTCGGCGGCATCGACCTCCCCGGCCCCCCGCTGCGGTTCTTCGACGCGGCCTCGGGGCAGGAGACCACGAAGCGGACCCACACCGCGCCGCCACTGCTGGACCGGGACGCCGAGGCCATCCGGTCGTGGCTGGCATGACCGGCACCGAGGTGAGGCTGCGGCGGTCCGCGGCACAGCTCCTGGCCCTGGTGCTGGACGAGGGGACCTTCACGCCATGGGATCGCCCGGCCGAGCAACCTGCCACCAGCCCCCGGTACGCCGCCGAGCTGGAGAAGGCTCGCCGCGCCACCGGAGCCGACGAGTCCGTCACGACCGGCCGGGGGCTGATCCGCGGCCGACCGGTGGCCGTGATCGTCTCCGAATTCGGCTTCCTGGCGGGCTCCATCGGCCGTGCCGCATCGCGCCGCATCACTGACGCCGTCCGACGCGCCACCGAGGAGGGCCTGCCCCTGCTCGCCTGCCCGGCCTCCGGCGGCACCAGGATGCAGGAGGGCACCCCCGCATTCCTGTCCATGGTGGACATCACCCAGGCCATCCACCGGCACAAGGACCGGGGCCTGCCGTACCTGGTCTACCTCCGGCACCCCACCACCGGCGGCGTGATGGCCTCCTGGGGGTCACTGGGCCACGTGACTCTCGCCGAGCCCGGCGCCCTGCTCGGCTTCCTCGGGCCCCGGGTCTTCGAGGCCCTCAACTCAGAGCCGTTCCCCAGCGGGGTGCAGACGGCGGAGAACCTCCACCGCCGGGGGATCATCGACGGCGTCGCCGCCCCCGAGGACCTTCCGGACCTGTTCGACCGGGTGCTGCGCATCGTCGCCCCGGCGCCCCAGTCCAACCAGTCCAGCCGGTCCGGTCCGGCCTGCCCGACGCCGGCCCCGGCCAGCGCCGCTGCCGGCCCCGGGACCACCTCCACCTGGCACTCCATCGAGCGGTCCCGCCACCGCGGACGGCCTGACCTGCAGCGCCTGCTGGAGGAGGGCGCCGATGACGCCGTGGTCCTGCACGGCACGGGGCAGGGCGAGGCCGATCCAGGGCTGACCCTCGCGTTGGCCCGCTTCGGCACCCAGCCGTGCGTCGTCGTCGGGCACCAGCGGCCTGGCCCCGGGGAGCGGGAGATGGGCCCGGCCTCCCTCCGGCAGGCCCGGCGGGGCGTCCAGGTGGCCCAGGAGCTGCGACTGCCCCTGCTCACCGTCATCGACACGGCCGGAGCGGAGCTGTCCCGCGAGGCCGAGGAGGGCGGGCTGGCCGGTGAGATCGCCCGGACCCTCGCCGACCTGATCGGGACCCCGGTGCCCAGCGTGTCCGTCCTCTGGGGACAGGGCGCGGGCGGTGGGGCCTTGGCCCTGGTGCCCGCCGACCGGGTCATCGCCGCCGAGCATGCGTGGCTCTCGCCCCTGCCCCCGGAGGGAGCCAGCGCGATCGTGCACCGGGATACCCTGCACGCCCCCGAGCTGGCGGAGGCACAGGACGTCAACGTCGCCGCACTGCACCGGATCGGACTCGTGGACCACGTGGTGCCGGAGGAACCGCCCGCCGAGCACGACCCGCACGGTTTCTGCACGGCCATGGCCTCGGCCATAGAGTACGAGCTGTCACGGGCGGTCTGCCTTCCCGACGCCGACCGGCTCGGTTTGAGGGCCGCCAGATTCCATCAACTGGGCTGCTGACGCGGCCGGAGGGAGGCGCCGGTGGACGTGCTGACGGCACTCGCGATCCTCGCGGCCGGCCTCGGAGGTGGCCTGGTCGTCACCGCCATCGGGGCCGGCTCCCTGGTGACCTTCCCCGTCCTGCTGGCCGTCGGCCTGCCGCCCGTGGTGGCGAACGTCTCCAACACCATCGGGCTCGTGCCGGGGAACATCACCGGCACCTGGGGGTATCGCCACGAGCTCGTGGGCCAGCGCGGCCTGGTCATCGGCGTCGCCGCGACCACCGCCGTGGGCGCGGCGGCCGGGGCCGCGCTGCTCCTCTCGCTGCCCTCTGAGGCCTTCTCGCGGCTGGCACCTTGGCTGATCCTGCTGGCCGCCACCCTGGTCGGCGCCCAGCCCGCCATCTCCGGGGTGCTGCGGCGGCGGGCGAGGCGCCGTGGGGACGCGCCCCGCGGCACCAGCACCCGCCTACCGGCGCCCCTGGCCTGGGTGTCAGCGGCCATCGGCGTCTACGGCGGCTACTTCGGGGCAGGCCAGGGAGTCATGCTCGTGGCCTTTCTCGCCCTGGGACTGGAGCAACGGCTCCAGACCATCAACGCCCTGAAGAACGTGGCCGTGCTGGCGGCCAACGTGGTGGCCGCCCTGATCTTCGTCTGGATCGCTCCCGTCGACTGGGCCGCCGTCGGACTCCTGGCGATCGGCTCCGTGGTCGGCGGCTGGCTCGGCGCCCTCATCGGGCGGCGACTGCCCGGACCGGTCTTCCGGGTCCTCGTGGTGCTCTTCGGCTACGTCGTCGCCCTCCGGCTCCTGCTGGACGCTGCCTAGAGCGAGGCGATGGCGCGGTCCAGGTCGTCGATCAGATCGGCCACGTCCTCGATGCCCACGGACAGGCGCACCAGGTTGTCCGGCACCGCGAGCTCGGTGCCGGCCACGGAGGCGTGGGTCATCTCGGCCGGGTAGTTCATCAGCGACTCGATCCCGCCCAGGGACTCCGCCAGCTGGAACAGCCGGGTGGTCTCGGCGACCTGCTTGGCGGCCGCCGCCCCGCCGGTGAACTGCACCGAAACCATGCCGCCGTAGCCGCGCATCTGGCGGGACGCCAGCTCATGGCCGGGGTGGTCGGGCAGGCCCGGGTACAGCACCCGCTCCACGCCGGAGACGCCCTGCAGGTGCTGGGCGATCGTGGCGGCGTTCGCATTGTGGCGGTCCATGCGCACCCCCAGCGTCTTGAGCCCCCGGGTGGTCAGATAGGCGTCCAGCGGCCCGTTGACCGCACCGGCAGCGAACTGCTGGAACTTCACCTTCTCGGCGAGCTCCGGGTCGTTGACCACCACGGCGCCGCCGATCACATCGGAGTGCCCGCCGATGTACTTGGTCGTGGAATGGACCACGACGTCGGCGCCCAGTTCCAGCGGCAGCTGCAGGTACGGCGTCGCGAAGGTGTTGTCCACCACCAGCAGCGCCCCGGCCGCGTGCGCCGCCTCCGCCAGTGCGGCGATGTCCGAGACCTTCATCATCGGGTTGGAGGGCGTCTCCAGCCACAGGATCCGGGTAGCGGAGGCGTCGGTGGCCGCCAGTGCCTGTTCCACAGCGGAGGCGTCTGCCATGTCCACCACGGTGTGGGTGACGCCCCAGGGGCCCAGGATCTTGTTGATCAGGCGGTAGGTGCCGCCGTAGACGTCGTTGCCCATGACGATGTGGGCGCCAGGGCCGGCCACGGCGTGGATCAGGGCATTCTCGGCGGCCAGGCCGGAGCCGAAGGTGAAGGCGCGGGCCCTGCCATCCACGCCGCCTTCCAGGGCGGCCAGCTGCTCCTGGAGGGAATCACGGGTGGGGTTGGTGCCGCGGCCGTAGTCATAGCCGTGGCGCAGCTGCCCCACGGCCTCGGGGGCATAGGTGGTGGAGAGGTGCACGGGTGGCACCACGGCGCCATAGACCGTCTCGTGGGCCTGGCCGGCGTGGATGGCGCGGGTGTTGAAGCCCTCGTAGCGGGGGGTCTCGTTGGTCATGTCCAGTCCTTTCAGCGGGCCACGCGGGCCAGCAGGTCGTGCAGGGTGACGATGCCCGTGACCACGCCGTGGTGGGTGGCCATCACGGCGTGGGCGGAGCGCAGAGCCTCGCGCACGGTGGAGAGCGGGGCGTTGACGTTGACCTTCGGCAGGGGGGCGCCGACGTGGTCGAACACGGTGTCCGCGGCGGTCGCCCGCCCGGTGGCCAGCAGGTCGGTGAGCGTGGCCACGTCCACGGCGCCCAGGATCTCGCCGACGCGCAGGTCATCCCGGGGCGCGCCGACCACGGGCAGGGCGTCCACGCCGTAGCGGTTCATGGTGGAGATGGCCTCGGCCAGGGTGGCGTCCTTCGGGGCGGTGACCACGGACGGCAGGGCGCCGGGCAGCCAGGCGGACTTCTCCCGCAGGAGGTCGGCGACCGTCGCGTTCCACGCGGAGGGCGAGGACACCGCGGGGCCCGAGGGGCCGGCGTCGTGCGCGGTGTTAGTGGTGGGCTCCGCGGGCAGCACCGAGTCCTGCCGGGTGATGGCGAAGCCCATCTCGTCCATCCAGCCTTCGTTGAAGATCTTGCCGAGGTAACCGCGGCCGGAGTCCGGCAGGATGATGACCATCACGTCGTCCTCGCCGAGGTCCTGCGCGGCCCGGAGGCCTGCGACGACGGCCATCCCGGAGGATCCGCCCACGAGCAGGCCCTCCTCGGCCGCGAGGCGGCGGGTCATCTCGAAGGAGGCGGCGTCCTCCACGGCGAGGACCTCGTCCGGGACGGAGGGGTCGTAGTTGCCGGGCCACATGTCCTCCCCCACGCCCTCCACGGAGTAGGGCCGGCCGGTGCCGCCGGAGTAGACGGAACCGTCCGGATCGGCGGCGATGACCTTGACGGGGCCGGAGGCGCGGTCCGCGGAGACCTCCTTGAGGTAGCGGCCCGTGCCCGTGATGGTGCCACCGGTACCCGCACCGATGACCACGTGGGTGAGCCGGCCGGCGGTGTCCCGCCAGATCTCCGGGCCGGTGGTCTCGTAGTGGGACTCGGGGGCGGAGGGGTTGAAGAACTGGTTGGGCTGGTAGGCCCCCGGGATGTCCCGTTCGAGGCGGTTGGCCACCCCGTAGTAGGACTCCTCGGACTCGGGGGCCACGGAGGTCTTGGTGACCACCACCTCGGCGCCGTAGGCCCTGAGGACATCCCGCTTCTCCTCGCCCACCTTGTCCGGTGTGACGAACACGGAGCGGTAGCCCTTGAGCTGGGCGACCATGGCCAGGCCGACTCCGGTGTTCCCGGAGGTCGGCTCCACCACGGTGCCACCGGCGGAGAGCTTGCCCTCGGCCTCGGCGTTCTCGATCATCTTCAGCGCGATGCGGTCCTTCACCGAGCCGCCCGGGTTCAGGTACTCGGGCTTGACCAGGATGGTGGCCCTGAGCCCCTCGGTGACCCTGTTCAGCTTCACCAGCGGGGTGTTGCCGATGAGGCCGAGGACGTTCTCGGCGTAGGTCATGCCGTGCGGGTGGCCGGATGGGGTCTCTGGAGTGCCGGCGTTCTCGGGCTGCGCGTTCATGGGCTCAACGGTACCGCCGGGGCCGCCTTGGGCGGCAAGAGCATGAATCCGCGTGACCACTCAACGCGGGACAATGGCAGGGTGTTAGGTTCCCTGCCCGCCCCGGACGCCACCCTGGTGCTGGAGCCCGGCGTCCCCGTGGACGTGCGCCTGACCCTGGGCGTCCTGCAGCGCGGACATGCCGATCCCACCGTGCAGTCCCGTCCCGATGGGGTCTGGCTCTGCTACCGGGTACCGAGCTCGGGCGATCCGGTGACGGTGCTCGTCCGGCCGGCGCCCTCGGCGCTGGTCCCGGGCCCGGTCCCGGTGCTCGCGTGGGGCCCAGGCGCCGAGACAGCTGTGGCGGACGCGCACCGGCTGCTGGGGCTCGACGACGACTGGTCGGCCTTCGACGCGCTCCTCGCCCCGCGCTCAGCGGGGGCCTCGGGGGCAGCCGTTCTTCCGCATGCGGTGTCGCAGGCCCGCCGGGCGAACCCCGGGCTGCGCCTGCCGGCCACGGGGAGAATGGTGGACCAGCTGCTGACCGTGGTCCTGGAGCAGAAGGTCACCCATGACCAGGCCCGGTCCGGGTGGCGCTGGCTGGTGCGGGGCTTCGGCGAGGCGGCTCCGGCTCCGGCGCCGCCGGGCATGTTGTTGCCGCCGACCGCCCACGCCGTCCGGCGCATCCCCAGTTGGGCGTGGCACGCCGGCTGGGTCCAGCCTGCACAGTCGAGGGCGATGCTGCGGGTGGCCGAGCGGGCGAGCGCCCTGGAGCGGCTGGCCGGCTTACCCGCGGGTGTCGCCGCCCAGATGTTGACCGCCGTGCCGGGGGTCGGCGTCTGGACGGCCGCGGAGACCGTCCAGCGGACCCACGGGGCCCCGGACACGGTGGCGGTGGGTGACTACCACCTGGCCCATCAGGTGGGCGAGGCGCTGACCGGCCGGCGCACGGACGATGCCGGGATGCTGCGGCTGCTGGAGCCGTGGGCCGGTCACCGGCAGCGCGTGGTCCGGCTCATCGGCCTGTCCGGCATCCGGTTCAGCCGGTTCGGCCCGCGGCTGGCACCGGCGGACCACCGGCGGCGGTAGTCAGTTCTGGTCGGAGTTCTGATCTGAGTTCTGATCGGGATTCTGGTTCTGGGCGACCTGCTCGCGGACCTCGTCCATGTCCAGTCCCTTGACGGCCGTGACGAGCTCCTGCAGCTGGGTGGCGTTGACGGCGCCGGGCTGGGCGTAGACCAGGACCTTGTCCCGGAACGCCATGAGGGTCGGGATCGAGGTGATGTTCGCGGCGGCGGCAAGGCCTCGCTCGGCCTCGGTGTCGACCTTGCCGAACACGATGTCCGGGTGCTCGCCCGACACCTGCTCGTAGACCGGGGCGAATTGCTTGCAGGGTCCGCACCAGCCGGCCCAGAAGTCGACGAAGACGATGTCGTTCTCGGTGATGGTCTGTTCGAATCCGGCTTCGGTGATCTCGATGGTTGCCATGCCTTCCACCCTAACCGCCGCCGGCGGTGCCGCGGGAGCCTGGTCCACAGGCGACGGCGGCCCCCTCCTCCACAGCCTCCACCTCCCTCGCGCGTTTCCCACGGTTGGCCCACGGAACCCTGATGCGGGGCCGGCTGGCTTCCTAGCGTCGGATCATCCGGTCAGCAGAAGCGTCGGATCATCCGGTCAGCAGAAGACCGTCCCATTGGATCGATCAGCCGAGGAGCACCCGATGTCGCACGACGCCCCGCAGCAACCCCGCCGTTCCGAGCAGCGCCGGTCCCCACAACTCCCGAGATCGGCACCCCATCCCAAACACGGCCCGTCCGGACCGGGGCGCATGGCCCCCGGACGGCGCACGACCGTCATGGTGGTGGTGGACCGAGAGGAGGCGGAGCAGGCGCTGCGCGAGTCCATGGAGTGGGTGCAGGCGTTCGAGCGGGACTGCGGACTGGTTCTGGACACCGACGCCACGGAGCTCTATGGGGTGGCACTCGCGGTGGACCTCAAGGACTCCCTCCAGCCGCCCCGGGACGGCTCCGTGGCCGACTATCTCGATTTCATCTGCGTGGACGGCCGCTGGCTGGAGCCCGGGCACTGCCCGGCCGCCCCTCCCGATTCGAACGGGGCCCCGGCCTGGGCGTGGGCCTATTACGAGTCCGTCATGGGAGCACCGGATCACGCCTATTGCACCATCTGGGACCTGATGCCGCTGCCCGTGGCCGCATGATGGGTGCGGCCACGGGCAGGAGCTGAAGGGACAGCAGGGACTACTCAGTCGCCAGTGACGAAGGCGTCATAGCGTTGCAGGAACGCCGAGATGTGGCCACGGCTCACCGGCGCGGTCTGGTTGTAGTTGCCATCCGTGTCCCCCAGGGAGATGCCCTCCGAGGCGAGCCAGGTGATGGCCTCATAGTTCGAGCCACCCACGGGCAGGTCCTTGAACGGGGAGATGGCCGGCGCATGGTGATCCGGTGCCTCGAGCCGATACAGCAACGTGGCGAACTCCCCGCGCGTCACGGAGGTGCCCGGACGGAAGGTCCCGTCCGCGTACCCTCGGGTGATCTCCTCGGCCGCAGCCCAGGCGATCGCGGCGAAGTGTCCCGAGTTCTCGGAGACGTCGGAGAACGGGGACTCCTCGGGTGCGTCGAAATCGGGCTGAATGTACCGGTAGAGGAAGGCTGCGGTCTCTGCCCGCGTGACGGCCTGGCTCTTGCGGAACGTCCCGTCGGCGTACCCCAGGGACAGCCCGGTCCGAGCCATCCACTGCACCGGGGTGTAGTACGGCGAGCCTGGGAGGTTGTCCGAGAATTCCGGCACCTCGGGGCCGGCGTCCTCCACGCACTCGAAGCTGGCAGCAGACTCGGTGTCCCCACCCGTGTAGGTGGCCACCGCGGGGTAGATGCACAGCGGGCGGGAGCGCTCGCTCGACCAGTCTTCCGGAACCTGCTCGTTGGCCGGGTTGACCCAGGCCTCGAGCCTCTCCGGCTGCTCGCCGTCCTCCACCCAGCTGACGAGGGCCGCGAGCGCATCGTGCTGGTCCGTGGCCGGACCGCCGGAGACGTGCCCCATGCCCGGCACCTCGTAGTACTGGACGAAGTCGGAGGCGTCACCGCCGTGGGCCTCGTTGAGCTCCCGGTACCAGGCGGAAGTGTCGTCCGAGGAGAACACCCCGTCCGAGGCACCGTGGATGACCATCATCTTGCCGCCGGAGGCCTTCAGATCGTTGAACTCCAGGTCCGGCGGAGTCATGAACTCCATGGCGCTCTCGGTGTAGATCCCCTCGGTGGCGTAGATCGACGCGTTGGCCTCGTCGATATCAAGGTTCAGCACGAAGTCCCGCAGGGCCTGGTCGTTCAGGGCCGGGGCGTAGGGCAGGGTGGAGAAGATGTACCCCACGGCCACGGAGTCCCGTGAGATCGGTGAGTCGAATTTCCAGCTGCCCCATCCCGGCTGCACCAGGCCCGGATCATAGGGGAAGGAGCTGTAGACGGCGGTGCCGTCGCTGGTGGTGGCGCCGTCGAACACGGTCGTCACCACGGCCTTCTGCTCCTCGCTCAGGCACGTCCCGTCCCGGTCGGCCTCACATGTGGGGACGTGGTCCGCCACGGAGAAGATCTCGCCGCACCCAGCCTGGTCCTGGACCAGCCCGTCGGCCAGGCCGTCCAGATCGTCGCACTGGGCCAGGATGGCCTCCGCCAGCAGCACCCGTTCCGGCGGGGTGAGGGCCGAGTTCAGATCGTCGCTGGTGGCCACGGTGTTCCACTGCTGCGCGCCCCACAACTGGGCCACCGCCGCCTGCGGGAGGTTGAAGCCGGGTGCCAGCGCGAGGAAGCCGTCGTACTCGTCGGTGTAGCGGGAGGCGCCCACCATGGTGTGCCGGCCGCCGTTGGACCCGCCCGTCAGGTAGGAGTACTCCGGCGCGCTGCCGTAGGCCTCCTCCACGAGAGCCTTCGCCATCGGGGTCAGGGTGCCCACGGCCTGGTAGCCGTAGTCCAGCCGGGCCTGCGGGTCCAGACCGAAGGTGGGGTTCTGGCTGCCGGAGTGGCCGGCGTCGGAACTGATGACCGCCATGCCCATCTGGAGACCGCTCTCGCCGCCGCCCACCCGGCCCAGAGCGGTGCTGACGGAGCCGTCCAAGCCGCCGTTGGCCTGGTAGAGGTACTGCCCGCTCCAGTCCTTCGGCAGGCGCATCTCGAAGCCGATGGCATACTCCTCGCCGTCGACAGGACTGGTCCGCTCGTTCATCTGACCCGTGACGAGGCAGTGCTCACCGATGTCCTCACCCCGGTTGGTGAGGGTGCCGGCGGCTACGACCTCAGCGCCGGTGATGGTGGTGGACTCGAACTCGAATCCGGACAGCGCCGCGCAGTCCGGGGCAGCTGCGGACGTGCCGATGCCCACGGTCGCGGTGGATGTGGCGGAGGCGGCGGGGACGGAGGTGCCGGCCAGTGCCATTCCGGACGAACTCAGGAGGAGCCCGACGGCGGCGGCACCGGCGACCGCGGCTCGGCGGAGGGGAACTCGGCTCATCTCAGCACCTCCCCAGCCGGCTCGGGCGGCGCTCGGGGACGGCCCGGCCGCGGGCGGTCTGGTCGGGAGCGGGGCGGTCGGGAGCGGGGCGGTCGGGAGCGGTTTGGTCAGGGGCGTGACCATCAGGGCGTTCCATGGGGATGTCCTTTCAGGAAGGGGATAGCACCCGCTGGCCAGCACCTCTCTGAATTGTGATGTAGGCCACAGTGCGAGTGGTGGACACATCCTATGGACATCCAGTTGTCAAAGACAATGGTCGATTCCGTCAACGGTCTTTCCGGGCGCATGGCGGCGTGAGTCACACTGTGACGGAATAATCCTCAGGTTGATCCGGTTGCGCCGGTTATGCGAGCCATTGGAATCCATGACCCAGGAACACCGGACGCCCTGCACGTCGTCGACCTGCCCCAACCTGCCGTTGAGGAGGGAGAAGTACGGATCCGCGTCCATGCGGCCGCCGTCAATCCGACGGACACCCTGCTCCGATCCGGGCAACGGGACCTGTCCCGGCAGCCTCGACCCCTGGTCCCCGGAATGGACGTCGCCGGGATACTGGAGGAGATCGGACCCGGCACCGAGACCCCGCTCCGCGTGGGTGACGCCGTCATGGCGATCGTCGTGCCGCGCGGCACCCACGGCGCCTACGCGGAACAGGTGGTCGTGCCCGCCGAATCCGTGGCCGCCGCACCACGAGGCGCCGGCCACGTGGAGGCCAGCACCCTGCCCATGAACGGCCTCACCGCACGGTTGGCTCTGGACACCCTCGGCCTGCCGTCCGGCAGCGTCGTCGCCGTCACCGGGGCCGCTGGCGCCATGGGCGGATACGCGGTCCAGTTGGCGAAGGCTGACGGGCTGACCGTCGTCGCCGATGCCGCGGCAAAGGACCAGGAGCTGGTCGCCGGCCTGGGGGCCGACGTCGTGCTTCCCCGCGGCGAAGGATTCGCCGACCGAGTCCGTGAGCGGTTCCCCGACGGCGTGGACGGCGCCGTCGACGGAGCGATGCTGCACGCCGCAGTTGCCCCCGCCGTCCGGGATGATGGCACCGTCATCACCATCCGGGGCTACGACGAGCCGGGCGAACGTGGCGTCAGGTTTCAGCCGATCATGGTCGCGGACTACGCCCGGGAACAGCAGAAGCTGGACACGCTCAGGCAACAGGCGGAGGACGGCCTGGTGAGCCTGCGGGTGGCCGCGTCCCTGCCGAAGGAACAGGCCCCGGAGGCCCACCGACGCCTGGAGGCCGGCGGCGTCCGTGGACGCCTGGTGCTGACCTTCTGAAGATCCCGGAAACGAGAAAACCGCGGGAGTCTGGTGACTCCCGCGGTTTTCCGCAGTGTGGCAGATACTGGATTCGAACCAGTGAAGGCAATGCCAGCTGATTTACAGTCAGCCCCCTTTGGCCGCTCGGGTAATCTGCCGGGGCCCCTCCCGTGCGAAACTGGTTTGAACCAGTCTGTTCGGTCGGCGACACCTCACTTTACCGGAGCCGGGCCAGGATTTCGAATCGGAGCCTTCGCCAGCTTCTCTGCCTGCATTTCTACCGGCTTTCCGTTGGCTGCCCCGCCCGCTTCTCCGCGCTGGAGTTCGGGCACCGCCACGGTATGCCACGGCACCGGGGCCCACCGGTAGGCTGTCCGCGAGGAACGTCCCACCCGAGTCCACCGCACTCTCATCGCGGCGGACACAACAGTGAAGAGGAGCCATGGCCAGCGATTCGACGTTTGATGTGGTCAGCAAGGTCGACAAGCAGGAGATCAGCAATGCCCTGAACCAGGCCCAGAAGGAGATAGCCCAGCGCTATGACTTCAAGGGCGTGGGCGCGGAGGTTGATTTCAGCGGCGAGTCCATCCTGATGAAGGCCGCCTCCGAGGAGCGCGTCAAGGCCGTCCTGGACGTCTTCCAGTCCAAGCTGGTCAAGCGCGGCATCTCCCTGAAGTCCCTCGAGGCCGGTGAGCCCTACGCCTCGGGCAAGGAGTACCGCATGGAGGCGACCATCAAGGAGGGCATCGACCAGCCCACCGCCAAGAAGATCACCAAGCTGATCCGCGATGAGGGCCCGAAGTCCATCAAGGCCACCATCCAGGGCGACGAGCTCCGCGTGTCCTCCAAGTCCCGCGACGACCTGCAGGCGACCATCGCCATGCTCAAGGACTTCGAGGACGCCGACCTGCAGTTCATCAACTTCCGCTGAGAAGCCCGTTCGACCGACCGAGGACACCATGCTCTACCTGATCACCCCCGACGGCTTCGTCAGCACCCTGCAGGCCACCCTCGGCGACGTGCTCGTGGACGCCCGCCGTGGACGGCCACTGTCCCGGCAGCCCTGGGTGGCGCAGGATCCCGGCCTCGCGGGCATCTCCGCAGAGATGGTCCTGGCCGTGGCCCTACGCCACGGCCTCGACGGGGGCATCGGCCTCGTGGTGCACGGAGGCTTCATCGATCAGGTCCTGGAACCAGAGCGGTTGCGGGCTGCGGAGCGAAACCAGAACCGGATCGCCGCGCAGCTGGCCTCGATCGCGCCTGAACCGCGCTTCGAGGACCGCGACTGGCACCGTCAGCAGCGGGCCATCGCCGAGGAGGCGCGGCAGGCGGCCGGCGGTTCGATCCGTCAGGCTGAGAAGGCGGCCGAGGAGTTGCTGTCCGCTCCGGTGAAGGACCACCTGGCTCGCGCCTGGGAGCGCGCCGGCGGGCTGCTGCCCACGTCCTGACGATGGCCCGCGGCCGGCCGGGTCAGTTGACCCGGGGCAACTGAGCCGCCGCGTCAGGCCTGGCCCAACTCCCGGGCCATGCCCTCGAGGCGCTTGACCCGCTCATTCATCGGCGGATGCGTGGAGAACATCTTCTGCACGTTCCGGAACGGGTTGGCGATCATCAGGTGTGCGGTGTTCTGCAGCCGCTGCTCGGAGGGCAGCGGGGCGGCCTGGATGCCGTTCTGCAGTTTGTAGAGGGCCGAGGCCAGGGCGAGAGGGTCTCCGGTGAGCCGGGCACCGTCCTCGTCCGCATCGTACTCCCGGGTCCGGGAGATGGACATCTGGATGAGCGAGGCCGCGATCGGGGACAATAGTGCCAGCGCGATCATCGCCAGGGGGTTCGCACCGCGGTTGTCCCGGCCGGCTCCGAAGAACAGCATGAATTGGGCCACCGAGGTGATGACCCCGGCGACGGCGGCCGCCATGGAGGACGTCAGGATGTCCCGGTTGTAGACGTGCATCAGCTCGTGCCCGAGCACCCCGCGCAGCTCGCGTGCATTGAGCATCTGCAGGATCCCCTCGGTGCAGCACACGGCGGCATTCTGCGGATTGCGGCCCGTGGCAAAGGCATTGGGTGAGGCGGTGGGCGCCACGTAGAGCCGCGGCATCGGCTGCTGGGCCGCCTCGGAGAGCTCGCGGACGATCCGGTACATCTCCGGCTGCTCCTGCTCGGTGACCGGATAGGCGCGCATGGAGCGGATCGCGATCTTGTCACTGTTCCAGTAGCTGTAGGCCGTGGACGCCACACCGATGACGGCGAAGACCCCGATCCACACGGCCCGGCCGGTCCCGGCCGCGATGACACCGCCGATCGCCAGCAGCACGGCGAACAATCCGGCGAACAGCAGGGTGGTCTTCAGTCCGTTGTAATGCCGGTGCATCCGGGGGCGGTCCTTCCAGGGGCGCGGGAAACTCAGGGACGGTCGATGACGCGTCTGTGGGTACAATGTACGTCACCGGCCGGGAATTCCGGACGGCAGGTCCTCAGGGAACGGGGCGGCGGGAGTCGTACTTCAGGAAGCCGGGCTGCCAGCGCATCAGGGCGCTGACTCCGAGTACGCAGAGCACTCCACCGGCCATGAGCGTCACCGGCTCGGTCAGCAGCTCGGCGGCGCTCCCGGTCAGCATCTCCCCCACCCGCGGCCCACCGGCCACCACCACGATGAACACGCCCTGGAGCCGCCCTCGCAGATGGTCCGGGGTGGCCGACTGCAGGATGGTGTTGCGGAAGACGGAGGAGACGGAGTCGGCGCAGCCGGCCAGGGCCAGGCAGGCCGCGGCCGCCCACAGGTAGTGCTGGGGCTCGCCGCCGGAGGCCCCGGCACGGGCCGCCAGATAAACCACCACGCCGAAGCCGGCCACGGACAGCCCCCAGGCGACGATGGCCCAATATACCGCCGCCCCGTGCCGGACGATGCGCGTCAGCGGCCCGGAGAACAGCCCCGTGAGAAAGGCGCCGAGGGCCATGGCCGCCAACAGGATCCCGACGGCGGCCTCGCCGCCGCCCAGCACCACCGCGCCGATCGCCGGCAGCAGCGCCCGCGGGAAGGCGGTGGCCATCGCGACGATGTCCGCGATGAAGGTCATCCGCAGGTTGGGGCGGGACCCGAGGAAGCGGAACCCCTCCACCACGGAGCCCCAGCCGACCCGGCGCCGAGTCCCGGCAGCCTCCTCACCGTCCTGCCGCTGCGGCGGCAGGGAGGGCAGGCGCCACACGGCATAGAGAGCAGCCAGGAAGGTCACCACGTCCACGGAGTACGTCCAGGCATAGCCCACCTGGGCCACCAGGACGCCGGCGAACAGCGGCCCGACCATCATGGCCACCGAGAACGTCATCATGTTCAGGGCGTTGGCGGCCGGCAGCAATTTGAGGCCCACGAGTGCGGGGATGATGGCCCCGCGGGTGGGCTGATTGATGCCGGAGGCTCCGGAATGGACGGCCACCAGCACGTACAGCACCCACACGTTCTCCAGCCCCAGCCAGGCCTGGGCCGCGATCAGGACGGCGGTCAGCCACAGCACGGAGGAGGAGGCCAGGGCGAGCTTGCGCCGGTCCACGTGGTCGGCCACCGCCCCGCCATAGAGCCCGGCCACCACCAATGGCACCAGGGCGAACGCGCCCAGCATCCCGACGGCCAGCGATGAACCGGTGAGGTGGAAGACCTCGAGGCTGACCGCGACGAGGGTCAGTTGCGTGCCGACTGCCGAGAGCGAGTTCCCGATCCAGAGCCGCCGGTAGGCGGGGCTGACCCGCAGAGGGGTGAGGTCTGCGAGCAGCCGCGCCATCAGCCGCGGCTGATGCGGGTCATGTCCTCACGGGGAACCACTTTGACGCGCTCGCGCTGCACGGGACCGGAGCCGGTGGCGGTGGCACCGAGGCCGAGCTCGTGCTCGTCCAACTTCAGCCAACCCTCCCAGGTGGTGTATTCGATGCCGCGCGATTCCAGCAGGTCGATGACCGCCTGCTCGTCCGGGTTCGCCGCAGACCACAGGTCCGGCTGGTCCTCGAGCATGCAGCCGATGGTCTCCAGGGCGTCGCCCTTGGTGTGGCCGATCAGGCCCACCGGGCCGCGCTTGATCCAGCCGGAGGCATACAGGCCGGGCACCGGGATGCCGTTCTCGTCCAGGATGCGGCCGGCGTCGTTGGGGATGACCCCCTTGCGCTCGTCATAGCCGAGCCCGGGCACGGGGGAACCGTGGTAGCCGATGGCCCGGTACACGGCCTGGACCGGGTAGTCGATGTACTCGCCCGTACCCTTGACATTGCCGGTGCCGTCCAGCTCCATGCGCTCCATCCGCAGGCCGGCGACCTGGCCGGCCTCGTCCCCCTCGCCGCCGAGAATCTCTACCGGCTGCTGCAGGAAGTGCAGGTGCAGGCGGCGCGAGGCGCCGGAGTCCTGGTCCTCGACGAGCCAGTTGGTCAGGGTGCCGACCATGGTCTTGACCTGGTTGTTCGTCGCTGCCAACTGCTCCGAGGCCTCATCGAACTCGAAGTCCTCCGGATACAGCACGATGTCCACGTCCTTGGAGTGCGCCAGCTCGCGCAGCTCCAGCGGGGTGAACTTCACCTGGGCGGGCCCGCGGCGGCCGAAGACGTGCACGTCCGTGACCGGGGAGGCCTTGAGCCCCTCGTAGACGTTCTCCGGGATCTCGGTGACCAGTAGGTCGTCGGCATGCTTGGAGAGCATGCGGGCCACATCCAGGGCCACATTGCCGTTGCCGATCACCGCGACCTCCTTCGCGGTCAACGGCCACTGGCGCGGTACGTCCGGATGGCCGTCATACCAGGAGACGAAGTCTGCGCCGCCGAAGGAACCCTCGAGGTCCACGCCGGGAACGGGCAGGTCTGCGTCCCGGACGGCCCCGGTGGAGAAGACGATGGCGTCATAGTGCTCGCGCAGGTCCTCCAGGGTGAGGTCGGTGCCGAAGTCCACGCCGCCGAGGAAGCGGATGTCCCCGCGGTCCATGACCTTGTGCAGGGCCTTGACGATGCCCTTGATCCTCGGGTGGTCCGGGGCCACGCCATAGCGGATGAGTCCGTAGGGAGCCGGGTAGCGGTCGAAGAGGTCGATGCTGACCTCGAAGTCACGTTCGGCCTTGGTCAGCAGGTCTGCCGTATACACGCCGGCCGGTCCGGCACCGATGATGGCGAGGCGGAGGGGGCGGGTGGGGGCAGAGGTCACTGGTCGTCCAATCGGCTGGGCTCGGCGGTGGCGGGCAGGCCACCAGCGGACCATTCTACCGATGCCTCCGGAATACGCATGAGTGGCGTGATGGAATGCACGTTTCCGGCGGACGCGTGACCTGCCCTGGACGTCACGTCGACTCGTTAACGTCCAGGGGGCCGGCCCCACGTGGACCGGCCCCCTGATGCCACGCCACAAGGGGCGCGTCAGCTGTGGTCAGCCGCCCATGCCGCCGACGGCGACACCGGCCGCGCGAGCGGCTTCCGAAGCGGTGACATCGTTCTTCTCCATGAGGCTCTTGGCCTCGCGGACGAGGTCGCGGACCTGCTCGCAGGCGTTGAGCCACTTGGCCTCCACGGCGGAGAGGTCCTCCGAGGTGTTGGTGGCCTCGTAGTTCTCCTCCACGTAGGCCTTCTGCTGCTCGCGGTCGCCCAGGATGCCCTCGATGCGGTCGGCGATCTGGCCGACCTCCCACTCGTAGGCGGCTGATGCTCCGGCGTCATACTTGATAACCATGGTCTAGTCCTTTCGGGGTCCGGGTGTCCCGGCGAAATCTGAAGGGCGAAATCTGAAGTGGGTGTGGCAGTGAAGATCCAGCGGGCGATACCGCTCGGACGGAAGGCGAGACGGGGAAGATCAGGCCATGGAACCGCCGCCACCGCCACCGGTGCCGCCCCAGGAGAGCTCGAGGTTGTCGCCGCCGGCGGCGTTGGCGTCGTCCACCGTGGTCTCCTCGGAGATGCTGTACGCCTTGTACAGTTCGCCCTGGCCGGCGTTGATCAGGGACAAGGCCTCGACCAGGGTGCCCTGGCACTCGTTGACCTTGACCATGAAGTTGTTGTAGGCATTGGCACCGGAGCCCTTGAAGGTCTCCTTCAGCGAGACGACCGCCTTCTCGAGGTTCTGTACCTCGATGACCAGCAGCTCTCCGGAGTCACCGGAGTCACGGGCGGCCTTCTCGAACGTTTCCAGGCCCTCTGTGAGCTCTAGCTTGTCACTCATGTTCATCCCCTTGTGATGGTCAATGTCGGACCGGTGGTCCGTGGTTGGTGTGCCTGACGTGTGCCCTGTTCGGCAACCCGCCGGCCCGATGACTCCATAGTTCTGCCTGGGACGGACTCCGGTCAACCGGATCCGATGGGGAGAACTCCCCATGCGCATCCGGTGCCGTTGTTTCCGCCGCCGTCCAAACACTGGAATGATGTGGGAGGTCACGGCGCCGGGATGCGCCGCACCAGGACGAGCCCGGCGCGTACCGGGGGAAGGAGGGGACCGCCCATGGCCATGGATTTCGACTCGCAGCTCATCGAGTCGGTCGAGGTTCGGCGCAATCGGCTCAGCGCCTCCTTCCTGTTCGGGCTGAATCCCACGGAGCGCCGGTGGAAGGACCGCACCACCTCCTTCGTCTACGGACTGATCATCGCCGCCCTGATCTGCGCCTTCTGCGTGGCTCTCTCCTTCGTCATCAACATCCTCACGAACTACATCAACGATCGCAACGAACGCGAGCAGCAGCGCGAACAGCAGGAGCTGGAGCGGCAGCAGATGGAGCAGGACGGACAGGCCCAGGGCACCAGCCGGCACCCGGAGTCCTCAGGTGCCCCGGTCTCCCCCGCTGCCACGGCGCTGCTCGTGTCCCTGCCCGTCTCACAGCCTTCCGCTCCGCAGGCTGACGCCCTGCCGCCGACCCCCTGGAGGTCCTGACGTGCCCAACCCCTACACGCGAGTCTCCCTGGTCGGTCAGCGGCGCAACGCGGACCTCCTGCTGCCCTCGGACACTCCGCTCGGAACCCTGATGCCTCAGATCCTGGACGTGCTGGACGACCGGCCGGACGACTCCCTGGGGGCCAAGCTGCTGGTCCGGCCCGATGGCGGGGAGCTGCCCGCGGGACAGACGTTGGGGGAGACCGGCGTGCTCGACGGCGAGCGGCTGCGTCTGGTCTCCCGTACCGAGGCACCGCCCTCCCCGATCGTCTACGACCTCAATGACACCGTGTCAGACCACACGGAGGCCGTTCCCGGCCGGTGGTCCCCGGTGTACCGCTTCATCATCTGCGGCTTCCTGTCCGCCGTGGGATCCTGGTTCGCCATCACCGGGCTGCTGGAGGCGTTCGCGCCGGAGCAGCAGCACTGGATCGCACTCGGACTGGCCGCTGTGGCCTTCGTGGCGGCCACGACGGTCTCCGCCCCCGGGCGCCAACAGGCGGTGGCGGCCACCCTCGCGGGTGCCGGGACGCTCTTCGCCGTCACCGGGCTGGTGGGACTGGGGCTGCCGGAGCCGTGGTCCTTCATCGCGCTCGCCGGGCTGGCCGCCGTCGTGCAGGGGGTCCTGGGCTTCATCGTCAACCGGCCCCTGTCCATGTTCATCTCCGCCGCGGTGACCGGCGTGCTGGTGGCCGTCTGGGCCGTGGCCCCGGCGGTCTCCGTGTGGGCCATCGGGGACCGGAGCGCCGACCCGTTGGTCGGGGCGGCCGCCATCGCCGGCATCGTCACCCTGCTGGTGCTGGGGATGCTCCCCCAGATCGCCCTCGGCGTCTCCGGCCTGGCCGGGATGGACGACCGGCATGCCAACGGCGCGGCCGTGTTGCGCCGCGACGTGGCGACCGCCATCGATTCCGCGCACGGGGGTCTCGTCTCCAGCGCCATCGTGTGCGCGGGCTCGGCCGCGCTGTCCCTGTGGCTGGTGGGCGGGGACACCCTGGCCTACCCCTTCTCCCTGCCGCTGCTCGCCTGCCTGGTCCTCGGGCTGGGCCTGCGCGCCCGCTCCTTCCCCCTGGCCGCCGAGCGCATCCCGCTGTACCTGGCCACCGGGCTCGGCGTCCTCGCCCTGCTCCGGGTGGCCACGGGCTTCCTCCCGGACTACGAGAGCGCCTTCCTGGCCGCGCTGCTGGTGCTGGCCCTCGTGATCGGGGCCGGCCTGTCCGTCGACCTGCCTGAGCACTCGCAGGCCCGGATGCGCAAGACCGGGGACACCATCGAGGCCATCGCCCTGCTCGCCCCCATCCCGTTGCTCATCGGCTACTACGGGATCTACGCCACCCTGTTGGAGACCTTCTGATGTCCTCTGCGCCACTGGACCCCTGGAACGACGCCGGCCCCGCCCCCTCCCGGCCCCGCCCCGGTTCCGGCTCCGGCCGGACGGACGGCGGCGACGTGCAGTGGTCCAGCCGGTCCGACCTGCGGCGGGACGTCCACCGAGCCCAGGACGACCCCTCCACCGGGTTCGAGTCTGTAGCCTCCCGGGTGCAGCGTGACTACTCGCGCCGCCCGGCCTTGTCCCTGTGGACCCGCGGCTGGCGGGCCCTCGGCGGCCTGTGGGGCCACGACCGCAGCGGTGACCGGCTGGCGGCCTCGGGGAAGATCGTCCAGTCCCCCGTCACCACGGGGCGCCGCCTGGCCGTGGTCTCCCTGCGCGGCGGTGCGGGCAAGACCACCGTGACGGCCCTGACCGCCTCCACCTTCGCCGCCCTGCGCCCCGAGCCCGTGGCCGCCCTCGACCTGGACCCGGCCTGTGGATCCCTGGCCTTGCGCCTCGGCAACGGTCCCGCCCGCGGAGCGGACCAGCTCGCCGCCGACCTGGCGGCGCTGGACGCCACCACGTTCGACGCCGTGGCCTCCCGGATGTCCCTGGGCCGGAACGACCTGTACCACACCGGGCCCCGGGTCACCGGCGGGCCCCTGGGCGAGGCGGCCGCCACCACGCTGCTGTCCGGGCTGTCCCGGTACTTCCCCGTCACCGTGATCGACTGCCCCACCGGACCGGAGCACCCGGACACGGCGGCCGTCCTCACCCGGGCGCACGCCGCCGTCTTCGTGGTGCCGGCCGCGGCCGCCGCCGTGGACGAGGCCGCCGGCTACCTGCGCCATTGGCAGACCGATCCGTTCCTCTCCGCCATCCCCGTGGTGGCCGCCGTCGTGGGCACCGACCGGGACGCGGTGCTGGACCCGCTGGCCCAGGCCGCGGCCCTGACCCGCACCGGCGTGGGCGCCGTGGCCCTCCGTCACGACCGCCACATCGCCGGCGGGGTGGGGATCTCCCTGCCGCTGATCCGGCCGGAGAACCGGCTGGCCGCCGCGGAACTGGCGGCCCAGGCTCTCGCGGCGGCGAACTCCTCCGGTGCCCCGGCGCCGGCGGCGAGGGGACTGGCCTGGTGACGCAGAAGATCATCCACCGCCCCGCCCGCACCTCGGCACCGGCCCGCCTGTACCGGCCCTTCCGGATCGAGGGGCCCCAGCCACTCGACCCGGCGGCGGCCGAGGGCGAGAGCAACGCGGGCTTCCTGCGCATCATGCCGATGTTCGCGGCAGGCGCGTCCATGATGGTCATGATGACCTTCCGCCAGAGCCCCTTCGCGGCCGTGGGTGCCATCGCGATGATGCTCTCCCTCATCGTCGCCGTGGTGATGATGTTCTCTCAGCGGGGCAAGGCCGGCCGGCTGCGCAAGACGGTGCGGGACACCTATGCCCGGTACCTCGAGCGGACGCGGGTCAAGCTACGCGATGACGAGCAGCGGGCGCAGCTGGCGGCCCGGGCCTCCTCCCCACCGCCGGCGGCCCTGTTCGACATCGTCCGTGATCCAGCCAGAGTGTGGGAGCGGCGGCGCTACCACGAGGACTTCCTGCGAATGCGTCTCGGCTCGGGACGCCGTCCCACCCGGGAGATCGACATCTCCGTCACGGAGACCTCCACCGCGCTGCAGGACGAGTTCATGCTGCGTGAGGCCGAGGCCCTCAAGAGCAGGTTCGAGGTGGCCCCGGACATGCCGGTGACCGTTCCCCTCGACTCGGCGGGCAACATCTCCCTGGTGGGCCCACGGGACCTGACCCTCCAGGTGGTCCGCTCGCTGATGGCCGGCGCGGCGGCCCTGCAGTCCCCCGAGGATGTCAGGATCGCCCTCATCACGCCCCGGGCCACCCGCGCGGACTGGGACTGGCTCGAGCTGCTCCCCCACCTGGATGACAATGCGGCCAAGCACTTCACCGGCCCGGTCAAGCTGATCGTCCCGGACCCCGAGGCCCTGGTGGAGCTGCTGAACGAGGACCTGCAGTACCGGTCCAAGGTGGCCGGTGAGCACACCAAGTTCGGCGAGGAGACGCTCAAGGGCCCCGCCCTGCTCTCGCGGCTCATCGTGATCGTGGACCGCTACGGCCACACCTCCGAGGACCTGGCCTTCGGCGATTCGCACTTCAGCCTGCAGTCCCGCGGGATCACTGCCATCCACCTGTGCGAGAACCGGCTCCACGAGCCCTCCGAGGTGTCCTACCGGGTCACGCTGCACGACGGGCTGGACTCCCGGCGGAACGACGGACGTCCCGGCTTCCTGTTGGAGGACCGCACCCGGGACCAGGGGAACCCGGTACGCACCGAGGGGGTCCTGGACCCCCTGGACACCAGCACCGCCTCGGGGCTGGTCCGCGAGCTGGCGCCGCTGCGCCTGGCCCTGGACTCCCTGGAGCACACCGGCGCCGAGGCGGCGTCCTCCTCCTCATTCCTGCAGATGCTGCACCTCTCCCCGGCACTGGACCGGGCCGACGTCGAACGCAATTGGCGGCCGCGTTCCCAGGCCGACTTCCTCCGCGTCCCGCTGGGGCCGGATGACAAGGGCAAGCCCGTGCTGCTGGACCTCAAGGAGGCCGCCCAGCTCGGGATGGGCCCGCACGGGCTCTGCGTCGGCGCCACCGGCTCCGGCAAGTCCGAGATGCTGCGGTCGCTGGTGTTCGGCCTGCTGACCACCCACTCCCCGGACAGCCTGGCCATGGTGCTGGTGGACTTCAAGGGCGGTGCGACCTTCGCCCCGTTCGAGGGCGCTCCGCACGTCACCGGCATCATCACGAACCTCTCCGACGACCTGACCCTGATCGAACGCGTCTACGCGTCGCTGAACGGCGAGATCCTGCGCCGGCAGGAGGTCCTCAAGGCCGCCGGCAACATCGCCAACATCACCGACTACCAGATCCACCGTGACGAGGAGCGGTCCAAGGGCCGGGACATCGAGCCCCTGCCGCATCTGGTCGTCATCATCGACGAGTTCGGCGAGCTGCTCACCGCCCGCCCGGACTTCATCGACCTGTTCCTCTCCATCGGGCGCATCGGCCGCTCCATCGGCGTGCACCTGCTGCTGAGCTCGCAGCGCGTGGAGTCCGGCAAGCTCCGCGGCCTGGAGACCTACCTGTCCTATCGGATCGGCCTCCGCACCCTCTCCGAGTCCGAGTCCCGCACTGTGCTGGACACCCCGGACGCGTTCCACCTGCCGCCACTGCCCGGCTACGGCTACCTCAAGGTGGACACCACCGTCTACTCGCGCTTCAAGTCCGGCTACGTCTCGGGCCCGCTGGAGGACGAGGTCGTCGAGGAGCACGAGGTGACGCCGCAGGACGAGATCCCCGAGGTGCTCACCGCGCCCGAGTACTCCCTCCTCCTGGAGGAGCAGTCGCCGGCGTCCGGCCAGGATCAGGATCAGGCTCCGGCCCCGAAGAAGGACGGCCCGGCCCGGCGCACCACCGGACCGACCGTGATGTCCACGATGATGGACACCCTGCGGACCTACCCGCCGTCCGTGAAGCCGATCTGGCTGCCGCCGCTGCCGCTGGAGACCACCCTGGACCGGGTCGTCGGCGAGCCGAAGAACACCGAGGGCGGGCTGCGGCTGCCCGCCGGCGGGAACCTCACCGTGCCGGTCGGCCTGCTGGATGACCCGGCTCGGCAGTGGCAGGGCCTGTGGGAGATCGACTTCACGTCCGGTTCGGGCAACATGATCGTCCACGGCGGCCCCCAGTCCGGCAAATCGACGGCCCTGCGGACCATCGTGGCCTCCTTGGCGCTGACCCACTCGCCCCAGCAGGTCGGCATCTACTGCATCGACCTGCTCGGTTCCGGCCTGTTGCCGTTGCAGGATCTGCCCCACGTGGGCGGCGTGGCCATCCGGACCAACACCGAGGTCATCTCCCGGACCGTGGACGAGATCCTGGGAATGCTCTCCCACCGCGAACGCGTCTTCGAGAAGCACGCCATCGACTCGCTGCAGACCATGCGCCGGATGCACGCCGAGGGCCGGCTGCCCGAGCTGCCCAGTGCGGACATCTTCCTGGTGGTGGACGGCCACGGCCAGTTCCAGGAGGAGTTCGACGACCTGCTGCCCAAGATCGTCTCGATCATGACCCGTGGCGCCGGCTACGGCATCCACATCATCTCCTCCGTGAACCGGAACAACGAGATCCGGGCCACTCACCAGACCTACTTCACGCACCGCATCGAGCTGGCCCTGGCGGAGCCCGGCGACTCGCAGGTCGACCGCAAGCTGGCCGCCAACGTCCACCCCGAGGCCCCCGGCCGCGGCCTGACCCCCCTGAAGCTCCAGGGCCACCTGGCCCTGCCGCGGATCGACGGCCAGGCCGAGAAGGAGTCGGCGACGGAGGGCTTGAAGGACCTCGTGGAGCAGGTGGGCCGGTTCTCCACCGGTGCCGCCATGAAGGTCCGCGTCCTGCCGCCCGTGGTGGAGGCCTCCTCGGTCCCCACCTCGGACCAGAAGGGCCTGTTCCCGCTGGGGCTGCGCGAGCTGGACCTGGGTGTCCAGCAGCTGGACCTGGAACGCGCGGACCGGAACCTGATCGTCATGGGAGACGAGGAGGCCGGCAAGACCAACATGCTGCGCCAGGTGGTGCAGCGCTTCACCGCGAACCACCGGGACGACGAGCTGATGTTCGTGGTGTTCGACCCGCGCCGCGGACTGGGGGACGTCGTCCCGGACGACTACCTGGGCGGCTACGCCACCAACGCCGAGGTGGCCAAGAACCTGGTGGGCGCCGTGGTCAACGAACTCCGCAAGCGGCAGGACCCCAAGGAGGACCAGAAGACGGTACAACGCCAGACGCGCATCGTGGCCTTGATCGACGACTACGACGTCCTGACGGTGGGCGGCGGCCAGTCGCCCCTCGGCGGATTCGTCCCGTTCATCCCCATGGCCGCTGAGCTGCGGCTGAACTTCGTCCTGACCCGCCGCGTACGGGGCGCCTCCCGCGGCATGTATGAGACGTTCTTCTCCACTCTGCGGGACAACGGGACCTCGGCGCTGATCATGTCCGGTGACCGCCGCGAGGGCAACCTCATCAACGGACTCAAGGCCCGCAAGATGCCCCCCGGCCGCGGCCAGCTGCTGATGACGGGCAAGCCGGTGATGACGGTGCAGACGTTCTTCGGCGAGCTCGGCGACCGGCCGGAGTGACCGCGTCCGCTCCCACCGCCGGCCGCGCCCCGCGCCCCGTCACCCCGGCCGGGCTCGCCTACGGTGCCGGCGCGTACACGTTCTGGGGCGGGCTGCCGCTGTATATGGCAGCCACGGCCCCGGCCTCCGCCCTCGAGGTGGTCTTCGCCCGGATCGCCTTCACGCTCGTCACCTGCGCGGCGCTGCTCTTCGTCCTGCGGCGGTGGCGCGACGTCGGCCGGCAGCTGGGCAGCGGGCGGCGCCTGGGCGCCACGGCCCTGGCCTCCGTGCTCATCACCGGCAACTGGGCGATCTACACGTACGCCGTGATCTCCGGCCAGACCCTCGAGGCGGCCCTGGGGTACTTCATCAACCCGCTGGTCTCCGTGCTGGCCGGCGTCGTCCTGTTCGGGGAGCGGCTCCGACGGGCCCAGTGGGTGGCCGTCGGCCTGTCCGTCACAGCCGTGGCGGTCATGGTGGTCGGGCACGGGACGTTCCCCTGGCTCGCGATCCTGCTCGCCCTGACCTTCGGCGGCTATGGCGTGGTCAAGAGCCGGCTGTCCACCGCTGTCAGCCCGGTTGCCTCCCTGGGGGCCGAGACTATCCTGCTGTTGCCGGTGAGCCTGGCCGGGATGTGGTGGCTGGCGGCCTCGGACCAGATGACCCTGTTCTCCCACGGAGCCGGCCACTTCTGGATCCTGGTCCTGTCCGGGGTGGTGACGGCGGTCCCCCTCATCCTCTTCGGTGCCGGCGCCAGCCGGTTGCCCCTGACCCTGCTCGGGCTGCTGCAGTACATCAACCCGCTGATCCAATTCCTCATCGGCCTGCTGTTGTTCCAGGAGGCCATGAGCACCGGCCGGTGGGCCGGTTTCATCCTCATCTGGTGTGCCCTGCTGGTGCTCATGGTGGACTCGCTGCGGGCGGCCCGGCGGAATCCCCGGCCGCGCCACGGCCCGTAGGAGGGGACCCTAGACTGGGGGCATGCCCGCAGACTCCTCCGCTCCCGCCGTCTTCCTCTCGACCTTCCAGAAGCTCGTCCCCACCCACTTGGAAACACCCTGGGCCGAAGAGGACGGGCTCGGTGCCGGGGAACTGGAGGCCCTGCTGGCGGCCTCGCCCGCCGCCGAGGCCGCACGGGAGGCCAACGGTGAATCCGGGAGTGAATCCGACGGCGTGCCGATCCCCCTCTCCCTCTACGAGTTCCACCGTGCCCTGGGCAACTGCCCGGACCTGCTGGAGACCGATCACTTCTTCTTCGACGCCGATGAGTTGGAGATCCGGGACGGCTTCCTGATGTTCCTCGAGGACGCCGAAGAGAGCACCGTCTGGGGCCTGCCCGTGGCGGACGCCGAGTTGCCGGACCCGCTGGTCTGGCGCCGCTCCACCGGGGCGGACGCCGAACACGGCGTGTGGACGTGTGAGGGCGGGACCTTCAGCGAGTTCGCGGTGGACCTACTCGCCTGGACCTTCGAGGACCCTGAGGACCCCGACAACCCCGGCGACGAATGATCGCCTCCCACGCCCCCGAGGGCTATGTGTGCCCCTTCTGCGGCCTGGTGGCCGGTGACGTCTCCGATCCGGAGAACCGCTGCGAACTCGCCGACCTCGTCTACCAGGACGAGGACATCATCGTCTTCATCGCGGTGGACGGCTTCGGCGACCACGAGGGCCACGCCATGGTCTCCCCCAGCGGGCACTACGAGACGTTGTACGACCTCCCGGACCGGGTGCTGCAGCGGATCGGGCTGATGGCCCGCCAGGTGGCACTGGCCATGAAGCAGGCGTGGTCCCCGGACGGCATCTCCACCCGCCAGCACAACGAGCCTGCCGGGAATCAGCACGTGTGGCACTACCACCTGCACGTGTTCCCGCGCTGGCACGACGACCAGCTCTACCGGCACCTGCGCCACCCGGTGGCCCCGGAGGTGCGGGCGGCCAAGGCCCGCGAACTGGCGGCCGTGCTCGACGCCGGCCCCACCCGCCTGCCCTAGCTATACATCCTCTACGTCAGCTGTCGCGGTTGACCACGTAGTCGGCAAAGGCCACGAGGGCACTCTTGACCGGGGATTCCGGCAGCGGGGCCAAAGCCTCGACGGCATCCGCGGACCAGCCGCGGGTGATGTCCCAGGCCCGCTCGATCACCGGGTGCGCGGAGACGGCGGCCACCGCGGCAGCCAGTTGTTCGTCGGTGTCCAGGGGGCCGTCCACGAGTTCGAGGACCGCAGCCGCCGTCGCATCGGTCGGAGCGGCCTGGCGCAGCAGCAGCACCGGCAGGGTGGGCACCCGTTCCTTGAGATCGGTGCCCGGGGTCTTGCCGGAGGCGTGGGAGGTGCTGGTGAGGTCGATGACGTCATCGGCCAGCTGGAAGGCCATGCCGACCTTCTCGCCGTAGTCCTCCAGGATCTGCACGGTGGCCTCGTCACAGCCGCCGAAGTGGGCGCCCAGACGTCCGGCGGAGGCGATCAGTGAACCGGTCTTGCCGCCGATCACGCGCAGGTAGTGCTCCAGCTGGTCGTCCTGTTCCTCCGGGCCCACGGTCTCCCAGAGCTGGCCCATGACCAGCCGCTCGAAGGTGCGCGCCTGGATGGCCACGGCCTCGGGGCCGAGGGTCGCCATCAACAGGGAGGCCCTCGCGAAGATCAGGTCGCCAGCCAGGATGGCCACCGAGTTGCCCCACACCTGGTGGGCGGCCGGGGCGCCGCGGCGCACGGGCGCCTCGTCCATGACGTCGTCGTGATACAGGGTCGCCAGGTGTGTCAGCTCCATCACGACGGCGGCCGAGCGGACCTCCGCGGCCACCTCGCCGACCTGCCCCGCCCCGACCCCGGCCTCGCCCAGCAGCGAGGACAGGATGGTCAGCAGGGGTCGGATCCGCTTGCCGCCGGCCTCCAGCAGGTGCCGGGAGGTGTGGTCCGCCAGCTGGTCCGCATTGGTGACGGCCTCGGAGAGTTCGTGCTCGACCTGCTCGAGGGCGGTGGTGACCACGTCGAGCAGGTCGCCGTGCTCCGCGAGGGTCTCGAAGCCGGCGGGCAGGACCAGCCCGCCGACGGGGACACCGGGAAGGCCGGCGAGGTCGTCAGCGGGGACGCCGGAGGTGACGCCGGTGGAGACGTCAGCGCGGGATACGGGCTCGGGTGAAGTCACCGGGCCAGCCTAACCAACGTTGGCCGGGGTCGGCGCATCCGGGTCGGGCCGCAGGGCGGCCCCCATCGTCGTGGCGGTGGGGACCACGGACTCCAGCAGCCGCACCACTCGGTCCACCGGCGCGGTGCCCCTCTCGTCCACGAGGTTGGCCATGACCTGCACCACGGAGCGCAGCAGCGGCTTGACGCGCATGCCCGTGGCCAGGGCGGCCTTCAGCACGGCGGGGTGGCCGATCAGTTCGGCGAACCGGCTGCCGAGCGCGAAGTGCCCACCCCAGGTCTCCTGGGTGAGCACCGGATACCGGGCCAGCTCGGCCTCCCGGCCGGCCGCCGTCGGGCGCTGAAGGGCCGTGACGGCGAGGTCCGCCGCGATGCGGGCGGCCTCCATGGCGAAGGAGATCCCCTCGCCGTTGAAGGGGGAGACCATGCCGGCCGAGTCCCCGACGAGCAGCATGCCGGGCACATGCTGGGGCGTGCGGTTGAAGCCCATGGGCAGGGCGGCCCCGAGGATCCTCGAGGTGCGGGTCTCCTCGGACAGTCCCCAGGTGGCGGTCAGCGCCCCGGACCAGTCCTTGAGGATGGAGCGGTAGTCGAGCTTGCCGAACTGCGGGGAGGTGTCCAGGATGCCGAGGCCCACGTTCACGGTGCCGTCCCCCAGCGGGAACAGCCAGCCGTAGCCGGGCAGCAGGTTGCCCGCGGCGTCCGGCAGCTGCAGCCAGGACTCCATCCAGTCGTCGCCGTGGCGCGGGGCGCCCTCCGGGATCGAGTAGTAGGCGCGGACGGCCACGCCCATGGGACGGTCGTCCCGCTTGGCCAAGCCCGCGGAGACGGCGGTGCGCGTGGAGTTGCCGTCAGCGGCGATGACGATCGGGGCGTGGAAGTCCTTGAACTCGCCGGTCTTGCGGCCGCGGCCGTCCAGCAGCTCGGCACGCAGGCCGTTGACGGTGCCGTCCTCGGCGCGCAGCACGGTGGTGACGGAATGGCGTTCGAGGATGGTGGCCCCGGCCGCGCGGGCGTGCTGGGCCAGGAGCTCGTCGAAGTCGTGGCGGGTGCGCACCAGGGCGTAGTCGGGCCACGTCTGCGTGGACGGCCAGGGGACCTCCACCGCGCGGCCCTCGGCCACCAGCCGCAGCCCCTTGATGTGCTGCCACCCGTCCTCGGCGGCGTGCGGGATCCCCATGAGGTTCATCTCCCGCACCGCCTGTGGGGTGAGCCCGTCCCCGCACACCTTCTCGCGTGGGTAGGCCGTCTTCTCGAGCACCGTGACCTCGATGCCGGCGTTCGCCAGATGCCAGGCCGCCGTGGCCCCGGCCGGGCCGCCGCCGGCGATGAGGACTTGGGTCTGGGCGGGTGTCGTTGCGCTTTCCACCCCGCCATTCTCCCAGAGCACCGGCGCGCACCGGCCCAGGGCACTGACGGTAGGCTTGACAGGTCATGAACAACCCTGGATTCACGGCGCCCGCACCCCGATTGGCGTCCTGCACGTATAGCGCCCCCCTGCCCGGCGGGAACGGACTGGCTGATCTCCTGTCCACCGGCTCGGAGTGTGCCTGGATCCGCTTCGGTGAGGGCATGGTCGGCCTGGGAACCGCCGCCCGCTTCGCCACCACTGGACCCGGTCGTTTCGAAGCGGCCCGCCACTGGTGGATGGCCGCCACGGAGGCCGAGGCGGCTGAATCAGGGGCTGCGGACCGGAGCACCGTGCCCGACGACGGCCTGCCCCGGCGCTCCCCGCTCGCCTTCGCCGCGTTTGCCTTCGCCGACGACAGTCCTGTCGACTCGGTCCTCGTGGTCCCGGAGTTCGTCGTCGGCTCGGCCCAGGGGCGGTCCTGGCTGACCTGGCAGGTGGACCTCGACTCCCCCTGTTACGCCGAGAAGGCAGCCGCCGGCTGGCGGCCGGACCGGGCCGGCGCCGAACGGCGGCTGGGCGCGCTGCTCGCCGAGGCGGCCGGCCGGCGGCCGAACCGCGCCGGCTCCCCCGCGGGTACCGGGGCAGGATCCGCGGCAGACGGACTCGGACTCACCGACGGGGTGCTCTCCCAGGACGGGTACCGGGCCGCCGTCGTTCGCGGGGTGCGGCAGATCGAGGCCGGAACCCTGACGAAGATCGTGCTGGCCCGCGACGCCGTGGTCAGCTCCGCCGATCCCGTGGACGTCCCACAGGTGCTGCGCACCCTGGCGGTGCAGTACCGGGACTGCTGGACCTACGCCGTGAACGGCCTGATCGGCTCGACCCCGGAGATGTTGGTCAAGGTGGACGGGGACGTCGCCCGGGCTCGTGTGCTGGCCGGGACCCTGGACCGTGATGGGGCACCGGTCGGAACGGACGGGACCGACTATGCCCGTCAGCTGCTCACCGACGACCCCAAGCAACGCCACGAACATCGGCTGGCCGTGGACTCCCTGACGGAGCGCCTCGAGCCCTTCACCACCTCCCTCGAGGCCCCGGACGAGCCGTTCGTCCTCGAGCTACCCAACGTGTGGCATCTCGCAACTGACGTCACGGCACGTCTCGTGGGGGCGGAGGGCGCACGGCGCACGGGGCCCGGCGCGCTGGCACTCACCGAGGCGCTGCATCCCACGGCGGCCGTGTGCGGCACCCCGCGCGAGGCTGCCGCCACGCTCATCAACCGGCTGGAGTCCGAGGACCACGGGCTGGACCGCGGACTCTTCGCCGGACCGGTGGGGTGGCTGGACGGCAATGGGAACGGCGAGTTCGGGATCGCCCTGCGTGGGGCCGTCGTGGAGGACGATCACACCGTGCGCCTCTACGCCGGCTGCGGGATCGTGGCGGCCTCGGACCCTGAGGCCGAGCTGGCCGAGACCCACGCGAAGATGCGGCCCATGCTGCAGGCGCTGGGGCTGCGGGCCTGATCGCCCGCCCCACCACCACCCCCGCATCACGGCCGCAGTTGGCGTCGAGACACGCCGATGAACACCACAGTTGGCGCTCTCGTGATCGGGGTCAGAAGGTCGCGCGGACCGCGGCCTCCACCTGGCCGCGGACGCGGGGACGGGCGGAACGGTCCGAACGCAGCTCGAGCACCCGGCGGCCCGGGCCCGGGCTGCCACCGAGGGTGGACAGCAGGTCGTCCTCGCTGTCCACCGGGATCCACTCCAGGCCGTAGGCGGCACACAGGGCGCGCACCTCCACGTCCTGCGGGGTGCCGAAGAAGCGCTCCACCACCTCGGCCATGCCCTCGCGCTGGGCCACCAGGCCGTGTTCGAGCCCGGCGAAGATCGCCCCGCCCGCGTCATTGACCACCACGATGTCCAGGTCCGGTTCCCGCTCCCCCGGCCCGACCAGCAGGCCCCCCACATCATGGAGCAGGGTCAGGTCACCGCACAGCAGCACGGTGCGCTGGCCGGTGCCCAGCGCGACGCCGGAGGCCGTGGAGACCGTGCCGTCGATGCCGGCGAGCCCGCGGTTGGCATAGACGATGGACTGCGGCACCGTGGGCGGACGCCAGGACAGGTCCACGTCCCGGATCACCGAGGACGAGCCCAGCACGAGGGGGCCACGGACAGTGCTGGCCACGAGTTGGCTGGTGCGCAGCGCGCCGGGCCGGCCGACCTCGTCATGCCGGGTCGCCAGGGCGTCGTCCAGCGCGGCCTGCGCGCGCACCCCGGCCTGCTGCCAGTCCGTCAGCCATCCGGCGGGGCCATGGCCGGCGACGACGGCCAGCTCCCCCAGGTCTTCCACTGGACGTTCGCGGCGGGCACCGGGCTCGAACCAGGCCACCGGCTCGGGCTGGTGGAACGCCGTGGCCAGGTCGGCCCGGGCCAGGAGTGCGGAGACCTGCCGGGTCAGGGTGGGCCGGCCAAAGAGGATGACCTGCTCGATCCGGGCGGCCAGCGGATGGGAGTCCTCCCCCAGCCCGCCGGCGGACCCGAGGAGCCACGGGTAGGCGCCAATGGCGTTGTGGCCGAAGCGGGCGTTGGAGCTGGGCTCGGCGAGCAGGGGCAGGCCGAGCGCGTGCGCGAAGGCGGCGGGCAGGGGTCCGGACCCGTGGCCGGCCACCACCACGGTGCGGGACTCGTGCAGCTCGGAGACGTCCAGGTCCAGCTGCTCGGTCAGGTCCATGGGGTTCACCCGGACGGGGCCGGCGGGCTGGCCGGTGACCTCACCGACCCACGCCTCCGCGCCGGCGTCGTCCTCGGCCGGGACCAACGGCTCCCGGAACCGCAGGTTCAGGTGGATGGGGCCAGGTGCGGACTCGCGCACGGCGACCCCCGGCACGCCGGCGAACCCCTCCACGTCCTCGGTGTCGAAGCCACCGGCCGCGAGCAGTGCCCGGGAGACCACGGAGGCCAGGTGCTCCCGGTGCCGGCGCAGAGCGGTGGTGCGCGGATGGGCGTCTGCACCGGAGACCTCGGCAGCCTCCGCGGCCAGCCAGTCCGGGACCTCGTCCGGGTCCACCTCCGGGACGGTGTCCCCGCTCAGGGTCTGGGCGAAGCGCACATGCAGCGGGAAGAGCCCCTCCTGGCAGGTGGTCTGGTTGGCACCGGTGCCCTGCAGCTCCTCCGGGCGGTCAGCTGTCAGCGCCACCAGCTGGATCCCCGCGTGATCGGCTTCCATGAGGGCCGGCAGCAGGTTGCCCACGGCCGTCCCAGACGTCGTCACCACACCGACCGGCCGCCCCGAGGCCAGGGCCAGCCCCAGCGCGGTGAAGGCAGCCGAGCGCTCGTCGATGCGCACGTGGAGCCGGAGCCGGCCGGCCCGTTCGGCCTCGGCGAGGGCATAGACCAAGGGCGCGGAACGGGAACCGGGGGCGATCACGGCCTCGCGCAGGCCGCCGTCGACCAGCGCTGCGGTCACGGTCCGGGCCACCTGCAGGGCGTCCAGGGCCGGATTCAGGGTGGGCGGGTGATCCGGGGTTCGCTCCATGGTCCTCATCCTACGGAGGAAGCCTGAGTGGGAGGTTAACTCCGGTGCTGGTCTGGCTGGTCTGGCGGGACTGGCTGGTCCCTGAAACGCACCGTGACGCCACCCCCGTCACCACCACCGGCGTGGAGCCGGGCGTGGCTTCGGGGGGTGGCGTCACTCTGCGCGCCGCGGGTCAGCGGCCGTTGTTGCCCGTGGTCGAGAAGACCTGGACGACGGCCGGGCGCGGGACGGCGACCCGGTCCCCCTTCAGCGGGCCCTCCGGGACGAAGTCCGGGAAGTAGGAGGTGTGGGCCCCCCAGTCGCCGCCCTCACCGGGGTGCTGCACGGCCACGAACACGGAGTTGTCCTGATCGTGGATCACCGGGCCACAGGTCTCGGCATCGGCCGGCACCGCCAGGAACTGCTCCACGCGGCCGCGGTTGCGGCCCTCGAGGGAGACCTTGTGCAGGGCGTCCGAGTAGCCGATCTTGCCGGGCTGACCGTCCGTGGAGACCCAGAGGTTGCCCTCGGAGTCGAAAGCCAGGTTGTCCGGGCAGGAGATCGGTGAGACCTGGTCTGCCGGGAACCCGGAGAAGTACACCGAGTCGGATTTCGCCGGATCGCCGGCGAGCAACAGGATGTTCCAGTTGAAGCGCTCGGAGGCGTGGTCGCCGCGGCGTTCGATCATCTCGATGACGTGGCCGTCGCGGTTGCCGCCATCTGCCTTGGCCACCGGGTTGGCCTCGTCCACGCCGTCGAGGGTGCGGCCGGAGTTGTTGGTCAGAGCCAGATAGATCTTGCCGGTGACGGGATTGGTCTCCATGTCCTCCGGGCGGTCCATCTTGGTGGCGCCGACCTTGTCACCGGCGAGCCGGGTGTTGACCAGCACCTCGTCCACGGTCATGTCCGGGACCAGCGACTTGTCGTTCTTCACCAACGGGATCCAGCGGCCCCAGCCGTCGAAGTCGCCGTCCGAGGGAACGGCACCGGTGCCGTCGATCTCGGAGGCCGGGGAGTTGCCGGAGTACTGGGCGACGTAGAGGGTGCCCTCGGAGAGCAGGGTCATGTTGTGCTTCTTGTCGCCCTTGCGGTACTTCTGCTTCGAGACGAACTTGTACACGTAGTCATGGGCCTGGTCGTCGCCGGAGTAGACCACGGCGTGGCCGTCCCGGGAGATGACCGCGGTGCCGGCCTCATGCTTGAAGCGGCCCAGGGCGGTGTGCTTGACCGGGGTGGACCTCGGGTCCTCCGGGTCGATCTCCACGATCCAGCCGAAGCGGTTGGCCTCGTTGGCGTAGCCCTCGGTGTTCAGGTTGAAACGCGGGTCCACGGTCTCCCAGCGACGCGAGGTCGGCCCGGGCGAGATGCCGATGCGGGTCTGTTCCGGGGCCCCGGTGCCCACGAAGTACTGGTCGAAGTTCTCCTCCCCGGAGAGCACGGTGCCCCACGGGGTGGTGCCGCCGGCGCAGTTGTTCAGGGTGCCGAGCACCTTGGTGCCGGTGGTGTCGTCCTTGGTCTTCAGCAGGTCCGAACCGGCGGCCGGGCCGTCCACGGTGAACAGGGTGGAGCCGGTGATGCGGCGGTTGCGGCGGCCGCCCCGGACGTACTCCCACTTCTGGCCCTTGCCGCCGCGCTTCAGGTCCACGATCGAGAGCCCGTGGGCCTCGATGGCGGCCTCGATGACGTCCTGCGGGTTGGACTTGCGGTACTCCGGGGAGAACATGATGTTCTCGTTGGTGTACTCGTGGCTGTTCACCAGGAAGCCGGTGCGGTCGTTGCCGCCGTCCGAGAAGACATCGAGGTAGTCCGAGTTGTAGCCGAACTGCTTCGCCTGGGAGGCGCCTGTCTGGTTCTCCAGGTCGAATTCCGGCGAGTCATCGAACAGCGGGTCTCCCCAGCGGATGATGGCGGCCCAGTCGTAGCCGGACGGGACGGTCATGGCGTCCACGGTGCGCTCCACCGGGGCGATGGCCTCGAAGGGCAGCTTCCCGCCGCCCGTGGGGTGGAACCCGTTCGCGGCCTGGGCCACGGGGGCCTTCTGCAGTGCGGTGGCGCCGACGACCACGGCGGCGGCGAGGCCACCGCCCAGCCCGAGTGCGGCGCGTCGGGAGATCGCGGCGTTGGCGATGTCCCGGAAGTGCGGGTTGTCCGAGGTGTTCGGCACGGGGTGAGAACAGGCGCTGCCGCACTTGAGTTCACAGGTGATCGGCAGGCGGTTGCCGCGAGTGTGCCCGACCATGGGCAGGTGACGCTTCAGCATGGGTTTCCCTCTTCAGGTGGTGACGGTGGCGTTCACAAGGCCTTCACAGCCTGGCCTCGTCAATCCGCCGTCCGGTCACCGCCCGGTGACGTCCCGGTGAACACTGGGTGAGGTGTATTTAGGTCATGCCCGTGCCACTCAATTCGCCGTCGGGTGCGGTCAGGTCGCGGACAGCACCCCGTGGGCCTGCACCAGGCGTTGACGCCACCACTGTTGCCGGCCCTCGTCCGCACGCAGCCGCGCCAGGGCCGCGGGGTCGGGGACGGGGCGGGCACGCGAGGCACCGGACGCACCGGAAACACAGGAAGCCAGCCGGCCGGCGTCGGGAAGCCAACGCGGGACCACCACGTCCTCGGTGAACAGCGCCACGGTGCCCAGTCCGCAGGCGTAGGGCAGCGCGGGCAGGCTCGCGGCGAGCGCCACGCCGGCAGCGATCCCCACGGAGGTGTCCAGGGCGGAGGACACGACGGCGTCCAGGCCGGCCGCCCCGACGATGCCCAGGGCCCGCCGCACCCCGCCGAGGGGCTGGACCTTGACCACCACGAGATCCGCCGCACCGGCCCGGGCCACGGCGAGCGGATCCGTCTCCCGGCGCACGGATTCATCGGCGGCGATCCGCACCGGCGTCCCCGCGGCGTGGAGCGCCTCCCGCAGCCGGGCCAGCCCCTCGATCCCGGCCACGGGCTGCTCGGCGTACTCGAGTCCGTGCTCGGCGAGCCGCTGCAGGGCGGCGAGCGCCGTGGCGTGATCCCAGCCCTGGTTGGCGTCGATCCGCAGCGCCGCCCCCGGGCGCAGGCGTCGGACCTCGGCCACGCGGGCCACGTCCTCGGCCACCCCCTCGGGGCCGGTCCGGCCTGATTCCGCGACCTTCACCTTGACGGCAGGCACCTCACCGAAGGAGTCCAGCACCCGCCCGACGTCGGCCGCGGGCACCGCGGGTACCGTCGCGTTCACGGGGACCCAGTCCCGCACCGGCGTCGGCCAGCCCTGCCAGCCCGCCTCGATCGCGGCGGCCAGCCAGCGCGCGGACTCCTCCGGACCGTACTCCGCGAACGGGGAGAACTCCGCCCAGCCGGCGGGTCCGTGCAGCAGCATGGCCTCGCGCACGGTGACGCCGCGGAAGCGGGTGTGCATCGGCTGGGCCACGACGACGGCGCCCTCCAGGAGCTCGCCCACCTCCGGCAGCCGCGTTCCGTCCAGCAGGGGCGGGATCTCGGCGTGGGCGCCGACGGAGCTCCGGGAACCGAGGGGGTCGCGGTGTCGGTTACTGGATTCAGTCACCCCGCCAGTCTAGGAAGGCCAGCGGATCCGGCTACACCGCGGCGAAGTAGCCGAACTTGCGCGCCACGGACACCGCGCGGGCGTGATCGCCGAGGACGGACTCCAGGGCGTCGACCACCGAGGCTGTGGTCTCCGGGCGCAGGTTCCAGTCCTCGTCGAACGGGTCGTCCCAGCGCGCCCAGGCGTTGCCGGTGGCGGTGAGGGCCAGTGCCATCTCCTCGACGGAGCCGAAGGTGGCCTCGGGCTCCTCGAGACGGTCCTCCCAGCCGTCCTCACCCGGTGCGGTGAGGATCTTGCCGGTCAGACCGTCCAGGATGAAGGGGTCGGGGCCCTGCTTGGCCACCACGGTCCACTCGTCGTTCCAGTCCACCAGCAGCGCGCCGGTGCGGGGGTTCCAGCGGTAGCCGGCCTGTTCGTCCCAGAGCCGTTCCAGCGGGAAGAACAGAAAGGGCAGGCCAGCGGTGTCGATCTCGATCCACTCCGGCCCGACCTCCCGGTAGAACCGGGCGAGTTGGGGCGCCAACGGCGACTCCCCGGCCCAGTCGAGGGGTTCCTGGCGGCTCAACGGCCCGAAGACGGACAGGGCATGACGGACCGTAGCCAGCTCGGGAGTGGGACCCGCAAGGTGTGACATGGCCCCTACAGTAAGCCGGAACCCACACCTACGGTCCAGCATCCGCTGACCCCGGGATGACGATTCGGCGAAGAACACCCGACTCTGAGGTGGACGGTCGAGTGATGACCGCCACGGCCGGATGTTCGGAGTCCTCCCAGCCGTGTGGACCACAATGGCGTGCATGTCCCCTGCTGTCTCCGACCCCGCGGGCGCCGGCACCGGCCCTGGCCGGCGCGTCCGTGCTGCCAGTGCTGCCGGTGCCTCCGGCGCCGCCCGAGCCACCGTGTTGCTCCGGCCGGCCCGCAGCACGTGGGCCTGGGTACTGGCCGCCGCGGTGACCGCCGCGCTGCTGCTGTTGGTGTACTGCGTCTTCGTGACCACGCAGACCGGCCAGCTGGCCGAGTTCATGGCCCTGGAAGCGGCCACACACCGGCTCGAGGGGCTGCGAGGGTCCACCCTCGCCGTGCTCAACCGGCTGCCGGAGATCGTGGGCGTGGCCGGCGTCGGGGTGTTCCTGGTGTTGACGGTCTACCGGCGGCGCTGGTTCGCGTCCCTGGTGGCGGCGATGGCGTTCGGCGCGGCGAACCTGACCACGCAACTGCTGAAGAACTGGGTGCTGGTGCGCCCGGACCTGGACAACGGGGTGCCGTACTACACGGGTAATTCGCTGCCCTCCGGCCACACGACGTTCGCCGCGGCCGCCGTGGTGGCGGTGTTCCTCATGGTCGCCCCGCGGTGGCGTCCGTTGACCGCCGCCGTGGGGGCCGTGTTCGCCACCGCGGTGGGGGCCGGGACCTACATCGAGACGTGGCACCGCCCCGCGGACATGGTGGCGGCGTACCTGGTGGCCGCGTTCTGGGGGCTGGTGGCCGGTTACGTGATCCTGCGGAACGGGCCCGACTGGAACATCCGCGGCACCCGGTCCGCCCGCCACCCGCATCCTGGCGGACACCCTCTCTGGGATGCGGCCCTCTGGGCCGCCGGTGCCGCGATGCTGCTGGGAGCCTGGTGGGGTTTCGAGTCGGCCGGGGGCACCGCCGCCCTGACCGCCGAACCGGACTGGAATTCCGGCTGGCACTTCCTCTACGGCGTGCTGTTCGCCACCGGTCCGGGGCTGCTGGTCTTCGCGGCGCTCTCCGGCTTCTTCCGCTGGCAGTCCGGGCGGCGCCGGCTGGCAGCACCACGTGACTAACGGGCCACCAGGTCCGCCACCGAGCCGGGCCCCTTGGGGAGCGAGCGGGCGAAGATGACGGCACCGGTCGCCGCGATCGCCGCCACCGCCCAGATGCCGAAGGCCAGTCCGGCCAGCCCCGTGACGGCGGAGAGCACCGCCGGTCCGGTGAGCATGCCGACATCGGACAGCTGCCGCCACAGCGCCAGGAACTGGGGCCTGCCCTCCGGCGGCGAGTAGTCGGCTCCGAGCGTCATCACGATCCCGGAGCCGAAGCCGTTGCCCAAGCCCACCACCACGGCCACCGCGGCGAACCACCACGGGGATCCGGTCAACGGCACCAGTGCCGTGCCCAGGGCCAGTCCGGCCATGCAGGACACGGCCACCACACGGCGTCCCCGGCGGTCCATGAGGAACCCCGAGGGGTAGAACATCACCAGGTCGGCCAGCCCCGTGAGCCCGTAGACGGCCGAGGCCGCCGCTGGGCTCAAGCCGAGTTCCGTGGCCCACAGCGGGATCACCGCCGAGCGGCTGGCCCGCGCCGCGGACAGGCACATCACGCCGATCCCGGCGGTCAGCAGCACCCGGCGGTGCCGGCGCGCCAGCCACCGCATCGTGGGCCGGGGGCCCGGCCCGGTGGTGGCTGAAGGAGCGGGCACTGCGGTGGGCGAGGCGGGCTGGGAGCTGCCGGCCGGCGTCGTTCCCGGGACGGGCAGGTCCTTGATGGTGAAGCTCATGCCGGCGGCGAGCACCATGGCCGCCGTGGCCACCACAAAGGCTCCCTGCAGGCCCATGACGGTCTGCAGTCCGGCCCCGAGGAATGGCCCGGCGAACATGCCGATGCGGATGGTGCCGCCGAGGGTGGACATCGCCCGGGCCCGGTGACTGCCCGGGACGGCCACCGCGAGGTAGGACTGGCGGGCGAGGTTGAAGCCGGCGCCGGCCATGCCCACGATCACCAGGCCGGCGAGCAGCAGGCCGAGCCCGGTGTGATCCGCCACCGGCAGCCATCCGGCCACGGCGGCCAGCGTCACCAGGGCGCCGACGGATCCCACCCAGGCGGAGACGATGATCGTGGTGCGTTCGCCGGCACGGGAGGCCAACCAGGCGGCCGGCGCATTGGCCAGGAGGGAGCCGATGCTGACCAGGGTGACCGACGCGGCCGCCAGTGCCAGCGAGGCGCCGAACGCCGTGGCGGCGGGGGCCATGGCCGGCATGATGGCGCCGAGGCCCACCGCGTAGACGGCCGAGGGCGCATAGATCTGGAAGGCCTGTTCCAGCGGTCCGCCGCGGAACCCCCCGAATCGGCGACGCCGGCGCTCGGCTGCGGACATGGCTCGCCTTTCGCTGGATTCGGGAGCCACGCTACCGGAGCACGTCAGCCCGGCCGGTCAAGGGACCGGCCGGGCCAGCGCGGGACGGGCCTAGTCGAAGGACTCCGCGGTCTCGTAGCCCTGCCCGTTGTACTTCTGGACCACCACGGTGGACACGGCCGGCTGGCCGTCCTCGGTGGTGTTGACCGAGGTGCCCTCCAGCATCAGCGGGGCCTGCAGGTCCTCGATGCTGCGCAAGGCCTCCATGAAGTTCTCCCGGGTCGGTTCGGTCATGTTCTTGAAGGCCTCCTCCAGGGTGGCACCGACCATGTAGCTCCACATGCAGTGCGGGAAGTCCGGCGTGGTCGTGTACTCGGCGGCGTACTGCTCGAGGTTCTCCAGGAAGGTCACCACATCCTCGTCCTCGGCGAAGGCCGGGCTCTGCGGCGCCTTGGCGAAGGACACCGAGTAGAAGCCGTCCTCGGCGTCAGCGGCGGCCGGCTCGAGGATGGCGACCGGGCTGGAGGTGTTGGACGGCAGGAACCAGCTCGGGGACCAGCCCAGCTCGCGGCTCTTCTCGATCGAGGAGATCACGAGCGGGGTGATGGACATGGCGTTGAAGAACACGTCCGCGTCCGTCCCGGCGAGTTCGGTGAGCTGGGCGTCGACCGAGGTGTCTGTGGCCTCGTAGGTCAACTCCGAGACGATCTCGATGTTCTCCGAACCGGAGATGGCCTCCTTGAAGCCCTCGACGTAGCCTTCGCCGTAGTCGTCGTTCTGGGACAGGATGGCGACGGTCAGGTCCCCGTCGGAACCGGCCAGCAGTTCACCGAAGGCCTCGCCCTCGTTCTGGTAGATCGGCACGAAGCCCAGCTGCCAGGGGCTCTCGGTCTGGTCGCTGAAGATGGGGTCGCCGGTCTGGACGAGCACCTGGGGGACCTCGGAATCGATGGCGGCCTCCCGGTAGGCCCGGTTGGTGGGCGTGCCGAGGCCGGAGGTGAAGGCGAAGACGTCGCCCTGGTTCTGCTGGAAGTTGGACAGGGCCTTCTGCGGATCGTAGGTGTCATCGAACGCCTCGATCTCCACCGTGCGGGTCTTACCGTCCCCGAACTCGATGCCGCCGGCCTCATTGGCCGCGCCCATGTACGCGGCCAGGCCGGCCACCGTGCAGGTGCCCGGGCCGGCCGTGCCGCCGCTGAGCGGGGTGGTGACGCCCAGGGTGATGGCCTCGTCCGTGATGCCGGGGCTGGCTGCCGCGCCGCCGCCGTCTCCACCGCCGTCCGATCCGCCGCCGTCAGAACGGCCGCATCCGGACAGGGCCATGGCGGCGACGGCGCCCATGGCAACGGCACTGAGGACCTTCTTCTTCAGGATCATGGCGAGTCTTCCTTTACTGACGCGGTACTGGGTGGGGTAGTGGATGAAGTACTGGGAGAGGTGTTGGGTGGAGTACTGGGCGATGGGTCGGATGATGGCGCTGACGCCTCTGGGGGTGAGGAAGCTGGGGGCGACGAGCGTGATGAGCGGCCGGTCCAGCGGCGCAGCACCCGGGGCAGGCTGGCGATGCCGCCGGGCAGGATGAACAGCACCAGCAGCAGGATCGCGCCCTGGATGAGTGAGGTGAGCGTGGGGGCCACCTCGTTGGTGAAGTTGGGGACCAGCACGTAGTAGATGCCACCGATCAGCGAGCCGATGATGCTGCCGGCGCCGCCAACCACCATGGCGGCCAGCAGGCTGATCGAGTGGTGGAAGGCCAGGGTCTCGGGGGACGTGTACTGCACGACCACCATGTAGAGGAAGCCGCTGACACCGCCGACCATCGAGGCGATCGTGAAGGCGAGGACCTTGTACCGGTAGGGCGAGATGCCCATGGCCCCGGCCACGGCCTCGTTCTCCTTGACGATTCGGAAGGCCCGGCCGTACTTGCCGCGGACCAGGTTGAAGACCAGCAGGAAGGAGATTCCGCCGATGGCCAGCACGAGGTAGTACTGCCACTGGTCGTTGGCCAGCCCGGTCCAGTCGGGCGCGGAGGAGAACCGGGCGGAGATGCCCTGGGAGCCGCCGGTGACATCGCTGAGCCGCTTGGCCAGGGGGACGCCGATGATCGGCAGGGCGATGGTCACCATGGCGATCGCCAGTCCCCCGAGGCGCGCTGCCGCCAGGGCCACGATCAGGCCGACCACGCCGGGGATGACGACGGCGGCGAGGAACACCAGCGCGATGTTCCAGCCGTTCTCCACCCCGTAGGCGGTGACATAGGCGCCGAGGCCCAGGAAGAAGATCTGGCCCAGGGAGACCTGCCCCGTGTAGCCCATGATGACGTTCAGGCCGAGCACGGCGACGGCGAAGACGCCGATCCGCGCCAGCGTCTGGTTGACGGGGATGGGCAGCAGCAAGGGGGCCACCACGAGCAGCACCACGGCCACCAGGGCGAGGGTGAGCTGGAACCACGGCGTCCGGAGCAGTCCGGTCTTCTGCGCGCCCATCAGACTCGCACCACGGTCTTGCGTCCGAACAGACCCTGAGGCCTCAGCAGGAGGACCACGAAGAGCAGGATGAACGGCACGGCGATCTTCAGGTCATGGCCGATGATCGGCACGTAGACGGCTGCCAGGTTCTCCAGGACGCCGATCAGCCAGGCGGCGACCACCACCCCGACAGGGCTGGTGATCCCACCGAGGATGACGGCGGCCAGCGCGTAGACAAGGGTGGTGTCCAGCATGCCCGGGGTCAAGGAGAGCCGCGGTGCCACGAGGGCACCGGCGACCGCCCCAAGGGCGGCGGCCAGCCCCCAGCCGACCATGAGCAGCCGCCCGACCGGCAAGCCCGCGAAGGACGCGGACTGCCGGTTGTCCGCCACGGCCCGCAGGGCCAGGCCCAGCTTGGTCTGGCGGAACAGCAGCTGCAGCAGGACCATGATCCCGGCGATCGCCAGGAAGGTGCCGAAGGACCGCCAGCTGATCGCGGCACCCAGGAACGTGAAGGCCGAGGACGGGAACAGGGAGGGGAACTGCAGGTTGTTGTAGGACCAGAGCCACCCGCAGATGCCGGTGAGCAGGGTCAGCAGGCCCACCGTGACCACCACCTGGGTGTCCTCCGCCCGGCCCATGAAGCGGCGCATCAGGAAGCGTTCGATCAGTGCCCCGATGATGAACGAGGCCGCCACGGAGAGCAGGATGGCCACGATCAGGGGCAGCCCCAGCCCGAGGAAGGTGAAGGCGAGGTAGGCCGAGAGCACGGCCATGCCGCCCTGGGCGAAGTTGATCATGCCGGTGGACTGGTTGACCAGGACGATCGCCAGCGCGATCGCCCCGTAGACAGAGCCCATGGCGAGGCCGTCGACCACCAATTGGATGAAGGTTCCCATCATCAGCCTCCCAGGTATGCCTTGCGGATCTCGTCACGGCCCTTGAGCTCCGCCGAGGTTCCGCTCAGGACGCTGCGGCCCGTCTCCAGGACGGTCGCCGTGTCCACGATCGTGAAGGCGAGGTTGGCGTTCTGCTCCACGAGCAGCATGGCCACCCCGGTCTCCTCCCGCAGCACCCGGATCGCGTCATAGACGGTCTTCGCGGTGCTGGGGGCCAGCCCGAGGGAGGCCTCGTCCAGCAGCAGGAGCTTGGGTCGGGCCATGTAGGCGCGGCCCACGGCCAGCATCTGCTGCTCGCCTCCGGACAGGGCCGAGGCGTTCGAGGTGTAGCGCTCCTGCAGGTTGGGGAACAGCTCCAGCAGGTGGTCGATGTCCTGCTGGATCCGCCTGCGGTCCTTGCGCAGGTACGCGCCCACCTGGAGGTTCTCCTTGACCGTGAGGTTGCCCAGGGTCCCGCGTCCCTCCGGGACGTGGGCGATCCCGAGGGCGGCGACCTCATTCGGCTTCCGGCCGCGGAGGTCCTGGCCCTCGAAGCGGATCTGTCCGCCGGTCCTGACGGCGCCGCTGATGGCGCGCAGGGTGGTGGTCTTCCCCGCGCCGTTGGCGCCGAGGATGCCCACGGCCCCCCGCTCGGGGACGCTCAAGGAGACCCCGTGGAGCACTTGGACGGGGCCGTAGTGCGCCGTCAGGTCCGTGATCTCAAGCAGCGTCATCGCCGATACCGTCCCTCGTGTCCGTACTGTCGTTGCTGTCCATGCTGTCCTTGCCCAAGTACGCCTCGATCACCCGGGGATCGGACTGGGCCTGACACGCGGTGCCCTCCATGAGCTTGCTGCCGTGGTTCAGCACGACCACCCGGTCTGCCAGGGCGGAGATCACCCCCATGTGGTGTTCCACGATCACGAGCGTGATCTCGCCGGCGGCCTTGAGGCCGTGGATGGTCTGGATGAACGAGTCGACCTCGCCGTGGGACAGCCCGGCGGCGGGCTCGTCCAGCAGCAGCACCTGCGGCCGCGCCATCAGGGCCCGGCACAGTTCAACGCCTTTGTGCAGGCCATGGGAGAGTTCGTCCGCGCTGCGGTGCGCAGCCCAGCCGAGGCCGAGCTCCTCCAACCGGTCCAGCGCCTCGGCCCTCAGTTCGCGTTCGCTGCGGACCATCGGCGGCAGGCGCACGGCCCACGACGCCGGCCCGCCGGGCAGGCGCGCGTGTCCTCCCAACAGCACGTTGTCCAGGACGGTGGACTCCAGTTGCAGCGCCGGATGCTGGAAGGTCCGGGCGAGGCCGTGGCGGGACATGCCCGCCGGCCGGGTCTGGCTGATCTCGGCATCGTCGATCCGGATGGAGCCGGAGCTCGGCCGGTAGTGGCCGGAGATGCAATTGAACAGGGAGGTCTTGCCCGCGCCGTTGGGGCCGACCAGGCCGAGGACCGTTCCCGGTTCCACGGTGAAGCCGACGTCCTTCAGGACGGTCACTCCGCCGAAGTGGAGGTTGACATCCGCCAACGTCAAACGTGCTGCCATGTGCCCACTGACTCTTCCGGTGCAGGGTGAAGGGAGACACCACTCCCGTGGGAGTAGCGCAGACGGGCGAGGCCAGAGGGGGGTGATCCGGATCACAACCGCGTCTGGCTTGGATCGTAGGCGCATCCGGGCCGGATTGCCAACAATATTGGTGGCAATCAGGGGGACCGTGCCCGTTTCGTGACGTCCGGCCGAAAATCCCGTCGCCTGTGATCTCCCGCACAAGGCCAGCCTCAGAGCCTGCATGCCCACCTCGGCACCAGCCCGTCGCCGCTAACATGTCCTCCATGCCTTCGCCAGAGTCGCCCTCCTCCGCACTGGACACCGTGAACTCCGTGGACAGCACGGACACCCCTGGATCGACGAACGCCCTGGACCGGTTCTTCCTGATCTCCAGACGCGGCTCCACGGTGGCCCAGGAGATCCGCGGCGGCCTCGCCACGTTCCTAGCGATGAGCTACATCATCGTGCTCAACCCCCTGGTCCTCTCCGGCCCTGACGCCAACGGGGACACTCTCGGCATCGCCCGGGTGGCCGCGGTGACGGCGCTGGTGGCCGGCATCTCCACCATCGCCATGGGTGTGTGGGCCCGCCACCCCTTCGCCCTGGCCGCCGGCCTGGGCGTCAACGCGCTCGTGGCCATCACGGTCGCCACCACCACCGGGATCACCTGGCCCGCCGTCATGGGCCTGGTGGTGATCGCCGGGCTGGTCATGGTCCTCCTCGTGGCCACCGGCTTCCGGCAGGCCGTGTTCAATGCCGTCCCGGACGCCCTGAAGACCGCGATCGTGGTTGGCATCGGCCTCTTCATCGCCCTGATCGGCCTGGTCAACTCGGGCTTCATCCGCCGGGTGCCCGATGCCGCCGGGACCACCGTGCCGGTCGGGCTGGGGACCGGCGGGGAACTGGAGGGCTGGCCGGTACTGGTCTTCGTCGTCGGGCTGCTGGTGACCGCCGTACTCGTGGTCCGCAAGACCCGCGGCGCCATCCTCATCGGGATCGTGGTGGCCACGGTGCTGGCCAACATCCTGGAGGCCGTCTTCCACATCGGCCCGTCCGTGGACGAGGCGGGCAACGCCAACCCCACCGGCTGGTCCCTGGTGGCACCCTCCTTCCCCGAGTGGACCGCGCCGGACCTCTCCCTCGTGGGCCGGGCCGATCTCCTCGGCGCCTTCACCCAGGTCGGCCCGCTGATGGCACTGTTGCTGGTCTTCGCCATCCTGCTGTCCGTGTTCTTCGATGCCATGGGCACCTCCGTGGGCCTGGCCCGGGAGGCCGGCAACGTCACGAAGGACGGGGACATCCCGCACCTGAACCGCGTCCTCATGGTGGATGCCCTGGCGGTGTCTGCCGGCGGCGGCGCCTCCGGCTCCGCAAACCAGATCTTCGTGGAGTCCGGCACCGGCATCGGCGAGGGCGCCCGCACCGGCTTCGCCTCCGTGGTCACCGGCGTGCTGTTCCTGTTGGCGATGTTCCTGACACCCCTGATCTACCTGGTGCCGTTCGAGGCAGTGGCCCCCGCCCTCGTGGTGGTCGGCTTCATGATGGCCACCCAGGTGGTCCAGATCGACTGGGCGGACTGGGGTGCCGCCCTGCCGGCCTTCCTGACCTTCATCCTGATGCCGTTCACCTACTCGATCGCCAACGGCATCGGCGCCGGCATGATCGCCTACGCCGTGATCCGCACGGCGCAGGGCCGGGCCAAGGACGTCCACCCGCTGCTGTGGGTGGTGGCGGCGGCCTTCGTCGTCTACTTCGGCATGGGCGTCTTCCGCGGTCTACTCGGGTTGTGACTGCGGTTGTGACGCACTCCACAGTCACCCTGCGGTACGGTCTGAGTCGTTAAGAACCATTAACCCAACCAACCGCACCCCAGGAGCACCATGGAGTTCACCGACCGCACGTTCCTCGTCACCGGAGGGGCCTCGGGCCTCGGCGCCGCCACCGCCCGGGCCCTGCTCGCCCGGGGCGCCCACGTGGTGGCCGCCGACCTCAAGGGCACGCCCCCCGAGGGCGCCGTGCTCGTCGAGACCGACGTGACGGACCCCGCGCAGGTGGCCCACGCCGTGGAGGTGGCGGGCCAGCAGGGCGGGCCGCTGGCCGGCGTCGTGAACTGTGCCGGTATCGCCACCGCGGAGAAGGTGCTCGGCAAGCAGGGGCCGCATGAGCTGGAGTCCTTCGCGCTGACCGTGCAGATCAACCTCGTCGGCACGTTCAACGTGATCCGTCTGGCCTCCGAGGCGATGGCACAGAACGAGCCCGGGGAGGACGGCGAGCGCGGGATCATCATCAACACCGCCTCCGTGGCGGCCTTCGACGGACAGATCGGCCAGGCCGCGTACTCGGCCTCCAAGGGCGGCGTGGCCGCCATGACCCTGCCGATCGCCCGCGAGCTGGCCCGCCACGGCATCCGCGTCATGACGATCGCCCCGGGCATCTTCTGGACCCCCATGATGGCGGGGCTGCCCGAGGCCGCGCAGGAGTCGCTGGGCCAGCAGGTCCCGTTCCCGTCCCGCCTCGGCCAGCCGGAGGAGTACGCAGAACTGGCCCTGCACATCATGCAGAACCGGATGCTCAACGGGGAGACCATCCGCCTGGACGGCGCCATCCGCATGGCCCCGAAGTAAACTCCTCAGCCGAGAGCGGACCGCCCGCCCCCACACCCGGGGCCTGCGGTCCGTGCTGTTGAATGGCCTGTATGACTTCCGCGAGCTCCCAGCAGACCAGCACGGATACCACGACGCCGGCCGGCGTCTCCCAGCCCCCGGTGGCCGAGGCGCGGCCCGTGGCCCGCACGCACCACGGGCACACGTTCACCGACGACTTCGACTGGCTGCGAGACAAGGAGTCCGACGAGGTCATCGCGCACCTCAACGCCGAGAACGCGTACACGGCATCCGTGACGGCGGACCAGGAGCCGTTGCGCGCGGCGATCTTCGGGGAGATCAAGGCCCACACCGTGGAGACCGACCTGTCCGTGCCCTCCCGCAAGGACGGCTGGTGGTACTTCGTGCGCACCGAGGAGGGCCAGCAGTACGCCACCCACTGCCGCGTGCAGGCCACCGACACCGGCGACCGGCTGGCCGACTGGACCCCACCGGTGATCGAGCCCGGCGTGCCGGTGGCCGGCGAGCAGGTCATCCTGGACGGCAACGCCGAGGCCGAGGGTCAGCCCTTCTTCTCCCTGGGCGGGATCGCCGTCTCGCGGGACGGGAACCTGATGGCCTACGCCGTGGACCACGCCGCAGACGAGCGCTTCACCCTGCGCATCCGGGACCTGCGCACCGGTACGGACCTGGCGGATGAGATCCCCAACGTGTCCTACGGGCTGGTGTTCGACGCCACCGGCACCCGGGTGTTCTACACCGTCCCGGACGACTCCTGGCGCCCCTACCGGATCCTCGCCCACACCCTCGGCACCGGCGTGGAGCAGGACCAGCTGCTGTTCCAGGAGGACGATCCCGGCATGTGGTCCGGCCTCGGACTCTCCGCGGACCGTACCGAGTTGCTGATCTCCGTGGGCAACTCGGAGATCGCCGAGACGCTCGCCCTGGACCTGCCCGACTCCCCCGACGAGCCGCTGAGCGAGTTGCGGATGCTGGTCTCCCGGGACCTCGGCCTGCTGCACGACGTGGACCCGGTCACCCTGGACGGACAGCGTCACTACGTGATCGTGCACAACAAGGACTTCTCCAGCGAGGACGAGGAGCACGGCCCCACGCCCGCCCCGAACAACATGGTGTCCCTGGCCGCCCGGGACACGGTGACGGATCCGCGGTTCTGGCGCACCGTCGTCGGGCATTCCGCCACCACGAAGGTGGACGGCACCGCCGTCACCGCCACTCATCTGGCCCTGGGCGTGCGCCGGGAGACGACCCCGCGCACCCTGGTCATGCCGCTGGCCGGCCTCGGGACCGCGCAGCAGGCGGCCCCGGTGGAGCCGGACTTCGGCGAGGAGCTGTACTCCTGCGAACTCGGGGGTGCTCCCTTCGACTCGCCGTTCCTGCGGCTGGGCTATTCCTCCTGGGTCACGCCCACCCAGGTCCTGGACTACGAGGTCGACGGCTGGGAGAACTCGGGCCGGCTGCACCTGCGCCGGCAGGTCGAGGTCCCGGGCTATGACCCGGAGCAGTACCTGGTGGAGCGCTGGTGGGCCCCGGCCGAGAGCGCCGCAGGGGACGCCCGCAAGGCCGCCATCCCGCTGACCGTGATCCGCCGCCAGGACACCGAGTGGGACGGCTCGAACCCGTGTGTGGTCTACGGCTACGGCAGCTACGAGATGTCCATGGACCCGGGCTTCACCGCGGCGCGGCTGTCCCTGCTGGACCGGGGCGTGGTCTACGTGGTGGCGCACGTGCGCGGCGGTGGCGAGCTGGGCCGTGGCTGGTACGACCACGGCAAGAAGCTGCACAAGAAGAACTCGTTCACCGACTTCGTGGACGCCACCCGCTTCGTGGCCCAGTCCGGCTGGGTGGACCCGGACCGGATCGCGGCGATGGGCGGTTCCGCCGGCGGACTGTTGATGGGCGGCGTACTGAACCTGGCCCCCCAGCTGTACCGGGCCTGCGTGGCCCAGGTGCCGTTCGTGGATGCGCTGACCTCCATCCTGGACCCGGATCTGCCGCTGTCCGCCCTGGAGTGGGAGGAGTGGGGCAACCCCATCACCGATCCCGAGGTCTACCGGTACATGCAGGAGTACACCCCCTACGAGAACGTGCGTGCGGTGGACTACCCGGCGATCGCCGCCGTGACCTCCCTGAACGACACCCGGGTGCTGTACGTGGAACCGGCCAAGTGGGTCCAGCAGCTGCGCCGCACCGTCACCTCGGACCAGACCACGCCGCTGGCCGAGGGCGGTGCCCCGATCGTGCTCAAGACCGAGATGGACGGCGGCCACGGCGGCGCCTCCGGCCGGTACCGGGCCTGGGAGGACCGGGCCTGGGACTACGCCTTCCTGCTGACGGCCCTGGGTGCCACCGAGCTCCGCGCCTGATCAGCTCAGCCGCGATCGGGCGAGTCAGGTCGAGGTGTCAGTCCCGGTCCCGCTGGCGGACCGGGAGCGTGCCGGGCACCACGAGCCAGGTCAGGGCGGCGGCCAGCACCGGCACCCCGATCACGAGGACGGCGAGTTGCAGCCACGGGATCCACTCGACGGAGTAGAACTGCACGGCTCCGATCCCGATGACCGCGACCGCCCCCACGGGTACACCCAGCAGGGTGCCCAAGAGGGCACCGGTGAAGGTCTGGGCGGCCACCATCGACTTCCGGGTGCGGGGATTGGCGCCGATGGAGGACAGGACGGTCTGGTCACGCCGGGCGTCGGCCAGTGCCAGCCCCGTGGTCATGCCGGCCACCGAGATCACCAGCAGCGCGGTGGCCCCGGCGATGCCCCACAGCAGCGACTGCATTCCACTGCCACCCTGGAACATCGAGGACAGCCAGAGGTCCTCCGATCCCAGGACGTCACTGGCCAGGGCCTGCTGCTCCTCCGTGACCGGTTCGGCGAACCGTGCCAGCACCCCGTCGAGCACCATGGACTGGTCCATGCCGGCCAAGGCGGTGACCGGGATGATGGCGATCGGCTGGTCTCCCTCGAGTTCGGGCGCCACCACGGCGTCCAGGGTCACCGAGTGCTCCGCTTCCCACAGGACGTTGCGGCCCTGGACGGCGCTGAAACCGGTGGTTCCGGCCATCGGATCGCCGCTGGCCTCCATCTCCTCGATCCAGCTCCGGTCCTCCTCCCCGAGCTCCACACCCGGCACCCTGCTGACGTCCATGGTGAACTCGCCCAGGGTGATCCGGCCGTCGGCGTCCACGTACTCCGGGTCGAAGACCACCGCCTGCCCGGACCGCACGGCCGCCAGCGCGTCCTCATCCCCGCCGAACATCGGCAGCGGGACCGTCTCGGGGCGCAGCGGGTCGACCACCATGATGCTCGTCAGCGGGTCGGGGTCGAGGGGGCTGCCCATCATCCCCGCCTGGATCCCGCAGCTCACGCCGTCCGCGCGGGACATCGCCTGCCCGGCCTCATCCACCGCCAGGCGCCGGCCGTCCACGGTCGGCCCATCCGGGATGGGGATGTGGCAGCTGGAGCCCTCCGGATACAGCGGCAGGAGTTCGAAGCAGTCGGCCGCGTAGTCCACCGCGCAGGAGGACCGCGGCCGGTGGACCTGCCACTGCTCCACCATCCGGGGTGCTCCCGGAACGGCGGAGAGCCCCTGCAGCTCGTTCACCACGCCTCTCGCGCCATCGGTGTACAGGCCGAGGTCATCGGCCGTGGGCGCCTCACCATCCTCCGCGTAGCTGGCCTCCTGGTCCAGCGCGCGCTGGATCTCCGCCCGGTCCTGGACCCAGACATAGCCGGTGTCCGCCGTCGGCGCGCCCTGCCGACCACCGTCAAACCCGTGGGCCGTCATGGCGACGGAACACAGCACCGCAGCCCCGACGGCTGTGGCGGCCACCACGGCAGCCGCCACCGGCACGGTACGGGTCCTGTTCCGGTGGGCATCGCGTGCCGCCATCCGTAGGGACACCGGCAGCCGCCCACCCAGCCGCGCCAGTCCCGTGATGGCCGAGGGCAGCAGCATCAGCATCCCGAGCAGCAAGAGCACGGCCGAGCCGACGAACAACAGGGCCAGCAGGCCCAGGAGGCGATAGAGATCCCCGATGGTAGGCAGTGCCATCCCGACGACCATGGCCCCGGCCGCGATCAGCACCCCCGTGCCCACCAGGACCAGTCCGGCCACGAACAGACGGCGGCTCACTGGCCTGCGTTCTCCGGACGCTCCCTTGATGGCAGCCCAGGCGTCCTGCCGGGCGGCGGCCCGAGCCGGGATCCAGGCGGCGACGACGGCGCAGGACAGCCCCAGCACTACGGCGAGGATGACGACCCACCAGGGCACATGGGGGCCGTAGACCAGCACATGCCGGGTATCAGCGGCCCACAACAGCCCCAGGGCGAGGGCCACGCCGAGCAGGGCCGCGCCGAAGGCACCGGCCAGTCCGCACCAGAGTCCAGAGAACACCATGGTCTGACGCAGGGTGGCGGGCTCCGCGCCGGTCACGGAGAGCAGGGCGGTGGCCCGCCGCTGCTGGCGTGCCCCGACGGCGAAGGCCGCTCCGGCCAACAGCCCCGTCTCAGCCAGGGCCAGGACACCGATGAACACCAGGGGAAGGTAGATCATCCACCTCTGGGCCGAGGACCACATGCTGTCGAACGTCTCCCCGATCTCGCCGGGGTTCTCCATCACGGGGGCGAAGAGGACGCTGAAGCCCGCCTCGTTGAAGGCGCGGTAGGCGGCATAGTCATCCGGCACGTCGCCCGTGAGGTAGGCGGTGACTTCGCCGGACGCCTCGAAGGCCGCTGCGGCCGCGGATCCGGCGGGAACGTAGAGCACGGGATACCCGTCCTGCAGCGGCAGGATCAGGTCCATGGCCGAGGCCCACTGGTGGGTGCGATCCAGCTGGGTTCCGCTGATGGCCAGACTGATCGGGTCAGTCGAACCGGCCGAGCCTTCACTGGGCAGCTCCAGTTCGACTCGATCCGTGGGCGCCGCCTCCAGACCTCGGGCCTCGGCCCTCTCGTTGGCCGCGTCCAGTTCCTTCAGCAGGCCGGGGCTGGCCATGGCCTGCCCGTCCCCGGCGAGAGACCCGTCCAGCAGCTGGAACCGGCGATCCTCGCCCTGCAGGTCCGGACGGCCGAAGTCGGCGACGATGATCTCCACATCCACGCTCGAGCCGGGCACCTCGAGGGCACCACTGGCGCTCGTCACGAAGGTCGCCTCCGTGCCCGCCGGGACCGCGTCCTGGAGGGAGCAGCCGGCGGCCGGCTCGGCACTGGGCCCTGCACTGGACCCTGCACCGGAACCGGCGGCGGGAGCAGTGCTGGACTCAGTGCCGGACTCAGTGCCGGCCGGGCAGACCGGCCAGTCCTGGGCCGCTTGTTCCAGGGCGTCCAGGTCGATCGAGGCCCCGTAGGTGCCGTCGGCCGCGTCCTCCGCGTTGATCGCCCCGTACGGGTCGGTGGGCGACTGCAGGTCCGACTCCGAGAACTCCCCGGGCGCCAGGTAGCCGTCGAACCCCCACAGCCACTGCCGGTGTTCCTCGGCCGGGGTCGGTAGCGAGGTGGAGGCCGTGATCACTGAGCCGAAGGCCACCCCGAACACGGGCAGACCGATCAGCAGCAGGATCAGCAGGGTCCGCCAGGGGTGGCGGCGCAGGTCCCGTGCGGCCATGCGGGCCGCGGAGCGCCGGGAGCCCGCCGCGGCACCCGGGCGGGGCCCGACGTCGGCCCGGGCACGCTGACCCTCGGGTCCGGCGGCGGGTCCAGAAGGTCCAGCAGCACCGACAGAGCTGGCTGCCGGGGTCACGTCCGCGCTCACCGGATAGGGTCCGCGAGCAGGGAGTGGGGATCGTTCTGGGCGGTGGCCTGGTCCACCACGCGGCCGTCCCGCAGGAAGACCACGCGGTCCGCCCAGCCGGCATGCCGGGCCTCATGGGTCACGAGCACGACGCCGGCCCCGGCGTCCGCGCGGCGGCGCAGCACCGCCATGATCTCCTCGCCGGTGACGGAGTCCAGGGCACCGGTGGGTTCGTCGGCGAGGATCAGCGCCTTGTCCCCCACGATGGCCCGGGCGATGGCGACGCGCTGCTGCTGGCCGCCGGAGAGCTCGTCGATGAACCGGTTTGCCAGATCCTCGATGCCGACCTGGCGCAGGGCGTCCTTGGCCTGACGCTGCGCCTTGGCCGGCTTCACGCCGTCCAGTTCGAGCGGTAGGGACACGTTCTCGGTGGCATTGAGGGTCGGGATGAGGTTGTAGTCCTGGAAGACGTAGCCCACGGCGCGGCGCCGCAGCCGGGCCCGCTCTGCCGTCGAGAGCGCGCTCAGCGGGGTGCCGCGGACATAGATCTCCCCCTGACTGGTGGAGTCCAGTCCACCGGCGAGGGCGAGGAGGGAGGACTTGCCCGAGCCGGAGGGGCCCATGACGGCCACGAACTCTCCGGCGTTGACCGTGAGGTCGACCTCTCGGAGAGCCGCGACCACGGTAATGCCGTCGCCGTACACCTTGGAGACCTGGTGGAGTTCCAGGATCTGGCGGGGCGGCATGCCCTGCGTGACCGGGCGGACCGTCGGCTCCAGGGGATGCTGGGGGATGCTGTGCCGTGCCACGCCGGTCACCGGTCTTTCTGCTGGGAGGAGGTGTGGCGCCGCGAGGTGCCGGCCGTCGTCGGGACGGCGGTCCGGGAAGGCATCGCGGCTGGTGCGGGGGCTGACACTGCGGCCGGCACCGCCGGCAGCTGGCCGGAGCGGGCGGCGCGCAAGACGGCGGCCTCGCAGTGGTCGAGCCAGCGGATCTCCGCCTCCGCGGTGAAGATGAGGGATTCCAGGACGAGCAGGCCGGCCAGGTCCGCCGGGCGCGATTCCCCGCCGGTGGACCGTTTGGCCCGGGTGACGTCCTGCAGGGCCCGAAGCGTGGCCGAGCGCTGAGCCTGGATGACGCGTTCCACGTCCACGCCCGGGGTGGTCACGGCGATCGCGAGCTTGATGGCCAACTCGTTGCGCGGGGGGTTCGAAGGGCGCGAGGGCTGGGCGAACCAGTCCTCGGTCTCGGCACGGCCGGCCTCGGTGATGGCGTAGATGCGGTGGCCCGCGCCGTCGTCGCCCTGGTCCTCGATGAGACCGTCGCGCTCCAGCCGGTCCAGCGTGGTGTAGACCTGACCGATGTTCAGCGGCCAGGTGCTGCCCGTCCGCTCCTCGAACTCGGCGCGGAGGTGGTACCCGTAGCGCGGGCCCTGGGTGAGCAGGGCCAGCAGGCTGTGCTTGACGGACATGGATTCTCCTGGACTGAACGAACTCGTGGGGGTCGAACGCCGGAGCCGTCACACGCAATGGCCTACCGGGTATGCACACTCAGTATGCATACCCGGTAGGTCCGACGGCAAGTAGGAGAATCAGCCGCGCAGTTTGGCTCGCACCGCATCCACCTCGGCGGGCGTCACGCCGTGGGCGGTCAGGAGATCAGCCACGGCATCAGCATCGGGCAGCGAGGAGGCGAACTCCTCCAAGGCCTCGATCCGGCCGGAGAGGAACGCGTCGAGCTCCGTACCGTCGAGGTGCCGCTCGTGGGGATGGGGCACGGGGCTGATGCGGTGCCATTCGTTGATGCCGCGAGCGCCGGCATCGTACTGGGGTCCGACCAGGTCCCGGCGGCCGGCGAGCAACAGCAGCAGGGTGACCACCAGACCGGTCCGGTCCCGTCCGGCCGAGCAGTGCAACACCACCGAGCCGGGCGCGGCGGCGATGGCCGTGAACACGGCGGCCACACGGTCCGGGAAGTACCGGAGCGTGGCCGGATAGTACTGCGGATGGTTGGGATAGGGCGCCCCGTCGGCCAGCGCGGGGGCCAGATAGTCCTCATAACCGTCATGCGTGTGATCCTCCACGGGGCGGTGCAGGATCTCGATGCCGGCATGGGCCTCCTCGGACACCTCGGGATCGGTGGGGCGGCGCTGGCGCTCGGGTGCGCCGCGGAGATCGATCACCGTACTCACGCCGTCCCGGCGCAGTTGCTGCCACCCGTGATCCGTCAGCCATTCCTGCCGTCCCATCCGGTAGATCCCGCCCAGGACACGGCGGGCGTTGACGGCCCCCTCCCAGGTCACGGGGCCCGTGACATCCTCGCTCATGCATCCCACTGTGCCACTCTCGGCCACTTTTGCCGCCCCCGGTGCCGGCCGTGATGCACCTCACTCAGATTTGACCTACCCCCGACCGACTCGGCTACGGTCGATTGTCTGCAATCCCAGGTGGGCTTCCGGGTCAGCATTCCGGGGCCGTCCTCACCGGACTCGACTCCGGCGCCCCTGGTCCTCCCTCCCCGGGAGAGACCGGGCCTCACGCCCGATCGGCCCTGGAACACCCCTGGCGGGGTGAACCGCACCAGGAAGATCACCTGTGTCTGAAACAGAGTCCCATCCCTCGGTAGTTCTCCCCTCTGGCTCACCCCAGACGGCCCTGCAGTCCGGGCAGCCCCGGCGGCGCAACCGCTTCTCCAGGCCGACCCGTCCACCGCGGAAGAGGATCCCGGCCGCCGCCATCCGCAAGGCCACGGCCGCCTCGGCCCTCGGCAACGCGACGGAGTGGTACGACTACGGCGTCTACGCGGTGGCCACCGCCTACATCACGCAGAACTTCTTCCCGGGCGAGGGCGGCATGCTGCTGACTCTGGCGACGTTTGCGATCTCCTTCCTGGTCCGCCCGATCGGCGGCCTCGTCTGGGGTCCGCTGGGCGACAGGATCGGCCGCAAGGGCATCCTCGCGTTGACCATCCTGATGATGTCCGGTGCCACGTTCCTCATCGGCGTGCTGCCGACGTTCGAACAGGTCGGCGTCTTGGCCCCGGTCCTGCTGATCGTGCTGCGCATGGTCCAGGGCTTCTCCACCGGCGGCGAGTACGGCGGTGCGGCCACCTATATGTCCGAGTATGCCCCGGACCGCCGCCGCGGCTTCCTCGGCTCGTTCCTGGAGTTCGGCACCCTGGGCGGCTTCGCCCTGGGCACGGCGATCATGCTGCTGCTGGAGCTCCTCCTCTCCCCCGAGCAGATGTCCTCCTGGGGCTGGCGCCTGCCCTTCCTGCTGGCCGCCCCCATGGGCCTGATCGGCTTCTACCTGCGCTCCAAGCTGGATGACACCCCGGTCTACGAGGAGATGAACGGCTCGGCTTCCGGGCACACCGAGAACACCGCGCACGACGCCGGTGCCCCGGCCGACGCCCCCACCGCATCGGCCGCTTCGGCCGCCTCGGCCGGCCTAGCCACCGCGGACGGCACCCCGGCGAGCGAGACTCCAGCGCCGCCGTCGTTGCCGGCGCTGTTCCGCGAGCACTGGAAGCCGATGCTGGTGATGACCGGGCTGGTGATCTCGGTGAACGTGGTCAACTACACGCTGTTGTCCTACATGCCGACCTATCTGGAGCAGCAGATCGGCCTGCCGGCCGCGGCCGGGCTGATGGTCATCCTCATCGGCGAGATCGCCATGATGGCGCTGATGCCGTGGGCCGGCGGCCTCTCGGACCAGCACGGGCGCAAGCCGTCCTGGTTCTTCTCCCTGGGCGGGCTGATCCTGCTGGCCATCCCGATGTTCATGCTGATGGGCATGAACTTCGGACTGGCGATCCTCGGCTTCGCTGTGCTGGGCCTGCTGTACATCCCGCAGCTGTCCACGATCACCGCGACGTTCCCGGCCATGTTCCCCACCCAGGCCCGGTTCTCCGGCTTCGCGATCACCTACAACATCGCCACATCCCTCTTCGGCGGCACCGCCGCCCTGGTGAACGAGTGGGGCATCGGCGTGACGGGCGATGTGCAGTTCCCGGCGTACTACATGATGGCCGCCTGCGCGGTGGGCTTGGTCTGCGCCTGGTTCATGCGGGAGACCGCCGGTGCCTCCCTGCGCGGCTCCGAGGTCCCCGGTTCCATCGGTTCCGCCGTGGTCCCCGGTTCCCCGGCCGAGACGGCCCTCGAGGAGGGGCGCCAGCCCGAGCAGCGGACCATGGACGAGGAGCAGATGCTCACCCTGGCCGCCGAGGCCCGCGAGGCCGCCGCCACCGGCGCCGGCGGCGTGGCCATGCAGACGGACGGAACCGGTGCCGGAGTCGCTGGGGCCGACACAGCCGGGGACCCCGAGGACGGCGCCCGGGCTGGTGCGCCCGTTACCTGACGCTGGGTCAGGGATCCGTTGAGTCTGGACCTTTTCACGCGGAGACCCCCGTCTCGCGTGAAAAGGTCCAGACTCATGTGCGAGGTCCGGCTGCCTCCGTCTGGCTAGACTCGGCCGGGTGAACGGACAGCAGACGCCCCAGACCCCGACCGATCCCACCTCCGCAGCTGCTCTGCCGGAGAAGGTGTCGGACCTCTTCGACCCGCAGCACTGGCGGGTGGTGAACGGCTTCGACTTCGAGGATCTCACCTACCACCGCCAGGTGGAGCGGGACGCCTCCGGGGCGATCGTGCGGGACCTGCCGACCGTCCGCATCGCCTTCGACCGCCCGGAGGTCCGCAACGCGTTCCGTCCCGGCACCGTGGACGAGCTCTACCGGGCGCTGGACCACGCCCGCATGACCACGGACGTCGGCTGCATCCTGCTCACCGGCAACGGCCCCTCCCCCAAGGACGGCGGCCATTCGTTCTGCTCCGGCGGCGATCAGCGCATCCGCGGCCGGGACGGCTACCGCTACGCCGAGGGGGACACCGCCGAGACCGTGGACCCGGCCCGCGCCGGCCGCCTGCATATCCTCGAGGTCCAGCGGCTCATGCGGACCACGCCCAAGCCGGTCATCGCCGTCGTCAACGGCTGGGCGGCCGGCGGCGGGCACTCCCTGCACGTGGTGGCCGACCTGACGATCGCCTCACGGCAGCACGGGAAGTTCAAGCAGACCGACGCCACGGTGGGTTCCTTCGACGCCGGCTACGGCTCCGAGCTGCTGGCCCGCCACGCCGGCCAGAAGAATGCCCGGGCCATCTTCTTCCTTGGCCGCGAGTACTCCGCCGAGCAGATGGTGCAGATGGGCGCAGTCAACGAAGCGGTGGACCACGAGCGCCTCGAGGAGGTGGCCCTCGAGTACGCCGCGGACATCAACCGCCAGTCCCCCCAGGCCATCCGGATGCTCAAGTTCGCCTTCAACATGGCGGACGACGGCATGGCCGGTCAGCAGGTCTTCGCCGGCGAGGCCACCCGCATGGGCTACATGACGGACGAGGCCGTGGAGGGCCGGGACGCGTTCCTGCAGAAGCGGGACCCGGACTGGTCCAACTTTCCGTACTACTTCTGAGCGGCCGAGCGTCTCAAAGTGCGTTCCGTACGTGCGTTTAAGGATCCGTCAGATCCGTCCAACATCACCCCGCATGCCGTCGGACCCGAAATTCAAGGCCCTTCCTGACCGCCGCCCACTCGGCCGCAACCACAGAGTAGACGGCAGTGTCGCGAACATAGCCGTCGCGCTGGGCCTGTTGGCGGAGTACTCCGTCGAGCTTGGCGCCCAGCCGCTCGATGGCGCCGCGGGATGGGTTGTTCATCCAGTCGGTCCGGAACTCGACGGCGGCCACTCCCCACACGTCGAAGGCCTGTGTCATCATCAAGAGCTTTGACTCGGCGTTGGTCCCCGTGCCCGAGACGGAAGCGGCATTCCAGGTGGCTCCGATTTCCAGACGGGGAATGTTGTGGTCCACGTTCAGGAACGTCGTCATGCCGATGAGAACACCGTCGGACAGCCGCCGCGTCGCATAGGGAACCATCATGCCGGTCTCCTGCAAGCCCAGCCTCCGGTCGATCTCTGCCGCCATGCCCTCCGGAGTGGGAACATTCGTGTACCACAGCTCCCATTGCCGCCCGTCTGACACAGCCGTGCGCAAGCCCCGCGCATGGTCCACTGTCAGGGGTTCAAGGCCAACGAGTCGGCCGGTCATCGCAACCGGGCCTATGGTGCGGCTGGGCGTGATCATGGACCGATCCTAGTGTGGTGCCCCATGCCCTCGGGGTTACACCGCGCCGCCACTGGCTAGACTCGATCCGTGCCTGTGACCCCTGCCGACCTCGACCGCGCCCAGCGTGCGCTGACCGCCGCCCTGGACGGCTCTGGGCCGCCGGTGGAGTTCACCGCGGACGGCCGGGTGCTCCCCCGCCCCGAGGCCACCGATCCGTCGCGCGGCGGTGCCAAGGGGACGGTCGCCGTCGTGCGCACCTCCGGCTCCACCGGGACCCCCAAGCAGACCCTGCTCACGCGCGAGGCTCTGGCCGCCTCGGCCGCGGCGACCGCCAGGCGGATCGGCGGCGAGGGCCAGTGGCTGCTGGCCGTGGGCCTGCACTACGTGGCCGGACTGGCCGTGCTCTCCCGCTCCATCGCGGCCGGCACCACCCCAATCCCGATGGCCCCCGGCCCGTTCACACCGCAGTCCTTCGTGGAGGCCGTGGACAGGATGGAGCGCGGCACTGGTTTCCGCGCCGTGTCCCTCGTGCCCACCATGCTCTCCCGCCTCCTGGTGCCCGATGCCGGCCCCGGAGCCTCGAACCCTTCGGGCGCGGGCTTCGCCGGGGCCGCCGTGGACGCCCTGCGCACCTTCGACGCGATCCTCATCGGGGGTGCCCGCCTGCCGGACCGGGTCCGGGAGATCGCCGCGGAGGCCGACCTGCGGATCCACCTGACCTACGGCATGTCCGAGACCTGCGGGGGCTGCGTGTACGACGGCGTCCCCCTGGACGGCGTCACCGCCGACCTCGTCGGGGAGGACGTGCCGCGGCTTCGCCTGGCGGGCCCCATGGTCGCCGCCGGTTACCTCGACGACCCGGAGCGCACGGCCGCCCACTTCGGCGCCGGGTCCTTCCTGACCGAGGACACCGGCACCGTGGCCCCGCACCCGCGGCGTCCCGGGCAGCAGCTGCTCTCCGTGACCGGACGCGTGGATGATGTGATCAACACCGGCGGGGTCAAGGTCTCCGCCGCCCGGATCCAGCAGGTCCTGGAGTCCCTCCCCGGGGTCCACGCCGCCTTCGCCGGCGGGGTGCCCGACGACGAGTGGGGCCACCGCGTCTGTGCCGCCGTCGCACTGGCGCCGATACCTGCCCGGCCGGGGGCCGGCGTCGTGGGCCATCCCTTCAGCGAGGCCGCCGCCCGGGACGCGATCCGGGCCGAGCTGGGACCGGCCGCGGTCCCCAAGGACTGGCTGGTCCTCGATGAGCTGCCGCTGCTGCCAAATGGCAAGACCGATCGGCAGGCACTGCTGACCCGCTTCACCCCCACCCCCTGACGTTCCGGAAGGACCACCCCATGGCCACAGCCGCCCAGTGGATCGAGGGCGCTCGCCTGCGCACCCTGCCGATGGCGATCGCACCCGTGCTCATCGGCTCCGCCGCCGCCCACGCCCTGGGCGGCTTCCACCTGGGCCGGGCCCTGCTGGCGCTGCTGGTCGCCCTGGCCCTGCAGGTCGGGGTGAACTACTCCAACGACTACTCGGACGGCATCCGCGGCACCGACGACGAGCGCGTGGGACCGATGCGGCTGACCGGCTCGGGGGCGGCACCGGCCCGCACCGTCAAGGCCGCCGCGTTCGCCTGCTTCGGCCTCGGCGCCCTCGCCGGCCTGGCCCTGGTGGTCTGGGCCGGCACCTGGTGGCTGATCGCCGTCGGGGTGCTGGCCATCGCGGCCGCCTGGTACTACACGGGCGGCAAGAAGCCGTACGGGTACATGGGCCTGGGCGAGGTCTTCGTGTTCATCTTCTTCGGGCTGGTGGCGGTGCTCGGCACCACCTACACCCAGGCGCTGGCGCTGTCCGGGCCCGCCTGGGCGGGCGCGGTGGGCTGCGGGCTGGTCTCCACCGCGCTGCTGATGGCCAACAACGTCCGGGACATCCCTACCGACCGCGAGACCGGCAAGATGACGCTGGCGGCCCGGCTCGGGGACGCCCCCGCGCGCTGGTCCTACGTGGTGATGCTGGCCGTGGCCGTGGCGCTGCCGCTGTTCTTCACCGGGCAGCACCCCTGGCTGTGGCTCGTGCTGCTGACCGCCGCGGTGGCTGTGAAGCCCTCCCTCACGATGGTCCGGTCCACCGAGCGCCGGGAGCTCATCCCGGTGCTGAAGCTGACCGGGATCCTCGGCCTGGTCTACGCGGTGCTGTTCTCGGCCGGGTTGGTGCTGTAGCGGCTCAGGCTACTTGCCCTTCGGCTCCCACGGACCCGCATCGGAACCCGGCTCGAAGTACCGGCCCTCGGTGTAGGAGTCCTCGGCGTCCGCATCAGCCTGCTCGGACTTGAACTGCTCCCGCTTCCCCCGGCCCTCCCAGGCGCTGGCCACGTCACTGCCGGCGCCGGTGCGCAGGTCGTTGAAGAAGAGGTAGCCCGCGGCCAGCGCGATGACGGCCGCCGCGATGGTGGAGAAGATCCATCCGAGTCCGAGCAGCATGCAGGCGCCCCAGACCACGAAGAAGACGGCCAGGCGGATCACGGCATACTTGAAAACTCGCACCACGGCAGTCTACCGGGATCAGCAGGCGCACGATCGGCGCGCAGTCAGCCGGTTTAGCTGTGCCGGCACCGGTCCGTAGACTGGAGCCATGCCCCGCTTCCTCATCCCCCTCGGCATCGTCGCCGCCGGCCTCATCATCTATTCGCTGATCGAGTGCCTGATGACCCCGCGGCACCAGGTGCGGGCCATGCCGAAGGCCGTGTGGATCCTGATCATCGTGCTGGTCCCGCTGGTGGGTGCGCTGCTGTGGCTCTTCCTGGGCCGGCGTCGTGGGTCCTCGAGCGGCGGTGGCACCGCCGGCGGCCCGGCCCGTCCCCAGCGCCCGCAATCCCCTGACGACGATGCGGCCTTCCTGCGCCAGCTCGACGTCCAGCGCAAGCAGGCCGCACGCCAGGCCGAACTGGACCGCCGCGAGGCCGAACTGAAGGCCCAGGAGAAGCGGGAGCCGAAGGACAACGGCACCGGCGAGTCCGGTGGGTCCAACACCCCCAAGCCCGACGGCGGCGCCGACCAGTCCTGACGCCCCGCCCCGGGTGCCCGGCACCGTGGCGTGAACCGGGGCGTGAACCGCGATGGGGAGTTGTCCCCATCGCCGTGTCCCGTCATCGGTGTGAGGCTGAGGATCGTGGCACACGACATCCAGCCCGAGGGCATCCACTCCACCCTGGTCCGGGTGGCCGGAGACGGACAGATCCTGGACACGGCCGCCGTGACGGCCCGCTCGGCCGGGGATGACCTCTCCGGCGCCTTCGGCACGGCATCCACCGCGCAGACGGCCTTCTCCGTGTTCTGGACAGAGTGCTCCGGCACCGGTGAGCGCCTCTCGAATCTGATCCTGCACCAGGCCTCCTGCGTGGCCGATGCCGCCGAGGCCTTCATCGAGTCCGACGGCACCATGAGTTCCGACGGCCGATCGGCCATGGGTTCCCTGGCGGACATCACCGCACCCGCGGACGAGGGGTGATCCGCAGACCATGACCCTTCCCACCTTGGGGACCTACCCGGCGGTCGAGTCCGCGTGGGACACGCTCAGCGATGCGGCCGCGGACCTGAAGGCGGAGTCGAAGAACGTCCAGGAGTCCATGGCGGATGCCCAGTCCTCCTGGCAGGGGCTCCGAACGTGGTACCGGCATGATGACACCGAGGAGGCGGTGTGGACCGGGCTGGCCCCGCTCGAACCCCATGCCGAGGACTGGGCCGCCGCGCTGGCGTCCGCCAAGGAGGCCGTTGACGACTTCGTCGCCACCGGCAGGCCGCTGCAGACCGAACGGGAGGCCCTGGACCAGGAAGAGCCTGGGCTGTCCTCGCGCCGCAGTGCCGCCCTGTCCTCGGACGATGAGGCCGAGGTGGAGGAGGTCCGGGCGGCCATCCTCGCCTTCAATGAGCGGGCCACCAGCCTGACGACCGATTGGGCCAACGCCCAGGAGACCTTCGAGGCGGCGATCGGGGCCATCTCCATCGGCACCACGGAGGGGCTTCCGATCGTCAGCGTCTCCCGGGACGCGGAGACCCTGGACTGGGCGGCCATGACCAGCGAGTTGGACTCGATGTTCGGTGAGCTTGATCCCCGGAGCATCTGGCGGGATCTACGGGGCCTGACCGAGGAGGAACTGCGGGATTGGCTCGAGGCCAACCCAGAGGCGGCGCGGGCTCTGGCGGAGAACGAACTGCCCGGGAACCCGATCCCCGGTTCGGCCGAGGAGACCATGATCGAGGCCATGGCGGATGATGCGCAGCTCAGCGAGGACGGCATCGCCGGCATCCGCGTGGCCTGGCTGGGCCTGGAGGACCACGAACGCGAGCGCCTGATGCTGTTGTTCCCGGGCGTCATCGGCAACCTCAACGGCATCCCGCTGACCACGCGTGGGCGGACCAACCAGGTCACCGTGGCCGGACTGCGGGAACAGACACGGGAGCGGCTGGACGCGCACAACGGGGACAGGCCCAGCAACGGTCCCGGAGCAGCCAGCGACCGCCTGGAGTGGGAAGCCGAACAGGCCCGGCTCGGGACCGTGCTCGATGGCCTGGACCAGGCCTGGGCCGCCTACGCCCTCGACCCCCATCCCACCGACCCCGACGCGGCCGCCGGCTACACGACCCTCTTCGTCTCCACCGACGGCGCCGGCCAGATCGCCACCATGCGCGGGGAGCCCTCGACCAGGACCACGAGCCTCGCGGTTCTCGTCCCCGGGACGGGCACGACCATGGCCAGCGTGGAGGGCCACAACACCAGCCTCCGGAACATCGACGGGAACGACCCCGTCGGAACCGTCTCGATCTATTGGCAGGGTGCGGACCTGCCCCAGTCCCTCATCCGGGACAATGCCACCGCGCACTACAACGAGGCCGGTGCCCCTCTCCTGGCGGCCTTCGACATGTCCACCGACCTGGACTTCCCTGCGGATGTCCGCAGCACCTATGTGGGCCATAGTGCCGGAGGCTCGATGCTGGGCACCGCTGAGCGGGAGGGCCTGGACTCGACGAACATCGTCTACGTGGCTCCGGCAGGACAGGGCAACAATGTCGGTTCACCGCAGGACACCGCCAATCCGGACGCCCATCGCTATTGGATCCAAACCAATCAGGACCCCATCTCCCTGGCCCAGGGACTCGGCGGAGGTGCCCACGGACGGTCCTGGTGGGAAGGATCGGACATCGACGGCCACATGGGCGCCATCCGCCTCGAGTCCGGCTTTCTGCGCGACGGCACCGACACCATCATGGGCGAGGGCGACGGCCTGACCGGCGGCCACTCCAGTTACTTCGACCGGGGCTCGGACAGCGCCCTGAACCTCTCCGGGGTCATCCAGGGAACCGAGGTGTCGCTCTACCTCGAACCGGTCTACCACCATGGCTACGGGGGATCCGGCTACTTTGAATACCCCTTGGCCACCGACCGCGACCGGTACTACGCGGACGGCCTGCCGACCACACCGGTCTCCGACCTGGAAGACTGAGGCCATGAGGCCGAATCGACCACGTACTCTGGCGGCGGCCGGTGCCCTCGCCCTCGCCGCCCTGACCCTCGGAGGATGCATGAACACGCCAGGAACGGGCGACTCTGATGCTGAACGGACGTCGACGGCCCGGGGAGCTCTGATCGAGGAGCTCATGCCCGGGCTGGTGCGGGCCGCCGGCTGGGACACCTTGAGCAATCTGCGTGAACGCAGTTGCACTGACTCGCCGGACCCGGAGCGGGCCGCCGCCTCGACTCGATGGTTTGCCAGCTCAGGCCGAGGCGACGTCAGGCGGGCGGAGGCCGAGTCTGTCACGGAGGCCGTGCGGGAGCATGCGGAGTCCACGGGGTGGACTCCCCACGAATCGACGGGTGGTCCGCGTCTGCTTTACGCGGCCTCCCGGGATGACCTGACCCTGGTGGTCCGCTACGCGACCACCGCGGATGAGGGCCCGCTCAGCGTGGAGATCTCGACGCCGTGCCTGGACATGCCCTCAGGGCACACCATGACCCGATCCGAACTCGATCCCCGATACGGGTCCTCGGACCCGATGTACCCCAACGACGACCGCTCCGAATTCACGAACGAACAGGTCAAGCAGCTCCCGGAGCCGGAGCCCCTGCCGGAGTGACCTCTACTCCGGGATGCCCGCGTAGGAGTGCAGGCCCGGGAAGTAGGTGTTGACGATGGTGAAGTTGAAGACCAGGCATGCGAAGCCGATGATCGAGAGCCAGGCGGCGCGGTCCCCGGTCCAACCGCGGGTGGCGCGGGCGTGCAGGTATCCGGCGTAGACCACCCAGATGACGAAGGTCCACACCTCCTTGGTGTCCCAGCCCCAGTAGCGGCCCCAGGCGGCCTCCGCCCAGATGGCGCCGGCGATCAGGGTGAAGGTCCACATCACGAAGCCCACGGCGTTGATGCGGTAGGACCAGTTCTCGAGGCTGAAGGCGGACGGGACCAGGCGCATGAAGGCGGGCTTGCCCTCGCCCCCGGTCCGCAGACGGGCCTCGCGGCGGTGCTGGAGCAGCTGCAGCACGCTCATCGCGCAGGTCAGGCCGAACAGGGCGGAGGCGAGCACGGCCACGGAGACGTGGATGACGATCCACGGAGACTGCAGTGCCGGCTGCAGGTGGGCGATCGGGGTCGGGAAGCCCATGGTGGCCGCGCACATCATCACCACGACCAGCCCGGAGACGAAGGTGCCCAGGAAGCGCAGGTCCTTGCGGATGAGGAACAGCAGGTAGACCGCGGCGACCAGCAGTGCGCCGGTGGTGCAGAACTCGTACATGTTGCCCCACGGGACCCTGTTGGCCGAGACACCGCGGGCGATCACGGCGAAGGCGTGCAGCAGCACGCTGATGACCATCAGGGCCACGGCCACGTTGGCGGCCGGCCGCCGCGTGGTGCCCAGGTACGCCATGTCTTCGTCCACGAGGTTCTGATCGGTGTTCCCCGCACCGGTCTTCTCCCCCGTACCCCCGCGGCCCGTGACGGTCGCGGAGGAGCCGGCTGCCGGCTCCTGGCCCACGACGCCGGCCCCCACCAGCTGCTCGCGGCGCTGCGCCGCTGCGGAGGCATCACCGGATGCCCCGGACTCGGCGGCCAGTTCGGCCTCGAGGATGCGGATCGTCTTCGACGAGGTCGCCATGTCGATGGCGAACACGATGAAGGCCGCGGCGTAGACCAGCGCAGCGATCAGCATGAACAGGTCGCTGTAGCTGGCCAGCTGCAGGTTGATGGACTGCATGGGTTACTCCGGTCGGTTCTCGGTGGCGCCGGTGGTCCCGGCGGTGGATGATGCTGTCTGGCGGTTGTCGGGATCGTCCTCCGGGGCGACCACCGGCCAGGCCTTCTCGAACTGGCGGCGCAAGGAGACGTTCTCCTCGCGCAGCCCGAAGTCCTCGCCGCGGGCGAGCAGGCCGTACTCCACCATGGTGGACCCGTCAGGGCCGGTGGCGCTACGGACCCAGACACGGCGGCGGCGCACGAACAGGCTCACGCCCAGGGACACCAGGGCCAGGACGGCGAAGAAGCCGACGCCCCACTTGCCCGGATCGTGGTGGATGTCCAGGCCGACGTACCGCTGGACGCCGTCGAAGCTGATGGAGCCCTTGCCCTCCGGCAGGTCGTAGGACTCCCCCGGGCTCAGCGTGATGCCGCCGGACTCGAGGTCCCGGTTGTTCAGCTCGGTGAGGTTGTCCGTGTCCAGCACGTACACGTTCTGCGGCTCGCCGTCATCCAGGCCGAGGTCACCGTAGTACGAGTTCAGGTTCAGCTCGGGCTCGTACAGCTCCGGGTCGATCGAGACGGCCACGCCGTCCTCCCCGGTGTAGGCCGTCGGCAGGAAGAAGCCGACGAAACCCAGCTGCTCCGGTTGAGCATCCGGGGCCTTGATGACCATCAACGAGGTGTAGAGCTGATCCTGGACCTGCGCGACGACGGGTCCCTGGAACGCGATGTCCCCATTGCCGTCCCGGACGGTGACCTCCGGGGCGTAGCCGTTGCCGACGAGGTAGACGCGGGTGCCGCCGATGTCGAACGGGTGGTTGACCTTGAGGTCCTGCTGCGTCGCCTCGCCGTCGGTTCCCTCCTGGACCGTCATGTGCGCGGTGAAGTCCAGGGGCTGGCCGTAGTGGGTCTCCGACTCACGGTCGAACACGGCCTCGAAGCCGTCCAGGGTCATCGAGAACGGCTCCAGCCGGTCCTCGGAGAAGGCGCTGCCGGGAGTGAAGGAGTCATAGGCCACGAGGGTGTTGGCGAAGCCCTCCCCCTCCACGATGATCTTCTGCCCGGAGTAGCTCAGGAGGCCACCGACGGCCATGAAGGCCAGCACACCGATCAGGGACAGGTGAAAGAAGATGTTGCCGATCTCCCGCACATAGCCGCGCTCGGCACCCACGGAGGCGCCGCCGTCGGGCTCCTCCCGGATGTCGGTGCGGTAGCCGCGCTTCTTCAGGATCCGTGCGGCCTCGGCCACGGCGTCCCGGGGAGACGGTCCGGTGGACTCGAGGACCACCTTGCCGTACTCGGGCAGGCGGTTCAGCCGGCGTGGGGTCCGCGGCGGGGCGGAGCGCAGGTCCTTGGCGTGCTTGGCTGCGCGCGGCAGGACGCAGCCGATCAGGGAGACGAACAACAGGATGTAGATGGCGGAGAACCAGACGGACGAGTACACGTCGAACATCTGGAAGCGGTCCAGCCATTCACCCTGGACGGGGTTGTCCTCGAGGTACTGGTTGACGATCTCCGGACCGGCCGGGCGCTGCGGGAACAGGGAGCCGGGCACGGCGGCCACGGCTAGCAACAGCAGGAGCATCAGCGCGGTGCGCATGGAGGTCAGCTGCCGCCAGGCAAAGCGCAGGGAGTCCTTGAAGCCGAGCGCGGGGACGGCAACATCCCTGCGGTCTTCACGCTGGCGGTTCTTCCCGCCCGACTGGGCCTCCTCGGCCCGGGTGGCCCGCAGGTTGTCTTCTTGACTCAAATCGGCAGCCTCACTTCGTTGGCGAACCAGGTCTGCAGCTGGACGACCCAGGAGTTCCACAGCCCGGACACCATCAACGCGCCGAGCACGATCAGCAGCCCGCCACCGAAGCGCATCACGGCCACCCGGTGCCGGCGGAAGAAGGCCATGGCACCCATACCGCGGCGCAGGCCGAGGGCGATGAGCAGGAACGGCAGGCCCAGGCCCAGGCAGTAGATGAACGCCAGCAGCGCGCCCTTGCCGGGGTTGGTGGAGCCGGCGGTGGACATGGCGAGGACGGCGGCCATGGTCGGGCCGATGCAGGGCGCCCAGCCCAGGCCGAAGGTCACGCCGAGCACCGGGGCACCCCACAGCCCGGCCTTGGGCTGGAGGTGCAGGCGGCGGTCCTGCTGCAGCCGGTCGAGCCCGCCCATGAACACCACACCCAGGACCATCACCACCACGCCGAGCACTCGGGTCAGCCATTCCCCGTCACCCTGCAGCCAGATGGTGACCTGGGAGAACACGATGCCCACGAGCACGAACACCGCGGAGAAGCCCAGGACGAACAGGGCGATGCCGAGGAGCATGCGACCACGCTTCTGGTCCTGCAGGTCCGCGCCGGTCAGTCCGGTCACATAGCCCAGGTAGCCCGGCACGAGCGGCAGCACGCACGGCGAGAGGAAGGAGACGAGACCGGCCAGCAGGGCGATGGGCACGGCCAGCAGCATCGAGCCGTCCATGACGATCTCGGCAAAGGGATTGTTGACAGTGGTGGTGCCGGTGGCGGTGGCGATGGCGGCCTGCAGCATCGGGCGGCTCAGGCCTGCTCGTCGGCAGGGTCGGCCGGTTCATCGACAACGGTGGCGATCAACGTCTTGAGCGTGGAAAGCTCCGCGACCCCGAGGATGCGGGCCGAGACGCGGCCCTGGCGGTCCAGGACGATCGTGGTGGGCACGGCCTGCGGCGGGACATAGTCCGTCATGGCCAGCAACACCTGGCCGCCGCGGTCCTCCAGCGAGGGGTAGGTGATCCCGAAGTTCCGCTCGAAGGCCTCGGCGGTGCCGGCGGTGTCCCGCACGTTCACGCCTACGAACCGCACGCCCTGCGGCTCCCACTCCTCATGCAGGGACTGCAGGTCCGGGGCCTCCACACGGCACGGGGCGCAGGCCGCGTACCAGAAGTTCAGCACCACGGGTTCCCCGAGCCAGTCCGAAGAACGGACGGATTCACCGGAGAAGGCGGTGGATGCGAACTGCACGGGTTCGCCGCGGTCCTCGGCGGCGATCTCCAGCACGGAACCGTCACCGGCGATGTAGTTCTTGCCGTCCGCGTTCCCGGCCTGGGCGGCCAGCGGGTCCTCGGTGGAGCAGGCCGCCAGCAGCGGCAGGGCCGCCAGCCCGGCGAGCCCGGCCAGCACGTTCCGCCGGCTCGGGCCGGTCCCGGATCGGGGACCGGAGCCGTGGGCTGGTCGGTGCTGATGTGGAACGGTCATGGCAGCTCGGATACTCCAGTGGGGATTGGGCGTCCGTTGGATTCTACCGCCTGTAGTAGACGCGGGTGGAATCCGGCGTCTAGAGCAACGGGGATGGCCTGGGTGGCCGGGGGCGTATGGAGCGTGTCAGGCGCCCGGCAGGTTGGAGGCGTGGGCCAGCAGGGCGGCGTTGGGCTCCCGGTACTCCACCCGCGGGACGGACTGTCCCCGTTCGAAGTGCAGGGAGGTGACGGAGGTCAGGGTGCACTCGCGCTGGCGTGGATCGTGCCAGAGGGGCCTGCCCTCGGCCGAGAGCCGGGTGACCCAGATGGGCAGCTGGTGGGAGACGACGATCGCCTCGGCGCCCTCTCCCCCGAGTTCCACGGCCCGGTCACGCAGCTCGATGATGCCCTCGCTCATCCGGCTCACCTGGGATCGGTACGGCTCACCCCAGGACGGGCGCATCGGGTTGAGCAGGAAGGGCCAGTGTCGCGGCTTCCAGAGCTGCCTGGCCACCCGCGACCCGCCCTCGAAGTGGTTCGTGGCCTCGATGAACCGATCATCGATGCCCGGCTCCAGGGACAGGGCCTGGCCGATGGGGTCCGCCGTCTCCTGGGCGCGCTGCAGGGAGGAGGAGACGAGCAGGGCCGGGGTCCGCCCGGAGGCGCGAGCCTCACCGGCGAACCAGTCTCCGATGTCCGCCGCCATCCGGTGCCCGAGTTCCGAGAGGTGGTAGCCGGGGATTCGACCGTAGAGGACCCTGTCCGGGTTGTGGACTTCTCCATGGCGGACAAGGTGGACGGTCGCAGAAGGCATGCGTCCATACTGTCAGAATCGGGCGATAGCGTTGACCCAAGACCATTCGACCCGAGAGTCCCGCAGGAAGAGCCCGCCATGAACGAGCAGCATCCCGAACACCCCGAGCAGCCCGAGCAGCCTGAAGCGCCCCAGCAGCCGGGCCAGCAACCGGGTCAGCCCCGAGACGATCGCCCCCAGTACGGCATCCGCCTGACGCCGGAGCAGCAGGCCGAGCACCAGGCCCGGCTGAGCCAGGCTCAGCAGGAACGGCAGGAACGGCAGGCCCAGCAGGGCCAGCATCCGGCCCCGCCCTACGGCCAACCGCCGCAGGGCCCGTCCCCGTATGGCCAGCCGCCGCAGGGGCAGAACGCCTACGGCCAAGCTCCCTACGGTCAGTCTCCCTACGGACAGCACCCCCAGGGCTACTCCCCCTACGGGCAGCCGCCGGCCAACCAGCCCGGCCCGGGGTACGGCTACCCGGGTCAGGACGTCCCGCAGCAGCTCGGTCCGATCACCAAGCCGAGCACGATCGACCGGTCCTATTGGCTGATCCTCGCGGCCGGCCTCGCGTTCCTGGTCATCGAGCTGTTCTCCCTGTTCTCGCCGAACATGGGGCTGACCCCAGAGATGCTGGACCTCTACCAGGAGCAGATGGATGCGGCCGGCGTGGCGATCGAGATGGAGTCATTCCTGGCCTCGGTGCGCATCTTCGCCGTGGTCTTCACGGTGCTCCTGGTGGTGCTGTACTGGCTGATCGCCACCGGTATCCGCCGCGGCTCCAACGTGGCCCGGATCTTCGGCACGATCTTCGCCGTGCTCTCCCTGACCTCCGTCTTCGGCCCCGGCCTCATCTACGTGGCCCTGGGAATCGCCGGAATCGTCTTCGCCTACCTGCGCCCCTCCAGTGAGTACCTCCGCGCCAAGGCGTGGGAGAAGGCCATGCGCCGCTAGACCTCCCGCACCTCCCGGTCAACCGCCCCGGCGGGCGCCGCTACTGCCGCAACTCGGCCTGGTGGAAGGCCAGGATCTGCAGTTCGGTGGACAGGTCCACGGCACGCACCGTCACCCCGCGGGGCACCACCAGGTCCACGGGGGCGAAGTTCAGCAGTCCCCGGATCCCCGCCGCCACCAGACGGTCGGCCACGGTCTGCGCGACGCCGGCCGGCACCGCCATGATCGCCAGCCTCGCCCCGGACTCGGCGACGCTTCCCTCCAGCTCCTCGAGCGGCCGGACCACCACGGAACCGCGCCGCTCCCCGACCAGGCGGGGGTCGGCGTCGAGCACTGCGCACAGGCGCATCCCGCGCTCCCCGAAGCCGGCATACCCGGCCAGCGCCGAGCCGAGGTGCCCGGCGCCCACCAGGACCACGGGTTGGTCCTCCACGAGGCCCAGGGCCCGGCTGATGGCCTGCTGGAGCGCGGCCACGGGATAGCCGACCCCGCGTCTGCCCAACTGGCCCAGGCTGGACAGGTCCCGGCGCAGCACTGCCGAGCTGACCCCGGTGTGCCCGGCCAGGTCGGTGGAGGACACCCGAACGGTCCCGGCCCGGGCCAAGGCGGACAAGGCGCGCAGGTAGCCGGGCAACCGGGACACGGTGGGCCGGGAGAGGCCGGACCCCGGACCCCGGTGGTGACCGGCTCCGTCGCTGCTCATGGCCGGTCCGCGGTCAGCATCCGCTCCAGGCGGATCGGATCGATGCGCCAGAAGTCCCGCTGCACGCCGTCCACCATCAGGACGGGAATCTCCTCGGCATGCCGCTCGGCCAGGTCAGGACGCCCGGCGATGTCCACGGCCTGCCAGTCCACCCCGAGCCGGTCACAGACCTCCTCCACCACGGCCAGCGCGTCCGCGCACAGGTGGCAGCCGTCCTTGACGAGGAGTTCGACGGCGGGGACGGCACGGGGGCCGGAGGCTGGTCGGGGTGCTGGCGGGGGCTGCATCTCAGTCATCCGCTCCATCGTAGGCCCGGCGGAGGTTCGACAGCTCCGAGCGGCTTAAACAGCTCCGGGGCCGTCCTGCCTTGCGGCGGGACGGCCCCGGATGCAGCGAAACCTCGCGGTGAAGCGCCTACTTCTTGTTGCGGCGCTGGTGGCGAGTCTTGCGCAGTTGCTTGCGGTGCTTCTTCTTGGACATCCGCTTGCGGCGCTTCTTGATCACTGAACCCATAGGGAAACCTCTTGTGTGGTTGGTGAATCCGCAACAGACGCCTGTTGAAGATCCGTACATCTTTGGTCAAAAACGTTCCCTAACACCTTACCCTGCACTCGGGTGTGGCAACGAACCGGGAACATCGGCCGGCGTCAGGACCGGCCAGAATGCCGGCACAGGGACCGGCAGACATCAGGTGTGGCAGGCGAGGTCAGGCGTGCCGGCCATCCGTGCCGGTGGCCCGGTGGTCCGTGGCGCCGGTCTGCAGTATCTGCTCGACGGCGGACTCGGGCACCCGGTAGGAACGGCCGAAACGCACAGCGGGGAGCTCGCCGGCATGGATCATCCGGTAGACGGTCATACGGGACACACGCATCATCTCGGCCACCTCTGTGACCGTCATGAAGCGCGTGTCGGCGAAGTTACCGGCATCAACCACTTGCGTTCCCCATTTCCACTGCCTTGCTTCGAACTGTCTCGATCTGGCGGCACAGTACATCTGCCGCGCCAGGCGTGGCATTCTCAGACATCCTATCGAACACACGGTGCACTCGTGTCACCACAGGCACACCTACAGAGCATACAACGGCGTGTCAGTCGAACCAGGGATCCAGCCCATGATAGGGAAAGATCTCCTTCCGGGTCGCCATGATGGTCTGGTCGACGGGGTCTGAGGGATCGTAGCCGACCTCCCAGGAGCGCCACCAGACATCCACCCCGTCCGACATGGTGTCCGGAATTCCCGCCATCTCGTTACCGGGGCCCCACCCGGCGGCCCGTGCGGCGTAGTCGCGCCATTCCTGCGGGATGACCGTGCTGGTCCGGAGCGGCTGCCCGGTGGCAGCGGCCACCAGATGCGTCCAGGTCCGCGGGACCACGGAGAAGGGACTGTAGCCACCGCCCCCGGTGGCCAGCCATCGGTCCCCGGCGAAGTCGCGGGCCCAGTCGGAGGCGTCCAGCGCCAGTTGGCGCTGGCCATCCACGGACATCCGCAGATTCGTCAGGGGATCCTCCCTGTGGCCGTCGCAACCATGCTGGGTGACCAGTACCTGCGGGTCGAAGGCCCGGAGCAGCTGCGGGACCACGGAATGCGTGGCCCGCAGGTAGCCCGCATCACCGGTGCCCGGTGGGAGCGCCACATTGACGGCGGAACCGAGCGCCACGGGTCCGCCGGAGTCGTTCGCGAAGCCACTCCCCGGGAACAGGGAGATGCCGGTCTCGTGGATGGAGATGGTCAGCACGCGCGGATCGTTCCAGAAGATGGACTCGACGCCGTCACCATGATGGGCGTCCAGATCCACATAGGCGACCCGCCGGGCTCCTCGATCGAGCAGCCGCTGGATGGCCGCGGCGCAGTCGTTGTAGATGCAGAATCCACTGGCCTTGCCACGGCCGGCGTGATGGAGCCCGCCGGCGAAGTTCACGGCATGCAGGACCTCCCCCGACCAGATGGCCTCCGCTGCGGCCACGGAGCCGCCGAGGATCCGGGCTGAGGCCTCGTGGACGTGGGGGAACACCGGATTGTCGTCAGTCCCCAGCCCCCGCTCCAGGTCCTCGGCCGCCTCGCCCGTGCTGACGGCACGGACGGCGCGGATGTACTCGGGATCGTGGACGGAGGCCAAGACCTCGTCAGAGGCCACCTCGGGCTTGATGATCCCCACTCCGGGCCGGTCGAGCAGACCGAGAGCCTGGGACAGCCGGTGGGTCAGGTCAAGGCGTACCGGCGCCATGGGGTGGGCGGTGCTGAACTTGTAGCCCAGCAGCGCCTCGTCCCAGACCACGGCCGTGGCCGTCGGGGGACGGCCAGCGGGGGCCGGGACGGGTGCGGTCCTGGGGGCGCGACTGGACACGGCGCCCGGTGCGGTACCTGGATCGGCACCTGGAACGGTGCCGGTCGCGTCGTTCGGTGTGTTGGTCATCACCACACAGACTATGCTTCCGGCGTCACCACCGGCAGGTGATGACGTCATGGGCGGCATCTCACACCGGATGGTGGATGATGGGATCGTTCGTGACCAGGGACGGAACAGGCGGAACGGAAGGGACGTGATCACCGGCGCATGACCCGGCACCAGCGCATCCCCCGCCCCCGCTCCCTGTCTCGCTCCCTGCCCCGGCCCCAGGCCCGCCGAAAGACCGGAGGCCGGATCCCGACGCCGTCGGGCGGCCGCACAGTCCGCCCACCCTCCGCCCTGAGCAGGGCCTTGTCCCCCCGGGTCGGCCCCCCGGCCGGCGGTCCGGACCGCTCCGGGCTCCGCGAGGTGCTCGAACGCCTCCGGTTGTTCGTCTCCACGGTGGCCGGAGCGTCACCGGCACGGGCCGCGCTGCTGGCCTTCGCCGTCGTCATCCTGGTGTTCACCGCCCTGTTGTCCCTGCCCTTCGCCTCGAGGACCGGGCGCATCACCGCCTTCCACGACGCCCTGTTCGTGGCCACTTCCGCGGTTTCCGTCACGGGGTTGACTCCGGTGAACACGGCGGAGCACTGGAGCTTCGCCGGGCAGCTGGTCATCCTCGTGGCCATGCAGATCGGCGGGCTGGGGATCCTCTCCATGGCGGCGCTGCTGACGTTGGCCGTGTCCAAGCGGCTGGGCGTACGGTCCAAGCTGATCACGCAGGAGGGCATGACCACCGGCCGGATCGGGGAGGTCGGGGCCCTGCTGCGCGTGGTGGTCGGCACCACGTTCTTCTTCGAGGCGGTCCTGGCGGTGGTGCTGGTGCCCCGGTTCGTGGTGCACACCGGCTCCTGGGGTGAAGGGCTGTGGAACGGGATCTTCTACTCGGTCTCCGCCTTCAACAACGCCGGCTTCACCCTCCACACGGACGGGTTGGAATCCTTCATGCACGACCCGTGGATCATCTGGACCCTCATGGCCGGGGTCTTCGCCGGTGCCCTGGGCTTCCCGGTGGTCATGGTGCTGATGCAGCAGCGCTGGCGGTGGTCCCGGTGGAACCTGCACACCAAGCTGACCGTCACCACCACCACCGCCCTGGTGCTCGGCGGGGCCCTGCTGATCGGGATCTTCGAGTGGTCCAACCAGGCCACGCTCGGCCAGTTCGGGGTGGCCGAGCGCCTCCAGTACTCGCTGTTCGGCTCGGTGATGTCCCGGTCCGGGGGCTTCTCCGTCTATGACATCAACGAACAGTCGCCCGAGACCCTGCTGCTGACGGACGCCCTGATGTTCGTGGGCGGCGGTTCGGCGTCCACCGCCGGCGGCATCAAGGTCACCACCCTGGCGGTGATGTTCCTGGCGATCGTGGCCGAGGCCCGCGGCGACCGCGAGGTCACCGCCCATGGGCGCACCATCACCCCGGGTTCGGTCCGTGTGGCCATCTCCGTCCTCGCCCTGGGCGCCACCCTCATCCTGGTCGGCACCATGGCCCTGGTGGCCATCAGCGACGAGTCCCTGCAGCGCCCGCTGTTCGAGGTACTCAGCGCGTTCGGCACGTGCGGGCTGACCACGGGGCTGACGGCCGAGCTGCCGCCGTCGGGCAAGTACGTGCTGACCGTCCTGATGTTCGCCGGCCGTGTTGGTACGATCACCTTCGCGTCCGCGCTGGCCCTGCGTCAGCGCCGCATCCTGTTCCGGTACCCCGAGGAAAGGCCGATCATTGGCTGAGAACCGTCCGGATCCCCACGCCCCGGTGCTGCTGATCGGCCTGGGCCGCTTCGGTTCGGCCGTGGGCGAGCAGCTGGTGGCCCAGGGCCGCGAGGTCATGGCGATCGAGCGCGACGCGGCCCTGGTGCAGAAGTTCGCCGGCACGCTGACGCACGTGGTCGAGGCGGATGCCACCGATCTCCAGGCGTTGCGCCAGCTCGGCGCCCAGGAGTTCGCCACCGCCGTGGTGGGCGTGGGTACCTCGATCGAGTCCTCCGTGCTCATCACCGTGAACCTGGTGGACCTGGGCGTAGAGCACATCTGGGTCAAGGCCATCACCCCGGCCCACGGCAAGATCCTGCGCCGGATCGGCGCGCACCACGTGATCTTCCCCGAGCACGACGCCGGCGTCCGGGCCGCCCACTTGGTGGGCGGGCGCATGCTGGACTTCATCGAATTCGACGACGACTTCGCGATCGTCAAGATGTACCCGCCGGCAGAGGCCGTGGGCTTCACCCTGGCCGAGTCGGACATCCGCGCCAAGTACGGGGTGACGATCGTGGGCGTGAAGACGCCCGGCGAGGACTTCACCTACGCGCAACCGGACACCAAGGTCGGGCCGCGGGACACGCTCATCGTCTCCGGGCACACCGACCTGCTGGAGCGCTTCGCCTCCCGGCCCTGAGCGTCAGGACCCGTATTCGCGGCTCATCGCCTGACCGCGGGCGGCAGAGGCCCGCATGCCCCGGGCGATCAGGTCGGCGAGCCCGGAGTCCAGGAACGAGTTGACCGCGGCCTCCGTGGTGCCGTGGGGGCTGGTCACCGCCCGGCGCAGCGCCGCCGGGTCCACCTCCGGCTCCGCGAGCATCCGGCCAGCTCCGGCGACGGTGGCGCGGGCCAGGTCCTTCGCCAGGTCCTCGTCCAGGCCCATTCCCGCTCCCCCGGCGGCCATCAGCTCGGCCAGCAGGAAGGCGTAGGCGGGCCCGGACCCGGAGACGGCGGCCACGGCGTCGAGCTGGGACTCCTCGACCTGGTACACGGAGCCGGAGCCACGGAAGAGCCCGGCGGCCAGGTCCACGTGGTGCTCGGTCACGGCGGTCCCGCCGGCCAGCCCGACCACACCCATGCCCACCGTCAAAGGCGTGTTCGGCATGGTCCGCACCACCGGCTGCCCCTCGGGCAGGTTCGCCTCCATGGCCGCCAGCGGGATCCCGGCGGCCACGGACACCACCACGGTGCCGGGGCGCAGGGCGCCGTGGATCTCCCGGCACAGGGCCAGGATGTCCTTCGGCTTGACCCCCAGGACCACGAGGTCCGCCCCTGCGGCCGCGGTGCGGTTCGCGTCGGGATCGGACTCGGTGGCGGCCACGGTGACCCCGTAGCGCTCCTGGTTCTCCCGGGCCCGCTCGGCGGAGTGGCCGGTGGCGCGCACGGAGGCGGCGTCCGTTCCGGCCGCGAGCATCCCGGCCAGGATGGCGCCGTTCATGTTCCCGAGTCCGAGCAGGGCGATCTTCATGGAAGGGGGGACCTTTCGACGGTGTCTTGATCGGTGTCTTGATCGTGGTCTGGATCTCCCCCGGAGGCGGAGCGGGCGGCACCGGCGGCGAGGTGGTGGCGGGCGAACTCGAGCGAGTAGATCAGCATCTCCTCGCGCTCCCCGGCATATTTCGTCTTGCGGGTGCCGACCTCCACGCACACGGCGCCGTCCCAGCCGGTCTCCCCGAGGTATTCGATGCACTCGGCCACGGGCTGGTCCCCGTCACCGGGGAGCATGTGCTCGTCCTTGCCGTTGGCGGTGCCGTCCGTGAGGTGGACATGGCGCAGCCGCTCGCCGAGGGAGCGGAACGCGTCGAGTGAGTTCTCCTGGGCGATGGCGGCGTGGGAGAAGTCCCAGATGACGTAGTCGTAGTCCTCCGGGACCGGGTCCCAGTGCGGCAGGTACATCGTGGCCTCGCGGCCGCCGGCCCGCCACGGATACATGTTCTCCACACAGATCAGCACGCCGGTGGCGTCCATGATCTGCCGGATGCCCTCGGCGAAGCCGGAGGCGTAGTTGCCCTGCCACCGGAACGGCGGGTGGGCCACCACCACCTCGGCTCCGACCTCACGGGCGAGGTCCGCGCTCTTGGCCAGCTTGTTCCAGGCCGAACCCCACACCTGCTGGGTGAACAGCAGCGTCGGGGCGTGGATCGAGTGGATCGGCATGCCGTGCTTCTCGGACAGCCGGTTCAACTTCACGGGGTCCTGGGACCACGCATTGTGCGTGACCATGACCTCCACCCCGTCGTATCCGAGGTCCTCGGCCATCGCGAACACGTCCTGTGTGCCCAGCGGGAACACGGAGGACGAGGACAGGGTCACCGGGATCTCAGCCGGTCCAGTCACTGGTCACCCCCACGGAGAAGCCGGGCAGCATCGGGTCCGGGTTGAGGTAGACGTTCCCGACGCCCGGAGTGGTCTCCCGCCCCAGGATGCCCTCCTGGACCAGGGCGTCCAGCCGGCGCATGATGAGTCCCTCGCGCAGGGCCCAGGGGCAGATCTCCACCTGGGTGACACCGAACGCGTCCATCGCGGCCTCGGCCACCATGCCGCCGGCGAGCATCTGGGCGGCCCGCACCTCGGATACCCCCGGCAGCCTGGCCCGTTCCCTGGCCGTCATCGCGGCCATCCGGTTGACCCACAGCGTGAGGTCCTCTCGCCGGAGGTGGCGCTTGACGAACGGTCCGGCGGCCAGGGGTGCCGCGCCGGTGATGCGGGCGAGCGAGCGGAAGGTCTTCGAGGTGCCCGTCACCAGCACGGGCGCCGTCATCAGCGGGAATCCCTCGGCCGCCTCGGCGATCGTGGCCTTGATGTGCTTGCGCAGCTTCTTGGTGGACTTCGGCGTAGGCGGGTCCGCGGGCAGCCAGTCCCGGGTCAGCCGGCCGGCTCCGAGCGGGATGGACACGGCATAGCTGGGCAGCTCATCCGTGCCGTAGGCGATCTCGAAGGATCCGCCGCCGATGTCGAAGTTCAGGATCGAGCCGACGTCCCAGCCCTGCCAGCGGCGCACCGCGAAATACGTCATCGCGGCCTCCTGATCACCGGAGAGCTCGGTGAGGTGCACGGAGGTCTCCCGGGTGACCCGCTCCAGCACCGCCGCGCCGTTGCCGGACTCCCGGATGGCGGAGGTGCAGAACGCGATCATGTCCTCGGCACCGTTCGCCACGGCGAAGGCGACCGCCTCCCGGATGAAGGTCACCAGCGCATCCTGGCCGGATTCCTTGATGCGTCCGTCCTCGTCCTGGTGGTCGAGCAGGGACAGGGACCGTTTGTGGTCGGCGAACGCCGAGGGACGCGCGCCGGGATGCGCGTCCACCAGCAACAGGTGGACGGTGTTCGAACCGATGTCCAGCACACCCAGGCGCATGGTGTCCGCCTTCTTCTTCCGCTACTTCTTGCCCGACTTGGATGCACCGGACGTGGACTTCGAGCGAGCGGCCGGCTTGCGGGCCGGCTTCTTCGCCGGCCCCTTGGCACGCTTGTCCGCCAGCAGCTCATAGGCCTGCTCGGCCGTCAGCGACTCCGGGTCCATGGCCCGCGGCACGGTGATGTTCGTCTCGCCGTCCGTGACGTAGGGACCGAAGCGGCCATCCTTGACCACCACCTTCTTGCCCGACGTCGGGTCCTCCCCGAATTCGGCCAGCGGCGGCTTCGCTGTCCCGCGCCCGCGCTGCTTGGGCTGGGCGTAGATGGCCAGGGCCTCCTCCAGCGTGATCGTGAAGATCTGCTCCTCGGATTCGAGGGACCGCGAGTCCGTTCCCTTCTTCAGGTACGGGCCGAAGCGGCCGTTCTGCACGGTGATGTCCACGCCCTCGGCGTCCTGGCCGAGCACGCGCGGCAGGCTCATCAGCTTCAGGGCGTCCTCGAGGGTGACGGTCTCGATGGACATCGACTTGAACAGGGAGCCGGTGCGCGGCTTCTCCTTGGCCGGCTTCTTCTTCGGCTTGGGCTTGCCGTTCTTGTAGTACTCGGTGGGCTGGGCCTCCATCCAGGCCGCCAGCTCCTCCTCGGTCATCTCATGGATGACCTCGGTGACGTAGGGGCCGAATCGGCCGTCCCTGGCCATGATGGTGCGCCCGGTCGCCGGGTCGGTCCCCAGCTCGCGCTCGGACGGGCCGGCGGTCGCGAACAGCTCCTCGGCCTTCTCCGCGGTCAGCTCGTCCGGGGGCAGGTCCTCGGGGACGTTGGCGCGCTCCGGATCGGTGCCCTCCGGGGATCCCGCCGGGATGTCCTTCTCCAGGTAGGGGCCGAACTTGCCCACGCGCAGCGTGATGCCCTCGGCCACCGGGATGGAGTTCACGGCGCGGGCATCGATGTCACCGAGGTTGTCCACCACGGCCTTGAGGCCCTCGGCACTGGACTCGGCACCGAAGTAGAAGTGCTGCAGCCAGGCCTCACGCTGGAGTTCGCCGGCGGCGATCCGGTCCAGATCGTCCTCCATGCGGGCCGTGAAGTCATAGTCGACGTACTTGCCGAAGTGCTCCTCGAGCAACCGGATCACGCTGAAGGCCGTCCAGGACGGGACCAGGGCGCTGCCGCGCTTGGTGACATACCCGCGGTCCATGATCGTGGAGATCGTCGGGGCGAAGGTCGAGGGACGGCCGATCTCCCGCTTCTCCAGCTCGGCCACGATCGAGGCCTCCGTGTACCGCGGCGGCGGGGAGGTCTCATGGCCGGAGGCGATGACGTCCTCACCGGTGAGAGACTCACCCGAGGCCACCTCGGGCAGGCGCTTGTCCTTGCCGTCCTTACCGTCGCTGCCGGCGCCACCGGAGGCGCCCTCGGCCGGTTCGGAGCCGGCGTCGCGCCCCTCCTCGTAGGCGGCGAGGAAACCGGGGAAGGTGATGACGGTGCCCGAGGCGCTGAACCCGGCGAGCCGGCCGGCCATCTCACCCGAGGAAGCGGTCTCCAGCGCGGTGCCGGAGAGCTTCACGGTGGCGGTGTAGCCCTTGGCGTCAGCCATCTGGGAGGCGATGGTGCGCTTCCAGATCAGCTCGTAGAGGCGGAACTCGTCCGCGCCGAGGGATCCGGAGACCTGGCCCGGGGTGCGGAAGTGGTCACCGGCGGGGCGGATGGCCTCGTGGGCCTCCTGCGCCGAGTCGTTCTTCGCCTTGTAGATCCGCTTGGCCTGCGGGATGGAGTCCGGGCCGTAGAGCTCGGTGGCCTGCCGGCGAGCCGCGGTGATGGCCTCGTCCGAGAGCATCACCGAGTCGGTACGCATATAGGTGATGTAGCCGTTCTCATACAGCCGCTGCGCCACCTGCATGGTCACCCGCGAGGAGAACCGCAGCTTGCGGGAGGCCTCCTGCTGGAGCGTGGAGGTGGTGAACGGGGCGGCCGGACGGCGCGTGTAGGGCTTGTCCTCAACCGAGTCGACGGTGAAGGTGGCTCCCTGCAGCCCGGCGGCCAGGGCGGTGGCCGTGGCCTCGGTGAGGGTGGCGACCTTGCCGGCGGCGGACTTCTTGAGCTGGCCGCGGTCGTCGAAGTCGCGGCCGGTGGCCACGCGCTGGCCGTCCACCGTGTTCAGGCGCGCGGTGAAGGACTCGCCGGCGTCCTTGCCCTCATTGGCGGTGAAGGTGCCGTCCAGGTCCCAGTACGACGCCGGCACGAACGCCATGCGCTCGCGCTCGCGTTCGACGACCAGGCGGGTGGCGACGGACTGCACGCGGCCCGCGGACAGACCCTGACGGACCTTGCGCCACAGCACCGGGGAGATCTCGTAGCCGAAGAGCCGGTCGAGGATGCGCCGGGTCTCCTGGGCGTCCACCAGGTCCGCATCGATCTCGCGGACGTTCTCGAGACCGCGGGCGATGCCCTCCTTGGTGATCTCGGTGAAGGCCATGCGGTACACGGGGACCTTCGGCTTGAGTTCCTGCAGCAGGTGCCACGCGATGGCCTCACCCTCGCGGTCGGCGTCCGTGGCGAGGTAGAGGGCGGAGGCGTCCTTGAGCAGCCGCTTGAGGTCGGCCACGCGCTTCCGCTTGTCCGGGTAGACCACGTAGTACGGGTCGAAGCCGTTGGCGGTGTCCACGGCGAACCTGCCGTAGGGGCCCTTCTTCATGTCCGCCGGAAGGTCCGACGGCTGCGGAAGGTCCCGGATATGACCCGCCGATGCGTCCACCACCCATCCTTCGCCGAGATACTTGGCGATGGACTTGGACTTGGCGGGGGACTCCACGATGACCAGTTTCGTTCCGTCACCGGAGGAGGTGGTCTTCTTGGACGTCTTCTCAGACACTCGGGCTCCTTTTCGTCGCCGGGCGGGGAACAGGTCCACTGGGCCCGGCTGGCTCAGTGGATGGCCGCCTGTGACTTCCAGGCGGACCGCCCGGTGCCCTACTAATGTAACGGCACCGCGCCCCCGGTCCTTGACCGTCGGCGCGCCCCGGGCTCCCGATCAGGCGTGACCGGGGGTTTCCGGGACCGAGTCTGCCAGAACAGAGACGAGGTAATACACGCGTTCGGCGTCCACCGAGCGCTCGGAGGCGGGATTGAGCTCCTCGAACTCGTCGATCAGCTCGGCGAGGCGGCGCTGGAACTCGGCGCGCTGCTCGGCGTTGACGAACACCATGCCGGTGGACAGCACCGGGGGCCGGCGCCGGCCGGGCTCGTGGACGCCGATGTCCCGTCCGTCCAGGGGCGCATTGGCGTCCCGAGCGGTGGCCACGGCCTCCTCCGCCGCCTGGCGCAGGAGCTTGTCCTCGGCCTCTCGGCGGGCCACCTCCTTCATGATCCGGTCCCGGAAGGTGTTCAGCTGGACGTCGATGAACGCCTGCTTGGAGGCCGGGGTGTGGTTCAGGGAGTCGACGAGCAGCGAGTAGCCGGCCGCCTTCCAGCGCCGCTCACGGCCGTCCCCCTCCGAAGGCGAGCGTTCCACGAAGCCGTATTTCTCCAGGGCTCGCAGGTGGTAGCTCATGGCCGAGGGGGTCAGTCCGCATCGGGAAGCCAGTTCGGTCGCGGTCCGGGTGGACTGCGAGGCGTAGAGCTCCTCCAGCGCCTCCAGCCGGGCCTCGTGGGCCAGGGCCCGGATGGCCTGGGGATCGGAGATGACCACCGGCCGTCGGGCGGCCGGCACCGTTCCGCTCCCGGGGGTCGGAGCGGTGTCTAGTTCAGTCATGGACCAAGATTCTAGGCAGTTCTTTCAGATTTAGCGTGTCCTCGTTCACATTCCGGACGGTATCGGTGCGGTAACGGTCAGGAATCCGTCCGTGAGCAGCTCGGCCACGGCGGCCACCAGGGCCCGCTCCCCCGCCTCGTCCAGGTCCAGCAGTCCGGCCACCGCACCGGTCAGCTGCCCCACCGAGAACTCGCCGTCCGCGGCGGACAGGAACCCGGCGGTGGCGGTGTCCACGTGGGCCGTCCGCCGGAAACCGCCGCCCTGACGGGCCAGGATGATCTCCGGGTGGTCGGAGCCGAAGCGCTGGTGGCGTTCCTCGGTGACATCGCCGGGGACCGTGACGTGCAGCTCCCGCAGTGCGCTCAGGTCTCCGGTGCCTGCTGTATCTCCTGTATCTCCTGTAGCTCCGGCGACCAGGTCCCAGCGGTCCACCGTCTCGCCCCAGGCCGGCCCCAACGGCTGCTGCAGCTCGGATTCGAGGACCTCGGTGCGGATCCGGCCGGCCCGCGGTGCGGCCGGGCGGCGCAACCACACGTACCCGAACCCGACGGCGGCCACACCCCGTTCTCCGAAGTCCTCCAGGTAGCGCCGGTACCCCGCCGTGTACTCCGCGGGGTCGAGCTGCTCCGAGGAGTCCTGCAACCAGGTCTCGGCGTAGCCGGCCGGGTCCAGCAGGTCACGCTGGATGAACCAGGCGTCGACGCCGGACGGCACCCAGGAGCGCGGGCGCACCTCCCAGTCCGGCAGCTGGGGGCTGGCGGCCCCGGCCACGCGGTCCGGTGCGCTGTCCATGGCGCTGTCCGTGGCGTGATCCGTGGTGTCGCCTGGGACGCTGTCCGTGGTGCTGTCCGAGAGGCCGTGGATCTCCCAGTTGCCGAGCATCTGCGCCATGCCGCCAGGCTCGAGGTGCTCCGGCAGGGTGGCGACGAGCTCGGCCAGCAACCGGTCCCCGGGGCGGCCGCCGTCCCGGTACGTGTTGATCCCATCCCCGACCTCCCCGGTGAACCGGTCCGGCTCCGACCCCGAGCGCGGGGTGATGACGTAGGGCGGGTTGGAGACGACCAGGTCGAAGCGGTGGCCGGCCACCGGCTCCAGCAGGTCCCCCTGCAGCAGGGTCACGCGCCCGCCGAGCGTGAGGGGGAATCCGCTGCGGGAGCCCTCCGATTGACCGTCCGGCCCCCGGGCTTCTGTCTGATCGAGGTCCAGTTCTCCGGTCAGGTCCAGGCCGAGGGCCTCGGCGTTGAGGGCCAGGTTGAAGGCCGTGAACTCGAGCGCTCGGAGGGAGAGGTCCGTGGCGGTGACGTGGTCGGCGTGGGCCAGCAGGTGCAGGGTCTGGATGCCGCAGCCGGTGCCGAGGTCCAGGGCGCGGGCCACGGGGCGGCGGATCACGTTGCCCGCCAGGGTCATCGACGCCCGGCCGATGCCGAGCACGTGCCAGGAAGGCAAGGTGGTCCGGGTCTGCAGGGCGGTCTGGTCGCTGGCCACCCATACCTCACCGAGGTCGTCGGTCGAGTAGGGCGAGAGGTCGACCACCGGGTGGAAGGCACCGTCCCGGATCCAGCCCAGGTTGAGCTCGGCGGCATCGGCGGCCGTCAGCGCGGGCAGGGCGGCGTCCAGCGCGGTGGTCGGCACCGCGTCGCCGAGCATCCAGCAGGACACGACGGCGGCGAGCGCGCGCTGGGAGGCGGGGGCGCCGGCGTCGTGCATCACCTGGGCGAGGCGGCGGCGGGCCGGCTCGGCCTGCTCGCGCTCCAGTGCGGCGGTGGCCATGGCCCCCAGCAGATCCCCGACCGCATCGGTAGTGTAGGGCAGGGCGCGCAAGTCGGCGGCGAGGGCGGCAACGGCGTCGACGGCGGCGGGACCCCGGCCCCACCGCGGCGGGTCGATCATCGCGTGGTTGAAGGGCTGCTCGGTGCTGGGAGTGCTGGCGGGACTGGCAGTGTTGGCGGCCTTCGGACGCGGTTCGGTCATGACTCCATTGTGGTGCGTGGCCGGCACCGCCTCCGCATCACCGCCGCCCCCTCCTCAGGGCGCTGCCTCACGGTGCCGCCGCGAGGAGTCCCTGCCGGAGTTTCTCGACCTGCCGGTCGAACGCCGCCACCACGGTCTCCGGGTCCACGAGGATGCCGCTGACCATGACGTGGTGATGGCCCACGGTGTCCACGGCGATGGTCACGCTGGCGTCCCCGAGCAACTCGTCACCGCTGCTGTGCGCCACCACCCCGTCCCGGCCCCCGGGCAGGGGCGCCACGGTGACAGTGGCCTCGCCCTGGCGCAGTTCCGTGGCCTCGCAGTCCCGGCCCACCGCGGTGTAGAGCGGGCCCGGCTCCGGCCCGTTCGCATCCTCGCGGGCGAACAGCGCGGTGGACAGGATGGGAGGCAGGTACGCATCCTCGTAGCCCTCGACCACGCTGACGGCCTCGGCGGCGCTGGCGGTGGTCTCGAAGGATGCGGACTGCAGGGCCTGCAGCGCGTCAGCGCAGGCGCCCTCGGCCTGGGAGGGATCGTCGACCACGGTCGCGATCAGGCTCGGGTCGATCTGCTCCCCCGGACCGTCGGCTCCCTCCAGCCCATACTCCTCCATGGTCAGGAGCATCGCCCGGAGCTGCTCCCCGGACTGGGGAGGGGTATCCGCCGGGTCGGGCGACCCGCAACCGGTCAGCAAAAGCCCCGCGAGAACCAGCCCGGCGGCCCGGCGTCTCACCGGCACACCGCGCACGTGCGGTCCGGGGCGGCCAGGACGCAGGCATCGCACACGGTGTCCAGGGTCTGGCAGGACGGATCGGAGCAGTTCCGCAGCTCCGAGGTGGGACCCGCACAGAGGGTGCACTCGCCGATAGTCGCGGACTGGTCGGAGAACTGGACCCGCATGCGCTGGTCGAAGACGGCCAGGGACCCCTCCCAGAGGCCGGAGTCACCATAGGCCTCTCCGTACTTCACGATTCCGCCGTCCAGTTGATAGACCTCCCCGAAGCCGCGGTGGTGCATCAGCGCCGTCAGCACTTCACAGCGGACCCCGCCGGTGCAGTAGGTGACCACGGGCTGGTCCTTGAGGTGGTCATAGGCACCCGAGTCCAGTTCGGAGACGAAGTCCCGGGTGGTGACGGTGTCCGGCACCACGGCCCCGGCGAATCGACCGATCTTGGCCTCCACGGCGTTGCGCCCGTCGAAGAACACCACGGGGGTCCCGGCGGACTCCTTCTCCTCCACCAACCGGTGCAGGTCCTCGGGTGTCAGGTGCACTCCGGTGTCTTGCACGCCGTCCTCGGTCACGACGATCTCGTCCGGGGCGTCGAAGGCCACCAGCTCGGGCCGCACCTTGACGGACAACCGCGGGAAGTCCTCCGCCGAACCGTCGGACCACTTGACCTCCAGACCGGCGAAGGGGCCATAGGTGCGGGTGGTCTTGACGTACTGTTTCACCGCCGCCAGCGGTCCACCCACGGTGCCGTTGATCCCGTGCGGGGACACGATGATGCGCCCGGTCAGCCCCCAGCGCGAGGCCAAGGCGTGCTGCCAGAGGCGCACGGCCTCTGGATCGGCCAACGGGGCGAAGCGGTAGTACAGGGCGATCTTGGACTGGCTCACTGCATCAAGGGTAGTCCGGGATCTCCCGCCCCACGAGGGCCGTCCGGAGACGGCGCCGCTGCGGGGGACCGCGGCATACTGGGAAGTGACGATTTGACCCGGATATTGATCCGACGCGTGCGGGCAGCCTCCGGCTCGGGCTAGTCTCGTCCCATGACTTCTGCCTTGAATGACGCGCTGGTCAGCACCTGGGTGACCGGCTGGTCCCGCTGCCGGAACTACGACGTGCAACATGACGGCGTGGTCCACGCATCCCTGCGCAGTGGAGTCCAGGCCGGTGACGGACAGGACTGGGAGTACGTCCTGGCCCACCCGGACGAGACCGCCCTCAAGGCGGTGTCCGCGGAGGTCCAGAACCACCCCGGACGGCTGCTGACCGTGGTCGGACCGCCGCCCACCGTGCCGGCCGGTGTCCCCCTCAAGGCGCTCTCCACCGGCGAGAAGCTCATGGTGGTGGACATGGGAGGCCAGGATGTCGAAGCCCCCATCGTGCCCGAGGAGTTCGAGGCCACCGTGGAACGCAAGGACCCGGACTGGTTCCTCGTCACGATCACCAGCACGGAGGAGCATCCCCAGGGCGAGGGCGCTGTGGCAGCCCGCGGCCGGGTGGCCGCCGTGGACGGCTATGCCGTGTTCGACCGCATCTGGACCTCCCCCGAATTCCGCCGGCAAGGCCTCGGTTCGCTGGTGATGCGCTACCTCGCCTCGCTGGCCCTGGAGCACGACGTCGAGGAGGGCCTGCTCGTGGCCAGTGCCGACGGACAGGCCCTCTACGGCCACCTCGGTTGGACCGAGCTCGCCGACGTCACCGTCTACGGCGCCCTGGAGCACGACACCGAGAACCCGTCCCACTCGGACGCCGGCTGAGTGGACCCCCGCGGGGAACACCCCCGGAACGGCACCGGAGACGGGCCTGAAGACGGGACTGGAGACGGGTTCGTGCAGCCGGCCGGTGGCCCACGCACAGATGACCCCCGCGACGCCGAGGCCCTGAGCCGCACGCTCGGCCGCCGCTCCATCCCGCCGCAGCTGCTCCACGTCCGGCACCTGCCCGAACGGCAGGCCATCACGGTGCCCTGGCCGGAGGGTACTCCGGACGGCCTCATCCACGCGCTCGGGGGCTCCGGGGCTTTGGAGCCATGGAAGCACCAGGCCGAGGCGGCCGGCCTTGCTGCCGCCGGGACCAACGTGGTGTTGGCGACGGGGACGGCGTCGGGCAAGTCCCTCGGCTACCAGCTCGCCGCCGGGACCGCCCTGTACGACGACCCCGCCGGGACCGTGCTCTATCTGTCCCCCACGAAGGCGCTCGCGGCCGACCAGCTCAACGCCTGGCGCGCCCTGGCCCGGGACGGCGCCACCTGGCTGCGGCCGGCCCCCTATGACGGGGACACGGACATCGCCGACCGCAAGTGGGCCCGAGAGCATGCGAACGTGCTGCTGACGAACCCGGACATGCTGCACGTCGGCATCCTGCCGCACCACGAACGCTGGTCCCGCTTCTTCCGGCGGCTGCGCTTCGTGGTGGTGGACGAGGCTCACGTGTACCGGGGGGTCTTCGGCTCCCACGTGGCCGTGCTGCTGCGCCGGCTGGCCCGCGTCTGCGCGCACTATCGGTCCGGGCGGCGAGACGGGGTCGAGGCCCCGGCCACACCAGGCCCGGTCTTCATCGGGGCCTCGGCCACCAGTGCGGACCCCGCCGGGTCCTTCTCGCGCCTGATCGGCGCGGACGCGGTGGCCGTGACCGAGGACGCCTCCCCCCACGGGGCCGTCACGGTCGGCTTCTGGGAACCGGAGCTCACGGACCGGCGCGGCGAGAACGGGGCTCCCGTGCGCCGTTCGGCCACGGCCGAGGGCGCCGGGATGATGGCCGACCTGGCCGTCACCGGCACCCGGACCATTGCCTTCATCCGCTCCCGCCGCGGAGCCGAGGCGATGGCCTCCGCCGCCAAACGTGAGCTCGCCGAGGTGGACCCGTCCTTGCCGCCCCGAGTGGCGGCCTACCGAGCGGGATACCTGCCCGAGGAGCGCCGCGAGGTGGAGACGGCTCTGCGTACCGGCCGGTTGCTGGGGGTCGCCTCCACGCCGGCGCTGGAGCTGGGCATCGACATCGCCGGACTCGACGCCGTGCTGGTGGCCGGCTGGCCGGGCACCCGCGCGTCGTTCTTCCAGCAGGTGGGACGCGCCGGACGATCGGGGCAGGAATCGGTGGCGCTCTACGTGGCCGGGGACGATCCCCTGGACACCTACGTGGTCCACCACCCGGAGGCCGTCTTCGAACTGGCCGTGGAGGACTCGGTCACGGACCCGACCAACCCGCACATCCTCGCCCCACACCTGTGCGCCGCGGCCGCCGAGTTCCCCCTGGTCCCGGACGGGCTCGGTGACTTCGGGGACCCGGACGAAGTCCGCGGACTGGTGGAACAGCTCGTCGAGGAGGGCTACCTGAGGCGCCGTCCGGCCGGCTGGTTCTGGACGCATCCGGAGCATGCCGCCGGATTGGTGTCCCTGCGGGACGACGGCGGCGGACCGGTGGACATCATCGACACCGAGACCGGCGCCCTGCTGGGCTCCATGGGCTCCCCGCAGACCCACTACCAGGCCCACCCCGGTGCCGTGTACGTCCACCAGGACCGGACGTATCTCGTGGAGGACCTCGACGAGGACGCCCACGCCGTCCTGGTCACGCGGGCGTGGCCGGACTTCTTCACGCAGGCCCGGGACATCACCGAGATCGAGATCCTGGACACCGTCCACCGCGTGGACGCGGGAGACCTGCAATGGTGCACGGGTCCGGTGAAGGTCACCACCCAGGTGGTGTCCTACCAGCGCAAAGCCCTGGTCTCCGGGGAGGTCCTCGGCGAGGAACCCCTGGAGCTGCCCGCCCGGGATCTCTTCACCACGGCCGTCTGGTTCCACTGCCCCCCGGAGGTGCTCGTGGCCGCCGGCCTGACGATGGACCGGCTGCCCGGGTCCCTGCACGCCGCCGAACACGCGATGATCGGCCTCCTGCCCATCGTGGCCTCGAACGACCGCTGGGACATCGGCGGGGTGTCCATGGCCCTGCACCCGGACACCGGTCAGCCCTCCGTGTTCGTCTACGACGGTCACCCGGGCGGCGCCGGCTTCGCCGAACGGGGCTTCGCGGAGGCCGCGACCTGGCTGCAGGCCACCCTGGACACGGTGCTCTCCTGCAGTTGCTCCTCGGGCTGCCCGTCCTGTGTGCAGTCTCCGAAGTGTGGCAACCGCAACAACCCGTTGGACAAGCACGGGGCCGCCACCCTGCTGACGTTCGTGTTGCAGGGCGTCCGGATCGCGGCGGCACGGTCGCTGCGGGGCGCCGCTCACCGCGGCACCGTTGATGCCGGCGGTCCGGCCCGGGCCACCCCTTCGGAAGGCCACGGCAGCGCCGACTCATAGCGGGTGCGCACCTGCACGGTGCCGTCTGAGGCAGCAACGCACTCGATGACCGTGGCTCCGTGGCGATCAGCCGTCTGGGCAGCCACGACGCACGGATCGGCCAGCACCAGTCCACGGGCGGCATCGGCGGCGGCGAGCGCGGCGAGGTCCGCGGCTCCGGAGGCCCGTGCCGCCGCCGTGGCCGCGGTGCCCAACGCCGCGGTGGCCCCCAGCAGCGCCAGGGTCAGGAACACGGTGGCCAGCACGGTGACGCTGCCGGCGCCCTGTTCACCCTGTTCATCCCGTTCGCGCTGTTCAGTCTGTTCGCGTGACCGGCGTTCCGTCGTCCGGTTCATGGTGCTCCCGTGGGAGGCACGGCCCACTGGTCCGGCGCGTGGGCCGTGGCCTCCAGTTCCCACCCGTCCCACCACGCCAGGGGCCCTGGAGGGGCGTGGGCCACGGTCACGGCGACCCAGCCAGTGTTCCGGTCGCTGCTGAGTTCCGTGGCCGTGCCGGCCATGCGCCGGGCGGTGGAGCGGACGTCGGCCTCGCTCTCTCCCCGGGCCAGCTCCCGGACCGAGGCCGCTGCGGCTTCCTCCAGCCGGACCTGCTGCAGGGTCGCCGCACCAGCAAGCAGGGCGCCCACCAGCACCAGGGCCGCGGCCGGCAGCATGACCGCGTATTCCGCGGTGACCGATCCTCGGTCTGCCCCGGCACCACGGGCAGCACCAGCGGGTCCGCAAGGGCGCTCGGGTCCCAGGGGGCCGCCGGGATCGGCGGAAGTGCCAGGAGTGCCAGGAGGGCCCGGATCGGCGGAACGGCCGGGCCCCGTGGACCCGGTCAGTGGAGAACGTACGGTCGGAGGACGGCGGTCCATGGCTTCCTCGAGTCTTCGGTGTCGCTCGGTTGGGACGGGAGCAGTGCGGGTGGGTGGGAGGATTCGGCAAGGTCCGGCCATGCCTGATCGGCCGGGGCCTGCCGCGGGTCCCGGGCCCCGCCGGGAAGGGTATCGGCGGGACCCGGAGGCCGGTGGCCGGTGGCCGGTGGAGGGATCTCAGCCGAAGCTGAGGGCGTTCTTGACGATGTCCAGCAGCAGTCCCTGCACGTCGGTCCCGGCGAGGACGACGGCCAGGACTCCGGCAAACCCGACGGCGGCGAGCGTGACGATGCCGTACTCGGCTGTCTGCGCACCGGTCTCATCGCCCCAATCCAGGGCCGAGGCGCGACGGCCCTGCACGGTGAGGGCGGTGGCGGCGCTCTCCGCGGTGTCGGCAGTGCTGGCGGTGCCTGCGGGCCGGTGGACTTCGCTGGCAGTTCGCAGGGTGTGGTGTTCGTGCTGCAGTGTGGCGGTCATGGTGTCTCCTCTGGTGTGATGGCGGCCGGTGTGGTCGCCTGTTTCCAGCCTGCGTCGGTGTTCTCCCCCGTGGGGCGCGGAGGCCGGCCGATCTGGATGGCTGGAGCACTTTGGGACGGTGTGGAGGACTGCGCCGGACTCCCGGCGGTGACCCCGCCTCCCCCGAGTGAACTCGCGCATGCAGGCACCAGGGCGGGTGTCAGGGCGGACATCAGGTCGGATGCCAGGTCGGATGTCAGGGCAGCAAGGCCAGGACGAGCGGGACCACACCCAGGCAGAGGAATGAGGGCAACTGGCAGAGCCCCAGAGGCAGGACCAATCGGGTGCCCAGTTCTGCGGCTCGTTGCTCGGCCCGGCGTTTCCGGTGACGGCGGAGCGTCGAGGCCGTGGACCGCAGCAGGGCCGCCGTGGGCGCTCCGGTGAGGTGGGCAAAGCGGAGTTCGCCGGCCAGTTCCTGCAGGTCGGGGTCACTGGCTTCGGGCTCATGGGCCGTCCAGGCGTCATCCCAGTCGACACCGGCCCGCAGCAGGGCGGCCACCCGCCGGACCGGCGCCGCCCCGGGGACATGGGTGCCCAGTAGATCCAGACCGGAGACGAGACTCTGCCCTGTTTCCAGCAGTCCCGCCACCAGATCCATGGCTAGGGCGGCATCCAGCGCGTCCGGTGGTGCCGAGGTGCCGGGCCGGACGGGCGTGCTCGTGCTCGTGCTCGTGCTCGTGCTCATGTGATCTCCTCCGACCGGCGGATCAGCGCGCGGGTCCAGAGCTGGCCGATCACAGCCAGTCCGACTCCGGTGCCGATCACGAGCCAGCCGAGGGGGCCGGCCAGCAACTCCGTGGGCGGCCCCCCGACCAGGGCCGTCATCGCGATCCCGGCGAGAGGCAGGAAGCCCAGCAGTTGTGCCGTGGAGCGCGGACCGGCGGCTGCCGCGTCCCGCGCCTGCTGGGCATCCTGACCTTCCTCCAGTGCATCGGCCAGACGCTCGAGCAGTCCGGCCAGCGGAATCCCGGCGTGGTGGGAGACCGCCAGGCAGCCATCCAGCTGCCGCCAATGACGGCCCTGCCCCGGCGCCTCCACGGCGGCGAACGGCTCGCCGCCGAGCATGATCTCCAGGTCAGCTACGACCAGGACGTGGTGCAGGCAGCATCCCGCCCGACTGGCTGGCCCCCGTGGCCCGCGTAACCCGTCTGGTCCGCCCGGGCACGGTTCGTAGAGCCCCGAGAGCTCCACCCAGACACGCTCCGGACGACGGCCTGCCTGCAACAGGGCGGACGCCCGGCGGAGCAGGGCGACGAATTCCTCGGTCTCGCGCTCACTCCGGCGCCGAGCCTGCCCCGGGAGCCACCGCAGCCACCGCGACCGCCACCGTCGCCTGCCTCGTCGTTCAGGCCCCGATCGCATGCCGGCCCCTACTCCGCCGCGACCCGGTGTCCCGGTGCACGTCGGCTGCGGACAGACCGTCCAGCACCCCCTGGCCAGGTCCCGCGGTCAGGGCGGTTCCGACCAGGGAGAGCGCCGGGATGACGCGCAGGGTGCCGGTCCGGTTGGTGTCCCGGTCCACGACGGACAGCTCCACGGGGTGCCGTCCGGCATCGGTCCGTTCCAGGTGGAGGACCGCGTCCACCGCACTGGAGGCCTGCAGCGCGAGGGCTTCTGACCCGAGGCCGGCCAGTGCGCCCATCGCCTGCAGCCTGGCCGGGACGTCTGAGGCCGAGTTGGCGTGCAGTGTGCCGGCGGCGCCCCGGTGGCCGGTGTTCATGGCCGCGAGGAAGTCCGCGACCTCCGCCCCGCGGCACTCTCCCACGACGAGCCGGTCGGGCCGCATCCGCAGCGCCTGCCGGACGAGTTCGGACAACTCGACGGTACCGGCGCCCTCGGAGTTGCCGGAGCGGGCCTGCAGGGAGACCACATGGCCGTGGCGCGGGCGCAGCTCGCGGGTGTCCTCCACGGTGATGATCCGTTCGTCCGCGGGGACCTCTGAGAGCACCGCGGAGAGCAGGGTGGTCTTCCCGGAACCGGTGGCCCCGCTGATGAGCAGGTTGGCGCGGGTGTGCAGCAGTTGCCGCAGTGCGGCCAGCCACTGCGTCCCGTGGGGCCAGCGCCGGGCCAGGTCCTCCAGATGAGGTGGCTCCGGCGCGGCCAACCGGACGCTGATCTGGGTTCCGCCCGAGGCCAGCGGCGGCAGGATGGCGTGCACCCGGGCACCGGTGACCTGTGCGTCACCGAACGGCTGGCCCTCGTCGAGCCGCCGTCCGCCCTGGGCCAGCAGCCGGACGGCCAGGCGGCGGGCATCGTCCGCCGGCAGGCACCGGCCCGTGTCCCGGAGGCCGTCCAGACCGTCTGTCCAGATGGTTCCGGACCCGTCCACCAGGACGTCCGTGACGCCAGCGCCGCGGGCCGGAGCCGCCAGTGGGCCCAGGCCGATGAGATCGTCCGTCAGCGCCGTCATCTGGGCGGACGCCTCCTGCGGGGTGGTCACCGACAGATGCCGCCGAACGGCTTCGGCCGCCAGCTCCGGCGGCACTGACTCGGGCCGCGGCGGAGCACCACGGTCCTGGTGACGGGCGGGGTCTGCCAGGCGACCGGCGAGCCACCTGCGGGCCCGCTGCCGTCCCGCCGAGGCTCCTGTGGCGAGGCGCCGGCCCGCTCCAGATGGTGGTTCCGGCGACCATCCGCGGCTCATCGCAGGGCCCTTCCGGCCACGGGCCAGCCGGGCTCCAGGGTCCCGGCTCCGTCCAGCCGCAGTTCGATCTCCGCCGCCAACCTCCGGGCGGAGGCCCGCCGACTCGACCGATCCCAGGAGGCCAGCGACGTACCGTCCCAATCCTGGGCGTCGACCCGCACAGAGCCGGCAGATTCCCTCGTCGGGGCTGGTTCTCGGCGGGCGTCCCGGTGCCGTGAGGCGTGCCGTGTCGGCTGGCGTGGCGTGACCTGCAGCAGCACGTCCGCCGGAAGCTGCCGGCCGGCTGCCGGCCCGCGATCGGTGCACACCAGCAGGGCCATCCCCCGTTCCGCCCAGTCGCGCGCCCGGTCCTGGTCCTTGCCGACGTCGACCACCGTCCAGGGGAACGTCTCCACGGCCACCTGCACCCAGTCCTCGCCCGTCCAGGCGTCACCCGCGGACGTCGATGAGGCCCACCCCCACCACCGCACGCCGCCGGCCCCGGGCAGATGTGAGGCCAGGGCGGGCCCGGGGACCGGCAGATCCTGCATCCCGTCCCAGCTCACGCATCGATCCCCGGGAGGCGCCAGAGCGCGGAGCCGCGCACTCAGACTCCCCTGGGGACCCTGGGCATCCACGAGCAGACCTCGTCCGGGGCCGCCCAGCAACAGCGTCAGGGCCCAGGACAGCCCGGGCCAGTGCTCGTCACCGTCGGCGCCCGGGCCATCGTGCACCAGCACGGCCGCACGTCCCCGGGCGGATGACTCGGAATCCGCCGGACGGGTCCGGGCCAGGATGCGGCAGAGCTGCTGAGACCGGGAGGGCAGGCAGAGGGCACCGGGTGGTGCGGTCGACCCGTCCAGGACGACGGACAGGAACGGCGGTTCCGGCTGATCCCGTCCGCGGTCCGGCCTCGGTTCCGGGCCGGCCGCCTCCCCCGGGGCGAGTCCCCAGAGGATGAGCGCCGGGGATTCCGGGGCAGCCCGGTGGGTCTGCACCGCGGCCGACCACTCGGAGCGCGGAACGACGCGCAGCCGGTGTCCGACCGCGGCGGCACAGGCGGCCACCTCGGTACACAGCAGTTCGGACAGGAGTGGGGTGCTGCCCACCAGGCCATGCGGGACCGGGCCATCCCGATCCGGTGGCGCGACGAACAGGATGGTCAAGGGTGAGGATGCTCGGACGGCCATGCCCCCAGCCTGTCCGTCCGGCCCCGGGCATGCTCCACACCGGCCGGCAACTGTGGAGGACCGGCCCGGGTCCGGCTGCCTGTGGAGGAACCGGCGGCCTACAGGTCGGTGCCGGGCACCGGCATGGACGCGTCCCAATCGGTGATGTCCACGATCCGGCCGCGGTCCCAGTCCTGGGTCCATCCCAGCAGGTCAAGGATCCGGTCGATCAGGATGGCCGTGAATCCCCACACGAGGGTGCCGGAGACCAGGAAGGCCGGGCTCCTGAAGCGCCGGGTTGCGCCCGCCGCTCCGCGAGACAGGGACGTGGTGATGCGATTGGCGGGGTCCACCAGGTCGGCCACGGGGACCCGGAACACCCGGGCTGCCTCGCCCTCGTCCACCACAAAGACGTCGGAGGGCCGGTCCCACCAGCCCAGCACCGGATGCACCCGGAAGTTCGAGACCGTGAGGGGTGCCGGCGGCAGGGTTCCGATGACCCGCACGCCGTTCCGGTCCAGGCCCGTCTCCTCCTCGGCCTCCCGAAGGGCGCAATCACTGAAGTCCACGTCCTCGGGATCCCGTCGGCCTCCCGGGAAGGCGACCTGGCCGGGATGGTGGCGCAGGGCGAAGGACCGCTGGGTGAGCAGCAGGTCCAGGTCCTCCGGCACGGCGGTGCCGTGGAAGTGCGCCGGCTGACCGTCCAGGGCCCCGAACAGCACCAGCACGGCGGAGTCCGAGGGCTCCTCGGCCGAAGCCGGGGGCACCACGGTGAGGCCGAAGTCCCAGCCCCGGTCGTCGTCGGGAATCCGTGACGGGGCCGGGCCAGACGGTGGCCTTGCCGCCAAGTCCGGGTCCAGGGTCCCGTAGCGCTCCACAAGGGACCGTAGGTCCGCGAGCGCTCCCTCGATCTGCATCATGCCCCCAGGCCGTAGCCCTCGGCCCGCAGCTGGGCACGGGTGGCGCCGGCGAGCATCTTGGCCAGCAGCTCTTCCCGGCCCGGAGCCAGCTCGTACTTCAGCAACGACGCCGCCGCGTCCGGATTCGTCTCCCCGATCCCGAAGGAGGGGCACCAGCGGGCGACGGGGCAGGCCCCACAGGCGGGGCGCTTGGCGTGGCAGACGCGGCGGCCGTGGAACACCAGTCGGTGGGAGAGCATGGTCCAGTCCCGCGGCTCGAAGAGTTCGGCGACCTCGTACTCGACCTTGACCGGGTCCTGCTGCGCGGTGAACCCGAGCCGCCGCGCCAGGCGCCCGAAGTGGGTGTCCACGGTGAGCCCGGGTACCCCGAAGGCATTGCCCAGGACCACGAAGGCCGTCTTGCGGCCGACCCCCGGCAGTTTCACCAACTCATCCACCGTGCCGGGCACTTCCCCGCCGTGGCGGTCGACCAGGGCCCGGGAGAGCCCCTGGATGGCGGTGGCCTTGTTCCGGTAGAAGCCCAGGGGCCGCACGATCTCCTGCAGCTCGCGCTCATCCGCGTGGGACATGGCCTCGGCATCCGGGAAACGCGCGAACAGCCCGGGAGTGGTCGCATTGACCCGCACATCCGTGGTCTGGGCCGAGAGCACGGTGGCCACGAGCAGCTCGAAGGCGTTGGTGAAATCGAGCTCGGCGACCGCATAGGGGTAAGCCTCGGCCAGCACCCGGTTGATCTTCCGGGCACGGCGCTTCAGGGCGAGCGTGCTTTCCCCGGCGCTGGGGGCGCCGGCCGGGGCGGAGTTCCTGCCCGTCACGCGCGCTCGATGTCCGTGAGGTCCTCCAGCACGCCGGTGCGGCCGTCCGTGTTCTGCACGAGGAACTCGTGGCCACGGTCCTCGAGGGCCAGGATCCAGCCGCCGGGCTCGAGTGCGAAAGCCGGGCTGCCGTCCTCGGGGTTCACGGCCGTGCGGCGCGTTCCCACGGCGAACCAGAACGCCTCGTACTCGGCCGGTTCCGTGCCCCGAGGTGCCGACGGCCCAGGTTCCAGCGGATCGATCGGTTCCGTGTGCTGGACCTCCGGCACCGGTGACGACGCAGCCGGCTGGACCGGTTCTGACGGCTCTGACGGCTCAGCAGCCGCCGGTGCTCCGAACGCGTCGGTCGCCGAGGCCGCCGCCTCGTCCGTGGAGCGCGGGCGCACGCGGGTCATCCCGAGCTCATCCTCGATCTCGGCCGCAGACTGCTGGGCATCGTCCGAGCCGGGAGCATGGGGTTCAGCAGGGTCCGGCGAGGACCGGTATTCCTCGTGGGCCTCCTGCGAGGCCGCCTGGCCGTAGGCCGGGGCCTGACCGTACTCCGCGTTCGGGTCCCAGGCCGCTCCCGCGCCCGGTCCGGCGGGGCCACTGGGCCCGGTGGGACGATGTGGTCCGGCGGGGTCACTGGACCCGGTGGACGCGGCGAAGAGCGGGGCCATGAGGGAGCGCATCGGGGAGGTGACCACCAGGCCGAAGGCACCGGCCAGACCGATCAGCAGGACGGCGTCCAGGGTGGTGACGAACGTGATGAAGAAGTAGGACAGCGCCAGCCAGGCCGTGACGTGCGCGAACTGTTCGGTGCCGAGCGAGCCGAGGCGGGGGCCGGCGTCGCCGGTGGGCTTCCCCGCGGAGGCTGCGCGGGCCAGGATGAAGCCGGCCGCCACGAGGGGCATCAGGACCCCGATGCCGAGGAAGAAGAGGTTGGTGCTGCCCCACAGGTTCAGGCCCCACCGCGAGGTGGCCAGGGGGACTATGGACCCGGCGAGGACCACGAGGACCGAGGCGAGGAAGCCGACGTCCCAGCTGGACAGCCTCAGCCCCGAGCCGGGACCACCGGCCTGTGCGGTAGCGGATGAATCCGGTGCGATGGTCATGTGGTTCCTCCTGTGCCACCCGTAACGGGCGACTCCCCAGCGATTGATCCAGACCGGACGGTGCTCGCCGGTTCCCCTATGGATGATCTCTGCACCATTCAACCAGTCACGCCCGGCCCTGTCCCCCCAGTTTGACGTGCGCGGCTTCACACCGGTGGCCGTGGCGTTAGGCTAAAGACGAAGCCACCTGTGACACCGGTTACACCCCGGCCGTCATCGCGGTGGTCCTCGTCGACCGCGCCACCAAGGAGTACGCATGAGCACAACAGCGTCCAACGAATCGGCCTCCGCATCCACTGACGGCGGCGGCACCATGGACACCCTCTCCCACGAGCACCGCAGCTTCCCGCCCTCGGCGGACTTCGCCGCGCAGGCCGTGGCCGGGGCGGACCGCTATGAGGAGGCTGCCGCGGACCGGCTGGGCTACTGGGCCGATCGGGCGCGTGAGGTACTGGACTGGGACCAGGACTTCACCGAGGTCCTGGACTGGTCGGACGCCCCGTTCGCGAAGTGGTTCGTCGGCGGCACCACCAACGCCGCCTACAACGCCCTGGACCGCCACGTGGAGGCCGGACTGGGCGACCGCGTGGCCATCCACTTCGAGGGCGAACCCGGCGACTCGCGTTCCTGGACCTACGCGGAGCTCGCCGCCGAGGTCCGGCGGGCCGCCAACGCCTTCGAATCCCTCGGGGTCACCAAGGGCGACCGCGTGGCCGTCTACATGCCGATGATCACCGAGACCGTCATCACCATGCTGGCCTGCGCCCGGATCGGCGCGGTCCATTCCGTGGTCTTCGGCGGCTTCTCCGCCGATGCCCTGCGCTCGCGCATCGACGATGCCGAGGCCAAGCTCGTGGTCACCGCGGACGGCTCCTGGCGCCGTGGCAAGCCCTCCATGCTCAAGCCGGCAGTGGATGCCGCCCTGGCCGAGCCCGGCCATTCCGTGGCCCATGTCCTCGTGGTCCGGCGCAACGAGCAGGACGTGGAGTGGACGGCAGATCGGGACCTGTGGTGGCACGACGTGCTGGGCGAGCAGTCGGACGAGCACGAGCTGGTCTGGCATGACTCCGAGCACCCGCTGTACATCCTCTACACCTCCGGCACCACGGGGAAGCCGAAGGGCATCCTGCACACCACGGGCGGTTACCTGGTGCAGACCGCCGTCACCCACCGGGACACGTTTGATCTCCATCCCGAGACGGACGTGTACTGGTGCACCGCCGACGTCGGCTGGGTCACCGGGCACTCCTACGTCACCTACGCGCCCCTCATCAACGGCGCCACCCAGGTGATCTACGAGGGCACCCCGGACTTCCCGCACAACGGCCGCTGGTGGGAGATCGTGGCCAAGTACGGCATCACCATCATGTACACCGCCCCCACCGCGATCCGCACCTGCATGAAGTGGGGCCGGCAGGTGCCGGACGCCTTCGACCTGTCCTCGATCCGCGTGCTCGGATCCGTCGGCGAGGCCATCAACCCCGAGGCCTGGATGTGGTACCGGGACGTCATCGGCGGCAACGCCGGTGCCGGGACGAAGGACGACGACGGCTCCGTCACCCCGGGTGCCCGCAAGGAGCACCCCGCCCCGATCGTGGACACCTGGTGGCAGACCGAGACCGGCGCCCACATGATCTCGCCCCTGCCCGGTGTCACGGCCACCAAGCCCGGCTCGGCCCAGACTCCCGTCCCGGGGATCACCGTGGACGTGGTGGACGAGGCCGGCCGGTCCTTCGAGGGCGCCGGCGCCGGGTTCCTGGTCATCCGGGATCCGTGGCCTGCCATGCTGCGCGGCATCTGGGGCGACCCCGAGCGCTTCAAGGAGACCTACTGGTCCCGGTTCGAGGGGATGTACTTCGCCGGGGACGGCGCCCGCCGGGACGAGGACGGGGACGTCTGGGTCACCGGGCGCGTGGATGACGTCATGAACATCTCCGGGCACCGCCTCTCCACCTCGGAGATCGAGTCCGCCCTGGTGTCCCACCCGATCGTGGCGGAGTCCGCCGTGGTCGGCGCCACCGATGCCACCACCGGCCAGGCCGTGGTGGCGTTCGTGATCCTCACCGAGGAATCCCAGGCGGACGGTGCGGTCGATCCGGTCCAGACCGAGGCCGACCTGCGGGCCCACGTGGCCTCCGAGATCGGGGCCATCGCGAAGCCCAAGCACATCCTGGTGGTGCCGGAGCTGCCCAAGACCCGCTCCGGCAAGATCATGCGCCGCCTGCTCAAGGACGTGGCCGAGGGCCGCGATCCGGGCGATGCGTCCACCCTGTCCGATCCCACGATCATGCAGCAGATCGCGGAGTCGCTGCGAAAATAGCCGTCGGCGCCGAGCTGAGCCCCCTCCAGGGCAGAAAGTGACCCTGCCCCGTCCGTTCGGACGGGGCAGGGTCACTTTCTGTTTCGGTGCGGTGTCTCAGGAAGCGTCGGTCGCACCCTCGTCGCCGGAGAGGTGGTCCGGGTTCTTCATCAGGTGGACGAGTGAGGCGGCCATGCCGCCCCACACCACGACGATGGCGATGAGCATGAAGACGATGGCAATCGGGTCCACGTCAGGCTCCCTTCTCCGGGTTCTCGGGATGTGAGGGGGTGTCGGTATGGCGGCCGTGGCTCGCGGGAGTCGACCGGACGCCCGGAGCCGAGCCCACCAGCGGTTCGTCCCCGGACTCGGAGTCGGGACGCAGATTGTCGTTGAGCTCCCGGTTGAGGGCGGACCGGTCCGACCACGGCAGCAGGGACAGCAGAATGGCCACGATGATCAGGGCGATGGACATGCCCCAGCCGAAGGTGCCGACGAACCACGAGGGCATGTCCCCGTAGCCGTCCTGCGCCTTGAGCACGATGTCCGAGATCCACATGTAGGCCAGCACGATCGGCAGGATCACGGCGACCAGCACCTTGTAGACGCGACCCACCCGGAACGAGGACACCGTGTTGAGGTGGCCGACCATGTTGTCCAGCCGGCGCAGGAGCCAGGAGACCACCACGACGGCGACGAGGGCGGCGCCCACGATGCCGAAGTTGTTGGCGAAGGCATCCGTGACGTCCAGCGTGTTGATGCCGGTGGTTGTGCTGAAGAGCAGCAGCGAGACGACTCCGGATAGGCCGACCACCACGATCACCGTGGTCCAACGGCTCCAACCGATCTTGTCCTTCACGGCGGAGACGACCACCTCGAGGATGGAGATCAACGAGGTGAACCCGGCGAACACGAGGGACGCGAAGAACAGCACGCCGATCAGCACTCCGGCCGGCGCCTGGGAGATGATCGTCGGGAAGGCCACGAACGCCAGCCCGATGCCGTTGGCGACCACGTCCGCGACCTCGACCCCATTGGCCTGCGCCATGAAGCCCAGGGCGGAGAAGACGCCGATGCCGCAGAGGATCTCGAAGCTGGAGTTGGTGAAGCCCACCATGAGGCCCGAGCCGGTGAGGTTGGTCCGGCGCTTCAGGTAGGAGGAGTAGGTGATCATGATGCCGAAGCCCACGGACAGTGAGAAGAAGATCTGCCCGTAGGCGGCGATCCACACCTGCGGATCCGTCAGCACCGACCAGTTCGGCGTGAACAGGGCGTTCAGGCCCTCCGGAGCCCCCGGCAGGAACAGTGCCACGACCACCAGGGCGATGAACATGACGAACAGCACCGGGATGCCGATCATCGAGGCCATGGCGATGCCCTTGCGGACACCGGCGCCCAGGACCACCAACAGGATCAACCAGACCACCAGCATCGGCCAGAACACGCCCGGCACGAATTGGAAGGACGGGGCGAAGGTGTCGGCCACCTGCAGATAGTCTCCGAAGAAGAACGCCTCCGGGTCATCGCCCCAGGCCTCGTGGGTGGAGAACCAGGTGTACATGGCCGCGTAGGCGATGATGGCGGCGTAGTAGACGCCGATGACGAAGCAGATCCCCACCTGCCACCAGCCGATCGACTCGGTCCACTTACTGAGGCGGCGGAAGGCCATCGGCGGAGAACCCTTGAAACGGTGGCCGATGGCGTAGTCGAAGAACAGCAACGGGATACCGGCGGTCAGCAATGCGACCAGATACGGCACGATGAAGGCGCCGCCGCCGTTCTCATAGGCGACGTAGGGGAAGCGCCAGATGTTGCCCAGGCCCACGGCGGAGCCGACGGCGGCGAGGATGAAAGCCCAGCGGGTCGCGAACTGCTCGCGACGGGCCTTGCCCCCTTGGGGTAGTGCGGTCTGCGTTGACACGGAGGTCCTCCCGGTCAGTAACCCAGCCCACGCGGTCCGGTGCCGTTCTGAGGGTGATACGGCTGCGGGCCGGCGGTGCGGTGCGAAAATGTGATGGCGACCACGTTAGACCAGTCAGGCCGTTCATGCACGATGTGGACCCCGGTTGACACTAGTCAGCCGGAGGTTCCCGGGCACAGTTCGGCTCAGTTCCCCTGGATGCACTGGCCCGTGGACACGGTGTCCACCATCTCCTCGGCCTCCGTCAGGGCCTGTTCGGCCTCCTCGCCGGTGATGGCGTAGCCCACCTCGATGTCCCCAGTGGCGCGGGCGAAGACGATGCCGGCCACGTCACCGTCCGCGGTCAGCAGTGGTCCACCGGAGCTGCCCAGCTGGACGTCGGCCTCCAGCTGGTAGATGTCCAGCAGCCCGGGCTCGGCACCGTAGACGTTGTTAACGGTCACCTCACCGCGCGCCTGGACCAGTGCCGGATCCATCTGGAAGGGCCCACCCGAGGGATAACCCATGATGTAGCCGGCCTCCTGGTCCGCCAGCTCGGCGCCCACGTCCAGCGCCGGCAGGTCTGCCCCCTCCACGGCGATGACGGCCACGTCCCGTGCCGCGTCGAAGTGCACCACCCGACCGGCGTACACGGCACCGTCCGCGGACTCGACCGAGGGTTCGGTCAGACCGGAGACCACGTGGGCGTTGGTGATCACCCGGTCGGGGGCCACCGCGAAGCCTGATCCGGTCTGGTTCTGCCCGCAGACCAGGGCGGTTCCGGAGATGCGCACCACGGAGGCACGCGCTTCCTGCAGCGCCCGTCCCGGTGCTGGGGTGGATGCCGCGGTTGCCGGGGTCTCCGTGGTGACGGGCTCGGGCAGCACCGGCACCACGTCGGTCCCCGCGACGGCGGCACGCACCCGGGCGACCAGCGACTTGGCCGATTCGGGTGCCGCGTCGTTGATCGTGGTGATGACCCGGGATTCGGAGATCGCCGAGGTCACCGGCGCCAGGCCCATGGAGGACGAGGAGAAGGCCACGAGGGAGATCAGCGCCGCGGCCACGGCCGTATTGGCCACGGCACCGCCCAGCCGGTCCACCGTCCGCAGCGCCGGCAGGGCCATGCGGAGGCGGATGGCGCGCCCCAGGGCCGCGCCGATCCCCTGGCCCAGCAACACCAGGATCAGCGCCGCGGCCACGATGGCGAGGATGCGCCAGCCGGGTTCAGTGATCCACGCGGAGACCAGCGGGATGGAGAAGAACGCGGCGATGGCCCCGGCCACCAACCCGACCATGGTCCCGAGGGTCACCAGGAACCCGCGGCGGTAGCCGGCCATCAGGAACACGAACAGGACGACGATCAGGACCCAGTCCAGCACGGTCAGTCCCAAGAACAAGGAGTCTCTCTTCCTGCGTCCGCCCCCGTATACGCGTAGGTTCCCACTTTACCGTTACCATTGCGGCAGATGGGGCAGAATGGATCACACACACTCCCCGCATGTCGCAGATGTCCGGCATGCCAGTCGACAGTGAGGACGAAGGACACATGGATCTCGAGGTACTGCGCAAGGCCCCGCTGTTCACCAACTTGGATGACGAGGTCTTTTCTGCACTGACCTCCGAGCTGACCGAGGTAGAGCTCTCCCGCGGCGCCTCTGCCTTCCATGAGGGTGACCAGGGCGATCAGCTGTATGTCATCATGTCCGGCAAGATCAAGCTGGGCCGCACCGCCCCGGACGGCCGGGAGAACCTGCTGGCCATCCTCGGCCCGGGTGAGGTCTTCGGCGAGATGGCGCTGTTCAACCCCGCCCCGCGCACCGCCACGGCCACGGCCGTGTCCGCCGCCCGCCTGGCCGGATTGCGCCATGACAACCTGCGGAAGGTCATCCAGTCCACCCCTGAGGTCTCCATGCAGCTGCTGCGAGCCCTCGCCCAGCGGCTGTCCAAGACCAACGAGTCCCTGGCCGACCTGGTCTTCTCGGACGTGCCCGGCCGTGTGGCCAAAGCCCTGCTGGACCTGGCGGACCGTTTCGGCCGCCCGGCCAACGACGGCCTGCTCGTGGCCCACGATCTCACCCAGGAAGAGCTGGCCCAGCTGGTCGGCGCCTCCCGCGAGACGGTCAACAAGGCCCTGGCCGAGTTCGTCCAGCGCGGTTGGATCCGCCTGGAGAACCGTGCGGTCGTGGTGCTGGACCTCCAGCGCCTGCGCCAGCGCTCGCGCTAGTCATTCCGACCGGAACCGAACTCCGGCTGAAACACTGCTGAACCACTGACCTCGAGGGGCCGCCATCGCGGCCCCTCGAGTCGTTTCTGCCGCACAGAGTGCCCCAGCGCCACTCCAGCAGCAGCGGCACTCCAGCAGCGTTTCAGCAACCCTCCAGCAGCGTTCAGGCGCGGGCCCACCGGCCGCCGGGCAGGTCGACGGACAGGCTGAACCCGCCGCCGTCGGCGTCTTCTCCCGGCACCTCCGGCATCCCTGGCGCCACCGATTCCTCCGGGCTGCCGTGCAGCTCCGGCGTGAACTCGGGCACGCCGCCGCGGATGGTGAGATCCATGAGGAACTCCACCGTGGATCCCGCCTCGGCCATCCGCTCAAGCAGCAGTTCCACCGCCGGCACCGTCAGGCGTCCCAGGGTCCGGCCAACGGTCTCCTCCTGGCCGATCGCATCGCCCAGCACGGTGCTGGCCCGTCCGGCCACCACCCACCGGGCCGGCACCCACGCCGACCAGACGCCCTTGCCCTCCATCAGGGAGGTGTCCTGGCCGTGCGGGACCGCCACCGCGAAGTACTGGGTGTCGAAGCGGCGGTGGGAGAAGTACGGGCTGTGCCACCGCCCGACGGCGCGCAGCAGGTCCGTGCGCAGACCGAAGCCGCGGCGGTTCACCAGGTCTGGCAGGGAGAGTTCCTGACGGTCGAGGGCCACGCGGGACTGCATCCACTCTCCGCCACCGGGGTTGGCGACCACGGCGTGTGCGTCCGGCCCGGCCAACAGGATCCCGGTCTCCTCGAACAGCTCGCGGATCGCCCCGGCCAGGTGCCGGCGGGCCACGCGGTGGTCGTCCACCCGGAGCAGCCGGGACCACTGGGCCGGAGTCGGGCCGAACCACGGGCAGTCGTCCTCGTCAGCGGCGTCGAGGGAGCCTCCCGGGAACGCCACCGAGCCCAGGGGAGTCAGTCCGGGCCGGTACCGCAGCAGGGTCTCCACCCCGTTCAGCCCGTCCCGGACCACAGCCACGGAGGAGGCACGACGCGCGGCCCGCGGCCGCCGCTCCCCGTGCACCCACCAGCTGCGAGCCGCCGCATGCTGATCCTCCGGCAGCTCGAAGAGCCGGGACACCAGGGCACGCTCGGGGCGGCGCACCGGGCCGTGGCCGACGGCCAGCCCGGTCCGCGGAGACGTCCGTGCAGAGCCCGGTCCAGAAGTCTGTACAGAAGGGAACCGGGCCGGCGGCGGGGTCAGGGGACGGGACGCCGACGATCCGGCCGGCTGCGGCCGGGGCTCGGAGGGTGACGCGGGTGACGAGGCCATGGTGCGGCGCGGGGCCGGCGCGGTCAGCGGAACCGGACGGTCATCTCGACCTCGACCGGCGAGTCCAGCGGCAGCACAGCCACCCCGACGGCGGAGCGGGCATGGACGCCTGCGTCGCCGAAGACACGGCCCAGCAGTTCCGAGGCGCCGTTGACGACCTGGGGCTGGGCGGTGAAGGACGGATCGGAGGAGACGAAGCCGACGACCTTGACGACCTGTTCGATGCGGTCGAGGTCGCCGATGACGGACTTCACGGCCGCAAGGGCGTTGACCGCACAGAGAGAGGCGAGCTCGGCCGCCTCCTCCAGGTCAACCTCGGCACCGACCTTGCCGGTGGCCGGCAGCTGGCCGCCCTGGAACGGCAACTGGCCGGACGTGTGCACCAGGTTCCCCTCGATGACGGCCGGGACATAGGCGGCCACGGGGGCTACCACCGGGGGCAGGGTCAGGCCGAGCTCGGCCAGCCGCGCCTCAATGGTCCCGGAAGTCGAGCCGCCGGAGCCGGAGGAAGCCGGCCCGTTCACTGCTTCGGACGCTTCAGGTAGGCCACGGACCCGCCTTCGGGACCGGTGACGATGGAGACCAATTCCCACCCCTCGGAACCATGCATGTCCAGCACCTGCTTGGGCGTGTGGAGGGGCAGCGGCGTGATGAGGTATTCCCAGGTTGTCATGGACCCACCCTAGCCGCAGGGATGCCCGTTCCCTCAGGTCCGTCACGGAGGGAGATCCGGCCGGTAGAATCATGACCATGGCCAATCGCAAGTCCCCCTTCTTCGACACTGCCACCACGCTGGGCAAAATCGTCGCCTTCCTCGGTGTCAGTGCGCTGTGCGGCGTGCTTGCGGCCGGCCTGATGCTGCCGATGGCCGCCGTGGGCGGGGCCACGGCCACCGCCGGCGGGGAGATGCTGGACCAGTTGCCCGCCGAGCTGAAGGAGGAGCCGCTCTCGGTGCCCTCCCGCGTCCTGGACAAGGACGGCAACGTGCTGGCCACCTTCTATGCCGAGAACCGCGTCCCGGTCGAGTTGGACCAGATCTCCCAGAACATGCAGGACGCCATCATCTCGATCGAGGATGAGCGCTTCTACGAGCACGGCGGCGTGGATGCCCGCGGCCTGACCCGTGCCCTGATCAACAACGCCACCTCTGACTCGACCCAGGGCGCCTCCACCATCACACAGCAGTACGTGAACAACGTGCTGGTCAACGCGCAGTACCTGAACAACGAGCGCACCACGATCTCCGGCACCAAGACCGTGGCGGACAAGCTGCGCGAGATGAAGCTGGCCGTGGCCGTGGAGAAGGAGATGTCCAAGGATGAGATCCTCGAGGGCTACCTCAACATCGTGCTCTTCTCCGGCCGCGTGTACGGCGTTGAGGCCGCCGCACGCTACTTCTTCAACAAGACCGCCGCGGAACTGACCGTGCCCGAGTCCGCCATGCTCGCCGGCATGGTGCAGTCCCCCAACGGCTACAACCCGGTCAACAACCCGGAGGGCGCCACCGAGCGCCGTAACACCGTGCTCGGGGCGATGCTCGGCAACGAGGTCATCACCCAGGAGGAGTATGACGAGGCCGTGGCCTCCGATCTCGGCCTGGACGTCACCCCGCTGGCCTCCGGCTGCATGTCCGCCGACTACGGCAACTACTTCTGCGACTACGTCCAGCGCACCATCCTGACGTCCGAGGCCTTCGGCCCGGACGCCGAGTCGCGCCAGCGCCTGCTGGACCGCGGCGGCCTGCAGATCACCACCACCCTGGACTCCAACCTCCAGCAGGAGGCCGAACGTGCCGCGCGGGAGAACGCCCCGTACACCGAGTTCGGCGAGAACGACGCCGTGGGCGCCTCCCTCGTCACGGTGGAGCCGGGCACAGGCAACGTCCGGGCCATGGCCCAGAACACCACCTACGATCCAGCCGCCGAGGGCGATCAGAACACCACCATCAACTTCAGCGTGGACCGTCCCATGGGCGGCGGTGCAGGTTTCCAGGCCGGCTCCACGATGAAGCCCTTCACCTTCCTGTCCTGGATTGAGTCCGGACACTCGATGACGGACACGCTCGACGCCCGGACCAACACCTACCCGAACCGGACCCAGTTCCAGGGCTCCTGTGGCCAGTCCGGGACCATTCCCCTGCTGCTGGATCGCCCGGCCTGGACCGTCCGCAACGCCATCGCGAACATGAACAAGCCAATGCGCGCCGACTACGGGCTGTATTGGTCCATCAACACGGCCACGGTGGCCGCCGCCTACGCCCAGGACCTCTGCGGCATCACGGACCTGATGGGCCGCGTCGGCATCCAGAACGCCGGTACCGGCGAGGCCATCAACCCGCTGAACCCGTCCTTCGTCCTGGGCTCGGAAGAGGTCTCGCCCCTGATGATGGCCGCCGCCTACGCGACCTTCGCGGACGACGGCAACTACTGTGAGCCCCGCGTCATCTCCGAGGTCACGGACACCCGCGGCAACTCCTATCAAGTGCCTCCGGTGGACTGCGAGAAGGTCGCCGACACCCAGCACGTCGCGGAGCTGAACAACACGCTCAAGGCCATCGCCTCGGAGCGCATCGCCCAGGACATCACCTTCCCGATCGCGGGCAAGACCGGAACGAACAACTCCTCGTCCTCCACCTGGTTCATCGGCACCACCACCGGCCTGACCACCGCCTCCTGGGTGGGCAACTTCCGCGACCTGGACACCCTGGAAGGAGAGACCATCGGCGGCGTCACCTATGACGACGTGTGGGGCTCCATCATCGCCGGACCCATGTGGGCCGACTACATGGGGACGGTGGCCGAGGCCTACCCCACGGACGAGTTCACGGCCTATGACGGCCCGGCCTCCGATCCCCGGACCATGGGCTCCCGCGAGGGCGGAGAGACCATCCGGGTGGACGGACGTCCCGGCCCCCAGCCGTACTACGATCCGGACGCCGTCGTCTCGACCGAGGACTGAGGCGCTCATGGGAAAAGCACCGGTGAGGGCAGCGCGCCGGGCGACCGGCCGGCGTCGGGCACAGTGGGTCTCCGCCGCGAAGGCGGCCGCGGTGGCGACCGGCACCGTAGCGGCGACCGGTGCCGGCATGGTGGCCTGGGGTGCGCTCGTGGAGGCCCGCAACTTCGCGGTGCGCACCGAGCAGCTGCGCATCCTGCCGCCGGGCGCGCGCCCGTTCCGGATCCTGCACCTTTCGGACATCCACCTCATTCCGTCCCAGCAGGACAAACTCGATTGGCTCTCCGGCCTGGCTGACCTGAAGCCGGACCTGGTGGTCAACACCGGGGACAACATCGGCGCGGCCGCGTCCGTGGCCCCGTTGCTCCGGGCCCTGGATCCACTGCTGGACGTGCCCGGGGTCTTCGTCCCGGGCTCCAATGACTACTACGCGCCGAAGCCGGCCAACCCCCTGCGCTATCTGGCCGGGCCGTCCCGGCAGGACCCGAACCGGACCGAGCTGCCGTGGGAGGACCTGTTCGACGCCTTCGAGGCCCGGGGCTGGCTCAACCTGTCCAACCAGCGCTTCTCCCGGGTACTCCACAGGATCCGCCTGGACTTCGCCGGCACGGACGACCCGCACCTCGGCCTGGACGCGTGGCCCGGCTTTCCCGGGGCTGGCGCCGGACCGGCCCGCTCCCTGCGGATCGGCGTCACCCACGCGCCCTACCGACGGGTGCTGGATGCCATGACCGACGGCGGCGCTGACGTGATCCTGGCCGGCCACACCCACGGGGGCCAGATCTGCGTGCCCGGGTTCGGCGCGCTCGTCACCAATTGCGACCTGCCGACCTGGCAGGCCTCCGGCCTGACCGAGTGGTCCTCCGGCGGGCGGACCGTACCGCTCGAAGTGTCCGCCGGCATCGGCACCTCGCCCAAGGCCCCCGTCCGCTTCGCGTGCCGCCCGGAGGCCGTCGTGCTGGACGTGGTCTCCCCCGCCTGACCCGCTCCGGCGGTCCCGGACGTCCCGAGCCTTCAAAGGGATCTTTCAGAACGTCCGCCGCGACCGTAGGATGGTGGATCGCCGCGTCCCTTGATGCCGGTCACGTGTCCTTGTCTGGAGGGGTTGCCTTGTCCACGCCTGCCCGCACCGATTCACCGCGTGGCACGCCGGGCCGGGGTCACACGGATGGACGCGGCCGGGTTGGTCGCCTGAATGACCCTGGCCTGGGCAACCGGGAGGGGTCCATCCTCGAGGCCATCCGCCGCCTCTCCCCCTACCTGGACGGCATCCGTTGGCGCTGGGTCGCCGGGCTCGTCTCGGCCATGCTGGCCGGGCTGGTCGCCCTGTCCATCCCGCAGGTCATCCAGCAGCTGGTGAACTCCGTACTGCATCCCGGCGGATCCCCGGCGGACGTGTGGGGTGCCGTCTGGCTCATGGCCGGGCTGGGCATCGCCGAGGGACTGCTGATCTTCGGCCGCCGCTTCTTCATCCTGCCGCCCGCCGCCGGGGTGGAGAACCGAGCCCGCGTCGCCCTGTTCACCCGCCTGCAGCGGTTGCCGGTCTCCTTCCACGACTCCTGGCCCTCCGGGCAGCTACTCTCCCGCTCGGTCGGGGACCTGTCCCTGCTGCGCCGCTGGATCGCCTTCGGCACGGTGATGTTCGTGGTCTCGATCGTCACGATCGTGGTCGGCATCATCCTGCTGTTCAACTCCTCCTGGATCCTCGGGCTGATCTACCTGGCCGGCGCCGTGCCGATCATGTGGCGCTCCTTCTACTTCCGCAACGACTTCCGGAGCGCGTCCCGCCTCTCCCAGGACCAGGCCGGTGACCTCGCCACCACCGTGGAGGAGTCCGTCCACGGCATCCGCGTGCTCAAGGCCTTCGGCCGGGGCGGAGAGGCCCTGGAGGGGTTCCGCGGCCAGGCGGACACCTTGCGCGGCACGGAGGTCCGCAAGGCCACGGTGCTCTCCCAGTTCATCGCCCTGATCGTCGCCCTGCCGGAGACCGTCATCGGCATCTCGCTGGCCGCCGGCGTCTACCTCGTCGCCTCCGGGGAGCTCACCGTGGGCGCCCTCGCCGGCTTCTTCGCCACGACGGCGGTGCTCGCCGGCCCGGTTGAATCCGTCGGTCAGCTGATGGGCATGTCCCTGTCCGCGAAGACCGCCATCGACCGCCACGTCGAGGTCATGGACACCGCAGTTGATATTGCCGACCCCATCGCGGGTCCGGCCGTTGGTGCCGGTCCCGACTCCGGTGCTGGATCTGGATCTGGATCTGGTTCGAGCCTCGCCTTCGAGGGGGTCGGCTTCCGCTATCCGGATGCCACCGCGGATGCGGAACCGATCCTGCGGGACGTGACCCTGCGCCTCGAGCCCGGCGAAACGATGGCCCTGGTCGGGCTGACCGGGTCCGGCAAGTCGACCCTCGTCCAGATGGTCCCGCGGCTCTACGACGCCACCTCCGGGCGTGTGCTGGTGGACGGGGTGGACGTCAGGGACTACGCGCTGCAGGACCTGCGGCGCACGGTGTCCATCGCCTTCGAGGACGCGACCCTGTTCTCCGACTCGATCCGCAACAACGTGCTGCTGGGAGCCCCAGCGGAGATCGCCGGCCCGAACGCTGCCGATCCGCAGGCCGCCGAGGACCTGCTGGATCTGGCCCTGGACACCGCCCAGGCCCAGTTCGCCTACGCCATGCCCGAGGGCGTGGACACCCAGATCGGCGAGGAGGGGCTGAGCCTGTCCGGCGGGCAGCGCCAGCGCATCGCCCTGGCCCGCGCCATCGCCGCTCAACCGGAGATCCTCGTCCTGGACGACCCGCTGTCCGCGCTGGACGTCCGCACCGAGGAGGTGGTCACACAGCGGTTGCGCGCCGTCCTGGCCGGGACCACCACCCTGATCGTGGCCCACCGGCCCTCCACCGTGGCCCTCGCAGACCGCGTGGCGGTGCTCCATGACGGGGCGATCCAGGACGTCGGCACGCACGCCGAGCTGCTGGGCCGGTCAGCGGGATACCGCTTCATCATCTCCAGCTTCGAGGAGGACAAGTCCATTGAGTCCGTCATGGATTCCGGGGTGATCACCGGGATGACGCCGGTGGTGGCCGTGGACGATGCGTCCGGCAGTGGCAGTGAAGGAGACCGACCATGAGCCGCGCGGACCGGACTCAGCGCCGCGGCCGTCAGGCGGTCAACTCCTCCGCCCCCGGTGAGGACCAGCGGCCCGATCCGACGTTGCTGGGCACCCAGGGCGAGGAGCGCCTGGACCTCAGCGTCCAGGAACGGAAGTACGTCAGGGCACGATCCTGGACCCTGCTCAAGGACCTGGCCCGGCCGGTGAAGTGGAAGCTCATCCTGACGGCCGTGCTCGTGGTGATCTCGAACGCCGCTCGCGCGTCGTTCCCGCTGATCATCGCGTGGGGCATCGACTGGGGGCTGCCGCAGGTCGTCTCCACGCTGGAGGCCGGGGGCTCCGCGGCGCCCGTGGTGGCCGCCGTCGGGGGCACCTATGTGGGAGCCGCGCTGACCGCGGGGCTGCTGCTGGGCACCTACACGTGGCTGACCGCCCGGGTGAGCCAGGCGATGCTGCTGGACCTGCGCGTGTGGGTGTTCCGGCACACGCAACGGCTCAGCCTCGAGTTCCACGAGAAGTACACCTCCGGGCGGGTGATCTCCCGGCAGACCTCGGACCTGGACTCGCTGCGCGAACTGCTGGACCAGGGCGTGTCCTCCCTCGTGTCCGGCCTGATGTTCATGCTGTTCACGGGCATCTCGATCGTCGTCCTCGACTGGCGTTCGGCGCTGATCCTGCTGGTGGCGTTCATCCCGGTGGCGATCGCGGTGCGCTGGTACCAGGTACGTTCCGAGGCGGTCTACCGGGAGTCGCGGGTGTCCTCCGCCCGGATGATCGTGAACTTCGTGGAGACCATGACCGGCATCCGCGCCGTGCAGGCCTTTCGCAAGGAACGCGCCAATGACCGGACGTACGAGACGCTGGCCGGCAAGTACCGCGATGACATGGTGAAGTCCCTGAACCTCTTCGGCATCCTGCAGCCGACGCTGGTGATCACCGGGAACCTGACCGTGGTGGCCATGCTGCTCTTCGGCGGGTTCCGGGTGCTGGACGGCACCCTGGCCGTGGGCGTGCTCGTGGCGCTGCTGCTGGCCGGCAAGCGCGTGTTCCAGCCGATGGAGCAGGTCGCCATGTTCTACTCCTCCTTCCAGTCCGCCACGGCAGCGCTGGAGAAGGTGTCCGGGCTGCTGGAGGAGGCGCCCACCGTGCGGGAGGCCGAGCAGCCGGTACCCCTGCCGGAGGCCGCCGGACGGATCGAGTTCACGGATGCCGAGTTCGGCTATGGGGACGGCCAGGTGATCCTGCCGCGCTTCGACCTGACGATTCCCGCGGGCCAGACGGTGGCCGTGGTCGGCCAGACCGGGGCCGGCAAGTCCACGCTGGTGAAACTGATCGCCCGCTTCTACGACCTCTCCTCCGGGTCCCTGACCCTGGACGGGGTGGAGCTGGACCAGCTCTCCGCGAGCGATCTGCGGCGCAACGTGGTCATGGTGACGCAGGAGGCGTTCCTGTTCTCCGGCTCCGTGGCCGAGAACATCGCCCTGGGCCGGCCGGATGCCTCGGATGCCGAGATCCAGGCCGCGGCGAAGGCCGTGGGGGCCCACGAGTTCATCCTGTCCCTGCCCGAAGGCTACGAGACCGACGTGACCAAGCGCGGCGGACGGCTCTCCGCCGGCCAGCGCCAGCTCGTCTCCTTCGCCCGGGCCTTCCTCGCCGACCCGGCCGTGCTCATCCTGGATGAGGCCACCTCCTCCCTGGACCTGCCCAGCGAGCGGCTCGTTCAGCAGGGGCTGACCCGGTTGCTGGGTGACCGCACCGCGCTGATCATCGCGCACCGGCTGTCCACCGTGGAGATCGCCGACCGCGTGCTCGTGGTGCATGACGGGCGGGTCGTCGAGGACGGCTCCCCCGCCGAGCTGATCGAGGCCGGTGGCCGCTTCGCGGAACTCCATGCGGCGTGGAAGGACTCCCTGGTCGGCTGAGGACACCCTGCTGCCGGGCCACTAGCCTGAAGGCATGACCACGTTGACGCTCAACGACCTGCTGACCCTGGAACACCGGGGGTGGGATGCACTGTGTTCCGCCCGGGGCGGCACCTTCTACGGGGAGTTGATGACCGACGACGCCGTCATGGTGCTCGTCAACGGCATGGTCCTGGACCGGGACACCGTGGCATCAACTCTGGACCAGGCTCCACCGTGGTCCGAGTACCACCTGGATGATGCCCGGCTGGTCCCCACGGGAACAGACGCCGCGGCCCTCGTGTACACGGCCACGGCTTCCCGTACCGGCGACCCGGATCCCTTCACGGCCCTGATGTCCAGCCACTACCGGCTACTCGATGGCCGCATCCGGATGACGCTCTACCAGCAGACGACCATCACCCACTAGACCCCATCGCGCCCTGGGGTGGCTAGGGCGTGAAGGTCTGGCCCGTCAGGGTCTCGTAGGCCTCGATGTAGCGGGCGCGGGTCTTGGCGACGACGTCGGCCGGCAGGGCCGGCGGAGCCTCGCCCGAGTGCCGGTCCCAGCCGGAGTCCGGGCCGGTCAGCCAGTCGCGGACGAACTGCTTGTCGAAGGAGGGCTGGGCGCGGCCCGGCTCATACTGGGCGGCATCCCAGAACCGGGAGGAGTCCGGGGTCAGGACCTCGTCCCCCAGCACGATCCGGCCGGTGGCATCCAGTCCGAACTCCACCTTGGTGTCCGCCAGGATGATCCCGCGTTCCCGGGCGATCGACTCGGCCCGGCGGTACACGTCCAGGGTCAGCTCGCGCAGTCGTTGGGCGGGGGTGTCCCCGATCAACCGGGCCATCTGCTCGAACGTGATGTTCTCGTCGTGCTCGCCCACCTCGGCCTTGGCGGACGGGGTAAAGATGGCCTCATCCAGCTTCGAGCCGTCCACCAGACCCTCCGGCAGCTCGATCCCGGTGACCGTGCCGGACTCCCGGTACTCGGCCAGCCCAGATCCGGTCAGGTAGCCGCGAGCGATGCACTCGACCTCGTACATATCCAGCCGCTGCACCACCATCGCCCGTCCCGCCACGGCCTCCGGCACATCCAGGGACACCACGTGGTGCGGCACCTGCAGCTGCTCGAACCACCACAGGGACAGCTGGGTCAGCACCGCGCCCTTGTCCGGGATCTCGGTCTCCAGCACGAAGTCGTAGGCGCTGATCCGGTCCGAGGCGACCACCAGCAGGTTCGCAGACTGGCCCGACTCCCCCGGCGCCGCATCGACCGGCTCATAGAGGTCCCGGACCTTGCCCGAGTAGACGTGCCGCCAGCCCGGCAGCTCCACGGCCCGGGCGTCGAACCCTTGCGAGAATCCGGCCATCAGCGTGCCTCTCCTTCCGGGAGCGTGATCTCGCCGCGCTCGGCCTTGAGCCCGATGTCGGTGCGGTGCTGCGATCCCTCCAGGGAGATCAGGTCCACCCCCGCGTAGGCGCGGGCCCGCGCTGCGGCCAAGTCTTCCCCGAGCCCGACGACGGCCAGCACCCGGCCGCCGGAGGCGACCAGTCCGCCGTCGTCCGCCTGGGCGGTGCCCGCGTGCAGGACCGAGACGTCCTCCAGCGCGTCCGCCTCGGCGACGCCAGCCAGCGTCCCGCCCTTGAGGGGGGATTCCGGGTAGCCGGCGGCGGCCACCACCACGTCCACGGCGTACTCGTCCGACCAGTCCAGCTCCTGCAGCCCGGCCAGGCAGCCCGTGGCGGCGTCCATCAGGAAGCGGCCGAAGGGGGTCCGCAGCCGGGCCAGCACGGCCTGCGTCTCCGGGTCGCCGAAGCGCACGTTGAACTCGATGACGCGCAGGCCGCGGCTCGTCAGGGCCAGGCCGCAGTACAGCACGCCGGCGAAGGGGGTGCCGCGGTCCGCCATGGTGGCGATGACGGGGCGGGCCACGGCCTCCATGACCTCGTCCACGAAGCCGTCTGGCAACCAGTCGAGCGGGGTGTAGGCGCCCATGCCGCCGGTGTTCGGGCCGGCGTCGCCGTTGCCGATGCGCTTGAAGTCCTGCGCCGGGACCAGGGGGACCGCGTTGGTGCCGTCCGAGATGACGAAGAGGGAGACCTCGGGGCCGTCCAGGAACTCCTCGATGACCACGGTGCCGTTGACGTCGAAGCAGGACCGGGCGTGCTCGAGGGCCTCGGCCCGGTCCGAGGTGACCACCACGCCCTTGCCGGCGGCCAGCCCGTCGTCCTTGACCACGTAGGGGGCGCCGAACGCATCCAGGGCGGTCTCGGCCTCCGCGACCGTGGAGCAGGTGTGGGCGGCGGCGGTGGGGACGCCGGCCTGGGCCATGACGTCCTTCGCGAAGGACTTGGAGGCCTCCAGCTCGGCAGCGGCCTTGGAGGGGCCGAAGACGGTGAACCCGGCCTGCCGCAGGGCGTCGGAGACGCCGGCCGCCAGCGGGGCCTCGGGTCCCACCACCACCAGGTCCGCGTTGAGCTCACCGGCCAGGACGGTGACCCCGGTGACGTCAGTGGCATCCACGGCATGCACCGGGACGTCGAGGGCGATGCCCGCGTTGCCCGGGGCCGCATGGACCTCCTGGACTTCAGGGTCCAGCTGCAGGGCGCGGATGATGGCGTGTTCGCGGCCGCCGGAGCCGAGGACGAGGATCTTCACGGTGCCCAAGCCTAGACCGTCCGGGCCGTCCCGGCGCGCGTGTGTGCGCCCGGCCCGGCCGTACCGGTCCGTACGATGGGCTCCATGACGTCCAACCACCCCGGGCCCGACGACGGCCGGCACCTTCCCGAGCACCGTGGCCGCCACGAGGGACAGGACCCGTCCGGCCAGGAGTACGGGCAGCAGCAGTACGGCCACCCGTACGGCCGCGCGCCCCGTCTCACCGGCTCCGGTGGCTCCGGAAACCTCTTGCGCACCGTCTACACCTTCGTGATCGTCTGGCTGACTTGCGCCGTGATCATGTGGTTCGGGACCCGGATGCTCGGCTTCGAACGCGGTGACCTGGGCGCTGCCGTGGTCTCCCTCATCGTCTCCCTGGCCGCAGCCGTGTCCGTGACCGTCTGGGCCGCCCGCCGGCGGCCGCTGAGGCGGCGCCCGCCGGTCCTCTGATCCGCCCTTTCTCCGCCAGTTTCCGTCCAGTTTCCCGCCAGGGTTCTCAGCGTTGGCTCATGCGTTCCTCATCTGGGGCTCATGCTCCTCAAGCACGATGAGCGCATGTCCTTCACGAACAGCATGACTACCATGCCCGGTGCGTCCGGCACCACGCCCGGCGTTTTCGCCCAGCAGGACGCCGCAGAACTGGTCCACCTGACCCGCAATGGGCAGGTGGAGTCCCGCCACAGTGGCGCCGCCGTGGTCACCGGCCCGGATGGCGGCGTATTGGCCACACTGGGTCCGGCCGACGCCGTGGTGTTCGGCCGCTCGGCCCTCAAGCCGCTGCAGGCCATCGCCTCCCTGCGCCTCGGTGCCCCGCTGGAGAGCCGCCACATCGCCATCGCCGCTGGCTCCCACCGCGGCTCCTCCCGCCACCGCGCCCTGGTCCGGGAGATCCTGACCGCGGCCGGCCTCGACAAGACGGCGCTGCAGTGTCCGCGCGCCTGGCCCAAGGACCGCCGCGAGCTGCTGAAGATGGCCGCCCGCACCCGGCGCCCGGACGGCCCCCGCCCGAACCGCCTGGCCTTCAATTGCTCCGGCAAGCACGCCGCCTGGCTGTCCGCCTGCGTGGCCGCCGGCCTGGAGACCGAGAACTACCTGGAACCGGACCATCCACTGCAGCGGGAGGTGCTCCGGGTGATCGAGGACTACTGCGGCACGGAACCGGTGCACGTCGGTGTGGACGGCTGCGGCGGCCCGGCCCCACGGTTGGCCCTGGCCGGGCTGGCGCGCGGGTTCGGCCGGGTCGCTTCCGCCCCCGAACGGGCCGCCCAGGGGTTGCCAATCGACGACCATGCCATCCAGGTGGCCGTCTCCATGCTCCGCCACCCGTGGGCGGTCCAGGGCAGGAACAGCTCGAACACCCGGATCATGCGTGAACTCGGCCTGCTGGCCAAGTCCGGGGCGGACGGCATCCTGGTGGTGGCGGCACCGGACGGTACCGCCGTGGCGGTCAAGACCCTGGACGGTGCCTCCCGGGCCAACAACCTCGTGGCACTCAACCTCCTGGCCCACTTCGCCCCGGATCAGGTGGACCTGCCGGCGCTGCGGAACGTCCTCGACGCCGTGACACCGACGGTCCTCGGCCGCGGCCAGCCGGTCGGCCGCGCCGAACTCGCGGATCCGGTGCTTGAGGTGCTCTCCGCCTGAAGTAGTGACAAGCTAGTGACCATGCCCGCACCGCAGCAGCATCCCGACCTGCACGAGTCCCGCCAGACCGCCCGGAGCCCCTCGGCCACCTTCACGGTCGGCGAGGCCGTGGAACTGGTGCACGTGGTCCGCAACGGGTTCATCGAGTCCCGTACTATCGGTTCGGCCGTGGTGACGGCACCGGATGGTTCGGTGCTGGCCTCCCTCGGCAGCCCGGCCTCGCTGGTCTACCCGCGCTCCACGCTCAAGCCGCTGCAGGCCATCGCGTCCCTGCGGCACGGGGCCCGGCTGGTCGAGGAACAGATCGCGCTGGCCTGCGGGTCGCACCGCGGGACGGCCCGCCATCGCCAGACGGCTGCCACGGTCCTGTCCTACGCCGGCATGGACGAATCCTTCCTGCAGTGCCCGCCGGCCTGGCCCGCGGATCCGGCCGGGATCATCGAGATGGCCGGGGACGCCGGCCCCGGCGGTCCCCTCCAGACCCCGCTGGCCTACAACTGCTCCGGCAAGCACGCCGGTTTCCTCTCGGCCGCCAAGCACGGCGGGCACGACGTGAGCACCTATCTGGACCTCGACCACCCCGTCCAACGTGAGGTGGCCGCCGTCCTCGAGGAGTACTGCGGCGAACCGGTGGCCCACTGGGGCGTGGACGGCTGCGGTGCGCCAGCCCCCGTGCTGTCCCTGAATGGCCTGGCCCGCGGCATCGGCAAAGTCGCCGCGGCTCCGCACCGCCGCGACTCCGAGGTGCATGCTGCCTCCGTGGCCACGGCCATGCTGGAGCACCCGTGGGCCGTGCACGGCGAGACCAACACGAACACGGTGGTCATCCGCGAGCTCGGGGTGCTGGCCAAGCTCGGCGCGGACGGCGTCATGGTCATGGCCGCGCAGGACGGCACGGCGGTGGCCGTCAAAGCGCTCGACGGCGGCACGCGCGCCGGCAACCTCGTCGCCCTGGTCCTGCTGGCCCAGTTCGCCCCCACACAGATCGACCTCGAGGCCCTGCCGGGCGTCCTGGACACCGTGGCGCCGAAGATCCTCGGCCGCGGCAAGCCCGTCGGCCGGGTCCAGCTGGCCCGCCCCGTCCTGGACCTGCTGGACTGAACGGCACGGCAACAATCATGTCCATCAAGCGCCGCATCTCCGACGACGACGGCCGCGCCGCCCTCGAGTCCTGGTTCCGTGCCCGCTCGGCTGGAGCGGACGGGGCGGACGGGGCGGAGGGCGCCGCCGCCCTGCCCCGCAGCACCCGGGCCACCGCCGTCCGCTACACCCTGGAGGAGCTGGCCACCCGGGCCCCAGGGAACTCCGTGGAGGTCAGGGTGCCCCCGTTCGGGGTCTGCCAGTGCGTCGAGGGCCCGCGCCACACGCGCGGCACTCCACCGAACGTCGTCGAGATGGATCCGGCGACGTGGCTGGAGCTGGCCACAGGGCTCACCGACTGGGAGGCCGCCGTCGGGACCGGGAAGGTACTCGCCTCCGGTTCCCGCGCCAACCTGTCCGATTGGATGCCACTGCGGCCCTGACTGTCTGCGGTACGGCCGCTGACCACCCTGAACCCGGGGCAATGGTCACCGGCGCAGCCCACGTTGCATCATGAGGCGAACAGATCTGTCCACGCATGTGTCATTGAGCGCCCGCTGAGCGGCCCGCACGAGTGTCAATTTCAGTACATGAATCCATGTACTATCGAGGCGTGACCACATTCACCACGGTGACCGATACCCATGCCTCGGCGCTGTCCCGACTCGGGCACGCGATCTCGGACGGGACCCGCACCGGGATCCTGCTGGCCCTGCGCGAAGGTCCGGCCCGGCCCTCGGAGCTGGCCGCCCGGCTCGAGGTCTCGAAGCAAGTGATGTCCAACCAGCTGGCCTGCCTGCGCGGCTGTGGCCTGGTGGAGGGCGACCCGGCCGGCCGCAGCACCTGGTACCGGCTCACGGACGAGCGCATCGGCTCGGCCCTGGGAGACTTGCTGGAGCTGGTGGTCACCGTCGACCCGGACTGCTGCACCCCGAAAGGATGCACCTGCCGATGACCAGCCTCTCGCTCACACCTCGGCCCCTGACTGGGGCCCGTCGGGCGGTACTGCACCGGCGGATTCGCTGGGTGGTCGCCGCGACCATCACCTACAACGTCATCGAGGCCGTGGTCGCCCTGACCGCCGGCACCGTGGCTTCCTCCTCGGCGCTGATCGGGTTCGGGTTGGATTCGATCGTCGAGGTCCTCTCCGCCGCCGCGGTGGCCTGGCAGTTCGCCGGCCCGGACCCGAACCGCCGGGAGAAGCCGGCGCTGCGCCTGATCGCGATCTCATTCTTCGGGCTCGCCGCCTTCGTGACCGTCGACGCCGTGCGGTCCTTGCTCAACGCCGCGGAGCCGGAGCACTCCACGGTGGGGATCGCGCTGGCCGCGGTCAGCGTGATCATCATGCCCGGGCTGTCCTGGTTCGAGCGGCGCACCGGCCGGGAACTGGGCTCGGCCTCGGCCGTGGCGGACTCCAAGCAGACCTTGATCTGCTCCTACCTCTCGGCCGTGCTGCTGGTCGGGCTGCTGCTGAATAGCCTTCTCGGCTGGTCCTGGGCCGATCCGATCGCGGCCCTGGTGATCGCCGGCTTCGCCGTCCGGGAGGGGATCGAGGCCTGGCGCGGGGACGCCTGCTGCACCCCCGTCTCCGTGCTCACCGGCGCCGCGGACGATCCTGGCTCCGACTCTTCCGGCTCCGACGGTTGCGACGGTAGCTGTTCGTGCTGCACCCACTGACCGGGTGCTCTCCCTGAACCCTTATCTGCACCGATTGGACCACTTGTGAACTCCACCGCTGCCACGACGCCCCGCCAGGCCAGCCGCGCCGGCCGGGCCAAGACCGTCTTTTGGATTCTGCTGGGTGTGGTGGCCCTCGGTGTGGTCATCGGTGTTCTCGTTTCCCGAAGCGCCAACACCACCGCGGCCCCGGACGACGCCGGCCAGCTGGTGCGGGAAAACGGCCGAATGCTCTCAAAGGCCCCGGACGAGAAGGCCCTGCTGGTGGAGTTCCTGGACTACGAGTGCGAGGCCTGCGCCGCGGCCTACCCCTTCATCGAAGACCTCCGGACCGAGTACGCGGACACGCTCACCGTCGTGCACCGCTACTTCCCGCTGCCCGGGCACCCGAACTCGATGACCGCCGCGATCGCCGTGGAGGCCGCCGCCCAGCAGGGCGCCTACGAGCCGATGTACCAGCAGATGTTCCAGACCCAGACCCAGTGGAGCCACAACCAGCAGGACCAGAGCGCCGTGTTCCGCGGCTACGCCGAACAGCTGGGACTGGACATGGCCGCCTACGACGCCGCCGTCGACGACCCTGCCACCCGCCAGCGGATTGAGCTGGACGTGGCCGACGGCACCGCACTGGGCGTGGTCGGCACCCCCACCTTCTACTTGGACGGAAAGCCCCTGCAGCCGGACTCCCTGGATGAGTTCACCGCCGCCGTCGACGCCGCCACCCAGGACTAACCACCACCCGCCCACTTATCTCTGCGGTTCACAGGACGCCCCTTCGACGCCGGACAACCGCGCCCTCGACCTCTGCCCCTTCCATGGTTCGCATTAAGACCCGAGTCTCGGTGCGGGATCGTCTATTGATCGCCCGTCCTGCGGGTGCGATCTGGGGTGTGGTCGGGAAAGTCTTCCTCCCCGATGCCACCAGGTTCATAGAACCCTTCGATGAAGCCACGCGCCTCATCCATTAGTTGCTCCGGTGCCCTTTGTGCCCTGGGGTCCGACCAAGCGACCGAGAAGCCCACGGTGAAGCCGTACTTGCCGTTGTCCGGTCCGTTGAGCCAAGCGAAGTCATAGCTCATCATCCCGGTGGGTTGCCGCCTCTGGCTCACACGGAACAGCTCGTCATCGATCGAGAACTCCAGGTCATCCATCCAACTAGATTAGACGCGGGGTGCCGTCCTCATCGTGGCCACAATCCAACCGTTACTGGATTCGAGTGGCGACCGATGACAAGGGATGGGTTGATCTTTGCGATGACGTGGGCAATCGCAAGGGTCGGCGACTGGCTGACCCGTCACGCTGCGGGATCGTTGTTCGAAGAGGCCCACCTCAATCCCGGCTGAGCGTCGTACTCAAGCGTCCGCTGCACCCTGGCAAGCTGGTGTTGCGAGTCAATCGTCGAGAAGCGCCATCAGCCGCGTCACTGTCGCCCAGTTGCGCATAGTGTTGACCACCTCCGTGGCCGTGGCGGCCGGTGGGCGGGACAGTTCGGCCGCCAGCACGCTACGACCCAGGCCATCTGGGGTGCGCAGGTACAGGGAGCTGCCGATCACGGTGGCATCGTCGCGACTGCCCTTGCCCCGGGCTCGCTGCACAGCTGCCGTCACGGTTTCGGCTGTGGCGCGGCTGATCTGATCCCTGTGGAACACCACGTGCAGGCACTTCGGGTTGGTCTCTTGCGGGTAGGGGTTGTCCGCCACCACTGACCTCAGCTGAGGCCGAGACAGCACGACGACACCCGTTCGCACGCTTGACCGATCAGTTATCGCCTGCTCGAGCTGGGTGGAGAGTTGCGTGCAATCAGTCTCGATGCAGCTGAACACCACGTTTCCGCTCTGTATGTAGGTCACGACATCACTGAAGCCGAGACCCGTCACGATCTCGCGTAGATCCGACATCGCCAACCGGTTGTGCCCTCCGACGTTAATGCCGCGCATGAGGCCGACGTGGGTGCGCATGACCACATTCTGTCAGATTCCATAGGGTATCCCTCTCGCTTGGAAGACCGTCCTCAGCCGTCTCATCAGGTCTCGTTTCACGAGGAGAACGCACCGCGCCGTCTCGCAAGCCGATCGGCTATCGGAACATGAGTATCGCGGTCTTTTTTTGCCCCACCAGCCGCGTCATCGGAGCCCGCGGGCGGGACACGTACTGACCCGAGCCCACGGCGGACCCTCGGGATACGGTGGGAGCACGCATCCTGAGGGGGAACCACCGTGAAGACCGCGAGACACCTGACCCTGCCCGCCGCCGTCGCCCTGCACACCATGGGCGCCGTCCTGGTCTCGCTCGTGACCTGGGCGGTGATCGCCAGCAGCGCATCACCCGGGGCGGTGGACGGTGGGCTCTGGGTTCTGAGCTACACACTCGCCGCCGTCGTCGGGCTCCTAGGGGTCCTCGGCCTGACGCTGGCCCTCCGGGACCGGCAGGCGGGCCCGAGCGGCCAGGCGGCCCAGACCCTTGCATCCGTGGCCCTGGCCGCCGCCCTGATCCTGTTGGCCATCCGGACTTTCATACCCCTCGGCGTGGTCGACCGCGCGATCGGCATCGAGGGCTACAACGCCGTACTACAGACCCTCTCCCTGGCCGGACTGCTACTGGCCGCCACCGCCGTGGTGGCCGGCGCCGTGGCCGCGCGCCATGCCCCACGGGGCCCCGGCACCGCAACACGCATTCTGGCGGCCATCGCCCCGCCGGCAGCGCTGCTGGCCTGGGGAGCGATCCCGCTGTTGGCCCTCACCCCCTCGGGGCTCACCATCGCCTCCGCCCTGGGCGGGGTGTTGGCACTCGTGGGCCTGGGGGCCGCCGTCGTGCTCCTGCGCCGCTCCCCGGGCACGGAGCTGGCGGGTCACGAAGGCGCCGGCAGAGAAGTCGGCGGAACACTTGTGCCCGACGACGGCCCGGCCGGAAAGGCCGCCGACGCCGCGACCGCGATGGAGGGCACCGCCCGGCGGTTCCTGCGCCACCTGGCCACCCCGCTGGGCCTGGCCTGCCTGGCGCTCATCCTGCCGCTGCTAGACGTCGTCCAGACCGGTATGGGTGCCTGGCTGCCGCTGGTCTTCGCCGTGGTTCTTGCCATCGCCGCCGTGGCCGGGGCCGTGCTGGACTTCCGCGCGCTCGCCGGGACGGGGGTGCCGCGGGCCGGGCACCTGGTCGGCGAGCTGGGCGTTCCAGCCTCGATCCTCGTGATCCCGGTGGCCCTGCTGTTCGGCGGGCTGGCCGGTGGCGGCTGGGCGATGCTCGGCGCCCTGGTCATCGGCTTGCTGGTGGCCGCCCTCGTGGCGCTCGTCGGCCTGATCGGGGTGCTGATCTCCGCGTTCACCGGGCGCTACACCTCCGGAGCAGCACGGTCCTCCGTCATCGCCACCGCCCTGGTGTTCGTGGCGGCCGCGACCTTCATCCCGTTCCAGTCTGCCGGAGCGGCCCTGATCAGCGTCATCACAGCCGCCATCCTGCTGCTCATGGCGCTGGGATCCGGGCTGGTCGCCGTACTCTCGGCCCGGCCCACCCTGCAGCTGCCCGAGCCGACGGAGCCGTTGTTCACGGAGACGACCGACGCTGACGTCGACGCCGTCCGCAACCCCTACCTGTAGCCTCACCTCCGCGCCGCGAACGTGTCCGACCCACGGCGGATTCGACCTGTTGCGCCCCGTACCATGGAAGGCATGACTTTTCCCCCCGACGGTTCCGCGGACACCCCCGCTGGCACCCCGGCAGACGAACCCAGCACGCCGGATCAGAACAGGCCTGAGACGGTCCGGCCCGGCATGGGCTCCCCGCAGGAGGATGCCCTCAACCGCCGTACCCTGGTGGTCCGCCGGGCCCCGAAGGTGCAGGTGTTCCTGATCGGGGGTGCCCTGCTCGGCGCCATCATCGCGCTGCTGGTGACTGCTTTCGGCGAGGCCAACCCCGAGTTCACCTTCGGTTCCACCTTCGGGTACTTCCTGGTGATCTTCGGCATCCTCGGTGTGGGGATCGGAGCGATCGTCTGGCTGGTGCTGGACCGCAGGTCGAAGAAGCACACCTATACCGTGACCGCACAGTCCGTGGACAGCTATGAGGACGCCGATTACGCCGTCCAGGACCACGACCTGCAGCAGTGGACGGACAAGTGGGAGAATGGGGGACGTGATCAAGATGCGCGGTGACGGCCTGCTGACACACGACCTCGACCCCCATGAGAAGAGTCCCCAGGACGAATGCGGGGTGTTCGGCGTCTGGGCCCCCGGCGAGGAGGTCTCCAAGCTCGCCTACTACGGCCTGTATGCCCTGCAGCACCGGGGGCAGGAGTCCGCGGGCATCGCCACCTCGGACGGCAAGCGGATCTCCGTGTACAAGGACCTGGGGCTCGTCTCCCAGGTCTTCGACGAGGCGACCTTGAACACCCTGACCGGGCACATCGCCGTCGGGCACTGCCGGTACTCGACCACCGGCGGCAACAACTGGGAGAACGCCCAGCCGACCCTCGGCGCCACCGCGGGCGGCACCGTGGCCCTGGGCCACAACGGCAACCTGGTGAACTCGGCCGAGCTCTACCGGATGGTGCAGGGCCGCTACGGCAAGCAGACCCGGGGCGAGATGGCCCAGGGCAACACCACGGACACCGCGCTCGTCACGGCCCTGCTGCAGGGTGAGGAGGGCTCCACCCTCGAGCAGACGGCCACCGAGCTGCTCCCGCTGATCCGCGGGGCCTTCTCCTTCGTCTTCATGAACGAGCACACCCTCTACGCCGCACGGGACCCGCAGGGCGTGCGCCCGCTGGTGCTCGGCCGCCTCGAGCGAGGCTGGGTGGTGGCCTCCGAGCAGTCCGCCCTGGCCACGGTGGGCGCTTCCTTCATCCGTGAGGTCGCTCCCGGCGAGCTCATCGCCATCGACGAGGAGGGCATCCGCTCCACCCGGTTCGCCGAGTCCAAGCCGGCGCACTGCGTGTTCGAGTACGTCTACCTCGCCCGCCCGGACGCCACCATCAGCGGCCGCTCCGTGTACGAGTCGCGCGGGGCCATGGGGCGCGCGCTGGCCCGGGAGAACCCGGTGGAGGCCGACGTCGTCATCCCGGTCCCAGAGTCCGGCACGCCCGCCGCGGTGGGCTACGCCGAGGAGTCCGGCATCCCGTTCGGCCAGGGCTTCGTCAAGAACTCCTATGTGGGCCGCACCTTCATCCAGCCCTCGCAGACCCTGCGCCAGCTCGGCATCCGGCTCAAACTCAACGTCCAGCCCGCCGTGGTGTCCGGCAAGCGTGTGGTGGTGGTGGACGATTCGATCGTGCGCGGCAACACCCAGCGCGCGGTGGTCCGGATGCTCAAGGAGGCCGGCGCCGCCGAGGTGCACGTGCGGATCTCCTCGCCGCCCATCAAGTGGCCCTGCTTCTACGGGATCGACTTCGCCTCGCGCGCCGAGCTGATCGCCAACGGTGCGGGGGTCGCGGAGATCGCCGCCTCGATCGGGGCCGATTCCCTGGAGTACATCTCCGCCGAGGGCATGATCGAGGCCACCGAACAGCCCCGCCGCTCGCTGTGCACGGCCTGCTTCACCGGTGACTACCCGATCCCGCTGCCCAGCGAGGACGAGCGTGGCAAGCACCTGCTGGAGCGGCCGGTCGCCGCCGCGGCATCCGCGGCCACGTCCAGCCCCGTCACCGATCCGGAGTCCACGGTGGACCCGGAGGAGCGCCCCGGCGCCGTCGGCGGGGACCCGGGCCCCGGATCCTCCCTTGAAGACCTGCTGACCGCAACCGACAGGACCCCGCTGTGACCGCTTCCGAGCACCCCCACGATTCGACCGGCGCAGTGCCCGGCGCCGCCGAGTCCGCACCCGGGACCACCTACGCCTCCGCCGGCGTGGACGTGGAGGCCGGTGACCTGGCCGTCGAGTTGATGAAGGACGCACTGAAGGCCACCCACAACGACTCCGTCATCGGCGGCGTGGGCGGCTTCGCCGGGCTCTACGACGTCTCGCCGCTGCTGAAGTACTCGAAGCCACTGCTGGCGACCTCCACGGACGGCGTCGGCACCAAGGTCGCGATCGCGCAGGCGCTGGACAAGCACGACACGATCGGCTTCGACCTGGTGGGCATGGTCGTGGACGACATCGTGGTGGTCGGCGCCGAACCGCTGTTCATGACCGACTACATCGCCTGCGGCAAGGTGGTTCCCGAGCGCATCGCGGACATCGTCCGCGGCATCGCCCTGGGCTGCCAGGCTGCCGGCACCGCCCTGGTGGGCGGAGAGACCGCCGAGCACCCCGGCCTGCTGGGCGTGGACGAGTATGACGTCGCCGGTGCCGCCACCGGCGTGGTCGAGGCCTCCGCCCTGCTCGGCCCTGAACGCGTGCGTGACGGGGACGTGGTCATCGCCATGGCCTCCTCCGGCATCCACTCCAACGGATACTCCCTGGTCCGCCGCGTCATCAACGACGCCGGCTGGTCCCTCGACCGTGAGGTCACCGACCTGGGCCGCACGCTCGGCGAGGAGCTGCTCGAACCCACGCGCATCTACACGGCCGACTGCCTCGACGTGATGCGCCACCTCAATGGCGACCCCGTCGCCGGTGCCGCGGGCGCGGTGACCACCGCCTCTGGCGAGCCTGCCCTGCACGGGTTCTCCCACGTCACCGGCGGCGGGCTCGCGGCCAACCTGGCCCGCGTGCTCCCCCAGGGCCTGATGGCCACCGTGGACCGGGGGACCTGGTCACTGCCGGCCGTGTTCTCCCTCGTCGGCCAGCTCGGGCGCGTCCCGCTCGAGGACCTGGAGCGCACCCTGAACCTCGGCGTCGGCATGGTCGCCGTGGTGGATCCCGCCGCCGCCGACGAGGCCCTGGCCCGGCTCAATGCCCGCGGCCTGACCTCCTGGGTCGCCGGCACCGTGGGCCGCGTGACGGACGAGGCCCGGAACGCCGGAGCCGATTTCATGCAGGGCGCCAAGGGCGTGGACGGCGGAGCGGTGCTGCTGACCGGAGACTACGCCACGGCCTGACGCGCTACCGAGTTCGGGAAGGGTCAGAGCCGGGCGTCCAGCCACGCCAGCGCAGGGGCCAGGCGCGTGCGCCAGCGGAAGGCGGCCTTCGTATCGGCGCGCGTGGGGCCGCCGTTGAGGACCGCCACCGGCTTGCCCGCCTTCTCTGCGTCCAGGACGAACTTGAAACCGCTCATGACGGCCAGCGACGTGCCGATCGCCAGGACGGAGCCGGCCCGTTCGAACGCCTGGCGGGCGGCGGCCTTCCGTTCGGCCGGCACGCTCTCGCCGAAGTAGACCACGTCCGGCTTCAGCTCCACCGAACCGCACACCCGGCAGCCGACCAGGTGGAACCGGTCCACCCACTCCGGTCCCAGCGTCACGTCCCCGTCCGGATTGACCATGAGCGGGTCCACCTGGACGGCCTCGAGGTAACCGGGATTCGCCTCGACCAGCCGGGCATCGAAGGACCGGCGGTCCTCCAGGGCCCCGCAGTTCAGGCAGCTGACCCGGTCCAGGTCCCCGTGCAGGGCCACCAGGCCCGGGGTGCCCGCCGCGGCGTGCAGTCCGTCCACGTTCTGGGTCACGACGCCGGCCAGGATCCCGGCGCGCTGCCAGCCCGCCAGGATGTGGTGGGCCGGGTTCGGGGAGGCGGCGTCCATCTGCCGCCAGCCCACGAAGGACCGCGCCCAATAGCGGTGCCGAGCGCCGTCGTCGTGCCGGAACTCCTGGTAGGTCATCGGCCGGTGCCGCCGCAGCGACCCCTGCGGTCCGCGATAGTCGGGGATGCCGGAGTCCGTGGAGATGCCCGCGCCGGTGATCACCAGCGGGTGGTGCTCCCGCAACAGGTCCAAAATGCCCGCTCGCGCGATGGCGGGATCCTGCGGCGGGGCCGCGTCCTCCACGATGCGCGCGATCGAGCGCAGGGCAGCCCGGTGACCGTTAGCTGCCGGATGGCTCGGGAGCAGGGTGGTGCCCGGAAAGCCTTCTGTCATCTCCACCGAATCGGCGGTGTCCGCCGTCGCCGACGTGCTCCGAGGAGGCTCGGCGGATGGTGGCTCAGTCGACATGGCGACGATCAACCCTGCGTGCGGGGATCGTCGTCCTCCTCGGCATCCTTCACGTAGTCCGCGTACTTGTCCGCGTAGTCGATGTACTGGTCATCGTCATGGCTGGAACCGCTGTTGCCGGCCAGCTCACGCTCCAGTGCCGACAAATCAGTGGCCGGGGAGAAATACTTCATGTCCCGGGCCTGCTTGGTTGCTTTTGCCTTTTGACGGCCGCGCCCCATGAGCGTGACCCCCTTTGTTGTCCGTCCCCGTGCTGTCAGCCCCTAGGCAGGGCTGGTCCGGAGTATGCACTGATCATGATGGTTCGTGGACACTAGGTTAACATGTTTCAGCACCCCTTGGAGCCGCCTGCCAGCGTGACGGCACCGAAAGGACCATGACCATGGACACACGCCCGGACGGGTCCGGCGACGAGTCAACCCCTGACGCCCCCGAACCCACCGACACAACAGAGACCTCGGAGTCGCCGGAGGCCCCTGAGACGGCCGAGGCCGCCGGCTCCGGCGATCGCTACGTCCCCTACCTGCCGCCCCGTCAGCCGGAGACCACCCCGGCGCCCCAGCCCCGGCGGCAGCGCGGCTGGTGGATCGCCATCGGCGCCTTGGTGGTGGCCCTGGCCGTGTTTGTCCTCTGGCCGCTGCTGAACTCTGCACAGAACGGCCCGTCCGGTGAGACTTTCGAGCCCGGGCCGACCGTGTCCCGCAACGCCGAACCCGGGTTGGACGGAATCGTGGCCCGCGAGGTGCCCCCAGCCCAGATCGTGCCCGGCGACTGTCTGACAGACTTCGAGTCGGTGGGCGAACCCTCCACCGTGGTGGAGTGCAACCGCGATCACGAGGCCCAGCTGATCGGCCGCAAGCTCTGGCCCACCGGCCGCGCCTTCCCCGAGGACATGCAGGCGGCCGCCGAGCGCTTCTGCGCCACGATCGAACTGGACAGCGCTCCGAACGCCCAGGTCATCGTCGAGATCTCCCACCCCACCCAGGGCACGTGGGACGAGGGCGACCGCCGCGTGGACTGCCTCGCAGTGGCCCATGACGGGACCCTGAACGCCTCCCTCGTGGCGGAGCCCGTCCTGGAGGACTGGACAGACCACGTGGATGGTTAGCTGACGTCAGCCGGCCTTCCGGGTGACGGAGAGGCGGTCCTGTTCCTCGGCTTCAGGCCCCTCGCCCGCGGCGCGGTCCACCAGGACCGTGTCCCCATCGGCGATGGTGCCGGAGAGCAGGGCCCGGGCGAGCTGATCACCGATCTCGCGTTGCACCAGGCGGCGCAGCGGCCGGGCACCGTAGGCCGGATCGAATCCGGTCAGGGCCAGCCACTCCCGCGCGGCGTCGGTGACCTCCAGGGACAGCCGGCGTGAGGCCAGGCGGGCCGCGAGTGCGTCCACCTGCAGGTCCACGATCCTCGTGAGGTCCTCGATGGACAGCGGATCGAACATGATGATGTCGTCCAGCCGGTTGAGGAACTCAGGCTTGAAGGAGGAGTTGACCACCCTCATGACCGCGTCCCTCTTCCCCGCCTCGTCCAGGCTCTGGTCCACCAGGAACTGCGAGCCCAGGTTGGACGTCATGATCAGGATGACGTTGCGGAAGTCCACGGTGCGGCCCTGGCCGTCGGTGAGGCGGCCGTCGTCGAGCACCTGCAACAGGATGTCGAAGACCTCGGGGTGGGCCTTCTCCACCTCGTCCAGCAGGATCACCGAGTAGGGGCGGCGCCGCACGAGTTCGGTCAGCTGCCCGCCCTCCTCGTGGCCCACGTACCCCGGAGGGGCACCGACGAGCCGGGACACCGTGTGCTTCTCCGAGTACTCGGACATGTCGATGCGGACCATCGCGTGATCATCATCGAACAGGAATGCCGCGAGCGACTTCGCCAGTTCGGTCTTGCCCACGCCCGTGGGGCCGAGGAACAGGAACGAGCCCGTGGGGCGGTCCGGGTCGGCGATTCCGGCGCGGGACCGCCGGACGGCGTCGGACACCGATGACACCGCTTTCCGCTGGCCGATCAGCCGCTCACCGAGGTGGTCCTCCATGGACAGCAGCTTGTCCTGCTCGGACTGCAGCATGCGCCCGGCCGGGATGCCGGTCCAGGCCGAGATGACCTCCGCGATGTCGTCCGCGGTGACCTCCTCGGACACCATGGACGGTCCGGCGTGCTGCTGGCCTCCCGGCCCGCCGCCGGAACCGGACTCGGCCTCCACGGCGGCCTGGAGTTGCTTCTCCAGCGCGGGGATCTCTCCGTAGAGAATCCGCGAGGCCTCGGCCAGGTCACCGTCCCGCTGGGCCTTGTCCGCCGCGGAGCGCAACTCGTCAAGCTTCACGCGCAGGTCACCGGCCTGGTTGAGGTTGGCCTTCTCGGACTCCCACTGGGCATTGAGTGCCGCGAGTTCCTCCTTCTGATTGGCCATCTCCTCGCGCAGGGCGGCCAGCCGCTCCACGGAGGCGGGATCCGATTCATCCGCGAGCGCCAGTTCCTCCATGGTCAGCCGGTCCACCGAGCGGCGCAGCTGGTCGATCTCCTCGGGAGCCGAGTCGATCTCCATGCGCAACCGGGAAGCGGACTCGTCCACCAGGTCGATGGCCTTGTCCGGCAGCTGGCGGCCGGAGATGTACCGGTCCGAGAGGTTGGCGGCGGCCACCAGGGCGGAGTCGGCGATGGCCACCTTGTGGTGGGCCTCGTAGCGTTCCTTGAGCCCGCGCAGGATGGCGATCGTGTCATCCACGGTCGGCTCCCCCACGTAGACCTGCTGGAACCGGCGCTCCAGTGCCGGGTCCTTCTCGATGTTCTCGCGGTACTCGTCCAGGGTGGTGGCGCCGATCAGGCGCAGCTCGCCGCGGGCCAGCATGGGCTTGAGCATGTTGCCGGCGTCCATGGCGCCCTCGGAGGCACCGGCGCCGACGACGGTGTGGATCTCATCGATGAAGGTGACGATCTGCCCGTCCGAGGCCTTGATCTCCTCCAGGACGGACTTCAGGCGCTCCTCGAACTCACCGCGGTACTTTGCCCCGGCGATCATGGATCCCAGGTCCAGGGAGATCAGGGTCTTGCCGCGCAAAGATTCGGGGACGTCCCCGGCCACCATGCGCTGGGCGAGGCCCTCCACCACGGCAGTCTTGCCGACGCCGGGCTCACCGATGAGCACCGGGTTGTTCTTGGTGCGGCGGGAGAGCACCTGCACCACGCGGCGGATCTCCGAATCGCGGCCGATGACCGGGTCGAGCTTGCCGGCGCGGGCGATCTCCGTGAGGTCGGTGCCGTACTTCTCCAGGGCCTGGAAGGTGTTCTCCGGATCCGGTGTGGTCACGCGGGTGTCCCCGCGCACCTCCTTGACGGCGGCGGAGAGCGCCTCCACGCTGGCACCGGCATCGCGCAGGGCGGTGCCGGCCTTGCCGGCGTCGGCGGCGAGGCCGAGCACGAGGTGCTCGGTGGAGACGTAGTCATCCCCCAAAGCCTCGGCCTGCTGTTGCGCCGCCTGGACCACCAGCAGCGCCTGGCGGGACAGCTGGGCCTGTGCCACGGAGGAGCCGGAGCTGGCGGGCAGCTCCTTGATGGCGGTGGAGGCGGCGGCGGAGACGACGTCCGGGTCCACGCCGGCGGCCTTGAGGACCGCGACGGCCACGGAGCCGCGCTGGTCCATCAGCGCCTTGAGCAGGTGTGCCGGTTCGATCTGGGGGTTGCCGAGGGTGGAGGCGTTCATCGCCGCCCCGGACAGCACCTCTTGGCTCTTCGTGGTGAATTTGGCGTCCATGCTGGTCCTTTCTGCCGCCGCTCATGACATGCGGGGCGTCTGACGGTGAAACGGGTCTGTGATTCGGGTCGATACTCAAAGTTGAGTGTACTTAACTCAACCCGGTTCTGATACCCGCTATTCCCCCACTTTTCCCCTTCTTATGCCCCTCATCTGCCCCGCGTCATGCATCCCGGTCCATCGCCGATTCGACCCGACTCAGACCGTGGCGCCAGCGTCCTGCAGCACGGCTTCCACGTGATCGACCTGGGCTTGCAGGATGGCCTCGGCGTCCCCTCGCGACACACCGCTGAGCACACCGTAGACGTGGTGGTCACCCAGGGAGCGGCCGCCGGCCACCAGCGTCGACTCCCCGCCCTGACCGTCCGAGATCGTGAGGTAGGTGGCATCCAGGCCGCCCAATTGCTCGAAGGTGGCAGTGGCTCCGGCCTGTTCGTCACTCTCCAGGGTTCCGCAGGCAGTGGGCAGTTCGGAGTAGATACCCATAATCTCCATCGGCTCGGCAGTCTGCGCCACCAGCAGCTGGACGCTCGGCGCTGCCGAACCGGTGGTGTTGACCGTCCCCAGGTCGGTCTCGTAGACGGAGGTGGCCCCCTGGACGGCCTGGGTCTCGAAGGCGTTGATCCCGTCCAGGAGCACCGCGCACTCGCCCTCGGGGGTGAACCCGGTCAGGTTGAGGTTCATGGTGAACGGGGCTCCGGCCACCAGGGACTCCTCCTTCGAGAGGACGGTCCCCACGGGAAAGTCCTGCTCGGGGAGGGTGAGTGCCACGAAACCCTCGTCCGCGGCCCCGGCAGTGTTTCCGGCATCTCCGGTGGCTCCGGCGCCGTCGGTTGCCGACTCGGAGGCTGCATCCGCCGACGACGTGGGCGAGCCGGCACTGGGCGCGGAGCTGGACGAGACCGGAGACTCGGAGGCCTTGCCGTCCACGTTGATCGAGACGCAACCGGTCAGCACCAGCGTGGACGCCGCCAGCAGTCCGGCGGCCCGCAGGGGCAGGCCGGTGCTCATGGCCCGGGAAGCGGTCCGGGGTTCGGTGCCGAAAGAGTCTCGGGCGGCAGTCGGCGTGGAGGTTCTCGGTCGGCGTCGGTGCAGGTCAGTGGTCATGTTTTCCCTCGATGATGCGATGTGTGGTGAGGTCTCCATCCTCCCACCGTCCGCTGGCTGGCCCGAGACAGGTGCGTGCGGCCGTGGCCGGACGCCCGGGGGTACCCTCGGTAGCATGCCCCGCCGACTGCTCCGCCGTCCGGCACCGGCGCATACCTACCTGCGGCCCCGGGTGACCCTGTTCCACGTGATCCGCCGGACCATCATGAAACTGGTGGACATCCAGGTGTGGGACGTGGCCGGTTCCATGACCTTCTACACGCTGCTTTCCACGGTGCCGGCGGCGATCTCGATGGTCTCGATCGTGTCCTTACTGGGGCTCGAGGACGAGACCGTGTTCACGGGCGCCGAACTGGTGCATGAGCTCATGCCGGGCGTGGACCCGAACGTCGTCACGTCGGCCCTGCTGGCTCTGGCCAACACCTCGGGCGGGGTGGTCGGCCTCGTCCTCGGCCTGATCGGCTCCATCATCGCCGCCTCGAACGCCCTGGCGTCCTTCCACCGGGCGATGCACCGCATCCACGACACCCGTGAAGGCCGGCAGTTCCTGTGGTTCCGCGCGGTGATCTTCGTCGAGACCCTCGTGCTGATGATCGCCATGATCGCGGTCCTGCTGCTTGTGCTGATCGGCGGCGGGCTCTCCGAACGGCTGGGCAGCGTCCTCGGCCTCACGACAGCCACGGTCGCCACCTGGAACGCCCTGAAGTGGCCGGTCATCCTGGCCGTTCTGGTGTTGGCCGTCACTCTCGCCTACCACCGCGGCCCCAACGTGGTGCAGCCCCGCTTCCGCTGGTTGTCCTGGGGTGGGCTCACCGCCGTGCTCGTCCTGTTCGCCATGACCATCGTGCTCGGCTGGCTCGCTGACCTGTCCGGACCCTTCGACGAAATCCTCGGCACCCTGAACAGCCTCGTCGTCCTCCTGGTGGTGGTGTGGCTGGGCTTCATCGTCCTCGTGGCCGGCGCCGCTTTCGACGCCGAGCTGTTGCGCGGCCGCCAGCTGGCCGCCGGGCTGCCGGCCGCGGAGACCCTGCAGCTGCGGACCCGGCACACCGGGGTGCTGGAATTCCTCGACGAGGACGCCGCCAAGGCCCGCACGACCGCCCGGGCCGTGGCCGAGTCCGTCCGCACCGGCGAACCGGTCACACTGTCCAGGAGTCCCTGGGTCGCCGAGGCCGACACCCTGTGGTCCATCGACGCCGTGGACCGCGAGATCTCCACCGGCGCACCCTACGACGCCGGCTAGATCCAGCCCTGCTCCCAGGCCATCTGCGAGGCCTCCCGCCGGGTCCCCACCCCGAGCTTGCCCATGGCCGAGGACAGGTAGTTGCGCACCGTGCCCGGCGCCAGGTGCAGCCGCTCGGCGATCTGCTGCACAGTGGCCGCATCCCGGCCGGCCCGCAGCACGTCCAGCTCCCGGTCCGTCAGGGGGCTCCGCTCCCCGCCGAGGGCCGTGGCGGCGATGTCCGGGTCCACATACCGCTTGCCGGCGGCCACGTCCCGGATCACCTTGGCCAGCTCCTCGGCCGGCGTGGATTTCGGCACGAAGCCGGACACCTTCTCGCTCAGGGCCCGCCGCAGCACCCCGGGCCGGGCGTGCCGGGTCACGATGATGACCTTCGTGGCCACCTGCCGCAGGATCTGCCCGGCGGCCTCCACACCGTCCATCTCCGGCATCTCCAGGTCCAGCAGGCAGACATCCGGCGCCAGGTCCCGGGCGGCGGCCACAGCCTGGATCCCGTTGTCCACGCCGGCCACCACCTCGAAGTCCTCCTCCAGGCCCAGCAGGGTCTCGAGCGCGCCGCGGATCAGCACCTCGTCATCGGCGATCAGCAAGCGGATCATGGGGTCGGCTCCTTCGGTTGGACGGTGGAGGATTCTTCAGTGACCCGGCCCGGCACTGCGGGCAACCGGGCCTCGAGGACGAAGGCGCCGTCGCAGTACCGGCCGGTCACCGACCCCCCGGAGGAGGCGAACCGTCGGTTCAGTCCGGACAACCCCGTGCCCGACGCCGGCCCGCCCACCCCGCGTACCCCGTGGCCGCCGGGTGCCCCGGCGCCATCGTTGACGTGGTTGCCTTCGTTGCCGTCGTGACCGGCGGGCGCCTCGACGCCGTCGTTCACCATGGCCAGCCGCAGACCGTCGTCGACGGCCTCCAGGGTGATGGACACCTTCGTGGCGGAGGCGGCATGGCGCAGGATGTTGGTGGCGCCCTCACGGACGGCCAGGCCGAACAGGGTGCGCGCAGCAGGATCCTCCACGAGGATCCCCCGGACGGTGACGGTGGCGCTGGATGCCTCGAGGACGTCCTTGGCGTTGGCGATCTCCTCCTCAAGGGAGACCTCACGCAGGTTGCGCACCAGCGAGCGCGTCTCCTCCAGGGCGGTGCGCGCAATCGTCCGGACCTCGTGGATGTTCTCCGCCGCGGCGTCGGGCTTCCCAGCGCCCATCAGTCGCTCCGCCAATTCGGCTTTGAGGGCGATGACCTGCAGGTGGTGTCCCTGGATGTCGTGCAGGTCCGAGGCGAACCGGAGCCGCTCCCTGGCCACCGCCAGCTGGGCGGCATCCCGGCGGGCCACGTCAAGCTGGACCACGATGTTCCACCACCAGGCGGAGAAGAGGAAGACCACCGGGACGAAGATCACGAAGAAGACCAACGGTGGCATCTGCCGCGCGGCCTCCCCGGCGGGTACCACCACCCCCGTGAGGTGGGCACCGGCCCACCAGTGGCCCGCGAACAGGACGACCCCGGCGGCGAGGACCAGCCTCCGGGTCACGCCGTGGACCAGGATGGACAGGACGTTGGCGGCCAGCCACAGCGGGATCGCCCCGGGGAACCCTCCGCCCGGCATCCAGAGCGTCAGCACCCACACCAGCGCCGCGGGCGCCACCAGGAGCGCGGTGGCCCACGGGCGGGGCCAGCCCGCCCCCATGCCCGCCCGCACCAGCCAGGTGACGTAGACCTGGGTGAGTCCGGCCACCCACGTCAGGATGGCGGCGGTGACCACCGGCCACCAGGTCTGCCCGCCGGCCTCACGGTGGAAGTACAGCAGCATGGACGCCGTGATGAAGGCCATGAACAGGGCAAAGAAGGCCATCGAGGAGTAGGTGTACCACCAGGTGGCCCGGACTCCGCGGGCGGGACGGCCGGGCGCCGTCGAGGGGAATTGCCCCGAGCGTCGGCTCGCGGACGGTTCTGGCGTGCTCACGGTTCCCACAGTAGGCCGATGACAACTGTCACGGCGGCGCGGTGACTCTCACCCGTGAAGAGGTGACAGCCGGACACTGCCGCTGACCCGCCAGCCCGACGAGGCTGGAAGCACACCAACCGCAGTACAGCGGACCACCCGCATCGGGGCCGTCACACCGGCCGCGGCACCGAAAGGCAGCACCATGGACATCCTCGCCAACATCCAGTCCTTCACCGAGTCCCTGCCGAGCGCCCTGCGATTCCTCGGAGTCGTGCTCGCCGCCTTCATCCCCTATATCGAGGGCGAGGGCGCCGCCATCGTCGGCATCATCGCCGGCATGGAGCCCTGGCTCGCCATCCCGGTGGCCATCCTCGCCAACGTGGCGATCGTGGTGGTGATCGTCCTGTCCTTCGAGAAGATCCGCGCCGCGATCATCAACCGCCGGATCGCCGCCGGCAAGACCCCGAAGCCGGCCTCGGAGAAGCAGCAGAAGGTCCGCCGCGCGCTGGACAAGTACGGCGTCCCCGGCGTCTCCCTGCTCGGCCCCTTCCTGCTGCCGACCCACTTCACCGCCGCCGCGTTGACCTCCTTCGGTATCACCAAGGGGCGGGTCATCACCTGGCAGGCCGTGGCCATCGTCCTCTACTCCACCGTGTTCGGGATGCTCTTCTACGGTGTGCTCTCCGTGGTGGCCTGAGCCGGCGCGGGCTACGGTGACACCATGACCTACTCGCCGGGACCCCACGACCTGACGGCGCTGACCCGCACCACGCTGGAAGCCGCCCTGGACAACCCGCACGGCCGGCACGGTGACCTGCTGTTGCGGGACGGCCACCTGCGCCAGTCGATCATCGCCCTGAAGTCCGGGGCCCAACTGGCGGACCACAACGCGCCGCCCGCCGCCACGCTGCAGGTGCTGATCGGCGCGGTGGACGTCACGGCCGGATCCGGAGCGAATCTGCACCTGGAGCAGGGCCAACTCGTCCAGCTCACGAAGGAACGCCACGGAGTGACGGCCCGGGAGGACAGCGTCTTCCTGCTGACCACCGTGACCGGGGTGGACGAGGGCAGCCACGGGGACTGACCCCCGTGGCGCGCGGCACCCATCATCCCGGCAGGCTGCCCGCCGGACCACCCGGTGGCCCTCACCTCTTCCCGGTAGACTGTCCGTCTCGACGCCCTGCACCGCAGCAGGGCCCCCCGCACCGGAAGACCCTTCATGACCCCGTCCCGCACCCGACTCGCCCTGGTGGCCGTCCTGGGAGCCGGTTCACTGGCCCTGAGCGGATGTGCCGTGCTCGGCCCGCAGCTCGGTGGTTCCGAGACCGGCGAATCCTCGCCCCTGGTCGACAGCCTCGATCTGGTCAACCCCGGCCAGCTCACCGTCTGTGCCGATATCCCGTACCCGCCCTTCGAGTTCATGCAGGGCAACGACCTCGTCGGGTATGACATCGACATCGTCCAGCGGATCGCCGACGACCTCGGTGTCCCCCTCTCCGTGGTGGACTCCTCCTTCGAGGCCATCGAGTCCGGCTCCTCACTGACCGGCTGCGACATCAACGCCTCCTCGATCTCCATCACCGAGGCCCGGCAGCAGATCATGGCGTTCTCCGTCCCCTATCTGGACGACGACCTGGTGCTCGTGGCCGAGGAGGGGTCCGGCATCACCGACCTGGAATCGGCCCAGGGCAAACGCGTGGGCGTCCAGGCCGCCACCACCGGCGAGACCTTCGCCGAGGAGAACGGATTGGCCCCGATCCAGTTCGAGGACGGCGGCATGCAGATGGAGGCCCTGCGGGCCGGCACCGTGGAGGCCGTGCTCGGCAACCAGTCCGTGGTGCTCTACAACGTCAAGGACGACCCCCAGTACGAGGTGGTTGCCGAGCTTCCCACCGGTGAGCAGCTCGGCGTGGCCGTGGCCCCGGACAAGGCGAAACTGCTGTCCGCCGTGAACGCGTCGCTGCAGGGCATGGAAGAGGACGGCACCCTCGACGAGTCCCGCGTTCGCTGGTTCGGCGAGGCAGCAACGGAGGGCGATCAGTGAGCACCGTCAACACCACCGGCCCGGCGCCGGGTCCCAACCCCTCTCCGGGCAGCAGCCCGGAGAAGGGCCGAACGATGAGCAACCGGCGGCGCCGCCAGCTCTCACTCGGCCTGCAGGCCGGCGTCTTCGTGCTGGCCATCGTGGTTCTCATAGCCGTCATGGATTGGCCGACCCTGGGCCAGTCCGTCTTCAACTTCGCGGAGATCGGCCCGCTGTTCCCGGACATCATCCTGGTGGGCCTGGGCAACACCCTGCTCTACACGGCGTCCTCGTTCGTGGTCGGCCTGCTGGGCGGTACGCTGCTGGCCCTGATGCGGCTCTCCTCCTTCCCGCCGTACCGCTGGCTGGCGACGGCCTACATCGAGCTCTTCCGCGGCCTGCCCGCCCTGCTCGTCTTCATCGCCTTCGGCTACGGCGTGCCCTTCGCCTTCGGCGTCCAGTGGCCCATCCCCCTCGTGGTGATGGCCTCCCTGGGCATGGTCTCCTCGGCCTACATCGCCGAGACCCTGCGCGCCGGTCTGCAGGCCGTCCCGAAGGGACAGGCGGAGGCCGCCCGCTCCCTGGGCATGCCGGCCTGGCGCGCCATGGTCACGATTGTCATCCCCCAGGCCTTCCGCCTGGTGCTGCCGCCCCTGACCAACGAGGTCATCCTGCTGACCAAGGACTCCTCCCTCGTCTATGTTCTGGGACTGGCCGCGCACGAGTACGAGCTCACCAAGTTCGGCCGGGACGGCATCACCGCCCTGGACGCCGGCCTGACCCCGGTGCTCGTGGCCGGTGTCATGTACCTGATCATCACCGTTCCCCTGTCCCTGCTGGCGCGGAAGTTCGAATCGCGCACCAACCGCACGCGCGTCTGAGAGGCCACGATGACCGAGACCACCAGCCACGCCAGCGCCATCCGCGCCGGCGGCGTCGCCATCACCGGCCTGCACAAGTCCTACGGCTCCAATGAGGTCCTCAAGGGCATCGACCTGACCGTGGCCCCCGGCGAGGTGGTGTGCCTGATCGGCCCCTCCGGCTCGGGCAAGTCCACCCTGCTGCGCTGCGTGAACCTGCTGGAGGCCCCCAACCAGGGCACGGTGGCTGTGTCCGGCTTCGACGCCACCGATCCGGAGGTGGACCTGAACGCCATGCGGCGCCACGTCGGCATGGTGTTCCAGCAGTTCAACCTGTTCCCGCACCTGTCCGTGCTGGAGAACTGCACGGTGGCCCAGGTCAAGGTGCTCCGCCGCGGCAAGGCCGAGGCGGCCGGCGTCGCACGCGAGAACCTGCGCCGCGTGGGCCTGGACGGCTTCGAGGATCGCTATCCCGACCAGCTCTCCGGCGGCCAGCAGCAGCGCGTGGCCATCGCCCGCGCGCTGTCCATGGACCCGGAGCTGATGCTCTTCGATGAGCCGACCTCCGCCCTGGACCCGGAGACCGTGGGCGAGGTGCTTTCCGTGATGCGTGGCCTGGCCGGCGCCGGGATGACCATGCTCGTGGTCACCCACGAGATGGGCTTCGCCCGCGAGGTCGCGGACCGCGTTGTGTTCATGGACGGCGGCGTGGTCGTCGAGGAGGGCCCGGCCGAGCAGGTCATCGGCTCCCCCACCCAGCCGCGGACCCAGGACTTCCTGCGCCGGGTCCTGAACCCGACCGACGTCGAGCTCTAGGTGTACTTCCCCGGGAGGTTGTGAACGGCTGAGGTAAGGCGAAGACCTCCGGGCAGGATGTGGGTTACCACACTCGCATCCTGACCACGGAGGTCTTCGTGACTCACGCTAA
>NZ_BMLQ01000004.1 GCF_014645315.1 Citricoccus zhacaiensis | reverse complement strand
ACAAGTGGCTCTGAAAGGCAATACTGGGTGGCTCTCAGGCCCTCAAATACTCACTTAGGGTCACAGCAGAGTAGAGAGCAACCGCGCCCTTCACCAGCAGGGTTTCGCTAGGAGAGGGCGGCGACAGCAGACGTAAACGCGGCTTGGTCCTCTGAGCCGGTGCCGGTAAACGTAGTCGTTGCCGTCCGATCCTGCACCACGTCCGCACTCTGTGCGTTTAGCCGAGTTTCGAAGCGCAAAAGTCGCCATAGCCGTTTGTTGAGCATCGTAGACAAAACAGTCAATCCGGTGTTGAGGTATACGCGGACATGATTCATTCTCACCATTCGCCGACCACGCCCTTTGGAGATATCAGACGTGCTCAACGCGTACACCGGTACAGCGGTCCGCGCCGCCGAGAAACCCCTGCTCGATGCAGCTCAGGGCGAAGCGCTCATGCGCCGTGCCGCGTGGGGGCTGGCCGCGTGGGTGGTGCGCGAACTGCGCTCCCGCGGACCGGTGGCCGGCTCGACGGTGGTGGCATTGGTCGGTACCGGGAACAACGGCGGAGATGCCCTCTGGGCGCTGGCCTTCCTGCGCCGCCGCGGCGTGGATGCCGTGGCCGTACCGACTGGAGAGCGGATGCACGAGGCCGGGCTGGACGCCTTGCGCCGCGCTGGCGGGCGGGTGACGGATCGAATCCCCGACAATGCCGTACTGCTGGTTGATGGTGTGCTCGGCACCGGTGCGCGCGGAGGATGGGAACCGCCGCGCGTGCCGAAGGGGGTGGCCGTCGTCGCCTGTGATCTGCCCTCCGGGGTAGGCGCGGACACCGGTGAGGTGGCCAGGGGAGTGATCCTGGCTGATCTGACCGTGACCTTCGGGGCTCTCAAGACCGGGCTGGTGGTCGGGGCCGGTGCCCATGCCGCCGGACGGGTGGAACCGGTGGACATCGGTCTCAGTCCGTACCTGGGAGAACCAGACGTCTCCTCGCTGGAGCGCGACGATGCGCTCGCGGTCTTCGCGCCGCCTGCCTGGGACGACCACAAGTATCGCCGCGGAGTCCTCGGCGTGTGTGCTGGCTCGGAGCAGTACCCGGGAGCGGCGGTGCTGGTGTGCTCGTCCGCGCTGGCGTCTGGACTGGGCATGGTGCAGTACGCCGGACCCCAGAGGACGGCCGGTCTGGTTCTGACGGCCCACCCAGAGGTGGTGGCAGGTACGGGCGTGGAGGGGAAGGCCCAGGCCTGGGCCGCCGGACCGGGATTGGGGTCCGACGACGAGGCCCGGTCTCGGCTGACCGAAGTAGTCGAAGCCTGCGTGGATGGCGGTCTGCCGCTGGTCCTGGATGCCTCGGCGCTGGGGCTGGTGACTCTGGATCAGCTGTCTCGGCTGCGGGGCGCCGGGTGCGAGGTGGTGTTGACGCCCCACCAGGGGGAGTTGGTGAAACTCGTGGACCGGCTGGTGCCGCACCTCGCTGACGGGTTCGCGGACCTGGCGAAAGCCGACCCGGTTGCCGCGGCGCGCCGCACGGCCGAGGTGCTGGCCGTCGTCGTGCTTCTCAAGGGCTCCACCACGGTCTGTGCTGCGCCCGACGGCAGGACTTTGGTGCAGAACGAAGGCGGGGCGGAGCTGGCGACTGCCGGTACCGGCGACTGCCTGGCCGGACTGGTGGGTTCGGCCCTGGCCCGAAGCGGGCCTAATGGACCGGGCGCCACGGTAGAGAAGGCCGCTGCGGCCGCCTGGCTGCACGGGACGGCTGGAACGAGGGCGGCCAGTGATGGACCCTTCGGAGCCTCTACCGTACCCGACGCTATCCGTCGTGTCCTTGCCGGTCACTAGACTTTCGGTGTCAAGATTCCGCTGACGTCAAACCCCAACTCGACGAAGGCAGACGGTTCACCCGGAATGTGTCTGAAGGTATCGTGCCTGATGAGGCCTGACCGACGTGCGGTGGTATCTTGCGGTATCCCCCAGACCGTCTCAACGAAATCCAAAGAGGGCACATGCCGGAAGAAGAACAGAAACGCATCAAATACCGAACCGAGTACATCAAGCGGCAGAGGTTCTCCACTCGTCAGCTGCAGATCGGGGCGATCGTCCTGGTGGTGGTCGTCATCGCCGTTCTGATCGGAGTGATCCTGATCATCCAGTGATGCCGGTTCCTAGGCTTTCATGACGACGAAACGGGGCGGTGATCAATTCTCACCGCCCCGTTTCGCTGCCTTCGGTGGTCAGCGGCTGAGGAAACCGAGCAGGGCGGCGTTGAACTCGTCCGCATGGGAGACGTTCAGGCCATGCGGTGCCCCGGGAATCACCGCGAGCTCACTGTGGGGGATGGCCTGGTGGGTGCGCTGGCCGGAGCCCTCGAGGGGCACCACTCCGTCGGCGTCGCCGTGGAGCACCAGCGTCGGCACGGTGACCTGCTCCAGGTCCTCGCGGAAGTCCGTGGCACCGAACGAGGCCATGCATTCCAGCGCGGCCAGTTTGTTGGCCTGTAGGCACATCGCGATCGCCTCCTGACGCTGTGCCTCGCTCACGCAGAGGGTGTCCCCGGCGCTGAAGAAGTCCGTGGTGAAGCCGTCGAAGAACTTCTTCCGGTTGGCGGTCAGCTGTGCCGCCATGGCCGTGGCCTCGGTCTTCTTCAGCGGCCCCTCGGGGTTGTCGGAGGTGTGCAGCATGTAGGGCGTCACCGCCGCGGCGAACACCACCGAGCCGATGCGGTCGCTGCCGTGTTTCGCCAAGTAGCGGGCGACCTCGCCGCCGCCCATGGAGAATCCGACCAGGACGGCGTCGTACAGGTCCAGGGCCTCCAGCAGAGCGGCCAGGTCTCCGGCCAGCGCGTCATAGGTGTAGGGGTGCTGCGGCTCGGACTGCCCGAAGCCGCGGCGGTCATAAGTGATGACTCGGTGACCGGCGGCGGTCAGCGCGCCGATTTGGTCTTTCCAGGACTGTCCGTGCAGCGGCCAGCCGTGGACCAGGACCACTGGCCGCCCGGTTCCTCCGGTGTCCTCGTAGTGCAGCTGGTTCTCGTTGGCGCCGGTGACGGTTCCCATATGACGTGGCTCTTCCCGTAGTCGGTGCCGCGGGGCATCCGCGGCGGGGCCACCGTAGGCAGAGTCGCGTGGCTGTGTATAGGCCGGTGGTCCGAAGCTGTCACGGCCGCGGCGTCCAGGGCCCGACCGTAGGATTCTTCGCCGCATCAGCATGGAACGATCACCGGCCTTGGTCGATGACGATGTCACGGCCTCCGGATAGTCGTCGCTGAGGATTGATCGCTTGCCGACCGAAGGTTATGTCGTCTGCTATATCTGCGACGATCTGAGTATGTACATCGTTCCTCTGAAATATCCTGGCACAAGGCTGGAGCTAGAGCCCAGGGAGCTTGGTCGCGACGTTGATTCGCTCCTGCGGAACTTGTCAAGCGGCATCGCTGAAGCCGCTATCGCATTGGGGTGGTTTGAAACGGAGCGCCAGCGCCCCACCGATCTTCAAGCGGAGTGGGAGCAATCGATGGAGTTCCGCAGAAAAGCCAATCAAACGGTGCGAGAACTGAACGGTGGTGATTTGGCTGCGCGTGACTGGGATGCGGAACGAGCCGAGGCCGACGAGATCGCCTTGAGGCTTTCAGCTGAAAGCGGTGTTCTCCCCAGTGCGTATCGCCACCAAATCACCTTCATTCATGCACGCACGTACTTGTACTCCCTTGATTCCATCGCCAAGTCACTTGGCACGTTGAGCACGATGCCCGGCATGCCAGCAGGCGTTACGACCGCTCTCGCTGACTGGGAGGCCGCATTTCCATCCGTCAAGGCGATTCGGGACAGTGCACATCATATGGAGGACCGTGCCCGGAGTCTGGGGCGCAAAGGAAAACCACTTGAGCTGAAGCCCATTGACAACGGAGCGGTGTATGCCCCTGGTGGAGGCGTGTTGATTCTCAATAGTCTGAACGGCAGCCGCTTCGGCACGACAACTGCTTCGGGAGATTTCGAAGAAGTCGATGTCACGCCAATGTCTCTCGAATCCGCTCGACACGTCGTCCAAGCAACCATCGACGCCTTTACGTGGCGTGGGCCGAGCAGGCTGGAGCCGACGGCATAATCTGAAATTCGGAGAGATCGTCCCACGTCGCACTCAGTTTGGGCACTCAAACCGCCACCCCCCGTTAACCTCCCGTCAGCCCACCAAACACCTTCCTGACCAGCGCGTATGTCCACAATGGGCGCATCTCACTCATGCACCCATAACTGAAGGACATTCATGCGCACCGCTCATGACGGTCCTGGCGCGCCTCCGCGCCGGGTCCTGACATGGCTCCTGACCGGAGCCCTGGCCGCCTCCCTCCCGGCGGCCTTCCTCGTCTCCACCGCCCCGGGCGCCCTCGCCGCCCCGGCCAGTGGCCCCGAAGGATCAGACACCACCGCGCCGTTCGAACTGGTGGACCAGTTCATCGGCACCGAGCTGGATACCACCCAGAACAAGAGCAATGACGCCTACGGCAACGCCTATCCGGGCGCGGCCCTGCCGTTCGGCATGGTGCAGTCCAGCCCCACCACCTTCAAGACGGACGAGGACAATCACCTGGTCCAGGAGAAGGGCGGCTACGAGTACACGGCGGACAAGATCCGCGGATTCGGCATGACCCGCTACCAGGGCTCCGGCTGCCATGACCGCTTCGGCGGCTACGAGTTCCCGACCATTCCCTATACGGGCGAGCTGGCGGAGGACGGGGCGCTGCCGGTCATCCCGCAGGGCAACATCGAGGACTATTACCTGCCGTTCTCCCACGAGAACGAGACCGCGGAGCCCGGCTACTACTCCGTCACCACGGACAACGGCGTCACCACCGAGCTGACCGCCACCGAGCGCACCGCCGTGAGCCGCTATGACTTCGCGGAGGCGGACGGCTCCACGCTGATCCTCAACGGCTCCGGCCAGAACAACCGCTCCCAGGCGCAGTCCATCACCGTGGACCCGGAGACCAACACGGTGTCCGGCTGGATGCGCGGGGCGGACCTGTGTGACAACGGGAACTACTACCGCGCCTACTTCTCCACCACCTTCGATTCCGACATCGAGGCCTACGGCGTCTGGAATGACGGGGAGATGACCCCGGGCCAGGCCTCCGTGGAGAAGACCTCCGAGGATGACAACGCGGACTTCCGGGACCAGACCGGCGCCTGGATCACCTTCGAGGACGACTCCACCGTCACCTCCCGCACCGGCCTGAGCTACGTCAGTGCCGAGAACGCCGCCGAGAACCGCGCCACCGAGGCGGATGGCCTCTCCTTCGAGGAGGCCCGCGCCGAGGCCCGCTCCACGTGGGAGGACCAGCTGGACACCGTGCAGGTGACCGGCGGGACGAAGGAAGAACGCACCAAGTTCTACTCCGCGATGTACCGCTCGTTCCTGCACCCCAACGTCCGCAATGACGTCAACGGCGAGTACCGCGGCTATGACGGCGAGGTCCACACCGTGGAGGAGGGCCGGGACTTCTACATGAACTTCGCCGGCTCCGGCTGGGACATGTACCGCAGCCAGGCCCAGCTCATCGGCCTGACCAACCCGGCCGTGGCCTCGGACATCAACCAGTCGATCGTCGCGCTCACCGAGCAGACCGGCGGCTGGGCCCCGGGCGCCGCCCGCATGCAGGGGGACAGCCTGCAGACCATCGTGGCCACTCTGGATGACATGGGTGCCACGGACTATGACCGTCAGGCCGCCCTGGACTCCATGATCGCCACGCAGACCCTGCCGGCCGATCAGTCCACCCGCACGGACGCCTACCAGTACTTCACCACCCAGATGATCGAGAACCGGAAGGGCGATTTCGCCACCTCGCGCGTGCTCGAGTACTCAGTCAACGACTTCTCGATCGCCCAGCTCGCCGAGTCCCTGGGGGACGAGGACGCCAATGACTTCTTCATGGGCCGCGCCCAGAGCTGGCTCAACGTCTTCGATCCCGAGGCCCAGCACATCATGCCCCGGGACCGCAGCGGTTTCGATTCCGGCTTCGACCTGCGCAACCGGGACGGCAACGGCGGCGGCCAGTTCAACCAGGCCACCGGCTACCAGTACGGCTGGATGGTCCCGCACAACCTCTCCACGCTGATCGAGCGCCGCGGCGGCATGGAGAAGTCCACCGCCGAGCTGGACGTGCTGATGGAGGACCTGGACACCGGCGCCTACACGCAGACCGGCAACTACCTCTCCAACCAGCCCGCCCTGAACACCCCGTGGGTCTACAACTGGCTGCAGGCCCCGGAGAAGTCCACGGACGTGCTCTACCGCGCGGTGGAGGAGATGTATGACACCACCCCGTCCGGCCTGCCGGGCAATGACGACCAGGGCTCGCTGAGCGCCTGGTACGTCTTCGCGAACATCGGCCTCTACCCGGCCGTCTACGGCACCGGGGACCTGGTGGTCACCGCCCCCATGTTCGAGGACATCGTCATCGACGCCGCGGACTCCGAGCGCCAGATCACCATCAGCGCCCCCGGCGCCGGGGACACCGCCAAGTACACCACCGGGCTCGCCGTCAACGGTGAGGCGCAGAGCGCCTCCTGGCTGGACGCGTCCTTCGTGCGCGACGGCGGCTCCCTCGAGTTCTCGATGGCCGAGGCGCCGGGAACGTGGGGTACCGGTGAAGGCGACGTGCCGCCGTCGTACACCGAAGGCATCAACGCCCGGAACAACGTGGGCACCTCCCCGGACGGGAAGGGCAGCATGGGGTCCATGGACCTGTCCGACTGGTCCTTCTCACGCGAGTCCCTGGCCGCGGCCGGCGCCGAGCAGGGCGCCACGCTGCCGCTGGGCGAGACCGGGCTGGAGTTCACCTGGCCCGAGACCGAGCCGGGCCAGCCGGACAACTGGATCCCGCACGGCCAGCGGATCGACCTGGAGGACCAGCAGGCCGGCAGCCTGTCCTTCCTCGGCCTGGCCACCAACGGCCCGGCCCAGGGAACCGCCGTCGTTGAGTACACCGACGGCTCCACGCAGGAAGTCCCCGTCTACCTGACCGACTGGGCCTCGAACCCGGGCGGCGGCAACATGACCGTGCTGGAGGTCAACGGCCGCAACAACGGCAACAACTCCTCCGGCGGCGGCACGTTCCGCCTCTTCGGCACCCGGCCGGCCCTGCTGGACGCGGAGAAGACCGTGGACGCCGTGCGCCTGCCGCAGGGCACGGACCAGGGCATCATGCACATCTTCGACGTGGCCCTGCAGGCCGACGGCTGGGTGGATCCGGATGCCCCTCAGGGCGAACCGCACCGGATCGTGCTGAACCCGTCCGAGGACCCGACCTCCTCCCAGTACGTGACCTGGCGTTCGACGGCGCAGCGCGCCCTGGCCGGTTCCGCTGAGTTCCGCGTGGCGGCCGGCGAGGGCGGCGAGCCGGGTGAGGCCGTGGCCGTGCAGGCCGAGGACAAGACCCAGCGCACCGTGGACGGTTACCCGTCCCGCAGCCACTCCGCCCTGCTGGAGGGGCTGGAGCCGGACACCACCTACGAGTACCGCGTGGCCTCGGGGAAGAGCTGGAGCGAGTGGCACTCCTTCACCACCCCGTCCGCCGAGGCGGAGCCGTTCGACTTCGTGTACTTCGGTGATGCCCAGAACGGGATCGACACCGTGTGGCACGAGTCCGTGGACCTGGCCCAAGAGCGCTTCCCGGACGCCGAGCTCGGGCTCTTCGCCGGTGACCTGGTGGACCATGCGACCAGCGAGCAGCAGTGGACCGACTGGTTCGCGGGGCTGGACGGATTCAAGGAGAACCTCAACGTGCTGACCTCGCTGGGCAACCACGAGATCGGCGGTCAGCCGTTCATCGAGAACTTCCGGGACAGCTTCGAGTACGCCTCCAATGGCCCGGTGGCCGCGGACGCCCAGGAGTACGCGGACACCCTCGGCGCGCACTACGAGGGGATCCTGCAGGACACCGTGTACTTCACGGACTACCAGGGCGTGCGGTTCATCAACCTCAATGCCAACCGTGATGACATCTGCCCGATCACCGAGGTGGCCGGCGGACCGGAGGACTGCAACGAACGCAAGAAGGCCTGGATCCTGATGCAGGCCACCTGGCTGGACCGCGTGCTGGCGGAGAACCCGAACGACTGGACCGTGGTCATGGCCCACCAGCCCGTGTTCTCCACCGGGGTCAGCGGCAACGGTCTGCGGGACGAGACCGACTGGCGCCAGCAGATGCTGCCGGTGCTCGAGCGGCACAACGTGGATCTGGTGCTCCAAGGCCACGACCACACCTACGGGCGCGGCTACCACTCCTCCACGGTTACGGATATGCCCGGCGTCTCCGCCGGACCGGTCTACGTGGTGTCCAACGCCGGGGAGAAGATGTACACCCTGCCTTCCGCCACGGACAACATCTGGACCCGCAACGGGGCCGAAGCCGTCACCCGCGAGCAGGACACCGCCACGGTGCAGGGCATCTCCGTGGACGGGGACACCCTCACCTATGAGTCGGTGGCCAGCTACACCCGGGACGGCGGAGCCTCCACCGTGGCCGAGGGCGAGGTGCTGGATTCCTTCACCATCACCAAGCGTGAGGACGGGGCCAAGTGGGTCACCGAGACCGGCACCGAGGTGCCCGGTGAGGACGTGGAGCCGGTGAACGCCGAACGTCCCTTCTCCGGTGACTTCGATCCGGAGGCCTTCGGCGAGGTGGTCTGGGAGGACGACTTCTCCACCGATCGCCTCGAGGAGTACGAGGTGTTCCGCGACCGCTCCGAGCCCGCGGCAGACCTCGCCGTGGACACCGAGGTCGGGCTGCTGACGGCCACGGCCGAGGATCGGCGCTTCACGCACCTGGGCCTGCCGGCCGAGGCCGGTGAGGAGTTCGCGCTGATCGTGGAGCCGGAGCACTTTGCCGGGACCGGAACGGGCGAGGACAGCCTGTTCCTGGGGCTGACGGACAGCTTCCGGGACCGCGCCCACAGCTGGTACAACCACAGCGCTGGGGCCACCGGCTTCGACGTGATCGAGGGCGGCCAGTCCCAGAACCTCTCCACCGGCGCGGGCTCCCGCCCGGTCACGTGGGAGGACGGCGACCGCCTGGCGGCCGTCTACTCCCACGGCGAGTTGACCTCGTGGATCGAGAAGGAGGGGGAGTGGCAGCCGTTGCGCAGCGCCGCCCTCCAGCTCACCATCGACCGCGAGGACCTGGCCGGCTGGAACCCGACCCTGAGCCTCCGCCAGGACGCCGGTCAGATGGCCCTGGACAAGGTGACGCTGATCCAGCCGGGCGGAGAGCCCTCGCCGGACCCCGAGCCGACGCCGGACCCGGAGCCGACCCCGGATCCCGAGCCGACCCCGGATCCCGAGCCGACCCCGGATCCCGAGCCGACACCGGACCCGGAACCGACCCCTGATCCGGAACCGGCCGTCGTCGTCCCCGAACCGGTGACGGCAGACCTGGAGGCCGGCACCTACACCATCCCCGCAGTGGAGGGGCTGGAGTACCTGGTGGCGGACATGGTGCTGGAACCGGGTGTCCATGAGGGCACCGGGGTCGTGACGGTGACCGCCCGTGCGCTGGATGGATTCGAGATCCCGGCAGGCGCGACCGCGACGTGGGAGTTCACCTTCCCGACCGTGGAGCCGCAGCCGGAGGTGCCGGAGTTCTCGGACAACATCCCGGGCACGCCGTTCTACGCCCAGGTGCTGTGGATGGCCAGCAACGGCATCTCGACCGGTTATACCGACGGGACGTTCCGCAAGTACGACGACGTGACGCGAGGGGAGACCGCGGCCTTCCTGCACCGGTACGTCAAGCCGGAGTTCACCGCACCCGAGGAGAGCCCCTTCAGGGACGTGGCGGCCGGTACGTTCTTCGCGCCGATCACCTGGGCTGCTGCCGAGGGCCTGACCATCGGCTACGCGGATGGGACGTTCCAGCCTCACCGTTCCGTGACTCGTGGTGAGTTCGCCACGTTCCTGTACCGGCTGGCGGATCCGGAGCACAGCGCACCGGCCACCAGCCCGTTCAAGGACCTGAAGGTCGGGTCCTCCTCTTATGAGGCGATCACCTGGTTGGCCTCCCAGGGGATCTCCATCGGGGACGCCCACGGCAACTTCAACGCGTACGATCCGGTGACCCGCGGGGAGACCGCTGCCTTCCTGCAGCGGTACGACCTCGTGGTCCCGTAGGCGAACTCGTCGGGATGCTCGAAGGGGTGCCACCTCCGCAGTGGAGGCGGCACCCCTTCTTTGTGGGCGCGAACTACTTCTGATCGTCCTGCTGATCCTTGTCCTTCTTGCTGTCGATGAAGTCCTTGGCCTTGTCCTTGGCCTGGTCGACCTTCTCGGGGTTGTCCTGTCCGTACTGCTTGGCCTTGTCAGCCGCGTCACCGATTCCCGACATGGCACGTCCTTCCCTCGTTCCGCACCGTGGCACCCGTTCCGTTCGCCACGGCCTGACGCGTCCATGATGTGGGCTGGCCTGCCCGGAGTCCACCCCTGAGCCGATGCCCGTCCGCACCCGCTCGCGAATGATTGCCTCCCGCGGGGTAGATGAGGAACCCTGAGCCCACGTTGGCGATTCGACCCCCACCATGAGGGCCCCAACCACGAGGAGCGCATCATGAGCACCGAGAATCCAACCGGATCCACCACACCCCGGGGACGGCGAGATGAGCTCGTCACCGCGGAGAGACAGAAGTTCGGCGGCATGAAGTTCGGCGCGGCCTTCTTCGGCTGGCTGGCCGCCACCGGCATGGCCGTGCTGCTCGCCGCAGTGCTCTCGGCCATCGGCGTTGGTGTGGGCCTGGCAACGGGCACGGACGCCGGGCAGGCCACAGAGCAGGCCACCCAGTCACCCACGGCCGTAGGCATCACGGGTGCGATCATCCTGGCCGTCATCCTGCTAATCTCCTACCTCAGCGGCGGCTACGTGGCAGGGCGGATGGCCCGCTTCGACGGAGCCAAGCAGGGCATCGCCGTCTGGTTGTGGGCGATCGTCATCACCATCATCCTGGCGGTCGTGGGCCTGGTGGCGGGCAGCCAATTCGACCTCCTGGGTCAACTGGGCAGCCTGACCGGCATGCCTATCGAGGCCGAGGCCCTGACCACCGGCGGCATCATCGCCCTAGTCGTCGCCGTGCTGCTGGCGCTGGTCGGAGCGGTGCTGGGCGGCATCCTGGGCATGCGTTACCACCGGAAGATCGACCAGTACGGAGCCGACCACCACCGCGGCGGAGACAGCTGACCGCTTCCGCTCCGCCCCAATTCCAACGGACCGTGGCGCAACCCTCGCCGGGAGCCTGGCCACTCGTTACTGTCGCGAACTACAGGCCGTTTGGACATCAGGGGCCATGGCCGTCAACGGAAGGACACCCCATGACGCTGAACCCGGATCAACCAACAGACCGCGACGGCGGAACGAAGGAGGCCGCGCAGCAGGAGGCCGGACGCTTGGGCTCGGAAGCCCAGAGCGCGGCCCGCGATGTGGCGGGCACCGCCCAGGAGGAAGCTGCCCACCTCAAGGACGAGACGATGGCCCAGGCCAAGAACTTGGCGGATTCGGCCAAGCAGGAGGCCTCGTCCCAGCTGTCCACCCAGAAGGACCGCCTGGCCGAACAATCCCGGACCGTCTCCGATGACCTCGAGCGCATCTCCCGGGGGGAGAAGCCCGAGTCGGATCTGGTGAACCAGGCCGTCTCGATGCTTTCCCAGCGGGCCCGCCAGGTCACGGAGCAGTTGGAGTCCAAAGAGCCCATGGACCTGCTGGACGACGTGCGCCGGTTCGCGGCTCGCCGCCCGGGGACCTTCCTGGCGATCGCCGCCGGCGTTGGGCTGCTGGCCGGCCGCCTCACCCGAGGTGTGAAGGACGCTCACGACGATGACGGTTACCATCAGTCCACGCCGGCCCGCCGCGCTGGTCCCTCCGGTCCCGCGCCCATCGAGAGGGTTCCTGGCTCTGTTTACCCGGATGACGTTCCGGCCACCGCCCCTTCCCGGGACATCCCCCTCCCACCGGCAGAGCCACCGGCCGTGGCCAGGCCTGATCTGGGCACGGGTGCTCCGGCCACGGAGGTCCTGGGCACACCCACGGTGAACGATCCCTACGGAACCGGCCTTCCCCCATCAGGAGGCCGCCCGTGACCACCGATCCCCGCTATGACGGTGTGCCGACCGGCAGCGCCGGTGCCGCTGGGACGGGCCCGGCGGCACCGGGCTCCGGCTCCACGGAAGCCCCGGAACCCGAAGCTGAGTACCGTGCCCGGAATGAGTCCCTGGGTGAGATGTTTGGCAGTTTCTCGGAGAACCTGAGCACGTTGGTGCGGCAGGAGCTTCAGCTGGCCAAGGCCGAGGCGACGGTGGAGGCCAAGAAGGCCGGGAAGGGCGCCGGGATGTTCGCCGGGGCCGGGCTGGCCGCCGTCTTCCTGCTGCTGTTCCTGTCCACGGCCCTGATGTGGGCCCTGGGCTCGGTGATGCACCTGGGCTGGGCGGCGCTGATCGTCGCCGTGCTGTGGGGCGTGGCGGCCACCGTGCTCGCACTGATGGGCAAGAAGCACTTCGAACGCATCAAGGGTCTGCCCCAGACCCAACAGACGGTTCAGGAGATCCCCGCGACCCTGAATCCGGACAAGGAGACCCCATGAGCAACAATCCCGATGAGATCCGCGCCGACATCGAACGCACCCGCCATGAACTCAGCAATGACGTGGACGCCCTGGCCGAGAAGACCAACCCGACCAAGGCCGTCCACAGGCAAGGCGACCGCGTCCGCGAACGCTTGAGCACCATGAAGGAATCCGTGATGGGCAACCCCACCGACCCCTACTCCAGCCAGCAGAGCTCCACCGGCCTTGCTGACCGTGCCCATGCTGTGGCAGATGGCGCCCAGCACCGAGCGGAGGATGCCATGCACGCCGTGCAAGAAGCCCCGACGGCGGTCCGCCGCAGTACCCGCGGGAATCCGCTGGCGGCCGGACTGATCGCCTTGGGCGCTGGCTGGCTGGTAGGTTCTCTGATCCCGGCCTCCCGCCAGGAGCAGGAAGCGGCAACCAAGGTCAAGGAGCAGGCCGGGCCTCTGGTGGACGAGGCCAAGTCCATGGCCCAGGACATGGGCGAGCACCTGAAGCCGCAGGCCCAGGAGGCGATGGACTCCGTCAAGGACACCGCCACCACCGGCGCAGAGCACGTCAAGACCGAAGGCCAGGACAAGGCCGGACAGCTCAAGGACGACTCCGCCCAATCGGCGCAGAACGTCAAGGGAGCCGCCCAGGAATCCTGACCCTGCGCCTCTGCCGACCGCCGCCCGGGACCTGACCGTCCCGGGCGGCGGTGGTCGGTGTCCCGGGAACGCGCAACGAGAACGCCGGCAGCATCCGGCGGACGGCAGCTGGAGTCCACCCGGGGACTGTGCCGGGGGCGGAGGACCGTAGTGTCCCGGCGTCCGCGGGCATAGGCTGACGCGCATGGTGGTGCGCAGCGCTTTTCCCCTTCTGATGACCGAGGATCTGCCACGATTGGCCCGGTTCTATCAGGAGGCCTTCGACGCCGTGCGCACGTACGGCTTCCCTGATCCGGACGACGAGACGCGGGACGTGTACGTCACCTTGCGGCTCGGCAGGAGCGCCCTGGCGATCGGCCGGAAACTCGACATCGGCGGGGAAGGGACTCGCACTGCCCTGTGGCTCTACGTCGACGACATCGATGAGGCAACCCGCCGCGCACATGCCGCCGGCGGAGCAATCGTGGCACCCCCGCAGGAGATGCCCTGGGTTGAGCGCGTGGCCCAGATTCGAGACCCGGACGGGTTCCTGGTGTACTTGGGCTCCGGTCCGGCCGACGGGGACGTCGACGCGTCGTAGGACCAGGGGCATTCCCGAGGCGAAGGTGCTCGCTTCCAAGAGGCGAAAATTCCGTCCAGATTTCCGTATAGGTTAGACACGAGAGCGCTCCATTGCCCTCTGCACCGACTTTCCACCGACATACGACGAGGACCAGGATGCCCCACCTCAGCTGCCGGACTGTGCTTGTCCCGCTCTCGCGGACGGGACTGGGGAGGGGCTCATGCTGACGCCCGAGAGCAGAGGCTCGCTGAGCGAGGTCGTCTTCCGGGCCATGCGCACCGGTGAGACGTCCGGATTGGCTGAGGCGCCGCCGTCGGACACCGCCGAGGATGCGCAGCTCACGCTGTGGGCGCTCTACGAGCAGCACTACCGCGGCTTCGAGGACGTGTCCGGAGAGCTGGAGTGGGATCCGCAGCTGATCGGCGTGCGGCGCGGCCTGGAGCAGGAGTTCGAGCGGACCCTGCGGGCCCGGATGCCGGAGGTGCCGGAACCGGACGGGTTCGCGGAGAAGTTCTTCGACTTCGTGGCCGACCATGACGGGCCCTCTTTGGCGGCCCATGTCCACCGGAAGGCCACTGAGGAGCAGGTGCGCGAGTTGCTGCGGCACCGCACCATCTACCACCTGAAGGAGGCGGACCACACCACGTGGGTGATTCCCCGCCTCTCTGACCGGGTCAAGGCCGCCGTGATGGAGCTGCAGTTCGACGAGTACGGGGGAGGGGACCCGAATCTTCTCCATGCCCACCTGTTCGTCCGTGGCCTTGAGGACAGCGGCCTGGACTCCGAGTACGGCGCCTACATCAACGAGGCGCCGCTGGAGGTCTTGGAGGAGAACAACGCGATGTCCCTGTTCGGGCTGAACCGACGGTTACGGGCCGCCTCGCTCGGGTTCCTGGCGGCGTTCGAGGCCACCAGCTCGGGGCCCTCCCGCCGGATGGCCCAGGGACTGAAGCGCCTCGGATTCCCGGAGTCCATGATCGAGTACTACACCGAGCACGTGGAGGCCGACGCGGTGCACGAGCAGCTGGCGGTCCGCACTATCTGTGGTGCCCTCCTGGAGGAGGAACCGGACATGCATGACGACGTCTACTTCGGCGCCTGGACGTCCCTGGACCTGGAGGACCGTTACGCCGAACGGATGCTGAAGCAGTGGGCGGCATGAGCGGACCGAGCGGCACGGACGGCATGAGCGGCACGGGGGAGCCCTCCGCGGACCATCCCGACGTGATCCTGTGCCCGGGCGGCCCCATGCTGCTGCGTGGTGATCACGTGGTGCAGGACGAGGACGGCAACGAACACCGCACCTGGCGTCCGGTCAGCGCCGTCTGCCGGTGTGGGGCCTCCGCGGTGAAGCCGTGGTGCGATGGCACGCACAAGGTCCTGCGCAAGCGCGGCAACTAGGCAACGAATGCCCTCTAGGCAAGGAGGCCCGATGAGCTGCGACCTTCCTCCCATCCTCGACGCTCTCGTGGTCGGTGGCGGACCGGCGGGGCTGTCCGCAGCGACGTGGCTGGGCCGGTACCGACGCTCCACGCTCGTGGTGGACGCGGGTCACCAGCGCAACCTGTCCGCTGTCCGTGCCCACGGACTGTTGGGCCGGGACCCCACCACCCCGCAGGAGCTGCTGGGCGAGGCTCGCGCCGGGCTGGAACAGTACTCTCACGTGTCACTGTGGCAGGGCACGGTGTCCACGCTGCGCCAGATCGACGACGGCCTGTTCCGCGCCGTCGTCGACGGCACGGAGGTCTTCGCGCATCGGGTGGTCCTGGCCACCGGAGTGCGTGACCAGGTCCCTGAGATCGCCGGCTTCCACGACCACTACGGCACTGACGTGCACCACTGTCCAGCCTGCGACGGGTACACCGCCCGGGACCAGGTGGTGATCATATTGGGTACCGGAGAGCAGCTGCCCGCTTTCGCTGCGGAGTTGCTCGACTGGGCGGCCGGGGTGCGGATCATCACCGATACCAGCGGCCGGTTTGATGACGATCAGCGGGCCGTTCTGGACGGCCAGGGGATCGAGGTGGTGGACGGAGCGGCCGAAGCGCTGGTGGGGGCTCCCGGTGCACTGCTGGGGGTGCGGTTGGCCGGGGGAGAGCTGGTGGAAGGTGACAGGGTCTTCTTCTCCTACGCCCACCATGCCGCCAACGGCCTGGCCGAACAGCTGGGGTGCCAGCTCGACCACGAGGGGCGCATCGCCGTCAACGATTTCCAGCTCAGCAGCGTCGACGGCGTCTACGCTGCAGGCGACATCACCGCGGGGCTGCAGCTGGTTCCGATCGCCATCGGCAAGGGGACCGCCGCCGGCGTCGCCTGCGCCACCTCGCTGCGCGGACACTCCACCAGCAGCGCGGCACCCACCCCGGCCCCACCGACGCGCTGGTTCACTGCTGGCTAAGGATGACGCCACCGCCCCCCTACGGTGGCTGTTTCCCTTCGGTTTGGTCCTGCTCGTCCTTCTGCTCGTTGCCGACGACACCCTTGGCCTTGTCCTTGGCCTGATCGACCTTCTCGGGATTGTCTTGGGCGTACTGCTTGGCCTGATCTGCTGCGTCACCGATACCGGACATGATGGTTCCCTTCACTCACTTGCCACCGCGACCGGCCCGAGTGGTCGATCCGACTTGGGCCACCCATGCTGTTGGATAGCGGGCCGTTGAGTCCACCCCCGGAGAGCGTGCAACCTCAAGGGATTCCGCCCGACAGGGATGCGCGAGCCGGTAGACCCGGATTCCGCGGAAGCGCGGCGGGAGACCGGTGACCAGGACGTGGAGGTCACCGCCCACGAAGAGGTCCCGGTGGTGAACAAGACGGCCACGGCGGAGAAGGTCACCGTGGACAAGACCCAGGTCCAGGACACCGAGCGGGTCGCCGGAACCGTGCAGCACGAGGACATCGAGGTGGAGGGGGACGACGCGGACACCAGCCGCCGCGATCGACGCGACTGATCCACCCGCTCCCTGACGTGCCACGGCGCCCGAGCTCTCGAGGAATCGACTCATGGGCCGAGAGCTCGGGCTGCCGAGCACGATCCGTCCTGGCGCTAGGCCGGGGAGGAGTTATCCATTAGCGTGACAGTTGGGTCTAGCAGTGGGCCCTTCCGTAACGACTCTCAGGAGAATCGTGGAGCAATCACTGCGTGCCCCCATGGCAGCCCACTCATTGACCGGACCGGTCCCGGCCGGTGTCACCAGCGCTCCACATCCCCGCCCGCGCTCGGCTCCAGATCTCGACCAGCTGATTCTCAAGGTCGGCCCCATGGCCCATGGAGGGCACTGCGTTGCCCGTCATGAGGGCCGGCCGGTGTTCGTCCGCCATGCGATCCCCGGCGAGACCGTCGTAGCTGAACTCACTGCCGCCGATCCCGCGGACCAGTTCTGGCGGGCGGACACCGTCAAGGTGATCCGCGCTTCGGAATTCCGCCGATTGAACCAGTGGAAGCTGGCCGATTCGCTCCGGTCCTATCCGGCTGGCCGCCAGCCCGTGGGCGGCGCGGAGTACGGCCATATCGTCCTCGACTACCAGCGCCGGCTCAAAGCCCAGGTCTTCCGGGACACCATGGTCCGGCTGGGCCGGCAGACGCTCGAGGACGTGGAGGTCCTCGTCCAGGGGATGCATGCTGACGAGCCCGCCGGGCTGCATTGGCGCACCCGCACCACCTTCGCGGTGTCCCCGGGCGGCCGGTTGTCCATACCCGTCCACAGCGGCCAGGAGGCCATCCCGGTGAGCAACATCCCTCTGGCGGTCCAGGAGCTCAACGAGCTGCGACTGTGGGAGATCGACTTCTCCGGCGCAGCCAGCGTGAACGTCACCACGCCGGGCCACGGCCTTGAAGCCCTCATCATCATCACCCCGGTACCGGAGATCTCCGACTCACCGGAGACGTTGAAGGGCTATGCGAATGCCTGGCGGCGCCAGCTGTCCAGTCTTCCGAAGCGGGTCTCCGCCATGGTCGCCGTGCGCCGGAGTACCCAGACGATCCACCAGACCACGAGCCAGACGTCATCGAGCGGAACGGGGGAGAACCTGCAGTTGCGCGGCCGTTCCTGGGTGCGGGAGGACGTCAGCTCGGAGCAGTTCGGCACCAAGGCCTTCCGCGTCACCGGTGAAGGGTACTGGCCGGTCCACCGAGACGCCCCGGCCACGCTCGTTGAGGCCATCATGCAGGCCGCTGATGTCCAGGATGGCCAGGTGATCGCGGACCTCTATTCGGGGGCGGGCCTGTTCTCGGCGTTTCTCGCCGACGCTGCCGGCCAGCACGGTACAGTCCTCGCCGTCGAAGCCGATTCCAGCGCGAGCGGCGACGCTCGGTTCAACCTGCAGGACGTCCCCCAGGCGATCGTGCTCGAGGGGAAAGCCGATGAGGTGCTGAGCCGCTGGGTGGATGCTGCGGACACGGGATTCTCTCAAGGGGGACTCTACGGCCGCCGCGTGGACACCGTGGTGATGTATCCGCCACGGTCAGGTGCCGGGCGTGCGGTGCTCAGCCGTGTTCACGAGCTCGGTCCCGGCAAGATCATCTACGTCTCCAGCGAGACGGCGGCATTCGCCCAGGACACCCGCTGGCTCACTGAGCATGGGTGGAGTCTGGATGCCGTGCAGGTCTACGATCTGGCACCGGATACGCACCGCATGACGTCCGTCGGCCTGTTCACGAGGCCGGGCGCTGGTAGCGCCTAACGCTCGAAGTGCGTCTCGGTCGGCGCCTGGCCTACCTGTCCAACCAGACTGGCGGCCAGGTCGCGGACCTTGATGTTGCGATGGCTGGAGACCTTGGTCAGGATCTTGAAGGCTTCATCCTGCGAGCACCGGTTCTGGCCCATGATGATGCCCACCGCCAGGTCGATGGAGGTTCGGGACCGCAGGGTCGCGTCCAGGTCCGCCTGTGCCTCTTCATGACCTGCCAACCGCACCGCCAAGCGCAATCCCTTGGAGGCGATGCCGAGGATGCTTTCCATCTCGTGGCGCGAGATCGTGTCATAGCTCTGGTGATCGGAGAAGTAGATGTTGAAGCACCCGGAGGCCTCGCCGGCCAGGTCGAAGGGGAAGGCCAGGATGGAACTGACTCCGGCTTCCGCCGCCAGCGACGTCAAGGCGGGCCACCGCTCATCGGTAGCGCAGTCTGGTACATATTGCGGCACCAGCTCGGCCGCCGCCGTCAAGCACGGCCCGTCGCCCAACTCGTACTGTTTGACGTCCAGAACGTTGATCCAGTCAGCGCTCGAAGCCATGGTGGCCGCACGCTTCTGGCGCAAGACCGTCACCGAGCACCACAGGACGCCGGGGTTCGTGGAGAGGCCATCATGCAAGGCCGTGGTGAAGTCATCCAGGAACGACTGTAAACCAGGGCTGTCGAGCAACAAGTCATAGAGCCACTCGATGGTGGTGCCCTGCTCCGTCTCAGTCATACATACATTCTATCCCGCCACGGGTCGCGGACCGGCGGTGGGCCAGCGGCAGGTCAGCGGCAGATCTGCGGTGATTCAGCGGGTGAGCCGCACCAGTACGCCGCGGTCGAAGGTGCGGGTCTCCACCACTCTGACCGAGCCCTCCGGGCGCTGGGCGGCCTCGGCCGCGATCGTCTCCGCCTGCATGATGTTGCCAAGCTGGAGCAGGCCGGAGCCGCCGTCGGCCAGGTGCCGGTCCATGAGGCCCACGCAGGTCCGCGCGAGGTCGAGGCCGTCGTCGCCGCCGTCGATGGCGAGCACCGGATCCTCGGGGAATCGCGAGGTCTCCGCCGAGCGCACCCACGGCGGGTCTGCCACCACCATGGCGAAGCGCTCACCCTCCGCCAGGGCCTCGTCCAGCCGGGCCAGGCGGAAGTCAAGGCGCTCTGCCAAGCCGTTCGCCGCCGCATTCTGCAGGGCGAACTCCTCGGCCGCCGGGTTCACATCCACCATGACCAGCCGTCGGTCCGAGTCCCGCACGGCGCCCAAGCCGATATGCCCGACGCCGGCGCAGAGTTCCAGCACCGGGCCCGGTGCCGTCTCAGCCAGCAGCTCGGCCGCCCATGTGGACTGTGCCTCCGTCCAGGGCCGTGGCTCCAGCACGCGGTCGTCGAAGGAGATGGCCAGGCCGCGGAAGGTCAGGTGTCGCATGACTTTCATTGTGCCGGACCTGCGCCGGCAGCAGAGGCGGCCGCGTCTCAGGACGTTCAGGACGCCGCGCGCAGGCTCAGTTCCGGGACGTTGCGCTGGTGTTCGAGCAGCTGCAGCAGGTACTGGCCGTAGCCGGATTTGAGGAGGGGTTCGGCCACGCGGCGGAGATCCTCGTCGGTGAGGAAGCCGCGGCGCCAGGCGACTTCTTCGGGGGCGGAAACCTTGAGGCCTTGGCGTTTCTCCACGGTGCGGATGAAGTCGGAGGCGTCGTTGAGGTCGTCGAAGGTGCCGGTGTCCAGCCAGGCGGTGCCGCGGGGCAGGATCGAGACCTGGAGGCGGCCTTGGTCCAGGTAGTGGCGGTTGACGTCGGTGATCTCGAGTTCGCCGCGGGGTGAGGGTTTCAAGTCCCGGGCGATCTCGATGACGTCGTTGTCATAGAAGTAGAGCCCGGGCACGGCGTAGTTGGACTTGGGTGCGGCGGGTTTCTCCTCGAGGGAGATGGCGCGGCCGTTCTCGTCGAACTCCACGACGCCGTAGGCGGAGGGGTTCTTGACCCAGTAGCCGAAGACCGCGCCGCCGGTCAGGTTCTGGAAGCGTTCGAGTTGTTCGCCCATGCCGGAGCCGTAGAAGAGGTTGTCTCCGAGGACCAGGGCCACGGTGTCGGTGCCGATGTGGTGTTCGCCGAGCAGGAAGGCCTGGGCGAGGCCGTCGGGGGAGGGCTGGACGGTGTAGGTGAGGTTGACGCCGAAGCGCGATCCGTCGCCGAGCAGGCGGTGGAAGGAGCCGGCGTCGTGGCCGGTGGTGATGATCAGGATGTCCTGGATGCCGGCCAGGATGAGGGTGGACAGCGGGTAGTAGATCATCGGCTTGTCGTAGACCGGGACGAGTTGTTTGCTCACACCCAGGGTGATCGGGTGTAGCCGGGAGCCGGTGCCCCCGGCCAGGATGATGCCCTTCATGGGCTCGAACCTAGGGGGAGGCTATGGGCGGGATAAGGCGGGCCAGTACTCGTCTTCTACGTGGTTTCACCGGGGCACCGTGGTGTGTGGCTCTAGACCCGCTTGTTGGCGTTGACTGGTATTGACGGTCTTGCGGATGAAGAATAAACTTCGAGCATAAATGAAGCTTCAACAGTTCATTCGTCCAGCGAGTGATCCTCCGCCCGCTGGTTCTTCCACACCCTTTTTTCCGATCCGTCTCAGGGTGCCCTCTTCCAGGGCGCCTCAAGCACCGACTCATAGGGGCACCCATGACCACCCAACCCGCCACCCGCTACCGCACCGAGTACGTCCGGCACCGCCGCCGCATCAGCACGAGCACGGTGATCCCCGCGGTGTTGACCCTGGTGGCCATGATGGTCTTCTTCGCCATGCTCCTCAATATGGGATAACGGTCTGGGGTCTGCAGGGACCGTGTCGCGCGGATGAGCCGGTCGGTGCCTGTGATGGGTGGAAGAATGGCACGCACTATGTCAACTGACTTCCTGCCCGAGCACCGCCATCCCTTCCGGGACCACCCCCGTCCCGGATCCGGACCCACCGGCACCTCCAGCACCACGGGACCACTGAAGCGCAACGGACCGGCCGAGCGCGCCGCCGTCGTGGACTTGGCCGCCATCCGGCACAACGTGGCCACCCTGCGTTCCTGGGTGCAGCCGGCCGCCCTGATGGCCGTGGTCAAGGCGGATGCCTACGGCCACGGAGCCCTGCCCGTGGCCCGCGCTGCCCTGGACGCGGGGGCGACCTGGCTTGGACTGGCCCACGTCACCGAGGCTCTCGAGCTACGGGAAGCGGGTGTCTTCGCGCCCATGCTCGCCTGGTTGCACACCACCGGCACCCCCTTCGGCCGTGCCGTGGAGGAGAACATCGACCTCGGCGTCTCCGGCTGGGAGCTCGAGCCCATCGCCGAGGCAGCCCAGCGCCTGGAGCGTCCGGCCCGCGTGCACCTGAAGATCGATACGGGTCTGGGCCGCAACGGCGCCACCATCGAGGACTGGCCGGCCGTGGTGGCACGCGCCGCTGAACTCCAGGAATCGGGCCTGATCCGCGTGGTCGGCATCTTCTCCCATCTGGCCGTGGCCGATGAGGAGGACCGCGAGGCCGAGACCGACGAGCAACTCGAACTGTTCCACCAGGCTGTCGAGACCGCGCGCGCGGCCGGGGTGGACCCCGATGTCCGGCACATCGCCAACACCCCCGGCATCCTGCACCGCCCGGACTCCCACCTGGACCTCGTCCGCGCCGGCCTCGGGATCTACGGGCTCACCCCGTTCTCCGACCGCCCTGCGGCGGACTTCGACCTGATCCCTGCCATGACCGTCACCACCACGGTGGCGCAGAACAAAGCCGTCCCCGCCGGCCAGGGGATCTCCTACGGCTACCGCTACCGCACCGCGGCGGCCACGCGCCTGGCGCTCATCCCGCTCGGCTACGCGGACGGCATCCCGCGCCCGACGATCGCGGCGCCCGTGGCGATCGGTGGTCAGCGGTATGAGGTGGCCGGGCGGATCGCCATGGATCAGTTCGTGGTGGACCTGAAGACGGACGACGCCACGGTGGCCCCCGTGGGAGCCACCGTGGAGGTGTTCGGACCTGCCTCCGGGATCTCGGCCGACGAGTGGGCCGCCGCCGCCGGCACCATCAACTACGAGCTCGTGACCCGGATCGGGGCCCGGGTGCCCCGGATTCACGTGGACAGCCAGCCCGGCGAGAACGTGGGTGCTCCGACGGGGGAGAGCCGGTGAAGGATCTGACCGGAGCAGCATCGCGACTGCCCGATCCGGTGCTGCGGATCGAGGTGGAGCTGAACGGCGCCGAGGCAACACAAGACTGGGCACGGCGGTTGGCGTCCGTGCTGCGGGCCGGGGACGTGCTGATCCTGACCGGTGAGCTCGGCGCGGGCAAGACGACCTTCACACAGGGCCTCGGTGCCGGACTCGGGGTGCGGGAGGGCATCATCTCGCCGACCTTCGTGATCTCCCGCATCCATCCGTCGATGGTGGAGGGACCGGACCTGGTGCACGTGGACGCCTACCGGCTGGGCTCCGCCGGGGAGCTGTCTGACCTGGACCTGGACGCCACCGTGGACGGCTCGGTCACCGTGGTCGAGTGGGGGCGGGGACTGGCTGAGTCGTTGGCGGGCTGGCCCGACGACCCGGACGCCTCCTGGCTGGACATCGAACTGATCCGCGCCACCGGCAGCGGTGAGCCGGGCGACGCCGGCACGCGGGCCGATCCTGAGGCCGGAACCATCGTCACCGACTTCTCCGACGAGGACGGCACCGGCGCGGATGAGCCGCGCACCGCCGTCGTGCTCGGATATGGGCCCCGCTGGGCCGGAGCGGAGCCTCTGGGCTGAGCTCCCAGCGACCTGGCCTTGCCATTTGCGGGCAGAAGTTGTCAGTGGATGAGCCTCGAACACGAGTGGAAATGTAACCGTTTGGTGCCATAATGAGGTTATGGACATGAATGCGGAGGTGATCGGCCGCACGCTGCGCGAGCGGCGGAAGGCTCAGGGCTACACTCAGCAGGCGCTTGCCGACGCCATCGGCACCTCCCGCAAGTTCATCGTGGACTTGGAAGGGGGAAAGGACGGCGCGTCCTTTGGCCTGGCGCTGAAGGCTATGCGGGTCCTCGGTCTGGACATCACGGCAGATGACACGGCGACCCGCGAGTTCGCCGGTGACTTCGCACGAACAATCCGCGATGGCGACTATCATTTCGCCATCCGTCTGTTGGGAGAGTATGCCAGCGCGTCTCTGTCAGCGGGTCGGGTGCTGATGCCCCTCGCGCCGCCCGTGGACGACGATGCCTACCGCGCGGCGGTCGGAGCAGTCACCCGCTGGGTAGCCGCCAAGACCCAGACCCCCGTCCCTGGATGGGCCAAGCGGGCACAGAAGTCGTCCGAGCCGGTCTTTCTGGCCGAAAAGCTGCATCCTGTCAGCGACCGGATGAAAGACCTCATCCGGCGTGAGACGCCCAGCGAGATCGCAGCCATGAATGTTTGGATCCGCGAGCGGGATCTGGCAACGGTTTGATCTTCAGGCGAGAGTTTCGGCGGGATGACGTCGTCGAACTGCTGCGTGAGGTGGAATCGCGACTCGCGACCCGGGGCGTCACGTTGGACATCCGGATCGTCGGCGGAGCCGCCCTCCTGCTCCATGGCGTGCTGGACCGCGCGACTGGGGATATTGACGCGCAATACGCCCCTGGCGACATTGTCGACGAGGTGGTTGCTGATATGGCGCAGGAGTACGATCTGCCCCCGAAGTGGCTGAACCGTAACGCGGCGGCCTTCCTGCCCGACGAAGCCCAATGGATCGCGGGACCCGAGGGGACATCCTCAGCGGTGAGGCTCGCCGACCTGCCCACTCTGGCCGCGATGAAGATGGCCGCCGAGCGCACCAAAGATATCGAGGATCTCGGACACATAGTTCTCGCATTGGGAATTGAGCAGGCCGTAGAGCTTGTAAGGCTCGCGTTCGACAAGTACGGCGAACATTCCGTGGCTCTCGGCGCGCCGGTCGATAACTACGAGATCGTTGCAGAAGAAGCGATGGCCGCCGCCAGGGCTCTACTCCTGCGCCGCCCGGCGCCAGGATCAGCTGACACCCTGTGAGAATGAGAGCTGGCGGCACGGTGCCTCCTGTTCGATCGGCTCGTCTCGCAAGGGATCTCTCTGTACCTCACCCTCCGCGGCCTGGCCAGTGACAAGTTCATCCGCCACCGCCGTCAGCGGCACCTTTTCTACGCCCTGACCCTGGGATCCGTGCTCCGGTCCTGGCGGTCCTGGGCTGGGCGGGCGTTACCTGGTCACGGGTCTACCTCGACCGCCACCAGGTCAGCGATGTGGTGCTCGGTTCCATCCTCGGCGGACTCGTCGGGGTGCTCTTTCTCGTCCTGGCGTGAGGGCCGGTTCCCGGTGGCAAACAGCTCCGCCCCCAAGCCGGTCGGTTCGGGGGCGGAGCTGGACCGCGTCAGCGGGTGTGCTGCGTCAGCGGTTAGCGCATCAGCGGCTCACTGCGTCAGCGGTTAGTTCTGGGTGTTGTCGTAGCGTTCGAGGAAGGCGGAGATCTCGCCGCGGGTGACGGGATCGGCTTCGTTGAAGTGGCCGTGGGTGTCACCGATGGTGATGCCCTGGGAGGCCAGCCAGGTGATGGCCTCGTAGTGGATGTTGCCGGTGTTCAGGTCATCGAAGGGGCTGTCCTCCGGGACCGTGTGCTCGGGTGCGTCGAGGCGGTAGAGGAAGGTGGCGAACTCGCCGCGGGTCACCGACTGGTAAGGCTGGAAGGAGCCGTCGGCGTAGCCCAGGGTGATCTCCTCGGCGGCGGCCCAGGTGATCGGATCGTAGAACGAGTTGGCGTCCGTGACGTCCTCGAACGGGCTGTCCTCCGGGGCCTCGAAGTCCGGCTTGACGTAGCGGTGGAGGAAGGCGGTGGTTTCGGCGCGGGTGACGTCCCGGTACTTGCGGAAGGTGCCGTCGGTGTAGCCGGTGGAGATGTTGTTGGCGGCCATCCACTGCACCGGGGCGTAGAACGCCGAGCCCTCGGGGTTGTCCGTGAAGGTGACCGGCTCTTCCGGCTCCGTGGAGCCCTCGGTGACCTCGAAGGTCAGGGACTCGGTGGAGACGTTGCCGTGGACGTCCGTGGCGGTCACCTCGGCGGTGTGCTCACCGGCCTCCAGGTCCTCGGACAGGGGCAGGCGCCACAGGTGGGAAGTGCGGTCCGCCACCGACCCGCCGTGCACCAGCTGCTCCTGAACGGCCGTCGGGTCCGAGTACTCGGCGCCAACGTACTGCTCCTCGCCCTCCATCGGCTGGGTGCGCTCTGCGGCCACGGCCTCGCCGCCGTCCACGGAGACCTCCACGGTGGAGCCGGTGGCGCCCATGAAGAAGTTGGTGGTCAGCCAGGTGTCCGCCAGCTCGTCCTGGCCCACGGTGAGCGGGTTCTCGAACTCCGGAGCGGGATCTTCGGAGTCGATGTTCTCCTCGAACCAGCCGCGGTAGGCCGGGGTGTTCAGGCCCAGGGCCATCTGATCGGTGCCGTCGTCGCCGGTGCGGGTGAAGCGCTCGGTGACCTGGTTGCCCTCGATGTCCATGGTGAGCACGCCCGGGTAGGCGCCATCACGCTGCAGGGCGGTGGGGTAGCCGCCCTCGAGCATCTCGCCGGAGTACCAGTCACCGGAGATGGCGCCCACGGTGATGTGAGGGAAGGGCAGCTCGTCCACGTCGAACAGCTCCTTCCAGGAGGCCAGGCTGTCGCCCTCGCGCATGTTCTCGATCGCGTGCACGTGGCCGGCCAGAGAGATGGCCTCGCGGCCCTCGAGCAACTCGTGGATCTCCTTGACCCGGTCCGTCTGGTGCTGGGTGCCGTTCTGGTCCGCGAAGCCCAGCAGCGGGATGTGGGCAGCGATCACCACGAGCTTGTCCTCGGGGGTGTTGGCGATGTCCTGGCGCAGCCACTCCATCTGCTCCTCGTCAATGGCCCCGTTGTACAGGGTGTCACCGGAGAAGGGGTACTCCACGTTGTTCAGTGCGACGAAGTGGGCGTCACCCACGTCATACGAGTAGTACTCGGGGCCGAGGCCCGCGCGGTAGGAGTCGAAGGCGTGCTCCTGCTCCGTGGCATCGAAGTCGATGTCATGGTTGCCGGGCAGGAAGCGGGCCGGGCCGTTGATCATCTCGGTCAGGGTGCGGATGCCCGGGTAGAGGGACAGGTCGTCACCGGCCACGTCCCCCACGAACAGGGCGCCGCAGTTCTCATAACCGGAGCGAGCCGCGAGGTCGGCGAACGCGCCGGCGCGGGCGTACTCGATCTCCTCCTCGGTGTAGGTCTGCACGTCCCCGCCCACCAAGCACTCCTGGGTGGAGGCCGCGGCGTCCTCGTCCTGCGCCAGTGGGAAGTTCACGGCCGACGGCAGCGCACCGGTGGGCTCCAGCCCGCCGTACTTCAGCTCCGGGGAACCCTCGGGCAGGTGGTGGTAGTGGAACTGGGCCACGTTCTCGTCATCCACCGGGACCTGGTAGCCGGCCGGCTGGGTGACGAACGCGGTCATGTTGTCGAAGGCCGGCAGCTCGTAGGCGCCGTCCTCGTCCGTGGTGACGATGTCCCGGCCGTTGGACACGCTCACGTCCGCGATGCCCGGTTCGCCCTCGTCCTGCTGGGAGTTCTGGTTCAGGTCATCGAAGACCACGCCCTCGAGGACCTCGGGGGTCTCGTCCTCGCCGTCGACGACCTCGACGGCGCCGCGGAAGGCCGTCTCGTCCCAGGCCGCGCCGGCATCAGTGGCGGTCTCCGCAGTCTGTGCCGTCGCGGACGTCTGGGCAGTGATGGGCGTGGCTGCGACGGCGGTGACCGCCGGGCTGAGCAGGGCGCCGGTGGTGGCCAGGGCGAGAACGCCTGCGGCCAGGCGGGCTGATCGATGGCGTGGGGAGCGAGTGATCGCGTTCACGAAGTACCTTCCGATGGATGTGGTTCCGGCCGGGGGTAACCGTTGACTCACCTACCCTGTGCTCGCTGCGTGAACGGCAGCCCACGGCAAGGTGTACACGCGCAACGCCACCATGACCGTTGTCCGACCCGTGGTTGAAGGTGCAAGTTCCCGCATGAGCAGAGGGCTCAGTGGGGAGGGAGTTGAGGACTGGCCTGCGGACGGAGCCGAGATCGGAGTCGAGCGCGCCGGCGTGTGGCACGATGGGCGTGATGATCACCGGCTGACGAGGAGGGCCATGACGCTGCTCCGCAGGTTGGTTACGGCCGCAGCCGGCGCCTATGCGGCGAACTGCGCGCTCGGTGCCGCGGTGGCCGTCCGGTGGATCGATACGTCGACCGTCCGCTGGGTCCATCACGGTTTCTACACCGTGACCGTCACGATGACGGCCGTGGCGGCTCTAACGTGCGCAGCCCAGCGGTCGCCGGCCGCCGTCGCCCTGGTCCCGGCCGCCGTTCCACTGGTCCTGTTGCAGCGGCACGGGGCGAGGCCCCTGAACCGGCACACCCACGACGCCCTGGCGGCGGCCCCCTGCTATGCGGCCGCGCTCCTACTGGCCTGGAGGTAACCCATGGAATTCCTCGATGCCGTGTTCAACCGGCGCACCACAAACGGGCCGTTCCGGCCGGACCCCGTCAGCCCCGAGCACCAGCAGCTGCTGATCCGTGCCGCGGCGGCCGCGCCCTCACAGTTCAACAGCCAGCCGTGGCGGTTCGTGCTCATCGAGGACCGCACCACGATCGAGACGGTGGCGGCTATCAGCGGTCAGAGCATGACCGAGGTGATGGGTGCGGGCACGTTCTTCGACCGATACAAGAAGTACTTCCGGTTCAGCCAGAAGGAGATGGACGCGGCCCGCAGCGGCATGCTCTTCGACAAGCTGCCCGCCCTGCTGCGTCCCTTCACCTCACGCGCGTTCACTCCTTCGGGACAGCAACTGATGAACCGACTCCGGGTGCCGCAGAAGCTCGGGGAGGAGAACCGCAGGCTGGTGGCCGGCTCACCACTGCTGATCGGCGTCATGCTCGAACGCGGTGAGTACCGGCCCGGGGAGCTGTCCGGCTTCTATTCGGTCTTCAGCATGGGTGCCGCGATGGAGAACCTGTGGTTGACCACGGTGGAACTCGGCATGGGCATCCAGTTCGTCTCCTTCCCCATGGAGGCACCGCACCACTGGGACCGCATCGTGCGGATGCTGCACGTGCCGGACGAGCTGGAGCTGATGGCGGTCTACCGGCTGGGCTACCTGCCCGAGCGGACCCACCGGCCCGCCATCGACTGGTCCAGCCGGGAACGACGCCGGCCCTCCCAGTTCGTCTTCCGGGAGACCTGCGCAACCCCGCAGCAGGGCTGGGACGACGACGTCCGGCCCGGTTCGGCCTGAACGGTCACGGGCACGCTCGAAGCCGTGTGTCGCGCTCAGGCCGGTCGGGGAACTCCGAGCCGGGTGTGCACGGCGGGTGCGGCGTGCACGATCGGGTCCTCGGCCGGTGACGGTAGTCCGACCCAGTGCAGGGGCGCGGTGAGGCTCCCGGTGGAAGCGGCGGCGGCGCTTCTTCTGGTCGTGGCTGTCACCGTGGCTGTGTGTAGCGGCCAGGGCTCGTGCACGACGGGCGTCCGCCAGAGCACGCGCGCTCGGCGGTGGTAGGCCGTCCACCGTCCGGTGAGGCTGTCCACCAGCGGCGTCCGCTCGGTGGTGTCTAGCGGCCGACCGACGTCCACGACCGCCTGGAACCAGGCGTCCGGACGGGAGCGAATCCCGTGCGGTGTGCCGAACCGGTAGGTCCACCGCGAGCCGTCCACGGACACCGATGAGTGGGAACGCTCATAGGGCAGCCCGAGGGTACGCAGGGCGGCGATGAAGGTGAGCCGGGGTACGACCATCCCGAGAAACCAGATGCCGTCCCGGCCGTCCCCGGTGCGCACGTAGGCCCGCACGTTCAGTTCCGGGAAGGCGCCCCATCCCGGGAGCGGCGGCAGACCCGGGACGCGGACCCGCGCCATGCGGAACGGGGTGATGCCCACCCACGTGCGCCCATCCCACTCCTGCACGGTGAGCCCCTCGGGAACCAGGCGTTGGACGGCGTCAGCCTCGAAGGGCCAGTGCAGGAAGGTGAGACACTCCCAGTCCTGGAAGTTCACGGGGAGACGGACGGCATGGTCGGGAATTCGTCCACTCATGTCGGTTGCAGTCCCTTCAGCCAAGCCCTTCAGGCAAGCCCTTCAGACAAACCCCTCGGACGTTCTCCTCAGGCCAGGTCGCGCCAGTCTAGGGAACCGCGGTGGACGACTGAAGGGATCGGGTCACCGCCCTCGCCCGGGACGCGATGGGGAGCCTCGCCCGGGGCGCGATGGGGAGTTCTCCCCATCGCGGTCACAGGAGTGGACCCGTACGGTGGTTCACGAGGAATTCACCTTCCGGTGCGGCCGCACCCGGCGCTCGCGGCATCGGAGGTGAACGGGAGGAGAACGCATGCGGACGCTGACCATGGACCTGCCGGAGGACTGGGTCCGGTACCCGGTGGACGGCTTTCACCTGGTGGCGACCGCCCCCGTGACACAGTCTGCGGAGCACCTGCTGACGGACGGACTGCAGCCCGGCGGGTCCGGGCTCGAACCCGAGCTGGCCCCGAACATCGTGGCCACCACCTACGCCGGTGAGCCGGCCGGGCTCTGCGGCCTGGACCGCCTCTACGTGGTCGAGGACGTCACCTGCACCGTCGGCGGCTACCCCGCACGCCGCATGGACCTGACCCGCTGGACCGGCCGCAACAACATCTTCACCCGCCGCTGGCTGGTCCAGGAAGCCCTCGCCGAGGGCCGAGCCACCCTGGAGATCAGCGCCAGCTGCCTGATCAGCGACTACGAGTACTTCACGGCCGTCTTCGACGCGGCCATCGCCAGCGCCCGGTTCACGCCGGACGAGGTCCCGGCAGAAAGCGCCCCGCTCCGGGCCGTGGCCTGATGTCCGCCACTGACCGGCAGGACCGGTCCGGGCAGCCGATCGCGGACGTCGAGGCCCTGCAGCGCCACGTCAACGGGGAGGGCCGCCGCCAGTCCACCAGCCCGGAGGACCCGGGCCTGCTGCGCAGTAACGACCTCGAGGTCCTGCAGTCCATCCACCACCTCGGCTCACTCGGCCGCTTCGCGACCCTGCGCAACCGCAGCGCCATCGGCCGCCTGGTCCGCGAGGGGTTCCTCACCCTGGACGGCATGCTGGACACTGCCGGGGAGGACTTCATGGGCCCCGTCGCCAACGCCGAGGACGTCCTGGCCCTGCGCGGCCAGTGCGGCGCCGAGCGCACCCTGATGCAGTCCTGGCTCGCCGGTGCCCAAGTCTCCACCGTGTCCGGTGCGCCGGGCGCGGACGTGATGGCCGGCGTCGTGAGCCAGAGCCGTTCCCGGTATGCCGTGGCGCTCGCCGAGCGGGACGCCCTGGCCTCCCAGGTCTGCACGTGGGCCGGTGTGCGCACCGGGCCCGCGCTGCTGGCCGGCGAGCTGCTGGTGGACGAGGACGAGTTCACCGCCCGCGTGGCCGACCCGCTGTACCCCGCGCCGGACGGCTCGCCCGCCGCACTCGCGGAGCTGTGGGCCGAGCCGTGGTTCGTGTGGGAGTCCACGTCCTCCGCCCTCGGCGTGAACCTCGCCTTCATCAGCACCCAGAGCAACGGCAACTACGTGTTCGGTGCGGATGCGGACGCCTCGCGCGATGCCGGCCGCCTCCTCCTGCGCATCGCACCCGTCACGGCGCGGACCGTCTGGGAGACCCTGTGGGTGCTGTCCCACGGCGGCGGTGCCGCCCGCGCCGGGGGAGAGGTACTGGGCGTGGCCCAGACCGGGACCCACCAGCTGCCGACGCCGGAGATGCCCGCCACCCGGTGACAGCGCTGTGGGGGCAGAGATAAGTCCATAATCTCTGCCCCCACAGCGCGTGGTTAGTGATTAGTGGTCGTGGCCGGCGTGGTCCTCGTGACCTTCTTCCTCGGTGGCTGCCTCTTCGTCGCCGGAGTGGCCGGCGTCGCTGGCGCCCGCTTCATGCTCCGGGGCCTCCGGGTGACCGGTGACCACGGCCATCTCCACCGGGGTGATATCCAGGTCGAACTCGTTGACGACTTCGCCAGCCTCCAAGTCGATCACGACGAGCTGCTGGTTCTCGGCGTCCGTCACGTAGGCCATGGAGTCCGCGACCTTGAGGATGGGGCCGGGCTGCTGCCACTCCTCCTTCTCCTCCCACGGCTCGATGGCCGGGATCTCGGCGGTGATCTCACCGGTCTCCTCATCGATGACGTTGAGCTCGCCGTCATAGGTCAGCACCAGGGCCTCGCCCTCCGGGCCGCGGGCCAGGGAGCGGAACCAGTAGGAGGAGCCCAGATCCACGGTCTGCAGTGAATCGGTCAGGGTGTCGATGAGCGCGACCTGCGTGGGCCGCTCGAACTCGGCCTCGGCGTCAGTCTTCAGGTCACCGAGCATCACCGAGGAGTCCTCGGACCCGGCCAGATTGCCGGTGCGCTGGTACTCGATCTCGGCCGCGACCTTGTGGAACTCACCGTCGCGGTAGATGACCGGGCCGTCCTCGCACCCCAACACCACCACGTCGCCGTTCTCGTTCGGCGCGGCCGCCGCCTCACCGTGCACACCGGTGCAGTCGGTGGTCTCGGCGACGACCTCGCCGTTGTCCCCGGTGCTCTTCACCTGCACGGTGTTCCGCCCCTCCTCGGTCCCCTGGGTGGTCAGCAGGGTGCCGTCGATGAGCTGCATGGCGACCCCGTGGTGGGGATCGTCCGTGGCGGTCGTCTCCGTTCGCGGCTGGCCGTCCTTGAGGTGTTCCGAGGTGAAGGTCTGGATGGATCCGTCGCCGTCCCCGAACAGCGTGGTCAGGCCGTGATGGACCACCACGTGACCGGCGTAGGGGGCGGCGAACTCGATGCCGCTGAGCCCCGGATCCGACTCGTAGTAATGGAAGTGGTCGCCGTGGCCTTGGGCATCGATGCCCGAGTTGTAGACCTCGAACTGGTCTCCATTGGACACCATGACGTGCTGGCCGTCGCCGGCGTTGTTCAGGCGCAGGAAGCCGGCCAGCTCCTCCTCGTGGACCACCTCACCGGTCTCGCCGTCCAGCGTCACCAGTCCGCCGTCGTGGCTGAGGACCACACGGGGGGTCAGCGTGGGAACCTCGGCGCGGGAGTCCCGCTGTGCGGCGTTGACCGGTTCGGCGACATCTGCGCCGTCCGTGGAGGCAGCGGTGCCCGAGCCGCCGGCGGACTCGGAGGGCGATCCGCCGCCGGATCCGGCGCCCGGTGCGCAAGCCGAGAGTGCCAGGGCGGCAGCAGCGAAGGCGGCGACCGAGAGGGCGCGGCGGGTATGAGGAGTGCGTGGTGCGCCAGAGGTGACGGTGGCGGGGTGTGCCCCTGCGGAGTGGGCAGAGGTGCGGTAGGGCGGGAGTGATGTGTTCATGACGAGCACTCTAAATGCAATTGCGAACGAGTTGCAACACGGTCGGGGTGGGGAGGTGGGTTCCGTAAACTGGCGGTATGACTTGGATGGTGACCGGCGGGGCCGGCTATATCGGCGCGCACGTGGTGGAGGCGTTCCGCGAGGTCGGCATCGACACCGTGGTGGTGGACAACCTCTCCAACGGACACCGCGGATTCGTGCCGCAGGGCGTCCCGTTCATCCAGGCCGACCTGAATGACCGGGCCGCGCTGGAAGGCGCGTTCGCCGAGCACGGGGTGGCCGGCGTCGTGCATATTGCCGGGTACAAGTACGCCGGGGAGTCAGTGCGGAAGCCGCTACGCGCGTACCGGGACAACGTCACTGGGATGGTGGCCCTGCTGGAGGCGATGGAGGGCGACGGCGTGGCGAACATGGTGTTCTCCTCCTCCGCCGCGACGTTCGGCACGCCGGACAGTGAGCTGGTGACCGAGGCCAGTGCGACGGTGCCGGAATCGCCCTACGGGGAGACCAAGCTGATCGGGGAATGGCTGCTGGCCGACCAGGCCCGGGCGGCCGGGTTGCGGCACACCTCGCTGCGCTACTTCAACGTGGTCGGCTCGGGCACGGACCGGATCAGCGACACCAGCCCGCACAACCTGTTCCCGCTCGTGTTCGACGCGCTGGTGGCCGGGAGGACCCCGCGGATCAACGGCGCGGACTACCCGACGCCGGACGGCACCTGCGTGCGCGACTACATCCACGTGGCCGACCTGGCCGAGGCGCATGTGGCGGCGGCGCGGCGGCTGGAGGCGGGGGAGTCCGTGGAGCCCGTCTACAACCTGGGGTCCGGGGCGGGGACGTCCGTCCGGGAGATCATGGACGCGATGGCGTCGGTGACCGGGATCGACTTCGAGCCCGAGGTACAGGACCGACGGCCGGGCGACCCGGCGCGGATCGTGGCCGACGGGACACTGGCCGCGCGGGACCTGGGCTGGACCATGCGGCATTCCGTGGAGGACATGGTGGCTTCGGCCTGGGGTGCGCGGCAGGCGTGGGAGGCGCAGCAGACGCGGTAGGCACGCCAGACACGGCCGGGCCGCTCGATGGGATGAGGCAGCCGCTGCCCTATTAGCGGACTTCTGTGGAGATCACGGCACGGCTGGCGGGTCCGTGGCCGACGGTGCGGCATTCTGTGGATCGATGGTCGGCGCCGAGGGAAGGTGCCGGACGAACCATTCCGATGCCAGGCGGGCGACCTGCTCCAGGGTGCCGGGCTCCTCGAAGAGATGCGTGGCACCGTCCACGATCTCCAAGGCGTTCGCGCACCGCAGCTCGGACTGGGCTTGGCGGTTCAACTCGAGGACTTCATGGTCTTCGCCGCCGACGACTAACAGGGTCGGCGCCTGCACCGAGCCCAACCGTCGTTGGGCCAGGTCCGGCCGGCCGCCTCGAGAGACGACGGCGCCGACCCGGGCACCGGGCTCAGCAGCGGCCCACAGTGCGGCACCGGCCCCGGTGCTGGCGCCGAAGAATCCCACCGGTGAGGACAGGCTTTGCGGTTGCCGGTGCACCCATGCCTCGGCTGCGGTGATCCGTTGGGCGAGTTTGGGGATGTCGAAGACGTTGGCCCGGTCGGTCTCCTCCTCCGGGGTGAGCAGGTCCAGCAAGAGGGTGCCGAGGCCGGCAGCCTGCAGGACGGACGCCACGTATTGGTTGCGCTCGCTGTTCCGGCCGCTGCCGCTGCCATGGGCGAAGACCACCACGGGGGCATTGACCTGCGGCAGGACGAAATGGCCCTCGAGGGTCACGTGCGCTGCCGGGATGTGTGCCTCCGTTGAGAGCGGAGGCTGTTCGGGTTGCCCCGGAGTGTCCGGGGTGGACTGGACCATGATGTGCACCTCTCCCGGGCGCCGCCTGTCCGTGTAGGCCGTGACAGGCTCGGGCGTCCGTTGTGGTCAATCGCTGTCCCGGCCAGCGTAGGTGCGGCCGGAGCAGGCGTGAAGACGGGATGGCCGCGGGCCTGCGGAACCGGTGCACTGGCTCCAGTTGCTAGCACGCTGACGGCCAGATCTGGCATGGTCTTGGCATGGAGGACCACGAGCACGCAGCCGTCGAGGCGTGCTGGTGGAGCACCTGAGGCACACTCGAGGCGCGGGCGAGGGGCCATCGAGATATCGAGGAAGGACGAGCGCATGAGCACTCCACGCGACGAACAGGGACAGCCCGAGGTGAACCCGGACGACGAGAACGCCGACCTGGGATCCGACGGCAGTGGCGAGGTCGATCTCGATCCCGACGACGACAGCGAGGCCGACTACGAGCCGCAGCCCAGCGCCGGTGCTGGCCCGGATGCCGAGGATCTGACGGATGCCGAGAACCGGGTCAAGGCCGGCAACACCGGTGCCGAGTCCACCGGGCCGAACCAACCGGCCTCGGCTGTCGATACGGACACCGATTCCGACACCCCTCCGGACACCGATTCGAAGGCCCAGCGAGATTCCGGCCGGTAGGGATCGAACGTCCCGGCACGGCCACCGGCTGGAGTTGCGGCGGCTGCAGGCCGGCGGGCACACGGTGGACGTGCGCGGTACGTTCGCGCCGCCACAGGTGGCGCACAGCGACAACGTGAAGAAGGCGGAGACGGGGAGCCCGCCCGTGGTGCTGGTGCACGGCATCGGAATGTCGGGGGAGTACTTCCTGCCCTTCGCTCACGCGCTGGCCACTGACTACGACGTCTACGCCCTGGACCTGCCCGGTTACGGCACCACGCCCACTCCGCCGCGGGCGCTGACCGTTCCCGAATTGGGCGAGGTTCTCGCCCAGGTGATCCGGACGCTGGGACTGGACGCGGCCGTCGTCGTGGGTCACTCCATGGGCTGTCAGATCGTGGTGGATACGATCGCGCGGAACCCGGGGCTGTGCGCCGGGTACGTGCTGATCGGCCCCACGGTGGATCCGGCGGCGCACAGCCGGCCGGCCCTGGCCTGGCGGCTGCTGCGGGACACCGTCGGCGAGCCGGCGGCGAACAACGCCGTGGTCTTCCGCAACTACCTGCGGATGGGTCCGCTGCGGTATCTGCGCACTGCGCGCCATATGCTCGCTGACCGGATCGAGGAGGCGATCATCCGCTGCGACGTGCCGGGGCTCGTGGTCCGGGGAACGCGGGATCCCATCGCACCCCACGGCTGGGCCGTGGACCTGGTGCGCCTGGCTCGCGACGCCGGCCTGGTCGAGATCCCCGGCGCTCCTCACGCCGTGCAGTACAACCGGCCGGACGAGCTCGCCGCCGCCTGCGCCCCCTTCCTGCAGTCGGTGGACCGGTGAACGTCTCCGAGATCGGCGTGAACCTCGCAGCCTGGATCCGTGACTACGCCTATGCGCTTCGCAGGCAGGCCGCCGGGGTGGTGCACCGGTACAACCCGCAGGCCTATCGACAATCCGGGACGGAGAAGCCGGCGGTGGTGCTCATCCCGGGTATCTATGAGAGCTGGACGTTCATGCTGCCGGTGGCCGATGCCCTGCGGCAGAACGGCTATGACGTGCATGCCGTGACGGACCTGCGGTACAACGGCGGAACCATCGAGGAGATGGCCGAGCTGGTGGGCCGGTACCTCCGCCGGGAACAGGTGAGCCGCTGCGTGCTGGTGGCCCACAGCAAGGGCGGACTGGTCGGCAAGCTGCTGCTCGCGCACCACAACGAGGACGGGGCGATCCGCGGGCTGGTGGCGGTCAACACGCCGTTCGCCGGTTCCCCGCTGGCCAGGCTCCTGCCCTTGCCGGCCTTGCGGGTGTTCCTGCCGAACTCGCCGGAGTTGGCCGAGCTGAGTGCCAGCCGCCACGTGGACCGGGACATCGTCTCCATCTACGGCCGCTTCGACCCGCACATCCCCGGAGGCAGCTGCCTCGAGGGGGCGGACAACGTGGAACTGGGCACGCGCGGACACTTCCTGCCGCTCGGAGACCGCGGCGTGCACGCCGCGATCCTGGCCGGGATCCAGCGATTGGCGGGGTGATGGCTGGGGTGAGTGCAGGGGCGCGGAGGCGGAGCGCCGTCAGCGCCGGCGTTCGGAGAAGAGGTCCCTCGGAGCCTCCGGCGCCTTCTCGGCCAGCCGGTCGACTCGACGCAGGGAGGCCAGACGCAGTTCGCGGGTGAGGCGGATGGTCGGTTTCAGGGCGAAGCAGATGGATCCGAGCAAGAAGCACCATGTACCCGCGGTCTTGGTCGCCTCGCTGAAGAACAGGACACTGCCGACGATGAACAAACCGGCGGCCAGGAAGTCCACGGCGGTGTGCAGAACTTCGAAGATGGCGTAGACGCGGGCCGTCTGGCCGGTGGTCTCGCGGTCGCGGGGATCGAATAATCGCATGACGGCCTTTCGGGTGGGACTCAGGCGTGATCGACGGTTGCCTCCCGGGTGTCGATCTTGGGGACGAACGCTATACCGTATGTAGTGGCCCCTCCACGCCGGATGGGCCACGGCATACCCGGGAAGGCCACCGTCAGCGGTCCGTGGCTGGCCCGAAGAGACTCGTGAGCACCCGGTAGGCCTCGAGCCCGTCCAGGGGGCGGACCAGCAAGCGGTCGTCGGAGTCGTGGTCCGCGGTCCACCGGAAGTGGCCGAATCCCGCGACGGTCAGGGCACCGAAACTCCAGGACGTTGCCAGATCCCCTGAACCAGCCCCTTGGGCCGGTCGCAGTCCCCATCCGGTCCAGGGGGCCGCCCACCACTGCTGGAGTAGGTCAGCGGGGACAGCGGTCTGGGGATCCTGGGCCGTGATGCGGGCACCCGGCGGGAGCGGCGTGCGGTCCGAGGCGAATCGCCGAGACAGGTCCGCCAGCGGGATCCCGGAGACCACCGGCCCGGGTGGCATGGCACGGAAGCCGGCCAGGTGCAGGGCCAGTTCAGGGCCTTGGTCTGCAGGATAGGACAGGGTGGAACCGGTTGGGGCTCCGGGGCCCGTCGGCTCGAGGACCCACTCGTGCGGTCGTTCCTGCGTGACTGACATCCTGCCTCCCAGGCCCTGGGGAGCGACGTGGCCGTCCGACCATGTCACCACGGACCACTCCTGGCGATTCAGCCGTGGACCGGCGCTGGCCACCGGGCTGTCCGGCACGCCAACGGGCTGGACGGGGCGGTCCGATTCCGAACGCCAGCGGTCCAGCAGGGCCACGGTGTCCCGGAACACCCCCGTTAGCTCGGTCGGTGGAATCGGGGGAACGGGCGCCACGCTGGCCGCGGCGGACTCCACCAGCCGGGACAGTGCCGGGCTTCGGTAGCCGCTGAACTCGGCGCGGACATCCACCCATACTCCTCGGCCCGCTGCCAGCATCCACCGGTGCCGGATGATGGACTGTCCGATCTCCGTCTCGGCCCACGCAGCATGTACACCGAACCACTCCTGGGTGGCATACGGCTCCACCGCCAGGGTGACACTTCGCGGGTGCAGGGACAGGGACAGCCGCGGATCCTGGCCGGCATCCGGTGCATCGTCCAGCAGTACCAGCGTCATCTGGGTCATCACCCCAGACGCGAGCGGTGCGTCCTCGAGGAACAGGGACTGGTCAAGTCCGCGGAAGGGCAATTCGATCCATCCGTCTCCCGGGTGGATCAGCGGGCCGCCCGTGCGCTTCTTCGGTGGCAGGGACGCTGCCAGGGTACGAAGGTCGTAAGCAGGCCGATGTCCGGTGGTGAAGGGAATCTGACGGGCAGTCAGAGCGTCAGACTGGAGGCCGGGTTCGCTCACAGGTCGCGTTCCGGCTCGCTGTTCGCGACCAGGTCGGCGTCCGTCGATTCGTTGATCTCGTGAACCGAGGCCGTGGTGGCACGGTCATCGATGGTCTCCACCACCCAGCCGATGATCTCTCCGGTCACCTCGTCGATCACCACGCCGACGATGAGAGAAGCACCTCCCGTGGGCGCCGCCGTCACCACGGACAGTCCCTTCGAAGCCAGGGTCGACATGCCGTAAATTGCGAACTCACGGTGACGCACGCGTTCGGTGCGTTCCTGCAGGTCCGACCCGCTGAGCATGAAGTACTGGCCGGCCTGGTCCTGCTTGTACTGCTGGGAGCTGATCCCAGCGCTGGCCAGGCCCACCGCGGCGTTGAGGCCGATGGCCCCCATGACCCCGGGGACATGGAAGTTGTGCTTGATCCCTTCCTTGGCCAGGTGGTCGCCCACCGTCCCGGCACCTTCACCGAGGGGAATGCCGGCCGTCTCGAGGGCGGTGCCCACCGATTCACTCATGCCCGGCAGCTTGACGCGATCCAACCGCGGCGCCAGATTGGAGTCCTCGGCCACGGTCTCGAGTACGGTCTGGCCCATCTCCGGGTCCAGCTGACTGCCGACGCGGACCATGTTGCCCTCGGGCGTCATGACCCAGGCCCGGCCTTGATCGTCCACGAAATCAGCGTGGTCGTCCCACGTGCCGTCCTCCATGATCTGCTCGGCCAGTTCCTGCGCCTGCTCTTCCGTGAGGCCGAGTTGGCTGAACATCGCAGAGTTCATGATCTGGAATTTGAGGTCTTCCGGCGTCTCCACCGCCACGACGGATTCATCGCGCGTTTCGAACCGGAGGTCGGAGAGGTCCTCCAGGTTGATCGCCTTGAGTGCTTCCCTGAAGTCGAACCTCGCCTGATTGATGGTGAGCGGCATCTGTTCCGCCGGGGGCTGATGGTCGGTCTCCTCGGTGGTCAGGTCGCTGCCCACCTGCTCCTTGGTGCGTCCGTCGTACTTGGGCTTGAACTCATCTTCCTCGTGGAGGGTGTCCCGGTCCGACTTGTAGGCCCGCAGGCGCTCAACGAAACCAGCGGCCCATTCGTCCTCGGCCTCCTTGATCTCATGCAACCCGCTGTTCATCGAGCCCACGTACCCCTCGGCGGCGGCCAGGAACAGATCGCCGGCTTCGGTGATCGCCGAGATCCTGCCCACCATGTTGTCCATGTTGGCGTGCACGGTGGCCGCATCGGTGCCGTGGTAGTACTCCTTGAAGCCGTTCCACGTGCGAGCGATCTCCATCAGCTTGTTGAAGATGCTGTTCAACTCGATCTGGGCATTACCGGCGCTCTGGACGGCGGAATCGGGGCGGACCACATCGACCACCCAGGGGGCGAGCCCCGACCACCGTCCCGCATGCCGGCCGTCGGTTCCGGTCTCGGCGAAATGGACCTCGCCATAGGCAACCATGATTGTCCCTTCAGTCGCCGGTCACTCAGCCGGGCGGTGGTCGTAGGAGGTCTGGAACGGCTGCTCGGTTCCTTGGCCCGAGATGCGGGCGTCGTAGCCGGTCTCCGGGATCACGGATTGTTCCGGAGCTTCGCCCCGGTGCCGGAGCTCGGGGATGTCGAACTCCCCGGGACCGCCCTGGTTCGCGGCGGCAACCATCTCGGCATCGCCCGAGGTGTAGTAGTACATGACGTCCATCATGGAGGCGAAGCTGCGCTGGACGTGAGAGATCACGCCGTCCACGTGATCCTTCATCCGGACGTCGGCGAAGCTCACGATCTCCGTGTCCAGTTGTTCGGCGTCCACCGTCATGTCGGCCCGCTCATAGGACGTACAGAGGTGCACACGGGTGTCCTTCAGTGCTTCCTGGGCCGCGTCGTAGTCATTGAGGACATCGAGGATCTGGTCCCGCAGCTCGGCGAGGACACGGTCACAGCCGTACACATCGATCCAGTAATCAGACATCCGGTTGTTCCCCTGTGCGCTCCGGTGACATGGAACCTGTTCCGGGCTTTGCGGAACGGCTTGTTCCCACACTAGGCAGTCACCATCGTGAAGCAAGGGGCCAGGATGGGGAGAACTCCCCATCCTGGCCCCTCCGTAGACTGGATCCCATGCCCGACCAGTCCTCCCGCCCCCTCCTCGCCCTCGACGCGTCCGCCACCGCCAGTGTGGCCGTGGTGCAGGGCGGAGAGGTCCTCGCCCGCTATGCCTCCACCGAGACCAACACGCATGCCGAGGTCCTCACGCCGGCGGTCCGCCGGGTTCTCGAGGAGGCGAAGGTGGAGCCGGCCGATCTGCGGGCGGTGGTGGCCGGCGTCGGGCCCGGTCCGTTCACCGGGTTGCGCGCCGGGCTGGTGACGGCGCGCTCGCTCGCGTTCGCGTGGGGGCTGCCGGTGCACGGGGTGATGAGCCTGGACGCGATCGCGCTGCCCGCGGCCGAGGACGCGTTCCGAGCGGGGGTCGAGGAGTTCGTGGTGGCCACCGACGCCCGCCGCCGTGAGGTCTACTGGGCCCACTATGCGTCCGTGGGCGGCCAGTTCCAGCGCCTCCACGGGCCATTCGTCACGGCCCCCGATGAGGTCACCCCGTTGCCGGCCTACGGTGCCGGGGCCGGGCTGTACCCGGAGGCCCTCGCCGCGGTCGCGGAGTTCTCCACCGCCGTGCCCGACGCCGGCTCGCTCGGCCTGGTCGGCGAGCTCGCCCTGCGCCGTGGCCGCGGGATCCTGCCGGTGCAGCCCCTGTACCTGCGCGAATCCGATGCGAAGGTGCCGGGCCCCCGGAAGAAGGCCGGCACCGGGGAACGGTAGGCCGTCGGCAGAAGCCGCCCGGCCGCCGTCGGTTCAGGACTCCGTGGAGCGGGGTGCCTCCGTGGAACCGGCGGTGTCCGTGGGGCCGGACGTCTCGGCCACACCGGACGCGTCCTGCGATTCCGACTCCACCTTCTGCGCAGCGCCGAGGTCCTGACTCGACGGGCGTTGGCGGCTGATGCGCCAATAGCGCAGCCGCTGGGCCGTGGTGGCCTTGGCGGCAGCGCGGTCCTTGGCGTCCAGGGGGTCCGGGCCAAGGACGGGATCCTCGCCGGCCTGATACCGGTCCGTCCAGACCTGGATCAGGGTCCACGCCACGGCAGTGTAGGGAACGGCCAGGATGGCGCCGAAGATCCCGCCGACGATCGTGCCGATGGTCAGGGCCAGCAACACGATCATGGCGTGCAGGCTCAGCGTCCGGCCCATGACCACCGGTTGGAGGAAGTTGCCCTCGATCTGGTTGACCAGGATGACCACGGCCGTCACGATCAGTGCCGTGGTCAGTCCGTTGGTGACCAGGGCGACCAGCGCGGCCATGATGCCGGTGGCAGTGGCCCCGACGATGGGGATGAACGCGCCGATGAAGATGATCACGGCCAACGGCAGCGCCAGCGGCACACCGAGGACCGCCAGCGCGATGCCGATCACCACGGCGTCCACGAGGGCCACGGTGGCGGTGCCGCGCACGTAGCCGCCGAGCACCTCGGATGAGCGGTCGATGGACTCCGCCAGCTTGGCCCGGGTGCCGCCCTGGAACCAACGGAGGGAGAAGTTGGTGAACTTCCAGCCGTCCTTGAGCAGGAAGAACAGCACGACGATCATCAGGACCAGGCCGGTGAGGAACGAGGTGGCCGCAGAGATCCCGGTCAGGGTGCTGCTGGCCAGGCCGCTGGCGAAGTTGCCACTGGTGGCGAAGTCGGTGACCTGCTGCATGGCGTCGTCGATGACGGTGGCGTCCACCGGCAGGGGGCCGGACGTGACCCAGTCTTGTAGTCTCTGCCACCCTTCAGTGGCCGAGGAGACCAGGGAATCCCACTCATTGATGACCGCCAGAACAACCCCGGTAACCACCCCTCCGACCACCACCACGATGCCCAGGAATGCCGTCAGGGTGGACAGCAGATGGGACCAGCCCTTGCCGACCAGCCACCGCACCAGGGGGGCGACGGCCGAAGCCAGGATCAGGGCCACCAGCGCGGCCAGGACCACGACGCTCACGCGCAGCAGCACCCAGATGATGCCGACGGCCACGGCGGCGATCAGCAACGTCTGGCCCGCACGCGCCCCGATCCGCCCCATCGGATCTGACCACGGGCCCGCGCCCGCGCCCTCGGGCCGACGTGGCGCAGATTGCTCCTGTGTGCTCATGCGGACGCTCCTGGTTCAGCGGTTCGGTGTGTGGTGCACTGCCCACTGTAAGTCCGCAGGGCAGCGACTGCGGCGTTGACCTACCGTTAGCATGTGCACCAAACCGACGACACCCCGTCCCGAAGGAGCCACTGATGACGACCACACCAGCCCAGTTTCCCGATCCGGAGGAAGAGGCAGAGGTCCTCGGACAGGGGACGGCCGCAGAGTCGGCAGCCGGGGCAGCCGACGGGGAGACCATTGGTGCCTCCGGCGATGCCGAGGACCCTGCACTGGAGAAGGACCCCGCAGACTGGGTCAGCGGTGACGACCCGATGACCGAAGCGCAGCGTTCATACCTGGACACCCTCGCCAAGCAGGCCGGCGAGGAACTGCCCGCGAACCTGACCAAGGCCGAGGCCTCCGAGCACATCGACCGGCTCCGGGAACAGCAGTCCTGACCGGGATTCCGGCCGGCGGCACCCCTCCCGGTGAAGGCCTTCCCCTGGGCGGCGGCCTGCCCCGCCTGCTGCCGCACCCGGTGACGGGCCAGCCGTTCGCCTCGCCCGTGCCGCCCGGCACCGGTTGGCCGGAGGACCCCGCGGGGCTGACGACGCCGGCCGCCACCTCGCCCGCACAGGTCCGGAGGCTGGCGGGCACGGCGCAGTCTCTGGCCGACGTCGACGCCCGGGTCTCCATGTGCCGCGCCTGCCCGCGACTGGTGGACTGGCGGGAGTCGGTGGCGGTGGGCAAGCGGAAGGCGTTCCTCGGTGAGCCCTATTGGGGCCGTCCTGTGCCCTCCTTGGGGGACGAGCAACCGCGCGTGCTCGTCGTCGGGCTGGCCCCGGCCGCGCACGGCGGGAACCGCACCGGACGGATGTTCACCGGCGACCGCTCGGGGGACTGGATCCACGCCGCCCTGTACCGGGCCGGCTATGCCGCGAGGCCGACGTCGGTGTCCGCCGGGGACGGGCAGCGGCTGAGCGGCGTCCGCATGGTGGCCCCGGTGCACTGCGCCCCGCCGGACAACAAGCCGACGCCGGACGAGCGAGCCGCCTGCGGTCCCTGGCTGGACCGTGAACTGCAGCTCGCGGACTCGGTCGAGTCGATCCTGGTGCTGGGCGGGATCGGCTGGCAGTCGCTGCACGCCGCAGCGCTGCGCGTGGGCTGGAGTGTGCCGCGGCCCCGGGCGAAGTTCGGCCACGCGGCGCAGACGGTGTTCACGGTATCGGGGAACGGCGTCAGCGACGGCCTGGGCGCCGGCCGTCCACGGGAGGTACGTGTGGTCGGCTGCTACCACGTCTCCCAACAGAACACCTTCACCGGACGCTTGACGGAGCAGATGCTGGACGAGGTCATCTCCTTGCTCTGACCCCTGCGGGCAATGGCCCCGATGCCCACTGCCCCCTTGGGTTATGAGCACGATCGACGAAGGGTTCATCGGCAATTCTCAACGTCAGGCGTGCTTGTGACTCGGCTCGTCACTCGGCCTGTGGATAACTTCTGCAGGAGCGGGCAGGATGCCCAACGCTGGTGTCCATGGACTGGAGAAACAATGCCAACTCGACCGCGTTCGGGGAGGGTGCAGCCCGGCATGACCCGGCTCGAGGCGCCGTGGCCAAGACGGTGTTCACCGCTGAGGAAGCTCGTGCATCTGGGATGACCGAGTACCAGCTGCGGCACCGGTGGTTGACGGTGCCCACGCCGGGTATCAGGCTCTGGGACCTCGGAGACCTTCCGTGGCGGGAAGTAGTCGAAGCGGTGTCGTCATTGCCCGGGGAGCACTATCTGAGCCACTCGACAGCTGCGCGACTGTGGGGCCTGTGGTTGCCGCACCATCTGGAGGAGGATTGGCCGATTCACGTCACGGGGCGCAAAGGGGAATCCGGGGCCAGGCGTCGACCTGGAATCCAGGGGCATAAGGCCGGGTTGGACGACGAGGACGTGGTGGAGCTTGACGGACTGCGGCTGACAACACCGGAACGGACCTGGTTAGACCTCTCCACGCAGATCAAAGATCCAGTGTGGCTGGTCGCCGCCGGAGATGCGCTGCTGCAGAGAAGCAAAGGTCCCGCCCGGCCGGACGGGGTCGTGGGGGAGAACCCGCTGTGCACCTTGGCCGAGGTGGATGCTGTGCTGGGGCGCCATCGTCGCACCAAGGGCATCAACGCCGCCCGCCAAGCAAGGGAACTGATCCGTGAAGGCGTGGACTCGCCTGCCGAGACCCTGCTTCGGCTGATCATCGTTGATGCCGGACTGCCCGAACCCGTGGTGAACCAGGAGGTCTGGCTTTCGCCGACCCTGAAGAGACGGCCGGATCTGCACTATCCCCAGTGGCGGATCGCGATCCAGTACGACGGACGAGGTCACGGCGAGGCCACGCAATTGAACAGCGACATCAAGCGAGACAGCGATTTCACCGACCATGGCTGGGAATCGGTCAAAGCTGCTGATGACATCTATCGCAGCGACGGGGCAAGGCAATTCCTGGAACGCCTACGCCGGGCCATCCACCGCCAGACACGAGTTACGAGCACGGTCACCGTCGTCTGAATCGGCGATTCTCGACGTCGGGCGTGCTCGTAACTCGGGGGGACCCTCAGCCGGCTGTCTCGACCACGCCGCAGGCCCAGCGGAAGCCCGCGTCGCCGGTCCCGGTGGTGTCCTCGTCCGGGCCGTCGGGGGCATAGCGCTCGGGGATGTTGGCGAAGTTGTCCGGATCGGAGTGCAGCATCATCGCGGCACCGTCCTCATCCTGCAGGTGCTCGGCGGTGAGCCGGTCAGTCTGGAAGGTCAGGTGGCCCTCCCCAGACTCCTGCACCAGGATGGGAGGCAGATCTCCAGCGTGGTCAGGGTGGTCGGACTCGTCGGCACCGATGTGGCTGCCGGCCGAGAGGAAGGCCCCCAGTTCGGAGGGGTCATCCGGCGCGGCACTGTCAGGATTGCATTCGCCGATCTCGTGAACGTGCAGGCCGTAGAAGCCGGGCTCCATGCCGGAGACCTCCACGGTGAACTCCATCGCCCCGTCCATCTCCCGGATCTGTGCGGTGCCGACCTCACTCTCGATGTCCTGCATGCTCGCGGTGTAGTCAGCGGTTGCACCGGATTCTCCTGTGCCTGAACCCGCCGCGTCCGAATCCGCCGTGTTCGTGGCGTCGGAGGCCATCGTGTCCGTGGTCTCCGCGCCCTCGGTGGCGCCGGGGCTCAGGGACTGGACGCCGCCGTCGGGGGCGGAGGCACCGCCCTCCGGTGTCGTCTCGGATGCACTCTCGGGTGCGCAGGCACCCAGGACGAGGATTCCGCCCAAGCCCAGCAGGGCCGTCGCAGTGCGGAGTGGGGTGTTCCTCGGGGAAAAATGCGCGGTCATGATGTTTCCTCTCCTCGTGCCGTGGCCGCCGGAAGACCGAGAGAGACGCCGACCGCGCACGGCGTGGCACTTTCCACGCTACCGACGCTCGCGCCTCCCGTCAGGGGGCCAAAGGTACCGTCTTCACGGTCCGATGCCGCGGCCGGTGACCATGTCCTTGCAGCGTCGACTCGACGAGATGCACCTCATCCACCGTCCAGATCCGCGAGCTGAACGTCTCCAGCACGCGGATCCACCGCGTGGCATTCGTGCGGCCCGGGCGCGCCAGGGTCAGGTGCGGATGGAAGGCCTTGCCATCGGGCACGACGCCGGCCCGGTTGCCCGCTCCGCGCGCCTTCCGTGCCAGCCGGGTCAGGTCCTCGGCGCCATCCTCGACGCCCAGCCACAACACCGCGGCGCTGTCCGGATGGGGGAACGCCCCGGCCCCGTGCAGACCGCAGGGGAAGGACTCAACGCTCACTACGGCGCTCTCCAGGTTCTCCTCGAGCGGCTCGAGGGAACGGTCCGGGACGGAGCCGAAGAATGCGAGCGTCAGATGCATCTGTTCCGGGCCGGTCCAGGCGAGGCCCGGGCGGACGGAGACAAACTCGGCCAACTCCTCGCGAACGTCCTCGGGTGGGTAGACGGCCACGAACATGCGGGTTCCCATGGACGATTCCTACGGCACGCAGGGCCGATGGGCAAGGCACCAGACTCGCCCGTCGCGCACCCGAGATGATACGAACACGATTGGCGTCGACGTGATCGGCGTGTCTCGACATCGAGCGTTCTCGCAACGTCTGGGTGCCGGGCGGCTATCCCGCGTCTGAGGACTCGGCCAATCGGCGCAAGAGGGAGCCCAGGCCATCGGCACAACGTGGATCCTCCCGGCCAGACGTGCTGACCCGGGGAAACACCGGCGTGGCCACCCGAAAGCGTGCCGCCCCGAGCCGCCGGACGAGATCATGGTCCTCTCCGTGGCTCCGCGGGGTGAACCCGCCGACGGTCTGGTAGGCGTCGAGACGGATCACGAGGTTGGCCCCATAGGCGTGGTCATGGCCGGCGCTGTGGATGCCGCGCGTCACCAGCAACTCATACGCGTGCCGGGCCGCCGCCGGGGCGTTCCAGTCCAGAAGGTCGACGAGGCCAGCGACGGCGTCTGCCCCGTTCGCGGTGGCCACAGCCAGGCTGGAGGAGACCCAGTCGGCGGGAACCAGCGAGTCGGCGTCCGTGTTGAACAGCCATGCGCTGCTGGACTGGCCCAAGAGCGGCACAGCCGCATCAACGGCAGTCCGGCGGACCTCGGCGACCGTGGCGGAGGCCCAGTCTTCGACGACGATCCATTCCACGTCCGGCTCAGCGTCGGTCAGTCGCGCCCGTGCCACCTGTGCGGTGCGATCAGCACAACGATGGGCGGCCACGGCGACGACGGCCCGGTCTACCGCGCCGATGGCACGGGCCCATGTGACGGCGGCAGCCACGTGGTCGAGGCAGCCGGGTAACAGGAGTTCCTCGTCGTGGGCCGGAATGGCGACGATGATGTCCACCGGTGGGTGCAGCGCCGAGGGTATGGCCTCCACCGGCCAGCCGGTCAACGCCGGCTTTGCCGCTGCAGGTTCGGTCATGCAGACCCTCCCACGTACACGGCGTCGCCGTCTTGGCTCTGCTGGGCGACGTAGAGTGCCACGTCGTCCACGGCCCGGTTCAGATCCTCATCGAAAGCCAGGCCAGCGGGGCCTGCCAGGGCGCGGACGTCGTCCAAAATGCGGCGAACCGCGGCGCCGACGCCAGCCCGGCACAGTGTCGCGAGAGTGCGGAGTGGCTCCTGGTGTTCCGCCGCCTGCCCTTCCCCTGCCGAGCCAGGTGCGCCGCCGACGTGCGATGCGCGCAGGGCTGCCGCGGTCTGGCGGACCAAGGCCACCGCCGAGGCCAGATCGGTGCGGGCCCGGCCCAGCCGCACTCGTCTCGGGTCAGAGACGGCAGCCGGCACCTCCGTGCTCTGGGCGAGCAGATCGAGCACGCGTGCCGCCCCACCGGTCCAGACAGCGGCTACACCGACACCACCGGGGAAGAAGGACGACCGCGTCAGATAGAAGTTGTTCGCCCCGATCTGCCGAGCCGAGACCACTGCGTCCAACTCGATCCGATGGCTGCGGGAGTGCTCCATGGCGCGGGTGCGCCAAGCACTGGTGTCGAAGGACCAGCCTGAGACGGCAACGTCCAGCAGCAGATGACAGTCTTCCTCCGGCCAGACGGTCACCAGGGCGCGGTCCAGCACGCCGGCCCCCGAGGCGAAGAGCAGCCGTCCCGTCAGGTGCCACCCTCCGCGGACCGGCTTGCCGGACAGGCCGGTGCCGCCCGAGCGGGACGCCCAGACGCCGTAGAGCGCGTCTGGGTCTGGAGTGGCGCCGGCTTCGGCCATGACCCGCAGGGCATCCACATGCCCCTCTGTGAGGCGGGCCAGGGGGATGTCCGTTCGGCCCAAGGCCATTAGCGCCTCCACCAGGCCGGGCCAGTCGAGAGCGGCCCACTCGGCTTGGCCGGCCACGTGGTGAATCGCGGCGCGCTGGCATGTCGGCGTGGTCTCGCGCAGTCCCGCCGGTAGGTCGAACGGCGCAGGAGCCTTCAGGCCGAGGGACGGCATCATGGCAACTCCCTTGGTGGCGTAGAGGCGGGCAGGTGCGTGCTGAGGACGAAGTCCCGGTCTTCGTGCAGCACCGCACGGAAGAACCCCGCAGCAGTCAGGGCCACGTCCACTTCCCGCGTGCAGTCCTCACCCGACAGGTAGGCGTCCTCGGGATGATGGCGCCAATGCACAGTGACGATCTCGGCATCAAGGCCGAAGAGCATCTGTACCGTGGCGGCGCGTGCTGGACCGGGCAGGTAATAGAGGACTTCGGAGACGATCACTAGATCCGCCGCTCGAGCCTCTGCCGGCAGGGTGGGCAGCGCCGACTGCCGGACGGTGAGCCGCCCGGTCCCCGGCATCTCCGGGCTGAACGGGAAATCGTCGGCCGCCTCTTCTGAGCAGACTTCCGTCGCCTGATCGCTCAGGGCCGCGACGGCCACCGCGGACGCGTCCGTGGCCACGACACGGTGACAACGGGCCGATAGCTCCAGGGCAAGGTGGCCGGTGCCGGCCGCGGCATCCCACGCTAGGGCATACTCGTGCCGTGCCAGGGACGCCAGGACCACCGCGATCTTGCGCCGTTCGTACCAGTTGGAACCGACCGAGAAGGGGTCCGGATCGGAACGGTAAAGCGCGTCGAAATCAGGCGTTCTGTTCATCAGGCTCCTGCACGAGCATCTGGCATTCATGGCGGTCGACCAGCTCGGGCGGCACCACGGGCCGGACGGCCGGGTGCTGGGGCTCGATCTGGGAACGGTGGCGGGCGATGGCCTCGGTGCGGAGCCGACCGGCCCGCTCCGATGTCGGGTATACCCGCAGCGTCGCACCACGGCGGGTGATCTCTGCCGCAGGGAACCAGTACGGGGTCCAGACGAGGTAACCCCAGAGCGGCACTCCCGCCGTCTGCGCTGCCGCGGCACCGACGCGTCCGGCCGCCTCGTGGTCCGGGTGCGGATCGTGCCGCCACGGGGCGAGAACGACGTCGGCCTCGGCCGCGAGCGCTGCCACCACCTCGGTGGCCTCGCCCTCATGACCCGCCAAGTCGCCGTCGGGCCAGCGCCGGGTTTCCACGCGGGTCACGCCCAGGACACTCAGGGCCTCGGCCCATTCCCGCAGCCGTTTTCGGGCCACGTCATCGAGATCGGCGTGGTCCCCGTGACAGCGTTCTCCGGCCGTGAGAGTGACACATCGCACCGGACCCACATGGTCGGCCAGGAGGCGTCCGGCACCGATGGCCTCGTCGTCGGGATGGGCGGCGATCACCAGCACGGAGGTATCTCGCTGCCATGCCGCCTCCGGGGCCTCGGCCATGGCACGTCGCCACGTGTCCGGGGGGACGGGTGAAGGAGCCGTGTCCGCCGGCGGTTCCGTCGAGGGGGGCCGGGAGTCGTTCGAACTGGGGTTCCACCTCACCCGAGATCGACCAATCACGAACTGCCTTCCCGGGCATCCCGGGTTGAGGCCACGTCATCGACGATGACGGCGAGGTGCCTCAGGCTGGTGATCAGTGAACCGTAGACCGGCCAGGCCGACCGCGGGAGGTCGTGGTCCTGCGACATCGATTCCGAGAGGTTCGTCAGCCGGTCGTTGACCGGTTCCACCGCGGCGTCAGGATCGGCAATCGAGCGTCCGCAGTCCCGCAGGAGGGCTGACCACTGATCGCGGAAGCGGTCGTCCCACGCACCCTCTGCGTAGGTGGCCTCATGCAGGGTCCGCGCCAGGTGCCGGAGGTGGGAGACGCCCTCGTCCACGCGGGAGAGGATCTCGACGTAATCGTCGTCCTTCCCGTTGCCGGTCAGCGGCGTGCGGAGCCGGACGCCGTGGCGGCGGAGATACATCCGAGGATTGGCGCGCCGGCTCTCGCGGGCGAAGCGCACAAACTCCCAGGCGGTCCGGGTGTCCTCTTCCATGGACTCCGTCTGCGACATCCAGGCCTCGGCCCGATCCGTGTCCCAGGACTGAGAGAACTCGTCCGCCATCTCCTCCAGGACGCTGCCCATGCGCCGGTTGATGGAATCGACGTAGCGCGCCGCCTGCCGGTCCCGCAGTGGCGGGATGATCAGGAGGTTGACGGTGATGCCCACGGCAACGCCCACGCCGACCTCGATCATGCGGTCCAGCAAGAGGGGTTCCTGATCCTCGAAGCCACTGCTGAGGAGGAAGATCGCGGTGGTGGCGATGGCGACTCCCTCGTCGCGGATCCAGTGGATGCGGGCTGCCACCATCCCCACCAGCAGAGCCAGCGCATAGGTCCAGACGTTGACGCCGAGGAGGTTGCCGATGACGAAGGACAGCCCGACGCCGAGGGCAGAGGCGATGGACGTCTGCACCCCGTGGGACAGTGACCGGTACACCGTGGCGTGGACCGTCAGCAGGGCCGTCCAGGGCGCGAGGAACGGCATCTTGGTCTCCAGAATGGTGATGGAGAACCACCAGGCCGCGGTGGCGGCGATCACGCACTTGAGGGTCTGGGTGATGGCGGAGAAGAAGGCCGGCCGGCGGGTCACCTCGAGCAGGCGATCAACCAGGCCGTGCGTACGCTTCCCCCCGCGGGTGGCGTCTACGGCTGTCATGTTGATCGTGCCCCGTTGCTGTTCACCCCGTCACCCTAGCGCCGGATCAAGGTCAGCAGAGAGTGCGGCGGGCCTCTCGAAGTGCCTGATTCGTAGAATGGCCCGCATGCCTCCTCCTACCGGTCCCGTGGACGACTTCGACGCCAGTGCCTCGACCGCCGCTGACCCCGTGCTGCCCGCCGGATATTCGATGCGGTCCTTGGACTGGGCCGACCTGCCCACCGTGCACGCACTGGAGCAGCGGCTGTTCCCGTTCGACGCCTGGCCGCTGTCCTTCTTCGAGCAGGAGCTCGCTCAGGCTGGCCCGGAGTCCGACGGCGGCACGCGCGCCTACCGCGTCGTCGTCGGCCCGGGTGCCGGACCGGAAACCGCGACGGATACTGTCGCCCGGATGGAGGCCGGAACCGAAGCGGACAGCAACACAACCGCGGGGGAGGCCGCCGGCGTCGTGCTCGGGTATTGCGGGTTGATGTGCGTCCCGCCGCTGGCTGATGTGCAGACCATTGCCGTTGCTCCCGAGGCCGAGGGCCGCGGACTGGGTACGGCCATGTTGCTGTGGATGGTGGCCGAGGCCAGGCGCCGCCGGGCGACCGACCTGCTGCTCGAAGTGCGCGCGGACAACCCGCGGGCCCAGCAGCTGTACGCGCGCCACGGCTTCGAGCACATTCACACGCGGGCGGGTTACTACCCGGGAGATGCCCAGCAGGGCACGGGCCGGGTGGACGCGCTGATCATGCGCCGGCATGTGGTGGGATAGCCCGAACCAATGGGTGTCAACTGGATATGAATGGAGACTGTCACTGTCAAAATTCGACTAGAGAATTTCCTCGCTTTCGACCATGGTTGAAGTGGACCGTGAGTAGCGCTCGCGCCGGCCGTTCCGAACCAATGGATGATGAGGGGAAATCATGCAGAAGAAAACGCAAAAAGTCTGGGCCGTGGGAGCGGTAGCCGCTGTGGTGGGGGTCGGTGGACTGGCCACCCTGGCCGCCTGGAACGACTCCGAATGGATCTTCGCCGGCAATGGTGACGGCGGACCGGGGTTGGGGACATCCACCTTCAACGTGCAGCAGAACCGAGATGCGGCCCCGCCGACAGCGGCCTCCACGTGGGACGACCAGGAGGCGAATCCCGGTGGCGAGGTGGTGTTCACCCCGGGCGCCCTGAACCTGACCCCGGGCGACAGCGTGTACGCACCGGTGGCATTGAAGACCGGAGAGGGCTCCATCGCGGGTTCCCTCGAACTGCAGCAGCCGGTCGAAGCAGCCGACCTGGCCACGAGTGCCGGACTCTGGGGGGCACTGACCTACTCCGTCAAGGCCACCGAGACCCCGACCGCCTGCACGGCGGCCACGTGGGATGCCTTCGGGACCGAAGTGATCCCGGCCGGTACCGGCTTCGATACCGCCGTGGCCCCGGCCGAGCAGGAGCTGGAGGCCAACGAAGCCAACATCCAGTACTACTGCTTCGAGGTCACCCTGCCGGCAGGCGCCCCGGGCGTGGACGGCCTTCAGGGTCAGACTGCCGCTCCGGCCTGGCAGTTCATCGCCACGTCGGTGGATGCTGAGGCCGCCGAGGCCGTCGAACCTGCCGAGCCCGCGACTCCCTGAACCGGAGCACCGTGAAGACGCCCTCCGCAGGGTGGCGGATGCGACGGGGGCTGACCAGCACCGGGCTGGTGGTGCTGGGATTGGCCGGCCTGCTGGTGGTCGCATGGTACGTGGTCAGCTTCCTGACCGGGGCGCGGATCGTGGTCTTCATGACCGGGTCGATGTCACCGGAGCTGCCCACGGGATCCGCTGCCATCAGCGTGCCCGTGGCCGCCACTGAGCTGGAGATCGGCGACGTGGTGACCCTGCAGCGGGACGACGCCACGCTCCCCGTCACCCACCGGATCACCCGGATCGAGCAGGGACCTCCGGGAGCCGGCGACGGGGTCAGGTCCTTGACCCTCCAGGGCGATGACAACCCGGTGCCGGACCAGTTCCCCTACGTGGTGGACGCCGCCCATCGGATGGTCGTGGGCGCCCCACACGTGGGGGCCGTGCTGGAGGACCTGCGCTCGCCGTGGGTGATCATGGGCCTCACCGCCGTCGTCGCTGCTTTGGTCTTCTCCGTGTTCTGGCCCGACCCCGATGATGACGCCGCCGACTCACCGTCCGGATCCACCGAAGCACTGTCCGAACCGACCGTCTAACCCATCGCCTGACCCATCGCCTCAAGGAGCGTCCATGCCGATGAGTGACCGCAGGCCCCGCCGGGCGCGGCGGTGCCTTGCCGCGCTTGGGATGGGCGCCGGCGTCGTGATACTGGCCATCACGGCTGGCGGCCTGCCGCCGGCCAGCGGAGCGCTGGAGGATGTCCCGGAGACCGGGCAGGACGGCTACCTGGTGTTGCGGGCGGATCCGTATCCGGCATACTTCACCGGGCTGACCCCGGGAGACCGGGTGACCTGGACCATCGAGACGCGACTGGAGGGTGAGCCCGCCGGCAATCTGAGCCTGCGGTTGATGGGCAGTGGTGATCTGGTGGACCACACTGACGGGATCCGCATCTCGGTCCGGTCCTGCACGGAGCCTTTTGCCACCACCAAGCCGGAGGCAACATGCCCGGGGGAGGAGACCCGTCTGGTGGAGACCACGCGGTTGGCTGACGTCGGTGATCCGGTAGGCCAGGGGCCCGACGGCGGCGCGCAGGAAAGCGGCACGGATGCCGGCGATCCCGGCGCGGCGTCGGGCACATGGACCCTGGCGGACCTGGAAGCCGACAGCCCGCGGTACGTCATGGTGACGATGGGGCTGCCGGCCGAGGCGTCCTGGGACGACAGCCTGCAGGGCCGCACCGGGGACGTGGGCGTGGGCCTGTATGCCTCGGGCGCGTCCGCCGGCCCTGACGCCGGCCCTGACACGGATCCTGAGCCGGCCCCCGGTACTGATCCCGACGCGGATTCCGGCGCTGACGGGATTCCAGGAGCCCAGACGCCGATGCTGAGGACCGGTACCGTCGGGTTACTGTTCCTGGCCGTCGCCGCGGGGCTGGTCCTGGTGGGAGTGGCGCTGGCGGCGGGGGCCCGCCGCCGGAGCGGGGGCCGGGCATGAGCCGGCGTCGCTGGTGGATGGTGGGACTCCTGGCCGGACTCTTGGCCATGGTGATGGCTGCCTCTTCCGTCACGGGAGGGATCGTCCCGACGCTGGCCTCCTGGAATGACCGCGAGGTCGCCCATGGTCGGTTGGGCGTGCTTGACTGCACCGATCCACAGGGGCAGTTCGCAGCTCGCGGTGCGGGAACCATGATCAGCGGTTCCGCACTGGGGGTCGATCTGGACAGTGCGGCCGAGGTGCAGGATGCCGAGGTCTATCAGGACGGTGATCGTTCTTGGACGGAACAGGGGGCGCCTACCGATTCCTTTGATGCGTACTTCGCCCCACTCGGTGTGACGGCCCTTGAGTTCCTCAGCGTGGGCCTGGGATTCATCCAGCTGCCCTTGGACACTGAAACCGGCGTGATCGGCCAGTACGGTCAGGCGCAATCCACTGGTGAATCCACCGGTGCCGCAGGTCTGGTCAATGACGAAGGGGTCATTGCTCTGGAGCCGGGTGCCGGCGAGCCACAGTTGGCCACGCTCGAACTGTCCGAGTTGTTGGCTTCCCTTGACCACGATGTGGCCTCGCTGGTGGGTGACAACGTGGCCGATGTGAGTCTAGAGGCCGGGGCACTGGCCGGCCGGGCCACTCTGGACGGTTGCGAGGCAGCCCTGTCCGGGGCTCTCGGCGCCAGTCCGCTGGCCGCCCAGGCCGCGGAGCTGGATCAAGCCGTCAGCCGTGAGTACCTCATCAGCTCACTGCAGACCTCCGTGGAGTCCCCGGCCGTGGGGAGTCTCGTGCAGGGCGTTGAGGGCGTGCTGGTCAACGTGGAAGAGACCGTCAACGGTCTCTCCGGGAACCAGGGAGTGGTGGATTCCCTGGTTGGCGGTGTCTCCGACCTCTTGGGCCCCTTGCTGGGCGCGCTCCGTCTCGGCGATGTGGACGCGAGTATCACGGCGAACATTGACCTGAGCAGCGTCCGTACCTTCCTGACAGAGGACTTCGGCGACGACGCAGGAATCCTGACCATCGCGCCCACAGCCGGCACCGTCTCCGTGGACACGGCTGCGCTGTTGGCCGCGGCATATCCAGACCTGTACTCGAACGGACTGAACGGACTGCCGCCGAACACAGACCTGCTCGGTGATCCTGCCGTGGTCAATGCGCTCACCGTTGCCCTGGGACAGGCCTTGGACGACTGGTTGGGCGACGTCCAGTCCCTGCTGACCGGTGCCGTGGATGCCGTGAACGTCCACGTCGACGTCGCTGTGAACCTCAGCGCCGTTTTGTTGATCCTCCCGGTGAAAATCGCCACGATCACCGCCGAGGTCGACGGTTCACTGGGGGACCTGCTGCAAGGGGACGTGAGTGCACAGGTGGATCTTCGACTGCTCGGAGTAGACCTGGGCGTACTGGAAGATCTCCTCATCGGCCTTCTCAACGGCCTGGTCGGCAGCCTCACCAACGGCCTGGGACTTCTGGTGGGGACGGTGGTGGATGACGTCCTTGGACCGCTGGGTATCCTCGGTTCCACCGTCACGGATCTGGCCCAGCCCATCGTCACGGCTGTCTCTGGCGTCTACACCGGGCTCTACGTCGACGGCCTCATCTCCCTGACGGTCAACAACCAGAACCGGCCCTTCACCGGGTCCACGGACGGGCCACCGGAATGGGCCGACCTGCCCGAGGGACAGTACGACGTGTCTGCACTGCGACTAGGAGTGCTGGACGCCGCGGGCGATGCCGGTGTCCGGCTGCACTTGGGGCGAGGCTCAGTGGGGCCTGTCTGCCTGCTTGACGTGGCCGCCATGCCGGCAGGGTGCCCCGAGACGTGAGCACCACCGGGTTAGCTGGAGAACCGGTAGTCACCGAAGGGGAGGACCTCGAGCGTCTTCGTCGTCGGCGTGCCGCGGACGCCATCGAGAACCGGGGTGATGGTCAGCTTGAACTCCGCCTTCAATCCTTGCCGGAGGACCGTCACGGAGATGTCGCGCTGATCACCGTTGACAGATGAGGGCACGTTCGTCATCACACGACCATTGCGCACCGGAGTCAGTGCAATCTCGTAGCGAAGTGGCAACTGCGCGTACTCGGCCTGGCGCGGATTCCAGGTGAACCGGAAGTCGTATTCCGCCACTACTAGGAGGGTGTCGAAGTCCTGAAGATGAGCATCCACGTTGAGTGGCATGGACCAGCCCTCCTTCACCCAGGTTCCGGTAGCCACGGTGGTCTTCGCGGAGGCCTGCTGTGACCACAGGGCGCTAGCCCCGGAGACGCCCAGCCCGCCAAGAAACACGACGAGGAAGACGGCGACGGATGCGCGCCAGGTGCGGCGGGAGACAGTGCGAGTCAGTGGCGTGGCCATGCTTGCTCCCGGGCGGTATCAGCGGGGAAAGTGTCTGATGCGGTGGGGACGATATCCTGGACTCGTTTCTCGCTCCGCTCTTTCGCGATGCCGCGGACCATGGAATACAGGCCATAGGTGATCAGGGCGACGGCCAAGATGGTGATGATGCCGCTGCGGTCGGTCTGGCCGAGTGCGTTGGCCAGGAAACCCACGTAGGGCACTGCGTAGACCAGCTTGCCGCGGACTTGGATCTCCATGACGGGGTCAGGATCGGCGACGTCGTTGTTGTCCCCTTGGGTGATGAGCATGCGTTCACCGTCTTGGCTGGCGGTCAGCGAAGTGATGCGGTGGGTGATGACCTCCGGACGGCCGGACTCCATCTGGTAGGTGATGACATCGCCACCATGCAGGGCATCAAAATCGGTCGGCTTGACCACCAGGAAGGTTCCCGGCGGGTAGCTCGGTGCCATCGAGCTGGTCAGCACGGAGTAGGTCTGGGAACCGGTGACGAGCGGGACGATGATCAGGACCACCGCCGCCAACGCCGAAACACACAGAATGAGGAAGGAGATTGCTTGGCCGATCCTCTGCAGCCAGATCGGAGCGCGGAAGTGGTGCTGATCGCGAGGTGTGCTCATGTCCTGCTCCTTACTGGATCTGGGTGGCGGTCACCGGGATGGTCACGGTGGCGGTGGACGGGGTCAACATGGCGGGGGTGTCTGCGGGCAGGCTCATCTTGACGCAATACCGGGCGGTGGCGCCTTTGGCGATCGTGGCGGTGGCGGGTTGTGCCGTGTAGGTGGCATCGGCGCACGTGGTGGATCCAGGCATCTGGGCCGTGAGGACATGGCCCTTGAGATTCGCTGCCAAGATGGGATCAGAACTCTGGGCGGTCGGTGTGCCCATGGTGGCACGGATGGAGAACCGGCCGCCGGCATTGGCGGCGTTCTTGACCGTGATGATGGAGTACACAGGTGTCTTCGGCGTCAGGGCGGTCCCCGGTTTCTCCAACGCCACAGTGGCGGCCATGCCGTTGACTGTCATGGGTGAGCCGTTGAGTTCGACCCGGAAATCGGCGGCCTGGACGGTGCCCATCTCCGCCGGTACCGCCACGTTCCAGAGCGCCCAGGTGCCCCCGACCCCCAGCAGGCCCGCCACCACCGCCAGAGAGATGACTCCAGCGGTCCGCATCATGGTCTTGATGCGCATGTCATCTCCTCAGGGGACGAAGGGCGGCGGTGGCGGGCCACGGGTGGACCGGGGATGGTCACCCGCTGCGTGGGGTCGGGACGGTAAGGACGGGATCAGTTGGCGGGCGTCGGAGCCTTCTGATCCAGGACATAGGTGACCTGGGTGAGGTCCAGCTCCTGGTTCATGTCCTCCTGGTGGTCGGCGTTGAAGGCCAGGGTGGCGGAGGCGGTGTACGTGCCCTTCTCCACATCGGCCGAGCCGTTGTAGGCCGTGATGGCAGCGTCGGCGGCCCCGGCCTTCGTCACCATGAAGTCCTCCAGGGTCAGGTTGTTGGAGAAGCCATTGGTGACTCCGGAGGTGTCGACGGACAGGGTGGCCTCCAGTTGGTCACCCTCCAGCCCGACCTCAAGTTGCTGCGTGTAGGTGAGTTCCTCGCCCGGGACGATGCGGTACTCGGTGATGTCCGGGATCGGGTTGTTGGAGAGGTTGGAGGTCCAGACGCCCGTGCTCGAGGTCAGTTCCATGCTGCCGGCGGCCATAGTCCCGGCATTGGCGGTCTGCTCGACGTTCCATACGGCGAGGGTGCCGCCGCCGCCGAGGAGGAGGGCCACGCCTAAGCCGGTCACGATGGCACCCTTGGTCATCTTCTTCATGTCAATACCCCTTGTTGAGAACGATCTTGGCCGGGGCTGGCGGGGATGCCAGCGCCGGCGTCGATACTGAGACGGTGCAGGAGCTCTCGGAGACTTGTCGACGGGGATGTCGATGCCGCTCCCGGCTTCCTGCTGAGATCTATTTCAGGCCACGGCCCTCAAGCCCGGCCTGCGGGTTGACGACGGATCCCCACAAGGTTTCCCGTAGATTCGCCGCGCCGACCTTGAGGGTTCCTTTGGGAAGTGGGACCGGCGTGGGTCTTGAGCAAAGCTTTGGGAAAAGCCCGGCGTGGTCCTGCGCAAGGGGGAGCATCATGAGTCCATGACCATTGCACCAGTACTTGATACTGATGCGCTGGGCCGGTTGGGGGAACAACTAGGCGATACAGACATGCTGTGCGGGTTCATCCGCCGCTATGAGGCCATGCTGGACCAGCGCGTCGATCGCCTCCAGCGCGCCCTCTCAGCCCAGGACCACGGGGACTGGATGGACGCCGTCCTCAGCCTGAAGACCTCTTCGGCCATGGCAGGCGCCCAGGCCCTGTCCACGTTGGCGGCCCGCCTCCAGGAGGACTTCGCCCAGCGTCCGCCGGCTCCCGTCCACTGGCCCGCTAGGGAACGACTGGCCGAGATCATGGAAACGCTACGCCGTCTGGCCGCCGAGACTGCCCGGCAGCTGCAGCTGTTCGTACAGCAGGTTGCGGGAGCTATCTGACATCCTGTGGGCTGCTCGCCATGCGGTAGCCCACTCCACGCACGGTCTGCACCCATCGCGGCGTCTTCGGATCGTCCTTCAGCTTGCGCCGCAGGTTCCCGAGATGTACCTCCACGGTGCGCTCGTCCGCCAGAGAGACGAAGGTTCCGTTGTCTGGTGCATCCCCGCGGATGACGCGGGACAGCTCCGCCTTCGACCTCACCACGCGGCCGCTGAGCATCAGCGTTTCCAACAACAGGAACTCCGTGGGGGTCACGGGGACCTCGCGGCCCTCGGCCACCACCTGGTGCACGGTCGGGTACAGCTCCAGGCCGTCCAGGGACAGGTGCCGATCGATCTGGACTGGTTTCTCGTTGGAGGCGGTCGGCACCGCGCCGCCGGAGTTCTCCCGGACGGGCGCATTCGTGGGCGGCGCCGGGACGGCCGGAGCCGCGGTGCTGCCTCCGCGTGGGCGGCGCAGCATGGCCTCGATCCGGGCGCGCAGCACGCGGGGGCGGAACGGCTTGGTGAGGTAATCGTCGGCACCGGCATCCAGGCCCAGGAGGGTGTCGATCTCCTCGCCACGGGCGGTCAGCATCACCACGTAGGCGTCGGTGAACTGGCGCACTTGACGGGTGACCTCGTAGCCGTCGAAGTCCGGCAGGCCCAGGTCCACGGTCACGAGGATGGGATCGTAGTCTCGTACGGCACGCACGCCGTCGGTCCCGTTGGAGGCCTCATGCACCTCGAAACCCGACTGGCCCAGGAGGGCCACCATGAGCCCCCGGATGTCATCGTCATCCTCGACGACGACGGCGACACGACGATCATCCATGCGAAACACCCCCCAAAGCGTTGTTTGGTCCAAGGATATCGTGTACATAGAGGCGCTTCATGCCTCGCAACGAACGGAGTCCTGCCGTGTCACTCGCTACCCCGACGACGCTGCCCTCGGCCGAGGTGGCCGAGGGCCGCCGCCACTTCGGCGAGTTCTCGCTGAGGCGCCGCGTCCTGTTATCGCAATTGCCGCTGACGATCTCCACCGTTCTCGTGGTCATCGCGGTCTTGGCGATCGATCCCGGCGTGGCCATGGAATCCACCTTCCTGGCCATCGGCTTCGGCGGCATCATGTTCCTGACGTTGTTGGCGGGGACCATTCCGTGGCACCGGCTGCCTGCCGTGTTCTACTGGATCATCCCGCTGCTCGATTTCGTCGCGATCGCTCCGCTCTGGACTGCCGCGCGCTCCGTGCTTGACGGCATGGTGCTTCTGACAGCGTTCCCCGTCTTCTGGCTGGCGTGGTCAGGTCTCTATCCCATACTTGCTCTGAGCCTCGGCTTTCTCGGAACCGCCGCCGTCAACTGGTGGCCGTATGTGTCCGCAACGACTCCGTTCTCGGATGCCCTCATGGAATCGAGTCTGACCCGGCCGGTCATGGTGCCGTTCCTCATGCTGGCGCTCGGGGTGGCGGCCAGCATTCTGACCCGCAGCATGGACAAGCAGCGGTTGGAGTTGCGATCGGCCCTGGACGGGGCCGCCACCCAGAACCGGTTGCTGCAGGCCGTGGTGGAGACCTCGGACGTCGGGATCCTCGTGGTGGACGGAGACGGCCATGACGTCCTGATGAACCAAGCCCAGCGGCGCACCCACTTCATCGGCCTGCCGCCTGGCCGGGACGACGGCGCCGAGCACGAGTTGCTGCTCTTCGAGGCGGACGGTGTCACGCCCATCCCTCCGGACGAGCGGCCCGTCACCCAAGCCCTGCAGGGCAAGGAATTCCGTGGCCGCATCATCGCGATCGGCACGGATGGCGCCCAGCAGCACCTCTCCGTCTCGGCCTCCGCCATGTATGACGAGGAGGACCGCTTCGACGGCACCGTGGTGGTCTTCCAGAACGTTACGGATCTGATGGACGCCATCCAGACGCGGGAACGGTTTGTGGCCGAGGTCTCCCATGAGTTCCGGACGCCGCTGACGTCGATCATCGGCTACCTGGACGTGGCGCTGGAGGAGGACCTGGACCCGGTGGTCCGGAAGTTCCTGACCACCTCCCAGCGCAACGCGGAGCGGTTGCTGGGCCTCGTGACCAGCCTGCTGGACTCCGCCGCGAACAGTTCCAAGGTCACGGTGCAGCAGGTCAACCTGGCACTGTTGGTGCAGACCAGCGTGGAGTCCGTGGCAGTCCAGGCCGCGAAAGCCGGGCTGACCCTTGAAGCGGACCTCCCGGAGCGGCTGGATGCCCAGGCGGATCCGGTCAAGATGGGTCAGGTGGTGGACAACCTGCTGTCCAATGCCATCAAGTACACGCCCGACGGCGGCTCCGTCACCGTCGCTCTCCGCCAGGTGGGCGGCGTGGACGGTGCCAGGCAATGGGCCGAGCTTGCGGTCCGGGACACCGGTTTCGGGATGACAGAGGCGGAACGGGAGAAGTTGTTCACGAACTTCTACCGGACGGAGCACGTGCGCAAGGCGGCCATCCCTGGCACCGGCTTGGGGTTGGCCATCACCCAGGGCTTCGTGCGGGCCCACGGCGGGGAGCTCCTCGTGTCCTCGGAAAAGGACGTGGGCTCCACCTTCACCGTCCGCATCCCCGTCAACGGCCCCGCCACAGAACGATCACGAGAGCAATAACTGTCAGGGTTCTTCGGCGAGTCGCTACATTAATTGCGGCCGTGATCCTGCCGGACGATGGTTCCGGCGGAGCTTCGGGCCCGGTCTTAGAATGGCGGGCATGCCTACTGCTGCCGCCGTCGCTGAACCGTCAACGTCGATGACCCGCTCCGCGCCTCTCGTCCTGGGCATCGAGACCTCCTGTGATGAGACCGGATTCGGCATCGTGCGCGGGACCGAGTTGCTGGCCAACGCGGTGGCCTCCTCCATGGAGGAGCACGTCCGCTTCGGTGGCGTCATCCCCGAGATCGCGGCCCGGGCCCACCTCGAGGAGTACATCCCCACGCTGCAGCAGGCCCTGGACACCGCCGGCGTCACGCTGGAGGAGATCGATGCCATCGCCGTGACCTCCGGCCCCGGTCTCGCCGGTGCCCTCATGGTCGGGGTGGCCGGGGCGAAGGCCCTCGCGCTCGCCGCGGACAAGCCGCTCTTCGGGCTCAACCACCTGGTGGCCCATGTCGGAGTCGGCATGCTGGACGGGGTGGCCAAGAGCGGAACCGGACCGGCCGCCGTCGTGCTCGGGGAAGGGAACCTGGGCGGCGAGGAGTCCGCGGACCGCCCCTCGGCGCCGCTGCCTGAGAGCCTCGGTGCCCTGCTGGTCTCCGGCGGGCACACGGAGATCCTGCAGGTCAACCGCCTCACCACGGACGTCACGCTGCTCGGCTCCACCATCGACGACGCCGCGGGCGAGGCCTATGACAAGGTCGCCCGGCTCCTGGGCGCTGGCTACCCGGGCGGGCCCGTGATCGACCGGCTGGCCCAGCAGGGCGATCCGAAGGCCTTCCGCTTCCCGCGCGGGCTGAGCGCGCCGAAGTTCGTCGGCACGTCGGGGGAACCCGGCCAGCACCGCCACAACTGGTCCTTCTCCGGATTGAAGACCGCGGTGGCCCGGTGCGTCGAGCAGTTCGAGGCGGCCGGGATTCCGGAGGACCAGATTCCGACGGCGGACATCGCCGCGTCCTTCCAGGAGGCGGTCGCGGACGTGATCACCTCCAAGGCGGTCCGCGCCTGCACGGAGCACGGCATCACCCACCTGCTGCTCGGCGGGGGCGTGGCTGCCAACTCCCGGTTGCGCTCGCTGCTGGCAGAGCGGTGCGAAGCCGCCGGGATCGGGCTGACGGTTCCGCCCGTGAGACTGTGCACGGACAACGGGGCCATGGTCGCGGCCCTGGGCGCGCAGCTCGTGGCGGACGGCGTGGCACCGTCCGGCCTGGACTTCGCCGCGGATCCCGGCCAGCCGGTGGAGAGCATCTCGCTTCCAGCCTGACCAGTCCGATCACGGCACCGGTGACTGTCGATTTCTTCGGCGTTTCCCGACGTCAACTGGTGCCGTGATGGACCAGGGATGGGGAGTTGTCCCCATCGCAAGGCCCGGATCAGACCGATAGTCTGCTCGGAGCGGGCCGGCAGGGCCCTTGGCCTCGAGGGAGACGACCGTGACCGAATACTGGATCGACGTGCACGGATGCCAGCGTGTCATCTCTGAGCTGCGGGAGATCGTGGACGCCGGCAACGACTTCCAGTGGGTCGATGACGACCTGATGATGGTCGACCGCCACACGTACGCCGCACAGGAGAGCTCCAACACCAAGTCCGACGCCGAGAAGGTGGACCAGGCGTACTACGCCTTCGTGGAGGACAAGCTCGAGCCCACGTACGAGCGGTTGTTCAGGGAATTGAACAACTGCATCAACGCCATGGAGGAAGCGGTCAACTACTACGTCTCCGGGGATGCCGCCATGGCCTACGAGGCCTCGGGTGCCACGTCTGACTTCCCGGAGTACCGTTCCGGGGACGGAACCTCTACCAGCGACATCCCGTCGCCCTCGGACTCCCCGGACCAGTCGGGCGGCTCGAGTCCGGAGCCCTCGCCGATGCCGAGCTACCCGGACCCGAACGACCCGCTCGGGGGTCAGCAGTACATCTCCAATCCCTACGAAGCCGCCTACGGAAGCCAGGGCTGAGCCATGACCAAGTTCGATGACGTGGAATGGATCACTGACGTCTCCCAGGAGAACCACACCTCTCGGTACTGGGACGGCGTGTGTTCCTGGGCCATCGATACCGGCAACGTCTCCATGGCGGTCAGCGCCGCGGACAACCTGGCAGAGAACTGCCACGAGACCTTCACCCACCTGATGCAGGCCGTCACCAAGTGGAACGATTTCCGGGAGGTCTACGGTGGCGCTGACCAGGACGCGGTCTTCGCGGCCATGACTCCCGTGGCCGAGAAGCTGCAGGCCATCAAGAATGCCGGAGCAGTGTTCTCCGGCGCGGTGCAGGTGTACAAGGCCTCCGTGCAGGACTTTGACGACATGAAGGTGGACTACGACTCCTGGGCCGAGGGCTGGATGGAGACGTACCGCACGGTCGAGGCCGACCACTCGCGCATGGACGAGGACGAGTTCATGGCTGAGTACGGCATGAGCTATGCGGAGAAGTTCAACGAGATGCGCGGCGAACGGGACGGAAGGGAGGCCAATGGCCCCGTCTGGGTCATCGACCACCTCAATGCGGCCCGGCGTGATCTGGCGAGCACGATCGACGGCATCGACATGGACGCGCTGGGGGAGATGAACTTCTCCCACCGCCCGGAGTCCCTGACCCAGTATGAGACGCCGGAGGAGCTGGCCGAGGCGCTGGAGGCCAGCCACATCTTCGGAGACGCCGACCTCTCCGACGAGGAATTGCTGGCGATCGCCAAAGGGGTCTTCGCCCAGTACGACGACCTTCCCTTCGACTATGTGGACGCCAACGGCGTGCGCTGGTCCTACGGTCCCAACGGTGAGCTGGTCCGCACCGGTTCGCCCATGGACCCGAACCTCAATGCGGCCATCCTGGCGGTCATGAACGAGAACACGGAGTGGCGGCAGGTCGACCTGTCCTTCGACGGCGAGACCACCCAGACCGTGGCGGAGATGGCCTCCAGGTTCGGCCTGAACTCGCTCGGCAAGCTCACCGACTCCACGCTGGGCAAGGGCGTGATCGGCGGCTGGGCCACGGCGATCGTGCAACTGATCGGCACCGGCGTGAACGTCAACCGCTATGGGCGGACCCTCTCCACCGCCGCCCCGCTGCTCTCCGAGTCCGAGTACCGGGACATCGTGCAGAAGTACGCCACGGAGTCCATGATCGTGGACGGGGTGCAGATCGCCACGGGCGCCGGGTCTGCCGTGCTGACCGCGGTGCTGGGCCCCGGGGGCACCGTGCTGGGCATCGCGGTGACCTATGTGGCCACGGGGCTTACGGAGTTCATCGTGAACGAGGCCGGAGACGAGTCCTGGGACCTGGACGAGATGCAGGACCGGTACAACCCGGCCACCGGCGAGTTCGAGGTGGATTGAGGTGAGCACCGCCGCGTCCGCGCTGACCCCCTCCCTGCCCGTTCCCACCGGCTGGTCTCCGGCGTTCCTGCCCGGTGCCGACGCGCTGATGATGCCGTTGCCGGGACCGGACCGGACCACCCCGGTGTTCACCGTCCGGCGCTGGAACACCAACGCCGACCTCCCCGAGGGGTCCGCGGTGCACGATCCGCGCACCGATTCCGCCCCGGAATCGCCCCGGTTCGGTTCTCGCGGAGGACCGGATCCGGCCCGCGGTGTGCCCGTGGGCATGGACCGCTGGTCCGGTGGCGACTGGTTCGGCCTGAGGTTCCTGCGTCTGGTGCCCTCCCTGGCGGGCCGGCCCACCGTGGAGACCCGCTGGCTGCTGTGGTCCGCCAACGCGGGGCAGCCGGAGGGGTTCGACCCCCTGCGTGATGCCCCGGACCTGGACGCCACCGCTGTCTGCGCCGTGGCTGACCTGGCCCTGCTGGAGATGATGTTCGACTCGATGGCCGGGGCCATTCCGGGCGAGTGGGCCTCCGCCCTGGCCGAGGGGCATCCCTCGCCGCAGTCCGTGGTCCGCGTGGGACGCGTGGCGGCGGACGAAAGCTCCGCCGGGGCGGCGGACGAATCCGCGCACGACGCCGGCCGTCCCGGTTCGCGGCAGCGGTTCAGCACCGCCGGGGCCTGGGCCGGGGCCTCCATGCTCGATCTGGCCCCGGACGCGCTGGCCTTCCTGTCGCAGCACCCACCCGGAGAACCGTGGGGCCAACTCCTGGACGATCGAGCACGGCCCGTGGTGGAGGCAGGCCTGGCCAGTGCCGCCACCCGCAGGCTGACGGACCGCGCCGCCGTCGCCGCCGCGGTCCTTCAGGAGGCCGAGCAGGTGTCCACGCTGACCATTCACAGCCGCCATGGCCGCCATCGGGCGCTGGAGCTGCACCGGAGCCGTGGGCTGGTGGCCGCCGTGGCTCACGCCCTGCCCGTGCCGGGCGAGCCGGACGAGGTGCTGCTCGGGTTGTATCCCGCCGAACGCTCCGCCGAGCTGGTGATCCGCGCCGCGGCGCTCGGACCGTCGGACTCCCGCCGTCTCGGCGTGGACACGGTGTCCCGGGAGTTGCTGCTCCGGCGGACCCTGGACCCGGACCTGCCGCTCCCGGCGGAGCTGGCCGCTGATCCGCGCTGGCAGGATCTCTGGAGCGCGCCCTGGTTGCTGTGGACACTGGAGAGTGGCGGCGCTGACCTTACCGAGTCCACGGCCGGGGGCGAGGTCCTCATGGGCCTCAACGCCGCGCGCTGGGGAAACCACGTTCTGACGCGGTCGCATGGTGCTGGCGATGGCGGCTCTGATGGCGATCCCGACGGCGGATCCCGCGGCCGTCTCCGACAGCCCGACTACCCTGACCACCCTGGCGACCTGGTGAAGCTGGTCCCGGCACAGACCTCGGGTCTGCTGATCACGTTATTGGAGCGGCTGGCACCCTTCACGGCCCCCGCGCGCCGCTGACGCCGCTAACCCCCGATCGACACCCGCGTCCGGGCCACCGCATCGGCAACGACCGCGCGCAGGGGAGCGTCGGCGTCGCGCACCAGGCCCGTGCCCGACGCCGGCCCGGCACCCGGCGCTCCCGCGGCACCATCGGCGGTACCCTCCGCCTGCACCGCCGCGGCCACCCGCCGCTGGTGCGCCGCGGCACCGCCGCCGGCGAGGAGGTCCTCCACTCCGGCCAGCTCGGCCGAGCAGCCGAGGCGCTCGGCCACCGGAGCCAGTCGCGCGAGCTCGCCCCGCAGGTGCTCGGACACCAGGGTCTCCTCGCCGGCCGCGTCCAGGATGATGATGGCGTCCTGGCCGTAGCGGGCGGCCCTCCACTTGTTCTCCTGCACGTGCCACGGCGGCATGGTCGGGATGGTGCCACCGGCCTCCAGGGTGTCGGAGAAGTCCTGCACCAGGCACTGGGTCAGGGCGGCGATGGCGGCGAGCTCCTCGAGGGTGGCCACGCCGTCACACACGCGCATCTCCACGGTGCCCAACCGCGGCACAGCGCGCACATCCCAGCGGCACTCGGTGACGTCGTCGATCACGCCGGTCTTGGTCAGGTCCGCCACGCACTGCTCGAAGCCGGACCACTCACGGAACTGGAAGGGCAGCCCGGCGGTCGGCAGCTGCTGGAACATCAGGGTCCGCTGGGACTGGTAGCCGGTGTCCACGCCCGCCCAGAAGGGGCTGGAGGCGGACAGCGCCAGGAAATGTGGCACGTAGTTGACCAGCCCGTCCACCACCGGCATGGCCTTGCGCACGTCGTCCAGCCCCACGTGCACGTGCACCCCGTAGATCAGCATCTGGCGGCCCCACCACTGCGTCCGGTCGATCATCTTGCCGTAGCGGTCCGCCGGGGTGACCTGCTCCAGGGTCGGCTCCGCGAACGGGTGGGAGCCCTGGCAATACAGCTCCACGCCCATCGGGTCCGTGACAGCCTGCACGGCCCGCGCGGACTCCCGCAGCTGGCCGATCCCCTCGGACACCGAGTGGCACACGTCCGTCACGAGCTCCACCGTGTTCAGCAGCAGCTCCGGCTTGACGTGCGGATGCTCCTGCCCGAGGCGCAGCTCCGCCTGGTCCGCGACTCCGGCCAACACCTGGTCCGCGACCGGCTTCAGCGTGGCATCCGTGGCGTCCACCAGCGCCAGCTCCCATTCGAGGCCCAGGGTGGACTGTTCGGACCGTGCGAAGGGAAGGTTCATGGGCTCATCCTAGAACTTCAGACCGGGTTCTCACGGCCAGTGGGACGCGCAAGGGATGGGGGAGGGATGGGGGAGGGGTGGGTGGAGGGGTGGGTGGAGGGCCAGGCGGGGATCCCTACGATGGTCAGGTGAAGACCTCATCCCGCCCGCGCCCGTCCGCTGTTGCCCCCACGGCTGTCCTGACCGCTGTCCTGGCCGCCGCCCTGGCGCTCACCTCCTGCACCACACCCACCGGGCCGGACGGCAACGGAGAGGGCACGACGCCGGCCCCCGGCTCCGGGACGGACGGCACCGGGGGCACCGGGGGAGCGAGTGAACCGGAACCGAGCGCCCTGGAGCTGGCGCTGGACGGCCCCTCGGCGGACCTGGAGGAGAACGCGGCAGACGCCGTCGCCGGAATGGACACCGCCGAGAAGGCCGGGCAGGTCCTGGTCGGACAGCTCGGGGCGGCCGGGACCGACCCGGCCTCGATCGAGGAGTTGAACCTGGGCGGGATCATCGTCATGGGAGACGCCGTCCCGGTGGCCGCGGACGGCACCCATGATGTGGAGGCCCTGCAGACGCGACTGGCCGAGACCCAGGAGGCTCTTTCAGCCGGACGGGACTGGGCCGGGATCATCAGCGTGGACCAGGAGGGCGGACTCGTGGCCCGGGTCAAGGAGCCGTTGGTGGAGTGGCCGACGCCGATGAGCTACGGCGCCGCGGCCGCAGGGCAGAACGTGGACACGGCCGCCCACCTCGCCACCAACGGCCACGCTTTGATGGGAGCCCAGCTCGCGGAGCTCGGTTTCACCCTGGACTTCGCGCCGAGCGTGGACGTGACGATCGGCGCGGGCGATCCGGCCATCGGGGCCCGGTCGTTCTCCTCCGACCCGGAGACCGTGTCCGTCCTCGGCACCGCGGCCACCGCCGGGTTGCTGCACGCCGGGGTGCTGCCCGCGCCGAAGCACTTCCCGGGCCACGGGTCCGTCACGGACGACTCCCACGTGACCGCCCCCGTGCAGGACGCCTCCGTGGCGGACCTGGAGGCCCGTGACTGGTTGCCGTTCCGAGAGTTGCTGGGCGGTGACCAGTACACCCCGATGGTGATGATGGGGCACGTCATCGTTCCCGAGCTGGAGCCGGACGTTCCGTCCTCGGTGTCCGCGCCCGCCTATGAGGCCCTGCGCGGACTCGCGGCACCTGATTCTGCGGCGGATGGTGCCTCGGGCGGCGCGGCGGATGACGCGGCGGAGGACGCTGCGGATGGTGCGGTGGCCGGCACGCGGTCGGATGCCGAGCCGTATGACGGCGTCGTGGTGACGGACGCCCTGAACATGGGCGCCCTCGTGGAGCGCTACGGCGCGAACGAGGCCCCGGTCCGGGCGCTGGAGGCCGGCGCCGATCTGCTGTTGATGCCCTCTGATCTGCCGGGGGCCCGGGACGCCTTGGTCGAGGCGGTGGAGGCCGGCGAGGTCCCGGCCGAGCGTTTGGACGAGGCCGCCGAGCGGGTGGTGACCATGCTGATGTGGCGGGATCACCTGGCCCAGGAACTCGCGGAGGCGACGGACGAGGAGAAGGAGCGGGCCGGCGTCGGGAACACGAATGGGACGGAGAACGGGACAGAGAACGGGACAGGGAACGGGACAGGGGCCGAGCCGGAGCAGGTCTCCCGGGAGCTGTCCGCGGCGGCCATCACCGTGGTGGACGGCGTCTGCGGTGCGCCGCTGGTGGAGGACTCCCTGCAGATCACAGGCGGCAACGAGATCGACCGTGCCCGGCTGGCCGAGGCCGCTGAGGCCGCCGGCCTCACGGTGGGCGCCGGCCCCGTGGTGGCCCTCGTCGGCAGCGCTCGCGGGGCCGGGCAGGGTGACGTGGTGGTCGCCCTGGACGCGCCGTTCGGCCTGCCGCGGTCCTCGGTGCCCGACGGCGGCGCGAAGGTCGCGCTGTACGGCCGCACTCCCGGCGCTTTCGAAGCCTTGGTGGCCGTCCTGACCGGCAAGGCCGAGGCACCCGGGGGGTTGCCCGTCGAGGTGGGGGACTGGCCCGCCGGGACCGGGTGCTGAGTGAGATCTGCATCACATCCCGACATGTAGCCGCAATAAGCGACGAAGTGCGTGACCTAATCACCTAAGGTTAGGCTTACCAAATGCAGGAGGCCGGAGACGAGGACGTCCCCGCCACGCCTCCGCTCGCAGCATTGCACGTCCCAAGGAGTACCACTCGCATGCAGATCACGAATCGACGCCTCGGCCTGGCCGCCCTGGTGACCACTGCCGCACTCGCCCTGACCGCCTGCGGTGGCGGCTCTGAAGCCGAGACCACTGACAGCTCGGCCTCCGCCTCATCGAGCGCCTCGAGCTCGGCCGGCGCCAGCGCTGAAGCACAGTCCTTCCCGCTGGAGATCGAGGACATGGCCGGCAACCAGGTCACCATCGAGTCCGCCGATTCGATCATCGCCACGGACAACCGCATCTTCCGCACCCTCGAGGACTGGGGCGTGGAACTGTCCGCCGCCCCGCTGGGCCTGATGAACGAGGGCACCGTGGACTACCCGTCCGACGACTCGATCATCGATCTGGGCAGTCACCGCGAGCCCAACATGGAGGGCTTCGTCGAGGCCGAGCCGGACCTGGTCCTGAACGGCCAGCGCTTCTCCGGTCAGACCGACAAGATCAAGCCGCTAATCGGTGACGCCGCCTTCCTCGACACCAACGTGGTGGAGGGTGAGCCGCTGGAGAGCGAGCTGCGCCGCCAGACCACCCTGCTGGGTGACATTTTCGCCAAGCAGGCCGAGGCCGAGGCCCTGGTCGCCGACTTCGACGCGGCCATCGAAGAGGCCAAGGGCGCCTACGATGCCGAGCAGACCGTCGTCGGGCTCATCGCCACCGGCGGCGACCTCTCCTACGCTGCCCCGTCCACCGGCCGCGCCATCGGCCCGGTGTTCGACATGCTCGGACTGACCCCGGCGCTGGAGCGCGAGGGCTCCACGAACCACCAGGGTGATGACATCTCCGTGGAGGCCATCGCCGAGGCCAACCCGGACTGGCTCCTGGTCATGGACCGCGACGCCGCCACCTCCTCCTCCGAGGAAGAGGGCTACCAGCCGGCCGCCGAGCTGATCGAGGGCTCCGAGGCACTGCAGAACGTCACCGCCGTCCAGGAAGGCAACATCGTCTACCTGCCGGAGGACTTCTACGTGCACGAGGACATCCAGAACTACACCACCTTCCTCACCGAGCTCGCCGAGGCCTTCGGCGCCTGATCCTTCCGGGCGTGGCACGGAAGCGGCCACGTCAGCATGGGGATCAACACCATTCGGCCCGGATGTGACAGGCGGGCTCAACCGCCCGCCCGACGCATCCGGGCTGAGCCGTGAAATGCCGCGGGGTCATCCGACCGCCGCGGCAGGACGAGGGAACGCCACCTCCGGCTGACCCCAATAGGGACACCAGTGACAGCACCATACGAACACCGGAACCCGGAGGCCCAGACGGCCCCGCTGGGAGCCGACTACCAGACCGTCCACCCGGGGGGTCCTGACGGACTGCCCCCGGAGGCTGGCGGAACCGGCCGGTATCCGGAGGCTGGCGGAGTCGGTCGGCGTCCGTGGCGCACCGCGGGCCCGCTGCTCATCGGGGTGGTCCTGACCCTGGGCCTGATCGTGGCCTCGCTGTTCGTGGGCGTCTACGACATCGCCACCGCCGAGGGCGGCTGGGAGATGTTCTTCATCACCCGCGTCCCACGGACCATCGCCCTGGTGCTCGCCGGCGCGGCCATGGCCATGTCCGGGCTCGTCATGCAGCTGATGACCCAGAACCGCTTCGTGGAGCCGACCACCACGGGCACCACCGAGTGGGCCGGCCTGGGGTTGCTCGTGACCATGCTGGTGGTTCCCAGTGCCACGATCTTCGACCGCATGCTCGGCTCGATTCTCTTCGCCTTCGTCGGCACCATGGTCTTCTTCCTCTTCCTGCAGCGGGTGACGCTGAAGTCCTCGCTGATCGTGCCCATCATCGGCATCATGCTCGGCGCCGTGGTCGGGGCCGTCTCCACCTACCTCGCCCTGCAGACGGACATGCTCCAGCAGCTGGGCATCTGGTTCGCCGGCTCCTTCACCGGGGTGGTGCGCGGCCGGTATGAGCTGCTCTTCATCGTGCTGGCCGTCGGCATCCTCATCTTCCTGCTGGCCGACCGGTTCACCGTGGCCGGCCTCGGCAAGGACATCGCCACCAACGTCGGCCTGAACTACAACATGGTGCTGCTGACCGGCGTCTCCATGATCGCGATCGTCACCGGCGTGGTCACCGTGGTGATCGGTGCCCTGCCCTTCCTCGGGCTGATCGTGCCCAACGTGGTCTCCATGTTCCGCGGGGACAACCTGCGTACCAACCTGCCCTGGGTCTGCCTCGTGGGCATCTGGGTGGTCATGGTGTGCGACATCATCGGCCGTGTGGTCATCATGCCCTTCGAGGTCCCCGTCTCCCTGATCCTCGGGGTGGTGGGCGCCGTCGTCTTCATCGGTCTGCTCGTCAGGAGGCGCAAGCATGTCTGAGAACACCTTCTCCGACGGTCGGGTCCTGACCGCACCGGCCACCGGTTCGGTGACTGACCCGGCCGAAGCGCAGGGTCCCGCGCCGGCCGAGGCGCCGGCCGGCGTCGTGCTCCAGGGTTCGGCGCAGCGAAGCCGGCCCCGGCGCCAGTCCGGGCCGTTCGGGGAGCCCAAGCACCGCCGTCGCTACCTGTGGCTGGTGGGCGGGCTGCTGGTGCTCGCGGCGCTGGCGACCTACGGAAACCTCGCCTGGGACAACCCCATGCCGCCCGGATCCGAGGGATTCTGGATCATCGCGAACATGCGCGTGGAGTCGATCGTGGTGATGCTGGTGGTCGCGGTGTGCCAGGCCGTGGCGACGGTGAGCTTCCAGACCGCGACGAACAACCGCATCATCACCCCCTCGATCATGGGTTTCGAGTCCCTGTACACGCTGGTGCAGACCGCTGCCGTGTTCTTCTTCGGCGTGGCCGGTGTGACCATGGTGGTCGGGCTGCCGCAGTTCTTCCTGCAGGCCGGTCTCATGGTGGTCTTCGCCGTGCTGCTGTACTCGTGGCTGCTGTCCGGGCGCTTCGGCAACATGCACATCATGCTGCTGGTGGGCGTGGTGCTCGGCGGTGGGCTGGGCGCGCTGTCCACGTTCATGCAGCGCGTGCTGGACCCCAATGAGTTCGACGTGCTGACCGCCCGGCTGTTCGGCAACATCTCCAACGCTCAGACCGAGTACCTGCCGTACGCCATCCCGATCGTGGTGGTGTGCGCGTCCGTGCTGTTCATCCGGGCGCGGCGGCTGAACGTGATGTCCCTGGGGCAGGACGCCACCAACAACCTGGGGCTGAATCACAAGCGCGAGACCATGATCGTGCTGACCCTGGTGGCCATCCTCATGGCCATGACCACCTCCCTCGTGGGCCCGATGACGTTCCTCGGCTTCCTCGTGGCGACGCTGGCCTACCAGTTCACGGACACCTACGACCACCGGCTCATCCTGCCCGTGGCCGTGCTGATCGGCTACACGATCCTGTCCGTGGCCTACTTCGTCCTCCGGAACATCTTCTACGCGGAAGGTGCCGTGACCATCATCATCGAGCTGGTCGGCGGCCTCGTGTTCCTCATTGTCATCATGCGAAAGGGCCGACTGTGATCACACTCGACGGCGTTCAGAAGAGCTACGGCGACGAGACCCAGATCGGGCCCGTCAGCGTGGAACTGCCCCGGGGCGGGATCACCGCCCTCGTAGGGCCCAACGGTGCCGGCAAGTCCACCATCCTCACCATGATCGGGCGGCTGCTCAAGGTGGACGCCGGGCAGATCCAGGTGGCGGGGCAGGACATCGTCAACGCCCCGTCCAAGGCAGTGGCCAAGATCCTGTCCATCCTGCGCCAGGAGAACCACTTCGTGACCCGGCTGACCGTGCGGCAGCTGGTGGGCTTCGGGCGGTTCCCCTATTCCAAGGGCCGGCTGACGGCGGAGGACGAGAAGTACATCTCCGAGGCCATCGACTTCCTCAGCCTGGACAAGCTGGAGAACCGCTACCTGGACCAGCTCTCCGGCGGCCAGCGCCAACGCGCCTACGTGGCCATGGTCCTGGCGCAGAACACCGACTACGTGCTGCTGGACGAGCCGCTGAACAACCTGGACATGCAGCACTCCGTCCAGATGATGAAGCAGCTGCGCCGTGCTGCTGACGAGCTCGGGCGCACCGTGGTGATCGTGCTGCATGACATCAACTTCGCCTCCCGTTATGCCGACTGGATCCTCGCCATGAACGACGGCAAGGTCACCGAGTTCGGCACGCCCTCAGAGATCATCACTGACGAGGTGCTGACGCGGGTGTTCTCCACGCCGGTTCGCGTGATCGAGGGGCCCGAGAGCCGCCTGGCCGTCTACTACTGACCTCCCTCTGATGTTGAGTCTGGAGGGATTCACCGGAATGTGGCCGTTTTCCGTGAATCCCTCCAGACTCAACGCGGGGTGGCGGCGGGCTCGGTGTCGCCGGATCACTCCACAGGTCCCTGATCGGACGGTTCTGTCCACATACGGCGGTGGGATAGCGGCCTGAGCACCGCGGTCTGTTCGACCCTTGGGGCATGCCCGAACCACAGAACCCGCTCCACGCGGCGTTGACCGGACCGTATTTCTCGTCCCGGATCCTCCAGGATCAGTCTCTACCCTGGCGTGCCCTCCACACTCCTGGGGTTCTCTCCGTCAGCCAGTCGATCTGGCGCCACGCCGGCTCTCCGGCCGATTCGCCGCATTACCTGAAACTGCTCCAGGGCATCCACCCTGAGGGGGTGTTCTCCCACGAGACGGCGGCCGCACTCTGGGGGATGTGGATGCCCTGGAGCAACACGGGATTCTCGCCGGTCCATCTGTCGAAGCGGCGTACGGACGGCGGGCCGCCCTGGCGTCAGGGGATCAAAGGCCACCAGCTTCCACCCCATGCGAAGATCCTCGAACGTGTGGGGGTGCGGGTGACCTCGCCGGCGTGGACGTGGATCGACCTTGCCGGCACCAGGATGTCATTCGAGGATCTTGTGGCAGCCGGGGACAGCCTGTTGCAGCGGAGCAACGGCCCCGCCGGTCAACGGGAGCCCGGTCTTCATCCGCTGAGCAGCGTGGAGGAAATCAAGGCGACCATCGCGGTCCGGCCCAAGGTCAAGGGGATCGTGCGGTGCCGTGAGGCCGTAGAGCTCCTGCGCGCCCATCATGATTCACGGCCGGAGAGCCTCGTCAGGATGCGGCTGCTGGAGGCGGGCCTGCCGGAACCGGCCATCAACCCCGTCCTGCGAATGTCCACGGGGAAGACGATCCAGCCGGACCTGGCCTGGATGGATCTCAAGGTCTGTATCCAGTACGAGGGCGACCACCACCGCGCCGACAAGGACCAATGGCACCGGGACATCGGAAGGGACCGGACCATGCATCAGGATGGGTGGGTCGTGCTGAGGCTGACCAGCCGTGACCTGGAGTCCCACCAGTGGCAGGCCTTCCTCGGCGAGGTCCGTCAGGCGCTCGGCATCGTCTGAGATTCGGTCCGCGGGGGCGGTGGCCCGGCCTGACGGCCTGTGATCGTCCGCTTGAGTCTGGAGGGAATCACCTCCAGGGCGCGATTTCGGTGAATCCCTCCAGACTCAACGGTTGGGGGCAACGGTTGGGGCAGCGGTGGGGAGGGGATCAATGGTGGGGTTCAACGGGGCAGGGGTTCGACCTCGACGGCCACCCGCTCCTCGCCGATGCGCGTCAGCACCAGGGTCGCGTGGCGGCCAGCGCCCTTGCCGCCCTTGCCCTGGCCAGCGCCCTTACCGCCCTTGCTCCCTTTGCCCTGGCCGGACATGAGCAGGCGGCGAAGCTCCTCGGGCGTGACATCCACGCCGCGCTTCTTGATGTCCAGCCGCGTCACGCCGGTCTCCTTGACCCAGCGCCGCAGGCCCTTGACCTTGTACGGCATGACCTCCAGGACCCGGTAACCCGTCGCGAAGGGAGTGTCCACGGCATCATCCGCGCAGAAGTACGCGATGTGCTCGTCCAGCAACCGCCCGCCCACGGCGGTGAACTCCCGGTCGATCAGGTCCGCGACGAGTCCGGCGCGGATCACAGCCGGATCGGGCTCGTAGAGGTAGTCCGTCAGTCCCTCGAGCCCGGCCACGGGCACTGCGGGGGAGTCGCCGAAGTCTGCGGCGGAGGACAGTTCAGCCGGAGACCTGCCACCCTCAGCGCTCGACGCCGGCCCCGCGCCCCCCGCGGCCGGCACACCCTCAGCGCTCGACGCCGGCCCCGCGCCCCCCGCTCCCGACGCGCGATCACCGCCGGTCGCCACAGAGCCGCCACCCAAGACCAACGCCGACCGGCGGACCCCCGGGCGGGCCAGCGCGTTGAACCACAGCACGGCCTCGGTCAGGGACCCGTCCACGGACACCCACTGTGCCTCGCAATCCGCCGGCACGGAGTCGTGCGGCAAGGCCGGCCCGAGCTTCACGCCCACGGGCGCACCGGTATCGGCCAGCCGTTCCACGAAGGACAGGGGAGGGGAGAAAGCCTCGGGGTCGAAGACCCGGGAGGAGCCGGACGAGGACACCACGCGCCGGGCCGGGTCGAGCCAGAACCCCCCGGGCCGTGCGCTAGTGGCGGCCGCACCGTCCCCACTGGCTCCGTCCAGCGCCGCCAGCCACTCCTCGGCGTCGGCGCAGACCACGGACGCATTCGGGAACGGCATGAGGTTGATGGTCGCGGCGGCGGCCACGGTCTCGTCCCGCTCCACAGCGGTGACCTCCAGGTCGAGTGCGGCCAGGGCCATGGCATCGGCGCCGATCCCACAGCCCAGGTCGGCCACAGACCCCACTCCGGCGGCAGCGAAACGACCGGCATGCAAGGCGGCCACGCTCATCCGCGTGGCCTGCTCCAGACCGGCCCGCGTGAAGACCATGTGCCCGGCGAACGGCCCGAACTTGGCCGCGGCCTTCGAGCGGAACTTCAGCTGGGTCAGCACGGCCGCCACCAGCTCCGGTGCATGCCCCTCGCCCCGCAGGCGAGTCGACAGTGCCAGGGCCTCTGACTCCCGGTACCCGTCCAGCGAGTTCAGCAACGACCATCCCTCTGGGGTCAGCACGGGCATCAGCACCGTGTCGTCCTGCGTGGAGTCCGTTGCGGAGGCGCGAGCCGGACCGCCCGGAGCGGAGTGGGTGGAGTGAGAGTCATGCGAGGAGGAAGCCACGGATCCACGGTACCGGCAGGCCCTGCTCCGCGATCCCACCAGCGCCTCTGCGCCCACCCCGGGACCCCGCCGGCCAGAGCCTCCCAGTGCCCCGCCGGCCAGAGCCTCCCAGTGCCCCGGCCGGCGGTCCACATGTCCCTACGCAGCAGTGGGCACACCGGTAGGCTGGAACCATGCCTGACCGTCCCGCTCCGCGCTCGCCGTTGCCCGCATCCACGCGCCATCGGGGCCACCTGGATCCGGACCGGGGCGGGGACGGCGAGACCGGCTTTGACTTCTTCGGCCGATTCGAGGACGACCAGCCTGATCCCGGCACCGACTTCGACGCCGGCGCCGCGGACGCTTCGCCCCTCACCTCGGGTGCCCCTCGGCGGGATGTCGGCCGCACCTCGCGTGCTTCCCAGCAGGCCGCCTCCGCCCCGCTCTGGTGCAAGGGCCTGCTCTACGTCTCGATGGGCGTCGGGGTGGTGGCGGCACTCCTGCTCATCATCACGGTGATCGCCCAGGTGTTCGTGGCCGGGACCTTCACCCTCGGCGGCGGGGACATGCTCTCCGACTCCGAGGCGGCAGACTCCATCCGCAGGGATGTCGTCTGGGTTCCCCTGACCGGGCCGCTGATCGCGCTCGGTGCGGCCTTCGCGGGACTGTGCGTGGCCGCCGTCGGGATCTTCCGGGCCCGCCGGAGCGCCTGAGCTTTGAACGTCACCCTCTGGCACTCACCTTGACCGAGTGCTAAACCCGGCCTAGAGTCATTTCTGGCACTCCGGGGCACCGGGTGCTAAGCCTGAAGGACCTGCCATCCGGCACCCGCGACGACGGTTGGCCAGCCTCCGGCGCACAACACCATCCATAGACGCTGGCTGCCCGCACGCTCGGGTGGCCCACCCAAAAGAAGGAGAGTACAGACGTGTCTGTCTCTATCAAGCCCCTTGAGGATCGTATTGTTGTCCGTCCGTTGGAAGCCGAGCAGACCACCGCTTCCGGCCTGGTGATCCCGGACACCGCCAAGGAGAAGCCGCAGGAGGGCCAGGTCGTGGCCGTCGGCGCCGGCCGCATCGATGACAAGGGCAACCGCATCCCGGTCGACGTGGCCGAGGGCGACGTGGTCCTGTACTCCAAGTACGGCGGCACCGAGGTCAAGGTCGGCGGCGAAGAGTACCTCGTGCTCTCCGCCCGCGACGTGCTGGCCATCGTCACCAAGTGACTCTGCGCCGGACCCGAGCGTCCGGCGGACGCGCCCAGGCCCGGCCAGGCACCTGAGCCGGCCGGGCCTGCGGGCGTCCCGCGCCGCCGTCGTTCGTGGTGGTTCTCGTTGAACCAGCGCACGACGCCGGCCGCGCACCTTGAGCTTTTCCCCGCAGTTTTCATTGGAATTCGCAGATTTCCTTTACGAAAGGAGCTTCGTTCATGGCGAAGCAGCTTGCCTTCAACGATGAGGCCCGCCGCGCACTGCAGGCCGGCATCGACAAGTTGGCCGACACCGTCAAGGTCACCCTCGGCCCCAAGGGTCGCAACGTGGTCCTGGACAAGTCCTGGGGCGCCCCGACCATCACCAACGATGGCGTGACGATTGCCCGTGACATCGAGCTGGACGACCCGTACGAGAACATGGGCGCCCAGCTGGCCAAGGAAGTGGCCACCAAGACCAACGACGTAGCCGGCGACGGCACCACCACCGCCACCGTGCTGGCCCAGGCCCTCGTGAACGAGGGCATGCGCCAGGTGGCCGCCGGTGCCGCCCCGAACGAGATCAAGCGCGGCATCGAGACCGCCGTGCAGGCCATCGACGCCCGCCTGGCCGCCAACGCCGTGGATGTCTCCGGCAACCAGGTCGCCGCCGTGGCCGCCATCTCCGCCCAGTCGGACGAGATCGGCGAGCTGCTGGCCCGCGCGTTCGACACCGTCGGCACGGACGGCGTCATCACCATCGAGGAGTCCTCGACCACCTCCACCGAGCTGGTCATCACCGAGGGCATGCAGTTCGACAAGGGCTACCTGTCCCCGTACATGGTGACCGACGCCGAGCGTCAGGAAGCCGTCCTGGAGAACCCCTACATCCTGCTGAACTCCGGCAAGATCTCCAACGTGCAGGAGTTCCTGCCGCTGCTGGAGAAGGTCCTCCAGGCCAACAAGCCGCTGTTCATCATCGCCGAGGACGTCGAGGGCGAGGCCCTGTCCACGCTGGTGGTCAACAAGATCCGCGGCACCCTGAACGTCGTGGCCGTCAAGGCCCCGGGCTTCGGTGACCGCCGCAAGGCCATGATGCAGGACATCGCCACCCTCACCGGTGCGCAGGTCGTCTCCCCGGACCTCGGCATGAAGCTGGACCAGGTCGGCCTCGAGGTGCTCGGCTCCGCCCGTCGCGTGACCGTCACCAAGGACAACACCACCATCGTCGAGGGCGCAGGCTCCGCCGATGAGGTGGCCGGCCGCGTCTCGCAGATCCGCTCCGAGATCGAGAACACCGATTCGGACTGGGACCGCGAGAAGCTGCAGGAGCGCCTGGCCAAGCTGGCCGGCGGTGTGGGCGTCATCAAGGTCGGCGCCGCCACCGAGGTCGAGCTGAAGGAAGCCAAGCACCGCATCGAGGACGCCGTGTCCTCCACGCGTGCGGCTCTCGAAGAGGGCATCGTGGCCGGCGGCGGTACCGCGCTGATCAACGCCCTGACCGCCCTGGACGAGGACGAGGCCATCAAGGCCCTGTCCGGCGACGCCGTCTCCGGTGTCGGCATCGTCCGCAAGGCCCTGGTCGAGCCGCTGCGCTGGATCGCCCAGAACGCCGGCGAGGACGGCTACGTCGTCACCTCGCGCGTCGCGGACCTGGAGCCGAACTTCGGCTTCAACGCCAAGACCGGCGAGTACGGCGACCTGCTGGCCGCCGGTGTCATCGACCCGGTCAAGGTCACCCGCTCCGCCCTGCTCAACGCCGCGTCCATCGCCGCGCTGGTGCTGACCACCGAGACCCTGGTGGCGGACAAGGTGGATGACGAGGACGAGAAGTAACCTCGAGTCCCACCTGAGGTCCAACACAGAGGGGCCCCGGCATGCGCGATGCATGCCGGGGCCCCTCTGTGTTGTCAGCGCACGTGGTGCTCCTGCGGGGCCGTGGCCTCGAAGATCTGACCATTGGCAGGGAAGTCCGGCACTGCGCTGGGCTTCGCGTATCCGGTGGCCCAGCGATGACTGAGCCGCTGGTCGTCGATCTCCACTCCCGACCAGTGCATCGGAATGCCTGCGGCGCTCTCCGGGCGGGACCGGTCCATGAGCTGGACGTGGAGGTGCGGCTCGGAGGTGTTCCCGGTGTTGCCGACCTGTCCGAGCAGTTGGCCGGCGTCCACACGGCCGCCCGGGCGGACAGCGGCCGAACCGTGCCGCAGATGCGCGTACGCCGCATAGGTGCCGTTGTCGTGCCGGACGATCACCCGATTGCCCAGGATGCTCCGAGCTCCACCGAGGACGCGGAGGAATCCCTCGAGAATCATCATCCAGATCAGGGTGGGCCATGAATCGCGGGCCCGATGGTCCCGCAGGTGATCAGTCACGTGGACCACTGTCCCGGAGGCCATGGCGAAGACCGGCGCCCCGTAGCTCGGGTAGCCCTCGGGTTCGCGCCCACGGAGGGACCAACCCGGGGAGGGGGCTGTGTCCGTGGAGTCGTCTGTGGCCTCGTCCGCGGCGTCCAGGAGGAGGTCCACGGCGTACATCTGGCCGTGGGCGCGTACCCCGTGGCTGGGGACCCGTGATCCGGGACTGTTGCAGGCGATCCACCGGCCGCGCACTGGCACATGCATGTCGACGGGATCCCCTCGTTGCGCCGGTGGGCGCACGCAGAACAGCACCAGGGGAACCAGCATGCACACCACGGCCCACAGGCGGGGGACCGGCGCCACGGACATCACCAGCACCATCACGATGAAGAGCCGGACCCACCACGTCTGCCATCGGGCGATGGCCCGTCGGAGTGAACCGCCGCCCCGGGGACTGTGGGACGGCATCAGCTCTGGTCAGACGTGGTTCTCTGCGGACTCATGGGATCCACACTAACGGCCGCAGACGTCTGGCCGATAGCGACTTCGGGGCACGCTCAGGCGCGGGACGACTCGCTCTCGCGTTCCGCACCGGTGCCGGCGCCGCCGTCGTCATTGGTCTCAAGCGGAGCCTCATCATCGGCGAGCAGGTTGCCGCCGGTGCGGGACGCGTTGTACTTGTCCTCATCCAGGATGCCCTCCTGCTTGGACACCAGTGCGGGAACCAGCGCCTGGCCCACCACGTTGACGCCGGTGCGGCCCATGTCCACGATCGGGTCCACGGCGAGCAGGAGCCCGACGCCGGCCAGCGGCAGTCCCAGCGTGGAGAGGGTGAGCGTGAGCATCACAACGCCGCCGGTGGTGCCCGCGGTGGCCGCGGAGCCCAGGACGGAGACCAGGATGATCAGCAGGTAGTCGCTCCAGGCCAGATTGATGCCGAAGAACTGGGCCACGAACATCGCGGCGATGGCCGGGTAGATCGCGGCACAGCCGTCCATCTTGGTGGTGGCGCCGAGGGGGACGGCGAAGGAGGCGTAGCCGCGGGGGACACCGAAGTTCCGCTCGGCCACGCGCTGGGTCACCGGCAGGGTGCCGATGGAGGACCGGGAGACGAAGCCCATCTGGAAAGCCGGCCACATGCCCGTGAAGTACTGGCGGATGGACAGGCCGTGGAACTTGGCGAGCAGCGGATAGACCACGAGCAGCACGATTGCCAGGCCCACGTAGATGGCGGCCACGAACTTGGCCAGTGTGCCCATGGTGTCCCAGCCGTAGGAGGCCACGGCATTGCCGATCAGGCCGACGGTGCCGATCGGGGCGATGCGGATGATCCACCACAGCACCTTCTGGATGACCTCCAGCATCGAGGCCGAGAAGTCCAGGAACGGCTTGGCCTTCTCGCCGAGCTTGAGGGCGGCCACGCCCACGGCGATCGAGATGACCAGCACCTGCAGCACGTTGAAGCTGACGGAGGTGGACATCGAGCCGTCCTCGCCGGCGGTGGTGCTGGCGGAGAGTCCCAGGAAGTTGGACGGGATCAGCCCTTGCAGGAAGGCCCACCAACTGCCGGTCTTGCCCTCGTACTCCGGCGGCGCGGACTGCCCGGTGCCGACGCCCGGCTGCATGACCGCGCCGAGGATGATGCCGATGACCACGGCGATCAGCGAGGTGATGGCGAACCAGAGCAGTGTCTTGGCGGCCAGCCGGGCAGCGTTGGTCACCTTGGCCAGATTGGCGATCGAGGCGACCACGGCGAAGAACACCAGCGGTACGACGGCGGCGCGCAGCAGGGAGATGTAGCTGGAGCCGAGCACCTCCAGGGTGGTGCCGAGGCCGTTCGGGCTGTCCGCCGTGTGCCCGGTGGAACGGGCCGTGAGGCCCAGGACCAGACCGAGGACCAGGGCGGCGAGGATCTGCACGCCGAAGTTGGTCATCCAGCCGGGCAGGCGCCGGGTGGGCGACGGCTTGACGGGTTGGGTTGCGCTGGAGGTTGCTGGAGTACTCACCGGCCCAGCGTAGACCTCCTATACCACGTCTGTGGAGGTACGTGTCTTCATGTGACGTGCCTGTGACGACGGTGACAGGTGTCGAGCTAGTGCGGATGGAGTCAACTCATCACCGTCTCATTCGACGTACGTGAGTGGACACGGCAAGGGTACCCTCGAGGCATGACCAGCACCCTTGACCGGCCGCCCTCGGGCCGGGCCTCTCGGCGGCAGAAGCCGCGGCGCGGGGTGCTCTCCGTGCTGGGCAAGCTGTTCATCACCATCGGCATCCTGGTGGGCCTGTACGGCGTCTACGAGTTGTTCATCACGGACCTGATCGCCGAGTCCGACCGGAACGAGGTCGCCACGCAGTGGCGCTCCGAGCAAGCCCCGGTGGATGACGGGATCGGCACGGAGCACCGGGACGGCTTCCCGGTGGTCGAGGGCGAGGGCATCCAGGGCATGCTGCACGTCCCCAGCTGGGGTGAGGACTTCGAGGTCCCGATCGGCTCCGGAGACGGCGCGGACGTGCTGGACTCCGGCCAGGTAGGCCACTATGACGCCACCCAGTCGATCGGCGCCATGGGCAACGCCGGACTGGCCGGGCACCGGACCACCCACGGCAAGCCCCTGCGTGAGGTCCACCACCTGGAGCAGGGCCACGAGATCGTGGTCGAATCCGCGGACCACTGGCTCGTCTACAAGGTGGTGGCCAAGGACATCGTCAAGCCACACCAGTCCGAGGTGCTGGATCCCATCCCGCCGTTCGAGGGCGCCACCCAGGGCCGCTACCTCACGCTGACCACATGCGATCCCATCTTCGGCATCACCGACCGCTATATCGTCTGGGCCGAGGCTGACTACTGGACTCCGAAGAGCGAAGGCCTCCCGCCGGCCCTGGCCTGACTGGCCCCAAAGTCCTGACTGACCCCAAAGTGCAGGGGGGGAGGGCGTGGCCTACGCCACGCGAGGAATAGACCGGGCCCCGGACGGTGTTTCACCGCCACTACTCCCAGCGACCCCTCTGCCCGTGGCAGGCCTAGACTGGTCGCAACCCCGCTGACTGAAAGGCCCCTCGCCCGTGAGTGCACAGATTCCCGGTCCCTCGGTAGACCCGGTGGCCACCGCCGCCGATCCCTTCGGATTCGTCGGCCTGACCTATGACGACGTCCTCCTGCTCCCGAACATGACCGACGTCATTCCGGCCGAGGCGGACACCTCCACCCGCCTGACCAAGCGCATCACCCTGACGACCCCCATCGTCTCAGCTGCCATGGACACCGTTACGGAGGCGCCTCTGGCCATCTCCCTGGCCCGGCAGGGCGGGATGGGCATCATCCACCGCAACCTGTCCATCGAGGACCAAGCCGCCCACGTGGACCGCGTCAAGCGCTCCGAGTCCGGCATGATCTCCGACCCCCTCACCGTGGGGCCGGAAGCCACCCTGGCCGAGCTGGACGACCTCTGTGCCCGCTACCGTGTCTCCGGCCTGCCCGTGGTGGACGCGGACAACACGCTGCTGGGCATCATCACCAACCGGGACATCCGCTTCATCCCGGACGCCGAATTCGGGCACCGTACCGTGGCCTCCGCCATGACGAAGATGCCGCTCATCACCGCACGCGTCGGGATCTCCCGTGAGGACACCGTCCGCCTGCTCTCCGAGCACCGGATCGAGAAGCTGCCCCTGGTGGACGGCAACAACAAGCTCCAGGGCCTGATCACCGTCAAGGACTTCGACAAGGCCGAGCAGTACCCGGACGCCACCAAGGACGAGGAAGGGCGGCTGCGCGTCGGCGGCGCCGTCGGCTTCTTCGGCGACGGCTACGAGCGGGCCATGGCGCTCGTGGAGTCCGGCGCGGACGTGCTCGTGGTGGACACCGCCAACGGCCACACCCAAGGCGTGCTGGACATGATTGCCCGCCTGAAGAAGGATCCGGCGTCCGCGCACGTGGACGTCATCGGCGGCCAGGCCGCCACCTACGCCGGCGCCAAGGCGATCGTCGACGCCGGCGCGGACGCCGTCAAGGTGGGCGTGGGCCCGGGCTCGATCTGCACCACCCGCGTGGTGGCCGGCGTCGGGGTCCCGCAGATCACCGCCATCTACGAGGCGGCCAAGGCCACCATCCCCGCCGGCGTCCCCTTGATCGCCGACGGCGGCCTGCAGCATTCCGGTGACATCGGCAAGGCGCTGGTCGCCGGAGCCGACTCCGTGATGCTCGGCTCCCTGCTGGCCGGCACCGCCGAATCCCCGGGCGACCTGGTGTTCTACAACGGCAAGCAGTTCAAGGCCTACCGCGGCATGGGTTCTCTGGGCGCCATGCAGACCCGCAACGGCCAGCGCTCCTTCTCCAAGGACCGCTACTTCCAGGCCGACGTGCCGAGCGAGGACAAGCTGATCCCGGAGGGGATTGAGGGCCAGGTGCCGTACCGCGGTCCCCTCTCCGCCGTGGTGCACCAACTCGTCGGAGGCCTGCGCCAGACCATGTTCTACACGGGTGCCTCTACTATCGGAGACCTCAAGCAGAACGGCCGCTTCGTGCGCATCACGCCGGCCGGGCTGAAGGAATCGCACCCGCACGACATCATGATGACGGTGGAGGCACCGAACTACCGCACGCGGTGATCTGTCTCCGCGGACTAACCCGTCCGGCACCTGCACTAGGCTGGAAACCGTGAGCAACGAGATCGAGATTGGCCGCGGCAAGCGGGGACGTCGGGCCTACGCCCTGGATGACATCGCTGTGGTGCCCGTGCGCCGGACCCGGGACCCCGAGGACGTGTCCATCAACTGGCAGATCGATGCCTTCAAGTTCGACATGCCGGTGATCGGCGCTCCGATGGACTCGGTCATGAGCCCGGACACCGCCATTGCCCTGGGCAAGCTCGGCGGCATGGGCGTGCTCAACCTCGAGGGCCTGTGGACCCGCTACGAGGATCCGTCCTCCGTGCTCGAGGAGATCGCCTCCTTCGAGCCCAGCAACTATTCACCGGCGAACACGCGGCGCCTGCAGGAGATCTACTCGCAGCCGATCCAGGCCGAACTGATCACCGAGCGCCTGGCCCAGATCCGTGAGGCCGGCGTGGTGGTGGCCGGGTCCCTGACCCCGCAGCACACGCAGGAGTACTACGAGACCGTGCTGGCCGCCGGCGTGGACATGTTCGTCATCCGCGGGACCACGGTGTCCGCTGAGCACGTGTCCCAGAACCGCGAGCCGTTGGACCTGAAGAAGTTCATCTACGAGCTGGACGTCCCCGTGATCGTCGGCGGTGCGGCCGGCTACACCCCGGCGCTGCACCTGATGCGCACCGGTGCGGCCGGCGTGCTCGTCGGCTTCGGCGGCGGGGCGTCCTCCACCACCCGCCGTGCCCTGGGCATCCGGGTTCCGATGGCCACGGCCATCTCGGACATCGCCGAGGCCCGCCGGGACTACATGGACGAGTCCGGCGGACGCTACGTCCACGTGATCGCCGACGGCGGCGTGGGCAACTCCGGGGACATCGTCAAGGCCCTGGCCATGGGCGCCGACGCCGTGATGCTCGGCGCCGCGCTGGCCCGCGCCCAGGAGGCCCCGGGCCGGGGCTGGCACTGGGGCGGTGAGGCCGCCCACGAGGACATGCCACGCGGGGACCGCACCCACGTCGGCACCGTCGGCAGCCTGAACGACGTGCTGTGGGGCCCCAGCCACCACACCAACGGCACCTCCAACCTGATGGGTGCCCTCAAGCGGGCCATGGCCACCTCGGGCTACTCGGACATCAAGGAGTTCCAGAAGGTCGAGGTCCTCGTGGCCCCGACCGGGGACCGTTGAGCGGGACCTGACGGAACCGGAGACGGCCTGAGCGAGATGACCACCACCGGCGCACTGGGACCCGCACACCGGGCCGACACGCTCACGAAGCTGCGGGCCACCACGCCGGAGCGTCCACTGGATGTGCTGGTCGTCGGCGGGGGAGTCGTCGGCGCCGGGACTGCCCTGGACGCGACCACGCGGGGGCTGTCCACCGCACTGGTCGAGGCCACCGACTTCGCCTGGGGCACCTCATCCCGGTCCTCCAAGCTCGTCCATGGCGGGCTGCGCTACCTGGAGATGCTGGACTTCCCGCTCGTCCACGAGGCGCTGCGGGAACGGGGCCGGCTTGTGGAGGACATCGCGCCGCACCTGGTGCGGCCCGTGCCGTTCCTGTACCCCCTGTCCAAGCCGTGGGAACGGCCCTACGTGGGGGCCGGCGTCGCGCTCTATGACGGCATGGCCGCCGGGCGCACCGGGCACCTGCCCGTGCACAAGCACCTCGGCCGAGCCGCCGTCTCCCGCCTGGCGCCGGGGCTGAAGCCCGAGGGGTACATCGGAGCGATCCGCTATTACGACGCCCAGGTGGACGACGCCCGCCTGGTGATCGAACTCGTCCGCACGGCCGCCGTCCACGGGGCCCACTGCGCCTCCCGCCTCGAGGTCACCGCGTACCTCGGGTCTGAGGCCGGCGGCATCGTCGGCGCGGAGATTCTGGACCGGGAGACCGGCGAACGGATCTCCGTCCATGCTCGCCGCGTCATCAACGCCACCGGGGTTTGGACCGGGTTCATTCCGGTCCGTCATCCGGACGGCCGTGAAGAACCGGTGGTACAGGGCATGCCGCGGGTCACCGCCGCCAAGGGCATCCACCTCGTGGTCCCGCGTGACCGGTTCACGTCGACCTCCGGGCTGATCCTGCGCACCGAGAAGTCGGTGCTGTTCGTCATCCCCTGGGACCGGCACTGGATCATCGGCACCACTGACACGCCCTGGCGCGAAGATGTCGATCAACCCGCCGCCACGAGCCAGGACATCGACTACGTGCTCGAGCGCGCCAATGCGGTGCTCTCCGAACCGCTGGACCGGTCAGACGTGGTCGGGGTGTTCGCCGGGTTGCGGCCACTGGTGACTCCGCCGGGTGAGGACGAGCCTCTGGGAGACACCGCTGCTGCCGCGGGCACGGCCAAGGTCTCCCGCGAGCACGTGGTGGCGACCCCGCTGCCAGGGCTGACCGTGGTCACCGGCGGAAAGCTCACCACCTACCGGACCATGGCCGCTGACGCCGTGGACGCCGCCATCGGATCAGCCGGTGCCCAGGACACCGGACCGCTGACCGGCCAGGACGTGACCGGCTCGGGGGAGGGCGTGCCCGCCTCCTGCACCGCCGATCTGCCGTTGCTCGGTGCCCAGGGCTGGACCCCGGCCTGGAACCGTCGCCTGCTGCTCGCCGTGGACTCGGGACTGCCGGCCGCCGTGGTCGAATCCCTGCTGCACCGCTACGGTTCCGGCGCTCCGGAGGTCATCGGGCTGGCCGTGGGCACCCCGGAGCTGGCCGAGGAGCTGCCCGGGTTGCCCGGACACCTCGCCGCTGAGGCCGTGCACGCCGTCACACATGAGGGTGCGCGCTCGGTCCAGGATGTCCTGGCCCGGCGGATCCGCGCGGTGTTCGAGGCGGACGACGCCGGCGCTGCCGCCGCCGGAACGGTCGCCCACCTGATGGCACCCCTGCTCGGCTGGGACGCCGAGCGCGCCTCCGCCGAGGCCGAGCGCTACCGGCAGTGGACGCTGGCCCAGCGGGCCACGCTAGGGGCCGGCACGGACGCCGAAGCCCATGCCCTGCTGGTCGAGGCGGCCCGGGACTCGGTCCGCGATGTGGCCCGCGGTGGCCTGCCGGAGATTGTGAGTTCTACGTCCGGTAGAGAAACCGCGTAGTCTGGTGGGGTGCTGAAAACCGCCCTGAAACCCCAGTGGATCGCCGGACTCGTCCTGGCGCTCGTGGTCTCTGCGGTGTTCGTGCTCCTCGGGAAGTGGCAGATGGACAACTCCGCCTCCGCCCCGCCGCCGCTGACCCAGACCGAGACCCCCGTCGAGCTGACGGAGCACTTTGCCCCGGAGAAGCCGATGTACGGCACCGAGGCGGACCAGGTGGTCACGATGACCGGTTCCTTCGTCCAGGACACGGACGTGTTCATCCACCCGCGCCTGCACGGCGGCCAGGACGGAGCCGAGGGTTACTGGGTGGTCAGCGCCTTCCAGGTGGACGGTGCCCCGAACGGCGAGGTGATGCCCGTGGTCCGCGGCTGGACCGACTCCACCGCGGAGACCGACCCGGTGCCGCAGGGAGACCTGCACATCACCGGGCGACTGCTGCCCGCCGAGGGTCCCAGCCCGGAGGGCATCCAGCACACCGCGGACGGCACGGTGTTGGCCAACCTGGCCTCGTCCGAACTGATCAACCTGTGGGACATGCGCTCCTATGCCGGATATGTGGCTGCCTTCGATGTGGTGGCCACCGGCGGCCCCGGTGCTGCGGCCAGCGGTCAGGAAGTCGGTGCGAAGGCCGAGGGCGGCGAGCTGGAGCCCGTGATCGTGGGCCCGCAGCCGCAGGAGACCACCTACAACTGGATGAACATCTTCTACGCCATCGAGTGGGTCGTGTTCGCCGGCTTCGCGATCTTCCTCTGGTGGCGGTTCCTGAGGGATGACTACCTTCGCAGCCAGGACGAGGACGAACTCGACCGCCAGTGGGCCGAGGAGTGGAAGGCCGCAGAACTTGAGCGCCGCCGTACCGAGGCCCGCGAGACCAAGCGGAAGGCCATCGAAGAGTACGAACAGTACTACGGGGCTTCCACTGCCCCGATATCAGCCCAGCAAACCCAGCAAACGCAGGAGAACCAGTGACCACCCCGGACCAGAAGCCCCCGGTCGACCCGAACACCCTGCCCGACCCCGAGGACATCACCGAGGCGGACCTGCCGGCACCGCCGCCGCGGCCGGAGAAGAGTGCTCCGCGACGGTTCGCCGGGACGGATCAGCAGATCAAGTCGGCCCTGATGATGTACAAGATCTGTGCGTGGATCACCGGCATCATGCTGCTGCTGCTCGTGTTCGAGATGATCTTCAAGTACGGCTACGGCACCGAGCTCTACGCGGGCGGCACCCTGGCCGACGGTGCCGCAAACACCTTGTCCCTCCAGCCGGAGGACTCGGTGACGGGCGGGCTCAACCTCTCCATCGCCGTGCTCATCGCCCACGGCTGGCTCTACGTGGTGTACCTCGTCGCGGCATTCCGCCTGTGGTCACTGATGCGCTGGAGCGGGATGCGCCTGCTGGCCATCGCCGGCGGCGGTGTAGTGCCCTTCCTGTCCTTCATCGTGGAGAAGCGGGTCCACCGCGAGACCCTGCAGGAGATCGCCGCTCACCCCGAGGCCCTGCGCAGGTACTGAAGATCAGCCCTGCCCGTCGCCAAGCAGCTCGCCACGGGGACTCCGGGGCGTCTATGCGGGCGTCAGCTGGCTCGTGGTCAAGCGGCAGGCGGGCCAGGCCGCCGTGGGGGCCATGGCGGCCTCCTACGTCAACGCCGGCAACATCGGCCTGCCGATCGCGCTCTACGCCGTGGGCAGCTCCGTCCCGGCGGTGTCCGTGCTGGTGACGCAGCTGCTGGTGCTCGCTCCGTTCTCCCTGACAGTCTTAGGGCTCTCCCTGGCCGCCCAGCGCCCCTTCCGGGACCGGACGCAGGTCCCGGACATCGTGTGGGGCTCCGTGGTCAAGCTCTTAGTGATGCCCGCCGTGGCGTGGACGGCGTGACACTACCTCTTCGGGCTGACCGGCCTGGAGCTGTTCGGGGTGGTGGCCATGGCCGCCCTGCCTACGGCGCAGAACGTCTACCTGTTCTCCAGCCAGTTCAAGCTGCCCAACCTGCTCGTGCGGGACATCGTGTTCGCCTCCGCGGTGCTGTCCCTGCCCGTCATCCTCGGGGTGGCACTGCTGCTGGGGCCCTGAGCAGTGCCGCCACCCCGATGCCGCACAGCACCACGACGCCGGCCAGTGCGGCCGAGAGCCCCGGGAAGCCGAGACCGCCCATGATCGGGCCGGCCGCCAGTGAACTGACCGCCGCGGCCAGGGACATCACCGCGTCCGAGAAGCCCTGGGCGGGCACCCGGTCGGCTGGGCGCAGGGCAGCCACGAGCAGCGTGGATCCGGCCACCGTGGCGGCCGACCAGCCCAGGCCGAGCAGGACGAGTCCGGCCACCACGGCGAGGTGCTGATGGGGGAAGATCCCCGTCAAGGCCGCCGCGGCCACCAGCGTCGTCATCCCGGCGCCGGCCACCCGGGCCGGACCGAAGCGGTCCGAGAGCATTCCGATGACAGGGGAGAGGGCGTACATCCCGGCCACGTGCAGGGACAGGGTGAAGCCGATCAGCACCACCGTGTCCGGATGCTGTCCCAGGTCGCTGCTGCTGAGCCCCGCCTCGTGCTGCAGGTGCAGCGGTGTCATGGACATCAGGCCGACCATCACGGCGTGGGCGCCGGTCACCGTGAGTACGGCGGCCAGGGCGGTGGGCTGGGCCCGGACGATCCGCCACCCGGCGGCCCACCCGGCACCGGAGCGGAGCGGGACCGGGCCGTCCGGGCGACCGGCCGGCGTCGGGCCCGGGCCGTCCGTCCCCGGCGCGGCATCCTCCAGCCGCCGGCGCAACACGAGGGGATCCGGACGCAGTCCGGCCAGGATGATGGCGGCGCCCACGGCCATGCCGGCGCCGGAGATCAGGAAGGGACCGGCGTGGACGGGCAGCCCCAGCCAGTCGGACACCACGGCGCCCGGGCCCACCATGTTGGGACCCAGGACCGCGCCCACGGTCACGGCCCAGACCACCACGGACAGGTCCCGTCCGCGGTGCTGCGGCTCGGACAGGTCCGTGACGGCGAACCGGGCCTGCAGGTTCACGGCCGCGCCGAAGCCCACCAGGAAGGCTCCGAGCAGCAGGATGGGGAAGAACCGGGTGACGACGGCGGCCACCATGAGCGTCTGACCCAGCAGCCCTGCGGCCAGGCCGATCCCCAGGGCGACCCGCCGTCCGCGTCGCACCGCCAGGGTGGACAGCGGGATGGACACCGCGGCCGAGCCGAGCGTCATGGCAGTGTTGACGAAGCCGGCGTTGGCCTCGGCACCCGAGAGGTCCACGGCCAGGATCGAGCCCAGGGACAGCGTGGCGCCGTTGCCCAACCCCGAGAAGACCTGAGCGGTACCCAGCACGCGGACGGCCCGGCGCTGGGCTGCTCGGGCGTGCGGGAGCAGAGCGATGTCATCGGCAGGGGAGTCGGGGGCCACGAGGACATTGTGCCCTGCTCCTGCACTATCCTTGACGGGTGACTTCCTCCCAGGCTGACGACCAGACCACAGCACCGGACCACCGGCCGGACACCCCGGACAACCCGCAGATCGCCGCCGACTTCCCGACCGTGCTGGTGGTGGACAACGGCGCCCAGTACGCCCAGCTGATCGCCCGGCGCGTGCGCGAGGCCAACGTGTACTCCGAGGTCGTCCCGCACACGCTCTCGGCCGAGGACATCCTGGCCCGCAAGCCCGCCGCCCTGATCCTCTCCGGTGGCCCGTCCTCGGTCTACGCCGAGGGCGCGCCCGGGCTCGACCCGGAGCTCCTCGACGCCGGGGTGCCCGTGCTGGGCCTCTGCTACGGCTTCCAGTCGATCGCCCAGGCGCTCGGCGGCACCGTGTCCAAGACCGACACCCGTGAATACGGCTCCACCCGGCTGGAGGCCATCGGCTCCACCTCGGTGCTCTTCGCCGGTCAGGACGTGGATCAGGTCGTGTGGATGAGCCATGCCGATTCCGTGACTGAGGCCCCGGCCGGCTTCTCCGTCACCGCCCGCACCCCGGGTGCGCCCGTGGCGGCGTTCGAGAGCCCGGAGAAGAAGATCTACGGCGTGCAGTGGCACCCGGAGGTCGGCCACTCCGAGCGCGGCCAGGAGGTGCTGCGCAACTTCCTGCACCACGGCGCCGGCCTGAAGGACACCTGGACCACCACCTCCGTGATCGAGGAGCAGGTCGAACTGATCCGCGAGCAGATCGGCGAGCACCGCGCCATCTGCGGCCTGTCCGGCGGCGTGGACTCCGCCGTCGCCGCCGCCCTGGTCCAGCGGGCCGTGGGGGACCAGTTGACCTGCGTCTACGTCAACCACGGCCTCATGCGCCAGGACGAGTCCGAGGAGATCGAGAAGGCATTCGGCGCGGCCACCGGCGGTGCCAGGCTGATCATGGTGGACGCCGAGGACGTGTTTCTGGAGGCCCTGGCCGGCGTGACGGACCCGGAGGCCAAGCGCAAGATCATCGGCGAGAAGTTCATCCGCACCTTCGAGAAGGCGCAGGCGGACATCATCGCCGAGTCCCGCCATGACCCGGACGCCAAGGACGTGAAGTTCCTGGTGCAGGGCACCCTGTACCCGGACGTCGTGGAGTCCGGTGGCGGCGAGGGCACCGCGAACATCAAGAGCCACCACAACGTGGGCGGGTTGCCGGAGGACATCGAGTTCGAGCTCGTCGAACCGCTGCGCGCCCTGTTCAAGGACGAGGTCCGCGCCGTGGGCTCCGAGCTCGGCCTGCCGGATGAGATCGTCTGGCGCCAGCCCTTCCCGGGCCCCGGCCTGGGCATCCGCATCATCGGCGAGGTGACGCGGGAACGCCTGGACCTGCTCCGCCAGGCCGACGCGATCGTGCGCGCGGAACTGACCGCCGCCGGCCTGGACCGCCACATCTGGCAGTGCCCCGTGGTGCTGCTGGCCGATGTCCGCTCCGTGGGCGTCCAGGGTGACGGCCGCACCTACGGCCACCCCGTGGTGCTGCGGCCGGTCACGTCCGAGGACGCGATGACCGCTGACTGGGCTCAGCTGCCGTACGACCTGCTCTCACGGATCTCCAACCGCATCACCAACGAGGTGGACGGCATCAACCGGGTGGTCCTGGACGTGACCAGCAAGCCCCCGGGAACCATCGAGTGGGAGTAAGCCCCCCGTCAGGAGGCGGGCGCCGGGGAACCGGCCCGTTTCCCTCGGGGGAATCCGCGGTGCGCCTGTGTACCGTGGAAACAAGCATTGGTGCCTCGCGGCCCCACCGCACCGGCCGTCGTCGTGGGCAGGGCGGGGAAGCGGCCGGCGGCAGGAAGGACAACTGTGACTGAGCAGGACCCCCAGCAGAGCCCCGCGGCGCCTCGCCTCCACGGGGGCAGGGACACGGGCCTGCCCGACGACGGCCCCGCCGAGTCCGACTCCCGCCTCACCTTCCCGGCGTGGCTGGCCTCGCTGGGCTCTGGCACCGAGAACGACACGATGCTGCGCTTCGCCCCGTCCGGCGCGAACAGCATCGACATCTCGCACTCCCACCCCTCCGGGCTGAGCCAGTTCATGTCCGGGCGCCGCACGCGCCTGTCCACCCTGCTGCGGGACGCCGACGCGTTCATGCATGCCCGCGGTGCGGCCCGTCAGCTGCGCGGCAAGATCCAGGAGCTGGCCGAGGACCGCGGCGTCGACGTCGGGTACCTGGCCACCGGCCTGGCGACGTGGCGCGTCATCGAGGACGGCCGCTCCACGCAGATGTCCGCACCCGTGATGCTGGCCCGGCTGAGCTTGACGCTGCGGGGCGAGCAGGACGACTATGAGCTGCAGATCTCGGACCGGGCCCGGCTCAACCCCGCTCTGGCCCGCTACTTCCGGGACCACCACGGGATCGTGCTGGACGCGGACGACTACCTGCGCGCCGCCTACGCCACCGCCAAGCTCGAGCCCATGCCCGCCATGGAGCTGCTGCGCTCGCAGGGACGCGAGGTCCGGGGGCTGGTGGTGGAGCACCGCCTGCTCGTGTCCACCTTCGCCGACCTGGCGGACACCGCCTCCGTGGACGTGGTGGACTCCACCCATCCGGTGGTCTCCGCACTGTATGACGCCGGTTCGGGTATGGTCCCGCGCCGTGCTGAACTGCCGGAGACGGGACTGCCGCCGGTCGACGAGCGGGACCCGTCTGCGGAGAGCCTGATCCTCGATGCGGACCCGTCCCAGCAGCAGGCCCTCGACCACATTGCCGCCGGCCACGACCTGGTGGTCGTCACCCCTCCCGGCACGGGTCAGACGCAGACCGCGGCCAATGCCGTGGCGCAGCTCGCCGGGGACGGCAAGCGCGTGCTCGTGGTGGCCGAGCGCACCGCCACCCTGGACGACCTCCGGCGCCGTCTGGGATCCGTGGACCTGGACTCGCTGGCGCTGGACATCCCGGCTGCGGCCACCCCCGAGTTGATGCGCCGTCAGCTCATCCAGGCCCTGCTGCGCGTGGAGCGGGCCCAGGAACCGGGAACCAACCGGCTCAACGCCACCCTCGTGGAGCGCCGCCACCAGTTGCGGGACCACCTGCGCAGTCTGCACAATGTGCGGGAACGCTGGGGCTGTTCACCCTTCCAGGCCATGCAGTCACTGGCCTCTCTCACCGCGATGGATCCGGCCCCCTCCACCACCGTCCGCCTCAAGCGCTCCGTGCTGGATGCCACCGTCAACCGTGACGAGACCGCCGCGACGTTCATCCGCGCCGGGGAACTCGGGGCCTTCTCCCGCTCCTCCACGGAGAGCCCCTGGTACGGGGCCCGGCTGCGCAACGTGCAGGAGACCGAGGACGCCTACGGGCTGGCCGAGGACCTGGCCGCCGCTCTGCCCGTGCTGCGCGAGCAGCTGGACCAGGCCACCGAGCAGGCCCAGCTGTCGACCGGCGGGACCTTCGCCGACTGGGTCCGCCAGATCCACCTGCTCTCCGCAGTCCGCGGTTCCCTGGACCAGTTCACCCCGGACATCTTCGACCGCCCGGTCACGGACCTGATCTCCGCCACGGCCTCCGGGCAGTGGCGCAAGCAGCACGGCGTCGAGATGTCCTCCATGACCCGCTCCCGGCTCCGCCGCGTGGCCAAGGAGTACATCCGCCCGGGCGTCCACGTCTCCGATCTGCACGAGGCCCTCGTGGACGTGCAGGACCAGCGCGCCGAGTGGACCCGTTGGGCCACCAGCAAGCGTCATCCCTCGGTGCCGGCCGGCCTGGAGGCCCTCTCCGCCAAGGGCGCCGAGGTGGCCGGTCAGATGGCCCGCTTGCAGCGGGTCCTCGCCGAGCCGCGGCGGGACGCTAGCCGGCTGGAGAACCTGCCCGTGGACGAGCTCAGCCAGATCCTGGACCGGCTCGTGGCGGACCAGGACACGCTCAAGACGCTGCCCGAACGCACGCTCGTCGGCGACCAGCTGCGGGAACAGGGTCTCCAGGAACTCATGGCGGACCTGCAGCAGCGAGAAGTCCCGACGGACCAGCTGCGGGCCGAACTCGAGCTGGCCTGGTGGCAGTCCGCGCTCGAGGCGATGATCTCCGGTGACGACTACCTGGCCATGATGGACGCCGAGTCGCTGCGGAAGATCGAGGCGGAGTACCGCCTCGCGGACACCGCCCACCTGGAAGGCGGCAGTCAGCGTCTGAACTGGACGATGGCCCAGCGGTGGACCAGGACTGCCGGCATGCACCGGGCCTCGGCCCGCGTGCTGCGCTCCCTGCTCAAGGACGGCAACCCGGACCCGGAGTCGCTGTCCGGCCTCGAGCCGGAACTGCTCCAGTCCCTGGTGCCGGCGTGGACCACCTCCCCGCTGGCCCTGGCCGAGTTCCCGGCAGACATGGGCTTCGACGCCGTCCTGCTGCTGGACGCTGAATCGCTCGCCCTCAGCACGGCGCTGGGCGCGATCAGCCGCGGCAAGCAGGTGGTGGCCTTCGGCGACGGCACCTCCGGATCGCCGAAGACCTTCAACGTCTCCGTGGACCCGACGGCCTCCGTGCTGCTGCCGCGCGAGGTGGACTCGGCCTTCACCGCTCTGATGAGGGTGCTGCCGAGCGTCCGGCTGACCACCATGCACCGCGGGCTGGAGCGCAAGCTCACCCGTCTGCTGGGCGAACAGCTCTACGACTCCACGCTGGACATGCTGCCCGGGGCCTCCGAGCTGACCGGCGCGGACCATCCGGTGCGCGTGGAATTCCTGCCCGGCGGGACCGGCATGCCCGGTGCTGGCGACGAGGGCGTGGAATCCACCGTGGCCGAGGTCAACCGGACCATGGACCTGGTGTTCGAGCACATCCGCCACCGCCCGGGCGCCTCGCTGGCCGTCATCACCGCCAGCCCGCTGCATGCCCGCCGCGTGGCCGAGGCGATCCGGTTGAACCTGCCCAACAATCCGTGGGCCGCCGCCTTCTTCAACCGGGACCGGGAGCCGTTCGTGGTGGCCCCCATGGCCCGGGCCCACGGCGTGGTCCGCGATCACATCATCTTCAGCCTCGGTTATGGCCGGACCCCGCACGGACGCGTGGTGCACCACTTCGGGCCGTTCTCCGAGGCCGGTGGCCGGGAGCTCTACGCCACCGCCCTGACCCGCGCGCGCCAGCACCTGCACGTGCTGACCTGCGTGCATCCGGACGATCTGGATCCGCAGCGGCTGGGCAACGGTGCCGCGGACTTCTACGGACTGCTCGAGGCCTACCTCAAGGACACCGGGCACACCACCTCGCCGCGTCCGCGGGACCCGCTGGTGGCGGACCTGTCCGAGCGGCTCGCTCAGCGCCATGCCACCGTGCTGCCGGACTTCGCCGGCAGCATCGACCTGGCCGTCTGGAACCCCCTGGGCCTGCCTGCCTGGGAGGTCCAGGCCTCCCCGGAACAGGCGATTCCCGTCGCCATGTTCTCCGATGGTTCCGAGGCGTACCGCCGGATGACCGTGCGCGAGCGGTCCCGTCAGGTGCCGCAGCAGCTCGAGCGCAGCGGCTGGCGCTTCCACGCCCTGTGGACCATTGACGTCTTCGCCGACCCGGCCGGCTGCGCCCGGACCATCGCCGACTTCCTGGGCCTGCCCTCCGCCGAAGACGGCCCCGGGCCGGTGGAACCGCTGACCCTCCCCGAGGCCGCGATGCCGGCACCGTCCTCAGTGGGTTCACCGGAGTCCCCGGAGGGCGCCGGATCGTCCGACGCGGTGTTCGACGGTGCGGTCTTCGACGGTGCCGCCGCTGAGCAGCAGCGTGAGGACGCGACCGCTGACGAGCACCAGGATGCGACCGCTGACGAGCACCAGGATGCGACCGCTGACGAGCACCAGGACGATGGCACCCGCTGACCCCGAACGCCCGGTTGCTCGCCGTCGCCGTCCCCGACGGGCCGACGCCCCCGGCACCGGCCCGCCGTCCGCCGACGGGCCCGAGCCGACCCTTGGCGAACCGGCGGTCAGTGAGTCCACGGCGACGTCAGCTCCCTCGATGCCATCGGTCTCCGGCCAGCGCGACGCCCGGTCCTCAGACCAGCGCAACCTGTCCGAACGTGAACGCTGGCTGCTCGAACAGCGTCCCCCGCACTGGGACTGACGCCGGCTACGCTTCCGGTGTCAGCAGGAGTGTGAGGTCCTGATTCACCGCGGCCGCCGCCAGTTCCGCGGCGCGTTCCTCAGCCACGGCCAGGACCAGCACCGTGGCCAGGTCCGAGGAGCGGTCCTGCAGCACCTCGACGTCTGCCTCCAGCACGTTTCCGTCCGTTCCCACGAGGTCAATGCGGTCCCCGGCCGCCACCAGGTCCACGGCGTCGGGGCCCGCGAACCTCACGGCGACGGCCCGATACCCGGCCGGCACCTCGGGCCTGCCTGCGGTCTCTCCGGATACAACGTGGCCACCATCGGGAAGGGCTCGGCGATGACCTTCCTGGACCGCTGCCACGGCGACGTCGCCGGCCGCTGCTGTTGCTGCCCCGGCTTGCTGGGATTCCGGCCCGACCGAACCGCCTGAATCGCGCGGGCCGTCCGGGCCGCCGAAGGCATTGACCAGGAGCAGGATGACCGCCAGGACGAGCGGGATGGAGGCCAGGGCCAGCTTCAGCCGGGTGCGCCGCCGCGAGGTGGCTGTTGCCGCTGCGACATCGGCGTCGGTGGATCCGTCGGCCGGTAGAAGGGACCGGCCGGCGTCGCGCTCCAGGAGGTGTGGGGGTGGGGGAGTGGCCATCCGTCGGCGCACGGCGCGGCGGTAGCGGCGCAGCTCACGGCGAGGAGAGGGTCGTCTCCGGGATCGGGACGGTGGCGAGGAATCCCGGGAGCGCCGGGCCGTGGCGGTGGGTGATGACATGCCACGATCCCATCAGGACGCGACGGGCCCGGCCACCGCGATCACCTCAGCCGTGGAGGCACAGCCGTCAGCGGTCGGCTGTGGAGGAGCGCGGAACTAGGCAGCGGTACCCGAGGTGGAGCTGCCCGAGGAGCCGGACGATGCCGCGCTGGACCCGGACGAGGAGGCCGCGGCAGCGCCTGACGTGGACGGCGACGATGACGAGCCGGAATCAGAGGAGGTGGAGGCCCCGCTTGAGGCAGCGCTGTCCGAGGAACCACCTGAGGAACTGTCGGCAGCCAGCGTGGAGGAGGCCTGGGAGCCGGAGCCCTCGGAGCGGGAATCATTGCGGTAGAAACCGGATCCCTTGAACACCACGCCCACGGAGTTGAACTTCTTCCGCAGGGTGCCCTCGCACTCGGGGCAGGCGGTCAGCGAATCGTCCGTGAACGACTGGACGATGTCGAACTCATGGCCGCAGTCCTTGCAGGCGTAGGCATAGGTGGGCACCGAACGGTCCTCTCGATTTGGCACTCTCACGTTTCGAGTGCCAAGTCTACACCTGACTGAACCACGTGAAGCCGTCGGCGGTGACGGCTCCGTCGACCGGTTCGTCGAACTCGGATGAGGGTACCTGGCCCCGCGTCATCAGCTCATGCCGGAACACCACGGCCACCGTGACCGGGACCGCGGATGGCGCCGGGCCGGCGTCGGGCACGGTGGTGGCATCCGAGCTGGAAGCGCTGGACGTGCCGGAGGTGCTCGAAGCGGAACGCTGGCGGTACAGGGCGGCCAGGAAGCGGTCGTAGTAGCCGCCGCCCTGTCCCAGGCGGAAGCCGCGGGTGTCCACCGCCTGAGCCGGTACCAGCACGAGGTCCACCGTCTCCATGGTCTCCACGCCGAGGCGTTCGCCCACCGGTTCGTCGATCGGCGCGACCGGGCTGCGGGCCACCTCCACCCCGGGATACCATGCGGTCCAGGACAGCTGCCGCTCGGGCTCCGTGATGGGCACCAGGACCTCGACGCCGGCCCCGTGCAGTGCCTCGAGCAGCGGTCCGGTGTCCGGCTCGGCACCATAGGACAGCACCGCGGCAACGCGGCGGTGCTGCGCCCGCGGGAGGTACCACTCGAGGATGGTGGAGGTCAGGTCGGCAGACTGGCCGGCCCGATCAGCCGGGTCCAGCTCGCGCCGGCGGGCCCTCCACAGGGTGCGGAAATCCTGTTTGCGGTGCTTCATCACCTCCTCGGGGCTCTCGCCCCGGTTCCCGGTTAGGGATGCGGAGTACTGGGCCTCTCCTCCCTCCGGCGACGGGGAGGAGGCTGACTGGTGGAACGACTCATTGAACGACACGCTCCCATTCTGCCTCCCTCCCGCAACCGCCCGGCTGTGGGGGGCGACTTTGCGGGGCGAGGATGAGTACTTTTCCCTGCCCCGAAGTTCTGCCCCCGCCGTGGGGCGGGGGACGGGCACCGCCTCTCGGACCTAGGATCAGGCACATGCCGCCTGCCGCCACCCTACGGACGACCCATCGCTGGCCCGTGTCCCTGGAACACGGGGACCTCGTGCTGCGACCGTTCCGCCGGTGGGACCAGGAGGAATGGACCTCGCTGCGGGCCCGCAACCGGGACTGGCTCCGCCGCTGGGACGCCACCAACCCTGAGCCGGCCACCGCCCTGAAGAGCTACGGCGAGATGGTGAAGGTCCTCAACCGCTCCGGGAAGGAGGGGACGGCGCTGCCGTGGCTAATCTGCGTGCGGACGTCCGCTGCCGGAGCGCCGGTGATCGCCGGGCAGTTGAGCGTGTCCTCGATCGTGCGCGGTTCGGCGCTCTCGGCGTCGCTGGGCTATTGGATCGACCAGGCCCGGGCCGGGCAGGGGCTCGTGCCGACCGCCGTGGCGCTGGCCACCGACTACTGCTTCAGTACGCTCGGGCTGCACCGGATGGAGATCAACATCCGGCCGGAGAACAGCCCCAGCCGGCGCGTGGTGGAGAAGCTCGGCTTCCGGCACGAGGGTATGCGCCGGGACTTCCTGCACATCGACGGGGCCTGGCGAGACCATGATGCCTATGCCCTGACCTCTCCCGAGGTCCCGGAGGGACTGCTCGCCCGGTGGGAGGGGCGCTGACGAGCCCGAATCCGCGGCGACACGGACAACAAAATGCGCTGAATCACACGGGTGTAGTTCGCGGCCGGTACCGTTTGAGGGGTGGATGCAGGCACAGGTAGTCTTGAGGAGTCGCTCAGCCTTGCACTGGGCTACCTTCCGGACATTCACCTGCACGGATCACTGGTGCTGTGTGCACTGGTGGTGGCGTGGTTGATAGCCATCTACCGGAGGGCGAACAAGGAGCCCCAGCCCAGGAGCCACCGGAGGAAGACCATGAAGCGCACCGCCCAGTCCATGCCTCGGAACAATGCCCGTCCCGTGGACGCCGCGAAGGACTCTGCCGCCGGCTTCCGCGTCAAGTGGGACCGGACCATCATCGCCGCCGTTGCCTTGCTGGCCACCCTCACCTTCCTCGGGGCCGGCATCGCCGCCGCGTTCGGCGCGGGAACCCTCCTGGTCTCCGGCATCGCCGCAGCCGTCGCTGTGGCCGGCGTGGCCACCCTGCGTGCCCTGGCCCTCCGGGACCGCAAGAAGCGCAAGGACCGTCGGATCGAGAGCGCCTTCGATGACGCCATGAACCCCGCCCTGCCGGCAGCCGAGTCAACCGTGCCCACCACCGGGCCGACACGGGTGTTCGATGCGGCCGCCGGTTCCACCTCCGGACATGGTGCCGCGACGGCACCGGCTGAGAAGCCGGCCGCCGCGACGAGCACCGAGCAGGCGGCCACCGGACAGGTGTCCCGTGACGCTGCGGCAGATGAGGGTGCCTCCGCCCTTCCGTCCGTCCCGCGTCCCACCTACCTGGACGCCGAGGAGGCCCACCGGCTGGTGCCGGCTCCGATGGCCAAGCCCGAGGCGCCGCAGGCCAGCCCCGGCGTCAAGCTGAAGTCCGGGGTCTCCGCGGAATACCGCGCCAAGGTCGAGGCCACGGCCAACCGCACCCTGGACCTGGACAAGGTCCTGGAACGCCGCCGGGCCGTCTGAGACCCGGGCCGGCACCGATGCGCAAGGGCGCGCACCGGGACGAAGCGGAGCATCGGCAGGTTCAGTACCTCTCCTCAGGAGCCGTCCGAGACCGTCTTGAAGAGGTCCTCGACGGGCAGGGCTTTCACCTCGATCGCGCCGAACTCGTCGACCTGCAGCACCGCCCCGGTGCCGGGGCCACGGGCGTCTTCCGCGTTCACGTCACCGAGGACCAGTCGGAAGAGCTCTTCGTCGCGCTGACCGCAGAAGCCGTGCCGGACGACGCTGTCCTGGCGGCCGGCGAGGATGGCGGCACCACCTGGTCGGCCTGGTTCCATCCACATGACCCGCTGCTCACCGGTCTGGCGCTGGCGTCCGATCCGACGTCAGTGGCTGCTCTCTGGGGCCGCGGCGGGACACTGGTGGACCTGCAGACGGTCAGCTACCGCCCGCTGCGTCGAGCCGTCCTCCGCGCGGTGGTCGACAACCCTCCTGGCACACGCGACGCCTCTGGCGCCTCCGGCACCGCCGATATCTCTGGCGCTCCCGGGCATCGGACCCTCTTCCTCAAGGTCATGCGCGCCGGGCTGGCCACCCGGCTCCACCACCGCCACACCTTGCTGGCGGCGGCCGGCGTGCCGGTACCCGTGGTGCTCGGCCCTCCGGTGGCCGACGTGCTGGCCTTCGAACAGGGCGAGGGCCAGGTCCTGGCCAACGCGATCATGGCGAACGGGGCACGGCAGGTGGAACCGGCCGACGTCGTGGGAATCCTGGACCGGATGCCCGCCGGTCTGCTGGAACTGCCGCGACGCGACGCCTGGTCTGACCGCACGCCCGACTACGGGCACGCCGCCGCCACCGCTCTCCCGGACCAGGCCCGGCGGATCCGGTCCCTCGTGGAGCACCTGCAGCGGCAACTGGCTGTCACAGACCGTGGGCCGGTGGTGCCCACCCACGGCGACTTCTACGAGGCCAACCTGCTGGTGAAGCAGAACCGCATCAGCTGCGTGCTGGACATCGACGGCGCGGGGCCGGGCCACCGGGTGGACGACCTGGCCTGTTTCCTCGGCCACCTGGCCGTGCTGCCGGCCGTCGACCGCCGATATGTCCACGTGGACGAGGCCCTGCGGCGCTTCCACGGGCACTTCACGACCGGAGTCGACCCGGAGGCGCTGGCGTGCCGGTCCGCCGCGGTGGCGCTGTCCCTGGTGGCCGGTGCCCGGGAATCGGGGCGGAGAGACTGGCAGGGATCGGCTCGGCAGCGGCTGGACATCGCCGAATCGCTTTTGGACCTTTAGATCTTCAGATCCTCAGACCTTCAGATCTCCCGGCTCCGAGGCCCGCCTCAGCCGTCAGCGGGCTGGTAGTCCTTCTCGTCCACCAGGCGGTAGCCGACGCCGCGAACAGTGGTGAACCGCGTGACGCCGAGCTTGTTGCGCAGGTAGCGCACGTAGACATCGACCACGTTGGAGCCCGGATCGAAATCGTAGCCCCACACCCGGGACAGCAGCTGCTCGCGGCTCAGGGCCTGGCCGGGGTGGCGCAGGAACGTCTCGGCCAGGGAGAACTCGCGGGCGGACAGGTCCACCTCAACGCCGCCGATGGCCGCCACATGCCGGATCGGGTCCAGCTCGAGGTCGGCATGGCGCAGCACCGGATCTGCCGGGGCCGAGGACGAGTGGCCCTCGGAGCGCAGCCTCAACCGCACGCGGGCGACCAGCTCGGCGAAGCGGAACGGCTTGGGCATGTAGTCGTCGGCGCCGGAGGTTAGCCCCGTGACGGTGTCCTCACCGGAGGCCCGCGCCGTCAGGATGATGACCGGCAGGCCCGGGTCCTGGGCCCGGATCTTGTCCAGCACCGTGAAGCCGTCCATGTCCGGCAGGCCGAGGTCGAGGATGACGAGCTCGAAGCCGCCGGTCAAGGCCAGGATGAGGCCCTCGCGTCCGGTGGCGGCCACGGTGGTGGCCAGCCCCTCGGCCTTGAGGCCCTTGGCCACGAAGGAACTGATCCGCGGCTCGTCTTCGATCATCAGGATTTGGCTCACGCCGCACCGTCCTTGGGGTGGGAAGTCTTGCTCACTGGAGAACCTACCTGCCGGACGTGGCCGCTGTCCGCTCCATCAAACTCGGTGACGTCCAGAAGGCCGTCTACGGGGCCGTCCAACGGCAGGTCGATGTAGAAGGTGGATCCAATGCCCGGCGCGGACTGGACATCCACGCTGCCGCCGTGGGCCTGGACGATCGCTGTGACGATGTTGAGCCCCAGTCCGGAGCCTTCGGCTCGGGTGCTGTTGGATCCCCGCCCGAAACGCTCGAAGATGCCCTCCCGGTCCTCGGGTCGGATGCCGATGCCCTGGTCCCGCACCCACAGACGCAGGGTGCCGGACAGCGCCTGCGAGCCGAGGGAGACCTTGGAGCCCTCCTCCGAGTACTTCACCGCGTTGGATGCCAGCTGCAGCCAGGCCTGCGTGATGCGCTGGGCATCCAGGGACACGGTCACGTCGGCCGCATGGTCCAGGGTCCAGATCCGGGGTCCCAGCGGGGAGGCCTTACCCAGCACATCTCGGGTGAGGGTCCCGACGTCGGTCGGTGCGGTATCGACGAAGTCCGGCCGGCCGGACTTCGCCAGGGTGACGAGATCGTCCACCAACAGACGCATCCGGTCCAGTTCGTCGAGGGCGATCTCCCGGACCTCGCGGACGTCGGCCGCGTCTTGGGCATCCTGCAATTCCAGGTGCCCCTGGACGATGGTGATGGGGGTGCGCAGCTCGTGCCCGACGTCGTCCAACAATTGCCGCTGGGACGAGAAGGCGCCCTGGAGACGGTCCAGCATCTCGTTGAAGGTCTCGGCCAGCTCGGCCACGTCGTCCTGCCCCGAGACCGGGACGCGGCGCCGCAGGTCCGTGCCGGAGATCTCCGCTGCCGTGGACTGCAGGATACGCAAGGGATGGAGCAACCGGCCCACCAGGAGCCACCCGGCCACACCGACCACGATCATGACGCCGAAGCCGACGAGGCCGTAGGTCAGGAAGGTGCTGTCCAGGTCACCGAGCTCGGCCGAGAAGTCGTAGGCGAGGAGCATCAGTGACGGCGCCGTGTCATTGTCGAAGTGGATGGGCACGGCGACGGCCCGGTAGGTGGTCTGGGCGGTGGTGACCGTCTGGATGGCCACCTCGCTCGAGCCGGACTGGTCCGCCGCCCACTGCACGAGTTCGGGATCCGACTCGAGGCGGAGCTTCACGGCCGAGGACGCCGTCCAGCTGATCTCCCCGTCCTGAAATCCCAGCATGCCCTCGTACTCGGCCGGCAGGGTGCGCTGCATGGCCGTGAACACCAACTGGTCGGAGGCGGAGAACGGCTCACCGGAGGCCGGATCGATGCCCTCCTGTGCGAGGATGCGGAACTCCTGGACCGAGCGCGTCAGGGAGTCGTCGACCTGCCGGGCCATGTCACTGCGCTGCAGGGCGTAGGCCGTCGCCCCGGAGAGCAGCAGGGCCACGGCGGTGAGGAAGACCAACAGGGCGACCACCCGGGTGCGCACGGGCAGGGCACTCCAGTCGGTGACCAGGGCCCGAAGGGTCCGCAAACGGCCGCCGGCCCGGGATTGCTCCCGGGCCGGCGACGCTGGGTGCGATCCCGGGGGAGCGGTCATCGCCACGTTCCGGGAGTGCGGTGGCGATCAGTCGTCGTCATCATCGTCATCCTCCCAGTCGTCATCGTCCTCGTCATCATCCCAGTCATCGTCGTCATCATCGTCGTCGTACGTGGGCTGCTGGGGTGCGGGGTTTGGCACCGGCTGGGGAGCCGGCACGGCGAGACGTGAGTCCGAGCCGGAACCACCCGAACCAGAGCCGCCGGAACCGGACCCGTCCTCGGCCGGGGCGGTGGTCGACGGACCGGGCTTGGAGGAGATCTTGACCCGAGAGGACGGGGGCTCGGTGGCAGCTCCGGACGAGCTGCCGGAAGACGACGGAGACGGAGAAGGGGAGGGGGAGGCGGTGCCGGGCGGAGTGGAGGCGACGCCGGCCGAGGACGGAGCGTTGCGCTCGCTCGCGGACGGGGCATCACTCACGGCGATCATCGCGCCGAGGTCCACCGGCCTCGGCTGAGCGGAGACCACGGCGATTCCCAGGGCTGCCATGACCGCGACCACCATCATGATGACGGTGGCCTTGAGTCCCTTCCCGGCGTTCTTCATGCCCTCCATGATCGCGCGTGATCATGAGTCCAAGATGAGAAACCGCCCGTTCCGCATGAGAAACCGGTGAAAGAGAACGGGCGGCCAGGTCAGTTCGGCCGAGTCCGCCGGCGCCGGTCAGCCGGTCAGTCCGTCAGTCGGTCTCTCGGTCGCTGTCCGGACCACTGTCCGCCGTGCCCGCCTGGCCGGTCTGACCAGTCTGGGCACCGTCGGGGTCCTCCGTGCTGGCGGCGGCATCGGCCTCGAGGCGTGCCTTCGTGGCGCCCTCCTCGTCCCCGGACAGGTCCAGGGACTGGGCCAGCCCGAGCCAGGCGGCCATCCTCAGGTACCGGGCGGTGTCCTCCTGCTCGGTGATCATCCGGAAGAGGGAGGCAGCCTCCTCGGCACGCTCCTGCTCCAGCAGGACGTAGGCGGCGAACAGCTCGGCGTTGGAGGAGGCCATGGCGTCCTCCGAGGCGGCGAACAGGTCCGCTGCTGTGAGGGCGGAGGACACGGCGGCCGCGCCCTTGCGCAGGGCCCACAGGCCGCGGGCCCGGGTGTCCGTGAAGTCGGCCTCGTACCAAGACGCGGAGGAGTCCTGGGCCAGGGCGATGGCCTCATCCAGCAGGGCCACCCCGCGCTCCTCGCCCAACTCGCACAGGACGTGCCCGAGCGCGTGCAGGGCCTGGGGGAGGACCGCGGGATCGTTGTCCTCAGAACCATCGGGGCCTTCGCCCCGGCGGGCCAGCTCCACGGCACGGGCGAACCGCTCGGCGGCTTCCTCCGGTTTCTCCTGCCGGTTCAGCAGGGCGCCGGAGGCGAGGTACATGCGGGCCGCCTCATCGGTGGCACCGGCCTGCTCGAACAGGGTGGAGGCACGGCCCCAATGCTCCAGGGCCTCTGCGGGCCGGTTCTGATGACGGGCCGCATGGCCCAGGTCCACCAACGCGCGGGCCAGGCCGGGCAGTCGCCGGGCGGCCTCCTCGCGGCGCACCAGGCCGGCCAGCACGCGTTCGGCGAGGGCATGCTCCTCGGCCTCCAGCAACTGGTGCCCCAAGGCGAGCGTCAGGTCCGAGGCCTCCGGGACCTCCCCCTGCTCGGCCTGGGCCACGGCCACCTTCCAGGCGAGGATGGAGGCCTGCTGGTCGCCGGCGTCGTCCGCCATGCCGGCCAGCAGGGCCGCGGCCGAGGCGGCACCCTTGCGCACCCCGGCGGCGGCGTGCAGTTCCACCGAGCGCAGGGCATCGAGGATGGCAGTGGCCGAATCCCCCCGTTCATGGGCGACGACGGCCTTCAGCATCCACATGGCGGCCCGCACGGCGCGATTGGCCTGACCGGCGAGGACCTCATCGGCAACCTCGGCGGACCTTTCCGGCTCGTGGCCCATCAGACGGACGTGGGCCAGGAACATGCGCGTGGACGCCAACGACTCCGGGGGCACCGGTACGCCGGCGGCCACCCGGGCATCGAGGATCTCGAGGCATTCCTCCAGCAGGTCGACGGCGGGATCGAACCGACCGTCCTCGACCTGCCGGACGGCCAGGGCCGCCAGCACGTCGGGCAGCACGGTATCCACGGAGTGGGCGGACCGGGTCCGCTCGCCCTCCAGCACGCCCTCCAGCACGGTGGCCTCGAACGATTCGGGCTCACGGAGCAACATGGTGCCGAGCTCGGCCTCCAACCGGGCCTGGTGCGGGTAGCCGGCCTCGGCCAGGACCTGGGCGCGGTCGGCGATGTGACGGGTGGCGGCGGCATGGTCGCCGGTCAGCGCGGCCACGGAGGCCAGGGCCCGGTACAGGCTGGCACGGTTGACCGGGTCGCGGCCGCCGGGTGCCGTCAGGCCCGCCTCGGCAGCACGGGTGGCACGCGCCAGGTCCTCGGCGTAGGCAGCCTCGTAGGAGACGTCCAGCCAGCCGCGGGCCGTGTCCGGCTCGCCCTGGGGCCCTCCCGTCGGCGAACGGCGGGCCAGGACGGCGTTCAGGCGGACCGTGAGGTCCTCCGGCAGCTCCGGCGTCGGCTCAGCGCCGTCGTGCTCGGTCATCCCAGCCCTTCGTGATCCCATGTCGTTCCTGTGTGCTCTGCAACCCATCCAGTATTCCAGACGCGCCCGTCCCCAACATCTAGACTGGTGAGCATGGATTTCGACAGCCGGGTCGGCGCCTACGGCGTCGTCATCCGTGACCGTGCACTCCTGCTGAGCCTCTGGGAGGGACCCACCGAGAACATCTGGACGCTGCCCGGCGGCCAGGTGGAATTGGGGGAGCAACCCCACGAGGCCTGCGTGCGAGAGATCATGGAGGAGACCGGCTACCTGGCCGAGCTGGGCGACCTGCTCGGCGTCACCAGCCGCACTATCGAGGGTGGCCACCGCATCTCCCACCCGGGACGCCCCCTGCTGACCGTCCAGGTCCTGTACCGTGCCGCCATCGTCTCCGGCGAACTGCGTCCGGAGGTGGACGGATCCTCCATCGACGCCGCCTGGATCCCCCTCGCGGAGCTGCACCGCCACCGCACCTCGCCGACCGTCCACCGGGCCCTCGAGCTCGCCGGGGTCAGCCGATGAGGGCGCAGAAGGCCGGCGGCCTGATCGCGGCCACCGCGCTGGCGGCCGGCGTCCTGGCCGGCTGCACGCCCACCCCGGGCCATGACGACCCGACGGCCGAGGGCACCCCTGCGGCCACGACATCCCCGACCCAGACGCCCGTCTCCGTCATCACCGGGTCCCGTCCGGAGGAACAGCTGCTGGCCGTGGTGCTGGCGCGCCACCTCGAGAACAAGGGCTTCCCCGCGGCCGTGGGAGAGCCGTCCGCCGAACCCTGGGGCGCGGCCGGGGAACAGCAGGTCGCCGTGGTGGACACCCTCGCCATGGCCACACAGCTCGTTCCGGACCTGCTCGCCGGAGAGGTCCCGACGCCGTCTCCGTCGCCCGCGGCGTCCGGCTCCGGCACCCCGTCCGCAGCCGGCCCGAGCTCCGCTGTGAGCGCGACAGCGTCACCCAGCGCGCCGCCGTCGGACCCCGCCCCGGCCTCGCCGACCGGCCATCCGACCGCCACGGGCTCGCCCACGCCCCTGCCCGAGGGGCGTCCCGCAGCAGATGCCCAGGGCACCACGGCGATGGTCTCCGAGTACTTCCCGGAGGACACCGAGGTGATCGGGGCCTCCTCGGGCACCATGCGGCTGCAGGCGGTCACCACCTCGGCGCTGTCCGGGCTGTACGAGATGGAAGAGCTCACCGACCTCAACGGCCTGTGCGACCGGATGGTGTTCGCCCCGGCCTCCGCCGCGGCCGTGCACGGCGAGCGGCTGGACGTGCTGGCCGGCTGCGAACCGGCCGAGTGGATCGAGGAGGGCGAGGCCGGTGCCGCCGTGGACCTGGTGACCGGACGGGCCGACGTCGCGCTGCTGTACGGGACCGACCCGGCGATCCCCGACCACGCCCTGGAACCCCTCGGGGACGCGGGCCGGGTGCTTCCGGAAGGACGCGTGCTCATGGTGGCCGAACCGGACGTCCTGCCCCAGGGGGCGTCGGACGCGGTGAACGAGGTCGCCGGGAAACTCAACGGTGAGATGCTGGTCGAACTCCAGCGGCTCGCCACCGGACCGGACCGCCTCCCGGGCGAGGAGGCCGCCCAGTACTGGCTCGTCTCCGCCGGACTCGAGGAGACTCCCGAGAACTGGTTCTGACCGGCTGTCCGCTCGCAGTCGCGAGAGCGCCGCAGGCAAGACAGTGCGGGAGGACCCGCAGTGTCCCGCCGTCACTCCCGCGATCCGCCGGCCCGCGGTTCTAGGATGGGGCCCATGGCAAAGACACGGACCGGTCAGATCAAGCAGTCTTCGAAGCTCCTCAACGTGCGCTATGACGTGCGCGGACCGATCCTGGAAGAGGCCCAGCGCATGGAGGCGGCGGGCCACCGCATCATGAAGCTGAACATCGGCAATCCGGCCCCCTTCGGCTTCGAGGCCCCGGATGCCATCCTCAAGGACATGGTCTCCCACCTGCCGCACGCCCAGGGGTACTCCGACTCCCGCGGCATCTACTCGGCCCGGACCGCGGTCAGCCAGTACTACCAGTCCCGCGGGATCATGGGCATCGACGTGGAGGACGTCTTCATCGGCAACGGCGTCTCCGAACTGATCTCGATGGTGCTGCAGGCGCTCGTGGACGACGGCGACGAGGTGCTCATCCCCGCCCCGGACTACCCGCTGTGGACGGGTGCCACCACCCTCTCGGGCGGCAACGCGGTGCACTACCGCTGCGTCGAGGAGGAGGGCTGGTCCCCGGACCTCGAGGACATCGAGTCCAAGGTGACGGACCGGACCAAGGCCATCGTCATCATCAACCCGAACAACCCCACCGGGGCGGTCTACTCCCGCCAGGTGCTCAACGGGATCGTGGACATCGCCCGCCGGCACAACCTGGTGCTGATGAGTGATGAGATCTACGAGAAGATCCTGTACGACGGCGCCCGCCACATCAACGCGGCCGGACTGTCCGACGACGTGGTGACCCTGACCTTCTCGGGGCTGTCCAAGGCCTACCGGGTGGCCGGGTTCCGCTCCGGCTGGGTGGCCATCTCCGGGCCCAAGCACCGGGCCACGGACTTCCTCGAGGGCCTGACCCTGCTGGCCAACATGCGCATGTGCGCCAATGTCCCGGCCCAGCACGCCATCCAGACCGCCCTGGGTGGTTACCAGTCCGTCAACGACCTCATCCTGCCGGGCGGACGGTTGCTGGAACAGCGCAACCTGGCGCAGAAGCTGCTGTCCGAGATTCCCGGGGTGAGCGTGCAGCCGGCCCAGGGTGCCCTGTACCTGTTCCCGCGGCTGGATCCGGAGGTCTACCGGATCGAGGACGATGAGAAGTTCGTCATCGAGCTGCTGCGGGCCCAGAAGATCCTGGTCTCCCACGGCCGCGCCTTCAACTGGCCGGACACCGACCACTTCCGCCTCGTCACGCTGCCGAACGTGCGGGACCTGGAGGAGGGCATCGGCCGCATCGCCGATTTCCTGGAGGACTACCGTGAGCGTTAAAAGGCACGTGATGGAGTTCAATCTGGACCCGTGGCGTGTGCTGCGGGCCCGCTCCTCTGATGGTGCGCCGGGGGCGCCGGAGCCCCCGGCGCCCTTGGGGCCGGTCGACGTGGACCCGGACACCAAACCGGGCTACCTCGGCGGCAAGGCCGAGGGGGAGGCCACCCTCCAGGCCCGTGCCGAACGGCTGGCCGAACTCCAGGAGCTGCTCTACGCCAACGGCGTGGCCGGCACCCTGGACGAGCACGGGCGGGGCCGCTCCCTGCTACTGGTGGTCCAGGCGATGGACACCGCCGGCAAGGGCGGGATCATGCGGCACGTGATCGGCGCGATGGACCCCCAGGGGGTGGAGGACGCGGCCTTCAAGGCTCCCACCGAGGAGGAGAAGCAGCAGCACTTCCTCTGGCGCATCCGCCCGCATGTCCCGCAGGACGGCTACGTGGGCGTCTGGGACCGGTCTCACTACGAGGATGTGCTGATCCACCGGGTCCGCGGACTGGTTCCGATGGAGGAGATCGAGCAACGCTACGCGGACATCCGTGCGTTCGAGCAGGAACTCGTGGCGGGTGGAACCCGCATCATCAAGGTCATGCTGCACCTGTCCAAGGATGAGCAGAAGGAGCGCCTGGCTGAGCGGCTGCAGCGCCCGGACAAGTTCTGGAAGTACAGCCCCTCAGATGTGGATGAACGGGCGTATTGGGACGAGTACATGGAGGCGTACCGGGCCGCCATCGGCGAGACGGACACCGATGACGCTCCCTGGTTCATCGTCCCGGCCAACCGCAAGTGGTACTCGCGGATCGCCGTCCAGGAGCTGATGATCAGCGTGCTGGAGGGTATGAACCTGGACTGGCCGCCGGCCGATTTCGACGTGGCGGCAGAGCAGAAGCGTCTCGCCGCCAGCTGATAGTCAGTCGATCCCTACCTGATACGGCCGCATGCAGACGGACCGGGGGCCGTGCACCGGATCCAGTGCACGGCCCCCGGTCCGTCGTCGGTCTGTGAAGGACGCTCGGTCTCAGCCGGTGAAAAGCGCCGAGGCCTTGATGCCCGTGTCGATCAGGCCGTAGGCCAGGGCCGCGATGACGATCAGCGCGAGGAAGACGGCCACGGCGCGGTACGGACCGCCGGTGTCTCGGGCCGGGGCGCTGCCGCCGGCGGCAGCCTCGGCCCGGGAGAGGTCCTCGTGGGAGTTCTCGGTGCTGTTGCTCATGTGATGGGCTCCTTCTCGCGCACCCGATCCTCAGGCACGTAGTGTTTCTTGTCGACCGGACGGACCAGCAGGTTGGCGATGAAGCCGACGGCCAGCAGGCCGACCATGATGTACAGCGAGGCGGTGTAGAGGTCGGCTCCGGTGAGTCCGGCTGCGGCCTGCGCCTCGATGACGCTGTTGACGATCAGCGGACCGGCCACACCGGCCGCTGACCACGCGGTCAGCAGACGCCCGTGGATGGCCCCGACCTGGTACACGCCGAACATGTCCTTCAGATAGGCCGGCACGGTGGAGAAGCCACCGCCGTAGAAGGAGATGATGACCATGGTGGCGATGATGAAGACCACCAGATTGGCCCCACCCATGAGGGCGATGACCAGATACATGGCCAGCCCGATGCCCAGGTACATCATGTAGTTGTTCTTTCGTCCCCAGTAGTCCGAAGTGGTGGACCAGACGAACCGACCGGCCATGTTCGCGATGGACAACAGGCCGACGAAGCCAGCGGCCGCGGCCGGGGTGATCCAATCGAAGTAGTCCTGGATCATCGGGGCAGCGTTCTCCAGGATGCCGATGCCGGCCGTGACGTTGCAGAACAGGACGATCCACAGCAACCAGAATTGCCGTGTCTTCAGGGCCGAGTTGGCGGACACGTTGCCCTTGGTCTGCATCGGCTTGCTGGCGGCCTTCGAGGGATCCCAACCGGTGGGCTTCCAGTCCGGATGGGGGACACGGATCACGATCGCACCGAGGGCGATGACCACGGCGTAGATGCCGGCCAGCGTCAGGAAGGTCTGCATGAGGCCCGCTTCCAGCTGCTCGGCCTCGGATCCGCCTCCGAAGAAGGACATCAAGCCGTTGGACATGGGGCTGGCGATGAGCGCGCCGCCGCCGAAGCCCATGATGGCCAGGCCGGTGGCCAGGCCCGGCCGGTCCGGAAACCACTTCATGAGCGTGGACACGGGGGAGATGTATCCGATGCCGAGGCCGATGCCGCCGATCACGCCGTAGCCCAGATAGACCAGCCAGAGCTGGTCGGTGGCCAGGCCCAGGGTGGCCACGAGGAAGCCGACCACCCAGAAGGAACCGGCGACGACCATGGACTTGCGGGGCCCGGAACGCTCCACCCAGGTACCCCCGAAGGCCGCGGCCAGGCCGAGCATGGCGATCGCCACGGAGAAGATCCACCCGACGGCGACCTCACCGGTGCCGAAGTGGCCCATCATGGGGATCTTGAAGACGCTGAAGGCATAGACCTGGCCGATGCACAGGTGGATCGCCAGTGCGGCGGCCGGGATCAGCCAGCGGTTGAATTGTCGAGGGGCAACAATGGCCTCTCGATCAAGGATGTTGGGCATGACGGTGCGGTCCCCTCCGAATTGCCAGCGACCAGAGGTGCGTGGTCAACCGGCGGTTGTGTTGCCTTGAGTGATGCTCATGACGTTTTTCGCTTCAACCTTGCAGAGGCTAGCCCCGTGATATCACGAGGTCAATGAAGGCGTTGCGTGCCGCCGTCGGCGAACAGGGCTTGCACTGGCCCCGGGGGAACGTGCTTAGGGTGGGGCATGACTACACAGCAGCTCCAGGGAAAGTCCATTGCCTTCCTCGCCACCCGTGGGGTGGAGCAGGTCGAACTCACCTCGCCGTGGGATGCCGTCATCGCCGCCGGGGGACAGCCCCGGCTCGTCTCGGTCGAGCCCGGCACCATCACCGCCATGAACGGTGACTGGGAGCACGGGGACACCTTCACCGTCGATCACGCCGCCGGTTCCGTCTCTGCCTCGGATTTCGACGGCCTGGTCATGCCCGGCGGCACCTTGAACGCGGATGCACTCCGCGTGGACGCCAGTGTCCAGGAATTCGTTCGCGGGTTCTTCGAGGCGCACAAGCCGGTGGCGGCCATCTGCCACGCACCGTGGACCCTCATCAATGCCGGCGTGGTCCAGGGGCGCAAGCTCACCAGCTACCACTCGCTCTCCGAGGACCTGAAGAATGCCGGCGCCACCTGGGTGGACGAGCAGGTGGTGGTGGACCAGGGTCTGACCACCAGCCGCAACCCGGGTGACCTGGACGCCTTCAACGCCAAGATGGTGGAGGAGTTCGCCGAGGGAAAGCACTCCGGCCAGACCGCCTGAGTCCGCCTGAACCGGTCAGACCGCCTGGCCGGGCCGTCCGATCCCGGCCCGGCTGTGGCCGGGCGGATCTTCAGTCCGTTCGGTCGGCCGTCTTGGCCCGGACCTCGTCGAGCTTCGCCCGGGCCCCGTTCAACCACTCTTCGCAGCGGTCGGCGAGGGCTTCGCCCCGCTCCCAGAGGGCCAGGGACTCCTCCAGGCCGGCCCCGCCGGTCTCCAGCCGGGTCACCGTCTCGACGAGTTCGGACCGTGCCTGCTCATAGCTGAGGGTGGCGATGTCCGAGGTGTCCGCCGCGGAGAACCCCCCCACGGCGGCTCCCTCCGGACCCGAGGTAGTGGGGTCGGTGTTCTCGGTCGCGTCGCTCATGCGGTCTCCTCGGTGGTCGTGGTCGTGGTTGAGGTGATGTCGGTGTGGTCGGCAGCATCAGCGGGATCGGTGGTGTCCGTGACGGTGGCGCCCACCCGGCCGGCGGCCACCAGGATGTCCAGCCGGTCCCCGACGGCGACCCGGCCAGCGTGGCGGACCACCTCGCCCTCGTGCTGGACGACCGCATAGCCGCGGTCCAGGGTCTTCTGGGGGGACAGGGACCGCACCCTCGCGCGCAGGTGCCCTACGGCGTCGTGCTCCCGGTCCAGCCGGCCGGAGAGCGAGGTGCGGGCCCGCCCCCGCCACCGCTCCAGGTCCTGTGCGCGTTCGTCCACCAGACGTTCCGGTTGGGCCATCACGGGCCGGGTGCGCAGAGCCTGCAGGGACTGGGACTCCTGCAGCACCAGGCGTTCCACGCCGGAGGCCAGGCGCATCCGGGCCGCGGAGATCGCCTCACGCTCGAGCGTGGCGTCCGGGACCACTCGCTTGGCGGCGTCCGTGGGGGTGGAGGCCCGCACATCGGCCACGTCATCCAGTACGGGGCGGTCGGCCTCGTGCCCGATGGCGGAGACCACCGGGGTGCGCGTGGCGGCCACGGCGCGGACGAGGGCCTCGTCCGAGAACGGCAGCACGACCTCCTCGAGTGCGCCGCCACCGCGGGCGATGATGATCACGTCCACCTCCGGGTGGGCGTCCAGCTCGGCGACGGCGGCCATCACCTCCGCCGGCGCGTTCGCCCCCTGCACGGCCACCTCGCGGACCTCGAAGCGGGCCTCGGGCCAGCGAAGGTGGGCGTTGCGCATGACGTCCTTGAGGGCGTCCGAGTTCTTGCCCGTGACCAAGCCGATCAGGTGCGGCAGCACGGGCAGCGGCCGTTTGCGGGCCGCCGAGGTCAGGCCCTCGGCCTCCAGCGTGCGGCGGAGCTTCTCCACCCGGGCCAGCAGGTCCCCGATGCCGACCGGCCGCATGGCGGAGGCGATCATGTTCAGCCGGCCGGTCTTCGTGTAGAAGCTGGGTCTGACGCAGGCCACCACGCGGGAGCCCTGCTCCACTGCGCCCTCTAGAGTGGAGGCCACATTCCGCCAGGCGGTCACCGGCAGCGAGTAATCCTCGTCCAGGTCACGCAGGGTCATCCAGGCATTGCCGCGAATCACCTTGAACTCGATCAGCTGCCCCTCGATCCAGGCCTCCGGAGCACGCTCGAAGTACTTCTTGAGGTTCTCCGAGAGGACCCGCAGCGGCCACGGGGCATCCGGCGCGGTCCCGGAGGCGGTGGCCGGGAGGGGTACCGGTGACGGCTGGTCGTCCATGCGTGATGTGTCTCCTCGGTGGCAGGGTCGTCATGCCATTCTCTCTCTAGGCTAGGACGGGATACGCCCGACGTGTGCCACCCTGGCTACATCCACCTGAGCGAACGGAGCCAACATGCGCACGGTACTGTCCATCCTGCTGGCCGTGCTCGCCGGCCTGCTCGCGGCCCTGTCCCTCGTGGGGGCCCGGGCCGAGGCTTTGGTCTACACCCCGGGGCCGCTGCAGCAGATCGCCGCCCCGATGTCCGAGGACCCACAGCTGCGGGAGGCCCTGCCCGGGGAGATCAGCTCGCTCGTCGAGGACCAGTTGCCGGAGGAGATGCCGGGATTCGCCCAGTCTGCCGCCTCCAGGCTCGTGGAGGGGGTCGCCAGCGGCCTCGTCGAGGACGACCGCTTCCCGGCGGCCTGGTCCGCGGTCCTGGAGGAGACCCGACTGGACTGGGTCAGCCGCATCGACCGCCTCGCCACCGAGGGCACGACGCCGGCCGGCACCTCGGGTGCTGGCGGTGCGGCGGACGGCGGAGGTGCGGAGGCTGCTGTGTCCGGCACCGTACACCTGCAGGCGGCACCGCTCGTGGACCTCGGTCTGGACCGGATGGCCGAGGCCATCTCCGGGGTGCCCGGCGGCGAGGCCGTGGCGGAGATGCTGCGGGAGGGGATGGACGCAGGTGCTGGCGAGACGGGGGAGTCGCTGCTGTCCGTGGACCTCGCCGTTCCGGACCCCGACACGGTGCCCATGGACGCCGTCGTTCTGGTCGTGGACAACCTGTACCGCTGGCCCTGGCTGGCCGGAACAGCCGCCGTGCTGACCTTGTTGGCGTTATGGGCAGCGCCGCGCCGCCGGAAGGGCACCCCGCTGTTCATCGCCGGCCTCGCGGTCCTGGCAGCCGGGGGAGTCAGCCGGTGGGCACTGGGACGGATGGAGCCCGCCACAGACTTGCAGGGCATCGCCCGGGTCGCCGCCGAGTCGCTGCTGGAGGGTATCCGCGACTACGCGATGCCGGACACCCTGATCCTGATCGTGGGCGGCGGGGTGGTCGCCGCGCTCGGCCTGCTCGTGGGCCTGGCTTCCGGCTTGCGCTCCGGGGGCCGCACCGGGCATTGAGGCGTGCCTCACCCGCAGGTGGCCCGTGCCCGGTACGCCGGTAGACTGGAACATATGTCCGCCGTTCTCTCAGCAGCCGTTCCCTCCGCAGCCGCTGCCGCCCCCGCCCCCACCGCCGGTTCGCCGGTCGCCATCGGGATGCCCCAGGTGCCCCGTGCCCGCCGCACCCGCGAGGATGTGGAGGCCGCCGCCGTCGTGAGCGGGGACAAGAAGGTCATGCTGGCCGCGCCGCGCGGCTACTGCGCCGGCGTGGACCGCGCCGTCATCGCCGTGGAGAAGGCCCTCGAGCACCACGGGGCGCCCGTCTACGTGCGCAAGGAGATCGTCCACAACCGGCACGTGGTGGACACCCTCGAGCAGCAGGGCGTGGTTTTCGTGGAGGAGCTGGACGAGGTGCCGGAGGGTGCGCTGACCGTGTTCTCCGCCCACGGGGTGTCCCCGGCCGTCGTCAACGAGGCCGCCGAACGCAACCTCCAGACCATCGACGCCACCTGCCCGCTGGTCACCAAGGTGCACCGCGAGGCCGTCCGGTTCGCCAAGCAGAACCGCAGCATCCTGCTGATCGGCCACGAGGGCCATGAGGAGGTCGAGGGTACCTACGGTGAGGCCCCCGACCACACGACCATCGTCAACAACCCGGAGGAGGCCCGGACCGTTGAGGTGGAGGACCCTGACAACCTGATCTGGCTGTCCCAGACGACCCTGAGCGTGGACGAGACCCTGGAGATCGTCTCGATCCTGCGCGAGCGGTTCCCGAACCTGCAGGACCCACCCTCGGATGACATCTGTTACGCCACCTCCAACCGCCAGGCCGCCATCAAGAAGATCTCCCCCTCCTGTGATCTCGTGATCGTGGTCGGCTCCGCGAACTCCTCGAACTCCGTGCGCCTCAAGGAGGTCGCCGTGGAGTACGGTGCACAGCGTGCTGAGCGCGTGGACTTCGCCAATCAGGTGGATGAGTCCTGGTTCGAGGGCGTGGCCACCGTCGGCCTGTCCTCCGGCGCCTCCGTCCCGGAGGTCCTGGTGCAGGAGGTGCTGACGCTGCTCGCCGAGTACGGCTACGGCACCGTGGAGGAGGTCGTCACGGCCGAGGAGGACATCATCTTCTCGCTGCCCAAGGAGCTCCGCGCCGAGATGAAGAAGGTTGGGGACAACGACCGCTCCCTCGGCGGCCGCCGGACCAACTCCGCCAACTGATGGCATCCGGTACACCAGCAGCCGTGCAGGAGCCTGTCCACCTGGTCCTGATGGGCATCTCGGGCTCGGGCAAGACCACGCTGGCCGAGCGCCTGGCCAAGGAGCTGGACCGCGCCTACGCGGAGGCCGATGAGTTCCACTCGCCCGCCAACATCGAGAGGATGCGTTCGGGGACCCCGCTGACAGACGCGGACCGCGCGCCCTGGCTGGAGTCCATCCGTGACTGGATGGACTCTGCGGCCAACGCCGGCGGGACCATCGTCACCTGCTCGGCGCTCAAGCGTTCCTACCGCGACCTGTTGCGCCAGGCCTCCGGCCGGGTGTTCTTCCTGCACGTCATCTGCGATCCGGCGGTCATCACGGATCGCATGGAACACCGTCTGGGCCACTTCATGCCGGCCTCGCTGGTGCCCAGCCAGCTCGCGACACTCGAGGAACTCGGGACGGACGAGGACGGAGCGGTGCTGGTCAACTCCGGTAGTGTGGACGAGCTTGTCGAACAGGCGCTGACCATCGTCGCCGACCTCTGAGGCCGCCGGCCGTTGACCATCGTGTGCCGGGGCGGCAAGCGGCAAACCATCATGCGCTGAAGCCCCCGTCCTGACCGGGCCGCCGGGCTGCGCTCCGACCCGAAGGCCCACCCATGACCATCGAAGAATGGACCCCTACCCTGGGGGCCGGACCGCTGCTCGGCATCGCCGCCGCAGCGATCGTGCTGTTGCTGTTCCTCATCATGTACCTGCGGATGCACGCGTTCCCCGCGCTCGTCCTCGTCAGTGTCCTGACCGCCTTCGCCGCGGGAATCCCGGCGAACCTCGTGGTCTCCACGGCGACGGAGGGCTTCGGCAGCACCCTGGCCACCGTCGCCCTGCTGGTGGGCCTGGGGGCGATGCTCGGTCGGCTCGTGGAGATGTCCGGCGGCGCCAAGGTCCTGGCGGATACCCTCATCGGCTGGTTCGGTGAGAAACGGGCCCCCTTCGCCCTCGGCGTCGCATCCCTGCTGTTCGGCTTCCCCATCTTCTTCGACGCCGGCCTGGTCGTCATGCTGCCCGTCGTCTTCGCCGTGGCGCGCCGCCTCGGTGGCTCGGTGCTGTCCTACGGGCTGCCGGTGGCCGGTGCCTTCTCCGTCATGCACATCTACCTGCCGCCACACCCGGGGCCGGTGTCTGCCGCCACGTTCTTCGAGGCCAACGTCGGCCTCGTGATGCTCCTCGGTCTGCTGGTCGCTCTGCCCACTTGGTACGTGACCAGCTACCTCTTCGGGCGCTGGGCCGGCCGGCGCTGGCAACTGCCGGTGCCCTCCCTGCTCGGACGGGCAGATGAGGAGCAGAACCCGCCGCGGTTCGTGACCGTGGTCCTGGTTCTGCTGCTGCCGATGATCCTGATCTTCCTCAACACCGGCCTGGACACCCTCAACCGCGGCGGCATGCTGCCCGAGGGGACGGGCGAGGCCACCTGGTTCCAGGTCCTGCGCGTCCTGGGCGAGACCCCCGTGGCCCTGCTGATCACCCTACTGGTGGCCACGGTCGTCCTGGGCCGGGCCCGCGGCACCGACAAGTCCGTCCTGGAGAAGACCCTCGAGGGTGCCCTCGGGCCGGTGTGCTCCGTCATCCTCGTCACCGGCGCCGGCGGCATGTTCGGCTCCGTGCTGCGCACCTCCGGTATCGGGGACGCCCTGGAGGACTCCCTGTCTGACCTGGGTGTGCCGTTGATCCTCGCCGGCTTCCTCATCGCGGCCGTGCTGCGCATCGCTCAGGGCTCGGCCACCGTGGCCCTGACCACCGCGGCCGGCCTGGTGAGCGCCGGAGTGGCCGCCGCGGACTACAACGCCGTCCAGCTGGCCGCCATGGTGCTCGCCGTGGGCGCCGGTTCCGTGGTGGCCTCCCACGTCAACGACTCCGGCTTCTGGCTGGTCGGCCGGTTCTTCGGGATGGACGTCAAGACCACCCTGAAGACGTGGACGGTGCTGGAGACCCTCATCGGCGTCATGGGCTTCGTGATCGCCTGGGCGATCTTCGCCCTCGCTGGCGCCATGGGCTGATCCCGCCTCTGCCCAGAGAGAAGCCCCCGCATCCGGCTGGATGCGGGGGCTTCCCAGTGACAGGGGCGGCTGGGGTTCAGCCGGAGATCCGCCGGAGCTCAGCCGCGGGGAGAGCCCTGCGCGCTGGAGGAGCGGCGGCTGCGGCCACCGCGGGAGCGGCCGGCGCCACCACGGCCTTCGCGGCCGCCCTCATGGTCCCGGTTCTCCCGGAAGTCGGTGTTGCGTCCACCGGTCTCCGAGGAGTACACCCGGCCGCCCGACGTCGGCGTCCCGGCCGAGGAGCCCGCGCGGCGGTTGCCCGGCCGGCCGGTTCCGCGACCGCTCTGGCCGCCACCGTTGCCGGCACGATCCTGGGAGGGGCGCCCGTTGCGGGGCCGTTCCGAACGCTCACCGGACGGAGCGTCGCCGCGTGGCCGGCCGCTGTCGCGCTGGCCCTCGCGCTGACCGTCTTGGCCGCCGGAGCGTCCACCGTTGCGGCCACCACGTGAACCAGTGCGACCGCCGGAACGGCCGCCGCCACCGGCACCGCCGCCCTGGCGACCGCCGGAGCGACCGCCGCTCTGGCCTGCGCTGCCGCCGCCGCCGTTCTGGCCGGACTGCTGAGTGCTGGGCGTGGAGACGGCGAGGAGCTTCTCGAGCTCGGTGGCCTCCAAGAACGAGCGCTCACCGGGGGCGAGCATCTCCAGCAGGGAGTCGTCGGCACCGTCGGCATGGACGGTCGGGGTGATCTTGGCGGCGCGCATCAGGGTGCGGACCTCATTGCGCTGCTCGCGCCCGGCCAGGGTCACCACAGTGCCGGCCTGACCCGCACGGGCCGTGCGGCCGGAACGGTGCAGGTACGCCTTGTGCTCCGTGGGCGGATCCGAGTGGATCACCAGGGAGACATCGTCCACGTGGATGCCGCGGGCAGCGATGTCCGTGGCGACCAGGGTTCCGGCGGTGCCGTTGTGGAAGGCGTCCAGGTTCCGGGTGCGGGCATTCTGGGACAGGTTGCCGTGCAGCTCCAGGGCGGAGACGCCGCGCTGGCGCAACTGCTTGGCGGCCTTCTTGGCGCCGTACTTGGTGCGCGTGAACACGATGGTCCGGCCCGGTGCGGCGCACAGGTTGGCCAGGGCGGACAGCTTGTCATCCCCGTCCACGGACACCACGTGGTGATCCATCTTCGCCACCGGGGAGACGGCCGAATCGGCCTCGTGCACCACGGGGTTCTTGAGGTACTTCTTGACGAGCACGCCGACGCCCTCGTCCAGGGTGGCGGAGAAGAGCATCTTCTGGGCCTTGGCGGGCACCTTGTCCAGGATGCGGCGGACCATCGGCAGGAAGCCCATGTCCGCCATGTGGTCGGCCTCGTCGATGATGAGGATCTCCACGCCGGACAGGTCCACGTGGCCCTGGCCCATGAGGTCCAGCAGGCGGCCGGGGCAGGCGACGAGGACGTCCACGCCGCGCGCCAGCGCCTTGACCTGCGGGTTCTGGCCGACACCGCCGAAGATCGTCAGCGAGGACAAGCCGCTGGCGGCGGAGAGGGGCTGGAAGGAGTCCTCGAGCTGGAGGGCCAGCTCGCGGGTCGGGGCCAAGATGAGCGACCGCGGCCGGCGGGCAGCAGCCGGACGGCCACCGCTCAGGCGGGAGGCCAGCGGCAGCAGGAAGGCGTAGGACTTGCCGGAACCGGTCCGACCGCGGCCGAGCACGTCACGGCCGGTGAGCGAGTCCGGAAGGGTGGCCTTCTGGATCGGGGTGGGGGAGATGATGCCCTGCGGAGCCAGCGCGGCGGCCAGGCCGGCGGGCACCCCGAGCTCGGCGAATTCCGAGTCGGATGAAGTGGGCATGGTGGAAGAACCGCCGGAAACGGCGGCAGGCTGAAGAGAAGTCACGAAAAAGGAATCCGTCCGGGTGGAAGAAAGACCCGGCCCTGGCACTGGCGGCTGCGGCATCACAAGAGCCACTCAACGCGGTGCTGGCCGGCACCGATGAGGAAGGATCCTGACCGGCTGGCTAGCGGACAGTCTACGGCATGGCGGGTGGGATCCCGGCATCGGCCGTGGTGGGCAGGCGGTCGGACTCCGCGGCACCACGTCGTCAGACGTCGTCACCGCACCGCATCAGGTCCGAGGCGGTAACAGCAACGAGCCCCTCGACCCTGGTACTCGGGTCGAGGGGCTCGCGGGTGCAGCGCCAGGCGCTGCGCGCAATGTCGCGGGAAGGAGGACGGGTCAGACGGCGACGCGGGCGTTGGCCTCCACGTGCGCGACGAGGGCGTCCACGAAGCCCTGCAGGACCGGCAGGAGCGTGGCGTCCTGGACCTCGCCGGTCTCGGCGAGGGCGCCCTCGCGGGACTGGATGAAGGTCTCCGGCTGGCCCATGGTCTTCATGTCCAGGTGGGACAGGATGTTGCGCAGGTGCTGCTGGGCCATGGCGGTCCCGGTGCCGCCCGGAGAGGTGCCAATGACGGCGGCGGGGACGCCGCCCCACACTGCCTGGCCCCAGGGGCGGGCGCCCCACTCGATGGCGTTCTTCAGGGCGGCGGAGATGGAGCGGGAGTACTCCGGGGTGAGGAACAGGATGCCGTCGGCCGATGAGACGGACTCCTTGAAGTCCAGGGCGGCGGCCGGATAGTCGGTATCGAAGTCCGAGTTGTACAGGGGCAGGTCGCTGATGGAGACCTCGAAGAACTCCACACCCTCGGGGGCCAGCGCCGAGAGGGCCTTGGCCAGGCGGCGGTTGATGGAGTTCTGGGCGAGGGAGCCGACGATGTAGCCGATGCGCATGGGTGTCCTTTCAGACAGGATCAGGGCGTGCACGTAAGGACGTTGAAATTTCAACTAGTCATCCATGGTCAACCCGGAGGGCGTCAGGCCTATTCCGCCGGACCCACTCTTTCCGGTGTGACCTCCGTCATGCCTGGCGTCGGAGATCAACGGGCAGATCCGCTGACACGTACGCAGGTATATCCGGCTCCTCCAGCAGTTCCGCCGCGGACAGGACGCGCGGCGTGGACTCCAAGGGAGGGGCAGAGGGTATCCCCTCCACGCTGGAGGGGTTCAGCTCGCCGATGCGCCGGGCCGAGGGCAGCACGCGGGTCTCGAGCGTGCCGACCATGGAGTTGTACTTCTCCACCGCCGACTTCAGTGAACTCCCCAGTTTGGTGACATGTCCGCCGAGGGTTCCGAGGCGCTGGTAGAGCTGCCGGGAGACTGCGAAGAGTTCCCGGGCGTTCTCGGTCAAGGTCTCCTGGCGCCAGGAGTAGGCGACCGATTTCAGGGCGGTCAGCAGGGATACCGGTGCCACCAGGGCGACGTTCTTCGAGAAGGCGTGGTCCAGCAGGCCGGGGTCGGCCTCGAGCGCGGCGGCCAGGAAGGACTCGGCTGGCAAGAAACAGACCACCAACTCGGGCGAGTCCTGCAACCCCTGCCAGTAGCCCTTGGCGGAGAGGGCGTCCACGTGGGCGCGGACGGCCTTGGCGTGGGCCTGGTGCAGCTCATGTCGCCGGCTGGCACCCTCGGTGGTCGAGTCGCCGGCCAACTCCTCGGCCTCGAGGATGGCCGCCAGTGGCGCCTTGGCATCCACGGCGAGCGACTTCCCGCCGGGGAGCCGCACCACGAGGTCCGGCCGGAGGAGCTGGTCCTCGTCTCCGCGCAGCACCTCCTGTTCGGAGAAGTCGGTGTGGGGCAGCATCCCGGCGGCCTCCACCACCCGGCGCAGCTGCACCTCGCCCCAGTGTCCCCGGGCCGAGGTCGACTTCAGGGTGGCGACCAGGGTCCTGGTGTTGACCAGGAGTGCCGAGTCCGTGGCGGCGGCGGTCTTGAGCTGCTCGGACAACTGCCCGTACTGCTCCACTCGGTCCCGCTCCAGCATCCCGACTTGTCGCTGCAGGGTCTCCAGCCGCTGTCCGACCGGGGCGAGGGCGGTCAGTACCTTGGACTCGGCGGCGGAGCGGTCCCGGTCCGCCGTCCGCTCGGCGGCCAGGACCCGGCTCTCGGCCTCTGCTGCGGCCAGCGCGGCCTGGACTTCGGACAGCTCGGTCCGTGCCGCTCGGGCCTCGTCCCTGGCACCTCGCTCTGACGCCTCCCACGTCCCGCGCAGTCGTGTCCAGACCAGCCACCCGCCTGCCGCTGCGCCCACGACCAGGCCCGCCATCACGCATACCACGGCCACCAACACCACTGCAGAAGTCTCCATGCCTCCAGACTGCCAAAGGCCACGGACGCGTTAGGTGCGCACCGCCGTGAAGCCGGCACGGAGGCGCTGAACGCCCCAGAAGAGGGAAGGAAGAGGCAAGGAGGAGGCAGGGAGGAGGCAAGGAGAAGGGGAGTGCGGGTTACACGGTCGCGGCGCAGGTCAACCATCGATTTCCCGGTGAAGCCGCCCGTACTGTGGTGCTAGTCACAGACGGTCTGACCAGGCCACGAAAGGACGGTCCACCATGTCCGACACTGCGGGACAGGCGCGCTCGGAGACCACAGACCCAACACCGAGAGAACCGACAGAACCATCGGAATCGGCCGGCCGGGGACGATCCACCGATCACACCGACCACCGGTCGCCCGGGGAGAAAGCGCCGGGGGACGAGCGGAACCTGCACCTGAGGCGGTGGATCGGCTTCGGCGCGGGACTGGTGCTGGCCGCCGTCGTGTTCCTGGCGATGCCCGCGGACGTGGAGCACAACGCGCGGCTGACGGCCGCCGTCGCGGTGTTGATGGCGGTGTGGTGGATGACCGAGGCCATCCCGATCCCGGCGACCGCCCTGCTGCCGCTCATCCTCTTCCCGGTGTTCGGGGAGGACATCGGTGTGGACGACGTGGGGGCCTCCTACGGGAACAACATCATCTTCCTGTTCATGGGCGGATTCATGCTGGCGCTGGCCATGCAGCGGTGGGACCTGCACCGGCGGATCGCCTTGGTGACGGTGCGGGCCATGGGCACCCGGCCCGGCGGCGTGGTGGCCGGCTTCATGATCGCCACGGGCTTCCTCTCGATGTGGGTGTCCAACACCGCCACTGCCGTGATGATGATCCCGATCGGCGTGTCCGTGCTGACCCTCGTGGTGGCGGCGGACAAGTCCAATCCCGTGGAGGAGTCCTCTGATCCGACCTCTGGGGAGGTCAAGGACGCCGTCATCAAGTCGAACTTCGGCACGGCCCTGATGCTCGGCATCGCCTACGCCGCCTCCGTGGGCTCGCTCGGCACGCTGATCGGAACGCCGCCGAATGCCCTGCTGGCCGGCTACATGGCCGAGTCCCACGGGGTGACCATCGGCTTCGGACAGTGGATGCTCGTCGGTGTTCCCCTGTCCATCGTGATGATGTTCATCGTCTGGTTCCTGCTGACGCGCGTGTTGTTCAAGGCGGAGATCAAGGAGATCCCGGGAGGCCGCGAACTCATCTCGGACGAATTGTCCAAGCTAGGGCGGATGTCCTCCGGCGAGATCCGGGTCCTGGCGATCTTCGTGCTGGCCGCCGCCTCCTGGATCACCATCCCGCTGCTCTTCGAGGACCTCATCAGCGATGCGGGCATCGCCATGGTCGCCGGGCTCCTGCTGTTCCTGCTGCCGGCCGGTGCCGCCCGGGGCGTCCGGCTCCTGGACTGGGAGTCCGCGGTCAAGCTGCCGTGGGGCGTCCTGCTGCTGTTCGGCGGAGGGCTGGCCCTGTCCGCTCAGTTCAGCGAATCGGGACTCGCCGACTGGATCGGCGAGCAGGTCGCCGGACTGTCCGGCATTCCCGTCTGGCTGCTCGTGGCCATCATGGCCACGGCGATCCTCTTCCTGACAGAGCTGACCTCGAACACCGCCACGGCGGCGACCTTCCTGCCCGTGGCCGGCGGGGTGGCCATGGGCGTCGGGATCGACCCACTGCTGCTGTGCATCCCGGTGGCACTGGCCGCCACCTGCGCCTTCATGCTGCCCGTGGCCACGCCGCCGAACGCCATCGCCTTCGGCTCCGGCTATGTGACTATCGGTCAGATGGTCAAGGGTGGGCTGTACCTGAACCTCATCGGCATCGTGCTCATCACCCTGGTCACCATGACCCTCGGCGTGTGGGCGTTCGGTCTGGTGTTCTGACCCTCTCTAGCCATCTACAGCCAGCCGTTGTCCCGTGCCGCGAGGCCCGCCTCGGTCCGGTTGGTGGTGTGGGTCTTGCCGATGGCCGAGGACAGGTGGTTGCGCACCGTACCGGGGGAGAGGAACAGGGCGGCGGCGATCTGCCGCACGCTGGAACCGTTCAGCGCGGCACGCAGCACGTCCCGCTCACGTTCGGTCAGCGGATTCGACCCGGACACGAGCGTCTCCTCCGCCAATGACGGGTCCACGACCCGCCGTCCCGCGTGCACGGAGCGCACCGCCTGGGCCAGCTGCTCCGCCGGGGTGTCTTTCACCACGAAGCCACTGGCCCCGGCCTCCAGGGCGCGCCGCAGGTAGCCGGGCCGGCCAAAGGTGGTGACGATCAGCGAGCGGCATCCCGTCCCGTCGGCGGCGATGGCCCGGGCGGCCTCGATCCCATCCAGTCCCGGCATGTCGATGTCCAGCAGGGCCACGTCCACGCGCAGCTCGGCCACCGTGGCCGCCACGGTGGTCCCGTCGCCCACCTGCGCCACCACCTCGAGGTCGTGTTCCATGGACAGCAGCGCGGCGAGGGCCCCGCGGACCAGGGCCTGGTCATCGGCCAGCAACAAGCGAATGGGCCCGACGTCGGCCCCGCCGGTCGGAATCGTCACAGGTGCACCTCCAGCGTTGTACCCGGCCGGTCCGAACCCGGATGGGTCCGGCCCAGGGACAGGGTTCCGCCGGCATCGGTGATCCGATGGCGCATACCGCTGAGCCCGTTGCCGGGCGAGGCCGACGCGCCGAGTCCGGTGCCGTCGTCGGCCACGGTGAGCCGGTCCGCGGTGATGGTGACCGTGCAGTGCGAGGCGCCGGAATGGCGGATGACATTGGTGACGGCCTCCCGGAGGCACCACGCGAAGAGTTCGCGACGGTCGGGCCGGAAACCGGCGACGGAGGCGGCCTCCGGCAGACGGAACGCGATGCCGGCGGCCTGGAGGGCGGTGCGGGCCGAGGCGAGCTGGGCGCCCAGGTCCGGGGCGTGCAGACCGCCGACGGTGGTGCGGACCTCGGCCAGGGACTGCCGGGACAACTCGAGGACCTCGTCGAGCTCGGCCTTGGCCTGCTCCGGGTCGGCGTCCACCAGGCGGCGGGCCAGCTCTGTCTTCAGGGTGATGACGGTGAGGGAATGGCCCAGGACATCGTGCACGTCCCGGCCGACCCGTTCGCGCTGGCGGGAGAGGGCCAACTCCTCACCGAGGATGCGGGAGCGTTCCTCGCGCTCCATGGCCAGGCGCAGCGCGAGCATGATCACCAGGGACATCACGGTGGGGATGATCAGCCAGAAGCGGCTGCCTCCGGCGTCTACGCTCAGGGCCACCAGTGCCCAGGCCGCCGACAGGGCCACGGAGACCGGGAGGCCGATCCGGAGTCGATGCGGGAAGATCCAGATGGCCAGCGTGAACGGCAGGAAATTGAACGAGTTGAGGCCGGCTGCCGGGATGGTGGCGAGGACACAGAGGAGCAGGACGGCGGTGACCGCAGTGGTGTTCACCCAATGCGGCAGAGTGCGCCAGGGCCACGGCCAGATGAAATGCCCCATGTAGACCGCGACGAAGGCTGCCAGCCCGGCGCAGCCGAGCACTTTCGTCCCGAGGGGAGCATCCCCGGTGACCATGGCCACCAGCGGCACCACCAGGAACACCAGCCAGACCCCGGCCGTGATGAGGACGGGTACCCGTTCATTGGCCTTCAGGGGGACCTCAGGCCATTCGCCGGCCCCGAAGGGGCCCGCCGGCTGGACGGCGATCCGGCCGGCGGGCACCTCGGACCCCTCTGGCACCTCGGACCCCTCTGTCCCCTTCGGCCTGGTCCTGGCCCCCCGGGGCATCAGCTCAGCCCCGCCGGGTGGAACGGCGGGAGGCGACCAGGCAGATCGCGGCGAAGAGGACGGTCCATGCCACTACGTTTAGCACGATCGCCCACAACGGGTCGCTGATCGGGGCCCCGCCGTCTTCCATGCTGACGACCGTGCCCTCCAGCTGGGGCCACCGCGCCAGCGCCGCGATGCCGTAGATCGGCGTGAACCGGGCGATCTCCAGCAGGGTGCCGGACAGCGGCATGAACAGGTTGCCGAAGAACGCGAGGACCACGAGGATGCCGGACGCCCCCGAGACGGCCGCCTCCGAGCGGAACAGCAGGGCCGCCGCGAGCCCGTAGAGCGCGAACGGGATGGCCCCGAGCAGGGCGAGGGCACCGGACGCCGGCCACATCCACGCTTCGTCGAAGGCCGCACCCGTCAGGGAGCCGACCGTGAAGACCACCACGATGGGCATCAGGGCGATGCCCAGGGCCACCAGCACCTTGCCGAGCATGTAGCCGGTGCTGGTCAGCCCGGTCAGGCCCAGCTGGCGTCCCCACCCTTGCTGGCGCTCCAGGGCGGCTGATCCGGCGATCGCACTCGTCGCCATCGTGGCGCCGTAGACGGTCATGGCGGTCATGTTGTAGGTGGCGATGGTGCCGTTGCCGACCGGGCTCTCCCCGAAGGCGGACAGGGCACCGAACATCAGGTAGAGCACGGTGGGCAGGACCACGATGAAGAAGGTGGACTCGACCATCCGTGCGTTGCGGAGGAACTCCCAGCCGGCGAAGGCAGTGATGATCCGCAGCCGGGACCGTTTCCGGCCGTGTCGGCCCTGCTGGCCATACTGGCGCTGTTGGATCTGGGGGGAAACGGTGGTGCTCATGTCAGGGTTCCTTCCGTGGCGTCGTCGGACGTGAGATCAAGGAAGACCTCGTCCAGTGAGGCCGCCGCAATGGTGAGGTCGTGGGCCAGTCCCGTGGAGAGCAGGAAGCCGGCGAGCCGGTCCGTGTCCTGTGCGGTGAACCGCACCCGGCCGTTCTGGTGCGCGACGGCGTCGGGAAGTCCCAGCTTCACCGCGGCCTCCTCGGGGGTACCGGGGCCGTCCCACACGCAGGAGACGGTGCGGTGGCCGGTATCGATGACTTCGTCCACAGGACCGTCCACCACCTTGCGGCCGGCGCGCATCAGCACGATCCGGTCGGCGAAGTCTGAGGCCTCCTGCAGGAAGTGGGTGGCGAAGACTACCGTGCGGCCGCGCTCGGCCTCGGCCTGCATGGTCTCCCAGAACTCCTTGCGGGCCCGGACGTCCATGCCGGCGGTGGGCTCGTCCAGGAGCAGGAGGTCAGGTTCGGTCAGCAGGGCGAGGGCGAAGCGCAACCGCTGCTGTTCGCCGCCGGAGCACTTGCGGACCTTGCGTCCGGCGATCTGTGCCGCGCCGGCCCGCTCGAGGGCGGTCTCGACCGGGATGTGGCGAGGCTGGCAGGCGGCGACCATGGACATGGTCTCCTTGACCGTGAGGTCGCTCAGCAGGCCACCGGTCTGGAGCACGGCGCCGACCCGGCCCTCGAGCACGGCCTGCTTCGGAGGCATCCCGAGGACCGTGAGGGAGCCGGACGTCGGGGCGGTGAAGCCGAGGACCAGGTCGAGGAAGGTGGTCTTGCCGGCGCCATTGGGACCGAGCAGGGCCACGATCTCCCCACGCTGGATCTGCAGGTCGACGCCGTTGACGGCCCGGACCGCGCCGGCCCCGCTGCCGAACTGACGGTGGACGCCGGTGGCGTGGAGGGCGGTGGCGGCGGTCTCGGGGCCGGCAGGGTCGGCACCGGCCGCGGGGGATCGCTGGCCGGAAGGCGGGACGGTGCCCGGGACAGTGCTGGGGGCTGTGGTGTTCATGCCTCCAGTCTGTGGAAGCGTGCCCCACAGCGGATCTGCCGAGCGTCACCGATGCTCCATGACATCCGTCATGCCAGCGTGGCCGGCCGTGACTGGTCAGGTGATGTGCCGATCGACCCTGCGACCGCCGCGGGATCTGCCCACTCACGCGGCGGGGGACGTACCGTGGCGCCATGGAACTGCGCATCGAACCCGGGGACATCACGGACCAGTCCGTGGACGCGATCGTCAACGCCGCCAATTCCACGCTGCTCGGCGGCGGGGGCGTGGATGGGGCCATCCACCGCCGCGGCGGCCCCGAGATCCTCGCCGAATGCAAGCACTTACGCGAGACCGAGCTGCCGGACGGCTTGCCAGCCGGCAGGGCCGTCGCCACCACGGGGGGCCGGCTGAGGCCGCGCTGGGTCATCCACACGGTGGGGCCGGTGTACGCGAAGACCATCGACAAGTCCGAGACGCTGGCCTCCTGCTACCGGGAATCCCTGCGCGTGGCCGCCCGGCTCGGAGCCCGCAGCGTGGCCTTCCCGGCGATCTCCGCCGGCGTCTACGGCTGGCCGATGGACGACGCGGCCCGTATCGCCGTGCAGACCTGCCGCGCCATGGCCGCAGAGGTCGGTCCCGACGCCGGCCCGGTCGCCTCGGTCGTCTTCGTCCCCTTCTCTGACGCGGCCGAACGGGCCTTCCGCGAGGCGCTGGACGGTCCGCGAAGGCCTGGACGATGAGGACCGCCTAGGATTCCGGCATGGACCCGTTGAGCCTGTCTGCCCGAGCCCTGTCCGCCGCCCTGCGTCATCGTCAGGTGTCCGCCCGGGAGGTGCTTCAAGCCCACTTCGCTCGGATCGACGAGGTCAATCCGAGCGTCAACGCCGTGGTGACCCAGGTCCGTGAACGCGCCTACGAGCAGGCGCTCGCCGCTGACGACCGCGCCGCCGCCACGGCACCGGAGGACCTGCCTCCGCTGCACGGGATCCCGATGACGCACAAGGACACCCATGCCACCGCGGGCATCCGCACGACCTCCGGCTCCCCGATCTTCGCCGACCTGGTGCCCCGGGAGAGTGACCTGGTGATCGAACGGTTCCAGCGCGCCGGCGTGATCTCCACCGGCAAGAACAACGTCCCCGAGTTCGCCGCCGGCTCCCACACCTACAACACGGTGTTCGGGACCACGCTCAATCCCTACGACCCGAGCCGCAGCGCCGGCGGGTCCTCGGGCGGGGCCGCCGTCACCTTGGCCACGCGCATCCAGCCCCTGGCCGATGGCTCGGACATGGGCGGTTCCCTGCGCAACCCCGCCGCCTTCAACAACGTCGTCGGCTTTCGTGCCTCGCACGGCGTGGTGCCCAACGCCCCCGCGCGGGACCCTCGCGCCTGGCTCGGGCAGAAGGGCGCCATGGCACGTTCGGTGGAAGACGTCATCCTGGCGCTGTCCGTCCTCGCCGGCCCGGACGCCCGGGTCCCGGTGCCGTGCCCGACGCCGGCCGCGGGCTTCGCTGAGCTGCTCACCGAGTCCGTGGGTCAGGTCGGAGCAGGCCGGCACGGAGTCGCGCGAACGGGAGGCGACCGTACGCGGCGTGCTGCCACGCCGGACCGGCCGCTGGCGGGGGTCCGGGTGGCGGTGACCACCGACTTCGGGCTGGGCGTGCCCGTGGAAGGCGAGGTGGCCGCCGTCGTGCGGGAAGAGGCGGAGGTGCTGGCCGACCTCGGCGCCACGGTGGAGGAGGCGTGCCCGCGGCTGCGTGAGGCGGACCGAGTCTTCGACGCGACCCGGGCCTTCGACATGGCGCTCGCCCTGCGGGACGTGGTGGCCGGATTCCCCGGTCAGGTCAAGGAGGAGGTCATCTGGAACGTGGAGCGCGGGCTGGCGCTGACCTCGGCGGAGCTCATGGACGTGGCCATCGCGCGGGGTCGGCTGGACCGGGAGATCGCACGCTTCTTCGGGACCGCCGGCACCGCGGGAATCTCCGTCAACGCGGTCGGTGATGCCGGACGGGGCGGTGCTGCCGGTTCCGCCGCCGCGGGAGCGTTCGACGTGCTGTTGGCGCCCACCACGCAATTGGTTCCGTTCCCGGCTGCGTGGGCCTGGCCGCAGGAGGTGGCCGGGGTGACGATGGGGTCCTACGTGGACTGGATGCGCTCGGCCACCTTGATCTCGGCGACCGGCTGCCCGGCCATCTCGGTGCCCGGCGGGTTCACGGCGGCGGGGTTGCCCGTGGGCCTGCAGTTGGTGGGTGCGCCCGACCACGATGTTGACCTGCTGCGAGTGGCCCGGGCCTATGACGAGGCCACGCGCTACGCCGACCGGGCCCCGGCGATCTGAGGATCCGAGGAGCCTCAGTCACCGAGGCCCGTCCGTGAGTCGTCAGATCGTGTGCCCATGGGGCGTCCATTCGGCACGCCAACTGACGACCCACGCCCTGACGGCGATGAGGGGAATCAGGCGCGCAGGATGTTCTCTCCGTTGGCGAACAGCTGCGGGGCGCCGACGGCCTCGGCCCCACCGGTGGCATCGGCGGGGGAGTACAGCTGGATGACGGTGGCGGAGACGCCCTCGGCGTTGTCGAAGGCCTCGATCACGAAGGCGTCGTGCGGCTGGCCCTCGACCTCGAGGCGGGCGTCGAACACAGAAACGGCCATCTCCGGGCGGGGCTCCAGCTGGGCGACCTGTGCCCGCATCTGGTCCTCGTCGGCACCGGGCAGTTTCCACATCCCCTTCTGCTCCTCGTCGATGTAGCCCAGCAGGAACGGCGCCACGGCGTCGGATCCCTCGGAGGCGAACTCGAGCGCCTGCTCGATGGCGAGGAAGACCAGGGGCGAGATGCGTTCGGAGGGCGGCTGCGGCTGGCCCTCGGGCAGCGCGGTTCCGGCGGCGACCAGGTTCGGGTCCGTCGTCGGGTCAGCGGTGTTGCCGCTGTCCCCGTTTTCTCCGTTCACCCCGAGGCCGGGAACGCCTGCGGGGTCGGTGGTTGGGTTGGTGGTCTGTTCTGGTTGGTCAGTCACGCTCTCGACGCTATCGGTCACCGGTACCATGGACAACCGTGGCTCTCTCTATCGGAATCGTCGGCCTGCCCAACGTTGGCAAGTCCACCCTCTTCAACGCACTCACCCGCCAGACCGTTCTCGCGGCGAACTACCCGTTCGCCACGATCGAACCCAACGTCGGGGTGGTGAATCTCCCGGACGAACGGCTGGACACCCTCGCGGGGATCTTCGGCTCGCAGAAGATCCTGCCGGCCACGGTCTCCTTCGTGGACATCGCTGGCATCGTCAAGGGCGCCTCCGAGGGGGAGGGTCTGGGCAACCAGTTCCTGGCCAACATCCGGGAGTCCGACGCGATCGCGCAGGTCGTCCGCGCCTTCGACGATCCGGACGTCATCCACGTGGACGGGAAGATCAACCCCGCCTCGGACATGGAGACCATCAACACCGAGCTGATCCTCGCGGACCTGCAGACCCTCGAGAAGGCGCTCCCGCGCGTCGAGAAGGAAGTCAAGGGCAAGAAACGTGAGGCCGCGGAGCTCGAGGCCCTGCAGGCCGCCCAGACCGTGCTCGAGCGCGGGGACACCATCTACTCGGCGATCGACTCCGAGAAGCTGGACATGGACCGCCTCCGGGAGGTCAGCCTGCTGACGGCCAAGCCGTTCATCTACGTCTTCAATGCCGACGACGGCGTGTTGGGTGACGCTGCGAAGCAGCAGGAACTGCGCGACCTGGTGGCGCCGGCCGATGCCGTTTTCCTCGACGCCAAGCTCGAGTCCGACCTCGTGGAGCTGGACGAGGAGGAGGCCCGCGAGATGCTGGAGATGAACGGACAGGAGGAGTCCGGCCTGGACCAGCTCGCCCGCACCGGCTTCCACACCCTCGGACTGCAGACCTACCTCACCGCCGGCCCCAAGGAGGCCCGAGCCTGGACCATCCGCAAGGGTGACACCGCCCCGAAGGCCGCCGGCGTGATCCACACCGACTTCGAGCGCGGCTTCATCAAGGCCGAGATCGTCTCCTTCGACGACCTGGTGTCCGCCGGTTCCATGGCCGAGGCCAAGGCCGCCGGCAAGGTGCGCATGGAGGGCAAGGAGTACGTGATGCAGGACGGCGATGTGGTCGAATGGAGATTTTCGCTCTAACGTCTGGCGCGAGTGCCCGGCCAAGCGGCCTCGCCGTTCGGGGATGATAATGCGCATTGAGTGCAGTATGGTGCACTCATGGATGTGAACGCAGAGGGTCTGGCCCGCGCCATCGGCGCGAGGGTGAAGCAGGAACGCACAGTCCACGGCTGGACGCTCGACCGGCTCGCCGAGACCGCCGGGGTGAGCCGGCGGATGGTCGTCAATGTCGAGCAGGGATCGGTGAATCCGAGCGTGGGCACGCTGCTGCGGCTCTCCGACGCACTCGGGGTCGGACTACCCGCGCTCGTCGAGCCCCTGGCTCCGAGGGCGGCGAAGGTGACCCGCGCCGGTGAGGGCGCGGTGCTGTGGACCGGCGAGCACGGCGGTCGCGGCGTACTCGTGGCCGGCACGGAGCCGCCGGACGTCGTCGAGCTATGGGATTGGACGCTCGGGCCCGGCGACCGCCATGAGAGCGAGGCCCATGCCGCGGGCACCCGCGAGATGCTCCAGGTCCTGGAGGGAACGGTCACGGTCGAGGCCGACGGGCAGCCCCATGTGCTCGCCGCCGGCGACGCGCTGGCCTTTCACGGCGACGCCGAGCACTCCTACTCCAACCCGCACGACCACCCGGCCCGATTCGCGCTATGCGTCCACGAGCCAGGAGTGGGGCACGCCCACAGAACGGAGACCGCCGATGACTGAGACCCGGGCCCCCGACGCGTTCCTCGCCGCGTGCGAGATTGACCCCGCTGTGCTCGACCTGCGCCCGGACTACCGCGCGCTGCTCATCGTGGTGAGTGGGCTCGACCCTCGAGCGTCCTCCGCGGCCGCGGCTGAGCTGATCGACCGGGCCGAGGCGCATGCAAGAGAGCTGCTGGCCGCCTCTCCGGTCGACGAGCTGGGCCACGTCGCCGCGTGGAGGCAGGCGTACCGGGCGTTCGGCGCGAAGCCGCAGCGCACCCGCAACAGCCTCGAGGCGCTCACCCGGCGCGCGGAGAAGGGCCTGCCGCGGATCAACGCGCTCACCGACATCTACAACGCGATCTCAGTCCTCCACCAGATCCCGCTCGGCGGCGAGGACTTCGACCGGTACGAGGGGCCCGCGCGGCTGGTCCGGGCCGGCGGCGACGAGCCCTTCGAGACGACCGCGAACGGGGAGGCGGTCATCGAGAAACCGGAGCCAGGGGAGGTCGTCTGGCGCGACGACGCGGGGGTGACCTGCCGGCGCTGGAACTGGCGGCAGGGCCGCCGCACCGCCCTCACCGAGGACACCCGAACCGCGTTCTTCATTCTCGATGCCCTCGCGCCCGTCACCGACGAGGCCTTGCACGCCGCCAGTGACGCGCTTGTCGACGCGCTTTCGGACCTCGGCACCGGCGTTCGGGCTGCCAGCCGGCTGCTCGGGACGCCGTGACCGAACACCCCTCGCCGACGACCTCGCCGACTCTAGGAGCAGACTCATGAGCACCGAGCACCCGTCACCGGCCGGCACGCGGCCCGACAGGCGCGACCACGCGACGCTGACCGACGACACCTGGGCCGTCCACGGCGGCAACCGCGCGGACGAGACCACCGGCGCGATCCGCACCCCGATCGTGATGGCGAACTCCTACCGCCTGCCCGCGGACCCCGCGGCCCTGCCCGAGGGCGACCCTGATCTGCTGATCTACACGCGAGAGTCCGGGGCCAATCAGCTCGGCCTGCAGGACAAGCTCGCCCGCGCCGAGCACGGCGAGGCAGCCGCGGTGTTCGCCACGGGGATGGCGGCCCTGCACGGCGCGTTCTTCACGATCCTGAGCCCGGGCGACCACGTCGTCGTCTCCGACGTCGTCTACATGGGCACCTTCGACCTGTTCGGCTCGCTGCTGCCGCAGAAGATGGGCATCGAGGTCGACCTCGTCGACATTACAGACCTCGACGCCGTTCGCGCAGCCGTCCGCCCGAGCACCCGGCTCATCCACACGGAGGTCATCTGCAACCCCGACCCGAAGGTCGCGGACATCGCCGCCCTCGCCCGGATCGCCCACGAGCACGACGCCCTCCTGACCGTGGACTCGACCTTCACCCCGCCGCCACTGATGCGGCCGCTCGACCACGGCGCGGACCTCGTCGTCCACTCGCTCACTAAGTACATCAACGGCCACGGTGACGCCATGGGCGGAGCAGTGATCGGAGGCCGCGAGCTGGTCGATGCGATCAAGTTCAGGGCGCTGCACCACGTCGGCGGGGCGATCGCCCCGTTCAACGCCTGGCTCATAATGCGCGGCTCCCTCACCCTGCCCCTGCGGTTGCAGCGCCACTGCGAGAACGCCCAGGCCGTCGCCGAGTTCCTGGCCGCCGATTCCCGCGTCGCCCACGTCGCCTACCCCGGGCTCATGGACGACCCCCACCACGCAGCGGCGTCGGGGCAGCTGTCCGGCGGCTACGGCGGCGTCGTCTCCTTCGCTCTCGAGGGCAGCCATGCCGACCGAGTGCGGTTCGTGAACGACCTGCGCCTGATCACTTCAGCGGTCTCACTCGGGCACGACGAGACACTCATCGCCTACGAGGCGTACCCGCCCGCGCGTGCCGCTGGCTTGAGCTGCCCTTTCCGCGAGAACGGCCTGATCCGCCTGGCCATCGGCCTGGAGTCCGCCCAGGACCTCATCGCCGACCTCGACGCGGCCCTCATCGCCGTCTACGGGCCGGCATCGCCCTCGATCGCTGACAGGAGCAGCGCATGACCAGCCTCTTCACCGGCCTCTCGGCCTTCCCCCTCACCCCGCTGGCGGACGATGCGGTCGACCAGCGCGCGTTCGCCGGTCTCGTCCGGCGGCTCGCTGCCGCCGGGGTCGACTCGATCACCGCGCTCGGGTCGACCGGCTCCTACGCCTATCTCACCGCCGAGGAGCGTGCCCGTGTCGCCCGCCTGGCCGTCGAGAACGCCGACGGCACCCCGGTGCTCGTCGGCGTCGGGGCGCTGCGCACGTCCCAGGTCCTTGCCAACGTCGAGAGCGCCGGGGCTGCGGGGGCCGCGGGGCTGCTGCTGGCCCCGATGACCTACCAGCCCCTGACCCACGACGACGTCGTCGAACTCTTCCGCGCGGTCACCGCCGCGACCGACCTGCCGGTCATCGTCTACGACAACCCCGGCACGACGCGCTTCGAGTTCACCAACGAGCTCTATGCCCGCATCGCCGAGCTGCCCGGAATCGCATCGATCAAGATCCCCGGCGTCCCCGCCGACCCCGAGGCAGCCCGGGAACACGTCGCCGCGATCCGCGCCGTCATCCCCGAGCACGTCACGATCGGCGTCTCCGGCGACGCCTCCGCCGCGACAGGCCTCAACGCCGGCTGCGAGGCCTGGTACTCCGTCATCGGCGGGACCCTGCCCGAGCCAGCACTGGCGATCACGCGCGCCGCCCAGGAGGGCCGGGCCGCCGACGCCGTCGCGAAGTCGGAGCGGCTCGCGCCGCTGTGGGGCCTGTTCACCGAGTTCGGCGGTAGCCTGCGTGTCGTCGCCGCGATCGCCGAGCAGCTCAGTCTCGCCCCGCGCGGCTGCCTGCCACTGCCGATCCAGCCGCTTTCCGACGACCAGCGAACGAGGATCTCCGGCGTCCTGGACGAGCTCGGCCTTGCCTGAGACCCACACAGCGACGACAGCCGGATCGCGGTCGGCGCTCGCGCGCTACGTATTCGCGGCCACGCTCGTGCGCTCCGCCGACGGCGGAGCGGTCGTCGCGATCGTCCTTCTCGCCCACGTCTCAGGTCAGCCCGGGTGGATCGCAGGCCTGCTCGGCGCGTCGATCACCGCGCCGCACCTCCTCGGCCCATTCATCGCCCGCCGCCTCGACACCGCCCGCGACGGGCGGAAGGTCATCGCAGCCTCCGCGGTCGCGCACGGCACGCTCCTCGGCGTCGCCGGACTCCTGCTACCGGTCACCTGGGCCGTGGTCCCGTCGCTGCTGCTGATCGTCTCGGGACTGTTCGGCCCGATGCTCACCGGAGGCGTCAGCAGCCGCCTGCCGTCGATCGCCGGTCCCTCACAGAAGTCCCAGCGGCGGGCGCAGAGTTGGGACGTCGCCAGCTACGGGCTCAGCGGCACCCTGGGACCGGCCGCGGTCGCCTGGCTCGCCGCAGCCGCGAGCCCGCTCGTCGCGACCCTGGCACTGGCGGCCGCTGCGGTCGTCGGGGCCGGAGCCGTGCTCGCCCTGCCGCGCCAGTCCCCGCTCGACGACCCCGGCGCGGTCCCGTCCCCAGGACGCACACTCGTCACGATCCGGCGATCCGGCCCGCTGCGGCGCACTCTCGTCCTGACCGTCGTCGTCGCATTCTCCGTCGCGGCGCTGCCGATCTACGCCGTCGCGGTCGCGCCGTCCCTGGGCGGGGCGGCGCTGGCCGGGAGCCTGGTCGCAAGCTACGGAATCGGCACCCTCGCCGGCTCCGGGCTGCTCATGGTCCGGCCGCTGCACGGGGACGCCGACAAGCTCACCGGCGTCCTCGCGGTAGTCGTCCCTGCGGCACTGCTCCTGGTCATCGCGACGACGAACTTCACTGCTGCCCTCGTCGCGTTCGGCGCAGCAGGGATTGCGAACTCACTGTTCTTCGCGGCTACGCTCGCGGCTCGGAGCGAGTACGCCCCGCCCGAGGCGCGCGGGCAGATCTTCATCTGGGTCGGCGCGCTGAAGATCGCCGCCGGCTCGGCCGGCACCGCCGTCGCCGGAGCGCTCATCGGCGGCACCGCCTGGCTGCCGGTCGCAATCGTCGCCGCCCTCTCAACTGCTGCGGCAGCGGTCTGTCTGGTCGAGCGGAGCAGGGATCGAACCTGACCCGCGGTCACCGCTCCCCGACGAACCGCGGGCGTCGTAGGCAGGCCGAATGGTAGAATCGGTGCCGGAACGACGCCGACGGGACGGCCCGGCGGGAGACGACGCGCGCGGGGACGGCCCCGCAGAACAGGCCCTCTCGCCCCGTGTCCGGAACCACCTCGCCCCGAACCGTCTTGACCCCGTCCGCTCTCGCGCGCGTTGTGCTCGGCTGGGTCGCCTTTCTCGCCCTGACTCTTGCCAAACCAGTGCTCGACGGCCATCTCCCGACGCTCTTGCTGTTCGCGGTCCTCGCCGCGATCGTGGCGGTGATCATCGTGTGCGCCGTCGGTGTCGTCAACGAGGCGGAGCATCTTGCGCACCGGATCGGCGATCCCTACGGCACCCTCATACTCACGCTGTCGATCGTGCTCATCGAGGTTATCCTCATCTCCGCGGTCATGCTCGGCCCCGGCGACCACGCGACCATCGCCCGTGACTCCGTCATGGCCGCGACGATGATCGTGCTCACTCTCATCGTCGGAGCAGCCCTCCTGATCGGGGGCATGCGCCACAGCGATCTGCGGGTCAACCCGACCGGGATCTCCGCTTACCTCTCGATGCTGGTCGTCCTCGTCGCCGTCGCCTTCGCCTTCCCCACCGTCATCGGTACCGGCGGCGCGTACACGCCCGGCCAGGGGGTGCCGATCACAGTGCTCACGGTCGTGCTGTACGGGTTCTTCCTCTACCGCCAGACCGGCGCGCAGAGCACCGACTTCCAGGAGGTCAGCGGAGCACGAGCCAATGCGGACGCGGGCACCGCAGCAGACGAGGGGCAGCCGGGCATCGGCGCGATCCTGCGCGAGCACCGCGCCGAGGTCATCGCGCGGATCCTCCTCCTGCTGGTCACGGTCACTCCAATCGTCCTGCTCTCGCACGACATGGCGGTCTTCCTGGACGACGGGCTCGACCGGCTCGGTGCGCCGCTGGCTCTCTCCGGCGTGCTCATCGCGCTGATCGTGTTCCTCCCCGAAGGCATCACCACGATCCGAGCGGCCTGGATGGGAGAGGCGCAGCGGGTTACCAACCTCGCCCACGGCGCGCTCGTCTCCTGCGTCGGTCTTACCCTCCCGGTCGTGCTCGTGATCGGTCTGCTCACCGATCAGACCGTCGTGCTTGCCGAGAGCCCTGCGAACCTCCTGCTGCTCGGCGTGAGCCTGCTGCTCAGCCTCACGACCTTCAGCGCCAAGCGGGTCACCGCCCTCCACGGCGCGGCCCACCTGTTCGTGTTCGTCCTATACGGCATCAGCGTGTTCTCCTGAGGAGCCGGTATCACCGAGGCAGGCCGTGGACTGGTGTCAGGGGCTGCTCAAGGAATGGTCCAGATAGTCCTACGTGCGGCGACGTGGTGGAATTTAGATTTAATGTCTAACTATCGCCCAGCCTGACTTCTGATTCGATAGCTTGGGTTAACGGCCAGAGAAAGGCTGATCCCGTCGTTGTGTGTTGTCTAGAAGCTCTCCGGCCGCCAGCCCGATAGGTATTTGTCCGCGAGTTGAAGAACATTGTCGTCACCCAGGTTCTTGCGCACGTTGTTCAGGACCTCTTCGATTGTGGCTTCAGATTCGAATAGCTCGACGAGAAGCTCCCAAGCGAGACGGTCTTCAGATCTGACCTGTCGAGAGCCCATCGATTGTGATCGCGCAGTGGACATAAGTGAGTGCAGTACCGCTCGTAGCAGAACAGGATTGTCATTCGACGTCAGAGGTGCTTCGCCTGTTGCTGTATGGACGGCATCGTAGATGCGCCAGGCATCCCACTCGCGTGACGGCTCGGCTGGTGAGGTTCGCTGGAGTCGTGCAACAAATTCCTCATGGATCCGCGCTGCGAACGCTTCACTGACGAGTTTGTGCCCCACGCCTTCGCGATAGCCCACGCTGTGGATGAAATTGAGCTGGGATGAATACGTTTCGATGCCGTCGAGGATTCGTGAGACCAAGCCCTCTCGCTCTGCCTCATCCTCCACGCGGCGGAGGAGTCGAAGGACAACGCGGCCAACGGTGATCTCACGGCGTCCGATGTCGAAGAAGCCTCGCTCCTTCTTCTCGGGAATGGCGTCGATGAGGTTCAGAAGAGTGATTGATCCTGGGACGACCATCTCGGTCGTGAATTTTGCTTCGTATGAGGTGAGTCCTTCGAGGACGGTTTCGAGCTGTTCAGGGTCCAATGCGGTTAGGTATCCCTTGAGCGCTACTCCGTCGCTGAGAAACGTAAAGGCTTGCTCGGAGCTTCGGAACGTGACGAGTTCGTCTGGTGCGACTCGATCGAAATAGAGGTTGAGGAAGTCGATGTGGGCCATACGGTGTGCGGTTCGCCATACGCTCAACCAGTCAGATCCATAGTGATTGTTCTCGATGTATTGCAGCGCGACCGGGAATACACGATGAAAGAGCGCCCGAATCACGTCGTCGTCATCAGGAAACTTAGCGAGCAGTGCAGCAATGGTCTTCTGCGCCCGTTCGTCCTTGCGTCCCATGATCTCGCGTGTGCTCGTGAGCTCATTTCGAAGCTTCGATAGCCGTTGGACGAGTTCAGGACGGAAGACGCGAAGTGCCTCCATTGCGAGAAGATCGACCAGATCGACTTCATCGCCGAGACTCTTGATCGTCGACCTGGCGGAGATCGCGTAGCGCGTGACATCGCGCATGTTGGAGAACAGCGGATCGATCACTTCCCAATAGACGTCACTCCATCGGCGGTCGTCGAGGGTGGCGTTCGCGACGGGGGTGAGGATGCGATCTAGTTCTTCGAAAACCTGGGACCGCAGAAGCTTCTCTGGCGCATGCGGAACATCGAAGCTCAACTGGACAATCTTCTCGAGGTACGCCCGTCCGGGGATTCCGTCTTCGGTGAGGGCCTGTTCCACACGTTCTCTGTCAAAAGCCAACACGTAAACAATATTTGGGAAGCTCGCCGTCAAACGGACGAGTTTGAAGATCTCGCGGATCTCGAGAGTGGTGAGACGGTCGATGTCGTCGATGACGACCACGATAGGTTGCGCGAGTGAGACGAGCTCCTTCGTGATCTCTTCCCGCACCTTCTTCGCGCTGCGCTCTGCGTCCGTTGTCGCAGCCAGTCCTCCGAGCGCGGCTGCGGCGACTTCGCCTACGGCCGCTGCGCCCGGAAACGGAACGAACTGAGACACAGGTTTGAGGATGTTGGCGTACTGAGCGAGCCAGTCTGCAGTCTTCCCGAAGCGGCTCTTGCTGAGAACGTTGAGCTCCGCTGCGATCTCAGTGAAGAAGAAGTTGACGAGCTGGTTCGAGCCGGAGAACATCCAAGGGTTGAAGTCGACGACAGTGAGGGCGGGCACAACCGAAAACTGTTCACGCATCAGGTTGATGAATGAGCTCTTTCCGTGCCCCCAAGGTCCCAATATGCCCACGACGAGTCCCTGGCTGGCGTTGAGTTCTCGAATCGACTCCGCGAAGTCGTGCGCGACCGGTGCACGCCCAAGGTCATCTTCGTCCGAGGAGGTGATCGGCGCGTCGGTCGGAGGTCTCTCTTGGCTGCGATCGGCGCTGTTCATAGCGCTATCTAAGCACTGCTGCCGTGAATCGTGCGGAAGCACTTGGCGCGCAATCTTCTAGCCGATGCAAGCCTCTCACTACCGGGCTGTGCCGCCGGAACGTGCCGGACGATCTGGAGTCTCTTTTAGATGGCTATATGTGCCGGAACTCGGTGGAATTTCGTTTTGCCGTATAACCTCTGGTTGCGCGTGGTGTCATGCGCTTCCTCTGCGTTTGGTCACCGCGTTGCTGCCCTTGTCCATGACCTCCCGGGTCCGCTCGTGTCGGTGGACAGCTGGATGACGACCCTGCGAGCCGATCCGCGAGACGCGTTGCCATACGATTGAGCGGTGACGACTCCTATACGCCGCGAGATCGGCCAAGTCTTCATCCCGGTGCGGGACATCCACCGCTCTGCCGACTGGTACGGCAGGCTGCTCGGTGCGGAGGTGTCCCTGCCTTCGCATGACGACACGATCGTCGACGTCCCGATGGAACCGGGCCCCGGCCTTGCTCTGGACGCGAACGCGCCGTTCACGCCGGACGGTCCGCCACGCTTCTTCTGGTGGGCCGATGACCTCGGCGCAGTCGTGGCGCATTTGCGCGATCTCGGGGCCGAACTCGCCTCGGACGTCGTCGACATCGGGAGCGTGGCCTTCGTCCAGTTCCGGGATCCTGACGGGAACCTGCTCATGGTGTGCGCTCGAACGGAGGGCGACGAGTCCGCTCACACCGTTGTCTGACCGCCGGTGCGCGAAGGCGCGGCTCATCAGTGCTGGCCCGCACAACGACAGTGGCGGAAGAGATTGCTCGGTGTCGGAATGGGGTGGAGTTCCGCTTCAACGTCTAACCTCAGCTCGCTGGGCGTTTCGCCCCTGGGTTGTCGATGAACGACCAGTGGCGGATCTGCTTCCGTTGGACGGATGCCGGTGCTGATGGCGTCGAGATTGTTGACTACCACCGAGGAGGGATGATGTCCGAGAAGCTCTACCCGCCGATCCATCCGGGTGAGGTCCTGATGGACGACTTCATCGAGGGGTTCGGCATCACGCAGAACAAGCTCGCGGTGTCGATCGGTGTGCCGCCGCGACGCATCAACGAGATCGTGCACGGCCAGCGGGCCATCACGGCTGACACGGCGCTGCGATTGGGTCGGTATTTCGCTGTGGAGCCGCAGTTCTGGCTCAACCTGCAGACACGGTATGAGCTGGAGCTCGCGGAGGATCGTGTCGCCGAGCAGGTCGCCGCGATCACGCCGCTGAGGGTGGCGTGACCGGCTCCTACGACGTGCTGAGCGAGCAGTAACAGGCCATCCGAGGGTCGGCCGACGGCATGGCGGCCCTGAGGTGAGCGCTGGACTACGCTGCTGAGTTCTCTGCCGCCGATGAGTCCCACTCCGAGCTCGACGAGGACGGCAACGTGGTCATCCACGCGGGCCCCTGATGCCGTCGATGCCGGCTATTTGGTGCACTCGCACGTGATCATGGTCCGCGTCGCACTCACTGTGCCACGCGTCATCGAACGCGTGCGCAGGGCCGGCATGCCGTGCCGAAACAGAAGATCCGTGACGGGTACGAGCGCAGAACTGAGCCATGGCTCGTGGCGGGTTCCGGAATACGCCCGCGGCCCAGGACTGTTGCACCGGGCATGAAAGCAATGACCTATGCGAAGTACGGCGACGAGAACGTCCTGGAACTGATCGAGCGCCCCGAGGCCAAGGTCGGCCCGAGCCAGATCCTGGTGCGGGTGACCCGCTCCTCGGTGAACCCGGTGGACTGGAAGGTCATGGCCGGCGGTCTGGACGAGATGCTGGAGACGAAGTTCCCCGCCATCCCCGGATGGGATGTAGCCGGGACCGTGGAGAAGGTCGGTCCGGACACCCCGGAGTTCTCCGTCGGGGACCGTGTGGCCGCGTATGCACGGAAGATGGTCAATGAGGGCGGGACCAGTGCGGAATTCGTGACGATCCCGGTGGAGTTCGCCGCCAGGATCCCGGAGGGCGTTTCGGACGACGTCGCTGCCGCGCTGCCCCTCACCGGGCTGACGGCCCGGCGTGCCGTCAACGCCCTGGATCTCACGGACCAGGACACCGTCCTGCTGCACGCGGCCTCCGGTGGCGTCGGCTACCTCGCCTCACAGCTGGCCGTCCGCACCGGCGCGACGGTGCTGGGCACCTGCTCACCCGAGAACTTCGAGAAGCTGCGCCACATCGGGGTCGTCCCGCTGGAATACGGTGATGGGCTGGTCGATCGCGTGCGGGACGCCGCGCCGAAGGGCGTGGACGCCGTGGCTGACTTCGTCGGTGGAGTGCTGGAGAGCACCCTGTCGGTCTTGAATGACGGCGGCCGGCACGTCTCGATCGCCGATCCGGCCGTCCTGGAGCACGGCGGGCGGTGGCTGTGGGTCCGGCCCGATGGGGCCGGCCTGACCGAGCTGTTGAGCCTGGTGCAGGCCGGGGATCTCACGGTGGACATTGACCGGACCCTGCCCCTGGAGCAGCTGCCCGAGGCCTACCGCCTCAGCCGCGAGGGTGAGGCCCAAGGCAAGATCGTCATCCGCGTCCAGGACTGAACGTCGACCACCGCACGTGGTGGACACTGGAGGTGGCGTTGCCTTCCCGGCCGCTCGGCAGCCGCCTTCACAAAGGAGTCATGAATGACCGCAACACTGGTGGCTACGGGCCTGGCCGGCGGCTATGGCCACCGCACGCTCTTCGACTCGCTGGACCTGACCGTCGCCCCCGGTGACGTGGTCGGGGTGGTGGGCGCGAACGGGGCCGGAAAGTCGACATTGCTGAAGCTGCTCGCCGGCGTGCACCAGCCGCAGGCGGGAACCGTGGCCCTGGCCCCGGGCGATGCGTTCGTCGGGTGGCTGCCCCAGGAGCATGAGCGGGTGGTCGGCGAGACCGTTGCCGACTACATCGCCCGCCGCACCGGTTGCGCCGAGGCGACTCGGGAGATGGACGCGGCGGCCGAGGCCCTCGCAGACCCGGCGGCAGCCGAGGTGGCCGCGGAGACGTACTCTTCGGCGCTGGACCGCTGGCTGGCCAGCGGCGCGGCCGACCTGGACGAGCGGCTTCCCCTGGTGCTGGCGGACCTCGGACTCGACCTCGGTGATGCCCCGGCCGAGCAGGCATTGATGACCTCTTTGTCTGGAGGCCAGGCCGCCCGCGTCGGCCTGGCCGCCCTGCTGCTGTCCCGCTTCGACATCGTGCTGCTGGACGAGCCGACCAACGACCTCGACCTGGACGGACTGGAACGGCTCGAGGCCTTCGTGCGCGGACTCCGCGGCGGCGTGGTCCTGGTCAGTCACGACCGCGAGTTCCTGGCGCGCAGCGTGACCCGGGTGCTCGAGCTCGATCTGGCGCAGAACTCGAACCGCGTGTACGGCGGCGGGTACGACTCCTACCTGGAGGAGCGCGCGACCATCCGCCGGCATCTGCGGGAGCAGTACGAGGAGTTCGCCGGCCAGAAGGCCGACCTTGTCTCGCGTGCCAGGACCCAGCGGGAGTGGTCGAGCCAAGGCGTGCGCAATGCGATGCGGAAGGCGCCGGACAATGACAAGATCCGGCGCAAGGCCTCCACAGAATCCAGTGAGAAGCAGGCCCAGAAGGTGCGGCAGATGGAGAGCCGGATCGCGCGGCTCGAGGAGGTCGCGGAACCGCGCAAGGAGTGGAGGCTCGAGTTCACCATCGGTGCGGCGCCCCGCTCGAGCTCCGTGGTCTCGACGCTCAGTGCGGCGGTGTTCCGGCAGGGGACCTTCGCGCTCGGGCCGGTCTCGCTCCAGGTGAATGCGGGGGAGCGCATCGGCATCACCGGGCCGAACGGTGCCGGGAAGTCGACGCTGCTGCGCGGACTGCTCGGCCGTCAACAGCCGGAGGAAGGATCCGCGAGCCTGGGGGCGAGTGTGCGGATCGGGGAGATCGATCAGGCCCGTTCCCTGCTGGCGGGATCCCTGCCGCTCGCGGCCACCTTCGAGGCGCTTGTCCCGGACCAGTCTGCCGCGGAGGTGCGAACGCTCTTGGCCAAGTTCGGGTTGCGGGCCGAGCATGTGAACCGCCCGGTGGACGATCTCTCGCCGGGGGAACGCACGCGTGCCGGGCTGGCCCTGCTTCAGGCGCGCGGGGTCAACCTGCTGGTGCTCGATGAGCCGACGAACCACCTGGACCTGGAGGCCATCGAGCAGCTCGAGCAGGCCCTCGAGTCCTACGACGGCGCGCTGCTGCTGGTCACGCACGACCGGAGGATGCTCTCCACGGTCCGGACCGACCGACGGTGGAACGTGGACGTAGGCCGTGTCACGGAACGCTGACCGCCACGCTATAACCCCTACCTGAGGCTCACTGGCCAGCGTCCACGATTTCACCATTGCGGGGGAGGCTGCCGTGGAACGAGATCGGCACGGCCGTGGCGCGGCTGATGTCCCGCCCGTCCACGGCGTGGACGTGTACGTGCGGTTCGGTGCTGTTCCCGGAGTTCCCGCACTGTCCGAGAGCCTCTCCCCGCCTGACGGGCTGTCCCAGCCTGACCACAGGACTGCCCTGCTGGAGATGACAGAGCACGACGACGGCCACCTCGCCGTCGGCTCCACGCGTCTCGATGAGCACGTGGTTGCCGCTCAACCCCAGCCACCCGGCCGCCAGCCGCCGCCGTTGGGTCATGGCGTACCCGACCGACGGAAGACCTCGATGGGAACGGTGGTCCGGCTCGTCACCGTGCACGCCGATCACGACGCCGTCGACCGGGGCCGTGAGCGGGCGGCCGAACCCAGGGAAGACCGCGGCCGGTTCCGGTCGCAGGAACGATGTGAGCGTGTATGGGGCTGAGCGGCCGGCGTCGTCCACCGGGACGAAATCGATCGCGTGGGAGAGGCCGAACAGCGGGGTGCCGTGGCTCGGCACCCGATTTGCCGGGCTGTTCTGCACCAGCCACCGGCCGGTGAAGGGATAGTCGAGATCGAGTGGCACGGTCTCGGATGCTCCTTTCCAGGAGTGGACGCCTCAACAAGGTTGGATGATCAATCGCGGTCGGGGCGCCTGCGGCGGCGCTTGGTCTCGGCGCGCTGGCGTTTGGCCTCGATCCGGCGCCGCTGTGAGCCTCGGGTGGGCCGGGTCAGCTTCCGTGCGATCGCCGGGACCAGGGCCTCGCGGAGCAGTGTAGCGAGGCGTTGCCGTGCTGCCGTGCGGTTGCGCCGCTGGGAACGGTGTTCCGCCGCGCTGATGGTGAGGACGGTGCCCGTGAGCTTCCCGGCGAGCCGGTCGAGGGCACGCTCGCGCTGGACCTCGTTCAGGGCCGTCGTCGTGGCCAGGTCCAGGCTGAGCTGTACCCGGGAGTCGGTGGTGTTGACGCCCTGGCCGCCGGGGCCGGAGGCATGGGAGAACTGCTCGAGCAGCTCTCCCGCCGGCACGGTGAGGCCGCGGGGCGCGCCGGGGCCTGGGGGCACATGCAGATCGTCCACACCACGAGTGTGCCGGATCGAGGCCCTGGGCGCTGCCACGCGGGGCGAGTTGGGGAGAGCCGGGGAGAGTCGAGGCGAGAGATCCGGCGAGACCGCGTCCTGGTGGTCAGTCGGTCTCGTCCTCCTCGCGCAGCCGCGGTTCCACGCGCAGATCGGGGTGGAATCCGGTTTTGTCCGCGTAGAAGGTGCGGATGCGGTCCATGTCGGTGCCAATGTTCCCGGTCAGCTCCAAGGTCGGTCCTAGGCCGGTGGTCTTCGTGGTGCGATCCACGAAGCCGAGGGTCACCGGCATTCCCGTCTCGAGGGCGATGCGGTAGAAACCAGACTTCCAGTGCGTATGCGCCCCTCGGGTGCCGTCCGGAGTGACCACCAGGCCGAAAACCTCCCCGGACTGCACCCGTTCGACCATCTCGGAGACGACGCGGCCGGGATCAGCACGGTCCACGGGGATGCCGCCGAGGGTGCGCATGATCGGGCCGCGCCATCCGTGGAACAGGCTCTTCTTCCCGAGCCAGCGCAGGTCGATGCCCAGCTGCCAAGTGATGGCGAGCATGAACGCGAAGTCCGAGTTGGAAGTGTGCGGCGCGCCGATGAGTACGGTGGGTCGGTCGGGCGCGGGCTCGGAGACCAGCTTCCAGCGGCTGAACGTCCAGAACGCACGGGCGGTGAGGCGTTGGAGCATTCCCTCACGGTAAGGCACTCACCTGGTGCCGCGGCTACCGAGAGGCCCGGGCTGGCGCTGCCGCTGCCACCAGTGCTCCGGCCGATGACCGGCCGATGAGCGGTTAGAGGTAGATCTCAACCTGGGCCGGCGGCAGGATGGGTTCATGAGTGATCCGAAGCAGAAGCTGACCCCGTCCGAGATCTCCGACGCCGGCCTCACCGGCTGGCGCCAGGTGGAGGAGACCCTGACGGTGCGGTTCGCCACCAAGCGATTCACCACCGGCCTGGAATTCGTGAACCGAATCGGTGCCTCCGCGGAGGACGCCAACCACCATCCGGACCTGACCCTCACCTATCCCGAGGTGGCCGTGACGCTGTCCAGCCACGACGTCGGCGGCATCACCAGCCGGGACATCGACCTCGCGCGCATCATCAGCGATCACGCCGCAGAGTTGGGCGTCACAGCCACACCGGACCATGACTGAACGGTCTCACCGGATGGCCCGGTCACCGACCATCGTCGAACACCGCATCACCGGTACCGGAGACGAGCCCTACGACGTTGCGGTGACCGGCGATGGTGCAGTCTGGATCACCCTGATATCCGGGCGCGCCGTCCTGCGGCGCACGGTGGACGGCGCCATCAGCAGGATCCCACTGGGGGAGGCATCACGACCGGCCCTCTGCGCCACGGCCTCCAAGGACTCTGTATGGGTGACGGACACCGCGGGCGGCCGCCTCATACAGATCGGTCCGGAGGGTGTCCGGAGAGCGGTCTTCGTGCCCACGCCCGACGCCGGCCTGTTCGGCGTCGCAGTCACCATCGCGGGGGCTGTTTGGTTCACCGAGATGCAGGCCGACTCGATCGGTTGCCTTCATCCCGACGGCACCGTCACCGAGATCCCGTCGGGACCTGCCGGCGGGATGCCATCGATGATCGCGTCGTCCGGGGACGAGATCGTGTTCACCCTCAACCAGGGCAATGCCATCGGTCGGCTCCCGGCCGGAGGAGATGCCGTCGAGGCCTTCGACCTGCCCACTGACGCTGCCGGTCCCGTGGGCATCACGGTGGGGCTCCACCCAGCTCGGACACATCGCTCAGGACGGCGCGATGATCCTGATCGACTTGCCGACGCCGGGAAGCGAACCACACGGGCTGGCTGTGGCCGCGGACCGTACCGTGTGGGCGGCCTTGGAGGCAGGGCTCCTGGCCGAGGTGCGGCCCTAGTCAGGTACGCCCTGGCTGCGACCGGAGCCTTTGTCGCCGGACCGGCCACGCACGCCTGTACAGCCTTCACGGCACGGCCTTTCCTGGTGGAGTCCCGGTATCAGCCCTCGTGACGGAAACCGATCTTGACGGTGACTTGCCAGTCGGCGACTTTGCCGTCCGAGAGGTGACCGCGTACCGACTGGACCTCGAACCAGTCGAGGTTCCGCAGGGTCTTGCCGGCCTCCGTGACGGCATTGGTGACGGCGGTGTCGATGCTGTCGGGGGAGGTGCCGACGAGCTCGGTCACGTTGTACACGTTGTTGGCCAAGGTGTTCTCCGTTCATCACTCCCGAGCCGGGGTGGCCCGTGGTGTCGGTCACGCTACGGGAGGCTCATCCCGGCCGGAAAGGCCTGACGGATGGCCGCCACGGACTCGATCACCGCCCGGGCGGCCCCCTCGACTTCGGCCTCCGTGGTCTCGGGCCCGAAGGTGAACCGCACGGAGGTCCGGGCGAGATCGTCCGCTAGGCCCAGGGCTGTCAGGACGTGGGAGGGCTCGTCTGAACCGGCCGCGCAGGCTGAACCAGAGGAGCAGAGGATGCCCCGGCGTTCCAGTTCCAGCAAGACGGCTTCGCCGCCGGTCCCGTCGAAGACGAAGGACGCCGACGCCGGTAGTCGGCGTTCCGCATGACCGGTCAGCTGGGCGCCGGGTACCTGGCCCAGCACAGTGGACGTGAACCTGGTGCGGAGTTCAGTCAGCCGTGCGGAGACCGCCTCCCGTTCGGTCTCGGCTGCGGCGAGCGCGGCGGCCAGGGCCACGGCTCCGGGCACGTTCTCCGTGCCGCTGCGCCGGCCCCGTTCCTGGCCACCGCCGTGCAGCACCGGCTCCAGGGGGAACCGCCCGCGGACCCAGAGCAGGCCGATGCCCTTGGGGGCGCCGAGCTTGTGCCCAGACAGGCTGAGGGCGTCGACGCCGAGTGCAGCCACGTTGAGGGACAGCCACCCGGCGGCCTGGACGGCGTCGGTGTGGAAGGGCACCCCGGCCGCCCGTGTCACCCGCGCCAGGTCGGCCAGTGGCTGCACGGTGCCGATCTCGTTGTTGGCGTACTGCACGGACACCAGGGTGGTGTCCGGTCGGATCAGTCCGGCCAGCTCGTCGGCGGACACCAGGCCGTCCCGATCGGGCGTGAGGAACTCGACCTCGAAGCCGTGGAGGCGGGCGAGGTGGTCGGCGGAGGCCAGGACGGCCTCGTGCTCGAGCGAACTGGTGATGAGGTGACGACCGCGGGGACGTCCGAGGGCGATTCCCTTGACGGCCAGGTTGTCCGCCTCTGTCCCGCTGCCGGTGAAGACCAGATCACCGGCCCGGACCCCCAGGGCCTGGGCGACGGAGGCCCGGGCCGCCTCCAGCCCCGCGGCGGCCGCCTCGCCCACCGAGTGATGGCTGGAGGGGTTGCCGAACTGCCCCGTCAGATACGGCCACATGGCCTCCAACGCCTCCCGGCGCACCGGCGTGGTGGCGGCATGGTCTGCATAGATCATGGCGCGGTGGCCGGCTCGGGCGCGGTCTCATCGGGGAGGCGAGCCTCGGCGGTCACGGGTCCCACCGAAGCAGCCACCGAGGCGACGTCCAGTCCCAGGTCCAGGGATCGGACCGAGTGCGTCAGGGCGCCGACAGAGATGACATCCACCCCGGTGGCCGCGATCCCGGCCACGGTGTTCAGATCCACGCCGCCGCTGGCCTCCACGAGGGCTGCGCCGCCGATCAAGGCCACGCCCTGACGCAACTCGTCGAGGGTGAAATTGTCCAGCATCACGGTGTCCACCCCGGCCGCGAGGACGGACGGGATCTGGTCCAGGCGATCCACCTCGACCTCCACATGGGCGGTGTGTGGAAGGCGGGCACGCATCTGTACCAGCGCCTCAGTGACGGACAGCCCGGCCCCGGCCACCGCCGCCAGGTGATTGTCCTTGACCATGACCGCGTCCGAGAGCGTCGTGCGGTGGTTGCGCCCGCCGCCGTCGCGCACGGCCTGACGCTCCAGCAGACGCAGTCCGGGGGTGGTCTTGCGGGTATCCACGATCCGCGCCCCGGTACCGGCCGCGGCGGCCACGAACTGGGCTGTCTGCGTGGCGATGCCGGACATGCGCTGCACGAAATTCAGTCCGATCCGTTCGGCCCGGAGGACGCCGCGCGCCGGACCGGAGACCTCGGCCAGTACCGCACCGGACTCGAAGCGCTCGCCGTCGGCGGCCAGCAGGTGGACTCGGATCCGGGGATCGACGAGCCGGAAGGCCGCGGCGAACACCTCGGATCCACTGAACACGCCCGGCTCGCGGGCCATCAACCGGGCATCGAGCATGGCTTCCGCCGGGATGAGGGCCTCGGACGTCAGGTCACCCCAGGGGGCGTCCTCGTCGAGCGCGGCGGTGACGAGGGCGTCGATGTGCCGGAGATCCGTCATCGGGCCGCCCCGGCCGGAACCACGGACAGCATCCGTTCCAGGGCCAGGCGGGCCGGGTCAGCCACGTCCTCGGACACGGTGATCTGGTTGACGACCTCCCCCTCCAGGAGTGATTCCAGGGCCCAGGCCAGGTAGCCGGGATGGATGCGGTACATGGTGGAGCACGGGCAGATCACCGGGTCCAGGCAGAAGATCGTGTGCTGCGGGTACTGCGCGGCGAGCCGCTGGACCAGGTTGATCTCCGTGCCGATGGCGAAGGTGGACCCGGCCGGAGCCGCCTCGATGGCCTTGACGATGAAGTCCGTGGAACCCGAGGAATCAGCGGCGTCCACCACCGGCATGGGACATTCCGGGTGCACCATCACGTGGACGTCGGGGAAATCGGCCCGGGCCTTCTCGATCTGGGCGACGGTGAAGCGCTTGTGGACCGAGCAGAAGCCGTGCCACAACAGCACTGAGGCCCGCATCAACTCGTCCTCGGTGCTGCCGCCCAGTGGTTTGCGCGGATTCCACAGGGGCATCTGCTCCAGGGGGATGCCCATCGCCTTCGCGGTGTTGCGGCCGAGGTGCTGGTCCGGGAAGAACAGCACGCGCTGGCCGCGTTCGAAGGCCCACTCCAGCACCTGTGCCGCGTTCGAGGACGTGCAGACGATCCCACCATGACGGCCCACGAAGCCCTTGAGCGCCGCGGACGAGTTCATGTAGGTCACCGGGATGACCGGCGCCCTGCCATCGGCGTCCGGCGCGGTCCCGTAGATCTCCTCGAGCTGCTCCCAGCAGTCCGTGACGGAGTCCAGGTCGGCCATGTCCGCCATGGAGCAGCCCGCGGCGAGGTTCGGCAGGATCACGGACTGTTCGGGAGTGGAGAGCAGGTCGGCGGTCTCGGCCATGAAGTGCACGCCGCAGAAGACGATCGCCTCGGCCTGGGGGCGGGTGCGGGCGGCCTTGGCCAACTGGAAGGAGTCGCCCACGAAATCTGCGTGTGCCACCACTTCGTCACGCTGGTAGAAGTGGCCCAACACCACCACGCGGTCGCCGAGGTCGGCCTTGGCCGCGCGGATGCGCTCGTGCAGTTCGGCCTCAGAGGCCTCGGTGTACGACGCCGGCAGCGCACCCTGGCGCGGTGCGGCACCGGGGATGGGATCGTCTTGCGAGGCCCCCGGGCCGTAGCCGGGCTCGGGCAGTGCTCCGGCGGGGCCGGCGTCGAGCATCCAGGGTGCGGAGTCCAATGCGGGCGCACAGGAGGACCCGCTGGCGGAACCGGCGGCGATGAGCTTCAGGGTCCGGTCCACGGAGGCGTCGATCGGAGTCCCGTCTGAGGGAGACGCCTCTGCGGGGGAGTGCTGGAGGACGGTGGCGGTGGGATGGGCCGTCATGGTCGGACCCTTTCTGCGGTGGGATTCTCGGATTGGGCGTCACGGTGCCGGGTGGCGTGCGTCTGGTTGCGATAGCGGTAGAGCTTGGGTGGCCGGTGCGGGGTGCCGGCCATCAGCTCACCGGTGGCCACGATCTCGGGGGAGGCAGCCATGGAGCGGCGGAAGTTCGCGGCGTCGAGCTCCTGTCCGAGCACGGCCTCGTGGACGGACCGGAGCTGGGAGAGGGTGAAGGTCTCGCCGAGGAAGGAGTGGGCGATGTGCGCATACTCGACCTTGGTGCGCAGGCGCTCCAGGGCGTAGTCCACGATCGCGTTGTGATCGAAAGCGAGCCGGGGCAGCCGGTCGGCGCGGAACCACCGGACGTTCTCCCCGGGGGCCGCCTGTTCCACCTCGTCCGTGCGGACCAGGGCGGAATAGACCACGGTCACCACGCGGCCGGTGGGCGAGCGGTCCACCCCGCCGAAGGTATAGAGCTGCTCCAGGTAGCTGGGATGCAGCCCCGTCGTCTCGCCCAGGGTGCGGGCCGCGGCCGACTCCAGCTCCTCGCCTCCCGGAAGCCACCCCCCGGGCAGGGCCCAACGGTCCAGATGCGGTTCACGCGTGCGCAGCACGAACGGAGTCCACAATGATGGCGTGGAACCAGTGGCATCGCCTTCCGGCCGCAGGGCGAAGATGACGGTGGACACAGCGATCGCCGGGGGCGCTCCCTGCGGCCCCGATCCCTGAGATCCGTGCGATCCCGGAGGCTCCCGCTCCTGCACCATGGCGACACCCCTTCTGGTCGACCTGACTTTAAGTTCCGTCACATCTTAGGGTCGAAGCGACTGAAAGGGAAGAGGGGTGGCTCCTGACGTGGGGCCTGACATCGACTAGGGTGGGGCTCATGTCACGGAAGACTCCAATGGGATGGCCGGTGCTCCGGCAGTTCCTGGGTGGCGACCCTCTCGGCCGCAGCTCTTCCGTGGTGTCCAGGAAGACCACGGAGATCACCCCGCGCACCACCACGGCGGACCGCGCCGTCCAGAGCGTGTGCCCCTACTGCGCCGTCGGTTGCGGACAGAAGGTCTTCGTCTCGGACGAGAAGGTCGTCCAGATCGAGGGGGACCCGGAATCCCCGATCTCCCGCGGCCGGCTGTGCCCCAAGGGCTCGGCCAGTGAGCAGCTCGTCAACTCGGACACCCGCCAGACCACGGTCCTGTACCGCGCGCCGCGTGCCAAGGACTGGCAGGAGATGGACCTGGAGACGGCCACGGAGATGGTGGTCGACCGGTTCCTGGAGTCCCGCCGCAACAAGTGGCAGGACGTGGACGAACACGGACGCCATCTCGGGCGCACCATGGGCATCGCCTCGCTCGGTGGGGCCACTCTGGACAATGAAGAGAACTACCTGATCAAGAAGCTCTTCACCGCGGCTGGAGCGATCCAGATCGAGAACCAGGCCCGTATTTGACACTCCGCCACGGTTCCCGGTCTGGGGACCTCCTTCGGGCGCGGCGGCGCCACCCAAACGCTGCAGGACATGGCCAACGCTGACTGCATCATCATCCAGGGCTCGAACATGGCCGAGGCTCACCCCGTGGGCTTCCAGTGGGTGACCGAGGCGAAGGCCCGCGGCGCCAAGGTCATCCACGTCGATCCCCGTTTCTCCCGGACCTCTGCTGTGGCGGACAAGCACGTCCCAATTCGGGCCGGCTCGGACATCGTCCTGCTGGGCGCGCTGATCAACTACGTGATCGAGCACGAGAAGTGGTTCAACGACTACGTGGTCGCGTACACGAACGCCGCGTCCATCATCAACGAGGACTTCCGGGACACCGAGGACCTGGACGGTCTGTTCTCCGGTTTCGACCCGGAGACCGGCGGCTATGACATGTCCAGCTGGTCCTATGAGCCGGACCGCGCCGCGCACTCGGGAAACCCCGGAGATCCGGGGAACGACGGCGACGCGGCGGCCGAGCAGGACGGCGCCGAGGAGTCCGTGGAGGCGGCCGGAGACCAGTACGGCATGGGCGGTCCCGAGCTGGACGTGAGCAAGCCGAGGCGGGACGAGACGCTGCAGCACCCGCGTTCGGTGTTCCAGATCCTCAAGCGGCACTACTCCCGGTACACCCCGGAGATGGTGCGGGACGTCTGCGGCATCTCCATCGAGGACTTCGAACTGCTGGCCCGCACCGTCACGGAGAACTCCGGGCGGGAGAGGACCACGTGCTTCGCCTATGCCGTCGGTTGGACCCAGCACACGGTCGGCGCCCAGTACATCCGCACCGCCACGATCCTGCAGTTGCTGCTGGGCAACATGGGCCGTCCCGGCGGCGGCATCATGGCCCTGCGTGGTCACGCCTCGATCCAGGGCTCCACGGACATCCCCACTCTCTTCAACCTGCTGCCCGGCTACCTCCCGATGCCGACCGTGGAGAAGGAGGACCTGGCCACCTACCTGGACGGGATCGCCTCGAAGAAGCAGAAGGGCTACTGGGCCAATGCGGACGCCTACACCATCAGCCTGCTCAAGGCCTGGTGGGGGGATGCCGCCACCGAGGAGAACGACTGGGGCTACGGCTACCTGCCGCGGCTGACCGGGCCGCACGGCACCTATCAGACGGTCGAGGGCATGATGGCCGGGGAGGTTGAGGGCTACTTCATCCTCGGACAGAACCCCGCCGTGGGTTCGGCCAACGGCCGTATGCAGCGGATGGGCATGGCGAACCTGAAGTGGCTCGTGGTCCGGGACTTCCAGCTGATCGAGTCCGCCACCTGGTGGAAGGACGGGCCGGAGATCGAGACCGGCGAGCTGCGCACCGAGGACATCGAGACCGAGGTGTTCTTCTTCCCCGCGGCGAACCACGTGGAGAAGGCCGGCACCTTCACCCAGACCCAGCGGCTGGTGCAGTGGCGTCACCAAGCGGTGCAGCCCCCGGGAGACGCGCAGAGCGAGCTGCAGTTCTTCTACGAGGTCGGCCGGCGCATCCGGGCCCGCCTGGCCGGCTCCACCGATCCCCAAGACCGCGCTCTGCTGGATCTGACCTGGGACTACCCGGTGGACGAGCACGGCGAGCCGGACGGCGATGCCGTGCTGCAGGAGATCAACGGCCGGCACCTGACCGGACCCGACGCCGGCAAGCACCTGTCCACGTTCAATGAGATGAAGGCGGACGGCTCCACCGAGGGTGGTTGCTGGATCTACACGGGCGTCTACGCGGACGGCATCAACCACGCCGCGGACCGGGAGACCGGTGTGGCGGATGGCCCCGCCGGCAAGGAGTGGGGCTGGGCCTGGCCGGCCAACCGCCGCATCCTCTACAACCGCGCCTCCGCAGACCCCGAGGGCAAGCCGTGGAGCGAGCGTAAGAAGCTCGTCTGGTGGGACGAGGATGAGGGCCGGTGGGTCGGCAACGATGTGCCCGACTTCCCGGTCACCCTGGCCCCCGGCACCATACCGGACCCGGAAGCCGGCGGTCCTGCGGCCCTGGCCGGGGACGACGCCTTCATCATGCAGGCCGACGGCAAGGGCTGGCTGTTCGCACCGAAGGGCATGGTGGACGGGCCGTTGCCCACGCACTACGAGGCCCAGGAGTCGCCGGTCCCGAACGTGATGTACGCGCAGCAGCACAACCCCACCCGGGTGACCGTGCCGCGTTCGGACAACTACAGCAAGCCCAGTGCCGGGATGCCCGGCGCGGACGTGTATCCGTTCCTCTTCACCACGTACCGGCTGACGGAGCACCACACGGCCGGCGGCATGAGCCGCTGGCTGCCCTACCTGTCCGAGCTGCAGCCCGAGATGTTCTGCGAGGTCTCACCGGAGCTGGCAGCAGAGCGCGGACTGGAGCCCTACGATTGGGCGACCATCGTCTCACCGCGGGCGGCCATCGAGGCGAAGGTGCTCGTCACCGAACGCATGCGACCGCTGAGGATCGGCGGGGCGGACGCGCAGACCGTCCACCAGATCGGCTTGCCCTACCACTGGGGCGTGGGCGGCGACGCCGTGGTCAGCGGGGATTCCGCCAACGACCTGATCGGTGTGACCCTGGACCCGAACGTTCTCATCCAGGGGTCCAAGGTGGGTGCCTGTGACATCATCCCGGGCCGTCGGCCCCGCGGGACCGACCTGTTGGACTTCGTCGCCGGCTACCAGCGGCGGGCGGGCCTGACGGTGGACAGCGGCAACGAGGGCGTCACGGGGACCGGTGAGGACGCCGGCCCGGAGGCGGACCCGATGGCACCCCCGGAGATGACGAGCGCACGGCCGCATCCGCCCGCGGACGGGCCGGTGGTGCCGCACGATCCACCGGGCCCGCTCGGCCGAAAGCCGCGCCCGCGGGACAGTCAACAACCGAGCCAGCAACCCAGCCGGCAACCTCCAGCCACAGAACCACGCACAGGAAGGGAGGACTAGATGGTGCAGCTGACCCAGGGGCCCGATGCGGCGGTGGAGGGCAACCCCACGGCGGACGCCCACTACGAGCACCCGCACCCGCGCAAGGGCTTCTTCACGGACACCTCCATCTGCATCGGCTGCAAGGCCTGCGAGGTGGCCTGCAAGGAGTGGAACCGCAACCCGGTCGACTCGGACTACACGCTCTCCAACTCCTCCTTCGACAACTCCGAGGGCCTCGGCGCGGACACCTGGCGCCACGTGGCGTTCGTCGAGCAGGACCGGCAGCGCGTGGAAGAGGCCCGCGAATCGGGACGCGCGCTGGTCAGCCTCGGCATGCCCACCCTCCGGGCGCCCGGTGGCGGGACCGGGGGAGCGGACGCCGGCGCCATCCGTCCCAGCGCCCGCACCGGTGCCCGCTCGGGTCCGTTGGACGGCCCGATCGACGCCGGCCTGGTCGGCGGTCTGCAGGCCGGACCCGATATGGGCGGTCTGGACGTGCTGTCCTCCCTCGGCTCGGCGGTCGACTCCTCGGCCGTGGACATCACCCCGCCGGACACTCCCGAGTTCCGCTGGCTGATGTCCTCGGACGTCTGCAAGCACTGCACCAACGCCGGCTGCCTGGACGTCTGCCCCACGGGCGCCCTGTTCCGCACCGAGCACGGCACCGTGGTGGTTCAGGACGACGTCTGCAACGGCTGCGGCACCTGCGTGGCCGGTTGCCCGTTCGGCGTGATCGAGCGCCGCAAGGACGGCATCGCCCAGCCCAAGACGGATCGGTCACCGGCGCCGGGCGTGCACGCCGAGAAGCCGTCGAAGGCGGACAAGGCAGAAAAGGCAGACAAGGCCGAGAAGCCGAAGAAGAACAAGAACTCCGGCGTCGCCCAGAAGTGCACGCTCTGCTACGACCGCATGACGGACGGGCAGACCCCCGCCTGCGCCCAGGCCTGCCCCACCACCTCCATCCGGTATGGCGAGCGGGAGGACATGGTCGTCTCCGCCCAGGAGCGGGTGGCCCAACTCCACGCGCAGGGCCGCACCGAAGCCCGCCTCTACGGTGCGAACCCGAAGGACGGCGTCGGTGGCACCGGTTCCGTGTTCCTCCTCCTGGACGAGCCCGAGGTCTACGGCCTGCCACCGGACCCCCGGGTCCCCACCCGGGATCTGCCCCGGATGTACGCCCGCGCCGGGATCGCCATGGCCGGCATGGTCGCCGCCGCCGGACTGGCGTTCCTCGGTGGAGGTCGCCGGTGACGACCTCCGAGTTCGACAGCTACCGCCCGCCCGAGGAACCCCGCCGGCGCCGGCGCAGAGACCGCCCGGACGGTCACGAGAAAGCGGGCGGCCGGGAACAGGGCAACCGCCGGCACCGCAGTGGCCTGGCCCCGTCCACCTCGGATGGCGGACGCGAGATGGCCATGGTGCCCGAGCCGCAGTTCAGCACCACCGCCTCCGACTCCTACTACGGCCGTCCCATCGTCAAAGCTCCGCCGTGGGACGAGCGCGTCGCCGCCTATCTCGTGTGCGGTGGCATCGCCGGGGGATCCTCCCTGCTGGCCTTCGGTGCCCAGCTGACCGGCCGTGATGTACTGCGCCGGAACACGCGCATCACCGCGCTGGCCGCGGCCGGCGTCGGCGCCGTGGCCCTCGTGGCGGACCTCGGCCGCCCGGAGCGGTTCTACAACATGATGCGCACCGTGAAGCTGTCCTCGCCGATGAGCCTGGGCTCCTGGGTGCTGGCCGGCTTCAGCACCGGTGCCGGTGTGGCCGCAGCGGCGGACGTGGACCGGATGCTGGGGGAGAAGCTGCCCCTGGGGCCGCTGCGCGGGATGCTGCGTGCCGTCGAGGCGCCGGCCGGCGGACTGGCCGCGCTGCTCGGGGCCCCGCTGGCCGGGTACACCGCGGTCCTGCTCTCGGACACGGCCATGCCCACCTGGAACGATGCGAAGGATGACCTGCCGTTCGTGTTCGTCAGTTCTGCCTCCATCGCCGCCTCCGGGATAGCGATGATCACGACGCCGGTGCGCCAGACCGCGCCCGCCCGGGCTCTCGCGGTGCTCGGCGTGGTGGCCGATGTGGTCGCCACCCGCTACATGGAGGCCCGGATGGACCCGGTCGCGGTGGAACCCCTGGAGACCGGCCGCCCCGGGATGCTGATGAAGTGGAGTGAGCGGCTGGCGATCGCCGGAGGCATCGGCACCCTGCTGGGCGGCCGCCACCGCGTGGTCGCTGCGGTGTCCGGCGCCGCCCTGGTGACGGCCTCCGCGTTCACCCGCTTCGGGGTGTTCTACGCCGGCAAGGACTCCGCCCAGGACCCGAGGTTCACGGTCGAGCCGCAGAAGCGGCGCCTGGCCGCACGCCGTCGGGCCGGCATCACGGACGACTCGATCACGACCGTCCGTTAGCGGCTGTCCCTTCGAATCACCGGGGGCAAGGCGTACGGTGTTGCACATCACACCATCTGCCCTCGTCACCGCAAGGAATCCCATGGTCACCAAAGACCCCACCAGCAGGCTCAACGCCCGCGTCATCGGCATCTGCATCGCCGCTGCGCTGGGCGGTTTCCTGTTCGGTTTCGACACCTCGGTCATCAACGGCGCCGTCGATGCCCTGTCCGAACAGTTCTCGCTCGGGGCGGGCTTGACCGGTTTCGCCGTGTCCTCGGCTCTGATCGGCTGTGCCGTGGGCGCCTGGTTCGCCGGACCCGTGGCCAACCGGCTCGGCCGTGTGCCGGTGATGCTTCTGGCCTCCGTGCTGTTCCTGGTGTCCGCGATCGGCTCCGGCCTGGCCTTCGGCGTCTGGGACCTGATCGTCTGGCGCGTGATCGGCGGCCTGGGCGTCGGAGCGGCCTCGGTGATCGCCCCCGCCTACATCGCCGAGGTCAGCCCCGCCGGGGTCCGCGGCCGGCTGGGATCCCTCCAGCAGCTGGCCATCGTCACCGGCATCTTCGTGGCACTGCTCTCCGACGCAATGTTCGCCAACCTGGCCGGGGGCGCCGCCGAACCGTACTGGTGGGGGCTGGAGGCCTGGCGGTGGATGTTCATGGCCGAGGCCGTCCCCGCGGTCCTCTACGGGATCTTCGCCTTCCGGCTGCCCGAGTCACCGCGGTTCCTGGTGGGCCGGGGCAAGCTGGATCAAGCCGCCCAGGTGCTGTACGACTTCACCGGCGTGGAGCAGGTCAACCTGAAGATCCAGGAGATCAAGGACACCCTGGACTCCGAGAAACGGGAGTCCCTGCGTGACCTGGCCGGATCGTTGATGGGCCTGAAACCGATCGTGTGGGTCGGCATCGCCCTCTCGGTGTTCCAGCAGTTCGTCGGCATCAACGTGATCTTCTACTACTCCACCACGCTCTGGCGTTCCGTCGGGTTCGAGGAATCCGATGCCCTGACCGTCACGGTGATCACCTCGGTGACGAACATCGTGGTGACGATCATCGCGATCCTGTTGGTGGACAAGGTCGGCCGGCGTCCCATGCTCCTGGTGGGCTCGGTCGGCATGGCCGTCTCCCTCGCCCTGATGGCTGTGGCGTTCTCCTTCGCCACCACCACCACGGCCCCGGACGGCACCACCAGCGCCGAGCTCGGCGGAGCCTGGGCCACGGTGGCCCTGGTGGCGGCCAACGCGTTCGTGGTGTTCTTCGGTGCCACCTGGGGCCCCTCGTCTGGGTCCTGCTGGGGGAGATGTTCCCCAACCGGATCCGCGCCGGTGCCCTGGCAGTGGCCGCCGCAGCCCAGTGGGCGGCCAACTTCACCGTGTCCACCACGTTCCCGATGCTGGCCGACCTCGGCCTGAGCCTGGCCTACGGCCTCTACGCGGCGATGGCGGCGCTGTCCTTCGTCTTCGTGTGGAGGTTCGTGACGGAGACCAAGGGCCGGGAATTGGAGGAGATGACCGACTCGGTCAGCGCACGGCGATCCCGGACCCGCTCACCGTCTCCCCGATGACCGGGTAGCCCGGCACCTCACCGACCACGAGCAGGCCGCCCGAGGTCTGTGCATCAGCCAGGAGCAGCAGGTCGTCCTCGGTGATGCCGGCCCCGATGGAGACGTGCGGCCGCACCCAGTCCAGGTTGCGGCGCGTGCCGCCGGAGACGTAGCCGTCCCGCAGCGCCTCGGCGGCCCCCTCGATCAGGGGCACGGCGGCACGGTCGATCACGGCGCCGACACCGGAGGCCCGCGCCATCTTGTGCAGGTGTCCGAGCAGCCCGAAGCCGGTGACGTCCGTGGCGGCGGTGCGGCCCGCGGCGAGGGCAGCCTCGGCGGCGTCCTTGTTGAGGGAGGTCATCGACTCGATGGCGGCCGGGGAGGGCTCTCCGGTCTGCTTCACCCGGTTGTTCAACAGCCCGACGCCGATCGGCTTGGTCAGGGTGATCGGCAGCCCGGGCTGAGCGGCGTCGTTGCGCAGCAGCCGGTCCGGATGGGCGGTGCCGGTCACGGCCATGCCGTAGATCGGTTCGGGGTTGTCGATGGTGTGGCCGCCGATGACGGGGGTGCCGGCGAGCCGGGCCACGTCGAGACCCCCGCGGAGCACCTCGGTCAGGACCTCCATCGGCAGTACGCCCCGGGGCCAGCCCACGAGGTTGATCGCGACCACGGGGGTGCCGCCCATCGCGTAGATGTCGGACAGCGCATTGGCGGCGGCGATCCGGCCCCAGTCGTAGGCGTCGTCCACCATGGGGGTGAAGAAGTCCGCGGTGGACAGGACGGCGAGTCCGTCCCGGATCAGCACCGCTGCGGCATCGTCACCGTCATCCAGGCCCACGATGACCCCGGGATTCGTCTGGCCGCCGAGACCACGGACGGCCTCCTCCAACTCACCCGGCGGAATCTTGCACGCGCAGCCGCCGCCGTGGCCGTACTGGGTGAGCCGGATCTGGGTGACGTCATCAAGAGTGGTCGCGTTGGGCTCCATGGCCACACCCTAGCCCGCTGCCTGACCCGTTGTCCGGCCCGTTGCCCGGCCCGCTGTGGATCTGCTGGTAGTTTCAGGGGCGGAAGCGTCTGTGTCCTGGTGGTCACCCCGGTCTTCAAAACCGGTGAGACCGAGTATCTCGGTCTGGCGGGTTCGATTCCCGTCCGCTTCCGCCAATGTCACCCCACGCCGTCACCCCACGCCCGCCGGCACGGCCTGGTCGATCACCATCACCGCAGGGCGGTACCGGAAGGAGAACCCGTGACCGCTGCACCACCGGGGCGCTCGGAGGATCCCCGGCGCCGGATCCCGCGGACGGACACGCTGCTGGCCCTGCCGGAGGTCGTCGACGCGCGGTCCCGACTCAGCGAGGCGGTTCTCCGGTCGCTGATCACGCAGGCCCAGTCCCGCGCCCGGAGCGGGGAGATCACGCCCGAAGACGTGGCGCCGTCCGTACGCGCCGCCGTCGCCGACCGCACCGCTACGACCCTCCGGCCGGTCCTCAACGCCACCGGCGTGGTGGTCCACACGAACCTCGGCCGGGCCCCGCTCTCACCTCCCGCCGTGGAGGCCCTCGTCGCCTCCAGCGGCTACGTGGACGTGGAACTGGACCTGGCCAACGGCCAGCGCGCGAAACGTGGCACCGGCACCCGGCAGGCCCTGCTCGCCGCAGTCCCCGCTGCCGTGCACGAGGCCATTCCGGAAGGCCTGGACGCCCTCGTCGTCAACAACGGGGCCGCGGCCCTCGTCCTGGCCACCACGGCCCTCACCGGGACGGGGGAGCTCATCGTCAGCCGCGGCGAACTCGTGGAGATCGGTGCCGGCTTCCGCCTGCCGGACCTCATCACCTCCACCGGGACCCGGCTGCGTGAGGTCGGCACCACCAACCGCACCCACCGGGCCGACTACGCCGGCGCCATCGGCCCGCAGACCACCGGCCTGCTCAAGGTCCACCCCAGCAACTTCCGCGTCGACGGCTTCACCTCCGCCGTCTCGATCGAGGAACTGCGCACGCTGGTGGACGAGGCGGCGGCCGATAGTGACGGCCGGTCGTTGCCGCTTATCGTGGACATCGGCAGCGGCCTCCTCACACCGGATCCCCTGTTGCCGGACGAGCCGGACCTGGCCGGCGCCCTGACGGCGGGGGCCGACGTCGTGATCGCCAGCGGGGACAAACTGCTCGGCGGGCCGCAGGCCGGGATCCTGCTGGGCCGCAGCCGCACCATCCAGCGGCTGGCCACGCACCCGCTCGCCCGTGCCGTGCGGGCGGACAAGCTGACCCTCGCCGCGCTGGAGGCCACCCTCACCGGCGGGTCCAACCCGGTCACTCGGTCCCTGCACGCGGAACCCGCGCGCCTGCGTGAGCGCGCGGACCGGCTCGCTGTCGCCGTCGGTGCACCGGTGGTGGCGCACGAGGGCCGCGTCGGGGGAGGGGGCGCCCCGGGGGTTCCCCTGGCCGGGTGGGCGGTCCGCTTCCCCGAGGAACTGGCGCCGCTGCTGCGCACCGGGGAACCAGCCGTGCTGCCCCGCGTCCATGACGGGGCGTGCCTGGTGGACCTGCGCTGCATCCCCGAGCCCGACGACGGCCGGCTGGCCGCCGCTATCCGCGACGCCCAGGCGCGGCTCGCCAGTGCCGGCAGGACCGCTGGCCCCGGCAACCCCGCCAGTCCCGGCAGTGCAGGCGTCCCCGGCCGTCCTGACGATGAACCCGAACACCCGCACGGATCCGGGCGCTGACATGTACGTCGTCGCCACCGCCGGGCACGTGGACCACGGCAAGTCCACCCTCGTCCGCGCCCTGACGGGCATGGAACCGGACCGTTGGGCCGAGGAGAAACGCCGGGGGCTGACCATCGACCTCGGATTCGCCTGGACCCCGCTGCCCTCCGGTGAGGATGTGGCCTTCGTGGACGTCCCCGGCCACGAGCGGTTCCTCGGCAACATGCTGGCCGGCCTCGGCCCGGCGCCGGCCGTCTGTTTCATCGTCGCGGCGGACGAGGGCTGGCAGGCCCAGTCCGCTGACCACCGGGATGCCATCGCCGCCCTCGGGATCGAACACGGGCTCATCGTGATCACCAAGGCGGACCGCGCCCCGGAGCGGGTGGACGCCGTGCTGGCGCAGACCCGCGCCGAGCTCGCCGGAACCGCGCTGGCCGGGGCACCAGCCGTCGTCGTCTCCGCGGTGTCCGGGGTTGGGCTGGAGGACCTGCGGCACGAACTGGGCCGAGTGCTGGCGGGCCTTCCCGCGCCCGCGATGACCGGGCGTGTCCGGTTCTGGGTGGACCGCTCGTTCACCGTCAAGGGAGCCGGCGCTGTGGCGACCGGCACCCTGACCACCGGGTCCCTGGCCGAGAACGACCGGCTCGAGGTGATCGGTGCCGACTCCCCGCGTGCCGTATCGGTGCGTGCGCTGCACAGCCGCAATCGCCCGCACCCATCGATCGTTCCGACCCAGCGCGTGGCCGTGAACCTGCGCGGCATCACCGCCGAGGAGGTCCACCGGGGCGACGCGCTGGTGACGCCCGGGGCCTGGCCGGTGGCCGGCGTCGTGGATATCCGGCGCACCACCGGCGCCGATCTCACGGAGGCGCCCGGGCAGCTGCTGGTGCACGTGGGCACGGCGACGGTGCCGGCGCACGTGCGGCCGTTCAACGCCGGGCACGCCCGCCTCACGTTCGAGCGGAACCTGCCGCTGGTGCCGGGGGACCGGCTCGTCCTGCGCGATCCCGGCAGCCGTGCGGTCTTCGGTGGCGCCCAGGTGCTGGATGTGGACCCGCCGGAACTCACCCGGCGTGGGGCCGGCACCCGGCACGCGGCCTACCTGGAGACGGTGCCCGACGGCGGCGACGCCCGCCTCGAGGTCGTGCGCCGGGGCGCGGTGCGGGTGGCATTCCTCCAGCGACTCGGACTGGTGGGTCCGGAGGCGGGGGCGTCTGGTGCAGGGAACGGAATTCCAGCGGACGTCCGGGTCTACGGCGACTGGTGGGTCCACGCACCCGTGGTGGACCGGTGGGCGGCGCGACTGCGGGATGCCGTGGAGGAGCTGGCCGGCAGCGACCCCCTGGCCGCCGGGTTGAGCCAGGGTGCGGCGGGCGCTCTGCTCGACGCGGACGGGGACGACACTCTCCTGGACGCCGTCATCGCGCTGGCGGGGCTGGAGCACCGGGGCGGCTACGTCCGCCTGCCCGGCCAAGGCCCAGTGCTGGGACCGGCGGAACAGGCCATCGCCACCCTGGAACACCGCCTCGCGGCACACCCCTTCGACGCCCCCGAGGGCGACGACCTCACCGCCCTGAACCTCGGCGCCAAGGAGCTGGCGGCTGCCGAACGAGCCGGCCGGATCATGCGGCTGGACGGTTCAGTGGTCCTGCTCCCGACCGCCCCGGCCCTGGCCATGCGCGAGCTGGCCGGGCTCAAGCAGCCCTTCACCACCAGCCAGGCCCGCCAGGCGCTGGGGACCTCCCGGCGGGTGGCGATCCCGCTGCTCGAGCACCTCGACTCCCGCGGCTGGACGCGCCGGGTGGACGGCAGCCACCGTGAGATCGTTCGATAGCCTCAGAACCCCCGGTGGCCGACCTCACCGGAGTAGTGGTCCAGGGCCGAGGCCACATGGGGCTCGTCTCCCCACGCGTCGTACCGCCCTCGATGCGCATCGTCGCCCCACTCGCCATACCGCTCGCCGTAGCGCTCTCCGTAGGTCTCTCCGTCCCTCTGGAACGGCGGCTCCATCCCGAGGAGAGCTGCCAGTGAACCGTCCATCCGGTCCCGAGCCCGGTCGGCCAGTCGGCCCAGCAGGCCTCGTTCACTGATCTCCTTCGCCAGGATCAGCCTGAGGTCTGAAGGCACGGATTCACCGGTGTCCACGAGGGCGGCGGCCACTGTGAGGAGATGCTCCTCGGGAAGTGCACCGATGCCGACGACCCGGGCGTTCTCCAGCATCGTCTCGCGGGAGTGCTGTTCAGCCTCGTGTCGAAGCTGCCAGTCCGATTTCGGTTGCTCGGCCATGGCGGCCAACCAGTCGTAGTCGTCATACTGGTTGAGCTGCCTGAGGCGTAGCAGCACCACGTCCGCCGTCAGGTGGCGTTCGTCGGCAGGCAGCATGCGCCGCAGCTGGTTGCGCAGTCCGTTCACGCTGCGGCCGATCCGTTCGGCGATCTCCTCGAGGGCACACCCCTCTCTCACGGCCTGCATCACCTCGGCGAAGTCCTGCTCGGTCCACGGCTGCCCATGGCGGATCGGGGAGATGGCTCGGTGGTCCACGTTGGTCATGTCACCCACTGTGCCGTGGTCCACCTCAGGGCAGGGACGGGCAGTCGGTGCCCTGTGGACGCAACGACCCAGGCGGCGCCCTGTGGAGTGGTGGCCGGGCCCTGCCGGTACACTCTTCGGGGCGCACATTGCGCCCCCACGAAACCGAGGTCCCACCACCGTGCTCCTGAATCCCGTCGTCGTCTCCGTCGTGGTCCTCGCGGCCCTGAGCCTGGCCCGGGTGAACGTGATCGTCGCCCTGCTCATCGCGGCCCTCGTGGCCGGGCTGATGTCCGGGCTGAGCATCGAGGACACCATGTCCACGCTCGTCGGCGGGCTGGGCGGCCAGGGCGAGACCGCGCTGAGCTACATCCTGCTCGGCATCCTCTCGGTCATGGTGGCCCGCTCCGGCATCACGGAGAAGCTCATCCGCTGGATCCTGCCGCGGATTCAGGGCAAGCGGGCCATGACCCTGTTCGGGATCGCTGGGCTGGCCTGCTTGTCCCAGAACCTCGTTCCGGTCCACATCGCCTTCATTCCCATCCTCATCCCGCCGCTGCTGACGGTGTTCAACCGGATGAAGATCGACCGCCGGGCCGTGGTCACCGCCCTGACCTTCGGACTCAAGGCGCCCTACATGCTGATCCCGCTCGGGTTCGGGCTGATCTTCCAGAACATCATCGTGGGGGAGATGGCCGCCAACGGCATGGAGATCGAGCTCGCCCAGATCCCGCTGGCCATGGCCATTCCCGTGGCCACCATGGTGGTCGGCCTCGTCATCGCGATCCTGGTGACCTACCGGCGTCCGCGCGAGTACCGGGACGCCACGCCGGGCCTCGGGGTCGGGGCCTTCGGCACGAACGGCGCCTCGGGATCGGACACGGGGTGGACGCGCCAGCACATCGTCGTGCTGATCGCCCTCGCGGTCACCCTCGTGCTCCAACTGGTGTTCGGCTCACTGGTCATTGCCGCACTCGGCGGCGTGCTGGTCATCTTCGTGTTCCGCGGCGAGCACTGGCGGACTTCCGACGAGCTCGCCCACGGTGGTGTGACCATGATGGGCACCATCGCCTTCATCATGCTCGTGGCGTCGGGCTACGCCTCCGTACTCACCGAGACCGGGGCCGTGGATGACCTGGTCACCTCCGCGACCGGCTGGATCGGGGAAAGCCAGCTGCTGGCCGCCGTCGTGATGATGACCGTCGGCCTGCTGGTGACCATCGGCATCGGCTCGTCCTTCGGCACCATCCCGATCCTGGCGGCGATCTTCGTGCCGCTGTGCGCCGCCGTCGGATTCAGCCCCCTGGCCACCGCGGCGCTGGTGGGCGCGGCCGGGGCCATCGGCGACGCCGGCTCACCCGCCTCGGACTCGACGCTCGGCCCGACCTCCGGCCTGAACGTGGATGGCCAGCACCACCACATCTGGGACACCTGCGTGCCGACGTTCGTGCACTTCAACATCCCGCTGTTCTTCGGCGGCATTATCGCCGCGATGGTGCTGTAGCCGTCTCGCGGACGGTGGCTCGTCAGGTCAGATCCCGGCGCATCACCAGCCGGGGAAGCCTGCTGGCCTTGGCATCGGTGGTCCCGATGACGCGGAATCCGACGTTCTTAAACATGGAGCGGGTGCCCACGAAAGCCATGGTGAGATCCATGCGTCCCGCGGGATCCACGGGATGGGCCTCCACGGCGGGGGCGCTCCGGGACGCGGCGTAAGCCACGGCGCCCTCGAGCATCCGCGCGGTGACGCCCTGCCGGCGGTGTCCGGATCGGACCACCACGCAGATGATGTTCCAGACGGGGACCTCGTCCACCGGGCGCATGAGCTTCGAGGCGGCCAGCAGGGGGATCTCCGCGCGGGGGCCGATGCTGCACCAGCCGACCGGGATGCCGTCCCGGTACGTGACGACCCCGGGCGGGTTCTCCCGCTCGCAGAGCCGGCGCATGGCCGTCTCGCGATCTCCTCCGCCGAGCTCCTCGATCTGAGGGGCTCGTAGCCGGTGGGAGAGGCACCAGCAGTGCCGGTCCCGCCGGTTGACGTTGATGACGTCGGCGAAGTCCTCGAAGCGGTCCGGGGTGACCGGATGGGTCTCCCACTCGAACTGGTCCTCGGTGGTCGGTGCGGTCGCGGACATGGGCCCTCCCGAAACAGTCAGAAACTCTCCCAGAATGTGCAGGGATGGCCGTGAACGTCTAGTGCTGTCCGGCTTCCCCTTCCCCTCTTGCCGTCGTCCGTCCTTCCCTCTTCCGATCGTCCCTCGCGGCCTCGCCTGGACCACACCCCTGGTGCCATCATGAGTCCATGGTGATCCGGCGACCCGACGACGACGGAAACGGCCCGCGCATCGGTTTGGTGAACGAACTCCCGGTCTGGGCCGGTGGCCGGCACATCGACGTGGCCGGCAGGATGGCCACGGATGTCCGCTGGACGATAGCCGGCGAGATGGCGGAAGGAACAGCATGAGCCACGACGCCGGCCGCGGCCGTATCGAGGTCATCACCGGTCCGATGTTCGCTGGCAAGACCGAGGAACTCATGCGCCGGGTCCGGCGGGCCACGATCGCCGGGCTCCGGGTGCTGGTCGTCAACCACGCCCTGGACGACCGGCGCGGTGCGAGCATCGTGTCTTCGCACGCAGGCGGTCGGATCTCGGCCCACTCGGTGAACGGCTCGGCGGATCTACGGACCATGGTGGACGGCACTGGCGGCACTGACCTCACTGTCGGCACTGACCGCATTGACGACCCTGACGGAGGCACCCTGGATCTCTTGGCCATCGACGAAGCCCAGTTCTTCGGAGCGGACCTGGTGCCGGTGGCGATCGATCTGGCGGACCGGGGCGTCACCGTGGTGGTGTCCGGGCTGTGCCTGACCTTCGATGACCAGCCTTTCGATCCTCTGCCGGCACTCATGGCCTCCGCCGAGTCGGTCACCAAGCTACTGGCCGTCTGCGCCGTGTGTGGGGCCGATGCGGCCTTCCACCGGCGGGTCGACAGGCCCGGTAGGGCTGGGTCGTCGGGCGCGGACGGTCAGGCGTCCGGAGCTGATCCGGCGGCGCAGGGCACCGAGACCGCGGTGCTGGTCGCCGGGGAAGGTGAGGGCGCCGGCGTCGGGAATTCCCTCGTGGCCACGGCGGAGCACGTGGGTGGGGCGGAGCAGTACCAGGCACGGTGCCGCCGGCACCGCTGAGAAGTACATCCGGCACGCGTGCTCACACCGGACTGACGCGGTGCGCGCTCGGACACCGGGACCGCCCGCCGAACGCCAAGGTTTCGTTCAGAAAACCCTGACAACGTGACTCAAATGAGTTTTGTCCGCAGAGCCACGTCCACCACGCTCGGCAAGATCCTCGCGTTTTTCGGGGTGAGCGCGCTCGCCGGACTCCTCGTGGCGGGGCTGTTCCTGCCGCTGGCCGTCACCGGCGGGGCCACGGCGTCCACGGGTTCGGACATGATCGAGCAGTTCCCTGCGGAGCTGCGGGAGGAGCCCGTCAGCGTGCCGTCCCGCATCCTCGCGGAGGACGGCACGGAGCTGGCCACGTTCTATGCGGAGAACCGCCAGCCGGTCGGGCTGGACCAGATCAGCCAGAACATGCAGGACGCGATCATCGCGATCGAGGACGAGCGCTTCTACGAGCACGGCGGGGTGGACCCGCAGGGCATCGGCCGCGCTCTGGTCACCAATGCCTCCTCGGGGTCCCAGCAGGGTGCCTCCACCATCACGCAGCAGTACGTGAACAACATGCTCATCAATGCGGACATGCTCCGGGGGGAGGAGCGGCTGACCATCTCCGGCACGAAGACGTATGCGGACAAGCTCAAGGAGATGAAGCTGGCGGTCTCGGTGGAGCAGGAGATGTCCAAGGAGGACATCCTCGAGGGATATCTCAACATCGTGCTGTTCGGCGGCCGCAACTACGGCGTGGAGGCGGCCGCACAGTACTACTGGGGCATTCCCGCCGCAGAGTTGGACATCGCCCAGGCGGCCACCCTCGCCGGGGTGGTGAAGTCCCCGAACGGCTACAACCCGGAGACGAATCCCGAGGCATCCGTGGAGCGGCGCAACATCGTGCTGAACTCCATGCTGTCCCAGGGGAAGATCACCGAGCAGGAGCACGAGGAGGCCACCAACGCGGAGCTCGGCCTGGACATCCACCAGGAGGCCACGGGCTGCATCTCCGCCTCCCAGGCCCCCTACTTCTGCGACTACGTTCACCGCGAGATCCTCGCGAGCGAGGCCTTCGGACCGGACGTCGAGTCCCGCGAGCAGCTGCTGAACCGCGGCGGCCTGGAGATCACCACCACGCTGGACTCCGGCCTGCAGGACCAGGCCCAGCAATCCGTGGAGAAGACCGCCCCCGCCGGGGACGCCTCGGGTGCGGGTGCCTCCCTCGTGACGGTGGAGCCGGGGACCGGCAACATCAAAGCGATGGCACAGAACACCAACTACTCGCCGGAGGAGAGCGAGGGCGCCGGCAACACCGTGCTGAACTTCAACGTGGACGCGGCCCAGGGTGGCGGCAACGGCTTCCAGGGCGGCTCCTCGCTCAAACCCTATGTGGCGGCGTCCTGGCTGGAGAGCGGCCGGTCGATGTATGACATCGTGGATGCCTCCCAGGACCACTGGCCGGCGGGTTCGGAATTCCAAGCCTCCTGCCTGGAGGGCGGGTCCACCGCCATCTCGGAGGACTGGAAGGTCAACAACGTCATCGACAACATGAAGCGGGAGATGACGGCGGACTTCGGCCTCTACTGGTCCACCAACACCGTCATGGTCAACATGGCGGAGGAGCTGGACCTGTGTGACATCACGGACGTCACCACGCGCCTCGGCGTGCACCGCGCGGACGACGGCCAGCCCCTGAATCCCGCAAACCCGTCCTTCATCCTCGGTTCAGAGGAATTCGCGCCCATGACCCAGGCCGCCGCCTATGCGGCCTTCGCGAATGACGGCCAGTACTGCGCCCCGCGCTCCCTGGTCTCCGTCAAGGACACCAACGGCAAGGAGTACGACGTCGGCGCACCGGAATGCGACCAGGCGCTCGATCCCGAGGTGGTCGCCCAGCTGAACGAGACGCTCACCAACATCGCCCAGCGCACCGCGGACGAGACCGGCCAGACCGAGACGGTCGAGCAGGCTCCGATGGGTGGCAAGACCGGCACCAACAACGCACAGTCCTCCACCTGGTACATCGGGTACACCTCCGGGCTGTCCACGGCCAGCTGGGTGGGGCGCTACCAGGACCTGAAGTCCCTGGCCGGCGTTCCCGTCAACGGGCAGCGCCACGAGGACTTCTGGGGCAGCACGCTCGCGGCACCCCAGTGGTTCGACTACATGGGCGAGACGGCGGAGCGGTTCCCGGCCGAGGAGTTCCGGGCGGCCCAGGACTCACCGATCCAGAACCCGGGATCCCGTGACCGCTACCAGATGGGCGGAGACGGCACCGAACCGGGCAACGAACCCGAGCGGCCCGGCGATGCCGCTGATGGGACTCCGGACAACCCCGATGCGGACTCACCCTCCGGTCCCGCGCCCAGCGGGTCGGCCTCGGACCCGACGCCCTCCGAGTCCGGATCCCCGGGTCAGGCTCCCTCGGAGTCCGGATCGCCGAGTCCGGCGCCGTCGGGTTCCGGTGCGCCCGCGGCGCCGTAGGCCCGGGGCGTGCGGCTGACTGACGGACGGCGGCCCTCTCAGACGGCCTAGCATCGACAGGGTTACCACCACGACGCCGGTACCGTCCCGCAGGCGACTGACCCCCGAGCACCTGTCCCCGGGCTACTTCGCCTTCGTCATGGGCACCGGCATCCTGTCGATCGGTGCGTCCCAGCGGGGCTGGGACGGGCTCGCCCGCGCGCTGCTGGTGCTGGCCGGCGTCGGGCTGGTGCTTCTGGTGGTCCTGAACGCGTGGCGGTTCCTGGGCTATCGGGACGCACTGAAACGGGACCTGCACGACTCGGCGCAGGCCTTCCTGGTCTTCACCTTCGTGGCCGCCGTCAACGTCGTGGCCACCGCGCTCGCCGGTTTCGGGGCCTTGGGAGTGGCCGCCGTGCTGCTGGCGATCGGGGCCGTCAGCTGGTTGATCCTGGGCTACTCGATTCCGTGGGCGGCCGTGCTGGGCCGGTCGGTCCGGCCAGTCACCGCCGCGGCGAATGGAACCTGGTTCATCTGGGTGGTGGCCAGCCAGTCCGTGGCCGTCCTGGCCGCGACGCTGGAACCCCGGTTGACGGCGGCCCGGAGTGGCCTGTCCATCCTCGCGGTCTTCGCCTGGTCCGTTGGGCTGGTGCTGTATGCGGCCGTGGCCATCCTCGTGGTGTACCGGATGCTGGCCTTCCGGCTCGGCCCGGAGGACTTCACACCGCCCTACTGGGTGTCCATGGGAGCGCTGGCCATCACGATCGTGGCCGGATCCCGGATCGTCGAGATGCAGAGCACGCCCATGGTGGACGCGGTCCGCGGGCTCGTGGCGGGGGTGGCCGTGGTGCTGTGGTGCTTCGCCACCTGGCTCATCCCGGCCCTCGTGGCGGCCGGCATCTGGCGCCACCGGGTGAAGAGGGTGCCGTTGGTGTACGACCCGACGTGGTGGAGCATCGTCTTCCCTCTGGGGATGTACGCGGTGGCCGGGATGTACCTCGGCCGGGCGGATGCGCTGCCGATCGTCGCGTGGATCGGAGAGCAGTGGATCTGGGTCGGGCTGGTTGCGTGGACGGTGACGACGGTCGCGATGGTGTGGTCCTGGTTCTCCGGCGGCCGGGGCCATGGGGTGGATCCCGGCCGGGACCACCGCGGTCCGGACCAGCGCGGTCCGGACCATCGCGGTCCGGACCATCGCAGTCCGGGCCAGCCAGACCCGGACCGCCCCAGCCTGGACCACCCGAGGATGCCAGGTCTCGAAACCTAAGCTACTCATGAGTAGTATCTTGGTATCACACCCAGTCGCCACCGCTCCGGGAGGATCACCGTGCGCCGCCGCATATTCGAGACCGAACATGAAGACTTCCGTGATGCCGTAGCCGAGTTCGTCAGCCGCCAGGTCACCCCGAACATCGAGGCCTGGGCCGAGGCCAAGGGCCTGCCGCGGGAGTTCTGGCTCCAGGCCGGCCAGCAGGGCCTGCTCGGACTGGAGGTCCCGGAGGAGTTCGGTGGCGGCTATCCGCAGGACTACCGCTTCAACGCCGTGGTCTTCGAGGAACTGGCCAGGGCCAGCTTCGCGATCTCCTCCTGCGTGGGCATCGACGCGGACATCGTCCCGCCCTACATCGTGGACCTCGGCACACCCGAGCAGCACGCCCGGTGGCTGCCCGGAGTGGCGGAGGGCTCCACCGTCACCGCCATCGCCATGACCGAGCCGTCCGGCGGCTCCGACCTGGCCAACCTCAAGACCACCGCGGTGCGCGATGGCGACGAGTGGATCGTCAACGGTTCCAAGACCTTCATCACCAACGGCTACTCCGCAGACCTGGTGGTGGTCGCTGCCCGTACCAGCCCGGAGAAGAAGGCCAAGGGCATCACCCTGTTCGGCGTGGAGACCGGGATGGCAGGCTTCGAGCGGGGCCGCAAGCTGGACAAGGTCGGCCAGCCTGAATCGGACACCGCCGAACTGTTCTTCACGGATGTCCGCGTTCCGGCCGAGAACATCATCGGCCAGGTGGACACCGGATTCATCCAGATGATGAAGAACCTCCCGCAGGAACGGCTCGGAGCCGCCGTCTACGGGCTCGCCCACGCCCGTCAGATCCTGGACGAGACCATCGGCTACGCGAAGGAGCGCAAGGCCTTCGGGCAGTCGATCGGCGCCTTCCAGCACAACAAGTTCCTGCTGGCCGAGCTCGTGACCAAGGTCGAGGTCACCCAGGCCTTCCTCGACGACGCCATCATGGCCCACACCGCCGGCGAGCTCTCTGCCGTGGATGCGGCCAAGGCCAAGTACTGGGCCTCGGACGTGCAGAACGAGGTCATCGACCACTGCGTTCAGCTGTATGGCGGTTACGGCTACATGAACGAGTACCGGGTGGCCCGCGCCTGGAAGGATGCCCGCGTCAACAAGATCTGGGCCGGCTCCAACGAGATCATGAAGGAGCTCATCGGGCGCGATCTCGGGCTCTGAACCGAGGGCCTCGTTCGGAGATTCGGACATCGGGTTCTCCTGCCGCGGGCACATCGGGCACATCGGGCACATTGCCCGCATTGCCCGCACCGGGCGCTTCCGGCGTACCGGGCGCGTCAGTGGGCCGCGGCGTAGGACTCGGCAGCGGAGATCGAGAGCGGGAACTCCACCGGGGCTACCCCGAACAGCAGCCGCCCAGCGGCCTGGGCCGCTTCCGTGACGATCTGATGCACGGTGGGCGCCTCCTCGGCGGGGCCGTGCAGGACCACCTCATCGTGGACAAAGAACACCAGGCGGGTCTGCATCGGGACTCCGTCAGCGCCGCCGACGCGCAACCGCCGGCGGATCTCACCCATCCAACACAGGGCCCATTCTGCAGCGGTGCCCTGGATGACGAAGTTGCGGGTGAACCGGCCGGCCGACCGTCGCACGGTCCGGGCCCGCGCCTCCGCCTCGGCCGTGGACACGTTGCCGGTGACCTCCAGCCACTCCGGTGCAGCCGGCGGGGAGGTTCGCCCCAGCCAGGTGGAGACCTGTCCGCCTTCCTCGCCGCGCCGCGCCGCGCGCTCCAGCAAGCCGATGGCCTCGGGGAACAACCGGCGCAGGTGGGGCATCAGCGCCGCTGAATCACCCGTCGTCGCGCCATACATGGCACCCAGCAGCGCGACCTTCGCCCGGGAGCGCTCGCCGAGCTCGGAGCCGGCGCGCCGGCCCTGCTCGGCGACGGCCAGGTAGAGGTCGTGACCGGAGCCGGCCTCGGCCAAGGCGCGGTCCCCGGACATCGCGGCGAGGATGCGCGGCTCTACCTGGGATGCGTCGGCCACCGTGAGCAGATGCCCCGGATCGGCTCGGACAGCGTCCCGGACCGCGGCCGGGATCTGCATGGCGCCCCCGCCGTGGGCGGCCCACCGGCCCGTCACCACCCCGCCGACGGAATAGGCCGGATGGAAACGGCCGTCCCGCACCCACTCGTCCAGCCAATGCCACCCGTTGGCCGTCCACAGCCGGTACAGACGCTTGTACTCCAGAACGCCGGAGATCAACCCGGCCCGCCGCTGCGAGTCGGCGCCGCCCTCAGCGGCCCAGCCCTTCAGGTCCCAGGCGCGGGTTGACGCCACCCGGATGCCGGCGAGGTTGAGCCCGCGCAACAGGTCCTGGGGTGAATCCGGATTGAGGCCGGGCACTCCGAGGGTGACGGCGATGTCCTCCGCGAGCTCTTGCAGGAGTCGGGGGCGTTGTCCCTCCGCGGGACGCGGTCCCAGCACCTCGGCGAGCATCCGCTCGTGGAGGTCCCGGCGCCAGGGCAGACCCTCGTGCAGGATCTCCGCCGCGATGAGGGCGCCTTGGGACTCGGCGGCCAACAGCAACTTGAGCCGATGGCGGTGTCGAGATCCCGACACCGCGTCCAGCTGGGCCACCAGTTCGTTCGCCAGCTCGGGCGTGGTGGGGGTGTCATGCCCTCGGCGGTTGGTCGGGGGCAGATCGAAGAACGTTCCCTGATCCACCCGTGCGGCTGGAGGCTCTGTTGCCCACGGCTCGGGTTCCAGTACGGGGACGGGGACGGTGGGGGAGTAGGGGGTGCCGGTGGGGGTGGTGCCGGTGGGGGTGCCGACGGTGGTGCCGGCGGGGCCGGTGGAGGTGTTGGTGGCTGCGGTCGTCAGGATGCGCTGGCACAGACTCAGGTCCCAGCATCGGCCGATCTCCACGCCTGCCTCGAGCAGCGGCCGGTAGTCCCTCGTCACTGAGGCGAACACCCAGCGCACGGCCTCGGGGTTCACTCCGAGCCGACCGGGCAGTACGCGCACCAGATCGGGCAGCGCGGCGGCGGTGACCGGCGAGAGGGACTCGATCCGGCCGTCGTCGACCAGCACTGGCAGCCACTGACCGGAGTGCCCGGGTCGCTCGGGCCGGCGGTCCTGCCCCGATGGGCCGGATGGCCCGGAGCTCGAGCCGGGTGCCGGTTCAGGGGCCGGGCCCAGGACGATGTGCATCCATCCATTCAACCCGATCCGGGCCAAGATGACTCCAGGTGCCCCTGGACACAGGCGGACGCGCTGGGGGCCGGCGCCAGCCAGTTGGTTTCAGTCCGTCAGTCCGGACCGAGGCGGTCCGAAGGGTGCGAGCGCGAGCGGAGGAACTCGCCCACGACGGCGGCGCCCAGGTCATCCGCGTCCGGTGCCACCACGCGGCCGTCCACCCGGCGGGCCATGGCGGCGAGGAAGTCCACCAACCCCGGGTCGGATCCCAGCCGGAAGAACGTGGTCTCAGCACCGAGCCGGCCGACGCGGTCGAGTTCGGCGATGGTGGCGCGCAGAGTTTCGCGGTCGGGCGGATAGGAGAACCACGCCTCGGGGCCGGCCCCGCCGTGGTGCAGGAGATGCGCGGTCGGTTCGCCGTCGGTGACGATGAGCAGCACCGGCTGCAGGGTGGGGTGCTGGCGGAAGAAGCGGGTGGCGAGCATCAGCCCGTGGTGCAGGTTGGTGCCCTGTTCGCGCATGGGCGGCAGGGCGGTGAGCTCGTCGATGTCCACTCGCTGGGCGTAGCGGCCGAATTGCACGAGTTGCAGCTGGTCGCCGCGGAACCGGGTCGCGACGAGGTGGTGCAGGGCCAGCGCGGTGCGTTTCATGGGCACCCAGCGTCCCTCGGCCGCCATGGAGAACGAGGTGTCCACCAGGAGCGCCACGGCGGCCTGGATGCGGGCCTCGGTCTCCTGGACCTCGACGTCGGCCACCTCGATCCGCAGGCCGGTCCGGGGATTCCTACCCTCGGCGACCGTGCGGCTGATCGCGTTCGTGATGGTCTGGGTGACGTCCCAGGGCTCGACATCCCCGTACTGCCACGCCCGGCTCGACCCGGTGAGTTCGCCGGCAGCCCCGGCCAGTCGGGTATCCCGCTGGCCCTGCCGGCCCGAGAGGCGGCCGGCGGCGTCCTTGAGGAGGGATGTGCCGAGCTTGCGCACGGCCTTCGGAGAGAGCCTCAAGTCACCGTCGGTGCCACGTTGCAGCAGGCCGCTGTCCCTGAGGGCCTTCTCAAGTCGTTCGAGGGTCCTGGCGTCGGCGGCGGCCTCGTTCCCGAGCTGGCGGGACAGCCGGTCCACATCCACATCTGACAGGGTGGAACCGGGAGAGGATTGGGAGAGCTGGTCGCTGAGCTGATCGAGTTCGGCCAGGTCTTGGAAGACCCCGGTGCCGTCTCCGAGGCCGAGCCCCTGGTCGCCGTCGAACTGTTCGGAACCGGCCCAGTCCTCGCCGGGGCGCAGGCCTTGGAGATTGGCGTCGAGACGATTCAGCTGGTCCAGGAGGTCCGCCGAGCCGAAGGCCTGTGCGGACAGGGCCATCAGTTCTTCACGCTGTTCCGGGGACATGGAGCGGAGCATGCGCTGGGCTGCAGCGGAGCGCTCGGCGAGGGTATCGATCAGCTCGTCAATGTCTTTCGGGTCTTCGGGGAACTGGTCACCGTGCTGGGCCATGAAGTTCTGGAAGTCCTCGGGGGTGTCCTCGCCGCGGGCATGCTTGTCCAGCAGATCGTTGAGGTCCCGGAGCATGGCGGCGATCGCCGTCCGATCCTGCTCGGTGGCGTTTTCCAGCGCGCTCTTCATGCCGGCGAACCGCTGGTCGAGCAGCTCGCGGCCGAGCAGGTCCTTGATCTCCTCGAAGGCGCGGCGCGCGGTGTCCGACTGCCAGTCATAATCGGCCAATTCCGTGACGGCGGCGGCAGTGGAGGCAGGGAGGTTCTGCAACTGCATCTCCCGGAATGCCCGGTCGGTGTCGTCCATCCGGATGTCGCGGGCCAGCTGTTTGCGCTCCTCGAGCACGGCCTCGTCCAGCAGTTTCTTCGCCTCCTGGAGGGTGCCGTCCAGGCGGTGACGGCTGAGCAGGTCCCGGCGCTTCTGCTGGACGCGGCCGGCGAGTTCGTCCAGACCGGCCATCGTCCGTCCGCCGCGGCGCAAGAACTCGCGCAGGGCCTGCGCGGGGGAGTATCCGGCCATGACGTCATCGGCCACGGCGTCGAGTGCCTCGGAGAGGTCGATCGGCGGTGCGAGTGGATCGGGGCCGCCGTCGTAGCGGCCATAACGCGAGGACTGGTGGTGTCTCACAGTGACTCCTTCCCCTGACGAGGGGCCTCAGCCTTCCACCGCCACTCTACGTCTTCCCGACGCCGGTGCCACTAGGTTCTCCGGGCCCGTCTTCCCGACGCCGGTGCCACTAGGTTCTCCGGGGCTGTCATCTTCCCGACGCCGGCACCATCAGGTTCTCCGATTCCGTCGCGGTGGTCTGGGGGGGGTGCCCTGGGTCGCCGGCAGCTCACCGCTGTCCTGCGCGGCGCGCGGCGCCAGCCGCCTGCACAGGAATCCCATGCTCGGAGTGTCGTCCCCAAGCCAAGGAGGAGGCCTCTTATCATGTCCGTCCCGTGTGTTCGAATATGTGTACTAGTCAATCCAGTGGGCATCGATCGGCGGCCTCTCAACTGTCGAATAGCCGGCGTCTTCGGGCATGACATGGATGGGCAGTGCCGGTACGAGGGGGAATGGGGTGAAGGACAGTGTTGATCGATAAGGATGAGGCGTCCGCTCTGGACCTGCCTGAACTCCTGGCGGCAGCCCGCGTGCTGGTGGCGGAGGTGGCGGCACGGGCCGCTGATCCCGACCTGTTGGGGGACCTCGACCGCTTCGCTGAGGAGCCGGAGGTCGATCGGTCCGCGCAGTGGGGACTCTATGTCCATGGTGCCCACGAGGCACCCGGTGAGACGGCGGCCGGTCCTGGTGCTGACATCCCTCCAAGCCAGGCTTCGGCGGCGTCCTTGCCCATCGTCCTGGCTCAGGTGGAGGAACTGTCCCGGTGGCTCGACTCGGCTCGAACCGGATTGGCGGGGCATACGGATCGGATCTTCGACCTCCACACCACTCGGCGTGAGGTGTTGGGGATACCGGAGGGTAAGACTGCATACCGCAATGGCGCGGACTATCTCCGGCAGACCTTGCGGATCCACCGAGTCGAGGCGAAGAAGAGAGTGGCGCGGGCGCAGTGCGTGCTGGCCAGCCATGACCCGACCAGCTTGCAGCCCGATGCCGTGATCGCTCCGAAAATGCCAGAGCTGGCTCGGGCCGTGGCCGAGGCAACCATGGATTCGGCTTCGGTGGACACCGTGGCGGCAACCCTGGCTGAGGCTGCCCGGGATGCTGGGCTGGCCGGTGCGGATGCAGACATCGTCCACGGCCTGGTCACGGAGGGGGAGCGGATCCTCGTCGGACATGCCTGCCAGTCGGATCCTGAAACCGTGAAGAAGGTCTGCTCGCACTGGCGCCAGCGCTTCGATGCGCTGGTCAACCCGGATGGCCTGGAGCCGACGGACGCCCAGGCCAACGCAGCTCAAGGGTTGTTCTACCAGGGTAGAGGCCAAGCCAACCTGCATCGGTGGCTGCTGATGGCTACGGATCTCCAGCATGAGGTCCTGCAGACCATCGCCGCCGATGCCAGCAACCCGCGCAAGGACCCGCGCAAGGACCCGCGCAAGGACGAGGGCATGGCCGACCGCACGAGTACAGAAATCGACTCCGGTGCGTTGACTGCGTACGAGAGTGGAACGGCGACTGGAAGCGCGGATGACTCGGGAATCGAGACCGCTGCGGAGCCCTGGGCCGGCCAGGTCCGAGAGATGTCGGCCCTGGATCCACGCAGTCCGGCGCAGAAACGGCTCGATGGTCTGGTGAGTGCGCTGACCGGCGCATTGGCCCTCACCTCGACGCAGTCACCGTGGTCGAGGGATGGGTCAGTGGGCGCTGTGGGAACCGACGGGCCGGACGCTGGCGGTGGGTCACGGCCCCAGGTGCTGGTGACGATCGACTACCAGACCCTGGCCGGACAGTTCCGGGAGCGCCAAGCCACCGTTTCGCCGGAAGCCACCGGTCATCTGCTCTCCCAGGCTGCCTATACCGGGCCGGTGAGTCCGGCCAGGATCCGGCAGCTGGCCTGTGACAGTGACCTGATACCGATCGTGCTCGGCGGCAAGGGTGAGGTGCTGGACGTGGGACGCTCCCAACGGCTCTTCACGCGCAAGCTCAGACGGGCGATCACGGCCCGGGACGGCGGCTGCGCGGCACCGGACTGTTCCATCTATGCCCCGTGGTGCGAAGCGCACCACATCCAGCACTGGGAACACGGCGGTCCCACGAGTGTGGACAACGGAGTCCTGCTCTGTTCGCATCACCACCATGCCGTGCATGCCGGATCCTGGGAGATCCAGGTCGTCGACGGGATTCCGTGGTTCATTCCGGCTCGCTATCACGACCCCACCCAGACGCCGCGTCGCAATCACTATTGGCGGACGGGCTCCAGTAACTCCACCACGACGAATGGTGACAGACCTTCAAACAAGGATGACGGTAACGGCCACGGTTGCGGTGCGCGCGACGACAGCCACGACGTCGATGGCGAGGACGAAGCAGACCAGCAGGGTGCGGCGTGATCCGGTTCGCTGCGGTGGGGTGGCCAACGGCACCCTTATCCGTAGATGGTCTGTCCGTCGTCAGACTCCTTGGAGAGTTCGCGAGCCAGGTACAGGCCCTCGAGAGCCAGCTCGATGGCGCCGGCCCGATGCCCGAGGGCCTGCCCGGCGGACGCATCCGGTGTCTGTCCTCCAGTGTTGTGTCCTGCTGTGAGGTCTCCTGCTGTGGGTCCTCCTTCTGGGAGGCCTCCAGCCGTGGGGCCTCCTGCTGTGGGGCCTCCTCTGGAGTCTGTCTGCAGGGTGGAAACTGGGGCGGCCGGGGCGCGCAGCCGTCGGTCGATCTCGTCGTACAAGGTCGGGTCCTCGAGTTCCGGCAGATCGGCCAGGAACTCGGCCGCAGTGACGCGTTCTCCGGTAGTGGTGGTGCGGTGCCCGTCGAAGGCGTCGACCAGCGGTGCGAAGTCGAGGCCGGCGAAATGCTCCCGCACGGCCTGGGCGGTCGCGGTCCGCAACAGGTGTTCGAGGATCTCGTCCTCCCGGCCCTCCTCACCCGACTCGAACTCGATCTTGCCACCGAGTACTTCCGCCGCGGATTCCAGGTCCACGAGTCGCGCCACCGGTTCGTCGCCTCGAACGGTCGCCCGATGGCGGGCTGCGGCGGCGACGGTCTCGGCACCGGCAATGGCGAAACGAGCAGAGACTCCCGAGGACTGATTGACAGCGCTCGAGGAACGCAAGGCACGGGTGAACCTGGCCAAGATCTCCAGGACCACGTCCGGGACCTCCGCGGTCAGCCGTGCCTCCTGCCGGATCACCGCGATCTCGTGGGCCAGCTCACGGGGGTAATGAGTGCGGATCTCCGCTCCGAAGCGGTCCTTGAGCGGAGTGATGATGCGGCCACGGTTGGTGTAGTCCTCCGGGTTGGCGGAGGCGACCACCAACACATCCAGGGGCAGACGCAGCACGTAACCCCGGATCTGGATGTCCCGTTCCTCCATGACGTTCAGGAGGGCCACCTGAATCCGTTCGGCCAGGTCCGGCAACTCGTTGAGAGCGACGATCCCACGATTGGACCGGGGAACCAGGCCATAGTGGATCGTCTCCGGGTCGCCCAGGCGGCGGCCTTCGGCCACGCGCATCGGATCCACGTCGCCGATCAGATCGGCCACGGAGGTGTCCGGCGTCGAGAGTTTCTCCACATACCGCTCCGAACGGTGCCTCCACGCCACGGGCAACCGGCCGCCGTCGCGCGCGGCCCGTGCCCCGCTCTCAGAGGTGAGCGGCTCATAGGGGTGCTCGTTGAGTTCGGACCCGGCGATCACCGGCGACCATTCGTCGAGCAATCCGCTCAGGGTTCGCAGCAGCCGGGTCTTGCCCTGGCCTCGTTCACCCAGCAGGACGACGTCGTGCCCGGCGATCAGTGCCCTCTCCAGCTGCGGAATGACCGTGCGGTCGAAGCCATGTAATCCGGGCCACGGGTTCCGACCGGCGGCCAGGGCTGCCAGGAGGTTGGCGCGGATCTCCTCCCGCAGGGACCGCTGTTCGTGGCCGGCGGCGCGCAATTCGGCGAGGGTGCCGATGGAGGGTGGGGCCGTCTCGGGCGAGGTGGCCGACGGCGAAAGGACCGTGGGCGGCGTGGGATCAGGAACAGTGGCCATGATGCTCACGCTATCGGCGGCGGCCCGGCGCGTACAGAGACCCAGATCGTCCCCAGAGTCACATCATGGGCTGGCTTGAATCGCGTCAGGACCCGCTGCGGAGCAGCCAGGACCCGCTTCGGACCAGGGCCCATGGAGAGGATGTGGACGGATGGGGTCCACATCGTGACTGTTCCCGGTCGCCCGCTTAGGCTGGCCGGGATGCCACGAGACGAGACGCCGTCCTCCCCACCAGAGTCCCCGACCACCCTGATCCTGCTGGTGCGGCACGGTCAGACACCGACCACCGGGAGGGTGCTGCCAGGCCGTGCGCCCGGCTTGCACCTCTCAGAGGCCGGGGTGGAGCAGGCCCGTCGGGTTGCCGAGCGGCTCGCGGTGCTGCCGATTGCCGCGATCTATGCCTCACCCCTGGAGCGAACCCTCGAAACGGCGCTCCCGACGTCGGCCCGGACCAGGGTGCCCCTTCTCGAGGACGATGGCCTGCTGGAGGGGGACTTCGGCACCTGGACGGGGGCCGAGCTCGCCGACCTGTACCGCAAGCCCGAATGGAAGACCGTTCAGCAACGCCCCTCGGCCTTCAGGTTCCCCGATGGGGAGAGCTTCGTGGAGATCCGGGACCGCATGACGGCCACCCTGGAGCGGCTACGGCACGCCCATGACGGTGGGACGGTCGTCTGTTTCTCCCACGCGGACCCCATTCGAGTGGCCGTTTCCGACGCCATGGGCACGCCGCTGGACCGATTCCAACGATTGAGTATCGGCCCCTGCTCGGTCTCCGCGCTGTCCTACCAGGACGGACGCGATCCTGTGGTGCTCACCGTCAACTCGACGCAGGACACCCTGGCTCAGCTCAGGGCGTCGTAGGCGTCCGGCCTGGGGAGGGAGCGAGCCATGGGCGAGATGGACCGGCCGGATGGAAAGCGTGACGCACGATGCGCTGACCGAGACCTCGATCTGCTCGAACGGGGCTCGATCCGGCCCCTCGGCCAGTTGGCCCACAGCAGTAACGAGACGTTTCTCGTCGAGGTGGTCAATGGCCCCGACCAGACTGGTACCTCACCCGTAACGCAGCGGTTGTGGGCGATCTACAAGCCGGAGTGGGGCGAAAGGCCGCTGAGGGACTTTCCGCCCGGGCTGTACCGCCGTGAGCGTGCCGCCTTCCTGCTCAGCGAGTCGCTGGGGTGGGGTGTGGTCCCGCCGACCGTCATCCGGGAGGAAGGACCCTTCGGGGTCGGCTCGTTGCAGCTGTTCATCGAACACGACCCGGCCGAACACTACTTCACACTGGTCGACACACTGATCGACGGCGATCCCGCCCACCTCGACGAGCTGCGGCGCCTGGCCGTCTTCGATGTCGTGGCCAACAACACCGACCGGAAGGCCGGGCATGTCCTGCACGGCACGGACGGTCGTCTGTGGGGAATCGACCACGGGCTCTGTTTTGCCGCACCGTTCAAGTTGCGCACCGTGATCTGGGATTTCGCCGGGGAACGGATCGACGCCGGCCTCTTGGCCGACGTCGCCCCGCTCGCCGATGAGGTGCCTGCGGCACTGGCCGAACACCTCACGTGGTTCGAGGCAGCGGCACTCCAGCAGCGGGTGCAGCACCTGCTCGAGGAGCAGGTGCTCCCGGAGGATCCCACCGGCATGAGGTTCCCGTGGCCGCTGGTGTGAAGCGAGCCCCGTAGCGGGGTGAGTCGGACTAGAGCTTCACCTCGACGTCAGCTCCCTCGCGGAGCTCCTGCATCTTCTGGGTCAGGGCCTCATTCTCCTTCTGGGACTTGACCTGCTCCTGCAGCTGAGGCTTGAGTTCCTCGAAGGACGGGGTCTCAGGCTGGGCGCTTTCGCCGTCCTCCGCAGGGGCGCTCGCGCCTCCCTGGGCCTCGGACTGGGCTGCGATCGAGGAGTCGTAGAGCTCCTTGAGTTCCTCGTCAGAAGGGTCCGGGATGTCCATCTCCTCGATGGACTTGTCCAGCATCAGCTGCTTCTGGGCGTCAGTGCGGACCTGGTCCTCGGGGTAGCCCTGTTCCTCGAACGTGGCCATCAGCTCGTCCACAGAGGCCAAGTCACTGGACTTCGCGGTCTCCTCCAGGAAGGCGTTGACGTCCTCCTCGTTGGCCGAGTGGCCTTGCTCCGCTGCGTCCTGAACCAACAGCTCCGTGCCCACCAGGGACTCGGCCAGCTGCTTCTTCATCTCGTCCTGGTTCATCTCCTGGCCGGACATCTGCGACTGCATGGCCATCTGCTGGAACTGTGCCTGATACGCCGCGGTGAATTCCTCCCCGGTGATCTCCTCGCCGTTGACCGTGGCCACGACGTCAGGGACATTCTCGACGTCCGGTTCCGGCATGGACGGCTGGGCATCCTCGGGTGCCGCTTGGGCACCTTCGGAAGCCGGCTGGGAGGCGCCAGCGCTGGCACCCTGGCTGCCGTCAGCCTCGGCGGAGCTCCCGGCATCGCCGCCGCCGCCACACGCGGCGAGACCGAACAGGGAACCGACCAGGGCGACGCTGGTCAGGAGCTTCTTGCTCGTGCTGATTCGTGCACTGGATCGCGTGGTGAGTGGCACTGCGAATACCGTCCTTTCGATGGTGGCCTAGGCAACCTAGCAAGCGAGTCTGGGAAATGCGGTCAGGTGGTGACCAGCCCGCGTTCAGGTGCACCAGCGATGTGAACAGCGGCAAGAAACCTCTTGACGCGGCCAGCTCAGCTCACTAATGTACAACCACATGGTTGTACATAGAGCAGCCGACGCCACGTCTGGAACTGAGGTTCCCTGGAGGCAACTGGGCGACGACGAGGTGGACCGGATCTTCCAGGCCCTCGCCGACTCGACCCGCAGGGACATCTTGAGCCGGACCCTCACGGAGCCGCTGTCCGTCTCCGTGCTGGCCGATGACTACGACATGTCGTTCGCGGCCGTCCAGAAGCACGTTTCCGTCCTCGAATCGGCGGGTCTCGTGAAGAAGAACAAGAAGGGCCGCGAGCGGCTCGTCAGCGGAGATCCGGAGACCGTCCGGAAAGCCCAACAGTTGCTGGACCGCTATGAACAGCTGTGGCGCCAACGGATCGGACGCCTGGATGCCCTGCTGTCGGACGAATCGGGCCCGGAACCAGATAGCCCCATCGGAAAGGCATGACCATGCCCGTCACCAACGTTTCCAAAGACCCCCAGGCCATGACGATGACCATCGTGGCCGACTTTCCCGTCCCCGTGCGCCGGCTCTGGGACGCCTACGCCGATCCCCGCCAGCTCGAGAAGTTCTGGGGACCTGTGGGCTGGCCGGCCACCTTCACCCGGCACGACATGTATCCGGGTGGTGAATCGCAGTACTACATGACCGGTCCGGACGGTGAGAGACCAGCCGCCTGGTTCGAGTTCATCGCCGTCACCGAGGGGCAGTCCTTCGAGGTCCTGGACGGTTTCAGCAAGGAAGACGGAAGCCGGGACCTCGAATCACCGGTCATGCGCATGGTGTTCGCCTTCGAGGAGACCACGGAGGGCTCCCGGTTGGTGCACACCACCCACTTCAACTCCGCCGCTGAGCTGGAGCAGATCCTCGAGATGGGCATGGAAGAGGGCACGCTCTCGGCCATGAGCCAGATCGATGCCGTGGTGGCGGACCTGCAGTCCTTCGCCGCCGGCCAGGCCGTGACAACCCAGCTCATCGGGGAACATCAGGTCCGGCTGAGCAGGGTCATCCGAGGCACCCTCGACGAGGTGTGGAAGGCCCACCACGATCCTGAGTTGCTCCGCCGGTGGCAACTCGGACCGGAGGGCTGGACCATGCCGGTGTGCGAGGTCGGCACAGCGGTGGGGGAGACCTACCGCTATGAATGGGAGCGCGAGGGCGGTCAGGACCGCTTCGGATTCACCGGCACGGTCCTCGAGATCGAGGCACCGCACCGGTCGGTCACCACCGAGGCCATGATCGGCCAGGAGGAGACCGCCACGACCAACGAGCTGACGCTCACCCCGGTCGACGGCGGCACCCTTCTGTCCCTCCTCGTCACCTATCCGGACGCGGCACTACGGGAAACCATCCTCGCCACCGGCATGGCCGATGGGATGGAGACCAGCTATGCGCGGCTGGAGTCCGAGGTGTTGTCCGGCTGAGAGGTGTCGTCCCGGTTGGCCTCTCCTGCCGTGCCGGCCGCCCGGCGGACACGCCGCCCGGTGTGCGGACCGACGCGTTGGTGGATCTCCTTCTGCCGTTCGCGGCTGAGGGAGGACCACCACGTGTTGGCCGAGACGGGGCCAGAGTCCACGGCGTCGTCGTCGCTCTCCAAACCGAATCGGTCGGAGATGTCCGCCAGGAACGCCATCCGGCGAATGGCCTCGGTCCGCTGGACGTTGACGTGCAGCGCCTTGAAGACGGCGATGCACATCAGGACCATGAGGATCGTGAACGGCAGGCCGATGGTGATGGCCAGTGTCTGGATGGCGGACAGTCCGCCGGCCAGCAGCAGGGCGGCGGCCATCACGGCGGTGGCCACGGCGAACATCACGCGGATGCGGTTCGGGGGCTCAGGGTTGCCGCCCGTGGCGATCATGGCCATCACGAGTGAGCCGGAGTCGGACGAGGTGATGAAGAAGATCGCCGAGAGCAGGATCGCGCCGACCACCAGGACGGCGCCGCCCGGCAGCTGCTCCAGGACCTGGAAGAGCGCCGAGTTGACGTCCACGGAGCCGTCGGCCGCAACCACCGAGGTGTACCAATCGGGCCTGGTGTTCTCGTAGAAGATGGCGGTGCCGCCCAGGACGCCGAACCAGACCACGGAGATCAGGGTGGGCACCAGGATGACCCCCAGCAGATACTCACGAACCGTGCGGCCGCGGGAGATGCGCGCAATGAAGACGCCCACGAACGGAGTCCAGGACATCCACCAGGCCCAGTAGAAGGTGGACCAGCTGGCCTGCCACGCATCTCCCTCTGCGCCGTAGAAGGCGGAGGAATTGAGGGAGTTGCCGATGAAGTTCTGCAGGTAGTGGCCGAAGGTCTGGACCATCTCCTTGGCCAGGTACTGGGTGGGGCCCACGATGAGCAGGAACAGCACCAGGCCGGCGGCGATGATCATATTGGTGTTGGACAGCCACTTCATCCCGCGGTTCACGCCCGACACCACGGACCAGATGACGAAGCCGGTGACGACGGCGATCATGGCGTACTCGACCCAGAGGTCGCCTTCGCCGACGAGTCCCATGGAACGCAGACCCGCGGCCATCTGGGTGACGCCGAGTCCGAGCGAGGTGGCCACGCCGAAGACGGTGCCGATCAAGGCAAAGCTGTCGATGGCGTGGCCCCATCCGCCCCGGGTCGCCTTCTCGCCGATCAGTGGCTCGACGGCCCAGCGCATGGACAGAGGCCGTCCACGCCGGTGGATGGCGTGCGCGATGGCGAGCCCGACGACGGCGTAGATGGCCCAGGGCTGCAGGCCCCAGTGCAGGTAGGTCAGCGCGAGGGCGTCCTCGGCCATGGCACCCGTCGAGGGATCAGTGGCCTCCAGGCCAGGCCGGGGCGTGGCGAAGTGGATGAGCGGTTCGGTCATGCCGTAGAACACGAGACCGATGCCCATGCCGGCCGCGAAGAGCAGGGCCAGCCAGGACAGGGTCGAGAACTCGGGTTCGTGCTCGGGCCGGCCGAGCTTGATGTTGCCCTTGCGGGAGAACCCGAGATAGACGCAGAACACCACGAATCCGAAGGCCAGGATCAGATACCACCAGCTGAAGTTGCTGATGACGGTCTGCTGGACGGCAGAGATCCCGGACTCCATGGCCTCGGGGAAGGCAATCGTCACACCGACGAACAGCACGATGATGATCAGCGTGGGCCAGAGGACCCACGGGATGAGCCGGGTGCTGTACTGATTCCCGGTGCCGGCGTCACTGCCCGTGGGAGGTTTCTCGGTCGTGTTCTCGGTCGTGTTCTCGCTCGTGCCCGGCGGATTTCCGCCGGCGGATTCGATGGATGACATGGTCTCCACCCTAAACCGGCCGGTAACGAGGATCCTATTGAAGGGCCCACCGGGCTAGGCTCGGACCGTGTCTGACCTTCCTGCAAGCACCCTGCACACCAGTCGCATCGGCGATGCCGAGACCGCCGGGGACAGCATCGTCTTCCTGCACGGACTGTTCGGCCGCGGCAAGAACTTCACCCGGATCGCCAAAGACCTGGCGCCGGAGTACCTCAGTCTGCTGGTGGACCTGCCCAACCACGGTGAGTCCGCCTGGACCGACGTGGTCGACTACCGGCAGATGGCCGATTCCGTGGCCGAAACCCTGAGGGCCGGCGTCGCCGCAGACGGGCCCGTGGCCGTCGTCGGGCATTCCCTGGGCGGAAAGGTGGCCATGGTGCTGGCACTGCGGCACCCGGAGCTGGTCTCCCGGCTCATCGTGGTGGACATCGCGCCCACGCAGGCCGGGGGAGCGGAGGGCGAGTTCGCACACCTGCTGGACAGCCTGGCCGCCGTGGACCTGAGTGCCATCGAACGCCGGTCCGAGGCCGACGAGGCGCTCAAGGATCCCATCCCCTGGGACACCACCCGGCTGTTCCTGCTGCAGAACCTGCGCAGCGGGCCGGACGGCTACACGTGGGAGCCGAACCTGGAACTGCTGCGCACGAGCCTGGACGCCATCGGCGGCTTCCCGGACACCGGCCCGGCCACGTTCGATCGCCCCGTGCTGTGGGTGGCCGGCGGCCGCTCGGACTACGTCCGCGATGAGCACACGGCAACCATGCGGGCCCTGTTCCCCAAGACCCACAAGGTCACGATCCGCGAGGCGGGGCACTGGGTGCATTCCCAAGCACCCGAGAAGTTCGTCGAGGTCCTCCGCGGCTTCCTGGAACACAGCTGAGTATCCGACTGTGCGCTCGACGCCGGCCCCTGGCCGCCGTCTGCGCGTCCACCTGCGCGGCCATTTACACCTGCACCGCCCTGTCCACCAGCACGGCCACGTGAATCTCAGCCTGCGGCAGCATCCGGATTGAGCTGGGCCTGCGCCGCCTGCCGGTGCTCGGCCACACCGGACTGCAGGGCGAACAATCCATAGGCCACCGGGCCGGCCGCCATGATCTCTGCGCCATGTTCACCCAGCCGGGGCCAGATGCGCCCACCGCGGCGGACGTACTCATCCAGCGTGGCGGCGAACTCCTCCGGTGGCACCACGGCATGGTGGATCGCGAAGTCCTTGGCGGGGTCGCCCACGGACGCCGTCGTCCAATCCAGCACCGCGGTGATCTCCTCATCCACCACGAGGGTGTGGGCCGGGTACACCTCCCCGTGGGTGACGACCGAGAATTCCGGCCAGAAACTGTCCTCCGCCAGCCACGCAGACCAGCGGTCCTGCAGTGCGGTGGACACCTCGAACTCGGCACCCACCTGCGCGATGTCCTGCGCCCACTGGGTCCTCACCTGATCCGGATCGCGGACCTCGACGCCGGCCGCGGCGGCTTCTGCGGGATCGATCGCATGCAGTTCGGCCAAGAACGCCCCGAGGGACCGGGCATACCGCTCGGAGGTGACATCGAGATGCCAGACGGGGGCGCCGTCGGGGTCCAGGGTGAGTCCTGGATCCCCCGGGAGGGCTGGATAGGCGATGAGGTCGGTGGCCTGGACGCGCCACTGGGGAACAGCCACGGACAGCTGCGGTCCGACCAGGTCCAGGAGCCGGGACTCGACCTCGGCTCGCTTCAGGGCATCCGGGCGGCGCGGGACCCGGAGGACCCAGCGTTCCCCGGCGGAGTCGTTCGGACTGGTGGCGCTGGAGGATGCCGTGGTGGCCAGCGCCACGCGGAAGTCGAGGCCCATCTCGTTGATGGACAGCGTGGACGGGTCGAGATCGAGGCCATGGGTTGCCGCGAGGTCCAGCAGTGGTGTGGTGAGGTCAGGACTGCGCATCCCTCCACGGTGGCATCCCCTGCCCGTCCTGTCACGGCCCTGGGCGAGTTCGGCGGAGACAGAGAGGGAGACGGGGAGGAAGGCGGGGAGGAAGACGGAGGACGAGACCGGGACAGGTGGTGGGGACGTCTAGGCCGGGTGCATGCCGGCGATCCGGTCGAGTTCCACGGAGGTCGCCTGGTAGGCCAGTTCGGCCCGCTCCGCGGTGTGTTCGAGGGACATCAGCGCCTTGAGGCCGCGGACCTTGGGCTTGCCGCCCGTGGGCAGCACGTAGACGGTGACCCCCTCGGGGACATGCTCCAGGGCGTGGGTGAAGCTGTGCCGGCGGGTGATGTCCACGTAGACGTTGAGCGTCTCCACCATGGAGGTGGGGACCGTCATCTGATGGTCGAGCTGGCCGGCCTGGAGCACGTAGATCGTCGTGGCCCCACGGCGGACGGCCTGGCCCAGGGGCACCGAGGCGACCAGGCCGCCGTCGAAGTAGTGCTCGTGATCGATGACGGCGGGCGGCAGGAGGCCCGGCACCGTGGCGGAGGCGACGACGGCGGGCACCAGCGGTCCCGTGTCGAAGGAGCGCTCCGCCGCCCGCTCGATCGAGGTGGCCACCGTGACGAAGGGCAGGTCGAGGTCCTCGATCTGGGTGCGGGGCGGGAAATGCATGGAGATCAGGTCGACGAGGGGCCTGGCGGACAGCGTGTAGGTGCGGCCACGGATCACCCGGCCGGCCTGGCGGGTCCAGGCCTGGCCGAAGACGGCACGGGCCTCGTCCGTCTGCCACATCTGCAGCATCTCGTGGGCGACGTCCGGGTGCGGGTCGCGGGCCACGACGGCGCCATTGATGGCCCCGACCGAGGTGCCGACGACCAGATCCGGGGTGATGCCACGCTCGAACAAGGCTCTCAGCTGCCCCACATGCACGGCGCCGCGAACACCTCCGCCCGCAAAGACGAAGGCGGTCCCCGACGACGTCGCTCTCACGCTTCGACTGTATTCCGGCCGTCCGGACAGTCCAAGGCCCCGGTCTCGAGCCGCGGGTCACGTTGAGGTGTCCGTCCGGCTGCGCAGGATCGGAGGTGCGGCCCTCTCGCCGAGGGAACATGCTGGTGTCACAACCTGCACCAACTCGGGGGTGGGCGCGACACCGCCTCAAGAACGACACCGCCCCAAGAACCACACCGCTCAGACAACGACATCGCCTCAAGAACCAGGAGCACTCCATGAGCACCTCCCTCGCCACCTACATCTCCCTGCCCGGTACCACCGCTGAGGCCTTCGAGCACTGGCACGAGGTCTTCGGGGGTGAGCTGAACCTGATGCGCTATGGAGACACCCCCATGGAGGGCATGCCGTTCGAGCCGGATCCCCAGGCCGTGGCCCACGTGGCGCTCTCCCTGCCCGGCGGGGAGCTGACCGGCGGTGACGTCATGGATGACAAGGACTATCCGATCCGGGACACGGCCTACTCCCTGCTCTACACGGTGGAGAGCCCGGAGCTGGCCCGAGAGCTGATCGACAAGCTGATCTCCGGCGGCGGGTCAGAGAACATGCCGTTCGAGAAGGCCCCCTGGGGTGATTGGTACGGCCAGGTCTTCGACCGCTTCGGCGTGATGTGGGCCTTCTCTGTTGAGTCCGGCGAATCCGGCGAATCCGGCAAAGCGACCGGCTAGTCCGGCTAGACCGGCTAGACCGGCGGCTCGGACTCCGGGCCGTGAACCGGACCCGAGCCCTGCGCTGTAGACCGGCGGCCCGGGCGGTGACCGGCCACAGCGGCCCGGAGGGAGCCCTCCTCGTGGCCGGCATCCTCCCCGGCTTCGGAGGACTTGCCGATGGGCAGCAGCCGGAGCAGGGGATGCAGCACGGCCATGACAACCAGTCCCCAGATCAACCCGATGATGGCCGAGCACAGCGTGTTGACCAGCCAGCCGAGGAACGCGCCCACGGCAGGCAGCGCGGCCACGGGGGCTTCGAGTGCATGGACGAGGTCGTACGGGGCGTGCAGCCCCAGCTCTGCCGACTGTTGCAGCAGGATGTGCCCGCCGACCCATAGCATCGCGATGGTCCCGATGAACGTGATGCCGGCCAGGACCTTCGGCATGGCCTTGACGAGCACCTCGCCGAACCGCCGGGTTCCGGGGCCCTCCTTCTGCGCGAGGTGCAGGCCGACGTCGTCCATCTTGACGATCAGCGCGACGGCGCCGTACACGAGCACGGTGATCGCCACCGCCACCACGACCAGGATGAGGGCGCGGAACCAGATGCTCTCGTCGGCGACCTCGTTCATGGAGATGACCATGATCTCGCAGGAGAGGATGAAATCGGTGGTGATGGCCCCCTTGATCACCTTGTCCTCGGCCTCGGGGCCCTTCTCCGTGGCCGGGGTCTGCTTCTCGGCATGGTGGCCGCGGAGCTTGTGCCAGACTTTCTCGGCGCCCTCGTAGCAGAGGTACGTGCCGCCCAGGATGAGGATCCAGGGGATGATCCACGGGATGAACGCGCTGACCAGCAGAAGCGCCGGCAGGATGATCAGGAGCTTGTTCCGCAGCGAGCCCCAGAAGATCCTCTTGATCATCGGCAGCTCACGGGACGGGTCCGCCCCGGACATGTACTGCGGGGTGACGGCCGCGTCGTCGATCACCACGCCCACGGCCTTGGAGCCGGCCTTCGCGGCCCCGGCGGCGATGTCATCCACCGAGGCCGCCGCGATGCGGGCGAGGGCGGCGACGTCGTCCAGGAGGGCGACCAGACCGCCGCTCACCGGGTGCCCCGTGACTGGCTGCCCCGTGACTGGGTGTCCCGTGACTGAGCGTCCCGCGACTGAACGCGCCGCGCGGATCGCACTGCGGAGGGGTCCGGTGGCGTCGGGTGCGCCGGGTGCGCCGGGTGCGCCGGGTGCGTCGGGGGCACAGCGGCTACCGAGGTGGGCGGGGTCTCGCGGTCATCTCGCGTGATCGGCATGCTCAGAGCATACGACGACGGCGGCGCGCCGGCCCATGACAGGGCCGGCGGCGCTCCGGTCACCTGGCTCGGTCGACGCCGTTCGATCAGCGCGTTCGATCAGTGCGTTTCGATCAGTGCGTTTCGATCAGCGCGTTCGGCCGACGCCGTTCGGCCGACGCCGTTCGGTCAACTCGTTCCGTCACACATCCCGGCGGATGAGTTCCTCCAGGGCGACGGGGGAGAGCAGGTACGGGGCGACCTCCAGCACGGTGAACGCTCCGGTCTTCCCCTCGGCCTTGAGGCGGGCGGCGGCCCGGCCGTAGGCGACCTGGGAGGCGGCGGTGAAGTCGGGGTTGGACTCCAGCTCGAGGACGAACTCGACCGAGCTGCGCGAACCGCCCAGGTCGCCGGAGGTGACCACGTGGCCGCCGTGGGGCATGCCCTGGTGGTCGCGCTCGAAGACCTCATCGGAGATGAAGTGCACGGTGGTGTCATAGGGGGCGAAGTAGTCCGGCATGGTCGTGATCGCCTCCCGGATGGCGGCGTGGTCGGCCTCGTCGGCCACCACGTAGCACTCGCGGACGTGCGCGGAGGTGGCGCTGATCTCGGCGCCGCGGCCGGCCTTGGCCTCCACGATGGCCTCCTCGTTGGGAATCGTGTACTGGACGCCCCGCCGCACCCCGGGTACCCGGCGGACAGCGTCGGAGTGGCCCTGGGAGAGTCCCTTGCCCCAAAAGGTGTTCTGCTGCGCGTCGGGGAAGAGGGCGGATGCCAGGGTGCGGTTCAGGGAGAACAGGCCCGGATCCCACCCGGTGGAGATCATGGCGACGTTCCCGCCCTGACGCGCTGCGGCGTCCATCGTGGCGTAGTGGTCCGGGATCAGATGGTGGTTGTCATAGGTGTCCACCGTGGTGAAGTGACGAGCGTAGCCGGGTGCCTGCTCCGGGATGTCGGTGGCGCTGCCCAGGCAGAGGAACAGCACGTCGATGTCCTGCGCATGATCTGCTGCCGAGGCAGCCGGGAACACCGGGGTGTCCGTGCCCAGCTCAGAACGTCGGGAGAAGATCCCCACCAGATCCATATCCGGCTGGGCGCGGATCAGCTTCTCCACGCTCTTGCCGAGGTTTCCATATCCGACGATGGCGGCCCGGATGGTCATGGGTGAGCTCGACATGGGTGGGAGCCTCTTTCTGTTCAGCTGGGTACAGGAGCGTTCAGGTGTGTCTGTTCAAGCCTGTTGGTGTCTGTCCTCATCGTAGGTGTTGACCCGGGCCCAGGACCCGAGCGGCGGGGACTACGGCCAACGAGCCGTGACAGGGAGTGACAGAGAGAGACAGAGAGAGACAGGGAATAGCCGCGTCGGACCAGGGGTTCAAGCTTGGTAGAATCACCACACGGCGTCACGGGACCACCGGTCCCCATCGATCCGCATCCGGTCAACTCGGGTTTTCCCCGGGCCTGCCGGTCGATCGGTCCACGACGCCGAGCATCCGCTTCCATGGACGCGAAACCGGTCGAGGACTTCCCATGGACACATCTTGGAGGTCATTTCGCCATGTCCGGTTCTGTGCCCCACTCCACGAGCGAGCCCACGGTCGAGCCCACCGGCCCCACTACCCCCACGTCAGACGCCATCCAACGTGACGTGCCGATGGCCCCCGGCGGCCGCCGTGCCCTGATCGGTCGCCGCGTCTTCCCGACGCCGGCCGTTCGCCGCGTGGTCTACGCCGTCGTCTTCGAGGCGCTCGCCATCGGCTTCACCACGGTCATCCTCGCGCTGATGGGCAACCCGGCCGGCGCCAGCGCCGCCGTCGGGGTGTTGTCCTCCGTGGTGGCGCTGATCTGGAACATGGTGTTCAACACGCTCTTCGAGCGCTGGGAGCGGCGCTCCGGCCACACCGGCCGGCCCCTGCGGATCCGCCTGCTGCACACGCTGCTGTTCGAGCTCGGCCTTGTGATCGTCCTGGTGCCGGCCGTCGCGCTGCTGTTGCAGGTCAGCCTGTGGGAGGCCTTCCTCTACGAGGCGGCCCTGATCATCTTCTTCCTCATCTACAACGCGGTCTACGCCTGGCTCTTCGACCGCGTGTTCGGGCTGCCCGACTCCGCCCAGTAGCGGTGAGTCAGTAGCGGTCAGCCAGCAGTCATCACACCGCCGGCAGGCCGAGGAACTCCCGGATGGCCGGCAGTTCCCGGCGGGCCTGGGCCAGCCCGGCCTCGTGGGCGGCGGCGAGCTTGACCACGTCCTTCTCGCCGTTGGACACCGGCATGGTCTCCGGGACGAAGAGGTAGGCCCGGCCCTCCCGCTCGAGCTCGAACAACCGCTCCCGCGTCGTGTTGTACCGCTGCCACCGGGTGAGCAGGGCCTCGGCGATCGCCGGGTGCTTGCGGAAGTAGCGCAGGTAGAACCGGGGGAACCGTTCGGGGGCCTTGACGTAGTCGCGTTCGCGGGTGAGCACCGCCAGGAACCGGTCGTGGCCGGCGTCGACGGCAGCGGACAGGGGAATCCCGCCGTCCGGGCCCAGGGCCCCGTCCACGTAGGTCCGCCCGTCCAGCAGCACCGGCGGCATGAGCACCGGCATCGTGGAGGAGGCGCGGACCCGCACCATCAGGTCGGGGAGTTCCTGGATGTCCTCGCGGCCCCACCACACGGGCTGTCCGGACTCCGCGTCAAAGGCACCCAGACGCAGCGTCGCAGGGTTGGCCAGGAAGGTCTCCCAGGGGTAGGGGAGGGCCTGGTCCGGCAGGCCGGTCTCCTCATAGATGTACTTGGCGTTGAACAGGCCGTCCCCGCGCAGGAACGTCTTCCAGCTGCCGAACTTCGGGTCGGCGGCGAAGTCCACGAATGAATGCCGCGCCCGCCACGGATCCCGCGCCAGGTAGTTGGCCGTATTGGACGACCCGGCCGAGATCCCGGCCACGAAGTCCAGGTGGATGCCCGCCTCAAGCAGGGCGACCGCCACGGCGGACGTATAGGACGCCCGCATCCCACCGCCCTCGAAGAGCAGTGCGGTATCGGTGACATTGCTGCGCAGTTCCACCTCGCCAGCCTAAACCGCTAGGTTGGAGCGCATGGCAACCACCGCATTCAAGTCCAGCCCCGTCAACACCGTCGGGGAGCTGCCCGCCGAGGGCACCCCCGCCCCCGCCTTCACCCTCACCGGGTCCGACCTGGCTCCGGTCACTCTGGAGTCCCTGGCCGGACGCACGATCGTGCTGAACATCTTCCCCTCCATGGACACCGGCGTCTGCGCCCAGTCCGTCCGCACGTTCAACAAGGCGGCTGCGGACCTGGAGAACACCACCGTGGTGGCCGTCTCCGCCGACCTGCCCTTCGCCGCCGGCCGCTTCTGCACTGCCGAGGGCATCGACCACGTCACCACCGGTTCGGTGTTCCGCTCCACCTTCGGCGAGGACTACGGGGTCACCCTGGCTGACGGTCCCATGGTCGGGCTCCTGGCCCGCGCCGTCATCGTGATCGACCCGCAGGGCACCGTGACCTACACCGAGGTGGTCCCTGAGATCACGACCGAACCGGACTACGACTCCGCACTGGCCGCAGTCCGCGGCTGATCTGGTTCCGCCCGGTCCACCACGTCCTGTCCTGATCACCGGAGTACCGTGAACGACCCTGAGAACCCGGGGGATCCCGACCGTCCGCCGGTCGGGATCCCGCCCCTTCCGGACCGGCCCCCCGCGGTCGGCCCGATCTATGGGGTGCCCCAGCAGCAGTTTCAGTCCCCACAGCAGTACCAGTCCCCGCAGCGGTACCTGCCCCCGCACCTCCAGCCACGCCGCCGACGCCGGAGCCCCGCCTACCGCCTGATCGTCGCCTCGGGTTTCCTGGCCGCAGCCATCCTCGCCGGTGGCGTGGGCCTGCTGATCTTCGAGGAGATCCAGGACATCGTGGCGGCGCAGGACCACGGGCCGGCGCTACCGGCCACCGGCGGCGTTCCCCTCGGCGAGGCCCTGCAGCACAGCCACGACGGGATCCAGGTGGATTGGGCGGCCGGCCCGAACCTGGACGATGCCGGCCTGGACCAGGGCTCCCGGGTCACGGACGCCCCGGGGGTGCTCATGGTGGACACCCAGTTGATGAGTGGCATGGGCACCGGCACGGGCGTCGTCCTCACCGGCGACGGGTTGGCCATCACCAACTACCACGTTGTCGAGGACGCCTCCGAGGTCTCGGTGACCGTCGCGGATTCCGGTGAGGTCTACACGGCCACGGTGCTGGGGCGCGATTCCCTGCACGATGTCGCCGTGCTGCAGATCGAGGACGCACCCTCCCTGGCCACGGCCTCCATCAATACCGAGCTCCCGGACCGGGGCGAGCCCACGGCGTCCGTCGGCAATGGTGGTGGGCAGGGCTACCTCACCGCCGTGACCGGTGAGCTGACGGGACTGGACGAGTCGATCGTGGCCTCCTCCGGTGCTCCCGATGACATGTCCCGGCTGTCGGGACTCATCGAGACCAGCGCGGACGTGATTCCGGGCTACTCGGGTGGCCCCTTGGTGGACGGGGACGGTCAGGTCATCGGCATCACCACGGCTGCGTCCCAAGGGGAGACGGCCGAGGAGGTGGACGGGTATGCGATTCCGGTGACCGTAGCCCTGGATGTGGTGGAGCAGGTCCTCTCCGGTGAGGAGACGGACTCCGTCAGCATCGGGGTGGACGGCGCCCTGGGCATCGTGGTGGGCACCGAGCAGGAGCAGGCGGTCGTGATCGAGGTGACGCCGGGCTCCTCGGCCGAACAACTCGGTCTCCGGGAACGGGACATCGTCCGCACCGTGGACGGCCAGCCCGTGACTTCGGCCGCCGAACTCTCACAGATCGTCAACGACCACAACGTGGGGGACGTCATCATGGTCGAGTGGACCACCGAGGCGGGCGAGGACCGCTCGGGTGAGGCCACCCTGCAGGAGGCCGTCGTCTACTGACCTGTTGACCTGTTGACCTGTTGACCTGTTGACCTGTTGACCTGTTGACCTGTTGACCGGCGCGGCAGCCCGCATCAGCCCAGCCAGTGTCAGCAGCTCAGCCAATGTCAGCTCTGATCAACCCGTTGCACCGTGATCTCGTCGTCCACATAGACGCGGGCGGAGACGCGGAGTCCGGCCAGGGCCATGACGAGTCCGGAGCAGGCCAGCAGGATGAGCACCAGGGTCCAGTTCCCGGTGGCCGCATGGATCAACCCGACGGTCATCGGGCCGATCGCGGCCACGATGTAACCGTACGGCTGGACGAATCCGGACAGCCGTGCGGTGACATGCGGCTGCCGGCTGCGGGCGGGGATCAGGGCGATCGCCGTCGGGAAGGCGAAGCCGCCCAGGCCCAGCAGGATGGCCCACCACAGGCCACCCTCGGCCGGGGCCAGCAGCATCCCGGCCCATCCGCCGGCGGTGGCGATGCCGAAGCCGATCATCCACGGTGCGAGCGTCCGGGACCGGTCGATCACGGTGGGCATCACGAGCCCGCCGACCACGCCCAGCGCCGCGACCACGGACAGCAGGGCCCCGGCCAGGTTGGCGTCCAGCCCGGCGTCCCGGTACATCTGTGGCAGCCAGCCGAACTGTACATAGGCATTCATGGACTGGACTCCGAACAGCACCATGAGGAACACGGCCGTGGGGGAGGACCGCAGGGGCCGGTCCGGTTCATCCTGAGGCGGGGTCCCCGGGAAGTCGTGCCCCGTACGGCGGGCCACCAGCAACCACAACACCAGGGGGACGACGGCGGCCAGCCCCCAGAATCCGAGCGACCACCTCCAGCCCTCGGCCGGGTCACCGGCGGACAGCGTGGTCCCGGCCGCCTCGGCCAGGGGTGCGGCGAGGCCCGAGCCTGCGGATCCGCCCACGGTGAGGAACATGCTGTACAGGGTCATCAGGGCCACCGTGCGGGCGCCTCCGTGCCGCTTGATCCAGGCGGGGACCAGGACGTTGCCCACGGCCATCCCGGCCAGGGCCAGGGCGGTGAACGGGATGAAGACCCAGATGGACGGGGCGAAGGGGCGCAACAGCAGGCCAAGGACCATCACGATAAGGCTGAGGGCGATGGTCAGGGACAGCCCGGCCCGGCGACCCAGGCTCACGGCCACGAATCCCACGAGCCCGAACATCAGCCCCGGCAGTGCCGTGATGACCCCGGCAACGGTGCCGTTGATCTGCAGGGAGGCGGACACCTCGGCCAGGACCGGTCCGAGGGCGGTGGCCCCCGGACGCAGGTTGAGGGCGATGAACACCACGGCCAGTACAGCCAGGGTGAAACCGACGGCCCGGCGGCCGGTGATCGCCTGTTGACCCGGCCGACCCCGTCCACCCTGTCCGCCCTTCCCATCCTTTCCAGCCGGTCCACCCGGTCCGGCTGTGGGGACGCGGGAATCGCCGGGGGTTCGCTCGGCGGCGGTGCCGGGATTGGTGCTGGGGTTGGTGCTGGGGTTGGTGCCGGGGTCGGTGGTCATGGGTCAGTTCTACAGCGTCGCGAACAGCAACAGCGAAACGGCCATGACGGCCATGCCGGCCACGAGCCCGTACATGGCCAGGTGGTGCTTGCCGTACTCGCGGGCAGTGGGCAGCAGCTCATCGAGGGAGATGAACACCATGATGCCGGCCACCAGGGCGAAGGTGAGTCCCAGGGTGAAGTCGTTCATGAAGGGCATCAGCAGGGCGAAGCCGATCAACGCCCCGGCAGGTTCAGCCAGGCCGGAGAGGAAGGACCACCGCACGGCCTTGCGGCGGGACCCGGTCGCCTCGCGGATCGGCACGGCCACGGCCACGCCCTCCGGGATGTTGTGCAGGGCAATCGCCAGGGCCACGGGCAGTGCCACCTGCAGGTCGGTCAGTCCGGCGATGAACGTGGCGAAGCCCTCAGGGAAGTTGTGCACGCCGATGGCCAAGGCGGTCACGGTGCCGGTCTTCATCATCCGGCGGCGCTTCACGGCCGCGGCCGGATCGTGGACCAGCCCGGGCTCGTGCGGATTGATCTGCTCCGGGACGAGGCGGTCGATGACGCCGATCAGCAGGATTCCGGCGAAGAACGCGGCTCCGGCCGCCCATGGTCCGGCAGCCGGTCCATTGGCCGCGGTCAAGGAATCCAGGGCCTTGGGCATGATCTCCATGAAGGAGACATAGAGCATGACGCCGGCCGAGAAGCCGAGCGAGACGGACAGGAACGCGCCGGACGCGCGCCGCGGGACCACTGAGATCAGCCCACCGATACCGGTGCAGAGGCCGGCGAGCAGTGTCAGCCCGAAGGCCAGCCAGAAGTTCTCCACCAGCCGAGTTTAGGGCGGCCAGGCCCCGATGCCGGTGCGGGACATGGGGCGATGGGCTTCATTACGCTGGGCCCGTGCATGCTTCCGATCTCCTCGAGCTGGCGGCTTCCCGTGGGGCCTCGGTGCAGCTGGCGGTGATCCACCGCGGGCAGACCGTGGTGGACGGGGCCGTCCGCTGCCGGCCCGACGCCCTGGGCTGGCTGTTCTCCGCGTCCAAGCCCTTCACGTCCCTGCTGGTGCACCGGCTCGCCGGCGAAGGCCTGCTGGACCTCGACGCGCCCGTCGCCACGTACTGGCCCGACTACGGCGCCGGCCGCCGGTGGCCGCGGAGCGAGAGGACCTCGAAGGCCGGGACTACCGTCCGGGACGTGCTGACCCACCGCTCCGCCGTCCCCTCGGCCGGACCCTATCCGGCCGCCGTGGTGGCCATGCACCGCACCGAGGTCTCCCTGCAGCGGGTGGCGAGAGGCCGCCGTCGGGACCGGAGATACGGTGCCGGACCCGCCTACCAGCCCTTGGACTTCGGGTTCATCCTCGCGGAGGTGGCCCGGCGGGCCGCCGGAGGGGACGGAGACCTGGGCTGGGCCGGGCTGCTGCGAGAACTGGTCCTCGAGCCGGCCGGACTCCAGGATGTCCATCCTGGCGTGCCGGATGCCGACCTGCGCCGCTGCCTGCCATTCGACGGTTCCCTCCGCGCTGCCCCGGGCGGGCCGGTGGTTGCTGCCCTGCTGAACCGCCGGGTCGTCCGACAGGCCCACATCCCGGCGGCCGGGATCTCCACGACCGCGCTGGAGCTGGCACGGTTCTACCGGTACCTGCTCCACGTCCCGGAGCGGGAGGCGCTGTGTACGCCGAGTTCGGATGGGGGCCCCGACGGCTGGACGCGACTGCCCACCCGCTGGGGGACCGGGGTGCAGCTGGGCGGCACCGGAGCGGGATGTCCGCTGGGGGAGACCAGCACCGAACGGACCTTCGGGCACAACGGATCGGATGTCTGCCTGGGGTGGGCGGACCCGGACCTGGACTTGGCCGTCGGTCTGGTGACCGACCGGGCCAGCGGCCACCCGGCAGATCGGAGGCTCCTGGTGGAGGCCTCCGACGCCATTCGTTCGCTGGCAGCGAACAGGCCCGAGGGGCGTCCCAGAATCGTGACTGCTTAAAGGGCGTCGCGCCGGCCACCGCCGAATCCGGCCGGACGGTGCCCACATGGGCCGCGCCGGCCACCCTGCTTGGGTAGGGTGAACTGCATGTCCATCGCCCTCACGCTTGCTCTGCTGGCGGTCGGACTCATCCTCACTCCGCTGTTCTGCCGCTGGCTGGGACGCAACGCCGGTTGGCCGCTGGCCGCCGTTTACCTGGGTGCCGCGGTGCTCTACCTTCCGGCCCTGCAGGCCGGCGGACCCGCCGGAACGGGGAGCGAAGCCGAGTCGGCTGCCAACGCGTGGTCCATCCCCTGGATCCCGGCGTGGGGGATCGACCTGTCCTTCGCCGCTGACCCCATCTCGAGCGTCTTCACGCTGATCTCCCTGCTCATCGGCGCCGTCGTGCTGGTGTACTCGACCCGGTACCTCGACGCCGGGATGCCGCCCTCGGCCTACCTGAGTTTCTACCTCGGCATGACCCTGTTCACGGTGTCCATGGTCGGCCTGGTCACGGCCGATGACCTGATGGTGCTGTTCCTGTGCTGGGAGCTGACCTCGCTGGCCTCGTTCCTGCTCATCGCCCGCTCCGGACGCGCCGCCTTCGCCCCGTCCATGCGCACCCTGCTGGTGACATTCCTCGGCGGGCTGGCCCTGCTCGTGGCGGTCGTCCTGGTGGCCGTGCGCGCCGGCACCACCGACCTCTCGGTGATCCTGGACCCTGAGGCTGCTGGTGGCCTGTGGACATCCGATCCGGCGTTCACCACCACCATCGGGCTGCTCATCGCTCTCGCGGCCATGACCAAGTCCGCCCAGTTCCCGTTCCACTCCTGGCTGCCGGACGCCATGGCCGCCATCACGCCGGTGTCCGCCTACCTGCACGCCGCCGCGGTGGTCAAGGCGGGCATCTTCCTGCTCCTGCGGTTCTCCCCGGCGTTCCATGACAACGCGCTGTGGTCCGTCCTGCTCGTCATCGCCGGCCTCGTCACCGCGCTCGTCGGCGGCTGGCGCGCCTTGCAGCAGCACGACCTCAAGAAGCTGATGGCCTATTCGACGGTGAGCCAGCTCGGGCTCATCGTCGCGGCCATCGGCACCGGCACCGAGGCCGGCATCGCCGCCGCCCTGATCCACACCATCGCGCACGCACTGTTCAAGTCCGGGCTGTTCATGATGATCGGGGTGGTGGACCACGCCACCGGCACTCGCGACCTCCGTCAGATGCCCGTGCTGCGCCGCGCCCTGCCCGGCACCTTCGCGGTGACGGTGCTCGGCGCCGGGGCCATGGCCGGCATCCCGCCGCTGATCGGCTTTGTCTCCAAGGAGTCCATCTTCACCGCGCTCAACGCCTGGGCCACGGACTGGGTGGCAGCCGGAGGTGCGGCCGGGGGAGCCGCCAGCGGTGCCGCCGGAACCCTGCCCGCCTGGGCGGGCCCGGTGGCCCTGGCCGGCGCGGCCCTCGGCTCCGTGCTGACGGTGGCCTACTGCGCCAAGATCGTGGTGGGCGGATTCTGGGACCCAGCGCGGACTCCTGAGCCGGCTCTCGAAGCGGCCGCGGACGGCCAGCACGACGCCGGCCACGCACCCGGTGCGATCCTCGTCGGTGCCACCGCACTGCCGATCCTGGCCTCCGTGGCCGCCCTCTTCGTCCTCCCGTTGCTGGACACCGCCGTCGGCGCGGCGGCCACGGCGGCACTGCCCGGAGCGGAGGTGCACCCGCATTTCGTCCTGTGGCACGGCGTCACCCCGGAACTGCTGACCACCGTGGCGGTACTGGCTGTGGGCCTGGGCACCCTGGCGATCCGCCACCGTCTCTGGCCCGCACTGGAACGCACCCAACTGCCGTTCAGCGGGGCCGGGCTGATCGAGTCCGCCACCTCGGCGCTGACGGCGCTCGGATCGGGCGTCAACCGCCTCACCGCCCGGGACGCCGCCGCCTCCCACGCGGCCATGATGGTGCTCTCCCTGGCCGCGATCGTGGTGCCCGGCGTGCTCCTGCTGAACGCCGGCGGAGACCTGCCTCCGCTGCAGTCGAACCTCAACCGGGCGTCCGACGTCGTGCTGCTGATCCTGCTGGCCATCTCGGCGCTGGGCGTGGCCATGGCCCGCTCCCGCCTCGGCGCCACCGTGGCACTGTCCGCCGTCGGGATCCTGGTGACCGTGCAGATCGTCTCCCTCGGCGCACCGGACGTGGCCCTCACCCAGCTGCTGGTGGAGTCCCTGACCGTCATCGTGATCATGCTGGTCCTGCAGAAGCTGCCACGGACCTTCCGGCGCGTCCGCGCCCGGCGCGCGGTGCCGGCCGCCCTCATCGCCGTGAGCGCCGGTCTGGCGACCGGCCTCGCCGTCTGGGGGCTGACCAGCCGCCGGGACAAGTCGGAGGTCGGCACGTACCTGCTGGAGAACGGCCAGGACATCACCGGCGGGGTCAACATTGTCAACGTCATCCTGGTGGAGTTCCGCGCCTTGGACACCCTCGGGGAACTCTCCGTACTGGGCATGACCGGGGTGGCCATCGCCGCCATCCTCTCCACCATCCGCAACCGCCACCTGGACCCGGAACTGATCCCGGCAACCCCCGGCGAGGACGACGGCTCCGACGCCCCGGAGGGTCCCGACCTTGGCACCCCGACCGCCCGGCGCGCCATCCTGGACTCGTGGGGCAACACCAGCCAGCTGCAGCTGATGCTCAAGGTCATCCTGCCGATCCTGGCCGTCGTCTCCGCCATCCTCTTCCTGCGCGGCCACAACGAGCCCGGCGGCGGGTTCATCGCGGCATTGGTCGGCTCGGCCGTGGTCGGGCTGTTGTACCTCTCGACCTCGAAGGACCGTCAGATCGGCCCGCCGCGCGCCCCGTTGTACCTCATCGGCGGCGGTGTGGTGATGGCCGTGGCCATCGGCCTGGTGAACATGGCCTTCACGGGGACCTACATGGAGCCCCAGCACGGTTATCTCCTGGGGCAGCATGTGACCACGTCCATGATCTTCGACGCCGGCGTCTACCTCGCCGTGATCGGGCTGGTCATGCTCGCCTTCAACGTCCTCGGCACAGCGTCGGCCTCCGCTGAGCAGGAGGGCGGCGAGAGCACCCGGGAGCGGGTGGACGAGGCATTCCTGGGGGAGATGGACACCCCGGCACCGGACACCCCGGAGGAAGCCGAACCCGTGACCAGCTCCATCCCCGTCCGGCCCCAGACACAGCACATCTCCTCGGGTGTCCCGCCCGAAGAATGGGGGCGGTGACATGTTCGACTCCACCTTCGTCCTTGCCATCACGGTCGGCGTGCTGACCACCGCCGGGGTCTGGCTGCTGCAGCAGCGGGACATGGTGCGCGCCATCTTCGGGCTCACCCTGATCTCCCACTCCGCGAACCTGCTCCTGCTTGCCAGCGGGGTGCCCGGCTGGCGCCACGAGCCGCTCATGGACGGCACCACCGCAGCCGAGGCCGCCGACCCCTTGCCGCAGGCCTTCGTGCTGACGGCCATCGTCATCGCCATGGCCACCACCATCCTCATGCTCGCCCTGGCGGTCATCGGCCGGAACGACGACCAGGAGAGCGCGCCCACCGTCAGCGACAACGACCAGCCGGACAACCGGCCAGACGCTCAGCCAGACGCTCAGCCAGACAGCCAGCACGAGAGCCAGCCAGATGACCAGGCCGCCAGCCTGTCCAGGGGCCAGCAGGGGGTGGACCACGCATGACCGACCAGTTCATCGGTTCCCTGCTGCCGCTCTTCGTGGCCGTGCCACTCCTGTTCGCCGGCGTCTCGGTGATCCTGCGCCGCCGCATGCTGGACCGCGTCCTCATCATCGCCGTTCCGGTGCTGGTGCTGGCCGCCGCCGTCGCGTTGATGGTCCACCACCGGGACACCCCGGTCCTGGCCAGCGCGATCGGCAGCTATGAGGGCGGGATCGCCATCCCGTTCGTCTCGGACACCCTGACGGCGGTGATGCTGGCGACCACCGGCCTGGCCACCGCCGCCTCGTGCTGGTTCCTGACCGCTTCCGGCGAGGACCGCCTGCGGTTCGTCCCCGCCCTGGCCCTGATGCTGATGTCCGGCGTCAACGGCGCCCTGCTGACCGGGGACCTGTTCAACCTCTTCGTGTTCGTCGAGGTCATGCTGCTGCCCTCCTATGCGCTCATCGCCGTGACCGGCACCTGGCGCCGGCTGGGGATCAGCCGCATGTTCGTGATCGTCAACCTCGTCACGAGCGCGATCCTGGTGATGGGCGTCGGCCTCGTCTACGGCTCAGCCGGCACCGTGAACCTGGCCGCCCTGGCCGGGCGCGCCGGCGAGGACCCGCAGGTGGCGCTGGCCGTCACGGTCGTGTTGCTGGCCCTGGCCATCAAGGCCGGCGTGGTCCCCGTCCACGGCTGGATGCCGCGCGCCTATCCGGGCACGTCGGCCGGCATCATGGCGCTGTTCTCCGCACTCCACACCAAGGTCGCGCTGTACGCGATCTTCCGGATCTACTTCACCGCGTTCGCTCCCGGGGGCGCGGCCGGCACGGCCGGAAGCACGGTCACGACGCCGGCCCCCCACGGCACCGCGACCACGGTCGCGGTGGTGATCGCCGTCGTCGTGCTCGCCACCATGGTGCTGGGGGCCCTCGGTTCCCTCGGCGAGAGCCGCTTCCGCGGGGTCATGGCCTTCCAGATGATCGCCGGGGTCGGCCACATCCTCATCGGCGTGGCCATCGCCTCACCCGCTGCCGTGGCCGCCGGCCTGTTCTACCTCATCCACCACGTGGTGACCATGGCGTCACTGCTGACCACGGCCGGCGCCGTCGAGCAGACCTACGGCACCGGAATCCTCGGCAGACTCTCCGGACTGCTGCACCGGGACCGGCTGGCCGCCGTCGTGGTCGCCCTCGGCCTGCTGTCCCTGGCCGGTCTCCCGCCGACCTCGGGCCTGTGGGCCAAGCTGGGGCTCGCACTCTCCGTGGTGGATCCCGAGGGTGGTGGCGGCAACCCCGCGTGGTATGCCCCGGTCTTCCTGACCGCGATCGTGCTGGCCTCCGTGGCGACCCTGGTGGCCCTGCAACGCTTGTGGGGGAGGTCCTTCGCTGGCGAGCCGCTGCGCATGTATCGGCCGGTCCTGGCCGACGGCAGCCGGGATCGGGGCCCCGAGGAAGCGGTGCCGGACTCCGTTCGGATCCCCGGCCGACTGTTGGCTCCCGGTGTCGTGATGATCGGGGTCTCCGTGCTGCTCTTCGTCTTCGCCGGTACGCTGATGCCGTTCATCGAGACGGCCGCGGCCGGCCTGTTCGAGACCGGCCCCTATGTGGAGGCTGTCCTGGGAGGTGGCATCGAATGAGTGACCGTTGGCGCTTCAGCATCTGGAACATGGTGCGCTATCTGGTCTGGCTGATCGGGCAGGTCATCTCAGGTTCGCTGCAGGTCGCGCGGCGGGCCCTCACGCCCGGAACGTTCGCCGAACCATCGATCGTCGGATTCCCCCTGCGCTGCGCCACGGACCTCGAGGTGACGTGGATGGCCTCGTCCATCACCATCACCCCGGGCACCCTGGTGGTCGGCACGGCGCACGGCACGGACACCGAACCGGCCACGGTTTTCGTGCACTCCGTGTTCGACTCGGACCGGGATTCCGTGCGTGATGGGCTGCAGGAGATGGAGGACCGGTTGCTGAGGATGACTCGGGGCAGCGGTTGGGAAGGCCGATCCGGAGGGGGCTCCGGATCAGGGCCCGGAGCAGGGCCCGGAGCAGGGCACAGAGTAGGGCCCGGAGCAGGGCCCGGAGCACAAAGGGGGCGGCGCCCATGAGCATCGACTCCGTCCCTGACCTCCTGCTGGTCCTGGCCATGGGCGTCCTCGCCGCCGCGGTGGTGCTGGGACTGTTTCGGATCTATTCCGCCACCTCGGCCGCCGAACGGGCGGTGGTCGGTGACCTCGTCTACTTCGCGGCCATCGGCATCCTGATGATCATCGGCATCCAGACCGGCTCGGCCATCATCCAGGACGCCGCCATGCTGGCAGCCTTCCTGGGCATCCTGGCGACCGTGGCACTGGCCCGCATCCTGACGAGGGGGGAACGCTGATGGCTGGATTCGAAGTCTATGAGTTGATCGCCTCCGTGCTCATCCTCGGCGGGGCCCTGTTGGTGCTGCTCTCCGCCGTGTCCATGCTCCGGGCGAACGACGCGCTGCAGATGATGAACGTCTTCTCCCCGGCCACCGGGATGGGACTGCCCCTGGTGGTCATCGGGATCTTCGTCCACCTGACCGGCCGGGACCGTTTCGAGTGGTGGACGCTGCTGATGGCGGCTGTGACGATCTGCGCCCTGGTGATCGTGTCCTCCCTGGCCTCGAACACCCTGGCGCGTGCCGTCTACCAGTCCGGGGCGCCCCTGGACCCGGCCACCCGTCCGCAGGACCTGGCCGACGCCGGCACGGGTCCGCAAGAGTCAGCCGAGTCAGCGGAGGCAGGAGAGCCAGCAGAGAGGACAGGCTGGGCGGCAACTGACGATTGAGCGCGGCATTCATCGATATCTCATCCACGGCTCATCCACGTCTCATTCCGGCCCTGCAGGATATTCACAGGATCTTCAAAGGACGGAAGCAGACTCCATGGCTCAGCACACACCGCAGAACAGTGCAGGTGCGCAGGCGGCGCGTACCAGCGGCGGCCGGCGAGCCGTCGTCGTCGGCTCCGGGCCCAACGGGCTCACCGCGGCCGCCGTGCTGGCCCGGGCCGGCTGGGCGGTGGACGTCTATGAGCGCCACTCAGCCTACGGCGGCGCCTCCGCCTCGACAGACCTCTTGGGCCCGGGAACGATCGTGGACCTGGGGGCCGCCGGGCACTCTTTCGGCGTGGCCAGTCCCGTCTTCCGCGACCTGGGGCTGACCGACCACGGCCTGGAATGGCTCCACCCCGAATACCCGATGGCGCACCCGCTCGACGGACAGCCCGCAGCTCTCCTTCAGGACTCGATGGACGCGACGGTCAGCGGGCTGGGCCGTGACGGAGCGGCCTGGCAGCGACTGCACGCGCCCCTGGTCGGCAACATCGACGCCCACCTGGAGAACATCCTCGGGCCCTCCCTGGTCCGCCTGCCTCCGCACCTGCTCAGCATGGTTCGGTTCGGAGCGCGTGCGCTCTGGCCGTCCGGAGCCCTCGGCCGCACGATCTTCCGGGACGAGCCGGCCCGGGCCCTGTTCGCGGGATCCTCCATCCATGCCATCCTGCCGCCCTCACACCTGTTGACCTCGGCCTTCGGCCTGATCTTCGGGGCCCTCGGCATGACCCGCGGCTGGCCCGTCGCCCGGGGCGGCTCCCAGGGAATCGTGGACGCGCTGGTTTCCGTCCTGCACACCCACGGGGGCCGCATCCACCTGAACCACGAGGTCACCGACCTCGGTGAGTTCGCTGGTGCCGATGCGGTCCTGCTCGACCTCACACCTCGGCAGCTGCTGCAGCTCAAGGGCGCCGACCTCACCGATCGGTACGCCGGCCATCTCAAGCGGTGGAGATACGGCACCGGGGTGTCCAAGATCGACTATCTGCTCGACGGACCGGTCCCGTGGACGGACCCGCGGGTCGGTGGTGCCGGCACCGTCCACGTGGGCGGGTCGCTCGCCGAGATGGAGCACGCCGAGCGCGAGGCCAAGGCCGGACGGATCCCGGAGAAGCCCTTCGTCATGGTCTGCCAGCAGCAGGGCGCGGATCCGTCCCGGGCCACCGGTGAGGCCGCCGGCAAGACCGTGCTGTGGACCTATGCCCACGTGCCCGGCGGCTACGACGCCCCGGTCGATGACCTGATCGAGGCGCAGATCGAGCGGTTCGCCCCCGGTTTCCGGGATCGCATCGTCCACCAGGTGGCCACTCCGCCGTCGGCCCTCGAGTCCTGGAACCCCAACCTCATCGGCGGAGACGTGGCCGGAGGGTCCATGGGCGGGCTGCAGCAGATCCTGCGCCCCGCCCCGGTCCTCAGCCCACACCGCACCTCCACGCCCGGCCTGTACCTGGCCTCCTCCTCCACGCCACCCGGTGGAGGAGTCCACGGCATGGCCGGACTGCACGCTGCCCGGGCCGCCATGGCCGACGCCGCCGCACACCGCTGACGCGGTCCGGGCCGCGCCGTGCCGCCCGAGACCCGTTGCTCGCCACACCCACACCGGCTCAGCCGTACCCACCCGTATCCGTACCCACCCGTATCCGTACCCACCCGTATCCGTTTCCACTCGCACCCACACCGGAAGGATCGATCGTGACCATCGACCTCTCGTACCACCTGGCCATCGCTCCCTCGCCTCGCGCGACGGAGCGCGACCTCTGGGCGCTGGCGGCCGGCGTCGCCTTCGCGGCCGTGCTGCTCTCTCCCGTCCGCCACTACTTCAACGGCAAGGACAAGAACGAGCAGGACTCCTTCCCGCTGTCCACCTATCCGATGTTCTCCGACGACCGCAAGGACCGGACCCGGATCCCGCATGTGGCCGGCTTCACCGCCGGCGGCGAGCGGATCGTTCCGCACTACAGCCACTTCGGTGCCGGCGGGCTGAACCAGGTCCGCAAACAGATCACCCGCATGGTCCGCCAAGGCCGCGCCGTGGAAGTCGCCCAGCGCTACGCCGACGCCCTGGCCGAACAGCAACGCCGATCCGCAGGCCAGGGCAAGAGCCCTGCGGCCCTGCGGCGGCGCAAGGAGGCCGGCATCGTCCGCGTGGAGATCGTGCGGTCGCGGTATTTCTTCGACACCTACTTTGCCGGCAACACCACACCGCAGATGGAGACCGTCCATGCGCGGGCCGACGTCGGCGGGACCGCGACGGCCGTGTCCGAGACTCGTCATGACGACGCGCAGGATGCGCAGGGGCCGCCCACCGGACCCATGGCCCGCTCCGAGTTGGGCAACATCCCGCCGCGGCCGCTCGGCACCGGCAACACCGCGGGCGACTATGTCACCGAGAACACTATCCAGAACGCGTCCGTGGCCGCTTCCCAGTCCGCACCCCGGAACACATCCCCGATCGCACAGCCCGCAACCGAGCAGGAGGCATCCCAGTGACCGGCACCGAGCACCCCTTCCCGTCCTTCGCATCACCGGCGTTCCAGAAGGCCGTCGACCTGTTGCGGCCCGCGGCCCAGCCGATCCGCCCCGCGGTGCTGCGGGTGGCCACCGGCATCTTCTCGGCCGCCCACAACATCAGGCGGCGGACCATGTTCCGCACGCTCCACGCCCAGGACGCCTCGCAGTTCACCCCGGTGGGGGTGGTCAAGATCCTCAGGAAGCCCCTGCCACCGCGGGTGGCCGACGGGATCTTCGACGCGGCCCAGGCCGTGAACATCGCCGCCACCCTCGGCATCGGCCACAGGATCACCGGACCGCTCAATGCGGCCCTGCAGCTGTGGACCATCAGTTATCGCAACTCCTGGACCATGCTGCTGCACAGCGACAACATGCTCACGATGCACCAGATGGTCCTGGGCGCCACGCGGTCTGCGGACGCCCTCAGCATCGACTCACTGCTGCGGGAGGGTACCCTCTTCCCCCAGCGCTTCGACCGTGCCTATGGGGCTGTGCCGACGGCCATGAACGTGGCCACCGTGGCCGTGTACTTCATCTCCGGCATGGCGAAGGTCCGTGGACCGCTCGGACTGAAGTGGGCCGGGGGAGACGTGTTGCGCGGCCAGATCGCCGTGGACGGGATGCGCAAGGACCTCTTCGGCTCCACCAAGCCGGAGGCCGGGGCCGCGCTGTACCGGCAGAAGGAGCTGTTCACCGTGATGGCGGTCGTGTCCCTGGCCGTGGAACTCGGGGCGCCCCTCTCCCTCATCAACCGCCGGCTGGGCCAGGTGTTCGCAGCCGGGGCGTGGGGAATGCACGTGGGCATCCGCATCATCATGGGGATCAAGTTCAAATACAACATCTCCGGCGTGTCCTACCTGCCCTACTTCCCGATGGGCCCGCAACTTCCTCGCTGAGCCGGAGCCGCAGGCCTGGCTGGACGACCTGCGGCAACGGCCACTTTCGGCGGGAATCAGCGGGCCGTGATGTGAAACACCCATTTCGGGGACATTGTCTACATTGATAGTCACCTGCTGTAACGCCCCGGAAACACGCGGGAGTACGCGGCTGTTGACTAAGTTACGGGATGGTAACGATTGAGCCAGGATCGTACTATTCAATGTTGCTTTCGCATGTTGCGAGGCTATTCTCTTGCACACCTTGTGGTGTTGCTCACCCTCCGGTGCTGAAGCGGAAAACTGGTTCGGCGCCGGAATCGGACCGGCCCTCCCACCCCATCCGGGTCGGATCGGGAGCACTCCACGTCTCGCACCTGTTTGAATGGAGACGCTTTGATGAAATACACAAAGCTTTCTGCCGCTGCTGCCCTTCTGGCCAGCTCGGCGCTCGTCCTGTCCGCCTGCGCGCCGGGTGGCCCGGCCGAGAACGAAGAATCCGGCACCGCCGCACCCGAGGGCGGCAACGGTGAGGTGATGACCGGCGAAGCCGGCAACAAGCTCACGGTTGAACCCACAGACACGGGCAAGGCCGACCTCGGTGAGATCGAGACCCAAGAGGGCTCCATCTCCTACTCCGTGGGCGAGGACGAGTTCATCTCCTACAACTCCATGACTCCGGAGACGTACTCCACCTACAACTCGGCCATCACCGAGCGCATGATCTCGACCTTCGCCTACTTCGGTACCGACGGGGAGATCTACCAGAACGAGGAGTACGGCACCTACGAGAAGATCTCGGACGACCCGCTCCAGGTCAAGTACACGATCAACGAGGAGGCCGTGTGGTCTGACGGCACACCCGTCACCGCCGCCGACTACATCCTCAAGTGGGGCGTGGAGAACCCGCGGATCACCTCGGGTGAGGGCGAGGAAGCCACGCCGCTGTTCAATTCCATCGCACACGAGTTCGGCCTGCGGGTTCCGGATGCACCGGAAGGTGACGTGGACGGCAAGGAATTCACCATCACCTTCGAAGAGCCCTATGCCGACTGGCCGATCCTCCTGGACACCGCGCAGCCGGCCCACGTGGTCGCCGAGCAGTCCGGCATGGGCATGGAGGCCATGATCGAGGCCGTGAAGAACGAGGATGCCGAGGCTCTGGCTCCGGCCGCCGAGTTCTGGAACACCGGCTGGAACACCTCGCCGGGCGAGCTGCCCTCCGAGGAGATCGCCCCCTCCAACGGCCCCTACAAGTTCAAGAGCTGGGAGCCCGGTCAGTCCATCACCCTGGAGGCCAACGACCAGTGGTGGGGTACCCCGCCGGCCACCCAGGAACTGGTCATCCGCTTTGCCGCGGCTGACACGCACGTCCAGGCCCTGCAGAACGGTGACCTCAACGTCATCGAGCCGCAGGCCACCGTGGACACCCTCGAGCAGCTGGAGGGCCTGGGCGACCAGATCGTCATCCAGCAGGACGCCTCGCTCACCTGGGAGCACCTGGACTTCAACTTCATGGAGGAGTCGATCTTCTCCGACAGCCCCGAGCTGCGCGAGGCCTTCGCCCTGTGTGTGCCGCGGCAGAACATCGTGGACAACCTGATCAAGCCGCTGGACCCGGAAGCCGTCGTCATGAACGCCCGCGAGGTCTTCCCGTTCCAGGAGAGCTACCAGGAGGTCGTGGACGCCGCCTATGACGGCCAGTACGACGAGGTCGACATGGAGCGTGCAACCCAGCTCGTCGAGGAGTCCGGAAAGACCAATCTGGACGTCCGCATCGGCTACAGCGCACCGAACCCCCGCCGTGCCGAGACGGTCGCCATGATCAAGTCGTCCTGTGACGAAGCGGGCTTCAACGTCATCGACGCCGGCCATGCCGACTTCTTCGGCGTGGTCCAGCCGCAGGGTGACTGGGAGGTGGCCTTGTTCGCATGGGCCGGTTCCGGCCAGATCGCCTCGGGCCGCAACATCTATCACACCGCTGGCATCGGCAACCAGAACTACAGCGAGTACTCCAATGAGACGGTCGATGCCGCCTGGGACACCCTCGCCAGTTCAGTGGATCCCGAGGTCCACGCCGAGCAGGTGAAGATCATCGAGCGTGAGCTGTGGGAGAGCCTGCACGGCATTCCGCTGTATGCCCACCCGGGCATCGTGGCTCACTCCGCGGACATCGCCAATGTCCGTAACACGGCCACCCAGTCCGGAGCCGTGTGGAACGCAGAGCAGTGGGCTCGTGTCGAGTGAGTGCGTGTGAGCTGATCAGGTCTCTCTGATCTCCTTCGAACGCCTCCGCAGTTGGGGCCCGACCATCTCCGGCCGGGCCCCAACTGTTCCCCCTCCCTGCATGGAAGGCAACGCCCCGTTGTGCTGAAATTTATCCTCCGCCGCTTCGGCAGCTCATTCCTGGTACTCCTCGGTGCCTCGCTGTTGTTGTACGTCCTCACCATCAACTCCGGTGACCCGCTCAAGGACCTCCGGGAATCCAATGCGGACAACCGCGAGTACCTGATCGAACAGCGTATCGACTTCATGGGGCTGGACCAGCCGTGGTACGCGCGGTACTGGGACTGGCTGACCGGCGTCGGCAAATGCGTCATCGGCCAGTGTGATCTCGGCACCAACCGCTCTGGCCAGCAGGTCATCGACCTGCTGGGACTGGCGGCGGCCTCGACCCTGCGGCTCGTGGTGCTGGCCACCGTGATCGCCATGGTCTTCGGCGTCCTCATCGGCATCCTGACGGCCATCCGCCAGTACTCCGGCATCGACTATGTGGTGACCTTCCTGACCTTCATGTTCTTCTCGCTGCCGGTCTTCTGGGCTGCCGTGCTCCTGAAGGAGTACCTGGCCATCGGCTTCAATGACTGGCTCGCCAGCCCGGACCCAGGATTTTCCTGGCCCACGATCATCGTCGTCGGCCTGGTCCTCGGCCTCGCCCTGCAGGCCGTCCTGGCCGGCAATGCCCGACGCCGGCTGTTCACCTTCCTCGGCGCCTTCGTGTTCACCTGTGCCGCCCTTCCCTACATGGACTGGCTGAATTTCGCCCGCTATCCGCAGCTCGGGCCCGTCGTGATCACGTTGGTCGGTGTGGCTGCGGCCGTCGGCGCCACCGTCCTGGGGGCCGGCCTGAAGAACCGCCGCGTGCTGTATGCCGGCCTGATCACCGCCGTGCTCGGCCTGGTCGCCTACTACGCCACCTATGGCCTGCTGTGGGATCCGAACTGGTTGATCATCCTCATCCTCGCCGTGGTGGCCATCGGTGTGGCCATCGCCATCGGCCGCCTGATGGGCGGTTACTCCAAGGGTGCGGCGACCCTGGTCTCAGTGTTCACCGCCGTGGTGATGGGCGGACTGATCATCGTCGAGCACCTCTTCCGCTCGTGGCCGTCCTACCTGGAGATCGTGGGGCGCCCGATCGCCACCATCGGCTCGGAGACCCCGAACTTCACCGGCACGTTCTGGGAGGACTTCCTGGACAAGGGCACCCAGCTGTTGCTGCCGACCATCCTGCTCGCCCTGATCTCCCTGGCCAGCTACTCGCGTTACACGCGGGCCTCCATGCTCGAGGTCAGCCAGCAGGACTACATCCGGACGGCACGGGCCAAGGGCCTGAACGAGCGGCAGGTGATCCTCAAGCACGCCTTCCGCAACTCGCTGATCCCAATCACGACGATCATGGCCTTCGACTTCGCCGGCCTGATCGGCGGTGCGGTCATCACCGAGCAGGTCTTCGGGTGGAAGGGCATGGGCGAGCTGTTCCGCACCGGCTTGGAACAGGTGGACCCCGCTCCCGTCATGGCCTTCTTCCTGGTCACGGGAACGGCCGCCGTCCTCTTCAACCTGTTGGCTGACATCCTGTACGCCGTCCTCGACCCCCGGATTCGAGTGTGAGTCGCATGAGCAACGAAGACGGGACTCCCCGCAACAAGCCCGAGTACACCCCGGAGGAGAACGTCCGCAACGGAACGGGCCCCTCCCAGACCGCCGTGGACATGGCCAACCTGGCCGAGGTCGAGGATGCCAAGCTGCGCCAGCAGACCGGCAAGTCCTACAGCCAGGGGCAATTGGTCCGGCGGCGCTTCCGGAACCACAAAGCCGCCATGATCTCCGCCGTCTTCCTGGCGCTGATCTTCATCCTGGCCTTCACCTCCATCGGCTATGCCGGCATCCCGGGCTGGTGGGACAAGGACTACGCGGCGGCCGGCGCCGTGGTCAACGGCGGCAACCCCACGCTGTCCCTCGTGCCCCAGTGGCTGGGCGGCCAGGGCATCCAGTGGGGGGAGCACCCCTTCGGGCAGGACTCCACCGGCAAGGACTACTTCGCCCTCACCATGCGGGGTACCCAGCAGTCGCTGATCATCGCCCTCGTGGTCGGCATCGTCTCCACCGTGATCGGCTCCGTGGTCGGCTCGCTGGCCGGGTATTTCCGCGGTTGGATCGATGCCGTCCTGATGCGGGCGACCGATCTGGTCATCGTGATCCCGCTGTTGGTGCTGGCAGCGGTCCTCGGTCAGATGTCCTCCGGTCTCGGTGCCGGCATCCTGCCTCTGGCCTTGGTCCTGGGGCTGGTCACCTGGACCTCCCTCGCCCGCCTGGTCCGCGGTGAGGTGCTGTCCCTGCGGGAGAAGGAGTTCGTGGCCGCTGCGGTGGCCATGGGGGCCAAGCCCGGACGGGTGATCCTGCGGCACCTGCTGCCCAACACGGTGGGTGTGATCGTGGTGAACGCGACGTTCGCCATCGCCGCGGCCATCCTTCTGGAGACCTCGCTGTCCTTCCTCGGATTCGGCGTGCAGCCTCCGGATTCCTCTCTCGGCCTGCTCATCAGCCAGTACCAGAACGCGTTCACCACCCGGCCGTGGCTGTTCTGGTGGCCTGGCATGTTCATCCTGGCGATCGCCCTGTCCGTGAACTTCATCGGCGACGGCCTCCGGGATGCCTTCGATCCCCGTCAGGGCTCCCGCGGAAAGAAGCGCGGCATCTTCGGTTTCTCCGGCCGTGACAAGGCTCTCAACAAGACGACAGGATCCACCGCGGGGCCGGGCGGAAAGGATGTCCCGGGCCAGCCCATCAATGGATCGGGCCTCGGCGGACTATTGGGCGGAAGCGGGATAGGAAACCCATGAGCATCTTCGGACGAAAGAAAAACCACAATCCCGACGAGGGCCGGTCCGAGACCGGGACGCCGGGCACCGCGGGTGCCGCGGGCTCATCGAAGGCCGGACGGCCGGCGTCGGGCACGTCCCCGGCAACCGGCTCGCTGGGTCTGGTGCAACGCCACCCTGACCGCGACGGCAGGCCGATCCTGTCCTTCCAGGACGTCTCCGTCACCTTCAACACCGAGTTCGGTGACGTCAACGCCGTCAAGGGCGTCAGCTTCGACATCAAGCCCGGCGAGGTCGTGGCGCTGGTCGGTGAATCGGGCTCCGGCAAGTCCGTGACGTCGTCGACGGCCATGGGACTGCTCCCGGCCAACGCGAGCGTCACCGGTACCGTCATGCTGGGGGATCGTGAGGTCACCGCCCTGGACGCGAACGGTCTGCGCAAGATCCGCGGCCGCCATGCGGCCATGGTTTTCCAGGAGCCCATGACCGCGCTGAACCCGGTGCTCACGGTGGGGGATCAGCTCACCGAGTCGCTCAACGTGCACGGTATCGCCTACGGCACCGAGGCGGACCGCCGGGCGGTGGAGCTGCTGGAGATGGTCGGGATCCCGGATGCACAGCACCGGCTCAAGCAGTACCCGCACCAGTTCTCCGGCGGCCAGCGGCAGCGCATCGTCATCGCGATGGCCATCAGCTGCTCGCCCGAGGTGATCATCGCCGACGAACCGACCACGGCCCTCGACGTGACCGTGCAGGCCGAGATCCTCGAACTGCTGCGCTCGCTGAAGGACCAACTCAACACCGGCATCCTGCTCATCACCCACAACATGGGCGTGGTGGCGGACATGGCCGACCGGGTCTGCGTGATGCTGCGCGGCGAGCTCGTGGAGTCCGGCGAGGTCCACCAGGTCATGCAGAACCCGCAGCACCCCTACACGGAGCGGCTGCTCGGGTCCGTACCGCGGCTGGGGGCCGAGCTCACGGTGTCCGAACCGGATACGGTGACCGCCAGCCAGACCACGGCGGTCTACGCGATCGAGGCGCAGGGCCTCTGCATCGAGTACGACCATCGGGGCAAGAAGAACCGCGTGGTCCATGACATCGACTTCACGGTGGCCCCGGGGGAGATCCTCGGGCTCGTCGGCGAGTCCGGGTCCGGCAAGTCCACGATCGCCAAGTCGGTCCTGGGGCTGTTGCCGGTGGCGTCCGGTTCGCTGAAGATCCACGGCAGCGACCTGACCCGGCTTGCCGGGAAGGAGGCGCGCGCCCTGCGGAAGCGGATCGGCGTGGTTTTCCAGGACCCGGCGGCTTCGCTGGACCCGAGGTTTCCGATCGGCGATGTCATCACCGAGCCGATGGTCATCCACAACGTCGGCAATCGTCAGACGCGGATGGAGCGGGCCTACGAGCTGCTGGACGCGGTGAAGCTGCCGCGCTCGGTGGTCAACCGGTTCCCCCACGAGCTCTCCGGTGGTCAGCGTCAGCGCATCTCCATCGCCCGGGCCCTGACCCTGGACCCGGAGGTGCTGATCGCGGATGAGCCGACGTCCGCCCTCGACGTCTCCGTGCAGGCCGCGGTCCTGGACATGTTCGCCGAGCTGCAGTCCCGCTACGAGTTCGCCTGCCTGTTCGTCTCGCACGACCTGGCCGTGGTGGACATGCTGGCGCACCGGGTCCTCGTCCTCAAGGATGGCCGGCAGGTGGAGCAGGGGCCGACGCAGGAGGTCCTGCACCATCCAACCCAGGAGTACACCAAGCGTCTGCTCTCGGCGGCTCCCGTGCCGGATCCCGATGAACAGTTGACCAAGCGCACCGAGCGCCGTCAGCTGCTCGAGTCCCTCGGGGAACGCCCGTACTGAGGCGGGGCGGTCCGAGGCGTGTCCGAAGGGATTGGCTCGGTCCCGTATAATCGGACGGGGCCCTTGACGGCTAACAACCTCTTGGCACCCGCCAGCCCGCCGCCCTCGATGAACAGGCACCCCTATGACTGAAACCCTCACCCAGCGCACCGACCTCCGCAATGTCGCCATCGTGGCCCACGTGGACCACGGCAAGACCACCTTGGTGGATGCGATGCTGCGCCAGGCCGGCGCCTTCTCCAGCCACGGCGAGGTGGAGGACCGGGTGATGGATTCCGGCGAGCTGGAACGCGAGAAGGGCATCACGATCCTCGCCAAGAACACCACCGTGTTCTACTCGGGCCCCTCCGCCCAGGGCGAGACCGTCACCTTCAACGTCATCGACACCCCCGGCCACGCCGACTTCGGTGGCGAGGTCGAGCGCGGACTGTCCATGGTGGACGGCGTCGTGCTGCTCGTGGACGCCTCCGAGGGCCCGCTGCCGCAGACCCGCTTCGTGCTCCGCAAGGCCCTGGCCGCCAAGCTTCCCGTGATCCTCGTGGTCAACAAGACCGACCGTCCCGATGCCCGCATCGACGGCGTGGTCTCCGATTCCATGGACCTGCTGCTGGGCCTGGCCTCGGACCTCTCCGACGAGGTCGAGGACCTGGACCTGGACTCCGTGCTGAACCTGCCGATCGTCTACGCCTCCGGCAAGGCCGGTAAGGCCTCGCTGAATCAGCCGGCCGACGGCGGTCTGCCGGACAGCGAAGACCTGGAGCCGCTGTTCGCCACCATCATGGAGCACATTCCGGCCCCGACCTACACCGAGGGCGAGGTCCTGCAGGCGCACGTCACCAACCTGGACGCCTCCCCGTTCCTGGGCCGGCTGGCCCTGTTGCGCATCTTCAACGGCACCCTGAAGAAGGGCCAGCAGGTGGCCTGGGCCCGCCAGGACGGCCAGCTGAAGAACGTGAAGATCACCGAGCTGCTGGGCACCAAGGGCCTGTCCCGCGCGCCGATCGACTCGGCCGGTCCGGGTGAGATCGTGGCCGTCGCCGGCATCGAGGACATCATGATCGGCGAGACCCTCACGGACGCCGAGAACCCGAAGCCCCTGCCGCTGATCACCGTGGACGATCCGGCGATCTCCATGACCATCGGCATCAACACCTCCCCGATGGCCGGCCGCGTCAAGAACGCCAAGGTCACCGCGCGCCAGGTCAAGGACCGTCTGGACGCCGAACTCATCGGCAACGTGTCCCTCAAGGTCCTGCCGACCGAGCGTCCCGATGCCTGGGAGGTCCAGGGCCGCGGCGAGCTGGCACTGGCCATCCTGGTGGAGCAGATGCGCCGCGAGGGCTTCGAGCTGACCGTGGGCAAGCCGCAGGTGGTCACCAAGACCATCGACGGCAAGGTGCATGAGCCGATGGAGCTGATGACCATCGACACCCCCGAGGAGTTCATGGGGCCGATCACCCAGCTGATGGCCGCCCGCAAGGGCCGGATGACCGAGATGAAGAACCAGGGCACCGGCTGGATCCGCATGGAGTTCAACGTGCCGGCCCGCGGCCTGATCGGCTTCCGCACGCAGTTCCTCACGGACACCCGCGGCGCCGGCATCGCCTCCTCCTACGCCAATGGCTTCGAGCCCTGGGCCGGTCCGATCGAGTACCGGGACAAGGGCTCCCTCATGGCGGACCGTTCCGGTACCGCCACGCCGTTCGCCATGATCAACCTGCAGGAGCGGGGCACGTTCTTCGTCCAGCCGGGTGCCGAGGTGTACGAGGGCATGATCGTCGGCGAGAACTCGCGCGCCGATGACATGGACGTGAACATCACCAAGGAGAAGAAGCTCACCAACATGCGTGCGGCCTCCTCCGACTCCTTCGAGGGCCTGACCCCGCCGAAGAGGCTCACCTTGGAGGAGTCCCTGGAGTTCGCCCGCGAGGACGAGTGCGTGGAGATCACCCCCGAGGAGATCCGCATCCGCAAGGTCATCCTGGATGCCGGGGAGCGCAGCAAGGCCGCCCGCGCCCGTGCCCGCTCCTGACCTGCGGGACCACCAGCAGGGCCCGACGCCGGCCGGGCAGTCCCCGGCCGGCGTCGGGCCGCGCTCGGGGCCCGGGCAGGGCGCCCGCCCGGAAGGCCGAGGCGGCTGGGTGCCGCTGCTGGTCGCGATCCTGATCGGGGCCGGCGTCGGGATCCTCGGGACCGTACTGCACCTGCACTTCAGCTGGATCGGCGGCACCACCACCGAGGAGGGCGCCTGGGTCCTGCCCTGGGGTGCCGTGCTGGCTCTGCTGCTCGTGGCCTCCGCCCAGCTCTGGTGGACCCTGAGGTCCTCGCTGGCCTGGACCGGGGGAGTCGTCGCCATCGCGGCGTTCACCACGGCCATGGTCATGGGGAACTGGCCGGGCCTGGACACTTTCGCCGTGGCTGCCAATGACTACACCTTCGCGGTGGTCCCCGGCCCGGCCATCGCCGGGACGGTGTGGGTCTGGGGCATCCCGGCCGTGGCCATCATCACGATGCTGTTGACCCAGCCTCTTCTGCGCCACCCGGTGGCACGGGACTAGACTGGACGTAGAATCCCAGGTCCGGTGATGTCCGGACCCCATTCCGACCCCCTGGAAGGTGGACGGTTCCACGTGACGTACGTCATTGCCCTGCCGTGTGTGGATGTCAAGGACAAGGCCTGCATCGAAGAGTGCCCGGTCGACTGCATCTACGAAGGTGAGCGGATGTTGTACATCCACCCCGACGAGTGTGTGGACTGCGGCGCCTGCGAGCCCGTGTGCCCGGTCGAGGCCATCTACTACGAGGATGACACCCCGGACGAGTGGGCGGACTACTACAAGGCCAACGTCGAGTTCTTCGACGACCTCGGCTCACCGGGCGGCGCCGCGAAGATGGGCCTGATCCCCAAGGACCATGAGCTGATCACCGCCCTGCCGCCGCAGCCGATGCCCGAAGGTCTCTGACGGCCCCGGCCTGAAGAACCGATCCTGAGCAGACCCGTGCTGACGCTGCCCGAATACCCCTGGGAATCCCTGGCGCCCTACCGCGCCACCGCCGCGGCCCACCCCGGTGGGATCGCCGACCTGTCCATCGGCACGCCCGTGGACAACACGCCCGCGCTCATCCAGGACGCCCTCGCGGCGGCCGCCAACGCGCACGGCTATCCGACCACGCAGGGCACGGTTGAGTTGCGCGAGGCCGTCGTCGCCTGGTTCGCCCGGCGTCGGGGGGTTCCCGGGCTGGAACCGCAGGCCGTCATCCCGACCGTGGGCTCGAAGGAATTCATCGCCTGGCTGCCGCTCCTGCTGGGCCTGGGTCCCGGCGACGTGGTGGTCCGGCCCACCGTGGCCTACCCCACCTATGACATCGGTGCCCTGCTCGTGGGCGCCACCGCCGTGGCCGCGGACTCGCTCGATGAACTGGATGCGGCCACCCGCGCCCGGGTCAGGCTGGTCTGGACCAACTCCCCGGGGAACCCCACCGGGAAGGTGGCCTCGGTCGAGGAGCTGCGGGCCGTTGTCGCGCAGGCCCGCGAGGTGGGTGCCGTGGTGGCTGGCGACGAATGCTACGCCGAGCTCGGCTGGGGCAATTGGGACGACGATGACAGCGCGGGCAACGAGGGCAGTTCGGCCAGCGGAGACCAGCGGGATCAGAGGGACGGGGGCGCCGCCAAGGTGCCCTGCATCCTCTCTCCCGAGGTGTCCGATGGGGACCACACGAACCTGCTCAGCGTGTACTCGCTGTCCAAGCAGTCCAACCTGGCCGGCTACCGTGCCGCTTTCGCCGCCGGTGACGCCGAGCTGGTGTCCACCCTGATCAACAGCCGCAAGCACGCCGGGATGATCGTGCCGATGCCGGTCCAGGCTGCCATGACGGCCGCCCTCGGGGACGATGCGCACGTGCAGGAGCAGAAGGACCGGTACCGGGCCCGCCGCATCCTGCTCAAGGACGCGCTGGAGGCCGCCGGCCTCGTGGTGGACCACTCCGAGGCAGGCCTGTACCTGTGGACGCGGGACGGCCGGCGGACGCGTGAAGGCCTGCGAACCGTGGACGCGGAGAACGCCCCCGACGCCGGCCTCCACACCGCCGCCGACGCCGGGGCGGCGGCCCCCACCGAGCAGGACAGCTGGGACCTGGTCGGCGAGCTCGCCGAGCTGGGCATCCTGGTCGGCCCCGGCACCTTCTACGGCTCGGCCGGCAACGGCTACGTGCGAGTGGCGCTGACCGCCACCGACGAGGCGGTGGCGCGGGCGGCTGAACGGCTGCGCTCCTGGCGCTGACCTGTGGACTCGGCGGCTGGCCCCTCCGGCGGACATCAACAGTGGCCTTCATCGTCACCGATTCCTTGTCTGGGCCCCCGTCTTGATAGCGTTGACGTGGATTGGACCACCCCCATTGCACATGGTCGCCCTCCCAGGAGGACGGTGTCCGGTGGTTCGCATACTGAACAACTCATGAGGGAGCACCCATGACCGAAAACACTTCAGCTCAGCTGTCCGTTGACGGCACGATCGTCGAGCTGGGCCGCGAGAAGGCCACCATCGGCAACGACGGTCTGAACATCGGACCGCTGCTGAAGGACACCGGTCAGGTCACGTACGACCCCGGCTTCATGAACACGGCCAACGCCAAGTCGGCCATCACCTACATCGACGGTGACGAGGGCGTGCTGCGCTACCGCGGCTATCCGATCGATCAGCTGGCCGAGCACTCCTCCTTCCTCGAGGTCGCCTACCTGTTGATCTACGGCGAGCTGCCGACCGGCGACCAGCTGGGCGAGTGGGACCAGAACATCCGCCGCCACACCATGCTGCACGAGGACCTCAAGGGCTTCTTCAACGGCTTCCCGCGGGACGCGCACCCCATGCCGGTGCTGTCCTCGGCCGTATCCGCCCTGTCGACCTTCTACGCGGACTCCCTGGACCCGTTCGATGAGGAGCAGGTCCACATCTCCACCATCCGCCTGATGGCCAAGCTGCCGGTGATCGCGTCCTACGCCTTCAAGAAGTCCATCGGCCAGCCGATGCTCTATCCGGACAACTCCCTGAACCTGGTGGAGAACTTCCTGCGCCAGAGCTTCGGTGTTCCCGCCGAGCCGTACGAGCTGGACCCGGACATGGTCAAGGCCCTGGACCTGCTGCTCATCCTGCACGCGGACCACGAGCAGAACTGCTCCACCTCCACGGTGCGCCTGGTCGGCTCCTCACATGCCAACATGTTCGCCTCCATCTCGGCCGGCATCAACGCGCTCTACGGCCCGCTGCACGGCGGCGCCAACGAGGCCGTGCTGAACATGCTGCGCTCCATCAAGTCGGACGGCGTCAAGCCCGAGGACTTCATGGAGAAGGTCAAGAACAAGGAGGACGGGGTGAAGCTCATGGGCTTCGGGCACCGCGTCTACAAGAACTACGATCCGCGCGCGAAGATCGTCAAGCAGACTGCGCATGACATCCTCGGCAAGCTCGGCGGCAACGATGAGCTGCTGGACATTGCCATGCGCCTCGAGGAGAAGGCCCTCGCGGACGACTACTTCATCGAGCGCCGCCTCTACCCGAACGTCGACTTCTACACCGGCCTGATCTACAAGGCCATGGGCTTCCCGGAGAAGATGTTCACCCCGCTGTTCGCGCTCGGCCGCCTGCCCGGCTGGATCGCCCAGTGGCGTGAGCTCATCGAGGACCCGGCCACCAAGATCGGCCGCCCGCGCCAGGTCTACACCGGCTACGAGCTGCGGGACTACCCCAACCGCTGAGCGGACGGCGGCCTGCGGGCTGACGGGAGGCCGCGGTTCAATCCGCGAAGGTCAAGGTCACCGCGCCGTCGGTGCCCGTGGCCGGGGCCCAGCCGTGATCCGCCCGGACCCAGCCCTGTCCGCCGAACGAGGCAGAGGTGATGCCGAACTGGTCGGCGTTGGCCACGGCCCACTGCACGAGAGCCCAGCCCCGCGTCCCGGACGCCGGGATGGTGGCCGTGCGGCCGTCGTCAGACACCTGGGGCCGCGCCGAGGACAACTGGTCCTGCAGGGCGGCGGACATGGCCGCAGCGTCGCCGGGCTCGGCCGGCGACTTCAGCACACAGTTCAGGGCCGCGGGGGAGTGCCCGGTCAGCGCCGAGGCATAGGCCCGCCCCTCGGGCTCGTGGTCGGCGTAGGCATCGGGGAACGCCGAGCGCTGGACCTTCTGGGCGGCCACCGTGATGTCGAGGTCCTCGAAGTCCGGCACCAGCTCCTCCAGCTCCTGGTAGAAGCGGTTCGCCGCGTAGACCGGATCCATGACCTGTTCCTCGGAGCCCCAGCCCTGGGACGGCCGCTGCTGGAACAGACCCCGGGAATCGGGGCCCGCCTCGTCCCCGTAGTCGATGTTGCGCAGCTTCGACTCCTGGAAGCCCGTGGCGATGCCGATCGAGGCGGCCCGGGCCGGCAGGCCGCGGTCCAGGGACACCGCGGAGATCAGGGCGGCGTTGGCTGCCTGGTCTGGCGCGAGCTTGAAGGAGTCGGGTCCGACGATCGCCGTGCAGTGTTCCCGGACCAGGATCTCCGAGGAGTCGATGAACCGGGAGGCCGCCCACGCGCCGGCGGTCACCACGGCCAGGCAGAGCACGAGGACCACCAGCGCGCGCCAGCGTCGCCGGGAACGTTTGCTCATCGGCGCTGCACCCCTCGCGCGCGTTCCAGGCCGGACGGCCTCAGGGGTCGTGATGCGGCGGCGTTCGGCATGGTCGGGCTACTCGGGGTCAGTTGGCGTGCAGGGCGTCATTGAGTGCCACGGTCTGGCCGGCGCGGGGCAGGGCCTGGACCTGACCGGTGGAGGAATCGCGGCGGAACAGCAGGTGGGGGACACCCGAGAGGTCGAGGGCCTTGACGGTGGTCTCCCGAACGGCTTCTCCACCTGCCTCCCCGCCAGCCTTACCGGTGGACCCGTCACGGGAGTCCATGCGTACGGACACCCGGGTGCCGGCCGTGATGTAGAGCCCCGCCTCGACCACGGAGTCGTCGCCCACGGAGATGCCCACGCCGGAGTTGGCCCCCAGCAGCACCCGCTCGCCGATGGTGATCCGCTGGGACCCTCCGCCCGAGAGGGTGCCCATGATGGAGGCGCCGCCGCCCACGTCGGAGCCGTCACCCACCACGACGCCGGCCGAGATCCGGCCCTCCACCATGGAGGCGCCGAACGTGCCGGCGTTGAAGTTCACGAAGCCCTCATGCATCACGGTCGTGCCCTCGGCCAGGTGGGCCCCGAGTCGGACCCGGTCGGCGTCGCCGATGCGCACGCCGGTGGGCACCACGTAATCGGTCATGCGGGGGAACTTGTCGACGCCGTAGACCTGCACGGGACCGCGGGCGCGCAGCCGGAGCCGCGTGGTCTCGAATCCGGCCGGCAGGCAGGGGCCGAAGTTCGTCCACACCACGTTGGCCAGCACTCCGAAGACGCCGTCCAGGTTGATGGTGTTCGGCCGGACCAGCCGGTGGGACAGCAGATGGAGGCGCAACCAGGCGTCCATGGCGTCTGCGGGGGCCGCGTCGAGATCGATCTGCACGGTGTGGACCTGCTGGCTGGTGCCACGGTCTGCGTCGGTCACCGCCACCGCTGCCAGCTCGGCCTCCAGTCCTCCGCCGTCAGTGCCGAGCACCGGGGCGGGATACCAGACGTCGAGCACGGTGCCGTCGTCCGCCACCGTGGCCAGCCCGACGCCTGAGGCCGTGCGCACGCCGCCTGGACGAGCGGCATCGGCGTGGTCGGAACGGTCGGCGGACAGGCTGGAACCCGGCTGGGTGGGGGTGGAGGTCATGGGAAATATCCTACTGGCCCGGACTTAGACTGACGGGCATGGAAAGCACCAGCCACGCCGGGCCCGTCTCCGGCCATCCCGTCCCCGTCCTGCCACCCCTCGACTCGGACGTGGCGACGTTGACGGCCGCACTGCTGGACATCCCCTCGGTCTCGGACCACGAGACCCCGCTCGCCGACGCCGTCGAGGCCGCCTTGCGCTCCCTGCCGCGGTTGGAGATCCACCGCATCGGGGACAGCGTCGTGGCGCGCACCGACTTCGGGCTGCCAACCCGCGTCGTGCTGGCCGGGCACCTGGACACGGTGCCGCTGCCCACCACCCCCGGCGCACGCGGGACGGTGCCCTCCAGCTGGGAGTCGCCGGCCGGCGTCGGGACTGTGACGTCCGGACCCGAGACGCCCGGTGCCAGTCCGGCGGACGCGGACGTGCTCTACGGCCGTGGTGCCACGGACATGAAGTCCGGGGTGGCCGTCCAGCTGGCGCTGGCCGGATGGATCGGGCGCGACGCCGGCCCCCTCCCCGCGCACGATGTCACCTGGGTGTTCTACGACCATGAGGAAGTCGGTTCCGAACACTCGGGGCTGGCTCGGGTGGCCCGCGAGGCACCGGAGCTGGTTCAGGCCGACTTCGCCGTGCTGCTGGAGCCCACCGACGGTGTGGTGGAGGGCGGCTGCAACGGGACCAATCGCTACGTGGTCACGGTGCCGGGGGTGGCGGCCCACTCCGGGCGGGCCTGGAAGGGCGAGAACGCCATCCACGCGGCCGGGCCCCTGCTGGCGGCGCTGGCCGCCTATCGTCCCGCCACCATCACGGTCGAGGGACTCGACTACCGTGAGGGCCTGAACGCGGTCCGGATCCACGGGGGGACCGCCGGAAACGTCATTCCGGACGCCTGCACCGTGGAGGTCAATTACCGGTTCGCCCCGGACAAGGACCTCGAGCAGGCCCATGCGCACGTGTACGCGGTGCTGGCCGAGGCCGGCATCGGACGTGACCGGGTGGAGATCGTCGACGAGTCGCCCTCGGCCCGGCCCGGATTGGACCGTCCGGCCGCCGCCGCCTTCGTCGCAGCCGTGGGGGGAACACCGATGCCGAAGTATGGCTGGACGGACGTCGCCCGGTTCTCCGAGCTCGGGGTGCCCGCGGTGAACTTCGGCCCCGGGGACGCCCTGCTGGCCCACACGGACGACGAGCATGTCACCGCCGGTGCCATCCGTGACTGCCTGGCCGCCCTGCGCCGGTGGCTGGTGCCGGACGTCGGCCCGGCATCCGCGTCGTCCTGACCTACTCCGGACCTACTTGGCGACCTCGATGGTGGAGACCATGGTGGTGGAGGTGGCCGGGGCCGTGTCGCCACCGGTGCGGGAGGACAGGGTGCCGGCCAGCTTCGTCGCCAGCCAGGTGAGGATGAAGTTAATGACGATGAAGATCAGCGCCGCCACCACGAGCGTCTGCAGGATGTTCGAATAGCCGGAGCCCAGCTGGCGTGAATACTGCAGCAGTTCGTAGAAGCCGATCAGGTAGCCCAGGGCGGAGTCCTTGAGGATGACCACGAACTGACTGAGCAGGGACGGCAGCATGGCGGTCAGCGCCTGCGGAACCTCCACCAGACGCAGGGACTGGTTGCCGGTCATGCCGACCGCCGCCGCGGCTTCCCGCTGCCCCTTGGGCAGGGACTTCACGCCGGACCGGACGAGTTCGGCGATGACGGCCCCGTTGTAGACCGTCAGGCCCACGATGACGCCGTAGTACGCCGCATCAGCGGAGGCGATCAGCCCCGTGGGAGCCACCACGCGGGAGAAGAAGAAGTACAGGAAGAACATCATCACCAGCACCGGCACGGCGCGGAAGAACTCCACGATGACGCCGGAGATCCCGCGGATGATGGCGAACGGGGCCAACCGCAGGAAGCCGAAGACCAGTCCGAAGACCAGGGCCGTGACCACCGCGATGCCGGAGGACTGCAGGGTGAACTGCAGGCCGGGCAGGTAGTAGTTGGCCCAGGCGTTGCCGTTCAGGGCGTTGACCCACTTGTCCGGCGCCAGCTGGTCCTGACGGTCCAGCTGCATCAGCACGAGGATGACCACGACCAGGACCACGGCGAGGGCGATCGCGTTGGAGATCAGGATGTTGCGCCGGGCCTTGGGGCCCGGGGCGTCGAAGAGAACGGAGGTCTGTGCGCTCATCGGGCCACCGCCAGTTTGTCAGAGAGCCAGGTGGTCAGGATGCCCATGGGGATGACGATGATGCAGAATCCGATCGCGATGGTGAGGAAGATGTAGATCATCAGGTCCGGGTTGAACTCGATCATGGACTTCATCAGCCCCGAGGCCTCGGCCACGGAGGCCGCCGCGGCCACCGTCGTGTTCTTCGTCAGCGCGATCAACGTGTTGCCCAGCGGGGTCACGGCACCGCGCAATGCCTGGGGGAGGACCACCAGACGGGCCGCCGGCAGGAAGCTGAGCCCGATCGCGCGCGCTGCCTCCGCCTGTCCGAGGGGCACGGTGTTGACGCCCGAGCGGATCGCCTCGCATACGAAGGACGCGTGGTAGAGGGACAGGGCGATCACGGCGTAGGTGAAGAAGTTCAGGTCGAAATCCTGGAAGAACTCGATCTTCAGCTGGCCCCACACGGCCAGGACGCCGAGCACCATGATGATGGTCAGCGGCGTGTTGCGGATGGTGTTGACGTAGGCCGTGCCGATGCCCCGGAGGGACCCGACGGGGGAGATCCTGAAGATGGCGAGGACCGTGCCGAGGACGAAGGAGCCGACGGCCGCCAAGAGGGTCAGCCGGATGTTCATCCAGAAGGCGCCGAAGATGTCATAGTCGGCGAAGAGTTCGAGGAATCCGTTCATGAGCTTCCTGTGTCAGTGGCCGGCGGCTGGGGGTGCGCCGGGGCCGTGGCCGGTGGAGGTGGCCGGAGGACGACGGCGGCGGGCCGGGAGGTTGCCCGGCCCGCCGCCGTCCTACGGTGCTGGTCGGCTCAGGCCTCGCAGGATTCCATCTCAGCCTCGGGGCCGGAGTTCAGCTCATCGTCAGGGGTGTACCCGGTGCCCTCGGTGTTGGCGGTCAGGGCCTTTTCCCAGGCGCCCTCGTCCTTCATCTTGGTGATGGCGTCGTTGATGGCCTGGCACTGCTCGTCGCCCTTCGGGATGCCGACGCCGTAGCGCTCGACGGTGAAGGGGTTGCCGACAACCGTGAACTTGCCCGAGTTCTCCGGGGTCGCGGCCAGACCGGCCAGGATGATGTCGTCCGTGGTGACGGCGTCCACCTGGCCGGACTCGAGGTAGGTCACGCACTCGGCGTAGCCGCCCTGCTCGACCAGGTTCACCCCGGAGGCGAACTCATCCTTGATCTTCTGGGCGGAGGTGGAACCGGTGACGGAGCACAGGTTCTTGCCCTCGAGATCCTCCGGGCCGGTGATCTCAGAGTCGTCGGCGCGGACCAGCAGGTCCTGACCGGCCACGAAGTACGGTCCGGCGAAGCCGACGCGCTGAGCACGCTCGTCCGTGATGGAGTACGTGGCGAAGATCATGTCGACCTCGCCGCCCTCGAGGGCGTTCTCACGGTTGGCAGAGGGGGTCTGGACCCACTCGATCTGGTCCTCGGTGTAGCCGAGCTCGCCGGCCACGTACTTGGCCACGTCCACGTCGAACCCGGTGGGATCGCTGTTGCCCTCGCGGAAGCCGAGGCCCGGCTGGTCGAACTTGATGCCGATGCGGACGGTCTCGCCGCCGGCTGCGGTCTCACTGCCGCCGGACTCGCCGCCCTCCTCGGTGGAGGACGGGGAGCAGGCAGACAGGACGAGGGCGGCCGACGCGGCGATGGCGGCGGTGGAAAGGAGCTTCTTGCGCATTGTTCCTCCAGGAGCGGTGCTCGAGTGATGAGCGGTTGGGTGCGGTGTGGGTGCGGTGTCAGGGACGGGGTCAGTGGGTGAGGATCTTCCCGAGGAAGTCCTTGGCCCGGGGATGTTGCGGATGGGTGAAGAATGACTCGGGCTCGGTGTCCTCGAGGATGGCGCCCTGGTCCATGAAGATCACGCGGTCACCGGCCTTGCGGGCGAAGCCCATCTCATGCGTGACCACGACCATGGTCATCCCCTCGTGCGCCAGCTGGACCATGACGTCCAGGACCTCCTGGACCATCTCGGGGTCCAGGGCGGACGTGGGTTCGTCGAAGAGCATCACCTTGGGTCGCATGGCCAGCGCACGGGCGATGGCCACCCGCTGCTGCTGTCCGCCGGAGAGCTGGGCGGGCATCTTCTTGGCCTGTTGGGCCACCCCCACGCGTTCCAGCAGGGCCATGGCCTCCTCCTGCGCTTGGGACTTCTTGAGGCCCTTGACCTTGATCGGTCCCAGCGTCACGTTCTCGACGATCGACTTGTGGGCGAAGAGGTTGAAGGACTGGAAGACCATCCCGACGTCGGCCCGCAGCTGGGCGAGTCCCTTGCCCTCCGCGGGGAGCGGCTTTCCGTCAATGCGGATGGTGCCGCCCTCATCGATGGTCTCGAGGCGGTTGATGGTGCGGCAGAGCGTTGACTTGCCGGAGCCGGAGGGGCCGACGACGATCGCCACCTGCCCCTCGGGGATGGTCAGGTTGATGTCCTTCAGGGCCTGGAACGAACCGAAGTGCTTGTTGACATTGTCCAGTTCAACGAGGGCTCGCTTCGCGGTGGAGTCGGCTGCGGGGGGATCCGTCGGGGCCGGTGTGCTCTGCGTCATAGGGGAGAGACTATAGGACAAGGTCGGGCCAGATCATCACAAGGTGGTCGTCAGGGCGCTTTTAACCCAATCGTTGCCGTTCTGAAACACTTCTTGCGCGATTCGGCCCGGGCTCGTGGGTCCCGGTGCGGCGATAGGCTGGGCTCATGTCACATCACGGCGATGCGGACGCCTCCGCTCCGCGAATCCGGCGCGGCCCTCAAACTCTGCGCGGTGCTGCTGCCGCCGGTCCGACCTTCGATCAATTGCTGCTCCGTTCCGACGACCCCCGTTCATCGGAACGGCAGTCCACCACCACGGACGCGTGGCGGGTGCTGCGCATCCAAGGCGAGTTCGTCGAGGGCTTCGGTGCCCTGGCGGACCTCGGGCCGGCCATCTCCGTGTTCGGGTCCGCGCGCACCGGACCGGGCGCGGCCGAGTACGAGCAGGCCCGAGAGGTGGGGCGCCGGCTCGCCGAGGCCGGTTTCAGCGTGGTCACCGGAGGCGGGCCTGGGGCCATGGAGGCGGCCAACCGCGGCGCCAAGGAGGCCGGCGGACTCTCGGTCGGCCTGGGTATCGAGCTGCCCCATGAGCAGGGCATGAACGACTGGGTCGACCTAGGCGTCGACTTCCGCTACTTCTTCGTGCGCAAGGTGATGTTCCTGAAGTACTCCCAGGGATTCGTGGTGGTCCCCGGTGGGCTGGGCACCCTGGACGAGCTGTTCGAGGCCCTCACCCTGGTCCAGACCGGCAAGGTCACCGCTTTTCCGGTGGTGTTGCTCGGGCGGGACTTCTGGGGCCCGTTGGTGGACTGGATCAGGAACAGCCTGGTCGAGCGCGGCATGGTCAATCCGGCCGACGTGAGCCTGCTCCAGCTGGCCGACTCCCCGGAGGAGGCCGTGGACCTGGTGCTCAACACGGTGGCCGGCGGGCGTTGGCCCGACCGGGAGGACTGGGACCCGGACCATCAGCGGCTCACGGCGGACCACGGGTTTGCGGTGGGTGATCCCCAGTGAACGTGTTCGTGGTGCTGGTCCTGGTGGCCGCCGTCGTGGTGGTGGGGCTTCTCGCCCTGGCCGTCACAGGAAGGACGGGGTTCGCGGCGCCGCTGTCCGAGCCCGTGCGCGCCCTGCCACCGGTCCTGTTGCCCCCGGCCCCTGAGGCGGGTGACGTGGCCGCGCTGCGATTCTCGCCGGGGCTGCGCGGATACCGCATGGACCAGGTCGACGAGGCGCTCGAGACGCTGTCCGGGGCCCTCGCCGAGCGGGATGCGGAGATCGCAAGGCTCCGTCATCTGGCAGGGAGAATGCCCGGCGAAAGTGCAGATGACGTCGTGTGATTAGCGGCACCGCGCCGAATCCGGAATAATAGGGGTGTCAAGCGCTCCGCGGGCCGCCAGGGGATGCCTTTAGCCCTGACGGCCGCACGTACAGTCTTGCGGCCTCGCTGTGACGACGGGGACCGCATCGAGAAGGGAACACAGATGGCAGCCATGAAGCCTCGTACCGGGGATGGTCCCATGGAAGTGACCAAGGAGGGCCGGAGCCTGATCATGCGCGTGCCGATCGACGGCGGCGGCCGCCTGGTGCTCGAACTCAACAAGGACGAGGCGAACGCGCTCAAGGAGTGCCTCGTCGGCGTCACGGACGCCTGACTTCCCTGGCCGGCGTCGCCCGTCCGGCACCAGGAAGCCCCCGGATCCACGGCTCGAAGGCGGTGGATCCGGGGGCTTTCTCCTGTCTGGACGGAGCCCGGGCGGGGATGGCCGAGGCCTGTCAGCGGCGCACGGCCAACAGCACGCCGGACCCGGTGGGGACCAGCGCGGAATGCCAGGTCTCCTCGTCCCGCAACAGCTTGCCGGCCTCCCGGGCGGCCACGGTCGACGCCTCGCGGACGGCGGGCTTGGGGACCCGATCCTCGTCGAGGGCGTCGTTGACGATCAGCAGACCCCCGGGACGCAACAGCCGGGCGGCCTGCTCCACGTGGAAGACCAGCGAGGCCTTGTCCGCATCGAGGAACACCAGGTCGTAGGCCTTGCTGTTGAGCCGCGGGACCACGGTACGGGCCCGGCCCGTGATCATGCGGGTGCGGTTGGCGGGGAACCCACCTTCGGCGAACCCCTCGCGGGCCGCGCGCAGGGCCTCGGCATCGGGGTCGATGGTGGTCAGCATGGCGTCCCTGGTGAGGCCGCGCATCAGGGCGATGCCGGAGATGCCGGCACCGGTTCCGATCTCCACCAGGGTCGCGGGGGAGCGGGTGGCGGCCAAGACGGTCAACAGGGCGGCGGTGCCCTCGGTGACCGGCACGATCCCCAGGTCGGAGGACCGCTCCCGGGCCCGCAGGAGCACGTCGTCCTCGGCCGGACGGGACTCCGCGAATGCCCAGCTGGCATGCTTGTCCGTCTGGTGGGGGCTCAGGGCCTTCATGGGACGTGCTCGATTCTCTCGTGCGGCGGGGAGCCGGGGGGGTGCCGACCGGCAATCCAGTCTACGGCGATTCCAGCGACACGCTCCCATGCTCAGGCTCCTCACAGCAAAAGGGGCCAAACTGGATGGGTACGGAAAGGAGTCGACTGCGGTGATCATTCCCAACTGCACCACCCCCTTCGTGCCGCTCCCCGCACACACCTCCGGAGGGAAGGGCCCGCGCTGATGGCGGTCTTCCATCCCCGGGCACGATTCGACTCCTATGTGGAGGATGGCCTCTCCCCGGCTGCCCGTGAGCGGATCTCACTCCATCTCGAGCAGTGTGCCGCATGCCGTCACGAGGTGGAGCAGCGCGAACGCATCCTGCAGGCCGCCTCCTCCCTGTCGTCCCCGCCCACTGCTTCCTCGACGAACCCGTCGTACCCGTCCCCACCGTCGTACCCGTCCCCTGCGGCCTCTCCGGTATCGCCGTGGGCGGGGCCGCCGTCACCCTACCCCTGGCCGTCCCACACCGGAGAGCCCCCCACCGGGTCCGGTTCCGCCGTGCCGCCCGTGCTGAAAGAAGGCCAGGGCGTGGCCGGCTGGAAGGTGGTCATGGGGCTGGGAGCCATCGGGCTGGCGGCCGTGGCGGTGCTGTCCACCGCCTGGATCGCCGGTGATCCGGAGGCCGTCGCCGGCCCGGAGACCGGGGAGAACCTCCTTCTGCCGTCCGCCTCCGTGAACTCATCCACGGCGGATCCCGACGCCGGCGCATCACCTGCGCCGTCCGGGTCGCAGAACGCTGGGACCGCCGGTGCCGCGGACTCCGAGACCGGCGTCCCCGGCTCGGGCGCCACCGACGACCCGAGCGGACCCGCGGTGCTCTCGCCGGCCGGCATCGGCGGCCCGGCGCTGGCCCCCTCCATCCCGTCCCCGTCGGGATCCGTCCATCCGGCCGAGGGCAGGGTCTCCGCCGGAGTCGCCCTGGACGGGACCATGGCGTTGACCCCGGAGATGGTCACCGACCTGCGGCGACTGGGGTGGAACGTCCCCTCGCTGAACGGACTGGGACTGCGCCACGAATCCACCGGCTGGACCGTGGAGGAGGAGACCGCCGAGGTGGTGATGTCTCTCCAGGGTGAGGAGGCCTCACTGGTACTGCATGAGTGCCGCTCGCTGGCCGAGGACGCCGGGATCCCCGGCTGTCCGCTGGCGAACGGGGACGCCCGCGCCGCCGCCTGGGCAGCCACCGTGGCCGCGTCCGGCGAGACCCGCAGACTGCCCGTCGGCGTGGAGATGTCCGTCCTCGATCTGGGCGACGGCACGTGGACGGCCACAGCGCAGACCGCGAACGCCTCCTACACCGTAGATTCAGACCTGCCGGTGGACCGGGCCGAGCGCGTGATGAGCTTGGTGGTCATCTCGGAGCGGTCCCGTGTCCAAGCGGGGGAGGCACCCGAAGAACGGCCTGCGGAACGCCTGGCCCGAGGATTCGAGCGACTCCTGCCCTGGATGGACGAGCACGAGGATGACGCCCGATGACCGCTGCAGCGTTCAGCACGGGCAGATGACGCACGAGCACAGGACGGGCCGTCTGACCACCTCCGGTGACGTCCTGCCGCTCGGGTAGGCTGAGGACTTGTGACCTTCGGTATCAACGGCGCTGAGCTGATCATCCTGGCCCTGCTGGCCGTGCTCATCCTCGGACCGGAGAAGCTCCCCGAGTACGCCCGGAAACTCACCGAATGGATCCGCAACCTGCGGCGCATGGCCGAGGGCGCCAAGACCCAGTTCAGGGAAGAGACGGGCACCGACTTCGACGAGATCGACTGGAAGAAGTACGACCCCCGTCAGTACGACCCACGCCGCATCATCAAGGACGCCCTCGCCGACCCCGTGGACGGGGATGCCGCAGGTTCAGGCGCGGCCGGCGCCTCCGGCCCGTCCGGTGGATCCCACGCGGTGGGACGGAGCGGACGGAGCGGATTCCGGGGTGAACTCGACACCGTGCGATCTCAGCGCGATGAGCTGCGCGAGGACCTCAAGGACATGGATCCCCGAGCCCTGTTCTTCGGCAAGACCTCCAGCCGTTCGACGCCCCACTCCGCCGGACGAGTGGGTGGCACGGGCAGTGTCGATGCTGATGCTGACGCAGCAGACGCGGCAGATGCAGCAGTCGCAGCCGGTCAGCCGGACGGGGCCGGCGTTGTGCCGGCTGTTCCGCGCGATCCGGCGCCCTTCGACGTCGACGCCACGTAGGCCGACGCCACGTCACCGGGACGCGCGGGAGACCCTGCCGGGACGCGCAGGAGGCTCGATCAGTCCCGCGGTGTGACCGGCAGCTTCAGGCCGGAGAGACCACGCGGTCGCACGGCCAGGGAACCCGCGATGCGCCGCAGCTCCGTACCCGCCGCGGAGTCCGGATGTTCCAGGACCACCGGGGTGCCGCCGTCGCCGTCCTCGCGCAGCAGGGGGTCCAGCGGGACCGACCCCAACAGCGGCACCGGATGATCGAGGGACCCGGTGAGCCGGTCCGCGACGGTCTGGCCACCGCCGGAGCCGAAGAGGTCCAGGACGGTGCCGTCCGGCAGCGTCATGGCCGCCATGTTCTCGATGACACCGGCGACCTGTTGGCCCGTCTGTTCCGCGAGCTCACCCGCCCGGGCCGCGACCTGTGCCGCCGCCTGTTGCGGCGTGGTGACGATGAGCAGCTCGGAGGTCGGCAGCAGCTGGGCGGCAGAGATCGCGATGTCCCCGGTGCCCGGCGGCAGGTCGACCAGGAGGACGTCGAGGTCGCCCCAGTAGACGTCCGTGACGAACTGCTCGAGGGCTCGGTGCAGCATGGGTCCGCGCCAGGCGACCGGTCGGTCGGCGTCGAGGAACATGCCGATTGAGATGACCTTCACGCCCTGGGCCACCGGAGGCAGGATCATCTCGTCCACCCGGGTCGGCTTGGCCGTGGTGCCGAGCAGGCCCGGGATGGAGAAGCCGTGGATGTCAGCGTCCACCAACCCGACGGACAGTCCGCGGTCCGCCAGGGCGGTGGCGAGGTTCGCCGTGACGGTGGACTTGCCGACGCCGCCCTTGCCGGAGGCGACCGCGTAGACCCGGGCCAGCGAGCCCTTCTCGAACTGGTTCTTCGGGCGGCCCGCGGTCAGCAGCTCCTTGAGCGAGGCCCGCTGCTCGGCGGTCATGACGGCCATGACGACCTCGACGCCCGTGCATCCGTCCAGCCCCTCCAGGGCCCGCTCCACGTCCTGGGTGATGGTGTCCCGGAGGGGGCAGCCGGCGATGGTCAGGCGGATGCCGATGGTGAGATGGCCGGTGCCGGTGCCGGTGCCGGTGCTGGTTGCGCCGGTGGGTGACTCGGTTGACTCGGTGATCGAGGCAACCATGCCCAGCTCGGTGACGGGGCGCCGGATCTCCGGGTCCAGGACCGAGCCGAGCCGGACCCACGCGGCCCGTTCCAGGTCCGTGGTCAATTCGGGGGTGTCGAAGGTGCCCGTTGTGTCGAAGGTGCCGGGGGCGCCGGGGGTGTCGGTCATACGGAGGGGGTGTCCTTGGGGTTGTCCTGCGAGTCGGCGTGGTCAGCCGAGGCAGGCTGGTCTGCCTCCTCGGCGGCCATGATGGCCAACGTGGTGGTCTGGGGGCCGTCCTCGTCGCCCTCGATGCGTTCGCGGGCCTCGCGGCTGGGCCGGTTCTTCTTCTTCTTGTGTTTCCGGGGGCTGGAGCCGGACGGCTTCGGCGCCTGGCCGGCGTCGGGATTCTGGTCCATCTCGGCCAGGATCTCGGCACGCATCTTCTCTCGCACCTCGTCCTTGAGTTCCTCGGTGATCTCGGCGACGGCGTCGCGCATCTCTGAGCGGACGAAGTCACGGGTGGCCACGTCCTGCAGCGCGATGCGCAGGCCGGCCAGCTCGCGGGTCAGGTACTCGGTGTCCGCGAGGTTGCGTTCGGCACGGGTGCGGTCCTCACGCAGGGACACCTTGTCCCGGTCGTCCTGACGGTTCTGCGCCAGCAGCAGCAGGGGCGCGGCGTAGGAGGCCTGCAGGGACAACACCAGGGTCAGGGCCGTGAAGCCGATGGCGGCGGAGTCGAAGCGCCACATCTCCGGGGCGAAGGTGTTCCAGCCGAGCCAGACGGCGCAGAAGATGGTCATCCACAGCAGGAACTGGGGTGTTCCCATGAATCGGGCGAAGCCCTCCGTGGCCTCGCCGAACGCGTCCGGGTTGGGGCTCAGCCGGGGCCAGCGGCGTCCTCGCGCGCCCAGCGGAGTATCGAGGCCGGTCCGGCGCGGGCCGGTGGTCTCGGGGTTCTTGTCCGCCATCAGGACACCTCCTCGGGATCGTCCATGCTGCGCCAGTCGTCGGGCAGCAGGTGGTCCAGCACGTCATCCACGGTGACGGCACCGACCACCCGGTGGTGCTCGTTGACCACCGGGATGCAGGTCAGGTTGTAGGTGGCCAGTTCACGGGTCACGGCCGGCAGGGGCATGAGGTCGGAGACCGGCTCGAGGTCCTTGTCCAGGATGTTCCCCAGCGGCTCGGGCGGGGGATACCGCAGCAGGCGCTGGAAGTGCACCACACCGAGGTAGCGGCCTGTGGGGGTCTCCAGGGGTGGGCGGGCCACGATCACCAGTGAGGCCATGGCCGGGGTGAACTCCTGCTGGCGGATGTTCGCCAGGGCCTCGGCCACCGTGGCCTCGGGCGGCATGATGACGGGCACGGGCGTCATGACCGACCCGGCGGTGTTCTCCTCGTACTCCATCAGGCGGCGGACGTCGTCCGCGTCCTCGGGCTCCATCAGCTCCAGCAGCAGTTCCTGCTGGGAATCCGAGAGCTCGTGGAGGAGATCGGCGGCGTCGTCCGGGTCCATCTCCTCGAGTACGTCGGCGGCGCGCTCGATGTCCAGATTGGAGATGATCTCCACCTGGTCGTCGTCCGGGAGCTCCTGGAGCACGTCCGCCAGGCGCCCGTCCTGCAGCTCGGTGGCCACCTCGACACGGCGCTTCGTGGTCATCTCATGCAGGACATCGGCGAGGTCCGCGGCCTTGAGGTCCTCGTGGGCGGCCACGAAGCTGGACGCTCCCTGGGGTTCCTCGCGGGCAGCCCAGCGGGCCTCGCCCCACCCCACCAGCAGATGCTCGCCCCGGACCCGGCCGAAGGCGCTGCGGCCGGCATGCCGCCGGACATAGAGGTCGCTGACCAGCCAGTCACCGTTGCGCTGCTGTTCCAGGCCCACATCCTCCAGCACGGCCTGCCCGGAACCGTCGGCGAGGGTGACGCGGCGGTCGAAGAGGTCGGCCGCGACCATCAGCTCGGCGCCCCGCCGCTCGAAACGGCGCAGGTTGATCAGGCCGGTGGTGATGATCTGCCCGGCGCCCATGGAGGTGACCCGGGTCATCGGCACGAACACGCGCTTCTTGCCCGGAACCTCGATGACGAGCCCGACGGCGACCGGCGGCTGACCCGGTCCGCGCTCCATGACGACGGCGTCACGCATGCGGCCCAGACGGTCGCCCAGGGGGTCGAACACGTCCAGGCCCAGCAGGCGGGCGACGAAGATCTTCGGGGCATTCACCCATCCAGCCTAGTCGGCCGGGCCGGGCCATGGTCCCTGCCGTCCGGCCGTTGTTTCTGACGTCTCCTTACGCCGGTGGCGGAGAACCCCGGTGCCGTGATGACCTGCACCGGCACGACCGGCACAATGGAGCCCATGTCCATGCTCTTCGGTCCCACGTCCTCCGACCCCTCGGTCAGCGGCCTGCCCCGCGGTGAGGTGCTGGGGTCCTTCCCCACCTACGCCGAGGCCCGGAAGGTCGTGGACCGACTGGCCGAGCAGGAGTTCGACGTCCGCACCGTATCGGTCGTCGGCACCGACCTGCGCACCGTCGAGCGGATCCGCAACCGCCTGACCTACCCGTCCGTGGCCCTGCGCTCGGCCCTCCAGGGTGCCTTCTTCGGTGCGATGCTCGGGATCCTGATGACCTTGATCGACCCTGCGGGATCCGGGCTCCAGATCCTGTACACAGTGGGTCTCGGTGTGGCCATCTGGGTGCTCTTCGGCGTGATCGGGCACGCGATGCGCAAGGGCCGTGGCGTGAACTCGGTCCAACAGCTGGTCCCGTCCAACTTCGACGTGGTCTGCGAGTTCGAGACCGCACCTCAGGCCAAGCAACTGCTGGGCCGCCCGGGCCAAGCCCCGACGCCCGCAGCGCACACCCCCGCCCCGCCGGCGAACCAGTCCGCCGCGCCCCAGCCTCCGGCCAACCAGTCAGGCGCCCCACAGCCTCCGGCCAGCCAGACGGCCAGCCAGACTCCCGCTCAGGAGCCCACGGCCAATCAGGGCCCGACGCCGGCCGTCCACTCCGCGGACACCGCACCGGCGCCGTCGGCACCGGAGACCGAGGCGCCCTCCCGCAACGGCACCTTCCCGGACCTGCCGGATGGCCGCCCCCAATACGGGGTGCGGCTGCCGGAGGACGAGGCGAAGGCCGTCCAGGAACGCATCCTCAGCGAGAACGCCGCCAAGAACGCTCCGGGCGGCCAGGCCGCGGCGTCCTTCGAGGCACCGTCCTACGGCCAGCAGCATCAGCAGGGCCAGCAGACGTCGGGCCGCAACGGCCGTGCCGGTGGCTCCGGCCGCCGTTCCGATCCCAGCCGTCCCGTCGACGGGGAGGCCGCACCGACAGCGGGCGGTGACCGGCCGGCGTCGGGCACCGGGTCCGCGGAACAGGACCAGAACCAGAACCAGAACCAGAACCAGAACACGACCGCAGCACCGGGCGAGACCGGCCCCGGGGAACCCGGCTCCAGCGAGCCGGGCACCTTCGAGCGGCCTGCCTATGGACGCCGGGCGGCCGTGGACCAGCCCGAGGCCGATCAGCCAGACACCGCTCAGAACGAGTCCGAGCGGCGCGACTGACGCATCAGACGGGTCCGTCAGCCGACCGCCCGTCAGCCGAGGAGCCGGGCCATCCATGCCTCCACATCATCGGGCGTGCGCGGCAGGGCGGCGGAGAGGTTCTCGGCGCCCTCGTCCGTGACGTAGATGTCGTCCTCGATGCGCACGCCGATGCCGCGGTACTCCTCCGGCACCGCCAGGTCCTCGTTCTTGAAGTACAAGCCGGGCTCGATCGTGAAGACCATGCCCGGGACGATCTCGGCGTCCAGGTAGAGCTCGCGCTTGGCCTGCGCGCAGTCGTGTACGTCCAGGCCCAGGTGGTGGCTGGTGCCGTGCGGCATCCACCGGCGGTGCTGCTGGCCCTCGGGTGAGAGTGCCTCGTCCACGGAGACCGGCAGCAGGCCCCAATCGTGCAGTCGCTCGGCCAGCACCTGCATGGCGGTGGTGTGGATGTCCCGGAACCTCAGACCGGGCTTCACCGCGGCGAAGGCGGCGTCGGCGGCATCGAGGACGGCCTGGTAGATGGTGCGCTGGATCGGCGAGAACGTGCCGTCGACCGGCAGGGTGCGGGTGATGTCGGCCGTGTAGAGGGAATCCGCCTCCACGCCGGCGTCCACGAGGATCAGATCCCCGGAGCGCACCTCGCCGTTGTTGCGAATCCAGTGCAGCACGGTGGCGTTGTTGCCGGAGGCCGCGATGGTGTCATAGCCCAGGTCGTTGCCCTCGAGGCGCGCACGGGAGAAGAACGCGCCCTCCACGATCCTCTCGCCGCGTTCATGGCCGCGGGCGGCGGGCAAGACGCGGACGATGTCCTCGAAGCCGGCGATGGTGGCCGCCACGGAGCCGCGCAACTCCTCGATCTCCCAGCCGTCTTTGAGCAGGCGCAGCTCGGAGAGGAACTCCGTGAGCTGGGCGTCCAGGCCGTCCGAGAACTCCAGGTCCACCCCGGTGTTGATGCGGGAGGTGTCCACGAGGGCCTCGACGTCCAGGTCGGAGCCGCGCAGCAGGCGGATGCGGACGCCGCCGATCTCCACGGCGCCGGCATTCTTGGTGACGGCGACCTCCAGCTCCGACAGGTCGGCGGTGCGGATGCCGGTGCGGGCCTGCATCCCGCCGAGAGTCGGTCGGGTGCCGATCCAGAACTCACCGGTGCGGGCGTTGGAGTAGAACTCCTCGGAGTCTCGGCCGGCCATGGGGCGGAAGTACAGGGTGGCCTCGTGGTGTCCGCCGTGGTCACCGGCGCCGTGATCCACCGGTTCCAGGACGAGGGTGGCCTCCGGCTCATGGTCCACGCCCAAGCCGGTCAGGTGGGCGAAGGCGGAGTGGGCGCGGAACCGGTAATCGGTGTCATTGGAGCGGACCTTGAGCGCACCGGCCGGGATGACGAGCCGCTCGCCCTCGAATTGCTCGGACAGGGCCTTGCGGCGCCGGGCGGCGAACGGGGCCGAGGCATCCGGCAGGACCGGCGTGGTCTCGGCGGGGGCCCAGTTCGAGCCCATGAACCGCTTGAACGCATCCGAGGTCGGCTTCTGGGATCGGTTGTTCACGCGGTCTTCTACGGGCTGGTCGGCTGCGGCACCGGTCTGGTCGGCTGGCGCGGTCTGGTCGGTGGGCCGGGGCGTTTCGTCGTTCATGGTTTCCATCATTCCATTCCTCGCCGCATTCTTCCCCGCGAGCCCGGGAGCGTTGGATAGTCTGGGGGTCATGCCGTTCGACCTGCACACGCACTCCCACATCTCGGATGGCACCGAACCGCCCGCCGACGTGGTGCGGGCCGCTGCCAGAGCCGGCCTCACCGGCCTGGCCCTGACCGACCATGACACCACCGCCGGCTGGGCCGAGGCCTCCCACGCGGCCGTGGAGACGGGCCTGACGTTCATCCCCGGCATGGAGGTCTCCTGCGTCTCGGACACCGGGATCAGCGTGCACCTGCTGTCCTACCTGCACGACCCGCTGGCGCCCGGACTCAATGAGGAGGTCGGCCGGGCCCGGACCTCCCGGCTGATGCGTGCACAGCGCATGGTCAGGCGGCTGGGGGAGGACTATCCCATCACGTGGGAGATGGTGCTGGCCCACGCCACCCCGGACGCCACGATCGGCCGACCGCACATCGCCGACGCCCTGGTCACCGCAGGCGTGATCCGGGACCGCTCGGCCGCCTTCACCTCGATCCTCACCCCGCGCTCTCCCTACTACGTGGGCCACTACGCCCCGGACCCGGTGGACGCCGTCCGGCTGGTGCTCGAGGCCGGCGGCGTGCCGGTCTTCGCCCACCCCATGGCGTCCATGCGCGGCCGCGTCATCGGCATGGAGCTGTTCCGGGAGATGATCGACGCCGGTCTGGCCGGCGTCGAGGTCTTCCACCGGGACAACCCGGACGAGGCCCGGCGTACCCTGCGGCTCCTCGCCCTGGAGCACGACCTCATCATCACCGGCTCCTCCGATTACCACGGAGCCGGCAAGCCCAACCGGATCGGCGAGAACACGACTCCCGACGAGGTGGTCGCACGGCTGGAGGAGCAGGCCACGGGCACGGAGGTCATCCGGCCGTGACGTCGGCCGTGGCCCGGACTGTGCCTATGCCTGTGGTTGTGATTGTTGCGGTCCCGGTGACCTAGCCGATCCGGGCCGCGAGGGCCGCCGTCTGCTCTGGAACCAGCACCGCTGCCGGATGCGGTCCGGCGGCCAGCAACCGGGTGTGCAGGCCCGCCTGGTCCTGTCCATCGAGAGCGCTGCCGGCGGCCAGGACCGCGTTGCCGGCCTGCAGGCGGTCCAGCATCGTCGCGTCGGCCAGGGTCCAGGCGCCGGTGAGGCCCGCTCCGGCGGCGGCGACCTCCAAGGCCTGGGCCTGCCGCGCCAGGAACCGCAGGCCTGTGTCATCTCCGATGTTCACCAGCAGCACTCCGGACTCCGTCAGATGTCCCAGCAGCTCACCGTAGAACGCGCTGCCCGTGAGATGCACGGCGGCGTCCACCGCGGTGTAGATGTCCAGGATGATGGCATCGAACTCCTGGCCCTCCAGGCGGGCGAGCTCGGCGCGGGCATCTCCGATGACCACGGTCAGGTCCGTCCCCTCCGGCAGGGGCAGGACGGAGCAGACCAGCGTCGGCAACTCGCGGTCGAGGTCCACCACCGTCTGGACGGAACCGGGACGCGCGAGCTGGACATACCGCGGCAGGGTGAGCGCACCCGCGCCCAGGTGGAGGATGCGGAGGGGCCGGTCGCCCGGCCAGCCGGCGTCGAGGACGTTGGCCACCCGGCGCAGGTACTCATAGCGGATCCGGGTGGGGTCGTGCAGATCGACATGGGACTGGACCGCCCCGCCGATCTCCAGCACCCACCCGTCGTCGTGCTCGTCCGGAAGGATGCGGACCTGCTCACCGCTCACACTCAGCTGGAGGCTCCGGCGGGTGGGCTGGAACGCGTCAGGATCGGCCATCGTGCCATTCTGACAGGCTCACGGTGCTCGGAGGTGCTCAGAGGTGCTCAGAGGTGCTCAGCCAGCCGGCGGCGCATGACCTCGAGAGCCTCGGGGTTCTGGTCTACGAGCACGAAGCGCCGCTGGAGTGCGGCTGCGGCGGCCCCGAGCGTGCCGGAGCCGGCGAAGAAGTCGAGCACCCAGTCGTCCCGGCGGGAGGACGCCGCCACCATCCGCTTGAGCAGGCCCAGCGGCTTCTGGGTCGGATAGCCGGTCTTCTCCTTGCCGGTGGGGGAGACGATCGTGTGCCACCAGACGTCAGTGGGAAGCTTGCCGCGGGCGACCTTCTCCGGGGTCACGAGCCCGGGTGCCATGTACGGCTCCCGATCGACCTCCTCGGAGTCGAACCAGTAGCCGTCGGGGTCCTTGACGTAGACCAGGATCGTGTCATGCTTGCTCGGCCACCTCCTCTTGGACCGGCCGCCGAAGTCGTAGGCCCAGATGATCTCGTTGAGGAAGCACTCCCGGCCGAAGATCGCATCCAGCATGACCTTGGCGTAATGCACCTCCCGGTAGTCCAGGTGCAGGTAGAGGGTCCCGTCATCGGACAGGAGCCGCCAGGCCTCGCGCAACCGGGGCTCGAGGAACTCCCAGTAGTCGGCGAAGGCGTCATCGTAGGAGGCCAGGGCGCCCTTGATGGTCCTGTAGCTCTGCCCGCCGAAGCCGACCCGGTCCGATTCCTCCGCGGCGGCACGGACCATCGACATCTGCTGGCGCCGTTGGGTCCGCCCCGTGTTGAACGGCGGATCCAGGTAGACGAGGGTGAAGGCCCCGTCCGGCAGTGAGGGCAGGAACCCGAGGTTCTCCGCCCCCACCACCAGGTTGGGGCCGTCCGGCCGGAACTCATCCACAGCGGTCACGGTGCCGGGGCCGGCCACGGTGCTGTGGTGACGGCGAACGGGGACAAGGGCACGGTCGAGCGCCGGTCACTCGCCGGAGGGTGCCTGACCGCCGGTGGCCTCGCCACCCGCGCCGCCCTGCACCACGTTGCCGTTCTTACGGCGCGTGCGGGACCGGCTCCGCGAGCGGCTGCGCGTGGCGCCACCCTCGGAGGCTGCACCGGATGCGTCGGTGGTACCACGACGCCGGCCCGCACCCGCGGAACGCGTCTCACCCGAGTCACCCTCGCGCGGGGCGCGCCCGCTGCGGCCCTCGCGGTCTTCGCCGGAGCGCTCGCGGCCCTCGCCTGAACGCTCGCGGGCCTCGCCGGAGCGTCCGCGGCCCCGGCCACCCTCACGGCCGCCGTCACGGCCGCCACGTCCACCGCGCCGGGACCGACCGCCGTCGCGCCCGCCCTCGCGGTCACCACGGCCTCGGCCGCCACGGTCGCCGCGGCTGTCCGACTTCGCGCCCGGACCGCCGAGGTCCTCGAGCGTCTCCCCGTCCAGGCCCGGCTTGGTGCGCTGGTCCCGGGGCAGGCGGCCCTTGGTGCCCTTCGGGATGTTCAGGTCCTCGAAGAAGTGCTTCGAGGACGAATAGGTCTCCGGCGGCTCGGGGACGTCCAGTCCGAGGGCCTTGTTGATCAGCCCCCAGCGCGGCATGTCCTCCCAGTCGACCAGGGTGACGGCGGTGCCCTTGTTGCCGGCGCGGCCGGTGCGGCCCACACGGTGCAGGTAGGTCTTCTCGTCCTCGGGGCACTGGAAGTTGATCACGTGGGTGACATCGTCCACGTCGATGCCGCGGGCGGCCACGTCGGTGGCCACCAGTACGTCCACCTTGTCCCCGCGGAAGGCACGCAGGGCCTGCTCGCGGGCACCCTGTCCGAGGTCGCCGTGGATGGCGCCGGCGGCGAAGCCGCGCTTGACCAGTTCGTCCGAGACGCGCGCGGCGGTGCGCTTGGTGCGGGTGAAGATGATGGTCTTGCCGCGGCCCTCGGCGCGTAGGACGCGGGCGACGAGCTCGTCCTTGTCCATGTGGTGGGCGCGGTAGACCAGCTGGCGGATGTCCTTCTTGGTGATGCCCTCGTCGTCGGGGTCAGCGGCGCGGATGTGGGTCGGCTGCGTCATGTACCGGCGGGCCATGGCGACCACGGGACCGGGCATGGTGGCCGAGAAGAGCATGGTCTGGCGGACCTCCGGGACGGCGGAGAGCAGCGTCTCCACATCCGGCAGAAAGCCCAGGTCCAGCATCTCGTCGGCCTCGTCCAGCACCACGATCTTCACGAGCTTGAGGTTCAGGTGACGCTGGCGCATCAGGTCGATGAGGCGGCCGGGGGTGCCGACGACGACCTCGACCCCGCGCTGCAGCTCCTCGATCTGGGGCTCGTAGGCACGGCCGCCATAGATGGTGGCGATGCGTACGGAACGCTTGGAGGCGGCGGTCGTGATGTCCTGGGCGACCTGGTTGGCCAGCTCACGGGTCGGTGCCACGATCAACGCCTGCGGAGCGCCGGGGGAATCGAGCTGGTCGAAGCCGGGCTCGCCCGGGCCCACCACGCGCTGCAGGGCCGGCAAGCCGAAGCCGAGGGTCTTGCCCGTGCCGGTCTTGGCCTGGCCGATGATGTCATGCCCGCCCAGGGCCACCGGGAGGGTCATGGCCTGGATGGGGAAGGGGTGCGTGATGCCCTTCTCGGCGAGGGCCTCGACCATGTCCGAGCGGACCTTGAAGTCCGCGAAGGTCTTCTCCGCCACGGGCTCGTTGGCCTCGACGATGTCGATGGAGTCCTCCACCTCGATCGTCTCGATCTCAGAGGTGGCCAGGTCCTCGGTGTCGATGTCGTTGTCCGCTGCGATCTTCTGTTCAGGAGTCATGGGGAAATTCGGTCCCGTCTTTCAGGCAGGGCGGCTCGGCGCGATGGCACTGGTTCCAGTGCACTCCGGCGCCTGGCTCCGGCTAGCTCGGCTAGCTGCGGGGCGGCGCGGATCGGCCGGACGCCGTGCGTCCATGGTGGAGCCGATCGCGGGAGGTGCAAGGCCGGCATCGAGGGGATGGGCCCTGGATTCGGGCTGGCCCTTCAGGGGCGCGTGCCGGATCCGGAGAGTCAAATCACGAAGGTGAACGCAGATGAACAATGCGATCGGTCATCCTTGATGCGGCCAGTCTACCGGGTCCGCGTGATCTTCCGGTGCGAGGGCCCCGCCCGGGACCTCCGCGGGCCGGGGCGGGGGAGTCTGGCCGGCCACCCGGAACAGCACGGTGCGGGTGGCCATGTCCGCGGTGACGAGCACCGCCCGGATGCGCTGTCCGGCCTCGGCCTGGCCCTCGAAGCGGGCCAAGACCGGAGGCTGTTCCACCTGGATCTCGCCCCAGGGCAGACGCCCCTGACTGCGGGCCTTCTCCGTCTGCTCGGGGCTCGGCGCGGAGATGACCACGGCGTCGAACACCTGGCCCTCCCTCCCGTGCAGGGACGCCGCCTCGACCAGGTCCAAGGCGGCATTGGTGGCCCGGGACGCCACGAGTGATGAGTCCTTCATGGCCGCGGGCAGGCTCGGCAGTAGGCCGCGGACACCCTGGGGCACGTCCTCGCCGTTCTCCAGGGCCAGGCAGGTGGCCAGGACGAACCGGTCCACCAACCGCCGCAGGGGCGCGGTGGCGTGGGCGTAGGGGGACGCGATCGCGGCCTGGACGGTCACCTCGGGCGTGTCGCCGTCGAAGGCGGTGTATCCGGCACCCCGGAACAAGGAGGTGGCCGCGTGCATGATGGCCAACTCCTGTGGTCGCGTGATGTCCAGTTCCCGCAGGTATTCGCCGTACGGCTGGTCCTGTGGCCACGGATGTCCGAGGGCCCGCGTCCGGGCCCGGAACGTCGACTCCGCATCCGGGTCTGCCGGCGGCATGGTGCGCAGGATGCCCACGCCGCCCTCGAGCATGATGTGCGCCGCGGCGATCCCGGTCATCAGTGAGATCTGGGCATTCCAGTCCTCCACCTCCAGCGGAGGGGCGGTCAGGATCTCGTAGCCATGATCCGTGGCCGTGATCTCCTGCTCGGGCAGGCGCAGGCTCGCTCCGCCGCGGTCGGTCTCCAGCCGGGCCCGCAGGAGCCCGACCTCCTTGAGCAGGGCCAGCGTGGAGCCGGGATCAGCACCGGCGTCGATCCGGCGCTGTGCCTCCTGGTAGGTGAGCTGTTCCCGGCTGCGCACCCGGGCACGCTCCACCGTGGTGGAGACCACGGCACCGGTTCGGTCCAGGCCGAACGTCCACAGGTACGCGCCGCGGTCCACGCCGGGCAGCAAGGACCCGGTGCCCTCGCTGATGACCTCCGGGTGCAGTGGAATCCGCCCGTCCGGGAGGTAGACCGTCTGTCCTCGGCGCAGGGTCTCGGCGTCCAGTGCGCCCCCGGGAGCGATGAACGCCGGGACATCGGCGATCGCGTAGTGGACGGTGAATCCGTCATCGTGGCCGCCAGACCCGCGCTGCAGGTGGACGGCCTGGTCCAGGTCCGTGGAGCCCGGCGGGTCGATGGTGAGCAACGGCAGGTCCGTCCGGTCGTTGACCGGAAGGAGGTCCACGGCGCTCGCCGCGGCCTGCTCGGCCTCCGCCAGCACCTCTGGTGGGAAAGCGGCGGGCAGCGAGAACTCCTCCCGCAGGGCGGCCAAGCGGCTGGCCAGCTCGGTCTGGCCGGCGGAACGGGCGAGATCCAGATGGTGGTGGGCCACGGGCTCACCCTATCCGGCGGCGGTGGAGTTGGCCGAGAAGGTGCCGGGAGTCAGGAACCCGGGGTCGGGACGAAGCCGACCGGACGCGGGGTCTCGGTGCCGATCTCGACGTAGCCGATGATGGCCGAGGGAACCAGAACCAGGCGGCCCTTGGTGTCCTTCAGGCGCAGAGTGCCGCCATCGGACAGCGCATCGGACACCAGGCGGGCGACGTCCTCGTTGGTGGCGTCCGACTCGATGACGACTTCGCGGGCCACGTTCTGAACACCAATGCGGATTTCCATGCCTGTCTCCTTCTGGTCACGGGGGCCGGGGCCCACGGGGTTCCGTGGTCCGGCGAATACTGGTCCGACAGCAGACTAGAGGATCACCGGCCGCTGTGCGGTGGGGCCGAGCCGACTTCGGCCACGGGCGTAACGGTCTGTAACCTGTCCGCCCGTGACCCGTCCGGCAGCGGATTGTCAGCGTTCCTTGGGGAAACGGCTGATGCCGCGCCAGGCAAGGCGGAAGGCCAGGTCGGCCGCCGTTTCCAGGCCCGGCCGCGAAGCGTCGCCGGCCCGTCCGGCCCAGTGCCGAGCGGAGGACTTCACCAGTCCGGCCAGGCCGTGGCCCAGCAGCAGCGCCTCCTCGCGGGAGAGTGTGGTGTCGGCGGCGATGACCTCGGCGATGTCGGCGGCGAACCGGTGGTCCAGGCCCTCCATCCGCAGGGCGACGTCCGGGTCGTTGTTCAGCCCCGAGTCGAACAGCAGGCGATAGGCCCGGTCCGGGCTGTCCACGAACTGGAAATAGGCGTGGATCGTGGCCTGCACGCGGGCCTTGTTGTCCGTCGTGGACTCCAGTGCGGCGGTGATGGCGGACCCCAGCAGGTCGACCTGGGTGTCCATGAGGTCGAGGAAGAGCTCGTGCTTGCCGGGGAAGTGCTGATACAGCACCGGCTTGGAGACGGCGGCGGCCACGGCGATATCGTCCATCGAGGTCGCGTGGAACCCATGGTCGACGAAGACCTGCCGGGCGGCATCGAGCAACTGTTTGCGGCGCTCTTCGCGGGGCAACCTCGACTGGCGCACGGGGGAGGTGCTCACGGTGATGCCTTTCTGGAATGACTCGTCAGGTGCAGACGGTGCAGGCCAGTCTACCGGCCGGTAGCCCCATCAGGCGATGCGGGCCGCCTCGGCGGCCGGCTCCAGTGTCCCGGCGGCCGGCTTCACCGCTCCGACCGTGGCGTCCGGTGCGACGTCGGCCGGGCAGGATTCGAGGCCGGCCGGCGCCACGGGTGCGGAGACCTCCAGGCCGAACAGGACGCTCAGGGCGTGCTCGTACTCCTCGAGACGCCCCTCGGCCGCCATCTCCTTGGCCCGGATCGTGGGCTCGTGGAGCATCTGGCGGACCATGCGGCGCAGGGCGAACTCCACCTCTTCGGCCGCGGCGGTGCAGCCGTGCTTGCCCCGGACCCGCTCCATCTCAGACTCCAGCACCTGCTGGGTGTGCTTGCGCAGGGCGACGATGGCCTCGTTGGCGCTGCGGGACTTGCGTTCCTGCACGTACCCGGCCACCGCGCCGTCCACCAGCCGGGAGGCCTCCACGAGCGACTCCTGCTGCCCCTCCGGGGCGGCCATCTTCACCGATTCCAGGGTGATCAGGTCCACTCCCGGCAGGTCGGCGATGGCCGGATCGAAGTCGTGGCTGAGTGCCAGGTCCAACACGGTCAGCCGGGACTCGACGCCCTCGCGGAGCCGACGCAGGGTTTCCGCCTCCAGCCGCCGATCACCACCGGAGCAGCCGATCAGGACGTCCGCCTCGGCGATCGCACCGTGGATCTTCTCGCCGCCGAGGGCCATGGCCCATCCGCCGCGGTCGGCCACGAAGGCCTCCGCCCGGCCGGAGGCGGAGTGCACGCCCACGTGGGCGGCGCCGCGGTCTGCCAGCTGGGCCAGGGTGGTGCCGGCGTAGGATCCGGTGCCGATCACCAGGATGTTGGCCTGCTCCCAGAAGGCGCGGGTCTCGGCGTCGGAGACCCCCGCATGCAGGTCTGCCGTCAGGTCGAGTGCCACGGAGACGATGGAGCGGCCTGCCGATCCGAGCGCGGTCCGCGTGCCGACGTCCTTGGCGGTGCGGGTGGCCGATTCGAAGAGCTTGACGAGGGTGCCGGTGGCGGTCCCCGTCTCCTGGGCGGTGCCCAGCGCGCGGCGCACCTGTCCGGCGATCTCGCGTTCACCCACCACGGCCGACTTCAGGCCGGAGCCCACCTCGAACAGGTGGCGCACGGCGGAGTCACCGGTCAGGACCTTGAAGGAGGATTCCACCGTGGCCGGAGCCAGACCGGAGCCACGGGTCACGGCCTCCAGCAGCTCGGCGCGGGCCTGCTCGACTGACCGGTCATCCGGGGCCTCGGCGTAGATCTCCACCCGGTTGCAGGTGGCCAGCACGACCGCACCGCTGACGGAGGATTCGGGGATGACAGAAGCGACCTCGCCGGTGCCGTTGCTCAGCTGCGCCACCGTGTCGAGGTCAAGGTCGGTGTGCGAGGCAACCAGGGAAAACAAAGCCACAATGCACCGATTCTAATCCCTTCGGGCAGTCGGGTCGAAGAAGGGCACCCTGTGTTCATCACCACGGCGCCCTCTCGATCCCTCCGCGATCCACCCTCGATTCACCACTGCAGAAGGAAAATGGGACAATGTCGGTCATGTCCGAACCCCTGACCGGCACCCCCTTGCCTGCCGACCATCCGCTGGCCACCACCGACCCGGCTCGATCCACCGCCGGATCGCCCCTGGTCACCGCCTTCCGCGGCGGCACCCCCTCCCGCACCCCGGTGTGGTTCATGCGGCAGGCCGGCCGATCACTGCCCGAATACCGGGAGGTGCGTCAGGGCATCGGCATGCTCGAGTCATGCCTGAAGCCGGAGCTGGCCTCCGAGATCACCCTGCAGCCCGTGCGCCGGCATGATGTCGATGCCGCCATCTTCTTCTCCGACATCGTCGTCCCGCTCCGCCTGGCCGGCGTCGATGTGGACATCGTCCCCGGCACCGGCCCCGTGCTCGGCCGGGCCGTGCGCACCGCCGCCGATGTGGCGGCCCTGCCCGAACTGACGGACGAGTCCCTCGAACCGATCCGGGAGGCCGTGCGCCTGACGGTGGCCGAGTTGGGCAGCACCCCGCTGATCGGCTTCGCCGGTGCACCGTTCACCGTGGCCGCCTACATGGTGGAGGGCGGCCCGTCCCGCGACCACCTCGGTCCGCGCACCATGATGCACGCGGATCCCGAGACCTGGAACGCCCTGGCCACGTGGGCCGCCAACACTGCCGGCGCCTTCCTCCGTGCGCAGATCGAGGCCGGCGCCTCCGCCGGACAGCTCTTCGACTCCTGGGCGGGGTCCCTGTCCCTGGCCGACTACCAGCAGTACGTCCAGCCGCACTCGGCCGAGGCCTTCTCCCACGTCCGCGACCTGGAGGACGGTAGCGGCCAGCCGGTGCCGCTCGTGCACTTCGGGACCGGCACCTCCGAGATCCTCCCGGCCATGCGCGACGCCGGAGCCTCCGTCATGGGCGTCGACTATCGGTTGCCGCTCGGCGAGGCACACCGCCGCCTGGGTGCCACGCCGGGCCCCGACGGGCGCGGCACCGTCCCGCTGCAGGGCAACATCGACCCGGCCCTGTTGTCCGCCCCCTGGGAGGTGCTCGAAGCCCACGTCCGCGAGGTCGTCGAGGCAGGTCGCGTGGCCCCGGGGCATGTGGTCAACCTCGGCCACGGCGTCCCGCCCACCACTGACCCAACGGTCCTGACCCGGATCGTCGACCTGATCCACTCGATCCAGCCGTGACCTCCCGGCCGGCAGCCACTCCCACCGCCCTCGTGGTCGGTGGGGGAGTGTCCGGGCTGCTCTCGGCCTGGGAACTGGTGCGCGCGGGATACGAGGTCACCCTAGTGGAAGCCGGCGATTCCCTCGGCGGTTGCGTGGCGCCGCGGACGGTGGCGTTGCCGGGGGGCCGAGAACTCACCCTCGACGCCGGTGCGGAGTCCTTCGCCGTCCGCACCCCGGCCGTGCGCGACCTGGTGGATGAGCTGGGACTGGGGAAGGCCGTCGTCGCGCCCCACCCGGGCGGTTCGTGGCTGTATCTGCCGCCGTCCGGACCGGGACAGGACCACCGGGCCGTGCCCGCACCACGCCTGGGGATCCTGGGGATCCCGGGTGACCTGGATGCTCCCGAGGTCGCCGAGGCGCTCGGCGCCGACGCCCTGGAGCGGGCCCGCCGGGACCTCGAGGACTCGCTGGTCCGTTCAGCGGATGCGACGTCTGGCACACACTCGAGGCCCGCGCCGCCTTCACTGGACACCTGGCGCCGGGCCGTCGAGGAGGGGACCCCGGTCACCGTCGGCGCCGTGGTCCGGGACCGCATGGGGGAGGGCGTGCTGCAGACCCTGGTGGCGCCCGTGGTCGCCGGGGTGCACTCGGCGGACCCGGACACCCTGGACCTGCGCACCGTGGCGCCGGGCCTGCTGGAGGCCCTGGTCGCCGAGGGTTCACTGGCCCGCGCCGTGGCCGCCCGACGCGCCGCCGCCCCGCCGGGAGCCGTGGTCGCCTCCCTGCGCGGGGGCATGCACACCCTGACCGCTGCGCTCGCCGAGGACGTGCTCCGTGCGGGTGCCCGCGTGCTGACCGGCACCCGCGCGGTCACGCTGGCGCGCGGGTCCGGGTCAGCACGTGGACACCGTTGGACGGTGGAGCTGACCGCCGGCGCGAACGGCACCGAGGCCGTCACGGTGGATCGCGTGGTCGTGGCCACGGACGGCCCCCGGGCCTGGGACCTGCTCGTCCCCGTCTCCGGCGGGGCACTGTCCCCCGCGGACCGCCCGCGGGAGGGGGCCGGCGTCGCGCTCGTGACCTTGGTGGTGGACGCGCCCGGACTGGACGCGAACCCCCGGGGGACCGGTCTGCTGGTCTCACCGGCCGTCTCCTCGGACGTGGTGGGCGCCAAGGCTTTGACCCACGTCAGCGCCAAGTGGGACTGGGCACGGCAGGAGCTCGGCGGCCACCGCCACGTGCTGCGCCTGTCCTACGGCCGGGTGACCGACGCCCCCGATTCTGCCGCCCCGGGGTACCGCACGCCGGAGGAGGACCTGCGGGCCAGGGCCCTGGCGGATGCCACCGCCCTCACCGGGGTGGACGTGGCCGCGGGGCTGGTCGATTCCTTCGTGGTGCGGTGGAAGTCCGCCCTGCCCGCAGCCACCACGGACCACCGGACCCGGGTGGAGTCGGTGCGCACGTGGCTGGAGGACCAGCCCGGGCTGGACGCGGTCGGGGCGTGGCTGGCCGGGACCGGACTGGCCGCCATCGTGGCCGATGCCCGCCGGCGGATCGTGCCGTGACGCCGCCACCGGTCGCGCGGACCGACTGAAACCGACTGAACCCGGCTGAGGCATCCCACCGCCGGGAGGGGTAGGCTGGGACCGCTCGTTCTACCGCTTGTAGAAACCGGCGGTGGGTACGGAACCCAGACCTTAGGTGACACCACAGGAGTTGTGACGATGACCGAGAACCAGCCTCATGGCGACGCAGACGCCGGCACGCAGGGAGTAGACAGCCCCGGCGACGCCGAGAAGGTCGAGTGGTTCACCACCTATACCGTCTTCGCGCGGAACGCGGCCGGCAACGGCGCCGGAGGCCATACCGAGACCGAGCGGAAGCGGGCTGTGGAGCAGTTCGACGCGGTCATCGCCGGGCTGGCAGAGAAGGGTGTCACCGTCCGCGGCACCTATGACGTCTCCGGCATGCGCGCTGACGCGGACCTGATGGTCTGGATGTACGGCCACGTGGCCGAGGACCTGCAGGCCGCCATCCGCACCCTGCGCCGCACCGAGCTGCTGGCCGGCACCACCATCGTGCTGTCCGCCATGGGCTCGGACCGGATGGCCGAGTTCGCCAAGGACCACATCCCGGCCTTCGCCATGGGACGCAAGCCGCTGAAGTGGCTGTGCTTCTACCCCTTCGTCCGCTCCTACGACTGGTACCTGCTGGAGCCGGCCGAGCGTGGCCGGATGCTCAAGGACCACGGCATGCTGGGGCGCGAGTTCCCCATGGTCTGGGCCAACACCACCAGTGCCTTCGCCCTCAACGACTGGGAGTGGCTGCTGGGCCTGGAGGCGCCGGAGCTGAACAACCTCGTGGACATGATGCGCCATCTGCGCAACAACGAGACCCGCCTGCATGTGCGCGAAGAGGTGCCCTTCTACACGGGCCGCCACATCACCACCAGCGAGATCGCAGAGGTCCTGGCCTGATGACGGACACCGCCCAGAATCCCGGCTTCGATCCCCTGGCCGGGGTGGATGAGAACGGCACCATGGCCGCGAAGGACTACGACTCCATCCTGCTGGCCTCCTTCGGCGGACCCGAGGGGCAGGATGATGTGATCCCGTTCCTGCGCAACGTCACCGCAGGCCGCGGCATCCCCGATGAACGCCTCGAGGAGGTGGCCACCCACTACCGGGCCAACGGCGGCATCAGCCCGATCAACGAGCAGAACCGTGCCCTGCTGGAGGCCTTGCGGACCGAGCTGGCCGCCCGCGGGATCGATCTGCCGGTCTACTGGGGCAACCGCAACTGGGAGCCCTACATCCCCCAGACCCTCGAGCAGATCTACGCCGACGGGCACCGGAAGATGCTGACCGTGGCCACTTCGGCCTACTCCAGCTATTCCTCCTGCCGCCAATACCGCGAGGACCTGGGGATGGCCCTGCGGTCCACCGGCCTGGAGGGCAAGCTCGAGGCGGACAAGATCCGCCAGTACTTCAACCACCCCGGATTCGTGGCCCCGTTCGCCGAGGGACTGAGCGCCGGGCTGGCCGAGATCCGCGCCGAGCTGGCGGCCGCTGGCCGGGCAGACGGCCGGCTGCACATCTTCTTCGCCACGCACTCCATCCCGACCTCGGATGCCGAGGCCGCCGGGCCCCGCCCGGTGGCCGCGGAACTCCAGGAGAAGACCGGGCTGGCGCCCGGCGAGGGCAACGGTGCCGACGTCTACTCGGCCCAGCACCTGGACGTGGCCGAGGAGATCCTGCGGCGCGTCCCCGAGGCCGCCGGCATCGAGTGGTCACTGGTCTACCAGTCCCGCTCCGGTGCCCCGCACGTGCCGTGGCTCGAGCCGGACATCAATGACGCGATCGAGCAACTGGCGGCCGCGCCCGCCGGCGCGGATGAGAACCAACGCGAAGGCGAACGGAGGGGCGAACGCGCCACCCACGGCGAAGGGTCCGACGCCGGCCCGCTCGCCGGGGTGCTCGTGGTGCCGCTGGGCTTCGTGTCCGACCACATGGAAGTGATGTGGGACCTGGACACCGAGGCCAAGGAGACCGCCGAGAACCTCGGCCTGGCCTTCCGCCGCACCCCGACGCCCGGGACGCATCCGGCCTTCGTCTCCGGCCTTGTCGACATTGTCGAGGAGCGCCTGGGCCGGCGAGAGGGCCGGGCCGCTGTGGGCTGCTTCGGCGCGTGGAACGACGTGTGTGCGCCCAACTGCTGCGTCAAGGTCATGCGGGACGGCACCGTCCGCCCCACGGTGGCCGCCTTCGATTCCGAGGTGGGTGTTCCGACCCGATGACCGGTACCTTCACGATCGGCACCCGCGGATCCCGCCTGGCCCGGACCCAGACGACCACGGTGGCGGAAGCCCTGGCCGGCCTGTCCGGGCTCGACGCCGAACTGGAGATCATCCGCACCGAGGGGGACGTGACCACGGGCTCCCTGGCCTCGCTCGGCGGCACCGGTGTCTTCGCCTCGGCCCTGCGCGCCGCGGTGCTGGATGCGAAGGTCGACCTCGCGGTGCACTCCCTCAAGGACCTGCCCTCCGTCCAGCCGGAGGGCCTGGTCATCGCGTCCATCCCGAAACGGGTGGACGTCCGTGACGCCCTGTGCGCCCGGGACGGCCTGCGGCTGTCCGAGTTGCCGCAGGGGGCGAAGGTCGGCACCGGCTCGCCCCGGCGGGTCGCCCAGCTCAAGGCCGTGCGCCCGGACCTGGACGTCGTGGACATCCGCGGCAATGTGCAGACCCGCCTCGCGCGGGTTCCGGGGCTGGAACAGCACGATGATCACGCCCCTGCGGCTGCCGGCTCCCCGCGCGGCGATCTGGACGCCGTGATCCTGGCCTGCGCCGGACTCGACCGGATCGGCTTCGACTGGGCGATCACCGAACGCCTCGCCCCGACCGTCATGATGCCGGCCCCGGGGCAGGGCGCCCTGGCCGTGGAGTGCCGCCCGGAGACGGCGGTGACCGGCGCCGGGTCCACCCATCCGGTGGCGCAGGCCCTGGCCGGGTACGACGACGCCGTCACCCGTTTGCAGGTCACCGCAGAGCGCGCCCTGCTGGAGCGGCTCGAGGCCGGATGTGCGGCACCGATCGGAGCCCTCGCCCGGGTGGAGAAGGAACCGGCCCGACTCGTGATGGACGCCGTGGTGGCCGCCACCGATGGCAGCCGCCTGCTGCGTGAGCACGCCTCCGTGGACCTGCCGGCCGTCCGCGTCCGCCTCGAGGACGGCTCCGCCGACACCGAGACGCTCGGACTGGCCCGCCAGCTCGGCATCGACGTGGCGGAGGCCATGCTGGCCGGCGGCGCCGACCTGCTGCCTGCCCCGCAGTGACCATCTGATGCCGGTGGCTGCCGGTCGTCCCGTGATCATGACCCGCCAGCCGGCCCAGGCCGGGGCGGTCGAGACCGGTCTGGCCGAGGCCGGCTACCGGGTCGCCTTCCTGCCTCTGACCGACTTCGCGTTGCCGGAGGATCTGGCGGGGCTCCGTGGTCTCGTCCGGGACATCACCCCTGATGAGCGGACGGCACCCGTCCCGGCGTGGTTGGTCCTCACCAGCCCGAACTCCGTCCGGGCCCTGACCCGTGCCGGCTGGGACGGACGGGTGGCTGCCGGCATCCGGGTGGCCGTCACCGGCCGGGGGACCGCCCGCGTCCTGGCCGAGGCCGGCTGCACCGAGGCCCCCTGGATGCCGGAGGGGGACGCCTCCGCCGCCGGGATCCTCGCGCAGTTTCCGCCGCCGGGTGAGACTGCCCGCCGGGTCCTGTTGTTGCCACAGTCCGCGCTCGCCACGGACGAGGTCGCAGAGGGCCTGGCCGAACGCGGCTGGGAGGTCCACCACGTGCAGGCCTACCGCACCGTGCCCTACCCCGCGGCCACGGAGCGGCGGCTGCTGGCCGGGCTGGCGGGTGATGGCGCGGCGTCCGTGGATGCCCTGGCGACTGTCGACGATGTGCCTGGGGCCGACGTCGTGCTGACGAGTCCGAGTGCGGTGCGGGAGCTGGTCCGGCGCCGCGGCACCGCCGTCCCGGCCGGTACCCGCTTCATCGCCCTCGGCCAGCCCACGGCCCGGGCAGCCGCTGAGGAGTCCCTGGACCTGGCCGCCACCGCACCGAGCCCGGACGCCCTCGGGGTCCTGGCCGCGTTGGGCCCCGGCCATCGCGTCTAGCTCACGGGATCATCCGACCCGCTGCCGGTGACGCCGCCACCATGGCTGGAGATTACTGGAACGCCTTCTTCGGAACGAACAGCAACAGGACCGCGGCCGCCAAGGCGGTGGCCGAGCAGACGATCCACACGGTGAGGTAACCGGAGAACGAACCGGCCGTGCCGACGTCGGGAGCTCCCGTGATCTCCGGAACGGCCTCGGGGCCCGGAATCCCCGCCGCGGCGGTGGTGGCCAGCGCCAGCCCGAAGATGCAGGAGGCCACCGCGCCGCCCACGGTCTTGACCGAGTTGGTCAGTCCCGTGGCCACGCCGGTCTGCTCCCGCGGGGCGGCCGAGGCGGCCGCCGCCGGCAAGGACGCCACCAGGGCGCCGGAACCGAGGCCCACCACCACCATGTTCGCTACCACCTGGCCGATCTGGTCATGGAACGGCAGGAACAGGCCGAATCCGACCGCCACGCACAAGGTGGCGGACAACAGGGCCAGCCTCGGGCTCGTCCACCGCGAGGCCACCGGCAGCAGGCTGGCCCCGGCCACCATGGCGATGAGATAGGTGCCGATGATGAGGGAGGTCTGGAAACCCGTGGTCCCCAGTCCATAGCCGTAGATCTCGGGGTCGGTCCGGGCGAACGTGGACAGCGGGGCCTGGGCACCGAGGACCGAGACCCCGAACAGGCCCGCGGTGGCGAAGACCGGCCACAGGGCGGGGTCGGTGAACATGCGGATGTCGATCAGGGGATCGGGATGTTCCCGCTCGACCCGGACGAATTTCACCAGTGCGAGGGCGCCGGCCACGAGCATCAGCGCCGAGAGCCAGAACCCGGGGCGGTCCGGTGCGAGGCCCGCTCCCCGCAGGACGAACAGTGACCCCATGATCAGCACGAGTGCCACCGTGACCCAGAGCAGCCCGGACATGTCGAAATCCCGGCGGCGGAAGTTCGCCAGCGAGGCCCCGGGCGTCTCCTCGACCCCGAGGATGATGGCCACCAGGCACAGTCCCACCACGACGGCCGGGACCGCCAGCACGGCCTGGACGTCCATGGTGTCCACCAGGGCGCCGGCGGCCAGCGCTCCGGCGATGGCCCCGACCTCCAGGGCCCCGACCAGCACGGCGGCGGCCCGCCGCGTCAACGCTGCCGGCCCCGGCTCATCAGACCGCGGGTCATCAGGCCCCAGTGCTGCGGCTGTGGCCTCCTCCCGTGCCGCGGTCCGAACATAGATCAGGGCGATCTCCAACGGCAGCCACACCACATAGAACCCCTGGAAGGCCCACGCGATCAGGAAGACCCAGAACACGGGCGCCACCACGAGCGCGATCGATGCGGCCAGGGTCACGGCAGTGGACCAGATCAGCACCTTCCGGTGGCCCACCTGGTCTCCGAGCTTGGAGAGCAACGGCACCACGAGGGCGGACAGCATCAGCTGGGAGCCCTCCAGCCAGTTCACGTCCGCGTCGTTCACCCCGAGGTGCCGGGCGATGTCCGTCAGCAGGGGCGTGTAGTACCCCTGCAGCACCCCGGACGTGAACTCGACGAAGGCGAGGAAGCCCACGATGGAGGCCAGCCCGCCGAAGAGGAGGGCACCACCACCCCGCCGGCGCCGCCGGAGGGCCGCCTTCACCCCTGGCCGCCGGGAGCCGTCATGGCGTCGCGGGCCGTCACGGCGGAGTCGTGGTAACGGCCACCCCGGCCGGTGATGAGGTCACGGTGGAAGCGCTCACCCCGCTCCAGCGAGGCCACGGACACCCACTCGTTCTCCCCATGGATGGACGCCCGTTGAGCGTCGTCCATCCACAGTGGGGCGAACCGGTAGACGTGGCGGCACCAGGCGTGGAAATGCCGGGAGTCGGTGGCGGCCATCAACAGGTAGGGCACGGTCGTCGCATCCGGCCACGAGGTCCCGACGGCGGCCTCCAGAGCCGCGAACCGGTCACCCGTCGCCGGGGACTCGCCGGAGGGGTCCTGGCCGTGGAGGAGCTCGACCTTGACGCCGGGATCGGCGATGCGGTGGACGATGCCGTCACGGACCCCCGCCACGGTCTCCCCGGGTACGATCCGGCAGTCCAGGGTGGCGCTGGCCGTGGAGGGCAGCACATTGTTCGCTGTCCCGGCCTCCAGCCTCGTCTGGGCCACGGTGGTGCGCACCATGGCGGCCGCCTCGCCGCCCATCGCGCCCAGCGCCCTGGCTGCCACGGTCCCGGAGCGGAGAACCCACGGCAGGGCGCGGCCCGCCGCCCCGGAGGCGAGAGGAGCGAGCGCGCTGAGCATGGCCGACGTCGTGCCGGTCAGCCGGGCTGGGAAGGGCCGCCGCTCCAGCCGGCGCAGGGCGCGGGCCAGGCGCGGGATGGGGGATCCGGAGGGCGGGGAGGAGGCGTGGCCGCCGGCGCCGGAGACGGTGAGCCGCAACTGGGCCTGGCCCTTCTCGGCGAGGCCCACCATGGCACACGTGCCCTGGACGAAGGACAGCGGCGCGGGGACCACCGCGCCGCCCTCGTCGAGGACGAGCCACGGTTCGGCGTCCTGGCCCTGTTCCTCTCGCAGGCGCTCGCGGAGCAGGTCCGAGATGGCCGCCGCGTTGCGTCCGCCGACCTCCTCGTCTCCGCCGAAGACCAGCCAGACATCGTGATCCGGGGCGAATCCGGCGGCCAGGAGGTTCTCCACCGCCTCCAGGACGGCCACGAGCGGGCCCTTGTCGTCGAGGGCGCCACGGCCCCTCACCACCGGTTCGCCGGATACGTGGTCCTCCGTGCCGGCGAATGGGTCCGTGGCCCAACCGACGGCAGTCCACTCGGCCAGGTCCGCGGGTGCCGGGACCACGTCCCAATGCGCCATGAGGACCAGGGGGTCTGCGGCTCGGGCACCCCGCCAGCGGAACAGCAACCCGGTGGAATCCACGATCTCGTGATCCAGCCGTTGGTGGACGAGTGGGTAGAGCCGGGCCAGGAGTTGCGGGAACGCCTCGAAATCCGCGGCGACGGCAGGCTGGTCCGGCTCACCGTGCAGGGCGGAGACGGTGCGGAGACGGATCAGCTCGGCCAGGCGGTGGCCTGCGCCGGGCCGAGGTGTGACGGGGGATACAGGCATGCCCTTGAGGGTAGCGTGGAATACCGGCGGGTAACCGACCCGGGACGGTCACATCCGGTTCCTGCCTTGCTTGAGGCGGACCTGCATGCGGGAGTCGGACGTGCGGTGCTCGAGGTAGGGCTGTTCGGACACCAGGGTGCTCAGCTTCTGATGGCCGAAGTCACGGGGGTCGAAGTCCACGTGGGTGCGGCTCAGGTACTGTCCGACGCGGCTCAGGGAGGCCCAACCGTCGTCGCCGCTGGTGGCGTTGATGGCCTTGGCCAGGGCGCTCTCCAGGTTGATCCGCGCGCGGTCCTCGTCGAGGGCATCAGGTGCGGTGGGTGTGTCGACGACGACTGGACCGTCGGCAGTTCCATCGGCGGCATCGGTGTCGTTGTCGTTCGCGGCGCCGCCCCGGCGGCCCCGGCGAGTGGCCCGCCGGGACGGAGCGGAGTCCTCCTCCGGGGCACCCCCGATCAGCTCCAGGTAGATGAACTGGTCCACGGCATTGCGCAGGGACTCCGGGGTCTTGCGCTCGCCGAGGCCGATGACGCGTTTGCCGGATTCGCGTAGCCGGGTGGCCAGCCGGGTGAAGTCCGAATCGGAGGAGACGATGGCGAACGCCTCGACGTTGCCCATCCAGAGCAGGTCCATGGCGTCGATGATGAGGGCCGAGTCCGTGGAGTTCTTGCCCACGGTGTAGGAGAACTGCTGGGTGGGCTGGATGGCCAGCCGGTTCAGCTCGTTCTTCCAGCCGCTGAGCTGGTTGGTGGTCCAGTCCCCGTAGGCCCGTTTGATGGTCGGGGTGCCGTACGTGGCCAGCTCCTCCAAGACGGCCCCGGCATGGGTGGGGGAGACGTTGTCACAGTCGATCAGCACGGCGATGCGGGTGGTGGCGCTCGAGACGTCGGTCATGGTGTCACCGTACCCGGGACCCGCCGGGACCCGCCGGAATCTCAGGGACGGACGGCGCCGTTCCCCTCCATCGGCACAGGCGTCCTCCAGGGCCCTTACATGCGCACGGAATGTGGGCTACGGTGCGGGGAACGCCGCTACCGGACAGCGTCCCGACCATCGTTCAGACATCCCTGAGGAGGGATACCGGTGACTGCACCCCTCGATCTCACTGACCTGTCTTCACTCCCGCTCGATCTGGCCAGGCCGCGATTGGTGCAACCGGGGCTGCTGCCCGTGGTGCCGGGACACGAACGGTATTGGGTCCGCCCCGGCGGCGTGACCGCCCTGGAACTCGAGTCCGGGGACGAGCTCACCGTGGTGGACCGCTTCGGGGCCCAAGCCGCCGAACTGACCGTGCTGGGCAACGGCGGTGAGGACTTCTCTGCCCTCGGGTTGCGGGCCGATGCCCCGGCCACCGTGCTGGGCTCGCTCACCGAGGGTTCCGCCTTCGACAACGAACAGGTCGCCCGCGTGGTCACCGCCCTGGCCCTGCGCGGGTTGCGGCCGGACGCCGCCCACGGCGTTCGCCTGTTCGGCGGCTGGTCCCCGGCCGGGTCCCGGGAGACGTTCACGGCGCAGCGGCCGGTGACGGCCGTCGTCGGGAACCCCACCTGGGCCATGAACTTCGAGGAACAGAACCCGCCCTCGGACCTGATGATCGAGGTCCAGCGGGCGGACCCGTACCGGCCGCGGGAGATCGAGCTGCCCCCACCGCTGGCCGAGCCGGTCCTGGATGTGCGGATCGACCACAGCACGGCGATCGGCTACGAGGTCAAGAAGGGCGACTACATCCAGATCATCGATGTGGCCGGCCGCCAGTGCTCGGACTTCCTGGCCTTCGATGCGCGGGCCCTGCAGGAGGGACGCGAGCTGGGGCTGGACGCCAGCACCACCCGGCACATCGTGGGCCAGGCCTACGCCCAGCCCGGGCTGCACGGCAAGTTCTACAACCAGGACATGGACCCGCTGGTCTCGATCATCCGGGACACGGTGGGACGCCATGACGCCTTCACGCCGGCCTGCAACGCCAAGTACTACGAGGACTTCGGCTACCCGGGGCACGTGAACTGCACGGACAACTTCAACGGTCAGCTCAAGCGGTACTCGGTGGCCGCCCGGAAGTCCTGGCCGGCGCTGAACCTCTTCTACAACACCATGTTCGACGAGCACAACATGCTGGTGTTCGACGAGCCGTGGTCCCGCCCGGGGGACTACGTGATGATGCAGGCCCAGCAGGACCTGGTCTGCGCCTCCTCCGCCTGCCCCGATGACATCGACCCCTCCAACGGCTGGGTCCCCACCGACATCCACCTGCGCGTCTATTCCTCGGAGCGGAAATTCTCCATGGCCATCACCCACCGCACCAACCCCGACTCCGTGCCCAAGCTCACGCGCGAGACCGCCTTCCACGAGCGGACGAGTGCGCTGACGAAGCAGTTCACGGAGTACCGCAACTTCTGGCTGCCGACGCACTACGACGGCTACGGGCCCAAGGCCGAGTACTGGGCGTGCCGGGAGAAGGCCGCCGTGATGGACCTGTCTCCCCTGCGCAAGTTCGAGGTGATCGGCCCGGATGCCGAGGCGCTGCTGCAGTACTGCATGACGCGGAACATCCGCAAGCTCTCCGAGGGGCAGGTGGTCTACACGGCGATCTGCAACGACACCGGCGGCATGATCGACGACGCCACCGTGTTCCGCTGCTCCGACACCAACTTCCGGGTGATCCCCGGGGAGGACTACACCGGTGAGTGGATGCGGCAGGTGGCCACCGAGCGAGGCCTGGACCGGGTCTGGATCAAGGACTCCACGGACCAGCTGCACAACATCGCCGTGCAGGGCCCGGCCAGCCGCGACATCCTCAGGGATCTGATCTGGACCCCACCGCACCAGCCGGACTTCGACTCGGTGACCTGGTTCCGCTTCACGATCGGCCGGATCGGGGACCACCAGGGCACCCCCGTGATCGTGTCCCGCACGGGCTATTCCGGCGAGCTCGGCTACGAACTGTTCTGCCATCCCAGCCACGCCAACGCCGTGTGGGACGCGGTCTGGGAGGCGGGCCAGCCCCACGGGCTCACGCCACTGGGACTCGATGCGCTGGACATGCTGCGGATCGAGTCCGGGCTGGTCTTCGCCGGGTACGACTTCGACGACCAGATCGACCCCTTCGAGGCCGGCGTCGGCTTCACCGTGCCGCTGAAGACCAAGGAGGACGACTTCTCCGGCCGGGATGCTCTCCTCAGGCGCAAGGCGAACCCCCAGCGCAGGATGGTCGGCCTCGAACTGGCGGGCAACGAGCCCGCCGGGCACGGGGACACGGTGCACGTGGGCCGCTTCCAGGTCGGCGTGGTCACCTCCGCCACCCGGTCCCCGGTCCTGCGCAAGAACATCGCCCTGTGCCGGATGATGGTGGAGCACGCGGAGGTGGGTGCCGAGGTGGAGATCGGCAAGCTGGACGGCCAGCAGAAGCGGATCCCCGCCACCGTGGTGGCCACGCCCTTCTACGATCCGAAGAAGGAGAAGCCTCGCTCCTGAGGCCTGGGCCCCTCGCCACGGGCCCGGGGCCGGCGTAGCGTGGACGGGGAAGACGAATTCCTTAAGGTGGACCTCCCATGGCATCCCAGCAGCGCAACAAGTGGATCCCGGCCGTGGCGGCGCCGGTGATCGTGGGCGTGATCGCGTTCGGCGGGGGCCTGACGGCCAACGCCCAGACGGACCTGCCGGACCGGAGCGCCGAGGAGGTCCTGGCGTTGGCCGCGGGGCACCACGACACCTCCTTCTCCGGCACCGTCGAGGCCAGTTTCGCGCTGGGCCTGCCACCACTGCCGACGCGTCAGGGCCCGGAGCGGGGCGAACCGGAAGGGTCGAGTGCTGCCGGAGCTACCGGAGCTGTGCCGGAGGGCCTCGCCGAGGCATTCTCGCTGCTGTCCGGAACCCACGAGGCGCGCGTCTTCGCGGACGGTGCTGACCGGCTCCGGATGCAGGTCTTCGACGGCACGGACGAGCGCAACGTGGTGCGCAACGGACAAGAAGTCTGGGCCTACGACTCGGCGGAGGGCCGGGCCACGCAAGTCATCCTGCCGCAGGGACCCGACGGTGCGAGCACCGGCCACGGCATGGCGCGTGCCCCGGAAGGCGACATGACCCCGGAGCGGCTGGCCGAGAAGGCGCTGGCGGGACTGGATCCCACCACGGAGGTCACCGTGGGCGAGGACACCCGAGTCGCCGGCCGGGACGCCTACACGCTGCGGCTCGACCCGCGCACTCCGGACACGCTCGTCGAGGACGTCACCCTTGCCGTCGACGCCGCCACCGGTGCGCCGTTGAGCGTCCGCGTCCGGGCCGTGGGCCAGGAGGACCCGGCCATCAGCGTCGAATACACGAGCTATTCGACCGAGACCCCGGACGCCGGCCTGTTCGAGTTCACCCCGCCCGCGGGCGCCGAGGTCGAACGCGTCCGGCCCGACGGCGGCATGTGGCCTGATGCGCACCGTTCCGGTCCTCGGGGCGCCGGCGGACATCCGGCCGGCGGTGACGCCGTGCTCGGTTCCGGGTGGGACGCCGTCGCCGTCATCCCCGCTGAGAAGGTGCCCGCGGGCCTGACGGACTCGCCGCTCCTGGACCAGTACGCCATCGACTCCGCGGCGGGCCGAGTGCTGAGCACGCCGCTGGCCACGGTCCTGCTCGCCGACGACGGTCGGGTCCTCGCCGGTCCGGTCCCGCTCGAGCGCCTGCTCGATGTCGCCAGTTCCAGATGAGCACCGGGCGAGCTCCGCGTGAGCGGCCGGTGAGCCCAGGGTGAGCGCGTCCTACGCCGACGATGGCGAGGCCGAGTCGGCCATCCGTACCCGGGGACTGAGCAAACGGTTCGGCGCCCGGCTGGCCGTGGAGAGGCTGGACCTCGAGGTCCCACGCGGCTCCGTGTTCGGCTTCCTGGGCCCCAACGGCTCCGGCAAGACCACCACCATCAGGATGCTACTCGGCCTGGCCACGCCGAGTGGTGGGACGATGAGCGTGCTCGGCCGGCCCATGCCCCAGGCCGCCATGGAGGTCCTGCCGCGCATCGGGACCCTCGTGGAGGGCCCGGCGTTCTACCCCTACCTGACCGGGACGGCGAACCTGTTGCGCCTCGACGCCGCAAACCGGGCCACCGATCCCGCCACGCGCAAGCGGCGCATCGGCCGGGCCCTGGAACGGGTGGGCCTGGGGCAAGCGGCCGGGCTGGCCGTGCACGCCTACTCGCTGGGTATGAAGCAGCGCCTCGGGCTGGCCAACGCGCTGGCCTCCGAGCGTGAGCTGCTGATCCTGGATGAGCCGACCAACGGCCTGGACCCGCAGGGCACCCGGGAGGTCCGCCACCTCATCGGATCCCTGGCGGAGGGCGGGGCCACCGTCTTCGTCTCCAGCCACCTGCTCAGCGAGATTGAGCAGGTCTGCACCCATGCGGCCGTGGTGGGCCGTGGCCGACTGCTGGCCCAGGGGACGCTGGCCTCCCTGTTCGACGACGGCCCCCGCCGGATCCTCGTCCGCACCCGGGACGTCCCGCTCGCCGGGGACGTCCTGCGCGGTCTGGGCCTGATGCCGGTCGAGGAGGGCGTGCCCGCTCCGGGTGCCGGGACATTGCGCGCCCCGCTGGGCGAGGACGCGCCGGAGCCCGAGCGGATCGTCGCCGCGCTGGTGGCCGCCGGGGTCGGGGTGCGCGGCGTCGAGGTGGAGCACGCCAGCCTCGAGGACCGGTTCGTGGAGCTGACGGGGGAGGGGTTCGACGTTGAGCAGTGACTCCGAGAGCCAGGTCCGTCCCGTACGCACCGGGACGGCCCTGCTGGTCTCCGAACTGGGACTGCTCTTCCGGCGCCGGCGCACCTGGACGCTGCTGGCCGCACTGGCCGCGGTGCCCGTGCTCATGGGGGTGGCGGTGCGGGTGACGTCCGGACCACCGCAGGGCAGGGGCCCGGCCTTCCTGGACCAGGTGGCCGCCAGCGGCCTGTTCCTGGCGGTGGCCGCGGTCATGGTCTGCATGCCCTTCTTCCTCCCCTTGACCGTCGCCGTCGTGGCCGGGGACTCGATCGCGGGGAGGCCGCCCACGGTACCCTCCGGTACCTTCTGGTGGCCCCTGTCCGGCGGGCCGGGCTGTTGGCCGTGAAGTACGCGGTGGCGCTCGTCTTCTGCCTGGCCGCGGCGCTGGTGGTGGCCGCCGTCGGCGTGCTCACCGGGCTGGCGCTGTTCGGGACCGGACCGCTGGTGATGCCCTCGGGGATGACCATCACCTCGGCGGAGACGCTCGGCCGGATCGGGCTGATGGTGCTCTACGCGACCGTCTCCCTGAGCGGCCTGGGCGCGATCGCCCTCTTCGTCTCCACGCTGACGGACGTGCCCGTCGGGGCGATGGCCGCCGCCGTGGTGCTGACCATCGTGGCGCAGATCCTCGGTGCCCTGCCCCAGCTGGAGTGGCTGCACCCCTGGCTGTTCACCCATCACTGGATGGGCTTCGCGGACCTGCTGCGCTCGCCGCTCCTCTGGGACTCGTTCCGGGAGAACGCGCTGCTGCAGGCCGGCTACGTGGCCGTGTTCGGGGCGCTCGCCTACGGCCGTTTCACCACGAAGGACGTGTTGAGCTAGCTCAGTAGACTGGAACGGCACCGACCGACCCACGGACCGTCGCAGACTGCCGAGAAAATGCCGAGGTACCCATGTCCTTTCCCACTCACCGTCCGCGCCGACTGCGCCAGAACGCCGCGATGCGCCGACTGGTCGCGGAGACCAGGATCCATCCGGCGGACCTGATCCTTCCGGTGTTCGTGCGGGAGGGCATCACCGAGCCGGTTGCCCTGCAGTCCATGCCGGGAGTCGTCCAGCACACCCGGGACACCCTGAAGGCCGCGGCCGCCGAGGCCGCCGGTCTGGGCGTGGGGGGCATCATGCTCTTCGGCATCCCCGAGACCCGCGATGCCACCGGCTCGGCCTCCCTGGACCCGGACGGGGTGCTCAATGACGGCATCCGGGCGGTCAAGGAGGAGGTCGGCGACTCCATGGTCGTCATGTCCGACCTCTGCCTGGACGAGTTCACCGATCACGGACACTGCGGCGTCCTGACCGAGGGTGGGGCCGTGGACAACGACGCCACCCTGGAGATCTACGGCCGGATGGGCGTGGCCCAGGCGGAGGCCGGCGCCGACCTGGTGGGACCCTCCGGGATGATGGACGGCCAGGTGGCCGTCATCCGCCAGGACCTGGACGACGCCGGCCACCAGGACACCGGGATCCTCGCCTACGCCGCGAAATACTCCTCGGCGTTCTACGGTCCCTTCCGCGAGGCCGTCGACTCCCAGCTCACGGGTGACCGCAAGACCTACCAGATGGACCCCGCCAACCGCCGCGAGGCCCTGCTCGAGGTCTCCCTGGACCTGGACGAAGGTGCGGACATGGTCATGGTCAAGCCCGCCATGAGCTACCTGGACATCCTGCGGGACGTGGCAGACGCCTCTGATGTCCCCGTCTCCGCCTACCAGATCTCCGGAGAGTACGCGATGATCGAGGCCGCGGCGGCCAACGGCTGGATCGACCGCGACGCCGCCGTGATGGAGTCCGTGCTGTCCATCCGCCGGGCCGGGGCGGACACCGTGCTGACGTACTGGGCCACCGAGCTGGCCCGCTGGATCAAGGAAGGACGCCTCTGATGACCGAGACCACCTCGAACACCGCCAACAACGCTCCCACCACCAACGCCGCACTGTATGACGCCGCCCGTGCCGTGATCCCCGGGGGCGTGAATTCCCCGGTCCGCGCCTTCGGCTCGGTCGGCGGCGCCCCGGTGTCCATGGTGAAGGCCGCCGGCCCCTACCTGACCGACGCCGAAGGCCGCGAGTACGTGGACCTGGTGTGCTCCTGGGGCCCCATGCTGCTGGGGCACAACCACCCCGCCGTCGTGGACGCCGTCCACCGGGCCGTGGATGCCGGACTGTCCTTCGGCACCTCCACGCCGGACGAGCTGAGGCTGGCCGAGCTGATCGCCGGGAAGGTCCCCGTGGACCGCGTCCGCATGGTCTCCACCGGCACCGAGGCCACCATGACCGCCATCCGGCTGGCCCGTGGCGCCACCGGACGCAACCTCGTGGTGAAGTTCGCCGGCTGCTACCACGGCCACTCGGACGGCCTGCTCGCCGCTGCCGGTTCCGGGGTCGCCACCCAGTCCCTGCCCGGGTCCGCCGGGGTGACCGAGGCTCAGGCCGCGGAGACCCTGGTGCTGCCCTACAACGACCGCTCCGCCCTGGAGGAGGCCTTCACAGCCCGCGGGCAGGAGATCGCCGCCGTCATCACCGAGGCCGCCCCCTGCAACATGGGCGTGGTGACCCCGGAGGAGGGCTTCAACCAGTTCCTCCGCGGCCTCACCGAACGCCATGGCGCCCTGCTGATCTGGGACGAGGTGCTCACGGGCTTCCGTGCCTCGGAGGCCGGCTATTGGGGCCTGTCCGGGAAGGTCGAGGGTTGGACCCCCGACCTGTGGACCTTCGGCAAGGTCATCGGCGGCGGCATGCCGACCGCAGCCGTGGCGGGCCGCGCCGAGGTCATGGACCTGCTGGCTCCCCTGGGACCCGTCTACCAGGCGGGCACCCTGTCCGGGAACCCGGTGGCGATGGCTGCCGGCCTGGCCACGTTGCAGAACGCCACGGAGGAGGTCTACGGCACGCTGTCCCGGCGCTCGCAGGACCTGGAGCAGATGCTCGTGGGTGCCCTGACCGAGGCCGGGGTGGACCACTCGATCCAGCGGGCCGGGACCCTGTTCTCAGTGGCCTTCGGCACCTCGGCCGGCGGTGTCCACAACTACGCCGACGCCCAGGCCCAGGACACCTTCCGGTACGCACCGTTCTTCCACGCCATACTGGAGCACGGGGTCTACCTGCCACCGAGCGTCTTCGAGGCCTGGTTCGTCTCCTCCGCCCACGACGACGCCGCCATGGAGCGGATCGCCGCCGCCCTGCCGCACGCGGCCCGGGCCGCGGCCGCCGCGACCGCTCCGACCTCCTAGGGCTCGCCGATCTCCCAGGATGAGGTCCAGGGTGAGGACCAGGTCGAGGACGCGGACGGGCCCTACCGCAGCTGCACGGGCCAGTCGCCGTTGATCACGGCGGCGGGGTCCTTGCGGCGCAGGTAGTCCTGGAAGCTGGCGGCCTGCTCGGCCTTCCAGCGCACCTGGAGCGAGTGGAGCTCATCCAGTCCGACCTGCAGGGCCGCGTACTTGACCGCCAGGCTGTCCGCCACGCCGACGGCCGCCAGTGAGTCCGCCGCGGAGGTGTGCGCGTCCAGCAGGGTCACGCCGTAGTGGGCACAGACATCGGTCAGAGTACGTTTGCCCTTGCGGTAGCGGTCCACCTGCTTGTCGATAACGAACGGGTCGATGATCCACTGGTTCTGCAGCGGCTCCAGGCCACGGCGGGCGAGCTCACGGTCCATGACGGTGAAGTCGTAGCAGGCGTTGAACGCGATGACCGGGATCCCGGCATCGAAGAAGTCCCGCAGGGTGTCAGCGATCTCCACAACGGCCTGCTCCGCGGGCATGCCCTCGGCCTGGGCCCTCTCGGTGCTCACCCCGTGGACGGCGGCGGCCTCCTCCGGGATCGGCACGCCCGGGTCCACCAGCCACTCGTAGCTGGCGGCGAGGTTGCCGTGCGGATCGACCACTACGAGGGAGGCGGTCACGATGAGGGCCTCGTTGGGGTCCCGGCCGGTGGTCTCCAGGTCGAAGCCGACACGGATCTGCTGGTGCCAGGGCAGCACCGCGACGGCCGCCTGGGCTGCCTGGACGGTGGAGTCCGAGACCGGCGCGGAGACCGGCACGTCGGTGGGGGAGGATGCTGTTACGTCGCTCACGCCATCACGGTACCGCGTGGCACGGACGCCCTACACGCGCAACGCGGCCCGCTGTGGACAGGTCCGGCAGAATGGACACCCGTGGGCACCTTTCCCGACCTTCCCCCCGGACCGTATGAGCTCTCTGAGGCCCTGATCCTGGCTGCCCAACTCGTCCCGCCGGGCCTTGCCGTGAGCTATGGGGGACTGGCCGGGCTGCTGGGTGCCGGCGGGCCGCGCCAGGCCGGCCGGGCGATGTCCCAGGCGCCCGACGGGACCTGCTGGTGGCGGATCGTGCGCGCCGATGGTTCCCTGCCGGCGTCGTTGTCCGCGCGGGCGGCGCCGCACTACGCCGCGGAGGGCACACCGCTGAAGGGGCAGGCTGCCGGTCCTCCCGACGCCGGCCCGCGCCCGAGCGTGGACCTTGCCCGGGCGCGGTGGTTGCCGGACCAGGCTGCGAGGGCGGTGCTCGCGGAGCTGAAGGCCCGACTGGGCTGATCCGTGGGTTGATCAGTGGGGGTGCGGGGTCACCAGCCAGATTGACCAGTGTGGTTAGTCAAGTTGTCCGGGGCGGCTGGTTGAATGAAGACATGTCCCCCGAAGCGCAGCATGACGGCCTCCGCCTGACCGCACCGAAGCAGGTCCAGGCCGAGGCCTTCAGCCCCGATGGTGACCAACAGCAGGTCCTGGACCTGGCTCCGGGGCACGGCGCGGTCCTGGTCCTCGGCGGACCCGGCACCGGACGCAGTACCCTCGCGGTGGAGTACGCGGCGCGGCGCATCGAGGCCGGGCTGGACCCCTCCCGGCTGCTGGTGCTGGCCCCGACCCGTCAGGCGTCGGCCCGCCTGAGGGACGCCCTGTCCGTGCGGCTGGACCAGGCCGGCCGGGGCACCCGTGCGGCCACGCCCGTGCGGACCTGGGCGGCGTATGCCTTCGACCTCATCCGCCGGGCCCGGACGGCCGGGTTCCTGCCGACGGTCGAACGGACCCCGCGGCTGCTCTCCGGCGCAGAGCAGGACACGGTGATCGCGGAACTGCTGGAGTCCTACGCCTCCGGGGAGCGCGGCGGCCCGGACTGGCCCGAGGACCTGTCCGAGGCGGTGACCACCCGCGGGTTCCGCAAGGAGGTCCGCGAGCTGATCGACCGCACCAGCGAATATGGGATCGAGCCCGGGCAGCTGGAGGACCTGGGCGGCCAGCACCGCCGTCCCGAGTGGACGGCCGCCGCCGTGCTCCTGCAGGACTACCGGGACCGGCTGGACCTCGGGATGAGCGAGGCCTTCGACCCGGCCGGACTGATCACCACGGCCTCCCGCCTGTTGGAGGACTTCCCCGAGCTGCTGGACGCCGAGCGGGGAAGCCTGCCAGTGCTGGTGATCGATGACCTGCAGGAGGCGACCCCCGCCGTGCACCGCCTCATCCGGGTCCTCGGCGCCGGTCAGGACGTCATCGCGACGGCCAGCCCGGACACCGTGGTCCAGGGCTTCCGCGGCGCCCGGCCGGATCTCGTCCGCGACTACCCGGAGTGCCTGGCCACCGCCCAGCGGCCCGGCCGCACCCTGACCCTCACCACGGGCCACCGGATGGGCGGGGGAGTGCTGGCGGCCTGGCAACGGGTGGCCCGCCGGATCCCGGCCCTGCCCGGCACACTGGCGCTGCGGCAGGAGCTCCTGCCGTCCCCGCCGGAGCCCCGTCAGGAGGCCGAGGCCACGGCACACGTGGTGGCCTCGCCCCCGCACGAGCAGCTCCTGGTGCTCCAACAGGTGCTGCACCTGCACCACCGCGGAGGGGTTCCCCTCGGGGACATGGCCGTCATCGCCCGCTCGGGGCCGCTCGTCGCCGAACTCGGGCGGTACCTGGAAGCTGAGGGCATCCCCGTCAACCGCTCCGTGACGGACACCGTGCTCAAGACCGAGCCCGCCGTGACGCCCCTGCTCTCCCTGCTGAGGACCGTCTCCACCCCGGCCGGGGAGCCAGACTCGGTGCTGGACCTGGACCGGGCGCTGTGGCTGGCCGGCGGCAGCTACGGCGGGGCGACGGCCCTGCAACTCCGCCAACTGCGCCAACGCCTGCTGCAGGACGAACGAGCGGCCGGCGGCACCCGGTCCAGCACCGAGCTGCTGCTGCAGGCCTTCGAAGATCCGGAGTTGCTGGCGGACCACCCCGTCCCGGGGGCCGGCGTGCTGCGACTGGCCCGGATGGTCTCCGCCGGCCGGACCGCCGCAGCGGACCCGGCGGCCACCGCCGAGACCGTACTGTGGGCCGTGTGGGCGGCTTCGGACCGGCCCGCGCGCTGGGAACGGGAGGCCGTGACCGGGACCGGTCCCGCGGCCCGGCGCGCCGACCGGGACCTGGACGCCGTCGTCGGGCTCTTCCAGGCGGCCGAACGCTATGTGGACCAGTTTCCGGGGGCGTCCCCGCTGGCCTTCGCCGACTACATGGAAGCCCAGGACCTGCCGATGGACTCCCTGGCCTCGACCGCCGTCCAGGAGGGGTCCGTGTCCGTGGTGACCCCGGCCTCCGCGGCCGGGAGGGAATGGGACGTGGTGATCATCGCGGGACTGCAGGACGGCATCTGGCCCAACACCCGCCTGCGTGGACAGCTGCTCGGTGCCACGGACCTCGCCGATGTCGCCCAGGGCAAGACCACCCGCATGGACCACCGATCCCGGATGGCCGAGGTGCGCCAGGATGAGCTGCGCAGCTTCGCGACCGCCGTCTCTCGAGCCCGGGAACGCGTCATCGGCATCGCCGTGTCCTCGGAGAACCACCAGCCCTCCGACTTCCTCGATCTCGTCGAGCCCTGGAGGGACGTGGAGAATGAACGGCCCCTGACGGACGTGCCCCGCCCCCTCACCGCGGGTGCCCTGGTGGCCGGGCTACGCCGCGAGCTGGAGCAGGAGGCCACCACCGGCCTGCAGGAACGTTCGCAGGAGCCCGGTACGGTGGCCGCCGTCAGCGTGACCGGACACGGCACGGTGCCAGCGGGGACGGAACCGGCGGACGACGTCGGCCCGCCGGCCCGGGTGCGAGCGGCCGCCTCGGCCCTGTCCCGGCTGGCGGAGGAGGGGATCCGCGGGGCGGATCCCGACGATTGGTGGGGGCTGCTGCCCCTGTCCACCGAGCAGCCGCTCGTGGACACCACCCTCACAGCGGTGCCGGTGTCGCCCTCGCGGGTCGAATCGGCCCTGAAGTCACCGTTGAACTGGTTCATCTACCAGGCCGGCGGTCAGGCCGGAACCACCCAGGCCCAATCCATCGGCACCTTCATCCACGCCATCGCGGAGCGCCACCCGGACGGCCCCGCCGAGGACCTCCTGGCCGAGCTGGAACGCCGGCTGCCGGACCTCGGCCTGGAACCGGGATGGGAGGCGGAGCGGGTGGCCGCCGACGCGCGGCGCATGATCGGCTACTTCGTCGGATATCTGCGCCAGATGGAGCAGGACGGCCGGTCGCGGGTCGCCGTGGAGCACCAGTTCCACCAGGAGCTGGAACGTGACGGGCTGCGGGTCCAGATCAACGGCATCATCGACCGGCTGGAGAAGGACTCCGAGGGCCGGCCCTACGTGGTGGACCTCAAGACCGGCAAACGCGCACCCTCGAACGACGAGCTGCAGGAGTTGCCCCAGCTGGGCGTCTACCAGGCGGCCATCGCCGCGGGGGCCCTGCCGGCGGAGGACTTCGTCAGGCCCACCGAACCGGGTGGGGCAGCACTGGTCCAGCTGCGCACCACCAACAAGAGCGTCAAGATCCAAGGCCAGCCCGCGTTGGACCCGGGTCAACAGTGGGCGATCGAGCAGATCTTCACGGCGGCCCGCGCCATGATCGGGCCCCGGTACCTGGCGATCCACGGTGGTGCGGACAACCCCGGTTGTGCCCTTCCCGCCATCTGCCCGATCCACAGCAACGGAAGGCAAACCACCGAATGGCACCGATGAGTCCGGACGTGCGCACCGCCCGGTACAGCCCGGAGGAGCTGTCCCGGCTGTTGGGACAGCATGAGCCCACCGCCGAGCAGGCAGCCGTGATCACCTCACCCCTGGAGCCCCGGCTCGTGGTGGCGGGGGCCGGCTCCGGCAAGACTGCGACCATGTCCGACCGGGTGGTGTGGCTCGTGGCCAACGGCTTCTCCGCCCCGGACCAGGTGCTCGGCGTGACCTTCACCCGCAAGGCCGCCGGCGAGTTGGCCCAACGCATCAACCGCAAGCTCGATCTGCTGGTCGAATCGGGCCTGGACCTGTCCCCGGTGGCCTCCGACGCCGAGACCGAGGACGGACTGACGACGGAGGGGCCCGCCCGGGCCAGCGTCTCCACCTACCACTCCTATGCGAACACGCTCGTGCGGGACCACGGGATGCGCATCGGCCTGGAACCGGACACCGGCATGATCGGTGAGGCCCAGTCATACCAGCTGGTGTCCCGCATCGTGCGCGCCTACGAGGGCGACCTCGGCTTCGCGAACATCCCGGCCTCCACCCTGGTGAGGGGGACCATCAAGCTGGCCGCGGACTGTGCCGAGCACCTCGTGGAACCGGACGAGGTCGAGAGGTGCCTGGCCGAGAAGCAGGTCTTCGGCGAGAACCTGCCGTTCAGCGAGAAGGCCGTCGAGGGCAGCAACGCCACGGTGGCCTCGGTGTTCACCATGCTCCGGCTGCGCCGGGTGATGTCCGAACTCGTGGTCGCGTACCGCCAGGCCAAGCTCGACGCCGGCGTCATGGACTTCGGCGATCTGGTCCGGTACGCCGCGCGGATCGCCCAGGAGGTCCCCGCCGTCGGGGAGATCGAACGCTCCCGCTACCGGGTGGTGCTCCTGGACGAGTTCCAGGACACCTCCCATGCCCAGCTGGAGCTGTTCCGCGGGTTGTTCGGGGTGGACGGTCACCCCGTCACCGCCGTCGGCGACCCCAACCAGTCCATCTACGGTTTCCGCGGGGCCTCCGCCGGTCAGCTGTTCTCCTTCCCGCACAGCTTCTCGGTACCCGGCCCGGAGGGTGCGGCGGGCCCGGCGCCCGTCAGTTACCTGACCACGGCGTGGCGCAACTCCCTCACCGTGCTCGCGGCGGCCAACACGGTGGCGGACCCCCTCCGCAGCGAGCCGGTGGGCGGGATCCAGGTGAAGCCGCTGGAGCCGTCGCCGGTGGCCGTCGAGGGCGAGGTCCGGGCCTCCTGGCTGCCGGACTCCGAGCAGGAGGCCGCGGCCGTCGTCGCCGCCCTGAAGGAGGCCGCACGCCAGGACCTGCCGGTGGCGAAGCGGCCCACGCGGGCGATCCTGTGCCGCACCCGCAGCCAGTTCGAACCGCTCATGGAGACCATGGACGCCGCCGGCGTGCCCTATGAGGTCCTCGGGCTGTCCGGGCTGCTCTCCGTGCCCGAGGTGGCGGACCTCATCGCCGTGCTGCAGGTCATCTCCGATCCCAGCCGGTCCGACCACCTGATGCGCCTGCTGGCCGGTGCCCGCTGGCGCATCGGTGCGGCCGACCTGGTGGTGTTGCAGGAGCGGGCCGCGATGCTCGCCCGCACCCGGCGCCGCAGCCCCGGGGAGCCCGACGGCGGCGAGGCGCCCGAGCAGGACACCTCACCGGAGGAGGACGCCGAGTCCTCCTCCCTGATCGAGGCCCTGGACTGGCTCCCGGACCCCCACTGGACAAGCCGGACGGGACGGAGCTTCAGCGCCCGGGGCCGGGAGCGGCTGGAGCGGCTGTCACGGGAACTGCGCTACCTCGCCGGGCAGACCGGGCTGGACCTGACCGCCCTGATCCGGCTGGTCGAGTCCACCCTTGGACTCGACATCGAGGTCGCCGCCCGGCCGGGACAGTCCGGAGTCACCGCCCGTCGGCACCTGGATGCCTTCCTGGACGCGGCCCGGGACTTCACCAACGGCGCCGCCGAAGGGTCCGGCTCAGACCTCACGGCGTTCCTGGCCTGGCTCGAGGCCGCCGAGGAACGCGAGAAGGGCCTGGGCATCACCGGCGTGGAACCCCGCCATGATGCCGTCCAGCTGCTCACGGCCCACGCCTCCAAGGGGCTGGAATGGGACATCGTGGCCGTGCCAGGGCTGGTGGACGGGCAATTCCCCGGCAAGACCTTCGACACCTGGACCTCCGAGCGCTCCGGGCACCTGCCCTGGGACCTACGGGGCGACCGGCACAGTCTCCCGCAGTGGAACACCGATTGGGAGAACCAACGGGACTGGGCCGGGCACGCCGTCGGGTGGTTCCTCAAGGGCCAGAAGGAGAACTACCCGGATTCCTACAAGGACAGTGCCGCCGTGCACCACCTCCAGGAGGAGCGGCGTCTGGCCTACGTGGCCTTCACCCGGGCCAGGACGCTCCTGCTGCTCAGCGGCAGCCACTGGCGCGGTGTCACCAAGACCCCGTCCACGCCGTCTCCGTTCCTGCAGGAACTCATCGACTCCAGCCGGGTCCACCTCACCACCGGCCCCTGGGCGGATCCGTCCGAGGCCGGGGAGGAGAACCCCTTCGCCGAGCGTAGGCTGTCCGCCTGGTGGCCCTTCGACCCGTTGGACGGCCCCGAGGTCCTGGTCATGGACCCCGCGGCCCCCGACGACCTCGACCGGGCGACGGCCCTGCCACCGAGGGCTCGTCCCCGCAGGGCGGCGCTGGAGACGGCGGCCGGCTGGGTGCGGGACGCCGATCCGCTGCGGGTTGAAGCCGACCAGACCGCGGCCGGCGGTGGTGAGTCGGCCGGCGACCTGGCCCGTCAGGTGGAATGGGTCCTCGAACGGTCCACCCCGGTGAACCACCGTGGGAACCTCGTCGAGCTGCCCAGCCACGTCAGTGCCTCGACGTTCGTGGAGATGGCCAACGATCCCGAGGCCCTGGCCCGTCAACTCCGGCGGCCGATGCCCCGTCCACCAGCCCATGCCGCACGACGGGGGACGGCCTTCCATGCCTGGGTGGAGGACCATTTCGGAAGCACCGGCATGCTGGACTTCGACGACCCGGAGGACTCGGCGGACCATTGGGTGGAGGATGCCCTGGACCTGGAGCCGATGAAGCAGAGCTTCCTGGCCAGCCGTTGGGCGGACAGGGCGCCTGCGTACATCGAGCCGCCGGTGGAGACCACGGTCGGGGGAGTCACCCTGCGTGGCCGGATCGATGCCGTGTTCCGCGAGGGTGGTTCACCTCAGGAGCCGAACGATCCGCAGGCGCGATGGGAGCTCGTCGACTGGAAGACCGGCGCGGTACCCTCGGGCCGGGACCTGGAGGTCAAGTCCCTGCAGCTGGCCGTCTACCGGCTGGCCTGGTCACGGCTGCACAGCATCCCGCTGGAGCACATCAGTGCCTGCTTCGTCTACGTGGCGCACGGAACGGAACGGGCCCTGCACAACCTGGCCGGGGAGGCTGAGCTCGAGGCAATCCTGGCGCGGGCCGTCATGTCCCAGCGTGACTGATCCACGTCTCTGCCGGGCCGGTCTTCACCGGTTCAGGACGGGTCCGTGGCCCGGCGGATGTCGAGTTGCCGGACCTCGTCCAGGTCCAGGGCCGTCGTCGGGGGCCCCTGCTTGTGGGGCGCCGTGGCATGGCTCCCGGAAAAGCCCCGTTCAGAATCGTCGTCCTCGGCATCGCCCTGTTCTTCGGCGTGCTTCTGCACCTCGGTGCTGCTCACATCCTCAGCGTCTTCAGGGTCGTCAGCGTCTTCAGGGTCGTCCGGGTCTTCAGCATCGTCCGGGCCTACGGCCTCGCTCGGTTGGCTGGCCTCGGCCTCATCTGCCGCCAACTCGTCCGGCGCCAGCTTATCCTCCGAGTCATCCGATGCCGCGCCATGGGCCACCGACTGATCTCCACCAGGCGCTTCATCGGTGCCGTCCTGCTCGGGGGAGCGTGCGTGATCCATGATGATGGCGTCGTCGTCGTCGGCGCCTTCCCCGGTGTCTTCATCGTCAGCAGGATCATCGATGCCGGTAGCGGCAACGCCCTGACGATGCGCAGCGGGTTCCACAGCGGGTGCAGCGCTGATGACCTGCCCGCCGTGTTCCTCCACATCCGCCTCCAGTTCCTGCAACATGGCCTCGGCCTCGGCGGCCATCTCCTCGTCATCGGCGGCGATGCCCCGGACGAGCCATTGGGCCAGGGCGAACTCGGCCGCCAGGACGGCCCGGCGCAACAGGTGCCCGTCCTGGACGGTCCCCCCGGACCGGTGCTGCCAGTAGGCCTTGACCACCTGGTCCGTGAACTCCTGGTTCCCGGAGGACGCCAGCCAGGCGAAGTCCTCGGCCGGATCGCCGATGTGCAGATCGGTCCACCCGGTCACCGACACCAGCCGGCCCTGGTCCACGAGCAGGTTGTCCTCGTGCAGGTCTCCGTGGGCCACCACGGGGGAGAACTCCCAGAGCTCCATCTCCTCCAGCGCGTTCTCCCAACGACGCAGCAGTATGGCGGGAATGCGGCCCGTGGTCGCGGCCTGGTCCAGCTCATTGAGGCGGCGCTGGCGGAACTGGTCCGCGGTGTAGACGGGAAGGTCGGCGTTCTCGACGACGGCGGCCGGCAGCGCGTGCACCGCGGCGATCACCCGCCCGATGTCATCGGGAGTCTTGCCGCCGAGCTCGGTGAGGTCCTCGAGCTCCATCTCCTCGCCCGGCATGTCGTGGTAGACGAAGGTGCGCATGCCATCGAGGCGAACCGCCCCGGCCACAGACGGCACCCGGAACGGCAGTCCGGCGCGGATGCCGGGCGTGAAGCCGGACAGCACCTGCAGCTCGGTCTCCAGCCGCATCGCCGCCTCCTCGTGGAGGGGGGACCGCACCCGCCACCGGCTTCCCTGGCGGTCGAAGACGACGGCGGCCGAGAAGTCCCGGGGATCGTCCGGGGAGCCGACCACACCGGTCGGGGACAGATCGGGGATGGCGGCGCTGGCCAAGGCAGCAAGTTCCATGGGCGTACGGTTCACATCCACCACCGTACTTTCCCGCCCCGGCAGCAGAGGGGCTCAGGTGCGGCGAGTCGCCGAATGACCGGCCGTGGCGGAGGCCGCCGTGATGTGCCGCGGCGATGAGCCGCGGTGGTTCCAGCGGGACTCGGCCCTGTTCCACAGCCACTGCCGGATCGACGCAACGGTGTCCGCACTGGGCGGTACCGTGGAGGCATGCGTACCTCGGACGAAATCCTTCCCGCCCTCGGCCGGCTTCCCCTGGCTCGGGAGAATGTGGACCGGGGTTGCGAGGAACGGGCCCGCGAGGGATGGCTGGAACAGGTCTGGGAACAGCCGGAAGCTCGCGTGCTGTGGTTGGTCGGCGGTCGTGCGCCCGTTCTCGGCGGTCATCTGGTCCTGGTCCGACCAGACGGTGAGCTGCCGGATGGTGCCGTGTACCTCGGCCGTTCGGCCGCCGGCGTCGAGCATGACGCCGACGGGAGCGATCAGGAGACACAGCCCCGGGCCGAACTGATCCTGCTGGTCGCCGATGAGCAGCCCAACCTCACGGAGGGCGAGGCCGGAGGCCGGCCGGTGGACCAGCCGGAACAGGTCGCCTGGGTCGGCCTGCGGGACGCGGCGGCGGCCCTGACAGACCGGGACGCCGGGGTCTTCGTGGAGGCCGTGGCGATCGCCAACTGGCATGCCGGGCACACGCATTGCCCGCGGTGCGGCACCCCGACCGCGATCACCCAGTCGGGCTGGGTCCGGGTGTGCCCGCAGGACCGCTCGGAGCACTTCCCGCGCACGGACCCGGCCATCATCGTGACGGTCACTGACCGGGATGACCGTGTGCTTCTGGGCAACAATGCCGCCTGGGGACCTGCGATGTACTCGACCTTGGCCGGCTTCGTGGAGCCGGGGGAGTCGCTCGAGGCAGCGGTCGTCCGTGAGGTCCACGAGGAATCGAACCTGCGCATCCATTCACCCGTGTACCTGGGATCGCAGCCGTGGCCGTTCCCGCAGTCCCTCATGCTGGGCTACACAGCGGTGACGGACCATCCTGACGAGGCCGACGCGGACCGGGACGAGGTGGCCCACGTGCGGTGGTTCACGCGAGAGGAGCTGGAGGAGACGGTGGCCAGCGGAGACATCACCATCCCCGGGGCCGCCTCCATCTCCCGCGCCCTGATTGAACACTGGTTCGGCGGACCACTGCCCGAACCGCGCACTCTGCAGAACTGAACGACATCCCCCGGAGGACCGTGACCGACCACCCCGATATCGCCACAGACATCCTGGCGGGCCTGGACGCCGAACAGCGCCAGGCCGCGACCACCCTCAACGGACCCCTGTGCATCCTGGCCGGGGCAGGGACGGGCAAGACGCGCGCCATCACCCACCGCATCGCCCACGGCGTGCAGACCGGCGTCTACGACCCACACCGCACCCTGGCACTGACCTTCACGGCTCGCGCCGCCGCCGAGATGCGCACCCGGCTGCGGGACCTCGGCACCCATGGGGTCCAGGCGCGGACCTTCCACTCGGCCGCCCTGCGCCAGCTGCAGTACTTCTGGCCCCAGGCGGTCGGCGGCGCCGTCCCCGAGCTGGTGGACCACAAGGTCAACATGCTCGCGGAGGCCGCTCGGCGCCTGCGCACCACCACCGACCGCGCCGCGCTGAGGGACCTGGCCGGTGAGATCGAGTGGGCCAAGGTCTCCATGCGTACCCCGGACTCGTATGCCGCCGCTGCGGCCGGTCGCGAGATGCCGACAGGCTGGGACGCCAACGGCGTGGCCCGGTTGTTCCAGGGGTATGAGGACGTCAAGACGGACCGGAACCTGATCGACTTCGAGGACGTCCTGCTGATCATGGTGGGCATCCTGGAGACGGAGCCGAAGATCGCCGCCCAGGTGCGGGACCAGTACCGCGTGTTCATCGTGGACGAGTACCAGGACGTCTCGCCCCTGCAGCACCGGTTGCTGGATCTCTGGCTGGGGGGACGGAACGAACTGTGCGTGGTCGGGGACGCCTCTCAGACCATCTACTCCTTCACCGGGGCCACCTCCCGCTTCCTGCTCGACTTCCGCCAGGAACACCCCGACGCCACCATGGTCAAGCTCGTCCGGGACTACCGGTCCACCCCCGAGATCGTGGACCTGGCCAACCGGCTGTTGTCCGAACGCACCCGGCAACGGGTGCCCGTGCCGGGACCGGACGGTGTCCGTGGACCGATGCCGCGGTGGGCCGAACCCCTGGAGCTCGTGTCCCAGCGGGACCACGGTCCGGCACCGGTGTTCGCCGAATGCTCGGACGATGAGGCCGAGGCCGGTTGGATCGCGGCCCAGGTGAAGCAACTGCTCGACGAGGGCATCCAGGCCGCAGAGATCGCGGTCCTGTTCCGCACGAACGGCCAGTCCCAGGCGTTCGAGTCCGCCTTTGCCGCCGCCGGCATCGGCTACCAGCTCCGGGGCGGAGAACGGTTCTTCTCCCGACGCGAGATCCGGGACGGCATCCTGCAGCTGCGGGCCGCGGCGCGGTCTGCCCAGGACGTCGCCGGTGACCAGGTCCCCGGCCGGGTCAAGGACGTCCTGGTGTCCCTGGGCTACACCGAGGCGGCTCCGCAGGCTTCGGGGGCCACCCGCGAGAAATGGGAATCACTCAACGCCCTGGTCGCCCTGTCCGAGGAACTGGCCACCACCCGTGGTGACCAGTTCACCCTCACGGACCTCGTGGCCGAGCTGGACGAACGCGCGGCCAGCCAGCACGCGCCCACCGTCCAGGGCGTCACGCTGGCCTCACTCCACTCGGCCAAGGGCCTGGAATGGGACGCCGTCTTCCTCGTCGGACTCTCCGAGGGCCTCATGCCGATCGGCTTCGCGGACACCCAGGAGGACATCGACGAGGAACGGCGCCTGCTCTACGTGGGCATCACCCGCGCCCGGCTGCGCCTGTTCCTCACGTGGACCCTCTCCCGCGGCACCGGCGGGCGATCCACCCGCAAGCCCTCCCGCTTCCTGGAATCACTGGATCCCGAGGCGGACTCCCGGCATGGGGCCCAGAGGCAGGGCCGACGCCGGCCCGGCACCGCGGGAGCGTCCGGCTCCGGTGGCCAGGGCTCGGGCCGCAAGCGTGCCCACCCGGCGCAATGCCGATCCTGCGGCACGCTGCTGGAGACCGGGGCCGAGCGCAAGACCGGCCGGTGCCTGGACTGCCCGCCGACCTACGACGAGGGATTGTTCGAGAATCTCAAGGCCTGGCGCTTGTCCACGTCCCAGGCGGCTTCCATGCCGGCGTTCGTGGTGTTCACGGATGCCACCCTGGTGGCGATCGCGGAGGCTGCTCCGAAGACACCGGCAGAATTGTTGCGCATCGCCGGGGTCGGCAAGTCCAAGCTGGAGAAGTACGGCGAGGATGTGCTCGAGCTCGTCAACGGAACCCCGACTGCCTGACTGCCTGCCTGACGGGCTGGCGACGCGACGGTTTGACGGCCTGACAGTCTGGCGGCCTGGCAGTGTCATCCGGAGGCGGTGCACCCGCACTCAGGGTGGGTGACCACCGTGAGCGTGTCGATCCGGCTGCCGTCTCCGTGCACGTGCAGGACCGCGCCCGCCGGGGCCGTTCCCGTCTCAGCCCATCGGATCACCTGGCGGGCCGCCAGGGCGCCGGCGGTCGTCGCCACGGCCACGTCCTCACGGCCGGCCCTATGGTCCAGGAGGGCTGCGGTCCGCCGGCTCCGATCCGGGTCCGCGTCCCGGGCCGCCAGGTCCCAGCACAGGGGGCACCGCCCCTGACCGGGCACGAACCAGGGGCCGATGAGTGCGTCGTCGTCCCGCATCACCACCGGCAACACCGGATGGTCGGCCGTGCGGGCGAGGGCGATGTAGTCATAGTCCGCGGCCCCCCGGGTGACGCTAATCGTGAGGGCGCCCCCGGGGTTCGGGCGTACGGGGGAGGTGAGTGGCAGGACCACGGTGCCGAGGCCGGCGTCGTCCACGCGCCGTCCCAACGCGACGGGCCGGCTCCGGCCGAGGTCGGAGGCCAGGTAAGCGGTACCGAGATCCGCGGCCGTCACCGCCTGAGGATCCCACACAGCCAGCCGGCCGATGCCGGCGGCAGCCAGGACCCGGGCGATGACGGACCCGGTGCGCCCCAGTCCCAGGATCTGGACCTGAAGGTTCTGACGGCGGTCCAAGACCTCGGACACACGCTCCCGTGCCTCGGTAGCATGGGCGCCGTCAGCGCCGGCAGTGCCATCGCTGCAGGTGGGAGCCGCGTCCAGGGCCAGCGCCATCGCCAGATCGTCGGCGAGCAGGTCGGAGGCATGGCCCGCGCCGGCGCGCGCGGGCGGATCATGCCACCGCAGGAAGGCCTCCAGGGACGACTCCAGGTCCCGGGCAAGGGCCGGGTCCAGACCGCAACGGCGGGCGGCATCCGCCTCCTGTCCGTCAGGGATCCCGTCGACGAGCCGCTGCAGGTACTCGACCGTGGCCGCCGAGCATCCGGAAAGCTGGGTAGAGCGCGTTCCCGAGCCGATCTGGACGGTGTCCTCGGTGATCTGGAGCAGCGTGAGACCGGGATCGAGACGCATGGAATCCTCTTTCATCAGGAGTGGACGGCCGGACGTCGTCGGACGGCCCCCTCCCACGGTGAGATCCGGTTGGCCGGGGCCGGTCTCTCCCGCCTCCGAAACGGGGCCGCCGTCTCATCGTGACACCAACGTCGGTCCGGCCCGTGAGGTTATCCACAAGTGGGAGTCGATGGCCGCACCTGGGCGAGGCCAGCGGCAGAATGGAACCATGACGCCCTCACGGCCGGATGCCCGGCCTTCCACACGCGCCCCGGCCCGCACCGCGTCCGGGACGGGCCGCCGTCGTGCATCAGGGCCGGGCAGTCCCGGCCGGGAGGTCGAGGACCTGGAGGTGGATGGCACCCTCGTGAGGATCGTGCGGTCCTCACGGCGTACCCGCACCGTCTCCGCTGCCTGGCGTGACGGCCGGATTCAGGTCTCGGTGCCGATGGGCCTGGGCGCCGAGGCCGAACGGGACTGGGCGCGCCGGATGCTGAAGAAGGTGGCCTCACGGCAACCGGCAGAGCCTGACTCGGACGGGGACCTGCTGGCCCGCGCCCGGAAACTGGCCCGCACCTGGCTGGGTGGCGAGGTGGACCCGAGCGAGGTGGTCTGGTCCACCCGGCAGCAGCGCCGCTGGGGGTCCTGCACACCGACGACGGGCCGCATCCGCATCGCCGCCGAGGTGGCGGAAATGCCCGGCTGGGTGCTGGACGGCGTACTCGTGCATGAACTCGTGCATCTGAAGCACGGAGACCACTCGGCGGCGTTCCACGCGATGGCGGAACGCTATCCGCGGCAGAAGGAGGCCATGGCCTTCCTCAACGGCGTCAGCCACGCGACCGGCCGGGGGATGACAGGGCCGGACGGAGAGCCGGACGACTGACTACTTGTGTCCTTCGCCATCGTCGAAGCCGCCCTCCAGGAGTTTGCGCAGCTCGTCGTCCAGGCCGGCCGATTCCTGTTCGCGGGTCTCGCGCCGGGTGACGTAGCCGTCCGGGTCATCCAGGTCCTCGGCCGTGGGCTGCAGGTCGGGATGGCGCCAGATGGTGTCGCGGTACTCGCGACCGTTGGCCTCGCCGATCTTCTCCCAGAGCGTTGCCGCCTCCCGCAGCCGGCGTGGACGCAGGTCCAGGCCGACCAGGGTGCCGAAGGCATGCTCCGCCGGGCCACCGGTGGCCCGGCGCCGGTTGATGGTCTCCCGCAGGGCATTCGCCGCGTCCAGGGGTTTGGCGGCCTCGGTGACCACCACGTCCACCCAGCCCTCGATCAGCGCGAGCGTCAACTCGAGGCGCTCCAGGGCCGCCTTCTGTGTCCCGGTGGGCTCGGGGATGAACGACGCCCCGGCGAAGGCCTCCTGCATGGACTCTGGATCGGACGGGTCGATGGACCGGGCCGCCTCCTCGATCTTGGACATGTCGATGTGCACGCCGGAGGCATACTGCTCGATCGCCGCGTACAGGTCCCGTTCCAGCCACGGGGAGTGCACGAACAGGCGCATGCGGGCCACTTCCCGCAGAGCCAGGTAGATGCGGATCTGATCGTCCGGGACCTCGAGTCCGTCTCCGAACTCCTCGATGTTCACCGGAACCATGGCCAACTGGTGCCCCGCCACCGGGAAACCGGAGTCGGTTCCGGAGAGAACCTCCTGGGCGAGGGCGCCGACGGCCTGGCCCAGCTGGAGACCGAACATGGTGCCGCCCATGTTCTGCAGCATCGGCTGCATGCCGTCCAGCATGCCCTGCATCTCCTCGGGCACCTGGCCCGGCAGCTGGTCCCTCATGGCCCGGGACATGGCCTCGGACATGGACACGGCAACAGGCTCGGTGAGTCGTTGCCAGGTGTCCATGGACGCCTCGACCCATTCGGCACGGGACCAGGCCTTGCCGAGCAGGCCGGTGGACTCGATCTCGGTGGCACCGTCCAGCCAGAGTTCCGCCAGCCGCAGGGCCTCGTCGATCTCACGCCGGGCGAAGGTTCCGACGGTCGGGTCCTGTCCGGCAGCCGCCTGGCGTGCGGACTGCCGCGCCAGGGTCCAATTCACCGGGCCATCCTCGGGCGAGGACTGCATCATGGCCTGGAACTGCTGCATCATCTGGCTCATCATGGCCGGGTCCAGCTGGGAGGGATCGAACGGGAGGCCGCCGGGGGCACTGGTTCCACCGGCGCCGCCCAACTGTCCGAGGGCACGGCGCAGTTCCTCGGGATCGGGCCCGCCCTCGCCGAACATGCGGCGGAGCATGTCGGACAGCGGGTCTTCGCCGTCAGGGGAACCGGGGCCGTTCGGAGGATTCGTCATGGCCACCAGCGTATCGGCGAGCCGTGACCGTGTCCGCAGTGAATCCACCGGTTCACTCTGGGCGCACAGGGGCATTGCGTCGCGCGCCACACCCCGCGCGCAGACCCCCTAGAATGGAGGGAGACCAGAGCGGCCCGGGCAGCGGGCCGTACGCCTCTGCCCGCAGGTCGGTGGACCGACCGGCCCGGAGCAGTTTTCGTGAAGACAGGTGCCCTGACGTGTCAGAGACCGGACACCCGCCGCCGTCGCCGTCGGCCGTGCCCGGTTCCGTGACCCCGTTCGCGGACCAGGCACCGGCTGATGCGGGCCGCCTGCGTGACGCCACTGATCTCAAGGCCTGGACGCGTCGCACCCACGCCGGTCGCCGCCGTCGCCGTATCACCGCCGTGGCCGGTGCCGTGGCTGGCCTCCTGACACTGACCGCCGTCGCCCTCCCCAGTCCGTTCATCATCGAGACGCCCGGACCCACCTTCAACACCATCGGCGAGTTCGAGGGGGAGCCGGTGATCACCGTCAACGGTGCCGAGACCTATCCGACGGACGGCAGCCTGGATCTGACCACGGTGTACGTGTCCGGGGCTCCGACTGGCTGGACGACCTTCCTGGACGTGATGCGCAGCTGGGCTGATCCGACCGCATCCGTCATCCCCCAGGAACTCGTCTACCCCTCCGGGACCACCTCCGAGGAGGTCAACGCCGAGAATTTCGAGGCCATGGCCACCTCCCAGAGCTGGGCCGTGGCCGCGGCGCTCGAAAACCTAGGCATCGACTACCGCCAGACCCTGTTCGTCGCCGGCTTCACCGAGGACTCCCAGGCCACCGGCCTGCTGCAGCCGAAGGACCAACTGGTCACCGCGGACGGAATCGAGGTCACCGGGCTCGAAGGGCTGAAGAACCGACTCAACGACTCCGGCGGTGAACCGGTCGATCTCGGCATCATCCGGGACGGCCAGGAGCGCACCGTCCAGGTCCCCGTCTATCAGGGGGCCGAGGGGGAGTGGCTGATGGGCGTCTTCCTGGACTCGGACTTCGAGTTCCCGCTGGATGTGGAGATCACGCTGGAGAACGTCGGCGGTCCGAGCGCTGGGCTGATGTTCGCACTCGGGATCGTCGACGAGCTGACCCCCGGGGCCATGGCCGGCGGCCAGCACCTCGCGGGCACCGGGACGATCGATCCGGACGGGACGGTCGGGGAGATCGGCGGCATCGTGCAGAAGGTCGCCGGCGCCCAGGCCGGCGGGGCGCGTCACTTCCTGGCCCCGGCCGGCAATTGCGCCGAGCTGGCGGGCAGCGTCCCCGAGGGGATCGAGGTCTACTCGGTGAGCACCCTCGAACAGGCCCGGGCCGTGGTCGAGAGCGTGGGGAGTGGTGAAACGCCGCAGGCACCGACCTGCGGGTGATCGGGGCAACGAAGGGTGAGCACGGCGCGCCATGGCGCGGTACCAGGCAAGACGAGCAGGGCACGCAAGATCACGCAAGACCAGGAACTTCGGTGGCCACACAGGGCCACCAACGCAGTGCAGGACACGACCGGCGCCAGGGCGCAGATGGGTAAGGACACGTGAGTTTCGGACAAGGGTTTGGCGGTCTCTTCGGAGGACCGGACGATGGACGCGGCAATGACCGCGGAACAGGGGGTTCCGGCGGCCTGTTCGGTGGCCCGGGCGGCAGTGGGTCAGGAGGCCCGGGGGGCCCCGGTCGTCCCGGTGGCCCGGGACAGCCGTCCGACCGCGGCGGTGATTCCTCGCAGGGACGTCCCACCGGCTCCCGCCGTCCCTCGGCGCTGGTGCTCACCATCGTCGTCCTGGCCGTGCTCGTGGTTGCCTTCATGTTCTTCTCGGGTGTCTATGCCGATGTCCTCTGGTACAACCAGGTGGACTTCTCCGAGGTGTTCTGGACCGAGATCTGGACCCGTGCGGCCTTGTTCGCGATCGGTGGTGTGTTCATGGGGGCCGCCGTGTGGCTGTCCATGTGGCTGGCGTGGAGGGCACGGCCCCAGAACGTGCAGAGCCAGACCCGTGATTCCCTGGCGCAGTACCAGAAGCAGCTCGAGCCCATGCGCCGCCTGGTGTTCATCGGCATCCCCGTGGTGATCGGGTTCTTCGCCGGCTCCGCGGCCATGAACGGGTGGCAGGACGTGCTGCTGTTCTTCAACCAGGAGCCCTACGGCCAGGTGGACCCCGAGTTCGGCCTGGACTTCATGTTCTACATGGCGACCCTGCCGTTCCTCGGGCTGATCGTCGGATTCCTGATCTCGGTCGTGCTGATCGCCGGCATCGCCGGACTGCTCGTCCACTACCTCTACGGCAGCATCCGGGTGAAGGAGCAGGGAGGCATCGTCATCGAAACTCCCTCCCGCATCCACCTGGGCGTCTTCGTGGCCCTGTTCCTCGTGCTGCAGGCCGGCAACTACTGGCTGGACCGCTACCGCACCCTGCAGTCGCAGAACGGCAACTGGGCCGGTGCCATGTACACGGACGTCAACGCCGTGATCCCGACCTCGACGATTCTGGCGGTGGCGGCCGCCCTGGTGGCCATCCTGTTCATCGTCACGGCCATCACCGGCAAATGGCGAATCTCCCTGGTCGGCGCGGCGGGCCTGGTCATCGCCGCGATCGTGGCCGGTGCCGCCTACCCCTTCCTCATCCAGGAGTACCAGGTCAAGCCGTCCGAGGTGACGCTGGAACAGGACTACATCAACCGCAACATCGAGCACACCCGCGAGGCCTACGGGCTGGCGGAGGTCGAGACGACCGGGTACGCAGGCGAGACCGAGGCTGCAGCCGGGAGCCTCTCCGGGGAAGAGGCCAGCACCGCGAATATCCGGCTGATGGACCCGAATCTGCTCTCGCGGACGTTCGGCCAGCTGCAGCAGTTCCGGCCGTACTACGCCTTCCCGGAGACCCTGCACGTGGACCGCTACGAGGTCGAGGGCGAATCCCAGGACACCATTCTCTCCGTGCGTGACGTCAATGTGGATCCCACGTCGTCCTGGGTGAACCAGCACATCACCTACACCCACGGCTATGGTGTGGTGGCGGCGGATGCCTCTGAGGTGGCCGCCGGCGGGCGCCCGTCCTTCCTGCTGTCCGGAATCCCGACCTCGGGTGAACTGGGCAGCGATGAGACCTATGAGCCGCGCATCTACTTCGGCATGAACTCGCCGAGCTACTCGATCGTGGGAGCCCCGGAGGGGGCCCCCGAACGTGAGCGTGATCGCCCGCAGGACGCCTCCAGCGACCAGGACACCACCTACACCTTCTCGGGTGAGGGCGGTCCGTCCGTGGGCAGCTTCTTCAACCAGTTGGTCTACGCCATCAAGTTCGGTTCCACGGAGATCCTGTTGTCCTCGGACGTGAACTCCGAGTCACAGATTCTCTACGACCGCAATCCGATCGAGCGCATCCAGAAGGTCGCCCCGTACCTGACCGTGGACTCCAATGCCTATCCGGCAATCGTGGACGGCCGAGTGCAGTGGATCGTGGAGGGTTACACCACCTCGGACAATTTTCCGTACTCCACCGCTCAGCAACTGGACTCGGCGACGCGCGACGCCCTGAACACGGACGCCGCCGCCAATCTGACCGGTCAGGTCAACTACATCCGCAACTCGGTCAAGGCCACCGTGGACGCCTATGACGGCTCCGTCAACCTCTACGCCTGGGACGAGGAGGACCCGCTGCTGAAGGCCTGGCAGAAGGTCTACCCGACCTCGCTGAAGCCGTACTCAGAGATGAGCGCCGAACTCATGGACCACGTGCGCTATCCCGAGGACATGTTCAAGGTCCAGCGCGAATTGCTCGGCCGCTACCACGTGACGGATCCGGTGGACTTCTACGAGAATAACGACGCATGGTCCGTTCCGGCAGACCCGACGGAAGATGACGAGACCATCAAGCAGCCGCCGTACTACATGACCCTGCGCATGCCGGGCAAGGACGAGCCGGCATTCCAGCTGACCAGCACGTACATCCCACAGGTCACGCAGGACGCCCAGACCCGCAATGTGCTCTACGGATACCTGGCCGCCAACGGCGACGCGGGCACCGGCGAGGACGGCGTGAAGTCAGAGGACTACGGCCACATACAGTTGCTGGAGCTACCGCGCCAGACCTCCATTCCCGGACCGGGCCAGGCCCAGGCGCAGTTCGACTCCAACGCACAGGTCTCCCAGGAGCTGAACCTGCTGCGGCAGGGCGCCTCCGAGGTCATCAACGGCAACCTCATCACGCTGCCGGTGGCCGAGGGCATCATGTACGTGCAGCCCGTGTACATCCAGTCCACGGGCACCACCTCCTACCCGACGCTGCGCCGGGTGCTGGTGTCCTTCGGCGAGGACCAGATCGGCTTCGCCCCCACGCTGGAGGAGGCCATGGACCAGGTGTTCGGGGGCGACTCCGGTGCCAACGTGGACTCCGGTGAGGATCCCACGGACGACCCGTCGATCGACGACCCGGCCGCGGATGAACCGGGCTCGCAGCCCTCCCCGCCGGAGAGTCAGAGCGCGCAGGAACAGCTCGGTCAGGCCCTTCAGGACGCCAACGAGGCCATCATGGCTTCCGAGGAAGCCATGGCCAGTGGCGACTGGACCGCATACGGTGAGGCTCAGACCCGCCTGAACGACGCGCTGGCCCGTGCCCTGGAGGCCGATGAGGCCATCCGTGGCCAGGCCGCGCCCGAGGAAGGTACGGAGGCACCGGCCGAGGAGGGCACCGAGGGCTGATCCCTCGAGCCCGCCTCTTCCCATGCCGCAGGGGCCGCCGCCCGGAGTGATCCGGACGGCGGCCCCTGCCGCGTTCGGCGGTGGGTACCGTCGGTTCCGACGCCCGGGTGAGTACGCTACGGTCCCGTAGGCCAACCGCACCGGTTCGCGGACGGCCCGGTGGCCGATCGGTGGAGGCCAGATGAACGGGGATTGGCCGGTGGTGGACATCACGGTGGCCTCGATTTGGCTTTCCGGCAGGGACCCCCGTATAGTCATAGGAGTCGCCGCGGGGTGGAGCAGTTCGGTAGCTCGCCGGGCTCATAACCCGGAGGTCGCAAGTTCAAATCTTGCCCCCGCAACGAGAAGGGAAAACCCCCGAACCATTGGTTCGGGGGTTTTCTGCTGTCTGAGGACGATATCGGCCCCCCACCTTCCAGTCGCTGTCCCAAGAGGGGACGGGGAAGGGGAGGGGCCGACGTCGTGATCCGGGCCGGGGCAGACCGGGACCGGGAGCCGGAATCAGTTGGACCGGGTGGCACCTTCCGAGTAGTCCAGCTCAGTCTCGCCGGTGCCTGCGGCAGTGCCGGCGGTCAGGGACTGGGTTCCGCCGGCCTTCAGCGCGGCGAGGCGGGCCTCGACCTCGGTCTGCTCGCCCAGGTCCTCGAGGGACTCGAACTGGGCGTCCAGGGACGAGGCGGCCAGCTCGTTCTGGCCTCGCACGCGGGCTTCCTCACGACGGACCTTCTCCTCGAAGCGGTTGACCTCGGAGGAGGGGTCCATGATGTCGATGGACTTGACGGCGTCATGCACCGCGGACTGGGCCTGGGCGGACTTGGCCCGGGCGGTCAGCTCGTCCCGCTTGGAGACCAGCTGGCGGCGCTTGTCGTTCATCTTGTCCAAGCCGTCCTTGAGCTTGTCCACGATCTCGGTCTGCGAGGCGATGGTCGGCTCCGCGGCCTTGGCAGACTTCTCGGCATCCATCTGGCGCTCGATGGCGACCTTGGCCAGGTTGTCGAACTTGTCCGCAGATGCCGTGTCACCGGCGGTGCGGAACTGGTCAGCCTTGGAGGAGGCGGCCAGGGCCTTCTGGCCCCAGCTCTTGGAGGCGTCCAGGTCCTCGTTGTAGTCGTCCTGGATCATGCGCAGGTTGCCGATGGTCTGGGCCACGGCGGCCTCAGCCTCGGAGATGCTGTTGGTGTAGTCGCGGACCATCTGGTCCAGCATCTTCTGCGGGTCTTCGGCCTTGTCCAGCATCGAGTTGATGTTGGCCTTGGCCAGGGTTGCAATTCGGCCGAAAATGGACTGCTTTACCACGTTGTCGCCTTCCGCTCATTCCGTGAGTACCGGCGGTTTCTCCACCGGTTCCGTCTCCCGTGTCCCGCTGGCGGGCGTTGGGCCCCGGTGCCTCGCGGCACCGGAAATTTGGTCTGTCCCCTCCGGGTGTCCGTTCCTAGAAGCTACCGCCGACGCCGTCTCCGAAGCCACCGCCGCCGAAGTCACCGCCGCCGAGGCCGCCACCGCCACCGAAACCGCCGAAGCCGCCACCGCCCCAATCGCCGTGGTCGTTGTCCCCGCCGAGGATGCCACCCATCAGGATGCCGCCCAGGATGGCCCCGCCGAGCCCGGCGCCGAAGCCGCCGCCCCCGCCGCCATAACCACCACGGCCTCCGTAGCCGGCACCGGCGCCGGCGTAGCCGCCCCACTGATTGAGGTCCTGCTGGGCCAACTGACTGGCGCGGTCCGCCAGGGAACTGGACTGGTTCGCCAGGTTCAAGGCGGTCACCGGATCCTGTCCCGAGAGCCGGATGGCGTCCTGCAGGGTGCGCTCCGCCTCGGCCAGCTTGGTCCGGGCCTGGCTGCCCACGGCACCACGGCGGGCCGCGATGAAGTCTTGGGTGCCGTCGATCTGGGCCTGCGCCTGCCGGATGGTGGACTGGAGGGCGGAGGCCGCCCGGCGCTCCTGCTCCTGGCGATCCCGGATGCCGGACAGGGGTGCGTCGAGCTGGCGGTGGGCCTGCTCCAACGACTGCAGCAGTCGGAAGGGGGCTGGCCGGCCCGCGGCGATCTCCGATCTCACGCGAGACAGGGTCTGTTGCAGGCCGGCCGCCGGACCGGCCAGCTCGGTGTGCTTGCCGGCAGCCACGAGAGCCTGCGCCTGGGCGAGGTCCTGGGCGGACTGGTTGACCCCGGTCTGCAGGTTCTCCATGGCGCTCTCCAGATGGCCCCGAGCCTTGGCCACGGCCTCCACCAGTGTGGAGATCTGGGAGACGGCCTCCTCACCGGCCCGGATCGCCAGCACGGCGGTGGAGGGGTCGGAGGCGAGGGACTCCTCCGCCTTGGCAGCGGCGGCCCGGACAAATTCGAGGCGTTCCCGGGCCTGCGTGGCGTTGTCGTTGACCTCGGCCAGTGCTACGTCCGCGTAGCGGGTATGCAGATCCACGAGGCCCTGCTCGGCCTGGGCCACCGAGTCCGCCACCTGATCGGCGCGGGTGTTGAGGGACTCCAGGGCTGCACCGGCGTTCTTCTCCAGGTCGCGGAGTTCGTCGAATTCCTTGGTGTGCGCGGACAGCGACTCGTTGACGGCCTGGCACCGGGCGATGATGTCCTTGAGCCAGGCGCGCTGCTGTTCCTCGGTGTCCGGGATGTGGTCGTCCAGCTGGTTCTGCAGCTTGTAGGACTCCCGCATGTGGTCCTTGGCGATCTCGATGTCCTGGGCGAAGGTCTCGACGGACTTCTCGCCATAGGACGCGAGGGCGAAGCCGACCTCCTGCTCGGACGAGCGAATCGCGTCATCGGCTCCGATGAGCATGGAGCCGGCTTTGGTGCGCAGATCCTCCACAGACATCTCGTCGAGGGGATCCTTCGGACCCTGCGCTCCGCGGGCGGAGTGACCCTGCTGCTCCGCCTTGGACTTGTTGCGGCGCATCAGGGCGTATCCGCCACCGGCGAGGGCGGCCACCGCCACGCCGCCGGCGATCCAGCCGCCGGCACCGCCGCCGGAGTCGGGTCCGTTGACCCGACCGTCGGCAGCATCCTCGACTCCCGCGACGGTGGCTATGGCGGCAGCTGCCCAATCATCCTCGCCCACGGCTGGCAGTGCCGGAGCGATGTACTCATCCTTGATATCTGTTTGCAAGGCGTTGATGCTGTTCGCCTGGTCGGCATCGAAGTGGTACTTCCGCTCATCGACGGCGACGGCCAGGATCGAGTCACCGCTGCCGGTTCCCTTCTGCTCGCCAACTTGTGTCACCCACTCTTCAGGAGTCGCCTGCTGGCCGTTCTCGTCCGTGAACTCATCGACGTACACCACGAAGAGGTTCTGGCCCTCCTCGGACCTCAGGTTGTTGATGGCCTGGGTGATCTCGTCCTCCTCGGAGGAGGAGAGCACCTCGGCCTCATCCACCACGAAGGTGCCCGGAGGGATATCCACGGGCGCCTCGGCCCGGGCCGCCTCGGCGAGGGCCAGTCCGCCGGCCATGGTCAGTCCCGAGGCCAGCAGGGCACTCAAGGCCAGGACGGCGGGGGAGAGACGGCGCGGTTGCACCGCAGGGGCCTGGGACGTCATGGATCACCCTTCAGGGGTACACGTGGGATGGTGGCTGCTGACTGAAGTCTATGGGGCGAGTCCGGACGTTCGCCATGAAGACATGTGCGCCGTCGGCGAACCGTCGAGCGTGCGTTCAGGTTTCGTCCAGCGAACATAATCCCCGTAGACAGGATGAAGCGGCAGGATAGACGGTGCGGTGCGGCCCGAGCGGCCAGACCGATCACGACGACGGACCTCCCACAGCGGGTGAGCCGGCAGGAAAGGACCACGATCATGAACGAAGCGGACCACAACGGCACCGAGGGTACCGGCGGACAGCACGGGGAGACGCCTTCCGTCCCGCCGCGTCCTGAGACCCCGCCGACGTCCGCCCGATCGTCCGAGCCGCTCTCAGCCAGCAGAGAGCCCTACCCCCGCTGGAACGAGACCCAATCCCTGCCCCGCACCGCTGCCGCGGAGCCGGCCATGGATGCGCCGGAACCGGGCGCACCCGTCTCGGACCCTTCCCACCAGGCACATCATCACGACGCCGGCCCTGCGAGGAAGCGCCGCACCGTCGGCGTCGGTGCCCTCGTCGCCGGCATGTTGGTGGCCGGGCTGGCCGGTGGCGGCGTGGCCGTCGGGGTCAACGCGGCCACGGATGACAACACCGGCTCGGCCGGCACGGGCTCCGTCCAGGAACAGGGCCACGGCCTGGACATCAACCGTTCGGAGGATGCCACCGCCGTCACGGCCGCGGCTGCCAAGGCGGCCCCGTCCGTGGTCACCCTCTCCGTCTCGGCTGGTCAGGCCTCCGGGTCAGGTTCTGGTGTCATCCTCGACAACGAGGGGCACATCCTCACCAACACCCACGTGGTGACGCTGGGTGGCCAGGCCGGAGACGCCGACATCACCGTCCAGACCGCCGATGGGGCCGTGCACACGGCCAGCATCGTCGGGACGGACCCGGAGTCCGACCTCGCCGTCGTCAAGATCGAGGCCGAGGGGCTCACACCCATCGAGACGGGGCAGTCCTCCGAGTTGAACGTGGGCGATTCCGCCATCGCCATCGGTGCCCCCCTGGGACTCTCCGGCACCGTCACGGATGGGATCGTCTCCAAGCTGAACCGCACGATCTCCGTGTCCTCCTCGGCCGTGCCGGAGGACAGCGGGGAGGGCGGCAGCCAGGACGCTCCCGAGTTCGAGATCCCCGGTTTCCCCGCCCCCGAGCAGCAGCAAGCCCAGGGATCGATCTACATCAATGTCATCCAGACCGACGCCGCCATCAACCCCGGCAACTCGGGTGGCGCGCTCGTGGACGCCCAGGGCCGGCTGATCGGCGTCAACGTGGCGATCGCCTCCGCTGCGGGGTCCTCCGGCTCGGACTCCTCCGGCAACATCGGCGTGGGCTTCTCCATCCCCGTCGACTATGCCCAGCGCGTGGCTCAGGACATCATCGAGAACGGAGAGGCCACCCACGGCTTCCTCGGCGTCTCCGTGACGCCCCAGCCCGCCACCCCGGCCGGGTCCGAGCCGGAGGCCGAGGCCAGCGGCGCCAGCACCCGTGAGCAGAATGCCCTGGCCTCCGGCGGATTCAGCGCCGGAGCCCGCGTGGTCGAGGTGGTTCCGGACACGCCGGCCGCCGAAGCCGGGATCGAGGAGGGTGACGTCATCACCGGCGTCGGAGACCGGTCCGTCGCGGACAGCGAGTCGCTGACCGCCGTGGTGCGTGAGTATCCCGAGGGCGGAACGGCCACGGTGCACTTCACCAGGGACGGCGAAGAGCAGTCCGCAGAGGTCACGTTCGTCTCGGATGCGGATCAGGGCTAGCGACAGCAGGCACCATGGAGGACATGACGCCGCAGACGATGCCTCTCAAGACGCCCGCCGAACTGGCTGCCGACCACGGATGGAAGAGGGTCCTGGCCTTCGGTGCCCACCCGGACGACCTCGACTTCGGAGCCGCCGCGACGGTCGCCGGGCTGACGCGGGCCGGCGTCGAGGTGACCTATGTGGTCATGACGGACGGGGACGCGGGCGGCTTCGAGGCCGAGAACCAGCACACCATGACGGAGCGACGGCACCGGGAACAACGGGAGGCCGCTGCCCATCTGGGCGTGCGGGACGTGGAGTACCTGGGGGAGCGGGACGGCTACCTGGAACCCTCGCACACCGTGATGGCCAAGGTGGTGGAGGCGATGCGCCGCCACCGGCCGGACGCCGTGTTCACCATGTCCCCCGAACGGGACTGGGACCGCCTGCAGCGGTCCCATCCGGACCACCTCGCCGCCGGTGAGGCGGTCGTCCGCGCGAGCTACCCGGCGGTGGAGAACCCCTTCGCCTATCCGGAACTGGCCGCGCGGGGGCTGGAGGCATTCCACCTGAAGTGGCTCGTGGTGTACTGCCACCCCGCGGCCCGGTCCAACCTCGCCGTGGACGTGACCGGGTTCGAACAGGACAAGCTCGCCGCCCTGCGCTTCCATGCCTCGCAGCACCCGGACGTGGCAGCGATGGAGGCCTTCGTCCTGAACGGCATGGAGCAGCTGCACCGGGACTGGGTCGCCGCAGCGGACCCACCTGCCGCTGCCGGAACGGGGGACTCGAGCGTCCCTGCCGAGACCGTGTCCGTGCCGGATCACCCCGCCTCGACCACCACTGCCGTCTCGGCCGACGGTCACCGCCGGTTCGTGGAGACCTTCCAGCTGGTCAGCGTCAACGACCCCACCACGATCAGCGGGTTCTAGGCGAGGGGTAGCCCTCGTCGCCCTCGTCAGCCCTCGTCGCCCTCCTCGGACGGCGCCGGGGTGCTGTTCGGGTGACCGCCGTAGATCGGCCCCTGGGTCACCTGGTGGACGAGGTCGACGTTGCCCAGCGAGGCCGACGTCGGGGTCTCCGAGCCGCCTTCCGGCTCGATGGTGACCACCAGTTCGCGGAACCGTTCGACGCCGCGGAAGGTGACCGGGTCCTGGAGGTCTTCGAGCGTGTGGGTGCCCAGGCTGTGGGGGGCCGAGCCGTCGGTGGGGAACAGCCACAACTGGAACACGTTGCCCTCGCCCGGGGACGGCATGCCGGCGAAGGTCACATACGCGAGGTCCTGGTCCTTGGAGATATGCCCCTGCATGGAACCGCCGTCCGTGAGCGAGACCTGCCGGGTGGTGAAGGAATCCTCGGCGCGGTCCACCGCCGAGACGATGTCCGGCCCCACGATCAGCCGCACGATGGTCCAGACGCCCAGGACCAGGATCAGCAGCCCGGCGACCACGAGCATCCACTTCTTCACAGGGCGCTTGCCCGTCCCCCCATGGTCCGGTGACTCGGAGGGTCCCAGTCCGTCCACGAGTCCCATGCCGACGTCCTGCGCCGGCAGCCGGTGCAGCAGCTCGTCGAGCAGTTCCGAAGGCGGTTCGTGCGCCAGTCCGCGGAACGCCCACGTGACGGTGCGGCGGGCTCCCTCGATCCGGGCACGCCACAAGGTCGTGAACTCGGGGCCCTGGCGGGACAGGAAGCGGTCCAGCTCCTCGCGTTCGGGACCGGCCACGGCATCGAGGGCCACCAGGTCGGCCCACTCCTTGGCCAGGCCGTTCTCCAGGTCCTGGCTCAGGTTCAGGGTGAAGTTGCGCGTGGTGCCGGTGCGGGCAGCGATCTCCGGGGTGACTGCACGGTGCAGCACCGGATCGTCCTCACCGGACCGCCCGAGAAACTTCTCCTGATAGCGCTTGGAGACGCGCTGGACGGCGTCCCGCAGCCGGGACTTCACGGTGGGCACGGCGATGCCGAGTTCCTCCGCCACCTGGCGGTAGGTCCGGCCCCCGGCCCAGGCCAGGTCCAGCGCCTGGAACTGGGCCGGGGTCAGCACGGACAGCACCGTCGTGGGCTGGCGGTGGCCGCCCTCGGCAGCGCCGGCGCCGTCCGGCAGCAGCCCCGCACCGTACTCCGGCAGGGAATCCTCGCGCAACAACCGCGTCATGGTCTCGTGCGCCAGGACCTCGAGCCAGCACAGGACCGAGCGGTGGCGGGCGCGGACGGAGTCATCGTCGAACCGCTCGTGCGGGGCGGCGTCCCAGACCCGGACATAGGTCAGCACCGTGGCCTCGTCGGCGTCGGCCTCGGAGGCGAAGATGGAGGACGCCAGCCCGTAGACCCAGGGGGCGGTGGCATCGTAGAACGCCGAGAAGGACGCCTGGTCGCCCTCGCCGGCCAGTCGCAGCAGGTCATCGAGGCCGGGGAGGCCGAGGTCCGTCGCCGCGGGCGACGACGCCGAGGTCGCCGCCGGGACAGCCTCGTCTTCCGGGGCGGTCGGGCGATCGGGGAGACCGGGAGCGTTCTTCTTCATGGTGCTTCAAGCATAGGAACGCCGACCCACACCGCCTTGATGCCACGCGGACCGTGACCGGTCTGCAATGCAGGGATCAGCACGAACCAGCACGAATCCGCAGGGATCAGCAGGGATCCGCGGGAACCAGCGAAGGCCAGCAGGGAAACCGTGCGGGGGTGGTGGCTCAAGCCTCAGGCGGAGCCGGCGAAACCGTGCTGGCGCCAGGCCTCATAGACCGCGATCGAGGCGGAGTTGGCCAGGTTCAGGGACCGCCGGGAGGGCTGCATCGGCAGCCGCACGCGGGTGGTGACCCGAGGATCGCTCAGGACCTCGTCCGGCAGGCCCGTGGACTCGCGGCCGAACATCAGGACGTCACCGGGACCGTAGTCGAGGTCCGTGAACAGGCGTTCGCCACCGGACGTGAAGGCGAAGACCCGGGCCGGCAACAGGGCCTCCAGCGCAGCGTCCAGGTCCGGGTGCACGGTCATCACGGCAAGGTCGTGGTAGTCCAGGCCGGCGCGGCGGAGCTTGGCGTCGGAGAAGTCGAAGCCAACCGGTTCCACCAGGTGGAGCTCGGCCCCGGTGATGGCCGCCAGTCGGATCACGTTGCCGGTGTTGCCCGGAATCTCGGGGGAGTGCAAGAGGATTCTGAACCCCGGGGTGCCGGGGGCCGGGTCCCTCGGGGCCTCGAGGTGCGGGTTGGTCGGAACAGCGTCAGGCGTCGAGGTCCGGCGGAGGACGGGATCGGGGAAGTCGGAAGGCACCCGGCCATAGTAGTGGGGCCGCGTACTCGACGGCTCAGTACATCGCGCCGAGCAGCCGGGCCAGGAGCCGGCGGTCCACGGTGCCGGACAGCGGGCCGGTGCCGAGGAACATCTTCACGTCGCGGCTGAACTGCAGCGCGTTGGCCGGCGGGTCCGTGAGGAACCCCGCATCGGAGTCCAGCACCGAGCGGGTGCGCTCCAGTTGGATGACGGGGGCGTGCGGATTCTCGTCGGGGCCGAGGACCAGGATGAACCCCCCGACACTGCAGTCCGGAAAGGCCCGCTGGAGGGCGACCATCGCCGGGGCCAGGGACGGCGGTGAGAGGCGCCGGTCACCGCGCCACATCTCCGCCCCGTCCCACCGGTAGACCCCTTCGGGGACCTGCATCGATCCGATCACCGCCAGCCGGTCCCCGCACAGCACCACGTGATCAATGGCCCCCGAGTTGAGCCGTCCGAAGGTCAGGTGCAGGCCGGTCACGAGGCGGCTGGCCGGCAGCGATCCGAGCACGTGGTTCTGCAGCGTGCGGATGGTGCGGGCCTCGCGCACGAGCCGGTGGCCGGCCGGCAGGATGCCGCGCTTGCGGGGTGCCCCGTGGATCTGCTGGGAGCTGCGGGCCAGGTCCAGCACCATCTCATCTTCCAGCGGCGGCACATAGGTGATGGTCCCGGCACCATTGCGGTCACCTTCACTGCCCCTGCTCGTGGATCGGCCGCGCCCGGACCGGGTGGAGAAGGCGGGGCCCGACGCCGGCCCGGCTGTCCGCGTTCCCGCGCCGGATCGCGGTGGAACGGTGGACCCGGGCCGGCCGTGCGACGACCCGCCTCCGGCGCTGAAGCCGCGATCGTACTCGCGCCGGGACTCAGGGGTGCCGACCAGTTCCCAGGCGTAGCTGACCAGACGGAACTCTGCTGCGTCCCCGCCGTAGTCCGGATGGGTGCGGCGGGCCGCGCGCCGCCAGGCGGACTTGAGGGTGGCGGTGTCCGCGTCGAAGGGGACGCTGAGGACCTCGTACGCCGAGCGGCCACCGAAATCGGCGGGAGTCACGGTGCCGTCACCCGGTACCGCAGGAACAACGCCCCGTCCTCCTCGAGCAGGCCCACCAGGTCCATTCCGGAGGGGCTGGCCAGGTCCGCGTCCCCGATGATCCGGCCGCCCGCACCACCGGCGAGCAGCGGCGAGAGGGACAGGCACAACTCATCGGCCAACCCGGCGGCCGTGAAGGCTCCGAGCAGCGTGGGCCCGCCCTCCGAGTGCACGAGCCGATGGCCGCGTTCGGCCAGCACAGCGCGGATCCGGGCCGGCTCCGCCTGATCCGTCCCGCAGTCCACGACGTCGGCGACCTCGCCGAGCGCGGCCCGCCGGCCGGCGTCGGCCCCGGTGGTGGTGAGGAGCAGGGGCCGGACCGGTGCCGTGGTGAAGAAGGTGCTCTCCGGGTCCAGTTCGAGGGATCCGGAGACCAGGGCGACCGCAGGGTGGGAGGGCAGCCCGCGCGCCTCGCGCCAGGCCCGATCCTCCGCGGAGACCAGGTCGCCGCCGTAGCCCTCGGCGCGAACGGTCCCCGCCCCCACGAGGATGACGTCCGCAGGCCGGCGGAGCAGGGCGAAGAGCCGCTGGTCGGCCGGCGTGCCGAGACCGTCGGAGCGCCCGTGGACGGTGGCCGCGCCGTCGGCGGAGGACACGAAGTTGAAGCGCACCCACAGTCCGTCCCGCGAGAGGTCCCCGCGGCGCTGGTCCTGGCCGGGCGGGGCGTAGAACGCCACCAGGTCGTCGTCGGTCAGGTCCGCGGTGAGCATCGGACTGGCCAGGCCAGAGGCGTAGGGGTGGACGAGTGCTCTCATGGATTGACTCCTTCGGTCACGGGGGAGGCCGGTTCCAGTCCGTCCCAGTGGGCGGCATCCCCGGGGCCCCCAGAGCGGTCGGCTTCCCGGTTGAGTGCGTGCATGTTGTGCTCCAGGCGGTGCGGCTCGCGCCAGCCCATGATGGCCTCGGTCATCCGGATCGCCGAGATGGATGGCCTGACCTGGTGCATGCGCAGCACGCGGGCGCCGTTCAGGACGCAGACCTGGGCCGCCGCCAGGGACCCGGCCAGCCGTGCCGACTTGTGCTGGTCCAGGGTCTCGCCGATGAAATCCTTGTTGGACACCGCGGCCAGGGCCGGGAATCCGAGGGTGGCGAAGGCGTCGAAGCGCCGGGTGACCTCCAGGGAGTGCCGGGTGTTCTTGTTCAGGTCGTGGCCCGGGTCCACGATGATCTTCTCCTCCGGGACACCGAGGGAGAGGGCCAGATCGATCCGCCGCAGCAGGTACTCGCGGATCTCGGCCACGACATCGTCGTAGTGGGGCGACGGCACCGGGGTGCGCGGTGTGGCGAGGGAGTGGGTGATCACCAGGTGGGCGCCGCCGGCGGCCACCACCCGGCCGAGATCGTGATGGAACAGCCCGGTGGTGTCATTCACGACGTCGGCCCCGGCACCGATGGCTCGTTCGGCCACCAGCGGCTGGAAGGTGTCGGCGGAGAGGATCGCGGTGGCGGCGGGACCGCCGCCGGACCGCAGGGCGGCGATCACCGGCACCACGCGGTCGGCTTCCTCGGCCGGGGGCAGCTCCGGTCCGGGGGAGAAGGGGACCCCACCGACGTCGACCCAGTCCGCGCCGTCCTCGGCCGCCTGCCGGGCGGCACCGACCGCGGCGTCCAGAGTGAAGGTCGCGCCGTCGTCGTAGAAGGAGTCCGGGGTGCGGTTGACGACGGCCATGAGCAGGATGCGCGAGCGGAAGTCCACGGTGCGGTGCGCGAAGCGCTGGACCGGGTGTCTGAACTCCGGCTCGACCATGGGCATGGGCGGCGTTCTCCTCCGTGGCTGGTTGCGGCGCGGTCCGGTGCAGAGAACCGTCCGTGCCATTCTGGCAGGATACCGGTGGTGCCCGGGGAAACCGGCGGTCACGAAAGGACCTGAGGCCGATTCCGGGGTGGCACGATGAGGAACATGCACCGCAGACCACACCCCCGTCCCGATGCACCCGAACTCCCCGTCCTCGATCCGGCCGAGGGCGCCTGGGTGGCCGCCATGTTGGAAGCCGGGACCGAGGAGCTGGGCGCCGAGTCCTGGAACGGATACGTCGCCACGGTCGTCCCGGTGGGGAACCCTGTGCCGTACGAGGCCATCGCGCGGATCTGCCACCCGGTGCCGTGGCACCACCGGGATTGGGATGAGGGTGCCGCCGCCCGCCTGCGCGAGTTGGGCCTGGTGCCGGAGGACCATGCGGACTTCCGGGAGGGATCCTGGTCGGGGGACCGGACGCTCCATGCCTACGGCACCACGACCTGGAGCCAGGTCGCCGCGGACCGTGGCACCGTGTTCCACGCTGGTGCGCAGTGGGCGGACCTGGCCCGGGCGGGCGGGAACGACTCCGTGCCCTCCACCCGGGAGGCACATCTGGAGTACGGCCCGCCGGAACAGGGCCAGCTGTCCTCACGCGCCATGGCAACACTGGCGGAGGTGCTCCTGGAACACACCGAGACACCGCAGGACCTGGTGCTGGGTCTGTGGCCCGGCCGCGGCTGGATGGATGGTGGAAGTTCTCGGTTCGGCCCGGGCGTGCTGGAGGCCACCGGCGGGAGGGCGTCCTCCGTCCAGATGCCTCCGGCCTTCGGCCCGAGGACCACCCGAGCCATCCGCCGTGGCTCCGGGCTGCTGGAGGTCGGCGGCGGATTCCGGGAGTACCTGCTGCTGGCCGACGACGGCACGCGACTGCGCCACCCCCTCTGGGAGCGGGCCGCCCACCCGCTGTTGCCGGCGGCGGAGGCCACGGAGGAGCAGTCACCCAACCTCGCCTGGCCGCGGGACCGGGCCTGGACGCTCGCCAGTGAGATCGATTTCGACTCCACCCTGGTGGCCGGCTCCACCGAGCTGATCCGGGCCATCTGCACTCACCCCGGGCTGGAGGCCGCCGTGGTTCGGACGGAGACGGACCTCACCGCGTTCGCGGACACCGTCAACCACCGGGACCCCAGCGCATGAGCCGTCACCGCCTCCTGCTGTGCATCAATCCCGCCTCCGGGGCCGGCCGGGGTGCCGACGCGGGGGCCGAAGCCGCCGCCCGCCTGCGCAGCGGCGGGGCCGACGTCGAGATCCTGGCGGTACCGGGCGATGACGGGACACCGCCCGTCCGGCGCTACTCCGAGGCTCTTGCCGCGCGACTGGCGCGGACTGAGCAGGCGGCACCGGCCGCCATCGTGGTGGTAGGCGGGGACGGGATGCTGCACGCCACGGCGAACGTGCTGGCGGGTACCGGGATGCCGGTGGGGCTGGTCCCGGCCGGGACCGGAAACGACCTGGCCCGGGCGCTGGGGCTGGCGGACTGCGGGGTGGCGGGCGCCGTCGACCGGGTCCTCTCCGGCCTGGACCGGCCGCCGCGCTGCATCGACCTGGTCAGGGTGGACCTGGCACCGCTGCCGGCAGCGATGCCAGCGGGGCCGGACTTCACCGGGACCGTGGACGACCGTGCCGAGTCGGGTGCGCCGCCGGAGCACGTGCGCCGGTATGTGGTGTCCGGCGTGAACGTCGCGTTCGACGCCGCGGTGAATGCCACCGCCAACCGGATGCGCTGGCCGCGTGGCAGTCTGCGGTACGTGGTCGCGGTGCTCCTGGAGCTGCTCCGGTACCGGCCCGTGGACCTGAGGATCAGACTCGACGGACCGGATGAAGGGGACGGACCGGATGAAGTGGATAGGTGGGACGGCCGGTGTAGTCAGGACGGCCCGGTCCTGAACGGATCCACCTTCCTTCTGGCCGTGATGAACGGCCGGTTCATCGGGGGCGGCATGGAGGTCACCCCCGGAACGCGGATCGACGACGGCGTGCTGGAGGTCTTCCGCGTGACGCCCCTGAGCCCGGTGCGTTTCCTGCGGGTCTTCCCGAGGGTCTTCGCCGGACGCCACACGGACCTGCCGGAGGTGGAGATCCGGGAGGCGAGCTCGGTGCGGATCGAAAAGATGACCGCGGTGGAGGATCCGGTTCCGCGCGGCCAGCCGTCGAGGAGCGCTGCTCCGGTCCTGCATGGGGACGGTGAACCATTGGGGATGTTGCCGGCCACAGTCACGGTGGAGCGCGGCAAATTGGCCCTGCTGGATGATGGTCGCCGCCCCTGACTCCTACACTGGAGTGCATGACCACTTCCGCCTCCGGGGCCCGCGTCTACCTCGATCACGCCGCCACCACGGCACTCCGCCCGGTGGCGCTGGAGGCGTTCACGGCCAGCGCCCGGACGCTCGGGAACCAGTCCTCGCTGCACCAGTCCGGCCGCGGGGCCAAGCTCCGGGTCGAGACGGCGCGGGATGCGCTCGCGGCCACGCTGGGCGCCCACCCCAGCGAGGTCGTCTTCACCTCCGGAGGCACCGAGTCGGACAACCTGGCGCTCAAGGGGCTGTACTGGGCACGCCGGGACCGCGCCCGCGCGGCGGGGGCACCGGAGTGTCATCGCATCGTGCTCACGGGACTGGAACACCACGCAGTCCTGGACGCGGCCACGTGGCTGGAGACCCATGAGGGGGCCAGGCTGGACTTCGTCCCGGTCCACGCGGACGGGCGGGTGGACCTGGACGCCTGGCGGGCCGCACTGGCCCGGGACCCCGAGACCATCGCCGTGTCCACGCTGATGTGGGCCAACAATGAGATCGGCACCATCCAGCCGATCGCCGAGGTCGCCGCCCTGGCGGCGGAACACGGGGTGCCCTTCCACACCGACGCCGTTCAGGCGTTCGGCGCCGTGCCCCTCGACTTCCAGGCCTCCGGCGCCACCACGATGGCGGTGACCGGTCACAAGATCGGCGCGCCGGTCGGCGTCGGTGCTCTGCTGGTGCGGCGGGATGCAGCGCTCACGCCGGTGCTCCACGGCGGCGGACAGGAGCGTGACATCCGCTCCGGGACCATCCCGGCCGCCCTCATCGAGGCCTTCGCCGCCGCCGCCACCGAGGCCCACGCCCACCTGCCCGCCGAGCGGGAACGCATCGGTGGCCTGCGGAACCGGCTGATCGACGGGATCCGTGAGCTGGTGCCCGAGGCGCGGCTGACGGGCGCGGAGGACCTCGATCCGCTCACCGGGGAGAGGCTGCCGGCCGGCACCCGCCGTCTGCCGGGCAACGTCCACTTCGTCTTCCCGGGGTGCGAGGGTGACTCCATCCTGTTCGGCCTGGACATGGTCGGCGTGGAGGCCTCCACCGGTTCGGCCTGTTCGGCCGGGGTGCCCCGCCCCTCGCACGTGCTGCTCGCGCTGGGCACCGAGGAGGAGCTGGCCCGGTGTGTGCAGCGATTCAGCCTCGGGCATACATCGGGACCCGCCGACGTTGAGCAGGTGTTGTCCGTGTTGCCGGACGTCCATGCCTCGGCCCTGCGTGCCGGGCTGTCCGGGCATGACTCCAGGATCAAGACCGCGAACAGCCAGCGCTGACGGGAACCACCGCAGATCACCGCAGACAGCAGTACACCGAAGGGAAACCACGAACATGAAGGTCCTCGCCGCCATGAGCGGGGGAGTCGACTCCGCCGTTGCCGCCGCCCGCGCCGTGGACGCCGGCCACGAGGTGGTCGGGGTGCACCTCGCCCTGTCCCGCATGCCCGGAACCCTGCGCACCGGCTCCCGAGGCTGCTGCACCATCGAGGACTCCCGTGACGCCTGGCGGGCCTGCGAGAAGCTGGGCATCCCCTTCTACACGTGGGACTTCTCCGAGCGGTTCAAGGAGGACGTGGTGGACGACTTCGTGGCCGAGTATGCCGCGGGCCGCACCCCGAACCCGTGCATGCGCTGCAACGAGCGGATCAAGTTCGCGGCGCTCCTGGAGAAGGCACTCGCCCTGGGCTTCGATGCCGTGTGCACCGGTCACTACGCGACCGTCCTCCGCAACGGGTCCGGCAGCCTCGAACTGCACCGCGCCGCCGACTGGGCCAAGGACCAGTCCTACGTCCTCGGCGTGCTCACCGCCGAACAGCTCGAGCACTCCATGTTCCCGCTCGCCGAGACCCCGTCCAAGGACCTGGTCCGGGCGGAGGCCGCCGAGCGCGGACTCTCGGTGGCCGCCAAGCCGGACTCCCATGACATCTGCTTCATCCCGGACGGGGACACCCGGGGATGGCTGAACGAGCGCATCGAGATGACCGAGGGGGACATCCTGGACACGGAGGGCAACCGCCTCGGCTCCCACCCCGGCGCGCAGGCCTTCACCGTGGGCCAGCGCAAGGGGCTGAGCATCGGCCGTCCCGCCCCGGACGGGCGGCCCCGCTTCGTCCTCGAGGTCCGTCCCAAGGACAACACCGTCGTCGTCGGGTCCAAGGAGATGCTCGCCGTGGACCGCGTCACGGGCATCCGCCCCTCGTGGGCCGGGGCGCCTCTGGCCGAGGAGGCGACCGGTGAGTGGTTCGACTGTCACCTGCAGGTGCGGGCGCACGGGGACCCCGTGCCCGCCCGTGCCCGGGTGGAGCGCCCCGGCCGCGCGGACGCTGCGCCTCAGGCCCACGACGCCGGCACCTGGGTCATCGAGCTCTTCGAACCACTCGCGGGGGTCGCACCCGGCCAGACGGCCGTGCTGTACCAGGGCACACGCGTGCTGGGCCAGTCGACGATCGACGCGGCCTTCAATGCCGCACGGGTGGCCTGAAGCCCCGCCCGCCGGCATTGGGGTGCTCCGGTTGATCGGTTCAGGGCCCGGGGGAGCAGTCACGTCGCCGGATTGAGTGCCGCACGACCGTAGGCTAGGGGGATGACTGATGACCCGGCCGCCGAGACCGGCCAGAACCCGGCCTCCGGATACGACCCGCACGCCTCATCGCTCCAGGGCGAGGCCGATCCGGCGGTGCTGGAGGAGCTGTATGCGATCCGCGGCAGCATCGACAACTTCGATGCCACCCTGGTCTACCTGCTGGCTGAACGCTTCAAGTGCACCCAGCGGGTCGGCCGGCTCAAGGCCGAACACTCCCTGCCACCCTCGGACCCGGGCCGTGAGGCTGCGCAGATCAAACGCCTGCGCACCCTGGCCGAGGACGCGGAGCTGGACCCGGCGTTCGCCGAGAAGTTCCTGAACTTCATCGTCTCCGAGGTCATCCAGCACCACCGCGCCATCGCCGCCGACCGCGCCTGATGCCTGCCGTTCGCGCCACCCTGCTCGGGGCCTGGACCGGGACTGACCCGGTATCCGCGTCCCGTGACCTCCTCAACTCCCTGGGTGCCCCGCACCTGCCCGTGCTGCCCGAGTTGCCCGCCCGGGGCCCCGGGTCGGATGCCATCGGCCGCACCGCCGCGCTTCTGGAGGAGCTCGCCGTCGACCTGCAGCCCCACGGCTGGAGGCTCGTTCCCGAACCCGGGATGGACCACCGCCGGGCGGTCTCGGCCCTGACCACGGATAGCCACGCCCTGACGGACGTCGCCGGGGAGTCCGGTATCGACGTGGAGGACCTGCTCGTCCGGGTCAGCGGTCCGCTGACGCTGGCCGCCGAGCTGTGGCTGCCCGGAGGCGAACGCTCCCTCTCGGACCACGGGGCCCGCCGGGACGTGGCCCAGTCGCTGGCCGCCGGCCTCGCCGCACACGTCCGGGCGATCCGGTCCCAGTCGGGTGCCGGACGGTTGACCGTCGTGCTGGACGAGCCCCGCGCCGCCGCCGTCCTCTCCGGTGCGCTGCCCACCGCCAGCGGCTACCGTACCGTCCGCTCCCTGCCCCGCTCCGAGGTCCGGGAAGCCTGGACCCTGGTCGCCCAGGCTGTGCTCGACGCCGGCGCCACCGGGATCGTCCTGGCCCCCGATCGCGCGGGCGCCGGGGAGGAGTGGGCCTGGGCAGACCTGGCACTGCTGGCCTCGGAAGCGCTTCTGTCTTCCACGCAAGTGCCGGATGAGGAACAGAGGACGGTCGCCCTGGCGCTTCCCCTGGTCCCCCTCGAGGGTCCGGGGTCGGACAGTTCACGTTGGGACATCGTCGCGGGCTGGACCGAGGCGGGCAGGGACATCGTGTTCCGTCTCCCGTCCGTGCAGACATCGCAGACATCGCAGGCATCACAGTCGACGAAGGCCGTGAAACCCCAACCCGCAGCCGGCAACGGACACCCGTACCGGGGCACCGGGGTCAGGATCGCCCGGACCTGGGAGCGGATCGGTCTGGACCCGGACCTGCTCGGACGGCTGGTCCTGGCCGCACCGGACCAGTCCGCGGCCACTCACCTCAGGGCCAACCAGACACTGGCCTCCGCCGTGGCCACGGCGGAGGAACTCGACCGGATCCGTCAGGACGGCGGCCTGGGCTAGCCGGCGCCCATCCACTCACCTTCTTGACTCTCAGTCGAGTTGGGGTGGGTGTTGAACCGAATGACCCACCCCAAGTCGACTGAAAACGTCGGTGTCTCAGGGGTCAGAGGCGGCCGGCGGCCTTGAGTCGCAGGTACGTGTCCGCCAGGGCCGGCGGCAGGCGGTGGGGTGCCTCGTCGACCACCTCGACGCCGTGCATCTCCAGCTCGCGCGCGGCGGCCCGCCGTTCCAGCCCCGCGCGTTCGGCGGCGGCCGCACGGAAGGTGGTCTCGGCGTCGTTGCGGGTGCGCGCCATCTCCGCCAGCTGGGGATCAGCCACCGAGGCGACCACCACCTGGTGCCGCGAGGTGAGGGCCGGCAGCACGGGGAGCAGCCCCTCCTGCAGGGACGCGGAGTCCAGGTCGGTCAGCAACACCACGAGGGAGCGCTGACGCGAGACCTTGGCGACCTCCACCGGGATGTGGGACCAGTCCGCGGCCAGCAGGGTCGGCTGAACCGGCGCCAGCGCCGTGACCATCCGGTGCAGCAGGTTGCCCTTCTCCGTGGAGGAGACCCGGGACCGGACGCGGCGGTCGAAGGCCAGCAGCTCCACGCGGTCGCCGCCGGCGGACGCCAGGGCGGCCAGCAGCAGGGAGGCCTCGATCCCGGTGTCCAGCTTCGGCTCGTCGTCCACCCGGGCCGCGGCCGTGCGGGAGGTGTCCAGCACGATCACCACCCGGCGGTCCCGTTCGGGGCGCCAGGTCCGCACCACCACGTCCTGGCGCCGGGCGGTGGCGCGCCAGTCGATGGAGCGGACGTCGTCCCCCCGCACGTAGTCGCGCAGGGAGTCGAACTCGGTGCCGCCGCCCCTGGTCTGCACGGCGGAACGCCCGTCCATCTCGCGCAGTCGGGCCAGCCGGGAGGGCAGATGCCGGCGCGAGTGGAACGGCGGAAGGATGCTGATCTGACCGGGGACCGGATGCGTCACCTGCCGGGCCGCGAGGCCCAACGGTCCCCAGGAGCGCACGGTGACCGAGGCGGTGCGCAGCGTCCCCCGGCGGCGCGGCAACAGGGTGGTGACCATCCGGCGTCGTTCACCGGCGGGTACGTCCAGCGCCACCGCCGCATCCGGGCGATCGGAGGGGGACACCTGACCCGCCGAGGGCTGCCAGGCATCCCGGAGCGAGCCGCGCAGCCGGCGCCGGTCCCGGTTGGACACCAGCACCGCATTGGCCACCGGCTCATCGAGACGGCTGGAGGCGGGCAACTCGCGCTCGAGCACCAGCGACCGGGGGGAGGCGGCCAGCGCGAGGTCGACGCCGGATACCAGGGCCAGCGCGAGCAGGCACCAGCCGATCGTGTCCAGCCCGGGGCGCAGCACCACCGGCAGCAGACACACCAGCGCCACCACGAGGAAACGGCCGGAGAAGACCATCAGCGCACCACCCTCAGCCCGCCGCCAGTCTCAACAGCATGTCTGGCATCACCAGCGCCGCCACCATCACCGGCATCACCACAGCATCGTTCCGTCACGGGGCTCAGCGCGGGACCGGAACGGTGGCGAGCAGGCCGGAGAGCACCTGGTCCGTGCTGACACCGTCCAGCTCGGCCTCCGGGCGCAGCGACACCCGGTGCCGCAGGCAGGGCAGGGCCATCGCCTGGACGTCGTCCGGGGTGGTGTAGTCCCGGCCGTTGAGCCAGGCCCACGCCTTGGCGGTCTGCAGCAGGGCGGTGGACCCGCGCGGGGAGACCCCCAGCTGGAACGAGGGCGAGACCCGGGTCGCGCGGGCCAGGTCCGTGATGTAGCCCAGTACTTCGGGCCCCGACTGAACGTTCCCGACGGCGGCCCGTGCCGCCTGGATCGTGGCGGCATCGGCCACGGCGGTGACCCCGGCGGAGGCCAGGTCCGAGGCGGAGAACCCCTCGGCATGGCGGCGCAGGATCTCCACCTCGTCCGCCCTCTCGGGCAGCTCGAGGGTGACCTTGAGCAGGAAACGGTCCAGCTGGGCCTCGGGCAGGGGGTACGTGCCCTCGTACTCGACCGGATTCTGGGTGGCGGCCACCATGAACGGGTCCGGCAGCGGCCGGGAGACCCCGTCCACGGAGACCTGGCCCTCGGCCATGGCCTCGAGCAGGGCCGCCTGTGTCTTGGGCGGCGTCCGGTTGATCTCGTCGGCCAGCAACAGGTGAGTGAACACCGGTCCCTCGCGGAACTCGAATTCTCCGGTCTGGGAGTCGTACACCAGCGAACCGGTGACGTCGCCGGGCATCAGGTCCGGGGTGAACTGGACGCGATGGGTGCCGAGGTCCAGGGCGGCGGACAGCGTCCGCACCAGCAGCGTCTTGGCGACGCCCGGCACGCCCTCCAGGAGCACGTGCCCCCTGCACAGCAGCCCGATCAGCAGTCCGGTGACCGCCGGCTGCTGCCCGACGACGGCGCGAGCCACCTCCTCACGGACGCGGCCGAAGGCGTGGCGCAACTCGTCATCGGTCCGGTGGGCTGACTGGACTGCCGGTGATGCCGAGGCTGTCGGAGCTGTCGGGGCCGCCGGTGAATGCTCGGGGTACGGGGTGGTCATGGTGTCCTTCCGTCGGAGTCTGATGACTGCTCTGCTGCGGCGTGGTCGGTGGTGAGGGCCTCATGCACGGCGTCCTCGAGGTCCAGGAGTGCCCGCCCTGCCGAGACGAGGTCGCGGGCCGTGGTCACGTGGCTGACGTCGAGGACGGCGGCCACCTGAAGAGGGTCCCGGCCGGTGGTGCGGGCCGCCGCTGTCACCACGGCTTCGACGGAGGCACCGTGGCCGAGGCGGAGCACCCGGGACAGCCGGAGAAGCGTGGCAGAGCGCAGCGCACGCGCCGCGGAACCGTGCTGGCCGGAGCGTTCGTACAGCCGAGCCCGGCCCACCGCGGTCTCCGAGGCCGGGACGATCACGGGCAGTGGCTCGACGGCCAGGGGCCCGTGCCGGCGCCCGCGCCACAGCATGAGCACTGCGAGGCAGAGGATGAGCCAGATCCCCGCCGGGCGGACCCAGTCGGGCAACAGCTGGTCCATGGTCGGCGGGCCCGGCTCGATCGCCACGTCGGCCAGGCCCGGCAGGTACCAGACCACGTCCGAGGACCGGCCCAGGGACCACAGGGCGAGCACGGGATGGCCTTCGGCGTCGGCCGACTCATTGGCGAACACTCCGACCTGACCGATCACCACGGTGCCGTCGGCCGTCTCCAGGACGGCGTGGGCCGGGTCCGTGGTGGAACCGGAGTCCGTTCCGGGGACGGGGAAGCAGGCCTGCGCCTCGGCGCTCCGGTAGGCGCGGCCCGATGCCTCGATCGACTGCGCCTCCCGGCCCATCGGCAGGCCGCAGCCCTCTCCGGAGGCCAAGGGGTCGCCGTCGGGCACCTGACCGGCCTGTGAGACTGCGGGTGCGAGGGCGCCGAGAGCCTGGAAGCCGGGCTCGACGAGCACCCTCCGCTCCGGGGCGACCTCCTCGGCGAGCCGGTCCAGGCCGGTCTCGGGAAGGTGGTCGGCGGCATCGTGGAACAGCACCGGGGCTTGCGGGTGCTCGTCCGCCAGGGCCAGGGCCTCCTCGAGGGACTCGGCGGGGTGCACGGTGATGCCCTGGGCCTGAAGGACGCGGACCACGGCCTGGCCGCCGTTCGGCGCGGGCGAGGACGGGGAGAGCTGGCGCGTGTCCGGGTTCTGGCGCAGCATCGAGGGCAGGGCCACGAGCAGCAGCAGGGCGGCCAGGACGAACCAGATCCAGGCCTTCCGCAGCCACCGGGACAGGGCCTGGCCGGTGCCCGGAACGGCGGGGCCCGGAGGGGTTGAGGCCGGCGAGGTGGAGCCCGCAGAGGGGGAGGCGGTCCGGTCGGATCGCTGGGTGGCGGCGGTCGGCGTGGCGCTCGTCGTCATCGTGGAGCCACCATCCTCCCGGCCGCTCCGGCACGATGCAGGGACCCGGGCGGCGTGGTGTCCAGCGGCATAGCGGCCAACCGGGCGTCGAGGTCACGGACGTCCGTGGCCCGGGCGGCCGTCGTCGGGCGATCGCCGTAGACCACGGCGTTGAAGGCGTCCGCGGCAGCCTCCAGGGCCTGGCGTTCCGTGGGAAAGGCCGTGCCGAGGCCATGGGCGGCCTCGGTGGCCGTGCGTCCGGGACGCGGATCCAGAACGGTGCGTTCCTCGGCGTGCCGCACCATGGCGCGGAACCAGGCGACGAGCGCCGGCCCATGGTCGCCGGCCGCGAAGGCCGCCTCGGCCATCCGGCGGTGCTGCTCTGGGGTGACCGTCCGGTCCGAGAGCACGGCGGCGGTGCGCCGGGCCCGGGCGGCGGCGTTGGCGCGGGGGCGCAGCAGCACCAGGACGACGACGGCCACGGCCACCAGGATGAGCGGCAGGACCCAGCCGGGCAGGGAGGGAGCGGCACCGCCGAGGGTGCCGAGCCACTCCAGGGCGGCGGACAGGACCCCGCCCAGCCATTCCAGGACCGGATTCGGCTCGGCCTGGGCGTACTCCGGCCGGGCCAGCTCCTCCTGGATCAGGCGTCGAGCCTCGTCCCGGTCCGGCTCCCAGCCGTCAGGGGTCACCGGTGCGGTCATCACCGTCATCTCAGGCCAGCGCAGCGCGGATCAGTGTCCGGCCGGGCCGGACGCGCCAGCGGGAGTGGACGGACCGGAGCGGTGGCGGCCGGGGACCAGCTGGTCGGTTCCGGTCGCCGCCTGCACATCCCGCACGGTGCTGAAGCGCTCATCGTCGCCTGCTCCGGCCTGCTCGGCAGCCGCGGCCAGGTCCAGGTCGAAGCTCTCGTGCCGGATCCGGTAGTCGATGTACAGCAGGGCGATCAGGCAGGAGCTGTAGACGAGGGCGAGGGCGTTGACCAGCGATGAGACGGCCACACTGAGGAGGGTCCACCATCGCGTGGAGTCCATCATCTCCTCCATCGAGGTCGTCGGGTCCAAGGGGGCGAACACACCGCCGATCATGGACAACGGCGTGGTGATGATCGAGGCGATGACGCCGACGATGACGGCCACGAGCAGGATGATGCCCAAGGTCCGCCACCAGTGGCCGCGGGTCAGGGACCAGGAGCGGCCCATGGCCTTGAACGGTCCCTTGAGCTCCACGGCAGAGGCAGCCGCGGCGAGCACCAGCTTGATGTAGAGCCAGACGGAGATGACGACCGACGCGACGGTCAGGACGAACAGCACGATGCCCATCAGGGCGGCCATGCCGCCGTCCTCGCTGACCGCCGCGATGACGAGTCCCACGAAGACACCGATGAACAGGACGAAGACGATGGCCCCGGCGACCAGGTAGACGAGCGCGAGGCCCATGAGCGACCAGATCTGACGGCCGGTCAGCTTCCAGGCCTGACCCAATGAGGTCTTGAGTCCCGCGGCCGAGCGGAGGACCACCACGGCCAGGACGCCATTGGCGATGATGCCGGCCAGCGCCGCGAGCAGGGCCCCCAGGAAGAGCAGGGCGATCGATCCGAACAATTGGCCGAAGACCGGGTTGGTGAGGGGGTCACCGAGGAAGGGGTCCTGGCCGCCCTCCTCCATGAGGATGATGCTGTAGGTGGCGTCGAAGAGCACGTTGGTGGCGAAGACGGACACGACGATCTCGATCAGGGCCACGATCAGCGCGGTGCCCAGGACAGCCGCCGCATTGCGGCGGATGGCGGCGAAGGAGCCGCTGAGCAGGTCGCCGAGCGCGAGGGGCGTCAGCGGGATGATGCCCGGCCGCCGTGACGGCGTCCCGTATCCGGGCTGTCCGCCGTAGGGGTTCTGCTGGCTCGCGGGCTGGCCGTAGGCGCCGTAGGGGGACTGGCCGTAGGGAGACTGACCATACGGGGACTGGCTGACCGCCGGACCGTAGGGCGACTGCCCCCAGGGCTGGTGCGCCGGCGGGGCCGGCTGCTGCGGCTGCTGAGGTTGCTGGGCTGGTTGCTGGTCCGACTGCTGCGGCTGCTGGGCTGGTTGCTGGTCCGGGCCCTGGCCCGGGACCTCGTTCTCGTTCATTGGAGGGTCCCCCTGATGGTCTTGCGGTCTCGGGCCGTCGGCGGGTGGATCCACCGATGTCAGTGCGGCGCGCCCACCTGCAGGGCTGACTATATCGGCCGCATCCCTCCTTGTCGGATAAGGTGGAACGGATGGCCGTTCGGTCCGGCCCGCACGGGGCCACCGGGCGGCGGCGTCGGTGGGTGGGACCCATCCGGCGGGAACTTCAGTCAGGGAGGAAGAATCCGGTGAAGGCCAGAATTCTCGTAGTCGATGATGACGAGGCACTGTCGGAGATGATCGGCATCGTGCTGCGCAACGACGGCTTCGAACCGACGTTCTGTGCGGACGGATCCCAGGCCCTGGAGATGTTCCGTTCCACCCGGCCTGACCTGGTGTTGCTGGATCTGATGTTGCCCGGCATGGATGGAATCGAGGTCTGTCAGGTCATCCGTGCCGAGTCGGACACCCCGATCGTGATGCTGACCGCCAAGTCGGACACCTCGGACGTGGTGCGCGGCCTGGAGGCCGGCGCCGATGACTACGTGCCCAAGCCCTTCAAGCCCGCTGAGCTGGTGGCCCGTGTCCGCGCGCGGCTGCGTGAGGGTGAGACCCGCGCCCCGGAGACCCTGAAGATCGCCGACCTCACGATCGACGTGGCCGGCCACCAGGTCACCCGCGGTGATGGCGCCATCCAGCTCACGCCCCTGGAGTTCGATCTCCTCGTGGCCCTGGCCCGCAAGCCGTGGCAGGTCTTCACCCGGGAGATGCTCCTCGAGGAGGTCTGGGGCTATCGACACCAAGCGGATACCCGGCTGGTGAATGTGCACGTCCAGCGCCTGCGTTCCAAGGTCGAGAAGGACCCGGAGAACCCGGAGGTCGTCCTGACCGTCCGCGGCGTCGGATACAAGGCCGGTCAGAGCTGAGTTGACCACGGGCACCGTCACCGCCCCCGAGCAGGCGGACACCGTCGGCTCAGACTCGGGTGCGGGGACCGGGACCCGTGGAGTGATCGGCCGGTGGCTGATGGCCCTACGACGCCGCTGGACCGCGTCGCTGCAGCTGCGCACCGTGGCGATCACCGCCGTGCTGACCCTCGTGGCGGCCGGTGTGCTGGCACTCTTCCTGAGCCAGCAGATCACCTCCGGCCTGTTCCAGTCCCGGTTCGACCAGGTCGAGGCCGAATCGAACCGCGGCCTGAACCAGGCCCGGTCCATCTTCGACAACGCCGTCACCAACGATTCCGAGTCGACCGACCTGCTGGTCACCAACACGCTGAACCAGCTGGCCGGGGACACCGGTGCCACGGTGGTGCGGGATATGCTCCTGGTCCCGCTGGAGCAGGCCCAGAACCTCTTCGTGGGACCCAAGTCCAGTTCCGGGCTGTCGACGGAGGTCATCCCTGACGAGTTGTCACAGGCGGTCCAAGAGGACAACGGCACCTATTGGCAGTCCATCAGCCTCCCGGCCGAGGACGGCGGGACGAGCCCCGGACTGGCCTTCGGCACGCAGGTGACCCTGCCTCCGGGCAACATCTATGCGCTCTACATGGTGTACGACCTCTCGAGCGTGCAGGACACCTTGGACTACCTCATGCGGGTCCTCGTGGTCGCCGGGGCCATGCTGGTGATGATGAACTCCCTCATCGCCGTCTACGTCACCCGGTCCGTGGTCCGTCCAGTGGGCCAGGCGGCCTCCACCGCGGAGTCCCTGTCCTCGGGCGACCTGACCGTGCGCATGCCCGTCCACGGTGAGGACGAGATGGCCCGGCTCGGCTCGTCCTTCAACCGGATGGCGGACAACATCCAGGATCAGATCACCCAGTTGGCGGAACTCTCACAGATGCAGCAGCGGTTCGTCTCGGATGTCTCGCACGAACTGCGGACGCCCCTGACCACGGTGCGGATGGCGGCGGAGGTCCTCTATGACTCCCGGGAGGAGTTCGACGCCATCAACCGCCGCTCGACCGAGTTGCTCTACCACCAGGTCGAGCGATTCCATGCCCTGCTCGCCGACCTGCTCGAGATCACCCGCTTTGACGCCGGCGCGGCCACGATGGCCCCGGAGGAGACGGACATCCTGCACCTGGCGACGGACGTCGTCCTCACGGCACAGCCGCTGGCCCACAAGGCCAACACGGCCGTCTTCGTCGTCCCGATGGACACGGAGGTGACCGCTGACGTCGATCCACGCCGCATCGAGCGCATCATCCGCAACCTCGTCAACAACGCGATCGAGCACGGCGAGGGCCGTCCCGTCGACGTGATCGTCGGTGCCGGGGAGGACACGGTGGCAGTGGTGGTCCGTGACCACGGGATCGGCATGTCCGAGGAGCAGGCCTCTCGCGTCTTCGACCGGTTCTGGCGAGCGGATCCGGCTCGGGCCCGCACCACGGGCGGCTCCGGGTTGGGCCTGTCCATCGCCACGGAGGACACCCGGCTGCACAACGGGCGCCTGGATGCCTGGGGTGCGCCGGGAGACGGTTCGGCCTTCCGGCTGACCATCCCGCGTCGCAGCGGCGGCACGGTTGCGGACAGTGCGCCTCTGGACCTGCCTCCCGTCTACACCGAGTCCCAACGCCGGCTGCCGATGGAGCTGGAGAACCCGGAACCAGCGCAGCTCAATGGCGAGGCGATGCCGGACCGGATCCATGAGCAGTCGTTGTACCAGCCACGCCCGGAGACCCCGCAGCCGGAGGATGAATCCTGATGACGGATCCCCAGCACATCATGGACCACCGTCGTCCGGCCCGCACCCGAGGCACGATGGCCGTGCTCTGTGCCGCACTCCTCGCCGGACTGCTCCTGCTGAGCGGCTGTGCCCACCTGCCCCAGAGCGGCCCGGTCGGCACCTCGGACCCCCTGCCGGGTGCCGAGAACCAGGTGAACTACTCCTTCACTCCGGCGGGCCCGGCGGAGGATGCCAGCCCGGAGGACATCATCCGCGGCTTCCTCACCGCCGGGACCGGCACCCAGGACGACTACGCCACTGCCCGCGAATTCCTGACGGAGGAGGCCGCCGAGGCGTGGAACCCCGAGGCCCGGACCCTGGTCTACAACGAGACACCCACCGTGGTCCCGTCGGCCCAGGACAACCAGTACGAGGTTCAGATCGAGGTGGACTCGGTGGTGGATGAGCGCGGCATCATGAACCGGATGCCGGCCAACACCTCCGAGGCCGTGGGCTTCGCCCTGACCCAGGAGGACGGCCAGTGGAGGATCGCGCAGGCACCGGGCGGCACGATGCTGGAATCCGCCCAGTTCCGTGCCCTCTTCGCCTCACATGAGCTGTACTTCTACGACCAGTCCTATGCCTATGCCGTTCCGGACCTGCGGTGGTTCCTCAACCGGTCGGGTTCGGCGGCGGACATCGTCGGCGCCCTGCTGGACGGACCCGCCCCATACTTGGATGGCGCCGTCCGGACGGCCTTTCAGGCTGGTTCGGAGTTGTCGCGTCCCTCCGTACCGGTCGACGCCGGTTCCGCCAAGGTCGACCTCACGCGGCAGACGGTCGAGAGCGCCGACCCGTTGATGCGGCAGCGGATGCAGCAACAGCTTGAACTGACACTGGACGGGCTGAACAACGTCTCCAGTGTGGAGATGTCCGTGGATCTGAACCCGCTCGACCTGGGATCGGTGGCGGACAACTTCGAACCGGCCCAGATCAATCCCGGGGTGGGCTCCACGCAGGTCGCCGTGGCCAACGGAGAACTCGTCTATTTCGAAGGCGACGCCACGGTCCCCGTGGGTGGTCTGCAGCTGGACATCGACGGCGGGCCGGTGGACCCGGCCATGAGCCTGGACGGCACCCGATTCGCCGTCCTGAACGGGGACAGGACGCAGATGGTCTCCGCCGGTACGGACGGATCCCAGGAACTGGAGCTGGAGGGGGAGAACCTGACGCGGCCGAGCTTCGACTCGTCCGGGTGGACCTGGACCGTGGACCATGCCAACGGCACCCGCATCATGGCCCTGCAGACCTCCGGCCAGGACGAGGCACCCCTGGAGATCAGTGCAGAATGGCTCGGCGACCGCACCGTCCAGGCCTTGCGCATCTCCCGCGATGGCACCCGGGCGGCCATCGTGGCCGGGGAGGGGGAATCGTCCCACCTCTACCTCTCCGGCGTCATCCGCGATTCGGAGGGCGTTCCCCGTGGACTCGGCCCCCCGGTCCGGTTGGAGCCCACGGTGCCCGTCAGCGACGTCAACTGGGTCTCCGACCAGAAGCTGCTGGTGGCCGCCACCAGCAGCACGTCCTCGGTGGAGGCGCAGCTCGTCGGACTGGACGGCTCGCTCGACACGCTGCGGCCGCTGCTGGGCATGACCGGTTTCTCCACCGGACCCGGTGACAATCCGATCTATGCGGAGACGGCCGAAGCGGTGCACACCCTGGCCGGATCCACGTGGCGGTCCCAGGCCGGCGCCGTGGCCCACGACATGGCCTTCCCCGGCTGACTCGATCGTCCGGCCCGGCCTGCCCCTATTACACCGTGCCCGGAGTTCCTCCCGACTGGACCGGGACCCACCCGGGCGTGTCATCCACAGCGGGCCCCATCGGTGTCCCCGGCACCGGACGCGAGGAGCAGACTGGGATCATGAGGCTCCCTTCTGGATGTGCCATGGGACTGGACCGGCTCGTCCATGCCCCGGCGGCGCGTGCACTGGGCCGGTCGGGACGCGAGCTGGCGGGGCTGCTGATGCCCAGCCTCTGCGTCCTCTGCGGACGGCAGGATGGCACGGTGTGCCCGGAATGCGCCCCGGGACTGGTGGCTGGACTGCTCCACCCCTTCCGGGCGGAACAGGACGCAGCCGCCCTGCCGCTCTACCCCGTCTGGCCTCCTCGGATCTCATCTCGGCTCCCGCCGGCCAGGTCACCCGGCGGCGTGATCGCGCCCGCGGCCCCTTCTGGTGACGGAGACCCACCGATGCCCCCGGGCGGGACGGAACCGTCCCTGCACCCAGTGCCCGTCGTGGCCGCCGCGCGCTACGGGGCGGAGGCCTCGCGAGCGATCCTGGCGTTCAAAGACCACGGCCGGACGTCCGTGGCCGGCTACCTGCGTCCGGCCGTCCACCGGGCGCTGGCCGCCGCTCCGCGCTTGCTGCAGGCACAGGGCCCCTTCACACTCGTGCCGGTCCCGGCCAGTGCATCCGGATTCCGCAGCCGGGGCTATGACCCGGTGGAGGAACTGCTGACCGGCGCATTGCCACCCGGCTGGCAGGTGGCCTCCGGATGGCTGGCGCACCGGAGGAGGCCCCTCGTGGCCGCCCTCCGCCCCCGCAGCAGTCACGCAGGCACCGGATCGCGGCAGCGGCGCCATCGTGGACGGGACCGGTTCCAGACCACCAGGCGCTTCGCCGCGGGAGCCCACCGGGATCCCGGACGCAACGTGGTGGTGTTCGACGACGTCATGACCACGGGCTCCACCCTCGCGGCCACGTGGCATGCCCTCGAACAGGCGGGAGTCCGCCCGGTGGGCGCGGTGGTGGTGGCCGCAGTGACGGCACCGGGGACGGCACCTGACGAAGGTCTTAACTCGGCGTGAAGAAAGTACTAGGGTGAGGGCAACGGACCCCTCGGGGATCGTCTTCGGCGGCTGGAAGGAGGAGTTCTTCCCGCCGCCGAGGTGCATTAAGGGGCCGGCACGGGGCCGGCTGCACGGTGCACGAACATGTTCGAATAGCCGTCAGGCTCCTAGGAGGACATCATGACCATGGACGTCAGCTACGTTGCCCGCAACGTCTCCCTTCCGGATCGGTTCCGGGACTACGCCCAGGAGAAGTTCAGCAAGATCGAGCAGCTATCCACACGCGCTCAGGGGCTGGAGATCAAGGTCACCAAGCAGACCAACCACCGTCATTCGGACGAGAAGCTCACCGTGGAGTTGACCGTCCACGGCAAGGGCAAGGTCATTCGTGCGGAGGCCCAGGCTGACGACAAGTTCGCCGCCTTCGATCTTGCCTTCGGCAAGCTCCTGGAGCGGTTGAGGCGCCTCCGTGACCGGCAGAAGGACCGTCACCAGAAGCGGGTTTCGGTGGCGGACGCGACGGCGGCGTTGCCCCTGGTCCAACCGGGGCAGTCACTGGTGGAGCAGGTCAAGGCGGACCAGGCCGCGGAGAACCACGCCGCCCGGGAGGACGACGGCGAGGTCCCCGTGCGGATCCGCAAGAAGGTGTTCCCCGCCACGCCCGTCAGCGTTGACGACGCCGTCGATGCCATGGAGCTGGTGGGACACGATTTCTACCTCTTCATCGACGATTCCACCGGCCGGCCCTCCGCTGTCTATCGCCGCAAGGGCTGGAGCTACGGTGTCATCACCCTCGACGCCGACCATCCTGACGCTGAGGTCCAGGAAGAGGACGTCCACTATCGAGCCGCAACCGTCTGAGTCCCTGGCGCCACGCCGTGGCCGCCGCCCGCCCGGCCCTTCGGGGCCGGGCGGGCCGGTGCTCGGCCACTCCGAGGCCCGCCGGACGGCGCTGGCAGCCCAGCTGATCCACCAACGACGTCGGCCGGGCCTGCCCGGCAGCCGAAAGGTCAGATCGACCCTGGACCGGCTCGGCGTGCTCCAGGTGGACTCCGTCAACATCCTGGCGCGGGCCCACTACGTACCCCTCTACAGCCGACTGGGTCCCTATGACCCGGCTCTGCTGGACCGGTTGTTCCAGCGGAGTCCGAGACCATGGACCGAATACTGGGCCCACGAGGCCTCCCTGGTCCCGATCCGGTTGCGGCCGGCGCTCGTGGCGGTCCAGCGTCGCACCTGGATGACCGCCACGGACCTGGACACACAGATCAGGGACGAACTGTCGCGCCAGATCCTCACCGTGCTCTCGGCTTCCCGCCCGCTGACGGCGCGCCAGGTCGAGGACCGGCTGGGGCACCACGGCGGCCACCAGGGGCACTGGGGCTGGAACTGGTCCGTGGTCAAGCGGGTCCTCGAGGACCTCTTCGCGTCCGGGCAGATCGCGAGTGCCGGCCGCAATCCCCAGTTCGAACGCCGCTTCGTGCCGGCCTCGGCCATCGACCCGGCGGCCGAGGTGCCGGACCGGCACGCGGCGGCCCTGGAGCTGGTGGGCACTGCCGCCCGGGCCCTGGGGGTGGCCACCGAGGCCAGCCTCGCCGACTACTACCGGATCACCATCACGGCCGCCCGCGCCGCAGCGGCGCAACTGCACCACGAGGGCGTGCTGGAACCCGTCCGGCTGCCGGGTCTCCGCGGGACGACGGTGGCAGCGTGGCGCCATGCCGAGGCGGTGACACCCAGGGTCGCGACGGGCCGGGCCCTGGTCAATCCCTTCGATCCACTGGTGTTCCACCGGCCGCGGGTCGAGGCGCTGTTCGGCGTCCGGTACCGCCTGGGGATCTACACCCCTGCTCCGAAACGGACCCGGGGATATTACTCCCTGTTGTTCCTGCTCGGGGAGCGGCTGGTCGCCCAGGTCGACCTCAAGGCGGACCGTGCCGGCAAGGTGCTGCTGGTGCGCGGTGCTTGGTCCGAGGACCCGGCCGTGGTTCCCGGCGGCCCAGGGAAGGCGAGCGGGGCAGGGGGCCGGGCGGCCGGCGTCGCGCAGCTGGTGGTGGAGCTGGCCGCCGAGCTGGGCGAGCTGGCTGGATGGCTGGGCCTCGAGGACGTGGTGGTGGAGGGGAATGCCGAGGGGGACCTGCCAGTGGAACTGCGGCGGACATGGAGGAAGCTCCCAGAGATTAGACCGTAGACTGTCCGGGTATCCCCGTGGCCGCTGGCCGGACCGGGGTACCCGAGCGCAACGCATACCGACGCACCCGGTGCACCGGGGAACAGGGAGTCTAGGCACGTGGCATCATTCATCGAACGAATCCTGAAGACCGGGGACAAGAAGGTCCTCAAGCGCCTGAGGGGATTCGCCGACGCCATCAATGTCCTCGAGGACGAGTTCCGCGAGATGTCCGACGCCGAGCTGCGCGGCGAGACCGACGCGTTCCGTGAGCGGATCGCCGGCGGCGAGTCGCTCGACTCACTGCTGCCCGAGGCCTTCGCGGCTGTCCGCGAGGCGGCCGGACGTACTCTCGGTCAACGTCACTACGACGTCCAGCTGATGGGCGGTGCGGCCCTGCACCTCGGGAACATCGCCGAGATGAAGACCGGTGAGGGCAAGACCCTCGTGGCCACCGCCCCGGCCTACCTCAACGCCCTCTCCGGCCAGGGCGTCCACGTCATCACGGTCAACGACTACCTCGCCAGCTACCAGTCCGAGCTCATGGGCCGCGTCTTCCGGTTCCTCGGCCTGGAGACCGGCGTGATCGTCGCCAACCAGGATCCGGCCACCCGGCGCGCCCAGTACGCCGCGGACATCACCTACGGCACGAACAACGAGTTCGGCTTCGACTACCTGCGGGACAACATGGCCTGGTCCAAGGACGAACTCGTCCAGCGTGGCCACCACTTCGCCATCGTCGACGAGGTCGACTCCATCCTCATCGACGAGGCCCGCACTCCGCTGATCATCTCCGGTCCGGCCCAGGGTGACGCCTCCCGCTGGTACACCGAGTTCTCCAAGCTGGTGCGCAAGCTGACCCTGGACGAGGACTACGAGGTCGACGAGAAGAAGAAGACCGTCGGCGTGCTCGAGCCGGGCATCGAGAAGACGGAGGACTGGCTGGGCATCACCAACCTCTACGAGTCCGCCAACACCCCGCTGATCCAGTACCTGAACAACGCCATCAAGGCCAAGGAGCTGTTCAAGAAGGACAAGGACTACGTCGTGCTGGGCGGCGAGGTCAACATCGTGGATGAGCACACCGGCCGTGTCCTGGCCGGCCGCCGCTACAACGAGGGCATGCATCAGGCCATCGAGGCCAAGGAGGGCGTGCAGATCAAGGCGGAGAACCAGACCCTGGCCACCGTCACCCTGCAGAACTACTTCCGTCTCTACGAGAAGCTGTCCGGCATGACCGGTACCGCCGAGACCGAGGCCGGCGAGTTCATGTCCACCTACCAGCTCGGCGTGGTGGTCATCCCCTCCAACAAGCCCAAGCAGCGCGAGGACCAGACCGACCTCATCTACAAGAACGAGGTGGCGAAGTTCGACGCGGTGGTCAAGGACATCGCCGAGCGGCACGAGAAGGGCCAGCCCGTGCTGGTGGGCACCACCTCGGTGGAGAAGTCCGAGTACCTCTCCAAGCTGTTGGCCAAGAACGGCGTGCGGCACGAGGTGCTCAACGCCAAGAACCACGCACGTGAGGCCTCGATCGTGGCTCAGGCGGGCCGCAAGGGGGCCGTCACGGTGGCCACCAATATGGCCGGCCGCGGTACCGACATCATGCTGGGCGGCAACGCCGAGCACAACGCGGTCGATGAGATGCAGAAGCGTGGCGTGGACCCCGTCGAGGACGCCGAACGCTACGAGGAACTGTGGGACGAGGTCCTGGCCGCCGCCCAGGAGGGCGTCAAGAAGGAACACGAGGAGGTCCTCGCACTCGGCGGGCTCTACGTCCTCGGCACCGAGCGGCACGAGTCCCGGCGCATCGACAACCAGCTGCGCGGCCGTTCCGGCCGTCAGGGTGATCCGGGCGAATCCCGTTTCTACCTCTCGCTGACCGATGACCTGATGCGCCTCTTCAATCCGGGTGCCGCGTCCCGCATCATGAACTCCGCCTCCGTTCCGGATGACATGGCGCTGGAATCGAAGATGGTGTCCGGGGCGATCCAGAACGCCCAGCAGCAGGTCGAATCGCGCAACACCGAGCAGCGCAAGAACGTGCTGAAGTACGACGACGTGATGAACCGCCAGCGTGAGGCCATCTACACGGACCGCCGGCACATCCTGGAGGGGGAGGACCTGCGGTCGAAGATCCAGAACTTCCTCGAGGATGCCGTCTCCACCGTGGTGGATGAGGCCACCGGAGCCGGGCACGCCGGCGACTGGGACCTGGACCAGCTCTGGACGGATCTGAAGCAGATGTACCCGGTGGGCGTCACCGTGGACGAGGTGGTGGAGGAGTCCGGCGGCCTGACGAAGCTCAAGGCCGAGGACCTGAAGCGTGAGCTGGTCTCCGACGCCCGGCTGGCCTATGAGGACCGCGAGAAGGCCATCGGTCCGGACACCCTGCGCGAACTGGAGCGCCGCGTGGTGCTCTCGGTGATCGGCCGGAAGTGGCAGGAGCACCTCTACGAGATGGACTACCTCAAGGAGGGCATCGGGCTGCGTTCCATGGCCCAGCGTGATCCCCTGGTGGAGTACCAGCGCGAGGGTTTCCTCCTGTTCGAGGCCATGATGGAGGCCATCCGAGAGGAATCGATCGGCTACCTGTTCAACCTCGAGGTGCAGACCGCTCCGGCCCCGACCTCGTTGCCCGGTGTCCAGGATGCCCGGTCCGCGACCATGACGCCGGTCCTGAACGTGAAGGGCCTCGACGCGCCCCGCCAGCCGTCCACCCTGCGGTTCTCCGCGCCGTCGGACTCCGGTGAGGTCACCACGCAGGTGCGCCGCACCGACGGGGCGACCAGCGGTCAGGCCTCTGCCGCCGCCGCTGACGAGGCCGGCCGGAATGGCTCCGGCAACGGGACCGGCGGGGCCAAGAGCGCTCCTCGCGGTGCCAAGAAGTCCAAGAAGAGCCGCCGCTAGCCGAGCTCCAACGCCGTGACCTTCCACCGGTTGCGGTGCTTCTCGATCCGCAAGGCCATGGCCCGGGCGCGGTCGGGCAATTGGACGGTGGCGCTGGCTTCGTAGGCCTCCTGGCCCAGGCGGCAGGCTCGGGCCCCGAGGGCCTTGGGCGCCGCGGCGGGGCCATCGGTCCGGGTGGCCCGGATGCGTTGGGCCAGGTCGGCTCGGCGGATCATCTTCTGGTAGGTGGCCAGGTCGAGCCATGCGGACAGTTGACGTGCCGGCCGAAGCCCGAGTTCGGCCTCGACGCAGGCCAAGGCCACGATCCGCGCCAGGGAACGGACATGGCGTTCTTCCTCTCGGCGACGCTCGGCCTGGCCACGTTCGGCCGTCGTGGTGTCGTCGAGTGGACGCTGCCGGGGCGCCCACGCCGCGTGCTGCTGACTCTGGGCTGGACGGGAGACCAGCCCCAGGCTGGAGCCGGCCACGGAATCCAGGGGCGGCAGGGTGGCTGGAACGGCGGTGACGGTCAGGGCCGGAGTTCGCTCCGGGGCCTGGTCTGCAGCCGTGGTCGGGGTCGTCATGGTTCCTCCGGATGTACTGGAATCGAGCGTGTTCGCGGTTCGGTGGGGGCTTCGGACTGGCGTGCGGTCGGGCGTACGGTGCAGGGTGCGGCTTAGCTCAGGGGCGGTGCCGTGAGGACGGTGCCGGGGATGAGCACGTCGGCATCGCCGCCAATCACGGTCCGGTTGTGGTCATGCCACTGACGCCATCGGCCGTCCACTTCCAGGTCGGTGGCCGTGGGACCCAGTTCGTGTGCTGCGATGTCCCAGAGGCAATCACCCCGGCGCACCGTGACGGTCTTGGCGTCGTCCGTGGCGGGCTGGCCCGAGCGAGGTGCACCGGGCGCTGACGGAACCGGGGCTGAGGGTTTCCACGTGGGTGTCGGCAGGTGTTGCTCGTCCGGCAGGGATGCCGAGGAGGCCGAGAGCCATCCCGGATGGGGGAGTGCAGTGGGTGTGTACACCGAGACCGCCCGGGCAGCGGAGTCTTGAGCCGCCGGAAGTGGCTCGACGGCGGAACCCGGCGCGGCCCAGGCTCCCGGCGCCAGCAGCAGGTTGACGCCCAGGGCTGACGCCGCCACCCGGCGGAGGAACGCGGGGGAGAGGGTGATGCCGCAGCGGATGAGACGGAGTGACCTGGTTCGGTGACCCAGAGCCACCAGGGCAGTGCCCAGCACGGCCAGGAACCACCATGCGGCGACGACGGCGCCCGCTCCGGCACACAGGGAGGCCACCAGTCGCTCGACGAGGGGCAGACCCGCGCTCGGCGCGGCCCCTCCCAGCCCGGTGGAGCCGAACCACCACAGCAATGGCCCGGCCACGGTGCACAGCAGGGTCAGGACCAGATCCTCACCCCGGAGTGCCGGTCGGCGGTTCTCAGACGATGCACTCACGTTGTGCCCCTTCAGCCACGCGGGCGCCGGACGCCCGCCGTTCTCCTTCGATGGACTAAGGCAACAATAGTTCGTCAACGATGTCAAGAGGATGATGTGACGGATGTTTGATGACGTTTGATGCAATTTGGTGACACAGGAGCCGTTGGCCACGTCTGATCCCGGGCCGTCCCCACGATGGCCCGTTCACGCTTTGAGGCGGGTCAGGCCGGATCCCCCGTCTAGGCTGGGGAGATGAGATGGGACGGGCTGTTTGCCGATCTAGAGGCCCAACTGGCCCAGGGGCACTGGCAGGACACGGAGGCCGAAGCGGCCGAGATGACACGCGGCGAGCGATCCGCGATCACCCTCATTGATCGGTTGCGCGGTGCGGTGGGGTCGCCGCTGGCGCTCGTGCTGACGGACGGTCAGCGGCTGGAGTTGACCCTCTCCACAGTGGGGTCCACCTGGATCGGTGGGACGGACCAGAGCGGGAGCCTGGTGGTGAATCTCGCCGCCGTGGCGGCTATCGACAGCCCCCTGGCTGTGGTGGCCCGGGAACCATCCACCGGGCGGCGACGGCTGGGCATCGGCTCCCTGTACCGGTCGTTGTCCCGGACCCGCGTGGCTCTCGTGGTCGCCGGCCGGGACGGGCGGCTGCTCGGGGAGGGGACCATCGACCGGGTGGGGCTGGACCACCTCGACCTGGCGGTCCACCCGCGGGACGAACAGCGGCGCGGGCGCAACGTCCGAGGGCTCCGGGTGATCCCCTTCGACGCCGTCCACCTGGTGCGTTCGGCTCAGGCGTCCTCGGTCTGAGGTGCACCGGCCTTCCGGGCCTCGGCCTTGGCGGCCTGTTGTACGTAGAGGTCCTCGATGTACTCGTCGAGCTTGACCTGCTCCACCCGCCACTGGCCACGACCGCCGATCTGGATGGCCGGCAGCTCCCCACTGCGCACGAGGGCGCGGGCCTGCGCCATGGAGACCTGGAGCTCCTCGGCCACATCGGTCAGGGTCAGGAAGCGCGGCATGTGTCCTCCGAATCGAAAGCGGGCATCGGTCACCTCCATTCTTCCACGGTCACCTTCCGTGCAGAGGTTGTCCACAGCAGCAGCCCTGTGCTCTCGATTCGCCCCGTGTTGTCCACACCCTGACATGGGCGTCGCCGGCCTTGGATAAGGTGGTCTGGGATGTCGGCGGCGAATGGGCTGCCGGACCGGAGAGGGAGGACGCCCGTGGAGGGGACGAACACGGCGGAGGCTCCTCGGCTCACGCGGCCGGGGTGGAAGGATCCCCGGCTGCTGGCCGGGCTCCTGCTGGTGCTGTTGTCGGTGGCCGGCATCGTGGCACTGGTGCAGTCACTGGACCGCTCGGAGGGCTATTGGGCCGCCGGGCAGGACCTGGTTCCGGGCAACGTGGTCGAGACCGACCAACTGACGGTGGTGCAGGCCCGGTTGGGCGACGCGGCCGACGACTATCTCCGTGCAGACGAACCGTTCCCCGGGAACCGCGCGGTGGTGGGTACGGTGCGCCAGGGCGAATTGCTTCCGGCCGGTGCCGTGGCCATGGTGGACCCGCAGTCCCGGCAGGCAGTGTCCCTGACGGTGGCCGACCCGCTGCCCGAGGGCACGGCCCCCGGAGCCCGGGTGGATGTGTGGATCGCTGCCAAGGACGGCAACCAGGGTTTCAGTGAACCGGAACTGGTCGCCCCATCGGCCGAACTTGCCGAGATCACGGAGGCCACCGGAACGTTCGGCTCCACGGGCGGGATGAACGTGCAGATCCTGGTGGGTCCGGAGCAACTGCCACAGGTCCTGGACGCCAAGGGCAATGGCGCGCGCATCAGCGTGGTGCCGTCGCTCGCCGGACAGTAGGAGTGCACGTGCGCAAGGTCTCGGTGGCCACCACCATCATGCCCGGCTTCGACCATGTCTCCGGACTCGAGCGACTGCGTGGACCCGTCACGGTGATCCGCCGCTGCGAGAGCCTCGCCGAACTGATCGCGATGGCACGCACGGGTCTGGCTGACGTCGTGCTCGTGGTTGGTGACACCGATCAACTCACCCTGACGTTCATGGATTCCCTGAATGCCGGAGGTGGGAGTTCCCGGACCGCTGCGGTGGTGGCGCTCAGCGAGGTGGCCGCTGAACGCGACCGCCTCTCCGGACTCGGTGTGCCGGTGGCCTCCCCGGATCTGGACCCGGAGGAACTGGCCACACTGTTGGCCGACGCGGCCTCGCAGGATCAGCAACGCCCGCGCGCCATGGCCGAACCCGGGGCGCGCGGCCGCGGCCGCCGTGCCGCCCAGAACGGCGCTGGGGATCTGACCGGGCCCGAGCACGTGACGACGCCGGGTCGCCCGGCCGAAGACCAGGTGCTCGTCCCCGGCTCGGAAGCCGATCATGCCCAGGTCCTGTCCGTCTCCGTCACGGGCGCTGACACCGGCCGGGACGGCGCAGAACCGGATGGCGCAGAGCGGGAGAGCGCCGACCCGGCCGTGCCAGGCGTCCTGGTGCCGGACCACGGTGGCGAGCCGGCCACGGAAGCCCCGTCCGCTCGGGGCGGCGAGCCGGAGCCCCTGGTCCCCGGGGAACTGGCCACCGAACCAACGGCACCGCCCCGGGTGACCGCCGTCTGGGGCCCCGCTGGGAGCCCGGGCCGCACCACGGTGGCAGTCAACTTGGCGGTGGAGCTGGCCCTCTCCGGGCGCCGGACCCTGCTGATCGACCTGGACACCTATGCGGCCTCCGCGGGCATCCACCTGGGCCTGCTGGACGAGTCCGCGGGCATCGCCCAGGCGTGCCGGACCGCCGACCAGGGAGGGATCTCCCCGGAGGGAATCGGACGAGCAGCGCTCCGGACGCGCGTGGCCGGGACCACCCTGCAGGTGCTCACGGGCCTGACCCGTGCGGACCGGTGGCCGGAACTGCGCCGCGCCGCCCTGGACGACGTGCTGTCGGCCGCCGCAGCCGGCTGGGACGAGGTCGTCCTGGACTGTGGGTTTTGCCTGGAGGAGGACGAGGAACTGAGTTTCGATATCCCCGCTCCACAGCGCAACGCGGCCACGTTGGCCGGGTTGGCTGCCGCGGACCGTATCCTGGCCGTCGGCACCGGCGACCCGGTGGGGTTACCCCGGCTCATCCACGGCCTGGACGAGTTGGGCCTGCACGTGGACACCGTGGAGCGAAGCCGGGTCGAGGTGGTCGTCAACCAGGTCCGGCCGGAGGCTTCGGGCGTGGCCCCGCAATCGCAGATCACCGGTGTCCTTGACCGGTTCGGCGGTTCGTGGACCGTCGGAGGGTTCCTACCCTGGGACCGCCGGGCCTTGGACCGTGCGCTGTTCGGCGGGCAGGTGCTGGCCGAGGCCGCACCGAAGTCGGCTCTGCGCCGCTCCGTGGCCCGGCTGGCCGGTACGGCCGCCGGAAGCGTCCAGACGGGATCCGCCACGGCCACCGTCGGACAGCGGCTGCAGACGGTGCTGCGGCGCAGCTGAGCCTCGCGCCGCTCTGCAGCGGGCACGTCGTTCACGCTTTGACCTGCGGGCCGTTAGGCTCGCCCTAGTGGACCAAGGACGTTCCACTCATCCGGTTGCACCCGGCCCAGGCCCGGTGCCTCTGGTACAGCTGCAGCGATGGAAGAGGACACCCCCCAGATGTCGTCGTCAACCCCTTTGTGGACCGATCAGCAGGCCGCCGGCACCCCGGATGCCCCCAGCGGTCTCGACCACCTGGCCCGCGCGTACTTCGAGCACGTCTCGGAGGCGGACCTGGCCGAGCTGGACCCACCAACACGTGAGAGGCTCGTCGCCACGCACGTGGAGATGGCGGCCGGCCGTGGCACCAACGAAGCGGTCGTGAGGGTCACCCCCAGCCGGCCCCACGGCTTCGTCCAGATCGTGCATGCGGACATGCCCTACCTCGTGGACTCCGTCACGAGTGAGCTGACCCGCCAGGGGCACGCCATCCGCATGGTCGCCCATCCGACCGTGATCACCCATCGGGCCAAGGACACCGGGCAGCTGACCGCAGTCCATCGCGTCCCGACCCAGCAGGGCACCGCCAGCGGTGACACCACGGCAGCGCTCGCCGACCTCGGCCCCCTGGTCGCCGGTGACGGTGCACGCGCCGGGGTCGAGTCCTGGATCGGCGTGCAGACCGTCGGCCCGCTGGACGATGAGGAGGCCGCCCGGCTCGAGAAGGGACTCGGCCAGGCATTGGCGGACGTGCGCGCCGCCATCGCCGATGCTGACCGCATGCGCGCGGCCGCCTTCACCGCTGCCCGCACCCTGACGCACGATGCCCCGGCTAACGTGCAGGGCGTGCGCGAGAGCAGTGAGCTGCTCAACTGGATGGAGGACGGCCACTTCACATTCACCGGCTACCGCGAGTACGTGCTGCACAGCGGGGACAACGGCCAGGTGCTGGTCCCGGTGGAGGACACCGGCCTGGGCATCCTGCGCCGACGGCCCACCACGCCGCCGGCACCCCTGTCCATCGCCGGCCGCAATCAGATCGAGCGCCCCATCCCGCTGATCATCACCAAGGCGAACTCGCGCTCCCGGGTGCAGCGTTCCGCCTACATGGACTATGTGGCCGTGAAGACCTACGACCGTGACGGCAAGGTCACGGGAGAACGCCGGTTCGTGGGATTGTGGGATCCCAAGGCGTACTCGGTGTCCCTCGAGGACATCCCGCTGGTGCGGGAGAAGGCAGCGGAGGTGCTGCACCGGTCCGGTTTCCCTCGGGACTCCCACTCCGGAGCCGAACTCCAGCAGATCCTTGAGACCTACCCGCGTGACGAACTGTTCCAGGTGGGCGTGGACGAATTGTGGGAGACCTGCCGGCAGATCCTGCAGCTGCAGGAACGCCGCCGCACCAGGCTGTTCCTGCGCCCGGACACCTACGGCCGTTTCATGAACGCCCTCGTCTTCCTGCCCCGCGACCGCTACAACACGGATGTTCGCGGCCGTATCCAGAACGTGCTCCTCGAAGCCCTGGGCGGGGAATCCCTGGACTTCCAGGTCAGGCTCACCGAGTCGGTGCTGGCACGCCTGTACTTCCGCATCCGGCTGCCGCGCGAACGTGAACGCGCCGCACCGGTGGACGCCAAGGACCTCGAGGACCGGCTGGTCCGGGCCGTCCGATCCTGGAAGGAGGGGGTGGACGAACAGGCGGTCGAGGCGTTCGGCGCCGATTCCGGCGTGGACGCCGCCCGATTGTGGGACGAGGCCTTTCCACCCGCCTACCGGGTGGCCTACGAGATCGACAACGCCCTCGAGGACATCGGCCGGTTCAACGGGCTTCCGGGGGACGGTGCGCCCGTGGTGCACGTCGTCCCCGAGCACCAGGACGAGCGATCACGGATCGCCGAGGAACGGGTCACGGACCTCACGATCGGGCGGATGAAGGTCTATTCGGACCGGCCACGCACGCTCACCGAGATCCTGCCCGTGCTGCACAACCTCGGCCTGTCCGTGCTGGATGAGCGGCCCTTCGAGGTGGAACCAGCAGACGGGCGGAAGTTCTACCTCTACGACTTCGGGCTGGGCTACCCGGTGGGCACCGAATCCGAGGCCACAGCCGGGCTGCTCGAGGACGCGGTCGTCGCCGCCACCACCGGCGTCTCCGAGTCCGACGCCCTGGATCGCCTCGTTCTCGCCCACGGCCTGGACTCCCGGACCGTGAGTGTGCTGCGCGCCTACGCGAAGTACCTGCGGCTGCTTGGGATGCAGAACTCCTTCGACTTCATGGCGGACGCGCTCCTGGCCCACGAGGCCGTGACGCGGGCCCTGGTCGACTACTTCTTCACCCGCTTCGATCCCACGGCCCCCTCGGCCACAGACGACGATGGCCCGGATGCCGGCGAGACCCGGCGCCAGAGCCTGGAGCAGGTCCGTGAGCAGGCCGATGAGGCGCTGGAGGACGTCGCCACCCTGGACGCCGAACGCGTGCTGCGAGGCTTCCTGACCGTCATGCAGGCCACCCAGCGCACCAACTTCTTCCAAGGGCATCGGCGCCTGAGCTTCAAGATCGCGACCTCGGAGATCGACTTCGCCCCGCAGCCCCGGCCCGCGCGGGAGATCTGGGTGTACGACCCGGAGGTCGAAGGCGTGCACCTGCGGTTCGGTCCCATCGCGCGCGGCGGGTTGCGCTGGTCGGACCGCCGGGAGGATTTCCGCACCGAGGTCCTTGGACTCGTCAAGGCACAGCAGGTCAAGAACGCGGTCATCGTCCCCACCGGGGCCAAAGGCGGATTCTTCGCCAAGCGCCTGCCGGACCCGGCCGTGGACCGCGGTGCCTGGGTGGAGGCGGGCCGGGAGGCCTACCGGACCTTCATCCGCGGATTGCTGGACATCACCGACCAGCAGTCGCGCAGCACCGACGGAACCGAGATGGTCTTCTCCACCCGGGAGCGGATCGTGCGCTATGACGAGGACGACGCCTACCTCGTGGTGGCGGCGGACAAGGGCACGGCGTCCTTCTCCGACACCGCCAACGCCATCTCCGCCGAGTACGGCCACTGGCTGGGCGACGCGTTCGCCTCCGGCGGTTCGGTGGGCTATGACCACAAGGCGATGGGCATCACCGCCCGGGGCGCGTGGGAATCGGTCAAGAGCCACTTCGCGTCCCTCGGCCGGGACACCCAAGCCGAGGACTTCACCGTGGTGGGGATCGGGGACATGTCCGGCGATGTGTTCGGCAACGGCATGCTGCTGTCCGAGCACATCCGGCTGGTGGCCGCCTTCAACCACCTGCACATCTTCCTGGATCCGAATCCGGACCCGGCCGTGTCCTTCGCCGAGCGCCAGCGGTTGTTCGACCTGCCCCGGTCCTCGTGGTCCGATTATGATGCGTCGCTGCTCAGCGAGGGTGGTGGCGTGTATGACCGCAACGCCAAGTCGGTCCCGGTGAGCCCCCAGGTCGGGGAACTGCTCGACCTGCCGTCGAGCACTACCGAGATGAGGCCCAACCAATTGCTTCAGGCCGTACTGAAAGCTCCCGTGGACCTGCTGTACAACGGTGGCATCGGCACCTACGTCAAGGGCGAGTCAGAGGTCCACGCAGAGGTCGGGGACCGGGCCAACAATGCGATCCGCATCAACGGCAGTGAGTTGCGGGCGGCCGTCGTGGGGGAGGGCGGCAACCTCGGGTTCACCCAGCGAGGCAGGATCGAGGCCGGCCTGTCCGGGGTGCTGCTCAACACGGACGCGATCGACAATTCGGCCGGCGTGGACTGTTCCGACCACGAGGTCAACATCAAGATCATGGTGGACCAGTTGGTCTCGACCGGCGCGTTGGACGCAGAGGACCGGTCCGGTCTGCTGGAGTCCATGACGGATGAGGTCGCCGAGCTGGTCCTGAAGACGAACGTCGACCAGAACACCCTGTTGCGCAACGATTCGCAGAAGGTGTCCGAATGGTTGCCGAGCTTCGAACGGCACATCCAGTGGCTGGTCGAGCACGCGGACCTGGACCGTGAGCTGGAGGACCTGCCCGGTGACGACGAGCTGGGCGAACGCCTCGAGCAGGGCCAGTCCCTGGCCACGCCCGAGCTGGCGGTGCTGGTGGCCTACGCGAAGACGAATCTGTCCGATCAGTTGCTGGACTCAGCTCTGCCGGACGATCCCTGGTATGGCCGGACCCTCGACGCCTACTTCCCCTCGGCACTGCGGGACCGGTATGCCGAGCAGATCCAGCAGCATCCGCTGCGCCGGGAGATCATCGCCACCGTCGTGGCCAACGACGTGGTCAACACCGGCGGCACCACGTTCGTGTTCCGGGCCATGGAGGAGACGGGGGCGGATGCCGCGACCGTGGTCGCCGCCTACTCGGCGATGAAGGAGATCTACGGCTACGGCGACTACTTCGAGTCGATCCGGGCGCTGCCGGCCAGCGTGGACGGCGAGGTCAAGGCCCGCGTCTACCTCGATGCCCGCAGACTTCTCGATCGGGCGGTGCGATGGCTCGTCAACCACCGGGCCGAGGGCGAGGGTATCGGCGCGGTCGTGGAGTACTATGCCACCCCCCTTCAGGCCCTCGTCGAGGACCTGCCCCAGCTGATGCAGGGCCAGGACGCCGAGCGCTTCGCCGAATGGCGGGACGCCTCCCTGAAGGCCGGCCTACCCTCAGACCTGGCCAGCCGGCGGTCCGTCCTGTTCGAGTCCTTCGGCCTGTTGGACGTGGTCCGCCTGGCCCGGCAGACCGGACGGGCACCGCGGCAGGTGGCAGACGTCTACTTCCGTCTCTACGATCGGTTCGATGCCGAGGAGATGCTCAACCTGATCACGGACCTGCCCCGCAGTGGCCGCTGGAAGGCGCTGGCCCGAGCCGCCTTGAGGGATGATCTGTACGCTCTGATCGTCAACGTCACCACCGACGTCCTGGCCGGCGGGACCGAGGCGGACGCGGACGACGGAGCCCACCTGGTCGAGGCCTGGGAGGAGGAGAACACCACCCGGCTGGAGCGGGCCGAGCGCTTCCTCGAGGAGATCCGCGAGTCGGGCTCGGACGATCTGGCCTCGCTCTCCGTGGCGTTGCGCCAACTGCGATCGGTGACAGCCCAGTAGAACTGTTCCATGGCCTTGTTCACCGACCCCCTCCACGACAACCCCGACCTGGCGGAGGGCGATGTCGACTGGCTGCACATGGTGGTCGGTGAGTGGCAGCTCATCGCGGATCTGGACTTCGCGGACCTGGTGCTGTGGTACCCGGTCGCGGGCTCGGAGGCCACCGGACGCGGGTTCGTGGCCCTGGCCCAGGCCCGGCCCTTCACCTCACAGACCTCCCTGCACCGGGACATCGTGGGCAGCCGGGTCCGGACCGACCTGAAGTCGCTGGTGGACCAGGCCTGGATCACCGGGGAGCCGACGGCCACGGCGCCCTCGGTGCACGGTCCGGACAGCTCCATGCGGGTGGCGGTGTGGCCCGTGGTCCGCCACCACCGGAGCATCGGGGTGGTCACGGTCCACCAGAACCTCACGGGCCAGCGCACGCCGTCCCGGCTCGAACTGGTCTACCGGGAGAGCGCCACGCAGCTGCTGACCATGCTGTCCCGCGGCCAGTGGCCGGAGACGGACGACCCTGTCAGCGTCTCTCACCGGGGTTCGCCTCGGGTCGGGGACGGTGTCCTGCGCCTGACGGCCGAGGGGCTGGTGGACTTCGCGACGCCGAACGCCGTCTCGGCCTTCCGCCGGCTGGGGGAGACCGAGCCCCTGGAGGGACGGTCCCTGGCGAGGATCGTCACGGACCTGCAGGATGAACGCCGGCCCGTGGACGAGTCCCTGCCGTTGGTCCTGACGGGCAAGGCCGCGGCCCGCGCCGAGCTGGACGTCCGCTCGGTCAACCTCACCCTGCACACGGTGCCGCTGCGCGATGACGCCGGACGTTTCGGGGCGCTGGTACTCCTGCGAGACGTCACGGAGCTGCGCCGGCGGGAGCAGCAGCTCATCGGCAAGGACGCCACCATCCGGGAGATCCACCACCGCGTGAAGAACAATCTCCAGACCGTGGGGTCCCTGCTGCGGATGCAGTCGCGGCGGATGCACTCAGACGAGGCGAAGAAGGGTCTGGAGCAGGCCATGCGCCGGGTGGACACCATCGCCCTGGTCCACGAGACGCTGTCCCGGGGTCTCGAGCAACAGGTGGACATGGACTCCCTGCTGGGGCGCCAGTTCCGGCTCGCCGTGGAGGTGGCCGGTGATGGCCGGGAGGTCAGCACGGAGTTCCGAGGCGGTTTCGGCCAGCTGCCCTCCGACCTGGCCACCCCCTTGGCCCTGGTGATCAATGAACTCGCCATGAACGCGGTGGAGCACGGGATCGGGCCGGACGGTGGCCACGTGGGTCTCTCGGCTCGCCGGACGCAGACGCCCTCCGGCGAGCGACTGGAGGTCCGCCTCTGGGACAGCGGAATGGAGGGTGCGGGAAGCCATGAACAGGTGCCCGACGGCGGCAGCGCACCCGGGCGGGACGCCGGCGGTCTGGAGACGGGCACCGGAGGCGGTCCCCGGAACGCCCGAGGCGAGTCGGCCGGCGTCGTTCCGGCACCGGGGCAGAGCCCCGGACTCGGCCTGCACATCGTCCGCACGCTGGTGGCGGGGGATCTGCGGGGCACCATCGACTGGACGGCGCTGGAGTCCGGCGGCACCGAGGTCGTCATCCAGGCACCGGTCCCGGAGCACTGATCACTGATGGAGTGCCAAGAGTCTTGACTCATTGATGGAGTGCCAAGAGTCTTGACGGGACACGTCACAGGCCCCGACCCCACGGGGTCAGGGCCTGTGACGTGGCTGTGGTGTGGGAGGTTCCCGGTCTGGCCTCCGTACTAGGAGGCGCGACGGGCGCGGGCGGCCCGGCGCTTGAGGGCGCGGCGCTCATCCTCGCTCATGCCGCCCCAGACGCCGGAGTCCTGTCCGGACTCGATGGCCCACTGCAGGCACGTGTCGACCACTTCACAGGTGCGGCAGACAGCCTTGGCCTCTTCGATCTGGAGCAGGGCCGGACCCGTGTTCCCCACCGGGAAGAAAAGTTCCGGGTCCTTGTCCAGGCACGCTGCCCGGCTACGCCAATCCATGCTGATCGTTCACTCCTTCGCTGCCGGGCACACGGGTGGCCCCGGCAATACTGTCTCGGGTCATCGGACGGTAGTCCTCAAGCGGGGGTTGATCTGCAGCATCCTGTCGATGGCAGCAAAAAAGGGCCGTTGCGACGACCCCCGCTGAACTTCGTGAAATATCTTTTCATGTCGATTACGAGTAAACAAGAGGCCCAGCAGGTTAACTTGCGGTTATCATGCGATGTTGATCACAGCGCGGAACGGGTGCCGTAGACTATTCCGGCCCGCCGTCACCACTGTCAAGGGTGCGGCCATCAGCCCGCAGAGCAACAGAAAGCCGGATGCCGTGCCCACGCCAGAACACCAGGCCAACCCCCGGTCATCCACCCCTCCCGAACGCGCGCACCGGGCGCCGTCGGTGGTGGCGCTGACCGTGCTGTTGCTCCTTCAAGCCCTCGCGGTCCTCGGTGTCGCCGTGGTGTTCGCCCTCGAGATCGGCAGCGGCGTGCTGAACCTGGGCGCGCAGATCTTCCTGGTGGTCCTCGTCGCGGCCGCGGGAATCTGGATCGGTGCTGCGGGTCTGAGCCTGTGGGCCGGCAGGGCCTGGGTCCGGGCCGCCGTGGTGGTGATCGAGCTGTTCGCCGTGATCCTGTCCGTCAGCTTCTTCTCGGCCGGGAACGTGGCGACCGGGCTGCTCTTCCTGGTGCCGGCCGCCGGGATCCTGTTCTTGATGTTCAGCCGCCAGGTCGCAGAGCACCTGGCGGGCCTCCACCGCTGAAGGGCGGCTCCGGGCCGAAACATGCGGGCCCGGCACCGTCCGAGGACGGGGCCGGGCCCGGGGGTCTGTTCACGAGGGGGCCGTTGGTGCGGCCGGGGTGCAGGTCAGTTCACGGCACCGGTGTACTTCTCGCCCGGACCCTTGCCGGGGGCGTCCGGGAAGGGCGAGGCCTCGCGGAACGCCAGCTGCAGCGAACGCAGTCCGTCACGCAAGGGGCCGGCGTGCTGGCTGCCGATCTCCGGGGCGGCGGACGTGACCAGGCCGGCCAGCGCGGTGATCAGCTTGCGCGCCTCGTCCAGGTCGATCAGTTCCTCGGCGTTCGGCGTGTCAGCCAGACCGACCTTCACCGCAGAGGCGGTCATGAGGTGCACGGCGGCGGTGTTGATGAGTTCCACGGCCGGGACCTCGTGGATCTCCCGCACCCGATCGTTGACGGGATCGTCCGAGGGGGAGGGATTCTGCTGTTCGTCATTCATGCTGGTAAGCTTGTCACAGACCAACTGGTCCCGTGTCCCATTCCACTGCAGTACGGATGTGAGATGGGTGACGAGATCAGTCATCGAAGTGGAGGCCATCTCCCACCCGCGTCAGCAGGATGTCCGCCTCGGCGGACCGAGTTGCCGGGTCACCGGTCGGACGGCCCCGGAAGGGGACCAGTCGGCCGATGGGTCGGCGGATACGTCCGTCGGCCAGGCCTCCGTCTGCGTTGAGCACGGAGGCCTTAGTTGTCTCCGGATCTGCGCAGGGAGCCGCACCGGGATGGCGGCTCCGCATCCACAGCGTCCAGAAACAGGAGTTGCAAGATTAGCGAGCCAAGAATCAACGAACGGATCCGCGTGCCCGAGGTGCGCCTGGTCGGCCCCCAGGGCGAACAGGTGGGAATTGTGCGCATCGAGGATGCGTTGCGTCTAGCCGCCGAGGCCGATCTGGACCTCGTTGAAGTGGCCCCCACGGCCAAGCCGCCGGTCTGCAAGCTCATGGACTTCGGCAAGTGGAAGTACGAGGCCGCTGTCAAGGCCCGTGAGGCCCGGAAGAACCAGACCAACACGATCCTCAAGGAAGTCCGCTTCCGCCTGAAGATCGACAAGCACGACTACGAGACCAAGACCGGTCATGCCCGCAAGTTCCTCACCGCTGGGGACAAGGTCAAGGCCATGATCCAGTTCCGTGGGCGTGAGCAGCAGCGCCCCGAGCTGGGCATCCGCCTGCTCCAGAAGTTCGCCGAGGACGTGGCCGATGTCGGCATGGTCGAGTCGAGCCCGCGCCAGGACGGCCGCAACATGGTCATGGTCATCGGTCCGCTGAAGAACAAGTCGGAGGCCCGTGCCGAGGCGCGCAAGCACCAGGAGCCGAGGCAGGAACGCGTCGGTTCCCGTCGAGACGTGGCGGCCCGCGAGGCGAAGCAGAAGGTCGCCGAGGATACTTCCTCGGCACCGCTGTCCAGCACGATGTCGGATGCCATGCCGGAAGAGCTGAAGAAGCTGGCCCAGGCCGGTACCGAGGCTCCGGCCGTGGACGCTCCGAAGGCCCCGGTGGAGAAGCCGGCCGAGAAGCCTGCAGACCAGAAGGCCCCGCAGACTGCCCCGGCCAAGGAGGCTCCGGCAGACAAGCCGGCTCCGGTCAAGGCAGCTCCGGCCGCCAAGCCGGCGACCGCGAGGCCTGCTGCCGCCAAGCCTGCTGCCGCACCGAAGCCCGCGGCGGCCAAGCCTGCCGCGGCACCCAAGCCTGCGGCGGCCAAGCCTGCCGCGAAGCCGGCACCGGCTCCCAAGCCGGCCATGCCGAAGCCGTCTGCGGCACCCAAGCCCGGTGCAACGCCGAGGCCCGGCCCCAAGCCGGGCGGAAGCAAGTAGACCAGCACCACCCTTTCGTCACCGGCTCCAGGTCGGTACGGACCAGATCGGCCCCACCTCCGGGAGGGTCCACGTAGCACTGTCCGCCCGACGGGCGGACAGCCAACATGAAGGAGAACGGCAGCCATGCCGAAGATGAAGACCCACAGCGGAGCCAAGAAGCGCTTCCGCGTGACCGGTTCCGGCAAGCTGATGCGTCAGCAGGCCAACCGCCGCCACTACTTGGAGCACAAGCCCTCCACGCTGACCCGCCGTCTGGCCTCCGATGAGTTGGTCTCCAAGGCCAACGTCAAGACCATCAAGCGGATGCTGGGCATCTGACATTTCCCCGTGGCCCTCGCGGCCGCACACAGCTAGCCGCCGCGACTGACGAAGAACGCGGTGGGCATCGATTCGAAGGAGTACGCACGTGGCACGTGTGAAGCGGGCAGTCAACGCCCACAAGAAGCGCCGGGTGGTCTTGGACCGCGCGGCCGGTTACCGCGGACAGCGTTCCCGCCTTTACCGCAAGGCCAAGGAACAGCTGCTGCACTCGTATGTCTACAACTACCAGCACCGCAAGAAGCGCAAGGGCGACTTCCGCCGGCTGTGGATCACCCGTATCAACGCGGCCTCCCGCGCCAACGGCATGACCTACAACCGCTTCATGCAGGGCCTCAAGCTGGCCGGCATCGAGGTGGACCGCCGCATGCTCGCCGAGCTGGCCGTGTCCGACTCTGCCGCGTTCGCCGCCCTGGTGACGGCCTCCCGCGCAGCCCTGCCGGCTGACGTCAACGCCCCGGCAGTCGCGAAGTAAGTACGCGCACCCGGTGACGGTGGCGGCCTCAGGGCCGCCACTGAACTCGGAACACCATGAACGAGCGCCCCGACCAGGACGTGATGACCAACCCCCGGGCCGACCGGGTCAGGAAGGTCGCACGCCTGGCGGGGCGCTCGTCGCGTTCCCGGGACGGCTTGTTCCTGGCCGAGGGGCCACAATCCTCCCGGGAGGCGCTGCGGGCTCACCTGGGGATGCTGGGCCCTCGTCCCGACCACGATGCCGGCCCTGTCCAGGCCGCCGATCGTCAGCTGGCTGGTCTGGACGGCTACACCCAGTGGATTCCGGGCCGGGTCGTGGAATCCGTCTACCTCTCCACTCGAGTGGCAGACCGTGACCCGGAGCTGGCGGAACTGGTCCGCCGTGCCGCCGATCGGAACGTGATGGTGCGGTGGGTGACCGACGAGGTCCTGGACGCCCTGGCCGATGCCGTCACCGGGCAGGGCATCATCACTGTCTGTCACATCCCGGACACCGGCGCCGCCACCGTCCTCGCTGCCCTTCCGGAACCACGGCTGGCCGCCGTCCTGTGCCGAGTCCAGGACCCCGGCAACGCGGGGACCATCCTGCGGGCGGCCGATGCCTCAGGGGCCGGCGCGGTGGTGCTGACGGCCGGTTCCGTGGACGTGTTCAACCCCAAGGTGGTGCGCTCCACGGCCGGATCGCTGTTCCACGTACCGGTCGTGACCGGGGTGGAGGCTGCCACCGCAGTGGGCATGCTTCGCGACCGCGGCCTGGCGGTACTGGCAGCGGACGGCTACGGGTCCGTGGTACTGGACCGGCCGCCGTCCGGCCTGCTGGCCGGTCCGACGGCCTGGTTGTTCGGCAACGAGGCCCAAGGGCTGTCCGCCAATGAGCTGGCCCTGGCCGCCGAGCGGGTGGCGGTCCCGCTGTACGGGCGGGCCGAATCACTCAACGTGGCCACGGCCGCCACGGTCTGCCTCTACGCCTCGGCCATGGCGCAGCACGCGCCCAACGGCGCCTCGGCCTGAGGTGGTCCGGGCGGGAATCACGGCCGCAGACACCACCACGAGAAGACGAAGGGCACCCCCTGTTTCAGGGGGTGCCCTTCGCGATCAGGGATGGAGGTTGGTTGGGTTACCCGGGTGATCAGGCCGTCGTGCGGTCTCGCCGGCCGGTGATGGCCTGCCAGATGAAAGCAACGATGACGCCGCCGATGATGGCAAAGACCCAGGTCCAGAAGTCGAAGAAGCCTTCGTTGAGGTCGAGGTTGAACAGGGCGCCACCGATCCAGCCACCCAAGATGGCGCCGATGATGCCGGTGATGAGGGCGCCGAGCCAGCCACCTCCCTGCTTGCCCGGAAGGATGAGCCGGGCGATGGCACCTGCTACGAGGCCCATGATGATCCAGCTGATGATGCTCATGTTGTCTACCCCTTCGTGCTCGTGAAGCAGTACGGATACGGAAAGTGTCCGTCCACGGCGCGCTCCCAGTCCACGGTTGGTGGACGGTCAGGAACCGCGCCTGCGCACAACATAGCAAGCCGGGCCGGAAATTTCAGGAGTTGCGGGACCGGAGCAGGATCAGGGACAACAGGAGCCCGACGCCGGCCAGGGCCGCTCCGGCGCCCGCCGGCACCTGCAGGCCGAGACCGGCCTGGATCACGGCGGCACCCACCCAGGCACCCATGGCATTGGCCAGGTTGAGGGCCGAATGGTTGAGTGCTCCGGACAATTGGGGTGCCTGCGGTGCCGCATCCACGAGCAGGACCTGCAGGGACGGGACCAGGGCCGAGGCGGCCATGGCGGCGGCCAGCAGCGGCACCAGCGAGAGGATCCACCATTCAGCGGTGAGGCTGAAGCAGGCCAGCGCCACCGACACGATGGCGAGCATCAACTGCAGGGTTCGCCGCGCCGAGCGGTCGGACAGGGTGCCGCCGATCAGGGTGCCGACCACCATGCCGACCCCGTAGAGGGCCATGATGACCGGCACCAGCTGCGGGGCCATTCCACCGACGTCCGTGAAGACGGGGGCGATGTAGGTGTAGAGGGCGAACATGCCCGCGAAGCCGATGATGCCGACCACGATCGCCCGCCAGAGCGCCGGAGATCTCAGGGCCGTGAGCTCACTGCGCACGGAGGCCCCGGGAGGAGCCGGGACGCGGGGGACCAGCCACGCCACAGCGGCCACGGTGGCGGAGCCGAAGAGCCCCGTGACGATGAACATCCACCGCCATCCGGAGTTCTGTCCCAACCAGGTGGCCAACGGAACGCCGATGAGGTTCGCGACGGACAGTCCCGCCATGACCCAGGCGATGGCCTGGCCGCGGCGGGCCGGTCCGGCCAGGTGGGCGGCCGCCAGGGCAGCGGCCGAGAAGTAGGCGCCGTGGGGCAGACCGGAGATGAACCGGGCCACGAGCATGGTGGCGAAGTCCGGGGCGAGCAGACTGGCGGCGTGGCCGATGACGAACAGTGCCATCAGCCACAGGGCGGAGGTACGCCGGTCGATCCGGGCCATACCGGCCGCGAGCAGCGGCGCTCCGATGACTACGCCAAGGGCATAGGCGGAGATGAGGATGCCGCCGGCGGGCAGGTCGACGCCCAGATCTGCGACTGCCTCGGGGAGGAGACCCATGATGGCGAACTCCGTGGTGCCGATCGCGAAGCCGCCGAGGGCGAGCGCGAGGATGCCCGGCAGGATGGCGCGGCGGCCAGGCGTGTCGGAGCGCCGGGCAGCAGGTGAGGAAGATGAGTCAGATGACGTGGCTGGTGAGGGGGAGGAGAGATCGTCGGCAGCGGTGTTCGGCACTGATCCAGACTACGGTCCCCACGCTCCCACGGCGCGCTTTGCGGGCGATCCCCACCGGCGGGGATCGCCCGCAAAGCGCCGGGGCAGGGTAGGTAGGCTCGGGGGATGAGTGACATCACCCCGGGAACCCCGGCCGTGCCCCTCCACGTGGAGGACCCGAACGTCGGCCCGCGAGTGGCCTTCCGCCCGGAATCCGGCACTCCCCGGCCGGTCGTGGGAGCTGCCGTGGTGGACGAGGTGGCGGCCCCGACGGTGGTGCTGGCCGCCCGGCGGAGTGCACCGGAGGTCCTGGCGGGCCTCTGGGAGTTCCCGGGCGGCAAGGTGGAGCCGGGGGAGGACCCCCGCGCCGCGCTGGTCCGGGAGGTGCGCGAGGAGCTCGGGGTCCACATCCGGCTGGACCGGGAGGTGGCCGCCGACCATCCGGAGGGATGGCTGTTGGGCAACGGGGCCAGGATGCGGGTGTTCACCGCGGAGATCGTCGAGGGCGACCCCCAGCCGCTGGAGGACCACGACCGGCTCGAGTGGCGCGCCCTCGACCGGGCCGCGCTGCAGGAACTGGACTGGATCCCGGCGGACCGGCCCATCGTGGACGCACTGGTGGAGCTCGTGCGCCCCGGGGGCTGAGACTCTAGAACAGGGCCAGCTGAGGGGCGGGAACCGGCTGGGCAGGGACCGTGGTCCCGGCCGCGGCCCGGTGGTCATCCGCGCCGGGGCGATGGGCCGCCGGGCTCGGTCCGTCCCCGTCCGGCCGGGTGATGCGGTGGGCTCCCTCGTGGTTCAGGCCGTGACGCCGGGCTGCGGCGGAGGCCCGCCGGCCGAGGGCCTTGCGGTAGGAGGCGGGGGCGTAGGAGCTGCGGCCGTAGAGCTGACGGTATCCGTCCAGTAGGTCCGGGTGGTCCTCCTCGATCCACTGCAGATACCACTGCCGCGCCCCGGGCCGCAGGTGCAGGGCCCCGGCCAGCACGGACTGGGCGCCGGCGCCGGCCAACGCGGTCATGAGGTCCTCCAACTGGCGGTCGGAATCCGTGAGCCATGGCAGCAGGGGCATGGCCATGACCGTGACCTGGGCACCGGCCGAGGACAGCTTCTCGATGAGCTTGAGCCGTGCCGCCGGTGTGGGGGTGCCCGGTTCGACCCGGTGGGCGAGGCCCGCGTCCAGCATGGCCAGGGAGACGGAGACCTGCACCGGCACCTGGCGCGAAGCCGAGGCCAGCAGGTCCAGGTCCCGTCCCAGGAGGGTGCCCTTGGTCAGGATGGAGAAGGGGGTGCCCGCATCCGCCAGGGCCGTGATGATGCCGGGCATGAGGCGGTACCGGCCCTCCGCCCGCTGATAGGGGTCCGTGTTGGTGCCCAGGGCCACCAGCTCGCGGTTCCAGCTGGGGCGTGCCAACTCCCGCCGGAGGATCTCGGGGGTGTTCACCTTGACGACGATCTGCTGATCGAAATCGGTGCCCGCGTTGAAGTCCAGATACTCGTGGGTGTTGCGCGCGTAGCAGTACCGGCACGCATGGGTGCAGCCCCGGTAGGGATTGACGGTCCAGCGGAAGGGCATGGGGGAGGAGTCCGGGACCTTGTTCAGGGCCGACTTGGCCACGACCTCGTGGAAGGTGGTGTCCGCGAACTCCGGCGTGGTGATGGAACGCTGCAGGCCGGAGAGCGGGAGCAGGGCGGCCGGTGCGGCTGGAGTGCCGCCGTCGCCCTGCTCGATCCCGTCCCCGGCCTGCAGAGTCTGCGCTTCCCATCGCATGACTTGATTAGAACACATGTACTAACGGTGGTGCAAGGGGGCGCTACGCTGAAGCCATGACCGGTACCGGCCCCGCCATCACAGCCCACCACGCCCCTGGCCTCTCACCCCTCCTGTCACCCCTTCTGCTCACCGGCTTCGAGCCCTTCGCAGGGGATGGACACAATCCCTCCTGGCCCGCGGCGCAGGAGGCGGCCCGTCGACTCCGGGACCGCGGCTTCGATGCGGTCGCCGTGAGGCTGCCCTGTTCCTTCGCCGGATCCACCGAGGCCCTGGAACGGGCACTGGCCGAGCACCGCCCCGGGACCGTCATCGCCTGCGGCCTAGCCGGCGGCCGGACGCGGGTGGCCGTGGAGCGCGTGGCCGTCAACCTCCAGGATGCCCGCATCCCGGACAACGCCGGGGCCCAGCCGGCAGGACAGGCCGTGGACGAGGCCGGCCCCGCCGCCTATTTCTCCACCCTGCCGGTCAAGCGCATCTTCGCCGCGCTGCGCGAGGCCGCGATCCCGGCCGAGCTGTCCCTGAGCGCGGGCAGCTTCGTCTGCAACCACCTCTTCTACGCGCTGATGGCCCGGGCCGAAACCAGTTCCGTGCGAACCGCCGGGTTCATCCACGTGCCGTGGGACGAGAACGCGCCGCGCAGAACAGCAGGGGTGAGCGAGCACGCCGATGACAGGGCTCGTCCGGAACCGTGGCCGACCCTGCCGGGGACCCAGCTGGCCGAGGCGCTCGTGATCGCCGCGCTGGAAGCGGCCCGGCCGGCGTCGGACCTCGACGAGCCCGATGGCTCGCTGTACTAGCCGGCCTCGGCGGAGGGCCGCTGCACCGAGGCCCGGGCGGCCAGCAGCCCGGCGATGGTGAAGGCGAGGGTGGCGGCGAGGACCAGCAGGACCGGTGCCGTCCAGCCCTCGGTGGTGGTGTGCAGCCAGCCGGCGAACGGCGGGGCGATCGTGGCGGCCAGGTAGCCGCCCGTCTGGACGAAGGCTGAGCCGGAGGCGGCCTCGGAATCGTTGCCGGCCATCCGGGCGATGATCGAGAAGATGGCCGTGAAACCGCCGCCCTGCGCCACTCCGCCGGTGAGAGACCAGAGCGTGTACGCGTCGGGTGCCAGCAGCAGGCCGAGCGGCAGGGACAGCCACAGGACGGCGACCACGGCCATGGGGACCCAGGGCCTCGTCCGGGCCGCCAGGAGCGGAACACCGAGGGCGCCCACGATGGCGGCGACCTGGAACAGGGACGCCGTGGCACCGGACCCCGCCGTGTCCAGACCCTGGGAGTCAGCCAGGATCGTGGGCAGCCAGGTGGTGGTGGTGAAGTAGCCGGCCGACTGGCCGCTGAAGGCGATGACCAGCAGCCACATGACACGGCGGAACTGCGGCACCGGCCGGCCACCGGCGCTCCGGGCTGTCGGCGCCTTCTGTCCGGACACCGGGCCACTCTCGGAGGAGTTCGACTGCCCGCCGGGGGCCTCCCGCAGGCGCCGCCGGACCAGGGCCAGCCAATAGGTCATCCCGACGACGGCGAGCACGCCCCAGAGCGCGAGGGCCCAGCGCCAGCCGACGGCGGCAGCCAGGGGGCCGGTGCCGAGCAGGGTGGCCATGGAACCCACGTTCATGCCGGCCGAATACAGTCCCGTCGCCAGGGAGACCCGGTCCCAGGGGACCTCCCGGCGGATGATGACCGGCACCACGATGTTCCCCAGGGTCAGCGACAGGCCGATCACCACGGTGCCGGCCAGGACCATCCACGCTGGCCCAGCCGAGCGCAGCAGGGTGCCGGCCAGCACCCCCGCCAGGCAGGCGAACACCGTGGCCTCGGAACCCCACCGGCCGATGGTCCGGGTGGCCAAGGGGGTCGCCAGGGCGAAGAGCAGGATCGGCAGTCCGGTCAGCAGTCCGGCTCCGACGGCGTTCAGTCCGGTATCGCCCTGGATCTGCCCGAGGATCGCGGTGGGAGCGATGATCGGCGCTCGGAGGTTGAGGGCGAGGATGACGATGCCGACGATGATCCACGGCAGGATCGGGCTGGTGACAGGAGGGCGGCGCGAGTTGACTCCTCGGTTGGAAGGGTGTGTGGGCCGGTGGGGGCCACCCCTGATCCTAGCGAGCGCGTGCGGAGACCGGCCGAGGCCCCTGACCCGTCCCCCGGCACCGTCAGGGCGCTCCGGGGGTGGGGGAGCGGGGCAGGACGACCGGGTGTCCGGTGTCCGGATCGGGGATGATGCGGGCCCGCACCCCGAAGACCTCGTGCACCAGTCCCTCCGTCAGGATGTCCGCCGGTGGCCCCTGGGCCACCACCGCCCCGGAGCGCATGGCGATCAGATGCGTGGCGTAGCGGGCGGCCATGTTGATCTCGTGCAGCACCGCCACCACGGTGCGGCCCTCGGAGCGCAGGGCCGCGACCAGGTCCAGCACCTCGAGCTGGTGGGCGATGTCGAGGAAGGTGGTCGGTTCATCCAGCAGGATCAGCGGGGTCTGCTGCGCCAGGACCATGGCGATCCAGACGCGCTGGCGCTGGCCGCCGGAGAGCTCGTCCACGTGCCGTGCGGCCAACGAGGTGATGTCGGTGGCCGTCATCGCCTCATTGACGGCCCGCTCGTCCTCGGTGGACCAGCCGGACAGCAGGGACTGGTGCGGATAGCGGCCCCGGGCCACCAGGTCCGCCACGGTGATCCCCTCGGGTGCCACCGACGACTGGGGCAGCAGTCCCACCCGGCGGGCCACCTCCTTGGTGGGCCACCGCCGGATGTCCTGGCCGTCCAGCACGATGCGTCCCGAGGCGGGCTGCAGCAATCGGGCCATCGACCGCAGGAGCGTGGACTTGCCGCAGGCGTTGGGGCCGACGATGACCGTGAGTTCCCCGTCCGGGATCTGCAGGTCGAGCCCGGACAGGACCGTCCTGTCGTCGTACCCGGCGGTGAGTCCCTCGGCGGACAACCGGCTCATGCTGTACTCCTTTCACGGCGGCTCTCGCGCACGAGCAGCCAGACCAGGTACCCGCCACCGATGCAGATGGTCACGGCCCCCGTGGGCAGCGGGACCCCGGGGACGGCGTGCAAGGCGATGAGGTCCGCCCCGAGCAGCAGGGCAGCGCCCACAGCGGCTGAGCCGGCGAGGTCCACGGAGGCGCCCTGGCCGGTGAGGCGGCGGGCGATCTGCGGTGCGGCGAGGGCGATGAAGGCGATGGGTCCCGCCGCGGCGGTCACCAGAGCCGTGGCGGCCACCCCGATCAGGATCAGGGCCAGCTTGGTGGGTTCCACGGGCACACCCAGGGCGGCCGCCGCGTCGTCACCGAGCTCGAGCCGCCGCATCCGGCGTTGGGCCTCCGGGGCCGCCACGAGGAGGACGGCCAGTACCGCGGACCCGATGCCCACGGAGGTCCAGTTCACCGCTCCGAGGCTGCCAGCACCCCAGACAGCGGCATGGAGGGCCAGGTCCACGTCCACCTTGGCCGTGAACCACGTGTTGATGCCGTCGAGGAAGGCACTCAGGGCGATGCCGATGATGATCAGGCGGAATCCCTGGATGCCCCGGCGGAAGGCCAGCAGATAGACGGCGAGCGCGGTGAGCAGTCCGCCGATCAGGGCCCCGGCGCCCCTGGCCGCGTAGCCAGTGGCGCCCAGCAGCAGGGTGACGACCACGCCGGTGTACGCCCCGGAGGCGAATCCGATGATGTCCGGGCTGCCCAGCGGGTTCCGGGTGAGCGACTGGAAGACGGCACCGCTGATCCCCAGTGCGATGCCGAAGACCACGGCGGCGACGATGCGCGGCAGCCGCCATTCGACCACCACGGTGTGGACTCGCTGCGGCGCTGTCCCCTCGACCAGACCCCACAGTTCGGCGGGGCTGATCGCGTAGCTGCCCAGGGTGGTGGCCCAGACCATGAGTGCCACGACCCCGGCGGAGATGACTGCGATGGTGGTCACGGACCGGACCGAGGTGCGTGCGCTGAACCGGCCGCGGCGGATCGTCAGGGTGCCCTTCGGTGTCCCGGCCCGGGCCTGCAGTCCTCTCACAGCGCCGTCGCCCGGGTGCGGCGGACCAGCAGGATCAGCATCGGGGCGCCCAGCAGGGCGGTGACGATGCTGACCTGGAGTTCGGCGGGCATGAGCACCAGGCGCCCCACCACGTCGGAGGCGAGGACCAGAGCCGGAGCCAGGAGGGCCGAATAGGCGAGGATCCACCGCCAGTCGGGGCCGGTGATCCAGCGGACCGCGTGTGGCACCATCAGCCCCACGAAGGCGATGACGCCGCTGGCTGCCGTGGCGGCACCGCACAGCAGGGTCACCGAGAGCACGACGCCGGCCCGGGCCCATCCGAGGCGCGCCCCCACGGTGCGGGCCAGGTCGTCACCCAGGGCCACCGCGTTCAGCGGTGTGGCGCAGAGTGCGGCGAGCACCAGACCCACGAGGATGAACGGCAGGATGGCCTCCAGCGTTCCCGGCGGGCGGTCCGCGATGGTGCCGGCACTCCAGAACCGCATCCGGTCGAAGGTCTCGGCGTTGAGCAGGGCCAGGGTGCGGGAGACCCCCATCAGGACTGCACCCAGAGCGACGCCCACCAGGGTGATGCGGACCGGCGTCGGGGTTCCGCGCAGGCCGCCGGCCACGAGGTAGACCGCCACCGTGGCCGCGATCGCCCCCAGGAAGGCGAAGGGCAGGTACTCGCTGATGCGAGTGACCCCGAAGAAGGCGACCGCCAGGGCCACGGCGAATCCGGCGCCGGCGTTGACGCCAAGGATGCCGGGATCGGCCAGGGGATTCCGGGTCAGGGCCTGGATGAGCGCACCGGAGACGCCGAGGGCTGCGCCGACGGTGATGCCGAGCAGGGTGCGGCCGACCCTCGCCTCAGACACCGTGACGTGGGAGGCGGAGCCGTCGTTGGCGGTCAGGGCCGTCCAGACCACGTCCGGGGGCAGCATCGCCGCCCCGACCGCGAGGCTGGCCAGCGCGCACGCGGCCAACAGGGCCGCGGCCAGCACGAGGCCCGCCGTGCGGCGAACGGTCACGAGGCCACGGGGACGGCCCCGGCACGCAGGGCCACGTCAGGACAGGCCGTGAGCTCGGCCATCGGGACCCCGGTCTCCCGGGCCAGGGCCCGGAGGAACCCGGTGCGGGTCCCAAAGCCGGCGATCATGGCCGCGGCCGGGATGCCACCACCGATCAGCAGGTGGGCCACGGCCGGGTTGAGCCGAGCGCGCACCCGCCACTGATGGAAGGGCAGTCCGGTCTCCTCCACGAAGATCCGTAACAATTGCCGCTGGCTGATGCGGTGCTGCGCGGCCAGCTGGTCCAGGGTCCGCTGGGTGGCGGCGGCCTCCCGGGCCACCGCCGCCGCCACCGGGTGGCGCGGGTGGACCAGGGGGAAGTAGTCGAGTGCCTGCGCCCGCAGCAGGGCACCGATCGCGGAACGGAACGGCGCCACATGGTCCGCTGACGAAGGAGCCGCCACGAGGACGGTGGTCAGGAGCTCCACCAGATCCGGGACGACTCCGAGCGCGCGGATCCGCTCGGGCGGGGAGCACCCGGGTTCCAGCAGCGGGCCCAGAACCATGCCGCCGGAGCGGGTCTCCACGGCGTGGGGGACGCCGGGCGCCAGCCAGGCCGCCTCGTGGCGGTGCAGCAGCAGGTCGCGGCCGTCGGCCACGAGCAGGGCCTGGCCCGTGACCACGAAGACCAGATGTGGTTCCGGATGTTCGTGGGTGGGATGGCCCACGAACCGGATGGCGTGTTCCGGCACTACGGATTCCCATGACGTCATGGGGACGGACCTCCAGGTAAGACGGTGCGGTGGGCGGGCGGCGTGAGGCCGCGGCAACCTGCCCAGCGAATCACCTCGCTCCGGCCGTGGCCGGGCAGATGTCTGTTGGGGCGAGCACCGCGTCCGAATCGTCACACAAACCCCTCTGTATTAGGTAAGGCTTGCCTTAGGATTGCGTGCGGCTACTGTACCAATCCCCGAAGAGGTCCGATGAAAACCACCGTCCGCTACACCCGCACTGCTGTTGCCGTCCTGGCTGCCCTGTCCCTGGCGGGATGCGGGGGCGCTGGCGAGGCCGGAGACGCCTCGGGCTCCCCGGCCGGGGTCAGCTCCAGCACCGCGCAGGCCGCCGGTCCGGTCTCCGTGGAGACCGACTACGGCACCGTGGAGGTCCCGCAGGATCCCCAGACGGTGGTGGTGCTGAACTACGCCCTGGCCGGATACCTCTACGACCTGGACATCCCCGTGACCGCGACCATCCCGGAGGACACGGAGGCCGAGGGCGAGCACTCGGAGTTCTGGGCCGAAGAGGCGGAGGACGACGGCACCGTCTACCTGCCCTGGAGCGCCGACGGCTTCGACCTGGAGGCGATCCTCACCCTCGAACCGGACCTGATCATCGGCGGCGGCATCGGCTTCCCGCTGTTCCAGGCCGAGGAGGCCTATGAGGACCTCTCGGCGATCGCCCCGACCCTGCTCGTGGGCCGTGAGCTGACCTCCTGGCAGGACCAGTTCTCCTTCCTTGCCGGGGCCTTCGGCAAGGGTGACCTCTACGAGGAGCACGTCCAGGCCTACGAGGAGCGAGAGACGGAGGTGCGCGAGGCCATCACCCCGCCCGAAGGCGAGGTCGCGTTCCTCTCCCTGACGGCCGACGGCACCCCCTACGGCCTGGTCGAGGACGTCGGCCTGCCCACCACCTTCGCCGACCTTGGCTTCGAGGTGGCCCCGGTCTTCGCGGACGGCGGCTTCGAGGTCTACGGCCCGGGCGGCGACATGTTCGAGCTCTCCACGGAGAAGGTCGGCCAGGTCATGACCCAGGAGACCCTGTTCATCGCCGGCTTCAATGCCGAGACCACCTCGGTGGAGGACCTCCGCGAGAACCCGGTCTACGCCGCCCTGCCGGCGTTCCAGGACAACCAGGCCCAGGAATTGCCGTACTGGTCGATCCGCGGTGACTATGACGAGGCCCTGGCGTTGCTGGACCAGATCGAGGAGCTGTACGGCTGAGATGGCCCAGCACGAGTTCATCTCCCATCCGCTCACCGTCCGCCGGGTGCAGGTTCTGCGGACCTCCGAGGTCACCCCGCGGATGCGGCGGGTCACGCTGACCGGTGACCAGCTCGGCGCCTTCACGGTCGGCGGCCTGGACCGTCCGGGCTTCGCGTCGCCCACCTTCGACGACCACGTCAAGCTGATCTTCGCCTCGGATGGGGACATCGCCTCCGCCCTGCCCGAGCAGGTGCCCGGCGGCATCGAGTGGGGCGCGTCGGCCACGCGCCAGGGCCGGGACTACACGCCCCGCCGCGTGGATCTCGTCAGGCGGGAGGTGGACCTCGACTTCGTGCTGCACGGCCACGGTCCCGCCGCCAGCTGGGCGCGTGACGCGCAACCGGGCGATGACCTCTGGTTCGTGGGACCGAAGTCCTCCACCGTCCTTCCTCAGGGCCTCGACTGGATCGTGCTCGCCGGAGACGAGACGGCGCTGCCCGCCATCGGCCGCTTCCTGGACGAACGGCCCGTGCGGATTCCCGCCTACATCGTGGTCGCCGTCGCCGCCGACGAGGCACGGCAGGAGCTGAATCTCGGCCCGGAGGACCGGCTCGAATGGGTGGGGTCCGAGGATGCGGCTGCCGCCGCCGGCCTGCTCGCCCCCGCTGTCCGCGGCCTCGACCTTCCGCCCGGTGCGGGCCAGGGGAGCGGCTACGTCTGGGCCGCCGCCGAAAGCCGCGCCCTGATCCCCCTGCGCCGGTACCTCCAACGGGACCTGGGCATGCCCAAGTCCCATCTGAACATCACCGGATACTGGCATGCTGACACCCCGCAGACGACGCCGGCCGGGCCGCCTCCCGCGGAAAGCTCGGCACCGGCCCCGAAGGACACGGAGTCCGGCCAGGGCGCGCCCGCGGCGCAGTCGCTGGAACCGCCGGTGGCCTGGTTCGCTGCCCGGGCCGCCCTGCAACTGGGCCTGATCGAGGCCGTCGCGGACCATCCCGGCGCCTCGCGGGGCAGGCTCGCCGGGCTCCTCGGCGTCCCCGAGGAGCCCCTGGGGCCGCTGACGGCAGTCCTGGTGGACAGTGGCATCCTGACGGGGGACGGCTCCGCCCTCGACCTGGGTCCGCTGGGCGAGGAACTCCTGGTGGACGATCACCTGCAGGGCGACCTGACCGGGCTGGAGTCAGAACTGGCCCTGGCCCTCGATCAGCTCGTCCCGGCGCTGCGCGATCCGGGCACCGGGGCGTCGGCGTGGTCTCGGCGGCACGGAGCCAGCCTGTGGGCCGGCGCCCTGGCCGGCCGGGATAGCTACGCCGAGCTCGTGGCGGAGGGTGACATCCTGGACTACCTGCTCGACGTCGCGGTGGAGGACCCGGTCTGGGACACCGTGGAGACCGCCGGCATCAGCGGTCCGGGAGCGGCCGCCGTCGTCCGCGCCCTGGTCCGGCGCGACGCCCACCCGGCCTTGACCGTCCACGAGGATGGGGCGGGCCTGGAGGTCCTGCGGGCCGAACTGGCCGGCAAGGACGCCGTGCGGTTCGGTGCCCTGACGGTGACCGGCCCTCCGGTGCCGGCGGACGTGCTCGTCGGTGGCCTCGCCCTGGCCTACCGCACCGAGGCCGAAGCCGGCGATTTCCTGCGGCGGGCGCACCAGACTGCCCGGTCACTCGTCCTGGTGGAGGCCTCGCGCCCGGACGGGCTGGATGCGCACGCCCGCGAACACGCCCTGCTGTCCCTGGCCGGCACCGGAATCGCGCACCGCGGGCAGGCCATCGTCGCCCTGGCTGCCGGCTCCGGGTGGAGCCTGGACCGGGTGCTGCCCCTGGGCTGGGGTATCGAGGCCTTGTTCTTCACGGCCGGCTCGGACTCACCCGTCTCACCCGATCGGATCATGTCAGAGGCGGCTTCCGTGGAATAGAAAGTCCGTCAGCGGTGGTTGTCCCTGACGTACGCACCTGCTTCTGCCAACGTGAGGAACGACGACAATTGTCTGTGCCCCTGAGCATTCTTGATCTGGTCTCCATCTCCGAGGGATCCACTGCCCGGGACGGTATCGCCGCCTCGATGGATTCGGCCCGCATCGCTGATCAGCTGGGCTTTCACCGGATCTGGTTCGCGGAGCACCACAACACCCCCAATCTGGCGTCGAGTGCCACCGCACTGCTGATTTCCCAGGCCGCATCGGTCACTGAACGGATTCGCCTGGGCTCCGGGGGAGTCATGCTGCCCAACCATGCCCCGCTGATGGTGGCCGAACAGTATGGGACCCTGGCCAACATCCATGGGGACCGGATCGACCTGGGTCTGGGGCGTGCTCCGGGAACGGACATGATGACCGCCCAGGCCTTGAGCCGATCCTCGGCCGAGCCGCAGGCCTTTGCCCAGAGCATCTACGATCTGCAGGGCTGGTTCAGCGAGACCGGAACCGCCCACAGCGTGCCCATCATGTCCGCCGTGTCCGCTGGGACCGAGGTGCCCATCTGGGTCCTTGGATCGACCGTCAACGGAGCGTCCATCGCCGGCCAGCTGGGCCTACCGTTCTCCCTGGCCTCGCATTTCGCCCCCGACCAGCTCGATCAGGCCATCCAGGTGTACCGGGACTCCTTCACGGCCGATGCACCCACCGCGCAGATCGACGAGCCCTACGTGATGGCGGGCATCAACGTGATGGTGGCCGCCACCGACCAGGAGGCAACACGGGAACACACGGTGATCGAGCAGATGTTCCTCGACATCCAGCGCGGGCAGCGCCGCAGGCTCCAGCCGCCCGTGGACCCGGACACCCTTTCCGGTCCTGGCGGAGAGGGCAACCCCATGCTGCGGATCAAGGCCGTTGGCGCCCCCTCGACGGTGAAGGCCCAGCTGGAGGAATTCGTGGAACGTACCGGCGCCGATGAGCTCATTACCGTCACCTATGCCTTTGATCCTGCCGTGCGGGACCGCTCCCTGGAACTGCTGGCCGAAACCTGGCTCTGAGTCCCACAGGACACGGCGGACAAGCTCCGGCCGACTAACCCTCTACCGCCGCCGTGGCCACCGGACCGGGCGCTCGCGGTAGCCGCCGGTCACCAGGCCGGCCTGGCGCTCGAAGGGATTCCGCGAGGCCGGATCCCCGGTACGCAGCAAGGACCAGCCGGCCGCGGTGAAGTACAGCACCAGGAACGGCAGCCCCAGGCACCACGCGTACTGGGTGGCATGCCGGGACTCGTGCTCCAGCAGCCGGGCGGTCGGAGCGGTGTGGGGCCGGAACAGGACCATGTTGCCGACGGTGAAGGCGCCGCCGTCGGGAAAGGCCCACCGGTAGCCGAAGGCAAGGATCAGGCCGTCCGGGCCATGCTGGACCCGGCAGCCCGCAGCTAAGGCCAGGACCAGCCCCAGGGGCGTGGTCAGGTTCGCGACATTCCACAGCTGGCGAAACCGCAGGCGGAGGGGCATGGGCCCATTCTGCCCGGACAGGTCGAGACGTCGTCGGTACGCCGTGCCGGCTCTCCGGCCATTAGACTGGCCAAGGCCTTCCGCCGGGTGCGGGTGGCCACACCCAAAGTCAGAACCGCAAAGCTACGTTTTTCTACATTCGCAACCTCAGGACATGAAGGTCGTTGCCCACCATGACGGAAACCCCCCAGTCGGACGCCAACGGGCCGGAGATCTCCCCGGCCGACGAGACCGCGGTGCATGCCGCCGTCGAGCAGGCCCTGGAGGCCTTCGCCGCCGCCGCCGACCTCGATGAGCTCAAGGCGGCCCGACTGGCCCACACGGGAGAGAAGGCGCCGCTGACGCTGGCGAACCGGGGGATCGGCAAGCTGGCCAAGGACCAGAAGGCCGTGGCCGGCAAGCTCATGGGCGGGGCCCGCAAGTCCATGGAACGGGCGCTCGCGGCCCGCACCGAAGTCCTCGAGGCCGAGCACGCCGCCCGCATGCTCGTCGAGGAGACCGTGGACGTCACCACGGCTGTGCGCCGCCGGCGCGTGGGTGCCCGGCACCCGCTGTCCGTGCTGCAGGAGCGCGTCTCGGACATCTTCATCGGCATGGGCTGGGAGATCGCCGAGGGGCCCGAGCTCGAGTCGGAGTGGTACAACTTCGATGCGCTGAACTTCAAGCCGGACCACCCGGCCCGCGAGATGCAGGACACCTTCTTCGTGGACCCTGCCGAATCCCACCTCCTGCTGCGGACGCAGACCTCGCCCGTGCAGATGCGCGCCATGCTCGAGCGTGGCGTCCCCGTGTACGTGCTCTCGCCCGGCCGGACCTTCCGTACCGATGAGCTGGACGCCACCCACACCCCGGTCTTCCACCAGTTCGAGGGTCTGGCCGTGGACAAGGGCCTGACCATGGCGGACCTGCGCGGCACGCTGGAGTACTTCGCCCGTCAGATGTTCGGGCCCGAGGCCACGATCCGGCTGCGCTCCAACTTCTTCCCCTTCACCGAGCCCAGCGCGGAGATGGACATCTGGCACCCCGGCGCCAAGGGCGGTCCGCAGTGGATCGAATGGGGCGGCTGCGGCATGGTGCACCCGAACGTGCTGCGTGCCGCCGGGCTGGACCCGGAGATCTACTCCGGGTTCGCCTTCGGCATGGGCGTGGAACGCACCCTGATGTTCCGTAATGAGGTCCTCGACATGCGAGACATGATCGAGGGCGACGTCCGCTTCTCCCAGCACTTCGGAATGGAGATCTGATCACCCGTGCGCATCCCGCTGTCATGGCTTCGTGAATATGTCCCGGTCCCGGCGGACGCGACCGCCGAGGACGTCATGGCCGACCTCGTGAGGGTCGGCTTCGAGGAGGAGGACGTCCACCGTCCCCTGGACGAGCTCTCCGGCCCCCTCGTGGTCGGCGAGGTCCTGGAGATGGTCCCCGAGCCGCAGAAGAACGGCAAGACCATCAACTGGTGCCAGGTCCGCGTGGTGCCCGAAGGCCAGGAGCAGACCCTGTCCGGCGAGGGCATCGACCCCTCCGGAGTGCAGGGCATCGTCTGCGGCGCCCACAACTTCCAGGTGGGGGACAAGGTCGTCGTCACCCTGCCCGGCGCCGTGCTCCCCGGTGACTTCCGCATCACCCCGCGCCAGACCTATGGCCACCTCTCCGCCGGGATGATCGCCTCGGCGCGCGAGCTCGGCCTGGGTGAGGACCACGACGGCATCATCGTGCTGTCCTCCCTCGGCTTCTCGCCCGAGAACGGCAACGACCCTGAGCCCGGCACGGACGTGTACGACCTCCTGCACCTGCGGGACGAGGCCGCCGAGATCAACGTGACCGCGGACCGCAGCTATGCCTTCTCCATCCGCGGCGTGGGCCGCGAGTACGCGCACGCCACCGGGCTGCCCTTCACCGATCCGGCCTCCCTGGTCACGGCCCCCGAGCCGAACGGCCAGGGCCACCCCGTGCGCCTGGAGGACGAGCGCCCCATCTACGGCGTCCCCGGCTGCGACCGCTTCGTGACCCGCACCGTCACCGGCATCGACCCGAACCGTCCTACCCCGCCATGGATGGCCCAGCGCCTGCGCCTGGCCGGCATGCGGTCCATCTCCCTGGCCGTGGACATCTCCAACTACGTCATGTGGGAACTCGGGCAGCCACTGCACTTCTATGACGCGGCGAAGCTGCAGGGCCCAATCGTGGTCCGCCGTGCCGCCGAGGGAGAGACGCTGACCACCCTGGACGGCAAGTCACGGACACTCTCCGCCGAGGACCTGCTCATCACCGACGACCGTGGACCGATCGGCCTGGCCGGCGTCATGGGCGGCGGCGAGACCGAGGTGTCCGAGTCCACCACCACGATCGTCATCGAGTCCGCCCACTTCGACCCCGTGTCCATGGGGCGGACCCGCCGCCGGCATCGCCTGCCCTCCGAGGCCTCCAAGCGCAACGAGCGCGGCGTGGACTGGGAGATCGCGGACGAGGCGGCCGAGCGCGCCGTCCAGCTGCTCGTCGAGCTGGCCGGCGGCACCGCTGACGCGGGGATCACCGAGGTGGGCACCCGTCCGGAGCCGAGCGTCATCGAGCTGCCGGCCTCCTACCCGGGGGCCCGCATGGGCATCGAGTACACCGAGGACCAGATCGAGACCACCCTGCGGGATCTGGGTGCCACGGTCGAGCGCGGCACGGCACCGTGTGCAGGACATCCCGACGCCGGCCCGGCGGGGACGGTCTTCACCGTCACCGCCCCCACCTGGCGCCACGACCTGGAGATCCGGGACGACCTGGTTGAGGAGATCGCCCGCCTGATCGGGTACGACCAGATCCCGTCCACCCTCCCGGTGGCCCCTCCGGGGCGCGGGCTGACCCGGGAACAGGCGGCCCGGCGCCGGGTGGTCCAGGGACTGGCCGACGCCGGTCTGACCGAGGTGCTGGCCTACCCCTTCGTGTCCGAGGCGCAGAACCGCTTCTTCGGCTCCGCCACCGCGGACGAGGGCGCAGCGCAGAGGATGGTGCACCTGGCCAATCCGATCTCCGCCGAGTTCGGGTACCTGCGCACCTCCCTGCTGCCCGGGCTGCTGGACATCGCCCGCCGCAACCACTCCCGCGGTTTCCGGGACCTGGCCCTCTACGAGTCCGGGCTGGTCTTCCTGCCTGGTGAGCAGTTGGGCTCGGCCACGATCCCGCCACTGGGCGCCCGCCCCGCGGACGAGGTGCTGGCGGACCTGGAGGCCGGCATCCCTGACCAGCCGCGGCACCTGGCCGCCGTCCTCACGGGGCACGACTCCGCACCCGGTGCCGGCCACCAACCCGGTACGTACGACTGGCAGGACGCCCTCGGTGCCGCCCTGGACGCCGCAGCGATCCTCGGCGTGGACCTGCGGGTCGCCCAGGGATCCCATCAGGCCTTCCACCCGGGACGCACGGCCGAGCTGCGGTTGGCCGGTCCTGCGGGTTCGGATGGTGCCACCGATGCCGACGGAACCGTCATCGGCGTGGCCGGGGAACTGTTGCCGTCTTGGCTCGAGGACGCGGACCTGCCCGCCCGCACCGTGGCCATGGAGCTCGACCTGGACGCCCTGATCGCCGCAGCGGAGGACGTGGTGGTGGCCCGGCCGATATCCACCTTCCCGCTGACCAGCCAGGACGTGGCCCTCGTGGTCGCGGACGACGTGGTGGCGGGAGACGTCCTGGAGACCCTGCGTGAGGGAGCGGGGGAGCTGCTCGAGGACATCAGGCTCTTCGACGTCTACTCCGGGCAGGGCGTGGAGGACGGCCACCAGTCACTGGCCTTCTCGCTGCGCTTCCGTGCCCCGGACCGGACCCTGACCGCGGACGAGGCCTCCGCGGCCCGCACGGCCGCCACCGAGCTGGCCGCCCGGCGCCACGGAGCCGTCCAGCGCTAGCGTGTATTCGGCCACGAGGTCGGGGACACCGCCAGCAGGGCAGGCAGGGAAAGCAGGGACCATGGGCACAGGTGACGGGCCGGCGTCGGGCCCGGGATGGCACGTGGTGGTCACCGGTCCCCGGACCGGTGACCAGCGCCGTGAGGCCCTCGACTTCCTTGCGGTGTCCCTGGGGCACCGGCCGGGGACCTTCGAGGTCACCCATCGCTGTCCCCAGTGCGGGTCCGAGGACCACGGCCAGCCGGAGCTGCGACACAGCCGGTTGGCCCGGCGCCGGCGGGGCCCGGACGCGCTTGCACCGGGGGACCTGGCCGCGCCACTGCCGGCCGTGAGCTTCAGCCGGGCCGGAGGCTGGCTCGCCACCGCCTGGCTCGGGGCGTCGGACACGGCGGCGGGCTGGCGGATCGGGGTCGATCTCGAGCAGGCAGGGTCCGCGGCGTTTGCCGCACCCTCCGAACTGGCCGGCGTCGGCTTCTCCGCGGAGGAGGAGCGGCTGCTCGGTGCCCTGGAGGATCACGTCCGCCCGGGCACCCACGGCCAGCTGTGGTGCGCCAAGGAAGCCCTCGTCAAAGCCCAGGGCACCGGATTCACCGGCGACCCGGCAGACGTGGCGGTCACGGTGCCCGGGACCCTGGAGCTGGCGGTGCCGGACCGGCCCGGTTCCGTCATCGTCCCAGACCGCGACTGGCCAGGCGGCCATGCCCCCGAGCACCTGCTCGGCGCCGTCGTGCTCCTGCCGCCGGCCGGGCCAGGGTCCGAAGGAACTCGCGCGGCGTCAGCGTGACGTGGGGAAGGCCGGCAGTGCGGACTCGCACAGCCAGGGCCGCATGACCGCACGTGCATGACCGGCCGGGTGACCGGCCGCCTCGGCCTGGCGGTCGGCGTGGTCCAGGAACATCCCCGTGTCCACGGAGGAGTGCCGGTGCTCTGCCACCCAGGAGCGGATCAGCTCCGTGAACACCTCGTCGCCCACAGCCCGGTTGAGGGCGAACAGGGTCAGGGCCCCGCGTTTGTAGATGCGGTCGTCGAACATCAGCTCGGGCCCCGGGTCCGCCACCACTAGGTCCTTGGCCTTCAGCGCCAGTCCTCGCCAGGCGGTGCGGGCCAGCGAGGTCAGCGTGCCATGCCCCGACTCCGCACCCCACAGCCATTCGCTGTAGCAGGCGAACCCCTCGTGCAACCAGATGTCCTGCCATCGTCGCAGGGTCAGCGCGTTGCCGAACCACTGGTGCGCCAGCTCGTGGGCCACCAGCCGCTCGGCGGCCCAGGAACCCGTCAGGTGATTGGCCCCGAAGATGGACAGGGACGCCGCCTCCAGCGGGATCTCCAGCACGTCGTCCGTCACCACGGCCGTGTACCGGTCGAAGGGGTAGGGACCGAAGTGCCAGCTGAAGCACGCCATCATCTCGGTCTGCCGCCCCAGGGCCTCCAGGGCGCGGTCCTGCAGGGCCGGGGATACTGCCAGGAACACGGGAGCCGGCTCGTGGTCGGCCACGCCCGCAAGGCCCATCTCGTCGTGGCCCTCGCCCTCGCGCTGGCCCTCGTCCTCGTACCGGCCCTGGTCCTCCTGGCCGTCTCCGCTCTCCGGGGCATGACCGGGACGCCAGTCCCCGTCCGTGCCCGGCAGCAGGTCCTGCACCAGGCCCCGCACCCGCTGCCGGAAGGGGCCGGTGGCGCGGTGGCGCCCCGTGGGGTGTTCCGGCACGGCGACCAGCTGGTACCGGCCGATCTGCAGGGTGACCAGGTAGGTGGGGGCCGGGTCACGCAGCTCCCAGGTCCACTCCTCACGGGAGGACCGGCGGCGGTGACCGGTGGGCAGGCCGTTGCAGACCGGCAGGTATCCGGCATCCGTGGCCACGGTGAAGTGGTAGGTGGACTTCACGGACGGGTGGTCCACGCACGGGAACCAGGTGGCCGCGCCATTGGGCTGGCCCGCCACCAGCACCCCGTCGTCCAGTTCTTCCCAGCCGATCTCACCCCATGGCCCGTCCAGCATCTTCGGCACCCCTGCGTAGGTGACCTCGAGGGTCAGGGGAGCACCGGCGTCGAGCCTGGTGGCCAGGTCGACGACCAGCCGGCCTCGGCGCGCAGCGGACTTGGCGACCTTCACGGTACGGCCCTCCGAGGCAGCGGTGACCTTGCTGACCGAGAGCTCATGCAGATCGAGCTCGATCCGCTTGGCCGGCCGCAGGACGGTCCCGTCGAGGCGGGCCTTCCCGGCGATCCGGTTGGCGGCCAGCTTGACCTCCAGCTGCAGGTCGTAGTGGCCCACCGTGAAGTCCGGCGTCCCCGATCCAGGGATGTACGGATCGGGCAGAACCGGGGTTTCCACACTCACGGGCGGCTGTGCTCCTCAGGGTCTTCGGCCGCAGTCGCGGCTGTTGTCTCGGCGTCTCGTTCGGCGGCTCGCCTTGCGGCGGCCCTCTCGGCTGCCTTCTCGGCCTTCTCCTCGAGCCGTTCCAGTCTAGTGATGGCCGCAGCGCGGCCCTTCACCTTCGGCCCCTTCCACGGGGCCACCGGGTTGCCGGTCCACCAGGAGTGGCCCGGGACCATCTCACCGCGCATGATGAGCGATCCGGCGCCCACCGTGGCGCCGTCGTCGATGGAGGCCGCAGGCAGGATCACCGAGTTGGGACCGAGGGTCGAACCCTCGCCCAGCTGCACGGTGTCCAGGGACATGACGCGGTCATGGAACAGGTGGGTCTGGACCACACAGCCCCTGTTCACGGTCGAGGAGTCGCCCAGGGTCACCAGGTCGGCCTCGGGCAGCCAGTAGGACTCGCACCACACGCCGTGGCCGATCCGGGCTCCGAGGGCGCGCAGCCACCAGACGAGGGAGGGCGTGCCGGAGGCGATCCGCCCGAACCACGGGGCGGAGACCACCTCGATGAAGTTGTCCACCACCTCGTTGCGCCAGATGAAGGAGCTCCAAAGGGGGTGCTCGCCGGCCTTGATCCGGCCGACGAGGACCCTCTTGGCCAGGACGGAGGAGCCGGCCGCCAACGCGCCGGCGGCCATGAGCACCACTCCGCCGAGCACGATGGCGAGCCACCAGCCTCCGGGCCCGGCCCCGTCTGCGGCCCCGCCGCCCAGCTGGGCGAGTCCGTCGAGGGCGACCACCACGGCCACGGCAATGACCACGGAGCACCAGACGGCCAGCAGGCGCAGGGACTCCCAGGCGCTGCGCACCAGCTTGAGCCGCGCCGGCGGATCATAGGTCAGGGCGTCGTCGGCCTCGACCTCGGTCCGGCGCAGGCGCACGGGCGGGGAGCCCAGCCACGAGGAGCCGGCCTTGGTCTTCTTCGGGGTGGCGGACAGCACGGCCACGAGGGCGTTCTTGGAGAGCTTGCGCCCGGCGGCGACCATGCCGGAGTTGCCGACGAAGGACTTCTTGCCGACCTTCGCCTGGCCCACGTACATCCAGCCACGCTGCAGCTCGTAGGAGCCGATCATGGTGTCATCGGCCAGGAAGGCGCCATCGCCGATCTGGGTCAGGGCCGGCTGCAGGATGACGGTGGACGCCTCCACGTTGGCGCCGACCTCGGCCCCCAGCCAGCGCAGCCACACCGGGGTGAACCGGGAGGCATACAGCGGGAAGAGCAGGTCACGGGCGGTGTCCAGGACGCGTTCCGTGGCCCACAGCTGCCAGCCGATGCGGGAGCGGACGGCGTGGTAGCCCTCGGCGACGCCGAGGGACAGCAGCCGCACGGACACCACGGTGAAGAGCATGTTCGCACCGAACCACACGGCGGCGATCAGGGGGCTGGCGGCCAACAGCCGCCAGGCGGAGCCGAGTGCGGTCTCCGGGGCCGCGCCGGCCCCGCCGGACTGCCAGTCCGGCCACCAGGCCAGTGACCACAGGCCCACCAGGGCAGCTGTCAACGCCGCGGCCACCGGCAACAGGGCCAGGACGCCGGAACCGATGGTGGACAGCACGAGCCAGCCGGTGGCCCGCGGCGGGTCGATGTTCGGGCCGTCGTACTTGGCCTTGCCGAGGCGCTGGGCGGGGGAACCGGCGTACTCGAGGCCGTCCTTGGTCTTCCCGGTCACCGTGGAGCCGGGCTGGATGACGGTCCCGGTGCCGATGACGGCGCCGGGCATCAGCGTGGAACGGGAACCGACCACGGCGTCCTCGCCGGCAGTGATGGCGCCGACGTGCACCACGTCACCGTCGATCCAGTAACCGGACAGGTCGACCTCGGGCTCGATGGAGGTGCCGGAACCGAGGTCCAACAGCCCCGTGATGGGCGGGACCGAGTGCAGGTCCACGTGCTTGCCGATCCGGGCACCGAGCAACCGGGCGTAGGTGGGGACCCACAGGGCGCCGCCCAGGGACACCGGGTCCACGAGGTCGGAGATGTGCTGCGCCAGCCACAGGCGGAGATGGACCTTGCCGGATCGGGGGTAGGAGCCGGGTTGGATCCCGCGCAGCAGCAGCCGGGCCGCCACCACGGAGATCGCCATGCGCCCCGGCGGGGAGACGAAGAGCAGCCAGCCGGCCAGCACCCACCACCAGGAGACGGTTGGTGCCCCGGGCAGGACGCCCCAGGCCGCGGCCAGTTTGGACCCGGCGGCCAGGTAGACGACCCAGCGCAGGGCCACGAGGATGACCAGGGGGATGCCCATCAGCGTCTGGAAGACCTGGGCCTTGCGTGCGGTGCGCACCACGGGACGCGGTTCCACGGGCTCGGCCGGTTCGGCCGGCCGGCCGTCGTTGCCGGTCACGGCCTCCAGCAGAGCGCCGGCACGGGGGTGGGCGTAGATGTCCCGCACGGTGACGGAGGGGTAACGGGTGCGCAGGCGGGACACCAGCTGTGCAGCCGCCAGGGAGCCGCCGCCGGAGGTGAAGAAGTCGGTGTCCAGGTCCTCCGGGGCCACGCCGAGCACGTCGGACCACTGGGACAGTACCCAGCCGCCGGGGGACTCGGGATCCATGGGGAGGTCGGAGTTGGGGCCGGAGCCGCCGTGGCCGGAGCCCTGTCCGGCCTGGCCTGGCAACGGCCACGGCAGGGCCTTGCGATCCACCTTGCCGGAGGTCTTGGTGGGCAGGGTCTGCACCGTGACCAGACGGGGGACCAGTGCTCCGGGCAGTTCCTTCTCGAGGATCCGGCGGAAGGCCTTCAAGTCGGGTTCCCCGTGTTCCGTCGTCGACGCCGGCACCGCCAGGTAGCCGATGAGCAGTTGGGTTCCGGCTGTGGTCGTCTGGACTGCGGCGGCCCCGCCGGCGACGCCCGGCAGGGCCTGGAGGGCCGCATCGATCTCTCCGAGTTCGATGCGGCGGCCACCGAGCTTGACCTGTTCGTCGGCGCGGCCCACGAACAACAGGCCCTCCGGGTCCCAGACGACGAGGTCCCCGGAACGGTAGGCGCGCTCCCACCCGAGGGACTTCATCGGGGCATACTTCTCTGCGTCCTTGGCCGGGTCGAGATAGCGGGCCAGGCCGACCCCGCCGATGATGAGCTCGCCGGTCTCGCCCTCGGCCACGGGGATCCCCGTGGCCGGGTCCACGATGGCCAGGTCCCAGCCGTCCAGGGGCAGGCCGATGCTTACCGGCCCGGTGCCGTCCATGGGGGCTGCGCAGGCCACCACGGTGGCCTCGGTGGGCCCATAGGTGTTCCAGAGCTCACGGTCGTCCTCGGCCAGGCGGGCGGCCAGGTCCGGCGGGCAGGCCTCACCGCCGAAGATCAGCAGCCGCACGTTCTCCAGGGCCTCCGGGGGCCACAGGGCGGCCAGCGTCGGCACCGTGGACACCACGTTGATGGAACGGGAGACGAGCCAGGGGCCGAGGTCCATGCCGGAGCGGACCAGGGAGCGCGGGGCGGGGACGAGGCAGGCACCATGGCGCCAGGCCAGCCACATCTCCTCGCAGGAGGCATCAAATGCCACGGAGAGCCCGGCCAGAACACGGTCGCCCGGGCCGAGAGGGTCGTCCTGGAGGAAGATGCGCGCCTCAGCGTCCACGAAGGCCGCGGCGTTGCGGTGGGTGACGGCCACGCCCTTGGGCGTGCCGGTGGACCCGGAGGTGAAGATGATCCAGGCATCGTCCTCCGGCCCGGGTGGACGGGGGCTGGGGAACGGCTTGGGCCGCTTCGAGGACGTCTGCACCCGGCCCTGACCGGAGAGGATGGCGGCCACCTTGGCCTCGGAGAACACCAGCCGGGCCCTTTCGTCCGGGTCGTCCGCGTCCACCGGGACGTAGGCGGCACCGATGTACAGGGTGGCCAGGATGGAGACGTAGAGCTCCACCGTTCCGGACGGGATGCGGATGCCGATCCGGTCCCCGGCGCCGAGGCCGGCACTGTGCAGGGCTCGGCCTGTTACCTTCACCTCGTCCAGCAGCTCCGCGTAGGACAGGACGGTCTCTCCGTCGTCCAGGGCCGGCGCCTCGGGATGCTGCTGGGCGGTGGCCTCCAGCAGACGGACCAGGGTCCGGACCGGAGGGGCCTTCTCAGCGGAGGGCAACTGGGGCACATACGGGGACACGGTGGCGTTCGGCCTACTTCCGACTCAGGTTCAACGGGATCGAAACGGGATAAAAGTGCGGATCGAAAAAAGAATGCCTGTCATCTTATCGTGATTCCTGTCCCTCGGTCCGGAGATGTCGCCGACTGGCGGCCGCCTGACGATGCGCACGGCCGGTGTCCCGGCCGCCGGCTGATCTACGGCAGCAGCAGGGACTTTCCTGTGGTGCGGCGGGATTCGAGGTCCCCGTGCGCCCGGCCTGCCTCGGCCAGGGGGTACGTCGCTCCGATCCGGAAGTCGAGGGTGCCGGCGTCGAGGGCGGAGAACAGTTCCTGGGCCCGCCACCGGGTCTCCTCGGCGGTCAAGGTGTGGTGCACCAGGGTGGGGCGGGTGAGGAACACCGAGCCGGCGGAGTTGAGGCGCTGGGGGTCCAGCGGGGGCACCGGCCCCGAGGCGCCACCGAAGAGGGCCAGGGTTCCACGGATCCGCAGGGAGGCCAGGGACTCGTCGAATGTGTCCCGGCCGACCCCGTCGAACACGGCGTCAACGCCGCGTCCACCGGTGAGGTCCCGCACGGCGTCGGCAAACCCCGAGTAGTCGAGGACGTGGCTGGCGCCCGCCGCGCGGGAGAGTGCCTTCTTCTCCTCGGTGGAGGCCGTGGTGATGACGGTGGCGCCGTGGGACACGCACAGCTGGGTCAGCAGCAGGCCCACGCCTCCGGCACCGGCATGGACGAGGACTGTCTGGCCCGGCTGGACCTCCACGGTGGACCGGCACAGGTAGTGGGCAGTCATGCCCTGAAGGGGGATGGCCGCGGCCTCCGCCGGGTCCACTCCGCTCGGCACCGGCAGCAACTGGTCCACCGGGGCGGTGAAGTATTCGGCGTAGGTCCCGGAACCTGCCGCCGTGGCGACCACATCGCCGACCGCCGCGGACGCACCGTCGGCCTCGGGGCCGAGGGCGACCACTGTCCCCGATCCCTCGGAGCCGGGTGTGAACGGGTGGGACATCCGGTACACGCCCGAGCGCTGGTAGGTCTCAATGAAGTTCAGGCCCGCGGCCGCCGTCCTGACCAGGACCTCTCCGGGGCCCGGCGAAGGGACGGGGACCTCCGTCCACTGCAGTGCCTCGGGCCCCCCGGAGGCGTGGACGCGAATGGCATGCTGGGTGCTGGGGAGGGGAGTCTCGGTCATGGTGCCTACCGTAGTCGCGCCCGGCGGCCTATGGGGCGGTGATGCGTGTACGGCAGCCCAACTCTGCATAAATATTGGCAACACTGCATATTTCACCTAGCATGGGCGCATGAGTCTCACAGTTGCCGTCTCCGGCGCCAGCGGATATGCCGGAGGAGAAGTCCTGCGCCTCCTCCTCTCCCACCCGGAAGTGGAGATCGGGGCCATCACGGCCCACTCGAACGCCGGGGAGCGTCTGGGTGCCCTCCAGCCTCATCTGCATACCCTGGCCGATCGCGTCCTGCAGGAGACCACGGCTGAGGTGCTGGCCGGCCATGACGTCGTCTTCCTGGCCCTGCCGCACGGTGCCAGTGGTGCCATCGCCGCTGAACTCGAGCTGCTCTCGCCGGGGACCCTCGTGATCGACGCCGGCGCGGACCACCGCCTGCAGTCACCGCAGGCCTGGGAGAGGTTCTACGGCTCCGACCACGCTGGGACCTGGCCCTACGGCCTGCCCGAGCTGCCCGGGCAGCGGGCGGAGATCGCCGGGGCGTCGCGGATCGCCGTCCCAGGCTGCTATCCGACCACGTGTCTGCTCGCCCTCGCCCCCGGTTTCACCGCCGGGGTCCTTGCACCGGAGGACGTCGTGATCGTGGCTGCCTCGGGGACCTCCGGGGCGGGCAAGTCCCTCAAGCCGCACCTGCTGGGCAGCGAGGCCATGGGCTCCATGAGCCCCTATGGCGTGGGGGGCGGGCACCGGCACACCCCCGAGATCGAGCAGGGGCTCACGCAGGCGGCGGGGGAGCCCGTCACGGTGTCCTTCACCCCGACGCTGGCGCCGATGCCCCGCGGCATCCTGGCCACCGCCACGGCCCGCCTGAAGCCCGGCGTGGACTCCGCCGAGGTCCGTGGCGCCTGGGAGCAGGCCTACGGGAAGGAACGGTTCGTGCACCTGCTGCCTGAGGGGCAGTGGCCGACCACCCAGTCCGTGCTGGGCTCCAACCACGTGGTCATGCAGCTGGCCGTGGACGCGCACGCCGGCCGCGTCATCATCACCGCTGCCCTGGACAACCTGACCAAGGGGACCGCTGGCGGCGCCATCCAATCCATGAACCTCGCTCTCGGTCTGGCCGAGGAGACGGGCCTGACCCAACAGGGGATCGCACCATGAGCGTCACCACAGCCCAGGGTTTCCGCGCCGCCGGTGTGGCCGCCGGACTGAAGTCGACCGGGAAACCGGACGTGGCCGTCGTCGTGAACGACGGGCCGGACCGCCACGCGGCCGCCGTCTTCACGTCCAACCGGGTGGCTGCTGCCCCCGTGGTCTGGTCGCGCCAGGTGATCGCGGACGGGCGGGTGGATGCCGTGGTGCTGAACTCGGGCGGGGCCAATGCCGCCACCGGCCACCAGGGGTTCCAGGACACGCATGCCACCGCGGAGCATGCCGCCGGACAGCTCGGGATCTCCGCCGGGGACGTGCTCGTCTGCTCCACCGGCCTGATCGGGCAGCCCCAGCCGATGGACCGGTTGATCCCAGGCGTGACCGCCGCTGCGGGAGCACTGGGAGCCGACGGTGGCGCTGACGCGGCCGAGGCCATCATGACCACGGACACGGTGCCCAAGACCGCGGTCCACCGTGGCCCCGGGTACGTGATCGGGGGCATGGCCAAGGGAGCCGGCATGCTCGCGCCGGGCATGGCGACCATGCTGTGCGTCATCACCACCGACGCTGCAGTGGACTCCGCCGAGCTGGATTCGGCCTTGACCGAGGCGGTCCGGACCACGTTCAACCGCACGGATTCCGATGGCTGCATGTCCACGAACGACACCGTGGCACTGCTCGCCTCCGGGGCGAGCGGGACCCGGCCGGACGCTGCGGAGTTCCAGGCGGGCCTGCGCACGGTCTGCGCGGACCTGGCGCGGCAACTGATCTCCGACGCCGAGGGTGCCGCCCACGAGATCTCCATCCAGGTCGTCAACGCGAGCACCGAGGAGGCCGCCGAGGCGGTGGCCCGCGCCGTGTCCCGGTCCAACCTGTTCAAAGCCGCCGTGTTCGGCCAGGACCCGAACTGGGGTCGCGTCATCTCCGCCGTCGGCACGGTTCCGGAGGAGGTGGCCCCGTTCGACGCCGAGCGTCTCGATGTGCACTTCAACGGAGTCCAGGTCTGCCGCGACTCCGGGGTGGGCGAGGACCGCGAGCTCGTGGACCTCTCCCCGCGCGAGGTGAGCGTGGTCATCGACCTGCACGCTGGTCAGGCCACCGCCACCATCTGGACCAATGACCTCACGCACGACTACGTGCATGAGAACTCCGCGTATTCGAGCTGAGAGCCACCATGAGCGAGATGACTGACACCACCGGTGCTACTGACACCACCGGGACGACCGCCGGCACCGGGAACACCGGCGTTCCGGGTTTCCCCGACGGTGCTGCCGCCAAGGCGGCCGTGCTGGTGGAGGCCCTGCCCTGGATCAAGCGCTTCTCCGGCACCACCATGGTGATCAAGTACGGCGGCAACGCCATGGTGTCCGATGAGCTGCGCCGGGCCTTCGCCGAGGACATCGTCTTTCTCCACCACTGCGGCATCCATCCCGTTGTGGTGCACGGGGGCGGGCCGCAGATCAACGCCATGCTGGACCGGCTGGGCATCGAATCAGAGTTTGCCGGGGGACTGCGCGTCACCACCGCCGAGGCCATGGACGTGGTCCGCATGGTGCTCACCGGCCAGGTCGGCCGGGAGCTCGTGGGCCTGGTCAACGGACACGGGCCCTACGCCGTCGGGATGTCCGGCGAGGATGCCGCCTTGTTCCAGGCCCAGCGGACCGGCACCGAGGTGGACGGCGAGCCGGTGGACCTCGGGCTGGTCGGCGAGGTCACCCAGGTCAACCCGGGTGCCATCCGGGACCTGGTGGAGAACGGGCGGATCCCCGTCGTGTCCTCGGTGGCCCCGGAGATCAGCGCCGGCGGCCGGGCCACGGGGGAGGTGCTGAACGTCAATGCGGACACCGCCGCTGCTGCCCTGGCCGTGGCGCTCGGTGCCTCGAAACTCGTGGTCCTCACGGACGTGGAGGGCCTGTACTCCCACTGGCCGGACCGGACATCGCTGGTCTCCTCCCTGTCCGCCGGCGAGCTGCGCGAGCTGCTGCCCAGCCTCGAGGCCGGGATGATCCCCAAGATGGCCGCCTGCCTCCAGGCCGTCGACGGCGGCGTGCCCCAGGCACACATCGTGGACGGCCGGGCGCCGCACTCGATGCTGCTCGAGGTCTTCACCACGGCGGGCGTGGGGACCCAGGTTCTGCCCGATGACCACACCGACTGAGGGAACATGATGAACGATTCGACCCCTGGCGCCTCCGCCACCGCTGCCGCCGGAACCGGCGCCCCCGCCCAGACTGGACTGCTCGGGCGCTATGCCTCCTCGCTGACCGGAGTCTTCGGTGCCCCCAGCCGGGTCCTGGTCCGCGGTGAGGGCGTGCACGTCTGGGATGCCGACGGCCGCCGGTACACGGACTTCCTCGGCGGGATCGCCGTCAACGCGCTGGGCCACGCCCACCCGGCCCTCGTCGCGGCGGTGACCGAGCAGCTGGGGACCCTGGGCCACATCTCCAACCTGTTCACCTCCGGCCCGCAGATCGCGCTGGCCGAACGGCTCCTGGACCTCGCCGAGGCCCCCGAGGGCTCCACCGTGTTTTTCGCCAACTCCGGATCCGAGGCCAACGAGGCCGCCCTGAAGCTGGCCCGACGCCACGGCCGCGAGGATCCCTCCGGCCGCCGCACCCGGGTCCTGGCGCTGGAGCACAGTTTCCACGGCCGCACCCTCGGCGCCCTGGCCATGACCTGGAAGCCTGCCTACCGCGAGCCGTTCGAACCCCTGCCCGGGGGCATCGAGTTCATCCCCGCCGGTGACGCGTCCGCGCTCGAGGCCGCTCTCGATGAGACCGTGGCCGCCGTCATCATCGAACCCGTGCAGGGCGAGTCCGGCGTGCACGGCTGGCCGGCCGGCTACCTGCAGGCCGCCCGGGAGCTCACCCGCCGCCACGGCGCGCTGCTGATCTTCGACGAGGTCCAGTCCGGTACCGGCCGCACGGGGACGTGGTTCGCCCACCAGAACCCCGCCGTCACCGGTCAGGATGCGCCGGTGGTGCCGGACGCGATGACGCTGGCCAAGGGGCTGGGCGGTGGCGTCCCGATCGGCGCCATGATCAGCTTCGGTCCGCAGGTCTCCGCCCTGCTCACCGCCGGTCAGCACGGCACCACCTTCGGCGGCAACCCCGTGGCCACCGCCGCCGGGATGGCGGTGCTGGACACGATCGACCAGACCGGGCTGCTGGAGCACGTCCGTGACCTCGGCGCCCGCTTGGCGCGCGGGCTCGGCGCCGTGGACGGGGTCACCGCGGCGCGCCAGTACGGCCTGCTCATCGGCGTGGACATCACCGTGCCCTCCGGCATGCAGGCCCCGGTGCCCGACGGCGGCCTGGCACCGGCCGTGGTCCGCGCCGGTCTCGAGGCGGGGTACCTGCTCAACGCCACCGGACCCTCCACCCTGCGCCTGGCTCCGCCCCTGATCCTGGAAGAGGAGGAGGCCGACCGCCTGGTGGCCGACCTCCCGTCGCTCCTGGACGCGGCCCTGCAGGCGCATCAGCCACAGCACGATCAGGAGAACAGAGCATGACCCCCAGCACCACGCCGTCTTCGGCGCCCCTCCGGCACTTCCTCGTCGACACCGACCTCACCGCGGCCGAACAGGCAGAGGTCCTGGATCTGGCGCAGGCCATGAAGGCCGACCGCTACCTGCACCGGCCCCTGGCCGGACCGCAGACCGGCATCGTGTTCTTCGACAAGACCTCCACCCGGACGCGGGTGTCCTTCGCCGCGGGCATCGCGGACCTCGGAGGGCAGCCCCTGATCGTCAACCCCGGTGAGGCTCAGCTGGGCCACAAGGAGTCCATCGCGGACACCGCCCAGGTGCTGTCCCGGATGGTGTCCGTCATCGTCTGGCGCACGTACGCGCAAGCGGGTCTGGAGGAGATGGCCGAGCACGCCACCGTGCCCGTGGTCAACGCCCTCTCGGACGACTACCACCCCTGCCAACTGCTGGCGGACCTGTTGACGGTACGTGAGCACAAGGGGCGCACGGAGGGCTTGGTCATGACCTATCTCGGGGATGCCGCGAACAACATGGCCAACTCGTACCTGCTGGCCGGCGTGACCGCGGGGATGCACGTGCGGGTCACGGGCCCCTCGGGGTACCTGCCGGACGCCGCCGTGGTGGCGGCCGCCGAGGCCCGGGCCGCCGAGACCGGGGGATCGGTGCTGGTCACGACCGATGCCGCGCAGGCACTGGACGGCGCCGACGTCGTGGTCACCGACACCTGGATCTCCATGGGCCAGGAAGAGGAGAAGGAAGCCCGGCAGACCCTGTTCCGTGACTACGCCGTGGACGCCCAGGCCATGGCGAAGGCCGCGCCGGACGCGGTGTTCCTGCACTGCCTCCCGGCCTACCGGGGCCTCGAGGTCTCGGCGGAGGTCATCGACGGACCGCAGTCAGTGGTGTTCGACGAGGCCGAGAACCGCCTGCATGCCCAGAAGGCCCTGATGGCCTGGCTGCTCTACCGTTCCGGTCTGGCCACCGCGCCGGCCACCACACCGACCGGCGCTGCGCTCGGTGACGGACGTGTCTCCATCGCCGGTTCTGACGTCCGATGAGCGCTCCGGCCACCAAGACCGCACGTCAAGCGGCGATCAAGGACGTCCTCGCCGCCACCGAGGTGCACAGCCAGGCCGAGCTGCTGTCCGAACTGAGCGCCCGGGGAGTCTCGGTGACGCAAGGGACGCTGTCCCGCGATCTCGTCGAGCTGGGCGCCTACCGGGTGCGCGCCGACAGCGGACAGCTGGTCTACTCGGTTCCGCCGGAGGGGCCGGTGCCGGGCGAGCTTGCCGCCCGGCGGGCTCCGGAGGCCCTGGAGCACCGGCTGTCCAGCCTGTGCCGGGACCTGCTGGTGGCGGCTGAATCCAGCGCCAACCTGGTCATTCTCCGGACCCCGCCCGGCGCGGCGCAGTTCCTCGCCAGCGTCATCGACCAGTCACGCCAACCGGACATCCTCGGCACGATTGCCGGGGACGATACGATCATGATCGTGACGCGTGCGCCGGACGGGGGAGTCGCCGTCGCCGGGCGGTTCCTCGAGTACGCGGGGTAGCCCCGCGCGGTCTCGACGAACCGGCGGGACTTAGAGGCCCGGGACCGAGAAGATCGTGTCCTCGGCCGGCATCTCCACCGTCTCCACGGCGTCCCACTCGGAGAAGTCGATCGTCCCGGCGCCGGACGAGGAGTCGGAAGAAGCCGAGGGGGAGGCGGACTCGTCGTCGGAGGATGCTGCTTCGGCCTCGACGCGGACCAGCTTGTTGTCCTTGGACACGTAGAGGCTCACGGGATCGTCGGAGTCCTCGGTGCTGCCGGTGTACTTGTAGACCTCTTCGCCATTCAGCTCGACGGTCTCGGAGGTGTACTCGGAATCGCTGAACTCATCGGACGAGGGGATGTCCTCGGTGAAGGCGTCCCACAGGGTTGACATGGTGAAACCGCCCTGTTCTGCGGGCATCTCCAGCCACTTGTCACCCACCATCTCCTGCAGCTGGGCGCCGCCCCCGTTCTCCTCGTAGAACGCGGTGTTCGGCTTCATGTAGGTGTACTCGTCGTTGCCGAGGATCTCGACCGCGACCTCCCCCATGGCCACGTTCCCGGAGTAGGAGGAATCGTCGATCTGACCGGAGATGGCCACGGTCATGTCCTGGCCGCCCTGGCTCACGCTGCCGTCGATGGCCACGGAGGTGGCTTCCTCGATCGACGCGTGGGCCTCGGGCCACACGTCCTCCAGTGCCGGAACGTCGGAGCCGGCGCAGCCGGCCAGGGCCAGGGCGGCAGTGGCGCCCAGTGCGGTGATGCCCAGGGCGCGGAGCGGCTGGCGCCGGGTGGTGGTAATGCTCGTCGGCATAGATGTCCCCCTCGAGACTGTTGAACCGATGATGTCCGGCCGCAGGGTGCGACAGGGCGAAACGATCACGGGTGAGGCCAGCCTATCGGCGTCCAGCACCAACGCAGAACGCGTTGGATGGGGAGTACTCCCCATCCAACGCGTTCGCTTCACTGCTGGCAGTCGGTGCGGACCATTGGTCCGTCCGGTGCCGTCAGCCGGTGCTACAGAACTGAACCGTGAGGATCAGGCCGGCAGGTGCAGGGTCTGGCCGACGAAGATCAGGTTGGCGTCAGCCACGGTGTCCGTGTTGGCAGCGTACAGGGCCTCCCAGCCGCCCTCGACCCCGTGGGCCTCGGCCAGCTTGGACAGGGTGTCGCCGGCCTGGACGGTGATGGTCTCGTCCGACTTCTCGACCGGGGACACGGCGGAGGCGCGCTCCTCCTGGACCGGGGCCTGCTGCTGCGGTGCCTGCTGCTTCGGCTCCGCTTGCTTCTTCTCGGCCTTGGGTGCGGCCTGCGCCTTCGGAGCAGCCTCCTGAGTCTGGGAGGAGGTCTCGGCCGACTGGGTGGTGACCTCGGCGCTGCCGCCGTTGCCGTAGAGGCCCAGCTTGGCGGAGCAAGCGGGCCAGGCGCCCCAGCCCTGCATGGAGAGCAGGTTCTCGGCCACGCGGATCTGCTCGGCCTTGGAGGCCTGGTGCGGCATGCCGGAGCCACCGGCGGCGCTCCACGAGCTCGGGGAGAACTGCAGGCCACCGTAGTAGCCGTTGCCGGTGTTGATGGACCAGTTGCCGCCGGACTCGCACTGGGCCAGGGCGTCCCAGCTGGAGGCCGGGGCGGCGGTGGCGGGAGCGGAGAGGGCGGTCAGGCCGGCACCGGCCACGGCGACGCCGGCGAGGCCAGCGGCTGAGCGGCGGATGATGGTGCGGCGGGTGGACTGGGAGGCAGTGGAAGTCTTCTGCATGGTTTCTTGGGGTGTCGGCCCACCACTGCTCAGGTCGTCCCCGACCGTCCATGCAGCACCGTCCGCCGTCCGCGATGGATTTCACGGCACGGGGTTCCCAAGGGACGGTGCAGGTGGGGGAACCCCGCAGGCTTCCTGCCAGATCACGAAAAGATCACGAGGCAGGACTAGGTCCAGTGAAATGCATCAGAACGATAACGTCAAATTATCCGCGGTGCTCGGGGTGGATTCTCATCCTGCCCTCATGTGCGGAGCTCGGGATCGTCCAGAAGTGCCCGCATCGAATCTAGCCCGAACATGTCGACGGCCGCGCGGGCGCTCACGGGGCCCTCGTCCGGATCCGCGCCCGCGGCCAGGAGCGCCCGCACCGACTCCTCGTTCTGGACGAAGACGGCACAGGACAGGGCGGATTGCCCCCGGCCATTGAGGCGGTGCACGTCGGCGCCGCGCCCGATCAGAGCCGTCACCAGCGCCGGATGGTTGTTGTAGGTCGCGAGGATCAACAGGGTGTCGCCCTTGTGATTGGCCAGGTCGACGGGGACGCCCTGGTCGAGGACGGGTAGCAGTCGGTCGCCGTCCCCGGCGCGGGCCAGATCGAAGAGGGAGTTCAGGAACTCCAGCTCCTCGTCGGTCAGCTCCGGGGTGCCGTTCGCTGTCGGCTGGTCTTCGGACTGGTTCGCGTGTGGGGTATCGCTCGTCATGGCACCAGATTACGGTGAGGGCACGGTGTCGTGGGGACACGTAGAGGGGTGCACGCGGCGGTCCGCGCGGCGCTGACCGGTGGTTCGGCATGCGTTGCATAAATATGTAGACTCTTGCATAGAGCAGGCCGGCCGTTCCGTACGCGGCCCCGTGGCAGGCACCATCGCAGGCGGCAACGCCGGCACTATCGCAGGCAACAGAAGGAGTACGCAATGACAGAGCGCATCGTCTTGGCCTATTCGGGCGGACTGGATACGTCAGTGGCCATCGGATGGATCAGCGAGGCCACGGGTGCCGAGGTGATCGCCGTGGCCGTGGACGTGGGCCAGGGCGGCGAGGACCTGGAGACCATCCGCCAGCGTGCCCTGGACTGCGGTGCCGTCGAAGCCTATGTCGCGGATGCCCGGGACGAGTTCGCCGAGCAGTACTGCATGCCCACGCTCAAGGCCAACGGCCTGTACATGGACGCCTACCCCCTCGTCTCGGCCATCTCCCGGCCGGTCATCGTCCGCCACCTGGTCGCGGCCGCCCGCCAGTTCGGGGCCTCCACCGTGGCCCACGGCTGCACCGGCAAGGGCAATGACCAGGTGCGCTTCGAGGTCGGCATCCAGACCCTGGGCCCGGACCTGAAGTGCATCGCGCCCGTCCGGGACCTCGCCCTGACCCGGGACAAGGCCATCGAGTATGCCGAGCGCCATGAGCTGCCGATCGTCACCACGAAGAAGAACCCCTTCTCGATCGACCAGAACGTGTGGGGCCGCGCCGTGGAGACCGGTTTCCTCGAGGACATCTGGAACGGTCCGACCAAGGACGTCTACGACTACTCGGATGACCCGGCCTTCCCGCCGGCCCCGGATGTCGTCACCGTGACCTTCGACCAGGGCGTGCCCACCGCCCTGGACGGCCGCTCGCTCTCCGCATTGCAGATCATCGAGGAGATGAACCGCCGGGCCGGCGCCCAGGGCATTGGCCGCATCGACATCGTCGAGGACCGCCTGGTCGGCATCAAGTCCCGCGAGATCTACGAGGCCCCGGGCGCGATGGCGCTCATGACCGCCCACCGGGAGCTGGAGAACGTGACCCTCGAACGCGAGCAGGCCCGCTTCAAGAAGACCGTGGACCAGCGCTGGACCGAGATCGTCTATGACGGCCAGTGGTTCTCCCCGCTGAAGAAGAACCTGGACACCTTCGTGGACGAGACCCAGAAGTACGTCTCCGGCGACATCCGCATGGAGATGCACGGCGGCCGCGCCACCGTGCAGGGACGCCGCTCCGACACGGGCCTGTACGACTTCAGCCTGGCCACCTATGACGAGGGCGATGCCTTCGACCAGTCCTCGGCCCGGGGCTTCATCGACATCTTCGGCCTGTCCTCGAAGGTGGCCACCGAACGTGACGAGCGCGTGGCCGGTGACGTGGACTCGCTGGCCGACGTCGCTCAGCTCTCGAACGAGAGCTGAGCCGTGTCCGAGAACGCGTCGGAGAAGCACGCGGATCCCGAGGCCGCAGGCCGGCCCGGGCCGGCGGAACGCCACGGCACCAACGAGGGCTCTCTGTGGGGCGGCCGGTTCGCCGGCGGCCCCGCCGATGCCCTGGCGGCGTTGAGTAAGTCCACCGACTTCGACTGGCGGCTGGCCCGGTATGACATCGCCGGGTCCCGGGCCCACGCCCGGGTGCTGCACGATGCCGGCCTGCTCGACGACGTCGAACTCACCGGCATGCTGGCCGCCCTCGACCGCCTGGAGGACGATGTGGTCTCGGGCGCCTATGTTGCCTCGGAGGCGGATGAGGACGTCCACGGCTCCCTGGAGCGTGGACTCATCGAGCGGGCCGGACCGGAGTTGGGCGGCAAGCTCCGCGCCGGCCGGTCCCGCAACGACCAGATCGCCACGCTGGGCCGGATGTTCCTGCGCGACCACGCCCGGGTGATCGCCGCTCGCCTGGTGGAGACGATCGACGCCCTGGTGGCCCAGGCCGAGGCACACCCGTACGCGCCGATGCCCGGCCGGACGCACCTGCAGCATGCGCAACCGGTGCTGCTGAGCCATCACCTCCTGGCCCATGCCTGGTCGATGGCCCGGGACGTGGAGCGCTTCGTGGACTGGGACCGCCGTGCCGCGGTGTCGCCCTACGGTTCGGGCGCCCTGGCCGGGTCTTCGCTCGGACTCGACCCGAACGCGGTCGCCACCGAGCTCGGATTCGACTCCGCGGCCTGGAACTCGATCGACGGCACTGCCGCCCGGGACGTCTTCGCGGAGTTCGCCTGGGTGAGTGCCATGGTCGGCGTGGACCTGTCCCGCATCAGTGAGGAGATCATCTTCTGGGCCACCAAGGAGGCCGGTTTCGTCACTCTGGACGATGCCTACTCCACGGGCTCCTCGATCATGCCGCAGAAGAAGAACCCGGATGTCGCCGAACTGGCGCGCGGCAAGTCAGGGCGTCTGATCGGCAACCTGACCGGTCTGCTGGCGACCCTCAAGGGGCTGCCGCTGGCGTACAACCGTGACCTGCAGGAGGACAAGGAGCCGGTCTTCGATGCCGCGGACACCCTGGAGCTGTTGCTGCCCGCGGTCTCCGGGATGATCGCGACGCTGACCTTCAACACGGAGAAGATGGCAGCGCTGGCGCCCCAGGGATTCGCCCTGGCCACGGACATCGCGGAATGGCTGGTCCGCCAGGGCGTGCCGTTCCGTGAGGCCCACGAGCTGTCCGGCGAGGCAGTCAAGCTGGCCGAGTCCCGGGGCGGGGAGCTGTGGGACCTCACGGACGAGGACTATGCCGCCATCTCCCCGGCCCTGACGCCGGAGGTCCGCACGGTCCTGTCCACCGAGGGTTCACTCAACTCCCGCAGCGCGCAGGGCGGCACCGCCCCGGTGGCCGTCGCGGCGCAGTTGTCCGAGCTCCGGTCCCGGCTGGAACCGCTGCGCGCCTTCGGGGACTCCTCGGTCCTGCCGTGATCCCGAGAGGCCTGGAGCCCCTGGAACGTGGGAGCCTGCACGCGGCACCACTGCTGTTGGGCTCCACGCTGACCGTCGCCCGTCAGGGAGCGGCGGTCAGCGTGCGCCTGACGGAGGTCGAGGCCTACGAGGGATCCCGCGACCCCGGCTCGCACGGCTTCCGGGGGCGCACCGCGCGCACTGCCACCATGTTCGGGCCGGTCGGTCACATCTACGTGTACTTCACCTACGGGATGCACTGGTGCGTGAACATCGTCTGCGGTCCGGAGGGAACCAGCTCGGGCGTGCTGCTGCGCGCCGGCGAGGTGGTCGCGGGGATGGACACCGCCCTCGCGCGCCGTGGTGCCGGTGCCGTGGCCGGCTCTGCTGGCCGTCCCCATCCGTCCAGGCAGGTCCGTCAGCTGGCCTCGGGCCCGGCCCGCCTGGCGCAGGCGCTGGGCATCGGGGCCGGCGACGACGGCTCAGCCCTGCTCCTCGGCCCGGCACCCGGTCAGGTGCTGGACCCGGCCTCGGAACAGCCGGCGCCGGACGGAATCTGGTTGTCCGGCCTGCGGTCCCGACGCCGGCCCGGGACCATGAGCGGCCCACGCACCGGGGTCTCCGGCGAGGGTGGGGGACCGGACTACCCGTGGCGCTTCTGGCTGCCGGACGAGCCTTCGGTGTCGCCCTACCGGGCGGCCAAGCCCCGGCGCCGTCGGGAGAGCCGGGACGAGACGCGGGATTAATATGGTGTTCACCCCAACGGCTGTACCATGGATGGTCACTCGTTCCGAGGTGCCCAGGGGTTCTGGCGGATTCGTCGGACCCTTCGGGCGCCATCGATAGCCCTAAGGTGTGCAAGGCATGACTGATGTGGTTCCGATCCACCAGACCGAACTGGAGCATGAGCGCGAATACGTCGCCGGGCTCTATGAGCGCCTGGACGAACTGCGTGCCGAGAAGGAACGTCAGCTGGCCCGAGTCCGCAAGGACGGCCCGCAGGGCTCGGTGCAGAACGTCTCCGAGCGTGATGCGTTCGCCACCCTCTACGAGGACCGCCTCGCCCAGCTCTACGCCGTCGACGACCGGCTGGTGTTCGGCCGGCTGGACATGGACGAAGGCGACGAACGCTACATCGGGCGCATCGGTCTGACGGACGAGGACCAGGTCAGGCTCATGGTCGACTGGCGGGCCCCGGAGGCCGGCGCCTTCTACCAGGCCACTGCCCATCAACGGCTGGGGGTGCGCCGCCGCCGCCACCTGATGCTGCGCGGTCGCACCGTGGCCGATCTCGAGGACGACGTCCTGGACGCCACGCTGCTGGACGATGAATCGACCCACCACGGCGCAGGAGCCCTCCTGGCGGCCGTCACGGCTCGGCGTACCGGCCAGATGGGTGACATCGTCGCCACCATCCAGGCCGAACAGGATGCCATCATCCGCTCACCCCTCAAGGGAGTGCTGGTGGTCCAGGGCGGTCCCGGCACCGGCAAGACGGCCGTGGCCCTGCACCGCGCCGCCTACCTGCTCTACACCCACCGCGAACGGCTGAAGACGGCGGGCGTGCTGCTCGTGGGGCCGTCGCAGTCGTTCATGCGCTACATCGACCGTGTGCTGCCCTCCCTCGGTGAGACCGGTGTGGTCATGTCCTCCCTCGGACGGCTGATGCCCGGCATCAAGGCCGTCCCCGAGACGGACCGGCGCGTCGCGAAGGTGAAGGGCCGGCTGTTCATGGCCGACGTGGTGGCCAACGCCGTGGCCAACCGCCAGCGCCTGCCGGATGGGCCGCGCCGGGTGGACGTCGGCGGGACCACCCTGACCATCCGCCCGAAGCAGGTCCGCCGGGCCCGCGACCGAGCCCGGGCCACGGGCAAGCCGCACAACGAGGCCCGCACCACGTTCGTCAAGATCATGGTGCGCGAGCTGGCCGACCAGCTGAAGGACAAGCTGGAGAAGTCCTCCGGAGCCGGCAACAACATCGACCGCGCCTACCTCTCCGAGGACGTCCGCACCTCGCGGGACGTGCGCATCGCCCTGAACCTGTGCTGGATGCCGCTGACTCCGGAGAAGCTCCTCTCTGACCTGTTCTCCAAACCAGGACACCTGGAGATGGCCGCCCCGTTCCTCAAGGCGAAGCAACGCCGCCGCCTGCTGCGTGCGGCCGACGCGCCCTGGACCGAGGCGGATGTCCCGCTGCTGGACGAGGCCGCCGAGTTGCTGGGGGAGTGGGACGCCAGCGCCGGCCGTCTCGAGGCCACTCAGCAGGCCGACCGTCAACGGGACGTGGCCAACGCCGAGGCCACCCTGGAGAACGTCCACGCCATGCTCGAGGACTTCGGGGTGGATGGCGTGGTCTCCGCCGAAGGCCTCGCTGATGCCAACCAGGCCGGGGACCACTATGTCTCCGCCGCCGAGCGGGCCGCCACGGACCGGACCTGGACCTACGGACACGTGGTGGTCGACGAGTCACAGGAACTCTCGCCCATGCAGTGGCGGTTGCTCATGCGCCGCTGTCCGCTGAAGTCGTTCACCATCGTCGGGGACATCGCCCAGGCCTCCTCGGCGGCCAACGTGACCTCCTGGGCCGAAGCCCTCGAGCCGTTCGTCCAGGACCGCTGGCACCTGGAGGAGCTGACGGTGAACTACCGCACCCCGGCCAAGATCACCCGGCTGGCCGCACGCGTGGCCCAGGAGGCCGGCCTGCCGGTGTCCAACCCGCAGGCCGTGCGAGAGGGTGACTGGGAACCGGCAGTCACCCGGGTGGCCCCGGAGGACCGTCAGGACGCGCTGCTGTCCGGCATCGCCGAAGACCTGGAACGGATCGACGGCGGCCTGCTCGCCGTGATCGCACCGGTCTCCCTCGAGGGTCAGGTCGCCACCCTGCTGCGGGCCAAGTACGGCGATCGCGTCGGCTCCGGCGGCGGGGGGCTGGGCCAGGACATCGTGGCCACCACCCCCGGCGAGGCCAAGGGCCTGGAATTCGACGCGGTCGTGCTGCTCGAGCCGGCCCAGATCGTGGCCGAGGCCGGCGGCATCGTCGGCGACCTCTATGTGGCCATGACCCGGTCCACCCAGACCCTGCGGATCCTGGCCTCCGGCGAACTGCCGGCCGGGCTGGACTAGCCGCCGGGCCGGCGTCGGGCCCCCACCGCCACCGACGCACCCGCTCACCCTGACGCATCGACACTCCCCGAGAGGCCCTCCCCGTGACCAGCACGTCCACCACCGGTGCCCCCACCGTGAACCCGGCCCTGGCCGGACAGACCAATGACCCGTCCTTCCCCACCCTCTGGCAGGAACTGCAGTGGCGCGGTCTCGTCCACGTCTCCACGGACGAGGCGGCCCTGGAGGAGTTGCTCGACGGCGAGCCGGTCACCTACTACTGCGGTTTCGACCCGACGGCCCCGTCCCTGCACCTGGGTAACCTGGTGCAGATCCTGCTGCTGCGCCGGCTCCAGCTGGCCGGCCACAAGCCCCTCGGACTGGTGGGCGGCTCCACCGGCCTGATCGGCGACCCGCGGCAGACGGCCGAACGTGTGCTGAACGACCGGGACACCGTCACCGAATGGGTGGGGTACCTGCGCGGACAGATCGAGCGTTTCCTGTCCTTCGAGGGGGACAACGCTGCGCGCATGGTCAACAACCTGGACTGGACCGGTCAGATGAGCGCCCTGGACTTCCTGCGGGACGTGGGCAAGCACTTCCGGGTGGGCACCATGGTCAAGAAGGAGACCGTGGCCAAACGCCTGAACTCGGACGAGGGGATCTCCTACACGGAATTCTCCTACCAGGTACTGCAGGGGATGGACTTCCTGAACCTGTACCGCGACTACGGCTGCCTGCTGCAGACGGGTGGCTCGGACCAGTGGGGCAACCTGACCTCGGGGACGGACCTGATCCGCAAGGTCGAGGGCGTTGCAGCCCACGCCATCGGCACTCCGCTGATCACCAATTCGGATGGGACCAAGTTCGGCAAGTCGGAGGGCAACGCCATCTGGCTGGACGCCCGGATGTGCTCGCCGTACACCTTCTACCAGTTCTGGCTGAACACCGCAGACGCGGACGTGATCGACCGCCTGAAGGTCTTCACCTTCCTCACCCGCGAGCAGATCGGGACGCTCGAGGCCAAGGTGCGTGAGGAGCCCTTCCGGCGGGAGGCGCAGAAGACTCTCGCCTGGGAGGTCACCTCCCTCGTGCACGGGGAGGACGCCACCCGCAAGGTCATCGACGCCTCGGCCGCGATCTTCGGCCAGGGGGATCTGGCCTCGGTGGACGAGCCCACCCTCGCGGCGGCCACCGCCGAGCTGCCGACGGCGGCCGCGGGCCTGGGAACGCACGGCCCCGTCGGCATCGTGGACCTGCTGACCTCCACCGGCTTGTCCGCCTCCAACTCGGAGGCACGTCGCACGGTCAACGACGGCGGTGCCGCGGTGAACAACGTCAAGGTCACCGATCTGGAGGCCACCTTTGGCACGGACGATGCCCTGCACGGGAAGTACCTCCTGGTGCGCCGCGGCAAGAAGAACATGGCTCTGGTGGACCTGACCGCCTGACCACCCGCGCCTCGGACGCGCGACGGGCCAGCTCCCGGCCCGCAGCATGGTGCATCACCGACTGGCCGCTCCCTCACCGGGGGAGCGGCCAGTCCCGTCTCGGCACAGCCCGGGACACCGGGGGAGACCTGCCTCACAACTCCATGGAACTTCGAGTCACGGGTTTGGAAAAACCCCGTAATCACGGGCATCCGAGGCCGTGGAGCGCCGTCTGGGGTGGATTTTGCGGCCACGCGATTCCGTGTGTATAGTTCTTCAAGTCGCCAGCCGCGAAAGCGGGAAAACAGGTGGCCACCCCGAACTGAAATGCAGGCCTAGACTACTGCGCCCTTCAAGGTGTAACGTCGAGGTCCCGCACGAAGTACGGGCCATGCAGGAAGAAGTGATTGAGCCCCTGAGCGGCCGTCATGGATCACCTGGATGGATATAACCGAAGAACTGAGATTTGGTTCGAAGAAATCGCCGGAAACGCCGATTTGACGGGATGAAATCGAAGGGATAAGGTTGAGAACCGCGGATGAGGAAAGCCGGAAAGCGGCCCAAAGAATTGGGTTTATCTGGTCAGTATTTATTACGTACCTGTTGTTTGAGAACTCAATAGTGTGCCAAGTTTGTTGATGCCAATTTTTTGAATTGGTTGATTGGTTGCTGGGACACACCCCGTGTGTTTGCAGTGACTTTTTGCCATG